>CAVVDB010000001.1:0-328938 GCA_963746865.1 uncultured Chloroflexia bacterium
CCGGGCCGGGGCGCCCGGGAGCACCGAGGTCGCCGCGGGCGTGACGCTCGACGAGGTGCTCGGCACGTTCCGGGCGATCGCTGCGGCCCAGGCCCGGTTCGGGGTCGAGGCGTGTCACCGCTATGTGGTGAGCTTCACGTCGTCCGCCTCGGACGTGACCGACGTGCTGGAACTGGCCGGCCTGGCCGCCGCGGCCGCCGACGCCGACGACACCGAGCCGCCGGTCCTCGACCTCGTGCCCCTGTTCGAATCGAGCGAGGCGCTCGATGGCGCCGGGTCCATCCTCGGCACCCTGCTCGACGATCCCTCGTACCGGGCGGGGCTTGCCGCGCGGGGGGACCGCCAGGAGGTCATGCTCGGCTATTCCAATTCGAACAAGGAGTCGGGGTTCCTCGCCGCGGCGTGGATGCTCCACCAGGCCCAGGCGGCGCTGGCCGAGACGGCGCGGGCACGGGGCGTGGAGCTGACGCTCTTCCACGGACGCGGTGGGGCGTTGGGGCGCGGCGGAGGACCGACCAACCGGGCCATCCTCGGCCAGGCGCCGGGCTCGGTCGATGGGCGTCTCAAGCTGACCGAACAGGGCGAGGTCATCGCCGCCAACTATGCCAACCCGACGATCGCCCGGCGGCACCTCGAGCAGATGACCGGCGCGGTCCTGACGGCCTCGACCCCGGAGCACGCGGCCCGGCTGGAACGCGCGCTGTCCGTCGGGGGGCCGATCCTCGAGGAGCTCAGCGCCACGGCGCGGGCTGCCTACCGGGCGCTCGTCCACGATGACCCCGGGTTCGCCTCGTTCTTCCGCGACATCACGCCGATCCGGGAACTGTCGGACCTTCGGTTGGGGTCGCGGCCGGCGGCGCGCGGCCGGCGCGACGAGGCGCCCTCGATCGACTCGCTGCGGGCGATCCCGTGGACCTTCGCCTGGTCCCAGTCGCGGATCAACCTGCCCGGCTGGTACGGGCTGGGGGTCGCGCTCGAGGGCTATCGCGACGCGCACGGCGACGCCGGGCTTGACGCGATCGCGCGTCTGGCGCGCGAGTGGCCATTCCTGTCGAGCGTGCTCGACAACGCCGAGATGAGCCTGGCCAAGGCGGACATGGGGGTGGCGCGTCTCTACGCCGCGCTCGCCACGGGCCCAGGCGACGATCGGCGCTGGGAGGCGGTCGAGACCGAGTACCGACGGACGGTCACGCTGCTCGCGCGGGTCACCGGGCATCAGCGGCTGCTCGATGGCTCACCGGTGTTGCAGCGTTCCGTGTCGCTGCGGAACCCGTACGTGGACTCGCTGTCAGAGCTGCAGGTCCGGCTGCTGGGGCGATTGCGGGCGCTCCCCCCGGACGATCCTGAACGCCAGCGGGTCCTCCGCCTCGTCCAGCTCACCGTGAACGGCGTCGCGGCCGGCCTCCAGAGCACGGGCTGAGCTCTCGCGACCTCGGAAGCCTCGTCCCGCGGGTCCGTCGGGCCGTTATGCATCTGGCTCATGAGAATCGCCACGTGTGAGCGTGGCCACCACCGTGATTCGTCGGAATCGACCCATGGTTGAGCGTGCCAGAGCCAATTCGCATGTCTGAGATGCATGCGCCCCCGCCCTCACGACCCTCTCAGAGGCCGCCCCGACCATCCGGACTGAGGGTTCGTCCACGGGGAGGCCGATCCGAGGGCGCGTATGAGTTGACGCCGTGACCATGAAGCGCACCGAACCAAGGAGACCATCTTGGAATGGCATGACCAGCCGGCGATGCCGGCCCCTTGACCCCGGCGATGCCGGCCCCCTTGACGCCGGCGCAGCCGGTCGTCGCTCCCATCACCCCGGCCGAGGCCCCTGCGTCGCAGACCACGGGTTCGGGCATCAAGCGGATCGTGCTCACCGGCGCGCTCTCCGCGCTCCTCCTGGTGGGCGGCGCCGTCGCCGTCGTGTCGGCGGCCAGCCCGGAACCGAGTTCCTCCTCGGCGCCCAGCACCACCGAGCCGTCGACCCCCGGCACGACCACGCCGACGACCCCCGGCGCGGCCGATCCATCGACCCGACCCCACCGCGGTTCGGGCGGCAGCACGGCCGACTGCCCGAACATGGGGACGGACGACTCGTCCGGTTCCGGAAGCGGCAGTTCCGGCAGTTCCGGCAGCCCGGCTCCGGTCGAGACGCCGGCGACCTAGGTCCTCTCACCCGGCGGCCCGTGACGACGGGTCGCCGGGGGGCGGATCGCCAGATGCGGCCGATCATCTCGCTCCTGCTCGCCGCGATCGTCGCCGGGTGTTCCAGCGCGTCGGGCTCGACCCCGGCGCTCGTCGGGATCGGTGCCGGTCTCCAGGGTCCGGCCGGGCTCGCGGCGACCGCCTACGCCTCCGGGCTCGCCAACGTCGCCGCCTTCGCGTTCGACGCCGACGGGCGCCTCTGGGCGGCGACCGCGGCGTTCGAGGACGCCGACACCGACGCGGTCTACCTCGTCGCGACCCCAGGCGCCGCCCCGATCAAGGTGATCGCCGACCTCCACACACCGCTCGGCCTGGCATGGGTGGGCGACACCCTGTACGTCGCGTCGGATGGGCAGGTCGACGCGTACGGCGATCTCGACGGGGTCGCCTTCGGGGCGCACCGCACCGTCCTGGCCCTCCCCGACGATGTCGGCGAGGTGAACGGGATCGTCATGTCGCCCGACGGTCGGCTTGTCCTGGGTGTCTCCGCCCCGTGCGACGCCTGCACGCCGACCTCTCCGTACGCCGCGGCGGTCCTCTCGTTCCTCCCGGATGGCAGCGACCTGCGCATCGAGGCGAGCGGCATCCGGGCTCCCATCGGCCTGGCCTACATCCCGGGCACGGCCGATCTCCTCGTCACCATGAACCAGCGCGACGACCTGGGCGAAGCGACGCCCGGCGACTGGCTCGCGATCGTGCGATCGGGCCAGGACTGGGGGTTCCCCGACTGCTACGGCCAGGGTGGGACCGGGTGCACGGGCGTTCCGGCGCCCCTCGCTGTCCTCGACAAGCACGCGGCCGTCAGCGGGGTCGCGGTCGTGACGGGCCAGCTCGGCACGACCATCGGCACGTCCGCCCTCGTCGCCGAATGGGCGACCGGCACGATCATGCGCGTCGGGCTGCAGCTCGAACCTGCGACGGCGGCCACCGCGGTCACGCCGTTCCTCACCGGACTCGAACAGCCCGTGGCCGTCGCGATCGGGCCGGATGGCACGGTCTTCGTCGGCGACTGGGGGACCGGGACGGTCTACCGGATCGGCACCGTCTGAGCCCCGAGCCGGCGCAGGAGTACGGCCGCGAGACGCTCGTAGTCGACCCGCTCGTTGTAGCGCTGGGCGGAGATCCGGATCAGGATCTGCGGTCGGGCACCGTCGCCGAGGGCCGCCGGCACCGGCCAGCCGCCGATCGGCACCTGGATGCCATCCTCGGCAGCGAGCCGGCGACCGAGTTCCGTGGCCGCTTGCGTGTCGTCGACACCCGGCAGACCGAGGGCCGCCATCGAGCCGAGCATCGAGTCCGGCGCCGGGGCTTCGACCCCCAGCGCCGCGGCGACGACGTCGCGCCCTTCGAGCGTCAGCGCGTGGTTCGCGGCCATGAGGGCCGGCCAACCGCCGCCATCCGGCGCCGCGACGGCGCTCATCCAGGCGAGCGCGGCCGGGAGCGCCAGGTAGCCGGTCGGGTCGCTCGTGCCGACCCAGTCGAACTCGTGGCGGAAGCGGGTCCGCTCGCCAAGCTCGGCATTCGCGCCGTGTGACGTGACCAGCGGGTGGATCCGATCACGCCGGTCGGCGCGGACCCACAGGACGGCCGTCCCCTTCGGGCCGCACAGCCATTTGTGGCCGTTGCCGGTCCAGTAGGCGGCGCCAAGGCCGTCGACCTCGAGCGGAATCATCCCCGGCGCGTGGGCGCCATCCACGAGGGTGTCGATGCCTCGCCGATCCAGCTCGGCGACGAGGTCGGCGACCGGGAAGATGACGGCGGTCGGGCTCGTGACCTGGCTGATGATGACGAGGCGAGTCCGGGGGGTCACGGCCGCGAGGATCGCATCGCGCGCATCCGCCGGACCGGCGATCGGGAAGGGGATCCTCGCGATGACGACCCGCGCACCGTCCCGAGTCGCGGCCGCCCGCATCGCGTTGAGCGTCGCGTTGTACTCGTGGTCGTCGGTCAGCAGCTCGTCGCCCGGCTCGAACCTGAGCGATCGCAGGACCGTGTTGATCCCGGTCGTGGCGTTGGTGACGAACGCGAGTCCCTCCGGGTCGGCCCCGAGGAAGCTCCCGATCGCCGCGCGGGCCTCGTCGAGCAACCCCGGCAGGTCGCCGTTCATGAAGCGGACCGGTTCCGCCTCCAGCCGATCGCGCAGGGCGCGCTGGGCGGCCAGGACCGGTTCCGGGCAGGCCCCGTACGAGCCGTGGTTCAGGAAGGAGACGGCAGGATCGAGCCGCCACCCGAGGTCGGTGCGCATGGCCACATCATGACGGGCCGCGCGGCGTCTCGAGCGTGTCGCCCGATCGGACGACGACCGTCGGACCGCCGCGGACCGCCTGCCAGCGGACCTCGCCCGGACCGACGACCCGCCACACGATAGGGTCGGCCGTCGCATCGTCGGTGATCGCCCCGGTCCGTTCCGCGAGACCCAGGGCACCGAGTCCAGCCGGCGCCGATCCACCGAACCGCTGGAGCGCCGAGGTCCACCGATCACCGTCGGCGTGGGGCACCACGAAGAGGCCCGGGACGACCCCGAGCCCGGCCATCCCGCCACCGGGCGTCCACGTCCACGGCGCCAGGGCCATGGCTCCGGCGCTCGCCCCCGCGAGGAGGGCGCCACCGTCGAGCGCCGTGGTGATGGCCGCCCACGCCGCGGAAGCGCGCATGACCGTCGGGATCAGGTCCGGATCGCCACCGGGGAAATGGATGACGTCGGCAGCGGCCAGGCGGGCGACCAGGCCGGTGTCGGCGGCACTCCCCGCATCTACGACCGCTACGGCCTCGACCGCGACGGCCGGCCCGCCGGCTCGCGCCACGCCCTCGAACGCGGCGACGCCATTGGCAGCCGCCAGACCCGGCCGCCCCCGCGCCGCAGCGGTCGGGACCACCACGACCCGGATCGCCCGCTCACCGCTGACGCGGTCCCGTGCCGCCTCCAGCAGGGCGGCGAGGAACGGCTCGTCGCCGGCCAGGAACTCGCCGCCACCGTGGAGGGCCACGGCCGCAGTCATTCCGGTCCGACTAGGTCGTCGGGCGGCGTGACGTTCTTCATCGGCGGCTTGGGCGGTTCGCCGCGACCCCCGCGACCGCGCTGGACGATCCGCGACAGTCGACCCGGAGCCACCACGAACGGTGCGAGGTACGCGACGATCAGGATCGGGATCAGGAATCGGGTCGCCATCGGGCGGATGGCCAGCGCGAAGCCGAGCACCCACAGGAACAGCGCATACGCACCGATCGCGCGGCTGCGGAACCCCGCCAGCTGGAGCCGCCGCGCAGGCAGCAGCACCAGCAGCGCGATGACGAATCCGATGGCGATGAGGGCAGGGGCGGGAAGCACCTGCAGATGGTAGGCCCACTGTCGCTCCACGTGGCGAAATCAGCCTCGGGTGCCCGCAAGGCCATGGCGGCTTGCTAGGCTCGGGCCATGCGTCGGTTGCCCGTCTTGGGGCGTCTCGATCGATGGTTCGAGCGGTGGGGCGACATCGTCCCGCTCCTCCTGGCCGAGTTCATCGTGTGGCTGGGGTTCGGGGCGCTCCTGCCGGTCCTGCCGCTGTACTTCACCGAGCAGGGCGTGGACCTGGCCCTGCTCGGGATCGTCATCGCCGCCTGGCCGGCGGCGCGGCTCATCGGCGAACCGCTCTTCGGCTGGCTCGCGGATCGAACGAACCGCGTGCCGCTGATGGTGATCGGCTTGCTCCTGACCGGGCTGTTCAGCATCTTGCCGTTGGCGTTCTCGGGTCCGCTCGCGTTCGTCATCCTGCGCGCCGGGGCAGGTCTCGCGACCTCGATCTACGACCCGGCCGCGCGCGGCTACTTGACCGACGCCACGCCGCCGGAGCGGCGCGGCGAGGCGTTCGGGCTGTACGGGGCGGTCCAGATGGGCGGCCTGCTGCTCGGTCCGGCGATCGGGGCATTCGGGGCCGAACGGTTCGGCGGGATCGCCTTCGTGTTCATCTTCAGCGGCGTCGCCGCCTGGCTGGCCGCCATCCCGATCGGCCTGCGTGGTCGCGAGTCGGGCGTCCGGACGCACCCCGCCCCGTCCCACGACGCCACCGAGTTCCCGCCCGATGCCCCCTCGACGACCGGTCGGGCCGCCGCCGACATCACCGCCGACCACGACGACGCCTTCGTGTCGGTCGGCCCGTCGCGCCTCTGGAACCGCGGCCTGATCGCGGTCTTCATCATCAACGCCGGCGGCTACTTCGCAGGTGGGACCTACGAGGTGATCTGGAGCCTCTTCCTCGAGGGGCTGGGTGCGAGCCTGGACCTGATCGGGCTGACCTTCGCGATGTTCGGCCTGCCGGTCCTGCTGCTGTCGCCGTACGCCGGGCGGATCGTCGATCGACGCGGGGCCCTGGCGTTCATCGTCATCGGTTCCATCCTGCCCGCGATCACGGGGATCCTCTACACACGGATGGTCGACCCGACGCTCGCCGTCCCGCTCATCCTGGTCGAGGCGACCGGCTTCGCGATGCTCAACCCGGCTCTCTACGCGGTGGTCGCCGCGAACTCGCCGCCTGGGAAGTCGTCGACCGCGCAAGGCCTGTTCGGGGCGGCGGGGACGGTCGGCTTCATCGTGGCGTCGCTGCTGACCGGGGTCCTCGCGGAATCGAACATCCTGTACCCGATGTACGTGTTCAGCGCCGTGCTGACGGCCACGCTCGTCATCGGGCTGATCGTCGGGCGAGGCCACCTGTCCGGCCGAAGTCCCGCTCCGGAGTCGATGACTGCGCCCATGTGACGGCCCCGAGCCACGCCATGCTGGGTCTCATCGTCAGCGTCACGGGCCCCCCTGTTCGATGGTCGCCTCCCGACGCCACATGGCCAGATGCACATGCGTGGAACGTAAGGACCGGCCTACGCCCTTGGACGCGCTGGTCCAATCACTTCTGGGGCCATCCGCACGCTGAGCCAAGCGTGAGGCGGACGGTTTCGGGTCGCATCACGCGTGCCGATCAATCCCGAATCGGACCCAACGTTCCGGGGGTGTGCATCTGGCCACGACGGCGACGGCGGCGGCCGTGGTTTGACCGAATCGCCCCGGACCCCTAGAGTCTGAGGTCGCGGGGTGGAGCAGCGGCAGCTCGTCGGGCTCATAACCCGAAGGTCAGGGGTTCGAATCCCCTCCCCGCAACCAAGCCGCCTACACCTTGAACCCCGGGCCCGACCACCCGGGGTTCTTCCTTGTCTGGGTCACGGCCCGGGTACGACCTCGGCGTGCCGGACGGACGGCGCCTCGGCCGGCGCGAAGACGCCCCGCAGCCGTGGCCGCCAGCGCGACGCGACCGCCGTGGCCACAAGGACCGTGACCATCGCGACCAGCACCGGGCCAAGATCCATGACCCGGAAGCCGACGATCGCGACACCCCACGCGACGATCAGCCAGTGGATGACGTACATCGAGGTCACTCGCGCGCCCCAGGCGTAGACGACCGGGAGGCCGAACCGCCCGCCGGCGCCGCGCACGACGATATCGCAGACCCAGACCCACGCGACGACGAACCCAAGGATGGCCGGCACGAGCACCGGCGGGAGGCGCCAGTAGGTCCGGTCATCGAGCGTCGTCGACGTGGCGGCGATGAGGGCGACGCCCACAGCGCACGAGGCGAGTGCGACCACCCCGGCCTGGCGCAGCACCATCGGCCGGTCTCGCGCGCGCACCATCGCATCGCCGACGACGGCACCGACGAGTGGGAAGACGGCCCACGGGAAGACGGGGTAGTAGACGTTGTCGGCGGTTGCCCAGAGCATCCCGAGGACCGCGTCGACGATCGGGATGCCGGTCGCCACGCCCTGGAGCAGCGGCGCCACGAGCACGACCCCGGCCGCGACCAGTAGCCACGCGGGGCCCACCGGCACGACCACACGAAGCGCGGCCATCAGGATGAGCGAACAACCCGCCAGCTGGAGGATATCGACCATCCACAGCAGCGAGAGGGGCGTGAACGGCGCGACCTCCTCCGACGTCACGACGCCCGTCGCCAGCCCCGCCGATAACGGGAGCGTCCCGCGCACGACGTTGAGGAGGTAGCCGGCGGCGATCAGCCAGACGCCTCGGCTTGCCAGGGACCGGAACGACGTCCGTCTCGAGAACGCCACCGAGGCGCCCATCAGGCACATGAAGACGGGCGCGGCCGGTGGTCCGCCCAGGAAACTGACGACCGTCCCGATCGGCGTCGTCCATGTGGCCGGGTCGCCCCAATGGCGCATGACATGGATGAGGATCATGAACGCGACGGCCAGGCCCCGGGCGAGGTCGAAGGCGAGGATCCGGCCGCCCGGCTCCAGGGTCTCGCCACGAGCATCGCCGCGGGTCGCCATTGGCGCGGAGTGTAGGGGCGACCCGCGGCGGTGGGAAGTGGTCGTTGGTCAGCGGGCCGTACGCTGCCAGCTCATCTCAGGATCGACGGTCGCGGGCAATTCGCGCCAGGTATTGGCCGCCACATCGATCACGATCGGCATGCCGGCATTGCCGGCCGGCAGCGACAGGAGCGACGTGCCGTCCGGTGACCACTCGAACCGGGACCCGTTGCTGGTCGGGACGGGGCCGACGCCGATCACCCTGCCGTCCTTGATCGAGATGATCCCGATCGAGCGGATCGTCTCCGCTTCCGTGGGAGCGTCAAGGAACCACCGATTGAAGGCGATCCGGGTCCCGTCCGGCGACACGGCAAGTTGGCCCTCGAACCAGGGGCCGGGCTCCAGCGATAGCTGCCGTGCACCGGTGCCGTCCGCATTGACGACGTGGATCCGGTACTGCCTGGGATCAGCTGGCAGATGCTGGCCATAGACGACCATCGACCCATCGGGCGAGAACTGCCAATCGCCGATCCCAGGCCCGCCGTCGATGGAGATCTCGGCCTTGATCAGCGGCGTGACGTTCGATCCGTCGGCATCCATCAGGTACAGGCCGGCGTCGGACGTGGCTTCGCGAGAGAACAGGATCCGCCTGCCGTCGGGTGGCTGGAAGGCGATCCCGGTCTGGAACGTGAGGACGTGCTTCACGTCGACCCGGTCGCTGTCATAGCGATCGAGCCCCTCCGGGCTCATGTTGTACACGAAACGGCTATCGGGGCTCCAGAGCAGGTCGCCCTTCTCACCGGGCAGCGGCTTGTCGGAGACGACCATCGGGTTCGATCCGTCGGCGTTGGCGACCATGACGTCGTACGCCTCCGAGCCGCCGGTGTCGTTGCAGGCGCAGGAACTCGATCCGTTGCCCGTTCGGTGAGAAGACCGGCGACGAGTCGATGCCGGGACCGGCGACGATCGTCCTGACCTCCCCGGTCACCGGATCGACCGTCATGATGTCGCTGCCCGACGTCAACGCGAGCAATCCGTTCCCGGCGACGCCGAACGGCGACGGGACGCTCTTCTGGCGGGAACCGACGAGGGCGACGGCTGCCGCGACCAGCAGGGCGATGATGACCAGCGCCACCGCGATCGACCGGATCGGCAGGCGCGGGATGAACGTGGGTCGGCTTGCGATATCAGCCATGGGGATCCACCTTCCTGGGATGGCCCAGGCCGGCCGCTGTCGCGAGCGAGTCGCGGTGGCCAGGACCTCATCTCGATAGTCGGGGGTCGGTCCCAGGTAGAGGTCCTCGAGGATGTCGGGCAGCTGACGCTCGAAGCGAGCCGAGGTGGTCATGCGACCTGCCCTCCGGGGACCGGCTCCGGGGCCGGGTCGGGCTCGGCCGTCACCGTCAGGCGCATCGCGGCGAGCGCGTAGTGCAGACGGGACTTGGCCGTGCCGAGCGGGATGCCGAGGGACGCCGCCACTTCCTGCAGCGGCATCCCGAGGAGGTAGTACATCGCGACGACCGCACGATGACCGGGGTCGAGACGCCGAAGCGCCCCATCGACCAGGTCGCGGTCGGCCAGCGCGCCCGACAGGTCGGATTGCACCGGCGAGTCGATGCGGCGTGATCTCGACCTCGACCGGGCGCCGTCGTCGGCGTCGGGCCAGATCGAGACAGGCGTTGACGGTCAGTCGGCGCAGCCAGGCATCGAACCGCTCGGGGTCGCGGAGACCCGGCAGGTCGCGCCAGGCGCGGATGAGGGCTTCCTGGACCGCGTCGCGCGCGAGCTCCGGGTCCCGGAGGATGAGGCGGGCGGCCGCGTCCAGCCGCGCGAGGGCAGGGTCGACCAGTCCGGCGAAGGCGTCATGATCGCCTCGCCTCGCGCGGTCGACAAGCTCTCGCTGGTCCACGGTCGCCTCGACTGTGCCACGACCTGGGCGGTCGTGTTCGACAGGGTATGGCGTCGCCGTCAGGCGAAAGGTTCACTGACGCCCGCCGTCACCCGCCCTGACTCGTCGAATATCGACACCATCGCTCGCTGCGGGGGTTGGGAGCCGATAGTGCAGGGTCCGTACCGCCGCGTACGAGCGGCCATGCACGGATCGCGCTTGTCAGACTCGGGAGGTCACCCGAAACGGGCTGCGTGAACACCGTGACGGACCCACAGCCGCCCGGATAGCGATGGCGTCGATATCGGCAGGCGGAGGGCCTACCTAGACTTTGGCGCGATCCTTGAGGATCCGCTCGGCCGCCAGCTTGCCCGGCGCGCCCATCACGCAGCCACCCGGGTGCGTTCCAGAACCGCACTGGTAGTAGCCGTCGATCGGGGTGCGGTACTGGCTCCAGCCCGGCGCCGGCCGGAAGAAGTACATCTGCGGGGCCAGGAACTCGCCGGCAAAGATGTTGCCTTCCGACAGGCCGACCGTCCGCTCGATGTCGAGCGGGGTCCGGATCTCGCGCTGGAGGACCAGGTCGCCGAACCCAGGGAAGAACGACTCGAGCGTCGCCTGGACGGTGTCCCCGAACCCTTCCTTCTCGGTGTCCCAGTCGCTCCCGCGCAGGTGATACGGGGCGTACTGGATGAAACAGCTGAGGACCGCCTTGCCGGGCGGCGCCATGTCCGGGTCGACCATCGACTGGACGGCGCAGTCGATGTACGGCCGCTTCGAATACCAGCCGTATTTCCCGTCGTCGTACGCGCGCTCGAGGTACTCCATCGACGGCCCGATGTTGGTGAACCCGCGGTACTGGTCGGTCCGATCGCCGAGCGCCGGGAACCGTGGTGGCGCGTCGAGGGCGAAGTTGACCTTGGCCGATGTGCCCTGGAAGCGGAAGCGCTCGATCGTGTCGACCAGGTCGGTCGGGAGCTCGCGCGGTTCGACGAGCTCGAGGAATGTCCGCCGCGGGTCGAGCGCCGAAACGACGACAGGGGCGTAGAACTCCGTGCCGTCGTCGAGGGCCACGCCGGTCGCCCGGCCGTTCTTGGTGATGACGTTGGCGACCGGCGACTCGAGCCGGATCTCGGCGCCAAGGGCCCGCGCGGCCCGGGCCAGGACCTGGGTGAACCCGCCGTTGCCGCCCTTGTGGAACGACCAGGCCCCGAACTCGCCGTCGTGCTCGCCGAGGATGTGGTACAGCAGGACGAGCCCGGAGCCCTGTGAGTACGGCCCGACCTTGGTGCCGATGATCGCCGACGAGGCCAGGTACCCCTTGAGGATGTCCGACTCGAAGTAGTCGTCGAGGAAGTCCGCGACCGACCCGGTCAGCAAGCGCACGGCGTCGTGGAGGACCTTCTTGTCGAGCTTGCGGAAGCGCTGGCCGAGCATCGCCAGGGCGACGAGCTCCTCGGGGTCGTCGCTGAAGAGGTCGGGCGGCGCCTGGTCGAGGAGCGGCTTGATCGCCTGGAGCACCTTGTTGACGTCGTGGTTGAAGGCGTCGTAGGCGTCCGCGTCATGCGGACTGTGGCGGGCGATCTCCTTGAGGTTTTCGCCATGATCCTGCCCGAGGAGCAGGTAGTCGCCGTCCTCCTTCGGGCAGAAGGTGGTCGGCATCAGGATCGGCATGAAACCGTGCTTGACGAGATCGAGGTCCTGGACGATCTCCGGCCGAAGCAGGCTGAGCGCGTACGAGAAGGTCGTGAACCAGAACCCCGGCCGCAGCTCCTCGGTGATGGCCGCTCCGCCGACGAGGTGTCGTCGCTCGAGCACGAGCGTGCGCAGGCCGGCCCGGGCGAGGTAGGCGCCGTTGGTCAGGCCGTTGTGGCCGCCGCCGATGACGATCGCGTCGTAGGTGCGATCGGCCTTGGTGGACCGCGGGGCCGGCTTCTTCGGGGGCTTCGGAGTCTTCGGCATGTCAGGCGGTCCTTCGCTCGGGGTTGAACAGGGGTGTCCGGGCCACCACGGCATCGAAGTACTCGTAGCGGTGATTGACCGCCATCTCGAGCTTCACGCGTGACCCCGGCGCCGCCCGGTCCAACGGCACGCGGGCGAGCGCGATGTGGCGTTGGAGCATCGGCGAGTACATCTGGCTGGTCGCGTAGCCGAGCTGGTTCAGGTCGTCGTCGTAGATGTAGTACTCGTCCTGGATCGGGGTGTGGTCCTTGGGCGGGATGAGCCCGGCTTCGTCGTAGATCCGGTCGTACTCGCGCCAGTCCACGACGAGGCCACTGAGCTTCCACCGCGACGTCCGGTGCTTGAGCTCACGCCGGATCGCGTCGCGACCGATGAACTGGCGGTCGCCGGCGTCGATGTCGCGGACCATCCAGCCGAGCCCGAGTTCGATCGGCGTCGTCCGGTCGGCGTCGGTCCACGCGAATCGACTGTTGTGGAAGTCGACGTCGAGGAGGACGAGTCCGGCCTCGATGCGGGCCATGTACAGGGCGGTCAGGCCGATCGGCACGACCCCCTGGCCGCGGCTGGCGGCCCAGACCGCGTCCCAGACCGCGAGCGCGTTGCGCGCCGGGATCCAGAGCTCGAAGCCGAGGTCGCCGGTGAAGCCGGTCCGCGAGACGTGGACCGGGACCTTGCCGACCATGGCCTCGGCCGACGCCGAAGTAGGGCAGGTCGCGTGACGACCGGGGTCAGGCGTGGCGAGGATCGCGCGCGAGCGGGGGCCCTGCACGGCGAGGACGGCCCACGCATCGGAGACATCCTCGATGGCGACATCGAGCCGACCGACGAGACCCTCGAAGTAGGCGAGGTTCGGCTCCGCCGCGGTGAGCACGAACTCGTCGGGCCCGAACCGGAGGACGACGCCGTCCTCGACGATGAACCCGCGGTCGTCGCACCAGACCGTGTACTGAGCGTGGCCCGGGGCGCACGTCCGGATGTCGCGGGTCAGGACGCCGGCCAGGAAGCGCTCGGCGTCCGGGCCGGCGATCCGGTACTTGTACAGCGGCGACGAGTCGAACAGGCCGGCGCTGTTGCGGATCGCGAAGTACTCGAACTTCTCGGACATCTGGTAGCGGGTCGCCGCCAGCGTGTTCGACCAGTGCTCCCAGAGGCCCGTCTCGTTGAGCGCGGTCAGGCGCTTGTGGAAGGGCGACGTTCGGATCATGGCCGAGACGATACGGGAGCCGCGCCGGCGCGGAGCGGGTGGCGTCTCGCCGGGCGAGCCAGCCGACGTGAACGGCTCAGTGTCGAGTCCCGGCGGCAGGACGCCGCCGGAACGTCGGACTCAGGGTGCGAGACGCTGCCAGGCGGGACTGCTGCTCGTGGTCCAGGGCATGGTCCTGGACTTGCCGGTCAGTGGGTCCAGGAGCACCTGCGGCATGGCCCGCCCGGAGGCGTCCGCGGGATTTCCCAGGACGGAGGTGTCATCGGGCGCCCATTCCCAGGATGTGCAGCATCCGCCATCGATGGCGCCCGGGACGTCGGTCTCGACTCCGAGGCTGCTCCCGTCCGCGGGGACGATGACGACCCGGACATCCTCGAAATCGTCCGTGTAGCCGCGACGGCTGATCAGCCACGACCCGTCGTTGGACCAGGCGTCCGGCGCTTCCCACACGGCACCGGGATGCGTCGGGGACGGTCGATCGCCGCTCCCGTCGGCTGCGACGACATGGCTGATCGGCCGTCCCGAGCCCGACTCGACCCATTCGTAGTAGGCGATGTGCGATCCGTCCGGCGACCACAGCGCTTCGGTGGGATGTCGCCCGGGAGCGGGCTCGCGGATCGTTCGGACGGTGCCGCTGTCGACATCGACCGCGTACAGGCCCTGGCTCACATCGTCCAACAGGAGGCCGCCGCGGAACAGGATCTCGGCACCGTCAGGCGGTCGCCATGAGGCCAAAGAAACCGGGAGACCCGGGTCGAGCCGGCGGATGCCGCTGCCATCGACCTTCGCGATGAACAGTTCCCCGATCGGCTCGGGCCCCACCACGAGGATCTCCGTTCCGTCCGGGGAGAAGGCGTAGCCTGCGATGCCTGCGATCGGCTCCGGGGTCACCGTCGTGAGCCGAGTCCCATCCGCGTTGGCGACAACGAGCTGCCCGGGACTGGCCTCGTCGTCCAGCTGCTTTCGCTCGAACACGAACCGCGTGCCGTCACGCGACCAGACGGGCCGCAGGTCGATGGCTGGCCCGGTCACGACCGCCACGGACGTGCCGGTGGCGGGATCGGCCGTGTAGATGTCTCCATCCTTGACGTAGGCCACGAGGCCGTTCCGGGCTTGCCCGAACGGCGCCGGGACGCGACGCTGCGAGCCGATCACGAAGGCCAGACTCGCGATGAGGAGCAGGAGGATCAGGGTCGCCGCCGCGATCGGTCGCCACGGCACCTGCCGGACGAACGCGGGCTGACGGGCGATGTCAACCACGGGGAGCCACCTTTCAAGGAGGGTCCAGGCCGGCCGCTGGCGGGTGCGAGCGGTCAGCCCGAGAAGGTCGTCGAAGTAGTCGGGCGTGTGGGGCTGCGAGATCTCGTCGAGGATCGCCGGGAGGTGCCGTTCGAAGCGATCGGTCGGCATCATGCGAGCTGCCCTCCCGGGATCGCGGCCGTCGTCCTTGTCTCGTCGACCAGGATCGCGGCGCGCATCGTGCTCAGCGATCGATGCAGGCGGGATTTGGCCGTCCCCAGTGGGATCCCCAGGGTGGCGGCCACGTCGGGCAGTGGCATCCCGAGGAAGTAATGCATCACCACGATGGCGCGCCATTCGGGGTCGAGGTGCCGGAGCGCCTTGTCTACGACGTCACGGTCGACGATCAACGACGCGAAATCGGCGACGGCCGGACCGTCGATCGGGGTCAGTTCGACCTCGATCGCCCGGTGCCGGCGGCGACGCAGCGATGTCGATGCAGGAGTCGACCACGAGCCGGCGCAGCCAGGCGTCGAACCGGTCCGGGTCGCGAAGCGCCGGCAGGGTCCGCCAGGCGCGGACGAATCCATCCTGGACCGCGTCGCGCGCGAGCTCCGGGTCCCGGAGGATCAGTCGAGCCGCCGCGTCCAGCCGCGCGATGGCCGCGCCGGCAAGCGTCGCGAAGGCGTCATGATCGCCTCGCTTGGCCCGCTCGACGAGGTCTCGCTGGTCCACGACAGCCCCAGGTCTCGGCGCGGCCGTCTGGTCGCGCTCTGATGGTATGCCGTCCTTCCGCGATGAATCGTTCCCGGGCAGGCCGGCGGCGGGGTCGGGAGCGACCGCCCTGGTGAAGCCCGCGCAACTGGCGCGGTCACATCCTATGAGTGGTCCGTTCGGCCCGAACGTTCATGCGTACTCCACATTGACGCGCCGCGCCCGCTACGCCTAGGCTCCCGCTGAGGGCGCCGCGCCACATGTGCGGGGTAGCCGAGGGATGGAGGGAACTCACCGATGATTCGGCGGATCACAGGGATCATCCTTGGCGTGCTGGCATTCTTCCTCGTGTATTGGGTCACCGGCCTCGGGACGCCGTCCCAACCGAACTGGGCGCTTGCCGCTCTAATCGGGCTGGTGGTGGCACTCATCTGGCCGTGGCTCTTCGGGCTGTACGCGGTCCGGCGCGTTCGGAACAAGCGCCAGAACGAGATCGACGAAGAGGTCCAAAAGCAGCTCGCCGAGCAGCAGAACAACCCACCAGCTTCCTGATCTTCCGGCCTCGCGTGCAGGAGGCCTGATCGGCGCGTGATCTCGCGCGCCGCAGGGCGGTTCGTTCCACGCCTCCTGGTCGACGCCCCTGATTTCCGCCGGCTCTGGCTCGGCCAGACCATCTCGGTCTTCGGCGACCAGGTCACCCAGCTCGGGTTGCCCCTGGTCGCCGTCCTGACCTTGGGCGCGAACCCCGCCCAGATGGGCACCCTCACCGCGGTCGGGCTCCTGCCGCACCTGCTCTTCTCCCTGCCGGCCGGCGTGTGGCTCGATCGTGTCCGATCCCGGCGGCGGCTGATGATCGCGGCCGACCTGGCTCGTGCGGCGTTGATCGCAAGCATCCCGATCGCGTTCCTGGCCGGCGCGCTGTCGATGCCGCAGCTGTACGTGGTCGGCTTCCTCGCCGGCTCGCTGGCGGTCGTCTTCGACCTGTCATGGAACACGCTCTTCGTGACCGTCACGCAGCGCGACCAGTACGTCGCGGCGATGGCCCTGCTGAACGGGAGCCGGTCGCTCGCATCGGTCGGCGGCCCGACCGTCGGGGGGATCCTGGTCCAGGTCTTCGGAGCTCCGCTGGCGATGCTGGTCGACTCGGTGTCCTACCTCGGCTCCGTGTTCTTCCTGCGTCGGATCCGCTCGCCCGAACCCCCGGTCGAACCGGAGGAGGGCACGACGCGCGACCGCCTGCTGGCCGGTCTGTCGTTCGCGTTCAACGACTCGATCATGCGCCCGACCCTGCTGTCGGTCGCGATCGTCAACCTGTTCACGTTCGCGTCCGGGGCACTGTTCATCCTGTACGCCACGACCGAACTCGGGGTCTCGCCAGGAGCCCTCGGGCTGGCGCTGGGGACGGGGGCCATCGGCGCCGTCATCGGTGCCCTTGTCGCCACCAGGATCGGTCGGCGGATCGGGCTCGGGCCGGCGTATGCACTGGGCCTGATCATCTTCCCGGTCTCGCTGCTGTTGATCCCGCTCGCATCGCCGGGAATGCCGATGATCCTGATCCTGGCCCTTCTGTTCGGCTCCGAGTTCGGTGCCGGATTCGGAGTGATGATCCTCGACATCAACGTCGGGGCGATCATCTACGCACGGACTCCGGATCGGATCCGGGCGCGTGCCACCGGGGCCTTTCGGTTCGTGAACTACGGCGTCCGTCCGGTCGGGGCGCTCCTCGGTGGCGTTCTCGGCACGGTCGTCGGCGTTCACGAAGCGATCTGGGTGTCGACGATCGTGGCCTGCGCCGGCGTCCTGTTCCTCGTCGGCTCACCGGTCCTTCGCCTGCGAGACCTCCCGGAGGCACCCGAGTAGGGCGGCCAGCGTCTGCGGGCCTACTCCCAGCGGAAGGTCCGGGCGGCCAGCACGGTCGTCGCGACGGCCCACACGGCCAGGACGATCAAGGGCGACGCAGCGCTCGTCGCCTCCGACCCGAGCGCCACACGGAATGCGTCGGACAGGGCCGCCGCCGGGAGGAGCGGGGCTAGCGCGGCCAGCGGACCTGGCAGGTGCGACACCGGCAGGACGATCCCGCCGAGCAGGAGGAACGCGATGAACAGGCCGTTGGCCAGGGCCAGTGTCGCCTCCGCTCGCAGCGCACCGGCCAGCAGCAGTCCGAGACCGGCGAATGCGACGCTGCCTAGCAACAAGGCGGCGACGAAGAAGACCGGCGAACCGCCCCCCTCGGGTCGCCAGCCAAGCGCGAGCGCGGCGACTGAGACGAGCAACACGACCTGACCGACTTCGACCACGAGGACCGCCGCCATCTTGGCGGCGAGCAGGCCACTGCGGGACAACGGCGACCCGCCGAGTCGCTTGAGGACGCCGTAGCTTCGCTCATAGGCGGTCGCGATCCCGAGGTTCACCAGGCTCGTCGCGATGACGGCCAAGGCCAGCGCCCCAGGGAGGAGGAAGTCGACCGGCGCGCCGTCGCCCGTGGGCAGGATGCTGACGCTGGCGAAGAACAACAGGACGACGATCGGGATGACGACCGTGACCAGGACGTTCTCGCCGCGCCGGGACGTCAGGGTCAGTTCCATGCGGGTCTGCGCCAGCGTCGCGGCCACGGGCGAAGCGGGGCGGCTCATGGGAACCCCTCGCGACCGCGCTCAACCAGGTCCAGGTAGACGTCCTCGAGGCTGCCCCCGCTCGTCCGCAACTCCACGATGAGCCGGCCGGAGGCGGCGCACCAGCCGGCGAGGGCATCGACCAGGACCGGATCCGGAGCGACGCCCTCGAGCCGGTACCGAGCGCCGCTCGCGTCCGGGACCACGGCCGCCTCCGGGGCTCGTTCGCGCAGGGTCGCCGACAGGCTCGCCACCTCGTCCCCGCCGAGCTCCAGGTCGAGCCGGAACCGAAGCTGCGGCGTCGAACCCGCCGCCAGCGCGGCGGGACTCCCGGACGCGACGATCCGGCCGCCGTCGATCACGCAGATCCGGTCGGCCAACCGCTCGACGTCGGTCAGATCGTGGCTCGTCATGAGGATCGCCGCGCCGGCGTCGCGCAGGTCGGCGACGATCTGGCGGGTCGCCGCCCGTCCCTCCGGGTCCATCCCGGCGGTCGGCTCGTCGAGGATCAGGACCTCCGGCCGCCCGACAAGCGCGAGGGCGAGCCCCAGCCGCTGGCGCTCGCCGCCGGACAGCCGGCGGTAACCGGTCCCGGCCACCGCCCGCAAGCCGACCAGCTCGAGGAGTTCATCCGGATCACGCGGGTCGACGTGGAAGCCGCCGTATTGCCGGAGGGTTTCCCGCGGGTGCGCGCGCGGATCGATCCCGCCGCCCTGGAGCATCAGCCCGACGCGCGCCCGCAGCGCCGGCCCACCCGTCGCGGGGTCGAGTCCCAGGACACGCGCCCGACCGTCATCAGGTCGGCGGTAGCCCTCGACGATCTCGACCGTTGTGGTCTTGCCGGCGCCGTTCGGCCCGAGCAGGGCGACGAGTTCGCCCGGCGAGACCGTCAGGGAGATGCCGTCGAGCACGGTCCGCGGGCCGTACCGCTTGACCAGCCCCTCGACGACGACCGGCGGGTCGCCGCCGGTCACGACGCGATCCGGGCGTACTGGCGCTCGAACTCCGCGTCGGTCAGTTCACCGATCTGGATCGACCGGATCACGCCCATGCGATCGACGAAGTAGGTCTGCGGCCGGCCGGCCACGCGATAGGCCGTCTTGATCGCCTTGTCCGGGTCGACGATGGTCGGCCAGTCGGCGCCGTACTGCGTGACGAAATCGCGCGCCGGCTCGACCGGATCGTCGGTCAGCACGCCCACGATCGTCAGGCCGTCACCCGCGTGCTGCTGCAGCTTCGCCTCGAGGAGGGGGAACTCGTCCCGGCACGGGACGCAGCTCGGACCCCAGAAGTTGACGACGACCGGCTTGCCGGCCAGGGTCGAAAGATCGAACGCCGAGCCGTCGAGCGTTGACCCGACGATCGCGGGTGCCTGGGCCCCGACGGCCGCGTGCGACGCATCCCCCTGCCCGGATCGAACGAACCAGACGAATGCCGCGGTCGTCAAGCCGGCGACGACAAGGGCAGCCAGGATCGTCCGGCGCGGCATGATGCGGGAAGGCTACTTGAGGGTCGCCGTCCCCGTCATCGCCGGGTGGACGGTACATACGAACTTGTACTCGCCGGCGGGTTGTGCCGGGACGTTGTAGATGCGGGTCTCGATCCCCGGGAAGATGTCGCCCTTGAACACCTCGGTCCCGGACCCGGCGATCAGGGCGACGTTGTGGGGGGTCGCAGGGTCCTCGTTATCGAACGCGATCGTGAACGGCTTGCCGGCCGGTGCGGTCCACGTCTTCTCGACGAAGGCCACGCCCTTGGCCTGGACGTGGACGTCGGCCGCGGGACCGCTCGCCGGCGGCGGGGCCCCGCTCGCCCCGCCCGATGGGGCCGGCGCACCCGAACCGCCCGGCGTCCCGGTCCCGCCGTTGGCCTGCCCGGTGGCGAACACGCTCGACTGGAGGATCGCGGCGCCGACGGTCAGGACGATGAGCGAGCCGAGGAGCCGGGACGGCACCCGAGAGGTCGGGATGTTCTCGAGGTGGCCGGTCGTGTCCGCTTCGACCGTCTTGCGGTACTCCCCGACGGCGTCGGTCAGCCAGCCGACGAGGGTCGAGATCAGGGCGATGACGCCGACGGCCAGCAGCCAGCCCTCGAAGACGAGGCCCAGGAAAAGCAGGAAGACCCCGAACGCCCCGAGGAACGGGCGCCACGACGGCCCCGGCATGTGGACGCCCGGCGGCGGTCCGTCCTCGACGACGGCCGGCAGCGCCGGGGCGGTCGCGCCGATGTCGTGGTCGTAGATGCGCAGCCCCTCGGCGAGCCAGTAGAGCAGCGTCAGGGTCAGCGCGATCGCCCCGAGGACCAGGGCGACGCCGCCGAAGACCAGCCCGATCAGGATCAGGAAGGTCCCGGTCGCGGCGAACGCCGGGGCGAACGACGGCCCCGGCATGTGGATCCCGGGCGGTGTGCTGGGCTCGATCCGTTGCATCCCGCGCCGAGCCGGCGGCGCCTTGACGAGCCGGCGGAAGACGCCCATCAGGAGGGCGACGACGATGACCAGGAAGAGCACCGGCAGGACGCCGATGATCGCGCTCCAGTCGGGTGACACGAACTGCGAGGTCAGTTCGAGGAGGTTGGTCCAGATCCGCTCGAGCATCGGTCGTCGTCAGGTCACGGGGCCGTCGGTGGACCCGCTCACTCGTCGGTCGATCCGGCGACAAGGACGTACGCCATGATCGCCATCGCGACGCCAAGGAAGAGCAGCATGGTCGTGCCCGCAGCGACGTCGTTGTACGGGACGGTCAGTCCCTCGATGGTCGGGATCGCGTAGAAGATCACGGCGATGACGATGAAGATGATGCCCGCCAGGGCGGCGTTCCTCGGGTGCTTGAGCGGGTGCATGGCGCGTTACACCGTCTTTCCGGGCAGCAGGTAGAGCAGCGAGAAGAGCAGGATCCAGACGACGTCGACGAAGTGCCAGTAGAGCGAGGCGCCCTCGACCGCGTCGTAGTGCCTGCTGCTGAACTGGCCGGCCATCCCACGGTAGAGGACGACGCAGAGCATCACCACGCCTCCGAAGACGTGTGCGCCATGGAAGCCGGTGAGCGTGTAGTAGGTCGTCCCATAGGTCCCGGACGAGAGGGTCAGCCCTTCTGAACCCAGGAGCACGTAGTCGGTCGCCTGCATCAGCAGGAAGACGATGCCGAGGATGACGGTGACGGTCATCGTGCGGAGGAACGTGGTCCGCTGGTCGCGGCGGATCGCCCGGACCGCCATCTGGCAGGTCACCGAACTCAGGATCAGCAGGATCGTCGCCGGGCCGACGAACGGCATGATCTGCAGCGTGTCGTGGAACTCTTCGGGCGGCCACTGCGCCGAGTTGGCGCGGATGTTGAAGTAGGCCGCGAAGAGGCCGCCGAAGAACATCACCTCCGAGGTGATGAACAGGAGCATGCCCAGGACCGGGTTGCTGATCCCGCCGTGGCTGTCGTGCGGCATCACGGACATCGGGCTGTGCTGCTCGTACGGCACGAGTGCCTGGTTGTCGGTGGTCATCGTCGTCGTCCGCTCAATGCTCGGCCGCGCGGCCGTAGCGCTGGTCGAACAATGGCCGTTCGGAGCGGATCTCCGGCAGTCGGTCGAAGTTGTAGGCGGGCGGCGGCGAGGTCGTCGCCCATTCGAGGGTATTGGCCTCCCATGGGTCGTCGCCGGCCGGCGCTCCGCTGCGCAGCGAGAGGAAGATGTTCCAGAGGAGCAGCATCATGCTTGCCGCGATGGTGAACCCACCGAATGTGGCCAGCACGTTCAGATCGGTCCAGCCCGCGCTCGACGCGTAGTTGGCGATCCGGCGCGGCATGCCCGCCAGCCCGAGTTCGTGCATCGGGAAGAAGGTCAGGTTGAAGCCGATGAACATCAGCACGAACTGCGCCTTGCCGACCGTCTCGTTCATCATCCGGCCGGTCATCTTGGGGAACCAGTAGTAGAGCGCCGCCATGACCCCGAAGACCGAGCCGCCGAACAGGACGTAGTGCAGGTGGGCGACCACCCAGTACGTGTCGTGCAGCGCGAAGTCGACCGGGACCGAGGCGCTGAACGCGCCGTTGATGCCGCCGATCAGGAACATCGTCAGGAAGCCGATGGCGAACAGGAGCGGCGTCTTGAGCATCAACTGGCCGCGCCACATGGTGAATACCCAGTTGAACATCTTGACCCCGGTCGGGATCGCGATGAGGAAGGTCATGATGCTGAAGAAGGGCAGGTAGACCGCCCCGGTCGTGAACATGTGGTGGGCCCAGACGGAGAACCCGAGGGCGCCGATCGCGGCGGTCGCGAAGATGAACGCCTTGTAGCCGAACAGCGGCTTGCGGCTGAAGACCGGCAGGATCTCGCTCACGAAGCCCATCGCCGGCAGGACCATGACGTAGACGGCCGGGTGCGAGTAGAACCAGAAGATGTTCTGGTACAGGATCGCGTCGCCGCCGCGTGAGGGGTCGAAGAAGGCGCCGCCGTAGTTGCGGTCGATGAACAGCATGATCAGGGCGCTGGTGATGACGGGGGTGGCCATCAGGACGAGGACCGAGGTGACCAGCATCGTCCAGACCAGGATCGGCATCCGGAAGAGCGTCATCCCGGGCGCCCGCATCTTGAAGATCGTGACCAGGAAGTTGATCGCGCCGAGGATCGAGCTCGTGCCGATCAGGACGAGCGCGACGATCCACAGGTCCTGGCCGTAGCCGGTTGCCGCCAGCGCCCGGTCCTCCGAGAGCGGCGCGTAACTCGTCCAGCCGGCCGCCGCCGTTCCGCCGGTCACGAACCCGAGCAGGAGCAGGACGCCGGCCAGAGGCAGCATCCAGAACGACAGCGCGTTGATCCGCGGGAAGGCCATGTCCGGCGCGCCGATCTGGAGCGGCACGACATAGTTGCCGAAGCCCGCCAGCATCGGGATCACGAACAGGAAGATCATGAATGTGGCGTGCATCGTGAACAGCTCGTTGTAGGTCGAGTCGGTCACGAACTGGAGGCCGGGTTGGGCGAGTTCGGTCCGGACCACCAACGCGAGCAGCCCGCCGATGAAGAAGAAGACGAACGAGTTGATCACGTACATGATCCCGATCTTCTTGTGATCGGTCGTCGTCAACCAGGCGTACAGCCCGCTGCGGTACGCGGAGGCGGCCGGCGTCAGCGTGGTCGTCGCCATCGATGCCTCCCTACTGGACCGTGAGCGTGCCGGTCATCGTCGGATGCACGGTACAGATGAAAGCGTAGCCGCCGGCGGGCAGCGCGGGGACGTTGTAGACCTTGGTCGCGACACCGGGGAAGATCTCGCCCTTGAAGACCTCCTCGCCGGTCGGCGATCCCTTGTGGATGGCGACGTTGTGCGGGACGGCCGGATCCTTGTTCTCGAAGTCGATCTGCCACGGCACGGCGGCCGGCGCAGTGATCGCGGTTTGCTCGAACTTCAGGCCGATGGCACTGACCTTGACCGCGGATCCCGCCCCACCGCTCGGCGGCGGCGCGGGCGTGGCGCTGGCCTTCGCGACCTTGTCGGCCAGCCAGGCGTCGAATTGGGTCGCCGTCACGGCTTTCACGTCGAACAGCATCGTCGAGTGGCCGACGCCGCATAGCTCGGCGCACTGGCCGTGGAAGACCTGGCCCGCGTCAGACTCGTTCACGGTGAAGTCGAAGGCGGTGAGCCGCCCCGGGACGACGTCGCGCTTGAACAGGAACTGCGGCACGTAGAACGCGTGGATGACGTCCTTGGGACTGACGAAGAGCTGGAGCTGGACCGTGCGACCGGCCGGCACGTACATCCCACCGACGGTCGCGTCCTTCTCGTCGACGCGGGGCGCGTACTCGGTGTACAGCACCTTGGAGCCGGTCTGGTCGAGATACTCGAACGTCCACTGGAACTGACCGGCGACGGCGCGGATCTTCGTCTGCGCCGACGGGTCGCTCGTGTCGACCTCGTTGAGGGTCTGCCACGAGATGACGAACATGAACAGGACGAGGATCGTCGGCACGATCGTCCACACGAACTCGGCGACGTTGTTGCCGTGCGTCTGCGGCGGCAGATCGACATCGGTCGGCTTGCGCCGATAGCGGATGACGGTCCAGATGATCAGCCCTTCGACGACGATGAAGATCGCGACCGCGATCAGGAAGATGACGGTGTACAGATCGCGGATCTGGGCGCCCTCGCTGGTCACCGCGATCGGCGGATACAGCCCGGTGATGAACTTCCCGCCTTCCTCGATGACGTCGATGTGGAAGAGGTAGACCAGGATCAGGCTCAGTCCGACGATGGCCGCGCCCACAGCGAGGGCGAAGACCGCGGTCTGGGAGGAGCGCGACCCGGGGGAGCTCGACATCAAGGTCCTCGAGGATGGACGACGCACCTGGACGGGGCACGACGACCGATGCGAACGGCAGGCGCGGTCGACCGCCCGAGGGTCGAACCGCGGCCATTCTACCCGGCGAGCGCGCCGCTCGCGCGTCACAGGCGGTCGTTTGCCGGCCTCGTGACGACCGGCCGACCGGTTCGTGCGACCATGCGGCCGATGTCTCGACAGGGTCGGTTCCAGCGGGTCGTTGCCGTCGGTCTCGCGCTGGGCGGAGTCGTGGCGCTGGCCGGTCCCGTGGCGGCCCACGGGCCTGTCCCGACCGACCCGCCGACCGCCGGGTCGCTCTTCCTGTCGTGGACATTCGAGCCGCTGCCGACCCTCGGGATCGCGATCGGGGTCGGGTGGTGGTTGTGGGCGGTCCATCGGGTCAACGCGGCGCACCCCGGCAATCCGGTCCGGCGCCGACGGACGGTCGCCTTCCTGGCCGGGATGCTCGCCCTGGCCGTCGCCCTGCTGTCCGGGATCGACCGCTACGACACGTCGCTCTTCTCGGTGCACATGGTCCAGCACGTGCTGCTGATGCTGGTCGCCGCCCCGCTGCTGGCGCTGGCCGCCCCGATCACGCTCGTCCTTCGGGTGAGCTCGTCGACGACCCGCCAGCGCTGGCTGCTCCCGGTCCTCCATTCGCGGGTCGTCCGGTTCATGGGCCACCCGGTCACGGCATGGGTGATGTTCGCCGCGATGATGTGGGCGGTCCACTTCTCGCCGCTGTTCGAGGCGTCGCTCGAGGACCCGCTGGTCCATGACATCGAGCACCTCCTGTTCCTGACCGGGGCACTCTTCTTCTGGTGGCCGGCGGTGGCGCTCGACCCGGCGCCGTGGCGGATGGGACATCCGGCGCGGATCGTCTACCTGTTCACCCAGATGACGCAGAACACGTTCGTGGCGGTCGTCATCCTCAACGCCACGGCGCCGCTCTATCCGCACTACGCCACGCTGGTGCGCCCGTGGGGGATGACCGCCATCGACGACCAGCGCCTGGCGGCCGGCATCATGTGGATCGCCGGCGACGCGATCTTCCTGACCGCGATCCTTGCCGTCCTGATCGGCTGGATGCGGGCTGAGGCGCGCGATACGGCCCGCGCCGACCGGCGGGCCGATGCGGAACTGGCCCAGATCCGGATCCGGGAGCGGCGTCTGGCCGATCGCCTGGCCGAGGAGCGCGGCGAGACCCAGGGGTAGGCGCGTCAGCCCTCGGGTGGGATCGGGGCCGACAGGAACTCGCGGTAGCGGTCCGGGTCGACGTTGCCGCCGCTGACGACCGCGACGACGGGCCCAAGCAGGTCAGCGAGGCCGATCTCCGCCGCGTGGAACGCGAGCGCGGCGATCGACAGCGCTCCTGACGGCTCCACGACCAGCCGGCTGCGCTCCGCGGCGAGGCGGACCGCCGCGGCGATCTCCGCCTCGCTCACGGTGACGATCGAATCGAGATGGGCGCGCAAGTGCGCGAAGGTCCGCGCCCCAAGCGCCTGGGTCCTGGTCCCGTCGGCGATCGTCCGCGAGACCTGCTCGGCCGTCCAGTGGACGATCTCGCCGCGGGCGAGCGAGTCGCGGGCATCGGCCGCCAGCTCGGGCTCCACGCCGATGACCCGTACGGCCGGGCGCAGGGCCTTCACCGCGACGGCGATCCCGCTCGCCAGCCCACCGCCGCCGATCGGGATCAGGATCGCGGCAAGGTCCGGCAGCTCCTCCAGCACCTCCAACCCGATGGTTCCCTGGCCGGCGATGATCCGATCGTCGTCGTAGGGCGGGATGATGGCGAGCCCCCGCTCGCGCGCCATCTGCTCGGCGACCCGCTGGCGCTCGTCGCTGGCGGTCCCGACGATGACGATCTCCGCCCCGTCCGCGGCGACCCGCTCGCGCTTGATGGCCGGCGCATCGGACGGCATGACGACGACGGCGGGCGCCCCGAGCAGGCGGGCCGACCTGGCCACGCCCTGGGCGTGGTTGCCCGGACGAGTAGGTGATGACGCCCCGCGCGAGCTCGACGGCGGACAGCGACGAGATCGCGTTGTAGGCGCCCCGGATCTTGAACGCGCCGATCGGCTGGAGCGACTCGGCCTTGAGGTAGCGCTGCTGATCCGGCGGGCCGAACGCGACGAGCGGCGTCCGGATGGCGACCCCACGAAGGCGGTCCGCAGCGGCCCGGATGTCGTCGAGACCGACGAGCGTGCCGACGGCCTCGGACACGGTCAACGCTCCCGGGCGGCGAGTCGCTGGCAATCGATGCAGCGCGCCGCCCACGGCAGGGCCTCGAGGCGCTCGGCGGGGATCTCGGCGCCGCATCGAACGCACGTTCCGTAGGTCCCGGCGTCGAGCCGCTCGAGCGCCTCGTCGACCAGCACCAGCTGGTGATCGGCCCGGTCGCGCAGCGCCAGGTCGCGCTGCTGGGCGAAGACCTGGCTGGCCGCGGCGGCCTGCGAGCCGTAGGTCATCTGCTCGGGCGCGACGATCGTCTCCGCGCGCTCCCCGAGGACGCGGGCGCGCTCGGTCTCGAGGGCCGCGCGGGTGGCTTGGGGATCAGCGGTCGGCATGGCTGGATGGTAGTCGAGGCTATACTCCATGGGAGTACCCCCAAGGAGGGCGTCGTGGCCATCGAGATCGATCCTGTCTGCGGCATGGAGGTCGACACCTCGACCAGCCTGCTGTCGTTCGAGTACGACGGCAAGACCTACTGGTTCTGCGGTCGCGGCTGTCTGCTCGACTTCAAGGACGACCCGGCGGCGTTCCTGCCGGCCGATGAAGCCGGCGTAAGCGCCGGATAAGTCGCAGATAAGCGCCGACGGCGACAATCGACCCTGACGGCAGCGGGCCCGGGCACCCTTGAAGTGGTCCGACCGTCGATCCGCGACCGGCGGCGGCCGGCGGAGGTGCCCAGTGCGTCGGTTCGATAGTTGGTTCGCCCTGATCTCGTTCGTGGTGGTCACGACGACCGTCGGTCTGAAGTGGTAGGGCCGGACAGGGGCCAGCGCTGGGAGAGCTGACGCCGCAACACCCGATCAGCGAGCGACCCCGCCATCGCCGGCGCTGATGCGCTGGGCCAGGTAGACCGGGATGATCGACAGCACGAGGACGATGACGGCCGCCACGTTCACCAGCGGTACCTGACCGGGTCGCTGGTAGTTGCTGAAGATCCAGATCGGCAGGGTCTGCGTGCCGGCCCCCGAGGTGAATGTCGTCACGATGATCTCGTCGAACGACAGCGCGAACGCGAGCAACCCACCGGCGACGAGGGCCGTCGCGATGTTGGGTAGGGTCACGTGTCGGAATGTCTGCCCGGTGTCGGCGCCGAGGTCCATCGATGCCTCCTCGGTCGATCGCGCCGTTCGTCGCAACCGGGCGATGGTGTTGTTGTAGACGACCACGATGCAGAACGTGGCGTGGCCGATGATGATCGTCATCAGGCTGAACTCGAGGCCGATCGTCCGGAAGGCGGTGTTGAGCGCGATGCCGGTCACGATGCCGGGGAGGGCGATCGGCAGGATCACCAGGAAAGAGACCGTCTCGCGACCGAAGAAGCGGAAGCGATGGACGGCGAACGCGAGCAGCGACCCGAGCACGAGGGCGACCGCCGTCGCGCCAAGGGCGGCCTGGACCGACGACAGGAAGGACGACCGCACGCCCTCGTCGTTGAACGCCTTCACGTACCAGTCGACGGTCAGGCCCTCTGGCGGCCACTTCGGCACCAGCCCCGCGTTGAACGAGGTCAGGACGATCACGCCGATCGGGATGTAGATGAACGCAAGCGTGACCGCGGTCGCGATCCGGAGTGCGATCCGCGAAGCACCAGCACCCATGGTCACAGGGCCTCGAACGCGCCGAGCCGCCGGACGATGGCCAGGTACACGATCATGATCGCGACGGGGACGAGCGCGTAGGCGGCCGCGAGCGGCTGGTTGACCGAGATGTTGCTGTAGACGATGTTCCCGATGAACTGGCTGCTTGCCATGAGCGACGGAACGATGTAGTCGCCGAGCGTCAGCGAGAACGTGAAGATCGAGCCAGCCGCGACCGCCGGCAGGGCGAGCGGGAGCACGACCCGGCGAAAGGTATGAGCGCCCCTGGCTCCCAGGTCGGCCGACGCCTCAAGGAGTGAGCTTGGGATGCGCTCGAGGCCGGCATAGATCGGCAGGATCATGAACGGCAGCCACAGGTAGCTGAACACGAGCCACACCGCGATGTCGCCGAACCCGGGACCCTTGAGCCCGGCCGGACCGAGGATCCAGTTGAGGATCCCGCCTTCGCTCAGGATGATCCGCCAGGCGTACGCCTTCACCAGGTACCCCGACCAGAGCGGCAGGAGGATCGACACGACCAGGATCCCCCTTGTCCGCGGCGAGGCCACCCTGGCCATGTAGTAGGCGATCGGGAAGGCCAGCAGGATGTCGGTCAGCGTGACCAGCGTGGCGAAGATCACCGTTCGCAAGGTGACGACCCGGTAGACGGGCGTGCTGACGATCGTCTGGAAGTTGTCGAGGGTCGGCGTCGTGACGATCTCCCCGCTGAACGGCTCGATCGACCAGAAGGCGGAGATGAACAACAGTGCCAGCGACCCGAGATAGGCGATGACGAGCCAGCCGAGGGGCGCGGCAAGGAGCGCGCCCAGCTGGACACGCGGGAAGCGATACAGGATCCGCCAGAAGCCGTGCATCGGTGATCGGTTCGGGTTTGGACCAGCCGGGCGTCGCCGGGGTCGGCTTGGTCAGGGTCCGCCGCCCGAAGGCGACGGACCCTGACGGCCGGTCTCGCCTAGCCCTTGATCTCGGTCCAGGCCTTGGTCCACTCCGAGAAGTCGGTGCAGATCGGTCCTCGCCCGTCAAGGCACTCCTTGGATGGCGTGTTCCAGAGGTAGATCTTCTTCCAGTACTCCTCGTCGGTCGCGTGGTAGGTCGTGCAGTGCCCGGGGCTCTGCTTCTCGGCTTCGGCGCAGCCCTCCGCGCTGACCGGCGCCTCGCCGTAGTACACCGTCGCCGTCGCGTTCGTGAACGGCGAGATGATGTGCTCCATCCACATGTACATGCAGTTCGGGTGCTTGGCCTTCGACGAGATCATCCAGGTGTCAGACCAGCCCGTGCTCCCTTCCTTCGGCAGGATGGCCTTGACCGGGACCTTGGCCCCGACCAGGGTGTTGACGTTGACCTGCCAGGTGGTCCCGACGACCATGTCGCCCTTGGTGAACGCGTCGATCTGTGCCCCGGCGGCACTCCAGTAGGTCGTGATGTTCTTGCGCTGTTCCTTGAGCAATGCCACGGCGGCCGCGAACTGCGTCGCGTCAAGCGAATACGGATCGGTGATCTTGAGCTCGGGCTTGGTGGTCATCAGGTAGACGGCCGCGTCTGCGATGTAGATCTCGTAGTCATAGGCGGTCACTTTGCCGACGTACTTGCTGCCGCCGTCCCACACGACGTTCCAGCTGTCCGGATCGGGCTGGACGACGTCGGTCCGCCACATGAGGACGTTGGCGCCACGGCCGTGGGGAACCCCATAGGGAACCCCGTTGACCGTGTTGTGACTCTTGCCCTTGAGGCCCTCGAAGACGTTGGCGTAACTCGGGATGAGGGCGGTATTCACGGCCGCCACGTCGCCGGCGGCGATCATGCGCAGCGTGGCGTCGCCCGAAAACGCTCCGCCGTCGTACTGCCCGGTCTTCATCAGGGCAACCGCGTCGGACGAGCCCCCATAGACCTTCACGTTGACCTTGCAGCCCGTCTTCTTTTCGAAGGGGGTGACCCAGTCGGGGGCGCCGGCGATCTGCTCTCCGCCGGTGCCGCCGATGACGTAGAACGCCCAGGCGGCGAGGTCGAGTTGGCCCTCACCCGGACCGACGGCGGCCGGACCGATGCTCGGCGCCGCGCTCGCGGCGACACTCGCGGCGGCACTTGGAGCGGCCACGCTTGGGGCCGCAGCACTTGGGGCGGCGACACTTGGAGCGGCCGCGCTCGGCGACGCGGACCCTCCGCTCGAACACGCCGAGCCAACGAGTGCCACGGCGAACAGGACGCCTGGGACGCGAAGCGACCGTCTACGAACCACGTTGTCCTCCTCCTGGTTCCCCTCCACCCTGCGATCCCTCCGCAAGCTGGAGGCAATGCCGTCGCTTCCACATCAGGCGGACGGCCTTGCCTTGCTGGGCCAGCGCTTCGGTCGAAGTGCTGGCCAGGTTCTGCTGCGTGACCACGAGGACGGCGCCCGCGTCGAGCGCCACGACGAAGCGCGTGTCCGGGCCGAGGTAGACGACCTCGCGGATCGTCCCGGGGGCGACGACGTCGTCCGCCTCCGCGTCGGCCTCGCCCCAGGCAAGATGGATCTTCTCGGGGCGGACGGTGAATGTCCCCACACGGCCGACGATCGCCTCGGCGACCGCGCCGGTCAACAGGTTCGACGTGCCGACGAAGCCCGCCACGAAGCCGGTGGCTGGATGTTCGTACACCTCGGCCGGGGCGCCGATCTGCTCGATCCGCCCGGCGTTGAAGACCGCAAGGCGGTCGCTCATGGTGAGCGCCTCCTCCTGGTCGTGGGTGACATAGATGAACGTGATGCCTACCTGCTGCTGGATGGCCTTGAGCTCGATCTGCATCTCCTCGCGGAGCTTCAGGTCGAGCGCGCCCAGCGGTTCGTCGAGGAGCAGGACGCGCGGTCGGTTGACGAGGGCGCGCGCCAGGGCGACCCGCTGCCGTTGTCCGCCGGACAACTGGCTTGGCTTGCGCTTCTCGTAACCCACCAGGCGGACCATCCGGAGCGCCTCGGTCACGCGCACGGCCCGGTCGGCCTTGGGGACCTTCCGGACCATCAGGCCGTACGCCACGTTGTCGCCGACCGTCATGTGCGGAAATAGGGCGTAGTCCTGGAAGACGGTGTTGACGTCCCGGTCGAACGGCGGGACCGAGGTCACGTCCTGGCCGTGCAGCAGGATGCGGCCGGCCGTCGGGAGTTCGAACCCGGCGATCATCCGCAGGGTCGTCGTCTTGCCCGATCCCGAGGGACCCAGCATCGAGAAGAACTCGCCATCGAAGACCTCGAGGTCGACCCCATCGACCGCAACGACGTCACCGAACCGCTTCTCAACAGCCTCGAGACGGACCGCGACCGAGGGCGCGGCCGTGCCGGGAATCGCGACGGGACTCTCTGTCGGAATCGCCAAGCGGGTCCTCGAAGACTTGGGTGGTCTGGTCGCGGTCGGCCTCAAGCAGCGCTCGGGTTCGCCGCACTGTGCCGTCCACCACGGGGCGTGTCAAGAGCGTTCCGGGGCCGTCCCGTTCGGTGCGTCATAGACTTCCGCGGTGATCCCAGCTGCCCGGTCGCGGCGCGCCGCCGCCATCGTCGCCGTCACCTTCGCCCTGATCGCGTGCGAGTCGGGGTCGCCCCCCGCGACCCCGCCGATCGTGCCCGGCGGGTCGGGGTCGCCACGCGAGGTCAACATCATCACCCGGGACTACTCGTTCCAGCCGGCGGCGGTCGACCTGGCGCCCGGCGAGACCGTCCTGCTCCACGTCATCAATGGCGGGCTGGAGGTCCACGAGGCGGTCATCGGTGACGCCTCCGTCCAGGCGGCGTGGGAAGCGGCCGAGGCGGCCACCGTCGGGCGTCCTCCCGGCCCGACGCCCGTCGTCAGCGTCCCGCCCGACGTGTCCGGGGTTCGGATCGTCGTTCGTTCGGGCGAGCGGGTCGATCTCGTCTGGACCGCTCCCGACGTCGACGGCGACCATGCCGGCATGGGTCGTCGGGTGCCACATCCCCGGACACTGGGGACGAGGGATGCAGGTGCCGGTCCGCTGGGTCTCGACAAACCCCGCCTCCTGAGCGCGGCGGATGGTACGCTCTCGCCCTGCGTCGGGCGGTTCCGTCGCGGCTGACCTCGAGGAGGATCCTGGATGGCCTATGTGATCGCCGAGCCGTGCATCGACGTGCTCGACGTGTCGTGCGTCTCCGTCTGCCCGGTCGACTGCATCCATTTCGATGAGGGCACGGATCGCAAGCTGTTCATCGATCCGAACGAATGCATCGACTGTGGCGCGTGCGAACCGGAGTGCCCGGTCAACGCGATCTTCCCGGAAGAGTCGCTGCCGACCGAATGGGCGAACTACACCGCCATCGACGCGATCTGGTTCACCGACAAGGCCGCCGCCCGGGCAGCGGTCGACGAGCTGAAGCCGCGCTGACCGCGGACCGGAGCCGGGGGGATCCCGGCCGGTCGGCCTGATCCGGCCATCCGATGCGCATCGTCTCGCTCCTGCCATCGGCGACCGAGATCGTCTGCGCCATCGGCCTCGGCGATGAACTCGTCGGCGTCACGCACGAGTGCGACTACCCGCCCGAGGTCATCGGCAAGCCGATCCTGACGCGCAGCGTCCACGACCTCAGTGGCGCGTCGTCACGCGATATCCACCGGTTGGTCACCGCCTCGGTCCACGGCGGATCGTCGTTGTACGCGCTCGACGAGGCGGCGCTCGCTGCGGCAGAACCGGACCTCATCCTCACCCAGGAACTGTGTCGCGTCTGCGCGGTGAGCTATCGCGAGGTCAACGAGGTCGCGCGGGCGATCGATGCAGAGATCACCGTGGTCTCGCTCGAACCGACCTCGATCGAGGGGATCCTGAACACGATCGCCACGGTCGGGGCGATGACCGAGGCCGAGGATGCCGCCCTCGACCTGGTCGAGGGCCTTCGTGAGCGGCTCGGCGCCGTCGGGGCAAAGGTCCAGGCCCGGCGCGATGGCGGCGGCCGGTCGCCGCGGGTGGTCGGGCTCGAGTGGCTCGATCCGCCGTTCGCATCCGGCCACTGGGTCCCGGAGCAGATCCAGCATGCCGGCGGATGGGAACTGCTCGGGTCGGCCGGCGACACGTCACGGCAGACGACGTGGGACGCCGTCTCCGAGGTCGACCCGGAGATGCTCCTCCTCATGCCGTGCGGCTTCCACCTCCAGGAGACGATCGAGGAATGGGCCGGCACGCGCCGCCCGCCCGGCTTCGACGACCTCACGGCCGCCCGCCGAGGCCAGGTCTTCGCCCTCGACGGGTCCGCCTACTTCAGCCGCCCCGGGCCGCGGGTGATCGACGGGATCGAACTCCTGGCCGAGATCTTCGATCCGGACGCATTCGTCGACATCGCGCCATTCGGGTCCTGGACGCCGGTGGACTCGTGACGACCGGCGGGTTCGTGGCCGATCGGGCCGCTAGTCGCCGGGTGACTGTTACGACCGGCGGGGTGCGCTCTCTGGCTCAAGATCCGGACCGAATGGGACAATTCTGGACCGAATGGGACGATTCTGGACCGCCCGACGGTCATTTCGTGCGTGGGGCGCATAGGATCGACGATCCTGGGCCGCCAGCGGTCCGTACAGTCGCCCCACGACTAGGGCGCCGATGACGCCTCGGCGATGCCCTCAGGGACAGCACTAGGTGCCGTTCCGGACGACGTTCGACTGCCTGTGGTGCGGCGCGCCGCACACCTGTCGCGGCCCCGACGACCTGGAGGGCTGGGCGCAGCTCTGCCCGGACTGCGTCGGCAAGGCGGGCGACAACGGGTTCCTGCGGTTCAGGTTGCACCAGGCGCTGACCGAGCGCGGGGCCACAACGGGCGCTGCGTCGGTTGCGACCCGTTCGGCGGCCCTTGCCCCGGCGCCGCCAGGCCTCGCCACACCCAAGGATCCCGATGCCGAGATGCTCGCCTACTACGAGGCCCGAGCCCCCGAGTACGACGATTGGTATCTGCGCCGCGGTCGGTACGAGCGCGGACCCGTCCACGATGCGGCCTGGAACGCCGAACTCGACATGGCCGGCCGGTGGCTCGATGCGCTGCCGATAGGTGGTGAGATCGTGGAACTCGCCGCCGGGACCGGTTGGTGGTCGCCATTGCTAGCTTCGAAAGGCGAACTCTCGCTCTATGACGCGGCTCCGGCTCCCCTCGAACGTGCCCGCGAGCGACTCGTCGCGCACCAACTCCGGGCGCACCTGCACGTCCGCGACGCATGGTCGGAGCCGGACCGTGCGGTCGATGCTGTCTTCACCGGGTTCTGGCTGAGCCACGTCCCGCGCGCCCGCCTCGACGAATTTCTCGGGCTCGTCCGGCGCTGGCTCAAGCCCGGAGGGACATTCGCTTTCATCGATTCGCTCTTCGATCCCCAGTCGAGCGCCGCCGACCACCCGACACCCGCCGACGACACCTCCGTGCGCCGCCTTGACGACGGCCGCGAATTCACGATCGTCAAGGTCTACTACGAACCGGGGGAGATTCAGGAAGCGCTCGTGCACGCCAGCTTTGAGGTCGCAACCGTCTCTACGACAGGACGATACTTCTTGCTCGGGGATGCCCGGTCTCGCGATTGATCGCATGGAGCAGGTACGCAGCGGTGAAGATCGCCACGGGGGACATCTTCCTGGTCGGGCTCGGTGACACAAGGTCTGCCGTTGGGCAGATCGTCGGGTCGACACCGCCGTCACGGAGCGTCTGGGTGGCCATCTTCTGGCCGCCACTCGATCACGCACAGATCGATGAAAGGGTTCCAGTCCTGATCGCGACTCCACCCGTCCTGCTCACGCAGACGCTCGACCTGTTCCTGAAGAACGGGCGTTGGCGCCGTCATTCGACCGCCGAGGTGATCGCGGCCATCCGTTGGCCGGCGTTCAAGGTCGCGACGGGTCCTGGAGTCTTTCAAGTCACTGACCATCAGGGTGCGGTGTATCGGCTGGCGTCGTCGGAGGAGATCGAGACACTCCCTTACAGTTCATCGTTCTCGCCCGCGGCGGTCGAACATGCGACGGAAGCGCTTGCCGGCCTCGGCGAATGGGACGAGTTCTTCAACCCGATGCGACCCGGCGCAAACACTGAGGACTCTGTCCTCGAACGCTGACGGGAGGGGTGCCCGGCGGTCGTCGCGCCCATCAGGCGCGGATATCCGACAGCTGAGCGCGGCCCGGGTCGATTTCGTACGATCCCTGCACGAAACGGTCGGTGATCACGCTCGAACATCCCGGATCTGCGCCTGACAAGCGCACGACTGCTGGGTCTCGGCGCCGGGCCTCGCGGCTATACTCCGCGCGATGTCCCCCCTGGCGAAGACCTCGATCGCGACCGTCGGCTCCGGCGTCATGGCCGAGGCGATGATCGCCGGCCTGCTCCGGGGCAAGCTGGTCAAGCCGGCCCAGGTCGTCGCCAGCCACCCTCGGCAGGAGCGCCGCGAGCACCTCGCCCGGGAGTATGGGATCCGGACCGTCGCGTCCAATGTCGAGGCCGTCGAGGGCGCGGACGTCATCCTGTTCGGGATCAAGCCGCAGATGCTCGCCCGGGTGGGACGGGAGATCGGCCCGCAACTGCGTCGCGGCCAGCTTGTCCTGAGCGTCCTCGCCGGCGCGACGACCTCCGCGCTGACCGGCATCCTCGGCCACGACCAGGTCGTCCGGAGCATGCCCAACACACCGGCTCGCCTCGGCAAGGGGATGACCGTCTGGTACGCGACCCCCGAGACGACCGATGCGCAACGTGCCCAGGCGGCCGCCCTCCTCGGCGCGCTCGGCCATCAGCTCGAGGTCGATGACGAGAAGATGGTCGCCATGGCGACGGCGGTATCGGGCACGGGCCCGACCTATGTCTTCCTGGTCATGGAGGCGCTCATCGACGCGGCCGTCCACCTCGGCTTCCCGCGCCACATCGCGCACGACCTGGTGATCGAGACGCTGGAGGGCTCGACGCTCTTCGCCAAGCAGTCCGGGATGCATCCGGCCGAGCTCCGCAACATGGTCACCTCCCCGGGCGGGACCTCGGCCGCGGCGCTCCACGAGCTGGAGTCGGGGCGCCTTCGGACGGTCCTGTCCGAGGCCGTCTGGGCCGCCTACCGCCGGACCGTGGAACTCGGCGACCAGCTCGAGGCCTCCGTCGTCCCCGACGCGAAACCGCGGTCCGGGGGTCGGTGACGGCCGCCGACGCCACATCGCGAGCCGATCCGACGGACGGGGCCGTCGATCTGCGACATGCGTCGCTGGCCGATGTCCGTGCCGTCGACTTGCGGGCCCCCGACCGTGACCTGTGGGCGGACGAGTCGGCACTGTTCGACCGGATGACGCTCACCTGGGCCGGGCTCGACGACGCGGCGTGGCACCTGCCCGGCGCCGCCCCGTCCGACGCCGGTGGCCCCGACTGGTCGCTGGCCGAGCACGTCGGCCACGTCGTCGACTGGCAGGAGCTGGCGATCGTCTATACGGCCCACGCGCTCGAGACCGGCGAGTGGCCGGCCGACACCGACTACGACGGCGGGAACTTCGATAGCTACAACGAGCGGCGCCGTGAGCCGTGGACCACCATGCCGCGAGACGAGATCCTCGACCGCCTGGACGCCGCCCGGCCGAGCCTGTTGTCACTCGCCCACCGCCTCACGCCGGACACGATCCGGACCCACGACCCGTGGGGCTGGGTCTACAACACGCTCCACGGCCACTACCTCGACCATCAGGCCGTCGTCGAGCCGTGGACCACCGAGCTGCGCCTGCGGCAGACCGACGGCGACCCGTTCGTCGCCGATCCACGCGCCGCGGATCACGCGGCGTTCGCGGCACAGGAGGCCGCCATCTCGGCCGACCTCGGCCGGATCGTCCTCGCGGTCCCCGCCGACCGCTGGACCACCGCCGAACTGACGCCCGACTGGGTCCTCGCCGACCACATCTCGCACCTAGCGGACTGGGCCGAGGAGGGTCTTCGCGCGGTCGAGGTCTTCGGCCGACTCGGCTACTGGATGTCGGATCCGGACGAGGGCATCGACGACTGGAACGAGCGGATGGTCGCGAGGTCGAGGGGCGCCTCGGTCGAGTCGGTCGTCGCCCGCTATGACCGGGCCCGCCTCGAGCTGCTCGATGCCGTCGCCCGGCTCTCGGTCGAGGACCTGCGCTCGCCCGATGGCTGGAGCTGGGCCTACGACTGCCTGCACGGGCATGTCCGCAAGCACCTCGCGATGATCGCCCCGTGGTGCGTCGAGCACTCCCGGGGTGACGACGCCTGATGCCGACGGCACCCATCACGCCGTCGCCCAACCTGTCGATCGAGGCGATCGTCGCGGTCGACGCGCCCCGCGAATTCCGGCTCCATCCGCGGGACCGGGTCGTGGCGTACACCGCCGAGGCGGCCGGCGCCCGGCAACTGTTCACGTTGTCCCTGCGCGGCGGCTATCCGGCGCAACTGACCGGCTCGGAGAAGTCGGTCTCCGACCCACAGTGGTCACCCGACGGGAAGCGCCTGGCGTTCGTTCGGGATGACGAGATCTGGGTCGTCGAGGCGGACGGCTCGCGGCTGACCCAGGTCGTCGCCAAGCCGGGCGCCGGGCGCGATCCGCGCTGGTCGCCCGATGGCCACCGACTCGCCTTCATCTCACGTCGACGCGGCTGGGCGCAGGTGTGGCTGATCGACGCGCCGGTGCCGCGGCGCGGCCGCCCGGCCACGGAACCGAAACCACCCCGCCCGACGGCCCTGACGGCGACCGGGTTCGATGTCGATGCCTTCGAGTGGGCGCCCGACGGCGCGAGGATGGCGGTCATGGCGCGTCGCCCCGACCTCGCAGAAGCCGCGCAGATCTCCATCGTCGACGTCAAGACCGGCGCGGCGCGTGTGGTCGCGGGCGAGCGGAGCGTCGATGTCGGTGCCCGCTGGCTTCCCGACGGCTCGCTCTTGTTCATCTCCGACATCGACGGCTGGTTCCAGGTGGTCCGCCTGACGGCCGATGGCCACGACCGGATCGTCCTGACGTCCGGGGCTCGCGAGCACGGTGAGCCGCTCGGCACATTCGGGAATGTGCCACTGCCCTCGCCGGATGGCCGGCGGTTCGTCCATGTCGAGGTCCACGACGGCCTGCAGGACCTGCTCGTGGGCGAACTTGGCGCTTCAGCGCCGCCGAAGCGTGGACGCGGGCGCCCGCCAAAGGTCCCGCGCGTGCTCGAGGCCGCCTCGGCCGGCAGCCGGATCAATCCATGGGACGGTGTCTGGCGCTCCGTCGGATGGTCGCCCGACGGCGCGTGGGTCGCGGCCATCGGTGAGCGCGAGATGTCACCACAAGACCTGTGGCTGCTCCCCGTGCCGGGCGTGGCACCCGACGGTTCGCGACCCCGCCAGGTCACCGATTCGATGCCGGGCGTCCTCAGGGCGGCCATGTCGTCGGCGCGGATCCCCAGCGCGCAACGTGTCGCGGTCAAGGCGCGCGACGGGCTGCGGATCGAGGGCAACCTGTGGCGCCCACAGACGGCCACGGGCAAGCGCGGTGGGACCCGCGCACCGACGGTCGTCTACCCGCATGGCGGGCCGTCGGCGCAGGCGTTCCGCGCCTTTCTCCCGTTCAAGCAGTTGCTCGTGGCCGAGGGGTTCGCCGTCCTCGACGTCGACTTCCGTGGATCGACCGGGTACGGCCGCGAGTTCCGCCTCGCGAATCGCGACGAATGGGGTCACGCGGATCTCCACGACGTCATCGACATGGCGCGCTGGGCGACCGAGCAGCCGTGGTCCGATGGGCGGTTGGCCATCTATGGCGGCTCCTACGGCGGATACCTGGTCCTGTGCGCGCTGGTCGAGGAGCCTGGGATGTGGCGAGCCGGCGTGGACCTGTTCGGCGATTCGGAGATCGCGGAGAGCTACCGGCACGGTGACCGGCTCGGCCGGCTCGATCTCCACAAGATGATGGGCTCGCCCGACGATCCTTCGCGGGCGGAGACGTTCCGCCGCGGCTCCCCGGTCTACCGCGCGGAGCGGATCGAGGCGCCGCTCCTCATCCTCCACGGCCGCAAGGACAAGCGGGTCGTGCCGTTGATGACGGAGCGGATGGTCGAGGCCCTCGAGATCGAAGGGAAGCGGCACGAGGTCCATTGGTACGACGACGAGGGCCACGGCTGGGAACGCCGCGAGAACCGCCGCGACGCGTTCACCCGGACGCTGGCCTTCCTCAAGACCCACGTCATGGACGAGCCGCCGGACTAGTCGTCGGCTGTGACCGCGGAACGGGGTCGCATCGCCAGCGCGATCGTGGCCGCGATCCCGATGCCGATGAGGACGTCACCGACGCTGAACACGTTCGCGAACGGCAGCCACGACGGTAGCGCGAAGATATCCGTGAGCGGGCGGAGCGCCGGATCCGCCAGGACGATGCCGTTCGACGGCCCCGATCCGCCGCCGCCGATCGAGGCCAGGGCCGCCGGGTCACTCGGCATCCAGCCGCCGTTGGCGACGATCGCAGCGAGATTACAGGCAGCTCCGACGGCCACGATCGCGACGCCCGGGACTCTGGCGTTGCGTAGGACCGCGACGAGGACGACCGCCGTCGACGCCACGTACAACGCCGGGGTCCAGGCCTCCACCTGACCGGCGATCGGGTCCATGAAGATCGCGAGCTGGACGACCAGACCGAGGAGCATCAGGGGCACCCAGCGCAGGCGCAGGTCACCCACGCGCTCCAGCCGTCCGCCGGCGAGCCGCCCGATGACGATCCCGATCGGGATCGCGTACAGGATGAACACGCCGGGTCAGGAGCCCTTCGCGGGACCGTCCAGGATGGCTTGGATCTGGACGACGTGTTCGGCGAGGTGGCCGATGATGAACCGGTCGGGCATGGCCCCCACCGTCATCTCACCGAGTCGGGGATGGAGGCCGCGTCGCCCGAGGTCGGCCGGGGTCAGGGTCAGCCAGCGCCGCTCGAACCGCTCGAGGCCGCTGAAGGTACGGTCGTACAGCTCGCGGACCGGCAACGTCCGGTCGCGTTCCAGGATCCCGATCCGAAGCGTATCGGTCGCGATCCGGCCGAACGGGACGGGTTCCGGGCTGCCGGCCAGGACCCGCTCGATCTCGCCCAGCCAGAAGGGCGCCATCTCGCTGAGATGGGCGAGCACCTCGGCGGGCCCCAATGGGCCTCGTCGGAGTGGTCGAAGGTCGCGGCCAATGGCCACGGCGCGCCGTCCTCGACAGGGCCGCGGGTCGCCTGAAGCCCGGCCGTGGCGGCGCGGAGCCGTCCGAGAAGGTCGTCGTCCATGGCGGTCAGTGTGGCACGACCGGCGTAGCATTGGCGGCCACAGCAGGGGAGACCCGCGATGGCCCAGATCATCTCGCGCGGCGCCGCCAACCAGGCCGGCGCGCACATCGACGCGGACGCCTACGACAAGGCCGCCGACTTCCTGCCGCTCAAGGGCATCGACCACGTCGAGTTCTGGGTGGGCAACGCCCGTCAGGCCGCCGCCTACTACCGGGCGCTGTGGGGGTTCACGCCGGTCGCCTTCAGCGGCCTCGAGACCAAGGTGCGCGATCGGGCGAGCTACGTCATGGTCCAGCACGACATCCGCTTCGTGTTCACCGCGCCGCTGACACCCGACGGCGAGATCGCGGAGCACGTCCGGGCCCATGGCGACGGCGTCCACGACATCGCCTTCGCGGTCGACGACGTCGAGTCGGCCTGGCGCGAGACGACCTCGCGCGGCGCGATCTCCGCGCTCGCCCCGACGGAGCTCGACGGCGGCGAGGACGGGACGCTTCGCCGCGCCTCGATCCACACCTACGGCGAGGTCCTCCACTCGTTCGTCGACCGGCGCGACTATCACGGCGCCTTCGCGCCCGGCTTCCGCAAGGTCAAGGCGCCCGCCCGGGCGGCCGCCGGGCTGTCGCTGCTCGAGGTCGATCACTGCGTCGGCAACGTCGGGCTCGGCGAGATGGACACCTTCGTCGACTTCTACCGCGACGTGATGGGCTTCGCCCAGTTGATCCACTACGACGACAAGGTCATCCACACCGACTACTCGGCGCTGATGTCCAAGGTCATGACCAACGGCAACGGCCGGATCAAGTTCCCGATCAACGAGCCGGCCACCGGCAAGAAGAAGAGCCAGATCCAGGAGTATCTCGACTGGTATCGGTCACCCGGCTGCCAGCACATCGCGCTGCGGACCGAGGACATCGTGGGGACCGTCCGGCAGCTGCGTGAGAACGGGGTCGAATTCCTGGGCCTCCCGCACGAGTACTACGCGTCGCTCGCCGAGCGCGTCGGCGACGTCGGCGTCCCGATCGAGACACTCGAGGAACTCGGCATCGAGGCCGACCGTGACGAGGAGGGCTACCTCCTCCAGATCTTCACCCGACCGGTCCAGGATCGCCCGACCTTCTTCTTCGAGATCATCGAGCGCCACGGCTCGCGCGGCTTCGGGGTCGGCAACTTCAAGGCCCTGTTCGAGGCCATCGAGCGCGAGCAGGAGAAGCGCGGGAACCTCTAGCGAGGCTGCCGCTGGGCTGGACCTACTTCGAGATCTTGATCGAGTCGATGCGTGACGACGCATCGTTCATTCTTCGGTTCGGTATCCTCTCTCGACGGTCGGGTTCGGGACCACAGGGAGGGCGTCTCGTGCAGTTCTATCCGTGGATCGTGCTGGCCCATGTCGTCGTGGTGATCGTGGCGTTCGGGGCGCACGGCGTCTCGGCCTACTCGATGTTCGCGGCTCGGAGCGAGCCGGATCGGGTCCGGCTCGGCGCCGTGCTGGACCTGTCGAGCAGGTCGCTCAACCTGGCCGGCTGGGGTCTCCTGGCCGCGGTCGTGCTCGGGATCGTCGCGTCGATCATGGGCGGTCATTTCGGGCGGCTGTGGCCGTGGGCCTCGATCATCGTCGTCGTGCTGATCTTCCTGACGATGACGCCCATGGCCGCCAACCCGATGGGCGGGGTCCGCAAGGCCCTGGGCCAGCCCGTCCGGGGTGACAAGGCGGGCGATCCGCCTCGCCAGCCGGCGAGCGACGCCGACCTCGCCGCTGCGCAGGCCCGGCTCCGCCCGGAACTCGTGGCCACCATCGGGGTCGTCGGGCTGGTGATCCTCGTCTGGCTGATGGAGTTCAAGCCCTTCTGACAGGTCGCGCGCGGCTAGACTCGACGTCGTGAGGCTCGCCCACGTCCGCGAGCGACACGCGCCGGCAGGTTCGCCGTGGCGGTCGGCAGCGGCGCTCGACCAGGAGAGTCCCCCGGGCGGTGGCTCGACCTCGAGGTCGCCAGGCGACGCGCGGTCGCCGGCGCAGCCCGCCCTCGCCCACGATTCGGCGCTGCACCGGCAGCCGGTGACGACGCTCGACGACCACATGGCGCGCGGCCTCCGCGTCGAGGCGCTGCGCGACCTCGTCGACGACTTCGAACCTCGAAGCGCCCGACGACGACGCCGTCCTGGCGGCGTCGGACCTCGCCTTCGGCCCGCCCGATCCTCCGCCCGCCGTCGGTGCGCGACTTCTACGCGTTCGAGGGGCACGTCCGGACGATGTGGGAGCGACGCGGCGGGGAGGTGCCCGAGGCCTGGTACCGCCTGCCGATCTTCTACTTCAGCAACGTCTCGGAGATCCGGGGGCCGGACGAGCCGGTCTGGTCGCCGGCGGCGTCGCACGAGCTCGACTACGAGCTGGAGGTGGCGGCCCTGGTGGACACGCCGTGCGTCGACCTCACCGCGGACCGCGCCGAGGAGGCGATCGGCGGCTACATGATCTTCGACGACTGGTCGGCGCGCGACCTCCAGCGCGACGAGACGACGGTCCGCCTGGGACCCGCCAAGGGCAAGGACTTCGCGAGTTCGTTCGGACCGTGGCTGGTGACACCCGACGAGCTGGCCGATGCGCGACAGGGGACCGGCTACGACCTGGCGATGACCGCCGAGGTGAACGGCGTCGAGACGAGCCGCGGACGATGGTCGGATGCGCAGTTCTCGTTCGGCGAGATGCTCGCCCGGGCGTCCGCCGACGCCCGCCTTCGCGCCGGGCGACCTGATCGGGAGCGGGACGGTCGGGACCGGCTGCCTGCTCGAGGTCCGCGAGGCGACGCTCGGGCGGTACCTCGAACCCGGCGACGAGGTGGTCCTCCGCGATCGAGCGCCTCGGGGCATTGCGCACACCCGTCATCGCGCGGTCCACCGGATGATCACGATCGAGCCGATGACGGCCGACGACTGGCCGGCGGTCCGCCGCATCTACGCCGAGGGGATCGCGACCGGCGACGCCACGCTCGAGCGCGAGGCGCCCGACTGGAGCCATTTCGATCATTCCCACCCGCCCGAGTGCCGGCTCGTTGCCTTGCGACGGGACGAGCCGGCTGGTGGTCGGTTGGACGGCTCTCGGGCACTACTCGGCCCGGAAGGTCTACAGCGGCGTCGCCTGGGAAAGCGTGTACGTGGCCGACGGCGCCCGCGGGCGTGGGGTCGGTCGGGCGCTCCTGGAGGCCCTCATCCCGGCGGCCGAGGCGGCGGGCTTCTGGACCCTCCTCGCCGGCGTCCTCGTCGACAACGCCCCGAGCCTCGCCCTCCATCGGGCGGTCGGCTTCCGCCGAGTCGGCATCCAGCGGGCGATGGGCCAGGACGCCAGCGGCCGCTGGCGCGACGTCGTCCTCCTCGAACGCCGGAGCCCGATCGTCGGTCGTTGATCAGGCCGTCGGTCGGAGGACGACGACGTCGATGGTCGCCTCCCGCCCGCGGATGTCGAGCGTCCGGCGTTCCGCGTCGGGTTCGAGCCGGTCGGCCGCTTCGGCCGCGGCCACGCTGACCAGCAATTCGCCGGCCGCCGCCGCCGACGCCAGACGGGCCGTCGTGTTGACCGCGTCGCCGATGGCCGTGAAGTCGTCGACCGCCCCACCCGGCCCGGTGGGCCCGACGTACGCCTCACCGGTGTGGACGGCGGCGCCGATCGGGATCGGCCCCATCGGCGTGGCATCGGAGCGACCGGCTCGGGCGACCAATTCGGTCGCGGCATCGATCGCGGCTGCCGCGTGCGCGGGTCCCGACACGCCGCCGAAGAACAGGCCGATGACCTCGTCGCCGACGTACTTGTCGACCAGCCCGTCGTGATCGAGGATCGCCTTCGACCCGATCTCGTAGAACCGAACGAGGAAGTCGTGGAACTCCTTGGGTCGCAGCCGCTCCGCCGATGGCGTCGATCCGCGAACGTCGGTGAACAGCATCGTGACCGGGATCTCGGAACCGGTCTGGCCGATCTTCTGATACGCCCGGATACAGGTCATGCACATGGCCGGGTTGCCCGGATAACGGGCGAACCCGAGATGGCGCAGGACCGCGCCGCCAGGACCGCTGAATGGCGCCGCGCACATCTTGCAGCGCGGGGCCGATGGGACGTGCTTCATCCGGTTGCGGAACCTGGCGAACCCGGGGTCCTCGCCGGTCAGGACGGCCCGCAGGGCGCGTCCGGCGGTTGCGTCGACATGGCACGACTCTACGCCCGGCGCCTAGAATCGTGGCCTCGCAGGGAGAACGCGCCCGATGTTCTACGCCGCACACGGGAGCATCCCACCCAAGCGCCACACCCAGCACCGCGCCCCCGACGGCTCGCTCTACGCCGAGGAGCTGTTCGGGGTCGAGGGGTTCACGGGGCGCTCGTCACTGCTCTACCACCTCGTCCCGCCGACTCGGACGCATCGGATCGAACCGGTCGCCGATCATCGTCATCGAGGAGGCCGACGACGGCTATCACCACCATCGGCTGATCGACGCCGCGGGCGTCGAGCCGCACGGCGACGCGGTCACCGGACGGATCCCGCTCTTCTTCAACAGCGACATCGTGATGGGCGTCGTCCGACCGGCCGACGCGATGCCCGAGACCGTCTTCTATCGCAACGGCGAGGCCGATGAGCTGCTCTATGTCCACGAGGGCGACGGTCTCCTGGACACCAACTTCGGGCCGATCCGCTACGGCCCCGGTGACTACCTCGTGATCCCCATCGGGACGACGTGGAGCCTTGCTCCGGACGCCGGCTCCGTCCAGCGGATGCTCTACCTCGAGTGCCCGTCGGAGATCGAGGCGCCCAAGCGCTACCGCAACGACTACGGGCAGCTCCTGGAGCATTCGCCCTTCTCCCAGCGCGACATCCGCCTCCCAAGCGACGTCCCCGCCCGCACGGACGAGGGCGACTTCCGCGTCCACGTCAAGATGCGGAACCGGCTGACCGCGTACCACTACACCCACCACCCGTTCGACGTCGTGGGCTGGGACGGGTACCTCTGGCCGTTCGCGTTCAATATCGGCGACTTCGAACCGATCACCGGACGCGTCCACCAGCCGCCACCGGTCCACCAGACGTTCGCGGCGCGGAACTTCGTGGTGTGCTCGTTCGTGCCGCGCAAGTTCGACTATCACCCGCTGGCGATCCCGGCGCCGTACAACCACTCGAACATCAACAGCGACGAGGTCATCTACTACGTAGCCGGCAACTTCATGAGTCGCCGCGGGGTGGGGATCAGCTCCTTCACGCTCCACCCGGCGGGCATCCCGCACGGGCCGCATCCGGGCACGGCCGAGGCGTCGATCGGCAAGGAGGCGACCGAGGAACTGGCGGTCATGGTCGACACCTTCCATCCGCTCAAGATCACCCGGCAGGCGGCCGCCCTCGAAGACGCGCGCTACCCGTATTCCTGGCTGCCGGCCGAGGACGCCTCCGGCGAGGCCCGCGAACTCAGCGAACGCGGCCCGGAGGCGTTCCCGGACTAGATCCCGAAGCGCTGCGTCAGGACGGACTCGGGCTGGACCTCGGCGACGGCGACACGGTGACGGCATCCTGCGGGCGGAGATCGACCGTGGCCAGGATCTGCTTGAACCAGTCCTTGTCGTCGACGTCGTACAGCACGATGAGGTAGCCGCGGCCATCGACCCAGGTCAGGGCCGTCAAGCCCCCCTCCGGGCAGAGGACGGCGATCATGCCCGGAGCGCCGTCGATCGAGACCGGCTCGGTCGCCGGAGGACAACTGGCACCGAATGCCGGTTCGTTCAGGGTCTTGGTCGCCCATTGCTCGCCGGTCTGGCCACCGAGCGGCTGGGAGGCAAGATTGAGGAACGGCGAGCCGGACACCACAGCGGCGATCTGGTCCCCGCACGACGTGGGCTCACATTCATTCGGGAGCCGGGACGTCCAAGGCTGTGTCGCGATGTTTTCGACCGTCCAGCCGGCCGGATATGAGACCGAGATCCCGTGGATGGTGGATGTGAATGACCCCGTAAGGGCAGGCGGAGCCGCGGCCGACGGGCTCGGCGATGGACTCGGGGTCGGCGATTGCGTCGGCGAGGCCGATGGCCCACCGCCGACCCCACCTTGTGGGGCCGGGTTGAGTAGGTACAGCCCTCCGAGCCCGACGGCCACGACGGCCACCGCGGCGAGGGCGAATCGAGACGTTCCATTCATGGTCGGATACCTCCACGGCACCCACCTCGGGCGCCGTGTCTGATGGGTCGTTCGGGTGGTGACCGCGATCGCCCGGCTCGTGGCGTCGGGGAGCCTTGCAGGGCCCTCATCGAGCCACGCGGCGAGGATCGCGTCGGGATCGCGCTGGACGTTCATGCCGGTCGTGCCTCCGTGGATTCGACCTGGCTGTCAGCGACGATCGCCGTGCGCAGGGTGCGAGTGGCGTAGTGCAGCCGGGATTTCACGGTCCCGACGGGGACGCCGACGATCTCGGCGACCTCCGTCAACGGATGCCCGGCGTAGTGGTGCAACACGAAGACCGCGCGGTGCTGCGCCGTCAGGCGCTCGAAGGCGCGGTCGAGGGCGTCCCGGTCGTCGACCGAGATCATCGGGTCGGGGCCGCTCGGTCCGTCGACCGGCAGCTCCCGGATCCGCGTGCTCCAGCGTCGATAACGACGCAGCTCCTCGTAACAGGCATTGACCAGGAGCCGATGGAGCCATGGGCCGAAGCGTTCAGGATCGCGCAGCCGCGGGAGTTCGCGCCAGGCGAGGAGGAATGCCTGCTGGACGGCGTCCTGCGCCCGCTCGGAATCGCGAAGGATCCGATACGCGATCGCATAACACAGGTCGCCGTCGAGGTCGACCAGTTCCGTGAAGGCGACATCGTCGCCATCGCGGGCCTGTTCGACCAGCCTCGTCCGCATGGGCGGTACTCCAGCGGCGCCCGTTCGGGCGCTTCACCCACAACAGATGGTCGCACCCGTGAAAAGGTTCACCAACCTGGACCGGCCCATGTGGCGCGGTGCGTCCCGGAACCGGACCACGGAGTCGGTCGTGACGGGACGACCGAGGCATTCTCGGGACGCGGCGACGGTCGCACCATGCCCGCATGGATCGACCCGGGCTTCGGCGCGCGTGGCTGGCGGCTCCCGCCCTGTTGCTGGCCGCCAGCCTGATCGTGCCCGCGGCCGCGACCGCCGCGACCGACACGGACAAGGACAAGCTGCCCGACACGTGGGAGACGTCGACCTCGAAGACCGATCCGCGCAAGGCCGACACCGACGGCGACGGGCTGCTCGACCGGAGCGAGGACTTCGATCGCGACGGCCTGATCAACCTGCAGGAGTACATCGTCGGGACCAACCCGTACAAGGCCGACACCGACGGCGACGGCCTCGCCGACGGCCGCGAGGACCCCGACAAGGACGGCCTTCGGAACTACTTCGAGTTCCTGGCCAGCACGTCTCCCAAGAAGGCCGACACCGACGGCGACGGAACCCGCGACGGCGGCGAGAGCCCCGACAACGACGGCCTCGCCAACACCTACGAGCAGCAGCTCGGGACGAACCCGAAGGTCGCCGACACCGACGGCGACGGCTGGTCCGACGGCGCCGAATGGAAGGCCGGGACCGACCCGCGCAAGTTCTCGAGCCATCCCACGGCGCCCCCGCCGCCGCCGCCCCCGCCGCCGCCCGGCAGCGCCCCGACGCTCCCCGGCGCGCCCGGCTGCCCGGTCTTCCCGGCCACCAACGTCTGGAACGTCCGGATCGACGGACGGGCGAAGGCGTCGAACTCGGCCACGATGATCTCGGCGATCGGTCTCGACCGCGGGCTGCACATGGACTTCGGTTCGTATGCCGGCTACGGGATCCCGTGGCAGGTCGTGACCGCCTCGACGCCGCGCTCGACGGTCACGTTCGACTATGACGAGGACTCCGACCACGTCGGCTACCCGATCCCGGCGAGTCCGTTGATCGAGGGCGGTTCGGACGCGCACATCCTCCTCGTCGACAAGGACGCCTGCCGGCTCTACGAGCTGTTCGCGGCGCGCAAGGTCGGAAGCTCCTGGGAAGCCGGCAGCGGCGCGACCTGGGACCTGCGCTCGAATGCCCTGCGGCCGGAGACCTGGACCAGCGCCGACGCGGCCGGGCTGCCGATCCTGCCGGGCCTCGTCCGCTACGACGAGGTCGCCGCGGGGGTCATCGCGCACGCGCTCCGGTTCACCACGAACCACACCCGGACCAGCTACATCTACCCGGCCCGCCACCAGGCCGGCGAATCGTCGTCGACCACGCTGCCGCCGATGGGCCTGCGCGTTCGCCTGGCGTCCACCTACGACACGAGCCGCTTCTCCCCGCAGGCGCGCGTCATCGCGGAGGCGCTCAAGCGCTACGGCATGATCCTCGCCGACAACGGGTCGCCCTGGTACATCACCGGCGCCAGCCATCCGTCGTTCGACGACGACGTCCTCCACGAGCTCGACATCATCACCGGGCGCGACCTCGAGGTCGTCGACACGAGCGGGTTGGTGAACGGCCCCTGATCGGGCACCCGGCGGCGGTCGCGACCGGGCATCATGTGGGCCATGACCGACCTCAAGACCCGGATCCACGCCGGCGAGACCCTCATCGGCACCTTCTCCGATCTGGCCTCGCCGCTCGCCGCCGAGTTGTGCGGTCAGGCCGGGTTCGACTGGACGGTGCTCGACCTCGAGCATGGCTCGGCGACCGAAGCCGACCTTCTCGCGCTCCTGTACGCCGTCGGCACGACATCGATGACCCCGATCGTCCGGGTGCCGTCCGCCGAGCGACTCCGCGTCGGACGAGCGCTCGACCTCGGCGCGGCCGGGATCATGCTCCCGCAGCTCAAGTCGATCGCCGACGTCCGCGAGGCCGCGACGTACTTGCGCTACCCGCCGGTCGGCCAGCGCGGCGTCGCCCTCAGGACCCGCGGCGCCTCGCATGGGGGCGATCGGCCACGGCGACCTGGCGCGGGTCGTCAACGACCGGATCATCGGTGTCGTCCAGATCGAGTCGGCCGGAACCGTCAACGACGCGGACGAGATCGCGTCCCTCCCCGAGGTCGACGTCCTGTTCGTCGGTCCGGCCGATCTGACGCACAACCTCGGGATTCCCGGGCGGTTCGCCGACCCGACGTACCAGGAGGCCCTCCGAACGGTGATCGCCGCCTGCCAGCGACACGGCAAGGCCGCCGGCATCCTCATCTACGACGCTGTGGGGCTGCCGCCGCTCCTCGACCTCGGCTTCCGGTTCGTCGGCCTTGGGTCGGAAGGGTCATACGTCAGCGCCGGTGCACGGGCGATGCTCGCCGCCGCGGGCCGCTGACCCGGATCACTCGTCGGCGACGCGGAGGGTCAGCGCGGGGCTCCGCTCGTCGGCCGGTCCGGTCTGTGCCACGAGCACGCCCACGATGATGAACACGCCGCCCAGGAGCTGGACCGGCGTGAGGACGATCGAGAACAGGATCGACGCGAGGGCGATCGTCCAGATCGGCTCGGCGGTGCTGATCAAGGCGGCATGCGCGGCGCCCACCCGACGCGCCCCCGAGTAGAAGGTCTGGATGGCGATGAAGGTCGCGCCGACGCCGACCCCGATGAGCCCGATCCAGGCCGACGACGGGATCTGCGCCGGGAGCACCGGACGGCCGGTCCCGAGCGCCATCACCCAGTAGACGACCGCGGTCGCGCTGATGATGAGGGCGACCGAGGCGGTGGCCGACCCGCTGTCGTCGACATCGACCGCGACGGCCTCGCGTCGCTCGCCCGACAGCCGCGCGGCCAGGATGACCCACACGGCGTAGATCAACGACGAGGCCACCGCGAGCAGCAGCCCGGTCACCGGCGGGCTGACCGCGGGATCGATACCGCCGACTGCGAGCACGACCCCGACGAGCGAGATGGCGAGCGCGAGCCACGCCCGTCGACCGCTCAATCGCCGCCCGAAGCGGAGCGACAGGACCGCCACGATGGCCGGGTAGCAGTACACGACGAGCGCCGCGAGCGACGGCGAGACGGTCTCGAGCGCCGCGTAGTAGGTCCCGGAGTTGCCCACGTAGAGCACCCCGAGCCCGATCGCCGCGAGGATCGCCCGTCGATCCATCCCGCGAAACCCACGCCGGCGCTTGCGCGGAGATGAGCAGGAAGATCCAGGTCAGGCTTGCCCCGAACAGGAAGCGCCAGGCCGACAACGTCATCCAGTCGACGCCCGCCGCATAGACCGGCTGGGCGAACAGCGACCCCGATCCGAAGGCGGCCGCGGAAACGAGGACGAGCGCGATCCCGGTGGCGCGACGGCGATCCATCACCGCTGCCGCGCCATCGGAGCGCGGCCTACTTGGTGGTGAATTCGAAGGTCGCGACGAACTGGTCGAAGACCGCGACGTCGTCCTGGCCCCCTCTGGTCAGGAGGAACACCTCCCAGCCGATCCCTTCGCGGCTGATGACGTCATCGGCCAGCGTGACCTCCTGCTTCTTGGCGTTCGTGAATTCGTACAGGAGGCGGATCGCCGGCTGACCGCCGAGGCGGGTCGGCGTTTCGGAGATCGGATCACCGAAGTCCGCCTTGTAGGTCTTCTTCAGGGCGGTCACGAACGCATCGGTCGGCCGGTTGTAGCGCGTCAGGGTCACGAAGATATACGGCTGGTCCCCGAGCAGGTAGCGATCCTTGTTCTTGGCGCCCTTGACCGTCCAGTCGGCGGGATGCGCCATCGTGTAGCCGTTGTCCTTCGAGGTGTAGCGGACCCAGACGTCCGTCGGGGGCTGGACGGTGTGGGGCTTGCCGATGGCGGTGAAGGTGTACTCGATCTCGACGGCGTTCTTGACCGCGGTATCGCCGCTCCCCTGGGTCCAGGTCCCGGCCAGGGCGATGACCGCCGGCGTGCCGTCCTCGGTCACGTAGAAATCCATGCTGAACCGGCCGTCAGTCGCGGTCCCGGTGTCGAACCCGGCTTGCTCGGACGTCAATGCGTCGCCGCCCTTGGGCTGCAGGTGATGGAGTTGCTTTCCGCCGTGCGACACGACGCCGAGGTCGGACACCGGGCTCAACCCACGCAGCGTATCGGCGAGTGACTTGTTCGCGCCACCCGGCGTGGGCAGGTCCTCCAGCCACGGCCCGGGCGAGACCCGCGTCCAGCGCGTGCCTCCGGTGCTGATCTTGTCGGTCACCTGCTTGAACGAGCCGGCACTGACGGTCAGCGTCGAGTCCGAGCTGTCGCCGTCGCCCGCATAGGTGCCCGACACGGTGCCCGGGGTGGTTCCGACCATCAGCGTTCCGGTCACCGTCGCGGCGCCGCTGAAGTCCTTGTCGCCGATGATCTCGAGGAACGCCGCGGAGGCATCGATCGGCGTCGGGCTGGGCGTCGGCGCGGGTGTCGGCGTCGGCGCCACGGTCGGCTCGACGCTGGGTGCCACCGACGCGGTCGCACCGCTGCACGCACCGAGCACGAGCGAGATGGCGATTGCCACGATCAGACCCTGCAGGATCCGACCCTGGCGTCGTCGGTCGCTGGTCACGTTCGTGTCCTCGATCTGGTGGTTCGGGCCCCGGACGCGCGCATCATCGCAGGTCCGTCCGGCGCAGGCTCGGGTCGGAGCATGACCCACTACACTTGGGACGTGAGCGACCTCACGGAAACCGCCGTCGAACGTCGAGTCCCGTCCCTGGCCGAGGAACGGTTGCGCGTCCTCAGCCGCCGCCAACCCGTCACCGTCGCGCCGGGCACCAGCCTGGCCGACTGCCTGCGTGCCATCCAGCGGAGCGGGACCGGCGACTCGGTCTTCGTCTGCGACCCCGCAGGAATGCTCGTCGGCGTGCTGACCGAGCGGGACATCTTCGGTCGGATCGTCGGTGGCGACATCGACCTGCGCGAGCCGGTGGAGCGCCTGATGACGACGGATCCGCGTACGCTCGACCTCGACGACACGATCCGCGACGCGATCGTCCTGATGCAGACGGGACGCTACCGGAACGTGCCGATGGTCGATCCCGACGGCCGACTCGCGGGTGTCGTCCGCCAGTCGGACATCATCAAGTACCTGGCCGAATCGTTCCCCGAAGAGCTGCTCAATCTCCCGCCACGGCTGCACCAGCGCGCGAAGCAGTCGGAGGGCGCGTGACCGCCACCCGGGACGTCGAGCCAGACATCCAGGAGCTCGAACGGGTCACCATCCGGTTCGCGGGCGATTCCGGCGACGGGATGCAACTGACGGGCACCCAGTTCACTCGTACGGCCGCGGTCTTCGGCAACGACATCAGCACGCTGCCCGATTTCCCGGCCGAGATCCGGGCCCCGGCCGGCTCGCTCCCGGGCGTGTCCGGCTTCCAGATCAGCTTCTCGTCGTCGGAGATCCACACGCCGGGCGACCAGCCCGACGTGCTGGTGGCGATGAACCCGGCCGCGCTCAAGACGAACATCGGCGACCTGCCGCCCGGTGGCGCGCTGATCGTCAATCGGGACGCCTTCACCCAGCAGAACCTGAACAAGGCCGCCTATGCCAGCAACCCGTTGACCGACGGCTCGCTCAAGGCATTCACCGTCTTCGAGGTCCCGATCTCGACCCTCAACGAGAGCTCGCTCGACGGGCTGGACATGACCAGCAAGCAGAAGGACCTGACCAAGAACTTCTTCGCGCTGGGGCTCATGTTCTGGCTGTACGAGCGGAGCATGGATCCGACGATCCACTGGATCGACTCGAAGTTCGGCGCACGCCCAGTCGTCGCCGACGCGAACAAGCGCGCGCTCAAGGCCGGCTACGCGTTCGGCGAGACGACCGAGGCGTTCCACACCCACTACCGGGTCAAGCCCGCCCGACTCGACCCGGGCGTCTACCGGAACATCACCGGCAACGAGGCGACCGCGCTCGGGTTCCTGGCCGCCTCGAAGCTCGCCGACCGGCAGCTGTTCTACGGCAGCTACCCGATCACGCCCGCGTCGGACATCCTCCATCAGCTGTCCGGCTACAAGGCGTTCGGGGTCAAGACCTTCCAGGCGGAGGACGAGATCGCGGCCATCGGGGCGGCCATCGGAGCGTCGTACGGCGGGGCACTGGCGCTGACTGCCTCGTCGGGTCCTGGGATCGCGCTGAAGTCGGAGGCGATGGGGCTCGCGGTCATGGTCGAGCTGCCGCTCGTCGTCATCGACGTCCAGCGCGCCGGCCCGTCGACAGGGATGCCGACCAAGAACGAGCAGGCGGACCTGCTCCAGGTCATGTTCGGGCGCAACTCGGACTCGCCCTTGCCGATCGTGGCGCCGGCGACGCCGGGCGAGTGTTTCGATCTGGCGATCGAGGCGTGTCGACTCGCGCTCAAGTACATGACCCCGGTGGTCTACCTGTCGGATGCGTTCCTGGCGACCGGCTCGGAACCGTGGCGGATCCCGTCGATCGCCGACCTGCCCGGGATCGGGGTCGAGCAATGCGACCGATCCCGTGACCTTCCGCCCGTACCAGCGCGATCCCGACACGCTCGCCCGGCCCTGGGCGGTCCCCGGCACGCCGGGCCTCGAACACCGGATCGGCGGCCTCGAAAAGGCCGACATCACCGGCAACGTCAGCTACGACCCCGACAATCATCATCGGATGCAGCTCTTCCGGCAGGCCAAGGTGGCCGGGATCGCCCGCGACATCGGCCCGCTCGAGGTCTTCGGTCCAGACAGCGGCGAGCTCCTGATCCTGGGCTGGGGCTCCACCTACGGCGCCATCCGCTCGGCCGTCGAACGGCTGACCGCCGAAGGCAAGTCGGTCGCCCATGCGCATCTCCGCCACCTCAATCCGTTCCCGGCCAACACCGAGACGGTCCTGCGCAGCTACCGACGGGTGCTCATCCCGGAGGTCAACCTCGGTCAACTCCTGATGCTGATCCGGGCGCGGTTCCTCATCGACGCGGTCGGCTACGACAAGGTGCGCGGGAAGCCGTTCCGCATCGCCGAGATCGTCGACGAAGCCGAGCGCCTGCTCGCGGAAGGGACGTCATGACCGAGACCAACGGCCGCGACGCGGCGGCCGTCCCCGCGCAACCGGCCCTCAGCGCGGAGCAATGCCGCGGTCATCCAACTCACCCGGAAGGATTTCGTCTCGGACCAGGAGGTCCGTTGGTGCCCGGGGTGCGGCGACTACTCGATCCTGGCCCAGACCCAGAAGGTCATGCCGGACTTCGGCTATGCCCGCGAGAACATCGTGTTCATCTCCGGGATCGGCTGCTCCGGCCGGCTCCCGTACTACATGAACACCTACGGGTTCCACACCATCCACGGTCGGGCGCCGACCCTGGCCACCGGCCTGAAAGCCGCCCGCCCGGACCTCATGGTCTGGGTCATCACCGGCGACGGCGACGCGCTGTCGATCGGCGGCAACCATGTCATCCACTCGATGCGCCGCAACGTCGATATCAACATGGTCATGTTCAACAACCGGATCTACGGGCTCACGAAAGGCCAGGCGTCGCCCACCTCCGAGTTCGGGAAGCGCACGAAGTCGACGCCGGCCGGGACCATCGACACCCCGATCATGCCGCTGACGATCGCCCTCGCCGCCGAGGCGAGCTTCGTGGCCCGGTCGGTCGATACCCACACCGAGCACCTCCAGGGGACGCTCGAACGGAGCGGCCGGCACAAGGGTTCGTCGTTCGTCGAGGTCCTCCAGAACTGCAACATCTTCAATGACGGAGCGTGGCGGGACTTCACCGACCGTGAGGTCCGCGAGGACCGGATGCTCGTGCTGGAGCACGGCAAGCCGATGATCTTCGGCAAGGACCGCGACAAGGGGATCCGACTCGACGGGCTCCATCCCGAGGTCGTGACCATCGGCCAGGACGGCGTCACCGAAGCGGATCTGCTCGTCCATGACGAGACCGCCGAGGAGCCGTACCTGGCGCTGATGCTGTCGCGCATGTTCTGGCCCGCCTTCCCGGTCCCGGTCGGGGTCCTGCGCGCGGTCGCGCGCCCGACCCACGACCGGCTGATCGAGGACCAGCTCGCAGCGGCCGTCGCCAAGAGCGGGGTCGGCGACCTGGAGGCCGTCCTCAACGGCGGCGAGACCTGGACGGTCGAGTAGGGGAGTGACATGAAGTGTCCCGCCTGCGCCACGGACAACCTGACGGGGATGGAGGTCTGCGACAACTGCGGCGCCGACCTGGCCGGCCAGGATGTGCCGCAGCCGGCACTCACGTTCCGTGGGCGGCTGCTCGGCGAGCACCTCGACGAGCTCGGGTCGCCACCACCGCTGACCGTCGGCCCGGAGACACCGGTCGAGACGGTGATCGCCCGGATGCACGACGCCGAGGCGGACTGTGTCCTGGTCGTGGCCGACGATCGCCTGGTCGGCATCTTCACCGACCGCGACGCTGTCGTGAAGGTCGCCGGCAAGCGGCTCGACGGCCTGCAGGTCCGCGATCTCATGTCGCCCGATCCGGTCGTGCTCCGCCACGACGACCCGATCGCGCTGGCCATCCACAGGATGGCCGTCGGGGGCTTCCGCCATATCCCCATCGTCGAGCATGGCCGGCCGACCGGAGTCGTCACCGCGCGCGACGTGTTCCACCATCTAGCGGAGATGCTCGACTGACCGCGCGCGTCGCGATCCTGGCCGACGACCTCATCTGGGCCACCCGACTCGCCGATCTCGTCCGCGGCGCGGACGCGATCGCGGTCCCGGTCCGATCGATCGCCGGGCTGGAGGCCGCCCTGCCCGAGGTGGACCACGTCATCGTCGACCTGACGGCCCGGGCCTATGACGGCGTGGCCGCCATCGAGCTGGCACACGCCTCGGGACGGCCCGTCCTCGCGGTCGGTCAGCACGACGACGCTCCGCTGCGACGCCGAGCCCTTGCGGCCGGGGCGAGTCGGGTGCACCCATATCGGCTCATGTACGAGGACGGCCCTCGCAGGCTCGAGGCATGGTTGACCGACGACGAGGCCGGTGGAGGCGCCGGCATGATCTCGTCTCGCCCGACCATCCCCGCGACGCGCTATCGCGGTCGGATGGCGGCGGCCCGTTCGCAGGCGGCCGACGCGGGGTACGCGGCGATCCTGGTCGGCGTCGGCGCCGACATGCGCTACCTCGCCGGCTACCCGGCGATGGCCCTCGAACGCCTGACGATGCTGGTGATCCCGGCCGTCGGCGGCCCATCGCTGGTGGCGCCCGCGGCTCGAGGCGACCCCTGCGCGGCTGTGCCCGCCGGCGGCGGCCGGCGACCTCCCGGTGGTCACCTGGGAGGAGGCGGACGATCCGCACGCGCTCGTGGCCGGGATGGTCCGCGACGTCGCGTCGGCCGGGTCCGCCGCCGCCCCGCTTCGGATCGCCGTCTCGGACGACCTCCCGGCGCGCCACCTGCTGCGCCTCCAGGAGCGCCTGCCCGGCGTCTCTTCGACCTGGGATCGCCGCTTCTCGGCCGGTTGCGGATCGTCAAGGACGCCGATGAGATCGCGCTCCTGACCGAGGCCGCCCACGCGGCCGATCGCGTCGTCGCCCAGATCGCCGCGGGACGGCTCGTCGGCCGGACCGAGGCCGAGGTCGCGCGCGAGGTCCGCGAGCGGCTGCTGGCCGAGGGTCATGACGAGGCCCATTTCGCGATCGTCGGCTCCGGGCCGAATTCCGCCTCGCCGCACCACGAAGCGTCGGATCGGGTCATCGCGGCCGGCGAACCGATCGTGCTCGACATCGGCGGCACCATCGAGGGCTACGGGTCGGACATCACGCGGACCCTGTGGGTGACCGGGGGCGATCCCGCGAACGGCCCGGACGAGCGGTTCCGGCACCTGTTCGGCGTCCTGCTGGGGGCGCAGGCGGCGGCCACGCGCGCTGCGGGGCCGGGCGTGACCCCCGAGGCGGTCGACGCCGCGGCCCGCCGGCCGATCGAAGCCGAGGGGTACGGCGACGCCTTCTTCCACCGGACCGGGCACGGGATCGGCCTCCAGGGCCACGAGGACCCGTACATCATCGCCGGCAACACGGAGCCCCTCCGCGAGGGGATGGCCTTCTCGGTCGAACCGGGGATCTACCTCGTCGGCGAGTACGGGGCGCGGATCGAGGACATCGTGGTCTGCGGCCCGGACGGCCCGATCGCGCTCAACGAAGCCCCGCGCGAGCTGTACGTCGTCGACGGCTGACGCCGTGTCTGCCTACTTCGTGGCGCGCACCCCGCCGTCGACGAAGAGGCCGCTGCCGAGCACGAACGACGACTCGTCCGACGCCAGGTAGAGGGCCGCGGCGGCCACGTCCTCCGGCCGGCCGAGTTCACCGGTCAACTGACGCATCCTGAGGGTCTCCATCCCGGCGACCGGATCGTCGTACTGCTCGGCCAGGTAGCGGTCGACGAACGGCGTGTGGATCGTGCCCGGCAGGAGGGCGTTGACCCGGATGCCGTACGGCGCGTAGTCGGCCTGCATCTGGCGCGTCAGCGACAGGACCGCCCCCTTCGACGCGGCATACGAGGCGCGATTCGCAAGGCCGATCTCGGCGATCGTCGAGGACATGTTGATGATCGACCCTCGACCGGCCTCGATCATGAACGGCAGGACGGCACGGGCGACAAGGAAGACGCCACGGACGTTGACCGCCATCACCCGGTCCCACAGCTCGATCGACGTCTCGTGAAGCACGCCGACACCGGCGATCCCGGCGTTGTTGAACAGGACGTCGATCCGGCCGAAGTCCCCGCGACCTGCGCGCGCAAGGGCCTCGGTCGAGGCGGGATCGACGACGTCGACCCGGTAGGTCCGCCCGCGACCGCCGCCGCCCTCCAGGGCCGCCGTCGTCTCGGCCGCCGCGGCGCGATCGACATCTGCGACGGCGACGATGGCGCCCTCGGCGGCGAACAGGAGCGCCGACGCCCGGCCGATCCCCGAGCCCGCACCGGTGATGAGGCAGACCTTGTCGGGAAGACGCACGATCCGACCCTCTTGCGGCCGCAGGGGCCCGAACGACGGCGTGTTCGGGTTGGCGGGAGACGGCCTGCGGTATCATCGCCGAACGGGAGGCGCCCGATGCGTCCCGCAGCAGGTTCCGAGACACCGCATGACCACCACTCGACGGGGCCGATCCGGCACCGACGTCCCGGTCCGGGGCAAGAGCCTCGGATCAAGCGGCCGATGAGCCGCCGGCATCAGGGTCGATCGCACCACCATGCCCAGCGCGGCCCCAATGGCGCGCGGCCCGTCACCGGCGTGAGCCCCGGTCCGAACACGAATGGCGCCCCGAGCGCGGCGGGATCGGGCGGGGCCGCCCCCGCTCCACGGCCGCAGGCGTCCGCCGCCGGCGCCGACGAGGCGCAGGCGCAGGATGCGGTCACGACCGCTCGGCTGGGATCGCCGGGGGCAGCCCCGGTCGCACCGCCTCCCGACAACGCCCGACCCGGCTTCGTGCCGCACGCCGACGCCCGTCCGCCGTCGAACGGATCCCCCGGCGCCATCCCGCCCGGAGCCGCCGGCCAGGACCGCAACGGGCAATGCACCGCGCCCCAGCTTCGGCGCTTCATCAAGAGTCGGCCGTACGTGCCGATGCATGAGCTCCGACGCCGGTTCGGGATCGACGGCGGCGATGACGACGTGACACCCGTCCGACTCGAGCCGAGTTGGGTCTATGTCGGTCTGCCGAACCGCGAAGGGCTGCTCCTCGGGGAGTTGCTCAGGTCCGGGGAGATCGGGTATGAGCTCTCGCTCGACCCGCGGACGCCGATCGTCATCGGCGTCTACCCGATGCGCCCGATCCCCAGGTCATAGCGCGGGGATCTCGATCCCCTCGCGGGCCAGCAACCCGCGTTTGATCGCCAGGCGTTCCTCGCGACTTCCCCAGCCGTCACCGCCGTAGCCGCCGATCGTGCCGTCCGCGGCGATGACCCGGTGACATGGGATCAGCAGGCTGATCGGGTTGCGACCGAGCGCGCCACCGACGGCGCGGGCGGCTCGCGGCGCCCCGATCCGGCGGGCGATCTCCCCGTAACTCGCGGTCCGGCCCCAGGGCACCGCGGCGACGGCGTCGAGGACGCGCTGGTCCCAGGTCGGACGGTCGGTCAGGTCGAATGGCACGACGGGCCGGGTCGGTACCCCGGCGAGGAGCGACTCGAGGGCCCGTATCGCGGCGTCGAGATGGACCCGGCGCGAGTCGTCCGGGGCGGCCTCCGTGGCCGGCTCGACATGGGCGCCGAGCCGCCGGGCGAGGCCGGTCGTGAACGCCTCCTCGGTCGTCAGCCACTCGATCGCGACCACACCGCGCGCCGTGGCGGCCACGTGGAACGGACCCCACGGCCCCGGGATCGTGGTGCGGATCGCGGAACGATCGGGCATCGGGAAGAGTCTCGCATAGCGATCGGCGTGCTATACTCCCAGGGAGTATGACAGACACCCCGACGACCGCCGAGATCGCGCTTCCGATCGAGGGGATGACCTGCGCGTCCTGCGTCAACCGCATCGAGCGGTTCCTGCGCAAGACGCCCGGCGTCGAGACCGCGACGGTCAACCTCGCGACCGAGGTCGCCACCATCCGCTACCTGCCCGACACCGCGGACCGGGCGGCGCTGGTCGGCGCCATCGAAGCCGCCGGCTACGACGTCCGGACGGCGTCGCCGACCGGGTCGGGCGCTGCCCCGATCTCGATGATGGAGGAGCTTTCGCAGGAGGACCGTGACCGGGCACGCGAGGCGCGGCGCCTGCTCATCAAGGCGTCGGTCTCGATCGCGACGGCCGTGGCGATCATGATCGTCATGTTCGCGCCGCAGACGACGATCCCGATGGAGGACCTCAACCGGCTGGTCCTGCTCCCCGCCACCTTCATCCAGGTCTGGGGCGGCGGCCGGTTCTATCGTGCCGCATGGCGGGCTGCCCGTCACCGCACGACGAACATGGACACGCTTGTGGCCGTCGGCACGTCCGCGGCGTGGGGCTACAGCGTCGCGGTGACCCTCTGGCCCGCGGCGATCATCGCGGCCGGACTCGAACCGGTCAGCTACTTCGACTCGTCGACGATCATCATCGGCCTGGTCCTGCTCGGACGCTGGCTGGAAGCGCGGGCCAAGGTCCGCACGACCGGGGCGATCCGCCACCTGGTCGGGCTGAACCCCACGACGGCACGCGTGGTCGAGGCCGACGGAGACCGGGACGTCGCGCTGGAGACCGTCCAGGTCGGCGATCTGCTGCGCGTCCGCCCCGGTGAGAAGGTCCCGGTCGACGGGGTCATCGTCGAGGGCAGCTCCGCGATCGATGCGTCGATGCTCACCGGGGAGCCCGTGCCGGTGGCGGTCGGACTCGGCAACGAGGTCATCGGCGCGACCCTCAACACGACCGGCACGTTCGTCATGCGCGCGACCCGCGTCGGCCGGGACACCGCGCTGGCCCGGATCGTCGAGCTCGTGCAGCGCGCTCAGGGCTCCAAGGCGCCGATCCAGCGACTGGCCGACCGGATCGCGGAGGTCTTCGTCCCGGTCGTCCTCGTCATCGCGGCCGCGACCTTCGCCATCTGGTTCGCCGCGGGTCCGGAGCCACGCCTGACCCTCGCCCTGACCGCGTTCATCAGCGTCCTGGTGATCGCCTGTCCCTGCGCGATGGGCCTGGCCACGCCGACCGCGATCATGGTCGGGACCGGCCGCGGCGCGGAGGCGGGGATCCTCATCCGCGGTGGCGAGGCGCTCGAGACCGCCCAGCGCGTGTCGGCGGCCGTGCTCGACAAGACGGGGACCCTGACCCTCGGCCGTCCGGTCGTCGTCGATGTCGTCCCGGCGCCGGGCTACACCGTCGAGGATGTCCTCGATGCCGCCGGCGCCCTCGAGAAGGGCAGCGAGCACCCGCTCGCCACGGCGATCCTCGCCCGTGCCCGTGAGCACGAGCTCGGCTTCGGCACGGTCACCGGGTTCGGGGCCATCCCGGGTGGCGGGATCGAGGGCATCGTCGCGACGGAACGCGCGACGCGCGCCGTCCTGATCGGCAGTGGGCGCCTGTTGCGCGAACGCTCGATCGACACCGACCCGCTGGCCTCGGCCTGGACCGCGGCATCGGCCGCCGGAAACACGGTCGCCTTCGTGGCGATCGACGGGCAGGCCGCCGGCGTGATCTCGCTCGGCGACCCGGTCAAGGCGACGGCCGCGGAGGGGGTCCGGACGCTGGCCGCCTCGGGCGCCGAGGTGTGGCTCGTGACGGGCGACGGCCGGGCCACGGCAGAGGCCGTCGCGCGGCGGGTCGGGATCCCGCTCGACCACGTCGTGGCCGATGCCCGGCCCGAGGACAAGGCGGCCGCGATCGAAGCCCTCCAGGCACGCGGGCTCGTCGTCGCGATGGTCGGCGATGGGATCAACGACGCACTGGCGATCGCCCATGCCGACCTCGGGATCGCCATCGGTGGCGGCGCCGACGTGGCCGTCGAGGCATCCGATGTCACGCTGGTCGGTGGCGACCCACGGTCGGTGGCCGAGGCGCTCCGCCTGTCGCGCGCGACGATGTCGGTCATCCGCCAGAACCTGTTCTGGGCATTCGCCTACAACATCATCCTCATCCCGGTCGCGATGGGCGTCCTCTATCCCGCGTTCGGGATCGTCCTGAACCCGGCCCTGGCGGCCGGCGCGATGGCGCTCTCGTCGGTGTCCGTGGTCCTCAATTCGCTCCGGCTGCGCGGCTTCGATGTCCGTCGGCCCGTACACTCGGACCATGCACCCGAGCCCACGACCGGGGTCGCCGGCTGACCCGCGCGACCTGTCCGGTCCGTTCGCCCATGAGATATCGATCGAGGTCCGGTTCGCCGACACCGACGCGATGGGGCACGTCAACAACGCGACGTACCTGACCTACTGCGAGAGCGCCCGGATCCGGTATTGGACCGACCTGACCGGCAAGCTCACCGAGAGCCTCATCCTGGCGGAGGCACGGATCACCTACCGGGCGCAGCTGTATTACGGCGAGACCGTGACCGTGCAGACCCGCGCGACGCGCATCGGACGGTCGTCGTTCACGCTGGAGCATCGGCTGGTCTCGGCACTGCCGGGCGATGCGCCACGGCTGGTCGCGGTCAGCGATTCGGTGCTCGTTCGGTTCGACTACGAGACAGGGCGCCCGACCCCGCTATCGGACGAGGAGGTCGCCGCGATGGAGGCGTTCGAGGGTCGCCCGCTCAGGTGACGGCGCGGAAGATCGTGACGGCGTTCTGGCCGCCGAATCCGAAGCCGTTCACCGCGACCGTCTCGACCTTCGCCTTGCGCGCCGTGAGCGGGACGTAGTCGAGGTCGCAGGCCGGGTCCGGTGTGTGCAGGTTGGCGGTCGGCGGGATGATCCCGTCGCGGATGGCGCCGATCCCGGCGAGCGCGGAGGCGATCCCCGCGGCGCCGACGAGATGCCCGATCATCGACTTCGGTGAGCTGATCGCCACCTTGTACGCGTGGGCTCCATAGGCGCCCTTGATCGCGGTGGTCTCGGTCGAATCGTTGAGCTGCGTGGCCGTCCCGTGGGCCACGATGTAGTCGATCTCGTCGGGCGCCACACCCGAGTTGCGCAGGGCCGAGGTCATCGCCCGGGTCTGGCCGCGCCCGGTCGGGTCGGGGGCGCTGATATGGAAGGCATCGGCCGTCAGCGCCCCACCGATGATCTCGGCGATCGGCGTCGCGCCGCGCGCCTGCGCGTGAGCCAGCGACTCCACGACCACGACCCCGGCGCCCTCGCCGAGGACGAACCCGTCACGCGTCTCGTCGAACGGCCGCGAGGCCGTCGCCGGGTCGTCGTTGCGCTTCGAGAGGGCGGTCATGTTGGACAGGGCGGCCAGGCCCATCGGCCAGATCGGCGCCTCCGAGCCGCCGGTCAGGACGACGTCGCAGTCGCCGGACCGGATGAGCCGCAGCGCGTCGTGGAAGGCGATGACCGAAGTCGCGCAGGCGGCGACCTGGGTGATCACCGGACCCGTCAGGCCGTACTCCATCGACAGCATGCAGGCCGCCATCGAGCCCGACAGGGCCGGCACCGCGAACGGGCTCACGAAGCGCGGGCCCTTCTCGTCGTGGATGTGCGTCCCGTCGATGATCTGCTCGATCCCGCCGCCGCCGGTGTTGACCACCACGCCGACCCGGTCGCGCTGGTCCTGGTCCATCGCGGCGAAGTCGATCCCGGAGTCGCGGACGGCCTCCATCCCGGCACCCATCGCGAGCTGGATGAAGCGGCTCATCCGCCGAGCCATCTTCGGGTCCATCACGGTCGACGGGTCGAAGTCGAGGACCTCGGCGGCGATGCGGACCTCGAACGCCGAGGCATCGAACCGCTTGACGGTCCGTGTCCCGGTGACGCCGGCTTGAAGGTTCGACCAATAGGTCGGGAAATCGTTGCCGATCGGCATGACGGCCCCGAGACCGGTCACCACCGCCCGGCGCGACGGATCCTGTTCAGGCAAGAGGGCTCCTCATGGGGACGGCTGCCTGGTGATTGTAGGGCCGACCACCCGGTCAGTCGCCGTCGTAGCGCTTGAAGATGACCGCGCCGTTGTGGCCGCCGAGGCCGATGTTGTTGGAGAGCGCGTAGCGGATCGGCATCGCCTGCGTCTCGTCGGTGACCCAGACGTCGCACTCGGGGTCGACGTCGCGGAAGTTGAGCGTCCCGGGGGCGCACTGCTCAGCGACCGACATCACCGTGGCGAACGCCTCGAAGGCGCCCGCGGCGCCCATCATGTGGCCGGTCATCGACTTGGTCGCACTCACGATGAGCGAGCGCTCGGCGCGGGCAGAACGCGGACCGAAGGTCGCCCAGATGGCTTCGGCCTCACGCTTGTCGCCGAGCGGCGTGGAGGTCCCATGCGGGTTGATCAGGTCGACCTCGTCGGCCGGCACGCCGCGCCGCTCGAGCGCCATCTTCATCGCCCGCGCCGAACCGGCGCCGGCCTCGATCGGCTGGATCATGTCCCAGCCGTCGGCGGCCGAACCGTAGCCGACGACCTCGGCATAGATCTTGGCGCCGCGGGCCTTGGCCAGCTCCAGGTCCTCGAGGAAGAGCGATCCCGAGCCCTCGCCGAGGACGAACCCGTCGCGCGTCGCGTCGAACGGTCGGGAGACCGTCGCGGGGCCCTCGCCCGGTCGGGGCATCCCCATCCCGCGCATGTTCGAGAAGCCGGCGTGCCCGACCTCGAGCAGCGGGGCCTCGGTCGAGCCGCTGATGACCGCGATGCAGTCGCCGCGGCGGATCGCCTCGGCCGCCTCGCCGACGTTGTGGGTCCCGGTCGCGCAGGCGGACACCACGCACATGTTGTGGCCGATCGCGCCGGTCTCGATGGCGATCATCCCGGAGCAGCTGTCGGTCAGGGCGTTGGCGATGAAGGTCGGGGCGACCGTTCGCGGCCCTCGCTCCGTCATCGCGATGTAGTTGTCGATCATCAGCGATTGCCCGCCGGCGCCCGATCCGAAGATGACCCCGACCTCGGTCCGATTCTCGTCGGTGACCTCGAAGCCGGAATCGGCGAGGGCCTGCTTCGCAGCGGCGACGCCGAAGTGCATGCTCGACTCGCTGCGACGAGCGGCCTTGGCGTCCATCCAATCGGACGGGACGAAGTCGTGGACCTCCCCGCCGAGGACGGCCTCGTACGGGGTCGTGTCGAACCGGGTGATCTGGCCCAGGCCGGAGACCCCGTTGACGAGGCTCCCCCAGGCGGTCGCCACGTCGTTCCCGACAGAGCTGATCACCCCGAGTCCGGTGACGACCACACGGCGATCGTAGTCGGGTCTGCGCACGTTGGCTTCCTCCTTGTCTTGGGTCGTTGTGGGCGTTCGGTCAGGCGGGAACGGTGGCTAGGGCCGTGAGACGGTCCGCCGAGGCTGGGTCGTCCGCGGCGATGACCTCCGCATCGGGGGCGATCCGCTTGATCAGCCCACTGAGGACGCGGCCCGGGCCGATCTCGACGAAGGTCGTGACGCCGGCGGCCACCATCCGCTCGACGATCGTGATCCAGTCGACCCCGGCGGTCAGGTGCTCGACGAGTTCGGCGCGTCCGGCCTCCGCGCTGGCGATCGGGCGACCGTCCGCGTTGGCCAGCAGCGGGACGTCCGGATCGTGGAACGTGACGCCGGCGAGGGCGACCCGCATCCCGTCGGCGGCTTCGGCCATCAACGGCGAATGAGCGGCGACCGATACCGGAAGGACGATCGCCCGTCTCGCGCCGAGTTCCTTGGCGAGTTCGGCACCGGCCTCGATGGCGGCCCGTTCGCCCGACACGACGACCTGACCCGGGGCATTACGGTTGGCGACGACGAACGTGCCGTGGGTCGAGGCGGCGGCGACGAGTTCCGGGAGCCGGCTGTCGTCGAGGCCGATCAGCGCGGCCATCGCTCCATCGCGACCTTGGCCGGACGCCTGCATCAGGCGACCGCGCTCGCGCACGAGTCGGACGCCATCGTCGAGGGCCAGCGCGCCACTCGCGACCAACGCCGAGTACTGGCCCATGGAGTGTCCGGCCGCGAAGGCCGGAAGTGGTCCCTCCAGCCCCTCTGCCGTCCATCGCTCGTGCAGGCCCGCGAGGATCGCGATCGATGTCGCCAGGATCGCCGGCTGGGCATGTTCGGTCAGGTCGAGGCGCTCCGCGGGCCCGTCCCAGGCGACGCCGCTGACCGACTCCCCGAGCGCCTCGTCCGCGGCCGCGAAGACGGCGGCGGCGGCCGGCGAGCGTTCGGCGAGATCGCGGCCCATCCCAACGGACTGCGAGCCCTGGCCCGGGAAGACATAGGCAAGCTGGTGCATGCCGGCAGGGTAGGGGGTCGAACGGCTGTCCACGCACGACGACCATGCATGGTTGCATAGGTTCCCCTCGTGGCCGTACCCTTCGCGTCGTGTCCGACGTCCGACCCGCGCGCTCTTCGACGCGTCCAGCCCCGAGGCGGGCGATCGCCCGCCAGTTCGAGGCGGACCTCTCCGCGCCCGTGCTCGCCGCCGGGAACCGGCTGCCCAATGTGCGCCAGATCAGCGAACGCGTGGCGATGGGTCGCGCCCTCTGGCGGGAACTGGTCATCGGCTTTGCCGGTCAACTCGGGGAGTTGCGGCTCGGCTTCACCCAGCTCGCCGCCCTGTACGTGCTGGCCGACGGCAGCACGCTGACGATCGGTGAGCTCGCCGAGTCGATCGGACGCTCGCCGTCGGCGACCAGCCGTCTCGTGGACGGCCTCGTTCGCCGTCGCCTCGTCGAGCGCCACCAGGAGCCGGAGGACCGACGACAGCGGACGCTGCGGTTGACCCAGCGCGGTCACGCCGTGCTGCGGGTCGTCGACCGGGCTCGGGCCGATCAGTTCCTGTCGGCGGTGCGGCCGCTGCCGACCGCCGAGCGGGCGATCGTGGCGATGGGCGTGGCGGCCCTGGCGACTCACGCCATCAGCCGCAGAGGCCGACTCATCCGGACATCTCGCGAGTAGGATTGTCGGACAGGAGGCTGCCAGATGGACTTTCGTCTCGATCAGCTGTCGCTTCGGGTCCGGCATCGCCACTCGGACGGCAGCTGGGGTGCGTTGGACCCAGGGCCGTCGCACCACGATCCGGCCGATCACGACCCCGAGCGCGACTGGGCGAACGGCACGATCTATGTCTGCCAGACCTGCGATGAGGAGGTCCTGATCGGTCCGCTCGACGATCCGGGAGCTCCGGGCGCCTGACCGGCGCCGTCAGCCGCAGAAGCGGCGGACGACGTCGTAGAGGACCGGCAACCCCCAGCGGATCGCGTCGACCGAGACGCGCTCGTCGACCCCGTGGAAGCGCTCGAGGAACCGCTCGTCCGGGTCGAGCCGAAGCGGTGAGAAGCCGTACGTCGGCGTGCCGACCGAATCGGTGTGCTTGGCGTCGGTTGCGAACGGCGCCATGATCGGGAGGGGGATCCCCTCGGGATCGTGATCGCGGATGGTCGCCACGAGCAGGTCGAAGAGCAGGCCCTCGGCGGGCGCCTCCACCGGCGCGCCATACACGATCAGCTCGATCTCGCAGGCGGCCGCCAGCTCCGGCCCGAGTCGCTCGACCAGGTCGGCCCGCATGTCGGGCTCGGTCGTGCCTGGCAGCACCCGGCAGTCGACCTCGATCGTGGCGTCGCCCGGGATGACGTTGTACTTGATCCCGGCGTGCACGACGTCCGGGCTGACGGTGTCGCGCAGGAGGGCGCGCAGCGCACGCGCGTACATCGGATCGCAGGCGAGGGCGAGCGCCGCCTCGGCGCGCTCGGGGTCGTCCCCGGCGATGGCCCGCAGGATCGCGGCGGCGTCCGGCGGCAACTCCGCGGCCGCGAGGTCGATGAACCTGGCCATGACCGGGGTCAAGCGGGTCGGTCCGGGGACCGCCAGCCGGGCGATGACGGCCGCGGCCAGGACCGCCGCGTTGTCCTCGCGCGGCATCGACCCATGGCCCCATGTCCCGGTGATCGCGATCCGGTAGGCGGCAAAGCCCTTCTCGGAGACCTGGATCGGATAGAAGCGCCGGCCGGCCACCGTGACCGAGACGCCGCCGCACTCATTGACGGCGCCGGCGCCCGTCAGCCACTCCGGACGATGCTCCGCCACCCACTTCGCGCCGGCCAGGCCGCCCGCCTCCTCGTCGGCGGTGCAGGTGAACAGGATGTCGCGGCGGAGGCCGGGGACCGGGTCGCGCGCGGGGTCCAGGCCGGCCGCGCGCGTCTCGGCCGCGAGGAGTCGCACGACGCCGAGCTCCATGGCGACCATGGCCTTCATGTCGACCGCGCCGCGGCCGTACACGTACCCGTCGACGAGGTCGGCGGCGAACGGATCGTGGCTCCATCGGGCAGCCGGTGCCGGGACGACGTCGAGATGCGACAGGAGCAGCAGCGGCGCCCCGCCGGTCCCGTCGCCGCGCAGGCGAGCGTGGACCGAGCCGCGGCCCGGCTCGGGTTCGACGATCTCGGGTTCGAGGCCGGCCGCCGCGAGGAGCGCCGCGATCCGGCGCGCCGCCAGCAGCTCGCCATCGGGCGCCTCGGGTGGCGGCGGATTGACCGACGGGATCCGGATGAGGTCGCGCATCGTCTCGACGACGTCGTCGACCGCCGTCGCCCACGTCGCCTCGTCGAGTCGTGTGGATGGAGCCCCCGCGCCGATCATCGCGGCGGGCTCCCGGTCGCGATGGCCAGCGCGATCCCGAGCACGAAGCCGGCCAGGATGAGGGTCACGACCATCGCCACCAGCCACTTGCCGTAGTAGCGCTCCTCGCGGAGCCCGGGCTCCGGGTCCGGATCGCGACCGCCGGCGATATACGGCGCCTCGAGGCCCTTGGACCGCGCGATCTGGGCGCGCGCCGAGTCGTACTCGACCGGGTCGGGCGGCAGGGTGGACGGTCGGGCGTCGGTCTCGTTCGTCACGCGTCCATGATGCCGCCGAACAGCGGACCACGCAGGACCAGGCGATCCGCCGCCGGTGCGTACCCCAGTCGGGCGTTCACCGCGCGCATCGCCGCATTGTCCACGTCGTTGCCCGTCTCGAGGGTCTCAAGGCCGTTGGCGATCGCCCAGCCGATGGTGGCGCGCTTGAGCGCCCCGGCCAGGCCGCGTCCGCGCCATGCCCGCAGGACCGCCGTCATGTCGTGCCACGCGACGCGGGTCGACCCGGGCAGCAGGATGAGGCTGGCGTAGCCGATCACGTCGCCGGTGGCGGCGTCGGTCGCGATCATGAACGCACCTGGCGGGATCGACGGCCGGTCGACGTCGCGCGCCCGGAATTCGGCGAGGGTGCCGGCCGCGGTCGGCTCGTCGCCACCGGGGATGTCGAGGAAGGTCTCGACCGCGACCGCGTGGACCCCCTCGATGAGATCGGGCCGCTCGGCCAGCGTGGTCAAGGCGACCCCGGCGGGGAGATCGACCGACGGGATGGCGAGACCCGCCAGGTCGAGGCGGACGATCTTGGACCGCTCGTACTCCCGGAAGCCACGGTGGCGTGAGGAAGTCGATAGAGGCGTCGCTCCGCCGCCGAGACCGGGATCAACAGCGTCGTCTTGCCGACGGTCCGCGCGTGGCCGGAGACGGCCGCCAGCAAGGCGCCTCCGATCCCCCGGCGGCGCGACCCGGCGAGGACGTTGACGTGGGCCCACAACCCGTCGAACTCGGGCGGATGCATGTAGATGCGCCCGACCGAGGCGGCGCCGACCGGGCTCCCGTCGCGCTCGGCCAGGAATCGCACCGCGCCTGGGTAGGTCGCGTCCTCCCAGCGCAGGTTCTCGATCGAGTCGGGTTCGTCCGGGGTCGTCTCGTTGACGATCGCGACGAACGCGCCGAGATCCGCCTCGCCGCCGTCGGCCGCCCGGATCGTGAAGGCCGCCTCGGTCACGGCTTGGGCAGGTTCGCCGCCATCCGCGCCCCGGTGGTCACCGCCCCCTCCGCCGCGGATCCGACCAGCGCCGCGTACTTGGCCATCACCCCGGTCCGGTAGCGGACCGGCGGCGGCGACCAGCGTGGCGAACCGCCGGGCGACCTCGTCGGCCGGGACATCGAGATCGAGCGCCCCGCGGTCGACGTCGATGACGACCTCGTCGCCCTCCTCGACGATGGCGATCGGGCCGCCGAGGGCCGCTTCAGGCGCGACGTGGCCGATCATCAGCCCGTGCGTCCCGCCCGAGAACCGGCCATCGGTCAGCAAGGCGACCGAATCGCCGAGGCCTTCGCCGACCAGCGCGGCCGTGACCTGGAGCATCTCCTGCATGCCGGGTCCCCCGACCGGGCCCTCGTAGCGGATGACGACGACGTCGCCCGCCTTGATCCGCTGGGCGCGGACCGCGTCGTAGCAGGCCGACTCGGAGTCGAAGACGCGGGCCGGGCCGCGGTGCTGGCGTCGCTCGTGACCGGCGAGCTTCACGACGCAGCCCTCGGGCGCCAGCGACCCGTGCAGGATGGCGAGACCGCCGTTCGGCTTGAGCGGCGTCTCGATCGGCACGACGACCGCCTGGCCGGGCGTCTCGACGACGTCCGCCGCGATCTGCGCGATGGTCCGGCCGTCGACGGTCGGCGCGTCGCCGTGGAGCAGGCCGGGGCGCTTGAGTAGTTCGCGCATGACGAGGGCCACGCCGCCGGCCTCGTACATGTCGAGCGCCGTGTAGCGGCCACCCGGGCGCATGTCGCCGATGAGCGGGGTCCGGTCGGCGATCGCCCCGAATTCGTCGATGTCGAGCGGGATCCCGTATTCGTGGGCGATGGCGAGGAGGTGCAGGACGCCGTTGGTCGAGCCACCGGTCGCAGCCACGCTCGCGATCCCGTTCTCGAGCGCCGCACGGGTGACGATCGACGACGGTCGGACATCGCGTCGAACGAGGTCCATGACCAGCTCGCCGCAGCGCCGCGCGGCCTCCTCCTTGGCCGGATCCTCGGCCGGGATCCCGTTGAGACCGGCCGGCGACAGCCCGATGAACTCCATCACGGTGCTCATCGTGTTCGCGGTGTACTGCCCACCACAGGCGCCGGGTCCGGGACACGCGGCATTCTCGATCTCGGTCAGTTCGTCGAGCGTGATCTTGCCTGCGCGATAGGCCCCGATCGCCTCATAGACCGACACCACGGTCGCCGTCCGCTCGCCGCGATAGACGCCCGGTCGGATGGTCCCGCCGTAGAGCACGAGGCCGGGCACATCCAGCCGTCCCAGCGCCATCGCGGCGGCCGGGACCGTCTTGTCGCACGCGACCACGCAGACGACCCCGTCGAGGAGTTGCCCTCGGACCACCAGTTCGATCGAGTCGGCCACGACTTCCCGGCTGACGAGCGAGGTCTTCATGCCCTCGGTGCCCATCGTCACGCCGTCGCTGATGGCGATCGTGTTGAACTCCATCGGGGTGCCGCCGGCCGCCCGGACGCCCGCCTTGACAAACTCCGCCAGCTCGCGCTGGTTGATGTTGCAGGGCATCGTCTCGATCCAGGTCGTGGCGACGCCGACGAGCGGCTTGGCGAGGTCCTCGTCGGTGAACCCGATGGCCTTGAGCATCGCCCGCGCACCGGCCCGATCGGGGCCGTCCGTGATCGCCGCGGAGTGGCGCTTGGCAGGATCGGACGCGGGAGGCGTGTCGGACATCTGGGGTCTCCTGGGCTGGCTGCGCACCTAACCCTACACGGGCGCGTCGGGTTCCAGCAGCGTGATCAGGGCCGAGTGGTCGAGGTCGCCGCCGCCGCCCGCGACCAGGCGGTCGAACGCCTCGGCGACGGCCGCGAAGAACGGCAGATCGAGCCCGAATGACGCCGCCGTGTCGAGGATGATGTGGGCGTCCTTGGCGTGGAGCGCGGCGCGCCCGCCCGGTTCGAAATCGCGCTCGATCATGCGCTGCCCGTGGACGTCGAGGACGCGACTGGCCGCAAACCCTCCCGCCAGCGCCGCCCTGACGACGGCCGGATCCGCACCCCCGGCCCGGGCGAGCGTAAGCGCCTCGGCGACGGCCGCGATGGTCGAGCCGACGATCAGCTGGTTGCACGCCTTGGCGAGCTGGCCGGCGCCCGTCCGGCCGACGTGGAGGACCGTGCGGCCCATGGCCTCGAAGATCGGTCGCGCCCGCTCGAACGCCGCCGCGTCGCCACCGACCATGATCGACAGGCTGCCGTCCCGGGCACCGATCTCGCCGCCCGAGACCGGTGCGTCGAGGAACGCCACCCCGTGCTCGGCGCAGCGCTCGGCGAGCGGCGGCATCGCGGCCGGATGATGCGTTCCCATGGCGCACACGACGAGGCCCGGCCGCGCCCCCGCGAGGACCCCGTCGGGACCATCGAGGACTGCCTCGAGGTCGGCCGTGTCGGGAACCATGACGATGAGCACCTCGACCGAGCGCGCCACCTCGGCCGGGGAGCCGGCCACAGTGGCGCCGTCAGCCTCAAGACCGGTGACAGTGCCGCCCGATCGCGACCACGTGACGAGGCTGAACCCGGCCGCGAGGATATTGGCGGCCATCGGCCGGCCCATGATCCCGAGGCCGATGAACCCGACCGTGCCGGGCCGGTCGGTGCGCCCGGTCACGGGTCGAGGTGGATGCACTCGCCCAGGTCGACCGCTGCCATCCGCCCGATCGCGGGCGCGATCCGCGCCCAGACCTCGGTCGCGCTCAACGCGTAGCCGACCTCCTCGTTCGTCCGCGCCTCGGCGAAGACGATCCCACCGACCGTGCCGTTGGTCAGCACCAAGGGTCCGCCACTGTCGCCACGATCGATCTCCGCTCGCAGCTCGAGGATCTCCCGCCGGACCTTGTCCTGTCCGTAGATGTCGCGCCCTGTCGCGGAATATCGGCTGGAGACGGCCGCGGGCACGATCGCCAGCCGGCCGCCGCCCGGGTAGCCGAGACTGGCGCCGACCGCGCCGCGTTCCGGATCCTCGCTCGCGAACGTCAGGCCTCGGCCGCGCACGTCCACGACCCGCAGCAGGGCGACATCGAGGTTCGGGTCGAAGAAGACCGGAACGGCATCGAGGATCCGGCCACCGTCGGTGCTCACCCGGATGCCGCGAGCGCCCGCCCCGGCGACGACATGGGCGTTGGTCACGACATAGCCGGGAGCGACGACGAACCCCGTCCCGACCGAGGTCATGCCACAGGTCGCAGCCGAGACCTTGAACACGCTGCTTGCTGCACCGGCGGCGATCGTCCGGGCGGCCGGATCGTTGGGTCGGTCGACAGGCGGTGCCGGGAGCGGCTCGAACCCGACGAAGACATCGGGCAGCCCGGTCGAGTCGAGGAAGCCGCCCAACTCGCCGGCGATCTCGGTGGGCGGTGGCAGGATCGACGCGAGAGTCCGGACCGCGGTCGAGCCACCGGCAGCCTCGGCCAGGCGCGGCACGGAGCCGGCCGCCATCAGGCTGCCGGCCAGCCACACGATGAGCAGGGCCTGGACCACGCCGAGCCCGCTGCCGGCCATCCGGTCCGCGGTGCTGAGCAGGCCGTCGCCGAACCGGCCGGCGATCTCGCGACCGATCGCCGCGCCGAGCGATTCACCGAGGATGACCGCGCCGACGAGCCCGATGATCACCACGATCGGGCGCATCGCGGGATCGACCCCCGACAGCTGATCCGCCAGATACGGGAGGGACAGGATCGCCGCGGCGCCGCCGGTGATCGCCCCGATCAGGCCAAAGACCTGCGGGGTCGCCCCGGACCGCCAGCCGAGGATGACGGCCGCGATGATGAACACGATGGCGAGGGCATCGAGCGGGTTCACGGCCCGATCGTCGCACAGGCTGTCAGAAGGCGCCGCCGGGCAGAAGTCAGGTCAGGCGACCACGACGGTCAGGGACGGGCGCCCGAGCGTGCCTCGATGCGCGGTGGATGTGCGGCCTCCCACGCGTCGATCGCGGGTTCCTTCGAGAGCAGATAGCCGAGCTCGTCGGTGCCGGCCAGGATCATCTGCTTGGCGAACGGGTCGATCTCGAAGTCGATGGTCGTGCCATCGGGCAGGAGGACCCCCTGCTCGGCGAGGTCGATCGTCAGCTGCGCGTCGGGGTCGGCGGCGACGATCTCGAACAGGCGGGCGTGGGTGGCCCGGTCGACGACGATCGGCAGAACGCCGTTCTTGAGGCTGTTGCTGCGGAAGATGTCGGCGTACGACGTCGACAGGATCGCCCGCACGCCCCAGGCGGTGAGGGCCCACGGCGCGTGCTCCCGCGACGACCCGGCGCCGAAGTTGTCGCCGACGAGGAGGATCCTCCGGCCGGCCATCTCAGGCCGGTCGAGGACGAACGGCGGATCCTTGAGCGAGCCGTCCTCCTCGAACCGCCAGTCCCTGAAGAGCGCGTCGGCGAGGCCCGCCTTGTCGGTCACCTTGAGGTAGCGGGCCGGGACGATCTGGTCGGTGTCGACGTTCTCGGCCGGCATCGGGACGACCCGGCTGGTGAAGACCGTGAACGGTTCGGCCACGATCAGCGCCCGCCGACGCCGGCGAGGGTCTCGATCCCGGGGAGCCGTCGCGGGTCGGCGACGACCCCGGCGATGGCGCTCGCGGCCGCCGTCAGCGGTGAGGCCAGGAACGTGCGGCCGCCTTTGCCCTGGCGGCCCTCGAAATTGCGGTTGCTGGTGCTGACCGCGTACTGCCCGGGTCGGAGCTGGTCACCGTTCATCGCGATGCACATCGAGCAACCGGCCTCGCGCCACTCGGCGCCGGCCGCCTTGAAGATCTCGGACAGGCCCTCGGCCTCGGCCTCGCGCTTCACCTCGTCCGAGCCCGGCACGACCATCAGCCGGACGCCGTCGGCGACGTGGCGGTCCTTGAGCACGCTCGCCGCGAGGCGCAGGTCGCTGATCCGGCCGTTCGTGCAGCTCCCGACGAAGACGACATCGACCTTCTGACCGAGGATCGCCTGCCCGGGCTGGAGGTCCATGTACTCGAGGGCGCGTTCCAGGGTCCGCCGCTGGCCCGGGTCGGTCTCATCGGCCGGGGAGGGGACCAGGCTCGTGATCGGGATCCCCATCCCGGGGTTCGTCCCGTAGGTGACCATCGGCTCGAGCGTGTCCGCATCGATCGTGATCGTCTTGTCGTAGGTCGCGCCGTCGTCGGTCGGCAGCCTGCGCCAGTCGGCGACCGCGGTATCCCAGGCAGCTTCGGCCGGGGCGTGGGGGCGGCCGTGGATGTACTCGAAGGTCGTGTCGTCGGGGGCGATCAGCCCGGCCCGCGCACCGCCCTCGATGCTCATGTTGCAGACGGTCATCCGCTGCTCCATGGTCAGGCCCCGGATCGCCTCGCCGGTGTACTCGAAGACATGGCCGGTCCCGCCGCCGACCCCGATCCGGGCGATCAGGGCGAGGATGATGTCCTTGGCGCTGACCCCCGGCGTCAACCGGCCGTCGACCCGCACCTCGTACGTCTTCGGGTCGCGCTGGAGGAGCGTCTGGGTGGCGAGGACCATCTCGACCTCGCTCGTCCCGATCCCGAACGCGAGCGCCCCGAACGCGCCGTGCGTGCTGGTGTGCGAATCGCCGCACACGATCGTCATCCCGGGCTGGGTCAGGCCGAGCTGCGGTCCGATGACGTGGACGATCCCCTGGGCCGGATCGCCGATGCCATGGAGTGGGATCCCGAACTCGGTGCAGTTGGCCTCGAGCTGGTTGACCTGGGCCAACGCCATCGGATCGATGAACGGCAGGCTCCGGTCGGTGGTCGGGATCGAATGATCCGCCGTGGCGACGGTCTGGCCCGGCCTGCGGACGCCGATCCCCCGAGTCCGAAGGCCGGTGAACGCCTGCGGACTGGTCACCTCGTGGACGAGGTGGAGGTCGATGGCCAGGACGGCCGGGGCGCCCGGGTCCTGGGTCACGACATGATCGGCCCAGATCTTGTCGACGATGGTGCGCGGAGCGGTCGCGGTCATCGACCGAGCGTACCAGAGCGGCTCACGGTCGGCCCGGAACGAGAAAGGAGCGGCCCGAGGGCCGCTCCCGTGAGTCGTTGCCAGGGTCGGAGGTGACCCGGCTCAGGCTCCGATCCGACGCGTCAGTGCCACTTGAGCCCCGCGCCGAGCGTTAGGGCCATCGTCGCCAGGAGCGACACGGCCACTGTGAAGCGCGCCAGGTTCGCCTTCACGACACACCTCTAGAAGGTCAGATCTGCGGCGACCTCCGGCAACCGGGCGGTCTTCCCGAAGGAAGATCCCTGGCTTTGCGTCCCCGACTCGCATCGGGTTTGCCCTGGACGGTGGTCCACCACGAAGCGGACATCGCTTCTACCGTCAAGGTGCGCGCTGGCCCGCCGCAGAGCCATCGGCTGGTAGTACCGGTCGAAGGGCACTCGCCGGGTCAGTGCCCGGGCGCACCGGGCCCCGTCCGTGCATCGCCGCGACGACCGCGATCGCCACCCCGACGCCGATCAGGAGGTCGCCGACGCTGAAGATGTTGGCCAGCGGCAGCCACCCCGGCATGGCGAAGATGTCGGTCAGCGGCGCGAGCACGACACCCTCGACCAGCCGGCTGTTGACGTAGCCGTCGGTCGGCGGCCGTCCGAGCGCCACGAGGGCGTCGGGGCTGACCGGCATGTAGCCGCCGTTGGCCACGATGGCGACGAGGTTGGCGGCGCCGCCCAGCAGGACGACCGGCATCCCCGGGATCGCCCGATTCCGCCAGACCGCCGCCAGCACGATCACCTGTGAGACGACATAGACCGGCGGAGCGACCGTCCCGAGCGCGTCGCCGATGGCGGTCGAGAAGAGCAGGACCTGGAGGACCAGCCCGACCGCGATGACCGGCGCCCAGGCGATCTGGAGGCGACCCAGGCGCGCGGGGGTGCCACCGGACGCGAGGCCGATGACGAGGCCTGCCACGACTGCGTAGAGGATGAACACGGGACCATCGTCGCGTCCCGATGCGGTGCCCGGACGCACCCGTTCGTCCTACGGCGATGAGTACGACGGTGTTCGTCCACGACCGCGGATCCGGGGCTATAACGGTCGCTACACCCGAACACGCCCCGCGGAGTCCAGAGCGATCAACGACGATCCGGCACCCGACAACGTCCTCGGCGAGTCGACCAACCTGCGACTGGTCCGGCTCCGGCTGTTCCTGGCGCTCGTCACGATGTTCGCCATCCCGATCGCGATCGCGGCGCCGATGGTCTATGGCCTGGCGTGGGGATTCGGGACCTCGCTGGTCGTGCCGACCCTCGGCCTGGTGCTCCTGGCCGCGATCCTCGGCACGCTCACCGTCTGGCTGTCGCGTCGCGTCCTGGAGCCCGCGGAGCGCCTCGAGGAAGCCCGCCGGATCCTCGAGGACGCGTATGACCGGGCGCGCGCGGAGGCGTTGCGGGACGCCCTCACCGGTCTCGGCAACCACCGCGCCTTCCAGGAGGAGATGGAGCGGCAGTGGTCGATGGCCGTCCGCCACGGCCAGACGCTGGCCCTCGCGATCGTGGATCTCGACGACTTCAAGCGGATCAATGACGCCCGCGGGCACGCGGTCGGCGATCGACTCCTGCGCGGCGCGGCGACCACGATCGCGACCTACCTGCGTCGTTCCGACCGTGCGTTCCGGGTCGGTGGCGACGAGTTCGCGATCATCATGCCCGGCACCGATGCCGAGGGCGCCCATGTCACGATCCGTCGACTCCTGGCGGCCTGTCTCGATGGCGACGGAGAGGGTCGCGACGCGATCGCCATCTCGTTCTCATCGGGGATCAGCGCCATCCCGGGCCTCGCCAAGGATCGGGACCTGCTCTACTCGCAGGCGGACGCGGCCCTCTCCTGGAGCAAGCGTCACGGCCGGACCTGCGTGACCATCTACGACCCGGAGCGCCACGACGGCCTGCTCGCCGCCCGGCCGCCGGCCGAACTGTCGGCGCTCGTCGCGCGGGTCGCGGCTACGGGCGCCATCCGGGCCGTCTTCCAGCCGATCTACGACCTGAACACGGGTGCTCCGCGCGGGTTCGAAGGGTTGATCCGACCGCTGCCGGACAGCGGCTTCGTCGATCCGTCCTCGATGTTCGAGGCGGCCGAGGCGTCGGGTCGGACCGCCGAACTCGACATCGCCTGCCTGAACACCGTGCTCGAGACGGCCGCCCGACTCCGATTGCCGGGTTCGCTCACCATCAACATCTCGCCGCGAACGCTCGAGATGGACGACTTCAGCATCCACGCCCTGATCCGGATGATCGTCCGGGTCGGTCTCGATCCGCGCCACGTCGTGCTCGAGTTGACCGAGCGCGAGGCGGTCGAGGACCTGGGTCGGCTGCGCCAGGCGGCGGAGTCGTGCCGGGTCGCCGGGATCCGTCTCGCCGCCGACGATGTCGGGGCGGGAAACGCCGGGCTCCGGCTGCTGAGCCAGCTTCGCTTCGACATCGTCAAGATCGACCTCTCGCTGGTCCAGGGCGGGGCCCTCCACGACGCCTCGCTCGAGGTGATCCGGACCCTGCGCGACCTGGCCGACCGGTGGGGCGCCCTGGTCGTCGCCGAGGGGATCGAGACCCCGGCCCAGCTCGACATCGTCCGCTCGCTCGGGATCGGCGCCGGCCAGGGCTACCTGCTCGGACGGCCGACGGACCGGCCGTCGACCGATCCGCTCGATCTCGAGAAGCTCAGCCGGAGCACCGACTGGCTCATCGAACGGTTGCGCGTCCTGCCGAGCTGACCCTCAACGACGACCGTCCCATGACCATCGGGTCACGGTTGACGCGACGTCGATCCCTGCTAGACTGCCGGGACGCTGCAGGATCCTGTGGCCGACACACGTGGAGACCCGATTGGGCTGGTTCGAAACCGGAGCTCGCCGCAAGGTCGCCGTCGTCATCACGACGGACGGTCGCCGCGTCCATGTCCCGATCGATCCGGCCGGGTTGGCCGACGTATCGCTCCTCGATCTTCTTCGCTCGCTTCCGGGGCTTGATGGCCTTCTTGGGCTCATTACCGGCTCCCGGCGGGACCGAGGGACACGGAGGGACGAGCGCCGCTAGGCTCGACCACACCGAACAACCTCAGGACCCTCGCCGGGGCGGCGGGGGTCTTTCGTTTTCTCGCGACTGATGGAGGGCCCGCTCAGATGACGATCGCCAAGGGAGATCCGGCGCAACCGCCGGGATCGGCGGCGCGCGCCGCCGTCCGGCGCAGCCACGTGCCGAACGACGGGACCGCGGAGGCGGCCGCGGTCGAGCGCGCCCGGAAGGGGATGCTCCACGAGGCGCGCGACCTCAAGCGGACGCGGATCGGGGCCGACGTCCTGTGCGAAGCGCTCCTGCACCAGGGCGTCGATGTCTTCTTCAGCTATCCGGGCGGGGTGATCCTGCCGCTCTACGACATCCTCGGCGACTATCCGGAACTGCGCCACGTCCTCGTCCGCCACGAGCAGGGCGGCGCCCACGCGGCGGACGGCTACGCGCGGGTCACCGGGCGTGTCGGCGTGTGCATGGGCACCTCGGGTCCGGGCGCGACCAACCTCGTGACCGGGATCGGGACGGCCCTCCTCAATTCGGTGCCGATGGTCGCGATCACCGGCAACGTCCCGGGCGCGCTCATCGGCAAGGACGCGTTCCAGGAGATCGACATCAACGGCATCACCCTGCCGATGACCAAGCACAACTACCTGGTCCGCGACGCCGACGACCTGCCCCGCGTCGTGGCGGAGGCCTTCCACATCGCCCGGTCGGGGCGACCGGGACCGGTCCACATCGACATCACCAAGGACGCCCTCCAGCAGGAGACCCGCGCCCAGCATCCGACCGAGGAAGAGGTCATCGCCGGCCTGCCCGGGTTCCGCCCCAACCTCGACGGCCATCCGCGCCAGCTCAAGTCGGCCGCCGCCGAGATCGCCGCGGCAAAGCGGCCGGTCATCCTGGCCGGTCACGGCGTCCTCCACGCCGAGGCCTGGGACGACCTCGTCACCTTCGCCGAGAAGGCCCAGATCCCGGTCGCCTGGACGCTGCTTGGGATCGGCGCCATCGACGAGACCCACCCGCTGGCGTACGGCTTCATGGGGATGCACGGCTGGAAGCACGTCAACCGCGCGATCCAGAGCGCCGACCTGCTGATCGCGGTCGGGATGCGCTTCGACGACCGGGTGACCGGCAATGTCCGGACGTACGCCCCGTATGCGCGGATCGTCCACGTCGACATCGACCCGGCCGAGATCGGCAAGAACGTCGCGGTCGAGGTCCCGATCGTCGGCGACGCGAAACGCGTCCTCCAGGCCCTGACCGGATTGGTCGCCGCGGTCGACCCGGCCACCCGGGCCGACTACTTCGCCCAGCTGGCCGAGTGGAAGGTCGACTCGGTCGCGTCGAGCTGGCACGGTTCGGGTGCGTGGCGCGACGGCCTCCTGTCGGCCGACTACGTCATCGAGCGGATCGGCGAGCTGACCGACCACGACGCGACCTACGTCGCCGACGTCGGCCAGAACCAGATGTGGCTGGCGCGCTACGCCGGCTTCCGGCACCCGAACAGCCACGTCAGCTCGGGCGGCCTCGGGACGATGGGCTTCTCGGTCCCGGCGGCCATGGGCGCGGCGCTCGGCCGGCCCGACCGCGAGACCTGGGCGATCGCCGGCGACGGCGGCTTCCAGATGACCTTCCAGGAACTGATGACCCTCGTCCAGGACCGGATCCCGGTCAAGATCGCCCTGTTCGACAACAAGAAGCTCGGGATGATCCGCCAGTGGCAGGAGATCATCTACGCCGGCAACTATCACTCCGCGCACCTGCTCGGCCCCGACTATCTGAAGCTCGCCGAGGCGTTCGGGGTCCCGGCGGTCAAGGCCTCGACCCCGGGCGAGGTCGACGACGCCATCCGCTTCGCCCAGGGGGTCGACGGACCGGCGCTCATCTGGTTCGAGATCGCCGAGGAGCAGAACGTCTTCCCGATGATGCCCGCCGGCAAGGGCCTGTCCGACCTCATCGAGAAGTGGGGCGGGGCGGACGAATGAGCGCCGATCCCGATTCGAACGGGCAGCTGCCGGCCGGCGCCGTGCCGGCCCATGCCGCCCCGCCGCCGCGCGCCCTGCCGGGAGGCGGCGTCGCCCGCCGTCACGTCCTGGTCGCCGTCGTGCTCAACAAGCCCGGCGTCCTGAACCGCGTGTCGAGCCTGATGCGGGCGCGCAACTTCAACATCGACTCGCTGGCGGTCAGCCACACCGACAGCGATGACGTCAGCCGGATGACGATCACCCTCCACGGCGACGACGTCGCGGTCGAGCAGGCGGCCAAGCAGCTCTACCGGCTCATCGACGTCCTCAAGGTCCAGGACGTCACGGCCGAGCCGACCGTCCAGCAGGAACTGGCCCTGGTCAAGATCCGCGCCACGGATTCGACCCGGGCCGAGGTCCTCAAGCTCGTCGAGCTGTCGCGCGGCCGGGTCGTCGACCTGGCCGATGGCTCGGTCATCGTGGAGGTGACCGGCACCGAGACCGAGGTCGACGCGTTCGTCGCCCTGGTCCGAACCTATGGCATCAAGGAATTGGTCCGCACCGGTGCGGTCGTGATGGCCCGGGGTTCCGGGTCCATCGAGGAGGCGATCAAGCGATGACGGCGAAGATCTACTACGACAACGACGCCGACCCGACCGCCCTCGCCGGGCAGACCGTGGCGATCGTGGGCTACGGCAGCCAGGGACACGCGCACGCCCTCAACCTCCACGAGTCGGGGGTGGACGTGGTGGTCGGTCTGGCTCCCGGGTCCAAGAGCCGGGCGCTGGCGTCCGAGGCCGGCCTCCGCGTGGCCGATGTCGCTGATGCCGTCCGAGCCGCCGACGTCGTCATGATCCTGGTCCCCGACACCTCGCAGAAGGCGGTGTATGACGAGGAGATCGCGCCGAACCTGCGACCGGGCCAGCTCCTGATGTTCGCCCACGGCTTCAACATCCGGTTCGGGCGGATCGACCCGCCCGACATCGTGGACGTGGGGATGATCGCGCCGAAGGGCCCGGGCCACCTGCTCCGCTCGGTCTACCGGGCCGGCGGCGGGGTTCCCGCCCTGTTCGCCGTCCACCAGGATTCGTCCGGGACGGCCCGTGCGCGGGTCCTCGCCTACGGCCGGGCGATCGGGTCCACGCGGGCCGGGGTCCTCGAGACGACCTTCGCCGAGGAGACCGAGACCGACCTGTTCGGGGAGCAGTCGGTGCTCTGCGGCGGGACGGCGGCGCTGGTCAAGATGGCGTTCGAGACGCTGGTCGAGGCGGGCTACCAGCCGGAACTCGCCTATTTCGAGACGATGCACGAACTGAAGCTCATCGTCGACCTGCTGTATCGCGGCGGCCTCAACTTCATGCGCTTCAGCGTCAGCGACACGGCCGAGTTCGGCGATTACGTGTCAGGTCCGCGGATCATCGACGAGCACGTCCGGACGACGATGAAGGAGGTCCTGCACGAGATCCAGGACGGGACGTTCGCGGCGCGCTGGATCGCCGAGAGCGACTCCGGCCGCGCGGAGTTCGAACGCCTCCGGCAGGCCGACCGCGACCACCAGATCGAGCAGGTCGGCAGCCGGTTGCGGGCACAGATGCCGTTCCTCGACCCGATCGAGGTCGTCGCCGGACAGGCGCAGGCGTCGGCCACGACGCCGGGTGCCGCGCGATGAGCTCGCCCGTACCGAGGCCCGCCGGCCCGTTCGTGGCCGCGGGCAGTGTCCGCATCTTCGATACGACCCTGCGCGACGGCGAGCAGGCACCCGGCGCCGGGCTGACCGCCGCCGAGAAGCTCGACGTCGCCCGCCAGCTGGCGCGACTCAAGGTCGATGTCATCGAGGCCGGCTTCCCGGCCGCCTCGCCGGGTGACTTCGAGGCGGTCCGCCGGATCGCGCAGGAGACCCGTGGCGGGATCGCGGTGGCGGCCCTCGCCCGCTGCAAGGACGGCGATCCGCAGCGTGCGATCGAGGCGATCAAGGTCGCCGAGCGCCCGCACCTCCATGTCTTCATCGCGACCAGCGATATCCATCTCAAGCACAAGCTCCGGATCGACCGCGAGACGGCGCTCGCCGAAGCCGTTCGCTGGGTCCGCTACGGCCGCGAGCAGCTCGGGCGAGACGCCGAGATCGAGTTCTCCGCGGAAGACGCTTCGCGCACGGATCTCGACTACCTGATGCAGATCTACGAAGCGGTCGTCGAGGCCGGTGCCTCCACGGTCAACATCCCCGACACGGTCGGCTACGCCATCCCGTCCGAGTTCGGGAAGCTCGTCGGCCAGGTCGTCGATCTCGTCGGCGATGCCGCCACGGTCAGCGTCCACTGCCACAACGACCTTGGGCTGGCCACGGCGAACACGCTGGCCGCCGTCCAGGCCGGCGCGCGCCAGGTCGAGGTCACCATCAACGGGCTCGGTGAGCGGGCCGGCAACGCATCGCTCGAGGAGGTCGTCATGGCGCTCCGGACGCGCCCGACCCAGTTCCCCGACCTCGCGTCCGGCGTCGCCACGGAACAGTTGACCGCAGCCAGCCGGCTGGTCAGCTACCTGACCGGGTTCACCATCCAGCCCAACAAGGCGATCGTCGGCGGCAACGCATTCGCGCACGAATCGGGGATCCACCAGGACGGCGTGATCAAGAACCCGCTGACCTACGAGATCATGACCCCGCAGTCGGTCGGGCTGTCCGGGAGCCAGCTGACGATCGGCAAGCTGTCCGGCCGGCGCGGGCTGCAGGGCAAGCTCAAGGAGCTCGGCTACGAGCTGGAGGGCGAGGCGCTCGACGAGATCTACCGCCAGGCGGTCGCCCTCGCGGACGCCAAGAAGGAGGTCACCGACGCCGATCTCCACGCACTGGTCGAGCAGCGCTCATCCGAGGTCCCGGCGTCGGTCGCGATCGTCGGCTGGAGCGTCACCTCGTCGCACGGCGGGAATGCGACCGGCAGCGTGACCCTGTCGATCGGGGGCGAGGATCGGACGGCGGAGGCGACCGGCAACGGCCCCGTCAACGCGTTGTTCGGGGCCGTCGATGACGCGCTCCAGCCCATCCTCGGCTGGCATCCGATCCTGACCGAATACGAGATCAAGGCGGTGAGCGCGGGCGAGGATGCCCAGGGCCAGGTCCTGGTCCGCTGCCGGCGCTCGTCCGACGAGGGACCCGGTGCGCTCGTGGTCACCGGCCACGGGTTATCGACCAACATCATCGAGGCCTCGCTCGAGGGCTACCTGGTGGCGGTCAACAAGCTCCACGGGGCGGAGATCAACGGGGTGTCGGTGGCGTTCGTGTCGCCGCGCCAGGGCGAGACCCTGCCGTGACCTACCGCGTCGCGACGATCCCGGGTGACGGCGTCGGGCCGGAGGTCGTGGCTGCGGCGCGTCGCGTCGTCGACGCCGCGGGCGCCCGCTTCGGGTTCGCGGTCGAGTGGTCGGAGTTCGTCGTCGGCGGCGTGGCCATCGACACGTTCGGGGTCGCCATCCGTGACGAGGACGTGGCCGCCTGCGGGGCCGCCGACGCGATCCTCCTCGGCGCCGTCGGTGGGCCGAAGTGGTCCGACCCCGGCGCTGCCGTCCGTCCCGAGCAGGCGTTGTTCGCCCTCCGCGGCGAGCTCGGCCTGTACGCCAACCTGCGGCCGGTCACGGTCCATCCGACGCTCGCCGGCTCGTCGCCGCTCCGCCCGGAACTGTTGGCCGGCGTTGACATGCTCATCGTCCGCGAGCTGACCGGCGGGATCTACTTCGGCGCCCGGACCGAGGCGGCGGCCGAGCCGGGCGCCCGCTCCGCCCTCGACACGCTGCCGTACGCGGAGCCCGAGATCGAGCGGATCGTTCGCCTGGCCTTCGAGCTCGCCCGCACCCGCCGCAGCATCGTCACCTCGGTCGACAAGGCGAACGTCCTGGCCACGTCGCGCCTGTGGCGGCGGATCGCCGACGAGGTCGCGACCGAGTACCCCGACGTCCGGCTCAACCACCAGCTCGTCGATTCGTGCGCGATGCTGCTCATCCGCCGACCGGCCGACTTCGACGTCATCGTCACCGAGAACCTGTTCGGCGACATCCTGTCGGACGAGGCGGCGGTCCTGGCCGGGAGCCTCGGCGTCCTGCCGTCCGCCTCGCTGGGCGCCCGACGGACCGAGCATGGCCAGTTCGGCCTGTACGAACCGATCCACGGGTCCGCCCCGGACATCGCGGGACGCGACATCGCGAACCCGATCGGGACCATCCTGTCGGCGGCGATGCTGCTGCGGACCTCGCTCGGGCGGACCGACGCAGCCGACGCCATCGAAGCGGCCGTCAGTCGGGCGTTGGACGATGGCTGGCGAACAGGCGACCTTGCCGATCCGGCCGACGCCACCGACGGTCTCGTGGTGGTCGGGACCACGGCCTTCGCGACAGCCGTCGTGGAGGCGCTCGGCGCCGAAGCCGGGGTGGCGGCATGAGCGGGTCGGGCGCCGGCGACCAGCCGGTCATCCTGTACGACACGACGCTGCGCGATGGGACGCAGGGCGAGAACATCACCCTGTCGCTGGCCGACAAGCTCCGTGTGGCGCGAATGCTCGATGAGTTCGGGATGCCGTTCATCGAGGGTGGCTGGCCCGGTTCGAACCCGAAGGACATCGAGTTCTTCGCGGCCGCCCGGTCGATGCGCTGGGAGCGCGCGAGGCTGGCCGCGTTCGGGTCGACCCGTCATCGCGCCAACAAGCCTGGCGACGACCCGAACCTGCGCGAACTGGTCGCCGCCGAGACACCGGTCGTCACCATCTTCGGCAAGAGCTGGCTGCTCCACGTCATCGAGGTGCTTGGTGCGACCCCGGCCGAGAACCTCGACATGATCGCGGACTCGGTCGGCTTCGTGGTCGATCACGGGCGCGAGGCGGTCTACGACGCCGAACATTTCTTCGACGGCTACAAGGCCGATCGCGACTACGCGCTGTCCACCCTCCGGGCCGCCCGCCAGGCCGGCGCCCGCACCATCGTCCTGTGCGACACGAACGGCGGGACGCTGACCGACGAGCTGGTCGCCATCGTCGGCGACGTGCGCACGAGTCTCGAGTCGGACGCCGACGCCCCCGCGGTCACGTGGGGGATCCACACCCACAACGACGCGGAACTCGCGGTCGCCAATTCCATGGCGGCGGTGGCGGCCGGGATCCGGCATGTCCAGGCGACGATCAACGGCTACGGCGAACGGGCCGGCAACGCGAACATGGTCAGCATCCTGGCCAACCTCGCGCTCAAGACGCCGCATGTCCTCGTCCCGGCCGGCGGCGGCGACCTGTCCGGGCTCACCGAGCTATCGCGCTCCGTCGCCGAGATCGCCAACATCACCCCGAACGACTACCAGCCCTATGTCGGGCGCTCCGCGTTCGCCCACAAAGGCGGGGTCCACGGCGCCGCCGTCGCCAAGGTCGAGCGGAGCTACCAGCACATCGATCCGGCGGCCGTGGGCAACGCCGGGCGGCTCGTCGTCTCGGAACTCGGCGGCCGGGCCAACATCTCGATCCGCGCCGAACAGCTCGGGCACGAGCTCAAGGGGGTGGTCGACCCGCGCGAACTGTCGATCCTGATCAAGCAGCTCGAGGCCGAAGGTCTCGCGTTCGAGGGCGCCGAGGCGAGCTTCGAGCTCCTCATCCGCCGTCACGCCGCCGACTATGTGGCTCCGTTCCGGATCGTCGACTACACGTGCCTGGTCGAGCAGCGCGACGGCCGCGAACTGCTGGCCGAGGCGACCGTCAAGGTCGAGGTCGATGGCGAGACGCTGCACACCGCGGCCGACGGGAACGGCCCGGTCAACGCGCTCGACGCCGCGCTGCGGAAGGCGCTCGGTGCGTTCTACCCGGGGCTCGACGAGGTCCATCTCGTCGATTACAAGGTCCGGATCCTTGACGGCGGGGCCGCCACCGCGGCACGTACCCGGGTCATCATCGATTCGATGGACGGGACGCGGACCTGGTCGACGATGGGCAGCGACACCAACATCATCGCCGCCTCCGCCTCGGCGCTGGCCGACTCGCTCGAGTACGCGATCTGGAAGTCGGGCTCGGAGCTGCGCCGCCGTGACGAGCGACACTTCACCACCGCCAACGTCCCAGAGGGCGCTCCACCCGCGCCGGCCACCCGCGGCGCCACCGCGACCCCACGGAGGTGACGCCATGACCACCACGCCCCCTGATTCCCTCCAGCTCGTCCGGTGGACGGCCACCTCGGGGAGCAACGTGCGCAGCCGCGGCGCGGTCGTCATCGCGTCGGGCGATCACGAGTGGCGGGCCTCCGCCGACGGCAACGGGGCGATCGACGCGCTGTTCCGGGCCGTGGACAAGGCGCTGGCCGACGTCCTGTCCGGCCACCCGCGACTGCTCGCCTTCGACATCCACGCCCTTGGCGAAGGGACCGACACGGTCGGTGCGGTGACCGCGCGGGTCGCCCCACCAGAGGTCGACGGTGAGCGCGGAAGCGGCGAGTACATCGGCGAGGCGCGCGGCGCGAACGTCATCGCCGCGTCGATCGAGGCCTACATCGCGGCACTCAACACGATGCTCGCCGAGGCCCACTGGTCGGGCGCCACCGAGGCGGCCGGCAACCGGAAGGGGGTGGCGGTCTCGGCCGGCACGGCCCGCGAGCAGCGCGCCGACCTCGACGAAGGCGAGGCGCCGCACGACACGACGGCCTGGTTCGAACGCTAGGGCTTCGCACCGCCCGTCAGGGGCGTGGCGGCAGGTCAAGGATCCCGAACGAGGCCAGGCCCAGCACGATGAGCTCGATGGCGACCGCCGACAGCAGGACACCGAGCAGCTGCTCGAGCACGAGCGTCGCCTGGCGTGGCAGGTGGGGGCCGATCGGGCGAGCGACGAACAGGACGACGAGGTCAAGGATCGCCATGGCGACGATGATCGCGGCGAGGATCGCGAGGTCGCCGAAGTCGCCCGCCGCCTCGGCCGAGAAGATGGTCGCGGCGGCGATACCGGCCGGGTTGAGGATGAGCGGGACACCCATCGGGTGGACGGCCAGGCTCATCAGGGAACGCTCGGTCGGCGGTGGGCCGTCGAGCTCACTGTGCCCAGCCCGAAGGACGAGCTGCAGACCGTAGGCGAGCAGGACGATGCCGCCCGCCACGACCAGGGCAGCATTGGAGAAATGCAGGAGCCGTGCCAGCAATGCCCCGGCGAGGACGAGGCCGAGTGCCGTGACGGTCGCGGTGGTGACGGCCAGGACCGCGACGCGTCGCGCGACGGCCGCCTCGGCGTCGTGGATCGCCACCAGGTAGTAGACGAGGACCTTGAGTGGGCCCATGCCCACGAACATCACGAGGGCCACCTCGGCCACGGTCGCCGTCACGCCGTCGTCTCGGCGTTCGCGTCGGGCGTCACCGCGCCGGTAGGCAGATCCGTCGTCGAGCGCAGGAGCATGTCGCGCTGGTGAAGGTAGTCGGTCACCGCCAGGATCGCGGCGGCGGTCGGGATGGCGAAGATCGCACCGATGATCCCGGCGATCGCGGTGCCGAGGATGACCACGACGAAGACCGCGACCGGGGTCATCTTCACCGCGCCCGCCATCACGAACTGGGTGACGACCACCTGGATGGCGACGGCGCCGATGATGCTGATGAGCGCCGCCTGGGCGACCACGTCCGGGGCGAGCAGCAGGGCGAACGCCGGGAGCACGATCCAGCCGATGAGCGGCCCGATCCACGGGATGAACACGATCAGGCCGGCGATGACCGCGATCAACGGTGCGTACGGGATGCCCAGGACGAGGGCGGCGATCCCGACCATCGTGCCGTAGATCGCGCCGATGAGCAGCCGCCCGCGGACGAAGCCACCGAACGAGATGGCGATCGCCCGTTCGAGTTCGGTCAGGTCGCGGTAGGTGCTGTGGGGCAGGAATCGCCGAAGCCAGCCGAGCAGGGAGACCTGGCCCATGGCCAGCCCGACCGAGATGATGACCGCGGTGATGAGCGCGGCAACGACCGTGATGGTGTTCCGGAGGGCGGCCGCCGCGGCGTCGGCGATGGCCGACGCGTTCTCGGCCAGGAAGGATTGGATGGCGGCCACCACGCTGCCACTGGTCGGCGGAGTGAGCCCGAGGGCCGCGATGATCGGGCTGAGCAGCTCTCCGGCCCTGGCAAGGATCGCCGGCAGGTTCTCGGCGAAGGCGACCGCCGCGTTGATGATGGCGACGCCCGCGCTGGCGATGACCAGGAACGCGACGACCGCGGTCACGAGGTAGGTGATGGCCACCGCGACGCCGCGGCCACGGAACGGGAGGTGCCGCTGGACGAGCGAGACCGGTGGCTCAAGGACATACGACAGCAGCCAGGCGATGAACAGGATGATGGCCGGAGCGGCGAAGACCGCGAGAACGTCAGTCCACAGCGTGAACACGGCGCCCACCAGCGCCAGCACCACGAGCCAGAAGACGAGCCGCGCCTCGCGCCGCGACACCACTGCCGACCACCACGGCGCGGATCCCTCGGTCGACATGCCCGAACAGTATCGTATGGTCGTGACCACGACTGATGGGACGACAGCGCCGGTGGCCTATGCCGGCGAACCTGGCGCATTCGCCGAGGACGCCGTGCTGTCGGCCTTCGGCGACGTCGTCCGCGTCTCCCTGGGCGGGTTCCGCGAGGTCTTCGAGATCGTGGCCACGGATGGCGCGGTGGCCGGCGTCGTGCCGATCGAGAACGTCATCAACGGGACCGTCCGCGAGAACTACGACCTGCTGCTCGAGTACGAGCTCCAGATCCGTGGCGAGGTCGTCGTCCCGGTGCGGCTGTGCCTGGCGGCCCTCCCCGGCCAACGCGTCGAGGAGATCGAGCGCGTCTACTCGCACATCCAGGCCCTCGGCCAGGCCGAAGGCTTCCTACGCCGGCGACCCTGGCAGCTGCTGACGACCTACAACACGGCCGGCGCCGGCAAGACGATCGCGGATCGAGGCGAGCGGGGCGCGGCGGCCGTGCTGTCGCCGCGGGCCGCCGACCTGTTCGGACTGGAGGTCCTGGCCGACGAGATCGGCGACCTGCCGGGAAACCGGACGCGGTTCCTGGTCCTGGCCCGACCGGATGCGCCGCCGCTCCCCATCCTGGCCGGCGGAGCGCGACGTCGGACGACCCTGGTGGTCGCCGTACGTAACGAGCCGGGCACGCTGCTCGCCGTCCTGCGCGTCTTCGCGGAGCACGGCCTCAACATGCACAAGCTCGAATCCCGGCCGAGCCGGGAGCGCGCCTGGGAGTACGTCTTCTGGATCGACCTCGATGCCGACACGACCGACCCGACGGCCGCCGCCGCCTTCCGCGCACTGGACGACGTGACCACGATGGTCCGCGTCCTGGGCAGCTATCCGGCAGCGCCCGACGCCTGACGGCGTGGGCGGGTCAGCGGGAGATCAGGCCGGGCGTCGCCGGAGTTCGTCGCGGATCTCGGTCAGCAGCGTCTCCTCGGCCGACGGCTCGGGCGGCGGCGGCGGCTTGATGAACAGTCGGCTGATGACGTAGACGACGAGCATCACGATGAAGAACACGATCAGCGAGTTGATGAAGAGGCCCCATCCGATGGAGATCTCCTCGCCGGTCGTCTTGTTCGTCCCGAGCACGGTCTTGATCGACGTGAAGTCGACCCCGTTCAGCAGGTAGCCGATCGGCGGCATGATCACCGCGTTGACCAGCGTCGTCACCACCGAGCCGAGCGAGGCGCCGATGATGACGCCGATGGCCAGCGCCAGGGCGTTCGACTTGGTGAGGAACGCCTTGAAGTCATTCACGACGGGGACGACGGGGACGACCGTCAATGCTCCACCACTTTCGGCAGGTCCTTGGCCTCGGCGATCCAGCCGGCCACCTGGGCCTCCGACGGCAGGCGCCGGATCCAGTCCGGTCGTGCGGCGTCGATCTCGGTGAAGGTCGTCGCCAGGTTGGCGGCGTTCCGTTGCGCCAGCTCCGCCGGCGAGTCCACACCGGCCGCCTCGAGCAGGTCGGCATACTCCGATCCGACCCCGTTGATGCGCATCAGGTCGACGTGATTGACCCACTCAAGGATGCGTCCGCTGTCGATCCCGGTGGCCTTTTCGATGGCGGCGCGGCCGCCCGGCTTGGCGCCCTGCTCGAGCAGCGCTTCGGCGGTCGCGATGCCGGCCAGCGAGAGCTGCTCGGCGTAGACGGGCCCGATGCCCTCGACCTCATCCAGTTTCATACCCGATCCTCCTCCCGGCGGTTGATCTGCCCAGGGTGCGGCCGATGATACCCTTGCCGACCACCCTGCGACCCCTCCCGTCGCGCCCTTCGGAGGAGCCATGGATCAGGCGTTCCACGATGCGATGGCGGCCGGCTATGCCCTGACCGAACCCGGGATCGTCATCGGCAGCCCGATGCATGACGGCGAGCTGGCCAACGACGCCCGGGTCCAGGTCGCCCTGTCGATGCTCAATCGCCACGGGCTGATCGCTGGAGCCACGGGCACCGGTAAGACGAAGACCCTCCAGTTGATGGCCGGCCAGCTGTCGAAGGCCGGCGTCCCGGTCTTCGTGGCGGACATCAAGGGCGACCTGACCGGCCTGGCCGCCCCGGGCGACGCCGCCAACGCCAAGTTGATCGAGCGCGTGACCTCGCTCGGCTGGACGTACGAGGCGTCCGGCCATCCGGTCGAATTCCTGTCGCTGTCGGGGGGGCTCGGCGCCCAGGTGCGGGCGACGGTCCATTCGTTCGGGCCGCTCCTCCTCGGCAAGGTCCTCGACCTCAATGACACGCAGACCTCCATCCTGGCGCTGATCTTCAAGTACTGCGACGACAACGACCTGCCGCTGCTCGACCTCAAGGACCTGGCCGCTACGCTCAAGTACCTCGCCTCGGACGAGGGCAAGCCGATCCTGGCCGAGTACGGCGGGATGTCGAGCCGCCTCGGTCGGCGTCCTGCTGCGCTCGATCGTCGTGCTCGAGCAGGAGGGCGCCGACGTCTTCTTCGGCGAGCCGGAGTTCGAGGTCGAGGACCTCCTTCGGACGACGCCCGACGGCGAGGGGATCATCAGCATCCTGGAACTGTCCGACGTCATGGACCAGCCGCGGCTGTTCTCGACGTTCATGTTGTGGATGCTCGCCCAGCTGTACGAGAGCCTGCCGGAGGCCGGCGACCTGCCGAAGCCGAAGCTGTGCTTCTTCTTCGACGAAGCCCACCTGCTGTTCGACGACGCCTCGGAGGCGCTGATGGACCAGGTCGAGCGCACGGCCCGGCTCATCCGGTCCAAGGGGGTCGGGATCTACTTCGTGACCCAGGCACCGACCGACGTGCCGTCACCGGTCCTCGCCCAGCTCGGCAATCGCGTCCAGCACGCGCTGCGCGCGTTCACGCCCGATGACGCGGATGCGCTTCGCAAGACCGCCCGGACCTTCCCGATGACCGAGTTCTACGACGTCGAGAAGACGATCACCTCGCTGGGCACGGGCGAGGCGCTGGTGACCGTCCTGACCCCGCGCGGCGTCCCGACCCCGTTGGCCGCCACGCGCCTGCTCGCGCCCGATTCGCTGATGGCCCCGATCGACGAGGTCCAGTTCCGCGGCCGCATCGCAACCAGCCCGTACCAGGCGAAATACGGTGTCACGGTGGATCGCGACAGTGCCTACGAACGGATCACGGCGCGGATCGGGAACGCCCGGGCCGCGGCGGCCGAGGCCGCGATGCGCGAAGGTGTCGCGCCGACGACGGCCGCCGGGATGAACACCATGACGCCGGCCGCACAGCGACGCGAGGTGCAGCGGCAGGCGCGCGAGCTCGCCGCCGCCCAGCGGGCAGCCGAGCGGGAACGCAAGGCCCAGGAGAAGGCCCAGCGTGACGCAGCCAAGGCACAGCAGAGATCGATCGACAACGCCATCCGGACCGGAGGCAGAGTCGTCTCGTCGCGGGCCGGCCAGGACCTCCTGCGCGGGATCTTCGGGACCCTGTTCGGTGGCGGCAAGGGCCGCTGACCGCGGCTGCCCTATTCGATGACGAGACCTGGCGGCAGGTCGGGTGGGGTCGGGTAGGCGGGCCTCAGGCGCGCGATCGTGTCGGCCAGGATGGTCGCCACGGCCAGGTCGCGGAACCACTTCCGGTTGGCCGGGATGACGTACCACGGGGCCGCCGCGGTCGAGGTCTTCGTCAGGGCCTCATCGAAGGCTGCCTGGTAGGCGTCCCAGCGCTTTCGCTCGTCGAGGTCGCGGATCGAGAACTTCCAGCGCTTGGTCGGGTCGTCGTAGCGCGACTGGAAGCGCTTGCGCTGCTCGTCCCGGTCGATCGACAGGAAGAACTTGACGATGGTCGTTCCGCCCGCCGCGAGGGTCGACTCGAACGCGTTGATCTGCTCGTAACGTGCCGACCAGACCCCTCTCGGCACGAGGTCGTGGACCCGCACGACGAGGACGTCCTCGTAGTGCGACCGATTGAAGATCCCGATCTCGCCCCTGGCCGGGACCCGCTTGTGGATCCGCCACAGGAAGTCGTGGGCCATCTCCTCGGGGGTCGGGACCTTGAACGCGGACACGACGCAGCCCTGCGGGTTGAACGCCTCCATGACCTTCTGGATGGTGCCGTCCTTGCCGGCCGCATCGATCCCCTGGAGGACGACGAGGACCGAGTGCTTCGCCTCCGCCCACAGGCGATCCTGGAGCGACCCGAGCCGTTCGAGCTGCTGCTCGATCAGGGGCGCGGCGCTCGCCTTGTCGTGGCCGAAGGTCGCCGCCGGATCGAGCGCCGCAAGGCGGACCCTCGTCCCGGGCTTCACCCGCAGGGCCTCTCGGAGGGCAGTCGACTGGGGCATGGCGGTCCTCGCGCTGCAAGCCGGGTCGAAGTCGGTTGTACGATGGCAACGTACCCCAAAGGAGCGCTCCGCAGATGACCGTCGCCGCCGGGACAAAACCGCATCCGATCTTCCTCGCCGGCCGCTGGGTCGACTCGCCCGAGGTCCTCGTCGTCGAGAACCCGGCCGACCCGTCGACCCCCGCCGGCACGACCTACAACGCCACCGCGGCCCAGTACGAGGAGGCGGTCGAGGCCGCCGTCGCGGCCTTCGAGGTCACCCGCACGCTGCCCGCCTACGAACGCGGCCGGATCCTGCGCGAGATCAGCGCGGGCATTCGGGCGCGCCGCGAGGAGATCGGCCGGCTGATCGCCACGGAGGCGGGCAAGCCGATCCGCGACGCGCTCGTCGAGGTGGACCGCGCCGTCCTGACCTTCCGTCTCGGGGCGGAAGAAGCCGAGCGGATGACCGGCGAACTGATCCCGCTCGACCTGATGCCGGCCTCCAAGGACCGCATCGGGATCACCCGGCGCTTCCCGATCGGCCCGATCGCGGCGATCAGCCCGTTCAACTTCCCGCTCAACCTGGCGGCGCACAAGCTCGCCCCGGCGATCGCGTCGGGCAACCCGATCGTCCTCAAGCCGCCGTCCGCGGACCCGCTCACGATGCTCGCCGTGGCCGAGATCATCGAGGCCGCCGGACCACCTGCCGGCTCGGTCTCGATCCTGCCGATGACCCGCGAGCTGGGCGACCGGATGGTGGCGGACCCGCGCTTCAAGCTGCTGACCTTCACCGGTTCGCCGTCGGTCGGCTGGCGGATGAAGGAACGCGCCGGCAAGAAGCGGGTCGTCCTCGAGCTCGGCGGCAACGCCGGCGTGATCGTCGACAAGTCCGCCGACCTCGACTGGGCGATCAAGCGCTGCCTCGTCGGGGCGTACGCGTACGCCGGACAGGTCTGTATCAGCGTCCAGCGGATGTTCATCCACGAGGAGATCTGGGACACCTTCCTGGACCGCTTCGTGGCCGGCGCTGCGGCGCTCAAGGTCGGCGATCCGCTCGACCCGACGACCGACCTCGGGCCGATGGTCGATGCCACCGCGGCCGCCCGGACCCAGCGCTGGGTCGACGAGGCGGTCGCGCTCGGCGGGGTGCTCAGGGTCGGCGGCAAGGCGAATGGGACCTACTTCCCGCCGACCGTCCTGACCGATGTCCCGGTGACCGCCCAGGTCTGTTCGAACGAGGCCTTCGCGCCGCTCGTCGTCGCGTTCCCGTTCCGCGAGCTCGACGATGCGATCGCGCAGGTCAACGACTCGATGTTCGGGCTGCAGACCGGGATCTTCACCAACGACCTGGCCGGGACCTGGCGGGCGTTCGCCAACCTCGAAGTCGGCGGGGTGATCGTCAACGACGTGCCGACCTACCGGGTCGACCACATGCCGTACGGCGGCGTCAAGGATTCGGGGCTGGGTCGCGAGGGTCTTCGCTACGCCATGGACGACATGACGGAGATCCGGATCATGGTCCTCGCCCAACCGGGCTAGGACCGTCGGCGACCGCGCGCCTCAGCCCAGGCTGGACATCGGGCGATCGGACACTTAGCATACACATCGATGCTAAGCGTCAAGGTGAGCACCAAGCACCAGATCGTGGTTCCCAGTGAAGCGCGCCGCGAGCTCGACATCCAGGCGGGGGACCGGCTCGATGTCCTCGTGTCCGGCGATTCGATCGTCTTGCGCAAGCGTTCCGCTCGGCCCTCGGACCGACTGCGCGGTCTCGGGACCGGCAAGGGCTGGTATGACCCGGACCCGGTGACCTTCGTACGCCGACTTCGAGATGAGACGGAGGCGCGAACCAGTGAGCGCGAGGAACTCTGGACGAGACTCCGGTCCGATCGGCCATCGGAAGATCGGCCTGGACAGCAGCGTCCTGATCTACGTGATGGAGACCCAGGGCCCGCTCGCCGACGTCGCCGCGACGATCGTTGATTCGCTCGCGACCGGCCAGCTGGAAGCTGTCCTGTCCGTGATCGGCGTCGTGGAGATCCTCGCCGGTCCCGCGCGAGCCGGGGATGCCGTCGCGTTCGAGATGACGGCAGACGTCCTGCGCGACCTGCCGATCCGGATCTCGCCACTTGACGCGGCCGTCGCCGAGGATGCAGCGTGGATCAAGGGCGCGTCGGGTGTCGGGCTCGAGGATGCCGTCCACCTTGCGACGGCCCGGGCGGCCGGCGCGAGCGCGTTCGTGACCAACGATCGACGACTCCGATCGATCCCGAACCTGGAGGTCGTCTACCTCGACGACCTCATCGCCTGAGTCACGGATCCCGGCGTCGTCCCGAGGCCCGCGACGCGGACGGTCGGCGAAGGGCCGCGTGGCGCATCCTTGGCGGCGATGGACTTCGCCTTGACCCCCGGGCAGCTCGAACTCCAGGCGCGCGCTCGCGCCTTCGTGCGCGACGAGCTCCAGCCCCGTGAGGTCGAATTCGAGCGGCTCGGCGGGCGGGTCCCACGTGATTGGGGCAACCCGATCCGGCGCGCGGCGATCGACGCCCGCCTGCACGGCGGGTCGCTCCCGCGGGCGGTCGGCGGACAGGGCTGGTCGGTCGTCGAACAGGTCCTCGTTCACGAGCAACTCGGACAGTCGACCGGCGGCCTGTGGTCGTACATCCCCGGCGCCTACAACGTCCTCATCCACGCCGACCCGGAACAGCGCCGGCGCTACCTCGATCCGTCGCTGCGCGGCGAGCGCTCGGGGAGTTACGCGATCACCGAGGACGGGGCCGGCTCCGACGCGCGGACCCTGCGCGCCACCGCGGTCCGTGACACCGCCACCGGGGAGTACCTGCTCAACGGCGAGAAGTGGTTCGTGACCGGTCCGGACGACACCGACTTCATGATCTTCCACTGCCTCGTGGTCGAGGGCGATTCGCGCCTCCCGACCCTCTTCCTGGTCGACTACGACACCCCCGGGGTCGTGCTGCAGCACGACCCCGACTACACCCACACCTTCGCCGACCGGCATCCGCAGTTCGTGCTGACCGATGTCCGCGTTCCCGCGTCGGCCGTGCTCGGCGGGGTCGGACGGGCGGACGAGCTGACCAACGAGTGGTTCGTCGAGGAGCGGATCCATATCGGGGCCCGCTGTTCCGGGGCGATGGAGCGGTTGCTGACGCTCGCCCTCGAGTGGGCCACCGAGCGTGTCCAGTTCGGCCAGCGGATCTACGACTTCCAGGGCGTCAGCTTCCCGTTGGCCGATTCGGCCGCGGATGCGTCGGCCGCCCGGCTCCTGACCCGCGAGTGCGCCTGGCTCGCCGACACCGGCGCCGACCCGAAGGTCGTGCATGCCAAGGCGTCGCTGGCCAAGCTGTTCGCGTCCGAGGCGGCCTGGCGCTGCGCCGATCGGGTCGTCCAGGTCTTCGGTGGCCGCGGGTACATGCGCGAGTTCGCGCCGGAACGGTTCCTGCGTGAGCTGCGGGTCGACCGGATCTGGGAAGGCACCTCGGAGATCCAGCGGATGATCATCGCCCGGGCGCTCGAGAAGCGGGGCGTCGATCGGGTCGTGGGCTGATGACGGAGGCCACGGCGTACGCGGATGACGCCCCCGGCGTGATCGATCTCCGTCCGCTGTTCGCGCCGCGCAGCATCGCCGTGGTCGGTGCCTCGCCGCGATCGTGGATCGCCGGGACCGTCCGGGACAACCTGCGGGTGATGAACAGCGATACGCGCTGTCACTTCGTCAACCCGAAGTACGAGGAACTCCACGGGCAGCCGTGCTACCCGTCGCTCGAGGCACTCCCCGAGCGACCGGACATCGCGATCGTGGCGCTCAACCCGTTGCGCGCCGCATCGGTGACCGAGGCCGCGGCGGCCGCCGGCGTCCCGGCGGTGATCATCCCGGGTGGTGGCGTCGTCGAGGGTGGAGCCGCCGCGGCGGCGATGCAGGCCGACGTCGCACGGATAGCCCGCGAGCACGGCCTCGCCCTGCTCGGACCGAACTGCATGGGCGTCATCGACCTGGTCGCCAACAGCGCCACCTACATCGGCGACGTCTCGCCCTACCTGCCGCGCGGCGGGGTCGCTGGGATCGCCCAGTCGGGCTCGGTGACCGACGCCTTCGTCCACTCCGGCGAGCGAGTCGGCTTCTCGCGGATCATCAGCTGCGGATCGGAGGTCGTCCTCGACGTCTGCGACTACCTGGCCTACTGCCTCGACGATCCCGAGACGCACTCGGTCATCCTGTTCGTCGAGGGCTTCAAGCGGCCCGAGCGGTTCCTCGCCCTGGCCGACCGCGCCCTCCATCTGGGCAAGCCGATCATGGCCGTCAAGGTCGGCCGGAGCGACCAGGCCCAGGCTGCGGCGATGGCCCATTCCGGGTCGCTGGCCGGCGAGGCGCGGGTGACCGATGCCGCGCTCGATGCGGCCGGCGTGATCCGTTGCCGCGACCTCGACGAGTTGCTCGAGACCGCCGAATTGGTCGAGGGGGTCCGGCGGACCGGGCGGCGGGTCGGGCGCGGACGGGCCGGCGTCGTGACGGTCTCGACCGGCGAGGCGTCGCTCATCGCCGACCTGGTACCACGGACCGGGCTCGACCTGCCGCCGATCCCGCCCTCGGCGCGAGCCGGCATCCTCGAGGCGCTGCCGACGATGGGCTACATCGGCAACCCGCTCGACCCGTGGGGCGCCGCCGACCCGGGGACGGCGTACGGGGCGGTCTTCGAGGCGATGGCGGCCTCGGACGCCTATGACGTCCTCGTCCTGGTCCACGACTTCCCCTACCGCTCGCTGCCGTCCGAGGTCGCCACTGCCAACGAGGTCACCTCGGCCCTGCTCGCCGCGACCGCCGGCCGTCCGGCCATCCTCCCGGTCTATGTGTCGCTGACCTCGGGTGAGCCGCCGCCCGAGACGAAGGCGCTGCTCGATTCGAGGGGGAACGGAGCGCCGCTGCTGCGGGGTGCGCTCGAATCGTTCCGGGCGATCGCCGAGGTCGCGCGCTGGGAGCGACGCCACGCGGCCCGTCAGAACCGCGGCCCGTGGCGGCCACGCTGGGCGGCGCTGGCGGCGGATCGGACCTCATACGGCGCCGACCCGACCGCGAACAGGCAGCCGACCAGGCCGCCGGTCGCCCTCTCCGAGCGCGAGAGCCTGGCGCTCGTCGCCGCCGCGGGCGTCGCCGTCGTCGACGCCGTGGCCGTGGGCGATGCGCCGGCCGCCGTGACCGCCGCCCGGCGGATCGGCGGGCACGTCGCGCTCAAGCTCGACGCGGCGGGGCTGACCCACAAGACCGACCTCGGCGGGGTCGCGCTCGGGTTGCACGGGGACGATGCGGTCTATGCCGCGGCGCTCAACCTGCTCGAGACCGCGCGACGCCGCGGCCTCACGGTCCGGGGCCTGCTCGTCGAGCCGATGGCGCCTCCCGGCGAGGAGCTCATCATCGGCCTCCGCCGGGACTCGCAGTTCGGGCCCGCGGTCCTCGTCGGACTGGGCGGGGTCCTGACCGAGGTCCTCGACGACGTCGTGATCCGGCTCGCCCCTCTCGACCTGTCGGCGGCCGAGGCGATGCTCGACGACCTCCGTGGAGCGAGACTGCTGCGCGGTGTCCGTGGCCGACCCGCCGGTCGACCGGGCGGCGGTTGCGGCCATGCTGGTCGCCGTCGGCCGGCTCGGGAACGAGCGCCCGGACGTGCTCGAGATCGACCTCAACCCGGTCATCGCGGGGTCACACGGAGCCCTCGCGGTCGACGCCCTGGTCGTGCTGGAGGGTCCGGAGTCATGACGTCCATCGACGAACCGGTGCTCCTCGCGGCGTCCACGTCGTGGGGCGTGCGGCTGACGCTCAATCGCCCAGCCAAGCTCAACGCCATCAGCGGCGAGTTGCGCGTGGCGCTGACCGAGGCGATCGCCGCGGCCGTCGCCGACGACGCGGTCCGGGTCATCGTCATCGCCGGAGCGGGGCGAGCCTTCTGCTCCGGCTACGACCTGGCCGAGACCCAGCCGGACGACGCGTGGGGCTGGCGCGGCGTGCTCGGCGAGGACGTGGCCGCCACGATGGCCGTCTGGCGCAGTCCGAAGCCGGTCATCGCCCAGGTCCACGGCTATGCCCTGGCCGGGGGTCTCGAGCTCGCGATGGCCTGCGACCTGATCGTGGCGACCGACGATGCGCAGCTGGGCGAGCCCGAGATCCGGTTCGGGTCGGCCCCGGTGACCCTGCTGATGCCGTACCTCATCGGCCAGAAGAAGACCCGCGAGCTGCTGATGACCGGCGACCTGATCGACGGCGTCGAGGCTCACCGCATCGGGCTCGTCAATCGCGTCGTCCCGGCGGACCGGCTGGTCGCCGAGGTCGACGCCCTGGCCGACCGCCTCGCCCGCGTCCCACCCGACGTGATGGCGCCGACCAAGCTGATGCTCAACCGGGCGATGGAGACGGCGGGGTTCCTCGAGGCGGTCGAGGCCGGGCTCGACCTGCAGTCGATGATCAACATGAGCGCGACCCAGCGCGAGTTCGATGCGGTCGTGCGGCGCGACGGGCTCAAGGCCGCCCTCGCCTGGCGCGACCAGCGCTACGACGAGCGGCTGGCCGGCAGCGGTCGATCGACACGCGGCGACTCGACCGTGTCAGGGCCGGACTGACAGGTCAGCGACGGGCCGATCCGAGGATCGACACCAACGAGCCGATGACCCGCTGGACGTCGTCGAGCTCATCCCCGGCCAGATCGGCAGCGAGATCACGCGCTCGTATTCGCGGGTGGCGACGGGATGGTCGTCCGGCCGCGAGCCCCAGCGCCGCCGGTAGTACGGGTGGAGGTGGAGCGGGATGAAGTGGACGCTGGCGCCGATGCCCGCCTGCCGGAGGGCCTCGATCACCGCGCCGCGATCGAGCGCGAGCTGGCCGAGCTGCAAGCGGATGATGTAGAGGTGCCAGGCGTGGGAGCCATCGGCGGCGTCCTCGGGGAGCTCGATGAGATCGCTCGCGGCGGACGCACGGAACCCGTCCGTGTACTCCGCGGCGATCGATCGTCGAGCGGCGAGCAGCTCATCGGCGCGATCGAGCTGGACGAGCCCGAGCGCTGCCGCGATGTCGGTCATGTTGTACTTGTACCCGGCGTCCTCGATCTCGTAATACCACGACCCGCCCGCGCTGTAGCGGTTCCAGGCGTCGCGGCTGATCCCGTGCAGCGACATGATCCGGGCACGATCGGCGATCGCGTCGTCATCGGTGACCAGCATGCCGCCCTCACCGGTCGTGATGGTCTTGGTGGCGTAGAACGAATAGGCGCCGACCCGCCCGATCGTTCCCGCGTGGCGTCCGTCCGGCCCGCCGATCCGGCTGGGGAATGCGTGCGCGGTGTCCTCGACGACCGCGATGCCTCGTCCGTCGAGGAGGTCGACCATGCGCTCGATCTCGACCGGCCGCCCGCCGAGGTGCACCGCGATGACCGCCCGGGTCCGCGGCGTCACGGCGGCCAGGACGGCTTCGGGCGTCGCGTTCAGGGTTCGGGCTTCGACGTCGACCAGGACGGGTCGCGCACCGCGATAGGCGACCACCTCGCCCGACGCGGCGAACGTCCAGGTCGGGAGGATGACCTCGTCGTCCGGACCGACCCCAAGGGCGTCGAGGGCAAGGTGCAAGGCGGCCGTCGCGGAGTTGAGCGCCACCGCATGGCGGCTCCCCACGGTCGTCGCGAATCGTTCCTCGAAGCGCTTCGTCGTCGGTCCCGTGGTGAGCCAGCCGGACTCGAGGACGTCGAGGACGGCCTGCTTCTCACGCGCGGTGATCGAGGGGCGGGCGAACGGCAGATGGGGCGGTGCGTCAGGCATCGAGTCAACCGTAGGGCAATCGCCGCCGTGTCCGCTGCGCCGGTCGGCTGATCCCATCGCGGCTCTGGTGCCTCGCGGCACCACAAACTCGTGCATCGCCATCGGCTGGCCCCGGACGTCTCGAGGCAACGCCGGTGCGCCGCGGCCCTCGGCGACCACGCGGTCGACCTGGAAGTCGGGACTATGATGGCGCGCGATGGCAGGCACCAGGATCGATGTACCCGACGCACCCGCATGCCCGCTCCTGGGACTAGTGACCGATCCCAGGAGCCATTACACGTACCCGCATCGAGGGCACCGCTGCTTTGCGACGAAACGCCCCGCGGCGACCGACGCCCAGCGCCAGGCGGCCTACTGTCTGAGCACGGCATACCCGTCGTGTGATCGTTTTCGCGCGTTCACGGAGGTCGGTGCTCGGACGCCGTCGCGTGGCAGGCCGACGGCGTCGACGGTGGTCTACGTGTTTCGCTCGGGCGATAGCCTGGCCAGGATCGCCGCGGCCTACGGTCTCACGGTCGAGCAGCTGGCGGCCGCCAATTCGCTCCACAGCGGAGACATCCCCGATCACGGCACTCGACTGGTCATCCCGCTCGGCGGGCAGGCTTCGGGCGGCCCGCTACCGCAGCGCGGACCGACCGGCGGCGGGTAGCCGGGCGTTTGACGACCATCGGCCGGTGGTCGATTATTCGGGCGGTCGGCAGCCGGATCGTCAGGCCGTCACGCGGAGCCCTCCGACAGAGGGCTGGGAGAATGTGATTCCGTGGATCTAAGGCGCCAGTTCGCCGTCTTCCGGTCGTGGTTCCCGCTGCTGATCGCATGCGTCCTCATCGCCGGTGCCGCTGCGTTCGTGATCAGCAGCCTGCTCCCGAAGACCTACGAGGCGAAGTCGACGCTCATCGTCGGCCAGTCGCTGTCGGCCGCCAACCCCGACTACAACCAGATCCTGGTATCGCAGCGGCTGTCGTCGACCTACGCGACGGTCGTGACCACGCGGCCGATCCTCGAGGCCGTCATCAGGCAGCTCGACCTCGACGTGACCCCTGACCAGCTCGCGCTGCAGGTCAGGGCGACCGTGCCGCCGGACAGCACGCTGCTGACGATCGCCGTCCAGGATGGCGACCCGACGAACGCGACGAGGATCGCCAACGCCATCGCCGCCGAACTGGTCGCGGATTCCCCGGGGATCCAGGGGCGCCAAGCGGAGATCCAGGAGTTCATCGACGCCGGCCTCAAGGCGACCCAGAGCCAGATCGACACGACGCAGGCCGAGATGAACGTCCTGAACGCGCTGCCGAAGCGGACGCCGGCGCAGGACGCCGCCCTGCTTGCCCTCGAGGACCGCCTGGTCAGTCTCCGGGCGTCGTTCGCGACACTCCTGTCGTCGTACTCCGGGAGTGCGGCAAACCTCGTCACGGTCATCGAACCGGCCGTCGCCCCGGTCTCGCCGATCTCGCCGCGGACGCTCCTCAACACACTCGTGGCCGCCGTGCTCGGCCTGCTCTTCGCGCTCGGGATCATCATCGTCGCCGAGCACCTGTACGACGGGATCAGGGACTCGGAGGCCGTGTCGGAGGTCACCGGCCTGAGCACCCTGGGCACGATCGCGCGCATGAAGGGCGACAAGGATCGGAACGAGATCTACCGGCTGGCGACCATCCTGCACCCGCGCTCCGCCATCGCCGAGGCATACCGTACGCTCAGGACGAACGTCGAATTCTCGTCGGTCGACGCGCCGGTCCGGACGATCCTGGTGACCAGCGCCGTCGCCGGCGAGGGCAAGACGGTCACCGCCGCCAACCTGGCCGTGGTGTTCGCCCAGGCCGGCCTTCGCGTGCTACTCGTCGACGCCGATCTGCGCAAGCCGGGGATCCACCGGGTCTTCGACCTCGACAACGCCCACGGGCTCACGACGCTCCTGCGCAGCGACGGGGTTAGCCTGGACGCGCTCACCCAGACGACGGAGCAGGCCAACCTGCGGATCCTTACCAGCGGTCCGCTGCCTCCGAACCCGGCCGAGCTCACGGCGTCGCAACGGATGCGCTCACTCCTCGAGCGCATGACGGGCTCGGACGAGCTGGTCATCTTCGACAGCCCTCCGCTTCAGGGCGTGACCGACTCGGCCATCCTCAGCACCCTCGTCGACGGCACCCTGTTCGTCATCGACGTGGATCGCAGTCGTCGCCGGGCCGTGCGACAGGCCCTGGAATCGCTCGCCAAGGCCGACGCGCTCATCCTGGGGGCGGTCCTCAATCGAGTCCCGGTTCGATCGTTGTCCGACGACGCGTCGTTCTACGGCGACTCCTTCGAGACCGTCGAGACCGGCGAGCGGACGCGAGCCGACCTGCCGCCGGCGCGGACCAGCTGACGTCATCCGACCACGCTCTTCGTGAGCTCCAAACGCGCCCTGGACCTCGCTGTCGGATCGGTGGCGCTGGCGTTCGCGATGCCGATCATGGCCGGGATCGCGCTGGCCATGCGGCTCACGGCTGACCGCGGGCCATTCCTGTACAGGGCTCGGCGCGTCGGCGAAGGCGCCGCGATCATCGAGGTGCTGAAGATCAGGACCATGACGGTGGATGCGAGCGGGCCGAGACTGACGCACGCGCGCGACCGACGCGTGACGCCGCTGGGACGCCTGCTTCGTCGGTACCGGATCGATGAACTCCCCCAGCTGGTCAATGTCGTGCGGGGCGAGATGTCCCTTGTCGGCCCCCGGCCTGAGGACCCGGCGTTCGTCGACCTGTCCGACCCGCTGCACCGCCGCGTCTTCTCCGCGCGACCGGGCATCACCGGTCTGGCGCAGCTCGAGTTCCACGACGAAGCGGTCCGCCTCGACGGTCCCGACGCCGAGCGGATCTATCGCGAGGAGATCCTTCCCGCGAAGCTGCAGCTGGACGCCTCGTACCTCGACAGTGCTTCGACGCTCCTGGACCTCCGGATCCTCATCCGGACGATCCGTGCCGTCCTCGGCTGACCGCACGGTCCGGGCGGGCCGCTGCGGCGAGGATCGCCGCCAGCTTGTCGAGGATCGCGCCGCGGTCATAGTGCGTCTCGACGTACGTGTGTCCGGCAGTCCCGCGCGCGGCCCGGCCAGGGTCGCGACGGCACTCCTCGACCGCCAGCGCGAGGTCGGCCGGATCCTCCGCCCTGGCGACGTATCCGCCGCCCGCCTCGCGCACGATGCGTGCCGTGAGGCCGTCCGCTCCGACGATCACCGGCCGAGCCGCAGCCATGGTCTCGAGGAGCTTCGTCGGCAGCGAATCCTCGTAGAGCGGGCCCTTCCGGAGGATCACCAGACCGGCGTCTGACGCCCCGATGATGGCCGGCACGTCGGTACGCTGGACCGGGGCGTGGAATGCGACGTTGGTGAGCCCCTCCGAACGGGCCCGAGCCTCGAGCTCCGCTCGTTCCAGGCCGTCACCGACGATCCGGATGCGGATGTCGCGGGGGAGCAGGGCTGCCGCGTCGAGGAGCGTCCCGATCCCCTGCGCGAGACCGACCGTGCCGGCATAGACGATCGTGAATGCCTCCTCCCAGCCGAGTCGTGCTCGCACGACCGATGGGGGCTCGCCGGCCGCGAACCGTTCGACCTGCACGCCGTTCGGGAGAAGCCGCACCCGCCCGGCGGCCGAGGGCTTGCTGGCCAGGAGGTCGACCAGCCCCGGGCTGACCGTCGTGATCGTGGTGGCCCCCCGATAGGCGAGATCCTCGATCGCGAAGGCCAGCCTGCGTTCGACCGGTGAGTTGAGGTAGCCCATCGCGATCGGGAAGTCGGGCCAGGGATCGGCGACATGGAAGACGTACGGCAGGCCGCGGGCCCGCAGGGCCCGGGCGGCGAACGCGACGAGGAGCGGCGGCGATTCGATCAGGGCGGCATCGAAGCGGCCGGCGATCGACAGACTTGCGAGCGACGCCACGGCGAAGGTCGCATGGCCCGCCAGGCGACGGGCGAGGCCGCCGCCGGTCAAGGCCACGGTCGGCAGGCGAGCGATCCGCGCTCCGTCGAGGACCTCGCGGCGCGGACGCCACCAGTCGTACCCATCCGGCACGAGCCCCAGCGGATAGCTCGGGATCGGTGCGACGACGGTCACGTGGGCGCCACGTTCCTGCAGGCCCGCAACGGTCTCCCGCAGCCGCGTCTGGGCGGCTCCCACCTCCGGGTGGTAGTACTGGGTGACGAGGAGGATCCGGAGGCTGTCGTATCGCGGCGGCATTGCCACTGCCTGGTCGCCTTCTCCCGGCCTTGGATCGCCCCATCCTCGGGTTCGATCGGAGGCGAAGACATCGGCCGGGCCCCTATCCTAACGGTCGTACGGATGCGCGCCGGACCTGGCACGCGACGCGGATCTCGGCATCGGGGGTCAGGGATGAGCGGATCGGCTCGTGTGGAGCGGCCCAGGGTCGCGATGGCGCTGTACGGCGACCTGACCTTCGACAGTCGGGTCCGGCGCGAGGCGACGACGCTGGCGAACGCCGGGTTCGACGTCACCATCGCCTGCCTCGCCAGCACGAATGCCGCCGAAGGGTTACCGGCGAACGTGCGGGTCGCGATCATCCGACCGACCACCACGGGGATCCTGCCGGGTGCTCCGAACCCGTTCTTCGCCGCGAGCGGTGGACGCATCGCGGCGCTGCGCGGACGCATCGGATGGCTTCGCGACTATGTGCGCAATCTGCGGTCGTGGGGCCGCCTCGTGGTCGAGGCCTGCACGCCCGTCGACATCTGGCACGCGCACGACCTGACCGGTCTGGCGGCGATCGCTCCCAGGCTCCCCAGGTCGGCGCCGCTCGTCTACGACGCGCACGAGTTGTTCCTCGAGACCGGGACGGCACTCAGACTCCCGACGCTAGCTCGCCGGCTTCTGCGCAAGTACGAGCGGCGTCTCGTCGCTCGGACGTCCGCCGTCATCACCGTGAACGACGGTGTCGCCGCCGAGTTGCGACGCCGCTATCGGCCGACCACGATCGTCGCGGTCCACAATTGCCCGGATCGCTGGTCGCCCCCACCGGCACGCCTTCCGTTGCTGCGTGAGGCGACGGGCATCCCCGCTTCCTCGCCGATCATCCTGTATCACGGTGCGCTGTCGCTCGACCGCGGTGTCGAACAGCTCATGGAAGCGCTCGCCGACCCAAGCCTCGGCCAGGCCCACCTGGTCTTGATGGGCTTCGGCGAGATGCGGGACCATTACGCTGTCGCCGCGCGAGACCCTCGCTGGGGTGGTCGCGTCCACGTCGTCGACCCCGTCCCACCCGCGGAGCTCCTGCCGTGGATCGCATCGGCGGACATCGGTGCGATGCCGATCCAGCCGTCGACGCTGAACCATCGCCTGTCCACGCCGAACAAGCTGTTCGAGTGCATGACGGCCGGGATCCCGGTGGTGGCCAGCGACTTCCCGGCGATGCGGCGGATCGTGGTCGACGACCCGTCGGGTCCGATCGGCGCTGGTCTGCGATCCGACGGACGTCCGCGACATCGGTGCCGCGATCGCGTCGTTGCTCGAGCTGGACCGGAGCGCTCGATGCGTATCGCGCTCGCGCCCTGTCGGCCGCCCAGACCCATTGGAACTGGGAGACCCAGGCGTCCGGCATGGTCTCGCTCTACGACGACCTCGCGCGTGGGCTCGACTGAAGGTCGACCGCCTACAGGTTGGCCTCGTCACCGCTCGGCCTCGACGGTGCGAACCGCCGGGCGAGGCTCCCGGCCGCGATCCCCAGCACGAGCCCGAGCATGTTGGGGATGACGTCGGCGCTCTGGCACTCGCGGTCGAGTGAGACGATCAGCAGCTGGGTCAGCTCGATCGCCATCGGGAGAATCAGGGCGATCGCCAGGACGACTACCTTGCCGGGTGAGCGCGGACACAGGCCGATCGCGACCCCGAGCGGCAAGAAGAGCAGGACGTTGAGGCTGGGATCGGACAGGTGGGTCAGTTCCCACCAGGTGAGCCCGAGCGAGCGGAGGTCGCACGTCCCTGAGCCCTGAGCGCCGGTCTCGAGCGCATCGAGGCTCGGCGTGAGCGTCGCCGACAAGACGACGCCGAAAGCCATGATCAGCGCCCAGCCATGGACTCGAGAGATGCGCAGGGCGCGCCCGACAGCGCCACACAAGGCGAGGCTGACGACCAGGGACACGGCCATGCCGGGCACGAACCCGGCGTATTCGCCGAATTGGTGCGCCAGCTGTCGAAAGCTCACGTCGACCGGCTCGCGTCAGTGCAGTCCATGGGTGCGGAGAGGGTGCCATGAAACGGGGACGACGGTGTTGCCAGGTCGGGTGCCGATCATTGCGAGGCAGCCGACGTCCTCGACGGGCCCCTGTGAGAGGATTCCGTTCACGGCACCCTGGGTGGGCGCTGTCGTCCGTCGAGAGGGGGTCAACCGTTGCCGAGGCTCAGGCAGATCAGGGACCGCGTCATCGGTGACTTCCTGATGCCCTCGGGGCTCGACACGTACCGGCGGCTGCTCTCCTCCGCCCTGGAGGCTGGCTACGAGTTCACCTCGATCGAGCGGTTCTGGCGACGGATCGCGACCGACGAGGTCGACACGTCGCGCCCCTCCCTGATCCTGCGGCACGACATCGACACCGACCCGCGGACGGCCGCCGAGATGTGGGAGATCGAACGGACGCTGGGAATCACCGGCTCCTACTACTTCCGCCTGTCGACACTGGACCTCGATCTGATGGGTCGGATCGCGAGCGATGGCGGCGAGGTGAGCTACCACTACGAGGAGCTCGCGACGATCGCCAAGGAACGCCACCTCCGCGACCGCGGAAGCCTCATGCGACATATCCCCGAGGCCCAGGACCTGTTCCTGCGGAACCTCGACAGCCTGCGTACCGCCACTGGCCAGCCGATGCGCATCGTCTCCTCACACGGCGATTTCGTGAATCGGCTGACGGGCCTGCCGAACTGGGCGATCCTGCTCGACCCGCGGATCCGCCGCCTTGGCGACATCGATCTCGAGGTGTACGACGGTGCGTTCACGCGGCGACCTTCCAGCCACCACACCGACACCGGCTATCCGAGAGGTTGGACGCCGACGGACCTTGGGGCCTCGATCGATGCTGGGGCGCCTGTCGTCTCCGTGCTCGTGCATCCCCGCAACTGGCAGGCCAGGCCGATCGCGAATGCCCGAGATGACCTGCGGCGCCTCAGGGAGGATGTTCGTCTCAGGATCCCGTTCGCCTCGCGGTCCGAGACCGACACGCGGCCGCTTCCCGGTGCGTCAGGTGGGTCGCTCGAAAGGGGGCCCCTCTCGGTCTCCAGCGAGGCGACCTCGCCCGGCGTGGATCGGCCCCGCCTCGTCGTGCGGGCACCAGCCGCCCACGAGACGGAGCGGCGCTATGTCCTCGACGTCATCCTGGATCAGTGGCTCGGGCTGGACTACCGCTTGATTCCAGGTGACGAACCAGGGGTCACGATCACCCTGGAGGGCGACGAGAAGCAGGCCGTCCTGGAGCTTCCCGAGGTGCTGTTCGCCACGCCGGATGCCGATTGGCTGACGGAGCGATCGATGCCCGTCGCGCCGCTGCCCCGATTGGGCCTGGACTGGGACGCCGTTCGCCACCCCGACGAGACGGGCGCGCGCGTCATCAGGTCCTCCCCGCTGCCGGCCTTGTTCGCCGGGCGCGGCGTGACCTCCGAGCTGTACCGACGGACCCCGACGGGCATCGTGCTGGGCGTGGATGTCCTTGGGGCCGCGTTCTTCATGCTCACTCGGTACGAGGAGGTGGTATCGCGGTTCACGGATGATCACGAGCGCTACCCGAGCTATGCGTCGCTCGCCGTGATCGAGGGGTTCATGGAGCGACCGATCGTCGACGAAACGGTGGACGCACTCTGGGTGGCCATGCACGAGCTGTGGCCGGCGCTGACGAGGCGCACGACGGCGTTCCGGCTGCGGCTGACCCATGACGTGGACCATCCCTGGGCCGCCCTGGGGCAGCCGGCGAACGCGGTCCTGCGCAGGCTGTCCGGTGACCTCCTGCGGCGCCGCGACCCCGTGCTTGCCGGCCGACGCGCAGGGGCGTTCATCAGCGCTCGGGCCGGCCGACTCGATGTCGATCCGTACAACACGTTCGATCTGCTGATGGACACCAGCGAACGGCACGACATCCGGAGTACGTTCTACTTCCTGGCCGGCGAGACCGGCGCCCGGGAGGGGCGATATCGATTGTCCGACCCACCGATCCGTGCGCTGCTGAAGCGGATCCACGGGCGCGGCCACGAGGTCGGGCTGCACGCCAGCTACGGCACGTTCCGGTCACCGGAGCTGATCGAGCACGAGATCACCGATCTCAAGCAGGCGTGTGCGGATGCGGGGATCGACCAGCCGATCTGGGGTGTCCGGCAGCACTACCTGCGGTTCGAGATCCCGATCACCTGGCGTGCCCAGGACATGAGCGGGTTGGACCACGATTCCACGCTCGGCTTCGCCGACTACCCGGGCTTCCGAGCCGGCACCTGCCGGGAGTTCCCCGTGTTCGACATCCTCGACAGCCGCGCACTTCGGTTACGTGAGCGCCCGATCATCATCATGGATACGACCTGGTTCGGATACCACGCCATGGACCCCGATCAGGCGGCGTCACGCACCCGATCCATCGTCGAGACATGCCGGCGGTACAGGGGAGATGCCGTCCTCCTGTACCACAACAGCACCTTGACCGGCACCCGTCTTCGTGCCCATTACCAGGAACTCGTCGAGGATCTGGCTCAGCCCGGCTAGCCCGTGTGCTCGCGGCTCGCCGAGTCCGCTGGCTCGGCCGTCGAGGCGTCAAGGGCCGCGGCGCTCCGCTTCGACCTCGACGATCTGAGCCAATCCGACACGAACCTGGCCCCTGACCTGGTCGAGTAGCCTCGAACGCTGTACATCGGCGCGAGTCTCGAACCCCAACGCGACTTGAATTCGGCGATGCCGCGGCTGTTCGGTCCTCCGAAATCGACCCCGGTAGCCCCATCGGCGACGATGTCCGCGAAGGCGGATCGCCAGACCAGCTGGCCCGCACCCTGGGTCAGGTACTCGGTCTTTGTGCCGAACAGCCAGCCGAGCGCATACGTGCCGGGCACGTGCACGAGGACGACCGCAGCGGCCACCCTGCCGGTCGAGTCGCGGCAGGCGTACATCCTCAGGCTGTCTTCGCCCAGAAGATCGGCGACCCTCCGCAGCTCGCGGGGCCCGATCTCGTTCACGTACCCGACACGCTGTGACGAGTCCGTCAGGCATTCGATGATCGGCTCGATGGTGGTCACCCGATCGACGGTCATCCCGAACTTGGCAGCCTTGTCGCCGTTCTTCTTGTGGCTGCGATCCACCGATGCCGGGTCGAGCGGCAGGTCGAGGCGGTAGGTGTAGTCCGCGCCGACCATGAACCCTTGCCACTGCCAGGGCCGGACGTCCTGGACCTCCGGAGGGAGGTAGATCAGGTTCGGGACACCGCGCCGCCGCATCTCATCGACCAAGGGCGCCGTGACCTTGAGCCAGTCCGCGGTCCGCCCCCGCGGGCGTGGCCGGAGTGATCGGAAGGTGATCGGAAGGTACGGGTTCAGATACGGCACTCGGATGCGACCGCGCCCATCCAGGTACAGCACGGCCCTGAGCTCCGCGCCACCTTCGATCGCCTCGGAGAATTCCTGCGCCCGCAGCCCGGTCCGCCAGGTGTGGAACTCGATCCAGCCGGGGAGTTCGAGCGGGCCTCGCGGCAAGGCACTGGTCGTGACGTTCCGGTCGCCGTCTTCCTTCGCCGGGGCGACCGCCTGATGGGGCGAGGCACCGTCCGATGTCGAGGGCTCCGCTGGTTGCATCGGTTCGGACGATAGCCTATCCACCAGACGACGATGGCCCCCGCGGGCTTGCGTCCGCCGACCCGTGCGGCGATGCTTGCCTCCTCCACGGCTGGCTGCCGAGGCGCCGGTGCGCTTCGGGGGGCACGCATCGGCCGGTGGCCTGCTGGGAGGTGACATGGAAGCCCAAGCGGACGCGCCGCGTCAGGCGACCGCCCTGCGTCCAGGGGAGCTGGTTCGGATCCGCACTGAAGCGGAGATCCTTGCCACGCTCGACGCGACCGGTCGTCTCGATGGCCTGCCGTTCATGCCGGAGATGCTCCGGCATTGTGGCAAGACCGCACGCGTGTTCAAGCGGGCGGACAAGACCTGCGACTCCGTCTGGGTGCCCGGGATGCGAACGATGACCAGCGCCGTCTTCCTGTGGGGGTTGCGCTGCGACGGCGACGCCCACGGCGGCTGTCAGGCCGGCTGCCTCTTCTTCTGGAAGGAGGAGTGGCTCACCCGATCGACCGAGGACGGTGAGACCGATCCGGGTCCTGGATCCGCCGCCGCGCCCGCCTCCACCGACGATGGGCGCCCGCGGGTCACTCCGGAGGACCTCTTGGCGGCGACGCGGGTCGACGCAAACACCCCGGACGAGACGTTCAGGTGCCAGGCCACCGAAGTCGCGAACGCCACGACGCCGCTGAGCGATGCCCCCTGGTGGGACATCCGACAGTACGGCCCGGACATGCGGTCCGGAAACGTCGGACCAGCCCACGTAGCGCTCGTGATGTCGAAGCTCGTCGCCAGCTCCCTGCGGTACCGGCTGTCCATGGGCCGGCCCCGCCGGAGGCAGGCACCGGGCGACGTCGCGTCGCGCGATCCGCTGAACCTCCAGCCGGGCGATCGCGTCCGGGTCCGGAGCCGTCAGGAGATCGAGTCGACGCTCGGATCGGACCGTCTCGATCGGGGCCTGTCCTTCACCGAGGAGATGGTTCGCTACTGCGGCGGAGAGTTCACCGTCCTGCGACGGGTCGACCGGATCATCCACGAGCAGACGGGCAAGATGCTGACCCTGCGTGACTGCATCATCCTCGACGGTGCCACCTGCCAGGGTGACTTCCACGCCTTCTGCCAGCGCAACGTCTATGTCTACTGGCGCGAGGCCTGGCTCAGGAGACTCGACTGAGCGCGGCGGGCCCTGCCTGGGCGGTCAGTCGCGACGCTTGCCGCGGCGCCAATCGATCCACTCGGTCGTGAACCTCGCCGCGGCGCGGATCGAATACGTCCTGACCGCGTAGTTCGGGACCAGGCGGCCCCCCCACTGCGACTTGAACGTCGCGATCGACTTCATGTTCGCCCCGCACAGATCCATGCCCGCCGCACCGGCGGTCTGGGCGTCATCGAACACAGACCGCAGCAGCAAGTGACCCGCACCGTCGGTGCGCTCGCCGCTCTTCGTGCCGTAGTACCACAGGATGGCCCTGGTGCCGGGCTCGTGGAGCACGATCGCCGAGCTGGCGGGCGCGCCGGTGGATGTGAAGCACACCGACATCCGCAGACGGTCCTCGCCGAGGATGTCGTGGGCGGTGCGCAGCTCGCGATCGCCCAGCCCGAGTGTGAAACCGGCCCGGTCGGCCGTCTCCTGCAGACACTCCAGCACCGGTCCGACGTCGGTGACCCGCGCGACGGTGTAGCCCAGCTTGGTCGCCCTGTCGCAGACCTGTCTCGTCGTCCGTTCGATGCCGGAGTGATCGAACGGGAAATCCAGGTAGTAGGTGAATCGGGGACCGACCTTGAAGCCGCGCCACAGCCACGGCCGCATGTCCTCCACCTCTGGCGGCAGGTACAGCTGGTTTCCGGTGCCGCGTCGCAACATCTCGTCGACGATGCCCGCCGCGGCGGCCAGCCATTCGGCCGTCCGGCCATTCGGCCGTTCGCGGTCGGAACGGAAGGTGACCGGCACATACGGGTTGTTGGCGGGCAGCATGATCCGGCCTCGCCTGTCCAAGTAGAAGACGGCCCGGGCTGCCCCTCCCGACGGGTTGGACGTCGAAAATCGCTGGGCCTTCAACCCCGTCCGCCACGCGTTGAACTCGAGCCAGCCGTCAAGCTCGAGCGGGGTCTGTGGGACGATCATGCCTCGGGCACTCCAATGTTCGGCCGCTGACGCAGACTCGGCGCCAGTGGTGGCGCCCCTCGACATTGTGCCTGACCGATCCGGTCGGCTCAGGGTGGCGTCGACGCCGACGCCAGCCGCCGCCGTGTCGGCCCCGATCGAGTGCGGACCAACCCGCGCTCCACCTCGACCACCGGCGTCGGCAGGCTGATCAGCAGGACCAGCGCGAACAGTCCCCATAACGGGCGGCCCCCGTAGATGTCGTCGCTGACCATCGCGTTCAGCAGGAAGAACGCGAAGACGATCCGAACCGCGTTGCCGAGGTGGTCGCGAGGGAATCGGCGTGTCAGCGTCACCCAGCAGAGTCCACCGAACAACGCCACGCCGACCAACCCGAACTCGGCGGCGAACTGGAGCGCGGCGTTATGAGGCCAGGCATAGAACGGGGGACCCGTGAACCTCGGGCTAGCCGCCTGGAACCCGCCGGTCCCGTACCCCAGGAGTGGGCGCTCTTGGAACATCGACACGGCCGCCTCGTACAGCACCACACGCCTGCCGGAGGACGTATCGCCGATCGACGGGTTGAATTCCCCACCGACGAACCGCGACACGAAATCCTCGAACAGGGTGAAGCGTACGAGCGACATGCCGGGGAGGGCCTGCCCGACGGCCGACAACGCCACGACGGACGCCAAGGTCGCCGCCGCGACGGTCCCCGCGATACGCCAGTTCACCCGGCCGGGGCGCGCGAAGTAACGGACCGCAGCGAAGAACCCGATCGCGGCGAGGGCGAGCAGCGGTCCGCGCGAGCCCGAGGCGACGGCGACGACCATCGCGGCGGGGATCAACATGAGGGTGGCAGCCCGCACCAGCAGCCCGCGCTGTCGCAGGATGAACGCACCCCAGATGAGCGGGATCAGGAGCGCCGTTCGACTGACCTCGATCGTGCTGGCCCCGAACACCTCCAGACGGTCCACGCCGCCCAGCTGCAGCAGACCGAAGACGGTCATCGGGATCCCGAAGGCGAACAGCGTCCACAGGAACTGGCGGAGGTACTCGGGCCGCGAACCGACGCGGATCGCAGCCGGGACCATCGGCAGCAGCGACAGCGCCCAGAACGTCCCCACGTAGCCGATCGCGATGGACTGATTGGGCGCGTAGAGGACGCCCGCCAGGTACAGGATCCCGACGGCGGCGAGCATGATCACGCCGAGGCGAGCTGTCCCGCCGGGCCGGCGACCGAGGATGAGAGGGATCACCTGGAGGCCGTTCAGGAGCGCGAGCACGAGCGTGGTGTCGATGGGGCTGTACGGCTGCCAGGCGGCCTTGTAGATCCCCGACAGGAGGTAGATAGCGAACAGCACGCCCGGCATGTAGGCCGTCATCAGCCCGAGGGCAGTCACGACTACGAGCGCGATCGCCGCCATCGGACCCGCCACGGCCACGATGAGCGCCGCGCCGACGGATCCGGCCATCGCCGCGATCCCGACCCGCCCGCCAGTCGGCGGGAGTGGCGTCCATGCCACCCGCCGGATCATGGCTTCGGTTTCGCTGTGTTCGCGAAAGAGCAGCGCATCGGCGCGGTCCATCCTGGCAACGGATCCAGCCGGGGCACCAGAGCGTGCGATGTCCCGGGGCGATCGACGGCCGGAGTCTAGGGCAGGATGACCGATCCTGTCGCCTGCCTGCGGCGTGGAGTCACCGGAACCAAAACTGCAAGTCGCCCTGATCGAGGTTCGGCGTCCCGCCCGTCTGATCGAAGAACATCCAGCCGGTGCCCGGATCGTATTGGGCGCGCCCGTCGCCGAAGAACGTCGCCGGATGGAAGCCATAGTCCCGACCCTTGCGCAGGACGAAGATCGAGTAGGTCGAGTCGGACGGAGCTGAGACGACGAGGTTGTATCCCTGTCCGGTGGTGAGGAGGCGTGGCGTGCTGAATCGGTACGTGACCCACGACGCCTGGCCCGGGCCGTCATGGCTGCCGGCGATCCCGATCGGGATGGACGCTGACGGGACCGTGCCCTCCTCGATCAGGCCGCCATCGCTGGTCTCGAGGCGGACGGTCAGGCCGCCGCTGCCGCCGACCCGGGTGAGCCGGACGGCGACCGACGAGACCAGGCGGCTCTCGCCGCTGACGACGAACGCCTCGCGCGCACGGGCCGGACCCGAGATGGGTTTGGGCGATCCGACCCACACCTGGATATGTCCCTCGCCGAACACCGTCCCGTCGGCGTAGTTGAGCTGGAGGATCGGCACGGTCCGCCGCTGATCGGCCCACCGGCCGCTGCCGCGTCGTGTCGGCTGGCCCCAGTCGACATCGCTGAACCGCAGCTGTCGCGGCGTCGTCGGTTCGAACATATAGATCCCATCGAGCGAGACAAAATTCAGGGTCGGGGAAGCATCGGTGTTCCGAAAGACGACGTGATAGAGCTGCCCTGCCGTCAGGACGGGCGGTGTCGGAAACATGACCAGCGGCAGCTGTCCGATCGCGATCGGATTGCCCGGGCGGATCGACGTCGAGGCCAGGACCTCGCCCGATGGCGCATGGGCGGTCGTGGCATCGTCGGGCTGGACGCTGATGTCCATCGTGCCACCGTCCCCATCCGCATAGCCCGTGCCGTCGGTGATGTACAGACGGATGCTCACGAGGCCGGACGTCGTCGTCGCCCGAAAGCGGTAGCTGCTGGTGATGGAGTCGGGCCCGCCGATGTGGGTGTTGTTGAGGGCATCCATCCCGATGCCGGTCCCATAGCCGTCGTTCTGACCGAGGATTCCAGCCGACGCGGACGTGGCCCCGGGGCGCGGCGACGCCGGGGTCGCGATCGGCGCCACGGTGGCGGTCGGTGGCCGGCGTGGAGCCTGGATGACGGCCAGGCCTAGGAGCCCCACGAGCAGCGCCCCGGCAACGACTGCGGCCAGAGTCGGCTGTGACGTCGCCGCGCGCCGCGGCTGCGGGCGATCGCCGTCGTCAGCCGTCATCACAAGGCCAGTTGGTCGCGGTCGGCGAGTGTGTGCGCCCAGCGTCCCGCAGGTGGTTCGTTCGGTCGCCCATGACCCCCTCGATCCAGCGATCGAGCGGACGATCGCGGCGGCCGTTCATTGCGCAGGTTGACCCGCCGCGGCGATAGTAGCCGACCGACGCGAGACACGCGGACGACCGCGCCACGACCACCACCGACGACCGCCCGAGACCCCGACCGTTGGTGCCGGGCGTCGGCCAGGCTCCCGGCCGGATAGGCTTGGCGACGATGCTGTTCGCCCAAGACACCAGGCCGGGCTGGCGGCGGCCATGAGCCAGCGCCCCAGGCTGTCACGACCCATGAACAAGGCCGCGGTCTCGAGGATCGCGGCCAGATGGAGCGGTGGGATGGCCACCGGGTCGTTCGCACGCAGCGTGTTGGTGCTCGCCGCCGGGGGCGCGATCGGGCAGGTCATCGCGATCATCGCCTCGCCGATCATCACGCGCCTGTATGGGCCGGCGGATCTCGGCACGCTGTCGGTGTACACGTCGTTGCTGTCGCTCATCGCCGTCGCGGTGAGTCTCCGCTACGAGCAGGCGATCCCGATGCCTGCCCTCGATGGGGAGGGGCGCCACCTGCTCGCCGTCGCGCTGACAGTCAGCGTCAATGTCGCGCTCATGACCGCGCTCGGGGTGGCGCTCTTCGGGACCCAGCTGGCCGACCTGACGAACACCCCTGGCCTGATGCCGTGGCTCTGGTTGTTGCCGGTCAGCGTGGCCGCAATCGGCGCATTCGAGGCCCTCAGCCTGTGGGCCGTCCGGATCCGGGAGTTCTCGTTGATCGCCCGGGGGAGGGTGATCCAGAACGTCGCCCAGGTCGGTGCACAGATCACCTTCGGGCTGCTCGGTGTGGCGCCGGCCGGGTTGATCATCGGCGACAGCGGGTCACGGCTGGTGGCCGGTGCGGCCTTGAGCCGCCTGCTATCGCGTCGCACGGCCCTGCTCCACGGTGTGTCCCGCGTGGGGATGCGGACGGCGGCCAGGCAGTATCGCCGGTTCGCGGTGGTTGCCTCGCTGTCGGGGCTCCTGAATTCTCCGGTCGGCAACCTCCCGCCGCTCCTCCTGGCGTCGTTCTACGGGGCCGACGTGGCCGGATACTTCGCGCTGGGTCGGCTGGTCGTCTTCGCGCCGTTCGGTCTCCTGGGCAATTCGATCGCGCGGGTCTATATCAGCCGGGTGACCCGGGCGAGGAATGAGGCCCCGGGGACCCTGCTCGACATGCTGTTCCGGGTGACGCTGCGGCTCACGCTGTCGCTGCCGGTCTTCGTCATCCTGTTCATCACGGCTCCGATCCTGTTCCCGTTGATCTTCGGGCAGGAGTGGGCCGAGGTCGGAGTCTATGCCCAGATCCTCTGCCCGGCCCTGGCCTTCGATTTCATCTTCCAGACGACGAGCGTCCTGCTCCCTCTTCGGTTCGTGGGGCAGCAGCTCGCCTGGGACGCCTTCCGCCTGATCGCAGCCCTCGGTGGGATGCTGCTGGCCTACCGCGCCGGCGCACCGGCAACGACGGCCATCGCGGTCTACTCGGTCGCCCTGAGCATCAGCTATGTCCTGCTGTTCCTGATGAGCGTGCGGGCGATCCGCCGAAACTTCCCGCCTGACGCCCGGCCTGCGTCGCAGGACCTGACCGGATGATTCGGAGCGCTCCGCGGCGACCGGGGCCATCCGCCCATTGCTGTCAGTGCAGGTAGAACTGGATGTCCTGGTCGGTCCGGCCTCCCCAGTTCGACCAGCTGCCGCCGGTGTTGGTCTGCGCCCGGCCATCGGCGAAGTACGTGCTGGTCTTCCAGGCACCGTAGCTCGAGCCCTGGTACATCGACATCAGCGTGTAGCGGCTCGAGCCAGCCGTGGATAGTTGCAGGTTGTAGGTCGTCCCGGCGTCCAGCTTGTGGGTCGTCCCGAAGTCCGCCTTGGCCCACCGGCCGGACTTCACGGCGGACGCCGGGATCGTCACGGTGTCGAGTACCGTGCCGCCCGATGTCTCGAGGCGGACAACGAGTCCGCTGCTGCCACTGACCGACTTGAGGCGGATGCCGACGGTTGAGATGTACCGATCCGAGCCGGAGACGGTGAACGTCTCCCGTACCTGTGAGCTGCCCGAGATCGTGCCGGTCGTCCCGATATAGGCGTAGCCGACGCCGGCGGCCACGCCGTTCGAGTAGTACAGACCGAGCGTCGGGGTGTAATCGGGTCGTGTCCACCAGGAGCTGCTGTCCTTCAAGACCTCGGCCCAGTCGCTGTCGGCGAACCTCGGCTGTCGCGGCACGGTCTCAGTCCCCACATAGAGGTTGTTGAGCGAGGGGAAGTTCGTCGCCGGATTCGGATCCGTGTTCTTGAACACGATGAAGTAGATCTTTCCCTTAGACAGGCTGGCCGGGTCGCCGAAACTGACGGTGGGCCACGTGCAGCACAGGTCCTGGGGCTGGAAGGTGGCGGATGCCAGGACCGTGCCGCTCGGATAGCCTGACCCGTTATCGGTCTGGACGGTGATCGACAGCTTTCCGAATGTGCCGCCCGAATACCCGGGACCGCTCATGGTCGCGAACTGGATGGTCTTGAGATCGGACGACGTCGTCGCCCGGAAGCGGTAGCCGACCAGCCGCGAGGGCGAGCCGTTCGGCCCGCCGACTTGGGTGTTCCCGATCCCATCCATGCCGATCGCCGGACCATACATGCCGGTCGAGTCGTGCTCCGGTGTCGGTTCGGGGGTCGGCTTCGGCGCCGCCGTGGGAGTTGGCGCGGCAGGCGGAGCCTTGGTCGGGTCGGCAGTGGGGATCGCCGCCGGCGGTCCCGGCTGGACGGGTGTGGGAACAGGGGTCGCGACCGCCGTAGGGTCAGGTGTCACGTCAGGCGTCGGGTTCGCGGCTGTCACCGGAGGCGCCTCTGTCGCTGGCGTCGTCGCCACCTGGCTCGGCAGGGCGGTAGCTGGCGCGGCCGGGGCGGCTGCGGCGTTCGATGATGGGTCCGTAACGACGAAGATCGCCGAGGCGAAGACCGCTTGCCGCTCCGACGTGCGCGAGAACGTCGCGAAGGAGGACGACGACGAGCTTGAGGTGGTCCGGATCTGGGCGGCCGCGAGGGTGTGCTGACCGAATCGGCCGGATGGGACGACGAACTTGGCCGCGAATGAGCCTCGACGGTTAACGGACGCTGCGGGCAGGCCCTTCGATGATCCATCCCAGAACAGCTGGACCTGGGACTTCGCCGGGAAGCGTTGTCCGACGACGGTCACCGCCGTCCCGACCGTCCCACGTGACGGCGTCATCGACATGGTCGGACTGCCTGCGACCGTGATCGCGAAGGGCATCGCGAAGGCTGCGATGACGAGGATCATCGTGACGGTGGCAGCCCAGTCGCGCCAACGCCGGCGGTTGCCTGGAGAGGAGGGCGCGTGTTCTGACACCCAGCGGGTGCCGTCCCAGAACGACATGGGATTGGCTCCATTCGGCGACCCGGCTGACTCAGTGAGTCCCGTGGCTTTGCGGCCCCGCTTCGCAACGGGTGTGCTATTTCGTGGAGGGCTGGCCCAGATGACCTGGTCAGCGATTCGTCGGTGGCGACGTTCGCGCAGCGTAGAGGCCATGGCTCGAACGGGCAATCGCCTATTCGTACCGGCCCGCGGGTCGACGGGGCCACGCGTAACCCCACCGGACCGCCCTTCCCCGCACCGGCGACCCAGACCGACGCGCTGGTCCGACCGCCCGCTTCGCGTGACGAGTCGAGCCGTCCCAGAGTACGGTTCCCGTCCGGGTCCGGGGGTCGGGCGCGGATCCGGCCGAGGTACGGCAGCTAGCCTGGACGAGGTGCTTACGCGACAGATGAAGATCGTCAGCATCGTCGGGACCCGCCCCCAGATCATCAAGGCCGCCGCCCTCGTCGGAGAACTTCGGGCGCGGCACGAGGACCTGTTCGTCGATACCGGTCAGCACTGGGACGAACGGATGGCGCAGACGTTCTTCGCCGAGCTCGGCCTCCCGCGCCCGGACCATGCCCTCGGGATCGGTGGCGGGACGCACGCGGACCAGACCGGCCGCATGCTCATCGCCATCGCCCCGATCCTCGAGCTGGCGCGGCCCGACGCGGTCCTCGTCTACGGCGACACGAATTCGACCTTGGCCGGTTCGCTCGCGGCCGCGAAGCTCGGGATCCCCGTCGCCCACGTGGAGGCCGGACTCCGAAGCTTCGATCGGCGGATGCCCGAGGAGATCAACCGCGTCATCGTCGATCACCTCGCGACCTGGTGCTTCGCCCCGACCCCGAGCGGCGTATCGAACCTGCGGGCGGAGGGGATCACCCGAGGCGTCGTCGAGACCGGCGATCTGATGCAGGATCTGGCCGCCGGCCTGGCGGCCGCGATCAGGAGGCCCGACGCGCTCGCCGCCGCCGGCGAGGCCGTGGCCGCGGCCGGAGCGCCGGGACTGTCCGGGTCACTCCGTCCGGGTGGGTTCGTGTTCGCGACGATCCACCGTGCCGAGAATCGCGAACCCTCGGCACTCGCGGTGTGGCCACGTATCCTGGAAGACGCGGCACGCGCCGGCCGGCAGGTGATCCTGTCGCTGCATCCTGGCACCCGCGCAGCGTTGGAGCGAGCCGCCGTCGACCTTCCGGCGATGGTCCATGTCGTGGAGCCACTCGGCTACCGGACGAGCCTCACCCTGCAGCTCCACGCCGCCGCCGTGGTGACCGAATTCGGGTGGGATCCAGCGCGAGGCGGCGTGGCTGGGTACCCCGTGCCTGGTCCTGCGGTCGTCCACGGAATGGGTCGAAGCGGTCGCCGCGTCGGCGGGTCGGATGGTCGTCACCGGACTCGACCGTGCGCGTGCCGCAGACGCCCTCGGTCGACTGGCTCCGGCACGTACCTCTGGCGAGCTCGCCCGGGCTCGGGTCCAAGCGCTCGACCTGCGACCGACCGGGGCCGCGCAGCGGATCGTCGACGCGCTCGAGACGGCGCCATGAACCGATCGGTCAGGTCGAGCTCAGGTCGCCAAGGCGCTTGAGGAGCTCGACCGAGATCGCACGATAGTCGTCGGCGATCGGACTCGTTGGCGCGTAGCGCGTGATCGGCAGCTGGAAGGCCGGCGCCTCCGCCACCCGGATGCCCTCGCGGACGGTCTGCTCCAGCACATCTGCCCCGAACTGGGATCGAAGCCTTCCGACGACCTCGCGCGTGTGGCTGGTCGCCTTCACTCGACAGGCGATGATCCCCAGGAGCTTCAACCGCTTGTTGACGTGCCGATGGGCGCGCTCGATCGAGTCGATGACGGTCGCGACGCCGATCAGACTCAGGGCGTGGGCCTCGGCTGGGATGAGCACCCGGTCACTGGCGACCAGCGGGGCGAGCGACAGGTAGCCGACCGTCGGTGGCGTGTCGACGAGGATGAGGTCCCAGTAGTCGGGCAATCGGGCGAACGCACGAACGACGGCGAGCCCCGTCTCCGTCCTGCCGTGCTCCTCGGGCGGGACGAGGCTGACACTCGTCGGGATCAGGTCGACGCCGGGTGCGGTCGTGGTCATCACGATGTCACGGACGCTCATGCCACCGGCCGCGAACTCGACAAGCCCGCGGGTCGCCTCACTGCCGCCGAGCCAGCTCGTCGCCGACCCCTGCGGATCGAGGTCGACCACCAGGACGCGCAGACCCTGTTCGGCGAACGCCGAGGCCAGGCTGACCGTCGTTGTGGTCTTGCCGCTGCCGCCTTTGCTGTTCGAGATCGTGACGGTGCGCATGTCAGCGATCGCGCTCGACCCGGCGGACAAGACCGTCGAAGAAGTCGCTCGTCGTCGAGCCGACGCTCGGCGGTACCCGCATTAGATGGTACGGCGCGGTGTCGCCCGGCAGTCGCCGCGGCCAGCGCGCGGCGGTGTCCTGGAGTTCGGTGTCGGACTCCAGCCCCGGCTCGTCGCCGACTGCGTCGTCGATGGCGGGCTCCGGGCCCATGACCGGCACCCATCCCGACGAGGGAGTGGTCGGTCCCTGCCCCCACGGGCTCTGGACCGGGACAGGGGACGGGGTGTCCACCGGCGCAAGTCCTGGCGCCGCCGACGAGTCCCGCCGCACCGAGACGGATGCGGGGGGCACGGACGCCACCGGCGTCAGCGCGGTATCGGCGGTGGCCGGCGGCGGGGCGGCAGGCCCGACGATGGCGGGATCGGATGCGGGCCGACCAGCCCGAGGTCGTGTCGACGCCGTCCGTGCGACCCGGCGGGACGGCTGGAGGCCGGCCGATGTCTCGGTCCGGAAGGCGTCCCGGGCGGCCTGCTCGAATGCGGCAAGGTCCTTCGCGCCCGGATCGGCCGCGGCCACGAGCTCGCCCAGGCGCTTGAGGTTCGGACGGCCAGGCTTCTTCACGATGCGCTCATGAGGACGGGTGCGTCGCGATCGATCTCGGTGGTGAAGGTGTCCAGGAAGCGCGTGATCACATCGCCTCCAAGCGATCCGGGGCTGGCAACGAGGCCAGTGTAGGGGCTTGTCTTCCCGGCGCAGCCCTCAACCCGAGGGTGGCCCACGGGAGTGTTGCCGCGCGGCACCACATATAGGCGATTCGCCCTATTCCGGACCCCTCCGAAGCCCACCGGACCCATACCGGTCGGCTACTCTAGAGGTCCAGCGCGCGCCCGGATCGCAGCCAGATTGTCGCCGAGAGCGGCGCTGCTTGTGACGCGCTCGCTCGTTCAGATTTGGGGGCTGGATCGGTGATCGTGACGGCGGGAGCACCGCCGATTTGGTGAGACGGATCGACCGCGTTGTCCGATCGATGGGGGTCGACGACGCGGTGTCCCAGGGAGCCGACTCGCACGACGGCAGTGGCCACGCGCACCGGCCGAGGACGTCCCTCAGGCGTACGTTCGCGAGGTTCGGCAGGGCCGTGCGGGGGCGCCATCTCGTCGTCATCGACCTGATCGCCATCACGGCCTCGATCTACCTCGCGCTCGCCCTCCGGTTCGATGCCCTGGTCAGTCTCGACATGCTCGTCGTCTTCCTGCCGATCGCGATGCTTCCGCTCCTGGTTCGACCGATCGTCAACGAACGGTTCGGCCTCTATCGGCGGGCGTGGGGTCATGCCAGCGTCCAGGAACTCACCCAGGTCGTCTGGGCGATGGTCGTCGGCACGCTGATCTGCCTCGCCATCTTCTTCCTGATCATGCTGCCGGCGGGCGTCGGCAGCATGCCCGGCTTCCCGCGTTCGTTCTGGATCATCGAGCTGATCCTGTGCCTGGCGATGATCGGTGGGTCCCGGTTCTTCATCCGCGCCTGCAACGAGCTCGTCACCCGGACCGCCGGCGAAGGCTCGACCGTCCGCATCCCGGCGCTGCTGTACGGCGCCGGTCGGACCGGGGCCCTGATGGCTCGGTCGGCCATGCGCGAATCGAAGGCCAGCGTCGATCCGGTCGGGTTCCTCGATGCGGATCCGGCCAAGCGCGGCGCGAGCGTAGCCGGCCTCCGGGTGTTCGGCGGACTCGGCGACCTGGAGGAGGCGGTCCGACGGACCGGCGCGACGATGCTCCTGATCACGATGCCGAACGCCACCGGCGAGGCGGTCCGGAAGGTCATGGACCGGGCGCTCCAGGCCGGGTTGAAGGTCCGGATCGTACCGCCCGTCTACGAGTTGCTCGACGGCAACCAGAACGCCACGCGGGTCCGCGAGGTTCGGCTGGGCGATCTGCTGACGCGCCACCAGACGACGATCCACGCCCTCGGTGTCCGGGAGTCGATCCGTGGCAAGGTCGTGATGATCACCGGAGCCGGTGGGACCATCGGATCCGAGCTCGCTCGCCAGGTCTACCAGTACCAACCCAGTCGATTGGTCATCGTCGATCGAGCCGAGAGCCCGCTGTACCTGATCCAGCGGGAACTCGAGCTGCGCGCGCTCGATGGACGAGGTGACGGCGAGCTGTCGGTCCACCTGGCGAACGTCGCCAGTCGTGCGGTGGTGAGCCGCCTCATCGCGCTGACCCAGCCGGCGGTCATCTTCCATGCGGCCGCCTATAAGCACGTGCCGATGATGGAGGAGCATCCGTCCGAGGGCGTCCAGGTGAATGTCGGCGGGACCATGGCCGTCCTGACGGCGGCCGTCGAAGCGGGGGTCCCACGGTTCGTCCTCGTGTCGACGGACAAGGCCGTCGAGCCGTCCAGTGTCATGGGAGCGACCAAGCGTCTGGCGGAATGGCTCGTCGCGGATGCCGCTGCCCGGACCGGCCGTCCGTACGTCGCCGTCCGATTCGGGAACGTCCTTGGATCCGCCGGGAGCGTGCTGCCGATCTTCCAGAGTCAGCTGGAGAACGGCGAGGCCATCACGGTGACCCATCCGGAGATGTCGCGCTACTTCATGACCATCCAGGAAGCCGGCTGGCTGATCCTGGACGCCGCCGCCATCGGCCGCCCGGGCGACCTGTTCGTGCTGGACATGGGCAAGCCCGTCAAGATCATCGACATGGTCCATGACCTGATCCGGCTGTCCGGTCGCGATGCGGACAGCGTGCCCATCCGATTTACCGGGGTGCGGCCGGGTGAGCGGCTGCATGAGAAGCTATTCTACGAGACCGAACACGTCGAGCAGACCGACGTCGACAAGATCTTCCGGGTGATCGACTCGCGCGCACCCGACGACATCCAGGAGCGGGCGCGGAAGCTCCTGCAGTATGCCTACGGCGATCAGGACGAGGAGCTTCGGGACCTCCTGTTCGCTTCGGTCACGTTCGGCGGCCCACCGGCGGACGCCGGGGAACCGGTCGAACCGACGATGGATCCGACGGAGGTGGTGGCGGTGACCACGCCGAACGAATCGACATCAGCGAACCCGGCCCACGCGGGCGGCCTTGGCGAAGCCCCGTCATGATCGACCCGACCGCGCGCATCCATGCGACGGCCGAACTCGAGGCCGATGTCACCATCGGCGCCGGGACCGCGGTGTGGAACCGCGCCCAGGTCCGGTCGGGCGCCCGGATCGGTTCCGATGGGGTCATCGGTCGGGACGTCTTCATCGACGAGGGGGTCACCCTCGGCGACCGGGTCAAGGTCCAGAACGGCGCCCTCATCTACCACGGGGTGACCGTGGCCGACGGCGTCTTCATCGGGCCCGGCGCGATCCTGACCAACGACCGGCGGCCGCGGGCTATGAATGGTGCCGGGGAACTCGCCCGGGCCGAAGACTGGACGGTCAGCCCGATCGGCATCGCCGTCGGAGCGTCGATCGGGGCGGGTGCCGTCGTCGTGGCTGGCTGCGACGTCGGACCCTTCGCGATGGTCGGGGCCGGCGCGGTCGTCACCCGCGACGTCCCGGCGCACGCGCTCGTCGCCGGTAATCCCGCCCGTCGGATCGGCTGGGTGTGCGTCTGCGGGGTGCGGTTGGTGGACTCGGCCGGCCGCCCGGCGCCCGCCGACCGCGAGGGCGCCGCGATCGATCAGGAGCTCGTCTGCCCGGACTGCGACCGGCGGTTCGCCGACCAGGCCGGCGGCGACAGCCTTCGCGAGCTGGACCGACCGGCCGTCGGCCTGGACGGCCGCCGATGATCCCCGTCGCGCGGCCGGACATCGGACCCGAGGAGATCGCCGCGGTCACCGAGGTCCTCGAGAGCGGGATGCTCGCCGGCGGTCGGCGAGTCGCGGAGCTCGAAGCGCGCTGGGCCGCGTTCATCGGGACGAAACACGCGATCGCCGTCAGCAATGGGACCGTCGCGCTGATGTGCCTGTTCGAGGGCCTTGGGCTCGGGCCGGGCGACGAGGTCATCACCGTCGGCCACACGTTCAACGCGACCGCCAGCTCGATCATGTCGACCGGCGCCACGCCGGTGTTCGTCGATATCGAGCCCGATACGTATGTCATCGACGCCGGCCGGATCGAGGCCGCGATCACGCCGCGGACCCGCGCGATCAGCCCGGTCCATCTGTTCGGCCTGCCCGCCGAGCTCGACACGATCGTCGCGATCGCCGACCGTCACGGGCTGGCCGTCGTCGAGGACGCCTGCCAGGCGCACGGGGCCGAGTACCGGGGCCGCCCGGTCGGAAGCTTCGGCCACGGAGCGTTCAGCCTGTATGGCACGAAGAACATGACGACCGGCGAGGGCGGCCTCATCACCACCGACGACGACCGGCTCGCCGACTGGATCCGGCTCTATCGCAACCAGGGGATGCGCGAGCGCTATCACCACGAGATCCTCGGCTACAACTTCCGCCTGACGGACATCGCCGCGGCCATCGGCCTGTGCCAGCTCGACAAGCTGGAGCGCAACACGGCGCGGCGGCAGGCGATCGCCGCCGACTACGACGCGGCGTTCGCCGACCTGCCGATCCGGACGCCGGTGACCCCGATCGGCCGATCGCACGTCTTCCACCAGTACACGATCGCCGTCGAGAACGACCGGGACGGGATCGTCGCGGACCTTGCCGCGGCGGGGGTCGCGTCCGGGATCTACTACCCGATCCCGGTCCATCGGCAGCCATACGTCGTCGAGCGGGGCATCCTCGCCGACTTGCCGGTCACTGACCGGGCGTCGCTCGACACGCTGTCGTTGCCGATGTTCCCGGGACTGACGGACGAGGATCAGTCGACGGTCGTCGCGGCTGTCCGGGCAGCAGTACGGCGCCGGTCGAACGGTCACGCCCCGGCGACGACGCGTCGTGAACCACAAGGCGTCGCCGCGCCGTGAGGAGCGCGTGGTCGCCGGTCGGCGCGCGTGACCTGCGCATCGGACTGATCGGGCTGGGCTCGATGGGTCGGAACCACCTGCGCGTCCTTGGCAGCCTGCCGGGCGCTCGGCTGGCGGCGATCGCCGATCCCGACCGCGCCGCCCTGGCCGAAGCCTCGGAGGGATCGGCCGCCCAGGCGTTCAGTGAGCCGATGTCCATGCTGTCCGAGGCGAACCTCGACGCCGTCGTCATCGCGTCCCCGACCACGAGCCATCTGCCACTCACGCTCGCCGCCATCGACCTTGGGATCGCCGTGCTCGTCGAAAAGCCGCTGGCCGCGACGCCGGCCGAAGCGGACTTGATCGTGGATGCCGCGTCGGCGGATGGCGCGCCGCCGGTCCAGGTCGGCCACATCGAACGGTTCAACCCCGCCGTGATCGAATTGGAGCGTCTGCTCGAGACGGGCTGGTTGTCGACCGTCTACGCGATCACGAGCCGGCGAGCCGGGCCGTTCCCGGCTCGGATCCGCGATGTCGGGGTGACCGTCGACCTCGCCACCCATGATGTCGACATCCTGTGCGCGATCGCCGGCGAACGGCCGTCGCGCGTGTCGGCCGAGACGGCCCAGCGCATCCATGCGGAGCGCGAGGATCTGTTGTTCGGGTTGATGTCCTTCCCATCGGGCACCGTGGCGATGCTCGATGTCGACTGGCTGACGCCGGCCAAGCGTCGCCAGCTCACGGTCGTCGGCGAGGAGGGGATGTTCGAGCTCGACTACCTGAGCCAGCGCCTGACCTTCGCGCGTGCGACCGATACGACGAACCCGCGGCTCATCCGCGGGTACGCGCCGACCTTCGAAGGCGACGTGGTCGACCTCCCCGTCGCGACCGGGGAGCCGCTCGCCGCCGAGCTGGCGGCGTTCGTGCACGTCGTCCGTGAGGGCGGGAAGCCGCTCGTCGATGCCGTCGACGGCCGGTGGGCGGTCGTCCTTGCCGACGCGCTCCTGACGGCCGCAAGGGATCGACGCGCGATCGAGCTGGTTCCCGTGTGAGTCCGGTCTCGCGGACGGTCGAACCGCCGTCGCTCCTTGGCGGGTCGATCGACTTGCCGGCCAGCCCATGCCGGCACGGGTCGGCGCGCCAGGTACGACCGTGGACCGGCGAGCCCGGGACCGCCGGGACCGTCGCCGTGGTCGGAGCGGGCAAGATGGGGTTGCCGCTCGCCGCCCAGTTCGCCTCGCACGGCTGGGCCGTGGTCGCGGTCGACATCGACCCGGCCGTCGTCGCGGCGATCAACGCGGGCCGCTCCCATATCGACGATGAGCCGGGGCTCGCCGTCCTCGTCGCCGATGCTCATGGCGCAGGCTTGCTCCGGGCGACGCTGGACGGGGCCGCGGCGGCCGCCGATTCCGATGTCATCGTCCTCATCGTGCCGGTCATGCTCGACGACGCATCGCGGCCCGATCACCGATCGATGGATGCCGCAGTCGCGGCCATCGCGCCCGGCCTCCGCGCTGGTTCGACGATCGTGTTCGAGACGACGCTCCCCGTCGGCGACACGCGGGGCCGCTACGCCTCGAGGCTGGCCGAGGCCTCCGGGCTCACTCTGGAGCGGGACCTGTTCGTCGCGTTCTCCCCGGAGCGGCTGTATAGCGGCGCCGCGCTCCGCAACCTGGCCACCTACCCGAAGATCGTTGGCGGGCTGGGCGCCGGATCGACGGCCCGCGCCACCGCGTTCTACGAGAGCGTGCTCGACGCTGACGTCCTGGCGATGTCGTCGGCCGAAGGGGCCGAGTTCGCGAAGCTCGCCGATACGACCTACCGCGATGTGAACATCGCACTGGCCAACGAGTTCGCGCGCTATGCCGAACGGATCGGTGTCGATATCACCGAGGTCATCGCCGCGGCGAACAGCCAGCCATACAGCCATATCCACCAGCCGGGGCTCGGCGTCGGTGGCCATTGCATCCCGGTCTACCCGCACTTCCTGCTCGACCGCGCGCCGGGACTCGAGCTCGTCGCCCTCGCCAGACGCGTCAACGATGGGCAGGTCGACGTGACCCTCGACGCGATGAGCGAGACGCTCGCGACGCTCGTCGACACGGAGGTGCTGGTCCTCGGCCTCACCTACCGTCACGGCGTCAAGGAGCTCGCCTATTCGCGTGCGCTACCGCTGATCGATGGGCTCCGCCAGCGGGGTGCACGTCCCCTAGCCTACGATCCACTCCTGACCGGTCAGGAGGTCGAACGGGCCGGGGCGCGGCCTTGGACCTGGGGGCAGATCGAGCCCGGCGTTCGGGCCATCGTCACGCAGACCGGCGATCCGGTGTGGGGCACCGTCGATCCGGCCTGGTTCCCGGGATTGCGGCTGTTCGTCGACGGCCGGAACTCGGTGCGCGAACTCGCACTCCCCGACACGGTCGACTATCGCGGGATCGGTCGGCGCTAGGGTCCAGGCTCGATGGACCGCCCAGTGTCCCGGGCCGTGCGTCCTGGATGCACGGCGGCTCAGGTGACGCTGCCGCCCGGCTCGGGCGCGTGGACCTCGACATGGGCAAGCCCGCGCGCGTCGAGCTCCTGCCGCAGTTCCTGCGGCGTCCCGGCCAGGATCGGGAAGGTCCCATAGTGGATCGGCACGACGTGGCGGACGCCGAGGAGCTCGACCGCCAGCGCGGCCTCCCGCGGACCCATCGTGAAATGGCCGCCGATCGGCAGGAAGGCCAATTCCGGTCGATGCAGTTCGCCGATGAGGCGCATGTCGCCGAACACATCGGTGTCGCCGGCGTGATAGAACCGGAACCCGTTTTCCAGCTCGACCACGAAGCCCGCCGGATCGCCCAGATACAAGGTCGTCTCGCCGGCCGCGTTCCAGTCACCAGCCGAATGGTGGGCGGTGACCATCGTCACCCGGATGCCCGCCGTCTCGTAGGTCCCGCCCTTGTTCATCCCGACGGCCGACATCGGCGCCGCCCGGCAGCCGTCGCGCGAGCCACAGGCTCATCTCGTGCATGCACGGCCAGCTGGGTCGCAACCGGCTCGCCAGGGCGACCGCATCGCCCATGTGGTCGAAGTGGCCGTGGGTCACGAGCAGGACGTCGCAACGGTCGATGGTGTCGGCCGCGCGCGGGCTGCTCGGGTTGCCGAACCATGGGTCGATGAGGATGACCTTGTCACCGGGCGTGCGGACCTCGACGCAGGAATGGCCGTACCAGGTGAACGTCGTTTCGCGATCCAACGGCATGCGCCCCACCTCCGGGGCGATGCTACATCGCGGCTACACTCGGGCCATGCCCGCCACGCAGATCGGCCAGAACCTCGCGTTCGTGAACTGGACGTTGCTGACCGGACTGGCCCTCGGGACCTATGCGGCGGTCGTCCTGCTGCGGCGCCGGACGACGGCCACCCCCGGCTACCTGCGGTTCACGACGATGTGTGTGCTGGCCTTCGGGGCCCTGGCCTGGATCTCGGACGGGGCGTTGCCTGCATCGCTGGCTGATTCGCCGGTCGTCGTCGACCCGGCCTGGGATGCTCCGCGCCGGGCCGCCCTGTTGCTCTTCACCGGGCTGGTCGCCCTCGGCCTGGTGGCGGGTCGCGCCGGTCCAGCCGCCGTCCGTGTGGTCGAATGGGCGGCGCTGATCGCGGCCACGGCGACCCTGATCTTCGGGGCCCTCGCCTGGGGCGACGGCTCACTCGGCGCGCTGTCGCTGCTCGTCCAGCTGGCGGTCGTCAGCGCCGCGATCGGCGGCGTGTTCGCGGCGATGATCCTCGGCCACTGGTACCTCGTGACCCCGAAGCTGCCCGAGGCGCCGCTCATCCTGCTCGCCCGCGTCCTGCTCGTTGTCGTGATCGTCCAGGTCGTCCTGTTCTGGGCCTGGATCGCCACCGGGGCCGGGCCCGCGGACGTGGCGCCCTTCTCGTCGCTGACCGGGCCGTGGGCGCTGTTCGTGTGGCTGCGCCTGATCATCGGGCTCATCTTCCCGCTGGTCGTCTGCTGGGCGTCCGTCCAGACGGCCCGGACGCGGTCGATGGAATCGGCGACCGGGCTGCTGTACATCAATGTGGGCTCGATCGCCGCCGGGACGATCCTGGCGGCTGGTCTCTATTTCGGCGCGGGATTACTGGTGTGAGGGTCTGATGGCTAAGAACGACCGAGGCTGGATCCCCGAAGCGATCGATCACGACTGGATCGAGTCGCTGGCGCGGCCGCTGCCGGATGCGCTCGCCGCGATCGAGGCGGCCGCCGAGCCGCTGGACATCCCGATCGTCGACCGGGACGCCGGGCGCGTGCTCCAGGTCCTGGCCGCGGGGCGGCGACGGATCGTCGAGGTCGGGACGGCGTACGGCTACTCGACGCTGTGGTTGGCGCTCGGCCAGCCGTCGGACGGCACGATCGTGACGATCGACCCGGATCGCGAGCGGACCGACCTTGCCCGCGGCTGGTGGCGCCAGGCCGGGATCGCCGACGAGCGGATCATCGTGGTCAATGCGCCGGCGCTTACCGCCTTCAAGGCCGATCCCGCGCTGGCCGGCCCGTTCGACCTGGCCTTCATCGACGCGCTCAAGCCGGAGTACGAGGCGTATCTCGAGGCGCTCGTCGGCCGGCTCACGCCGGGCGCCCTCGTCGTCGCGGACAACGTCCTGTGGAGCGGCCGCCTCTCGGGGGCGCGGCCGGTCGCGGCGGGCGACGCGAACGCCGAGGCGCTCCGCGCGTTCGACGCCGCCGTCCTGGCCGACCCGCGCTTCGCGGCGACGATCCTGCCGGTCGGCGACGGCCTGCTCATCGCCTCGTGGCGCGGTTGAGCGGGCCGAGCGCGATGGCCATCACCGTGCGCGTCCGGCTCTTCGCCGTCCAGCGGGAGCTGGCCGGGACGCGCGAGGTCCCCCTGGTCCTGGCCGATGGGGCGGATGTCGAGGCGGCGTGGACTGCCCTGGCGGCGCGCTTCCCGGTCCTGGCTCCCGGCCGCGGGTCGCTGCGATTCGCCCGCAACGGCGACTACGCCGAGCCGACGACGACCCTGGCCGACGGCGACGAGGTCGCGATGATCCCGCCGGTCTCGGGCGGCGACGGGCGGCGGATCCTCGAGCTGCGGGCGGTGCCGTTCTCGATCGCCATCGTCGAGGAGCTGGCCGATGCGCTGGCCGTGCCGGAGGACGGGGCGGTCGTCGGCTTCGTCGGCCGGACGCGGGCGACGCCGGGCACGCCCGCCCCGGGGCAGGAGGCCGAGGCAGCCCGCCATGCCGGACGGCGCGTCGAAGCGCTCGAATACGAGGCGCTCGAATCGATGGTTCTGGCCACCTTCGCGACGATCGCCGACGAGATCGAGGCGCGCTTCGGGGTCGAGCGGCTGGCGATCGTCCACCGCACCGGCGACGTGCCGCTTGGCGAGGCGTCGATCGCGGTCGTGGCCGTCGCGCCGCACCGCGACGCCGCGTTCGAGGCAGCCCGCTACGCGATCGACGAGACGAAGGCACGCGCCCCGATCTGGAAGGCCGAGCGATTCGCCGACGGCCACGTCTGGATCGGCCACCAGGCGCGGACCGGTCCGGAGGAGGCCACGTGAAGGTCTACCTGAGCGTCGACATGGAAGGCGTCGCCGGGGTCAACCACCCAGGTCCCACCGCCGCCGGGCTCGGGCGCTACGAGGCGGCGGTCGAGCTGATGATCGGCGACCGGTGAAGCCGAAGGTCCGGGTCCGCGAGCGAGCATCGACGGCCCCATACTTCGGGGACACCTCCCGGGTCGCGCGTCCGGGTGGCCGTCAGATGGGGGTCATCGCATGAGCGCCGACTGGGGGCCGCTCGACCGGCTCACCGCGCAGGCCGACGCGCTTGCGGGAGCGTGGGGCGCCCGCGCCCGTGCCTCCACGACGATCGGCCAGGAGCGGGCCATCCTGCGTCTGTTCGGCGTCGGCGGGCTCGACGCCTCCGGGCGGCCCCTCGCGGGCTCGACCGTCGATCGCTGGCTGGCGGGCGATCCGCGCGGGTTGAGCACCGGGATCGCCCTGCCCTTCGCGATGTCGCTGCTCGAATACGACCTCGAGCCGCAGCAGCTGGCCATGGACATCGCATCCGGCGCAGTCGACCTGGCTCTCGAGGGTGAACTCCTGCGCGAGCGAGATCGACGGGCGGTCGCCGAGGCCGAGGCATCGCGCCTGGCCGGGGTGGCGATCGAGCGCATCGATGCGCAACGCACCGTGCGACGCGAGACGATCGGGATGCTCGGCGAGGCGGCGAGGCCCTGGCTGGGGGTGACGCTTCGGGAGCCCGACGTCGTCGGCGCGCTTGACGAGGTCACGGCCCTCATCGGGGCGGGGATCGATCTTCTCCGGATCGAGGTGCCGATCGGGCGCGAGCTCGCCGACCGGATGATCGACGCCGGTGTCGAGGTCCCCGAGTGGCGGCCAGGCGATGGCGCCCGCGCCACGGATCGCGACGCGGCCGACCCCGCGCCGACCGGAAGCCAGCGGGCGTTGACCCGGATCCGCCGAAGCGCCGATCGAGCGGCCGCCACGCGGCGCGCCTACGTCCGGCTGGCCACCGTGGTCCCGGCCCTCGGCGCACCCGAGGGCGCAGTCGTGGCCGCCTTCGAACGGATCGACATCATCGTCTCGGACGCGATGGCCGAGATCGTCGCCGACGCCGTCGAGCCCGAGCGGGCGCTGGCCGATCACGCCTTCGCCCATCGCCTCGCGAAGCGTGCCGGGACCGCGATCCTGGTCGGGGCGGGGCCGCTGGTCGTGGCACCCGACCTGTCGGCGGGCGTCCCCTCCGACCCGGCGACCCGCGCCGGCCGGGCCCTCGCGCTGCAGTTGCTCGGGGTCGCACTGGCTCGTGGCGATGGGCTGCCCGCGGACCAGATCATCGCCGGGGCGCTGCCGCCATGGCTGACCGACGAACCGTCGGCCGGGGCGCGCGCCATCGCCGAGGTCGCCGTGCGGCGGGCCCTGCTCCCCGGCCACCCACTCGGCTTCGTCGAACCGCCGACCGGCACGGACCGCTCCACGCTGTGGCCATTCGTCCAGGCGGCCGCGGCGGTCCACGCGGGCGACGTCGGGCTCGTGCTTCGAGCGGCCGACTTCCGGCCCGATGACGCGGTCGCGGCCGCTCGCGCGGCCCGGGCGGCATCGATCGTCTCGGCCGATGTCGCGGGCGCGACCGAGGCCGGGCCGCTGGCCGGGGTCGCGCTCGACCATGCCCGCGGGATGGTCACGGCGGCGCTCGCCACGCTCGAGCGACTCGGCGACCACGGCTGGCGGACGGTCGCTGGCGATCCACCGGGTGGCCTGCGCCCACGGTCGACGACGCGCGACGCGGCGGCCGAGCGGACCGAGGCGTTCGACCCATTCGGATCGTCCCTGGGGGCCCGCGGCTGACGGTCAGACGGCGACGCCGGCTCGCAGCAGCGGCCGGCAGCGGACCGTGCCATCGCGCCATTCGAAGGCCTCCAGGCAGAGGGCGTTCGGGTCGTCCGCCTCGACCTCCTCGGTCAGCCAGGTCGCGAACGCGAGGTCGACCTCGGCCGACATCGCGATCAGGATGTCGCGGGTCGGTGCGACGAAGAGCGTGGGTTCCCGGCCGAACAATCGCTCGAGCGCGTCCGGGACCAGGACGGTCGTCGATGCCCAGCCGTCACCGGACTGGAAGAAGTCGACCGACTCGTCGCCGATGAAGCCGCGCTCGACGTCGCGGCGGTGCGGCTCGCTGCGTGCGTCGGGTGAGATTGTCGAGCGCCCGCTCGGCGAGACCGGCCAGGTCGACCGGCCAGTCCTCCAGGTGGGTCGTCGCGATGCGCATGAACGCCGGCCCCGCATCGACGCCGAAGCCCACCGTGACGCCCGGCGCCATGACCGTCAACGCCGGCGGATCGACCGGGTAGCCGAACGGTCGTGCCCGCTCGAAGACGGGCAGGACGTCGTCCGCGAGTTCCTCCCACGTGAACCCGCCGGCGTCCAGCCGTCGAAGGGTGGCCCGGAACCGAGGATCCTGGTGGATCCAGTCGGCGCCCCCGTGGGCGGTGAACCGGGGGTGGTGCTTCCTGGGGCGATCCGTTCGGCGTTTCGACATGGGCCGATCATCGCGCCGAGCCCTTATCGCGGACGTATTTCGGGCTTACCCTGCGCTTACCGCCGGCGGGCGCGCCCGACCCTCTCGGCCGCCGGCCCCTCCCGGCCCGCCATTCACCCGGAGGCTGAACCGACGGACGACGGACGCCACGGCGGTTCGTTGAGCCGCCCCACGACTTAACTGGCCCACGAGGACCCGTCCGGGCGCTCTCGCCTGTCATCTCAGCCATCGAGTGCATCGTTCGGACGCTGCCCAATCGCCCGCCGGTCGTAACAGTCGCCCGGTGAATAGCGGTAGGCCCCGGGGAGGCCAGGGCGGGGGCTGGGTCGGGGAGGCCTGAAAGACACGTCGCGGCGCCTTATCCGCCGCTGACCGCCGGCAGGACGTGGACCACGGAATTGGCGCGGACGGAGGTCCCGAGGTCGGCCGGTTCGCCGTCGACGAAGACGTTGATGTGCGGTCGGAGGCGCGGCCCCGCCTCGACCAACCGGTCCCGCATCCCGGGGACGGACCCGTCGAGCGCGTCGAGGAGGGCCGCGACGGTCGTGCCGCTCACCTCGTTCCGCTTTTCGACCCCCGGGAACAGGGCGAGCAGCGATCGCGGCAGGAGGACGGTCGCCACGCGCTCAGTCCGCGAGGACGACCGCCTCGACCGCCCAGATCTCGGGCAGGGTGTCGGTGATCATCCGCCACGAGGCCCCCTCGTCGGCGCTGTGCCACAGCTGGCCGGTGCTGGTCCCGAACGTGATCCCGACCGGATCGAGCGTGTCGTGCGCCATCGCCTCGCGCAACACCGACAGGAACGCGTCCCGGGTCGGCAGCCCATCGTCCGAGCGGACCCACGACGCGCCCCGGTCACGAGTCCGCCAGACCGCGGTGTGCGCATCGGGCATGTAGCGGCCTTCCTCGGGGATGCTCAGCGGGATCAGCCAGCACGAATCGGGATCGCGCGGGTGCTCGGTCATCGCGAACCCGAAATCGGTCGGCAGGTCCCCGGTGATCTCCTGCCAGGTCTCGGATCCGTCGTCGGAGCGGTAGACGCCGCAGTGGTTGCGTTGGTAGAGCGTCTCGGGCTGGCCGGCGGCCATCGCGAACTTGTGGACGCACTGGCCGGTCACCGGGAAACGGTCCTCCGGGTTGAACTCCGCACGGACGCCGACATTGCGCGGCTCCCATGAGGCGCCGCCATCACGCGTCTCGAAGACCCCGACCGCCGAGATCCCGATCCAGGTGCGATCGGTGTCGGTCGGGTGGGGGATGATCGTGTGCAGGATCAGGCCACCGGCGCCGGGGCCCCAGGTCGGTCGGGTCGGGTGGTTGGTCAGGCCCTCGATGTGGCGCCAGGTCGAGCCACCGTCGTCGCTCCGGAAGAGCCCGGCCGGTTCGACGCCGGCGAACAAGCCCCCATCGGGGGTCGCCGACAGGCTCCAGACCGTCTTGATGGCCTCGGCCTCGTCGCCGTACGTCAGACCGGCCGACGAGTGGGTCCAGCTGGATCCGCCATCCTCGGAGCGCCAGACCGCGGGCCCGTACCACGGGTTCCCGGCTCCGGCCAGGATCGCCCCGCTTCCCGGGTCGACGATCAGGTCGTGGACCGGCCAGCCTTCGCACAGTGGTCCGCGCACGGACCAGTCGCGACGCGCGGCGTCGCTCTCGAAGATGAACGCGCCCTTCTTGGTGCCGACGAGCAGCTGGACTCGGGCCATGGATCTCCCTCCCCCGGCGCCTTAGCCGCCGGCCTTGAACGGATAGACGACCCACGCGCCGGTCGTGACGGCGTGGACGTCGGGCGCGCCCGGCACGACCGAGCGCGATGGCTTGAAGTGAAGGACGGCCGTGGTCGGGATTCCGCCGGCCTGGCGGATCCGTTCGGTCACCGCGTGGATCGTCGTGCCGCTGTCCCAGACCTCGTCGACCACGAGGATCCGCTGGCCACGCAGGAGCGGATCGGCCGGGAACTGGAGGAAGGTCGGGTGGGGACCGGGCATGCCCTCGTCGTCGTAGAACTCCACGGCCGCCACGAGGATGTTCCGGATCCGCAGCCGATACGCGAGCATCCCCGCGGGCACGAGGCCCCCGCGCGTGATGGCCAGCAGGAGGTCGAACTCCTCGGCCCGGAGCCGCTCGGCGAGTCCCTCCACGAGCCGGTCGAGGTCATCCCAACTGACCGTGTCGCGCTCAGGCGGTGCCGTGGTGGACATGGCGGAAGGATACCGACCGGGCCGCCTTCATGGGGCGACGTGGTCGCCCCAGCGATGCGCCGGTTCGTAGCCGAGGAGGCGCCGGGCATGGTCGATGGCGAGCAGCGTCTCGCGGCCGGCGACCGCCCGACGGAGTGGCACCGCCGGGAAGACCTCGGCCATCAGATCGGCGCTCGGACGGAGCATCACCGTGTCCGAGGCCGCGATGATCGCGATCTCCGAACCCTCGATCGTCGCCTCGAGACCGAGCCGAGCCGCCTGCGCCACGTCACGCGCATCCACGTAGCCCCACAGGTTCCAGCGGCGGACCTGCGGGTCGTCCTGCCACGACGGGAAGGCAGCGTAATCGGCGGGCTCCATGATGTTCGAGATCCGAAGCCCGACGAAGCCGATCCCGCTGCGGCGGGCGAACTGGGCGGCCATCGTCTCGCCGACGAGCTTTGACAGCGAATACGACGACTCGGGACGCGGCTCGATCGACTCGTCGATCGGCGCGAAGTCCGGCGGCCGATCGAACGGCAGGCCGAGCACGGTCTCGCTCGACGCCCAGACGACGCGCCTGACGTTGTGCGCCACCGCCGCCGCGAAGACGTTGTAGGTCGACAGCGCGTTGATCCGGAAGGTCTCGCCCTCCGGTCGAAGCTGTGGCGCCGGGATCGCCGCGAAATGGACGATCGCGTCGGCGCCGGCCAGCGCGTCCTGCGTCTGCCCGAGATCGGTCAGGTCGGTGACGAGGCACAGCCCGAACGCGCTGCCGTCGTGCCGCGCATCGACGTTCAGGACATCGTGGCCATGGTCGCGCAGGTCGCGCACGACCCAGGCCCCGCCCTTGCCGCTTCCGCCGGTGACGACGACCCGCATTGCCCGACCTCCTGGGCCGAAGTATGGCTCCGACGGCCGGCGCGGGACTGGCTCTCAGCGTCGTCTCAGACCCGTGGCCCAGCGTGCAGCTCATGCGAAGTCCTGCCACCCGATCCCACGCGCCCCGACCCGTGCCGTTGCCGCGGACCTGGTCGGTCGGGGGCATGGAGACGGTCGGCGTCCTGATCGCCAACGGGATCATCATCGTGGCCATGTGGCTGCGGCACGGCGGCCTCGACCAGTTCTCGACCGTCGGTGGGGTCCTGACCGGCCTCGGCCAGGTGACCGCGCTCCTCGGGACGTATCTCGCGCTCATCCAGCTCGTGCTGATGTCGCGCAGCCCTTGGCTCGACGCGACGTTCGGGATGGACCGCCTGGCTGCGGCTCATCGCTGGCTCGGGTTCGCCTGCGTCTGGCTGCTGCTGGGCCACGGGGTCTTCACTACGGTCGGTTACGCGACGGCGGACGGCAGTGGCGTCGTCATGGAGTTCTGGACCCTGATCACGACCTACCCGTACGTCCTGATGGCGCTCGTCAGTGCCGGGTTGTTCGGGGCGGTGGCGATCAGCTCGATTCGGGCGGCGCGGCGTCGTATCTCACATGAGACCTGGTACGGCATCCACCTGTACGCCTATCTCGCCATCGCGCTAGGTTTCCTTCACCAGCTGTTCGTCGGCACCGACTTCGTCGAGGACCAGGTCGCGGCGGCCTACTGGATCCTGCTCTACGTCGTCGCGATCGGGCTCATCCTCACCTTCCGGATCGGGCACCCCGTCGTGCTCTCGGCACGCCATCGGCTGCGGGTCTCCCACGTCGTCCCCGAGGGTCCGGGCGTCTACTCGATCTACCTGACCGGCCATGACCTGGATCGGCTCGCGATGCGCTCGGGCCAGTACTTCGTGTGGCGCTTCCTCACCAGGGACGGTTGGTGGCGCGGTCACCCGTTCTCGATCTCGTCTGCCCCGAATGGGACCTGGATCCGGATCACGATCAAGGAGCTCGGCGACTGGTCGTCGGCGCTGGCGCGCATCCCGGTCGGCACGCGCGTCTTCTTCGAGGGGCCCTACGGCGTCATGACCGGTGCCCGGCGCACGCGAGACAAGGTGCTCCTCGTCGCCGGCGGCATCGGGATCACCCCGCTACGGGCGCTGCTGGAAAGTCTGCCGGCCAGGCCGGGTGACCTAACCCTGCTCTATCGCGTCCGGGACGCCCGGCAGATCGTGTTTCGTGACGAACTCGACACCCTCGCGAGGGTTCGGGGCGTCCGGATCCACTACCTGTTCGGTGGACGCCGGCCCCCGGGCGCCGATCCTCTCGATGCCGCGGCGCTCGAGCGCCTCGTCCCCGACGTCCGTGACCACGATGTCTACCTGTGCGGCCCGGTTCCGATGATGGAACGGGCCTCGGATGCCCTCCGCCGGCTCGGCTTGCCGGCTCGCCAGATCCACCAGGAGCGGTTCGCCACCCATTGACACGCGATTCTCACGCCCCTCTCAGAGGCGAGTCGTTCGATAGAGATCATCACCGTCCTCTGTGAACCCCAAGCACGATCGGAGCCATCGATGTTCGAATCGGAGCGCGGACCCGTCGCCCCCCCGCTGACGCCGCCATCCGCCGCCCCGGTCTACCAAGCGGCGCCGACGCACGTCCCGACGCCAAGCCCAGTAGGGAGGTCGACCCCGACGCCGGTGAAGGCGCCACATTCGACCCGCTCGCGCGGTGTCATGGCCGTCGTCGGAGCGGCGCTCCTGGCCGCCGTCCTCGCCGCTGGCGGCACGGCGGCCCTCGTCACCGGACCGCTGGCGACGACCGCGAGCCAGGCACCCGCCGGGGGCGGGGCCGGCCAGACGGTCGCGACCGGTTCGGCGGCACCCGCGGCCGCGGTCCCCGACCTGCCCGACGTCGTCGCCGCGGTCCGCGATTCGGTGGTGACCATCACGTCCAAGGGGTTCTCGTCGCGTGGGTTCGCGCAGATCCCCTCGACCGGCGTCGGGTCGGGGATCGTGCTCAGCGCGGACGGCTTCATCCTGACCAACAAGCACGTCGTCACCGGCAGCGACTCGCTGACCGTCGAGCTCGCCGCCGGCGAGCAGTTCGAGGCAAGGGTCGTCGCCGAATCGGATGACACCGACCTCGCCCTGATCAAGATCGAGGCGACCGGCCTCAAGCCCGCCGTCATCGGCGACTCCAGCGCGCTCAAGGTGGGGCAGACCGTCGTCGCCATCGGCAGCCCGCTCGGAACGTTCACCGAGACGGTGACGAAGGGGATCTTGTCCGGGACCGGCCGGACGATCACCGTGCAGGATGAGGCGACCGGACGGCCGGTCACCCTGACGAACCTGCTGCAGACCGATGCCGCCATCAATCCCGGCAACAGCGGCGGGCCGCTGATGGACGCGACCGGCAAGGTCATCGGCGTCAACACGGCCGTGTCCGCCAATGCCGAGGGCCTCGGCTTCGCCATCCCGATCGAGGCTGCCGCCTCGCTGATCGCGCAGGCGGCCGGTTCTTCCGTGAGCTGAGGGGAGCGACATGCCGCGCCGCGGACTGGCCGCCCTCGCGATCACGACGGTCGCCCTCGCCCTCCTGCTGAGCTTCAAGACCCCATCCGAGGTCGTGCCGGTCCGATCCGGGACGGTCGCGATCGTCGAGCCGGGAGCGTCGGCGGCTGCCGGCGCGACCCCGCGCGCCACGTCCGGCACGGGGACGGCCCCGGCCGCCACGCCCGACACGGGAACGACCAAGACGGTCACGACCACAGTTGACGGGCCGGTCGTGACGACTCGCTTCGGTCCCGTCCAAGTCGAGATCATCGTCGCGAACGGCCAGCTCCATGACGTCATCGCCCTGCAGCTGCCGAGCGGCGGCCACTCGGGCCGGATCTCGGATGTCTCGGAGCCGATCCTCCGCGAGGAGGCGCTTACGGCGCAGAGCGCCCAGATCGACACCGTGTCCGGCGCGACCTACACCAGCGATGCCTACGCCCGGTCGCTGCAGGCGGCGCTCGACAAGGCCGGCCTGGCGTGATCGACCTGGAGGCGCCGGCCGCGCCGACGCTGCGGCGGGTCGTCTCCCTGATGGGCACGACCGTCAGCATCGAGATCCGTCCGCCCCTCGTCCCGGACGCCGTCATCGACGCGCTCGTCGACCAGCTCCGCGACATCGACGAGCGGTTCAGCCCGTACCGGCCGGACAGCCAGATCAGCCGGCTCGCGCGGGGCGAGGTCGGCGCTGAGGCGTGCAGCCCCGATGTCTGGCATGTCCTGGCTGCCTGCGACCACCTGGCGGCCGCGACCGGCGGCGCCTTCGACGCGCGATCGCACCGGGCGGACGGTCGCCTTGACCCGTCGGGCTACGTCAAAGGCTGGGCGATCGAGGAAGCCGCCTGGGGGATCGACAGCGCCGGCGGTCGGAACTACTGGATCAACGCCGGCGGAGACATCGTGGCCCGCGGTGAAGCGGCGCCAGACCGACCTTGGCGGGTCGGGATCCAACACCCGGACCATCACGATCGGATCGCCGCCGTCCTCGCCGTCAGCGACCGGGCGGTCGCGACCTCGGGCGCCTATCAGCGCGGTCCGCACATCGCCGACCCGCGCGACGGGCATGTCCCGTCGGGCCTGCGCTCGGTGACGGTCGTCGGCCCGGGCCTCGCCTTCACCGACGCCTATGCGACCGCCCTCTACGTCATGGGTCTTGATGGCCTGGCGTGGCTCGCCGCGCGCCCCGGGTACGCGGCCTACGCCATCACCGACGACGGTCGTGCGGTCTGGACATCCGGGATGGACGGCTACCTGGTCCGCTGACCTCTGGCGACCCGGATCAGCCGGCCACGCCCCCGGTCGCAGGGAGGTTGACCACGAACCGGGCGCCACCCTCGGCGCGGTTGGCGACCTCGATCCGCCCGCCGTGCCGGTCGACGATCCAGGCCGCGATCGCGAGTCCGAGGCCGGTCCCGCCGCCGGGCGCGCCCGGGGCCCGGTAGAACCGCTCGAACAGGTGCGGCAGATCCTCCGGCCGGATCCCCGGCCCGTCATCCTCGACGGTCAGGGACGCCCCATTCGCGACCGCCCGGACGGCCACGCCCACGCGCCCATCGATCGGGCTGTGGCGGATGGCGTTGTCGACCAGGATCATGACCAACTGGCGAAGGCGTGCCGGGTCGCCGGCGACGACCGCGGGCTGCGGGTCCACCTCGACCCGGACGCCCCGATCGGTGGCGGGCTTGCCCATGGCGGATGCCCCGTCGGCCGCGACGTCACCGAGGTCGACCGGGATCCGCTCCAGTGCGACCGCGCCGGAATCCGAGCGGGCCAGGAGCAGCAGGTCCTCGACGATCGCGGTCATGTGGCGGACCTCGTCATCGATGTCCTCGAGCGCCGAGCCGACCGTCGCTACTGGCTCGTCGCGATGGCGCTCGAGGTGCTCCACGCTGCTCCGGATGACCGTCAGCGGCGTGCGCAGCTCATGGCTGGCGTCGGCCGCGAACTCACGCTGGCGACGCAGCGCGGCCCGCTGGTTCGCGAGTGACTCGCGGATCGGCACGAGAGCACGGCGCGCATAGACCGTCCCGAAGCCGAACGAGACGACCAGCACGAGGAGCCCGCCCACGACCAGCACGAAGGCGATCACCTGGAGGGTCTGCTGCTCGGTGGTTCGGTCCTGGACGATCTGGATGGTGAACGTCCCGCGCGGGGGCACCTCGACGGTCTCGGTCAGGATCCGGACGGGTGTCCGTCCGATCTGGGTGGTCTGGATGTCCTTGCCGGTCGCCGCGGCAGCCTCCACACCCGGCTCATACGGCAGGCCGGGCGGCGGTGGCTGGTCGCGCGGGCCGAGGATCGGGTTCCCGTCGGGATCGAGGATCATCGCGTAGGTCCCCGAGCCGCCGCCGCCGAAGATGTAGCCGTAGCGCGAGCCGTCGTCGGGGTCCGGGCGCTCGCCGCGGATGCTCCCCATCCGGGAATCGAGCTGGGCGATCCCGGCACTCGCCAGCGAGCTGGCGGCCGCCACGTACAGGGCGACAGCCAGGGCGATCAGGATGAGCAGCGTCGTCCCGCCGCTCCACAGGACGAGGTTCCGCCGGACATGGCGGATCATCGCGCTGTCGGCGGTCTCGGCGGCCAGTTCGGGCGCGGTGGTCTTGGTCGGCGGGAGGATCCCGTCAGGCATCGGCCAGACGATAGCCCACGCCGCGAACCGTCTCGATCAGCTTGCCGGCCGCACCCAACTTGTCGCGCAGGTAATGCACGTAGGCGTCGACCGCGTTCGGCGTCACGGCGACGCTGAACGGCCAGGCCTGGTCGAGCAGCTGGTCGCGCGACAGGGTCTGGCCGGGATGGCGGAGCAGGCACTCCAGCAGCGAGAACTCACGCGGGCTGAGGTCGATCGTCTTGCCGTTGAGGGTGACCCGGCGGGACAGCTCGTCGAGCACGATCGGCCCGACGACGAGCTTGGGCTCCGGGCGCCGGGCGGTGGCCCCGCGCCGGCTCAGCGCCCGAAGCCGGGCGGCGAGTTCCTCGTAGGCGAACGGCTTGACGAGGTAGTCGTCGGCGCCCGCGTCGAGCCCGGTCACCCGATCGCCGACGGTGTCGCGCGCCGTGAGCATGAGGATGGCGACCTCCGAGCCGGTCGCCCGGATCTGGCGGGCCACCTCGAGCCCCGAGATGTCCGGCAGGCCGAGGTCGAGGATGACGACCTCGATCCCGGTCGTCGCGTCGGCGATATCGAGGCCGTCGCGACCGGTCGTGGCGGTCTCGACCACGTGGCGGTCCTCCTCGAGGAGACGCCGCAGCAGGCGGACCAGCCGCGGGTCGTCCTCGATGACGAGCAGATGCATGTCGGTCAGCCTACGCCTTCGGTCAGGGGACGACAGTGACGCTGCCGGCCGTGCCGGCGGGACCGCTGGGCGCGCCGCTCGCACCCGGCCGTACGGCGCCGCCCTGGCCGTTGAATTCGAGCTGGACCTGGACCTTCGAACCGGTCGTGACATCGGCCGCCGTCGCCGGCGTCTGGGTGTGATAGGTCGTCGAGTCGCCGGTCTTCACCTCGATGGTCGCTCCCGAGGCGGTCCTGATCGTCATCGTGTCGCCATCGATCGAGACGACCTCACCGCTGACGGTCAGGCCGCCGCCGAGCCCGCCGCGCCCACCGAAGCCGGGTCCACCGTTGCCGCCGGGCACGAAGCTGCCGCCCGGCCCGACGATCGCGCCCTGGTTGATGCGGCCGCCGCCGGTCGCGGCCGAGACCGGCGCGGTGCCCCGGCCGACGGCGAAGGCCACGCCGCCAAGCGCCACGGCCGCCGCGATGACGAGGACCGCGTTCAGGACCCCGCCACCGGACTTCTTCCTGGGCGCCTGGACGGGCACCGCCGGCGACGTTACGGGCGCGGAGACGACCGGAGTGGTCGGGACCGATGTCGGTTCAGGTGCGGCCGGCGTGAACGGACCGGGCGCGCCGGCGGGGGTCGGGTCGTAGGTCACGTGGATCTCCTTGTCACTCGTAGCGCAGCGCGCTGATGGGATCGAGACGGGCGGCCTGGCGGGCCGGCCAGACGCCGAAGACGACGCCGACGACCAGGCTGAACAGGACGGCGACGGCGATGGTCACCGGGTTGAAGGTGAAGCCCCAGCCGGCCAGCTGGCCGATCCCCGCCGAGACGGCGAGTCCGACCACGATGCCGATGAGGCCGCCGAGGAGCGACAGCGTGAGGGCCTCGACGAGGAACTGGGCGAGGATGTCGCGCCGCCGGGCGCCGATCGCCATCCGGACGCCGATCTCGCGGGTCCGCTCGCGGACCGAGACCAGCATGATGTTCATGATCCCGATCCCGCCGACGATGAGCGAGATCGACGCGATCCCGCCGAGCAGCAGGGTCAGGGTCGCGCTGATCGACGACGCGGCCTCGAGCAGCTGGGTCTGGTTGAACACGTTGAAGTCGGCCGTGTCGGTGGCCGCCAGCTCGTGGCGGTCGCGGAGGAGCGCCGTGATCTCGGCGCTGGCCGCCGTCATCTGGTCGGGGTCGGTCACCGACACGCCGATCGTCCGGACGCTGTCGCCGCCGACGAAGTGCTTCTGCACGACGCCGATCGGCACGAAGACCTGGTCGTCGGGGTTGGCGAAGCCGCTGCCGCCCTTGGCCTGGAGGATCCCGATGACGCGGAACGGCAGGCCGCCGACGGAGATCTCCGACCCGAGGTCGGCCGCGCCGAGCCCGAGGTCCGTGGCCGTTGTCGCCCCGAGCACCGCGACGCGAAGGTCGTGATCGAGGCTCACGTCGGTCAGGAACGTGCCCTGCCAGATGTCGTAGGCGCGCACCGTGGGATAGGCAGGGGTCGTCCCGACCACGGTCGTCGTCGTTGTCTCGGTCCCGGCCGCGACGGTCAGGCTGGTCGAGATCTCCGGGGCGACCCCGCCGATCGAGTCGATCTCGGCGATCGCTTCGGCGTCGCCGAGGGTCAGGCTGGAGCCCGACCCGCCGCCGTTCGGGCTGATGGTCAGCAGGTTCGTGCCGAGACCAGCCAACCGATTCGTGATGTTGGCGGTGGTGCCCTGGCCGACGCCGACCAGGGCCACCACCGAGGCGACGCCGATGATCACTCCGAGCATGGTCAGCGCGGCGCGGAGCCGGCTGGTCCGCAGCCGGGAGAGTGACAGTCGGAGCAGTTCGCCGATGCTCATGCCACGACGCGCCCGTCGCGGAGGTGGACCTGGCGGTCGGCCGTCGCGGCAAGATCCGCATCGTGGGTGATCAGGACGATCGTCCGGCCCGCGTCGTTGAGTTCGTGAAGGAGCGCCATGACCTCGGCGCCCGCGTGGCTGTCGAGGTTGCCGGTCGGTTCGTCGGCGAGGATGAGCGCCGGTTCGGTGACCAGCGCCCGGGCGACCGCGACCCGCTGCTGCTGGCCGCCCGACAGCTCCGTCGGTTCGTGGTCGAGCCGGTCGCCCATGCCGAGGCGTTCGAGCGCGGCCCTGGCCCGCATGACACGTTCGCTCCGGGAGACACCCTGGTAGAGCAGCGGCGTCGCCACGTTGTCGAGCGCGGTCGTGCGCGGGAGGAGGTTGTACGACTGGAAGACGAAGCCGATGCTCCGGCTGCGCAGCCTGGCGAGGCCGTTGTCGTCGAGCTCCGCGACCGCGGTCCCGGCGAGCCGGTAGTCCCCGGCGGTCGGTCGGTCGAGGCAGCCGAGGATGTTCATCATCGTGGTCTTGCCCGAGCCTGACGGCCCGACGATGGCGACGAATTCGCCGGGATGGACCTCCAGGCTGACGTCGGCAAGCGCGGGGACCTCCAGCCGGCCCATGTCGTAGGTCCGGCTGACGCGATCGAGCGAGATGATCGCCTCGGTCATCGTCAGTTCCCGGTCCGGGGGCGGCCCTGGAAATTGCCGCCGGGGATGGCGATCCCGCCGCCCCCGCCGAAGCCACCCGTCACGGTGGTCTGCGTGTTGTTCTGGGCCGTGTTGACACCGGTCACGACCTGCTGGCCGGCCGTCAGGCCGCTCTTGATCTCGGCCGTGGTGTTGGTCACCAGCCCGACCTGGACCGCTTGCGGCGTCGGCGTGCCGTCGGCGGCCAGGACGAGCACTGAGTAATCGCCGGCGGTCCCGCGAAGGGCCGCTGCCGGGACGGTCAGCACGTTCGTGACACTGTCGATCGTGATCGTGATATCGGCGGTCATCCCGGCGCGCACGGTCGCCGGCACGTCCTTGAGCGTGACGGTCACCGGGTACGACACGACGCCGCCACTCGCGTCGCCGGTCGTGGTCGGCGCGATGGCGGTGACCGTGCCCGTCACCTGCGCGCCGACCGCGCCGATGGACACCGTCGCGGCTGGCCGACGACCATCGCCGCGAGGTCGCTCTCGACCACGTCGGCGGTGACCTCGTAGGTCGTCGCGGCGACGACGATCGCGTCGCCGGAGGGGGCCTCGAGACCCTTGACGATGTTGACCTCGGTCACGAGGCCGTCGATCGGAGCGGTCAGCTTGGCCAGGGCGATCTGGTTGATGAGGTCGGTTCGCGCCTTGCGCGCGTTCGAGACCTGCGTCTGGGCGTCGTACAGGTTCATCCTGGCCTGGCGGGTCTGGTCGGTCGTGTCGGCGTCGTCGAGCGGCTTCCTCGGCGATCGTCAGCTGGATCTTGGCGGTGCCGAGCGATGCGGTCGCCGCGCTGAGCTGGCGCTTCAGGTCGGTCGTGTCGGCGGTCGCGAGAACGTCTCCCTTCTTGACCGGTGGCGCCGACCGCGACCTTGACGTCGGTGACCGTCCAGCTCGAGCCGCCATCGGTGGCGGCCCCGGCGAGGTGGGCGGGCGCCCCGAACGACGTCCCGTACGACGCGCTCGGCCGCGATCGAGCCGGTCGCGGCGACCTCATCGGTGACGTCGCCGGTCGTGACCGGCGCCGGTCAGGTACTGGGTGGCGGCGGCCGCGCTCGCGGGTATGCCACCGAGGGCCACGAACGCGGCACCGATGCCGACCGCGCCGAGCACGACGATGGCGAGGATCTTGAGTCTCATGGACGCCTCCCGTGGGTGACCGATGCAGCGCGGCGCCGCGAACCGGGCGCTTTGACCGTCATTGAGGGCTCGGTCTCTGAGACACGCATGAGAAATCGCCTGGCCCCGGGCGGCGTCACGCAGGACGGCATCACGCAGGACGCGGAGCCCGGCACCTCGCCGGCGGCCGTAGCATCCGTGCGTGGACGAGTCGCCCCAGACCGATGCCGCGCACGACGGCCCGCGCCGCCGAGCGCGCCGCGCCGCGCCCGGGCTCAGCCAGGTGCCCTGGCGTAGGCTCGTCAACCCATTCCTCCCGGTCGAGATCCTGTCGGTCGACGAGGTCGAGGCGATCCACCGGGCCTCGCTCAGGATCCTCGCCGAGATCGGCGTCGAGGTCCTCGGCGACCGGACCCTCGACGCCTTCGCCGGAGCGGGTGCGAGGGTCGACCGGCTGACGCGCAGGGTCCGGATCGATCCCGATCACGTGGAGTCGCTCATCGCCACGGCGCCCTCGACATTCGACCTCCACGCCCGCAATCCGGTACGGAACCTCACCTTCGGTGGGAAGCACCTCGTCTTCGGCGCCGTCGGCGGCCCGGCGTTCGTCAGCGACCTGGATCGCGGCCGGCGAGCCGGCAACTTCGCCGACTTCGTCGACTACGTCCGGCTGATCGGGGCGCTCGACGTCATCCACCAGGAGGGCGGCGGTCCGCTCGAACCGAACGACCTGCCGGTCGAGACCCGCCATCTCGACATGTACCGGACCTTCGCGGTCGAGCTTGACAAGACCTGGCAGTGCCTCGGCTTCGGGGCGCGCCCCGTCGACGACGCGCTCGAGGTCGCCTGCCTGATCCGGGGGGTCGACCGTGACACGCTCCTGCGCGAGCCGTCGTTGATGACCGTCATCAACACCAACTCGCCGCTTCGCCTCGACGGACCGATGGGCGACGGGCTGATGGAGATGGCGCTCCACGGTCAGCCGGTGGTGGCCACGCCGTTCACGCTGGCGGGCGCGATGAGCCCGGTCTCGCTGGCCGGCGCCCTGGCCCAGCAGAACGCCGAGGCGCTCTTCCTGGTCGCCCTGTCACAGGTCGTCCGCCCCGGCGCGCCGATGGTCTATGGGGCGTTCACCTCGAACGTCGACATGCGGACCGGGGCGCCGGCCTTCGGGACCCCCGAATCGGTCAAGGGCGCGCTCGCCAGCGGGCAGCTGGCACGCCGCTACGGGCTGCCGTGGCGGTCATCGAACGCGACCGCCTCGAACGTCGTCGATGCCCAGGCCGCCTACGAGGCCGAGATGGCCGTCTGGGGCGCGGTGATGGGTGGCGTCAACCTGCTCTACCAGGGCGCCGGCTGGCTCGAGGGCGGCCTCACCGCGTCCTTCGAGAAGCTCATCATCGACGTCGAGATCCTGCAGATGATGTCCGAGGTCCTCCAGCCGCTCGTGGTCGACGACGCCACGCTCGGGCTCGAGGCGATCGCCGATGTCGGCCCGGGTGGCCACTTCTTCGGCACCGCGCATACGCTTGAACGCTACGAGACTGCGTTCTACCGGCCGCTCGTGTCCGACTGGCGCAATTTCGAGACGTGGCAGGGCGATGGCGCCCTGACCGCCACGCAGCGCGCGAACACGATCTGGAAACGACTGCTGGCGGAGGCCGTCCCGCCGCCCCTCGATCCCGCCGTCAGCGAGGCCCTCGACGCATTCGTCGTCCGCCGGAAGCGCGAGATCGCTCGGGATGGTTAACGTTTCGTTCGTCCGTCGGGACGGTGTATCCAGCCGCTGGGCACGGGCGTATGATGCGGGTCGGAGGTTCACGACACGGGGGACGAGGGATGGACCGATGCCGACCCTGACAGGTCCGTCGACTGGAGTGGGGACGCGTGGTTCGCAGGGCGAGGTCCGCGCGGTGACCCGGATCCTGGAAGCCGCGTATGCGCGCCAGCGGATCGAGGACGTCATCCGCGCCGTCGCGGAGGATGCCCTGAACCCCGGTCGATCGGACGTGCTCCCTTGGCGCGATGAGGCCGCCTTCGACCATGACCTGGAAGCCGTCGTTCGAGAGATCGCCGCCGCCGCCAACGTCCTATTGACGTCGCGGCTCACCGACCTGCTCGAATCCGCTCCACCAAGGGTGGTCGAGCGCCTCGCGGCAGCACCGCGCTGGCAAGACCAGGCCTGACGGCCTACGCCAGGGCCGAGGGCGGCCCGATCGCCTGGAGGGGGATGGATGGACGGGGGAGCAGAACGAACGCGCGTCGTCGTCGTGGGCGGCGGTTTCGCAGGAGTCGCCTGCGCGCGCCACCTGGCGTCGGAGAAGGACGTCCACGTCACGCTCATCGACCGCAACGACTATCACCAGTTCCAGCCGCTGCTGTACCAGGTCGCGACGTCGATGCTCGCGGCGGGCGACATCGCGTACCCGTTGCGCAAGATCGCCCACGAGTTCGACGGCTTCGACGCGAAGCTCGGCGACGTCGTCGCCATCGACCCGGTCGCCCGCACCGTCACGACGACGACCGGCGAGACGTACACCGGGGATTACGTCGTCCTGGCGGCGGGCTCTCAGCCGAACTTCTTCGGGACGCCCGGGGCCGAGCACGCGTTCCCGCTCTACTCGCTCGATGACGCGGATCGACTCCGGACGCGGATCATCCAGGCCTTCGAGGAGGCCGACCGCGATCCGCGCTACGCCGACGAGGGCGCCATCGATTTCGTCGTCGTCGGTGGCGGCCCGACCGGCGTCGAGGTCGCCGGCGCCCTGTCCGAGATGATCGATACGACGATGGTGGCCGAATTCCCGGCCTCGGCCGCGAAGGCCAAGGTTCACCTCGTCGACCACGGCCACGCGCTGCTCGGGATGTTCGCGGACAAGGCGCATGTCTACGCCGCGAGCGTGCTCGAGAAGGACGGCGTCGAGCTACGGATGGGGACCGCGGTCAGCAGCATCGGTCCGGGCCACGTGACGCTGTCGGACGGGACGACGATCAAGACGCGCTGCGTCATCTGGGGAGGCGGTCTGATGGCAGCGCCGATCGCCGGGACCAGCGGGCTCCCGCAGGGGCGCGGCGGCCGGATCGACGTGGAGCCCGACTTCACCGTCGCCGGGTTTCCCGGGATCCTCGTCATCGGTGACATCGCGAACATCCCGGCCAAGGACGGCAAGACGTATCCGCAGCTCGGATCCGTGGCCCTCCAGAGCGGCTCGGCGGCCGCGAAGACGATCCTTGCCGATCGCGAGAAGAAGGCTGCCAAGCCGTTCTCCTATCTCGACAAGGGCACGATGGCGATGATCGGGCGCGGGGCGGCAGTGGCCCAGGTCAAGGGCGTCGAGTTGCACGGCAAGCTCGCGTTCACCGCCTGGCTCGGGGTCCACGCCGCGCTGATGACTGGCGGCAGTAATCGCGTGGATGCGTTCAAGAGCTGGGCGCAGGACTTCTTCGGCAAGGAACGCGCGCCGGAGGCCCTGGACCGGAGCAGCACGCCCCGGATGCAGTGGGAAGACGACGACGTCGTCGAAGCGGCGACGACCGCTCGGGGGCGCGCGATGAGCCAGGGCGATCGGTACGACGTCATCATCATCGGCAGTGGGGCCGGTGGCGGCACGCTGGCGCGTCATCTCGCCCCGTCCGGCAAGCGGATCCTGATCCTCGAGCGCGGCGACTGGCTGCCTCGCGAGGCGGCCAACTGGGACTCGAAGGAGGTCTTCGTCGACAACCGCTACGTCCCGAAGGAGACGTGGTACGACCACAAGGACAAGCCCTTCCAGCCCGGGATCCACTACGCGGTCGGTGGCGCCACCAAGCTGTACGGGGCGGCGCTGTACCGGCTGCGCCCGCAGGATTTCGGCGAGCTCCGCCATCACGGCGGCATCTCCCCGGCCTGGCCGATCTCGTACGACGACTTCGAGCCGTACTACACCCGTGCCGAACAGCTCTACGAGGTCCACGGGAACCACGGCGAGGACGCGACCGAGGGGCATACCAGCGCCCAGTACCCGTACCCGGCGCTTACCCACGAACCACGGATCCAGCAACTGTCCGACGATCTCGAGCGGGCCGGCTACCACCCGTTCCATGCGCCGTGCGGCGTTCGCCTGCTCGAGAACGACCTGCCCGACAGCCGTTGCATCCGCTGCAAGACCTGCGACGGGTTCCCGTGCCTCGTCCAGGCCAAGTCGGATGCCGAGATGCTCGGGGTCCGACCCGCGCTCGAGCACCCGAACGTGACCATCCGGACGCGAGCCACCGTGCTCCGCCTCGAGACGGACGCTGCCGGATCCGCGGTCGAACGGGTGATCGTCGAGCGGGGCGGCGCACAGGAGACGTACGCCGCGAACCTCGTCGTCGTGTCCGCCGGCGCCGCCAACTCGGCCAAGATCTTGCTCGCGTCAGCCAGCGATCGTCACCCGAACGGGCTGGCCAACGGTTCCGGGATGGTCGGCCGGAACTACATGTTCCACAACAGCACGGCCGTGCTCGCCATCTCCAAGGAACCGAACCCGACGATGTTCCAGAAGACCCTCGGGCTGAACGACTTCTACTTCGGGATGAAGGGCTTCGACTACCCGATGGGCAACATCCAGATGGTCGGCAAGTCCGACGCCGAGATGTTCAAGGGCGAGAAGCCACTGCAGACCAAGCTCGCCCCGATGTTCTCGCTGAACGACGTGGCCATCCACGCCGTCGACTTCTGGCTGTCGACCGAAGACCTGCCCGCGCCGGACAACCGCGTGACGCTCACCAAGGACGGCGCCATCCGGCTGACCTACACCCCGAACAACCAGGAGCCGAAGGAGCGGCTCTACCATCAGTTGAAGTCGATGCTCGGCCATCTCGGGATGCACCCGGACCACCTCCTCCCGCGGACCGGCTATCTCAAGAACGAGATCCCGATCGCCGGCGTCGCGCATCAGGCCGGGACCGTCAGGTTCGGGAGCGATCCTGCGACCTCCGCCCTGAACGTCGATTGCCGGGCGCACGAGGTCGACAACCTGTACGTCGTCGACACCAGCTTCTTCCCGAGCATCGGCGCCGTGAATCCGGCGCTGACCGCGATGGCCAATGCCCTGCGGGTCGGCGACCACCTGCTCGACCGACTCACGTAGCCAGCCCACGACCCAGCGAAGGAGAACCACGGATGTCGCTCGAGAACAAGGCCGCCATCGTCACCGGGAGTGACAGCGGGATCGGCCGGGCCATCGCGCTCGAGCTCGCCCGTCAGGGTGCCGCGGTGACGATCAACTACCACAAGAACGCAGGACGCGGCGGACGCGACGAAGAAGGAGATCGAGGACGCCGGTGGGCGAGCCCAGGTCATCCAGGCCGACGTGTCGAGCATCGCCGACATCGGGCGCCTGGTCGACGGCACGGTGGCCGCCTTCGGGAGGCTCGACATCCTCGTCAACAACGCCGGGATGGAGACGCGCACCTCGACCCTCGAGACGACCGAGCACCAGTTCGACATGGTCATCGCCATCGACCTGAAGAGCGCCTTCTTCGGCGTCCAGCTGGCCGCGAAACAGATGATCAAGCAGGGCGGCGGCGGGCGGATCATCAACATCTCGTCGATCCACGAGGACTGGCCGATGCCCGGCAACTCGCCGTACTGCCTGGCCAAGGGCGGCGTCCGGATGCTCACCCGGACCGCCGGCGTGGAGCTCGCGCCGCACGGCATCACCGTCGTCGGTGTCGCGCCGGGGGCCGTCCACACGCCCGATCGACGAGGTCACCCTGTCCGACCCGGTCGCCAAGGCGCGACTCGAGAGCGCCATCCCGCTCGGGCGCGTCGCCGAACCGTCGGAGATCGCGAATCTCGTCGCCTTCCTCGCCTCGGACGGGGCGTCGTACGGCACCGCCGCCACCTACACGGTGGACGGCGGGATGATGCAGGCGAGCGTCGGGCTGTAGCGCGATGACGACGGCGATCCCGGCGCCTGACCGCCCGATCGATCGGGCGCTCGCTGCGCCCTGCGCCGCGTCGAACCGGGGTCGCCCGGAGCACCTCGGGGCGACCGTCACGCCGAGCGGGGTCACCTTCAGCGTCTACGCGAAGCGGGCGACCGCGATCGACCTGCTCCTGTTCGACTCGGTCGACGACATCGTCCCGACGCGGGTCGTCACGCCTGGACCGGCGGGTCAACCGGACCGGCGACTACTGGCACGCCCACCTGCCGGGGATCCGCCGGGGCCAGCTCTACGGGTTTGCGGCCGACGGGCCGTGGGCGCCGCACGACGGCCTCCGGTTCGACCCGCACAAGGTCCTGCTGGACCCGTATGGTCGCGGGGTGGCGACGCCCGCCGGCTACCGCCGGGTCGAGGCCGGCGACCGACGCGACGACGTCGCCGGCGATGAAGAGCGTGGTCGTCGACCTCGGGCGCTACGACTGGGAGGGCGATCGTCCGCTCGGTCGCTCGCTCCGTGACACGATCATCTACGAGGCGCACGTCGGCCGGCTTCACGGCGGATCCCGGGTTCCGGCGTCGCGGCGGACCGGCGCGGCACCTACGCCGGCTTCATCGACAAGATCCCGTATCTCGTCGATCTTGGGATCACGGCCGTGGAGCTGCTGCCGATCTTCGGGTTCGACCGGCTCGCCGCGCCCGCCGGGCTCGTCAACTACTGGGGCTACCAGCCGGTCTCGTACTTCGCCCCGCACCAAGGGTACGCCGCCGGGTCCGGCCCGACCGCCGCGGTCGACGAGTTCCGCGACCTGGTCAAGGCCCTCCACCGGGCCGGCCTCGAGGTCATCCTCGACGTCGTCTATAACCACACCGCGGAGGTCGGGGAGGACGGTCCGTCGTTCTCGTTCCGCGGACTCGCCAACGACGACTACTATCTTCTCGACGGGGACGGCGCCTACCTCGACGACAGCGGCTGCGGCAACACGCTCAACACCAACGGCCCGATCGTCCGCCGGATGATCCTCGACAGCCTCCGCTTCTGGGTCGGGGAGATGCACGTCGACGGGTTCCGCTTCGATCTTGCCGCGGTCCTGACGCGCGACGAGGCGGGCCAGCCGATGGTCGATCCGCCGGCCCTCTGGGACATCGAGACCGACCCGATCCTGGCCGGCACCAAGCTCATCGCCGAGGCCTGGGATGCCGGCGGGCTGTACCAGGTCGGCAGCTTCGTCGGCGATCGGTGGTCGGAATGGAATGGCCGGTTCCGCGACGACGTGCGCGCCTTCGTCAAGGGCGACCGGGGGACGGTCGGGCCGATCGTCCAGCGGTTCCTCGGCAGCCCGGACATCTACGGCCACAAGCATCGCGAACCCGGTGCGAGCATCAACTTCGTGACCTGTCACGACGGCTTCACGCTGAACGACCTCGTCTCGTACGACGCCAAGCACAACGAGGCGAACGGCGACGGGAACCGCGACGGCAGCGACCAGAACCTGAGCTGGAACTGCGGGGTCGAGGGCCCCACGACCGACCCCGCCGTCGAGGGGTTGCGGCGACGACAGATCAAGAACGTGCTGGCCATCGACCTGTTGGCGGTAGGCACGCCGATGCTGCTGATGGGCGACGAGGTGCGGCGCTCGCAAGGTGGCAACAACAACGGCTACTGCCACGATGACGCCACGACCTGGTTCGACTGGGCGGATGTGGAGCGGCATGCCGACATCCATCGCTTCACCCGTGGTCTGATCCGGCTCCGGAAGCACATCGCCGCGGTCCTCGATCTCCCTGAGGAGGCGGGGCTGCTGGACCTGCTCGCGGACGCCTCGATCGAGCGGAACGGCACGCAGGTCGGCGCACCAGACCTGGGTGACGACTCGCACAGCATCGCGCTGACGATCCGCTCCGATCACGGGGCGCTCCATCTCATCCTCAACGCCTACTGGGACGCTCTCGAGTTCGATCTGCCGACCCCCGACGTGAACGCCGATGTCTGGCATCGCATCGTCGACACGGGCCTCGACTCGCCGGACGACCTCGTCCTCGACTACGCCGAGGCGCCCGGCGTCGACGGCTCGACCTATCGGTCGGGTCCGCGCTCGGTCGTCCTCCTGGCCGCGCGGCGAGTGACCGACGAGACGCCCCGCAGGAGACGGCCATGACCGTCGGCGCAGAGCGCAAGCGGATGGAGGACGCCGGCCACCCCGAGAACGGCTGGCGTGAGGCCAGTCCGTGGTACGAGTGGGGTCCGTACCTGTCGGAACGCGCGTGGGGCTCGGTCCGCGAGGATTACACCGCCGGCGGTGACGCTTGGAACGCGTTCCCGCACGACCATGCTCGATCGCGTGCCTACCGCTGGAACGAGGACGGGATGGCCGGCCTCACCGACGTCTTCAACCGGCTCTCGCTCGCCCTGTCGCTGTGGAACGGGAAGGACCCGATCCTGAAGGAGCGGATGTTCGGGCTGACGAACTCGGAGGGAAACCACGGCGAGGACGTCAAGGACTACTGGTGGTACATGGATGCGCTCCCGAGCAGCGCCTGGCTGCGCTGGCGGTACCACTACCCCCAGGCGGCGTTCCCGTACGACCAGCTCATCGAGGAGAACGCGAAGCGGACCAAGTTCGAGCCCGAATACGAACTGCTCGACACGGGGGTCTTCGACGACGACCGCTACTGGATCGTCGAGGTCGACTACGCGAAGGCGAGCCCGACCGACGTCCTGATGCGGGTCACCATTCGCAACCGCGGCCCCGAAGCGGCCACGCTCCATGTCCTGCCGACGCTCTGGTTCCGCAACGAGTGGGCATGGAACCCCGCTGGTGGCAAGCCGACCATCAGCAGCGGGCCGGACGGAAGCCTCCTGGCATCGCACCACGAACTCGGCGACTACCGGCTCGATGTCGGTCCGGCGCCCGACGGGACGCAGCCGACCCTCCTGTTCTGCGAGAACGAGACGAACCTCGAGCGGATCGACAAGGTGCCGTCGACGACGCCGTACCCGAAGGACGGCATCAACGATCACGTCGTGGACGGGGCGGCGACGGTCAACCCGGACGGGACCGGCACGAAGGCCGCGGCGTGGTACCAGGTGACCGTGCCGGCCGGGGGTTCAGCCGAACTCCGGCTGCGGCTGTCCAAGGCCGAAGGCCGAGAAGGCCGGCAAGGGCGCGGCCGCCGCGAGGACCGGCGACGGCGACGACGACCAAGGCGGCCGATCCGCTCGGCACGGCATTCGCCACCGTCATGAAGCGCCGGCTGGCCGAGGCCGACGAGTTCTACGAGAGCCTCCGGCGCGAGGGCGGCACCGACGACGAGCAGATGATCATGCGCCAGGCGTTCGCCGGGATGCTCTGGAGCAAGCAGTACTACGGCTACAACGTCGCCCGCTGGCTGGACGGCGATCCCGGCCTGCCGCCGCCACCCGAGATCCGCAAGAAAGGACGGAATGCCGCGTGGCGGCACTTCGATGCCGCCGACATCCTGTCGATGCCCGACCCATGGGAATACCCCTGGTTCGCGGCCTGGGATCTCGCCTTCCACGCGGTCACCTTCGCGCACATCGATCCGACCTTTGCCAAGTACCAGCTGCTGCTGCTGTGTCGCGAGTGGTTCCAGCATCCCAACGGCGCGTTGCCGGCCTACGAGTGGAATTTCGATGATGTGAACCCGCCGGTCCATGCCGCGGCGGCACTGCTCGTCTTCATGATCGACGGCCAGCGCGACACCGACTTCCTCAAGCGGATCTTCCACAAGTTGCTCCAGAACTTCACGTGGTGGCTGAACCGCGAGGACAAGGAAGGGAATGACCTGTTCTCAGGCGGCTTCCTGGGCCTCGACAACATCGGCGCGTTCGACCGCTCGCACCTGCCCGCCGGCGCGGAACTCGAGCAGTCCGATGCGACCGCCTGGATGTTCATGTACTGCCTGTTGATGCTCCGCATCGCGACCGCCCTGGCCGAGACGGACCCGGTCTACGAGGACTTCGAGACCACGTTCATCGAGCATGCGGTCCGGATCGCGGCGGCGATGAACCGCAGCGGTCTGTGGGACGAGGAGGACGGCTTCTTCTACGACGCCCTCAAGCTCGCCGACGGCTCCAGCGTCCCGATCAAGATCCACTCGATGGTCGGGTTGCTCCCGCTCCTGCCGACGTCGGTCATCCCTCCCGCCATCGTGGCCCGGGAGCAGGCGCTCGGGAAGCGGTTCGCGAACTTCCTCGACAGCCTGCACATCTCCGGCGAACGGCTCCGCGAAGGCGGGTTCGTGACCGGTCGGCCCGGCCACGAGAGCCGCCAACTCAGCGTGGTGCCGCCGGCCCGTCTCGGCCGGCTCCTCGCCGAGATGCTGTCCGAGGAGGGGTTCCTGTCGGCCCACGGCCTGCGCGCCCTGTCCGCACGCCATCGGGACGCGCCGTTCCGGATGGAGCTCGGCGGGCCTCACCGCCCAGGTCGACTACGAGCCCGGCGAGTCGACGTCGGGGATGTTCGGGGGCAACTCGAACTGGCGTGGGCCCGTCTGGATGCCGACCAACTACCTCGCCATCATGTCGCTGCGGAACTGGGATGCGTTCATGGGCGAGGACTTCACCGTCGAGTATCCGACCGGATCGGGCAACGTGGTCCGCCTGCGCGAGGTCGCCAGGGACATCTCCGACCGGCTCGTCTCGATCTGGCGACGCGACGCGGACGGCCGGCGGCCGGTCTACGGCACGTACGAGAAGTTCCAGACCGACCCGGAGTGGCGCGACCTGCTGTTCTTCCACGAGTACTTCCACGGCGATACGGGCGCCGGGATCGGCGCCTCGCACCAGACCGGCTGGACCGGCCTGGTCGCGCACCTGATCTGCGAGGGCGGCGTCCTCGACCGGACACGCCCGGAGGTCGCGGCACAGCGCCGGGAGGCGAAGGAGTCGGAGGGCCTGGTTGGACGCTGAATCCCTGTCGAGGGTCCAGTTCGCCCTGACGGCCAGCTTCCATTTCATCTTCCCGCCCCTGTCGATGGGGCTCGGGCTGATGCTGGTCATCCTCGGCGTGATCTACGCCCGGACGAAGGACCCCAAGTGGCGACGATTGTCGTTCTTCTGGGTCAAGGTCTACGGCCTGATCTTCGCCCTCGGCGTGGCGACCGGGGTCGTCCAGGAATTCGAGTTCGGGATGAACTGGGCGGACTACTCACGGTTCGTCGGGAACGTGTTCGGCAGCCTGCTCGCGGCCGAGGGCGTGTTCGCGTTCTTCCTCGAGGGCGGCTTCCTCGGGCTGATGCTGTTCGGCGGCAATCGGCTCGGCCCGCGGCTGTGGCTGTTCTCCATCTTCATGGTCGTCTTCGGGGCTCATTTCAGCGCGCTCTGGATCCTAATGGCGAACTCCTGGATGCAGACCCCGCAGGGGTTCACCATCGCCGAAACGCCGGCACCGGCCCGCGCGGTGATGACGGACTTCTGGGCCGTCGTCTTCACCCCGTCCTTCCTGCCGCGCCTGTTGCACGTCTACGCCGCCGCCTGGACAGTCGGGGCGGCCCTCATGCTGAGCGTGAGTTCCTGGTACATCCTCAAGAAGCAGCATCTCGAGCTGGCGAAGTCGAACCTGAAGGTGGCACTCCCGGCGTTCATCCTGTTCGCGACGACGAACATCCTGATCTTCGGCCCGAACATGGCGATCGAGGTGACCAACCAGCAACCACTCAAGCTGGCGTCGATGGAAGGCCTCTGGCAGAGCACATCGTGCGCTCCGATGTTCCTCGCCGGTTGGGTGGACACCGCCAATCAGACGACCTCCGGGATCTCGGTCCCGTGCCTGTTGAGCTTCCTTGCCTACCAGGACATCAATGCGACCGTGTCGGGCATCGACTCGTTCGCGCCGGCCCCGCCACCACCCATCAACCTCCTGTTCCAGGCCTATCACTTCATGCTCGCGGCAGGGTCGCTGCTGGTCCCGATCGGGCTGCTGGCCGGCCTGCTCTTCCTGTGGGGGCGACGCCTGTACCGGTCGCGTCTGGCCCTGTGGCTGCTCGTCATCACCGTGTTCATGGGCGAGGCCGCGATCACTGCCGGCTGGTGGACCGCGGAGATCGGTCGCCAGCCGTGGGTCGTCTACAACGTGCTCAAGACAGCCGATGGCGTCTCGCCGCTCCTGACGGCCGTGGACGTCGTCACCTCGCTCGGGATGTTCATCGCCCTGTACTCGATGTTGCTGGTCCTCTTCCTGTACCTCATGAACAAGAAGATCCATGAAGGGCCGGAGGAGCTCGAGGCCGTCGAGACTGCCGATGTCTCCAGCCTCCCCGACACGTTCCGCGAGATCTTCAGCCGCCGCGGGCGTTCTGCGGACGTGGGTGGCGAGCGATGAGCATCAACGAGCTCTGGTTCGGGCTGTTCATCGTCATCATCGCCGGCTACCTGATCCTCGATGGCTTCGACATGGGGGTCGGGATCCTGCTCCTGCCGCTGGCGCACGATGACACCGAGCGACGGACCTTCCTCAACAGCATCGGCCCGGTCTGGGACGGCAATGAGGTCTGGCTCGTCCTTGGTGGCGGCGTCCTGTTCGCCGTCTTCCCGCTTGCCTACGCATCGCTGTTCTCGGGCCTCTACCTGGCGTTCATGCTGGTCCTGCTGGTCATGATCTTGCGGACGGTGGCGCTCGAGTTCCGCTCACAGGAACCCGGCCAACGCTGGAGGTCGACCTGGGACGTCGTCTTCGGGCTGGCATCAGCCGGCCTGGCATTCCTGCTCGGGGTCGCCTTCGGTGACGTGGTGAGCGGGCTGCCGGTCGATGCCGATGGCAACATCTCCGGCGGACTGATCGAGCGGCTGTCGCCGTTCGCGGTGCTAGTCGGCGTCACCACGGTCTTCATGTTCGCGGTCCAGGGTGGCCTCTACCTGTTGATCAAGACCGACGGCGCGCTTCACGAGCGGATCGCGAGGACGATCCCCCGGCTGATGCTCGCGTTCTTCGTCCTCAACACGCTCGTGGTCATCGCGATGGTGGCATTCGAGCAGGACGTCACGAGTCGCTACCTGACGAACCCCTGGCTGGCGATCTTCCCCGGCTTCGCCCTGGCCGCGCTTGTCGCGGCCTGGCTCCTGGTCCGCCGCGGCCGGGCCTTGCAAGCCTTCCTGTGCTCGTCGGCGATGATCGCGTTGCTGCTCATCTCGGGCGGGATCGGGCTCTTCCCGAACCTCATCATCTCGACCACCGACCCGGCCAACAGCCTGACCATCTACAACGCGGCGTCGGCCCAGAACACGCTGGAGATCACGCTGATCGTCGCGCTCATCGGGATGCCCTTCGTGCTGCTCTACACGGCCGGCGTCTACTACATCTTCCGGGGGAAGACCGTCGTCGACCCGCACGGGTACTAGGGTCCGCATCGCCCGATGACCGTGGCGGGCGATCTCGCATCGAACCCGGAGCGGAGGCTCCTGGGGGTCGCACCCGGCGCACGGACCCGGCTGTGGGCGGCGATCGGGTTCGGATTCGCCGCGGCGGTGGTCGTCGTCGTGCAGGCCTATCTCGTAAGCGTCGTCGTTGCGGACGTCTACCTGGGCAGCGGAACGCTCGCGACGGTCGCCCCCGTGCTCGGCATCGTGGCCCTCTTGGCCATCCTGCGCGCGCCCCTGTCGGTCGCGGGAGACCTTCTCGCCCAGCGCGCGTCGCTGCTGACCCGCGGCCGGCTGCGCGAGACGCTCACGGCCCACCTCCTGGCCCTCGGACCTGCCTGGACCCGGCGCGAACGGACTGGCGAACTGGCGGGGGTCGTGGTCGACGGGATGGACGCCATCGACGCCTACCTGACGGCGTTCCAGCCGGCCCGGGCGTTGGCGGTCGCGGTGCCGCTCTTCGTGCTCGCCGCGGTCGTCGTGGTGGATCCACCGACGGCCCTCGTCCTCCTCTTCACGGGGCCGGTCCTCGTCCTGCTGCTGGGGTTCATCGGCGGCCGTACGCGCGCCATCACGGAGCGTCGATTCGCCGAGGTCCGCTGGCTCGGGGCCTTCTTCCTCGACATGTTGGGCGGCCTTGCGACGCTCAAGATGTTCGGCCGCAGCGCCGAGCAGGTCGGCAACGTCCGGACGATCAGCCGGCAGTACGGCGATACGACGATGGAGGTCCTACGGACCGCCTTCCAGACCTCGCTGGTCCTCGAATGGGGCGCGGCGGTGGCGGTCGCGCTGGTCGCGGTCGAGATCAGCCTGCGCCTGATGGCGGGCGCCATCGAGTTCGATCGCGCGCTGGCGGTGCTCATCATCGTCCCCGAGTTCTTCCTGCCGCTCCGGAACCTGGCGATGCGGTATCACTCGGGTGCGGCGGGCCGGGCGGTCGCGGTGCGTGTCTTCGCGATCCTCGATGAACCGCTGCCAATGTCGCCGCAGACGGCCGCCGCGCCCGTCGACGCCGTCCCAACGGGGGCCGACCTGCGCTTCGACCGTGTGACGCTGACCTACCCCGGTCGCGACGAACCCGCCCTGCGCGATCTCGACCTGACGATCCGCCACGGGCGGTCCGTCGCGCTGGTGGGTTCGACCGGGGCCGGCAAGACGACGCTTGCGAACCTCCTCTTGCGGTTCATCGAACCGACCGCAGGGCGGATCCTCGTCGGCGAGGTCCCGCTGGCGTCGATCGACCTCGCGGCCTGGCGGGCGGCCATCGCCTGGGTCCCGCAGGCGCCGTACCTCTTCCACGGCTCGATCGCCGACAACATCCGGCTCGCGCGCCCGGACGCTGACGATGCCGCGGTCCGAGCGGCCGCGCGCGAGGCCGGCGCCGACGACTTCATCGGCACCCTCCCGCGCGGCTACGAGACGCCGGTGGGGGAAGGCGGCGCGCGCCTGAGTGGCGGGCAGCGGCAACGGATCTCGATCGCCAGGGCCGTCCTCGCCGACGCCCGGATCGTCATCCTCGACGAGGTCACCTCGCAGCTCGACACGGCGAGCGAGACCATCATCCGCGACGCGGTCGTGCGGCTGGCCGCCGGGCGCACCGTCATCGTCGTCTCGCACCGTCTCAGGCTGGCGGCCGTCGCCGACGAGGTCGTGGTCCTCGAACACGGTCGTGTCGCCGAGGCGGGTCCGCCGGCCGACCTGGCCGGGCGCGACGGCACCTACCGACGACTCCTCGACGTCCGCGGCACGGACCCCGATTCCGAGGCGGACGCATGACGACCTTTCGTCGCCTGTTCGGACTGATGGCCGGCCAGCGCCGATGGATCGCGTTGGGGGCGTTGCTCGGGTTCCTGGCGGTCGGCGCCAACGTCGCCCTGATGGCGCTGTCCGCGTACCTGATCTCGCAGGCCGCCATCGTGACGAACGTGGCCGAGGTCGCGCTGGCGATCACCGGCGTTCGCGTCCTGGCCATCTCGCGGGCCACCTTCCGGTACCTGGAACGCTACGTGACCCATCGAGCGACGTTCGCAATCCTTGCCGACCTGCGGGTCTGGTTCTTCGCGTCGATCGAGCCGCTCGCCCCGGCCCGCTTGACCGATCGACGACGGGGCGACTTGCTGACCCGCATCGTCGCCGATATCGAGACGCTGGAGGACGTTCCGGTCCGGATCATGCTGCCGCCGCTCGTGGCGGCAGCGGTGACCGCCTTCGCCACGCTCCTCCTCGGGGCGTTCGATCCGGTCCTGGGCCTGGCGCTGTTCATCTTCCTGATCGTGACTGGGATCGTCCTCCCGATGACGTCACGGCGCCTGTCCCGGCGACCAGCCCAGGCGCTGATCGCGACCCGGGGCGAGCTCGGGGCGCTGGTGGTCGACGAGGTCGGCGGGATCGCCGACCTGATCGTGCTCGATCGGGCGGCCGCGCACCGGGATCGGGTCCTGGATCTGGGACGTGCCACGGACCGGGCCGATCTCCGACCTCGCCGCCGTCCGCGCCGCGACCGGGGCCTTGGCGGCGACCTTCGCGAGCCTGGCCGGCGTCACCGTTCTGGCGATCGGAGTCGGACTGGTCGGCGATGGTCGACTCGACGGGGTCTATCTCGCCGTCCTGCCGCTCGTCGCCGTCGCTGCGTTCGAGGTCATCGGCCCGCTGGCCCAGGGGTTCGGGCTGCTCGATGCCAACGAGGCCGCCGCGGCCCGCCTGTTCGAGTTGACCGATGCCGCGCCCGAGGTGACCGACGGCCCAGACCTCGTCGCGGGCGCCCGACCCGCCGACCACGCTATCGAGATCCGGAACCTTCGATTCCGCTACGGCCCCGACGAGCCCTGGGTCCTCGACGACCTGACGTTGACCGTCCCCGACGGGTCCAGTCTCGCCATCGTCGGCCCGAGCGGGTCGGGCAAGACGACGCTAGTCGACCTGCTGCTTCGATTCTGGGACTACGACGAGGGGGAGATCCGGATCGGCGGCCGCGACCTCCACGAGTACCGCGCCGAGGATGTCCGGGCGATGCTCGGGGTCGTCGCCCAGGAGACCCACCTGTTCAACGCGACGATCCGCGACAACCTGGCGGTCGCGGATGCTGACGTCTCGGACGAACGGATCGAGGCGGCCTGCCGGGTGGCGGGCGTCCACGACATGATCGCGGCGCTCCCCGAGGGATATCGGACGCGGATCGGTGAGAATGGCCTGCTGCTGTCGGGCGGCGAGCGTCAGCGGCTGGCGATCGCCCGGGCGGTCATCAAGGATGCCCCGATCCTGGTCCTCGACGAAGCTACGGCCGGTCTCGACGTCGAGACCGAACGGGATGTCATGACGGCACTCGGGCCGTTCATGGCCGCCCGGACGACGCTGGTCATCTCGCATCGTGCGGGCGTGGCGGCCGAAATGGACCGGACCGTCCGGATGTGAAAACGGGCCGCCCGGTGGGCGGCCCGTGGTGCCTCAGGCGGCGCGCACGTGATTGGCGCGCGGACCCTTGGGGCTCTGTTCGACATCGAACTCGACCCGCTCGCCGCCGGTGAGGCGGTCGAAGTCGAGCGAGGCGTCGAGACCGGCCCGATGGAAGAAGTACTCCTTCTCATCCTCGGCCGTGATGAAGCCGAAGCCGCGATCGGCAACGACCTTCTTGATGGTACCGGTGGCCACAGTGACCTCCAACACTCCCCGAACGGGGGAACCGCAATCGCACGGTCCGTTCGAGAAGGGGTGACCACGCGGAGCATCGACACAAGAGGTGACGACCTGTTCAGGGTACCACGCGCGTGCCGCCGGACCGCCCGACCAGGAACCACGTCGGGATCCGGCCCTTGACCCGCCGCCACATGCTTATCAACCGGCGAGCGCCGCCGAGACGACCGCCTGCGCTTCGTCGATGATCCGGGCGAGATGGTCGTCGCCGCGGAAGCTCTCGGCGTAGATCTTGTAGACGTTCTCCGTCCCTGACGGCCGGGCGGCGAACCAGCCCTGGTCGGTCATGACCTTGAGCCCGCCGATCGCGGCGCCATTGCCGGGCGCGGTCGTGAGGATCGCCGTGACGGCGTCGCCGGCCAGGTGGGACGCGGCGACCTGGGCGGGTGAGAGGCGGGCGAGCACCGCCTTCTGGGCGGGCGTCGCCGCGGCGTCGATCCGGCGATAGACCGGCGCTCCGAACCGCTCGGTCAGCTCGGCGTACGCCACGCCCGGGTCGCGGCCGCTTCGGGCGGTCAGTTCGGCGGCCAGCAGGCAGGCGATGATGCCGTCCTTGTCGGTCGTCCAGACCGTCCCGTCACGCCGGAGGAACGAGGCCCCGGCACTCTCCTCGCCGCCGAACCCGAGCGTCCCGTCGACCAGGCCGTCGACGAACCACTTGAAGCCGACCGGGACCTCGAGCAGGCGCCGGCCGAGGTCGGCCGTGACGCGATCGATCATCGCGCTGGACACGAGCGTCTTGCCGACGGCGACGTCGGGACCCCAGTCGCGCCCGCCGCCGAACAGGTGGCCGACGGCCACCGCCAGGAAATGGTTCGGGTTGAGGAGTCCGGCGCCCGGCGTGACGATCCCGTGGCGGTCGGCATCGGTGTCATTGGCGAAGGCGACATCGAACCGGTCGCGCAACCCGACCAGCGAGGCCATCGCATGGGGCGACGACGGGTCCATCCGGATCCGGCCGTCCCAGTCGCAGGTCATGAACGCGAACTGCGGGTCGACGACCTCGTTCGTGACCGTCAGGTCGAGGCCGTACCGCTCGGCGATCGCCGGCCAGTAGGCGACGCTCGCCCCACCGAGCGGGTCGACCCCGAGCCGGAGCCCGGAAGCGCGGATCGCGTCCATGTCGATCACGTTCGCCAGGTCGTCGACATAGGTCCCGACGAAGTCGTAGGGGGTCGTGGCGGCGCGCGCCTGGTCGAGGGGCTCGCGCCGCACCCCGGCCAGATCCGCCTCGAGCAGCCGATTGGCTTCGTCCTGGATCCAGCGCGTGACGTCCGTATCGGCCGGGCCGCCGTTGGGCGGGTTGTACTTGAAGCCGCCGTCCTCGGGCGGGTTGTGCGACGGCGTGACGACGATCCCATCGGCGAGTCGATCGTGCCGGCCGCGGTTGTGGACGAGGATCGCGTGCGAGATGGCGGGGGTCGGGGTGTAGCCGTCGGCGGCGTCAACGCGGACGTCGACCTCGTGCGCGACAAGGACCCCGAGGGCGGTCTCGAAGGCCGGCCCCGACAGCGCGTGCGTGTCGCGCCCGATGAACAGCGGCCCGTCCGTGCCCTGACTCGCGCGGTAACGGCAGATCGCCTCTGTCGTGGCCGCGATGTGCGCCTCGTTGAACGCGCCGTTCAGCGCCGACCCGCGATGGCCCGACGTCCCGAAGGCGACGCGCTGCGTGGCGTCAGACGGATCCGGCCGGATCTCGTGGTACGAGCGCACGAGACGGTCGACATCCACGAGCTGGGACGGTTCGGCCGGGCGCCCGGCACGTTCACTGATCGGCATTCAAGGGCAACCCGTCTGCTCGATCGGGCTGTAGACCCAGATCCAGTCGGTGATCCTCGCCGCCTCTCGGTCGTGGCTGTCCGCGATCGTGAGGTAGAACTGGGCGGTGCCGCTGAAGCCGGGTGTCGGCGTGTACTGAAGTGCTTCCTTGCCCTGGTAGGTCGTTTTCGTCAGGGTCCCCGCGTTGCTGTTCGGGTTGCTCCATGAGCTGATGTGCAGGGCGTTGCCATCTGGGTCGCTAGCCAGCGTTGCCTTCAGGACGTCTAGCGTCGGGGTCTGGTTGTTGTAGAGCGGACACCAGTTGGTTGCCTTCGCGACAGGAGGACGATTCGGCACCGGGGTCGGCTTGGGGGTCGCCTTGGGGGTCGGCCTTGGCGTCGGCCTCGGTGTCGGCCGAGGGGTCGGCTTGGGGGTCGGCTGGATCGACGGAGGCACGGATGGTTGCACGCTAGGCGGCGCGCTCGGCGACGGTCGATCGAACTGGACGGGGTGCTGGACTGCAGCGCGGTCGGATCGGGTTCGCTGGCCGGCACGACGACGATCTGGCCGACGGGGAGGACGTCTGAGGGCGACAGACCGGGGTTGGCCGCAGCGAGCGCGACGATCGTGACACCGAACTTGCCGGCGACCGATGCCAGGGTGTCCCCGGCGACCGCCACGTAGACGCCCGATGGGACCGGCAGCGACGGCGACGCGACGGCCGCCTGCGACGGAGACGCCGCAGCACCACCGCCGAGCACGCCGGCCCCGAGGACGACGGCACCCAAGCCCGAGCGCGACCACGAGCACGGCGGCGATCGGGGCCGCGTATCTCGGGAGATTCCGACCGCCGGGCGGACGCTGCGTCGTCGCGGTGGCTGCGGTCGCGCTGATCGGCCACGTCCGGTGGGTGCGTCCGGGTCGACCGGTGGCGCGCTCGTCGATCCGCCGATCCGATCGCGACCGCAGACGTCGCTGCGGCCGCCGCTCGAGCGTCTTCGTCCGCCGCAGCTCGAGCCTGCTCGGCCGCCGCCGCCTCGGCCGCCAGGCGGGCGTCGCCTGCCGCTGCGGCCGCTGCTGCGGCGGTGGCCAGCCGCGCCTCTTCGGCCCTCACGCGCCTCCTCGGCCGCCCGCGCGTCCTCGGCCGCCGCCGAATCGGCCGCAAGACGGGCGTCCTCGGTCGCCTTCGCCTCGGCCGCGAGCCGCGCCGCCTCGGCCTCGGCTGCTTCGGCATCGGCGAGCCGCGCGCCGTCGGCGCGACGCGTGCCGCTTCGGCCACCACGCGAGCCTCCTCTGCCGCCGACACGGCCGCGGCGATGCGGGCCGAGTCGTCGGCCTTCGCGACCCCGATCTTCTCGATCGACTCGACCAGCCGGCCCGCGTCGAACCCCCATCGGGCGTCGCTGATCTCGAGCGCATGCCGTCGTCCGAACGTCGCAAGCGACGCGGGCAACTGACTGACCGACGGCATCCGCCCGCCGTCGACAAGGACCGGGATCACCCGGACGTCGCGCGACAACGCCGCCTCGATCTCGATCCGGACGAAATCGCCGGGCTCGTCGATCCGGCGCTCGCCGGCATCGTTCTTCAGGCTCAGCCAGTCGGGCCCGATGACCGCCAACAGGACATCGCACTTCCCGACCGCTTCGTGGATCACATCGACGAAGTCGACGCCCGCCTCGATGGCGTCGATGTCCATGAAGATCTGCGGGTCATCCAGTCGCGCCCGGAGCGTGTCGTACAGCCGACCGGCGTGACCCGCCGTGTCCTTGCGCCGGTAGCTGATGAAGACCTGGATGCCGCCCGGGACCTCGCCAGACGGTGGCTCGGCGCACTCACCGCGAGAGTTTCCGGTCTGTTACTCGTTGGCGCAAGACGAGATCGGCCCTGCGTCACGGGAAGGCGGTGACTTCGACCGTCCCGTTATCGACCACGATCGAAATCAGAACGCCGCTCGCGGACTCGGTGTCCGAGTAGGTGATCACCCAGTGGTCGATGTCGTAGTCGGTCGCTCGCTCCACGATCGGTTCGATGCCGTTGAAGTCGGGGTACTGCAACTCGACGATGGTCTGTGCCGACTGTCGCGCGGCCGACTCGCTGACGGGTGGGCTCGGATGGAGCGCGGCATCGAGCCGCTGCAGCCGAGGTGGGCAGCGGCGCGCCCAGGACGAAGACGACCGCAAAGCCGGCCGCGAGGATCGCCGCCCACGCCCCGATCAGGATCCACGATCGGTTCATGGTCGCCCCAGGTAGACCATGTAGTGGAGGGTCTTGAGATTGACGTCGGCGTTGAGCGGTTGCTTGAGTTGCTTCAGGACCTGTCGATCGTCTGGCCGATCCTGAGCTTGGCGGCCTGGAATGCGTCGATCGGTGTCTGGCCCTTGTTGATCGAGCTTCCCAGAAGGCAATCTCGAACCCTGTTCGGCCGATCAGCAGGTCACCCTGGGTCTGGGTCGCGCTGTACGAGATGTGGGTGTCGGCGATGAACGCGCGCGTGCCCGACTTCAGGTAGTGGAGGGCGAGGCTGTTGTCGGCGGTCTTGTGGGTCGGGCCCTCGACCGTGTCCAGCGTCCATGCGCCGTAGCAGGCCCCGACCTCGACGACGCCTTGGCTGCCCGGATTGCCATCGACGTGGATCGCGGCAAGGTCGCCCTTGTTGTTGACCTGCCATTCATCACCTCCCTCGGGCGCCTCGCGCCAGACAACCGTGTCCGCCGACCACTCATCGGCATCGACGCCGATGCCGTGCATCAGGATGTACAGGTATCTCGCGTTTCCGCCGGGACTCACGTTGAACCGATCGGCATCGACCGGCGGGCTGTAGGCCGTCTCCACCCGCAATCCCTCGCTGATCGTCGACACGACGGCGCCGGCCTGACTACGGCGTACCTGGTTCACCAGGGCGTAGGCACCCCCGTCCGGTGGCGTCCGCTCCGTCAGCTGCGTGATCAGCAGGTCCGCGTCCTCGCTGCTCGGGATCCTGGCGACGGCCAGATCCGGGATCTGGTACGTATCGTGGTCCAGGTCGACATAAGGGTCGTCAGACGGGTAGACATCCGCGGGCAACTGCCAGCCCTTTAGCAGTGGGGCATCCGTGCGTGCCCGCGGATTCGGGAGCATGAAGAAGGGCACCGCGTCGTGATTGCCGAGGATCAGCAGGTAGCGATAGCCGCCCGCACGCAGGATGGGGGCGATGGTGCTGGCCGCGAGTTCCGCCGAAACCCCGGCCAGCCCCAGGTCGTGGACCCTCCCGACGCGACTTGCCGCGGCGATCACCTCGTCGGCGCGAGACCCCAGGCCGTGCTCAAGCACTGACCGTCGGGTCACGACGAGAACGTCGCTGGGATCCGCGTAGGGGATAGGCCCTGAGCCGGTCCCCGTCCCGGTGACGGCACCACCGACCGTCGGGCCACCGACGGTGAACGAGGTCACCTCGTCCGGGACGGTGTTGTAGGCGAGCTCGGCAGTGTACGTCCCGTCGGGGAACCCGCCATCCCACTTCATCCCGAACTCGAAGCCGACATGCTCACCCGCGAATTCGCGCTTCTTCGTGACCACGGTGTGGGATTTCTCGTAGAGGAACTCATCGGCGGTGTAGAGACGGAACCGCAGCACGGTCCCGGTCGGGATATCGGACCAGGCGAGGAGAGCCGAGATGTTCGTGGTGCCGCTGGGGAAGGCGTCGCCAACACCCCGCGGCACACCCGAGACAGGGTCGATCCCGGTGGCGAATTGGAGGTGGAATAGCGTCGCCTCGCTCTGCGATGACGGGCTCGTCAGCCCACCCGGCCCAGGGACCTGCGATGGCGGGGCGGTGGTCGGCCTGGTGGTCGGGCCGGCGGTCTGTCCGGGCCTGGGTGAGGGCGAGGGTGTCGTCTTGGAGGCACAGCCGACGACGACCGCCGCCATGGTGATCGACAGGACCAGGATCATCCCAGTCTTCCGACGCCCGCGCGCCGCGACAGGTGTCTTCATCGCGCCGCCCCTCCCTCGACCGATTCGCGCAGCTGGCCGATCTGGGTCCGCAGCTCGTCCACGCGCGACTCGTCCGGACGACGTCTTCGATGGATCTCGAGACGGCGCTTGACGAAGGCCAGTTCCGCCTCTGTGGCGTACAGCCGGTGGAGCGATACGAACCCTCGCCAGCCCCGCGAACGCAACGCCGCCATCTGCCGCCCGATGCTCCGGCGCGCCGAGGTGATCGTGTCGTAGTCGGGTTGCGTGACGACACCCGTGGCCACCTCGTCGCGAAGCTGCTCGCGCAATACCTGGGCTTCACGTCGCCAGTACAGGATCACGGCCACGAAGATCGTCACGAGGCCAAGCAGGTCGATGGTCAACGCGATGGCCCGGCTCAGGCCGGCGACCGCGTCCTCCGGCCGGCCGAGGACCCGGGCCATGATCGTCGGCAACGTGTCGTGGAAGGCATGCAGCAACGCCGCCGTGGCGAGACCGAGCACGATGATCGCCCACTTGCGGGTCGTGCTGCCGTGCCACCGGGCGTATCCGACGATCGCGCCGAACACCGCCCCGTAGAAGGCGTGGTTGAAGGCCGAGACCAGCAGCGCCACGATGGATTCGGTCGTCAGCAGCCCGGTGCCACCGATCGCGAACCAGATGCTCTCGGCGGCCCCGAACCCGGCGCCCAGCGCCGCGCCGTAGACGATCCCGTCGAGCACGTCGTCGAATTCATCGCGAATGAGGAACACGAGGATGAGCAGGAGCACGCCGCTCACGCTCTCCTCGACGATCCCGGTCCAGGCGTCGGTGGCGCCGCCGGCCACGAAGTCGAGCGGAAGGTCGAAGCCGCGCCCCATGACCGCGAAGATGGCCGCGACGATGAACGGCGCGACGATCGCGCCAAGCAGGACGCAGGCGATCAGGATCGAGGTGGGCTCTTTCTCGTACCGGTCGATCGCATTGAGGACCACGAGATAGATGGCCACCATCGCGATCGCCAGCACGATGGCGACCACGGACACGGGCAGGCCTCCGCAGTCGGCATGTCGCTCGGGTCTCCTCCGGCGCTCTCGGAATCGTTTCGACGAGAGCGACCGGATGAGCCGGTAGCCCTGTGCCAGCCCACCGTTCCGGATGGCCAGCGTGCCCAGCGCTACGGTACGGTCTGGACGAGCGGTTGACTAGCCCCTACTGGACGCCACTACCCCGACCCGAGGTTGGTGCCGCCTGGCTTCGTATCTTCGGCGACCACGCGACCGAAGTACTCCTCGACGTTCTCCGACAGGATGTCCTCGATCCGTCGTGTGAATGCCGGCAGGGCGGCGGCATGGGTCGGATCCTGGCGTACGGCCCGGTCAGTTGTACGAATTGCCAACCGGCGCTCTTGAGCGAGTTCCGCGGTCCGGCGATAGTGATGCCACGTGTCGCCGAAATGGAAGACCTCCTCCGTCGTAGCCAGCAGCGCGATGGCGAGGCTGACCACGAATGTCGCCACCCGCACAGGTGCGTTCGCCTCGAATTGCTCCTTGGACAGTGCGGCCCCGAGACTGAAGCTCACGAGCACGGGGAGGATGATGCCCCCGCACGCGATGATCCATCGAAGGGCGAGATGGCGACGCCGCGCGATGCGAGCCTTGCGCCCCATCCAATGCATCTGGTCGAGCCAGCGAGACCGAAGAAGGGTCTTCTCGTCGTCGGACAGGTCTAGCTCATCGACGAGGCGTTCGAGGCTCTTCGTGCCCGGCTGTCCGCTCGTTGTCGCGCTCATCGTCCGTGTTCTCCAACAGCGTTCCTGGCCAGTTCGTCGGCAAGCCCCGTCGATGTGATCGTCACGTCGACCACGGTGATCGCTCGGCGCCCGGTCCATCGCAGAGTCGCTTGATCGCCCGATGACGACTGCGAGGTCGTCGGCGGCGCGCCCGGTCCCGTCGATGACGATGACTCGACGTCCAAGGTCGATGCTCTGCTCGATCTCGTCAAGAGCGATCGGTCCACCATTGACGAGGACCGTTGCGGACGGCCCGGTCGTCAGCCGATCTGCGATCAAGTGGAACCACGAAGCCTCCGAACCCCAGTCGGTCCCCGGGACGAGGACGAAATCGGTATGCCCGGGGGCCAGCGCGGTCGAACCGGGCGAACCCGGGACCTTGACCTTCGCGAACGGGGCGACGCCGATCATCCGGATGCGTCCGCCCGCCCGGACGCGCTCCTCGCCGGCGATGCGCATGACGCCCGCATCGGTCCCGCCGTCGATGACGATCCCGCCGATCCGCTCCATCGCGGGGATGAACGAGGTTCGGAAGAACGCGCGGATCCGCTCGAGGTCGTCCACAGCGACCTTGCCGGCACCGCCGAAGAGCAGGACGACCGGTCCCCGTGACAGCCCCAGGGAAACGAGGGCCTCGTCGAGTCCGTCCTCCGCGACGACTCGAACAGCTCGGGCCCGTCCGCCGCCATCCAGTTCGACGTCGAATGCCGGAGCCACGCGGGAGAGTCTATCCCACGGGTCGGTCGTCGAGACCTGACTCCTGGGCCGGTCCGGTTGCCGGCTGGCCGACGGTGGCCAGCAACAGGACCAGCGCCACGAAGGCCATCGCCGTCGGGGCAAGGGAAGGGGATGCGCCCACCGTGTCGGTGGCCGCGAGGAGCCAGCGGACCGGCTCCGAGGTCGTCGGCCAGGTGTCCGTGTAGCGGAAGTCGAGCGGGGCGGTCTCGTAATTCGCCCAGATGTGGATGAACACACCGAACGCCGAGGTGACGAGGACCACGACGGCGAGGACCCGCGCCACGAGGATGGCCCGACGGTTCGGTCGCCGGATGACGAGGACGACCGCGATCGCGAGGACCGCCAACGCCGCCCACGGGATCAACTGGAGACCATCACCCCAGTGGCGCAGAAGCAGCAGTTCAAGCCCGACGCCGCTCGGAGGCCGGTGCGGTCAGGGCGGTCGATCGAGGCGATCGTCGATGAGCCGGCTGAGAACGCGATGAGAGATCCCACGATCGCCGCTACGATTCCGGCCCGATCGAAGCGCTATGCATGGATCTGTCCCTGTCCGGTGTTGTACAGGTCGAACGGCAGGCAACGGACCCGCCACTGACCGAAGGTGACCCGATGAACGACCACGACATCGAACTCGAGACCCGTCTCGCGGCGCTGGAAGCGCGCGCCCATGGCTTGGCGCGCCCCCCGGCCCTACCCGACCGACGCCGGCGCGGCCGGTTCGCCCTCTCGCTGACGGCGGCGCCCATCCTGCTCCTGGCCGTCGTGGCCACCGCCACGGCCGGTGCGGTCGTCGTCGCCAACCTGGCCGAGGGTCGGCCCGGGATCCAGAACCCGGGACAACCTCTGGCCGGCGCGCACATGGAGTGCATGAGCCCGCCCGAAGCGCACGCCTTCCTCGCGGCGCACGGGTTCACCGAGGTGGACTGGCAGGTCGAGACCGGCACGGTGCTGACGCCCGACGGCGGCAAGGGCCACTCATCGTCGGTCCACCAGGCGACACCACCGGCGCACGGCTACGTCATCCCCGGCTCGATCCAGGCCGACGGGACCGTGATCATGGTCGCCGACCAGCGCGAGGACGCGACCGGCGTCGGCGACTGCTACGGGCGCCCGATGCCATGACGGCATCCGACGTCACGGCGGCGGCGCGGGCCATCCGCGCCGCCTCGAAGGGGGATCCGGACGCGTTCGAGTCCGCCGTCCGGCCCCACTACACGAACCTCATCCGCCGGCTCGTCCTCGTGCTCGGCGACGAGCGCGATGCCGAGGACATCGCCCAGGAGGCGTATCTCAAGGCCTATCGCTCGTGGGACCGGTTCGACGGCACCGATGTTCGCGCCTGGCTCTATACGATCGCCCTGCGCCTGGCGTTCAACCACCTCCGCGGCCGCCGCCGCTGGCTGGCGGCCGTCAGCCGGGTCGAACCCCGACCTTGGCGCGACACGATCGATCCCGACCTGTGGGCCGCGCTCGAGACCCTCGACGCGCGGACCCGCTCGGTGCTCCTGCTCAACGCGGTCGACGGCTACACCCAGGCCGAGATCGCCCGGATGCTGGCGGTCCCGGAAGGCACGGTCGCCAGCTGGATCTCGCGTGGCCGGGCTGCTCTGCGCCGGGAACTCGATCCGGAGCGCGCGCCTAGCTAGCTTCGAGCAGGGGCTCCGCGAACTGGCTGTCGTAGAGGTCGAAGTAGAAGCCGCGCTTGGCGAGGAGCGCCTCGTGGGTGCCCTGCTCGATGATCCGGCCATGGTCCATGACCAGGATCGTGTCGGCGTCGCGGATGGTGGACAGCCGGTGGGCGATGACGAAGCTCGTCCGGCCGAGCATCAGCTTGGCCATGGCGCGCTGGATGAGGACCTCCGTCCGGGTGTCGACCGAGCTGGTCGCCTCGTCGAGGATCAGGATCCGGCGGTCGGCCAGGAACGCCCGGGCGATGGTCAGCAGCTGCTTCTCGCCCTGCGAGACGGCCGTCGCGTCGTCGTCGAGGATCGTGTCATAGCCGTCGGGCAGGGTCCGCACGAAGTGATCGACGTGGGCGGCCTGGGCGGCGGCGATGATCTCGTCCTCGGTCACGTCCTCGCGGCCATAGGCGATGTTCTCGCGGATCGTGCCGTGGAACAGCCACGTGTCCTGGAGGACCATCCCGAAGGTCGAGCGCAGCTCGTCGCGTGACATCTCGCGGCTGTCGATGTCGTCGATCCGGATGGTGCCGGCGTCGATCTCGTAGAAGCGCATCAGCAGGTTGACGAGGGTCGTCTTGCCGGCACCTGTGGGGCCGACGATGGCCACCGTCTGCCCGGGTTCGACCAGCAAGTCCAGGTCCTCGATGAGCGGGACCTCGGGCAGGTAGCGGAACGAGACGTTCTCCAGGGCAACACGCCCGGCGACCGTCCGCCGGATGCCGACGAGCGCCTGGTCCGGCACCTCCTCCTGCTCGTCGAGCAGTTCGAAGACGCGCTCCGCGGAGGCGACCGCCGACTGGATGACGTTGGCGATGCTGGCCGTCTGGGTGATCGGCATCGTGAACTGGCGCGAGTACTGGACGAACGCCTGGACGTCGCCGAGGCTCATCTGGCCGTTGGCGACCTGGATCCCGCCGATGACGCAGATCAGGACGTAGTTGATGTTGGCGATGAATTGCATCGCGGGCTGGATCATCCCGGACAGGAATTGCGCCCGGTAGCTCGCCTGGAAGAGCCCCTCGTTTTCGATGTCGAACTTCTCGATCGCCTCCTGCTGGCGACCGAACGCCTTGACGATGCTGTGCCCGGTGTGCATCTCCTCGACGTGGCCATTGAGCGTCCCCGTCTGCTTCCACTGGCCGGCGAAATGCTGCGACGAGCGCTTGGCGATGAAGACGGTGACGGCGATCGACAGCGGCACGGTCAGCAGCGAGATGACCGCGAGCAGCGGGCTGATCCAGAACATCATCGCCAGCACGCCGATGATCGTGCACAGGGCGGTGATCAGCTGGGTCAGCGTCTGCTGGAGCGAGTTCGCGATGTTGTCGATGTCGTTGGTGACGCGGCTGAGCGTGTCACCCCGCGGGTGGGTGTCGAAGTAGGCCAACGGCAGGCGGGACAGCTTGGTGTCGACATCGCGGCGCATCCGGTAGACGGTCCGCTGCGAGACGCCGGCCATGATGTATGACTGGCCCCAGGCGAAGAGCGAGCTCAGGATGTAGACGAACGCCACGAATAGCAGCGTGTTGCGGAGCGCCGTGAAGTCGACCCCGGCGCCGGGTGTCAGGGTCATGCTCGCGAGCATGTCGGCCTGCTGGTCGTTGCCCGCGGCGCGCAGGGCGTCGATCGCCTGCTGCTGGGTCAGCCCGGCGGGGATCTGCTGGCTGACGACCCCGTCGAACAGGATGTCCGTGGCGTTGCCGAGGATCTTCGGGCCGATGACCGCGCAGGTGACGCTCAGGATCGCGAGCGCGACGACGATCAGGATCCGGCCGGCCTCGGGACGCAACGTCCGGGCCAGTCGCCCGAACGAGCCCTTGAAATCGCGCGCCTTCTCGGCCGGCAGCGAAGGTCCACCGAATGGCCCGCCGCCACCCCCGAAGCCGCGAGCCGGGGGCCTGCGCGTGGCTCCGGCTGCACCGCCGGCGGGCCCGCTCACGCGGCCTCCTCTTCGCTGAGTTGCGAGTAGACGATCTCGCGATAGGTCTCGCAGGTCGCCATGAGTTCCGTGTGCGTCCCGATCCCCGCGATCGTGCCGCTGTCGAGCACCACGATCCGGTCGGCGTTCTTGATCGTCCCGACGCGCTGGGCGACGATCACGATGGTCGCGCCCTCGATGTCGCGCGCCAGCGCGGCTCGGAGCAGCGAATCGGTCCGGAAGTCGAGGGCGGAGAAGCTGTCGTCGAAGACGTAGATCTCGGGACGCTTGACCAGCGCGCGGGCGATGGCCAGCCGCTGACGCTGGCCACCCGACAGATTGGCGCCGCCTTGGGTGACGGGTGCCTCCAGGGCGCCCTCGAGTTCGCGCACAAAGGTCTCCGCCTGGGCGATCCGAAGGGCGTCCCACAGTTCGTCGTCGGTCGCGTCCGGCCGCCCGAAGCGCAGGTTGCTGGCGATCGTCCCGCTGAACAGGAAGGCCTTTTGCGGGATGAGCCCGATCCGCGCCCACAGGTCGTCGCGGCGGACGGCGCGGACGTCGACACCGTCGAGCGCCAGTTCGCCGCCGGTCACGTCGTAGAAGCGCGGGATCAGGTTGATGAGGGTGGTCTTGCCACTCCCCGTGGAGCCGACGATGGCCGTCGTCTGACCGGGCTCGATCGCGAGGGTGATGTCACGGAGGACCGGGTCCTGCGCGCCCGGGTAGCGGAACTCGACGTCGTGGAAGGCCAGGGCGCCCGTCCCTGCCGGGGCCGCGATCGGCTCGAGAGGATCCGCGATCGAGGGGGTCGTGCGGAGAACCTCCTGGATCCGCCCGGACGACACGACGGCCCGCGGGACCATCACGAACATGAAGACGGCCATCATCACCGCGAACAGGATCTGCATGACGTATTGCAGGAACGCGATGAGGTTTCCGATGGGCATCTCTTCGCTCGCCACGCGGATGCTGCCGAACCACAGGATCGCGACCGTTGATAGGTTGAAGATCAACATCAGTGTCGGGAGCATCAGCGCGAACAGCCGCTGGACTCGCAACGAGGTGGCCGTCAGGTCGAGGTTCGCCACGTCGAAGCGCTCCTCCTCGTGGCGTGTGCGGACGAAGGCCCGGATGACACGGATCCCGCTGAGCGCCTCCCGGGTGACCTGGTTGACCCGGTCGATCTTGACCTGCATGGCCTGGAAGAGCGGCAGCGCGCGGGACATCAGCAGCCCGACGATCAGCGCCATCAGCGGCAGGACGACGATGAGGATCCCCGACAGCGGGACGTCCTGGCGGAGGGCCATGATCACGCCGCCGACCGCGAGGATCGGGGCGATGATCATCATGTTGAGACCCATCAGGACGACCATCTGGACCTGCTGGACGTCGTTCGTGTTGCGGGTGATGAGGGACGCCGTCCCGAACCGGTCGAGTTCCGCGCGAGAAAAACTCTCGACCTTGCGGAAGATCGCACCGCGTACGTCGCGACCGAACGCCATCCCGGTCTTGCTGCCCCAATAGACGGCTACGATCGAGACGGCGACGACGACCGCCGAGATTCCGAGCATCAGCGCCCCGGTCGACAGGATGTAGGCCGTGTCGCCCTTTGCGACGCCGTTGTTGATGATCTCGCCGTTGAGTTCGGGGAGGTAGAGCGTGGCGATGGCCTGGATGACGAGCATGAACACGACCAGCGCCAGCGCGGCGCGGTAGGGGCGGAGGTAGGTCCGCAACAGCGCGATCACGGCTGCGCACCGAGGCGTGCGTTGATGTGGCCGAGCAGGCGCTGGAACCCGGACAGTTGCCGCGGACTGAGCACGGCCAACGCGGTCCGCACCGCATCGAGCCGGACACCGAAAAGGGCGTCCAGGAACTGCGTGCCGGAGTCGGTCAGGGCGCATTCGACGACCCGCCGGTCGTCCAGGCGATGGCGCCGTTCGACGAGGCCATGGCGCTCGACTCGGGCAACGAACCCCGTGGCCGCCGTGGTGCTGAGGTCGAAGACTTCGGCGATCCGGCCCATCGGCTGCGGGCCGCCATGTCGGAGCATGAACAGCAAGCGGATCTGGCCCATCGTCAGGTCGCGGGCCGGTGGCGGCGGCACCTGGCGCGGCATGCCCTGGAAGATCCGCAGAAGGTCGATCGCGACCGCGGTCAGCCGGGCGTCGTCGTGGGTCGATACTTCAGGCACACGCGAATAGTACGCGTGAACGTGAAGTATCGTCAAGCGACTTCCCTGAGTTCGTCGAACGCGGCAAGCCAGGGGTCTGCCACGCGGTATGCACTTCCGCTGCATCAACAACGCCGTTCGGCATCCCCTTGATGCAGCCGAAGTGCATAGCCGCCAGAGGACCGCGCTCCGCCCACGCGGCCACGGCCCGCGCAGCCACGGCCACGCGCAGCCACGGCCCCGCCCGCCGCGGGCCACGGGCAGCCCTAGCAGGGGTTCCCGGCGCTCCCGCGGGCGAGCGGCGTCATCGCCTTCTCGCATTCGATCTTGGAGGCGAGTCGGTCGTGGGTCTCGAACATGAGGGCCACGTTCCCGACCAGCGCGACCGTCAACACCGCCGCGCCGATCCCGTAGCCGAGCGGCCTGGGGATCCGCGCGATGAGGACGGCGGCGGCCACGATCAGGGCCGGGGCCACGATGTAGACGTAGCGTGGGGCGGTCGCCTGCTCCGGCCCGAGCTGCGCCCGGACGAGGCCCGCGATCACGAAGAACATCACCCCGGACACGAGCAGCGCCAGCACGACCGGTGGGACCCGCCACGCGATCAACAGCCCAACGCCCAGGAAGATGAGGGCGACGAACCCGACCGTCAGGATCGTCGTGCCGAGGGCACCGGCGGCGCTCGCCGACAAGCCCGTGAGCACGTACTGCGGCAGGCCCTTGAGACCTGGCGAGACGGCGGACGTGGCGAACAGCAGGTACCAACCGAAGTACAGCCCGAGTGGCAGGAGTAGCCAGACCAGCGCCCTCGGCCGAGTCAGCACGAGGTGGAACGCCGTCCCGACCACGAATGCGGTGCTCGCCCCGGACGTGGCCAGCGAGATCGTCAGCAGGATCGCCGCCACCGCCGGTCGCTTCGGGGCGATGACGACGGCCGCCATCCCAGCCGCCACGGCACCGATCGTGCCCGACTGGAACGCCCACAGGATGTCGTCGCCGCCCGACCCGAGCATCAGGACGACCGCCATCGCCCCAAGGGCCCAACCCATCCCGGCCTCGCGCCGGACCACGACGTACACGATCCCCGCCACGGCGATGTGGAGCGCGAATGTGACCAGCAGATACGGCCAATAGGAGGCCATCCCGACGGTCTCGAGCAGGCCTCGATAGAGGATCACGAGCGTCGCGCTCAGGTGCTCGTTGTGGGGCGAGAAGATCCCGTTCACCGACAGGTCGCGGAGCAGGATCATCGCCCACTCATCGTGATAGAAGGTCATGTCGCGACCGAACCAGATGAGCGCCACGAGGGCGACGAGGGCGAGGGCGATCGGTGGCCACTCGAACCCGGTGCGGCGTCGTTCCATCGTTGCCGTCATGCCGCGCGGAGTCTACGAGGTTTCGGTGTCAGGCCTCCGGGGCCGGATCGGGCGCTCCCGACAGCCCGACCACGAGATCCCACAGCCGCCGACGATCGGCGGCTGACAGGCGAGTGGATGGGATCCGGTCGAAGGGACGCGGGCGCCGGTCGAGGAAGAGGCGGCCACCCGTGCCATCCGCGTCCGGGTCGGTCGCAAGCCAGGTGACCGTGTCGGCGCCCTCGGCCGGTGTTCGAAGGAGCGGCCCCATCACGTCGTAGAACCCGGGGAGGCTTGCCTCAAGGCCCGGGGTGTCGGCCCAGCCCGGGTGCATCGCGTTGACCGTCACCCCGGTCCCCGCCAGGCGCCGAGCCCACTCGCGGACGAGGGCCGTCTGGGCGCGCTTCGCCCGCGCATACGCGCGCGTCCCGTCGTATGGCTCCGACTCCCACTCGAGATCGTCGAGGTGGAGGGCCTGCGTGTACTGGCCCCCGGACGTCACGGCGATGACCCGGGCGTGGCCGGTCTGTCGCAACAGTGGCAGGAGGCCGCCGACGAGCGCGAAGGGCCCGACGACCAGGACCGCCAGCGTCGCCTCGATACCATCCGGGCCGACCCTGCGCTCCGGGTAGATCGCGCCGGCGTTGTCGATGACGACGTCGAGTCGCGACTCCGTGTCCAGGATCCTCCGGACCGCCAGCCGCACGGATGCAAGCGAACCCGTGTCGGCGACGACGATCGGGAACCGGTCCGTTCCATGCGTGGCGACGAGGTCGTCGCGGACGCGCGTCAGCCGCTCCTCGCTCCGCCCGACGAGGATCACCCGCGCCCCGAGCGCGGCGAGGGCATCGGTCGCCGCCCGCCCGATCCCCGAGGTCGGGCCGGTGACCAGCGCGGTCCTACCGGCGAGCGACCCATCCGGCGACGGATCCCATGCGAATACCCGTCGACGCACCTGGAAGCCGATACGGGAAAAGCTCCCGACCACGGAGATCTCCAGTGCGTCATCGATCAGCGATCTGCCATCCACGCCAGTCCATTCGTGCGAGACGCCCGGATGGATGACCGGCCCCGAGCTGGAGACCCGACAGATGACCAAGTTGCACGAACGGATCGCCACGACCCTGCCCATCGAGGAGACCTTCGCCTTCATCGCCGACTTCGCGAACTCGAGTCGGTGGGACCCGGGCGTGGCGACCTCCGACCGGATCGACCCCGGACCGGTCGGCCTCGGCGCCCGGTATCGGCTTGGGGTCCGGATGCGCGGCCGCGTCGCGCCGATGGAGTATCGGATCAGCACCTTCGAACCACCGACCCGCGTCGTCCTGACCGGCGAGGGGTCCGGGGTTTCGGCCGTCGACGAGATCCGCTTCGAACCGACCGCGACCGGGACCTCGATCGACTACACGGCCGACATCCGGCTCGGTGGCTGGATGCGCGTGGTGCAGCCGTTCGTCGGTGGCGCCTTCGAGAAGATCGCCAAGGACGCCCTGGGCGGGATGCAGCGGGCACTCGATGAGCGTGCCGCTGCGCGCGTCGCCCGATGACGGTCCCGTTGCGGGTCGCCGTCGTGGGTGCCGGGGTGAGCGGCCTGACCGCTGCCTACGCCATCCACCAGGATGGCCACGACATCACGGTGTACGAGCGCGAAGCGACCCCCGGTGGGCATGTCGCGACGGTGTCGGTGGAGACACCCGGCGGCACGGTCAACGTCGACACGGGGTTCATCGTCTACAACGAACCGACCTACCCGCGGCTGGTCGGACTGTTCGATGAACTCGGCGTACGGACCCAGCCGAGCGACATGTCGTTCGCGTCCAGTTGCCGGTCGTGCCGCGTCGAATTCGGGTCGCGTGGGGCGCGCGGGTTCTTCGCGCAGCCGGGGCTCGCCGCCCGACCGTCGTATCTCCGCATGTTCCCGGACATCGCGCGCTTCTACCGCGACGCCCGCGCGATCCTCGACAGCCCGACGCCGACCGGGCGGACCCTCGGCGAGTACCTGGCGGAACGCGGCTTCGGCTCGGCGTTCCGCGACCACTTCCTCGTGCCGATCACGGCGGCGGTCTGGTCGACGGCCCCGGGCCGGACGCTCGAGTATCCGGTCGACTCCCTGCTTCGGTTCCTCGACAACCACGGTCTCATCGGGTTCGGTCGTGCGCTGCCGTGGCGGACGGTGAGCGGCGGCTCGCGAACGTATGTCGATCGGCTCATCGCGAGCCTTCCCACTGGGGCGGTGCGCACCGGCGATCCGGTCGAGGCGGTCACACGTCACGAGTCGGGCGCGACGGTCCGGACCGTCTCGGGGGCCCATGAACAATTCGACGCCGTCGTGATGGCCACCCACGCGGATGACGCGTTCGCGCTCCTGCGCGACGCCGACCCGGCCGAATCCGCCGCACTCGGCGGGTTCGAGTACAACCGCAACCAGGTCGTGCTCCACACCGACGCCCGGATCATGCCCCGTCGCCGCGCCGCATGGTCGTCCTGGAACGTGGATCAGGGCGCCTGCGACCCACCCGGCACAGCCGTGACGATGACCTATCACATGAACCGGCTCCAGGCATTGCCGGGCGAGACCCAGTTCTTCGTCAGCGTGAATCCCGGCGACCTCGTGCGCGACGAGCATGTCATCGTCGCCCGCGCGTTCAGCCACCCGCTCTACACATTCCGCTCGCTGGAGTCGCAGGCCGCGATCGACCGGCTCCAGGGTCACCGCCACACCTGGTACGCCGGCGCCCACCTCGGCTACGGCTTCCACGAGGACGGCTGTCGCTCCGGGTTCGAGGTGGCGGCGCGACTCACCGCCACGGCCGCTGCCGACACCCAGGAGCAGGCAGCATGAGGTCACATCTGCTGGAGGGGACCGTCCGCCATCGCCGTGCGCGGCCGTTCGTCTACGAGTTGGAACACGCCGTCTACTACGCCGCGCTCGACCTGGCCGAGCTGGATACCGTCGCCCGTGCGAACCGCCTGCTGAGCCGAAACCGCTGGAACGTGTTGGCCTTCCGCGACGACGATCATCTGGAGCCTCCGACCCGAGATCTCCCAGGTGCGATCGATGCCCACCTCCGACGCGAGGGCGCCGATCCGACCGGCTGGCAGATCACCCTGGTCACGAACCTGAGGGTGCTCGGCTACGTCTTCAACCCCGCCAGCTTCTTCCTCTGCCGCGACGCCGCCGACGTCCTGCGTGTCGTCGTGGTCGAGGTCCACAACACCCACGGTGAGCGGCACCTGTACACGCTCCACGCGGCACCCGATGCGCCCGATTTCCGGGCAGGGATGGAGAAGGCGTTCTACGTCTCGCCGTTCCTCGAGATGGCCGGCTCGTACACGGTCCGCGTCCGCGACGAGCCGTCGCGGCTGCGGATCACGATCAACGAGCACGAGGACGACGCGCTCAAGCTCCACGCCAGCCTTGACCTGCGCCGCCACCCGATGACCGACCGGAACCTCCTTCGGATGCTCGTTCGCCACCCCTTGGTCACGCACCGGACGATCGCCATGATCCACGTGCATGCGTGGCGCCTGTGGAGACGTGGCGCCCGGTTCCATCGTCACGGCGAGGCCGCACGATGAGTGGACGAATGTCTGCGCGAGCGGGATCTGAGGACGCCGGCGGCATCCTGGACCGACTGGCCTGGCGGATGGCCATGGCCGGAGCGTCACGGATCCGGACGGGCCATCTGACGGCGGTCCTGCCCGATGGATCCAGCCGGGCCTTCGGCGATCCGACCTCCGATCTGCGGGCCGAGATCCACATCCACGACCGCCGGGCACTCGTCCGGATGCTCACCGGTGGTGAAACCGGCGGGGGCGAGGCGTACATGGACGGCCTTTGGTCGAGCCCGGACTTGCCCGCGCTCCTTCGGTTCGCGGCGTTGAACCGCTCCGCGCTGGCCCTGTCGACGGGCTGGTGGCGCGTCCCGGCACAGCTGCGGCGGACCTTGGCACACCGCGCGAGGCGCAACACGAAGGGCAACAGTCGGCGCAACATCGCCGCCCACTACGACCTCGGCAACGAGTTCTACGGCCTATTCCTGGACGAGACGATGACCTATTCGAGTGCGGTCTTCGAGTCACCCGACCAGTCGCTGGCCGATGCGCAAGGAGCCAAGTATCGGCGCATCGCCGAGGGGGCGGGCCTGACTGCCGGGATGCATGTGCTCGAGATCGGCTCCGGCTGGGGTGGGTTCGCACTCTTCGCGGCCGGCGAACTCGGCTGCCGGGTCACCTCGGTCACGATCTCGCGGGAACAGCAGGCGCTCGCCACGGAGAGAGTGCGCGCCGCCGGCCTGCAGGACCTGGTCGACATCCAGCTGCGCGACTATCGCGACATCGAGGGGACCTACGACGCCATCGTCTCGATCGAGATGCTCGAAGCAGTCGGCGCCGAGTATTTCGCCACGTTCTTCGAGACGTGCGACCGGGCGCTCGTCCCCGGTGGCCGGCTCAGCCTCCAGTCGATCACCTTCCCCGACGCCGCCTACGAGACGCAGCGCCGAGGCGCGAACTGGATCCAGACCTACATCTTCCCGGGTGGCCTGTGCCCATCGCTCGCGGTGATCGAGCGGGCGACCGCTCGCACGAGCCTCCTGATCGAGGGCGTCCGCGACATCGCCCCGAGCTACGCCCTGACCCTGCGGGCGTGGCGGACCCGGTTCATGGCACGACTGCCGGCCGTCCGGGCCATGGGCTTCGATGACCGGTTCATCCGGATGTGGGAGTACTACCTGGCGCTCAGCGAGGCGGGGTTCGCAACGGGGGTGAGCCAGGACCTCCAGATCGGTTTTCGGAAACGGCCGTGATCGGAACCGGCGGTCCGCTACATTGGGGCCGTTGGCCACGACGATCCGCATCCAGGCCGCCATCCTGACCGAGCGCGAGCACGTCGTGCCGCTCGATCACGCCCGTCCCGATGGTCCGGCGATCACGGTCTTCAGCCGGGAGGTCGCCGACCCCGACGGCCTCGACCGGCCGTATCTATTGTTCCTCCAGGGTGGTCCCGGGTTCGAGGCGATGCGGCCGACGAGCCCGCCGACCGGCTGGATGGCGCGCGCCCTCAAGGACTTTCGGATCCTGCTGCTGGATCAGCGCGGGACCGGGCGATCGACGCCGGTCGGTGAGATCCCCGGCGCCACGCCGGCGGAACAGGCGACCTACCTGACCCACTTCCGGGCGGATTCGATCGTCCGCGACGCGGAGCTGATCCGCCAGGAACTCGGGGTTGAACGCTGGAGCGTGCTGGGGCAGAGCTTCGGCGGGTTTTGTTCGATGACCTACCTGTCGATCGCGCCCGAGGGTCTTCGCGAGGCGTTCATCACGGGCGGACTCGCCCCCATCGGGCGCCCGGTGGACGACGTCTATGCCGCCACCTACGTGCGCCTGATCGACGCGAACCGGCGTTACTTCGAGCGCTATCCCGACGACCGTGCCCGGGTCGCCGAGATCCACCGTCGGCTCGAGGCGGACGACGTCCGACTCCCTTCGGGCGACCGGCTCACCGTCCGCCGGTTCCGCCAGCTCGGGCTGTGGCTAGGCGACAGCGCCGGGTTCGAGCTGCTCCATCACGTCCTGGAGCTCCCGTTCGGATCACGGGCGTTCCTGGCGGACGTCGCGACCGGCGTCCGGTTCGAGCGCAACCCGATGTATGCGACCCTCCACGAGTCGTCGTACGCCGACGGCGGGGCGACCCGCTGGTCGGCCGAGCGACTGCTGCCCGACGCGATCCGCGATTCGGAGGCCTTCACCGCCGAGCACGTCTACCCGTGGATGTTCGAAGACTACGGAGCCCTGCGGTCGCACCGGGAGGCCGCGGCGCTCCTGGCGGAGCACGATTGGCCACGGATGTTCGACGCCGAGCAGCTCCGACACAACGACGTCCCCGTGGCCGCGACGATCTATGTCGACGACCTGTACGTCGAGCGTGCCTTCGCCGAGGAGACGGCGGCGGCGATCCGCGGCCTCCGACCCTGGATCACCAACGAGTACCAGCACAACGGCATCCGCGCCGACGGCGAGCGCGTCCTGGGGCGCCTGATCGACCTTGCCCGGGGCACCGCCTGACGATCCGGCGAGCGCCCGAGGCTCGTCAGCCGACGGGGACCGGCTGCAACTCGCGGATGATCGATGTGGCCCAGGCCTCGATCTCCGGCCAGTCCCGGAAATCGCCTTGCGGCAGGGCCTCCCAGGCGGCCGGCAGGCTCGACAGGACGCGTTCGGCGAACCCGACCGGCTGGCGCTCCCGGTCGAAGGCGCCGAAGAAGACCCGGTGGTCTCGGGCATGGATGGACGCCGCCAGCTCCGGCACACCCTTCGGCACCGCCACGACCTTCTGGTCCCGGCCCTTCGGGTCGAGCGGTTCGGTGCCCAGCGGGCCGCTGCTGAACAGCCAGACGGGCCTGGCGGCCAGGATCGACCGGTTGTGCTTGACGAGCTCTGTGGCGTCCTTCTCCCAGTGGGCCATGTAGGCCGCGCTCCCGATCACGAAGGCGTCGTACATCTTGAGGTCCTTGACCGCGGACGCCGGCCGAAGGTCGGCCTGGAGGCCGGCCTTGCTGAGTGTCGAAGCGATCAGTTCGGCGATGCCCTGCGTGGCACCGTGACGGCTCGCGTACGCGACGAGGACGTGCATGTCAGCCTCCTGGACCGGTCGCGGGTCCGACGGGTCAGACCCATCCTCCCAGCGGCAGACCGCATCTCCAAGGGCCGTCCGTCACCCACCCCCGGGCCGGCCGGCCGTTCGACGGCGAGCGCTTGCCCGCGACGTACCTTGTCGCGACCGGGCCGTGTCGCTACTGTTCGCAGGTGACCGACGAACGCATCGAATGCCCACGCTGCGGCGAGGCCGTCCCCGACGCCACCTTCTGCATCCGCTGTGGCGCCACGCTCCATGACGGCGACGGCCCGGGTAGTCGGCGGGCGGCGCGGGTCGTACGCCGCCGCGCCCGGCGAGGCCGTGGATCGCGTCGCCCTCTTCTCGACGCTCATGCCGCAGCTCCCGGTGGCCGATCTCGACGCGTTCCGCTTCGCATTCGGGGGCGGCGTCGTCGCGCTCCTCTTCCTTGTCGCGATCGGCGCCTTCCCGGTCGCCCTGGTCGGTGCGGCGGTCCTCGTCCCGGTGCTCGTCGTCCTGTACGTCTACTCGGTCGATGTCTACGAGGACACGCCGCTCCCGGTCCTCCTCCTCACGATGGCCTGGGGGATCGCCTGGGGGGTCATCTTCGCGCTCGCCATCGACAACCTCGTCGAGACCGGCGGACGGCTCGGCGGCGCTCGCGTGGCCGAGATGGTCACGCTCGGCGTCATCGTCCCGCTGCTCGGACTGGCCGCGATGGTCACCGGTCCGCTGATCCTGCTTCGCGACCGCCGCTACAACGACGTCGTCGATGGCGCGACCTTCGGGGTCGCCTCGGCGGTCGCCTTCGTCGGCGCCCAGGTCATCGCCGGTTCGATCGACCTGTTCGCCGCCGGCCTGACCCCGATCGGGGAGCCGCTGCCGTGGGTCGGGCGGATCCTGGCCATCGCGGTGGCCCTCCCGGTGGTGGCCGCCGGGGCCGTCGGGTCGGCTGTCGGGGCCTTCTCGCTCCGTTATCGGGCGCCGATCCGGGATCGGGGCGCCCTGGGCATCGCGGGTCGCCCGGTCGTGGCACTCATCCTGGCCGGGGCACTGCTCGTGGCCGCAGCGCTGGCCGCCTACCTGCCGGGACCGGTCATCAACGTCGCCGTCCAGCTGGCGCTCGCCGCGGTCGCGCTCATCTGGCTTCGCCGGACCCTCCATGTCGGGCTCCTGGAGGAAGCGTTCGAGATCGAGATCGGCGACCAGATCACCTGCGCGAACTGCGGCAAGCCGACCCTCCGACATACGTTCTGCGGCAATTGCGGGGTCGCGCTCCACGCATTGCCGAAGCGCTCGGACAAGCCGAAGGCATGACCGAACCCATCGACCCGGCCGCTGCCGCGCCGGCGCCTCGGGTGGCCGCCGGCGACGCAGGGAGTCGACTGGGCGGCCGCGGCGTCCTCGTCGGGTTCGCGGTCGTGCTCGGCGTCTTCCTGCTCATCGCGGCGATCGCGGCGACGCTGATCGACGCTCCCGACGCGCCGCCGGACTGTGCCCCCGGCACGGAATGCAGCGGACCGCCGCCGGGTGGCGCTGCTCCAGCCTCCACGGTCCCGGCATCGATCCCGCAGGCAAGCCCGGCTTCCGTCCCGGCCGGGACGGTCGGGATCCGTGCGGGTACGCCGTGGACGAGCACGGACTTCGGGTTCGAGTTCGAATACTCCGACCTGTGGGGGATCCAGTCGTCGGATGGCCGTCGCGTCGATCTCGAACTCAAGTCCAGCACGTTCGACGCCATCCTGGTCGTCGCTGCCGTCTCGACGTCTGACGCCAGCGCGGAGGCCTATGCCGACCGTTGGTTCGGCATCATCAAGGACGATGCCCCGGACCTACGCGCCGACACCAGCGAGAAGAACCAGATCCTCGGACCATCCATCGGGCGGATCGACGGAGTCGGTCGGACCTATGCCGGGACGTGGACCTCGCCGCAGGGCGCGACCGAGCCGGTGGGGATGAGCCTGATCACCGCCTCCGACGGGCACACGACCGTCGCGCTCGTCCTGGTCGTCTGGAACCCTGATCAGCGGCTCGGTTCCTCGTGGCTTCAGTACGGCGTCCGCGAAACCGCCGAGACGGTCCTCAAGACCTTCCGTTGGGGATCGGCGCAATGAGCCGATCCGGCCGGATGCGGATCAAGCGGGCGGCCACGCTGATCGGCGCGGTCGTGATCCTGAGCGGGTTGACCGGCTGCACGGGCGCAGCCGACGGCCGCGATCGATCCAGCGCGACATCCACGGACGCGCGGACCACAGGGTCCACCCTCATCGACGTCGGACCGACCTCCGGTGACCATCCCGTCGACTTCACCCTCGTCCTTGAAGTGCCCGGGCGCGCGGCGATGTTCGCCTACGCCGGCTCCGTCGGCGACCCGACATCGCCTGACTTCCGGCGATTCCTGTCCGCCTCGGAGATGGGGACGCGCTTCGGACTTGCCGACCCCGACCTCACGCGGATCGCCGCCTGGGCCGCCAGCCACGAGATCGCGGTACGGGCCACATCGCCGCAGCGGCTGACGCTCTCGGTGTCGGCGCCGGTCCGGACGATCGAGTCCGTGTTCGGCGTGGAGTTGCGCGACTACGCCGACGGCGGTGGGCAGACCTTCCACGCACCGACCGCGCAAGCGAGCGTCCCTCGCGAACTGACGGGGCTCGTGACCGCGATCGACGGCCTCGACAGCCGTCCGAGCGAACTGCCGGCGTTCCGCGGGCCGATCGCGGCCGGACCGATGGGAGGCATGACGCCCCCGATCATCGACAAGGCGTTCGAGCTTGAGGGACTTCGCGCCCTCGGGCTCCATGGCGAGGGCCAGACCGTGGCGATCGTCTCGCTCGATACGTTCGATGTGGCCGATGTCGCGGCCTTCGACAAGCTGGCTGGCACGTCTGGACCGGCAGTCGAACGTGTCGCTGTCAACGGTGGGGTCGCGACCCCCGGCAAGGGGCAGAGCGAGGTGAGCCTGGACATCGATGTCATCCGGGCCGTGGCGCCGAAGGCCCAGATCCTCAATTACGAGGCACCCAATGTCGGTGGGGCGCTGGCGGACGTCATCGACAAGATCGTCCAGGACCGTCGGGCTGATGTCGCCTCGATCAGCTGGGGCAGATGTGAGGCGGACCGGACCGCCGAAGCGATGAGCCGGCTGGCGACGTCGATGGCGGGGGCGGCCAATGCCGGGATCACGGTCTACGTGGCCAGCGGCGACCACGGCGCCTACGGCTGCATCGACAGCGACAGGGAGAACCTGACGATCTCGGCCGACTCTCCAGCGACTGACGTCAACGTGGTTGCCGTCGGCGGCACGTATGCCTCGATGCTCGAGGATGGGACCTACATCGACGAAGTCGCCTGGGAGGATCCGTTGATCGGTTGGGCCACCGGCGGCGGCGTCAGCACCTACTATCAGCGACCGGTCTGGCAGGCGGGGCTCGGTGTCGACAATGCCCGCTCGAATGGCAAGCGCCAGATCCCCGATGTGTCGGCCCCGGCCAATTCGGCGAGCGGGTTCCTGACGGTCAACAAGGGTGTCGCTGCATCCGGCGGAGGGACGAGTGCCGCTGCCCCGTACTGGGCCGCGTACACGATCCTCGTCCGCCAGCTCGCCCAGAGCGAGGGCAAGCGCGGACTTGGGACCCTTGGGCCGATTCTCTACGCCATCGCCGCGGAGCAGCCGAGCGGCGCGGTCTTCCACGACATCATCCGTGGCGGCAACCTGTTCGACAACGCGACGCCCGGGTGGGACTACGCCACCGGACTCGGCACGCCGCGCGGGACGCCCCTGGCCCGCGCGATCGTGGACTACGTCAAGAGCCACTGAGGTAGCGGAACCTCTATCGAGGCATCGCCCGTATCGCAACGTGCCGTCGTCACGATGGGCGGCGAGCGTTCAGGAGACGCGGGCCACCGCTGGCCCGCAGCCGGCGCTCGTTTGGAGCGTTCGACCGATGAGCACCTCGGCCGACCGGGTCTGGCCGCCGGCCGGATCCTGGATCCGGCGACATTTCTCGCGCAGTGGCTGGGCCACCGCCCGCTGGCACCTGTTCACCGGCGATGCGACCTGGAGCGAAGACTGGCCGGGACCGTCGCTCGAGACGGCCTGCGGCTACACGACCGGGCCGCTGTGGGCGACCGACGCCCTCAACGTCGAAGAAGCGGAGCCGATCGCGCCGTGCCGGCTCTGCCTCGTCCGCGCCGGCAGTTCCGTGCCGACCGACCCTGGTCGCAGGTCCGGGCGCCCGCCGGCCGCCTGACGGTAGCCGCTAGCGCCGCCCGCCCGCCATCAGGATCGCGTCCGGGCGTCGCCGCAACCGACCCATCGCCACGATCCCGACGGCCGGGCCGAGGGCCAGGATCGCGAAGGCGACCTGCCAGCCCGTCCCATCCGACGGCGCCAGCGCACCGACGATGACGATCGTCACGCCGGTCAGGATGAAGCCGAGCGCGGTCTGGATCGCGAGCGCCGAGCCGGCCGTGCCTGGCGGCGCCAGTTCCGAGACCGCGGTCGAGAACTGCGCCGAGTCGGCGACGACCGTGATGCCCCAGACGATCCCGAGGAGCAGCGTCAGCCACGGCGCCGCCCCGAACAGGAAGCCGATCGCCAGCGCGCTCGCTCCGCTGCACGCCATGGCGGCGATCGTCACCGTCGTCCGGCCGAGGCGATCGGCAAAGAGGCCTGCGGCCACGCAGCCGACGCCGCCGGCCGCGACCACGACGAAGGCCCCGAGACTCGCGAGCGAGGCGTCCGCCACGCCGCCGGCGGCGAAGCTCGCCGCGATGAACAACGGCACCCAGGTCCACATCGCGTAGAGCTCCCACATGTGCCCCAGGTAGCCGAGGTTCGCGAGGCGGACCGAGCCGGTGCCGAAGGCGCGCACCGCCATGTCGATGCTGAACCTGGGAGCCCGGATGGCATTGGGACCGTCGCGGACGCCGATCAGGGCGATCACCCCGCCGACGGTCGCGGCGGCACTCGCGGCGATCACCACCTGGCGCCAGTCGGCGCCACCGAGCGCCCCGACGCCGCGGAACAGGTAGGGCAGCGCCGAACCGATCGTCAACGCCCCGACAAGGACGCCGACGGCCACCCCGCGCTCCCGACCGAACCAACCCGCCAGCATCCGGATCGCGACCGGATAGACGCACGCCAGCGCGGCGCCGGTCACCACCCGGAACGGGATCGCGCTCGCGGTGTCGGTCGCGAGTGTCGCGAAGCCAAGGTTGGCGACGGCCGCGATCACGGCGCCCGCGGCCAGCAGATAGCGACCGGGGACCACGTCCGCGGCGCCGGTCGCGGCGAGAGCGAGAGCGCCGGCCGCGAACCCGAGCTGGACGGCGATCGTCAGCAGCGGGAGATCGAGCCGCCCGAGCCGCCATTCGGCCTGGAGGAGCGGCCCGACCGCCGACGCGCTGAACCACGGTGCGAATGCGAGCAGCTGGGCCGTGGCCAGGATGGCCAGGAGCCGCCAGCGCCCAGCCGGCTCGATCGCGGCCGGTGGGACGGTGATGGGTGTTACGGGGACGGCGGACGGCTGCATCGTCCGTGACAGAATGCGGCATGCGGCACCCGTTGCGGTTCCTCGTCCTGTGCCTGCCCAACGTCCCGTGGCCGGACCTGCGGGAGCGGTTCGTCCGACTCGAGCGGCTTGGCATCGAGGTGGCGGCCCTGCCCGACCACTTCGTCGACTGGACGAACCCGCCAAGCCCGTGGTTCGAGTCGTGGACGGCCCTGACCGGTCTCGCCGGCGCGACGTCGTCGATGCGATTGACCACGTGCGTGACCCAGGTTCCGCTTCGGAACCCGGCCATGTTCGCCCGACAGGCGCTGACCCTGGATCACATCTCGGACGGTCGGGTCGAGGTGGGTCTCGGGACCGGCATCACCATCGACCCTTCGTGCGACATGATCGGGATCCCGAACTGGGAGTCGAGCGAGCGCGTCGCGCGACTCGCCGAGTACGCGGAGATCGTCGATCGATTGTTGCGCGACGAGGTCACCACGGTCATCGGTCGCTATTACCGGGTCGAAGGGGCGTACATGAACCCGCGACCGGTCCAGTCACCTCGACCGCCGATCACCATCGGGGCCATGGGGCCGGTCCTCATGCGTCACGCCGCGCGCCGCGCGGACACCTGGAACAGCATGTCGTTCCACGACACGTTCGAGGCGCAGGTCGCCGAGACGCGCGAACGGGTCGACCGGATGGACGAGATCTGCCGGGCGATCGGGCGCGACCCGGCGACGATGCGCAGGTCGTACCTGATGTTCGATGCGAAGGCGCGACCGCGCGGCGGTTCGATCGAATACTACGGGTCGGTCGATCGGTTCGAGGAGATGGCGACCCGGGTGATCGACCTCGGGATGGATGAGATCGGGCTCTACTACCCGTTGGACGCCCGGACAGGTCTCGACCTTCGAACGGATCGCCACGGACGTCATGACGCGGCTCCGCGCGCGGGATCTCGCCCGGGCGTAACAACGGCCGGGGTCCGGCGTCTGACCGACATGAGCAAGATCCCGATCCGCCGCGGGTTCGCGGTGGCGCTTATCGCCGGTGTCGCCATCGCGTGCGCTCCCGCTGCGGCCTCGGTCGCCCCGACCGGTACGCCGGCCCCATCGATCGCCGTTGCACCCAGCGCCGCCCCATCGGGCCCTTCGCCCTCGCCCTCGGCGGTACCCGCGGCCGCGACAGCCAGCCCGCTCAACGTCCCTGCCGTGCTCGCCGTCGCCTGCGACGGGGTTCGCACGACCCTCGCGACTCCTGTGGTCCGAGCCCAACCGGATGGCGTGCACGTCCGGTTCGAGAACTCGAGCGGGAATGGACAACCGTTCACCATCGAGGATGTCGGTGGGTCGGAGGTCCCGGCCGAGGGCGGTTCGTTCACCTACCTGTTCGGCCCGGGCCGCTACCGACTCTCGTGTGCCGGCGATCTCGTCGGCTTCGAGGTCGTCGACCCGGCAGGTTTCTACAGGCCCGCGGCGTGCGCCGACACGGGGTCGGGAACGATCGGGACCAACGACTACGTCGAGGGCGCCACCGGGATGCGCGGGACGGTCCTCGAGGTCGCCCGCCGCCAACTGGGAGGGCTCGCCCCGGGCGACTCCGTCGAACGAGGCGGGTATCCCCTGGCCGAGGTGTCGCCGGTGGTCGTGGTCGTTCGACACGGCGTGATCCTCGCGGTCCTGTCCTATTCGGGCGACGGCCATGGGGGCTGGTTGCTCGACACGATGCGCACCTGCGCCGGCGCCGGGATCACGATCGTCTCGTAGCCCTCCCGGACAGAAGCCCACGCGACCGACTCGCCCTGGGACCTTCCGCCCGTCGCACCACGACGTGTGGCCCTGATGCGGCCAACCCCCGTCCGCGACCATCGGGGCGGAGGTACATCTCGATGCTTCGATGGCTCGTTCGTGTCGCCCTGGGGGCGGCGATCCTCGTCGCCGGTTCATCCGCGCTGCTCGGCGCGACCAGTCGCCGGTTCGGCCGCCAGGTCGATGTCGATCGTCGTCGACTTCTGGGTCGGCCGCGGCCAAGCCACCCCGTCGTCGTGACCGAGGCGATGCTGGCCGATCTGCCAGGTCCAGCGCAGCGGTATCTGCGCTACGCCGGCGTCATCGGTCGCCCGATGGTCGACACGGTACGGCTCCGCCAGGCATGTCGGATGCGATCGTCACCGACCGGGATCGAGCTCCCGATCACGGCGGAGCAGTGGTACACCGTCGAACCGCCCGGGTTCCTCTGGGACGCCACTGTTCCCATCGCGGGAGTGCCGCTGGTCAGGGGGCGCGACGGCTACCTCGACGGCAGAGGCGTCATGACGATCAAGGCAGGCTCGCTGATCCCCCTGGTCGACGCCGCCGGACCGGAGATGGATCAGGCATCGCTGACCCGCTTCCTGAGTGAGATGCCCTGGTTCCCGAGCGCGTTCCTGCGGGAACGGGTGACATGGGAAGCCATCGACCAAGCGACCGTCAGGGTCACGTTGACGGACGGTGACCTGCGGGCGAGCGGCACGCTGACGATCGACGCGGATGGTCGGCTGGTCGATTTCCGATCGGAGCGTCATGCGATGGTCGGCGACCAATTCGTCCTTCGCCCGTGGTCCGCGCCGACCTACGCGTACGGCGAGTTCGAGGGACTCCGACTCCCGGTCCGTGGCGCCGCCGCGTGGACGCTCGACGACGGCACCACGTTCCCGTACATCGACGTGGAACTCACAGATGTAGCCTACGACCCGGTGTCGCCGGCCTGACCTCGGTCCATGGGTCAGCGGCCGAACAGGCCCTTGATCTTGTCCAGGATCCCGCCCCCGGCATCCCCTGCCGAGCCGGCATCGTCCGAACCCGCACCCGTCGCACTGCTGTCGACACCGGCCGCATCCTTGACGGCGTCGCCCGCCGTATCCGCGACCTCGTCTGCGGCCTGGTCCACCTGGTTCGCCGCATCGCCGCTGAGGCCGGCTCCCTGGTTGATGGCACCGCCCGCGGCATCGCCGACCTGGTCCGCCACATTGTCGACGGTATCGCCGATCTGGTCAGTCACCGGTGGTCCTCCTTCGTCGCGCCCCTGCGCGAACACACACACGTGCGGGCCCTGACGTCGGCCGATAGTCTCCGATCCCGGGGTCGGGGAGAGTCGTCCATCCTACCGGGCGAGTCAAACGGGGTTGCGCACCGCGACCCGCCGACCATCTTCATCCACGACGCGCTCGTGGCGAGGGGCCACCGACAGCCTCGTCACGCGCTCACTAGACTGGCACGGTCGTCGGAGCGATCAGACCCGGACGAGGGAGTGCAGATGCCGGACGTGGCGGCGGAACAGATCGGCCCGCTCACGACGGATGAGGTCGACCGCATCAACGCGTACTGGCGAGCGGCAAACTACCTGTCGGTCGGCCAGATCTTCCTGCTCGACAACCCGCTCCTGCGCGGACCGCTGCGCCCGGAGCACGTCAAGCCGCGGCTCCTCGGCCACTGGGGCACGACCCCGGGCATCAACTTCATCTACGCCCACATGAACCGGGTCATCCGGAACTGGGACCTCGATGCGATCTACGTCATCGGGCCTGGTCATGGCGGCCCGGCGACGGTCGCGAACGCGTACCTCGAGGGCACCTACACCGAGGTCTATCCGACCATCACCCGGGACGTGGACGGGATGCGCCGGCTGTTCCGCCAGTTCTCGTTCCCCGGCGGGATCCCGAGCCATGTCGCGCCCGAGACGCCGGGCTCGATCCACGAGGGCGGTGAGCTCGGGTATGCGCTGTCACACGCCTATGGCGCGGCGTTCGACAACCCGGACCTCGTCGTCTGCTGTGTCATCGGTGACGGGGAGGCAGAGACCGGACCTCTCGCGACGAGCTGGCACTCGAACAAGTTCCTCGACCCGGCGCGCGACGGCGCCGTCCTGCCGATCCTCCACCTGAACGGCTACAAGATCGCCAACCCGACCATCCTCGCCCGGATCCCGAAGGATGAGCTCCGTGCCCTCATGGAGGGCTACGGCTACCGGCCCTACTTCGTCGAAGGCGACGATCCGGCGGTGATCCACCAGCAGATGGCCGCGACGATGGACACGGTGATCGAGGAGATCCACGACATCCAGCGGGCGGCCCGCGACGGTCGCGTCCTCGAGCGTCCGCGTTGGCCGATGATCGTGCTCAAGACGCCGAAGGGCTGGACCGGCCCGAAGGTCATCGACGGGGTGCAGATCGAGGGCACCTGGCGCTCCCACCAGGTGCCGATGACCGAGGTCCGCACAAACCCGGCGAACCTCACGATCCTCGAGACGTGGATGCGGAGCTACCGCCCGGACGAGCTGTTCGACGCCGACGGGGCCCTCGTCCCGGAACTCGCCGCACTCCCGCCGCAGAGCTACCGGCGGATGAGCGCCAACCCGCACGCGAACGGCGGCCTCCTGCTCCGCGACCTGGCGATGCCCGACTTCCGCGACTTCGCCGTGGACGTGCCCGCGCCCGGCGCGACGACGAGCGAGGCCGCCCGGGTCCTCGGCGACTTCCTGCGCGGCGTGATGAGCCGGAACATGGAGACGTTCCGCGTCTTCGGTCCGGACGAGACCGCCTCGAATCGCCTCGGTGCCGTGCTCGAGGCGACGAATCGGACCTGGATGGCCGAGATCATCCCAGGCGACGATCATCTCGCCCCGGATGGACGGGTCATGGAGGTCCTGTCCGAGCACCAGTGCCAGGGTTGGCTGGAGGGCTACCTGCTCACCGGTCGGCATGGCATCTTCAACTGCTACGAGGCCTTCATCCACATCGTCGATTCGATGTTCAACCAGCACGCCAAGTGGCTGAAGGTGACCGCGGACATCCCCTGGCGCCGGCCGATCGCATCGCTCAACTACCTGCTCAGCTCGCTCGTCTGGCGGCAGGACCACAACGGCTTCTCGCACCAGGACCCAGGCTTCATCGACCACGTGGTCAACAAGAAGGCCGAGCACATCCGGGTCTACCTGCCGCCCGACGCGAACACTCTGCTGTCGGTCGGGGACCACTGCCTGCGCAGTCGGAACTACGTGAACGTCATCGTCGCCGGCAAGCAGCCGGCGCCGAACTGGCTGACGATCGACGAGGCGATCCTGCACTGCACCCGGGGGATCGGCACCTGGGACTTCGCCAGCAACGACGACGGCGGCGAGCCCGACGTGGTGCTGGGCTGTGCCGGCGACATCCCGACGCTCGAGACGCTCGCCGCGGTCGACATCCTGCGCCGGGAGCTGCCGGACCTCAAGGTCCGGGTCGTCAATGTCGTCGACCTCATGCGCCTCCAGCCTGAGTCAGAGCACCCGCACGGGATGTCGGACCGCGAGTTCAATTCACTCTTCACGACGGATAGGCCGATCGTCTTCGCCTATCACGGCTACCCGTGGCTCATCCATCGGCTCACCTATCGGCGGCACAACCACGGGAACCTCCACGTCCGCGGTTACAAGGAAGAAGGCACGACCACGACCCCGTTCGACATGGTCATGCTCAACGACCTCGACCGGTTCCGCCTCGTGATCGACGTCATCGACCGCGTTCCCGGGATCGGTGCGCGGGCCGCCCATCTGCGCCAGCACATGGTCGACCGGCGTCTCGAGTGCCGCCTGTACACCAGGCAGGAGGGGGAGGATCCCGCCGAGATCCGCGACTGGCAGTGGCCGGCACCGGCGACGCGGTGACCCGGCAACGGATCCTCGTCGTCAACGCGGGATCCAGCAGTCTCAAGCTCCGGGTCCTCGACGAGGCCGACGCAGTCGTCGAATCGGTCGACCTTCCGGCGCTTGGCGGTACCAAGGATTCGGATGCCGTGGCCGAGGTGATCGAGGGCTTCGGCGACGTGACCGCCGTCGGTCATCGGGTGGTGCATGGCGGGACGCGATACGGCGCGGCCGTCCGTCTCGACGGCCGGGTCGTTGCCGACCTTCTCGCGCTGACCGACCTCGCGCCGCTCCACCAGCCGAAGTCGCTGGCCGGGATCGCCGCGGTGAGCGCCGTCCTGCCCGATGTCCCGGCGGTCGCGTGCTTCGATACGGCCTTCCACGCGGCGATGCCGGTCGCGGCGACGACCTACGCCATCCCCGCCGAGTGGCGCAAGCGCTGGGCGCTCCGCAAGTACGGCTTCCACGGGCTGTCGCACGCCTATGCCTCGGCGCGAACGGCGGCCATCGTCGGACGACCCGTCGAGGAGCTCCGGATCGTCAGTTGCCACTTGGGGGCCGGCGCATCGCTCGCCGCCATCCTTGGCGGGCGGTCGGTCGACACGACGATGGGATTCACGCCGCTCGACGGCCTCGTGATGGCCAGCCGTTCGGGGAGTATCGACCCGGGGCTCGTCCTGTGGCTGGCGGATCACGTGGGGATGCCCGCCGCGGAGCTCGCGTCCACGTTGGAGCACCGATCGGGCCTGCTGGGCCTTGCGGGCACGGCCGATATGCGGCTGATCCTCGAGCGGGAGGCGGCCGGCGACGAACCTGCGGCCCTGGCCGTGGGTGTCTATCTCCACCGCCTGCGCGGTTCGATCGCGTCGATGGTGGCGGCGCTCGGAGGGCTTGACGTGCTCGTCTTCACGGGTGGCGTCGGCGAGAACGCACCGGCGATCCGGGCGCGGGCCGCAGCGGATCTCGCCTACCTCGGCGTCGAGGTCGATCACCGGGCGAATGCCGCCGCGCGCGACGACGCCGACATCGGAGCGGACGCGTCGCCGGTACGCCTGCTCGTGATCCGCGCCCGCGAGGACCTCCAGATCGCTCGCGAGGTTCGGACGCACCTGGGGCTGGCGGGGAGCCGCGGCTAGCCCTCGGACGGCTCCGCGTCATCGACACGGCAGCGGGTATCTGGTTGAATGGACCTCTCGTCGTCGACGGTCGGCTGGGTCCCACGCCGCCGTGGACGCGGCGTTCCAAGGGGGAGTTCGACGTCGATGGAAGACCGGGTCTAGCCGTGGCGCGCGTCCCCGCAGCCATCGCGTCCGAACCGCCCACGAGGGACATGACCTGGATCGCCGGTGGTGCGTTCCGGATGGGCTCGGACGCGTTCTACCCGGAAGAGCGACCCGTTCACGACGTGGCGGTCGATGGCTTCTGGATGGACGACCACCAGGTGACCGTGGCGGAATTCCGGCGTTTCGTGAAGGCCACCGGGCATGTGACCGTCGCCGAGCGGGCGCTCGACGCCGCCGAATATCCGGACGCCGACCCGGATCTCCTCATCCCGGGTTCGCTCGTCTTTCGTCCGACGCGCGGCCCCGTGAACCTCGATGACTACCGGAACTGGTGGCACTGGGTCCCGGGCGCCCAATGGCGTCACCCGGAGGGTCCGGACAGCGACCTGTCCGGACGCGACCGACATCCCGTCACCCACGTCGCCTTCGAGGATGCGTCGGCCTACGCAGCCTGGGCCGGCAAGACCCTGCCGAGCGAGGCGGAGTGGGAGTTCGCCGCGCGGGGCGGGCTCGATGGCGCGGTCTACACCTGGGGCGACGAGTTCGCGCCGAAGGGCCGGATGATGGCCAACACCTGGCAGGGCGAGTTCCCGTGGCAGAACCTGCGCACCGACAAGTACGCAGGCACTTCCCCGGTCAAGGCCTTCCCACCGAACGGCTACGGCCTGTTCGACATGGCCGGCAACGTCTGGGAGTGGACCACCGACTTCTACCGGGCATCGCATCCGGAGGAGGTCATCCACGCGTGCTGCGGTCCCTCGGGTCCGCGGGTCAACCCCCGGGTGACGTCACCCGAGGGCTCCTACAACTTCGGCCAGCCGGGCGCGCAGTTCCCCCGGATGGTCGTCAAGGGCGGATCGCACCTGTGCGCTCCGAACTACTGCCTACGCTATCGACCAGCGGCGAGGCAGCCCCAGTCGGTCGAGACATCGATGGCGCACCTCGGGTTCCGCTGCATCACGCGTCCGTAGAGAGCCAGGCCGCGCTGCGCTCAGGGCAGCCGGAAAGCCGCGTGCAGGCGAATGGGTTCGGCGAGGCCCTTGAGTCGCACGGGGCCGACCTCGCGGAACTGGAGGCCCGACCCGGCCGCAGCGTCGACGACCTCCTGGCTGACGATCACCTCGCCGGGCCCGGCCTGGCCGGCGATCCGCGAGGCGACATTGACCGTCTGGCCGTAGTAGTCGCCTTCCTGGAAGATGACCGGCCCGGCATGCAGGCCGACGTGCGCCGGAGGCAACCCGGCGTCCGCCACGCCTTCCACCATCTCGAGCGCGGCCGTCACGCCCGACGCCGGGATCGGGAAGTGCAGCATCACGCCGTCGCCCAGCCACTTCACGGCCCGACCGCCGTACTTGACCGACACGCGCTGCACGATCCGGCCGAGCTGCTCGGCCAGCTCGACCGCTGCCGCGTCGCCGCGTTCCTGGGTGAGGCGGGTGTAGCCGCTGATGTCGAGGAAACACATCGCGGGAGGGTGCTCAAGCCGAACGTGGAGACCTGCCCCGGCGAGGGACATCTCGAGCCCTTCGATGATGCCCGCGGTCCAGACCCGCGCCTGCTGGAGGTGGTACATCGCCATGACGGCCTGCTCCATCACGACGCTCATCCGGTCGCCGAAGTCGACCCCGAGGATCTCGTCGGGTCGCTTGCCGGCCCGGACGGCAGGCAGGATGACCTCGTCCTGCCAGATCGCCGATTCGGTCTCGGCGACACGACGAAGACTGTCACCGTGGACGCGGACCAGCTGCTGGATGACGGCCGGACGGAACCCGCCCTCGAAGGATGCCTCGATCACCCCGGCGTAGGCGAGCTCCTCGTCGCGGATGCGATCGCCCGGCGTGGCCGCGACCGAGCCCAGACGCTTCGCGGATGAGCATCAGCAGCTCGACCGGTACGCCGATCCGGTCGGCCACCTCGGCAAACGTGTCGCCGCTGAGCGCCGAGAACCGCTCGAAGGCGGGCGCGTCGAGGAAGTCGAGCGAGACCTCGCCGCCGCGGATCGCGGCGCCCAGGCCGTCGAGCGGGATGCCGGCGCTCGTCAGCGCATGCACGAGCCCGGCTCGGCGCAGTTGACCAGGCGGAAATCGATCGTCGGCATCCGGTGCGAGGATCCCAAGCTCGACGTACCGGCCAAGTTCCTGTGCGGTGACGCCGCTGCGCTCGGCGGCCTCGGCCAGGTCATACGCTTCCACGAGCCGAACTGTAGCCGCGCCCCCGCTACGAGACCGTGTGGTTGGCGCGGAACAGACCAGTCGGGTCGTAGCGCGCCTTCGCCCGCACGAGCCGCTCGTAGCTCTCCTCGGGGAAGATCGACCGAGGATCGGCCCGCGACTCGGCGAAGTTCAGGTACTTCCGCCCGCTGTCCCAGGGCGCGATGCCACCGAGCAGGATCCTCGACCGAGTGATCCACCGCCGCGACCGCGTCGGCATCGGGCGCGAAGCCGAAGGTGAACGCCACGAACGGCTGATCGATCGCGTCGAGCACGCCGTGCTCTGGTGACCGGATCGCGGCCGCCCCACCGAGCTGGCGAACCTCGGCGTGGAGGAGCGGCGATCCGACGAACGCCTCGACCATGGCGTCGATGGCCGCCGGCGGCAGGTCGGTCAACAGCGCCCCTTCGCCGGAGTAGGGGAGCGGGAAATCGGGATCCATGTTGACGAGGCTCAGCTCGCTCGACGGCATCATCGCCACGGTATCCATCGCCGGGCCGAGGTCGCGAAGTGGCTGGAGGAGTGCGGCGCCTTCGTCGGCGGTGCCGATGATGGCGGCCTCGACCAGGACGAACGATCGGCCGCGAAGGTGGTCGGGCAGGAACGGGGCGTCCGGCAGCTGGAGCATGCGACCGAGCAATTCGCACGTCTCTGGGACCGTCTCGATCCACGTCCGCCAGGCGTTGAGGACCTCCGTCGCGCGATCGATCGGCCAGAACAGGGCGCCGGCGTAGATCTCGGCGATCGGGAACAGCTCGAGCTCGAGCGCGGTCACGGCGGCGACATTGCCGCCTCCGCCGCGGAGCGCCCAGAACAGCTCCGGCTCGGAGTCGTGGTCGACGTGGAGCTGCCGGCCGTCGGCAGTGACCACGTCGGCCGCGACGATCGTGTTGCAGGCAAGCCCGAACTTGCGGATCATCCAGCTGAGGCCGCCGCCGAGCGTGTAGCCGAGCACCCCGACATCGGGCGACGTGCCGGCGAGATAGGCGAGGCCGTGCTCGCCGGCTGCCACCGCGAGTGGCTTGGCGAGGGCGCCCGCCTCGACACGTGCCCGCCGCGCGACCGGATCGATCTCGATCCCGCGCATCCGCTCGGTCTTCAGCAGCAGCGTGTCCCGGCTCCAGTCGATCGGGCCCGCGTTGTGCCCGCCGGCGTTGAACGCGATGCGCAGGCCGCCCTCCGCGGCGAAGCGCACGGTCGCGCCGACATCGTCAGCCGTCTCCGGGTACACGACGGCGACGGGACGTTGGTCGACGGCCAGGTTCCAGGCCTGCCGGGCGGTTTCCCAAGTCGGATCGCCGGGCATCACCACATCGCCGTCCAGGCGATCGCCGAGGTCACGCAGCTCCACATGCCACCTCTTCTGCTGCGAACGCGCCAGAACAGGCGCCACCCGACCGTAGCATCCCGAGCCGGCGGCGCGCTGGGCCACGGCGTGTCGCCGGTAGGACGGCCGGTCAGCCGTCCCGGCGCGTTGGCAGCAGCCCCCGCTCGAAGGCGGTCGCGACGGCGGCGGCTCGGTCGTTGACGCCCAACTTCTCGTAGATGTGGAGCAGGTGCGTCTTGACGGTCGCTTCCGAGATGAACAAGCGGGCCGCGGCCGCCCGGTTCGTCTCACCCTGGGCGACCAGTGACAGGACCTCCAGCTCGCGGTCGCTGAGCGCGTCCGGGGCCGGATCGCGAAGCTGGCTCATGAGGCGAGTCGCGACCGACGAGGCCAGCACGGATTCGCCGCGGGACGCCGCGCGCACCGCGCGGAACAGGTCGTCGCGTGGTGAATCCTTGAGGAGGTAGCCGGTGGCCCCGGCCTCGATGGCCGGCACGACATCACTGTCCGAGTCGTAGGTCGTCAGGACCAGGACGCGCGACGGGATCTGCCGCTCGGCGAGTGCCCGGATGGCGGCCGCACCGTTGACGCCGGGCATCCGGAGGTCCATCAGGATCACGTCGGGATCAAGGCGGCCGGCGAGTTCGATCGCCTCGGCGCCATCGGACGCCTCGCCGACGACGTCGAACTCGGGGTCGCCCGAGAACATCCCGCGCAGGCCGTCGCGCACGACCGGGTGGTCGTCGACGATGAGCAGGCGGATCGGCGTCATGACCGGCCGGCGACGCCGGGCGCCGCGATCGCCGGGACACGCGCCGAGACCGCCGTTCCGCCGCCCGGTTCGGATTCGATCGCCAGCGTCCCGGCGACCCTGGCCACCCGCTGCCGCATCGCCGACAACCCGAAACCGGCCCCGCGCGCCTCGGTCGCGGTCGGTACGTTGAAGCCGACCCCGTCGTCGCGGACGTCGAGCGTCACGACGTCACCCATATACGACAGGGTCAGCCCGACGCGCGTGGCGTTGGCGTGCTTGGCAACATTGGCCAACGCCTCCTGGGCGGTTCGCAGCAGCGCCACCTCGACCTCGGCGTGAAGCGGCTGGACATCGCCGGTCGTGACCACTTCGACGGGGACTTCGTTGAGCTCCGACCACTGCCGGGCGACCTCGGCCAGCGCGTCGGGCAGCCGGGCGGTCTCGAGCTGCTCCGGTCGCATGCCCTCGACCGATCGACGTGCCTCCGACAGGCTGTCGCGGGCCAGGCCGATCGCGTTGCGGACGTGCCGTTGCCACGCCTCGGGCCGGTCGCGGGCCTGTTCGGCCGCCTCGAGCTGGGTGACGATGCCGGTCAGCCCCTGGGCGATCGTGTCGTGGATCTCGGCGGCCATGCGCTGCCGCTCGTCGAGCACGCCGGCCTCGCGCGCCTGGGTCAGCAACTGGGCATGCAGGCCGGCGTTCTCCTCGAGCGCCGTTTCGAGCCTGGCCACCGCTAGTCGCCGCTCCTCGCTCTGCTCGGCCAGCCGCTCGCCGATGAGCACGCCGCCGCCGATCGCCAGCGTCTGGATGACGATGATCGCCACCCAGATCGTCAGCCACTCCGAGTTGCTCGGGAAGCCGCCGATCACCGTGTTGACGAGGACCGACGTGGCGAAGACCCCGGCGATGATGACCGGCCACGGCCGCAGCACCGTCGCGTGGAAGAACCCGGTGATCAGGAAGATGAAGAAGATGTACTCGCGCACCGCCAGCACCGACGCGATCGCCAGCAGGCCGATGAAGTAGACGATCATCCGGGCTCGTCGGTCCTTCCTCGGGCGCGGAGCTCGCGTATACCCGAGGAACACCCACAGGGCGGCAAGGGCGGCCAGGGCCAGGGTCAGAAGGCGCTCGCCGGCGCTGTCGTTCGACCAGGCAAGGGCCAGGACCGACGCCACCGCCAGCGTGACGTACGGACACCAATCGGTCAGCCGGTCGCTCCATCGTTCGTACGTCGACGGAGCGTTGCTCGGCGATCCCGGCGCGGTCACCGGCTCATTCCCAACGGAACCGCTTGGCCGCCGCTGCCCCGGCAAGGACCGTGAACAGGGCCATGGCCGCCAGCTGGGCTGGTTGTGGCGACGTCCCCGACCAGGCATCCAGCAGCGCCTGGACGCCAGGGGGCGTGTAGTCGCCGATCCGGATCAGGAACTCGGGCAGCATCTGTCGAGGGAGGTATACCCCACCCAGGAACATGACGAGCGCAAACAGCGGGATGAACAGGGCAGTGGCCACGCCGGTCGTCGGCGCCACGGCGGCCACGAGCAGGCCGAGCGCGAGCAAGGCAGACATGCCTAGGAAGAAGGCGACCGTGAACCCGATCGGATCCCTCGGGAAGGGGATCCCGAAGACGAGGTTGCCGACGACGATGAGCACGGCGAGAGCGACGATCGCCACGCCCATATTGACGACGAGCTGGGCGACGAGCAGGTACTGCGGACTGGCCGGGGTCGTCGACAGGCGCCGCAGGACGCCCTTTTCCCGGTACTTCACGAGGCGGGCCGGCAGGAGGTTCACACCCAGGATCGCCAGGGTCATGACCACCATCGAGGGCGCGAAGATGTCGATCCAGCGTTGGCCGCCGAGCAGTGGGTCCGATTCGACCCCGAACACCAGTCCGACCACGACCAGGACGAACGTTGGCAACAGGATGGTCAGGAGCCAGACGCCCGGCTCGCGAAAGAACAGTCTCGCCTCGGTGGCGATGATCTCGGTCAGCATCAGTGTTCTCCCAAAGTACGACTAGTTGGCGAGCTTGCGGCCCGTGAGGGCGACGAACGCGTCGTCGAGCCCGGCCTGTTCGATGCGGAGCTCGTTGGCCACGATCTGGTTGCGGGCGAGCACCGCCGTGACGGCCAGGACGAGGTTGCCGGTGCCGGCGACTTCGACCGTCTGGCCGTGCCGACGCACGCTGTGAACCTCGGGCAGCCCGGTCAGGAGCCCGTCGTCGAGCGGGGCGGACGGACGGAACCGCAGTCGCTGCTCGACGTCGACCCGGGAGACGATCCCGGCGGGCGTGTCGAGGGCCACGAGACGGCCCTGGTCGATCACCGCGATGCGGTCGGCCAGGCGCTCGGCCTCCTCCATGAAATGAGTCACGAGGATGACCGTGACGCCGCTGTCGCGGACGTCTTCGATGAGTTGCCAGGTGTCGCGCCGAGCCTGTGGGTCGAGGCCGGTCGTGAGCTCGTCGAGGATCGCGATCTTCGGATCGCCGATCAATGCGAGCGCGATCGACAGCCGCTGTTTTTGGCCGCCGGACAGTTTCCCGAACGCGGACTTCCGCTGGTCGGTCAGCCCGAGGTCGTCGAGCAACTGCTCCCGATCGCGGGGGTGGGCATAGAACGAGGCGTACAGGTCCATCGCCTCCCCGACGCGCAGATGGTCCTGGAGCTCGCTCTCCTGGAGCTGGATGCCAACGACGCGGCGGAGCTCTTCCCGGTCGCGGCGTGGATCGAGCCCGAGCACGCTGATCGTGCCCGAATCCGGCGTTCGCAGCCCGCCGATGGACTCGACGGTGGTCGTCTTGCCGGCGCCGTTCGGGCCGAGGATGGCGAAGATCTCGCCCTCCTCGACCGTGAAGGACACGCCGTCGACTGCCGTGCGGTTGCCATACCGCTTGACGAGGTTGGTGACTTCGATGACGTTCATGGGCCGAGTGTCGCCCGGCTCACAGGCTGACGGCATCGACCGGCCGGTCGGAATCACCGGTCAGCACGGTTGACCGGCGCATCAACCGTTCGGTTGGTGGAACCAGGCAAGGAGAGCGAATCCGGTGCAGGTAGGATGTCGCGAAAGCACTCGCACGGAGCCTGCACATGGTGACTGAAGGATCGCGTCCGATGACCTCCGTCACGGTCGTCGGGCCCGCCGAACGGGATCGAGCGATCGCGACGTTGACCCTCGCCTTCGTGGCTGACCCGGTCGTCCGCTGGTTCCTGCAGGACCCTCGGACGTACGCTTCGTACTTCCCGCGCATCATCGAGGCGTTCGCCGGAGCCGCCTTCGACAACGGGACCGCTGACGCCGTCCTCGGCTACGCGGGAGTCGCCCTGTGGTTCCCGCCCGGTGTCGGCTACGACGAGGAGCGGTTGTCGGCCCTGATCGATGAGAGTGCGGCCAATTCGGCCCGCCCCGATCTCGATCGCTTCTTCGGGCAGATGGGCGATATGCACCCATCGTTCGAGCACTGGTACCTGCCGCTGACCGGGGTCGACCCGTTCGCCCAAGGGCGCGGCCTCGGTTCGACCCTGCTACGACACGCGCTCGAGCGATGCGATCGGGACCGCCTTCCCGCGTACCTGGAGGCGACCAGCGCGCGGAGCCGCGACCTCTACGCGCGTCATGGTTACGAGGAGATCGGCGTCATCCAGTCGGGCGCCTCACCCACCATGTGGCGCATGCTCCGGCAGCCGAGGTAGGCGAAACCCTGAGCACGGGAGCGCAGTCGCACAAGCTTGGGAGAGCGAGCGAACCTCGTGGTCAAGGTGTCGTCACGATCGACGAGTCCGTGCGCGGATTCGTGGCCGAGAAGATCGCGAACGAGCCGATCGTCTCGAGCTCCACCTGTTCGAACGACGCCCTGAGAATCTCGCGGAGTCCCTCCTGAGTGTCTCCGAGGTTGTCGAAGATGCGCCGCCGGTTGTTGGCGTCGAGCGTCCTCCGTGCCAACCAGGTGTGTGGCCCGGATGTCCCGAGGATCGTTGCCCCGAAGAGGACACCTGTCGGTGCCAGCACGGCAGCCACGTTGGCCACCGCCCCGGCCTTGCGCGAGAGCGGTCCCGGCAGGCAGTGGATCACGCCGTTCAGCGCGGCGGAGTCGAACGGTCCATCGACGAGGAGTGGCTTGCAGACGTCGGCCTCGACGGCGGTGATGTCCAGGCGCTGCAGGCGCCGGGAGGCGTGATCAAGGACGTGCACATTGGGGTCGAGGAGGGTGACTGGGCTGCCCTCGGGCAGGCCGGCCCGTTCCAGGAAGTAGCCCGTACCAGGACCGACGTCCAGGTGCCGAGGGCGGATGTGCCGCCGGTATCGCTCCACCAGCCGGGGGGTCGGGCATCGCCACACGACCCGGGTGAACAAGCCGAGGACCACGGGGTCGTAGATCTTGAGGAAGAACGGGGTGTACTCGCTCTGGCCCCAGTAAGCGGGATCGTCACGCTCCATCGAGCTCGACGCTCCTCCATCGCGATCGGGTCGACGCGACCGGCCGCCGTCAGTTGGGGTGTCGCGCCGAGAGTCAGAGAGACTTGGAGCGGGAGACGGGATTCGAACCCGCGACATTCTGCTTGGGAAGCAGACACTCTGCCAGCTGAGTTACTCCCGCTCGGTTGCACGCTCAGTCACAGCTGCTGCCTGAGCGCGAAGGCCATTCTACGGCACTCCCTCGGGAACTACTGCGCTCGCACAGCGTTCGCCTGACGATGTTCTCGACCTCCGGCGCGAGCACGTCGAGGCCCGGATGACCGAGGGACCCGGGGCGCAAACGGCCATCGGCCACGAAGGCGCCGCCGAACGGCCCGACCGGCCGGTTCGCGACCTTCGGCTGCCCGGAGCAAGCCGGATGGCAGTGGGCGTTCGCGGCCGTGTCGCCGTACCGTGCCGTCACGAGGTGATTCAGATGCCGACAGCCGAGGCCACCAGACCCACTAGCGCAACACGCCCAAGCGCGGTCGCATGGATCGACGACCGACACGCCTACGTGGCGACGAACGCCCCGGGCGGCGATCTCCTGTTCACCGAGATCCGCCCGCGGTCGGAGATCGCGGATGGGGACGAGACGTACCTGGCCCGCGTCGTCGATGCCATCGGCGATCGCGAGCGCATCGCGATCCTCGGTCCGGACGAGGAGCGCCTCGCCCTCGAGCGCGAGTACGTCCAGATCTTCCGGCGACCCGAGCGCCTCATCGATGTCGAGCCGTCGTCCCTCGCCGATCGCATCGACATCGCCGAACGGCTGCGGGCACTCGCCTCGGGTTGACGGCCGAGGATCCGACTCGGTTGCGGTTTATCCAGGTTCTTCCAGGGTAAAGACTTCGTCCTCGATCTCGGCCCTGGGTTTCGGGCCGACGCGACGGGGCATCGGCATCTGGCCACCGGACGCGTTCCGGGCCGCTGACTGCGTCCAGCGATAGGCGCCCACGGTCCGGCGGCGCTCCTCGCCGGCCACGCGACGGACCCGAGCGACCAGTTGCCGATCGGTCAGGCGTGCGGCGGGCTCGCAGGTCACGCCCCGCGCGCGGGACGCATGCTGGTCCGACTCCCGAACGCGGTGCTCGAGGCGATCGCGGACCGTGCCGGGTCCGAGGATCGCCACGGAGTCGTCGGGTGGCACGTGGGTCGCGACGCGATCGACGAACCGCGTGAGGTGCTCCAGGCGGTTGGCCTCACCCGTGTCCTTGGGTGCGCCACCGCCGTGGCGGACCGTCGGGTCGTACCGGACGTGCCCGGTCGCCTTGTGATGGGACGGGACATCCGACCGCAGGCGCTCGAGCTTCACCTCACCGGCATGCCACCGGACGACGACGGCTTCGCGTGCATCGATCCAGACGAGCGTGCAGTCCGGCCTGCTGTCGTCGCCGATCGGCTGGAGGTCCTCGCGGGTGGCGATCATGACTGCGCCCACGCGGGGCGGTCATCGCGATCTGCAGCGAGGTCGGCGTAGACCACGCCGGTAGCGCGCTCCCAGCCCGAACGCTCGACCCGAACGCTGCAACCGTGACTGCCGGCATTGAAGCTGATGTCGCGGTCCTCGCGAACGGCGTAGTCGGCGACCATCGGGACCCCGTAGAGCGCCCCGATCGCCGGCATAGCGCCCAATTCGCACGACGGCGCCAGGGTGGCCAGCTCACCTTCGGTGAGCAGGCGGACGAAGTCGGCGCCAAGCGTCTGGGCCGCCTTCCTCAGGTCAAGCTGATCGGTCGTCTCGATGACGAGGAAGGCCGGCCGCGCATCCGACGTCCGGACCGCGACGACCTTGGCGAACGTGTGCGGATCGACGCCCTCAGCCTTGGCGACGCCGCGCGCGGTGAACGCCGGAGCATGCTCGTGGACCTCGTATTCGACATCGTGGTCGGCCAGCCATGTGAGCAGGCCTTGGTCTGCGTGGGAGATGGCGCTAGCGCCCATCGTGGCCCTCCGGATGCGGACTCCGTCGAGACAAGCGTCGACGGTCCGGAGCCTTGATGCATCCGCCGTTCGATGCTTCCGACGCGGGCCGAACGGCCCGAACGGCTCTGGCGCGGCGGGTCCGTTCGGGCGAGACTGGGCCGCGAAGGGCGTCCCGATCTGCGAGCGTTCGAACGACCAAGGAGGTTCCCGTCATGACGTACGAGATCACGCGCCGCGACGTCCCGGCGCAGGCCATCGTGTCCATCCGCGAGCGTCTCGCGGTATCGGAGCTGCCGGCCTTCTTCGGGCGGGCGTGGGGCGACCTCTACCACCATCTGCAGCTACTCGGCGTGCAGCCGGCCGGCGGGCCGTTCGCGCTGTACCACGCATTCGGGCCCGACGGCATCGACACCGAGGCGTGCGTCCCGTACGCCGGCGACCTCACCGCCAGCGGCCGGATCAGGGCTCGCCTGCTCCCTGCGGCGACCGTCGCCGAGACCCTTCACGTCGGGCCGTACGACGAGCTCACGAAGGCCTACGACGCCCTGCATGAATGGGTCGCTAGGCAGGGCTTGGAGTCCGCCGGTCCCCACCGCGAGCTCTACCTCAACGAACCCGGCCCGGACCTCCCGCCGTCGGCCTACCGGACGGTCATCCAGGTGCCGATCCAGGAGGTCGCCGTCCTTGCTCGGTGAGCAAGTCCCTTCAGACCGACGCGAAGCAGGAGGCGCGCTCGTAACCGCCGGCAAACGCGGCGAGATCGGCGTCGAGCAGCTCCGGGTAGTGCCGGCCCACCAGGTCGACGAGCGCATCACGGACCGACTCGGGGCGGACGATCGGTCGACGCGCGAGCAGCCCGCCGAGCGCCACCACGCTGACCAGCCGGTCGTGACCGGCAGCGCGGGCGAGCTCCGTGCACGGGAGTGCCAGTACCTCGATGTCGCCACGGCCGGGCTCGGCCTCGATGAGCGAGCTGTTGAGGACGAGGAGCCCACCGGGCGCCAGCAGCCGGTCGTACTTGGCCATCGACGGCGGGTTGAGCGCCACGACGCCGTCGGCGACGTCGACGATCGGTGAACCGATGGGGTGATCGGCGATGACGACCGTGCAGGATGCCGTCCCGCCGCGCATCTCCGGACCATAGGACGGCATCCACGACACCTCGCGGCCCTCGATGAGCGCGGCCTGGGCCAGCACCTGGCCGGCGAACAGGATCCCCTGCCCACCGAACCCGCCGATGATCGTCGCGTGCTCCATCGTCAGCCCTCCGCCGCCTTCGAGCGATCGACCAGCACGCCGAGCGGATAGGTCGCGACCACGTCGTGCGCAACGTGGTCCATCGCCGCCGTGGCGGTCATCCCCCAGCCGACGGGACAGGTCGACAGGATCTCGACGATGGTCAGCCCTCCACCCGCCAGCTGGATCTCGAACGCCCGCCGAAGCATCGCCTTTGCCTTCCCGATGGCGCCCGGGTCGGCGATCGAGCCGCGCGCCGCGTAGGACACGCCGGGCAGCAGGGCGAGCATCTCGGTGATCGGCAGGGGGTATCCCGCGGTCAGCGCGTCACGGCCGGTGGGGCTCGAGGTCGTCTTCTGGCCCAGCAGCGTGGTCGGCGCCATCTGGCCGCCGGTCATCCCGTAGATCCCGTTGTTGACGAAGATGACGCTGATCCGCTCGCCGCGAGCCGCGGCATGGACGATCTCGGCAGTCCCGATCGCGGCGAGGTCGCCGTCACCCTGGTAGGTGAAGACGAACGCGTCGGGCCGGGCTCGTCGGACGCCGGTGGCGACCGCCGGGGCGCGGCCGTGCGGCGATTCGACGAAGTCGACGTCGAGATAGTCGTAGGCGAAGACGCTGCACCCGACCGACGCAACGCCGATGGTCCGCGGCCCGAGCGCCATCTCGTCGAGCAGCTCGGCGACGATGCGATGGATGATCCCATGGCCGCAGCCGGGGCAGTAGTGCGTCGAGCGGTCGGCCAGGATCTCCGGCCGGCGGTAGATCGGCCGGCGCGTGTCGGTCGGCTGGATCGTCGTCATCGCGTCACCTGCCGGCGGCTCTCGGTCACCGCCCAGGCGGCCCGGAGCGCGTCGACCACCTCGCCCGGGGTCGGGACGACACCCCCCGTCCGACCATGGAGGAGGACCGGCGTCCGATCCCCGACCGCCAGCCGCACGTCCTCGACGAGCTGCCCGGCCGACATCTCGACGACGAGGACCGCACGGGTCCGCCTCACGGCCGCGGCCAGGGCGTCGGATGGGAACGGCCACAGGGTGATGGGGCGGAACAGGCCGGCCGCCAGGCCGTGGTCGCGCGCCCGCTCGACCGCGGTGCGTGCGACTCGTGCCGCGGTGCCGTAGGCCACGATGGCGATCTCGGCATCGTCGAGCCGCTCGGTCGCCCAGCGAACCTCGCGCTCCTCGATGGTCCGGTACTTGGCCTGCAGGCGACGGTTGTGGGCCTCGAGCTCTTCCGGCTGCAGATGGAGGCTGCGGACGACCCTTGGCGCCCGCCCGGCCGCCCCGGTCAACTCCCAGCCGGTCGAGCCGCGTTCCGGGACGCGGTAGGTCGGCACGACCGGTTCCATCGCCTGGCCCATGACGCCGTCCGCCAGGAGCATCGTCGGCGTGCGATAGCGCTCGGCGATCTCGAACGCGGTCGCGACGAGCTCGACGGCTTCGGCGATCGAGGACGGCGCGAGGACCGGTACGCGATAGTCGCCATGGCCGTGGCCCTTGGTGGCCTGGAAGTAGTCGGACTGCGACGGGCCGATGCTGCCGAGGCCTGGGCCGCCGCGCATGACGTTGACGAGCAAGAGCGGGAGCTCCGATCCGGCCATGTAGCTCATCGCCTCGCCCATGAGGCTGATGCCCGGGCTCGACGAGGAGACCATGACCCTGGCGCCGGTCGCGGCCGCGCCGAGCCCCATGTTGATCGCGCCCAGTTCGCTCTCGGCCTGGACGAAGACGCGCCCGAGCTCGGGCATCCGGCGGGCCATCCACTCGAGCAGCTCGGCCTGTGGCGTGATCGGGTAGCCGAAGTACGCGTCGCAGCCGGCCTGGATGGCGGCCTCGGCGATCGCCTCGTTGCCCTTCATCAGGATCGGGCGGACGGGTGGGGGAGCGGTCTCCGTGGCGACGGTCACATCACACATCCTTCGGTCGGGCGTAAACCGCGAACACGGCGTCCGGGCAGATCCGGGCGCACAGGGCGCAACTCGTGCAGGCGGCCGCGTCGGTAAGCCGGACCGGGTGGTAGCCGAGCGCGTTGACGATCGACTCGTCGAGGGCCAGGCAGTGCTTCGGGCAGACGTGGATGCACAACTCGCAGCCCTTGCACCGATCGGTGGCGATATCGAGAGGCTCGAACGCCGGTTCGTTCGCCGGTTCGTCCGAATCCGTCCGAATCACGGCGCCATGTGTGGCGACGGCCATTCGCCTACCTCCGGTCCCACGCTAGTCGCGGCCGGGTCGGCTCGGGAGTGCCGAACGATGCGAGGGCGAGGGCCGTTCGGCCGGATGCCCGGGCGCCCCTGGCTCCTCGGCGTCGAGCGCGAAGTTCGGCCTCATCGGCACTTGTGGGAGCCGCTCGCGAGGCGGAAGATGACGAGTTGGGGAACCCGACAGGAAGCAGCAGGACCCGCCATGGCGAGGGCGTGCGCGAGACGACACCCGCGCTCGATCTGTACGCGACCCCGGAGGCCGTCATCGCGAAGGTGGCGCTTCCGGGCGTGAAGTCGGCGGCCTCCTCGTCGCCATCGGGCTGGTGTTGACGGTGGCCCTGCGTGGCGGCAGCGGGTCACGGAGCGTCGGACTGGCGCTGGCGGCCGTGGTGACCGGTGGCCTCGCCGTCGTGGCGCCCTCGCCATGCGACACCGAAAGTGCCTACTACTGCATCGCCGTCAGGCCCGACCCGGCCGATCCGGACGGTCGGTACCTCATCCTCGACCGGCTGACGCATGCCCACGTCGACATGGCGGACCCGGCCACCATCCGATTCGGGTATGTGCAGCGCTTCGACGACGCCTCCCGGGCCTACCTGGATGCGCTCGAGCGCCGGTCGACATCCTCCACCTCGTCGACCAGCTGTTGGGCCGCTGCGCCCGTCTCGGCCCCGTGGCTTCAGCTGAGCAGCAGGGCCAGCGCGATGAGCGCGAGGACGCCGACGGCGACGATGAGCGCCCCGAGGACCAGCTCGATGCGGCGGAGCCTCGCGTGGAGGCGTTCAAGGTCAGCGCCCGATACCACCGAGAGCTTCGCGGTCGGTTGAGCCGGCCCGCCGTCCGCGGGGTCGGAAGGATCGATGACGCCCAGGCGCGCGAGCTGCCGATCGAGCCGTGGGTCGGCCGGTTGATGGACCGCCTGACGGGCGATCCGCGACAGCTCACCTTCGGTCGGAGCGGTCATGGTGTCCGCTTTCGGCGACTGCGCGGGGATGGAGGGCGTCGCGTCGGATTCCATCGCGCTCACCCTACCAGAGCCTTGTCACGATAAGGCGTGGATAACGAATCGCAAGGAAGCGGATTCTCTCACCGGACTCTCAGACAACGGCCGCAACGATGGCTCCGACGGCCCCGGCATCTGACGTTCGCTCGCGACGATGCGACCCGGGGCAGAAGGAAGCCTGCATGTACGAACCATTCACCCCGCTCGTCCCCCAAGGCGAGCCACGACCCCAGCCGCAGCCGGTTGAGCCGGTCGCACCGATCACCCCTGCGTCGACCGCCACCGTCCAGACGCCGAAGCAGCGACGCGCCGTCGGCCCGGGCTTCGTGATGAGCGCGGTCCTTGCCTCGGCGCTCCTCGCCTCTGGCGGGACCTATCTCGTCGTCAACAGCACGCCGCGCCCGACGACGACCGCTCCATCCGTTGCCACCGGGACCAACGCATCGACCACGACCGGCCCCGGCACCTCCCTCGTCGACATCGTCAAGGCCGTCAGCCCGGCCGTCGTCACGATCGTCGCCGAAAGCGGCCAGGGAGCCGCGACCGGCTCGGGCGTCATCTTCGATGCGAACGGGCTCATCCTCACCAACCATCACGTGGTCGCCGGCGACCCGCAGAAGCTCACCGTCAACCTCAAGGACGGCCGCTCGTTCGACGCTTCCATCTACGGCATCGATACCCTGACCGACCTTGCCATCGTCAAGGTCGAGGAGACCGGTCTTCCGACCGCGCCGATCGGCGACTCGTCGACGATCCAGGTCGGGCAGCAGGCGATCGCCATCGGCAGCCCGCTCGGGACCTTCACGGACTCGGTCACCAGCGGCATCATCTCGGCGGTCGGGCGGACGATCCCGGTCGAGAACGCGATCCTGACCAACCTGATCCAGACCGACACCGCGATCAACCCGGGCAACAGCGGCGGACCGCTGCTCGACCCGAGCGGCAAGGTCATCGGCATCAACACCGCCGGCACCAGCGAAGGCCAGGGCCTCGGCTTCGCCATCCCGATCGACATCGCCCGACCGCTGCTGGCCCAGGCGTCGGCCGGCCAGCCGCTCGCCCGCCCGTGGATGGGCATCCGGTTCCAGACGATCGATGCGGCCGTCAAGCAGGCCAACGACCTGCCGGTCGCCGTCGGGGCCTGGATCCCACAGACCGATGACGCGATCGTTGCCGGCAGCCCGGCCGAGCAGGCCGGCCTGGTCGCGGGCGACATCATCACCGCGGTGAACGGCACGACGATCGACGCGACCAACCCGTTCGACCTGGTCATGAGCCAGCTCTCCCCCGGGGCCTCGGTCAAGCTCGACGTCCTTCGGGACGGCCAGTCGACGCAGGTCACGATCGTCCTCGGCACGCGTCCTGCGAGCGCCTAGGTCCAGCGGCTTCCGCTGACTCGGATCCCGTAGCTGCCCTCGGCCGCTACGGGATCGACACGTTTACGACCTACGCGCCTCCCGACCACGCGCAACGACCCGACGCCGCCCTGGACGTCGATCTCGACCCGGTTCGGCGCGGTCGCGTAGTCGGGCGACTCGTAGCCCGCCGCCCCGGCCGGGAAGCGGGTCTGATCGACCTGGGTGCTCCCGAGCGCCATCCTGGTCCGGATCCGGGCGGCGACCCCGGCCGGGATCTCGATCGTCAGTGACGCGGCTCCGGTCTGCGCCTTGATCGTCGTCGCGCCGGCGGCCCGCGGCACCATGACGCGTGTCTCGCTGGCCCCGGTCTGCAGGTCGAGATTGCGAACGCGGAGATCGCGAAGATCGAGGATGGTCCGGCTAGCCCCGGCGTCGACTTTGAGGTCGAGCGGGACTTCCGCGGTGAGCCCGACATCCCAGCGCGACGAGCGGTCAAGCCAGGGCAGGCCGAAGCGGGTGTCCTGCTCGAGCTCGATCCGGCCGGGGCCGGTCGGACGATGCGTGACGCCACCCTCGAACGTGCCGTCCACGAGCTGGCCGGGCGCGGCCGCCCGGACACCCAGGTTGCCGGCACCGAAGCGGATCCGCACGCCGGCCTCCGCCGTGCCGGCCAGCGGGACGGTGAGCGTCTCGGCCAGCCCGCGGCCGGCCGGGATCACGGCGCCGATGACGAACCAGATCCCGAGCGCGATGAGCGCCCACGGCCAGTACTCGGTGATCAGTTCCGCCGGCCCACGGCCGATCGCCCCGGTCGTGCTCATCAGGAGGAGGACGCCGATGACGATCCAGGCGACCGGCCATGTGAACGCCCAGATCCCCGACGCATCGAAGCGACCGCGGATGATCGCCGAGACCAGTCCGGACACGCCGATCAGGATGATGAACAGGGGCCACGCCTGGCCCCAAGACAGGTCCGCGAACCGCTGGATGAGGAAGATGGTCCCGAGGCCGATCAGCCAGGTCGCCCCGATCAGCGACCCGCTCCGAGCGCTTGTCACGTCCCGACCCTCCGCATGTCCGGGTCAGCCTAGCGGCCGACGACCGGACATGGAAGGGCCCCCCGGATCGTTCCGAAGGGCCCGAGTTCCTGTCGTGAGGTCACCCGGGCGCCAGGCCAAGCCCCTCGAGGAATGCCAGCCGCTCCTCGTGCTGGTGCAGTTCGCCGGCCTCATGGCCGTTGTACGGCCAGACGCGGATCTCGTGCGGCCCGGCGTATTGGTTGTAGGCCGCGAACACGGTCGACGGCGGCGTGATCTGATCCATCAACCCGACCGAGAAGATCGCGGGAGCCGTGGCCCGCGCGGCGAACTGCATCCCGTCGAAGTAGGCGAGCGTCTCGAACACCCGGTCCGCCTGCTCGCGCCTGGTCGAGACGTAGTGGCGGACCTCGCGATAGGGGTATTCGTCGGTCACCTCGACGGCGCGCCGCCAGTGGCACAGGAACGGGACATCGATCGCGGCCGCCCTGACCCGCACGTCCAGGCCGGTCACCGCCAGCGAGACCCCGCCTCCTTGGCTCTTGCCGGTCACGACGATCCGCTCCGGGTCGACGAGCGGGTGCCCGACGACCGCATCGACCGCGAGCACCGCGTCGGTGATGAGCCGCCGGTAGTAGTAGGTCCGCGGGTCGTCGACGCCCTTGGTCGTGAACCCGGGGTAGTGACCGGTCGCCGGCCGATCCTCGATATCGGGTGTGTCGCCCGGGCTCCAGGCGCTTCCCTGGCCGCGCGTGTCGACGACGAGGTGGGCGTAACCGGCCGACGCCCAGGTCAGCCATTGGAACGGGAACGACCGCCCACCGCCGTAGCCGATGTACTCGACGACGGTCGGGAGGGGAGCGGCGACACCGGCTGGCGCCAGTAGCCAGCCGCGGATCGGCTGCCCGCCGTAGCCGCTGAAGGTGACATCGAAGACCTGCACGGTCCGCAGCCGCGCATCGGTCGGCTCGAAGACCGGCGCGGTCGCCAGCGCGCGCGACTCGGCCAGCGTCGTCGCCCCAGAAGGCGTCGAAGTCGGACGGTTCGGCTGCGCTCGGGGCGATAGGCTCGGAGCTGGTCGAGTGGCAGGTCGAAGGCCGACACGTGGGCGCTCCCGTCAGGACGCGGTCGTCGCGCCGGACGCTCGTCGGAGATCGACGAGCTCGCGTCCGATTGTGCAGCACGCCGAGCGGCCCGCCATCGATCTCGACGACGTCGCCCGGCCGGAGGGTGAACGAGGCGTCCGGGACGATCCCGGTCCCGGTCATCAGCAGGACACCGTCCGGGAAGTCCATCGCCCCGACCAGGTGAGTCGACCAGTTCGCCCGGCGTCCGCCGCAGTTCAGCGGTCGTGGTCGATCCGTGGAAGACATCCTCCGCGCCGCGGCGCACCGTCAGGCCGAGGCTCGACCGGGAGGCTGAGCCGAGGTCGCGGGCACGAGCGCGGGGCCGATCGCGCACGACCAGCGATAGACCTTGGCCTGGGGCAGGTAGAGCGGGTTCTCGCCCTCGATCGAGCGGCTCGACACGTCGTTGCCGAGCGTGTAGCCCGCGATCTCCAGCGACGACGTCACGACGAGGACGAGCTCGGGTTCAGGGACGTCCCAGGTCGAGTCGGCGCGCACACCGATCGGATCTCCGGGGCCCTGGACCCGTGGGCCGGTCGACTTGAAGAACAATTCGGGGCGCTCGGCGACGTGGACACGGTCATAGACGGACGGTTCGCGCGCCTCCTCGACCCGTGCCTCATGGGAGCGGCGGTAGGTGACGCCCGCCGCCCAGACCTCCTGGACGTCGACCGGTGCAAGGATCCGGCTGTCATGGGGGATCGGCGCCTCCCCGGTCCGTGCCGCGGCGTCCCCGAGACCATCGCGCCCGCCGCGCAGCAGGTCGGCGATGGACAACCCCGGCTCCAGGAGCGAGGCCGGGCCGGAGCGCGCGTGACCGGCCGCCAACCCGATGGTCCCGTCGGGCAGACGCAAGCGGAAGACGGCCGGTGCGCCTCGCTCGTCGATCATGCCGTGGAACGTACTCGGTCACGCCGGACTTCAGCAAGGGCGGGCAGGGCATGGGCAAGTGCTAGCATGCGTCTTCCAGCCACGATTCCCGCAGGATGAGAATGTCGCCAGATTCGGATCACGCATGACGACCGCCCGTGACCGACCCCCCGAGGAGGCGGGCGAGGACACCTCGTTCGCCCGCGGTCTGCGGCTGCTGCTGACGGTGGCGGACCGCGGGGAGGTCCGCGCCGACGAACTCGGCGCCTTGCTCGACATGCCGCTCTCGACGGTCTATCGCTACCTGCGGACCCTCGGCGAGTTCGGCTTCATCGACCGGCACGGTGGCCAGTTCCGCCTCGGTCCGAGGCTCCACATCGGGACCGGTGCCAACGTCAGCGCCGAGCGACTGATCCGCCACGCCGACGCCGCGCTTCGGATGCTGGTCCAGGAGACCGGCGAGACCGCGGCGGTCGTCCGACGGATCGGCCTGTCGTGCGTCTGCCTGCACGAGGTCGAATCGGACGAGTCGCTGCGCGTCACCCTGCCGCCGGGGACGATGTCGCCGCTGTACGCGGGCGCGCCCGGCCGAGTCCTCCTCGCGTTCGCTCCGACCGAGGTCCTCGACGAAGTGCTCGGCCAGGACCTGCTGCCGATCACCGGGAGCACGCCGAACGAGGATGAGCTGCGTGCCGGCCTGGGCGGGATCGTCATGACCGGGATGGCCATGAGCGAGGGCGAGTTGATCGACGGCTCGCTGGCGATCGCGGCGCCGCTCTTCCGCGAGGATGGGATCGTCGGCGCGATCGCGCTCCTCGGGCCGGCCTTCCGCTGCGACGCGGCGTGGCAGGCGAGGGCCGGTCGGCTGCTCCAGGAGGCAGCCCGCGAGATCAACGCCAGCCTGGCCGAGGACGGATCGCCATAGGGCTGGTACTTCCGTCTCGCATCGTGGCAGACCGTCGTCTCATGGAATGGCAATCGCGGGTGGTATTCGCTATGCTGCATCGAAATGAGCCAGGATTCGCGCCCGCGCTTCGATCGACTGGCCCCGGTCAACGACCGGTATGCCGGCCTGCCCGTCGACGAGGCGTTCACCTGGGACGCGTGCGCCGACGAGGTCGGACCCGGCGAGTGGTACATGGTCGCGTTCCGATCGACACGGATGGCCGGCGTCGACGAGGCCAGGCTGACGGACCACGACGATTGGGCGCATGCTGAGGCGATGAGCGCCCCGGGGTTCGTGCACTACTTCAAGGGACCGACCTGCTCAGACGGTCGGTGCATGTCGTTCTGCCTCTGGGACAGCCGGGCCGAGGCCAGGTCGGCGGCCGCTCGACCGAACCACAGGACGGCGGCGTCCCTGACCCACGAGGCGTATTCCGAGTACACGCTGGAGTTCCACCGCGTACGACGGATCGCCGACGGCCGGGGCTTCGTCTTCGAGCCGTACGATGGCGCGCCCGCGAAGCGACTTCGCGGGGGCCGGAGACCTCGCGGACTCACGCCGAAGCTCGCACCGTCCTGACGCCGCCCGCCTCCATCGCGAACGCCACCCGATCGATCGCCCCGGGGCTCACGGCTGCCGTCGCGGTCGCCGTGGCCGCTCGGTTCGCGACCGGATTCCTGCCGTCGATCGTCGCCGAGGTGTCGGTCGCGATCCTGCTCGGGATCGTCGTCGGGACGCTGGCCGGAGCGCGGATGGCACCGCTCGCGCCGGGCCTGGCCTTCGCGTCACAACGCGTGCTGCGGTTCGGGATCGTGCTCCTCGGGGCGCGGTTGAGCCTCGGCGAGATCGCCCGGATCGGCCTACCTGCCACCGGGGTCATCGTCGTCACGATGGCGGCTTCCTTCGCGATCGTCCTGATCGTGGCGCGATTCGTTCGGGTCGAGGGTCGCCTGGCGGTCCTCATCGCGGTCGGATCGGCGGTCTGTGGGAACACCGCGATCGTGGCCACGGCCCCGGTGATCGGCGCCCGGGCGCGCGAGGTCGCCTACGCCGTGGCCACGATCACCCTGTTCGGGACCCTGGCCGTCTTCCTCTACCCGTCGATCGGGCGCGCGTTCGAGGTCCCGCAACCCTCGTTCGGCCTGTGGGCCGGCGTCGCCGTCCATGACACGAGCCAGGTCATCGCGACGAGTGCCGCCTATGGTCCGCAAGCGCTCGATGTGGCGACCGTCGTCAAGTTGATCCGCAACGCCCTGATGGCACCGCTCCTGCTGCTGATCGCGACGGCGTGGGCGTCCCGTGGTGGCCAGCAGGCGGGCTCGGCGGGGCGAGGGATCCGGCGGGCCGTGCCGCTCTTCGTCTTCGGGTTCCTGGCGTTGGCGGCGCTGCGGACGATCGGGGTCATCGACGCGAGCCAGGCCGCGACGCTCGACACGGTGGCCAGGGCATTGATCGTCGTCGCCCTCGCGGCCGTCGGGATGTCGATCCACGTCGGGGAGCTGCGCGAGACGAGTTGGCGGCCGCTCGCGGTCGGCTTCACCGTGGCCCTCGTGGTCGGGATCGGCAGCCTCGTGGCGATCATGACCCTCGGTCTCGGGGCCGGCATCGGGACCTGACGCCGGCCCGTCCCAACGACCCATCCGGGGCCTGCGACCGGTCGGATGAGCCTGTCCTGCTATCGTGCGGACGTGGCGATGGAGACGCTGGCCCCCGAGCGCAGCGGGTCGACCCCCGAGCCGGGGCCGATCGTCGCGTCATGGCTCGGACGCATCGACTACCACGAGGCCCTGGCCCTCCAGAAGCGGCTCGTCGGCGAGCGAGCGGACGGCATCATCGGCGATCGGCTCCTGCTCCTCGAGCATCCGGCCGTCCTCACCCTCGGGCGTTCTTCCGACCCGGCCCACATCCTCGCCGGGCCCGAGACGCTCGCCGCCCGGGGTATCGACGTCGTCCGTGTCGAGCGGGGCGGCGAGGTGACCTACCACGGGCCCGGCCAACTCGTCGCCTATCCGATCGTGCGACTGGCCGACCGTGGGCTGATGATCCGACCGCTCGTCCGGGCCCTGGAGGCGGCCCTCGTCGCGACCTGCGCAGCCCACGGCGTCAGCGCCGCCCGGCGCGCTGGCCACCCGGGCTGCTGGTGTGATCCGGACGGCCGCGACCCGCGCAAGATCGGCGCGCTCGGGCTCCGTGTCGAGCGAGGCGTCAGCTATCACGGGATCGCCCTCAACGTGACCGTCGACCTGGCCGAGTTCGAGCTCATCGATCCGTGTGGGATGCCCGGTGTCACCTCGACCTCCATCGCGCTCGAACTAGGCCGGCCGGATGCGTCGCCCACGACCGGCTCGGTCGAAGCGGCCGCCGCGATCTTCGCCACGGCACTCGCGACCGAACTCGGCGCCACGCTCAGCGGGCCGTGAGCGAGATGGCTGCCGGTCTCTTCGAGCTTCGAAAGGATCCCATCACCAACTGGTGGGTGGCGACCGTCGTCGACCGCGCCTTCCACCGCGATCGATTCGCCCGAGCCGCCGATCCCATCGACGACCATCTCTTCGGGTGCGCCAACTGTATGACCCCCGACGGAGGCGGGATCCGCGTGCGCATGCTCAAGGACTTCGCGTTCCACGTCGTCGGCACCGGCGACGATGCCCGTGAGCTCGACCGCGGCCTCGCCCAGGTCGCACTCGCCCAGGCGCGAGCGACCGGCAGCTGGCGCACGATCGTGGCGCCACCCAACGAGCATCGGGCGCTGTACGCGGTCGGCAACGAGATGATCGAGGCGATGGTCGAAGCCGCCAGGGACGCCCTCGCGGACGCCCGTACGACCGGCCAGACGGAGTACGTCCAGGTCGTCCAGAACTGGGGGGCGCAGGCAGGTGCCCGGACCAATCACCTCTGTCTCGACCTGTACGACCTGCCGCAGATCCCGCATCGGATCGCCGAGGAGCTGGGCGGGGCGGCGCGTTTCGTCATCCGCGAAGGCGAGTGCCCGTTCTGTCGGCTGGTTCGTGACGAATCCCGTCGCCCGGAACGACTCGTCTGGGAGGATTCGGCAAGCGTCGCGTTCGCGCCGTATGCCTCTCGTTCACCGTTCGAGGTCTGGGTCGTCCCGCGCCGCCACGAGGCGGACTTCGGGCGAGCCGGCCAGCCCGACGTGGCCGCCACCGCCGAAGCGCTCCGCCAGGTGCTCGCCAGGCTCGCCTCCAGCCTCGACGGCCCACCCTACAACCTCGTCCTGCACACCGCCCCGCTGCGCGAACAGGTCGACGCCACCTACCACTGGCATTGGGAGATCCATCCACGCCTGCGGGAGATCGCGGGCCTTGAACTCGGCACTGGGCTGCCGGTCAATCCGGTCTCGCCGGAGGACGCCGTCGAGGAACTCCTGGGTCGCGCCGAGCACGGCACGGACGGGACCGGTTGAGTCGCGTCGGCCCAGCACGACGCGGGCATCACACCGGGGGAAGGTCCGCCGTCTCAGGGCCAACGAGCGTGCGCCGCCCAATGGACGCGCCTCGCCGATCATCCCGCTCGGAGTACTCGTGGTCGCCGAATCCACTCTCGCAGACCTTCGCGGATCGCTGGGACGTCGTGCCCTGCCCGGATCGCGAGCTGGCGCGGTGAGTGGCCTGTGGGATCACGACGAGGCGGGCGTCTTCGTCGAGACCCTGTTCGCCAAGCACCACGGCGAGATCTACGCCTACCTCCTGCGCATGCTTCGTGAACCGGAATTGGCCGCCGACCTGACCCAGGACGCGTTCATCAAGGCCTACAAGAACTACGAGACGCTCGAGAAGCCCGAGAACGCCCGCGCCTGGCTCTACCAGATCGCGCACCGGGTCGCCCTCGATGAGATCCGCCGGCGCAAGATCATCCGGTTCTTCCCGTGGACCGGCGAATCGCGCGGGTCGGCACCGTCGGCCGAGCGACTCGTGATGGACGCCCACCTGTCCGGTGACATGCAGCGCGCGCTGGCGCGCATCCCGGAGCGCCAGCGGGCGGCCCTGCTGCTGGCCGAATTGCACGACCTCACCGGCGTCGAACTGGCCGAGGCGCTCGGCGTCAGCCACGTGGCCGCGCGCGCCCTCCTGACCCGCGCCCGCGAAAGCCTTCGCCAGGCCCTCGCCGCCGAACGTGCCGCCGAGGCCGAGGCCGAGGCGAGTCATGCCGCATCGCACTCCCCGGGGGGACCTCGGTGAGCCGCGTCCGTCGGCTTCGACGCCGAGCCGGTCATGACGCCGCCGTCCACGAGCGCGCCCATGGTCTCGCCGCCGAGCGGCTCGACGCCATCCTGGCCGCGAGCGACGAAGCCTGGCTCGAGGAGCACCTGACCGGCTGCGACCGGTGTCAGGCCATCGCCCTCGAATACGAAGCGGATCGCTCTGCCCTGCGCGGCCTCCGCGAACGCCAGCCGCAGCCACCTCGTGACCTGTGGGCTCGCACGGCGGCCGCCATCGAGCGCGAATCAGCCGCTTCCGGTGGTCGCCGACCGGCGGTCGGGACCGCCGGCGGACGCCGGATGCCCGCCCTCGGCGTCCTGTCCGGGGTGGCCGTCATCGCCGTCGTCATCGGTGCCACCGCGCTGTCGGGCGGATACCTCGACGGTCCACCCACGACCGCCGGAGATCCCGGGCCATCCACGCCACCGGTCGCCGTCGCCACCGTCGGCCCGGCGCCTGGACCGACCCCGATCGCGGTCGGTGCCGGTGCCGTCGGCTGGATCGGGACCGCCGCAGACGGCGCCCTCGCCTACAACGTGGCCCATGTCGACGAGGTCTGTCCGGCGGAGCGCCAGCCCGACTGCGCCCCTGTCGGGGACCGAAACTCGAAGCGCGTCGAGATGACCATCCGACCAAAGTCGATCTCCCAGTCGCCGGTCCGCAACCAGGCCGTCGTGGTCGGCACGGATTCGACCGGTGACGACGCGGTCCTCGTGATCGCTCTGCCGACCACCGAGCCCAGCCCGACGCCGACCCCGACCGCGACGCCTACGACCGAACCGAGCGCGCCGATCCAGAGCCAGGAGCCGTCCACCCAGCCCAGCACGCAGCCGAGCGGTCCCGCGTCCAGCGCCTCGCCCGATCCCAGCCCGAGCGCGACACCGGTGATCACGCCGGCCCCGACCCCGACGGTCAAGCCGGTGGCCACGCCGACCGTGAGTCCCGAGCCGACCGTTGCCGCGACGCTGGCCATCGTGACGGGCGTCAAGGTCGTCGGTGAGTCGGCGGCCTATTCGCCCGATGGCGCGTGGTTCGCATTCTCGGCCCGCCCGTCGGATGACTCGGCCGGCCCCGACATCTACGTATGGCGCGTCGGCGACCAGCTGGCCCGCGCGCTGACCGACGACCACGCCAGCGTCTTCGCCTCGTGGACCGGAAGCCAGCTCATCGGCAGCCATCGGATGGCCACCGATCCGGTCGAGCCGGCCGTGCCCGCGGAGTCGTTCCTGCTCGATCCGGCCACCGGGAAGCGGACGGCACTGCAGGGCGAGTCATGGCGACCCATCGTCAACCACGACGGCCGCTGGGCCGTCGTCTGGGACGGCACGGTCCGGCTCGGAGCGGATGGCCTGACTAGCAACCCGGCGGTCGGTGCGCTCGTCGTTCGTCCGTATGTCAGTGGGGTCGGTCCCGACCTCGCCGCGACCACCGGCGACGTCATCGCCAACGGTCCGCTGGCCGAGTACGACGTTCGCTGGGACGAAACCGGGACCTGGCTTGCCATCTGGCTGGCCGACTCGAGCGATCCCTCGATCGGACGCCTGAGCCTGTACCGACTGGATCCCGCGACGGGCAAGGTCGAGCGGCCGCACGGCGCTCCGAAGGACGTCACCGCCCTGCCCGGCTTCTCGATCGCCGACGGACGCCTCGCCTGGGCCACCCCACCCGGCCAGAGCGGCGAAGGCTCCCGAGTCCAGATCGTCGCTTGGACAAGCGACGCAGTCGGTGCCGTCGAAAGCGGTCCTGTGGAGGACGTCGTCGTCATCCACTGACGTATTCCCCGGGGAGCAATGGCCCCCGTCCAGTCCTGGCCATTCACACCACGACTGAACCGACCGACGACCGACGATGCGGCGGTCGGATGAGCCGTCCCACGACTGAACTGGCCCCCGGCACCCTGCATCGGCCCGCTCATCGGTCAGTTCAGTCGCCGGGTGCATCGTCCGGCCAATCCTCGGCCGGACGCCGGTCGTACCAGGCGCCCCATGCATAGCGGAGGCACGGAATGCCCTGGAGGTGGGCCGAACCCGAGGATCGGTGAGCCAGACGGTGTCCGCGAAGGCGCGCCCGAGCACCGGAGCGAGCGCACCCCAACGTGCGTGAGCGAGGAGCGCAATGCCAACGCGCGCCCGCGCCGTCCCGCGCCGCGCCCCATTGCGCTATGGTTACCGCCTCGTGCGACCGTCCAGATTGGCGGCGGGGTCGGTGCTCACCGCGGCCCTCGCCTTGGTCGCGCTTCCGGGTCTTGCCGGTTCACGGGTCGAGAGCCCGATCGAGCCCATCCCGGCCGGCGCGTTCCAGCAGCTCACCATCCCGGCGAACCAGGAGACGACCGAAGTCTCGATCGGACCGCTCGACGACGCCCATCTGTCGGCAGGTCCCATCAGCGCCACGACCGCGCTCGTCGAGCCTGCCGAGGCGCCCGACTCCGGCCCGACCAGCCGGGCGCAGCTGGACCAGCGCGACCCGAGTGCGGGGTCGGTCCGCAAGCCGCCGCTCTACTCCTTGAGCGGTTACGCGACCTTCTACGACAACGGGACGACCGCGATGCGCCTGCCCCGCGGCACCGTCGTCGTCATCTGCGGCGCCGGCGGCTGCATCGAGCGGGTCGTCAACGACTACGGCCCGCAGAAGAAGATCCGGATCGTCGATCTCTACCGACCGGACTTCTTCGACGTGTGCGGCTGCCCGTGGTTCGCCGGGTCGACCTGGGTCACCGTCCACGTCTACTGACCCGGGGCTGAGCCGGGCGCGGTATCCTTCCTGCTGACCCTTCAGCCACGGCCCCGTGAGGCCGCCAGGGAGGCCCAGTGAGGCCGGGAAGGAGCGATGAGCGGCCGTCAGATCATGACCGCGGACGAGATCCGCCGCGCGACGATCCGCCTGTCCCACGAGATCGTCGAGAAGCAGGCCGGAACGGACGGGCTGCTCCTGATCGGCATCCAGCGTCGCGGCGTGCCACTCGCTCGCAGGATCGCCGCGGCGATCGCCGAGAACGAAGGCGTCGAGGTCCCGGTCGGGGCACTCGACATCACGTTCTACCGGGACGATCTCTCGATGGTCGCCCAGCAGCCGGTGGTCAAGGGGACGGCGCTCCCGTCGGCCATCGATGGCCGGACGATCGTCCTCGTCGACGACGTCCTGTATACCGGTCGGACCATCCGGGCGGCGATGGACGCGCTGGTCGACTTCGGGCGTCCGCAGGCGATCCGCCTTGCCGTCCTCGTCGATCGCGGCCACCGCGAGCTCCCGATCCGCGCCGATCACGTCGGCAAGAACGTCCCGACCTCGCGCGAGGAGCTGGTCAAGGTCCACCTCGAGGAGATCGACGATGAGGATGGGGTCGAGATCGAGCGGATGGCCCTCGAGCCCGCGGCAGAGCCGGTCGGGTGAGCGTCGGGCTCGACCCGGACGAGGCGCCCGCGGCCGACGCCGTCGTGCCGAGCGTGGAGATCACGCCCGAGTCCGGGCCGGTCGGCTGGCGGCACCGCCACCTGCTTGACGTCGTAGACCTGTCGGCTCCCGAGCTCGACCTGGTCATGCGCACGACCGACGCGATGCGCGAGGTGCTTGGTCGGCCGATCGCCAAGGTTCCGGTCCTGCGCGGTCGCCAGGTCACGATCCTGTTCTATGAGGCCTCGACCCGGACGCGCGTCTCGTTCGAGGTCGCCGCCAAGAACCTGTCGGCCGACGTCGTCAATATCGCCGCCGCGAGTTCCTCGGTCTCGAAGGGCGAATCGCTGATCGACACCGTACGGACGGTGGAGGCGCTCGGCGCGCACCTGTTGGTCATGCGTCACTCAGTGTCCGGGGCCCCGTATCTCGCCGCCGAGGTGTTCGGTGGCTCGGTGCTCAATGGCGGGGACGGCTGGCACGCGCATCCGACCCAGGCCCTGCTCGATCTGTACACGATGCGCGAGCGACTGCCCGGAGGCTCGCTCCGAGGACGCAAGGTGGTCATCCTCGGCGACCTGCTCCACTCGCGCGTGGCGCGGTCCAACATCTGGACGCTGACCGCGGCTGGCGCCGAGGTCTGGCTGTGCGGCCCGGCGCCGCTGCTCCGCGGGTTCGAGGCATGGGCCGCGCGTAGCGTGATCGCCGGCCGGCCCTTCGCGGTGACCACGTCCATCGACGACGCCCTGCGGGACGCCGACGTGGTGATGGCCTTGCGCATCCAGCGCGAGCGGATGGCAGCTGGGCTCCTCCCGTCGCTGCGCGAGTACGCCGCCCGCTATGGGTTGACCAGCGAGCGCCTGGCGATGGCCCGCCCGGGCGCGCTCGTGATGCACCCGGGACCGATGAACGAGGGCGTCGAGATCGCGCCCGATGTCGCGGCCGGTGCGCAGTCGGTCATCACCGACCAGGTGACCAACGGCGTGGCGGTGCGGATGGCGCTGCTCTACCTGTTGGCCGGGACCCACGAGACCGGCGCCGCATGAGTGGTTCGGGCCCGGACCTCGAGATCAGTCGCGCGTGGCTGGTCGACCCGGCTGCCGGCCGCGAAGGCCCCGGCGAGATCGTCGTTCGCGACGGGATCCTGGAGGCCGTGACCTGGCTGTCGGGCGCCGCGGCCGACGGGATCGCCGCGGACGGGGTCGTCATCGCGCCCGGGTTCATCGACCTCCACGCGCACCTCCGCGAACCCGGCAACGAGGACGCAGAGACGGTGGCCTCCGGCCTGGCGGCCGCCGCGCACGGTGGCTTCACGACCGTGTGCGCCATGCCGAATACGACGCCCGCACTCGACGAGCCCGGGGTGCTGGCGCAGGTCCGCGCGGCGGCACTCGCGTCCGGCTCGCCGGTCGAGCTGCTGGCCCATGGCGCGGTCACGGCCGGGCGCGATGGCGAGCGCCTGGCGGCGATGGGCGAACTGGCCGACGGTGGTGTGGTCGGGTTCTCCGATGATGGCGCCCCGATCGGATCCGCCCCGATCCTCCGTTCGGCGCTCGCCTATGCCGGCTCGCTCGGCCTGCCGATCATCGATCACGCGGAGGAGAGCTCGCTGACGGACGGCGCCGAGGCCAACGACGGGTTCGTCGCGACGGTCCTGGGCCTGCACGGCTGGCCGACCGCAGCGGAAGAGATGGCCGTCGCGCGCGACCTCGCCGTGTTGGCCGACGTCCTGCGCGATGTCCCCCGCGCCAGGCTGCATCTCACCCACCTCTCCACGGCGGCCGCGCTGGATCTCGTCCGACGGGCCAAGGCCGCCGGACTCCCGGTCACCTGCGATGTCACCCCCCACCACCTCGCCCTGACCGACGAATGGGTCGCCGGTGCGCGACGCTGGGCCTGGGACGCGAGCGGCGATCCGTGGGCAGACGGCGCCGTGGTGGCCGCCCCGTATGCGACGTCGCTGCGGGTGAACCCGCCGCTCCGGTCGCCCGACGACGCCGCGGCCTGTCTGGCCGCCCTCATCGATGGGACGGCGGACGCGGTGGCGACCGATCACGCCCCTCATGCCGAGGTCGACAAGGCCGTCGAGTTCGGGCTCGCCGCCAACGGGATCAGCGGTCTGGAGACCGCGTTGGGGCTCCTGCTGGCAGCCGTCGATGCCGGACGGTTGCCGCTCGCCCGTGCGATCGAGGCCCTGACCACGGGTCCTGCGAGCGTCCTGGGCGGGCGATCGCGGCGGGCCGGCTGGGTCGGACTCGTCGAGGGTGCGCCGGCCGACATCGTCGTGTTCGATCGCGCAGCGCGTTGGGTGGTCACCGCCGATGGCCTCGCATCGCGCGGCAAGAACTCGCCACTGCTCGGGCTAGAGCTCACCGGTGCGGTGATGGTCACCCTCGCAGGTGGCCGGCTCGCCTACGAGGCGCCGGACGCCTGAACTGTCTATCGCCCGGACCTCCGTAACGGATGACCAGGCCATGCGTCTCACTGGCACGATGGACCACGAGGACGCGATCAGCACACCGGGCATCCCGATCCGCGACCGGGCGGTCTGCCTTGTCGAGGGCTGCACCTGCCGGGACGCGCGGATCGTGTCGCGACGACGAGCCAGCTTCTTCGCCGACCTGGCACGGACCAAGGGCGAGACGGCTCGACGGGTGATCCACCCAGAGCCCGGCTGGACGCTTCCGACCTCCGCCTGACCGATCCGCAACCGGCGGTCGATGCCGCCGGTCCGCTACGCTCCGGCGCGATGACCTCGCCGACGCCTACCCTGAACGACGACTTCGAGCGGCGCTCCTTCTGGTCGGCCTCGATGCCGCTGCTCCCCGACCGGGCGGGTCGCGATCTCCCGGACACCACCGACGTCGTCGTCATCGGCGGTGGGTACGCCGGGATCAATGCCGCGAGGGAGCTGGCCCGTCGGGGCGTCGCCGTCACCCTCCTCGAGGCACGGACCCTTGGCTGGGGCGCCTCGACGCGCAACGGCGGGATCGTCCACCCCGGCTACAAGTGGGGTCCGCGGCAGCTGATCCGGCGGTACGGCGACGGGATCGGGCGGGCCTTGTACCGGGACACGCTCGAGGGCTATGAGACGGTCAAGCGCCTCATCGCCGACGAGTCCATCGACTGCGACTTCCGTGAGGTCGGATTCGTCGAACTGGCCTATGCGGCCACCCACGTCCGCCACCTCGACGAGATGCATGAGAGCCTGGCGATGTTCGGGGTCGCCTCCCGGATCGTCGCGCGTCGCGGACCTGCACGAGGAGATCGGGTCGGACGCCTACCACGGGGGGATCGTCGTCCCCGGCAGCGGTCTGCTCCACCCGGGCCGCTACTTCGCCGGCCTGGCCGCCGCCGCCGATCGGTCCGGCGCGGACCTGCACGAGGGCGTCCGCGCCCGATCGATCCGACGCCAGGCCGACGGCCGCTTCGTCGTCGAGACGGACCGCGGCGCGATCCTTGCCCGCGACGTCCTCGTCGCCACCAACGGCTACACCGATGGTGTCGCACCGGGCCTGCGGCGGCGGATCCTCCCGATCGGCAGCTACATCATCGCCAGCGAGCCGCTCCCCGAGGAGCTGGTTCGTGACCTGTCGCCCAAGGGTCGAGCCTTCTTCGATACCAAGAACTTCCTCTACTACTGGCACATCAGCGCGGATCGCCGGATGATCTTCGGCGGCCGGGCCAGCTTCCTGCCGACCTCGATCGAGCACATGGCGCGGATCCTCCATCGCGGACTGCTGAAGGTCCATCCACAGATGTCGGGTCGGCGGATCGACTATGCGTGGGGCGGCAACGTCGGCTTCACGTTCGACCGGATGCCGCACGCCGGGCGGACGAAGGACGGCGTGGCGTTCGCTACAGGGCTGCTGCGGGACCGGTGTCGCACTGATGACGCACCTGGGCTCGAAGATGGGGGAGTGGCTGGCGGGTGGCGAGGCCCCGTTGCTGACCGGGCTCACGTTCCCGCTCGTGCCGGCGCCCTACGAAGGTCGACCGTGGTTCCTGCCGTTCGTCGGCGAGTGGTACCGACTCCAGGATCGCCTCGACGCCCGGTCGCGGCCCGACCGGTGAGGATCGGCTTTCGGACCCAACCGCAGAACACGGACTGGACGAGCCTGGAGGCCGCTTGGGCCGAGGCCGGACGGCACGACGTCTTCGATTCGGGCTGGTTGAACGACCACTTGACCGACGCCTTGCGGGACCGCGACGGACCCAGCTTCGAGTCGATGACGGCGCTTGCGGCCCTCGCCCACCTCGTGCCGGGCAAGACGGTCGGCCAGACCGTCCTGGCCGCCACGTTCCGACATCCTTCAGTGCTGGCCAAGGAGGCGATCACCCTCGACCACCTGACCGGCGGTCGGTACGTGCTGGCCCTCGGGGCCGGCTGGCATGTCGGCGAGCACGAGGCCCTAGGCATCGACCTGCCGCCCGTCGGCGAGCGGTTCGACCGGTTCGAGTCGACCGTCCGGGTGCTCCGGGCGCTGTTCAGCGACGAGGCGCGCCAGGCGCCGGGTGTCACCCTGGAGGCTCCGCCGTATCGGCTCGATCGGGCGACGATGGAACCCGGTCCGATCCGACCCGGCGGCCCGCCGATCTGGCTCGGCGGCCAGGGACCGCGCGGTCTGCGACTGGCGGCACGCTACGCGGACGGCTGGAACTTCGCATCGAACCTCGACGCGTCGCCCGACGGGTTCACCCGACGGCGCGACATGCTGCTGCGGGCCTGCGAGGCGATCGAGCGCGATCCTGGAGAGCTGGTGCTGTCCGCGCAGATCGTCATCCCGGAGGACGCCGCGGGCCGACGTGCGGCGATCGAGCGGGCCAGCGGGTTCGTTCGGGCCGGCGCGACGGAGCTCATGCTCACGGTCCCGGCCCGGCGTGGCGCCGACGGGATCCGCGCGCTCGCGACCGAGGTGGCCGCGCCGCTCCGCGATACGTTCGGCTGAACCCGTCTCCGGTCAGGCGGGCTCGGCAGCAAGCCGGCGCAACGTGGCCACCAGGCGGTCGACGTCGGCTTCGGTCGAGAGGTAGTTGACGATCCCGGCCCGGAGCCACGTGGCGTCGCGCAGGCGCGTCGTCGTGAGCCAGCCGTCGCCGGAGACCTCGAGGGCGCGCTGGAGTCGATCCTGGTGAGCATCGAGCTCGGCTGGCGGCAACGCCAGGGCGGCGGCGCGTCCTCCCGGAAGGTGACGGAAGCAGACGACGGACAGCTCCGGTGTCTCGGGCAGGGCCTCGAAGTCGTCGGCCTCGGCGCAGGTCCGGGCGAGATGGGCGGCGAGGTCGTCGTTGGCCTCGATCAGGCGGGCGAACCCGTCCGTGCCGAGGTGCTTCCACGACATCCACAGCTTCAAGGCGCGCCAGCGCCGGGTCCCTTCGAAGCTCAACTTGTAGAAGTTGAGCTGTTCCGCGTGGTCGTCGTGGTCGTCGACGGTCGTCTCGCCGCCGCGGTAGTACTCGGGACTCCGTCCGCCGAAGGCCATCGCCAGCTGGGCGCCGTCCCGGACCAGCAGCCCCCCGATGTCGTACGCCTGGTAGAACCACTTGTGCGGGTCGACGGTGACCGAATCCGCGCGCTCCAGGTCGGGAACGCGGACGCCGTCACGTGGCGACAACCGCGCGGCCCCGCCATACGCCGCATCGACGTGAAGCCACAGGTCCTCGGCGGCGGCCACGTCGGCGAGTTCACCGATCCGATCGACCGAGCCCGTGTTCGTCGACCCGGCGACGCCGGCGATCGCGAAGGGTGTGAGGCCGGCCGCGCGATCGCGGGCCACCGCCGCGGCGACCGGGGCGCCGTGCAGCCTGAACCGCTCATCCGAACCGATGACGACGAGGGTCTCGGGCGGGAAGCCGAGCAGGTCGAGCGCCCGGGCGATCGAAAAATGGGTCTGGTCGGAGGTATAGACCCGGACGCCGTCGAGCATCGACCCGCGCGGCGGCCGCCCGGCGTCCAGGAGGCGTCCCAGGTGGATGTCGCGGGCGAGCGTCATGCCCATGAAGTTGGCCATCACGCCGCCCGATGTCAGCAGCCCGAACGAGGCCGGACCATAGCCGACGAGGTCGCACAGCCAGTGGACGACCTCCTCCTCGACGAAGGTGGCGAGCGGTCCGGCATGCCAGACATCGACGCCCTGGTTGGTCATCTGGGCAAGCAACTCACCCATCATCGAGACCGGCAGGGGCGGTGGCGTGAAATAGCCGAACTGGCGCGGGTGCTGGGCGTTCATCTGGCCACCGGCCAGGCGGGTGCTGAATTCGGCGAGGATCTCCGTGATCGGGGTCGGGGAGCGGGGCGCCGACGCCGGGCCGCCTGACTCGCCGAAGAACGACGCGCGGATCTCCGCGTACGGGGCCGGATCACCCATCGCCCGGTTCGCGGCGCGGTCGTAGAGGAAGTCGAGGGCGGTGGCCCAGGTGTCGGTGGCGAGACGTTCGAGCGCAGCGCGCGAGGTGGCCGCGTCAGCGTGGCCGATGAGTTCCGGTTCGGGGTGCCATGCGAAGCGATCGAGCGGGTCGGTCATGGACCGCGATGGTAGCGGTCCGTGTGGGCCGTCGGCGTCCGGTATCGTGGCGGCCGTGACCGACGACGATACGCGGGCCTGGCTGGACGACCACCTGCGCGACCTCGGGGAGCCGTACGAGCTCTTCCCGTGCGACCCGGCGCTCGCCGACACGGCCGCGTTCTGTGCCGCGTACGGCTTCGACCCGGAGGATTCCGCCAATACGATCGTGGTCATCGGCAAGAGCGATCCGCCCCGGTTCGCCGCCTGCGTGACGCTCGCGCCGTATCGGCTGGACGTCAACCGGGTGGTGCGTGACCGGCTCGGCACCCGGAAGGCCTCCTTCGCCCCGGCCGAAGAAACGGCGGCCTTGACCGGGATGCAGATGGGCGGGGTGACCGTCTTCGGGTTACCCGCCGGTCTTCCGATCTGGGTGGATGCCCGGGTCATGGCCCGCGCGCGGATCGTGCTCGGCGGCGGCTCTCGTTCCTGGAAGGTCGTCGCGGCCCCTGGGATCCTTCGCGCGCTGCCCGGCATGGAGGTCGTCGACGGTCTGGCGAACGAGCCGCGCCCGGCCGAGTGAGCGAGCCACCGATCCCGGACGGGGTCCACCTGCGCGCCGTCATGGACGCCGACCTGCCCATCCTCTTCGCTCACCAGGACGACCCCGTCGCCGCGGCGATGGCCGCCTTCCCCAGCCGCGAGCCGGAGGCGTTCTTCGAGCACTGGGCGAAGGCACGAGCCAACCCGGACGGGGTGACCAGGACGATCCTGGTCGGGGACGTCGTGGTCGGCCACATCGTCAGCTGGTCGGAGGGAGGTCAGCGGCTGGTCGGGTACTGGATCGGCCGCGCGTACTGGGGCCGCGGCTACGCGACGGCCGCCCTTCACCTGCTGCTCGAGGACGACACCGAGCGGCCGATGTTCGCCCACGTCGCGCTCGGGAACATCGGTTCGCGACGGGTCCTCGAGCACTGCGGCTTCATCCTCGTGGGCGAGGACGTCGCCGACGATGGCGTCCGCGAGTCGATCCTGCGGTTGGACTAGCCCCGTCCGCGCGCCCTTCCGTCGCCTCCCGTATCGTTGCGCCTCGTGACCGATCAGCCCCCCGATCCGCGTGCGGATCCGACACCGCCGCGCCGCCCGCGCACGACCGGACCGGTCCAGTACAAGGGCGATGACCTGGAGGCGGAACGCGGACCGGGCCTCGGCTGCTTCCGGATCCAACTCGTCGTCTTGCTGGTCTTCCTCTTCCTGACGCCGCTCAGCGTCGCGTGGGGTTGGCCACCCGAGGTCAGCGCCGTGCTCCTCTTCGCCGTCATCGGCCTGCTCCTGTTCACCGGCCAGACGATCATCTTCCTGCTCCGGCTGGTCAGCGCGGATCGGCGCGGCCGTCGTCGGCCGCTAGCCAGCGAGACGAAGACGGTCGGCGAACTCGAGGACGCGGAGTCGGACGAGGCACCTCCGCCAGACGAGACCGCCGCCCCCTGAGCGCCACCCACTCGGCGGCGCTCAGGGCGTGATCGTCAACTCACCCCGTGACAGGACCGTCGTGCCAGCCCGGTACTCGATGACATAGCGACCAGGTGCGAGGCCGGGCGGCAACGTCTCGGACACGCACCGACCACCCTCCTCCCAGACGTCGTTGGACGTCTCGGTGGTGCCATTCGGATACGTGACTGCGGTCGTGATCGTCTCGCCGTCCACGACGTCCCGCTCGAGAAACGCGACCAGCCGGATGGACGTCGACGACGGGAATGACGTCGCCTCGCCGGTCACCGCGCAGCCTGTGCCCCCGGTGCCGAACTCCATGGTCCCGCCGAGGATGTTCTGGACCTGCCCGCCGAGGAAGATGAGGAGCGCGATCGCGAGGACTGGCAAGGCCACGACGAAGAACGCGGCGACGGCGATCAGGACATAGCAGCCTCTCGACCGTCCGCCGCTTGCGGGCGGCGTGACCCACGACGCTTGTGGTGGGGCGGGCGCCGCGCCGACCGGCGCCTCGGGAGCTCCGGGCGCATCCAGCGCCTCAGGCACTCGGGCGCGACCGGCGCCTCCGCCGCCTCGGCCTCGGGCTGTTCCAGCGAGTCGGACGCGCCCTCGGGCAGCGCGTCGGCGTTCGGCTGAGTCGGTGTCCACTCGGATCCGGGCGCGGACCCGTCGCGCGGTTCGCTCATCTGCCACCTCTTTCGCCGTTGAAGACGCGCATCGCGCCCCCACGTCACGCCCGACTGTACCCCGACCACATCTCGACGACGAGGCGGACGCGCGGCACTGGCCCGTCCGAGCCGTAGTCCCCGGCCGAGCCGTCGCCGTCAGGTCGGTCCACGCACGTTTGACGGCGGTATTCCGCTGAGTAATGAAACGCGCCGTGTCGACGCGTGGCCGTCGTCGGAATCGGACAGAAGTCGCCGCTGGTCACGCTCGCGGACACAGGATTTCATTCCTGAGCCGCATGTCGCGCAGCGGGAGCGGGGTGGCCGCCCCGTGCGAGGGCCCCGTGCGACAATAGCCGCCGGGCGACCCCGTTGTGCCCGACACGATCGCCCAGGGAGGACCGCACCGGTGCCCGTGCTCGCGACCTACTTCTCCGTCCGCCGCGGCCGAGACCCGTTCTTCAAGTTCTTCATGCGCACGATCTTCCCTCGGCAGGTCAGAGAGTACGAGGAGAAGTTCGGGATCCGCTTCATCGGCTGGTTCAACGTGGCCTACGGCTGGGACTTCGACAACGTGATCCTGATGGACCTGCCCGATTACGCCACGATCGACAAGCTCGAGAAGGACGAGGCCACCCGCGCCCTCGGCCACCGTGCCGGCGAGTGGATCTTCGAGCGTCACCATTCCATGTTCCTTCGCGAACGGATGGGCCCGGACCTCGAGTATCACCCGTAGACTTCCCCGACAGCACGGAGGCGACCTCATGGATAGCCACAACGATCTGCTCGGGGAGCTGGCGGCGGATGCCGCCCTCGAACGCTCGGACTTCATCGTCCAATCGACCGAGCAGCTCCGCCGCTTCCTCGACCATCACAAGGAGCGGATCGCCGTGCTCGGTGGCCTGACGCTCATCGACGACGAACCGGACTACCTCGCCATCGCGGCCGACCTGACGTTCCGGAGTCGAAGCCGGTATATCGACGACCTGACGGGCGAATGGGTCAGCGAGACCGAAGTCATCGAGTCAGCCTCCGAACTGATCGAGCTCTACAACCCGGCCGATATCTACGCCGCCTTCGCCGAGTCCGCCCGCGAGGCCGCCGGGATGCCGGCCGAACCGACCGCCGAGGGCGACCTGCTCGAGGTCTCCGGCATCTCCCCTGAGGAGACCATCACGCTCGGCGAGGATCCGTATGCCGCGGCTGCCGACTCGTGGGCGGCCGGCCAGCCGGTCTCGCTGACCGAGGATGACGACGAATCCGCCGCGCGCCGACTGTACGACCTCGCCCTCGAGTTCCAGGAACGCAGCCAGCGCAGCGAGGCCCGCCTGCTCGACGAGTTCGAAGGGGCCTCCGGCGGCCTGGTCGCCGTCATCGGCGACATGATCATCGTCGACGACGACGACGAGCGGCTGTCGCTGACGACCTCCGGCTTCCGGGCCGAAGTCATCCCCGAGGACGCCGAGGACGAATGGCGGACGCTCAGCGGACCCGACGAACTTGTCGAGTTCTACGACCCGACCGATGTCTTCGGTGACCTGGCGGACGCCCTGGCCGAGGCGTTCCCGGCGGTCGCGCCCGAGATGGCGGGTGAGTCGACCGACGGCACCGAGGACGCCGGAGCCGAGCCCGCCGACGCGTCCGAAGACACCGCGGTCGTGGATGACGAGGACGCCGACGAGGACGAGCCCACGGCGTGACGATGCGGCTCGCTGATGCGGAGCTGGTCGACAGTCGAGAGATCCTGCCGGGCCAGTGGCTGCAGGCGTTCCACGCCCCGGGGCTCGCCAGCGGCTCCCGTGCCGGCCAGTTCATCCATGTCAGGCCCGGGGACTTCTCCGGGATGATCCTGCGGCGGCCGTTCTCGCTCAACACGGCCGATCCGGCGACCGGGATCGTGACGATCCACTTCCGGGTCATCGGCCGCGGGACGGACTGGTTCACGCGCCTTCGCCCTGGCGACGCCATCGACCTCCTGGGACCGCTTGGGCGACCGTTCGAGGTGGATCCGCGCAGCCGGCACGTCCTGCTCGTCGCGGGCGGGCTCGGGATGGCCGGCGTCCGGATGCTCGCCGACGAGGCGATCCGCGACGGTCGCCAGGTGACCCTGCTCTTCGGGGCGTCCTCGGCGCGTGAGGTCTATCCCTCGACCCTGCTCCCGGACGAGGTGGAGTACATCGTCGCCACCGACGACGGGAGCCTCGGCCACCACGGGTACGTCACGGACCTCGTGCCCGAGTACGAGGCGTGGGCCGACCAGGCGTTTGCGTGCGGCCCCGCGCCCATGCTGGCCGCGCTCGCCCGTGTCGTCGCGGGTCGCCGCGAGCGGCTCGGGGTGGCCAAGCTCGGACGGAAGCGGGGCGCCGGCAAGACCGATCCGGTCGGGTCGCCGGCCGCCCGTCGCAAGGCGTTCCTCCAGGTCTCGATGGAGCAGAACATGGGCTGCGCCGTGGGGGCGTGCCTGGGGTGCGTGGTGATGAGCACGTCGGGCGTCCCGCAGCGGGTCTGCCGCGAGGGCCCGGTCTTCGCCGCCGAGGAACTTGCCTGGGAGAACGCCTGGTGAACGGGCGATGAAAGCCAAGCGCCGGGCGGTGACGGCCTCGCCGAGGGTCGCGGAGCAGAAGTATCCGTCCGCCCCCAAGGGACCTCCGAGGCGGTCGGCATCGGTCGCCCGGGTGGCGGCGTCGAGCGGGCCCCCACCGGTCGCGGCACCGATCGCCGGGAACGACGTCGACCTGTCGGTCGACCTGGGGCGCGGCCTGATCCTTCGGAACCCGATCCTCGTCGCGTCGGGGACCTTCGGTTACGGCGTCGAATACGGCGACGTCGTCGACGTCGATCGACTCGGTGCGATCTGCTGCAAGGGGACGACGCTCAAGCCGCGGATCGGCAATCCGACCCCGCGCGTGACCGAGACCCCGGCCGGGATGCTCAACTCCATCGGCCTCCAGAACCCCGGGGTGGACGCGGTCATCGAGAAGTACGCCGAGACGTGGACGACCTGGACGACCAAGGTCCTCGTCAATGTCGCCGGGGAGTCGGTTCGCGACTACGTGGAGGTCGCGCGGCGACTCGACGGCGTCCCCGGCGTGGCCGGCATCGAGCTCAACATCTCGTGCCCGAACGTCGGCGCGGGCGGACTCCAGTTCGCCATCGATGCGGGTGCTGCGGCCGAGGTGACCGCCGCCGTCCGGCGCGCCACCGATCTCCCGCTGCTGGTCAAGCTGTCGCCGAACGTCGCCGACATCCGGCCGATCGCGCGGGCCATCGCCGACGCCGGCGCCGATGCGCTGACCGCCATCAACACCCTGTCGGGGATCGCGGTGGCGCCAGGTCGCGGGCGGCCGCTGCTCGGCAACATCTACGGCGGGCTGAGCGGGCCTGCGGTCAAGCCGGTCGCGCTGCGGATCGTCTACGAGGCGGCCCAGGTCGTGAAGATCCCGGTCGTTGCCATCGGTGGCGTGACCGATCTCGCGGACGTCCTCGACTTCCTCGCCGTCGGCGCGGTCGCGGTCCAGGTCGGTACCGCGATCTTCGCCGACCCGACCCTGCCCGTCCGCCTGGTGGACGAGCTGGCCGGGGAGTGCGGTCGCCTCGGGATGACGTCGTATCGCACGCTCATCGGCACGGCGCTTCCGAAGAAGGCGGAGCGGCCGTCGGCCAAGGGCGTCGAGTACCGGCCGTGAAACCGGTACATGGTATGGTATGCACATGTTCAGCGAGCGAACCCAGGTCCTTCTTTCTCCGGAGCAGCTCGCACGACTAAAGCGGATCGCCGCGCGCGATGGAAAGTCGGTCGGTGCCGTCATCCGGGAGGCGGTCGATTCGTTCGTCGAGGCGGAACCTGACCGGCGGCGCGCGCGATCGCCGCGATGTTCGCCATGGAAGCTCCCGTCGACGACTGGGAGGTCATGAAGGCTCAGATCCTTCAGAGCCAGCTCGGCGACTGGTGACGTCCTTCGTCGATACCGCGATCGTCATGTATGCGAATGGAGGGTCGCATCCGCTCCGAACAGCCATGCCGCCGGATCATGCGCGGTATCGCCGAAGGGGAGATCGACGCAGTGACATCGACCGAGGTCGTCCAGGAGATCCTCCATCGATTCATCAGCATCCGACGGCCCGAGGTCGGTGCGCAGATCGCCACCCTGACGATGGATGCATTCGCACCCGTCCTCCCGGTCACGCATGCCCTGATGCGTCGCGTCCCCGATCTGGCGCTCAAGTACCCGGCGCTGGCGGCGAGAGATCTCGTGCACGTCGCCACCTGCATCCACGAGGGCATCACCGACCTGATCAGCCCGGATCGCGGCTTCGATCAGGTTGCCGAGGTCCGACGGATCGACCCGGCAACCTTCGTCACCGAGCACGCGTAGACTCCGGGAGTGACTACCCTTCGACCCGGCGCTGACGCCGCGCTCCGGCAGGTCGTCGCGCAGCGGACCGAGGCGATCTTCCGGAGCTCCGGGGCGTTCCGCGACGGGCATTTCCTGCTCAAGAGCGGACGCCACGGCGACGCCTACGTCGAGAAGTTCCAGGTCCTCCAGGATCCGGCCGCGACGAGCGAGCTGTGCGGGCTCCTTGCTGCGCACGGCCGTGACCCGGGCGGCGCCTCGCTTGTCGATGTCGTCGCCGGACCGACCACCGGCGGCGTCATCCTCGCCTTCGAGACCGCCCGGCAACTCGGCGTGCGGAGCATCTTCGCCGAGGAGGTCCGCGGCGATGACGGGGAGCTCCGGCGCGAGTTCCGGCGAGGGTTCCGGATCGAACCCGGCGAGCCGGTCCTCCTGGTCGACGACATCCTGACGACCGGCGGCTCACTGCTCGCGATGCTCCCGGCCGTGGAGGCGATGGGTGGCGAGATCGTCGAATGCGTCGTGCTGGTCGACCGGAGCGGCGGACGCGCGACGCTGACCTCGCCGACGACCGACGGTCGTACCCGCTGCGCTCGCTGTGGCAGCTCGACCTGCCGACCTACGAACCGGGCGAGGCCACCTGCCCGCGCTGCGCCGACGGGTCGCCGCTCTACGCGCCGGGCAGCACCGGGACCGGTGCCGTCGGAGCCGGTACGGCCGCCGGCTGAACCAGAGTCCCGACCACGTGGACAGGCGGACCCGGAACCTCTTCGCGATCGGGCTGATCGTCGTGGTCGTCGCGTCCGGCGCCATGGCCCTGTTCGCGAGTGGCGGCGGACGTCCCGGCGCGTCGCCGAACGCCCAGACCGTGGACGGCGTGGTCGTCGGGGTCGACGCCCAGGGTCTCGATGCCGTCCGGGCGTTCACGCTCCGCCAGGCCGACGGCACGATCGCACTGCTCGTGGTCGGCGACCTGGAGAACGGGGCGTCGTTCCCGCCCGGCCACCTGGTCGAGCACCAGGCGACCGGTCAGCCGATCCGCGTCTGGTACCGAACGGACGGCGACATCAAGGTCGCCTACCGCATCGAGGACGCGACCTAGTCGATGACCCCGACATCGAACGACCGGACATCTCGAACGAGAACCGACGATCGGGTGCCGCCGGCCCCTGGGATGGAACGGATCGTCCCGATCGCGTCTGCGTCGCTGCCCTCAGGAGCGATATACAACAGCGATCGACCGTCGGGCGCCCAGACGACCGTGGTCCCGAACGACAGCTCGAGGGTCCCCGTGCCCGTGGGGTGAGCCGCGCCGCTGGAGTCAAGGAGCATCGAGCGAGTCTCGGAAATCACATCGGTGAAGCGACCGGTCGCCACGTCGTAGTCATACAACGTGTACGTTTCGGTGGCTATCGGGTCCGACGTGAAGTCGATCAAGAGTCCGAGGACCGCCACGCTGTCGCCGTCGGGTGAGAATTTCGGGTAGAAGAGCTTGGCCTGCTGATCGGGATCGCCAGCGGCGGGGTGCGCGACCGTGACGGTTGCGGCCCGACCTTCGGGATCGACGACCCCGATGCACGGCGTCTCGCAGCCGTCCCACGTGCCGGACACCACGAGTCGCCGTCCGTCCGGCGACCAGTCCAGGGCATCGACCCAGCTACCGCGGCGGTGGATGAGGTCATCGACGTGGCGAGTCCCCGATCCGTCGAGGGCGACCAGCTGCCAAGTCAGGTTACGAGCTGTGAAGGCGCGAACGGCGAGCGTGCCACCTTCTGGAGACCATTTGGCGCTGAAATCCGGGCTGGTCCACAGGATCGGTTCCGAGGCGGCGACGCCCTTCCAGTCGGGCGGTAGGCTCGATCTCGCGGTCGGCGGAGGCGTCGAGCCCGATGACGACCAGCCGAATGGCGCCGCCGATCATCGGCTCGACCTGGTCCCTGGCCACCTCGCCCGCGTATGCCGCGATGGCGAGCTCGGAGCCGTCGGGCGACCAGGTGATGGATGGGGTCCCGCCGGGACCCAGGTCGACCGTCCGAACCACGGCACCGTCCGTCGTCAAGAGGTCGACAACGGGCGTCAGGAACTCGCCGCCGATGTCGCGAACCGCGGCGATGTGGCGCCCGTGGGGCGCCCACAGTGCGTTGAGGTAGCCCAGTCTCGCGTCGGTGGCGCCGCCCGTGGCGATGCGGGTCTGGCCCGATCCATCAAGCGCGGCGGTGTAGATGTCGCCGTCGCGAACGAAGACGAGGCGACCGAGGCCGGCGCGTGGCTGGTTGGTCCCGACGGCCACGGCGACGGCGATCAGGGCGACGAGCAAGGCGGCGGTCACCGGCAGCCAGGCCACGCGCCGATCGAGACCGACGAACCACCGACGCCCGAGGACGCCGCTCCGGGAGGTCGAGGCCATGGCCGTCCTGGCCGTCACGACGCGGGTCGCTCGGCTTGGCGGCCGGCTCCGTGTAGGAGCGGACCAACGTCGTCAGTCGCGTCTCGAAGTCATCCATCGGGGTCTGCTCAGTCATCGGTCGAGCTCCTTCCGGAGGCGCTCCAGGAGGCGGTGGAGGCGGACGCGGACACCGGACGCGCTCAAGCCGAGCTCGCGGCCGATCGCGTCCGAGTCGAGGTCGGCGATGTAGCGCAGGCCGATCAGGGTCCGATCCCGGTGGTCGAGGTGGGCCACGGCGTTGGCGAGATCGATGAGACCAGCCCGTTCGGGATCGGGCGAGCTCGCCGGTCCATCGACGGCAAGCTCGCGGACCGTCCGACGTCGCTGACTGCGCATGATCTGGCGGGCCTCGTTGGCAGCGACGGTCATGAGCCAGGGCTTGAGCCGTGCCGGCTCGCGAAGGGTGCCGAGCCGGCGCCAGGCGATCGCCCAGGCGGCCTGCTCGGCATCGGCCGCCACGTCGAGGTCGCCGCAGACGAAGAAGGCGATGCGCGCCATGTCCGCGTGGTGGACCGCGACGATCCGGGCGAAGGCCATCTCGTCGCCCCCGATGGCTCGCTCGATGTCCGTCCCCGCGATCTCGCCGTCGATCACTGCGCCGTCCACGATCATGCCCTACAGATGCCGCCGCGACCCACCCGCGTTACAGACGGTCAGGCCGTCAGCCGCCGGCGGTGATGACCGGCAGGATCGCAACGAGCTCGGCCGGCGTGATCGTGACCTCGTAGGACCCCCGCACGATCCCGGTCCGGTCGACCGCGAAGATCCACGGCTCGGACAGGAGCCCCCATTCGTCGGTGACCGCGGTGGCCTGCAGTTGGCCGCTCGCGCTGAGGACCGGCTGGAGCGAGCCGCTGGCATCACTGAGCTGGTACGGCTCGACGTTGATGAACGTGACGCTCGGATTGGCGGCCGCGATCGGCTTGAACTGGTCGAGGGTCGGGCCGCACTGCGCGCTGGTACAGAACTTCGGCGTCGCGAAGACGAGGATGAACGGCTTGTGCGCGGCAAGCGCGTCGGCGACCGAGGTCTGGTAGAAGGCAGGATCGGGGACGTTGTCGGTCGAGATCTTCGTGAGATCGCCGCCGACATCCGCCGCGGTCGGCGTCTTCGAGGCGGGGGCGGGCTGGCCGACCCGGACGGTCGGGACGTCGCTTCGCACGGTGAAGGTCATCCGGACCGTCTCCGCCGGCGAACCGGGAGCCTCGGTCGTGAGTTCGGCACCCCAGGTGCCGGCCGCGGGCAGGTCGGCGTCGAGGACGTACATCCCGCGCTCGGGTTCGATGGTCCACACGAAGTCGCCTTCGGCGGTCGTGGCGACCTTGGCCGGGTCGCGCTCGAGGTCGTAGAAGGCGGCCTTGACGGTCCGGTCCGGCGCGCTCTTGACGCGGTTCGCGGCGTCCAGGTAGAGCATCAGGATCCGGTTCTTCCCGGCTGCGATCGCATTCGTGACGAGGACCGGCACCAGGTTGGGGGGCGTCTTCGGTGGTCCCCAGGCACTGAGGTCCGGCGTCGCAGGGGGCCTTGTGGTCGGCGTCGCATTCCCCGATCCACTGCAGGCGAGCGCGAGAAAGGCGAGCGCGACGAGGGTCAGCGACAGGCGTCGGGGGAGCATCAGCGCAAGGGTATCGAAGTCGGTCGGAACGCGCCGCCGCGGTAGAATGGCCGCCTCGTGAACCGCTTCCAGAAGCTCGCCGCGCTGACCCTCGCGACCGCTCTCGGGCTGGTCACCATCGGGGTCATCGTGCGCGCCACGGACTCGGGGCTGGGCTGTCCGGACTGGCCACTGTGCCACGGTCAGCTGATCCCACCGCTGGACGACTCGAAGGCATGGATCGAGTGGATCCACCGCACGGTGGCGGTGATCATCGGGTTCGAGATCCTCGGCCTGGCCATCCTGGCCCTGCTCGACTATCGCGACCGCCGGTCGATCCTGTGGCCTTCGCTCGGCGCGGTCGGGCTGGTCGGCTTCCAGGCGTGGCTCGGGCGTGAGACGGTCCGCCTCGGCAACAGCGGGGAGTCGGTCACGGCGCATCTCGCCGCGGCGCTCGCCCTGGTCGCGCTGCTGGTGTACCTGACCGTCCGGGCCGGCTACCCGGCAAGGATCGGCGGGCGCGGGGCCAGCCAGCGGTTCACCCTCCTGGCCGCGTTCACGACCGCCATCACGTTCGCTCTCCTGCTGTTCGGTTCACAGGTGACCGCGACCGCATCCGCGCTGGTCTTCCCCGACTGGCCGCTGATGAACGGGTCGCTCCTTCCCGCCCTGTCCGACGTCACAGCCGCGCACGTCCTGCACCGCTGGGTCGCCGCGTTCGTGGCACTCGTCGTCGCCGCGCTCGCGATCGTCGCGTGGCGGACCCAGCGCGACCATCCGACGCTCGTCCGCCTGTCGGTGGGTGCCGCCATCCTGTTCGGGATCCAGGTCGTGATCGGCGGGCTCCAGGTGCTGACCCAGTTGTCCGAGTGGACCCAGACGCTGCACCTGGCCCTCGGCGCCGTGATCTGGGCGATGCTGACCGGGCTGACCGTCACGAGCTATTACACGGCCCGGGTCGACGTCCGATCCGGCACGGGCCAGGTCGCCGGGACCGATCAGGAGGCGGCACCCGGGGCGCGCACGACCGGCGACACCATCCGCGCCTACATCGCGCTGACCAAGCCGCGGATCATCGAACTGCTGCTGGTGACCACGGTGCCGGCCATGGTCCTCGCCACGCGCGACCTGCCGGGCGCGAGCAGCGGCGTCGACTGGGCCGAGTGGGGAGCCCTGGTCTTCTGGACGATGCTCGCAGGGACCCTGGCCGCCGGCAGCGCCAACGCGATCAACTGCTATCTCGACCGCGATATCGACCTGCTGATGACCCGGACCCGCCGGCGACCGCTGCCGGCGCACCAGGTCGAGCCCGAGCGCGCGGTCGTCTTCGGGATCGCCCTCGGGGTCATCTCCTTCGCGGTCATGGCCTACTTCGTGAACCTGACCGCCGCCTTCCTGACGTTGCTCGCGATCGGCTTCTACGTCGTCGTCTACACGATCCTGCTCAAGCGATCGACCCCGCAGAACATCGTCATCGGCGGGGCCGCCGGAGCGCTGCCGCCGGTCATCGGTTGGGCCGCCGTGACCGGGAACGTCGGGCTGCCGGCGGTGCTCCTCTTCGCGCTGGTCTTCTACTGGACGCCGCCCCACTTCTGGGCGCTGTCGCTGCGGATCCGCAAGGACTACGCCGCGGCCGGGGTGCCGATGCTCCCCGTCGTGAAGGGGATCCCGGAGACGACTCGCCAGATCGGGCTGTACACGATCCTGATGGTCGCGATCTCGCTCGTCCTGTTCGCCGTCGCGCGGATGGGGCTGATCTACCTGGTGGCCGCGGTCGTGCTCGGCGCGATCTTCCTTTGGCAGGCCTACGGACTGTGGCGACGTGGCGCATCCGAGGAAGCCTCGACCGCCGGCGCGATCCGCCTCTACAAGTACTCGATCAGCTACCTCAGCCTGCTGTTCCTGGCGGTCGCGGTCGACGCACTGGTGCTGATCCCGGTCTGACGCCGCGGAGGTCGGCGAGAAGCGGCTCGGCGGTGAGCGGCCCGCCCAGGAGGGACTCGAGCAGGTCCGCCGGCGGGCGCGACGCGCCGGCCTCGAACAGCGCGTCCGACATGAACGCGTACCAGCCCGGATCGCCGTCGAACCACGGCCCACGCAGCGTCGAGGATCCGCTCCCGGACGGCGGCGGCCATGATCGCCGACAGGGCGTAGTTCGCCATGTAGCCGGGCAGGTCGATGAGCTGGCCACGGATCGCCCACCACGACCACTCGGGGTGCGGCTCGACCCCGAGACCGTCGGCCGTGATCTCCGCCCAGACGTCATTCGGGCGCCGGCCGGGGTTCCGGTGGAGTTCGATCTCGAACAGCGCCCAGCAGATGTCGAGCACGACGGCGCCGTATCGATCGAGCAGCGCCTCCCGCGGCGCAGCGGCGTCGCCCAGCCACGCCCGTTGCCACGCCGGCTCCGAGGCGTCCCAACCCAGCACGTCCGCCGTCCCCTCGAGGAACCCGGTGTCGGCAAGGGTCCAGTCGAGGAATGCCGGTCGCGTCCGGATCGGCCGCGTTGTGAAGCGCATGCCCGCTCTCGTGGAGCAGCTCGAGGAGGTTTCCGATCCCGCCCTCCTCGTACGTGGCGAAGACCCAAGGCGGACGCGGGATCGACGGCCCGACCGTCTGCTCGTTGGCTCGCCGTGATCCCCATGCCGATCGTGAACGCGACCGGGATGGCCGGTCGCCCCGGTCGGGGCATCACGTCGTACCGGATGCCGAGCCTCGTCGGGTCGGCTCCGAGGGCCGCGAGATAGCGATGGTTGAGGTCGAGCAACCCGTCCTGGGTGACGAGGCGATCGAGCCGACGGGCAGCGGCCCCGACGGCGAACCAGTAGTCCCACGGCTCCAACCGACCGGGACCGAGGACGGTCCTCCAGGCGACCAGGATCGATCGCAGCGTCTCCTCGAGCGAGCCGCTCGGCAGCCCGATGGCGTCGGCGGCCGCCTCGACAGGTGAGCCGTGGCGGTCCCATCGCTTGGCGCTCGATCGAAGCAGCTTCCGGTACGGGCTGGCGTCGTCGCCGTCGCCATCGACCACTTGCCAGATGGGTGCCAGCGCCTCGAACAGGGTCCGGCGGGCGGCTGGATCCGGTTCGGTCGAGAGGCGCGCCATGATCGTCAGGCGATCCAGGCGCTCGCCGCCCACGTGGGCCGTGGCGGCCGCCTCGCCATAGCCTCCGGTAGAGCGCCGCGCGCGCCCGGGCGATCCGTGGGTCCTCGCTGGCGATCCCACCCTCGAACGGACGGGCGCCCGGCGTCGGTTCGAACTCGTCCAGCCACTCGAGCGCCCCGCGCATGTTGGCGAGCGCCCGGTCGTCGCCTGCGGCCACGGGACCGCGGTCCACGGCGGCCAGCTCGCCGTCGAAGGCGCGGCGCCGGGCACGGTAGCGGCGGGCGAGCGCCCGGGTGGATCCCGAGGCGGGGTCGACGGGCTCGCCGCGGCTGCGGGCGACGACGAGGTCGCCGAGCGCCGCCAGCAATTCGCCGAACGACCGCTCCAGCGACTCGACATCCATGCGCCGGAGGATACGCGGCGCGCAGCCACGGCCATGGCGTCGCGCTGTCACCATGGCCGCCATGCAGATTCGCTTCCTGGGTGGCGCGACGACCGTCACCGGCTCCCAGTACCTCCTCGAGACCGCCCGAGCGCGCGTCCTCATCGACTGCGGGATGTTCCAGGGCAGCCCGAACGAATCGATCCGCAACCGGATCCCGTTCGCGTTCGAGCCGGACGCGCTCGATGCCGTGTTGCTGACCCACGCCCACCTCGACCATTGCGGTCTGCTCCCGCTGCTGGTCAAGGGCGGCTATCGCGGCGCGATCCACGCCACGCCCGGCACGATCGAACTGGCGACCCTGGTCCTGCTCGACTCGGGGAAACTGCACGAGGAGTTCGCCAAGCGCGAGGCGCGCTGGGAGAAGCGCAACCCGGACAAGGTCGCGGCCGACGACCGACGCGAAGCCGACCAGTACGAGGCGGCGGTCGAGCTGGCCGCCGCCGGAGAAATCGACGGCGAGCACGTCCCGACGACCATCGAGCCCGACGCCACGCCGGCCGCCTGGCCGCGCGATCCGGAGGCCGACCTGCGCGCCCAGCCTGCGAAGCTCGACATCGACCTCGACGCCCCGCTGTACACCGGCAAGGACGCGGAGCGGACACTCGAGTACTTCAGCGCGGTCCGATACGGCGACGAGGTCGAGGTGGCCCCCGGCGTCCATGCGACCTTCTTCGATGCCGGGCACATCCTCGGCTCGGCGATCATCCGGCTGCGCGTCCAGGACGCGGACGGCGATGAGGAGCGGCTCATCGTCTGCTCGGGCGACCTGGGCCGCCCGGGCACGCCGATCCTGCGCGATCCGACCGCCATGACCGACGCCGACTATGTCCTGGTCGAATCGACCTACGGTGGCCGCGAGCACGAACCCGAAGGCGAGGCGATCCGGATCCTGGCCGAGACGGTCCGGATGGTCGCCGAGGCGAACGGGGTCCTGCTCGTTCCGTCGTTCGCGATCGGGCGGACCCAGGAGGTCGTCTGGGAGCTTGATCGCCTCATCGAACGCGGCGAGATCCCGCTCCTGCCGCTCTATCTCGATTCGCCGATGGCCTCGAAGGCGTCGGACATCTACCGCCGCCACCCCGATGACTACGACGAGGAGACGGCGCGACTCCTGCGCGACGGGGACACGCCGCTCGACTACCCGAACCAGATCGTCACCAACGACGTGAAGGCATCGCAGGCGATCGCCCGCGCCCCGCGGCCGTACATGATCGTGGCGTCCAACGGGATGCTCACCGGCGGTCGCGTGGTGGGCCACCTGCGCAACCTCATCGACGACCCGACGGCCACCATCCTGTTCGTCGGCTACCAGGGGGAGGGGACGCTCGGGTCGCACCTGCAGGCCGGCGCGACCGAGGTCAGACTCGACGGCCAGGTCCGGCGGGTGCGCTGCAAGACCCGCTCGATCAGCGGCTTCTCGGCCCACGCCGACGAGAGCGAACTGCTCGAATGGCTGGCCCGTTTCGCCACCGGCAAGCGGCCCGGCGAGCCCGGCTACCCGCGTCGGGTCTTCCTCGTCCACGGCGACCCGGATGCCCAGCTCGCCATCGAGCCGAAGGTGCGCGACCTCGGGCTTCGCGACGCACGTCCCCCACTGGCACGAGCACGTCACGCTGGACTGACCGGCCCGCCACGCTTGCGCGGTCGCGCCTGATGGAACCCGGGGGTGCATCAGGCGAGACGTGAGAGGCAATAGGAATCCCATGCCGGACCATCCCGGGCATGGAACGACGCCGCCGCACGGCCCTCGCCCGCCGATGCCGCCGGAGGGTACGCTGACGGGCACCATCCCGGCACGGACCCGAGGAGCGCTCATGCGGCCGTCCCTGAACATCCTGGAGGACGAGCTCACCGCCCGGATCGTCGACGAGGCGAAGCGGGTCCTGGCCGAGGTCGGGATGGAGATCCGCGGCCCGGAGATGCGCCGCCGCCTGCGTCGAGCACGGGTTGCCGCTCGATCACTCAGGCGAGCGGGTGCTCTTCCCGCGGGACGTCGTGGAGGCCGCCATCGCCTCGGCGCCGTCGTCGTTCTGGCTGTACGACCGCGCCGGCGAGCCGCACGCCGATCTCGGTGGCGACCGGGTCCATTTCGTGCCCGGGTCGTCCGGTCTCAAGGTGCTCGACCACCGGACCGGCGAGACCCGGCTCGCCGATTCGACCGACTTCGTCGAGTACGTCCGGCTCGCCGATGGGCTCCCCAACATCCCGTATCTGGCGACGGCCTTCTCGACCAACAACGACATCGAGCCGCAGGTCTCGGACGCCTGGCGCCTGTACATGACCTTGACCAATTCGAACAAGCCGGTCGTGTCGGGCGCCTTCACCGAGCACGGCGTGCCGCGGATGGTCGAGATGATGCAGCTCTTCCGCCGTGACCGGGCCGACCTCATCGCCCGTCCGATGTCGATCTTCACGATCACCGCGACCGGCAACTTCCGGTACAGCGAGGACTCCTGCCAGAACATGATCGACTGCGTCGAGGCGGGGATCGCGGTCGAGATCGTGCCGGTCACCCTGATGGGCCTGATCGCCCCGGTCACGGTGGTCGGGGCGACGGTCTTCCACACGGTCGACGTCCTGGCCGGGATCACCATGGCCCAGATCATCCGGCCGGGGACGCCGGTCCTGTTCGGCGGGGCGCCGGCCACCTTCCACATGAAGATCGCGAGCTCGCCGATGTCGGCCATCGAGGCGCTCCAGCTCGATGCCGCCTACGTGGCCGTCGCCAAGTGGCTCGGGCTGCCATGCCAGTCGTACATGGCCCTGTCGGATGGCCCGATCCTCGACGCCCAGGCCGGCGCCGAGACGTTCGGGAGTGCGCTCATCGCGGCGCTCGCGGGGGTCAACTCGGTGTCAGGCCCCGGGATGCTCGACTTCCTGCTCGTGTTCAGCCTGCCGAAGCTCGTCTTCGACGACGAGATGTGCGGCCAGGCGCTCCGCTTCGTGCGCGAGGTGAAGCCGCTCGACGACCTGCCGGTCGGTGAGCTGATCGACCAGCTGATGGCCGACCAGCACCTGATCATGGCGCCGCACACGATGGCCCACTGGCCGGACGAGCTCTACCTCCCGAGCGCGATCGTCGACCGCGACAACCGCGAGGCATGGATGCGGGCCGGTTCGAAGGACACCTACCAGCGGGCATGCGAGGAGGTCGATCGACGCCTGGCGGCGTACGGCCAGCTCGAGACCGACCCGGCCGTCGATGCGGAATTGCGCTCGATCATCCGATCCGGGCTCGTCTCCCAGGAGGAGTTGCCGGTCATCCCCGTGGCCCCGGAGCCCGTCTTCGCCACCGGTCCAGGGACCGGCGAGCGCCGCCACAACCGACGACGCGAACGCGCCCAGTCGCCAGCCAACCAGGAGGATCCGATCACGTGACCAGCCCGACGACCGTCCCCGCCACGACCGATTCCTCGACCCTCTACTTCGGGCCGTGGTACCGACGCTCCCCCTTCTTCGAGAAGACCCTGGCTGCCGGCTGCAGCGCGTACGACATCTACAACCACATGTACCTGCCGGGCTACTACGCGGACCCGATCGAGGAGTACTGGGCGCTGCTCAACGGCGTGACGGTGTGGGACGTGTCGGTCGAGCGGATCGTCGAGATCAGCGGACCGGACGCGTCGGCGTTCACGAACTCGCTGACCTGCCGCGACCTCACCAAGTGCGGCGTCGGGCAGGGCAAGTACATGCTCGTGACCGCCGAGGACGGCGGCATCGTCAACGACCCGGTCCTCCTGCGGATCGAGGAGAACCGCTGGTGGATGGCCCTCGCGGACTCGGACGCCGGGCTGTGGGCGCGCGGCGTGGCGATCCATTCCGGGCTCGACGTCAAGGTCCGCGAGCCGGAGGTCTACCCGGTCCAGGTCCAGGGACCGAAGTCGAAGGACGTCCTGCGGACGATGTTCGGCCCCGCCATCGACGACATCAAGTACTACTGGACGCTGACCACCGAGGTCGACGGCATCCCCGTCGTCATCAGCCGGACCGGCTGGACGGGCGAGGTCGGCTACGAGATCTACCTGCGCGACCCGTCGCGCGGCGGCGACCTGTGGGACCGGATCATGGAGGCCGGGCGGCCGCACGACATCCGACCGATCGCGCCGTGCGAGGCGCGGCGGATCGAGGCCGGCATCTTCAACTACGGCTCGGACATGACCATCAACGACACGCCGTTCCACGTCATGGGGCTGGAACGCCTCGTCGAGCCGCAGGACGCCGACTACATCGGCAAGGCGGCCCTCGAGGAGATCCGGGTCAAGGGCGTGGATCGCAAGCTGGTCGGCATCGAGGTCGCCGGCGACGCGCTCCCGTTCGAGCTGTCGCGCAAGTGCGATGCGCTGTCGGACGGCAAGCCGGTCGGGACCGTGACGGACCTCATCTGGTCGCCGCGGCTCGAGAAGAACATCGGCTTCGTGTGGGTCCCGATCGATCTGGCCGGACCCGGCAACGCGCTCGAGATCGTGGCGCCCGACGGCGGCATCTGGCCGGCCCGGACCGCGGCGATCCCATTCCTCGACCCCAAGAAGGCCATCCCGCTCGGCTGACCATCGCGATAGGAGTCCTCCCGTGCCTGCCTCGTTCCCACTCACGCCCGACGAGATCGCTGCCGTTCGCAAGCCGTACAGGGCTGCATCGCTGCTGCCCGGCCGGGCCTACCACGATGCGGCGATCCACGACTTCGAGCGGACCGAATGGTTCCGCCGCGACTGGGTGATGGTCGGGCGGGAGGAGGACGCGGGGGAGCCGGGGACCTATTTCCTGGCCGAGGTGGACGACGAGCCACTGATCGTCGTTCGCGCCCGCGACGGCGTCCTGCGCGCCTTCTACAACGTGTGCCGCCATCGCGGCACGGCCGTCGTGGAAGAGCCGTGCGGCAAGGCCGTCCGCTTCCAGTGCCCGTACCACGCCTGGATCTACGACCTCGAGGGCAAGCTGGTCCGGGCCAAGCACACCGACGACCTCGACGACTTCAGCTTCGAGGGTTTCGGCCTGGCCCCGGTCCGGCTCGAGACGTGGCAGGGGTTCGTGTTCCTCAGCCTTGACCCCGAGGCCACCCCGCTCATCGATTGGCTGGGCGACCTCGCACCGCACCTCGCCCGCTTCGACTTCCGCGACCTGCGCGTCGCGCACACGGTCACGTACGAAGTCGACGCCAACTGGAAGTTCATCGCCGAGAACTACAGCGAGTGCTACCACTGTCCGGGGATCCACCCGCAACTCAACAAGTTGACCCCGTACGACCTGGGTGGCGACTTCTCGCCCGACGGCCCGTGGCAGGGTGGCTGGATGGAACTCGTCGAGAACGCCGAGACGATGGCGGTCGATGGCGGCCACCGCTCGGACCGGCCGGCGATGCACGGGATGACCGCGGTCGATGAGCGCCGCATCTACTACTACCTGCTGTGGCCGACGACCTTCCTGTCGATCCACCCGGACTACCTGCTCGTCCACCGGCTCGAGCCGGCCGGGCCCGGGCACACCCGGATCGTCTGCCAGTGGCTGTTCGAGGAGACGACGATCGCGATGCCCGGCTTCGACCCATCCGATGCGGTCGAGTTCTGGGACCTGACCAATCGCCAGGACTGGCACGTCTGTGAGCTCCAGCAGCGTGGCACGCGGTCCAGGAGCTGGGTGGCCGGGCGCTACTCCAACCAGGAACCGAGCGTCCACGCGTTCGACCTGATGGCCGTCGACCGGTACGCGGCGGACGGGGTCGGGACGAAGCGGACGGTCCGTTCGCGCTACGACATCCCGACCCCCAAGGAGCTGGCCGAGGGCGAGGTCCCGGCGATCCTGCTGCCTCGCTCGGCGGCGCGGACGGGCGCGAGGGCCAAGGCGCAGCGCTAGGGTCCGGCGGTCAGGTCGCGGCGGGCAGGTCGGGCGCGGCCGGGGCTGCCGGGGCGGGGACCGGCACCAGCCGGACGGCGATCGAACTGGCGGCGATGCTCACGGCGACCGCTGCGATGATCGCGGTGAACATCACCGCGTCGATGGCGCCCGCGGCGGCCCCGGCGGCTGCCAGCACGAAGCTGAACTCCCCGATCTGACCGAGTCCGACGGCGAGCTGGAGCGCCCGGACCTCGAGCCGCGCCACACGGATGAGCACCCAGGCCACCCCGACCTTCGCGACGACGACCAGCCCAAGCAGCAGCGCGATCCATGGGGCCGCCGCGCCTAGCTGGCTCGGGTCGACCAGCGTCCCGATGGCCACGAAGAAGAGGACCGCGAACACGTCACGGAACGGCCGAAGTCGCCGGCGCGCCTCGGCCGCCTCATGGCTCTCGGCCACCGCCAGACCGCCGACGAAGGCCGCCAGCGCGAGCGGGACACCGAAGATGGCCGCGCCCGAGGCCGGCCAGCAGGAGCCCGGACCCGACCGAGGCGATGAGGAACGAGATCGTGCTCGTCGCGCAGGCGACGCAGGACCCATGGCAGCAGGCGGGCCACCAGCAGGGCGACGACCGCGAATGCCCCGAGTCCCAGCGCGGCCTCAGCGGGCGACCGGCGCCCCGGATCGATCGCCGACAGGAGGATGGCGGCCATGGCGACCCCCACGAGGTCCTGGACGACGCTCCAGCCGAGGAGGGCGACCTCGGTCGGCTTGTCGGTCGTGCGTCGTCGGCTGACGGTGATGTTGACGATGACGACCGACGACGAGAGGGCGACGCACAGCCCGACGAGGGCGGCCGGGACCGGTTCGAGCCCGCCGAGGTAGAACGCGACGCCGGCGATGACGGTCGACAGGATCGCCTGCGCCGGCGCCGTCCAGAGGATGGGTCCATGGTCGCGCCTGAGCCGCGTCAGGTCGACCTCGATGCCGACCTCGAACAGGAGCAGGACGACGCCGACGTCCGCGAGGAGCTCCAGCTGCTCATGATCGGCGACATAGCCCGGCGTGAACGGCGAGAAGGCGAGGCCGACGGCCAGGTAGCCGACGATGGCGGGGAGATGCAGCCGACGAGCCAGCCAGCCGGCCGCGACCGCAGCGACCAGGATCAGGCCGATCTCGAGGATGGGCGTCGTCGGGGCGTCCACCTGGCGATGGTACCCGGCTCAGCCGGGGTGGCTCAGACCGGCGTCGGCTCGGCGTCCTCGGAAGCGGGCGGCGGATCGCCACGGAACGCACCGACCCGCCAGGCGATGAGGATCGCGATCGCCGTGATCGCCACGACGATCGTCGAGATGGCGTTGATCTCCGGCGAGACGCCGAACTTGATCGCGCTGTAGATGTACAGCGGCAACGTCGTGCTGTCGATCCCGGCGTTGAACGCGGTGACCACGTAGTCGTCGATGCTCAGCGACAGGGCCAGCAGGCCCCCGGCGACGATCCCCGGCGCGATCAGCGGCAGGGTCACGAGTCGGAACGCGCCCCACGCCGAGGCGCCGAGGTCCCGGGCAGCCTCCTCGAGCTGCGGGTTCATCCCCACGGCTCGGCTTCGGACCGTGACCGCGACGAACGATACGCAGAACGTGATGTGGGCGACGCTCAGCTGGGCGAACGATCCGCGAACGTCGAACAGCGCGACGAAGAACAGCAGCAGCGACAGGCCCATCACGATCTCGGGCGTGACCATCGGCAGGAGGAGCAGGGTCTCCGTCGCGCCCCGGCCACGGAACCTCAGCCGCGCCAGGCCCAGGCCGAGCAGCGATGCCCAGGACGGTCGACACGAGGACCGCGACGAGGCCGACCTGGAGCGGTCACCCCGACCGGCCGCGAGGAGGTCGTCGTTGGTCAGCAGGCGCGCGTACCACTCGGTGGTGAACCCCTTCCAGACGAAGGTCCGCCGCGAATCGTTGAACGAGAAGACGATCAGGACGACGATCGGCGCGAACAGGAACAGGTAGATCAGGACGGCGAAGATCGATCAGCAGCGGGTTCCGCTCGCGGTTCATTCGCCGACCATCTCGCGCCGGACCTGGCGCAGTGCGACCAGGGTCCCGATCAGCGTCACCGCGATCAGGATGAACCCGAGGGCCGCCCCGAACGGCCAGTCGCGTCCGTCGAGGAAGCGCTCCTGGATGATCTTCGCGATGGTCGTCTGCTGGGCGCCGCCGAGCAGGTCCGGCGTCACGAAGTCGCCGATCGCCGGGATGAAGGTCAGCAACGATCGCGGCGACGACGCCCGGCATCGACAGCGGCAGCGTCACGTGCAGGAAGGCGTCGCGCCCCGATGCGTACAGGTCGCGGGCGGCCGCGACCAGGTTCTGGTCGATCCGGTCGATCGACACGAAGATCGGCAGGATGGTGAACGGCAGGAAGCCGTAGGTCATGCCCGAGCACGACCGCGAGGTCGGTATTGAGCAGGATGATCGGCTCGCTGGTCAGCCCGATCGCCTGGAGGAAGCTGTTCACGATGCCGTTGTCGCGCAGGATGATCATCCAGGCGTAGGTCCGGATAAGCCAGCTCGTCCAGAACGGGAGCATCACGAGGAGCAGGAGCAGGACCTTGCGCTTCCCGCCGTAGCGCGAGATCCAGTAGGCGATCGGGTAGCCGATGAGCAAGCGAGGCGATCGTCGTCAGGGCGGCGAAGCGCAGGCCGTTGACCAGCGTCGGCAGGTAGTCTGGGTCGAGCGCGCGGCGATAGTTGTCGAGCGACGGGCGGTCGAGGATGATCCGCCCCAACTCGTCGCGGGTCCCGAGGCTGACGACGAGGATCAGCCCAAGCGGCAGCGAGGAAGAAGATCGCCAGCCAGACGATGGCGGGGACGACGACGATCGTGCCCGCGCGCGCCGGGTAAACATGTCAGTCGGCGCGTCCGGTGCCGGCGCGGCGGCGGTCGATCAGCCGCCCGCGGTATAGGACTGCCAGCGCGTCAGGTACTCGTTGTCGACCGCGTTCGGCATGTCGAGCAGCTCCTCGAGCTTGTCGAGGATGGCCTTGGTCGGGTTGACGTTCGGATCGGCCAGGATCGCCGGGTCGATGAACTCCTTGGCCGCCTCGTTCGGGCCCATGTAGCCGATCGTGTTTGTGTTCGATGCGCTGACCTTGGCGTCGAGCAGGTGGTTGAGGAACAGGTGGGCCGCGACCGGGTGCTTCGCGCCGGAGTAGATCGACGGCGGTGTCGGAACCTCGCACGCTACCTTCCTCCGGGATGTAGTAGACGTGGTCCTCGTTGCCGACCGCATCGTTGATCTGCCATAGATCGCCACGCCCAGATCATCCCGATCCAGACGTCGCCGCCGGCCATCGTCCCGATGGTGTCGTTGCTTCGGGTCCGGACGCAGCGGCCTCCCCAGTTTCGAGCAGGGCGGTCGCCGCGTCGAGCTGGGCCGTGTCGGTGGTGTTGACGGAGAACCCGAGCTGCTTCAGGGCCATGCCCATCGTTTCCTGGTAGTCGTCCATGACCGAGATGTGGTTCTTGTACTTCGGGTCCCAGAACGCCTTGGAGCTGGTCGGCGTCTCCTTGACCTTGGTCGTGTCGTAGCCGATCCCGGTCGTCCACCACATGTACGGGATGGAGTACGCGTTGCTCGGGTCGTAGCCCGGGTTCGCCCATTCGGCGCCGAGGTTGACTAGGTTCGGGAGGAGCGACTGGTCGAGCTTGCGGATGGTGCCTGCCTCGCGGAAGCGCGGGACGTCGACCGAGGTCGGGAACGAGATGTCGTAGCCGCTGCCGTCGTCACCGAGCTTCGTGTACGCGACCTCGATGTCGTCGAAGGTCGAGTACTTGACCTTGACCGGGTACTTCTTCTCGAAGGTCGGGATGACGTCCTTGCCAATGTAGTCGAGCCAGTTGTAGACGATGAGCTCGGACTCCGGGCTCGGGACCGGCGTCGGCTCGGGCGTCGGTGTCGCGGCCGCGACCGATGCGGCGGCCGAGGCAGACGGGGCACCCGGGGCGGCGCCGCCGGACGCAGCCACCGATGGGGCCGCCGAGGCGCCCGACATCGAGCAGGCCGCGACGATCGGCGCGAGGGCGACGACGGCGCCCACGGCACTGATCCGTACCAGCAGCTCGCGTCGGGTGATCCGTTGCTCGGCGAGATAGCGCTCGAGTGCCGGCTTCCACCTCGGCGTGGAACGAATCGGGTCGGTCGGTCATGGTGCGGTCTCCTCTGGATCGTCGGGGACGCCGGCAGGGCCACCGCCGAGGACGAGTGCCTCGGACGGAGACCAGCTGACGGCCACGTCGCTGCCGACCGGGAGGCGGATCCCGGTCTTGGGGGTCAGAACGGTCACGCTCAGTCCGCCTGGCGTGCGGACCTGGTACGAGATGGTCGTGCCGAGATAGGCGGCCTGCTCGACGGTGCCCCGGATGGCACCCTCGGCGCTCGGTGGCACCAGCGCTGATCGACTCGGGCCGCACGCTCAGCTCCACGGTCGCGCCCGATGGCGAGGCCCCTCGTGGGCGACGGGCGCCAGGTCTCCCGAATCCAGGCGGACCCAGCCGTCGGCCTCGAGCCGGCCGTGCAGGAGATTGGTCGAGCCGATGAAGTCGGCGACGAACCGGCTGGTCGGACGCTCGTACAGTTCCTCCGGCGTCCCCAGCTGCTCGACCTTGCCGGCGTGCATGACGGCGATCCGATCGCTCATCGTGAGCGCCTCCTCCTGATCGTGGGTCACGTACACGAAGGTGATCCCGACCTCGGCCTGGATCCGCTTCAACTCGACCTGCAGCCGGCGACGCAGCTTCAGGTCGAGCGCGCCCAGCGGCTCGTCGAGGAGCAGCACCTGGGGTCGATTGACGAGGGCGCGAGCGAGGGCGACCCGCTGTTGCTGCCCGCCCGACAGCTGGTTGGGCTTTCGCCGTTCGTAGCCGGTCAGGTGCACCAGCTCGAGCGCCTCGCCGACCCGGACGGCGATCTCCTGCTTGGCCACGTGCGTCCGCTTCAACCCGAACCCCACGTTGGCGCCGACGTCGAGGTGAGGGAAGAGTGCGTAGTTCTGGAAGACCATGTTGACCGGCCGCTTGTCCGGCGGGTCGTTGGTCACGTCCCGTCCGCGGAGCAGGACCTGCCCGCCGGTCGGCAGTTCGAAGCCGCCGATCATCCGCAGGGTCGTGGTCTTGCCGCAGCCGGACGGCCCCAGGAGCGAGAAGAATTCACCAGCCGCGACCTCGAGCGACACGCCGTCGACGGCCCGAACGTCGCGGAAGTGTTTCTGCAGGTCGAGCAGCTGGATCTCGGGGGACGTCGAGGCCGGCTGGGACGTCATCGTCCGGAAGGCTAGCCGAGGTTGCCATTCCGTGCTGGCGAGCGTCCCGGTCACCGCAACGTGCCCGTCCTACGACCAAAGTACCGGTTCGGCCCTACGTCAGGGCTACAGGCGTGCCCGTGCTGAATCCATATGTTCGATGGACACCGGGAGATTGGGACTTGCTGCTACTGGAACGACGTCGCGCACGCTCGATGTTCATCGGCGCCCTCGCGCTGATGGGCCTGCTGACGGCGTCCCTGACCGGGTTCGTGGCACCCGTCTCCGCGCGCACCTGCGGGACGTTGACCATCACCGGCGGGACGGTGACCCCGGCCACCGGCACGACGGCCACGAACTTCACGTTCTCGGTGCAGATCTCCGACACGGCCGGGACGCCGCCCACCTGGGTGCGCCTGCGGATCAACAACGCCTGGACCGATCTATCGACGACCGGGACGAACTACGTGGCCGGCGTCACGTTCAGGGCGACTCGGACGTTGCCGGCCGGTACCTGGACCTACTGGTATCGCGCTCGGACAAACGGCGTCAACTGCGACCACACGCTGGTGACACCGACCCAGATCGTCGTGACCACGCCGCCAGTCGCGACCCCCACCCCGACTCCGACGCCAACGCCGACCCCGACCCCGACCCCGACGCCGACCCCGACCCCGACGCCGCGACCGACCGCCAGGCCCACCCCGAAGCCGACCCCGAAACCGACCGCTGCCCCGACCGCGCAGCCGGCGGCCAAGCCGACCGCCAAGGCGGTCGCGAAGCCAACGGCGAAGCCTGCGGCCGCAGCCTCGACGACGCCGACCGCCACCGCGGTCGCCACGCCGGTCCGGTTGCTGCCCGGCACGAGCGCCGCTCCCACGCCGTCGGCGACATCCTCGCTGGCCCTGGCCGGTCCGATCACCGGTGGCGGATCCACCGGCTCGGGGTCCGGACCGCTGTCCGGTCCCGATGGCTGGATCGGTCCACTGATCTTCGGTCTGGCTGTCGCGATGGGCGGCGGGATGCTGCTGCTGGTGGCTGCGCGACGTCGGTCGCGACGCTCGGACGACCTGGTGCTCGAGGGACCGGCCCTGGCTGGCGCAGCCGTCGCGGCACCCGCGGCCGCCGCCAAGGTGGCCCCGGCCCCGACGGCCGCGCCTGCGGTCAAGGCTTCCGCCGCACCTGCCGCCCCTCCCATCATCCCGGCAGCCGTGGCCGCCGCCGTCATCGCGGACGCGGCCCTCGACGATGAACTCGCCCCGGTCGACGAGGACGCACCGCTCAAGAAGTCGCGCAAGCCGAGGAAGGCCGCGCCGATCATGGCCGCCAGTGCCGCGGCTGCCGAGGTCCGAACGTTCGACAAGCCCCCACCCAAGGGTGTGGAGCGGGCCAAGGTCGGCTACCGACGCGTGCGGATCAGCTCCGAACCGGATGCCGTTCGCTCGACCGAGCTCGGCCGGCTAGACCGAGGCGACGAGGTCGAGATCCTCGAGTCTCACGAAGGTTTCTTGCAGGTCCGAACCCCAGACGACATCACGGGCTGGATCCTCAGGCATACCATCGTCGGCGCTCCGTCCGGGTAGACGGCACGGGCCCTGGCGCGGCGCGGGACGGCGTCGGCCGGTGGCGATGGGCCTGGCGAGGTTAGGTCGCCGGACCAACTTGGGGCCCTCTCCTGTCGCCAAGCAGGACGCCGACGAGTCCGTTATCGGGCGCGGGCCAGATCACCATCAACTTTGCATCGATGAAGCGATCGTTCTGGACGCCTTCGTGAGTCGAGGCGAGCCCGTCAACGGCACCTGCTACGTGATCGAAGACCAAGCGGAGCTCCGGGTCCGATGGATCATCGGCGCGACACTTGAGTCGGACCTACCGATCGTGAACAACCTGGATTACGACCAGCTCCTCGCCTCGGCGCGCGAGCGCGTGCGGGATCGTAGCTGGTGACGTTCCCGGACGCTGAATGACCATCGCCGCTAGCCACCCCAAGGCTGAACCAACCGACGGCCGACTCCGCGGCGGTCCAATGAGCCGTCCCAGGACTGGACTGGCCGCCGGCGGCCCGCACAAGCCGGCTCGCCAGGTCAGCTGAGCCGTCGGGTGCATGGTTCCGGTCGGTGTCCGTCGGTCCGCCGGTCGTATCAGGCGCTCCATGAATAGCGGAGGCCCCGGAACGCGCTGGGACGGCGGATGGTCCCCGGAATTGCCCTGCAGGACCCGGAACATCCCGAGAGGCTAGCGCGGTGGGCGGGTCCTGGCTTTGATCCTTGCCAGGGCACCGGTCCAGTCGGGGTCGATGGGGCGGCCTGGTTGGTCGAGGTCGATGAGCAGCGGGGCGTGGTCCGACGGGACGGGCGGGCCCTTGCGGGCGTCCCGGTCGATCTCGGCGTCGACGATCCTGGGGGCCAACGGGGCTGACACGAGGATGTGATCGATGCGCATCCCGAGGTTCTTGTGGAACATCCCGGCTCGGTAGTCCCACCAGGAGAAGCGCCCGGTCTCGGCATGGCGGGCCCGATAGGCGTCCACGAGGCCGGCGTCGAGCAGCGCCCGGAAGGCCGCCCGCTCCGGCTCGGAGACATGCGTACCGCCGTGGACCGCAGCCGGGTCCCAGACGTCGTCATCGGTCGGTGCGACGTTGAGGTCGCCGCCGAGGAGGAGCGGATCGTCCGGTTCCGATGTCTCGCTGACCCAGCGCGCGAGTCGCTCGAACCAGGCGAGCTTGCCGTCGTAGAACGGCGACCCCACCACCCGGCCGTTGGGCGCGTAGAGGCTGACCATCCGCACGCCGTCGATCGTGGCGGCGACCATCCGGGCTTCGTCGAACGGGTCGAAGTCATCCTCGCTCATCGGTTCGGCGCCTACGCCGCCGGGTCCGGAATCGCGCACCGGGCCGTCGCCGAAGTTCGTCACGACGGCGTCGATCGCGAGCCCCTGACGAGCCGCGATGGCGACCCCGTTCCAGCGGCCCTCCCCGTGGTGGACGAGCTGGTAGCCGGCCATCGCGAAGGCCATCACCGGCGCGTCCGCGTCGGTCAGCTTCGTCTCCTGGAGGAGCAGGACGTCCGGCGCCGCCCGCTCCAGCCAGCGCTCGACCGCCTCCTGGCGGGCCTTGAGCGAGTTGACGTTCCAGGTCGCGACGCGCACCGCGGCCCCGCTAGTACCGGCGGCCGCGTTGGCGCTCGAGGTCGAAGGACGCCGTCTCCGCGACGGCCATGACCGCCATCGTGCCGGCCTGGACGGGGTCCGACACGACGAGATCCACGTGGTCCGTGATCGAGCCGACCATGTTGAGCGCGATGATCGGGATCCCGACGGCGCGCAACTCCTCGGCTGCGACGCTGATATCCCCGCCCATGATCGATCCGGCGAGCACGAGCAACCGGGCCCGCGGCAGGTCGGCGACAGCCCGCACCGCCGCGGCGATGTTCTCCTCCCCGACCAGCGGGATCGTGTCGACGCTGATCCGTTCGCCGCGCAGGTTGTGGCGATCGGCCTCACTCACCGCGCCGAGCGCGACCTGCGCGACCTGCGCCCCGCCACCGACCACGATGACCCGCTTCCCGAAGACTCGATCGAGCGCGCGGGTGAGATGGACCGCCCGAACGTTGGCCAGCGCCTCGAGCGCGCCGACGAGGGCAGCCTCGGTGACGCCTTCGACCTCCAGTTCGATCTCGGCGAGCGGTGGGTCGCCATCGACCCGCCGGACCGTGGCGAGCGCCCGGATCCTGCCGTCGATCCCGGCCACCGTCTCGGTGACGGCCGACAGCGACGCCGCCGAAATCGACGATGTCGAATCGGATCGCGGCGGTCCCGACCGCCTGGCGTCGCGGCATCAGCCGAGCGAGCCGCGACCGGCCGCACCGGGTCGAAGGTCGGTCGCGCCGGCCGGATCGATCTCGGCGCCCCCGGTCGGATCGTGCTCCTCGAACGGCAGGCCGAGTCCTTCGAACGTCTCGCGGGTGGCCGAGGCATCCGAGGTCGTGAGCATGATCGCGCCGTCGGTGTCCTCGGCGACCCCGACGATCCCGGTGATGTTGATGCCGCGATCGCCGAGGGCCGCCGCGACCCGCGCCAGCGAGCCCGGTCGATCGTCGAGTTTGACCGTGAACCAGACCGTCACGCGGGCACCTCCTGTCGCTCCCGATGGTACCTGTCGATACACTGGCCGACGTGCCAGCCCCGCTCGGCCAGGTCCCGACGAAACGGATGCCGGACGTCCAGGTCTTCGGGACCCACGATTCGCCCGCGACCCGCGCTGCCCAGCGCTTCTTCCGCGAGCGACGGGTGGTCGTCTCCTACGTCGACCTGCGCAAGCGGCCGCTCGCCTCGGCCGAGCTCCGCCGGTTCGTCGAGCGCCTCGGTGCGGCCGCCCTCATGGACCACGGATCGCGAGCCTACCGAGACGGCGGATTGCAGTACCTGACGCTGGACGAGGCGGGCATCGTCGGGCGCCTGCTGGCCGATCCGAGCCTGTTGCTCCTGCCCCTCGTCCGCCACGGGAACGAGGTGACGGCTGGGCCGGCGGAGGCGACCTGGACGGCCTGGCTCAAACGCGCGGCCGGGCCCGCCACGCCGTCCAGCCGACGATGACCCCAAGGACGAGGAGCACGGACACCGATCGCCGCCCACCGGACGTCGCCGTCCATGAACCCGGAGCCCGGCATGGCCCCGAGCCCCTGGGCGATCCATCCGACGCCGACGACGACGAGCACCGCGGCGATGATCCATCGAGTGCGCATCGGCACCTCCCCGGTGGCATCCTAGCCCGATGGATGAGATGACGCCGCCGCCTCGCCACGCCGGGCGCATGCGGGTGACCCCGAAGGCAGCCGAGATGCTCGCCGGGGGCGCCGCGACCGAGGACGAGAAACTCCTCGTCCGGCGCCCGAAGGCGGACTTCCTCGATACCGATCCGTGGCGCGCGCTGCGGATCCTGTCGGAATTCGTCGAGGGGTTCGACGCGATGGCGGCCGTCGGCCCGGCCATCACGGTCTTCGGGTCCGCCCGGACCAAGCCGGACGACCCGATGTACGCGCTCGCCCGGGCGATCGGGACCCGGCTCGCCGAGGCTGGCTATGCGGTCATCACCGGTGGCGGACCGGGCACGATGGAGGCCGCCAACCGCGGCTGCCAGGAGGGTGGCGGACTGTCGGTCGGGTGCAACATCGAGTTGCCCCACGAGCAGGGCACGAACCCGTACGTCGATCTCGGGGTCGAGTTCCGCTACTTCTTCGCGCGCAAGACGATGTTCGTGAAGTACGCCGATGGGTTCGTCATCCTGCCGGGCGGGTTCGGGACCCTGGACGAGTTGTTCGAGGCGCTCACGCTCATCCAGGTGGGCAAGGTCCGCCACTTCCCGATCGTGCTGGTCGGCCGGTCGTATTGGGCCGGACTCCTCGACTGGATGCGCGACACGCTCCTGCCGCACGGTGCGGTCGACGAGACCGACCTGGGCCTGCTCCGCGTGACCGACGACCCCGATGAGGTCGTCGGCCTGATCCAGGCCCATGCCGAGACGGGGCTCGGCGCCTGATCGGGCGGGTCCTTACGCCTCGGGGATCGCGACCTCGATCGATCCGTCGACGACCCTGACCGGGTAGAACCGGAGGCGCCGGACCCGGGTCAACCGGCGGGCCTCGGCCTTCTTGCCGGGCGGGTCCACCTTCGCGTCGCGACCGGCCGGCGACCAGGTCGGGTGATACACGCCGTCGGCATCCAGGCCGCCGGTCGTCGGCATCTGGACGGTCTCGCCGGTACACAGGTCGAAGCGGCCTTCGTGCAACGGGCAAGCCACCACGCAGCCGTCCAGCTCACCGATCGAGAGCGGGGCGCTCATGTGCGGGCAGCGATCGTCGGTGGCGACGATCCCGTCGGGCGTGTGCGCCAGCACCAGGTCGAGATCGCCGCGACTGACCCGGACCATGGCGCCCGGGGGGAGTTCGCGCGCCGCGGCGACGGCCTGGAACGGGGCTCCGTCCGTGCCGGTGGCCTGGAGCTGGGGCGGGAATGCGGCGGGACGCGGGAGCATGGTCACCGCATCGTACCCGGGTGAACGAGGAACGGCCCCGGTGGGGTCCACCGGGGCCGTTCGCTTGGAGGAGCGAGGGTCAGTCGGCCGTCAGTGCCGGATCGGTCGTCGCCGCCGCGGTCGTTGCCCCGCCCGAGGCTGGCACGCCGGCCGGCACCGAGTTGGCCTGCCGAAGCGGGAGCTCGATCATCGCCGCCGCGGCGACGGCCGCGATGGCGGCGCCGAGCACGCCGATCCAGAAGGTCTGCGCGACGGCCAGGCTGAAGGCACTGTGGATCCCGGCCACGATGCCGCCGACGAATGGCGCGAGGTCCGGGAAGGCCGCCACGATCATCTTGCCGAGATCGCCGGTGCCGGTCAGCTGGTTGAGGTCGAGCTGGCCGCTGGCGGCGGCCTGGCCGAAGCCGGCGACCACCTGCTGCGGCACGCCCGACGCCGTCATCTGCGGGCCGATCTGCTCGGCGAAGGTCGTCGCGAAGATGGTCCCCACGATGGCCAGCGCGACCGATCCGCCGATCTGGCGGAAGAACGTCAGGTTGGACGTGGCGACGCCGAGTTCGTGGAACGGCACGGCGTTCTGGACGATGATCGTGAACACCGCGAAGGTCGGACCGACGCCCAGGCCGGCCAGGAACATCCAGAACCAGACGACCGGGATGTCGGTCGTCGACGTGAGCTGCGTCATCAACAGGGTCGCGAAGCCCATGAGGACGATCGAGCCCACCGTCAGCCACTTGTAGTGTCCGGTGCGCGAGACGACGAGCCCGGACACGATCGAGCTGAAGATGAGGCCGACCATCAGCGGCAGCGCCGCCAGGCCGGAGTCCGTCGGGGAGTAGCCCTGGACGATCTGGAACCAGCGCGGCAGGAACACGATCGCCCCGAAGAACGCGAACGCCGCGAAGAACGACGCGACCATCGAACTCGAATACGTCCGGATCCGGAACAGGTGGAGCGGGATGATCGGCTCCTTGGCGCGGGCCTCGGCGAACACGAACAGGACGATGCCGATCAGGCCGGCGAGGATCAGCCCGCCGACGTTCGCGTCGGTCCACGAATTGAGGGTGTGCGTCGTCGCGTTGGTCAGGCCCTTGTTGGTCAGGCCGAGCAGGAGGAAGGTGATGGCCACCGTGAAGATGGCGCCACCCAGGATGTCGAAGTTCTTCGACGCGTCACTCGTCTTGACCGTCGGCAGGAGGCGGTTGATGACGACGAGCGACACGATGCCGATCGGGATGTTGACGTAGAAGATCCAATGCCAGCCGTAGTTCTCGGTCAGGAAGCCACCGATGAGCGGTCCGGCGATGAAGGCGACCCCGAAGACCGCCCCGAACAGGCCCTGGTACTTGCCGCGCTCCTGCGGCGTGAACATGTCCCCGATGATCGCCAGCGCGACCGGGAAGAGCGAGCCGGCGCCGATGCCCTGGATCCCGCGGAAGAGGATGAGCATCCCCATGTTCTGACTCAGGCCCGACAGCGCCGAGCCGATGAGGAAGATGACGATGCCGATCATGAAGATCGGCTTGCGGCCGTAGAGGTCCGACAGCTTGCCCCAGAACGGGACGCTGATCGTGCTCGTCAGCAGGTAGGCGGTGATGGCCCAGACGTAGTAGTCGTTGCCGGACAGGTCGGTGACGATGGTCGGTAGGGCCGGACCGACGATCGTCTGGTCGAGCGCGCCGAGAAAGAGCCCGAGCATGACCGCGAAGAGGATCTCCATCTTCTCGCGGTGGCTGAGGCCGAGTGCTGGATCCTCCTCCAGCGACGGTGCGTGGCCGGCGTCGGCCGGGAATGCTTCCATGAGTGGTCAGTCCCTCCCCTGGGGTTGGTGGCTGTGCTGCCAGCCGGACGTCTTGGTCCGTCAGGACGGTGGCGACGGCGACCCGAAGGTCGGCCATGGACGTGGCGACGCCCGCGAGCTGGGTCGCATCGAGCTGGTCGAGGACCCGCCCGATCATCTCGGTCCGCAGGACCTCGACATCCTCGAGCATCTGCCGACCATCGGCGGTGACCCGGACCAGGACGACGCGGCGGTCGCTCGGGACGCGGATCCGTTCCACGAACCCGCGCTCCTCGATCCGATCGATCAGGCCCGTCGCCGCCGACAGCGAGACATCGAGCATCTCGGCCAGCCGGCTCATCGGCAGCTCGCCGTGGCGATCGAGCACGTGCATCACATGCAGTTGGGTCATGCTGATACCGAGTCGAACGAGTCGCTCGCTGCCGAGGCACTTGAGTTCGCCGAGGGCGGCCCGGAGGTCGGCGGCGATCGCGGCCTTGGTGGCGGAAGCCGACCGGTCCGATCCGGTCGACGGGGTCATGGTTCGTGTCACGTGAACTATCATACTCCCGCGAAGGAGAATCCGCATGCGATTTGCGCTGATGCTCGAGTCACAGCAGGGCCTGAGTTACGGGGATCACGTCGCGATCGCCAAGCGAGCCGAGGCGAACGGGCTCGAGGCGCTCTTCCGGTCCGACCACTACCAGAGCTTTCCGGGACCCTCCGGACGCCCGACGACCGACGCCTGGACGGTGATGGCGGGCCTGGCGCGCGAGACCGACCGGATCGGTCTCGGCGTTCTCGTCTCGCCGGTCACGTTCCGCCACCCGGGCAGCCTGGCGAAGGTCGTGACGACGGTGGACGAGATGAGCGGCGGGACGGATCGAGGTCGGGGTGGGCGCCGGCTGGAACGAGCTGGAACACAAGCAGCTCGGACTCGCGTTCCCGCCGATCCATGAGCGCGCCGACCTGATGGAGGACCAGCTGGCGGTCCTGTTGGGACTGTGGGGCGAGCCGGATGGCTGGTCCTACGACGGACACCAGGTCTCCATCCGCGAGGCGCAGTTCCACCCGAAGCCGGTCGATGTCCCCGGTCGTCCGAGGACCGCGATCGGCGGCGCCCGACCGCGCCTGCTGGTCGGGGGGCAGGGGACGGCGCGGTCGTATCGGCTGGCCGCCCGGTATGCGGACGAGTTCAATCTGAGCTCGTCGGGGCCGGATCGGGCGCGCACGGCCTTCGCCGCGGTCGACGAGGCCTGTGTCGCGATCGGGCGGGATCCCGCGACCGTGACCCACTCCACGATGGCGGGCGTGCTCATCGGCCGGGACGACGGCGAGATGGCCGACCGCCTGGCGGCCGCCGTCCGGGCGTTCGGCTCGGACGATGACGATCGGGACTGGCTCGAGCAGCGGCTCGAACGGTGGATCGTCGGCACGCCCGAGCAGGCCCAGGCCACCGTCCGTCGGTTCGAGGCCGCCGGCGTCGAGCGGATCATGCTCCAGGACTTCCTGCCCTGGGATCTCGACATGATCGACGTGATGGGCGAGGTCCTCGTCGGCCAGGTCTAGGGCTGGCGAACGGCGGGCGACTATCCGGCGGCGTCGGCCGCCGCGAGGTAGAGCGGGTCGTCACGCCGGATGAGATCGGGGTTCGTGACGCGCGCACGGGCGAGGCGCTCGGTGAGCAACTGGAGCGGCGTCGCCGTCCCGACCAGCGCCGCGACCGGCGGTGGGAGATGGGCCTCGCCGACCAGCAGCCGGCCGGCCGGTGTCAGGGCCGGGTCGAGCGCCGCGTCGACCTCGGTCGAGACGATCGCGGCGGCTCGCATCCCGACGACGCGAGCGGCCGCGAGTGCCTGGATCGCCCTGGCCAGGCGCTCGTCCCGCCGATCGCGATCGACGAGGATGAGCACGAGCCCGGTCTCCCCATCCGCGGCGGGGAGGTGGCCGTGGAGGAAGGTCTCGAGGTCGCGGTAGGCGGACGGCAACCAGGACGCCTCCTCGACCTTGAGCACGAGCTCTCGGCCGGCTGGACGGTCGGCCCCTGACGCGATCACCAGGAGGTTGGCGGCCGTCGCGAACGCACCGGCGATCCGTTCGGCACCTGCCTCGTCCGTCGTCCCGGCGAGCAGCAGGCCGGTGAACGTGGCGGGGTGGAGCGGGCGTCCGGCAAGGTGCGCTCCGACCGCGGCCGCGGCCAGGATCGGGCTGAGGTAGCCCACCGTGTGACACCAGCCGTGGTCCAGCTCCCCGGTCTCGACGACGATCGTGGCCAGGGCGGCGGCGGGCGAACGACCGCTGACCGTCACGACTGCGGTTGCGGCACCGGCTCCCCTGGCCGCGCCCAGCGCGGCGTTCGTGGCACGGGTCGCACCCTCATGAGAGATCCCGATCACGAGTCCGCGCGCCGGCGGGTTCAGTGACAGCTCGAAGGCCTGCTCGGACGTGATGTGCGCGTCGCGAAGGGATGCCGCTGCCGCGGCCTCGCGCAGGATCTCGACCATTGCCAGCGCGGCGTGCTCGGACGTGCCGCAACCGGTCACCACGATCGGGTCACCGGCCGTGATCGTCGCCCGGATGGCCGCGGCCAGGTCGGCCGCGGGGCCTGGGCCGTTCAGCCGGGCGACGAGCCGTCGAGCCAGCTCGGGTTCTGCCGCGATCATGTCGGTCATGTGGTACGGCGGCCCGGGGCGCAGGCTCGGGGTCGGCGCGTAGTCCCACGGATCGGCGGCACCGGCGAGCGGGGCCCTGGGATCGAAGGGAGGTTCGGTGGTCATCATCGGCTCCAGCGACAGGTCGCGAGGATAGGGGTCTGCATGCGGTCGCGATGGGGCGACCCACGCGGCGCGACACGGCCTCGAGGCGATGTCGTGTCGCAGGCGTCACCATTGGACGGCGGTCGAGTGACGTTCATGATGGGAGCGCGAGATGCAGGTCGGGTTGATGGCGCCGCAGGGCTGGAAGGGCGAATACGACGGGCAGCCCGCCGGGGAGGCCTGGGCTCGGACGATCGAGCTTGCCGTGCAGGCCGAGGAACTTGGCTTCGAGTCGCTCTGGGTATTCGATCACTTCCACACCGTGCCCCGGCCGTCGGACGAGATCACGTTCGAGTCGTTCAGCGTCCTCGCCGCGCTGGCGGTCGCGACGCGGCGCGTTCGGCTCGGACACATGGTCATCTGCGCCGGGTTCCGGAACCCGGCACTGACCGCGAAGATGGCGTCGACGATCGATGTCATCAGCGGTGGCCGGTTCGAGATCGGGATCGGTGCCGGTTGGAAGGAAGAGGAGTGGCGGGCGTACGGCTACGGCTTCCCGACGCTCGGCGAGCGGATGACGGCCCTAGGCGACAACCTCGAGGTCATCCGGGCGATGCTCGGACCGGGTCGGGCGACCTACGAGGGCCGGTTCGCGCATGTTCGTGGCGCGATCAACGTCCCTCGCGGCTTCGGGGAGCCGCGCATCCCGATCATCGTCGGCGGCAACGGCGAGCGCGTCACGGCCGGGTTCGCGATCAGGTACGCCGACGAACTGAACTACGTCTTCCTGTCCGCCGCCGAGGTCGCCGAGCGGATGGTCGCCGTGCGGGCACGGTGCGAGGCGGAGGGCCGTGATCCAACCACTCTCCGGTTCTCGATGTACACCCGTGACGAGGCGATGCGCGATGCCGGGCAGGCTCGGGTCGACGCGATCGCCGAGTTCGCCGCCATCGGGCTCGACCGGATCATCTGCTTCCCGACCAGGTGGTCGCCGACGACGGACGCCCAGGCGGCCCTGGCCGAGGATTGTCGGGCGGCCGGCGTGCCGTTGGGGTAGGGCCACGGCGGGGCGGCTCATTCCACAGACCCCGCATGCATCCCAGGCATCGGATTCGTCCTTCGTGAGCGTGGCCGTCGACGGGATCCGTCGGAATCGGGCCATCGCCAAGCGTGCAGAAGCCGATTCTCATGTCTCAGATGCATGAGCCCCGCGCGATGGGATCCGGCCGATGCGCCGCACCGGCCCGTAGCGGAACCAGATCCGACCGACGAGCAGGGCGACCGGCACGGGCCCGAACGTCCGTGAGTCGATCGGAGGTCCGAAGCCGGCCGTCTCGGCCGCCTCGTCCGAGGCATCGCTCAGCAGCCAGGCTTCGTCCTCGGCGAGCTCGATGTAGCCGTCGGCGAATGCCACCCGGTCCCGCGGTCCGGCGGCGACCCGCTTGACCGACAGGCCACTGCCATCGGGTTCGTCGAAGACGACGACGGAGCCTCGACGCGGCCAGCGCGCGATGGATGGGTCCACCAGCAGCCAGTCACCGGGCTCGATCGCCGGCGCCATGCTCGCTTCGGTCACGGCGATCCGCCACGGCCCGCGCACCCTCGTGCGCAGGTCGGCGGTTCGGCGGGGCCCTGCAGCCCGGATCCGGTGGCCTACTTCTTGGTCGCCCAGAAGATCTCGCTGAATTCCTTGACGGCCGCCTCGAGCTGGGCCGCGGCATCGGCGTCGACGCTCTGCTTGTTCTTGCCCGCGAGCTTGAGCAGCTTCCAGACCTTGTCGTGGAGGTCCGGGTACTTCTCGAGGTGCTCGGGCTTGAAGTAGTCGGACCAGATGACCTGGACCTCGCGCTTGACCTTCTCGGCGTGGTCTTCCTTGACCCGGACGCAGCGGCTGAACTTGTTGCGCGTCTCGGTGTCGTTGCCGTCCAGGCCGTTGATGAGCTCGACCATGCGGGCCACGGTCCGGGCGGCGACCTCGGCTTCGTGCGGGTCGTAGATGCCGCAGGGGATGTCGCAATGAGCGCGCGCCGTGGTCGTCGGCGCGAGCCAGCGGGTCAGTCGAGACATGGGACTCCTTCGGGGCGCTGACGGTGGGCTTGACCCTAGTCTCTGGGGTTCCCTGAAGTGTCCGAGCCCACGCCGGGGCTGTCAAACCGCGACCCGTGTTGGAAGGGTCGCAACCGGGCGTGTCCGAAGACCTACGATGCGCGCACGCAGCGGAGAACGCGTCAGGTGACCTTCGAGGAAGCGCTCGACCTCGCGGTCAGGGGGTTTGAGGCGCTCGGCGTCGCGATCCTGGTGATCGGCTCGATCGCAGCCGTGGTTGGGTATTTCCGTGACATCGGACAGATGGAGCGGATCCGAGCCTACGCGCGGCTGCGCGGCAACATCGGCCGGACGATCCTGCTCGGACTCGAGGTCCTGATCGTGGCCGACATCGTGCTGACGGTCGCCATCGATTCCACGGTCGAAAGCGCGATCACCCTCGGCGTGATCGTCCTGGTCAGGACCTTCCTCAGCTTCTCGCTCGAGATCGAGCTCGAGGGCGTCGTCCCCTGGCGCCGAAAAGCAGCCGCGGCCGGCAGTTCGAGTCCGACGGACCCGACCATCTCGACCTAGGATCGGTCTGACCCATCCGGGACGCGCCCGGGTATCATCGCCGCGATGACTGAGCGAGGGCTGCCCGGCATGGACGGTGCCCCGGCCTGTCCGTTCGTCGCGTTCGGTGACGATCGCGACGGACGATCGACGAGCCCCGATCATCGTCACCGCTGTTTTGCCGAGTCGCCGCCGGCTCCGCGCGCGGTGGCCCATCAGGAAGCGTATTGCCTTTCGAGCGCCTTCCCGGTCTGCCCGACCTTCCAGGACTGGGCCAAGCGGGAGGCGGCGCACGCCCGCGGCGCAGCCGATCGCCCCGAGACGGCGCCGTCCGCCATCCCGATCGCTGCATATGACGAACCTGACGGCGACGATGCAGGCGTGCCGCCCCCGCCGACGGCGCCCTCCGAAGCTCCAGTCCGACGCAACCCACCGCGCGACTGGGCCGCGCCGCCTCCGTGGGCGACCGGCGGCACCAGCCGACCGTCAGGATCCACCGACGCCGGCGATGTCGCGGCCGCCGCCCTGTTGGCGAGCAAGGCGATCGAGGGTCAGGGTCTCGCGGGCAGCGCAGCCGACCGCCTGGCAGGCGGTCCTGAACCGGCGGTCGCGGCGGTAGCCTGGTCCGCTACGGCGGCGGGGGCAGCCTCGACTGCGCCCGACGACGATCTGGCCGACCTCGTCCAGGGTCGGCCGACGAGTGCTCCGCCCGCGCGACCCCCGTCGGACGGGTACCCGCCATCGGCGCGTCGCGGGGGTCGCCCGGCGGTCAGTTCGACCCGCCCGACGGGCGATCCCATTCCCGGGCCCTCGTGGGAGCGGATGCGGCGATATGAGGCATATCCCACCATCCGGTCGCGCGCCAGCCTGCCCGGCCTGCCGCGCCTCGCGGTACTGGCCGGCGCGATCGGGATCGCCGCCCTCTCGTTGTTCATGCTGCCCGCGCTGCTCGGTGTTGGTGGTGGTGGGGGAGCGGCCAGTCCATCGCCCAGCGGCGGTCGACCATCGGCGGCTGCCTCGGTCGCTCCGACCGTCAAGCCGGGTCCGACACCCCAGATCTATGTCGTCAAGAAGGGCGACACGATGTCGAAGATCGCCAAGAACTTCGGCGTGACCGTCGAGGCGATCATGGAGGTCAACCCGGAGATCAAGGACCCGAACAGGATCGCGCTAGGCCAGCAGATCGTGATCCCGGCGGCGACCCCCGGGGCGGCGAGCCCCGCCGCTTCGCCGAAGGCCTCGACCAAGGCGTCAGCGGCGCCCTAGCTCTCCGGGCGGACCCGCGCCCGTCCTAGCGCGGCGCGATGTTGATGGCGGTGATCTTGCCGGCCTCGACGCGGAACGTCGCGTCGATGTGCTGACTCTGGGCTCCAGGTCGGACGACCAGCAGGTCCGCCTCCCACGTATTCCCGGTATCGCGGATCTCGCCCGGGATCATTCGCAGGCCCTGGTCGCCGCGGAGGAACCAGCCCCCGACACGCTCGACGCCGCGCAAGGTCTGCACGCTGTCGCCGACGTGGACGCGCATCTCGGTCTTCTCGTCCATCAGGGCGACCGCGGCCTCGCGATCCCCGCCATTCAGCTTCTCGAAGAAGTCTTCCATCGTCTCGACAGCACCCATGGGCGGAGTGTACCGTCGGGCGCCCATGCCCGCCCGGACCACGCTCGACGCCGCCTGGCCGCTCTTCGCGCTCCGTCTCCGCACCGAGCGACTCGTCCTCCGCCTGCCTACCGAGGACGAGCTGCTGCTGATGATCGAGGTCGCCAAGGCGGGCATCCACGAGCCCGACTCGATGCCGTTCGGGGTGGCCTGGTCGACGGTGCCGAGCCCGGCGTTCGAGCAGAGCTTCCTGAAGCACCACTGGGGTGTTCGGGCCGCGTGGACGCCGAGTACGTGGTTCCTCAACCTGATGGTCGAGCTGGAGGGAGCGCCGATCGGCTCGCAGTCGATCGATGCCTCGGACTTCGCGATCGACCGCACGGTCCATACCGGCTCGTGGCTCGGCCGGGCGTTCCAGGGCTACGGCTTCGGCAAGGAGATGCGGGCGGCCGTCCTCGGCTTGGCATTCGATGAGCTGGGAGCGCTGGTCGCGACGAGCGAGGCGTTCCTCGACAATGACGCCTCGAACGGCGTCTCGCGCTCGCTCGGTTACGAACCGAATGGCTTCGGCAGCCTCGCGCCCGAAGGGGTCGCCCGCGAGACGCAACGCTTCCGGATGACCCTCGAGAGCTGGCGAACGCGGCCACGGCCGCCCGTCGCGATCGAGGGGCTGGACGCCTGCCGGGACATGTTCGGGCTCTGAGGGTCAGTCCCTAGAAACCGCCGCCGGCTCCACCGCCGCCACCGCCCGACGATCCGCCACCGAACCCACCTCCCCCGCCGCCCGATGACGATGGCGAATTCCCGATCGTCCCGAGTGCGGACATCATCCCGCCGACGTCGGGGATCCCCGAATCCGAGAAGAGGCTCGCCCCGCTCCCGTCGGCCCCCGAGGCGACGAACGGCGCTCCACTCGACGTCTGGTACCAGGCCGGGAAATACGGGACGGCGCTCGTCGCGCGACCCTCCTTCACGTCCTCGAGACTCCGCGACAGCACGCCCTCGATCTCGCTCTGGAGCCCCAGCGCCGTCCCCCACACGACCGCCTGGTCCGGCGTTTCGAGCCAATCGAGGCCAGCCTCCTCGACGACTTGCTGCATGGATCGGGCCTGGGCCATGGTCTTCTGGAGCGTCCGACGGTACGCCGCCAGCATCGCCCGGATCATCGCGCCGGCCATCGTGACCGCCGGCATCGCCTGCGCGACGATGACGACGACGATCCCGCCCGCGATCGCGGCGGCGCCGATCATGAACAGGCCGGACATCGGGATGTTGAGCCCGGCGATGATCGCGACGACCCCGGCGACGATGGCCAGCACGCCGCGCCCGGACCAGCGTGCAACGACCTTGCTGGGCTTCATCGCAAACCAGCCCTTGTCCACGACATGACTCTCGAGTGCCCGGTCGAAATCGGCGACGTGCGTCCCGAACTTGGGCAGGTCCTCGGACGTGATCAGGTTCCCCGTGTCCGCCACGCTGCGCAATTCGCGCAGGGCGACCGCTTCCGCCGGTCCGGTCGGTCGCCGCGCGTTCCACCGCCGTTGCGCCTCGACGGTCTCGTCGCCCGTCGGCGGGGCCACGTCGATCCCGACCTTGCTCTTCTGCCACAGCACGCCGGGATCCTCGCGGAACGCGATGGAGCCGCGCGACGCGAGATCGAGCATCGCCGTCGTCAGCGCCCGTCGCGATGTCGCGCCATCCATGACCATCGCGCCCGAAGCAGCCGTCAGATCCGGTGGCGGCGCCGGGATGTGGATCGAGGGGTCGTCGAGGTAGATCGGGTCCTTGCCGAACCGGCGCCAGTTGTAGAGCACCCAGCCGGCGAGACCCATGAATACGATCGGGGCCCCGATCAGGCCGAGCACGGCATTGAATTGACGCGCTTGCTGGAGCGCCTGCGCGTGTTCGACGGTCGCGGCAGCGTCGACCTTCTGGAGCGCGACGCCAAGCGCGCCGTCGAAATCTGCCGACCGCAGGTAGGGGAGCATGTCGTTCTCGTAGATCGCCTGTCGCTCCTCGTTGGAGAGGAAGGTGGCCTCGAAGCCTGGCCCGGCGTAGAGCTGGACCTGACCGTGCTCCAGGCTCGGGTCCATGTCGAAGAAGATGACCAGGCCGTCGTTGAAGCCCGCCCGCCCGACGCCCCATTGGTCCATCAGCGCGCGCGCCTTCTTCGCGGTCTCCTCGGTCGTCGGGTAGGCGCCGCTGTTCTGGGTGTAGACGACCACCTCGGCGCCGGTCCGCGCCTCGATGGCGTCGATCGTCGCCTCGGCTTTGACGATCGCCTCGGCCGACAGGATGCCGGCGTGGTCGTACACGGCACGGTCGACCTCGGGCTCCGGGAACGGCGGTCCGGGCGCGGGTGCGCCCCGGATGCCACCCAGGGGCCGGGGTGCCTCGAGCGTCCCGGTCACGATCTTGGCGAGGGCGATCTGGATCGCCGCATCGAAGTCGCCCTTGCGCAGCAGCGGGAGCATGTCCTTCTCGTAGATCGTCTGACGCGCCTCGTTCGAGAGATACGACCGGACGAACCCGGCCCCGGCGTAGAGCTGGACTTGGCCATGCTTCAGCGTGGTGTCGAGGTCGAACAGGATGACCAGACCGTCATCGATCCCGGCTCGCCCGACGCCCCACTGGTCCATCAGCGCTCTGGCGTGGGCCTCGGTCTCCTCGGTCGTGATCCCGTCGCGGCCCAGCGCCTGCGTGTAGACGACGACTTCGGCCTTGGTCTGCGCCTCGATCGCGTCGACGATCAGCTCGGCCTGGGTGACCGTGCCTGACTGGAAGATGCCGGCGTAGTCATAGACCGCCCGGCCATCGACGGGTTCAGGGAACGGGGGCCCGGGCGATGGCGGCGAGGGGGAGGCCGCGTTCGCCGCGGCCGCCAGCAGCAGGACGAGGAAGGCGGCCGGGAGGACCGACGATAGGCGGCGCATTCGAAGGCAGGATAGACGCGAACGGCCGCAGACGGTGGCGCCGATGACGGTCAGCCTCCGCGCCGCCGGGCCAGCCTCAGGCGCCCGTCCATCTCGCGGAAGACCTGGGGCACCAGCGGACGGCCGTTGTAGGTCGAGGCGAGCGAGGCTGCGTAGGCGCCCGCGTCGCTGACCGCCACCAGGTCGCCCCGGCGGAGCGGCGGCAGGTCGTGCGTGCCGAGGGCGTCGGTCGATTCGCAGATCGGCCCTTCGACCCGGGCGGGCTCGGTCGAGATGGCGTCATCAGGCCCGTCGAACGCTCGCCCCAGCGAGGTGAGCGCCACGATCGGATGGCGCGCCCCGTACAGCGCCGGTCGGATCAACTCGGTCATCCCGGCAGTCGATGACGACCTGGCGCCCGCCGCGCGCCCGGACGTGCAGGACACTGGCTACCAGCCAGCCCGAGCGGGCCGCCAGCGCGCGACCGGGCTCGATCGCCAGGCGCGTCGGCCGTCGGTCGTCGGGGACGGCGTCGAGCAACGCGGGGAGTTCGCGCGCGAACCGCTCGGGTCCGGGGACGGGCTCGTCGAGGGGCAGCACCGGGAAGCCGCCACCGAGATCGAGCGTATCGAATGTCGGCAGCCCTCCGCGCAGGAGCCCGACGACAGCCAGCCCGCGCCGGACCGCGTCCCGCCACGCATCGACCGCCCGAAGCTGGGATCCGACGTGCAAGTGGACGCCGCGCGGTCGGATCGCGCCGCCAGCATGGGTCGCCAGCCACTCGACGAGGCCGGTCGCCTCGGTCTCGGTCATCCCGAACTTGGACGCTCCGTCGCCGACGGCAAGACCCGGCAGCGTCTCGGGCGTGACGTCCGGGTTGAGTCGGACGAGGACATCGAGCGCCGGCCGGTCACCCTTGCCGAGTCCTGCGCGGCGGGCCATCCGGGTCAACACCTCTGCCTCGTCGGCCGATTCAAGGGCGAGCCAGGCGAGCGGTGTCCGGCCGATCGCGGTCGCCCGGATCGCGTCGCGCAGATCCGCGTCGGTCTTGCCGACACCCTCGAGTGTGATCCGGTCGTTCGGCACGCCGGCGCGACGGGCGATCGTCCATTCCCCGCGCGAGACGACATTGGCGCCGAACCCGCGCGACGTGACCTCGGCGACGATGGCGGTGACGTCGTTCGCCTTGAGCGAGTACTGGCGGATCCACGGGTCGGGGAAGGCGTCGCGGATCGCCGCCGCGGCGTGGTCCAGGACGGCGAGGTCGGTCACCTGGACCGGCGAGCCGAATCGGATCGCCGCGGTCCGCAGCGCCGCCGCGACGTCCGGCCAGGCGGGTCCCGTGCCGGGTGCCCGGTCCGTGTCAGTCAGGGACGACCATCCGGACGACCGAGCCGATGATGCTCAGGATCGCCGCTCCGACGATCGCAGCCACGATCGTGTCGGCCGTCAGCAGGTCCGGCGGGAAATCCCCGACGGTCAGGTCGAACTTGGCCGTGTTGGCGATCACCGCCGTGAGCAGCAGCAGCCCCGCATTGATCGCGAACCCGACGAGACCCATGGTCATGAACGTGAGCGGCAGGGCGACCATCCGGACGATCGGGCCGACGAGGCCATTGACCAGACCGAAGATGACCGAGATGACGACGATGCCGAGAAGGTCGCCCTCGTACGTCACGAGGTCGAACCCCGTGTACTCCGGCAGCACCTTGGTCATCACGTAGAAGGCGATCGCGGTGATCGCGGTCCCGATGACGAAACCCTTCATGCGCGTTCCTCCGACCGATGGACCACGTGTCCCCCGACGACCGTGAGTGCGACCGTCGTGCCGATGATGGCAGAGGGTCCCCCAGCAAGGATGTCGCGGTCAAGGACCACGAGGTCCGCATCGGCGCCGACGCGCAACGTCCCGCGGCGCTCGTCGGCGAAGGCGGCGTGCGCGGATCCGTGCCCATAGGCGGCCAGCGCATCCGGCAGGGACAACTTCTCGGACGGCAACCAGCCGCCGACCGGGTGACCCTCGACCGTTTGGCGATTGACCGCCGCATGCAGCGCCAGGAACGGATCGAACGGGACGACCGGCCAGTCGGATCCCAAGGCGACCACGCCGCCCTCGCGCCGGATCGAGGCCCACGACCAGGCCTGGCCTGCCCGTTCAGGGCCGATGTTGGCCGCCCAGACGTCGGTCTGATTGGGGGAGGGATCGGCGTGGTACGGCTGCATCGAGGCCACGACGCCGAGTCGCCCGAACCGTGGGATATCGGTCCGCGCCACGGTCTCCACATGCTCCACCCGATGGCGGCGGTCGCGTGGCGGGTTGGCGGCCGCGGCTCGCTCGAACGCATCGAGCGCCATCGCGATCCCGGCGTCGCCGATGGCATGGATCTCGAGTTGCCAGCCCCGTCGGTCGGCCTCCGCGGCGAAGGCATCGAGCGCCTCCGGATCCCATTCCGGGCGTCCGTGCGTGGTGTCATCGACATATGGCTCGTGCATCGCGGCCGTCCGGGTCTCGACGACGCCGTCGGCGAAGGCCTTGAGGATGCCGGCATCCAGCCACGGCCCACCGCGCAGGTCGCCGATCAGGTCGTCGTAGCCGTCAAGCGTGGCGCCCCAGACCGCCAGGGCTCCGTCGGGTCGCATCGGCAGGGCGATCCGGGCCCGGATCCTGACCGGATCGTCGGCGAACAGGGTGCGCCACAGGCCTACCTCGTCGGGTTCGACCCAGGCGTCCTGGATGGCGGTGATGCCAGATCGGTGCATGGCCTCGATCACCCGCCGCATCGCCGCGAGCGTCCCCTCGGTCGAGGGCTTCGGGAGGAGGCGTGTGACCAGGTCAACGGCACCCTCGATCAGGACACCAGTCGGTTCGCCCGTGTCGGCGTCGCGGACGATGAGCCCATCGGCTGGGTCGGGTGTCTCGCGGTCGATCCCGGCGGCCCGCAGGGCGACCGAGTTGACCCAGGCCGTGTGCCCGTCGTAGCAGCCGAGGTACGCTGGGCGATCCGGGACGACCGCGTCGAGGAGCCCTCGGGTCGGCAGGTGACCCGGGAACGCCGCATACATCCAGCCCTTGCCAAGGACCCACGGCGCGTCGGGCCGGGCCGTCGCGTACCGGGCGATGGCCGCGCTGATCGCCTCGACGGTCGGCAGCTGGAAGCAATCGACCCAATCGAGCTCGTTGGCGCCGTCGACGAGGTGGACGTGGGCGTCGTCGAAGCCGGCAGTGATCAGCCCGCCGCGGGCATCGACCACCTCGGTCCGGGGGCCCCGCCACTCGCGCGCCGCCTCGTCGTGACCGCCGATCCAGGCGATCCGCCCGCCGCTGATGGCGATGGCATCGGGAGCCGAGACCGGACGCGGACCCAGGTCGGAGCCGTAGGGCGAGAGCTGGCGCGGCCCGTACGCGACGAACATCCGGCCGCCGGTGATGAGCAGGTCGGCCGGCGCGCTCATCGCCCCGCCAGCCCCTCCACGAGCGCGGCCTTCACCGCCGGCCATTCGGGCGAGATGATGCTGAAGTAGGCGGAGTCGCGGAGCGACCCGTCGGGCATGATCGTGTGCTGTCGGAAGACCCCCTCGAAGGTGGCGCCGATCCCGGCCAGCGCGGTCCGTGATCGCTCGTTCCGGGAGTGGGTCTTGAACTCGACGCGGTTGGCGCCGAGCACCTCGAACGCATGGGTCAGCTGGAGGAGCTTGGCCTCGCGATTGAGACCGGTCCGCTGGTAGGCCGAGGCGACCCAGGTCCAGCCGATCTCGAGCCGCCGGTGCTCCGGGACGATCGACATGTACCGACTGCTCCCGATCGCCCGTCCCGTGGCGCGATCGATCGTGGCGAACGGCCGTTCCGTGCCGGCTTCCTGGTTGGCCAGCGCTGTCTCGACCCAGCGCCGGAGGCCGGACTCGTCCTGCGCTCCCATGATCGTCCACTGCCAGAGCGGCGCGTCGTAGGCCACCAGCGAAAGGTCCGCGAGATGGTCGGCTCGAAGCGGCTCCATGCGGACTCGCGAACCTTCGAGGACGACCGGGTCCACCCATGTCTGTGCCACCATCGGCCGATGGTAGCGGCGTCACTGCTAGGATGCCGCGGTGAACCGCGGCCTGACCCCGGACCAGCTCGACGGCCTCCTCGACGAGCGACGGCTCGCCACCCTTGCCACCATCCGGAACGATGGGACGGTGCTGCTGTCGCCGCTCTGGTTCATCTGGGAGGACGGCGGGTTCACCCTCGGCGTGGCGGCCGGCGACGGCAAGCTGAAGCACATCGATCGTGAGCCGCGGGTCTCGATCGTCGTCGCCGAGGACGAGTTCCCGTACCGCGGTTACGAGGTCCGTGGCGTGGCCCGGATCGTGGACGTGCCGTACGGCCCCGAGATCCGACGGATCGCCACGCGCTACGTGGGCGCGGCGGCGGCCGACTACTACGACGACGAGCGCGGCGGGACGGTCCTGCGGGTCGACCCGGGCGATGCCCGCGGCTGGGACTTCCGCGACGATCTGACCGACATGGGCGTGTTCGGCGGGTGACTGACTTCCACGGGCGCGTGGACGCCTTCCTTGCCGAGTTCTTCCGACTCCACCCGACCTTCGCGACCGCCATCGGCGAGCACGCCTACGACGACCGCTGGCCGGACCTGAGCGAGGCAGGCCGGGCAGTGCGACTCGCGTTCGGCGAGCGCTGGCGGGCCGAGTTCGAGGCGATGACCGAGTTGTCGATCGACGACGCCATCGATCGCGACCTGCTGCTCGGCGAACTCGATGCCGCCCGGTTCGCCGACACCGAGCTGCGCGAGGACGCCTGGGACCCGCTCGACTGGGTCTATGTCATCGGCGATGGGCTGTTCACGTTGAACGCCCGCGAGTTCGCGCCGCTTGCCGATCGACTGGCGTCGACCGCCGGCCGGCTCGAGGGGCTATCGGCCGTGCTCGACGCGGCGCGCGAGTCGCTCGTCGGCCACGCCGGACGTCCCGTCTCGCGGTTCCACACCGAGACGGCGCTCAACCAGGCGCCCGGGATCCACGACCTCATCACCGAGGCGCTCGAATGCGGCCGAGGCCGCAGCCCCGACCGATCGCGGCGTGGCGGCCGTCCTGCCGCGCTTGAACGCCGCGGCCGAGACGTCGCGCGTCGCCCTCGCCGCGTTCGAGGACCACCTTCGCGAGGTCGTCCTGCCGGCGAGCGATGGGGAGGGTCGGCTCGGCGACGGAGCTGTTCGCCGCCAAGATGCGCCACACGATGCGCTCCGAGACGCTGACCCCGGAGCGGATCCTGGCCGGCGCCGAGCGCGAATACCACGCGGTCCGAGCCGAGATGATCCGGATCGCCGGCGAGCACTGGCCGACCTGGCGACGCGGCGAGGCCGCCCCGGCCGACGAAGGCGCCCTGGTCCGCGGCGTGCTCGACGCCATCGCCGCCGAGCACCCGAAGGCGGACGACCTCCTCGACTTCTGTCGCGAGGAGAACGCCCGGATCGAGGCGTTCTGCCGCGAGCGGGACCTGGTCGGCCTGGCCGACGAACCGCTCGAGATCCGCTGGACCCCGGTCTTCCTACGGGCGTTCGGTGGCGCGATGCTCTCGTCGCCCGGCCCGCTCGACCGCGGCCAGAAGGCGTTCTTCGCGATCACGCCGATGCCCGACGATTGGACCGACGAGCAGCGCGAGTCGAACCTGCGCGAGGACAACGACCGGATGCTCCGCCTGCTGACGATCCACGAGGCCGTCCCGGGCCACTACCTCCAGGGCGTCTATGCCAACCGCTGCCCATCGCTCGTCCGGTCGATCTTCGGGAGCGGACTGTTCGCCGAGGGCTGGGCGGTCTATGTCACCCAGGTGATGATGGACGTCGGCTACGGCGCGGACGATCCGGCGCTCATGCTCAACCACTGGAAGTTCTACCTGCGGGCCGTCACCAACGCGATCATCGACGCGAGGATCCATGGCGACGGGATGACCGAGGATGAGGCGATGACCCTGATGGTCGACGGCGGTTTCCAGGAGGAGGCCGAGGCCCGGGCCAAGTACAACCGCGCGCGCCTCACATCGACCCAGCTGTCGACCTATTTCGCCGGCTCGCTCGAGATGTGGGAGATCGAACGTGAGGTCCGCGTCCGGGCGGCGATCGCGTCTGGCGATCCGCGAGGCGCGGACGCCGTCCCCCGGCCTCGGGTCGTCGGGGACTACGGCGAGACGCCCGGGTTCGTCTACCGGCCGCATCTCGAGTCGGTGATGGCTCACGGCTCACCGCCGACCGCGCTCCTCCGGCGGATCCTGCTGGGCCAGGGGTAGGCGGCCTCAGGGCTCCTTGGATCGCTTCTTGGGGCGGGGCTTGCGGGTTGTGGCACCGGCCTTCGGCGGGCTTGTTGCCTTCGGCGCGTCCGTCCTCGGCGCCAGCGCGGCGCGAAGACGCTCCACGCGGTAGCCGGCAGAATCGGCGGCTGTGATCAAGCGCGTCGCGAGGTCTGGGGCCGCCGGCGCCGCGGCAGCAGCCACCAGGTCACCGGTCTCGATCTCGTCCAGGCGCATCGCCCAGGCGAGCAACGCGCCGAACCGGTCGCGATCGAGGTACTCCACGCCTTCCCAGGTGTTGAGGCCGATCGCGACGCGGACGGTCTCGTCCCCGAGCCAAGCGTCGATCAGGCGGGCGTCGGCCGTCCGGGCGGGGCCACCCAACCCCGAGGGGCGCCGCATCGCGAGGAGTGCCCGGACGAGGTCGGCGATGGCCCACGCCTCGCCCTCGTCGAATCCGGTCTCGCGCAACCCCCGGGCCAGCGCACCGGGCAGCCGCAGGTCGTCGTACCAGGCCAGGCTCGTGGCGGCCACATCGGCGCCGGGGGCGAGCGCACCGGCGCGGCCGAGTCCGAGCCACGCCAGGAGCGCCGCCCGATCGGCGCGGTCCGACTCCAGCATGGCCGACCGTGGCGCGCCCGCGAAGACGCGCTCGGCGCGCCCACGGACCTCGCCGGCGATCCGGTCGGCGTCCCCGTCGACCCCGGTCGCGGCGGCGACGGCCGCGAGGAACCCTGCGAACCGTCGCTCAAGCTCGTCCAGCTGCCCCGCGTTCGCGGTCCCATCGATGAGCGCGGTCGCCAGACCGTCGGCGAAGACCGCCCGAAGCGGGGCGTGGACCGGTTCGAGCTGCGCCTCGCGCATCGCGTCGTCGAGCGATGGGACCCCGGCCCCAGCCAGCCGAGCGGCGAGCCGCGCCCACTGTCCGGCGGCGCCATCACGGATCTCGCGGAATTCCCAGAAGACGTGCGTCCCGTACGCATCGAGCGAGACCGCCAACCCCCGCTCCCAGATGTCGCGACAGCCGTGGAGATACTCCAACCCGCTTCGGGCATCCCGCCACGCCACGAAGGCGCCGGGTTCGTTCGGCAATCCGAGCCCTTCGGCCAGCGATCGCCGGATCAGGCGCCGCGAGCCGTTCGGCGCCTTGCGAGCGTAGGCGGCCGAGTCGCGGATCCGCCCTCGCGTCGACGCGAACCGCAGGTGATACACGACGAGGGACCGCTCCGGACCGTGTCCGTTCGAGTACGCCAGCACGCCGTCATCGACCTCGCCGCGCTCGGTGACCAGGTCGTACAACAGGAAGTCGTCCGACTCGGCGAACCAGGCTCGACGGTGGAGCAGCGGGAAGACCTCGCGCTCGTGACGCGCCACCAGCGCGGGATCCGGCCGCTCGTCGAGGATCGCTCGGCGGAACTCCATCCCGTACTTCTCGCCGAAGCCCTGGACCTGCCCGTGACCGAGCATCGGCAACCCGGGGAGTGTCGCGAGCACCGTGGCCACGCCGAAGTACTTGTCGCCCTTGCCGAACTGCTCGATCGCGGTCTTCTCGTCCGGGTTGCTCATGAAGTTGACGTAGCGCTTGAGGATCTCCGGGTCGAATTCGATCGTCTCCTTGATGACCTTCCGATAGCCCGCCCCGTCCTCGTCGCGGAGCATGTGCATGAACGCGCTGTTGTAGACGCGGTGCATCCCGAGGGTCCGGACGAAGTAGCCCTCCAGCAGCCAGAACGCCTCGGCCAGCAGCAGGGTCCCGGGCACTTCCGCGGCGACCCGATCGACCACTTCCCGCCAGAACTCGACCGGCATCCGCTTGTCGAATTCGCGCCTTGGGATGGCGTGCTCGGCGCGCGACGGGATCCCGCCGCCGGTCCCGGGTTCCGGCCACCACAACCGCTGGATGTGCTTCTTGGCCAGCACCATCGCGGCATCGAAGCGGATGATCGGGAAGCGCCGGGCGACGTCGATGATCGTCCGGATGACCTGCTGGCGGACGGCCGGGTCGAGGAAGTCCAGTTGCGCCGTGTCGTTCCAGGCGAAGCTCGTCCCGTCGTTGCCGTGGTAGACGTAGCGCTCCTCGCCGGTGCTCCGCTGGATCCGCTTGAAGACGACCGCCGCGTCGCTGTCGTCCCAGTAGTGATCCTCGAGGACGATCCCGACCCGCTCGTCGGTGGACAGGTCGGGACCGGTGAATGAATAGACCGGATACGGCGGCTCGGCGAGCGACAGGAACCACTCCGGGTGCTCCATGACCCAGCGCGAGTCGATCCCCATGTGGTTCGGCACCATGTCGCTGGCCAGGCGGATCCCGCGACTCCAGGCCCGATCGCGCAGGTTGCCGTACGCCGCCTCGCCACCGAGGTCCTCGGCGATGACGTAGTCGTCGAGCGAATACGCCGAGGCGACCGCGTCGGCGTTGCCGCGCATCCGCTTGATCCGCTCCGAGGCCACGGACCGCTCCCACAGGCCGATGAGCCACAGGCCGGTGACCCCCCAGCGCGCCAGCGTGTCGAGCTCATCGTCGGGGATGGCGTCGAGCGATCGGATGTCGCGGCCATAGCGTTCGCGACAGCTGGTCGAGCCAGACATAGGTGCTCTTGGCGATCATCACGACCCGCGGCATCCATGCCGAGTCGATCGAGAAGGCCTCGGGTTCATCGGCAGCGGCGGTCCCGAACGACGGCGCTTCGACACGACCGGCGACCCCCGCCGCCGCCCGCGCCACCGAACCGCAGATGCAGCGCCCGTTCCTCCTCGGCGAGGATGCCGATGGCGATGTCCAGCCGGCGGATCAGTTCCTCGAGGCTCGCACCCAGCAGGATCCCCCAGCGCGACTGGATGTAGCGCAGCTGCCCCGCCAGCGAATTCGGGGCTCGCCGGGCGGGCATCCGCATGAGCTCGATGAGCGAGAGGCCGTCGCCGTCCATCGGCGGACCGTCGGCGAAGCTGTCTTCGAGCTGTTCGATGGCATCGCGATAGCGCGTGCCGCGGGCGAGTTCGCGGTCGTCGATGAGCTCGATCAGCGGACCGACCGCCGGGTTCTCGTTGGAGACCCGGGTGAGAAGGAGTTCCTCGAGTCGGTGGGTCGCAGGCTCCGGTTCGGGGCCCTGCCCGGGGAACTCCTCGCCGAAACGGTCGAGCAGCCGGCCGGCGTCGGGCCCGAGCCGCCGCTCCAGGTCAGCGAGCGCGGAAGCGATCGCACCCGGCTGCCGCTCGGCCTCGTAGCGGGCGATCAGGAGGTGGCCGACCTCGTGGAGGAGTCCGAGCGCCCCGATCTCGCCGGCCTGGATCGGCGGGCTGCCGGGCGGTCGCCCGGCGTTCATCCGGCTGGCGAGCCGGCGCATCCCGGCCAGGTCGGCGGTGACCAGGTCGCCGCTCGTCCCGATCAGCGGCAGGTCGAGGCCGTATCGCTCGCGCGGCTCACGTCGGACGTGGAAGGCCCGCATGGTCAGGCCGGGGCGGGCTCGGTCGGTCGGGTCGCCGCGACATGCTCGATGGCCCGTCGCAACAGCTCCAGCCCGGACGGGTCGAAGTCGTAGGTCCATGGGCGGATGCGCTCGGGTCGCGCGAGCGTCGACTCGATCCCGGCTGCCAGCGCCTCGCGCGACAGGAGGATGACGTCGGCGGAGAGGTTCACCGTCTCGAGGTCCTCGGCGTTGCCGATCAGCGCCGAGACGATCTCCACGCCGTGCGTCCCGGACAGGGCGAGGGTCTCGCGGATGTTCTCGGAGCCACGGTCCGAGGCGCAGATGAGCCCGACCTTGGAGCCGACGGGCAAGCCGGCGATCTCGTGGACCAGCTCCACGTAGCCAGGTCCGACCAGCATGGCCACGACCGGGACGCGACCGGCCACCAGCGTCTGCGCCTCATCGGCGTGGAAGGTCGTGGTGGCGACGAGGTCGTAATGGAAGCGATCGAGCCGTTCGGGGAGGTCGTCGAGCAGGGCGCCCTCCGCCTCGATCATCTCGGGGAACTCGTCGACGAGTCGCTCGGCGTCGTAGCCCGCGTCGGCGTTCGTGCATTCCGCGAACAGGACCCGGACCAGCGGTCCCGGCCGCCGGCGCTCGGTCGCGGCGGCGAACGTCGCGGATGCAAGCTCGTCGGCGGTGAAGCCCGCGTGCGAGGCTCGGCGCATCATCTCGGCCACGATGCCGGCCAGCGCCTCGGCGCCGCGCCGCTGCGGCGGTCGCTCGGCGACATGGGTCCCGGCGCCATGGCGGCTGGTGATGTAGCCCGCGTCCGACAGCCGCCGATAGACGGCCCGGATGGTGTTGGGGTTGACGCGAAGTGCGGCACCCAGCTCGCGGACCGGCGGCAACCGCGCCCCGGGCAGGAGCCGGCCGGAATCGATCTGGTAGGCCAATTGCCAGTAGATCTGGGTCGAGATCGGGACGTCGGAGTCGCGCGCGACATCGAGCGACCTCCCGGTCGTCACGGCGGCGCCACCTGGTCCGCGATCATCTGTTGCCATACGTTGCTGGTCCGAATGCCGGTCCGACTTGGCCGCGGCAACGATACCAAGCGAGGCTCGGGCCGTTGTCGGGTTCTCGTCGCCCGATCAGGCCCTTCCACCGATGCCGGGCTGGCCTACCTCGGCCAGGGCTCGTTCGTAGATCTCGGCGCCGTCGATCCGGTGGCCGGGCGAGGCGATCAGGCCCAGATCGTCGACCAGCCGGCGTTCCAGGCCGGCGGTCGCCAGCCCGTCGATCAGGCGCGCCGCGCGCGCCGCCGCGCGCAGGACGTTGGCCGTCTCCGGACGGGCCGGATCGTCCCAGTACCAGCCGTCACTCGCGAACATGGCCAGCCGCCAGCGCTGGGCTTCCATGAGCGCCAGGAAGGTCGAGCTGTCACCGCTGAGCCACTGGGCAGCGAAGGCTTCACTGTCGGTCGCCCCGACGACGACATCGACATAGGCGTCGCGCGCCGCCCATGGATCGGGCGAACCGGTCAGCCCGGCGGCGACCTGTCCGGTGACGACGTCGATCCCGGCGGCCAGCCGCTCGAACGCCGCCCGCAGCGGCCCCTTCCAGCGACCGTCTGCCGCGCACGGGCAGTCGGCGCTCCAGCGCAGGACACCGTGATGGCAGCTCCACGAGGTCCGCTCCACGACGCGGATGGTCCGGAACGGGTGCCCGTCGGGTTCGCGCAGGGCCTCATCGAGCGAGACGATGTCGAAGCCGCGCGGTCCGCCGTCGATCCGAGGGTGGACCAGGCGCTCGAGGAAGAGCTGGCGGAACGGCTGATGGTGACCGTACAGCTCGCCGTCGGTGGCGATCACGACGAGAGGCGGCTCGTCGTCGGGCAGCGTGCCTGCCCCAAGCCGTGGCTCGATCAGCTCCTGCGTGAATCGGTCGGCGTCGGCGGTCGCTCGCGGCTCGAACGACACCGCACTGGACAGGTCGCCGTCGTACAGCGCGACGGTGATGCTGCGGTCGTCGCCGAGCTCGACGCGATACGGCCGGCGCGTCTCGCGATGCGCCTCGCCGGCCTGCCACGGCGCCAGGAGCGTGTACTCGACCCCGGCCTCGGCCAGGAACCGCAGGGTCGGGAGGTCGACCGCGGCCTCGGGGAGCCACATCCCGCGGGCGGCCCTGCCGAATCGGATCTCGAAGTCGCGCAGGCCCCAGCGGATCTCGACCCGCCGATCGGCGGCCGACGCGAGCGGGAGGATCGTGTGATGGAACGGCTGCGCGAGGCCGTTGACGCCCTGGTCGCCACGCACGAAGCCGCGATACGCGATCGGGTCGCCGTCCTGCAACCAGCCGGCCAGGGTCGGCCCGAGGTCCCAGGAGATGTGCCGCAGATTCCCGAGTTCCGCGTTCGGGCGATAGCACTCCGCGCTGACGCGCGCCGTCCAATCATGGGCCGGTGCCGCGGACGGGTCGGCCGGGACCTCGCCGCTGAACGGATCGATCCGCGACGGCTGGTAGAAGTGGCCGTGGACGACGAGCCGGCCGCGACTCATGGCTTGGCGGGTCGGTGGGCGGCCGGGATCTCCTCCTCGGCGCGATCGCGCGCCGCGTGCGCGACGTGCGCGATGGTCGCCGTCCGGCTGGCCCCCGGCGCCAGTGAGAGCGGCCAGCTGACCAGGATGCCCAGCCCCTGGTAGACCCGCTCGAAGCCGGCTTCGGAGTTCGACACGGTCTCGACCGGTGCCCACCAGACATCGGCGGGCTTCGAGATCGTGCTGTCGACCCGTAACCCGATCCAGTCGTTGCCCTGGGCGAAGGCGGTCACCCGCCGGGCCGTTCCGGTCGAATCATGGGCCGCGCGCGTGCCTGCGACCTCCCACCACGCGGCTGGGTTCCCGCCGCCACCGAGCAGCATCACGGTCCATTCGAGCCCGAGCACCGCCTCGATCCGCTGGTCGGCGCGATTGGCCACGGTGACCTTCAGCGACAGCTTGGGGGTCCGCCGGTCGCCGCCGAGGACCAGGGTCTTGGTCACCCGGACGGTGGCAGGACCATCCGCCCCCGAGACGGTCGCCGCGCGGGTCGCCACCATCCGGTCGAGCACGAGCGTGGTGACCTCGTATGGCCCCTCGACCGCGTCGCCCAGCTCGACCCCGCGACCGGCGGCCCACGTTTCGGCGTCGGTCCCGGGCGCCAGGAACCGGACAAGCCCGGAGCGGCGCTCGAACGGGTCGTAGTGGAGTCGCTCGGACAGCCCCGTCTCCTTGGTCATGACGATGTCGTGGATCGAGGCCGGGGCGTCGGCGGCGTTGTTCGACGGTACGACGGGCGTCGCGGCGGCAGCCTCGTGGCGGCGAAGCGTTTCGTGATACGCCTCGGGACGGCGACGCATGACCGCACCGAGCGCGTGCCGGACGGGACGGATGTCCCAGCTTCCGATCCCCGCGCCATCGGTCCGGTGCACGGTGACGACCTGGCCGGGTCCGGCCAGCCGGACGTCGTCGAGCCCGTCGAGATCGAGGTCGCGTCGCTCGACCTCGTGCAGCCGGCCGGCTGCTCGATCGGCGAGGTCCTCGGCGGCGATGAGGTGCTCATAGGTGGCGAGCCGCATGTGGCCGATGTAGATGCCGCCGAACAGGCCGTGCCAGTAGCAGTCGTTGGACTGCCCCTGGAAGAGATGGTCGACCGCCCGGTCGCGATCCGGCCCGGCTGCCATCTCGTGAACCTTCTCGGAGGTCCGGAGCATCTGCTTGTGAAGGTCGTTGATCTCGCGGTACTTGACCTGGAAATTCCGCCAGAACGCGCCGCGCAGCCAGCGCGCCTCGGGCCGATGCTTCCTCTGGGCGGCGTGCAAGGCGGCCGTGAACTCGCGGCTTTCGTCCGCCGGCAATGCCCACTCGCCCATCTCGACATACGAGCTGGTCGGGACGTAGACCCGGCCGATCGGCCGGTGCCCCGCCAGCCAGGCCGACGGGGTGGTCGTCGACAGCCAGTCCGCGTTGTGCTCGAGCGCCACGAAGAACCGCTCGACCCACTGCCGCTCACCCCAGCAATGCTCCCAGGTGGTCGGCCAGGCACCGAACTTCTCGCCGTCGTCGCCCATCATCCCGATCCGTTCGCCGTCCTCGGTCGCGTGGTCGCGCAGGTAGTCGATGACCTCGCTCACGTCGCGGAACGGGATCCGGTAGCGAAGTCCCTGCTCGGTCCCGAACACCCGCAGGAGGTGCCCCTGGTCGTCGGTCGTGTACGGGCCCCAGAGGTCTTCCTCGGGGATCGCGGCGGCCCGGAAGTGTGCGTCGTCGAGGATCGTCCAGCCGTACCCGCCGGCCACCAGCGAGGTCGGCAGGTCCGGCTCCCAGACCCGTTCGGCGAGCCAGGCACCCGCTGGTCGCCGGCCGAACAGCCCTTCGAGTTCGTCGGCCATCCGTCGCAGCTGTCCGACCCGGTCGCGCTCGGGGAGGGAGGCCAGGACGGGCTCGTAGTAGCCGCCGCCGAGGATCTCCACCTGGTCGCGCGCCACGAGGGCGGCCAGCCGCTCGATGAACGCTGGACGCTCCACCCGCAGCCACTCGAGAAGTGGTCCCGTGTAGTGCAGCGAGAGGTGAACCGTCTGGTGGCGTTCGAGCGCTTCGACCATCGGCTGATAGGCCTGGTCGAAGACTTCGCCGAAGACCCAGCCGAAGTTGCCGACCGGCTGATGATTGTGGATCGCGAGGGCCAGCGAGATCCGGGGTGCCACCGGATCCCTAGCCGGCTTCGGTCACGGCCGGTGCGGCCTCAGGCTCGACGACCGGAACGCCGGCCGCGGGCAGGTACAGCGATTCGGTGTACTCGTGGAGCATCCGGGTGGTCGAGAAGCGCCACAGGGCGGTCGCCATCGCCCGGCGCATGACCGCCAGCCAGCGCGGCGGCAGGCCGGCCGCGTCGCGTTCGTAGTAGGCCGGCACGATCTCCTCCTCGAGGATCCGATACAGGTCCTGGGCATCGCGCCAATCCTGGGCCGCCTCGTCCGGATCCGTCTCGCGATCGCCGATCGCCCAGCCGTTGTCCGTCTGGAACCCCTCGTCCCACCAGCCATCGAGCACGCTGACGTTGGGGACCCCGTTCTGGGCCGCCTTCATCCCGGACGTGCCGGACGCTTCCAGCGGTCGCCGCGGGTTGTTGAGCCAGACGTCGACGCCCTGCACGAGGAACCGGCCGACCTGCATGTCGTAGTCCTCGAGGATGTAGACCCGGCCACGCAGCTGCGGCGAGCGCGAGCGCTGGAAGATCTCCTGGATCACGCGCTGACCGGGCCGGTCGGCCGGGTGGGCCTTGCCGGCAAAGATGATCTGGACCGGACGCTTCTCGTCGCGGAGCATCCGGGCGAGACGCTCGATGTCGCTGAACAGGAGTCCAGCGCGCTTGTACGTCGCGAACCTGCGCGCGAAGCCGATCGTCAGGACGTCCGGGTCGAGCGCCGTCTCCAGCTCGGCCAGGACGGATGGCGCCTCGCCGTGCCGGGCGAACTGGCTGCGCAGCCGGCTCCGCGCGAAGTGGGCGAGTTCACGCTTCTGGCGGACGTGCGAATCCCACAGTTCGCGGGCGGGGATGCGTTCGAGGCGCTCCCAGAAGCGCCCGCCCTCCGTGCTCGCATCGAGGTCGTCGAGGTCGGCGCCAAGGTCCTCGAGCAGATCGGCGACTGGCGTCCCGATCCAGGTCGGCCCGTGGATCCCGTTGGTGATGCCGAGGATCGGATGGTCGATGACGCCGGCCCAGGTCGAGTTGGCCGTCTCGGCGTGGAGGTGACTGACCGCGTTGGCGCCGCGGGTCAGGCGCAGCGAGAAGGCGGTCATGTCGAACTGAGTGGGGTCCTTGTCGACCCCGAGTCCGAACTCGAGGACCCGCTCGACCGGCACGCCGCCCTCGTCGAGCAGGGGTCCCGCGACGCGCCGGACGAGCTCGGCATCGAACCGCTCGTTGCCGGCCGAGACCGGGGTGTGGATGGTGAACACGCTGTTGGCTCGGACGTCCCTCCAGGCGGCGTCGAGCTTCATCCCGGCGGCCACGTGCTCACGCGCTCGCTCGGCGAGCAGGAACGCGGAATGCCCCTCGTTGAGGTGCCAGACCGCCGGCGACAGGCCGAGGGCGCGGATGGCCCGGACCCCGCCGATCCCGAGGACCAGCTCCTGGTGGAGCCGCATCTCGCGGCCCCGCACGTACAGGATGTTGGTGATCGGTCGGTCGGCGTCGGCGTTCTCGGAGATATCCGTATCGAGCAGGAGGACCGGCACGCGCCCGACCTGGGCGACCCACACGGCGACCGACAGGTCGCGGTCGGGCAGCTCGATCGTCACGGTCAGCGGCAACCCCTCGGCGTCCTGGACGCGCCCGAGCGGGAGGCGGGTCAGGTCGTAGTCGGGGTAGTCGTGTTCCTGGTGGCCGTCGGCGTCGATCGACTGGCGGAAGTAGCCCTTCCGATACAGGAGGCCGACCCCGATGGCCGGCAGGGCCATGTCGCTGGCCGACTTCATGTGATCACCGGCCAGCACCCCGAGACCGCCCGAGTAGATCCCGAGCGATTCATGGAAGCCGTACTCGGCGCAGAAGTAGGCGATCGGCCCGGTCAGCTGCTCGGCGTAGCGGCGCTGGAACCAGTGGCCGGCGCCGTTCGCCATGTAGCCGTCGAACTCGGCCAGGACGTCGTGGTACTCGGTCAGGAACTTGGCGTCGTCGAGCAGCCGCGACCACTCGGTCGATCCGCTGATGACCGGGATCGGGTTCCGATAGCGGGTCCACGCGCGGCGATCGACGAGGTTGAACAGGCCGCGGGTCCGGGGGTGCCAGGCCCAATGCAAGTTGTACGCGAGCCGTCGGAGGCCTTCGAGCCGGGGCGGGAGGGGGAAGCTGGCCGCCGGGATCGACGGGACGCGGACGGGGTCCATGAGGCGCCACTATAGCCGTTCGACCCTGCGGCATGATCCGGATCGGGAGCGTCCCCGGCCGGCTGCGAACCGGCCCGGACGCGCCCTCCGGGCGGCGCGTACGATGCCGCCCATGCCGATGCGCGTGGTCATGCTGGCCGCCGAATGCGAGCCGTGGGCCAAGACCGGTGGCCTCGCCGACGTGGTCGATGCCCTGGCCCGTGCCCTCGGCGTCATGGGCGGCGACGCGGTCGAGACCCCTATCGACGTCTTTCTTCCGAAGTACCGGGGCGTGCCGACGCCGAAGAAGGTGGCACGCTCGATCGCGCTGCGCGTCCCCGATCCGCGCGCCCCGTCCGGCAACAGCACGCTGACGATCCTCGACGTCCCGGCCGACGGCTATCGGCTTCGCCTGGTCGACCATCCGGCGGCCTTCGATCGCGAAGGGTTCTACGGGGATTCGGCGGGCGACTACCCGGACAATGCGTGGCGGTTCGGGCTCTTCTGCCGCGCGGCGCTGGAGACGCTCCGCGCCGATGGGCGCCCGGTCGACGTGCTGCATCTCCATGACTGGCATACCGGTCCCGCGGCGATCCAGCGCGATACGCGCTACGGCGACGACCCGATCGTCGGTGGCGCGGCGATCCTGATCACGCTGCACAACCTGGCCTATCACGGCTGGACGCCGAGGGCCGCGCTGCCCCAACTCGGCCTCAGACCGGGTGACGGCGTCGTGGCACGCGATGCCCACGGGATCGACCTGCTGCACGCGGGAATCGAACGGGCGGAGCTCGTCAACACGGTCTCGCCTGGGTTCGCCGCAGAAGCGCTGACCCCTGACTTCGGGATGGGTCTTGACGGTGCGCTGCGTGCCAAGGGCGACCGGTTCACCGGGATCCTGAACGGGTTGGACACGACGGTCTGGGATCCAGCCACGGACCCCGATACCGCCGCGCCATATTCGGCGGCCGACCGGGCGGGGAAGGCCGCCTGCCGGGCCGACCTCCTCAAGCGGATCGGGTTCGACCCGGACGATGACGGGGCCGTCATCGGGATGATCGGGAGGCTCGACCCCCAGAAGGGCTTCGACCTGCTCGAGGCAGCAACGCCGGCCCTGCTCAAGCGCGGCGTTCGGCTGGTGGTCCAGGGCAGCGGTCACCCCACGCTGGCCGACCCGTTCCGGGCGATCGCCACGGCCCGTCCGGACCGGGTCGCGTTCATCGAGCGGTTCGATCGGCTGATGGCCCGGCGGATCTACGCGGGCGCCGACTTCTTCGCGATGCCGTCACGCTTCGAACCGTGCGGTCAGGGCCAGATGATCGCGCTCCGCTACGGCACGCCCCCGATCGTCCACCGGATCGGTGGGCTGGCCGACACGGTCATCGACGAGGCGACCCACCCTGGCGCCGGGACCGGGTTCAGCTTCGGCAGCCCGACGACCGACGCGCTGCTTCGGTCGTGCGCCGCCGCCCTCGAGCTTCGGACCGCCGGCGGAGCGGCCTGGGAAGGACTGTTGGATCGGGGGATGGCGGTCGACTTCGACTGGGTGACAGGCGCCGCGCCGCGCTACGTCGAAGCGTTTCGGCGGGCGATCGCGATCCGGGGCGAGTCGGCCGGGCCTGGCACGGAACGAGACTGAGAGTCGCGTTTATGGGGTCGGGGCTGGCCCACGCCGGCTCCTGGGCCTGACAGCGCGACTCGCAGTCGCGGAACCGCGGCCAGGGCGGCCGCGATCCGCCGCAGGGCCTGGAAACGTGACTGTCAGTCGCGTCGCGCCACGGACCTCGGTCGTCCGGTCAGGCGAGAGCGCGGAGGAGCGCCTCGGTCGTGGCGTCCGGCTGGGTCCGCTGCGGGGAATGCGGTGCGCCCGCGATGGTGATGACATGGTCCGCCCCGATCCGCGCGGCGAAGGCCGGGATGATCGCGTCCGGCGTGAGGCCGCCGGCGGCAGGGTCGCCGCGGACCAGCCAGATCGGGATCCCGTCGGCGGCCGGGTCCGAGATGTCGGCCAGCCCGCCGTCCCAGTCGCCGTTGTCGAGGACCACCGCTCGTGCGGCGGCGACATCGAGTCGCACCAGGGCGTCGGCCTTGGCCAGCACGTCACCGCTCGACCACGACGGGTTCGCGGCGGACACGGCCGCCGCCGCCGTGTCGATATCCGGGTAGACCTGCTCGCTCGGGTCGTTCGCCATCAGCGAGATGATCGCGTGCGGGATCGCCGGCGGATCGAGGAGGACGAGCGTGGCGGGCCGGATCCCGCTGACGGGCAGCGCCGCCGCCGTCACCGCCCCCCAGCTGTGGCCGACGACCTGGAGCTCCGGCACGTCCAGCCCGGCCGCGCGCAGCCACGCCGCCACGTCGGCCGCGTTGTCGCGGATCCGGTGGTGACCGGCCCAGTGGCCGGTCTCGCCGTGGCCCGGCAGGTCGACGGCCACGACGCGGCGACCGGTCGCGGCCAGCGCCGGCCCGATCCGCCACCAGACCCGGGACGATGCGGTGACACCGTGGATGAGGACGAGGGGTCGATCGGCCGGATCACCCCACGCGACGGACGCGAACGGGATCCCGGCCGCCAGCGTCGTGGCACGCTCGCCCATGAACGGGTCGGTCGTCATGCCCGGGACCTTAGCGCAACGGCCGCGTCGGCCGTTAGGATTGGGGGCCTGGTCCGCCGGGATCGGCGCGCCACACCGCGGAGGCTCCCATGGCCAAGCAGTTCGTCGTCCAACTGAAGAACGAACCCGGCGCGATGGCGACCCTGGCCGAGGCGATCGCCGCCCGCGGCGTGGACCTGCGTGCGATCGGTGGCGGGAGCATGGGTGACAGCGGCCACGTGATCATGACGACCGCCGACGACGACACGACGAAGGCGGTCCTCGACGAGATGGGCTACACCTACATCGAGGGCGAGTCGATCCTCGCCGAGGTGGACGACCGGCCCGGCGGGATGGCCCGCCTGGCCCGATCGCTGGCCGACGCCAACGTCAACATCTACGGCCACCTGTTCCTCGGCCGATGGGGCGACCGGGCGACCTTCGCCTTCGTCGTCGACGACCCGGAGACCGCTCGCCCGATCCTCGAACGGAAGGACTAGAGCGGCAAACGCCGAACTCGGCTATGCTCGGGGCCTTCGTGCTCGATGGGCGCTCCGGTCAGCGCCCCGGTCTCACACCGTTTCGACCTCGATCCACACCTACGCCCTGACCGGGCCCCGCTCGTGCGGGAGGGCCTCGTCAGGAGCAACCTCTCCATGTCATTCGATCGTCTCGGGCTGTCGCCCGAGCTCCTCCGTGCCGTTGCCCAGCAGGGCTACACGGAACCCACACCCGTCCAGCTCCAGTCGATCCCGATCGTCCTGGAAGGTCGAGACCTACTTGCCGGCGCCCAGACCGGGACCGGCAAGACGGCCGCCTTCGTGCTGCCGATGCTCCAGCGCCTGCACGCCTCGCGGCCGTCCGGCCCGCGCGTCATCCGGGCGCTGATCCTCACCCCGACCCGCGAGCTCGCGCTCCAGGTCGAGGAGAGCGTGCGCACCTACGGCAGCGCCGATCCCATCCGCTCGACGACCATCTATGGCGGCGTCGGGTTCGACCCGCAGGTCCGCGCCCTCCGCGCCGGACCGGAGATCGTCGTCGCGACGCCGGGCCGCCTGCTCGACCATCTCGGCCAGCGCACGATCGACCTGTCGAAGGTCGAGATCCTCGTCCTCGACGAAGCCGACCGGATGCTCGACATGGGGTTCATCCGCGACATCCGCAAGATCCTCGCGGTCCTCCCGCCGCGTCGCCAGAACCTGCTGTTCTCGGCGACATTCTCGGACGAGATCCGGCGCCTCGCCGACGGCCTGCTCGACAGGCCCGCCTCGGTCCAGGTCACGCCGCGCAACTCGCCGACCGAGCTGGTCACCCAGGTCGTCCACATGGTCGACCGCGAGCGGAAGCGCGAGCTGTTGAGCCACCTCATCCAGACGGGGCGGATCGACCAGGCGCTGGTCTTCACACGCACCAAGCACGGTGCCAATCGGCTGGCGCTCCAGCTCGGGCACGACGGGATCGCGGCGACCGCCATTCACGGCAACAAGAGCCAGCCGCAGCGCGTCCGTGCGCTGGCCGACTTCAAGGCGGGCCGGTTCGCGGTTCTTGTCGCCACCGAGGTGGCTGCCCGCGGGCTCGACATCGAGGCGCTCCCGCACGTCGTCAACTTCGAACTGCCGATGGTCCCCGAGGACTACGTCCACCGGATCGGCCGGACCGGACGAGCCGGCGTCGACGGTGATGCCGTCTCGCTGGTCTGCGTCGATGAACTCAAGTTGCTCAACGACATCGAGCGGGTGCTCGGTCGCGGGATCCCGCGAGAGACGATCCCGGGCTTCGAGCCGGATCCGCGGATCCGCCCGGAGCCGATCCTGCGCGGTGGGCTCGGTGGTTCACGACCACCGTCCCGCGGGCATGCAGGCGCGCCACGTCACGGCAGCGCTCCACGACCGAATGGCGCGCCGCGCCAGCAACCGGGGGCGCGACCCGCGGTGCCCGCAGCGGGCCACGGCGGTCCGCGCCCGGCGATCGGCGGCCAGCCGTCGAACGGCGCCCACCGCTCCAAGGGTTCGCGCGGTGCCGGATTCGCCGGACCGAGACGACCCGGCCAGGGCATCGGCAACGGCGGCGCACCGAGGCCGCAGGGTTCGCATCCCGGGCCCCGACCCGCGACCGGCCAGCCGCGTCAGTCAGGCCCGGACAAGGTCATGCCGGGCGAACGCTTCGCCCGGCATGGTGGGACGTCCCGCTGACGTCGCGGGCCGGCATGCCTCAGTGCGTGTCGTGGTGTGACCTTGCGACGGTGACGTTGAACGTGATGCCGGCCGTGAAGTCCAGCGACGCGAACTCGTCGTACAGCCGGATCGTGTGCGTCCCTCGGCTCAACGGCTTGATGACGACGAAGATGCTCTTGTCCATGATCGATGTCGGATCTTCCGACAGCAGGTTCGGGCCTGGCAATTCGATCCGCCTTGACGTCACGACGTACTTGTCGAGGTGCTTCGCCTTGCGACCATCGAGCACCACCTCGGCGTAGGTCAGGAGCGCGAACCCATTGTCGACGCAGGTACGCAACGCCGCGTTGGTGCTCCCGCCGGCCTCTGCCGGGTCACAGAACCAGCCAGCCGGCGTGACGACCAGGTACGCCCCGGCGGGGACCTTGCAGTCGACTTCGTAGTCGCCACCGAGCGACACCGGGAAGAACCAGATCCTCCGGTGGATGGGGCTCTGCTCGCATCGACCGGCGACGAGCGGATTGCCTGCCTCGGGGGTCGAGAACGCCCACTTGTTCCACGCGGTGGAGAGCTGCTTCAGCGTGTAGCCGTGGACCTTGGCGTTCGGTGGGACGAACCCGCTGCCGGCGCCGTGTCCTCGTCCGCCGTGGGCCGAGACAGGGCCCGCGATCGCGAGCGCCAGGAAGATCGCCAGGATGACGGCGGTCGCACGTCGCATGGGATGGGCACCTCCAGCACGCTGCTCCCCGATGTCCGTTCGATAGTGCCCCACGCGCCAGCGACGGCGCAAGGCGAAGCCGCTACGGAGCGCGGACCGCGATCTCCTCGAGATACGCCTCGATCTCCGGGACGGACCGCAGCGCTCGCTCGAAGTAGGTGTTGACCGCGCCGAGCGCCGCGTCCTGGATGCCGGTCATCTCCTCGGAGCGCTCTTCGTGCGATTCGCGCGCCTGGAGCGAGTTCCGGAGCTTGAGCAGATGGGCGACCATCTCGGACTCCTCGGGGCCGTCGAGGGCCTGGATCGCCGACATGATCAGCCCGTCCACCTGCGACACCATCATGTCGGTGTCGAACGTGTCGCCGGAGTTGGCCGCGTCGTCGAGCGTCCGGACAAGCGCCGAGACCTGGTAGAGCGCGGTCACCGGCTCGTCGAACAGCTCGCGGATGTAGGCCGCCTCGCGGTACTTTCCGTTCATCCGGAAGACGTTGTACATCCGGCGGGCGGCCTTGCCGTAGTTCGGCTCCTTGACGGTGTACTTCCAGACTTCGTGTTCGAGCTGCTCGACGTAGTCGTCGACCGAGTCGGCGGACAACTCCTTGACCAGCTTGGAGAAGAGCGGGATCGAATCCGACTCGAGGTAGACCTCTTGGTAGTACGGGTCGAGGAAGCCGTCGAGCGGCACGATCGTGCCGTCCGGCGCCTCCCAGGTCGGGTCCAGCATGTTGCTCGCGTTGGCCAGCTGGCCGCGCGTCCTGTCGGCGATGACCCAGTCGAGCTTGCACCAGCCCGGCTCGCTCGATGCCTCGGCCCACGTGCGGACGTGGAGCGACCCGTCTTCGAGGACGACCTCCATCTGACCGGCCCGGATCTCCTCGATCGTCCACGACATCGGCGACCCGGGTCCGACCGGGCTGCCGCCCTTCGTCCCCGATACGACATGCGAACCGAACTTGACCTCCCACAGCCGATGCGTCGGTCCGACGGCCGTCGCGAGCGCCTTCTCGCGCATCATGTCGGCGAGGATCGTGCAGGCCTCATCGTGCGTTTCGGCCCGGATGTGGATCCGCTCGAAGAAGTCGCAGTCGGCCGGGTAGGCGTTGATCTTGCTCTGCGCCGCCGAACCCGAGATCGACAGGGCGGTCAGGACCTGCGGCGGTCGATCCTCGAAGCCGACGATGACCGCCATCTCGCGGAACCGGGCGAGGTCCTCGGGCTGGAAGTCGAGCATCGTGACCCGGTGGCCGTAGACGCCGCTGTCGACGTCGACCACGAGTTGACCGCCGCTGGCCTCGGTCTCCATCGCGGAGACCCACTCTTCGGCTTCGGCTTCGTCGAGTTCCACCCCGAGCCGTGTCGCCGACGCCACGACCTTGGCGATCGCCTCGTCCCGCTCGGTGTCCGTTGTCATGCGATGCCCTCCTCCTGCTCGGTCCCAGTGTAGGTCGCGAGACGGACAAGACAACGCCCGAGGATTCGCATCCTCGGGCGTTGCAGGGGAGTGGGATTCGATGGACGGGTCGCCGAGCGACGGCCTATTCGTGCTCGCCGGCGCGGAACTCGATGGCGGCCGGTCCGACGAGCGGATCGGTCTGTCCGCTTGCGAAGCCGTGCTCGCCGGCGCGGAACTCGATGGCGGCCGGGCCGACCAACTGGTCGGTCTGGACCGCGCCGATCTCCCGCTCAGCGGCTCGGAACTCGATGGCGGCCGGGGCGACGAGCGGATCCGCCTGGGTGGCGGCGCCGAGGTTGCCGCGCGACCCCGCGAGTAGCGAGACCGCGAGGACCGCGGTGACCGCGACGACTGCCGTGACGCCGGCGATGAAGGCCATCCGGCCGATGCGGGTCTTGCCTGCGGCGGCGACCTGGGTGGTGCTGTTGCTCTGCGCCAGATCCATCACGGACCTCCTATCCGCCCCGCCGGTGTTCGGTCCGGGAGTCGGACCTTGCGGTGGGTGCTTCTGACCCTCAGGCGTGAGAACGGATGGAACGACTGTTCCCACCGATGTCACGACCTCGATTCACCGGGACAGGCGTCGCTATGCTTCGTTGCCGCGACCGAGGGGCCGTGAAGATCGAGAGGGCCATGCAGACAGGGGCGGTGTTCGTCGGTCGCGATCGCGAGCTCGGGGAGATGCTCGAAGCGCTCGAGGCGACCGGGTCTGGACGAGGTCGCGTCATCCTGCTCGGCGGGGAGCCCGGCATCGGGAAGAGTCGCCTCGCGGACGAATTGGCGACACGAGCGCGCGAAGGCGGACACCAGGTGCTATGGGGCCGTGGCTGGGAAGGCGCCGGCGCCCCCGCCTACTGGCCCTGGGTCCAGGTCCTGCGTGCCTATCTCCGGTCGGTCGAATCCGCCGAGCTCCGTGCACAACTGGGCCCGGGCGCGCGGGATATCGCGCAGATGCTGCCCGAGCTTCGAGACCGCTTGTCCGACCTTCCCGCTCCAGTCGACACGGAGGCGGAGTCGGCTCGGTTCCAGCTGTTCGACTCGACCGCGACGTTCCTGCGGAATGCGGCGATCGCCAGTCCGCTGCTGATCGTCCTCGACGACCTCCACGCCGCCGACACGCCGTCCATCCTGCTGCTTCGTTTCGTCGCCAGTCAGATGGCCGATATGCGCGTCCTCCTGGTCGGCACGTACCGCGACGTGGAGCTGACCCCGGATCATCCGCTGACGGCCGCCCTCGCCGATGTGGCGCGCGAACCGATCACCAGGACGCTCGCGCTGGCCGGCCTGCCGGTCGATGCCGTCGACGCGTTCATCCGCTCGAGCGCCGACGTCGCGCCGCACGACCACCTCGTGACGGCCGTCTGGCGCGAGACGAATGGGAACCCGCTGTTCGTCGGTGAGGCGGTCCGCCTGTTGTCCGCGGAGGGGCGCCTCAACGACCTTGCCGACCTGCCGTCCCTGACGCTCGTCGTCCCGGCCGGTGTTCGGGCCGTCATCGCTCGACGCGTCGGCAACCTCAGCAAGGATTGCGGCGACATGTTGGGACTCGCGGCCGTGCTCGGGCCGGAGTTCAGCCTGGAGGTCCTGCGGCGGACCGGCGACTTCGAAGCCGACCGGGCGATCGATCTTGTCGACGAGGCCGTCCAGGCGGGTCTCCTCCACTCGGTCGCCGGTGCCCGAGGGCGGTATCGCTTCTCCCACGATCTCGTTCGCGAGACCCTGTCCGGCGAGCTGGCACCGGGACGCAGGGCCCGTCTCCATCGGCGGATCGCCGAGGTCCTCGAGGACGTCTATGGCGCCTCGCCCGAAGCCCATCTGGGCGAGCTCGCGTTCCACTACCTCGAAGCGGCAAGGAGCGACGGCGAAACGGGCGGCATCGATCGCCCCGGGCACGCAGGGCTCAAGGCGACCGCCTACGCCCGGCGGGCCGGTGATCAGGCCGCCCGTTCGCTGGCCTATGAGGAGGCCGACCGCCTGTATCGGATGGCGCTGGCGGGGATGGACCTGAGCCATGACGCCGATGAGCGATCACGCACCGAGATCCTGCTGGGGCTCGGTGAGGTGCAGGCGCGGTCGGGTGATTTCGACGGGGCTCGCGACACGTTCCTGCTGGCGGCCGATGCCGCCCGGCGGACCGGCGCCGGGGAGCACCTCGCCCAGGCCGCCCTCGGCTACGGTGGCCGACTCCCGTGGGCCCGGCCCGGACGTGATACGCGGCTGATCCCGCTGCTCCAGGACGCGCTGGTGATGCTCGGCGGTGGCGACGATCGTCTTCGCGTTCACCTCCTGGCACGACTCGCGTGTGCCTGGCGGAGCTCGCCGGAGCGGAGGAACGAGAGCGCGGCCCTCAGCCAGCAGGCCGTCCAGCTTGCGCGGACGCTGGACGATCCGGCCACGCTCAGCTACGCGCTGGCTGGCCGCTACTGGGCGATCTGGTGGCCGGAGAATCCGATCGAGCGCCACCCGATCGCGACGGAGATGCTCGCGATCGTCGAGAAGCTCGGCGACGGTGAGCGGCTTGTCGATGCGCATCTCATGTTGTTCATGGACTACAGCGAGGCCGGCCGGATGCCGGAGGCGCGCCGGGAGGTCGATGCGGTGACCCGCCTGGCCGAGGAGCTGCGCCAGCCGGCGCAGTTGTGGCTCGGCGTCGCGCCACGCTCCTTGCTGGCCCTGATCGAAGGCGACTACCCGCTCGCTGAGACGTTGATCCCGCGGATGCTGTCGTCGCGCAGGATGCCGTCGGCGCGCGATGACGAGTCTGCGGGTCGGATGCAGCGCTTCCTGCTCCGCCGCGAGCAGGGTCGGGTGGAGGAGGAGCTGCCGGTCGTCCAGGCGTCCGTCGACGATTTCCCCTGGTACCCGGTCCATCGGGCGGCGCTGGCCTGTCTGCTGGCTGACCTCGGTCGCGACACCGAGGCGCGTGCGACATTCGCGGAGATCGCCCGCGACGAGTTCTCGATGCTCTACCGCGACAGTGAATGGTTGCTTGGGATCAGCCTGGCCAGCGAGGCATGTGCGTTGCTGGGCGACGTGCCTGCCGCGGCCACGCTCTACTCACAGGTCGAGCCGTTCGCTGGGCGACACGCCATCGGCCATGCGGAGGGTAGTGTCGGGGCCGTGGATCGCTACCTCGGCCTGCTCGCGACGACCCTCGGTCGGCTCGACGATGCGGAGCGACACTTGACGGCGGCCATCGAGATCAACGAGCGGATGGACGCACGGCCGTGGGCGGCCCATTGCAGGCACGACCTGGCCGTGCTCCTTCGGCGGCGGGACCTACCGGGCGATGCGAGCCGAGCGGAGGCGCTGGATCGCTCCGCGCGAGCAACGGCGGTCGCGGTCGGCATGATCCTCGCCGACAGCATCGCGGACTCCGGCGGTGACTCGCCGGTGGCAACCACCGAGGCTCGCCCGGCCTCCGCCACCGGGCCGATCACCTCGGCGACCTTTCGCCGCGAAGGCGAGTACTGGACCCTCGAGTTCGGTGCTGACACATTCCGCGTCCGAGACGCCAAGGGGATGCGTCACCTCGCTCGTCTGCTTGTTTCGCCCGGGCGCGAGGTCCACGCCCTCGAACTCGCCCGGTTCGAGGCTCCGTCCTCGGCGCCGGACATCGTGCTGGATCCGGCCATGCTGGAGGTCGGCGGGTCGGACGATGCCGGGCCGATCCTGGATGCCGAGGCCAAGGCGGCTTACCGGGAGCGGCTGCGCGAACTCCAGCAGGAGCTGGCCCAGGCCGAGGCATGGAACGATCCGGAGCGCGCCGCCCGGCTCCAGGAGGAATCCGACGCACTGACCCATGAACTTGCCGCGGCCCTCGGGCTCGGCGGTCGCGATCGGGTCGCCTCGTCGGCCGCGGAACGCGCCCGAATCAGTGTGACGCGGGCGATCCGCTCGTCACTGGCCCGGATCGGCGAGCACAGCGAGGGGTTGAGCGATCATTTCGACGCCACCATCCGAACCGGAACGTTCTGCTCGTACACGCCCGACCCGCGCGCCCCGATCGCCTGGCGGCTTTGATCCGTGCCGCAGCTCGCCATCCTCACTCTGGCGATCCTCGTCTACGCGCTGTTCGCGATCCGCCTCGGTCGGTGGTCGATCAGTGGACCGATCGTCCTCGTGACACTCGGCATCTGCCTGGGACCGGCAGGCGTCGGCGCGGTGACCGCTCCGGCGAACTACGTGCCGTTCCGCGTGCTCGCCGAACTGACGCTCGCGCTCCTCCTGTTTACGGATGCATCGACGATCGGGCTTCGCGAGGCCGGTGGCATCTCGAGGCTCGCGGGACGGCTGCTGGGGATCGGGTTGCCATTGACGATCGCCGGTGGGGCGCTGATCGCGGGGCTCCTGTTCCCAGGGCTCGGGCTTGGCTTCGCTCTGCTCTTGGGGTCGATCCTCGCGCCGACCGACGCGGCGCTCAGCCTGCCGGTGTTGCTCGACCGCGCGATCCCCGTCCGGATCCGGCGCGCCATCAACATCGAGAGCGGCCTCAACGACGGGATCGCCACGCCCTTCGTGACCCTGTCCCTGGCGATCGCGGTGGCCGAAGAGACGGCCGGGGCCCAGCACTGGCTCATCGCGGCCGGCGTGGAGATCGCCCTGGCGATCGTGGTCGCGGTGGTGGTCGGCGGTCTTGGCGGTCGCCTCGCGGTCGAAGCCCGCCGCCGGGGCTGGGCATCGCGCGCCTCCGAGTCGCTCGCTGTCGTCGCGCTGGCGATCTTCGCCTACGCGGGCGCGACCGCCATCGGCGGGAACGGCTTCGTCGCCGCGTTCGGGGCCGGGATCGCCTTTCGCACGGCGACCGGGCTCGCGGAGCCGTCCGTCGAGTTCGCAGAGTCGATCGGGCTGGCGGCGTCCTACCTCGTCTGGCTGCTGTTCGGGGTCGCCCTCGCTGGTCCGGTGGTCGCGTCGGGGTTCGACGGGGCGGTCATCGGCTTCGCGCTGCTTAGCCTGACGATCGTGCGGATGGTCCCGGTGGCCATCGCGCTCGTCCGGGCACGCCTTCGACCCGACACGGTCGTCCTGATCGGCTGGTTCGGGCCGCGTGGCCTGGCCTCCGTCGTCTTCCTGCTAGTCGCCCTCGACGACCTCGGTCCGGCGGACGCTGCCACCGGTGCGCTCGTGCGAGTCGTCACCTGGACGGTCCTGCTGTCAGTGTTCCTGCACGGCTTGAGCGCGGGTCCGGTCGGTGCCTGGTACGGTCGACGGATCGCCCGGGCGACTGCCGGGGCGTGGGAACTCGGCGGCGCCGATGAACCGCGGATCAGCCGTCGTCACTCCTGGGCCCGACCGTTCAGCGAGGGCGAGTGAGTCGGATCCGACGTCTTACGCCGAGCGCGAATCGACCATCTGTTCTATCGTAGCGTGCGATGGCGCATGCGAGCCAACGGTCCACGAACGTCGACTACTACCGGCGCAATCGCTCTGCCGAGATCGCCAGGGTGCGCGCTCGGCAACAAAGCACCATCGCTTCGAGACCGACCGTGCGCTGACTGTGGTGGGCGCTTTGCCCCCTGCGCCCTGGACTTGGACCATCGAGACCCTCGATCCAAACGATCGGCCGTGACGCGGATGATGGGCCGGGTCGGGACCGCTCGGATCCTCGACGAGGTCGCTAAGTGCGATATCGTGTGCGCGAACTGCCATCGGCTCCGAACCTTCGAAAGAAGGTCTGCCGGCTCGGTGCGGGAGTAGCTCAGTTGGTAGAGTGACTGCCTTCCAAGCAGTATGTCGCGGGTTCGAACCCCGTCTCCCGCTCCAAACCCCTCTGGCTCAGCGCGGGGTCAGGCGCACCAGCTCGGCGTCGATCGCGCCGGCAGCATCGTCTACCGTGCCAAGGTGCAGCTCGATGTGGACGTCGGCGCCCCCGACGAGCATCGCGTTGTACGGGATGTCGCTGGCGTCGCCGGAACGCCGGAAGTCGCTCCGGAACAGCACCACCGGCTTCTTCTTGGCAAACGCGTAGCCGCACTCCCAGCAAGTCCCCGAATCGGGATCGGCGCCGTCCATGACCGCGACGATGCCATCGGCCCAGTCGAGGCCCGCGAGGTCGTTGCGGAAGATCGCCTTCCCGGTCCATTCCGACGGCGGGTTCTCCTGCGGCAGATAGACCTCGTGCCCGACGGCGCGCAGGCGCGTCGCCAGCTGGACGTTGAACTCCTGCTCCGGCGTCGAGAACAGTGGCGCGGCAAGGTAGATCTTCACGTTGAGCCCGGACCCGGACGTGGGCCTGAGGCCGCCACCCAGGACTCCAACACCCGGCGGTGCCGATCCTCGAGCTTGACCAGTTCGCGCCTCGAGTGAAGCAGGTCACGCACTGCGTCGAAGCTCATCCCCTCGGTCTTCATCAGGTAGGCGGCGAGAACGGTCGCCGAGCGACCCCTCCCCTTCGCGCAATGGACCAGCACGGTCCGGCCGTCCGCGAGCTGCTCGTTCATCCAGGCGACCGCCTCGGTCAGGACGGCCTCGTCCGGGACGGTCACATCCGGCACGTGGAACTTGCGGTGGGTGATGCCGTGTGCGTCGTAGAACGCGCGGTCCGACGCCCGTTCCGCACGGGTGTCCAGGACGGCCGTGATCCCGAGTTCGACGATGGCCTGATAGTCACGCCGATAGGTCGGGGCGCCACCGAGCCACAGCCGAGGCTCGATCTGCGAGAACCAGGCATGGCCCAGGAGCCGCTCGTACGAGAAGCGGATCGCGGGGTAGAGTCGGTCGAAGGCGCGGTGGAACGGGGACAGGCCGGGTCGCGGGTCAGGGGACGACAATGGCCAGGGCCCCGGGCATGACGTCCACCGTCACCGGCGTGCGCCCGACGTGCTCGCCGTCGGTCCAGACGGGCTGGTCGGGCTCGGTCTCGATCCGGATCCTGGTGGACTGCCGGTGGTAACGGGTCACCTTCGCCTTGGGCAGGTCGAGGAAGCGGATGGCCGCGGCGGCGATGGTCTTCACATCATGCTTGTCGACAAAGAAGCAGTCGAGCAGCCCGTCGTCGACGGCGTAGGAATGGGTGATCTTGAGGCCGGTCCCCATCATCCCGGAGTTGACGACGTAGAGCTTGGTGGCACCGAACTCGAACGTTTCGCCGTCCAGTTCGGCGTGGTAGTGGACGGCCGTCGTGTCGCCCGCGTGATGGGCGGCGTTGACCAGGTAGGCGAACACCCCGTACTTGTCCTTCTCCTCGCGACTCGTCTGCTCCTCCGGCTCGACGCCTACGTACAGCCGCTGGACGAAGTACCGGTCGGCGACTGCCGCTTGCCCGATGTCGGTGAGCCGGCCGACGTCGATGGCGCGGGTCTTTCGGCTGGTGCACAAGACCTCGGTGGCCTCCCGCAGGGTGTTGGGCACGCCCATCTCCCGGGCGAAACCGTTGCCGGTCCCTCCGGGCAGGATGCCCATCGGGGTCTGGCGCCCGGTCGTGACCGACGCATCCACAAGCGCATTGGCGATCTCGTGCTGGGTGCCGTCCCCGCCATAGCCGGCAACGAGGTCGACGCCGTCCGCCACGGCCTGCCGGGCTTGATCGGCGGCATCGCCGTACTTGTGCGTCAGACTGATGTCCCACTCGACCTCGTGCTGGTGGAAGACGTCATTGAGCACGTTGAGGATGGGCTCGTCCCGGCCCGAAGCCGGGTTGATGATGATGTGGACCCGCTTGTACGGCGCTTCTGCCACGGCCATGCTCCTTGTTCGGTCGGTCTCGGCACCGACCCTGATGCCCGAACCGATGCCATCCCCTCCAGGGCTAGATCCGGGCGAGGATCTCGGCCTTCTTGGCCTCGTATTCCTCCGGGGTGATGGCGCCGGAGTCGCGCAGGTCGGCAAGGCGCTTGAGGGTCTCGGCGTCGTCGGCGCTGGAGGTCGCCGGTGTAGCGGGCGCGGCGGGCGCGGCCGCCGCCATCGGGGCTGCGGCCGGGGTCGCGGTCGTGGCGGCGCCCGGTTGAACGGTGCCGCCCATCTTCTGGGTCATCACGGCATCCCGGAACTCGATGGGCTTCGTGATGCACAGGAACCGGTCCGCGCCGGCACCGCCGGACGTGGTCAACAGCACGATGTCGCCGTAGCCGAGACGTCCGCCGAGGAGGCCGATGTCCGAGCGCACGTCGCTCAACGACGCCAGGAGCGTGGTGGAGCTCTGCCGCCGCATGAGGCCCTCCTCGCGCAGGATGCGCGCGGTGGTCACGGCGAATACGGCCGTGCGCCAGGCGACGATGTTGTAGACGATCCAGCCGATGCCGCCGATGACCAGGCCGATGGCGACGAGGTCGAGGATGGTGCCGATGAACGAGAGGAACCCGTCACCATCGGGCGAGATCCAGCGCAAGAGGAGCGCGCCGGCGACCATCGCGGCGGCAACGAGCGAGGCGCGGATCGGCGCCATCCAGTGCTTCTTCGACTGGAAGACGATCGTCTCGCCCGCGATCAGGGTGTCTGCGATCGGCATGGCGTCCTTCCTTTGCACCGGGTGGGACGGGTCAGCACCCGTTCCGCCCTCAGCGTAGCGCCACGGGACCCTCGCCGCTGACTCAGAAACGGATCCTCGGCTATGGTCCGCCCGTGACCGAGCCGTCCGACCCGATCGACCCGTCGCCAACCCCTCCGGCGCCGCCCACGCCCGCTACCGACGACGGCCGCCTGATCGACGGTCGCTACCGGCTCGCCGAAGTCATCGGGGTCGGAGGGATGGCAACGGTCCACCGTGCCGTGGACACTCGCCTGGACCGGACCGTTGCGGTCAAGCTGCTCCGCCGCGAGGTGGTCGCCGATCCCGACATCGCGATGCGCTTCCGGCGCGAGGCCCTGGCCGCGACCGTCCTCCGCCACCCCAACATCGTCGCCTGCCTGGAGACCGGGACGGACGACGGCCAACCGTTCCTGGTCATGGAACTCATCGAGGGCGAGGATCTCGCCGCCCGCCTCCGTCGTGGTGGCCGCCTGGCCCCGCCCGAGGCCGCCAAGATCGGGCTCGACGTCGCCCGCGCCCTGGGCGTCGCGCATGTCCGCGGGATCGTCCATCGCGACGTGAAGCCGGGCAACATCCTGCTCGCGCGCGACGGACGGGCGATGGTCACCGACTTCGGGATCGCCCGGCTCGCCGCCGACGCCGAGGGTGCGGTCCCGGGCACCACGCTCGGATCGGTCCACTACTTCAGCCCGGAGCAGGCCAAGGGCGAGACGACGACCGCCGCCTCGGACGTCTACAGCCTCGGCCTCGTGCTGTACGAGGCACTGACCGGCCAGCGCGCCTGGAGTGGCGACACGACAGCGCACCTCGCGGCCGCCCGGATCGATGCCACACCGCCCTCCCCGCGAGCGATCCGACCGGAGATCCCGGCCGCCGTCGACGCCGTCGTCCTCCGAGCCCTCGACCCCGATCCCGCCAGACGCTTCCCCAACGGGAATGCGATGGCGGCCGCACTGGAGCCGCTCGTCGCGTACCCGGACCCATCGAGTCCGACCACCGCGACCGACACCGCGGCCCTCCTTGCGGCGGCGCCCATCGCGCCACCGTTGCGCCCCGAACCCGCGGCCGGCGCAGCCCCGGTCGTGCGAAACGCGCGGGCGAGACGTGCCCCGACCGCCATCGCCGGGCCGCTGGTGGTCCTCCTCATCGTGGCCGGCGTGGTCGGGGCAGCCCTGGCCTTCGTGGCCCTTCCCGGCGGCGACGCAGGCGTTGCGGTCGCGAGTCCGACGCCTCGGCCCACCCGGACACCAGCGCCGACCGCTCGCCCGACGCCGCGCCCGACCTCGACCAGCCGCCCGACGCCGACAACGCGACCGACACCGACCGCCCAGCCCACCCCGCGCCCGACCGGTGTCGCGGCAGACCTGTGCGAACCGATCCTCGGGATCACCTGCGGCCTGGACCCCGGCACCTACGAACCGTCGACCTTCGAACCACCGATCCGGTTCGCGCTCGGGGACGGATGGTCCGCGACGCTCGTCGCGCCGGACCTCATCGCCCTCGTTCGTGAAACGGGGGTCCTGACCATCACCGGGCACGTCGCGACCGTCTTTCCCGACGGTGAGGACGACCCGAACGAGGCACCCGACAATGCGGCCGACCTTGTCACGGCGTTCGCCGAGACGGCCGGGGTCGAGGCCGGCGACCCCGCGGAGCAACGCGTCGATGGCCGCTCGACCACGGTCATCGACCTCAAGCCCGCTGGTTCGGAGCGAGTCGCGCTGTATGGCACAGAAGGGCAGACGTTCTACCTCGAGACATCGGGGACGACCCGCGTCTACGTCATCGACACGGGGTCCGGCCCGTTGGTGATCACCGTCGAGCCGGTCGACGGCTCGAAGCTCGAGGCGATCCTGCCGGCGGCGAACGACGTCATCAACAGCCTGCGGTTCCGCTGACCCGACGCCGCGACGACCCGGACCGAGGACCCTCCCGCCGGGTACGCTTCGCGGCGCATGAGCCTCATCGCCCTCCGCGCCCTGACCAAGAAGTACCCGCCGGGTGTCGTCGCGCTCGACGGCCTGACCCTCGATCTCGAGCCGGGGATCATCGGCCTGGTCGGCGCCAACGGTGCCGGCAAGAGCACGCTGATCAAGATCCTGCTCGGGCTGCTCGAACCGACCTCGGGCGACGCGTCCGTGATGGACCTCGACGTCCGCACCCAGGGCACGCAGATCCGCCAGTTCGTCGGCTACATGCCCGAGTACGACTGCCTCCCGCCCGACAACTCGGCGACGGATTTCGTGACGCACATGGCCCGGATGTCCGGATTGCCGCCGACGGCGGCGCGCGAACGGACCGCCGAGGTCCTCCGTCATGTCGGGCTGTACGAGGAGCGCTATCGCGCCATCGGCGGCTATTCGACCGGGATGAAGCAACGGGTCAAGCTGGCGCAGGCCCTGGTCCACGATCCGCGCCTGCTGCTGCTCGACGAGCCGACCAATGGCCTCGATCCAGCCGGGCGCGACCAGATGCTCGCCCTCGTGCAGCGCACCGGGACCGAATTCGGGATCGCCGTCGTGGTGGCCAGCCACCTCCTCGGCGAGATCGAGCGCGTGTGCGACTTCCTCGTCGCGATCGAGGGTGGCCAGCTGCTGCGCGCCGCGCCACTCGGCGCGTTCACGGAGCGGACCGGGGTGCTCGCGATCGAAGTGGAGGAGGGGGAAGCGGCGCTCACCGCCGCCCTCCTGGCGCGTGGGCTGCAAGCCGTGGCGGACGGGCGCACGGTCCTCATCAAGCTCGACGACGACCGCCCGTATGACATCGTCCGTGACGCGATCGCCGAGCTCGGGCTACCCCTCGTTCGGCTCGAGCAGCGTCGGCAGAGCCTCGAGGACCTGTTCCGTGACGAGGAGCCGGTCCGATGAGCGACACCCCCTTGGCGCCGATCCCGGATGCTCCGACATCGGCCAGCAGCCCAGGCGGCAGCATCTACGACGTTGGCTACCAGAGGTACCTCGGGATCCGACTCGGGCGACGGAGCGTCGTCCGGGCGCTGTTCTTCCAGACGCTCCGCGCGTGCTTCGGGATCGGGCGCGGCGGGCGCGCCAAGATCGCCCCGTTCGTGCTGTACGGCCTGGCGACCCTTCCCGCGGTGCTGGCGGTCGGCGTCGCCGCGCTGGTGGCCCAGGCCGGGCCTGCGGGTGAGCAGTTCGGCGACGCCTCGCCGATCCGATATGACAGCTACTACGGCATCGTCAGCATCTTCATCATGCTGTTCTGCGCTGCCCAGGCGCCGGAACTGTTCGGGCGTGACCAGCGCTACTCGGTCCTGCCGCTCTACTTCTCGCGCGTCCTGACGCGGTCGGACTATGCGATCGCGAAGGTCGGCGGTCTCATCCTGTCGCTGTTCATCGTGATGGTCACGCCGTACCTCGTGATGTTCATCGGGCGGGTCTTCGTCGCTCCGGATCCGGCCTCGGGCCTGGCCGACGAGATCAGCGCGGTCCCGCGCTTCGTGCTGCAGTCGGCCCTGGTCGCGGGGCTGCTCGGAGGGATCGCCAGCCTGATCGCGGCATGGACCCCGCGACGCGCCTACGCCACGGCGACGATCATCGCGGTGTTCATCATCCCGCCGGTCATCGTCGCCCTGCTGGTCGGCGGGATGTTCTCGAACGACGACCTGGCTCGGTTCGCGATCCTGTTGAGCCCGGCGGACGTCCTCGATGGCACCAACGCCGCCATCTTCGAGCTTGTCTCGTTCGAGAACCAGCTCTCGACGGTCGACCTGCCCGGCTGGGCGTACCTGCTCGCCGCGACGGTCGGGATCGTCGGCTCGATCGGGCTCACCGTTCGACGCTACCTGAGGATCGCGGCATGACCGTCTTCAAGCCGGCCGTGGATCCGCCCCCTGCGCCGCCCTCGACGGCGTCCACGGCGGCGGCCGCCCTCGAGCTCGACCATGCGTCGCGCTGGTACGGCAACGTCGTCGCCGTCAACGACATCTCGTTCAAGCTGGGCGCGGGGATCTTCGGCTTGCTCGGCCCGAACGGTGCCGGAAAGTCGACCCTGCTGCATCTCATGGCCGGTCTCCTTTCCCCGTCTGCGGGACGCGTCCTGATCGCTGGGGAACCAGCCTGGGGTCGGTCGGAGATGTACCGCCACGTCGGGCTGGTGCCAGAACGCGAGGCCGTCCATACCTACCTGACCGGTCTCCAGTTCGCCCTGCTGAACGCCCGGCTGCAGGGCGTCGCCGATCCCGAGGCGGCGGCCGCTCGAGCCATCGCGACGGTCGACCTGGTCGACGCCCAGGACCGGGCGATCGGGACCTACTCCAAGGGGATGCGCCAGCGGGCCAAGCTGGCGGGGGCCCTCGTCCATGACCCGCGGATCCTGCTCCTCGACGAACCATTCAACGGCATGGACCCGCGACAGCGGCTGCACATGATGGCGTTGCTTCGCGAGATGGCCGCCGCCGGGCGGACCATCGTGTTCTCGTCGCACATCCTCGAGGAGGTCGAGCGACTGGCCGATTCGATCCTCGTCGTCGAGGCCGGCCGGCTCTATGCGGCCGGTGACTTCCGCTCGATCCGACGACTGATGACCGACCGGCCACGAACGTTCAACGTCCATTCGTCCGACGACCGCCGCCTGGCGTCGGCGCTCATGGCGGATCCGGCGGTGTTCGGGGCGGAGCTCGTCGACGGTCGGATCGCCATCCGGACCGGGGACTACGAGGCGTTCACGCGAGCGTTGCCGCGGATCGCGCGCGCGAACGGCGTGAGCCTGTTCGAGGTGGCCCCGACCGACGATTCGCTCGAGAGCGTGTTCAGCTACCTGGTGCGTCGGTGAGCGCGATCGTCCCGCTCGTCGACGTGACCCTGCGCGGGCTCCTCGGGCGGCGTCGGATCGTGCTCCTGGTGCTGCTCGTCGCCCTGCCCGTCATCATCGCCCTGCTCGTCCGGGCCAGCGGCGGACGGCCGGACGCGGAGCGCGTCATCGACACCCTGATCGTCCGCTTCGTCATGCCGCTCGTCGCCCTCATCATCGGGACCTCGGTCATCGGATCCGAGGTCGAGGATGGGACCTTCGTGTTCCTCGTGGTCAAGCCCATCGCGCGCTGGCGGATCGCGTTGTCCAAGGCGCTGGTGGCCGCCGGTTCGACGGCGGTGCTCGTCCTCCCGTCGATCGTCCTGACCGGGATCCTGCTCGGCGGTCGGGGCGACACCACGACGCCCATCGTCGCGTTCACCATCGCCTGCCTCATCGGAGGCAGCGCCTATGCGATGGCATTCCTGAGCCTCAGCCTGTTCACGTCACGGGCGTTCCTCCTCGGGTTGGCCTACATGCTGATCTGGGAGGGTGCTCTGTCCGGTCTCCTCGAAGGCACGAAGTTCCTGTCGATCCGGCAGGCCACCCTCGGTCTCGCGGCGGCCCTCGGCGCCGATGTCCCGGGGGACCCGCTGGCGCCGACCGCCAGCCTCGTCGTCCTCGCGGTGGTGCTCCTCGGCGGCTTCCTGCTCGCCGCCTGGCGGCTGGGTCGGTTCGAGATCCGCGGCGGCGACTGACCGCGACATGGGACGCGCTTGACCGTTCCGGGGCGCCTCGCTAGATTCCCTGATGACAAGCGCCCTTGCCCGATGAAGTCATGCAGGCTTGCAAGCGATCATCCGGGCTGATCGACGAAGCCCCGGGAGGCCCGCACCCGTGACCGCCGCCTTCTTCATCACCCTTCGCGAGGGCCTCGAAGCCGCCCTGATCGTCGGGATCATCTGCGCCTACCTCGTCAAGATCGACCGCCGGGACGCCCTGCGCGGCGTGTGGATCGGCGTGGCGGCTGCGTTGGTCCTGTCGGTCGCGATCGGGGCGCTGGTCGTGATGACCGTCGGGCGGCTGCCGCTCGTCGTGCAGGAGAGCATCGAGGGGATCGCCGCGGTCCTCGCCGTCATCGTCCTGACCTGGATGCTCTTCTGGATGCGGCGCCAGGGGCGGGCGATCAAGGGCGAGCTTGAGCACGGCGTCGACCTGGCCCTCGCGAAGGGTTCCGCCCTCGCGCTGGCCGGCCTGGCGTTCGTGGCGGTCGCGCGGGAAGGCCTCGAGACGGTGCTCTTCCTGTACGCCATCGGGTCGTCGAGCGGCCCGGCGATCCCGACCCTCCTTGCTGCCCTCGCCGGCCTGGCGGTCGCCGTCGGGATCGGCTATGCGATCTTCGCGGCCGGCGTCCGGATCGACCTGCGCAAGTTCTTCAACATCACCGGGATCGTCCTGATCTTCGTGTCGGCCGGGCTGGTCGCCTTCGCCGTCCATGAATTCGGCGAAGCCGGGCTCATCACCAATGGCGGGACCGCGTTCGACCTTGGCGCGATCCTGCCGGAGTCGAGCCCGCTCGGCGCGGTGCTGGCCGGTCTCTTCGGCTACCGATCGACGCCGACGCCGCTCGAGGTGATCGCGTACTTCGCGTACCTGATCCCCGTCCTCATCCTGTTCCTGAAGCCCGCCCGCAAGCGTGTCGTCGGCGGACCGGCCGCCGCCGTGACGAGTGCGCTGGTCATCGCCGTCATCGCGGCCGGGTGCGGCGGCTCATCGAGCGGGTCACCCGCCGCCGGGGCGAGCAGCATCCCGGGCGCCATCAGGATCGCCGCGAGCGAGTACAAGTTCACCCCGGCAACGCTCACGACGGCCTCCGGTAGCGTGACGTTCGAAGTGACGAATGCCGGCACCACCGAGCACGAGTTCGAGATCCTCAAGGGCGAGACCGTCATCGACGAGGTCGAGGGTCTGGTGCCCGGACTGACGCGCAACCTCACCGTCACGCTCCAGCCGGGTGACTACACCTACGTCTGCCGGCTGGCCGCCCACGATGCGCTCGGGATGAAGGGGACCCTGGCGGTCACCGGCGGCTAGGGGCGCTCGAGGCCGTGCGCCTCGAGCAGGACGTCATCGGCGAGGATCGAGCAGGTCGGACCATCGGCGACGATCCGTCCGTCGTCCATGACGACCGTGCGCGGGAAGACCTCCGCCACGAGGCGCATGTCGTGGGTCGAGACCAGCAGGGTCTGGTCCAGCCCGACCAGGAGCGGATCGTCGCGTCGACCACGCGGATCCAGCCCGGCGACGGCTCGTCGAACACGAGGATCGAGGGGTCCATCGTAAGGACGGTGGCAAGGGCGACGCGCTTGCGCTGACCGAGTGACAAGCGATGCGGGATGCGACGTTCGAAGCCGCCATCCCGACCGCCGCAAGCGCCGCTCGACACGGTCGTGGATCTCCTCGGCCGGGACGCCCATGTGGATCGGTCCGAACGCGACATCCTCGAACACCGTCGGGCTGAAGAGCTGGTCGTCCGGGTCCTGGAAGACGAGGCCGACCTGCGCCCGGATCTGCTTGATCGATGCCCGGTCCACCAGGGTCCCGTCGATCCGGACCGTCCCATGGGTCGGCGAATGGATGCCGTTGAGGTGGAGCATCAGGGTGCTCTTCCCGGCCCCGTTGGGCCCGACGAGCGCGACCTTCTCGCCGCGCGCGATGCGCAGGTCGATGCCGTGCAAGCGCCTCGAACCCGTCGGGGTACGAGAAGTGGAGGTGCTCCAGCTCGACCCACCGCCCGTCAGGCGCCGGGTCTTCCCTCGCACCCGTCGCGTTATGCCCGTGCTCGTGGCTGTGGCGATCACCGTCGTCGTGCTCGTGGAGGTGGGCGTGGCGCTCGACGTCGCTTGTCACAGGGTCGGGATCCAGGCCTGCGCGGCCAGCTCGAAGAGGACGAGGCCGGCGAGGCTGAGCCCGAGGACCGCCAGGGCGGCACGGGAGATGGGGGGCCCAGGCAGATGGCGCAGCTCGCCATCGAACCCACGGGCGAGCATCGCTCCATAGATGCGCTCGCTGCGTTCGTAGGAACGCAGGAACAGCGATCCCGACCATGGATCCCGTGACGCGCGCGCGCCACCGCATCCCGCCGCCGGTCCGCCCGTCGCGGCCTACGGCCGAGCGCGATGCGCGCGCCCGGTTCATCCGCGACGCCTCGTCGCCCAGCACGCCCAGGTAGCGGTACATGAAGCTGATGATCGCCACCATGATCCGTGGCAGGCGAAGCTCACGCAGCCCGTCGATCAGGTCGTGGAACGGCGTCGTGAAGGCCAGCAGCAGGGCGGCCTGGACGCTGACCCAGCTCTTGAGTGCGATGGTCGTGAACTGGCGGAGCCCCTCGCCGCTGATCGTCAGCGTGAGTGGTCCGAGGTCGCATCGTCGCCAGAGGGTCGCCCGTCCGGGTGAAGATGAGCGGAACGGCGGCAAGCATGAACGGCAGGGCGAAGAACGCAGAGCGGGCCGTCCGCAACGGCCCGAGCCCGGACGCCGATGACAGCGCCACGATGACCAGCCATGCGAACAGGAGGGCCGCATACGCACCGATCGGAAGGAGGCTGACGGTCACGATGAACGCGACCGTCAGGATGAACTTCAGCCGCGGGTCGGCGGCGTGGACGGGACTCTCCCGCGCGATGTAGCGATCGAGGTCCAGGGTGCGGCGCTCAGGCCTTCCGCTTCGCCAGGGTCCGGCCGACCAGCCACATCACCGCGAAGACGACGACGATCCCGATCAGACCGGCCAGGATCGTCGACACGACCGGGTCATCGATGCCCGGGACCGTGTAGTCCGGGATGATGCTGTAGAGGGCGTCCTGCGCGGTCGCGAGGAAGCCGTGTTCGCCGGCGACGGCCTCGAGTCCATCGGGATCGGGCGAGGCCAGCGGGGCCAGGATGACGACGACGAGGGCGGCGATACCGAGGCCGACCGCCCACCAGCAGCGACGAAGCGCATAGGTCATCGGTGGCTCCTAGGCCGTCGCCGGTGATCGGAGGTCCGGCGTCGCGGCGTCGCGCAGCCCCAGCAGATCGGGCCGAGCGACCTGGATGAACGCCAGGGCGCCGATCGTGATCAGGGCCTCGCCGATCCCGATGAACAGGTGGATCCCGACCATGCCGGCAGAGCGATCGACGAGGGTGTCGTGCCCGAGACCGCAAGTTCGACGGCCATGCATGCGGATCCCGCCACGACGGACAGCCAGGCGGCGATACCGGCGGCCGGGAGGCGCGCCCGCGCTTCACCCCCGAGGGCGGACGCAACGACCCGGTAGACGTAGTAGCCGCCGAGGGTCCCGACGATCCCCATGTTGAAGATGTTGGCGCCCATGACCAGCAGCCCACCGTCCTGGAAGACCAGCGCCTGGACCGCGATGACGCACGCCATCACCAGCGTCCCCGCCCACGGTCCGAGGAGTACCGCGGCGAAGACGCCGCCGAGGAGGTGGCCGAGGTGCCGCCGATGACCGGGAAGTTGAACATCTGCGCGGCGAAGATGAAGGCCGCAGTACGCCCATCAGGGGCACCGGCCGCTCGTCGAGGTGATGGTTCGCTTGCGCACGGCTGACCGCCAGCACCGGATCGTGATGCCCACATGACGATGGCGACCGGCAGCGACAGGAAGCCGTCGGGAGCGTGCATCTGGGGATCGTCGACGACCGGCGGCGGGCAGGGCGATGGCGGCGGAGAGCATCCGATCGATCTCCGATCGATGACGGGTGCCTCCACGCGCCAGGTCGCATGGTAGGCGGTCGGACAGCGTATCGCAACAGGTTGCAATTGAGCGGTATCGCACGACCAGCTCGACTATCCTTCGCACGATGCGCGCATCCGGATCGGTCGAAACCGCCCCGACCACGGCCTGGTCGGATGTCCGCGACCGGCTGCGTGCCCGTGGCCTGCGCTGGACCCCGCAGCGCCGGACGCTCATCGATGTCCTGGCGCGGGCCGACGGCCATGTCACGGGCGCGGAACTCGTGGAACGCTGCCGTCGAAGTCGACCCCACGACCACCCCCTCGACCGTCTACCGGACGCTCGACGTGCTCGAGGAGCTCGGCCTGCTGAGCCACAGCCACGGCGCGGATGGTCGCGAGGAGTTCCACGTCCTGCCGACCGCCGTCCACGGCCATCTCCACTGCATCGACTGCGCCACGACCTGGGAGATCCCGGCCGATGAGGCCGCGGCCCTCGTCACCTCGCTCGAGCGACGACGCGGGTTCGCGGTGGACGTGACCCACCTGTCGATCGCCGGCCGCTGCGCCGGCTGCACGGCGGCCCTGGCCGACTGATCCGGGAGGCCAGCCAGGGTCAGCCCAGGAGCGACCCGCCGATGACCCCGTTCGACGCCGTCACGCCGGGCGGGGCGAAGAAGAAGCCGCCGCCGATGCCCTGGATGTACTCCTCGAGCGGCTCCCCGGCGAGGCGGCCCTGGACCGCGATGAAGCCCGCTTCGAGGTCGCGCTGGAAGCAGACGAACATGAGGCCCTGGTCGAGCAGGCCGGCGCCATCGAAGCCGCGGCTGTACGAATAGCCGCGCGCAGGATCCGGCTCGGCTGGGTCGCGGCGGTTCGCGGGTTGGCCAGGCGGATGTGGGCGTCGAGCGGGATCCGTTCGCCGGTCGGGTCGCTGCCGTAGGCGGGTTCGTCCTCCTCGCGGGCGGCTCCGAGCGGCGCCCCGGTCCGCTTCGTCCGCCCGATGATCGCCTCCTGCTCGCCGAGCGCGGTGCGGTCCCAGCGTTCGACGAACATGCGGATCGGCCGGACGACCATGTAGCTGCCACCGACCGCCCAGGCCGGCTCGCCCTGGTCCGGGCCGACCCACACCAGCTCGTCCATGAGCGCCGGGTCGGCGGCCTTCGGGTTGGCGGTGCCGTCCTTGAAGCCGAGCAGGTTTCGCGGGGTCGCCTGCTGTCCGCCGGCGTCGATCGAACCGCCCGGTCGCTGCTGGAAGCCGTGGATCAGCCACTTGACGACGAGCGAGCCGCGGGTGCCGAGCATCAGGTAGCGCAGGGCATGCATGCAGCTCGCCTCGTCGGTCGCGCAGATCTGGAGCATCAGGTCGCCGTGGCTGAGGGTCGGGACCAGCCGGTCGTTCGGGAACGACGGCATCCTCGTCAGCTGGCGAGGCCGACGGTCGGCGAGCCCGAACCGGTCGTCGAACAGCGACGCCCCGAACCCGACCGTGATGGTCAGGTCGGACGGTCCGACGGACGCGCCGAGGACGCCGCTCTCGGGCGGCGGGTACAGCGGGTCGCCGGCGTCGGGCGCCCAGCCGCTCGTCACCTGGCGGATCCTGCCGGTGAGCTCGGCCATCGTCGTCGCCAGCTCCGGGCGGCTCGCGACGACCGCGTCGAGGGCGACGAAGATCGCCGCCGTCTGCGGTCGGTTCGGCGTCACGATGCCGGCCTGGTGCGCGCCCTCGAACGGGATGTAGCCGGGCACCGCCGATCGTGGGCGTCTTCGGCTCGGCGGCCGTCGCGAGCGCGACGCCACCGACACCGCCGGCGACGGCCGCCACGCCGACGGCCGCCGAGCCGGTCAGGAAGGCGCGACGGGTGAGGTTCGGGGTCGGGGGCATCGGTGGCGGGACCTCAGGCGGCAAGCCCGAGCCGGCCGGTGAGCTGTGCGAGCAGCTCGGACAGGTCGGCGAGGCGGGCCTGGAGGAGCTTCAGGTCGGCGGCGGTCACCTGGTCGAACGGCTTGAAGCCGCCGTCGCTCGTGGCATAGCGGTCGATGATCTCGTGGACGTTCTTGCTCGCGCCGTCAAGGCTCGCGAGATAGGGCGCATCCAGCTTGGTCAGGATCGGCCGCAGCTTGTCGACGATCTCGGCCGAACCGTCGACGTTGGCGTCGATCGAGACGAGGTCGGCCTTCGAGTAGCGGTCCTCCTCGCCGGTCATCTTCGACTGGGCGACCTCCTCGATGAGCTCGCCGGCGCCGCGGGCCATGACCCGCGGGTCGATGACCAGGTCGTCGATCCGCTTCTTGAGCTCGGCGACGTCGGCGCGCAGCCCGACGGCCAGCGGGGCGAGGCCGGTCGCGGACGCCGTCGCCCCACAGGCCCTTCTCGATGCGGTGGAAGCCCTTGAACCCCGGGTCGTTGACGCCGCCGTCGAAGTCCTCCTCGCGGAAGTCGATCGCCTGGTCGAGGTCGGGGAAGAGCTCGGCGATGGGCTCGATCCGCTCCCACGGGATGCGGGCGGCGGCGTACAGCGACTTGGCCTTCTCGAGGTCGCCGGCCTCGACGGCCGCCGTGAACGCGCCGATCGCGGTCACGAGGTCGGCCACCTGGGCGTCGACGTAGGTCGCGTACTGGTCGCGGGCGGCCGTCAGGTCCGCCTCGGCGACGACCGTGTTGGGTGGCAGGGTCGCGGCGGCACCGCCGGTCACGGTGAGCGCGCCGCGCGGTGCCGAGAGGCCGCCGCAGACCATCTCGTAGGTCCCGCCATCGACCCGGGTGGCCATGTTCACGACGAAGCCCGGGACGATGTTCTCGACCTCGTCGATGACGCGGGTGCCGCCCTGCACGATCTCGAATTCGCCGGTGTCGCTGCCGGCGTTGGTGACGACGAAGGTGACCGAACCCGACGGGACCGTGATCGCGGCGGGGGAGCAGCCGGATCTCGCTGACCGAGACGGCGACCCGGCCGGCGGAGGCACCTGGGCTCGAGCCGGCCGCGTTGCAGGCGGCGAGACTCGTGGCGGTCGCCGCGAGGATCAGGCCGAGGACCGGGCGGCGACGGGATGACACGGTGGGACGCTCCTGCTCGGGATCCGGCGGGCCGCCGCGCGGCGCCCCGGGCCCTACTGAGTCAGGTGCCCATGCGTTTGTACGACAAGCCGCCTTGTCTGTCAATCGCAAGGTGTCCCGGCGGTTCGTGCGCGGTCGATCCAGCCCGGCGCTCGCGGTCAATCGCCGGTCGGAACGCCCATCACGTTGAAGCCGCCGTCGACGTACAGGGTCTCGCCGGTGACCGCGCTGGACAGGTCCGACGCCAGGAAGAGCGCGGTCCGGCCGACATCCTCGGGGGTGATGTTGGCGCGCAGCGGGGCGACCTCGGCGAAGCCGCGGTACATCCCCTTGAACCCGGCGATCCCGGACGCCGCGAGGGTCCGGACCGGTCCGGCGCTGATCGCATTGACCCGGATGCCGGCGGGTCCCAGGTCCGCTGCGAGGTAGCGGACCGATGCCTCCAGGGCGGCCTTGGCGACGCCCATGACGTTGTAGTTGGCGACGACCTTTTCGGCGCCGTAGTAGGTCAGGGTCATGACCGACGCGCCCGACTTCAGGTACGGTCGCGCCTCGCGGGCGAGCGCGACCAGCGAGTAGGCCGAGACATCGAGGGCGAGCGCGAACCCCTCTCGCGAGGTGTCGACGAAGCCACCCTCGAGGTCCTCGCGCCGGGCGAACGCGAGGGCGTGGACCAGGATGTCAAGCGACTCGTGGGTCTCGCCCCAGCGCTCGAAGACGCGAGCGATCTCGGCGTCGGACTGGACGTCGCAGGGCTCGACGAAGGTCGAGCCGATCGAGGTGGCGAGCGGCCGAACGCGCTTCTCGATGAGGCTCTCGACCGATGAGAAGCCGACCTCCGCGCCCGCCTCGTGGAGCGCCCTGGCGATCCCCCAGGCGATCGAATGATCGTTGGCGACGCCGAAGATGAGCGCCGTCTTGCCGTCGAGCAGTCCCATGCCCATCCTCCGCGCGTGTCGTCGCCCGGCAGCCTACCATCGGCCGATGACCGACCGACGACTCAGCGACGCGCTCCGCGGCGTGCGCGGCTTCGTGCTCGATGCCGACGGGGTCATCGTCCTCAAGGGGGCGCCGCTGCCCGGTTCCGTGGAGGCGCTGGGGGTCCTGACCGACCGTGGCATCCCGTTCCGGGTCGTGACCAACTTCTCCCAGCTCCACCGCCAGACATTGGCCGGGTGGTTCCGCCAGGGCGGCCTGACGATCGACCCGGAGCGGATCATCACCGGCACCTCGGCGACCGCCGCCCACACCGCGCTGTCCTATCCGGGGCGCCCGCTGTTCGTCCTGGCCGCGCCCGACGCGATCCGCGAGTTCGACGGCCAGACCCTGCTGACAGCCGACGAGGCGGACGGGGAACCGCCCGGCACGGTCGCCGCGGTCGTCATCGGTGATGCCGGCGACGACCTGTCCTACGCGAACATGGATGTCGCGTTTCGCCTGGTCCGCGGCGGCGCCGATCTCCTGGCGATGCACCGGAACCCGTGGTGGTTCACCCCGAAGGGCGAGACGCTCGATGCCGGCGCGTACGTGACCGGGCTCGAGTTCGCGACCGGCCGACGGGCCCAGGTATTGGGAAAGCCCTCCCCGGTCGTCTTCCGGCAGGCGGTGGCCGGCCTCGTGGCAGACCTGGGGGCACGCCTCCCTCGATCCAGCTTCGCCATGGTCGGCGACGATCCACAGGCGGACGTGGCGGCTGCGCAGCGCGTCGGGCTGCGCGGGATCCTCGTCCTGTCCGGGAAGACGAGTCGGGCGGATGTCGAACGCGAGGCGGCCGCTCGGCGTGCCGGACGACGACGCGGTCGAGGGCCCGACGGCGTCGGGGCGACCCTGGCCGACGTGGTCGCCGCGCTAGACTGACCGCAACGTTTCCGCGACCTGCACCAGCCACGAGGGCCTTGCACGATGACCACCGATTCCGCGCCGCGCATCAAGATCACGTACGCGACGCTGAGCGCCGACAACGAGGAACTGCACAGCCAGTTCGAGGCGGCGCTCGTCGCCAGCCGGGCGACGCTCGGCGCCTACCACCGCAACTACGTCGATGGCGCCTGGCGTGACGGTGACGGGACCTTCGAAGCGCGCTCGCCGATCGATCGAGAGATCCTTCTTGGGACGTTTGCGCGCGGGACGACGGCTGATATCGACGATGCCGTGGCGGCAGCGCGGGCCGCCCAGCCGGCGTGGGCGGCGGTTCCCGTGGCGCGAGCGCCTGGCGATCATCCGGCGCGCCGCCGACCTCATCAGCGAGCGGCTGATGGACTACTCCGCCGGCATGGCATTCGAGGTCGGCAAGAACCGGATCGAGGCACTCGGCGAGGTCGAGGAGTCGGCCGACCTGCTGCGCTACTACGCCCAGACGATGGAGGACAACGACGGCTACGACCACGCGATGGGCAACCTGGGTGATGCGACGGTCCACACCCGCTCGATCCTGCGGCCGCATGGCGTGTTCGCCGTCGTCAGCCCGTTCAACTTCCCGATGGCGCTCGCGACCGGACCGACCGGAGCGGCGCTGATGGCCGGCAACACCGCCGTCCTCAAGCCATCGACGGCGTCACCGCTGTCCTCGGTCAACCTCATCAAGGCGTACATCGACGCCGGGGTCCCGAAGGGGGTCGTCAACCTCGTGATGGGTCCGGGCGAGACCGTCGGTCAGGCGCTCCAGGACCACCCGGGCGTCGACGGGATCGTGTTCACCGGCTCGTACGAGGTGGGGATGCGGCTGTTCCACTCGTTCTCGAAGGCGTGGCCGCGCCCGTGCATCGTCGAGATGGGCGGCAAGAACCCGGCGATCGTGTCACGCAAGGCCGATCTCGAGGAGGCCGCCGAGGGGATCATGCGCAGCGCATTCGGGTTCGGCGGGCAGAAGTGCTCGGCGAACTCGCGGGTCTACGTCGAGCGGCCGGTCCACGACGAGCTGGTCCGGCTCCTGGTCGAGAAGACCGAGAAGGTGACGGTCGGCGACCCGCTCATCCGGGCCAACTGGATGGGTCCGATCATCGACCAGCGCGCGGTCGACCGTCACCAGACGGCCGTCTCGGAAGCGCGTCGCGACGGGGCGGTGTTCACCGGTGGGGAGCGTCTCGGCGACGGCGACCTCGGCCGCGGCTTCTACGTGGAGCCGACCGTGGTCGGGAACCTGCCGACCTCGCATCGGCTGTTCCGCGACGAGTTGTTCGCACCGCTCACCGCGGTAGCGGCGGTCGACTCGCTCGATGAGGCGATCGCCCTCGCCAACGACAATGTGCTCGGCCTGACGGCCGGCGTCTACAGCGAGGACCCGGCCGAGGTCCAGCAGTTCCTCGACACCATCGAGGCGGGCGTCACCTATGTGAACCGCCGCGCGGGCGCAACGACCGGAGCGTGGCCGGGGATCCAGGCGTTCGGCGGCTGGAAGGGGAGTGGCTCGACCGGGAAGGCCGGTCTGTCCATGTACTACGTCGCCCAGTTCATGCGCGAACAGTCCCGTACCGTCGTCGACTAGCGTCGCGCGGGACGGCGCGGGCGCGCGTTGCGCCTTGCGCTCCTCGCTCACGCAGCTTGGGCTGCGCTCGCTCCGGTGCTCGGGCGCGCCTTCGCCGGCACCGTCCGGCGCGACAATTCTCGATACCACCCTGGTACGAGCGTCTGTGCCGTCGAATGCCGGGTCGCGCCTCGGATATACTCGGCTGACGATATCCAGTGTGCATAGTCCTTATGCACTCCAGCGTTGAGGTGCAGCTTGTCGTCGGGTGCGTCGCGGATCGCCGGTGGACGGCCGGTCCCGGACATCGTCACGGAGATCCCGGGGCCGAAGGCCAGGGCGCACGTCGAATTCGATGAGACGTGGACCTCGCCCAGCCTGCCCCGCGCGTACCCGATCGTCCCGGTCCGTGGCGACGGCCTGACCGTCGAGGACATCGACGGCAACCTGTTCCTCGATTTCGCGGCCGGGATCGCGGTGACCTCGACCGGCCACTCGCATCCGCAGGTCGTCGCCGCGATCAAGGAGCAGGCCGCCGAGCTCATCCACTTCTCGGCCTCGGACTTCTACCTGCCGATCTACCCCGAGGTCTGTCGCGAGCTGGCACGGATCGCCCCGATCTCCGGGCGTGTCCGGGCGTACCTCGGCAACTCCGGCACGGAGGTGGTCGAGGCGTCGATCAAGCTGGCCCGCTTCGCGACGAAGCGCCCGTATGTCGTCTCCTTCCTTGGTGCCTTCCACGGCCGGACCTATGCCTCGGTCTCGCTGACAGCCTCCAAGGCCAAGTACCACGCCGGGTTCGGTCCGCTGCTTCCCGGGATCTTCCACGCGCCGTACGGGCGGGTGGAAGACCTGCGCTGGTTCGATGAGGTCCTGTTCGACAAGCTCGCCCCGGCCAGCGAGGTCGCGGCGATCATCGTCGAGCCGATCCAGGGCGAAGGCGGCTACATCGTCCCCGAGGACGGCTTCCTCCAGGGCCTGCGCCGGATCTGCGACGAGCACGGCATCCTGCTCATCGCCGACGAGATCCAGTCGGGCGCCGGTCGGACCGGCAAGATGTGGGCGGTCCAGCACTGGGGCGTCGAGCCGGACATCCTGCTGACCGCCAAGGGCATCGCGTCGGGCATGCCGCTGGGTGCGATGATCGCCCGGGCGGAGCTCCTCGAGGCCTGGGGTCCGGGCGCCCACGGCTCGACCTACGGTGGCAATCCCGTCGCCTGTGCCGCGGCGCTCGCGACGATCGAGCTGCTCGAGGGCGGCCTCGTGCAGAACGCGGCGGTCCGCGGTGAGCAGGCGGTCGCCGGGCTTCGCCCGCTCGTCGGGCGGTTCGACGGGCTCGTTCGCGAGGTCCGCGGCAAGGGCCTGATGATCGGCATCGAGTTCGACAGCGGGGAGCATGCCGAAGAGGTCCAGTGGGCCTGCTTCGAGCGCGGGCTGCTGATCCTCGAATGTGGCCGGACGAGCGTCCGCCTGTCACCCGCCCTGACCGTCAGCGAGGATGAGATGGCGACGGCGCTGCGGATCTTCAGCGAGGCCGTGGCCCACGTCGCGGGCCACGGAGCCGATGTGCTCGTCGAGATCACCGAGGCCGGCGATCTGCACGAGGTCGAGGCTGCCGGCTGAGGTCAGGCCTCGGCGGAAGTCAGGTCGGACGAGCGCAGGCGCATGGTGATGACCGCGAGCCCGAGCAGGATCCCGATCCCCATCACGGGAGCGCCGATCCGCTTGATCTCCGGGATTTCGGCCGCCAGGCCGATCGCGAACACGACGAGCCCGACATTCATCACCCAGTAGACGATCTGGTCCGCCCACGCCAAGTCCCCGCGCCGGTCGGCCGCGAGGGTCAGCGCCAGGGCGAAGGCGAGGTTGGTGATGACGCCGACGAACGTGGCATGGTCGCTCGCCACGAGGATCGGCAGGAATGTCTCGAAGTCGGCGTCCGGGTTCCCCAGGAACGTGATGACCAGGTACATGTACAGCAGCATCGACACGACGACGAAGATCGCCGCCGTCCCGAGGTGACGGGCGGGCGTCGCGCGAACCCAGTCGATCCTGACCGCTCCGGGAAGGACGCGGACCGCGAACAGGACGATCGCGATCAACTCGACCAGCAGATAGATCCCGCCGATCGCCTGCACCTGGTCGGGAAGGAATAGTTGGACGACCGCCAGCATGGCGCCACCGGCGAACAGGGCGCTCAGCTGGACGAGTCCCGCCCTCGGCAGCCCGGTCGTTCCTTTGGCACGCCACTCGATCAGGCCCATGGCGATCAGGACCAGGTAGCTGAAGACCATCGTTCCGGCGTGCGCGCCGATGACGTCGCCGCCGCCGGGGAAGAGCACCCGGCCGGTCGCGGACTGGACCTGGAGCAGGACCCCGATGATCGCGCCGTAGGTGAAGGTCGTGAAGCCGAGCGCCACGGCCAGCGCCGGCAGCGACCGGTTTGCGCCGTACCCCCGCCATGCCCATACGAGGAGCCAGGCGATGGCCACGAACAACGCCACACCGGTGACCGCGCGAAGCCAGGCGAAGCCGGTATAGAAGGCGACCACATAGGCGGCGATCAGGATCGCCATCGCCCCGGCCAGCCGCCGGTCGTCACTTCGGAACAGCCAGAATGACGCGGCGATCAGGGTCAGCGAGACCCAACCCAGCGTGCCCGAATGGACGTGCGTGAGCAGCTGGTTCCGATCGAACTCGTACAGATCGAGCCCGTTGACGATCCCGATGACGATCGTGATGAGGAACAACCCCATCGCGACATACGAGGAGCCCGCGGACGATCCGTGGCCACGTGTTCGTGCCGACTGCCGACGACGTCATCCGATCGACCTCCGTCCACACCCTGCGGCCGTAACCCGCTGCGGCCGCCTCGCGGAGGCTACCCAAACCGATCCGGTCCTCGCAATCCCGGATCGGCGACCCACGGCGACTGGCATCATGAGGGGGTGACGAACGACTCCAAGGTCGCGACCATGCACGACGCGATCGCCGACCTGGTTCGCGACGGCGACACGGTGGCGATCGAAGGGTTCACCCATCTCATCAGCTTTGCGGCAGGCCACGAGATCATCCGCCAGCGCAAGCGCGAGCTGACCCTGGCGAGGCTCACCCCGGACGTGATCTATGACCAGATGGTCGCCGCCGGCGTCGCCCGCAAGCTGGTCTTCTCCTGGCTCGGCAATCCCGGAGTCGGCGGGCTCGGCGCCATCCGCCGACGGATCGAAGGCGAGATCCCCGACGAACCGCTCGAAGTCGAGGAGTACAGCCACTTCGGGATGGTCGCGCGCTACACCGCGGGCGCGATGAACCTGCCGTTCTTCCCGCTGCGAAGCTACTTCGAGACGGACCTCCCAGTCGCCAACCCGCTCATCCGGCCGATCGCCTCACCGTACGGTGATGAGACCATCTACGCCGTCCCGCCACTCCATCCGGACGTCACGATCGTCCACGCTCAGCGCGCTTCGGCTGCCGGCGACACGCAGGTCTGGGGCCTGCTCGGCTGCCAGAAGGAGGCGGCCTTCGCGGCCGACCGGGTCATCGTCGTGGTCGAGGAACTCGTCGACGAGGCGGTCATCCGCGCCGATCCCAACCGGACGATCATCCCGGGGCTGATCGTCGACGCGGTCGTCGTCGAGCCGTGGGGCGCCCATCCGTCCTACGTCCAGGGAGCCTACGACCGCGACAACCGGTTCTACCTGGACTGGGACCCGATCACCCGCGACGAGGCAACAATGCAGACCTGGCTGCGCGAATGGGTCTACGGCCTCGACGATCGGGCCGCGTATCTCGAGAAGCTGGGATCCGAACGGGTGGCCTCGCTTCGGCCGGGTCAAGCGGTTTCCGGCGTCGTCGACTACGGCTCCTACCGATGACCGGCTCCTTCAGCAAGTCCGAGATGATGATCGTGGCGGCGGCCCGTGAGTTGGCAGGTCAGCGGGTCTGCTTCGTCGGCGTCGGGCTGCCGAACATCGCGGTCAACCTGGCCAAGCGGACCGTGGCACCCGATCTCGAGCTGGTCTACGAGGCGGGCGTGTTCGGTGCTAGGCCGGCTCGTCTGCCGCTGTCGATCGGCGACCCGACGATCGTCACCGGCGCGACCGCCGTGGTCAGCATGCTCGAGCTGTTCGGCTACTACCTCCAGCGCGGGCTGATCGACGTCGGCTTCCTCGGCGCGGCGCAGATCGACCGGTTCGGAAACATCAACACCACGGTCATCGGACCGTACGATCATCCAACGACCCGGCTGCCGGGCTCGGGCGGGGCATGCGAGATCGCCATCAATGCCCGCCAGGTCTTCGTGATCATGCGCCAGAGCAAGCGCAGCTTCGTCGAGACGATCGACTTCCGGACGTCGCCCGGGAACCTCGGCGGCGCCGAGGAAGCCGAGCGGATCCGTCGCGAGGGTGGCTGGCTGGGACGCGGCCCGAGCGTGGTCGTCACCGACCTCGGCATCTACCACTTCGACGACGCAGGACAGATGCGCCTTGACTCGCTCCACCCAGGCGCGACCGTCGAGCAGGTCCGCGACACGATCGGCTGGGACGTGGCCGTGAACCCGGACCTCGCCGACACGCCGCCACCGAGCGATACGGAACTGAACCTCATCCGAGTCGAGCTCGACCCGGGCGGCGTCTACACGAAGTAGCCCGGGCCTACGGTCCGCCGACTCGCCGGCTG
>CAVVDB010000002.1:0-169705 GCA_963746865.1 uncultured Chloroflexia bacterium
TGTTGAGGTGCGCCTGGCTGCCGCCCGCGTTCGAGACGCTCCCGGGCTGGAGGGCGGTCAGGTCGGTCGGCGGTCCGTAGAACTGGATGCCGTCGGTCGCCGCGAGGACGTTCCCGGTCGGGACAGGGCTGTTCGCGGTCGAGGTCGAGGCATTGAGGGGGTGCTGGTGGCGCGGCAGCTCGGCGATCGTGAGCGTGTGCGCCTGCTCACCACCCTGCTCGCCCAGGGTATGCCCGCCACCGGTATTCGCACCCTGGCGCCAAGGTCGGGCAGCGCGAAGTTGACGCGGCCATCCCCACCGAACGTCGTGCCGAGCAGCGAGAAGAGCGCTTGGTTCTGGTTGATCGGCAGGAGCTGGCCGTTGCACAGCGCCCAGCCCTTGGGCGCGAAGCCGAAGCTCATCAGCCGGATCTCACTCAGGAACGGCTCGGCCACCGCTGCCTCCCTCCTGGCGATCGGATCGTGTCAGGGGACGACATCGTCGCACGCTCCATCCGCGACGCCCGCGAAGTCCGGTCGTGTGGGTCGCATCGGCGGTCAGGCCCGGATCGTTCTGGGTGACGAGGAAGGCTTCGACATCGGCATCGATGGCGCCGTTTCCGCCGAATTGCTCGAGCTGATGGGTGGAGGTCTGCATCTGCTGGAGCCGGATCGCTTCCGCGCCACCGACACCGGTCGAGGCGTTACCCGCGATGTCCAGGCAGACGCTTGCGCTGTGGCGTGCCTTGATGAGCGCTCCGTAGACGAACGTGAACGGAACGCAGAGTTGTCGTCGATGTCGGCGATCGTGTTGTCGCGGAGGTGGAGGTCGAGCGAGGCCGTGGCCGGGTCCAGGTCGCCGGGGATCGGGTCGCGGACGTCGACGAAGATCCCCTGCTGGTCGACGTGTCGGATCTGGTTGCCGGTGACCGCGATGACGGCGACCGCGTCGTCGTTGATCTCGATCCCGATCCCGTGCATGTCGCGTGCGCCGGAGTCCGCGTCGGCATCGCCGATGGTGTTGTTGGTGATCGACCCTGCGACATGGGCGTTGGCGGTCGACGTGGCGCCGGCGAGGACCTGGATGCCGTTCACCTTGGAGCGAAGGGCCGTATTGCCGTCGAGGTCGAAGGTCGTATCGGCATCCTCGGTGACCCCGATGGCGACCGCGATGTTGTTGTCCGTGAAGGAACTGCCTGGCACGTCGAGGATCTGGCTGGACGCGTCCGCGAAGTTCGTCCCGATCCCGTTCGCGACGTTGGACGCGAAGGTGGTGCCGGTCACCTCAAGCGTGGACGCCGCCGTGCCGGTGCCGGCTGCCGCGATCCCGTATCGGTCGTTCTCATCGATCAGGCTGTCGACGACGGTGAAGCCGCTCACGTTCGTCGCCAGGATCCCGCTCCCCCCGCTAGACCGCACCCGAACCGTCGTGAACGACGGGTCCACCGTGTCCTGGAGGGCGATCCCGTTGCCGCTGCTGTCGTTGATCGTCCCGCCGCTGCAGGTCGTCGCCGTCGTGCAGGTTCCGCCGGTCCCGGTCACGGTCAGACCCGCCGTGGTCCCGGTCCCGTCGAGGACGATGCCGCTGATGGCTCTGTCGGAATTGATGGAGCGGAAACGTCACCCGTCCGGGCCGACGGCGGTGCCGGCGATCCGCAATGCCGTGCCCGTGGTGGTGGCGAGCGTGTTGGCGGACGTGGTCACGCTGACGGCGCCTCCGCCGGTCGCCCGGAACGCCGTGTCCGCACCCGTGTTGGCGTTGACGGCCGCCGGTGAAGTTGATGGTCGCGCCGCCATTCGAATCGAGCAGGATGCCGGTCCCACTATCGATGATCCACCCGCTGACCGCGACGGTTCCGCCCGTCCTGCCCGTCACCGCGACCGAGTGGCCGGCGCTCCACATCACCGAGGCGCCGAGGGTGACATCGCCGTTCGCGGCACCTGACAACTCGATCCCGTCGCCGCCGGCGCCGCTGACATCGACGGCCGACGTTCCCGCGACGATCGCATGGTCGATCCCCGAACCGAAGATCCCGTCGCCGCTCGTCCCTGCGATGTCGAGCCCTTCCACGAAGACCCCTTCGGCGAGCTGGACGCCGATCCCCGCCGCGTTGGTGATCACCGGGCCGTCGGGGGCGGCCAGGAGCAGGTCGTAGCCGTCGACACTGAGGCCCGCGCGCTCGCCAAGGAGGGACTGATCGACCTCGAGCGGGATCCCGCCAGCGTACGAGTCGTCACCCTGGTAGACGAAGATGACGTCGCCCGGTCCGTCCTGATCGCCGCTCCCTCCTGCGCCGTTGATGGAAGCGAGGTTCACGAACGGCGAGGTGGACCGGCCGTCGTGCGGACCGGTCGCGAGGTCGTCGACGTACCAGACCAGCGAGCCGATGTGGATCGTGGCGGTCCCGGTCGAGGTGACGGTGCCGTCGCTCAGCTGGTAGGTGAACGTGTCGTCCTGGTCCTTGTCGCCGATCCCGGGCAGGAACGTGAAGCTGCCATCGGCGTTGATGTGGACCGTTGCGCCACCGGCCGAGGTCACCGTATCGGCGATCACGCTGAGCGTGTCGGGCGGGAGGTCCTGGTCCGTATCGTTGCCCTTGAGCAGCATTCCCCCGAGTACCACGTGCGGCTGGTCGATCGGGCCCGCCGTGCCGAGCACCGCGAGCGTGTTGCCTACCGCGTCGCCGTATGTGTCGGGGTTGGCGACCGGTGCGTCGTTGGCATCCGTCACGGTGATCGTGAATGGCGACTCGTCGAACAGGTTCGGCGTCCCATCGTCGGTGACCCGAACGCAGATCTGGTGGACCGCCTTGGCCTCGAAGTCCAGCGGGTCATCCGTCTGGAGGTCGTCGCCCGAGATCTGGAAAGCGCTGCTGTCGGGGAAGGTCCCGCCGCAACCGCTCGTCCGCAGGGTGAATGTCAACGTATCGGCGGTGTCCGGATCGGTGGCGCTGAGGACGCCGATCGGTGTCCCGGCGGGTGCGTCCTCAGCGACCGAATTACCGACCAGCGAAGGCCCGCTCGGATCCTCATTCACGTCGCCGATGGTGATCGTGAAGGCTCGTTCGATGGTCGAGTTCCCGCTGTCGGTCGTGCTGACGCGGATCGAGTAGCTGGCCTTCGTCTCGAAGTCGAAGGTTGCATCGGTCAGGACGAGATCGCCCGAGACCTGGAACGACCCGTTGTCGGTGTCGCCGGATCCCGCGGCGAGGGCGTAGGTGAACGTGTCGCCGGCATCCGGATCGGTCGTGGTCAGCGTCCCGACTGTGGTCCCGGACGGCTCATTCTCGTCGACGATCGTTGGCGCGAGGCCGAGATCAGTGGGCCCCTCGTTCGCCACCAGCGTGAAGTCGAACGTGTAGTCGGCGTCCATCGTGTCCGGCGGATCGATGCCGTCCTGGTCGCTGATCCCGGAGGCAAGCGCTGTCACCTGGCAGGTCTGACCGAGCGGCAGGGGCGCGGTCGGATCGATGGTGATCGTGGATGTCCCCGAGCCGCTGACCGTGAACACCTGGGCAGCGCCGGTCGGGCACTCCAGCGTGAACGACGCTATCGATGCCGTCACCGGCTCGCTGAAGTGGATCGCGATGTCGGCACCGGGAGGGACGCCGGTCGCGCCGTCGGCCGGAGTCGTGGAGTCAACGCTGGGCGCGGCGTCGACCGTGCTGAACGAGAAGTCCGCGTTCGCGGCCGGATGGTCGGGCGGATCCGCGCCATCGGAGTCGGAGGTGTTCGCCGCGACCACGGTGACGGTGCAGGTCCCGGACCCCGGCAGGGCGGCGGTCGGATCGAGGGTGATGGTCGAGGTCCCAGAGCCGCTGACCGTGAACGTTTGCGCACCGGAGCAGTCGATCGCGAACGAGTTCGTGCCGACGTCGACCGCCTCGCTGAAATGGATGACGATGTCGGCGTCGGGATCCACGGCCCCTGCGCCGTCGGCCGGGGTCGTGGTCGTCATGGCCGGGGCGGCATCGACAGTGAACGTGGACACGTGGTTCGCGACCATCTGGTCGGGCGGGTCGAACGGATCGGTATCACTGACCTGGTTGGCGAAGACGGTCAGCGTGCACGACGCGCCGGCCGGTAGATCGGACGTCGGGTCGAGCGTGGCGCCCGCGCCCGGCGAGGTCGATGTGAGCGCGAAGGTCCGCGCGACCGCGGCGCACGTCAGGTCGAACGAGGCGGTGCCATAGGCGACGGATTCACTGAACGTCACGGTAAGGTCGGTGTCGGCGGCGACGTGGGTCGCGCCGTTCGCTGGTGTCGTGGCGGTCACCGCCGGGGCCCCATCGATGGTCGAGAAGCTGACCACGTGATTGGCGACCGGGTGGTCCGGTGGATCGCCGCCGTCCGCGTCGCTGACCTGGTTCGCGATGACCGTGAGGGTGCAGATCGTGGACGCGGGCAGATCCGCCGTCGGGTTCAGGGTGATGACCGATGTACCCGAGCCGCTGACCGAGAAAGCCCGCAGGTTGCCCGGCGCCGGGCACTCGATGGAGAACGAGCCCACGCCTGCGCTGACCGGTTCGCTAAAGGAGACCGTCAGGTTGCCGCCGACCGCCACGCCGGTCGCGCCGGTCGTCGGGGTCGTGCCGGTCACCGACGGCGCCGTGTCGGTCGTGAACGAGATCGTTCGGTCGGTGGCCGGATGGTCGGGCGGGTCGTTGGCGTCGGCGTCGCCGATCCCGGCCGCCTTGGCCGTCACGACGCAGACGACGCCCTCCGGTAGATCGCTCGTCGGGTTCAGGGTGATGCTCGCGGTACCGGAACCGCTGACCGTGAAGGTCCTCGGCGTCCCGGCCGGGCATTCCAAGCCGAACGAGCCGGTCGACACGGTCACCGGTTCGTCGAAGTTGACCGTGATGTTCGTGTTGACCGCCACGTGACCGGCCCCATGGGTGGGTGAGGTGGTGGTGACCGCCGGAGCGTCGTCGGGGATGGAGCCGGCAGTCGAGTAGCCGGTGAGCGTGGTGACCGGCGAGGTGCGGTGCCAGGCCGACCCGACCTTCGCGACGACCGTCTTGCCGGTGCCGGACGAGCCAGTAATGCGGACACCTGACCACGTGCCGAGGACGACGCTGCCGGCGCTGTTCGGCCCGATCGGGCCGGAGCTGAACGGACCGTGGGAAGCGACGAACGACCCGCCCAGCGACGATCGAGACCCGACCGGGGTCAGGGTGACGTTCGCGCGGTTCCGTCCGCAGATCACGATCCGCTGGCCGGTCGCCCCGACGTTCGCCGAATGGTTCGCCGGCGTCGACGCCGGACAGGCGCTACCGGGTGCCGGGGCGCTCCCGACGACGATGGCGTCGAGGATCTGGAAGGTCCGGATCTTCGACCATAGGCCCGATCCTTCCGGGCCGGCCGACCGGCGCTTGTTGTGATCGTCGAGGCCGTTGGTCCGGCTGACGGTCACCTTCCAGAGCCCGATCAAGTCCTTCGATCCGGGGGCGGTGCCGGCGTTCAAGCCGAATGCGCTACTGGATGTGTGCGGCTTGATATCGTCGTCGGCGGTCGGGGCGCTCCGGTAGCGACACCGCCAGTCGGTCCACTGCGTGGTCCAGCCGGCCGGGGCCGACGGACAGGCCATGACCTTCCAGGCGTTCCAGGGCCGGGCGATCTCGACGGCGCCGATGCCGACGTTCCCCGTGTTGTGGATCGTGAAGGTGAGGACCGTACCCGTGGTGTCGTTCAGGTACTGGATCTTCGGCTGGACCGAGGCTCTCGCCAAGAAGGTCGAGCTGGAATGCGCAGAGGTGAGACCGGCCGAGGCGATGACGAGGAGGGAGGCGCCGAGGACCGCGAGAGCACGGCGGAGGAACCCCGCCCTGGGCCCGCTGGACCGATCCGCCATCCCACGCATCGACAGGTCCTTTCTGATGTCGGCTGGAGCCGGAGCGCGAGTCTAGAGAGCCGAATCGCGCGTGGGAAGGCGGAACGGATGACCGAAATGGGGTGGTTCGGTGCTGGGTTGCACCAACCAGAAGTACGCGACGATGGTGCGTGCACGTCACCATCGACACGGCGGTGGCGCCCCGCGTGGTCGCCGAACGCTCGTACCTCGAGGTCCCGTGAGCCTCGGTACGGCGGGCTCGGTCCTTGCCGCGGACTGGCGCATGGGCGGTCATGACCAGGTTGACCGCCAGCGACTTCCAGCCGCCGATGCGGTCGCGGCGGCGGTGCCTCCTCGACGCCTGCCTCGAACGAGTCGAGGAAGCGTCTGACGTCGGGGCTTTCGGTCGAGTCCTTGCCAGGTCCCCACCTCGAGCACCCACAGTGCGTCGTCGCCGGCGAAGAGCCGAACGACCCTGCGCAAGATCGCCCGGAGCACCGATTCGATCACGAACTCCCTGCTTGGCACGGTCTTGTGTTCGACGGAAGCGTCCCGGCCCAGCGTGCCGCCGGGGCCGTCCTGGACGATCAGGTCACGGAGGTGCGCCAGATCGAGACTCCGGCCGGATACCATTCTTGAGCTTCATCAAGAGGAAGTCGTATGGCCGACCGACGGTCACCAGCCCATCCTTGTCAGGGTGGTATTGGTAGACAGCGAGCAGATCAAGACCGAGGAGCGCGTCAACACCAGGCTGTATGACGACGCACGGCCCGGGCATCGAAGCGGACCCACCCAGCCCGGCGGGACCACACGTCTTCCATCCCTCCGGGTCGAACGTCGGGACCGGCGGCCCGATCTCGACCGTTGCCGATGGCACCGCGGTCGCGGCTGGCACAGCGGCTGCCGATGGTGGGGCCGTCACCGGGGACGAACTCAAAGAACGGGCGCATCCAACAACAAGCATGGCTGCAGCGAGTGCGCAGGCGAGTCGGCGCCATGCTCGACGACGTTCAGTCACCCGGTGTCATCGACTTGGTGTTGTCACGATCATCGACCTCCTTGCCACCTACGGGTCTCACCACGATGTCTCGGCCACGTCATGGGACCTCCGATGTACAGAAGAACAACAGGCCAGCAAGCCCGGAGCGTGTTGCGGGATGCCAGCGAGCTTCGGTCCAGCATCGAACGAGCCGCCGGACGGTCGAACGCCACAGACGACGCGGACCGAAGCGTCGTCGGCCACGAGGAGCTGGTCGCACGTTTCGGCGCCGGGCAGGACGATCGGCCACCCGGGGCTCGGCTTCCGGTCTGACCAGAAGCAGGAGGGTGTGTGGCCACTCGAGGGGATCGAGCTCCAGAGGCGGCCGTCGGGACCATCGGCCATGCGGATCTGGGTTCCCAGATCCCGGCCGGACCCGTTGATCGGGAGCGTCGTGGCAGCGGCCGGTCGCTGCGAAGCGTGCGAACCGGACGCGACCGGCGAGGGCACAGGCGAGGGCAGGAGTGCGCCACGATCGGATGGGACGGGGCTCGCACTCGGCCTGCCGACGGCACCGGACGGCGCCGGCGAGGGTGAGAGCGGAGAGCCTGCGCAGCCGGCGATGAGGAGCGCGCTCAGGAGCATCGCGGCGCCGGATCTTGTCACCGAGCTCTCCCTCGAGCGGTATGGAGACACCCCAACTCGGCCCGGGTCGGGCTGCCCAGCGGATCTGGCGTCGTGGAGGGAGCCTGAGCCAACGAAGAGGTCGACGGACTGAAGCCGGCGGCGAGGACGACGGCGCTCAGTAGCCCGATCGCATGCTCGTCGTTCCGGGTTCGCATCGGCTCTCCTTGGGTGCGGGTCCTCGAACCCTAGAACGTCCCGGGCTGACGGATGTTACGGTCGGTGGGATGCGACACGGAACACCCGATAAGTCGCAGCTAAGCGCCCGTCGCTAGAGTCGGGTATCGACGTCTCGCCGCGTCGGAAGTGCCCCCAACGTGGCGAGACGTCGCGAATCGCGAGCGGCTCGCCGGGTGACCATCCCGCCGGGGAGGTCATGGCGTGGATCCCGATGCAACGCCTTGGCGCGCCCTCGAGGACCCGCCCGCCCAAGCGACCCAGCGAGCGCCGGCGGATCCGAAGCGGACCATCACGATCCCGCGCTCGGCGTTGCTGACGGTCGGGCTTGCGGTCGTCCTTGCGATCGGCGCCTTCGTCGTCGCATTCGGATCGACTGCGTCCGGGATCGTCGCCGTCGACGGCGGTGTACCACTTGGCAGCCCAGGTTCCCGGTCCTCCGCCTCAGCTGGGGCCCTCGAGGCCTCGGCGACGGGCCAGATCGTCGTCGTCGAGATCGTCGGAGCCGTGGAGCGCCCGGGGGTCTTCCGACTCCAGGTCGGGTCGCGCGTTGGCGACCTCGTCGAGGCGGCGGGCGGATACGGGCCGCGGGTCGATGCCGATCGGGCCGCCCGCGAGCTCAATCTGGCCGCGCAGCTTCGCGATGGCGACCAGGTTCGGGTCCCGTCGAGGGACGACGTGACGCCGGCCTCGTCTCGTCCCACAGGAGGAAACGGCGCTGGGGCCAATGGCCCGCTCGACCTCAACATCGCCACCTCGGCGGAACTCGAGGCGCTGCCCGGGATCGGACCCGCGACAGCGACGAAGATCATGGCGTCGCGCGAGGAGCAGCCCTTCGCTGCGGTCATAGACCTGCGGACCCGGAAGCTCGTCGGGGAGAAGACGTTCGAGCAGCTCAAGGACCTGGTGACGGTCCGCTGACATGGGCCGCAGCGGTCGGCTCGCCGTCGGGGCGATCGGCGCCGCATTGGCGGCCGGGCACATCGCCCCGAATCACCTGGGGGCGGCCGTTGCCCTGGCGCTGGCGACGCTGCTGCTGATCGGCGAGGCCCGGCCGCGACCGAGTGTCGGCGTGCTGTTGCCGATGGTGATCGGTGCCGGGTTGATCGCTATCCGGCTGGCGATGGGCCCGCCGTCGACACCGCCCGACCAGCCGCCAGATGGCGCCGGCCCATGGTCGATGGTCGTGCTATCGACCGGTTCGCCCCGCGAAGGCCACCAGGTCGCGACCCTTGAGTCGGCACCCGGCGCGGCCCTCCGTTTCCGGGTTTCGGCGACGCTTCCCCGCTATCCCGTCGTCACGCCGGGCGACCGGGTCGTCGTCGATGGCGCCATCCGACCCCGTCCCGATTCGCCGTACGGCGCCTACCTCGAGCGGCTTGGGGCGGTCGGGACGCTGACGACGCGGACGCTCGAGGTCGCGCCGACCCCCGACGACCCCGGGCGCCGACTCGAGGACCTGCGACGCGGCGCGGCCGAGGCGCTCGCGCGCGTCCTTCCCGAACCCGAGGCGGGTCTCGCGGCGGGGATCCTCATCGGGTTGCGCGACCGGGTCGATCGTGACCTGGCCGCGGCGTTCACGACGGCCGGGGTCAGCCATGTCGTGGCGATCTCGGGCTGGAACATCGCGATCGTGGCCGCGGCGGTGGCCGCGATGGCGGGCCGTCTCGGTCGTCGGCGCCGGTCGGTGGTGACGATCGTGGCGATCGTGGCGTATGTCGCGTTCGCCGGGGGATCGCCCTCCGTGGTCCGGGCGGCGTTGATGGCCGGTGTCGTCTTGCTCGCCCGCGAGAGCGGACGCGCCGGGCGTGCGACCGCGGCGCTGGGTTGGGCCGCCACCCTCCTGCTCGTGTCCGACCCGGGACTCATCGCCGATGCGGGGTTCCAGCTATCTGCGCTGGCGACCGCCGGCCTGATCGCCTGGGCCACCCCGCTGACAGCGTGGATCACACGGCTGGGGCGGGGCCGGCTTCCCGGATGGCTCGCCGAGAGTCTCGGCGTCTCGCTTGCCGCGCAGGCCGCGACGCTGCCGATCATCCTCGTCTCGTTCGGTCGATTGGCGATCCTGTCGCCGCTGGTCAACCTCGTCGTCGTCCCGCTGGTCGCCCCGGCGATGGCGGTCGGCATCGTCGCGCTCATCGGCGGCGCGCTCGTGCTGGGCGGTGCCCCGACCGTGGTTGGTGCCGTCCTCGCCGCGCCGGCCTGGGTGATCCTGCGAGTCCTCGTCGCGGTCGTCGAGGCGGCCGCCGGGCTGCCCTTCGCGAGCATCTCGCTCGGCCCGCCGTTCGATGCGATCGCGGCGGCCGTGGTCATCGCCGGCCTGGTCGGAGTCACCTGGTGGCGGCGGAGGCCTCGCGTCGGCGATGGCGGGCCGGCACGACCTGGCCAACGGCGGGTCATGCGGTATCGGCCCCCGCACGTGTCGAAGCTCGCGATCGAGGTCGAGTCGCCGCTCGAGCCGGGCTGATGGCCCTGATCGTCGCTGCGACGGTCACGGGTGGGGTCGTGGCGACGCGACCGCCCGGCATCGTCCGCGTCTCGATCCTGGACGTCGGCCAGGGCGACGCGATCCTCGTCGAAGGGTCACGCGGCGGCCGCCTGCTGATCGACGGCGGACCTGATCCAGACCGCCTCCTCGTCGAACTCGACCGCCGCGTCCCACCGTGGGACCGGCGGATCGACGCGGTGATCCTGAGCCATCCGCACGAGGATCACGTCGCGGGTCTCGGCCTGCTCCTCGATCGATACCGGGTCGATCGCGTCTTCGAGCCCGGGATGCGCGGACCGGGTCCCGGCTACGCGGCCTGGGTCCGGCGGGTGACCGGGCCGGCCGCCCCCATCCGCCTCGGGCTCGCCGCGGGCGATCACCTGAGGGTCGACGAGATCACCCTGCGCGTCCTGTGGCCGATCGCCGGACACGTGCCGGTCGAGCCGCCCGATGGCGGGACGGGGATCAACAACGTCTCCGTCGTCATCCTCGGCGATGTGGGTGGGCGTCGATTCCTGCTGATGGGCGATGTCGAGGAGGAGATCGATCCGACCCTGCTGGCAGCCGGTCTGCCGACCGTCGACCTGCTCAAGATCGCCCACCACGGCAGCCGAACGGCCACGACCCAGCCATTCGTCGAGGCTGTCCGGCCCAGGATCGCCGTGGCGTCGGCCGGGGCCGGCAACCCATACGGACATCCGACCAGGGCCACGCTGGATCGACTGGCCTCCGCCGGCGCACGAGTCCTGCGAACAGACCGGGACGGGACCGTTGTCGTGAGCTTCGAATCTGGCGGGATGAGCGTCAGGACCGAAGGTGCCCGTGTGGCGACGGCCGCCGCTGTTGCGCCCGTCGACAGCGGGCCGGAACGAGCAGCAGCATTCCGGTGTGCGATCCCGGTGACCGCCCTCGTCCCGGAGCAAACGCCGCCCCGGCCAGCGGCATCCGCGGTGTCGACGGGATCCTCACCTCAGGTCAACGTCCCGGACCGTGGCCAGGGTCACGGGCCGCCCGTCGGCTACCATCGGGTCGATGATCCCCCTCGCGTTCTTCTGGGGCGACGACGACTTCTCGATGTCCCGGGCGGTCGACCGGTTCGAGGCCGATCTCGAGGCAGGCAGCGGCGCACCGATGGAGCGCTGGGTCCTGCGTGGCAACAGGAATACGGCAACCACTCTCGTCGCGGACCTCCTCGAGCGGGTCGCCACGCCGGTGATGTTCGGCGGTGGGACCTTGGCGGTCGTCTCGAACGCGGGTGCCCTGGTCGTCAAGGGTGAGGATCGCGACGCGTTCCTCGCCGCGATGACGGTCGTCGCCGGGGGAAACGCCTTGGTCATCCTGGACGAGAGTCGATCGGGCGCGACCGCGCCGATCCCGAAGCGACTCGCCGAGGCCGTTGCGGCCGCCGGCGGCTCGGTCCGCCGGTTCCAGTCACCGAAGGAAGGGGCGCTCGCCGGCTGGATCGAGGCCGAGGCGCGCATCCGGGGTCTTGCGCTCGAGCCGGGCGCCGCGAAGACGCTCGCGGAACGAATCGGGGGCTACGTCAGGGAGGGCGATGCCGAGCGTCGTCAACAGACCCGACTCGCGTCGGCGGAGCTGGACAAGCTCTCGCTGTATCGCGGCGACCGACCGATCCGATCCGACGATGTGGCCGCCCTGGTGGCCGAGGCCGTGCCGGGTTCGGTCTGGGCCTTCACCGACGAGGTCGGATTTCGCCACGTGGCGAAGGCGCTGGGTTGGCTCGATCGGCTGTTCGAGGCCACGCCGGAACCCGTCCTCCTGGCCGTCCTGCACCGGCGGATCCGTGAACTCATCGAGACGGGCGACCGGCTCGGCACCGGTGAGCGACTGTCGGCGATCGGCAAGGCCATCGGGGTCAACTCGGAATTCCGGATGGAGCGCCTGCGCGATCAAGCGAAGCACTGGACGACGCCAGAGCTGATCGACGCCCTGGACGGGCTCGTCGAGCTCGACGCGCAGGTCAAGGGCGCCCCGGGCTCGGAGATCGGCGAGGCACAGCGACGCCTGGCATTCGACCTGTGGGTGATGGACCACGCCGGTCGCGACCGGCTCAGAACGGCCTGATCGTCAGTCGGCCGAGGACCAGGCCTGCTCCTGGACGACGAGGTCGCTCTCGATGGCGAAGACGCAGCGGCCCTCGCCCAGGTCGAGCAGCTCGATCAGGTCGGGGTCGATGTACAGCTGCGAGCAGTCCTCGCACAGGCCCCCGGGGATGCCGAAGCACAGCCGCTCGCTCCTGTCGGGCAGGCGGAACGTCGTGTCGAACCGGGTCGTGATGAGCCGGCGGGCACAAGCAGGGCAGCGATCTCGAACGGCAGCCATGCCCGGACTGTAGGAGGGGCCTCGTCCCGCTCAACATGACCCGACGGTACCCCCCACCCCGTACTCCCCTGAGTCAGGTACCGAGAATCGTCGCGCCGGACGGTGCCGGCGAAGGCGCGTCCGAGCACCGGAGCGAGCGCACCTCAAGGTGCGTGAGCGAGGAGCGCAGCGGCGCAACGCGCGCCCGCGCCGTCCCGCGCGGCGCTATTGAACGCTGAGGATGGTCTTTGCTTGTGACCAGTGCTTTTCGAGGCCGTAGTAGTCGCGCTCCGGGGGGCGTGAAGATGTGGACGATGACGGCGCCGAAGTCGACCAGGACCCAATGCGAGGCGGCCGTTCCTTCGCGCCCGATCGGCTTGGTCTTCTCGTCGCGCAGGGTCCCGATGATCCCGTCGGCGATCGCGCCCAGCTGCCGCTCCGAGCCGCCGGAGCAGATCACGAAGTAGTCGGCCATCGTCGTCAGCCCGGCGAGGTCGAGCAGGACGATATCGGCGGCCTTCTTGTCCTCGGCGAGCTCGACGATCCGTCGCGCGAGGTCGAGCGCCGGTCGTTCGGCGGCCGGCACGGCCTTGGCGCGCTTGGGCAGGCCGTCGGCGCGCGGTGCGGATTTCGTCTTGGTTGCGGTCCGGGGCAGGGCGGGTTCGGTCACGATCAGGGATCCCTCGATGTTGGTCGGTACAGCGCATGGTCGCCGATGTAGGCCGCGACTGCATCCGGTACGAGATAGCGCAGCGACCGACCGGCCTCGGCTCGTCGCCGCAACTCGCTCCCTGACAGGCGCAGGCGAGGCCCGTCGAGGAACGAGACGCGATCGGCCACGTCGGGGACGCCGAGCCCCGCCAGCACGTCGATGACGGCGTCTGGGTAGCCGTCGCGGGGCACGACCGCGAGACGCGCGAGGTCCAGGATGCGTCGCGGGTCGCGCCACGTGACGAACGCGCGGAAGGCCTCGACCGACAGGATCAGCCAGATGTCCGGAACGCCGCGGGGATGCTCGGCCACATGAAGCGCCTGGAGCGTGTCGACCGTGTACGACGGCCCCTCCCGATCGAGTTCCATCCGGGACGCCGCGAACCGGGCGTTCCCGCTGATCGCCAGTTCGACCATGGCCAGCCGGTGCTCACCCGCGGTGATCGCGCGGCCCGCCTTGTGCGGCGGCTCGCCAGCCGGCACGAACAGGATCCGCTCGAGACCGATGGCTTCGGCCGCCTCCTCGGCGATCGCAAGGTGCGCGTTGTGGATCGGATCGAACGTGCCGCCGAGGACGCCGAGCGACCCGGGCACGACCACGGCCGGCGCGCCGCTCACACCCGTTCCCAGGGCTGCGCCTCCCACTCGAGTTCCGTTCCGCCGATCCGGACCAGGTCCCCGGCGGAGATCCCGGCGCGTCGCAGCTCGGCGTCGATCCCGAAGCGGGCCAGGTCGCGCTGGAACCGTTCGGCCGATTCCTCGACGTCGAAATTGGTCTGCGCCGCGATCCGCTCGATCCGGGCGCCACGGACGCGAAGGACGCCGTCGGCGTCGAGGTCGACGCTGAAGCCGTCACCCATCGCCTCGATCCGGTGGACGACCACGCCCGCGGGCTCCGGTGGTTCGGCCAGGTCGGCGGCGTCCGGGAGGATCGAGGCGATCCGTTCGCGGAACGCGTCAAGCCCGTCACCCGTGACCGCCGAGATGGCGATGACGTCGACGCCCTCCTTCTTCCTGGCACGCTTGAAGGTCGGCCACGCCTCGGCCGCGGCGGACATGTCGAGCTTGTTGAATGCGACGAGGATCGGCTTCTCCAGCAGGGCCGGGTCGTGGGCGTGCAGCTCTTCGCGGATCACGTCGTAATCCCAGCCGGGGTCCCGGGACGAGCCATCGACCACGTGGACCAGGATCCGCGTCCGCTCGACGTGACGGAGGAACGCATGGCCGAGGCCGGCGCCGCTGCTGGCGCCCTCGATCAGCCCCGGGACGTCGGCGATCGTCGGACGTCGCTCATCATCGTCGCCAAGCTCCATGACCCCGAGATTCGGCTCGAGCGTCGTGAACGGGTAGTCGGCGATCTTCGGGGTCGCCGAGGTGACCGCGGCGAGGATGGTCGACTTTCCGGCGTTCGGCAGGCCGACGAGCCCGATATCGGCGATCAGCCGAAGCTCGAGCCGGATCCAGCCCTCCGACCCGGGCTCGCCCTTCTGCGCGTGCTTCGGCGCCTGGTGGGTCGAAGTCTTGAAGTGCGTGTTGCCGAGGCCGCCGCGACCGCCGCGCGCCACCATCGCGCTCTGGCCGACGGCGACGAGGTCGGCCAGCAGTTCACCGGTCTCGTCCTGGTAGACGGCCGTGCCGGGCGGGACGTCGAGCGTCAGGTCGTCGCCGGCCCGACCGTGGCGCCGGGCCCGGGTCCCTCGGCCACCGGGCGTGGCGCGGAAATGATGTCGATGGTTGAAATCCCGCAGGGTCGTCTGGCCGGCGTCGACACGCAGGTAGACCGATCCGCCTCGCCCGCCGTCACCCCCATCCGGTCCACCTCGCGGGACATGCGCTTCCTGCCGGAAGGTCGCGGCCCCGTCGCCACCATCGCCGGCGCGGACCCAGATCTTCACGCGGTCAAGGAACATCGACCCCATTCTCGCACGGCCGTCAGACGAGGCGGCCCAACGAGGCTCTCAGGAGGAGGTGCGGAGAATCGTGGCACTGGGCGGTGCCGGCGAAGGCGGAGCCGAGGACCGGAGCGAGCGCACCCCAAGGTGCGTGAGCGAGGACCGCAGGCGACAACGCGCGCCCGCGCCGTCCAGCGCCGCGCCGGATCAGTCAGCCACTAAAGGTAGGCGAGTGGATTCACTCGCCTACCGCCGTCCCAGACCGGTCCGCGCCAGACTTCGAAGTGGCAATGCGGACCCGAGGCGTTGCCGCTTTGGCCGACTCTGCCGACGTGCTGGCCGCGACTCACGTGCTGGCCCGTCCCGACCGACACCGCCGACATGTGGTTGTAGGTCGTGTACAGGCCCGACCCGTGGGCGATCCATACCTGATAGCCGCCGCCGTTGCTCTTCCAGCCGGCGAAGGTGACGGTCCCGGCCGCCGCGGCGCGGACGGTCGACCCGTAGTCGGCCGCGATGTCGATCGCGTAGTGGCCGTAATGGAAGTACTGGCTGATGTAGTTGCCACCGCCGACCACCGGCCAAGTGAACTTGCCGCCGGTGTACGTCGCGGGCGCCGGCACCCGGCTGCCGCCACCGCTCGAGGATTTCGCCGGGGACTTGGCCGGCGGCTTGACCGGGACCGGGATCGCCTGGCCCTTGGCGCCGGGGACGACGAGGACCTGGCCGACGACGAGGTTCGAATCGGTCAGCCCATTGGTCGCGAGGATATCCGTGCCGGTCACGCCGTACCGGGCGGCCACGCTCTGGAGCGTATCCTGCGCGGTGACCTTGACGATGAGGCCGGTGACCGGCGGGATCCGCAGGACTTGGCCCACCTTGAGGTCGTCCTTCGACTTGAGGTCGTTCGCCCACCAGACGGTCATCATCGACACGCCGTACTTGGACGCGATCCCGACGAGGGTGTCTCCGGACCTGACCCGGTAGGTCTTCACGAGGTCGCTGCCGTCAGGCACGGTCGTGTCGACAGCGACCGGCTTGACCAGGGTGCCGTCGTCGATGAACGGACCTTCGACGCTGACCGGGGCCTCGGGCTCGATCTCGTCCTCGGCCAGTTCGACGAACGCGAACTCCTCGTCCAGCGGGTCGCGGGTCGGGTCCGGCTGGCCGAATTCGACGCTGCCGGTCTGCGTCGAGCCGTCGTTCTTGGCGGCACCGGCTCCTGCCACTCCGCCGCCGACCGTGATCCGCGAGGCCGGGCCATCGCCCGTCGGGCCGCCGGTGTTCGGTGCCGATCGTCCGGCGGTGACACTCACGATGGAGGCCCCGACGAGGATCCCGGCGACCGCGATGGCGACCGCGCGATCAGGTCCGAGTCGGCCGAGGAGGGTTCGCCGGGTCGTGTGGGTGGTGCGCGTCGAGGCCCGTGTCGCCGCCCAGCGACGGTCGCGGGTCGGGAACAGGCGCGACGCCGCGACGATCGAGTGGAGTCCGTGCCGCACCTGGTGCGCGGCGGCGTGACTGTGCAACCGGATCGTCGTGACGCCTGAGGGGCGGTGGCTCGGTGGCCGGCGGAGGCGTCCTAGGACGCGCTGGAAGCCGACCGACGCGTTCAGCAATACGGTCTCCTGGCGTGGGACGGTCGCGGGGGCGCGGTGGCGGGCGCTGGGGCTGGGGACGACCGTCCGGGGTCGCGGATTCGAGCTGGGGTCTCTGTTCGCGGCCGACGCCCGGGTCTCCGGGCTTACGACATCGCCTGAAACCGTAACACGGACGTTACAAAGCGGGCAACCGTTCGGGTTGCGACCGGGTTGCGCTTCGGGTCAGGCGTCCAGGCTCTTCGTGAGGGACGACAGGAACTCGGCGTTCGATTGCGTCTTCGCGAGCCGGTTCAGGAGGATCTCGATCCCCTCGTTGGCGCCGACCGCGGACAGCATCCGGCGCATCGTCCAGACCATCTTGAGCGTGCCCTCCTCGAGGAGCAGCTCCTCGCGGCGGGTCCCGGAGCGCTGGACGTCGATCGATGGGTAGATCCGCTTCTCTGCCAGCTTCCGGTCAAGGATCAGCTCCGAGTTGCCGGTCCCCTTGAACTCCTCGTAGATGACGTCGTCCATCCGCGAGCCGGTGTCCACGAGGCAGGTCCCGATGATCGTCAGCGAGCCACCTTCCTCGATGTTCCGGGCGGCCCCGAAGAACCGCTTCGGCGGATAGAGGGCGATCGGGTCGAGCCCGCCCGACAGGGTCCGGCCCGACGGCGGGAGGGCCAGGTTGTAGGCGCGCGCGAGGCGGGTGATCGAGTCGAGCAGGATGACGACGTCACGCCCGGTCTCGACCTGGCGCTTGGCGATCTCGAGCGCCATCTCCGCCACGTGGGTGTGGTTCTCGGTCGGCTCGTCGAAGGTCGAGCTGATGACCTCGCCCTTGACGCTACGGCGCATGTCCGTCACTTCCTCGGGACGTTCGCCGATGAGCGCGACCATCAGCAGGATCTCCGGGTAGTTGGCGCTGACGCCGTTGGCGATCTGCTTGAGGAGCATCGTCTTGCCGGCCTTGGGCGGGCTGACGATGAGCGCTCGCTGGCCCTTGCCGAGCGGGTTGACGAGGTTGATGAGGCGCTGGCTCAGGTTCTTCGGGTCGGTCTCGAGGTTGATCAGCACGTCCGGGTGGACCGGGGTGAGATCCCCGAAGACCGGGCGGGCGCGGGCGGTCTCGGTGTCGACGCCGTTGACCGAGTCGACCCGCAGCATCCCCCAGTACTTCTCCGCCTCGCGCGGGGCGCGCACGGCGCCGGCGACCCGGTCGCCGATCCGCAGCCCGAAGCGGCGGACCTGGCTGGAACTGACGTAGACGTCGTCGGGACTCGGCAGGAGGCCGTGGCGTCGGAGGAAGCCGAAGCCCTCGTCGACGATGTCGAGGATGCCGCTGGCGTAATCGTGGCCGGCGCGCTCGGTCTGGCGCTGCAGGATGAGATCGACCAGGACGTCCTTGCGCTCGGCGCTGGCGGCATCGAGCTCGAGGTCACGGGAGACCGCGCGGAGTTCCGCGACGCTCATCTCCCGGAGGTCGGCGACCTCGAGGTCGTTGCGCTCGCGGGCGGCCTCGAGCTCCTGCTGCTCCTCGTATTCGGTGACGGGCGCGCGGCCGCCTCCGATGGGGGCTCGTCGTCGTGGTCGGCGGTTGCGTTGTGAGCGCTGGTCGCGCTGGTCGGGGCCGGGTCCGGGCATATGGGAAGGGTCACCTACGGGTGATGGGAGGGACCGGGCGATGGTGCGCGCGGACTGCCGCAGCGCGGGTGCCGGTCGGGATACGCGGAGGATAGACGCGTGTCGGCGCGTCGTCAATGGGCTGCGTCCCAGCCGCGTGATCCTGCTGATGGGCAGCGTGACCGCTACGATAGCGGCGGGTTGGAGAGGCCCCAGACCGCGCCTCACCACGAGCAAAGGTGGTTGACCCAGCGATGCGAACGATCGCCGACATCGGCGCGGCCGTCATCGGCACAGGCTTCATCGGCACCGTCCACGTCGAGGCCCTGCGGCGGATCGGCGTCCAGGTCCGTGGCGTCCTCGGCAGCACGCCGGAGCGGGGTCAGGCTCGCGCGGATGCGCTCGGCGTTCCGCGCGCATACGCCTCGCTCGACGCCTTGCTCGCCGATCCGGCGGTCGAGATCGTCCACGTGACCTCGCCGAACGACCTCCACCTCCCCCAGGCGCGGCAGATCCTGGAGGGCGGCAGGCATGTCGTGTGCGAGAAGCCGCTGGCGATGTCGGCGGTCGAATCGCGCGAATTGGTCGACCTGGCCGGCCGGACCGGGCTGATCAACGCCGCCAACTTCAACATCCGCTACTACCCGCTCAACCAGCACGCCCACGAAGTCGTGACATCGGGCGAGATCGGCGACGTCCGGCTCGTGACCGGCCGCTACTTCCAGGACTGGCTCCTGCTCGAGAGCGACTGGAATTGGCGATTGGAGCCGGGGCGCGGCGGGGCACTGCGCGCCGTGGGCGATATCGGCTCGCACTGGCTGGACCTGATGACCTTCATCACCGGCCAGCGCATCGTCGCGGTGATGGCCGAACTGGCCACCTTCATCGAGACCCGGCGCGAACCGACCGGTCCGGTCGAGACCTATTCCACCGAGGTCGCCGCGGACACGGCGACCCGCGACATCGCGACCGAGGATGCCGCCGTCGTCCTGTTGCGCTTCGAGAACGGCGCGCGGGGCGCGATGAGCATCTCGCAGATCAGCGCCGGTCGGAAGAATTCGCTCCAGTACGAGATCGACGGCTCGCGATCGTCGGTCGCCTGGGATTCCGAGCAACCCGACCAGATCTGGTTCGGTCACCGCGAGCGGGCCAACGAGATCCTCATCAAGAACCCGGCGCTGATGGGCGCTGCGGGCCGGGCGGCCGCGGCCCTCCCCGGCGGGCATGTCGAGGGCTTCGGTGACACCTTCGGCGCTCATTTCCGGGCCATCTATGCCGATGTCGCGGCGGGTGGTCCGGCTGCCGACCCCTCGTACCCCACCTTCGCCGACGGGCACGACGAGATGCTCGTCAACGACGCCATCGCCGAATCGGCCCGAACGGGTCGCTGGGTCGATGTCGTCCGCGACCCGGTCGCCATCGGCGCCGGGCATCTGGAGGACGCTAACGGATGAGACTCGGCCTGCTCACCGCGCCCTTCCCCGAGACGCCGCTGATGGACGTGGCGGACTGGACCGCCGCGGCCGGGTTCGAGAGCCTGGAGATCGCCTGCTGGCCGCGGGCATCCGGTCCGACCCGTCGCTACGCGGGTACCTCGCACATCGATGTGGCGAACCTGTCGGCGGGGCAGGCGAGCGAGATCGTCGAGGAGATCGCGTCCAAGGGCCTCGCCATCTCCGGTCTCGGCTACTACCCGAACCCGCTCCACCCGGATCCGGCCCATCGCGCGGAGGTCATCGGCCACCTGAAGTCGGTCGTCACGGCCGCCGAGAAGATGCAGATCCCGCTGGTCAATACGTTCATGGGCGGCGACGGGGCGAAGAGCCAGGACGAGAACTGGGAGGATGCGCTTCGGGTCTGGCCGGACATCGTCGCGTTTGCCTCCGACCACGGGCGCAAGCTCACCATCGAGAACTGCCCGATGCTGTTCAGCCGCGACGAATGGCCCGGCGGCAACAACATCGCCACCAACCCGCGGATCTGGCGGCGGATCCTGGAGCAGTGGGCGGGGACGATCGGGCTCAACTTCGACCCGTCGCACCTCATCCTCCAGATGATCGACATCCCGCGCTTCATCCGCGAGTTCGGGCCGCACATCCTGCACGTCCAGGCCAAGGACCTGATGATCGACCGGGAGGGCCTCTACGAGCGTGGGGTCTTCTCGGTCGGCATCGGCTGGCAGGTGCCCCGGCTGCCGGGCCTCGGTGACGTCGAGTGGGCGCCGCTGTTCGCCGCCCTGTGGCGGGCCGGCTTCGACGGCGACGTGATCATCGAGCACGAGGACCGCGACTTCGAGAAGACCGACGACCTCATCAAGCGCGGGTTCCTCATCGCCCGCGATGTCCTGCGTCCGTACATCAAGTGAGCGACATGCGACCGACCATCGAGCAGCTGACCTACCGCGATGTCGCCAAGACGATCGATCATTCGCTGCTCCGCCCCGAACTGGATGACGCGTTCGTCGAGGCCGGCTGCCGCCTGGCCGCCGAATACGACGTCGCCTCGGTCTGCGTCAGGCCAGCGGATGTCGCTCGCGCGGCGGCGATCCTGTCGGGGACCGACGTGGCCATCGGGACCACGATCGGCTTTCCGCACGGGAACCACCGCACGGAGACCAAGGTCTTCGAGGCGGTCCGCGCGATCGGCGACGGGGCGCGCGAACTCGACATGGTCATCCAGATCGGGGCGCTCAAGGCCGGTCGCGACGCCGACGTCCAGGCCGACATCGCGAGGGTCGTCGATGTCGCCCACGCCGCGCGAGCGATCGTCAAGGTCATCTTCGAGAACGCGTACCTGACCGACGACGAGAAGGTCCGCGCCTGCCGGCTGACCGAGGCGGCCGGCGGCGACTTCGTCAAGACCTCCACCGGGTTCGCCCCGAGCGGTGCGACCCACGCGGACCTCGTCCTGATGCGCGCCAACACCTCGCCGCACATCGGGGTCAAGGCTGCCGGCGGGGTCCGGACGCTTGACGCCCTCCTCGATGTCATGGCCCTCGGGGTCACGCGCGTGGGCGCGACCACGACAAAGGCCATGCTCGACGACTTCCGGGCACGCAAGGCCGGACTGGACCCGGTCGCGTCGGCGGCGTCCGCCGAGGCACGAGGATGACCGGCGAGTCGTGACCGAGCACCTTGGGATCGACCTTGGAGGTACCAACCTCAAGTGGTCGACGGTCGAGCAGACCGACGAGGTCTGGCGGGTCCTCGGTCAAGGTCAGGTCGCGACCCTCGCCGCGCGAAGGACCCGAAGCGGTCATCGGGCGGCTCGCCGAAGTCGGGCGCGAAGCACTCCTGCGCTGGCCCGGCACCACCTCCGTCGGGATCGGCGTGCCCGGCCTGTACGACCCCGCGACTGGCTGCACCAGGTTCCTCGTGAACGTGCCGGGCGACTGGTCCGGCCGGCCGGTGGCTGAACCCGTCGGCGCGGCGCTCGGGATGCCGGTTGCCCTCATCAATGACGCGCGGGCATTCGGTCTGGCCGAGCTACGGCTCGGAGCCGCCCGCGGTGCGGAGTCGATGATCGGCCTGACGCTCGGGACCGGCGTCGGCGGGGTCATCGCCGTCGATGGGCGGGTGCGGCTCGGCCACGACGGGACTGCCGGCGAGATCGGGCACCAGACGATCGACCCGGACGGGCCGTTGTGCGGCTGCGGCAACCACGGCTGCGTGGAGGCGTACGCCAGGGCCGATCGCATCGCGGAGGCCTGCGGGACCAAGACGGTCGAGGCGGCAGTGGCGGCGGCGGAACGCGGCGACGCCCAGGCACTGGAAGGTCTCGCGCGGACCGGGCGCTACCTTGGTATCGGGATCGCCAACATGGTGACCGCGCTCACTCCCGACGTCATCGTCATCGGTGGCGGCGTGGCGGCTGCCGGCGAGCTGCTGCTCGGGCCGATCCGGGACGAGATGCGGCGGCGGGTCTGGATGACCTCGCTCGATGCCGTCCGGCTCGTTCCGGCCGAACTCGGCGTGTGGGCTGGGTCGGTCGGCGCCGCGATCCACGGCGCGGAGCAGGCTACGATCGGCGGGTGAGCAGCCAGGAGGTCCTCGGTCGGCTGGTGCTCGACGACCGTGTCGAGGCCGGCGTCGTCACCATCGAGGACGGCACGATCACCGGCGTCGAGCGGGGAGGCGCCGGGGCCGGACCCGCCTTGCCGTACGTCGCTCCCGGCTTCGTCGACGTGCACGTCCACGGTTGGGGCGGCCACGACGCCATGAGCGACCCGGCGGCCCTCGACGGGATGGCCCGGCGCCTCCTCGAGCACGGCGTCACCTCGTTCCTCCCGACCGCGGTGACCGCACCGATCCCGACCCTCACCGACTTCGCGGAGCGCGTCCGCCGCTGGATCCCGGCCGCAGCCGCCGATGGCGCGCAGCCGCTCGGCTTCAACCTGGAGGGCCCGTTCCTCGCCGCGACGAAGCGCGGCGCCCACGACCCGAGCCACCTCGTCACCCCGGCCGACGTCTCGTTCGACGATCTGGCGCCGCTCACCGACGGCCTCCGGCTGTTGACGATCGCTCCCGAGCTGCCCGGTGCCCTCGAGCTGATCGGGTGGTTTCGGTCACGAGGGGTGGCGATCTCACTCGGGCATTCGGCGGCGACGCTCGAGGAGGCGCGGGCGGGCTACGCAGCGGGCGCGACCTCGACGACCCACCTGTTCAACGCGATGACCGGGGTCGACCATCGCGCGCCAGGGCTGGCCGTGGCGGCGCTCATCGACGACGCCGTGTACGTCGAACTGATCGCCGACGGCCAGCACGTCGCGCCCGCGCTCTGGCCGATCGTCACGCGCAGCAAGCCGTCCGATCGCCTGCTGCTCGTCAGCGACGCGATCGCGCTGGCCGGGATGGGCGACGGGCGGACCACGATCGGCGGTCTCGAGGTCGAAGTCGTCGGCGATCGCGCGACCCTCGCGGGGACGACGACCCTGGCCGGGTCGGTCATCGCGCTCGACACGGCCGTTCGGAACCTCGCCGGATCCGGCGTGCCGTTGCCGGCCGCTGTGGCTGCCGCCAGCCGCAACCCGCTGGCCCTGTTGGGCATCGCGGACCGCGGTCGGATCGCCGTCGGCCAGCGAGCCGACCTGGTCGAGCTGGACGACGGACTTCGGGTCCGGCGGGTGATGCGCGCCGGCATCTGGTTCGAAGGGGCGGCCTCCTGACGTGGTGGGGACCAGGGCGCCGATCGAGATCCGGCCGTTCACGAACGACGTCATCGACGACGCGGCACGCCTGCTTGCCGACCGCCATCGCGCCCAGCGGCGCATCGAACCGGGGCTGTCGGCGGACTACGGGAACGCGGCGACGACGCAGGCCGCGATCGCGTCGATGGTCGGCTCCGACGGGGCCTCGGGCGCGGTCGCGCTCCGCGGCGGCGCGTCGTCGGCTATCTGATCGGCGCACCGCGGGCCGCGCTATGGGGCCCGAACATCTGGGTCGAGGGCGCCGGGCATGCTGTCGCCGAACCGGAGATCGTCCGCGACCTCTACGCGTCCGCGGCCGCCCGCTGGGTCGAGGACGGGGCGACCAGTCACTACGCCGTCGTCCCGGCCACGGATCCGGCGTTGGTGGATGCCTGGTTCCGGGTCGGGTTCGGCCAGCAGCACGTCCATGCGATCCGCGAGCCGGCCGCGCCGGGTGAGACGCTCCGGACGCGTCCCGGGATCGCGATCCGCCGCGCGGAGCGCCGCGACATCGCGATGCTCGGGCGACTCGAGGTGGAGCTCCCCGATCACCAGACCAGATCGCCGGTCTTCTCCGGTCAGCCACTGCCGTCGCTCGAGGACGCCACCAGCGAGTGGGAAGCGGACTTCGACGACCCGTCCTTCGCGACCTTCGTGGCCGAGCAAGAAGGGCACGTCGTCGGCTCGGCGGTCGGCTGTGCGATCGAGAAGTCCTCAGAGCACAAGGGCATCGTCCGGCCGACCGGCGCCGGCTTCCTCGGTTTCGCGGCGGTGCTCCCGGAAGCGCGCGGCCTCGGGGCCGGCCGAGCCCTTGGCGAGGCGGTCCTCATCTGGGCGCGGGACGCCGGGCATCCGACGGTCGTCACCGACTGGCGCGAGACGAACCTGCTGTCGAGCCGGGCGTGGCCGGCGCTGGGCTTCCGGCCGACCTTCCGACGACTGTTTCGCGCGATCGCCTGACCGGCGCCCGCGCGACGCTCAGGCCTTCGTGGCCGCGGCGGCCCGCGCGCTCTCCCAGTCCTTCTTGAACTGGACGATCCCCTTGTCGGTCAGCGGGTGGTGGACCATCTGCTGGAGGACCTTGAACGGCAGGGTCGCGATGTGCGCGCCCGCCAGCGCGGCCTGGGTCATGTGCAGTGGGTTGCGGATGGACGCCGCGAGGACCTCCGACTCGATCTCGTGGATGGCGAAGATCTCGGCCAGTTCGCGGATGACGATCATGCCGTCCTGGTTGATGTCGTCAAGACGGCCGACGAACGGGCTGATCAGGCTGGCGCCGGCCTTGGCGGCGAGGAGGCCCTGGTTGGCCGTGAAGATCAGCGTGCAGTTGGTCTTGATGCCTTCGTCGGCGAACCGGCTGATCGCCTCGAGGCCGTTCTCGGACATCGCGACCTTGACCACGATGTTCGGCGCGAGGGTGGCGAAATGGCGGCCCTCGGTCAGCATCCCCTCGACATCGTCGCTGACGCACTCGGCCGAGACCGGCCCGGAGGTGATCTTGCAGACCTCCTTGAGGATGTCGTCGTACGAGCCACCGACCTTGGCGTACAGGCTCGGGTTCGTGGTGACGCCGTCGAGGACGCCCCAGCGGGCAGCCGTCCGGATCTCTTCGATGTCGGCGGTATCCAGGAAGATCTTCATCGGGCAGGGCTCCAAGGCGGGACGACGGGTATCGACGATGGTACGCCGGTGATGACCCGCTGGGCGACGGACGACGGCCGGCCGTCTTGGCACGTCGCCTATCGATGCCATCGATACGGGTGAGGCTGGACGGACTGGTAGCGCGAGACGGGACCGCTCGGCGTCTGTGGCGACGCGCGGAGCATGCTCACCCTGGCTGGTCGGGGCCGACAGGATTGCTGCGCCGGGCGCCCGAACCGCCGCCCAGCCGCCGTGGTAGCGATGGCGTCGATATCGGAGGGGGCTTAGGCGGCGTCAGGCGCTCGGGACGGACTCGATGGCGTCAGGTGCGACCGGGGCACCTACCGGGTCCGGGGCATCCACAGCACGGGCGGCGAAGACCGGCTCGCGGCCGTCACGCACGGCCAGCGACGCCGCCACGAACCCGTCGAACAGCGGGTGCGGGCGCTCAGGCCGGGACTTGAATTCCGGGTGGAACTGGCTGGCCACGAACCACGGGTGGTCCTTGAGCTCGACGATCTCGACCAGCCGGCCGTCGGGCGACTGCCCGGACAGGACCATGCCGGCCGCCTCGAGCGTCTGGCGGTAGCGGTTGTTCACCTCGAAGCGGTGGCGGTGCCGCTCGTAGATGACCTCCTGGCCGTAGACCGCCGCCGCCTTGGAGCCCGGTGTCAGGCGGGCCGGATAGAGGCCGAGCCGCATCGTGCCACCCTTGTCCTCCATCTCGCGCTGGTCGGGCATGAAGTCGATGACCGGATGCTCGGTGAACATGTCGAACTCGGTCGAGTTCGCGTCGCCGCTGCCGACGACTTCGCGGGCGAACTCGATGACCGCGCACTGCAGGCCGAGGCACAGCCCGAGGTACGGGATGCGGTGCTCGCGAGCGAAGTGGGCGGCCAGGACCTTGCCCTCGATCCCGCGGTGGCCGAACCCGCCCGGGACGAGCACGCCCGCGGCGCCGTCGAGCCGGTCGTGAAGGTTGTCGTGGGTGAGCGCCTCCGAATCGACCCAGCGGACCTTGGCGTCGACGCCGTGGGCCCAGGCCGCGTGGCGGAGCGCCTCGGTGACGCTCAGGTAGGCGTCGGGCAGTTCGATGTACTTGCCGACGAGCGCGATCTCGAGGACCGGCTTTGGCGCCTTGATCCGGTCGACCAACGCCCGCCACGAGGCGAGGTCCGGGGCCACCTCCGGGTCGCCCAGGCCCAGCTCGCGAACCACGAGACGGCCGAGCCCTGAGGCCTCGAACTGGAGCGGGACCTCGTAGATCGTGTCGGCGGTCTCGGCCGGGATGACGGCGTCGGTGGCGACGTCGGTGAACAGCGCGATCTTCTCGCGGATCTCGTCGCTGACCGGATGGTCGGAGCGCAGGACGATGACGTCGGGCTGGATGCCGATCCCGCGCAGCTCCTTGACCGAGTGCTGCGTCGGCTTGGTCTTGAGTTCGCCGGTCGCGGCCAGCGCGGGCAGCAGCGTCACGTGCACGTACAGCACGTTCGCCCGGCCGACGTCCTTGCGCATCTGGCGGATGGCCTCGAGGAACGGCAGCGATTCGATGTCGCCGACCGTCCCGCCGACCTCGACGATGACGACATCGGGGTCGCCGTCGCGGGCCACCCGGCCGATCCGTTCCTTGATCTCGTTGGTGATGTGCGGGATGACCTGGACCGTGCCGCCGAGGTAGTCGCCGCGGCGCTCCTTGGCGATGACCGCCTGGTAGATGCGCCCGGTCGTGACGTTGGACGAGCTGCGACAGGTTCTCGTCGATGAAGCGCTCGTAGTGACCGAGGTCGAGGTCGGTCTCGGCGCCGTCGTCGGTGACGAACACCTCGCCGTGCTGGTACGGGCTCATCGTGCCCGGATCCACGTTGATGTACGGATCGAGCTTCAGGATGGAGACGTGGAGGCCGCGAGCCTTGAGAAGCCGACCGATGCTGGCGGCGGTGATGCCCTTGCCCAGAGAGGAGGTCACGCCTCCGGTCACAAAGACATACTTCGCCATGGGTCAGGTCCTCCGGGGGTTTTTCGAATGCTACCGGAAAGACCCCGTCCGGGCAAGGCGACGCCGGCGACCGCCTGCTGGCAGTCGCCGGCGCGGTGACCGGGCGCGTGTCAGCGCAGCGGGCGCAAGGTCCCCCACTCCGGCTGATGCTCTTCGCCGTGGACCTCGGAGACGAATGCCTGTCGAGAACCATCCGGCCGCATCGTCATGAGCCCCATGCTGAACCCATCGGCGGGGGTAAAGCTGGCCCGAACGAACATGATCCTCGTCCCGTCCGGCGACCACACCGCGTTGAACGACTCCTGGTAGCGGAAGTCGTCGCCGTCGCCCGTCACGCCGTCGCCACGGGTCAATGCGCGGAGGTGGCTGCCGTCGGCATCGACCACCATGACGCTCTGGATGTAGTCGTTGCTGGCCGGTCCGGGTGCGAACACGAGCCGCCGCCCGTCCGGTGACCAGTCCGCATCGGCGGCGTGGAGCGCCCACGGCGTGATCCGCCGAGGGTGCGAGCCGTCAGCGCGCGAGACGAACAACGCGCTCTCCTCGATGTCCGGCTCCCCAGGGTCCTCCGCGGGCGTCAGGCGGTACTCGGTGTACTCGATGCGCGTGCCGTCGGGCGAGAACCGGGCGAGTTCCTGCCAGACCGACCCCGAGGGAAGCCGAGTGACCCGACGCGGAGTCGAGCCGCTGCTCCGTACCACATAGATGCCCTGGCTCCTCGGGTAGTCGGCACGATCTGCCGCGAACAGCAGCCACCGCCCGTCGGGCGACCAGGCCGGCTTCTCGCTGTCACCCAGCGAGTCGGTGACCTGGCGGACATCGGTGCCGTCGGGTCGCATCGTGAAGATGTCCTGGATCTCGACGTCATCGGTGGGGTCTGCGTCGGTCCGATTGCTCTGGAACGCGATGCGGGACGAATCCGGTGACCAGGCTGGGAATGCGTTGCTGGATGGGCCGGTCGTGATCTGCCGCTGCTGGGTGAGGTCAGGGTTCGCGACCCAGATCTGCCAGTTGCCATCGGCATCGTGGCGTTGGAACGTGATCTGGCCATTCCGCCCCGGGAAGTTGGCGGCCACGGAACCGGTGGCCGCAAGAGCGACGACGAACGCGAGCGACAGGGCCGCGACGGTGCGGCGGACATGACGGGGCATGGTGGTCTCCTTCGTTGGGCGGTTCGGGTGAGTTGGAAGGCCGACTCTGCTAGTGGATCCAGGTGATTCCGTCGACTCCCTTGATCGGCTTGGCCGTGACGGCGCGTCGGCCGCTGCCGTCGGCCGACACGACCTCGATGGACTGCTCCTCCGCCGGCGCCGCTGAGGAACGCGATCGATGAGCCGTCCGGCGACCACGACGGCGACGTTGCTTCCGGGACGCGGGTGGTCGTCCCATCGACCAGCACGATGTACGTCGTCCCCTTGGCGTTCGGGATCTTCGCCGTCGTTGACTGGGGATCGAGGTCGTATGGAGTGACCCAGACAGCGACACCGCTGCTGTCCTGCGCCCACGCGACGTGCGACGCGTCGACCTGGGCGACCACCTGCGCCGTCCATCGTCACGACACGCGTGTGCCCGGTGCTGCCCTGGTCGGGAACGGGGCCGACGGTAAGTGCCAGCATCCGCCCGTCCGGGGAGATCGAGTCGACCATCTCGTCCTGTCTCAAGCGGGATCGTGTGGCGATCGCCGTCCGGCCCTATGACCCGCAGGCTCCTGTCTTTCCACTCGACGACCGTCTTGCCGTCGGGCGTGAGCCAGACACCGCCGACACCGCCGCCTGGGAAGTCGGTCACGTCAACGACGGTCGTGCCATCGATATCGGCGACATAGACGCGCCCGCCCCAGATGGACGCGACTGTCTGGCCATCGGCCGACCAGGACCAGACGCTGCCCAGGATCGAGTCCACGAGATGGAAGGCGGACGACCCGCCATCCCACACGGCCAGCCCCCGATCGGTCCTGACGGCGAGGTGCGCCCCATCCGGCGACCAGGATGACGGCGCGGGCCCACTCGGCGTGCCGGTGCCGGCAGGGGTCGGCATCTCGACCCAGCGGGAACCGTCGATCGGGCCGACGCGTGCGTGGCCATAGGGTCCGTACTCCAGCGCCCACTGTCCACCGGGTGCGAGCAGCGCCGACGGCTGAAGGTTCGTCAGGTGGGCGGCGTCCCCGGTCACGAGGTTCATGACGGTCGCGCCGCCCTGATCACCACTGATCGAGTAGCCATCCCCGGTTGGCACTCGGGTTCCACCACCCGCGACGACGAAACGCCCGCCTTCCTTGACGCCAATGACGTCGAAGCAACCTTCGAGGGGTTCCGACAGCTTGCCGGTCGCGACGTCGATCTCGATCAGGCGGCCGCCGCAGCCGCCCGCGTCATAGGACACGACCGCGAGGCGATCCGCGCGCGGCGGCTGCGGCTGGTCGCTCGTGTGCGGCGTGCCAGTGGGCGTGGGACCCGTGGTCGGGTCGGCGAGGTGCGCCGGGCTCGGATACGGAGCGACCACTGCGGGCCGGATCTGGATCGGTGGGCGACGAAAAAAGCCGCCCGCCAGCAGCGTCGCCGCCAGGAGTGTCACGAGCAGGAGAAGGATCGTGGCGACGCGAAGGACCGAGACCCGTCCAGTGGATGGTGTCAACAGGCGCGGCAACCGAGGTGAGGTGGATCGGAGTGTCGCCGTGGCCGCGATCGCCGACGCGTCGAACGGTCGAGTAGCTCGCGCGGCATGGGCCACGAGGCGTTCCTCGAACCGAGGTTCGAAGTCGAACGGGTCAGTCATCTTGGAGCTCCGTTCGGAGGCGAGTGGAGCAAGCGCGCCAGGCGGGCGCGGGTGCCCGAGGGGAGCGCCCGGTCGCGCGGGCGAGCTCGGTCGAGTCGAAGCCCGCGACATAGCGGAGGGCGAGGAGGGCCCGGTCGTCCGGATCCAGCCGGGCGAGGGCATTGGCGAGGTCGAGGTCGTCGGTCCGCGCCGGCGGGATCGGCTGCAGCCAGCGTCCGTCCCGGTCGGCGACGGACAGCTCGACGACCGTTCGCCGCCGCTGGCGGCGGAGCAGCTGGCGCGCCTCGTTGGCGGCGACCGAGACGAGCCATGGCCGGAGGCGCTCGGGATCCTTCAGGGTGGACAACTTGCGCCAGGCGACGGCCAGGCGGCGCCGACGGCTTCGTCGGCGAGGTCGAGATCGCCGCAGATCACGAAGCAGACCCGGGTCAAGTCGTCGTGATGCGCCTGGACGATGCGGGCGAACGCGGTCTGATCGCCGGCTGTCGGCCTGGGCCACGGCCGCGGCGAGCGAGTCATCCATCTGGGTCGGGATGGTCGTCATGCCCCAGAGATGCTCGGGCATCGGTCAAGTGATTTCACGACTTCGATGCCAGGAGGGCTCTGATCATCGGCCATGCAGCTCGGCGCCGGCGCTGATGTCACCGCCGTCGGGGTCGCCGTCGCGGACCGTCAGGATCGCCGCTCGCGGTCCGGAGCAGGCGAACTGGACGGCGAGTCGATGGCCGGCAGGCAGTCGGACGGCCTCGATCTCGGGCGGCTCATGCCCCTGCGACCAGGTCGCACGCCGCAGCACGTCAGTCGAGGAGACACCCCACGAACTGGCGGCGTATCGATCGATCTCGTCGTCGGTCGCAAGGTTCGGGGCGTGTCCCTCTTCGGGCTTGTCGGCGCCCGGCACCGGCCGAAACCCATCGGTGCCGATGGAGTCCGCAACGGACGATGCGAGGTAGCCTGCGAACATGCCGTTCTCGTGATAGGTACCCGGCAGGCCGTCGGTCGGCAGCAGGAACCATTCGGTGATGTCGGGATCGTCGTTGCGACATCATGATGCGGGCAAGCGAGTCATCGGGCGACATCGCCTCGAGCCGGGTGTCGGATCGCCAATCGACCTGGCGCGTGTTCGCCGCGGGTGTGAGGCCCGCCGGCAGCGGCGCGGTGACGCTGCGGACCGCGACGCCCTGATCATCGAGCCGGTCGAGACCGATCAGGCCGGCGGCGGGGTCTCGGCGGAGGATCCAGATCCCTCGGTCAGTAGCGGCGAACGTCGCAGCGTCGACACCGCCCGAGGGTGGCGTCACATCCCAGAGGGTGAATGCCCCGGCGACGTCCAGCCTGCCGACGCTGAAACCGGGCGATTCGCGTACACGCCGCGTATCGGAGCCCGCGGGGACCGCACAGGAGCATGCGGTCGCCCGCGATCGACTGCCGGCGCCCGCGGCCGTCGTCATGGACTGGCACGAAGCCCGGTACGAGGGCTCCCGACGGGACCAGCTGCCGCTGCCAGTCGGCGGGCTGACCGGGCACTACGGGCTCCAGCGGCCTCGTCTCGCCGGTCGCAGCCACGAGCCCCGAGCCGTCCGCGGCCCAGGCAAGCGGATGGCCCGACAGCGGCTTGGCGCGCGGGAGCCCGATCAACTCGCCAGTCGCAGGGTCGATGACGAAGATCACATTGGGTTCCTCGCCCGGCTCGTTGGTCTCTCGGATGGCAAGCCGTCCATCCGGTCCCCACGCCCTGTAGTCCCCGCCATTGACGATCCGGGGCGGGGCCGACGGGTGCCGGAGGTCGACCAGCACCAGCCGCTGCGGGTTGTCGACGTTGATCGCGAGCCACCCGTTCGCGCCGACGTAGGCGTCGATCGGGGCGAAACCCGTGGGCATCGATGCCGACGCGAGCTGGGCGAGGACACGCTCCTGCCCATCAGCTCGGATGGCGATCACGTCGAAATCCGATCCTGCCCCCGGCCGCAGGACGATCGCCTGGTACCGCCCGCTGCTCGTGATCGTCGCGACGGCGGCCGTGGAGGTCGGCGCGGGATGGGTCGAGGGACCCGGGGTCGCGACGGTCACCGCGGGCAACGGCGTCGTCGGGACGGGCGCCCCGGCGACAAGCCAACCGACCGGCACGACAAGCGCGGCGGCGAGTCCCAAGGCCACCAGGACTCGGCGGCGACCACGGATCCGGTCCCTGGCTACGCGCCGCTGTTCCAGCTCCTGCGCGGACACCGCGAGCGCGAGTGGGTCGAGTCGGTCGGCCAGGACACGCCGCAGTCGGAGCTCGAGCGCGGCGTCGTCGAGGTCAGGCATGTCGCACCTCCGCGAGGATCACCGGCTCGTCGGCCAGGGCGCTGCGGAGATGTGCCAACGCCGACTTCAGCTGGGTCTTGATCGTGTTCGGGCTGACGTCGAGGATCTCCGCGACCGTCTCGACCGGAAGGTCGAGGTAGTAGCGAAGGCCGATCGCCGCTCGCATCCGCGGTGGCAGATCCTTGACAGCCTGCCAGAGGGCCATCGATTCGTCGGCACCGGGACCGCGTCCCTCGGCTTCGACCCCGTCGACGACTTCGAGCTCGACGATCCGCGCGGCGCGCTGTCGATGGCGGAGCGCCTTGTTGGTGGCGATCCGGAGCAGCCAGGGTCGTAGGGCGGCCTCGTCTCGAAGCGCGTGGCCGTGGTCGAGGGCGGCCAGGAGGCTGTCGACGACGACGTCCTCGGCGGCCGAGCGGTCGCGGACGATGAGGTAGGCGACCGCCTGCATGTCCTTCCCGTATCGGGCGAGCAGGTCGGCCAGCACCTCGGGGCGTCCGCGCCGGAGTGCCTCCACCGTCATCCGATCCTCCCAGTCGATCCACCACATGGTGGCCCGCCGGTGTCTCCGGCGCTACTGGGTAGATACGCGGGGAGGGCGATCCGGGTGAGTCACGCCACGGGGCGGGCTGCAAACGTCGCTGGGCTCAGTCCAATCCGGGCGGCCACGTCCCCGCTGGCGGATCGATCAGGCCGTCGCCCCAGATCTCGGGGCCGCAGAAGAACGGTCGCGCGCGAGGACCTGGCAGCGTGTCGGGGTCTGCTCGCCAGCCGCCGACGACCCCCTCGAGCCACCGGTCGATCTCGGCGAACTCCGTCCAGCGCTCATACGGCCAGCCGGCCTCGATGCAGATCCGGACGAGCGAGCGCTTCGCCCACACGACGTCGCTGTAGCCGGCCGCATAACGATCGCTCTCGCCGTCGCCGATGAACACGACCGCCCGGCCGGCGGCCTGATGCTCGAGCACGCGGTTGCGCTTGCAGGTCCCGCACACGAGGCAACTCGGATGGCCGTTGGGGAACGCGATCGACGCCCGCCGACCCTCGAACGTGGTCCGTGCCGTGACGATCGGCAGCTCCCCCACCCCGAGCGCCTCGAGCGCCGGCCCGATGAAGAAGCCGAACCCGTCCGACACGATCTCGATCGGGATCCGGGCCGCCTGGGCGCGGCGGACGAACGGCACGAAGCCCGGATCGTGCGGCTGGGCCGCGGCCGTCGCCAGCAACGCCGCGGACGGCACGTCCACGAGGGCCATCTCGAGTTCCATCAGCCGGCGCGATCCCATCCGGCCCGCGTCATAGGCCGCGACCTCCGTCTCCCAGATCCCCGGGACGTGCTCGGCCATGACCGTGTCGGAGACGTCGGTCAGGGCGACCGTCCCGTCGTAGTCGACGAGGATGGCCAGCGGCGGCTCCCCGGGGAGCAGCGGCGGGACCGGAGGCGCCACTCCATCCGGCACCGTCATCGGGCGAGGCTGCCGAAGGCCCGCACCGCCCGCCGGCCAGGCATCGACCCGCGTCGGAGGAGGGCGACACCGGCAAGGATGATCGCGCCGCCGACGACCTGGATCGGGCGGATCGGCTCCGACAGGAATACCGCTGCCATCACGACCGCGAGGGCGGGAACCAGGAACTGGAGCGACGTCACCCGGGTCGGGCCGAGCAGCTTGACCGCGTGGAAGATGACGACGTTGGCGATGCCCGGCTGCCAGGATCCCCGAGTACAGGATCGCCACCACGATGATCGGCGCCACCAGGGCGAGATCGACCGTCGCCAGCTGCGCGATCCCGACGGGCGCGATGAACAGCGTCCCGGCGAGGACCGCCCAGGTCGTCGTGACCAGCGGCGAGTGGCGTTGCAGGATCTTCGCGCCGAACACGGTGTAGACCGCCCAGCACGCTGCCGCGAGGAGCGTCAACACGTCGCCGACGAGCGACGCGCCCAGTGCGAGTCCCTGACCCGCGCGCGATTACCAGCGCGACGCCTCCGAACGAGACGAAGGCGCCGAGGAGCTTGACGGCGTTGGGTGAGTCGGCGCCGGTCGCCATCGCCAGCAGCGCGGTGATGACCGGTGTCGCGGCGATGAGCAGGGCCGAGTCGCCGGCCGGGATGCTCTGGAGCGCGACCGGCCAGAGGATCTGATAGCAGCCGAAACCGATAACGCCGAGCAGCGCGATCCGGAGGACGTCGCCGCGCGGCAAGGTGAACGCCCCCTCACGCCACCGAAGGATGCGTGACGAGAGTGGCCGACGCCACGAGGTAGCGGAGGAGCGTGAACCCGACCGGCGGCAGGATCTCGATCGCGCCCTTGACCACGATGAAGTTGCCAGCCCAGAAGACCATGATGACCAGGACGCCGAACTCGGCGATCCGACGGTCGCGGATGGCCGCCTCGGTCAGCCCACCAGCGTCTGCGAGTTCCGCAGGCGGCAACGACGCCGTCGGCTCGGGACGCCCGGAAAGGTCGACGCCCGCCGGTCCGGCGGGCGTCTCGTTCGGGTCGGTCTCGAGATCGGGGCCGATCAGGCGCCTTCCTGGTCGAGCTCGAGGATCTCCTCGTCATCTTCCTCGGTGACCTTGAGCCAGACGAACAGTCCGGCCAGGACAGCGAGCGGGATGACGATCAGCGCGGCGAGGGTGATCCCCAGCGCGACGGCGACGGTCTTGAGTGCCTTCATGGTCTACCTCCAGGTGCGAACGGGTTGGCCGATGGATCGATCATTTCTTGGCGTCGGGCTGGGCACCGGCGCTTGTCGCCGGGCTTGGCCTCCGCGTGTCGCAGGCTCGGACCGCGGGCGACCATGTCGTTGATGTCATCGCGGGTGAACTCTGCGAGATGGTGGCGGCTGCCCGCCTGGCCGCTCATCAGGAGCCGCAACACGAACGCCCCGTCCTGCTCGAAGAAGAAGACATCGCGCGGCTTCTGGTCGTCCATGTACCGGCCGATGACCCGAAAGGCGACCTCGTAGTGCCCGGCCGGACCGGTCGGATGGGTTCGGGCTTCCACGACGCGCACTCGCTTCTTCCATGAACCGGGCGATGTCGTCGTCGAGGAAGGTCAGCGTCTCCTTGACCTGGGAGCCCATCGTGTCGGACCAGGTTCCGGTGCTGGTGCCCGAGACGACGAGCCCTTGCACGATGAAGCCGTCCGGCGCCTCGAGGAGCAGGACGTCCTTCATCCCGCGCTGGTCGAGGAAGGCTCCGATCGAACGGAAGACCTCCTCGAAGTCCTGGCGGGCGCTGCCCTCGTAGATCCGCATGCAGTCGAGCCCTCTGAGGTCGGGACCCGCAGGCCGGGTCCGGTCGAGTGTAGCGAGCGCCCTTCGGAGCGGCAAGGCGCGATGTGGCGTCCGGTCAACGCCGCGATAGGGCCACCGCGAGGGCCCCGGCGACGCTCGCATCGTTGATGATCAACGCGGTATTGGCGCGGACCGAGGCGCCATCGGTCAGGCTGGCGATGCGCGCGAGGAGCCACGGCGTCAGCGCCGGCCCGCCGATCCCCGCCTCGGTCGCCTCCGCCACGGCGCGCTCGACGGCCGCGCGCGCGACCTCGTCGGGGAGGGCATCCGCCTCCGGCACCGGGACACAGACGAGGACGCCGCCACCCGAGCCGAGTCCCAGGTGGGTCGCCACCAGGGACGCCGCGGCCTCGACGTCCGCCACCGACGCCGGCGCCGCGATCCCCGACGAGCGGGCGAAGAAGCCCGGGAGCTCCGCTTGACCGACCGCGATGATCGGGACCCCGCGAGTCTCGAGATACTCGAGCGTCGCCGGGACGTCGAGGATGGCCTTCGGGCCGGCGCACACGATCGCCATCGCGGTGCGGCCGAGTTCCTCGAGATCGGACGAGATGTCGAAGGTGGCCGGCCTGCCGCCAAGCCCCGACAGCGCGCCCCGGTGCACGCCACCGATCCCGCCCGTGGCGAAGACGCGGATCCCGGCGGCATGCGCGGCGATCATCGTCGCCGAGACGGTCGTCGCGGCCCAGCCGCCGTCCGCAAGCGCGACGGCGAGGCTTGGTCGGGCGGCCTTGCGGACCGTGCCGGCGGGCGCGGTCGCGAGGGCCAGCAACCCGTCCGCGTCGAGGCCGACGAGCAGCCGGCCGGCGTGGATCGCCACGGTCGCCGGGATCGCACCGGCGGCACGGACCGCCGCCTCAGAGGCGCGAGCGACCTCGAGGTTGTGCGGGTATGGCAGGCCGTGACTGATGAGCGTCGACTCGAGCGCGACGACCGGCCGACCGTCGCCGAGCGCGGCCGAGACCTCGAGTCCGATGTCGAGCAGATCGACGATCATGGGCACCGGCCTAGCGTAACGGGCTCAACCGAGCGGCAATTCCGGTCGCGGCAAGGTGAGTTGGCGCGCCGCCGCCCGGTGACCGGCGACGGCGGCTCGCTGGAGCGACGCCGGCTGGGACCGACCGGCGCGCTGCGCGGCGAACCAGCCCACCAGGAAGCCGGCATCGAAGGCGTCCCCCGCCCCGGTCGTGTCGCGCACGACGAGCTGCTCGGTCGCGACCTCGAACCGGATCCCCGCCCCGCCGACACGGGTCACGACGGTCGCGCCACGCGGCCCCCGCTTGATGACCGCGGTCGCCGTCACATCGAGCAGCCGATCGATGCGTCGCCCGCCAAGGAACGCCTCGGCCTCGGCGGCGGTGGCGAACAAGAGGTCGGGGGCGATCGTCGCGATCATCGCGTTCGCCGCTCGCCGTCCATCGATGAGCAGCGGTCCGATGGACGCCAGGTCGACGCTCACCATCGCGTTCGCCTCGCGAGCCAACTCGATCGCGCGCCGACCGGCGGCCCCGAGTGGCGCTCCGAGCAGCGAATAGATCGGCAGATGGAGTGCGTCCGCCCCAGAGAACCAGGCGGCCCGCAGGTCGCCCGGGTCGAGCAGGTCGGCCGCGCCGCGATCCGCCACGAAGCTTCGCTCGCCTCCGGGCGCTACCAGGACGCCGATCCGCCCGGTCCGTGCGCCCGCCACGCGCGAGACATGGGGCGTGACGCCATCGCCACGGATCGCCTCGACGAGGGCGCGCCCGGCGGCATCCCGACCGACGGCCGCGATGAGGCTGGTGTCGGCGCCGAGCCGACCCAACCAGCGGGCCGTCGTGGCCGCCGACCCGCCCTGCGCCAGCCGGACATCGCCCGGCACGTCGGTTCCCTGGGCCAGTGGACCGGACGGGGCGAGGATCACGTCGAGCATCAGGTCGCCGAGCACCACGATCCGGGCTGGTCCGGTACGCGCACCCGCACGCGACCTGCGGGGGCGCGTCGGGCGGGTCGGTCGGGTCGGGCGACGCGGTCGTCGCGGCCGCGGGATGGGAGGCACTCGCGGAGGATACCGGGGCCGTGACCACGCCACGTCTACAATGACCGTCCGAGCGGGATGCGCCAGACCACATCGACGGGAGCCGCCCATGACCCTCGCGACGGACATCGACCGACTCGCCATCGACACCATCCGGACGCTCTCGATCGACGGCGTCCAGAAGGCGAATTCCGGCCACCCGGGCGCCCCGATGGGCGCCGCTCCGATGGCCTATGTCGTCTGGACCCAATTCCTGCGCCACGCTCCGACGCGTCCGGACTGGGTGGATCGCGACCGCTTCGTCCTGAGCGCCGGGCACGCCAGCATGCTGCTCTACTCGCTCCTCCACCTGACCGGCTACGACGTCTCGCTCGACGACCTCAAGGCCTTCCGGCAGTGGGGCAGTGTCACGCCCGGCCATCCTGAATACGGCTTGACCGCCGGCGTGGAGGCCACCACCGGTCCACTCGGACAGGGCCTGACCAACGCGGTGGGGATGGCCATCGCGGAGCGCCGCCTCGCGGCGGAGTACGACCGGCCGGGGCATTCGCTGGTCGATCACCGCACGTTCGTCATCGCGTCCGACGGCGACCTGCAGGAAGGGATCGCGTCGGAGGCTGCCAGCCTGGCCGGCCACCTTCGGCTGGGCCGCCTGATCGTCCTGTACGACGACAACCTCATCCAGCTCGATGGCCCCACGGCGATGGCGTGGTCGGAGGACGTGCCGAAGCGGTTCGACGCCTACGGCTGGCACACGCAGCGGGTCGCCGACGGCAACGACGTCGGGGCGATCGAAGCGGCGATCGAGACCGCGCTTGCCGACGACCGCCCGAGCCTGATCGCGGTGCGAACCCACATCGGTTTCGGCAGTCCGAACAAGCAGGACAGCCAGAAGGCCCATGGCGCGCCGCTCGGCCCCGACGAGGTCCGTCTGACCAAGGAGGCCTACGGCTGGGACCCGGACCGAACCTTCTACGTCCCCGACGAGGCGAGTGCCGTCTTCCGCGCGGCGATCCCGGCCGGCGAGGCGCTGGTCGCCGACTGGGAAACGCGCTACTACGCCTACCGCGACGCCCATCCCGAGGCCGCCACGGAGTTCCGCCGCCGGATGACACGCGGCGGGCTGGCGGCCGACTGGGACGTGGACCTCAAGACCTACGAGACCGGGACCGAGGTCGCCACCAGGAACGCCAGTCAGGAGGCGATCGCGGCCCTGGCGCCGCATCTACCCGAACTGTTCGGCGGCGCCGCCGACCTCTCCGAATCGAACCTGACCGACGTCAAGGGCGAACCGAACTTCAGCGCCGCCGAGGCCGGTCGCAACCTGCGGTTCGGGGTCCGCGAACATGCCATGGGCGGCGTCTCGAACGGCCTCGCCTATCACGGCGGCTTCATCCCGTATTGCGCCACCTTCCTGACCTTCAGCGACTACATGCGCGGCTCGGTCCGACTGGCGTCGTTGTCCGGCCTGCACGTGATCTACGTCTGGACGCACGATTCGGTCGGGTTGGGCGAGGACGGCCCGACGCACCAGCCGGTCGAGCACTACGCGGCGCTGCGCGCCATCCCCAACCTCTGGTTCGTTCGGCCCGGGGATGCGAACGAGACCGCGGCTGCGTGGGCGCTGGCCGTCGAACGCACGGACGGCCCGGTCGCCCTGGCCCTGACCCGCCAGAAGCTACCGACCTTGCCCGGCACGGATCGCCTCGCTCGCGATGGTGTCGCGCGCGGCGGCTACGTCCTCCGCGAGGCCGCTGGCGGCACGCCCGACCTGATCATGATCGGTACCGGTTCCGAGCTCCAGCTCGCGTTCGGCGCCGCTGAGACCCTCGAGGCCGAGGGGACCCCGACCCGCGTCGTGTCGCTCCCCTGCTGGGAGCGGTTCGCGGCGCAGGACCAGGCGTACCGCGACGCGGTCCTGCCACCGGCCGTCCGTCGGCGGGTCAGCGTCGAAGTCGGCGTCTCGCTCGGCTGGGAGCGCTGGGTCGGCGACGAGGGGGCCATCATCGGGCTCGACCACTTCGGCGCGTCGGCGCCGGCGGCGACGATCTTCGAGCGGTTCGGCTTCACCACCGATCGCGTCGCCGAGGTCGGGCGCCGTGTCGTCCGCGACGGCCTCCGCGGCCGGATCGCGACCGTCGACGGCGGGCACTTCGGCCACATGGATCCGGGACATCACTGAGATGCGCGTCGCCTTCTCGGCCGACCATGCCGGCGCCGCCCTCAAGACACGAGCTGCTCGGGCGTCTGGCCGGGGCGAACCTCGGCCACGAGCTGATCGACCTCGGCGGCGACGGCTCCGATCCGAACGACGACTACCCGGACTTCGCGCAGCGGCTCGGCGAGGCGGTCGCGGCCGGCGAAGCCGACCGCGGGATCCTCATCTGCGGGTCTGGGGTCGGGGCGTCCGTGGCGGCGAACAAGATCCGCGGCATCCGCGCCGCGGTCTGTCACGACACCTACTCCGCGCACCAGGGCGTCGAACACGACGACATGAACGTCCTGACCCTCGGCGCGCGGGTGGTGGGCCCCGAGCCCGCCTTCGAATGCGCCCGGGCCTTCCTCGGAGCGACCTTCAGCGGGGAGCCGCGCCACGTGCGCCGCCTCGACAAGGTCCTCGCCATCGAAGCCGAGAGCGCCGGCTAAGGGCTCGCCACACGGCTCCGGGCGCCCGACATGCAGCTCAGTCATGAAATGTCGTCGCTCCACGCTTGGCGGGTGGTCGATTCCGACAGAATTCGGAGGTGGCCGCGCTCGTTCCAGCCGATTCGCATGAGTGAGCCGCATAAGGCCGGCGAGGGCCGGCGAGGGCCGGCTTCGGGCGGTGCGGCGGCGCCACATCGGGCCCGGGAACACCCTTGACAGCCCCACCGCTCCGCCCAACACTGCCTCCCTCTGGCCAGCCAAAGGTCCTAGGACTTTCGGCGGGGTTCCGAATGACTGGCGGGAAGCTGGAAGGGGAACGCATCGATGCGGGCGCCGGGGACATCGCGCCGCCATGGCTCATCTCGGGCGTTCAACGCACGCCTGCTGGCCGTCCTGATCGCGGTCGTGACGGTCCTGACGGTCGCCGTCGCGTTGCCCTCGGTCGCGCTCGCGGACCCGCCGCCCTCCTCTTGCCCGACAACCGGCCCGTGCCTGGTCCTTGACGACTCCCGCGGCCACAAGTCCGACAAGGTCGTCGCCCACTACTGGTACGTCAGCCCGTTCGGCGAATGCAACGGATATACGGACGCGCAACTGACGTGGGACGGCGAAATCCTGGTCCCGACCAAGGCGCTCGATACGAGCGATCCGAAGTACTGCACCGTCGACTTCGCCGCCGTTCGCCCCGCCGAGTCCCGCAGCCTTCGGTGGTCATATCGTGACGGTCAGTGCGTGCTACGTCGACCTGCCGTCGGTCGAGTGCGACCAGCCCGGCAGCATCGTCACCCAGACCTACACGATCGACCCCATCCCGACGCTCGTCGTCAAGCCCAAGTCCGGGCGCGTCGCCACCGATCTGAGCGCGACGTACGACCTGAACTCGAGCCAGTGCGCGTTCGCCGAGGCGCAGTTCTATTGGGACGGGCAAGCCCTCGGTGGCCGCGTCCCGATCGTCCAGTCGTCCTGCAGCGTGACCTACTCGCTGGCGAACGCTCCGAAGCCGAATGCCGTCGGCAGCCACACCATCAGTGCCCGGGCCTGCAGTCGCACCTGCCTGCCGTACTGGGGCGCCTCGGCGGCCTACACGGTCCTCGTCACCCCCACGCCGACGCCGACGCCCCGGCCGACCCCGACGCCCACACCGACGCCGCAACCGACCCCGACGCCGACCGCCATCCCGACGGCGAGCCTCGAACCCTCGGCGTCACCATCGGCCTCCGTGGGGCCATCGCTCGAGCCCTCGCCGTCGGTCGAGCCGAGCCCGTCGGGATCGGGCGAAGTGCTGGAGGCGACGAGCCCGCCCGAGCCCACGCCCGTCGCCGGGGACCGGGGCGGCCGTCACGTCCGGGACGCCGGGCGGCGGGAACCCGTACGTGCCCGAGATCGTGACCTGGATCGGCGGGCCGGATGCAGGCGCGATCGACCCGGCGGTCGTCGCGACGAACCTGTTCCTGACCCTGCTCATCGTGTTCCTGTTCGGGCTGACCGCCGAGGTCTTCAACAGCACGATGGACGCCAACCGGGCGGTCGTCCACGGCTGGTGGGCGGGCCTGCTGAGCGGTCCGCTCCGGTTCATGGGCCCGCTGATCGTCAGCGGCGCGGGGATCTCGCGGCTGGCCGGGTCGGGCCGGGTCGGGAGCCTCCTCAGGATCCTGGCTGTGCTGAGTCTGCTGGGGCTGATCTACGGGTTCCTCAGTCCCGACTTCGGGCTCAACCCGTCGAGCCTCGTGCTCTTCCTGTCGCTGGTCGTCGGCCTCGGGTTCCTGACGCTCTTCTCCGAGGGGTCGGCGACCAGGCTCGCATTCCGTCGCTATCGCGCCGACGCGTCGATCAAGCTGTACGGGACCGCGATCTTCGTGGCGATCATCGCCGTCGTCGTCTCGCGTACCGTGAGCTTCCAGCCCGGGCTTCTGTATGGCTTCATCGCGTCCGCGGTGATCGTCGCGCCGATCGCGCTGGCACGGCGGGATGACGCGACGCTCGTCCTCGTCCCGGCCTTCGGCCTGCTCGTCGTCAGCCTCCTGGCCTGGCTCCTGCTCGGACCGGTGCGGGTCGTGGCTGCGGACGGAGCGCCGGGTCCCGCGCTCGCGGAGACCATCCTGGCGATGATCGTGATCGGGGGGCTCGAGGGCCTGTTCATCACGATGATCCCGCTGCGCTTCCTCGACGGCGCCACGGTGATGGGCTGGAGCCGCGTCGCCTGGGCGCTGACCTTCGGGACCGTCACGTTCCTGTGGTGGCAGCTCCTGCTCAACCAGGACCACGCCTACGCCGCCGCCCTCGAGCAGACGAACGTGCAGGTCGTGCTTGCCGTGCTGGTCGTGTTCATCCTGACGACCGGCGGGCTATGGTCCGTATTTCCGCTTCCGACCGGTGACGGCCGACGCCGCGGGTTGACCCGCGGGCGCGCACGATCGCGCCCGGCGTACCATGGACGACCCCAGCCGCCGGAGGCCCGAACCAGATGCCCGATCCAGCGTCGACCACGCTCGCCGCTCCCCGCCTGGCGCTCGGCGCCGGCGCGGCCGACTACGAGGCGGCCGTCGAGCTGGCCCGCACCGACGAGTGGGCGAACCGGCTCTTCGCGCGCGACGTCCGGCTGTGGTCGAGCGACCCGCGCGTCGGCGAGACGATCGCCGAGCGCCTCGGCTGGCTCGATGCGCCGGGCCACTTCTCCGATCGGATCGCGGGCCTCGAAGGGTTCGGCGACGCGGTCGTCGATGAGGGCTACACGTCGGCGGTGGTCGCCGGGATGGGCGGCAGCAGCCTCGCCCCGGACGTCCTCCATCAGACGTTCGGCAACCTCGACGGCTATCTGACCCTGCGCATCCTCGACTCGACCGACCCGGCCTACGTCTCGGCCGTGCTCGACGACCTCGATCCGCTGCGCACCCTCGTGATCATCGCCTCCAAGTCGGGCACGACCACGGAACCGAACGCGTTCCTGGCCTACGCCTGGGCGCGCGCGGCGGCGGCCCTCGATGCCGTCCCGCATCGACGGTTCGAGACGGTCGGGGCGTACTTCGCGGCCATCACGGATCCCGGCAAGAGCGTCGAGGCGATCGCCCATACCGACGAGTTCCGCGAGGTGTTCACCAACCCGCCGGATATCGGCGGGCGCTATTCCGCGCTGACCTATGTCGGGCTCGTCCCGGCCTCGCTGATCGGCATCGACCTCGATGCCCTGCTCGCCTCGGCGTCGGCGATGCTCGGCGCCTGTCGCGAGCCCGACCCGGCGATCAACCCGGGCGTCGCACTCGGCCTGGCCATCGGGACCCTGGCCAAGGCCGGCCGCGACAAGCTGACCTTCCTGGCCGATGACGAGATCGCGAGCTTCGGTGCCTGGGCGGAGCAGCTCATCGCCGAGAGCACCGGCAAGCACGGCGTGGGGATCGTCCCGGTCGACCTGGAGCCGATCGGGCGGTCGACGTCGTATGGCGCGGATCGGGCCTTCGTCCGGCTGTCGCTCGCGGGATCGCCGGCCGGGGCACGCGACGCACTCGCTTCGGCTCTCGAGGACGCCGGCCACCCGGTGATCCGCATCGAGATCGCCGACCCGATCGACATCGGCGCCGAATTCGTCCGCTGGGAGGTCGCGACCGCGATCGCCGGTGCCGTCCTGGGCATCGACCCGTTCGACCAACCGAACGTCGAGGAGGCCAAGCAGCTGACCCGCGACGTCCTCGAGTCGGTCGGGCACGGGGACGCAGGCCCTGTGGCGACCCAGGCCCCGATCGCGGCCGGCGACGGCCTGACGCTGTACGGCGACGCCGCGCTGCGGCTCACGGCGGGCGACGGAGACGTCGTCGGCGAGCTCGCCCGTCATCTCGCCCGTCGGCGATCCGAACGCCTACCTGTCCCTCCAGGCGTTCATCGCCCCGACCCCCGCCCGGGACGCAGCCTTCGCCCGGATCCGGACGCTCCTGCGCGACGCGACCGGCCGAGCGACGACCGCGGGCTACGGTCCCCGCTTCCTGCACTCGACCGGCCAGCTCCACAAGGGCGGCGCCCCGATCGGCTGGTTCCTCCAGCTGACCTCGGACCATCCCGTCGACCTGGAGATCCCGGACTGGCCGTACACCTTCGGCCAGCTCATCGACGCCCAGGCCGCGGGTGACTTCGCCGCCATCGAGGCGCACGACCTGCCGATCCTGCGCGTCCATCTCGGAGGGGACCCGGACGCCGGGCTGGCCGCCCTGGAGCGTGCCCTCGCGGCGGCCCTCGGCAGCACCACGGAGGGCTGATCGCGATGCAGATCGGGTTCATCGGGCTCGGCCGGATGGGGGCCAACATGGTCCGCCGGCTCACCCGCGACGGCCACCAGATCGTCATCTACAACCGGACGCCCGAGAAGACCACCGAGCTGGCGGCCGAGGAGCAGGGCGCGACCGCCGCGTTCACGATCGCGGAGCTCGTCGGGGCGCTCGCCAAGCCGCGCGCGGTCTGGGTGATGGTCCCGGCCGGCGACGCCACGGAGGCCCAGATCGCCGAGCTGCTCGAGCACCTTGAGCCCGGCGACACGATCATCGACGGCGGCAACACCAACTTCCACGACGATGTCCGCCGGCACGGCGAACTGGCCGCCAAGGGGATCCGGTACGTCGACGCCGGGACCTCGGGCGGGATCTGGGGCCTCCAGGTCGGCTACTGCCTGATGGTCGGTGGCGACGCCGAGGCGGTCCGCCCGCTGGAGCCGATCTTCACCTCGCTCGCGCCACCCGGCGGCTACCTCCACGTCGGCGGACCAGGGGCCGGGCACTACGTGAAGATGGTCCACAACGGCATCGAGTACGGCCTGATGCAGGCCTATGCCGAGGGCTTCGAGATCATGCACGCGAGCGACTACGAGCTCGACCTCGCGGCGATCTCCGACCTGTGGATGCAGGGCTCGGTCGTGCGTTCGTGGCTGCTCGAGCTGGCCGCCCGCGCGTTCAAGGCGAACGGCCAGGACCTGGAGCACCTGAAAGGCTACGTCGAGGATTCCGGGGAGGGCCGCTGGACCGTCCAGGAGGCGATCGACCACAACGTCCCGGCGCCGGTCATCACCTTCTCGCTGCTGACCCGGTTCCGCTCGCGGCAGGACAATTCGTACGGCGCGAAGGTGCTGGCGGCCCTCCGCAACGAGTTCGGCGGCCACGCCGTCAAGACCGAGTAGCGCCGCATGGCGGAGCCGGCGGCGAAGCCGAAGGACGCGCCGCGCACGATGAAGGACCTGCGCCTGGCGCGGGTCGGCAAGCGAGCCTCGCGGGCCAAGCCGGTCGAGAACGTCCTGCGCGAGGGCCTCCGCCTGGCCCGGATCCCCGACCCGTCGATCGTGGTGCTCTTCGGGGCGACCGGCGACCTTGTCCCATCGCAAGGTCGTGCCCGCCCTCTATCACCTGTGGCGGACCGATCTGCTGCCGCACGAGTTCCGGATCGTGGCCATCGGACGCCGCCCGCTCGACGATGAGACGTTCCGGGCCGGGATCCGCACCTCGCTCGAGAAGTACAGCCGGATCCTCCCGCTCGACGAGGCGGCGTGGCACTCGTTCGGGGAGCGGATCAGCTACCAGGTCCTCGACTTCGAGGACCCGGCCGGGTTCGACGCCCTCGCCACCCGGCTGGACGAGATCGACGCGGAGCACGGCACGCGCGGCAATCGGCTGTTCTACCTCGCGACCCAGCCCTCACAGTTCGCCGAGATCGTCGGCCAGCTCGGGCGCGTCGGGCTCGACCACGAGCGCCACGACGGCGGCTGGCGGCGGGTCGTCATCGAAAAGCCGTTCGGCCACGACCTCGAGTCCGCCAAGCGGCTCAACCGCGAGGTCGGCAAGGTCTTCCGCGAATCGCAGGTCTATCGCATCGATCACTACCTGGGCAAGGAGACGGTCCGCAACCTGCTGGTCTTCCGGTTCGGGAACGGGATCTTCGAGCCGCTGTGGAACCGCCGCTACGTCGATCACGTGCAGATCACCGTGGCCGAGTCGCTCGGCATCGAGAACCGTGGCGCGTTCTACGAAGAGACCGGCGCGTCGCGCGACGTCCTCCAGAACCACCTCCTCCAGCTGGTCAGCCTGGTCGCGATGGAACCGCCGGCAACGTTCGAGGCCAACGCCCTGCGCGACGAGAAGGTCAAGGTCCTGCGTGCGATCTCGAGCGATCCGCTGGACCCCGCGACCGATGCGGTCCGTGGCCAGTACGGTCCCGGTTGGGTGGCGGCCAACCAGGTCCCGGGCTATCGGTCGGAGACCGACGTCGACCCCGAGTCCGAGACGGAGACATTCGTCGCCGCCCGGCTGACGATCGACGACTGGCGCTGGTCCGGCGTGCCCTTCTACGTCCGGACCGGCAAGCGACTGCCGAAGCGCGCGACCGAGATCGCGATCGCCTACCGCGAGGTCCCGCACCGGCTGTTCGCCGACGCGGGCGTGGCCCCCGACGCGAACATGCTGGCGATCCGGATCCAACCGGACGAAGGGATCATGCTGCGCTTCGGGGCCAAGGTGCCCGGACTCCGCCTGGATATCCGGGCCGTGACGATGGATTTCACGTATGGCTCCGCGTTCAGCGTCGACTCGCCCGATGCCTACGAGACCCTCATCCTCGACGCCCTCCAGGGCGATGCCTCGTTGTTCACCCGTGCGGACGAGGTCGAGGAAGCGTGGGGCATCGTCGACCCGATCATCAATGCCTGGGCCGAAGGCCCTCCCCCCGACTTCTCCAACTACGACGCAGGGACGTGGGGCCCCGATGCCGCCGACGACCTGCCCGGGCGCGACGGCCGCTACTGGCGCCGGTTCTGAGGCCTCGACGATGACCGACCGACACCTCGATCAAGATCGGCGAGCCGGTCCTGCGCTGGTCGGCCCGCGCCCACAGCATCGACGAGATCGAGAGCCAGCTCGCCCACATCTGGGCGGGCCAGGACCTGACGACCGAGGTCGCGGGCGTCGAGGGCGCGATCGGGCGCCACGTCTCGGCACGGACCAGCGTGATGAACCTCGTCGTCATCGCGCGCCGTCCGGAGCTCGCCGAGCGGTGCGCCGCGACGATGCAGATGCTGACCGGCCGGCATCCATCACGGACCATCGTCATCCAGTCGGCGGACCCGGATGGACCGTCGTGGCTGGACGCCCGGGTGGAGGCTCATTGCATCGTGCCGCGTGCGGACGCGCCGGAGACGTGCGCCGAGACCATCCACATCACGAGCGGCGGCGAGGCGGGGTCGCACCTCTCTGCGATCGCCGAGCCGCTCATCGTCCACGACCTGCCGGTGACGGTCTGGTGGCCGGGCGAGCCACCGCTGATGAGCCGGCCGGCGCGAGACCTGTTCGACTGCGCCGACCGGTTGATCATCGACGCCTCGACCTGGAGCGGCGACGGGCTGACCAGGCTCCGGGAACTCGCCCACCTCGTCGATACGACCCGGTTGACGGTCAGCGACTTCGCCCTCGTCCGCCAATCGCGCTGGCGGGAGGCGATCGCGTCGATCTTCGACGACCCGGACTTCCTGCCGTACCTGCGCTCACTGCGCCGGATCGCGGTCACCTATTCGACGCACGACGAGACTGGTGCGCCCGGGTCGACCAACATGGTCAAGCCGATCTACCACGTCGGCTGGCTGGCATCGCGTCTGCGAATGTCGGTGCACAAGCCATTGGCGCCGGTCACCGGCCACGGTCCGGCGCCGGTCCGAGGCGCGAAGGGCGGTCCCGCCCGCCCGGCCCTGCACCGGGGCGTCGCGGCGACGCTGTCGGACGGCCGGGCGGAGGTCGCGGTCGTCGTCCGGCCCGTCGCCTCGCCCACGCCGCCGGGCACCACCCTGCGGGTCGAACTGCTGGCCGAACGTCGCGGCTCGGAACTGCGTGCCGACGTCACGGCCGAGGCCGAGATCGTCCATGTCCGGGTCTGGCAGGACGGCGTCGAGGCGATGGAACGCCATTTCCGGGCACCACGCCGGACCGATGTCGACCTCCTGGCCGAGTCGATCGAGGCCGGCCGGAGCGACCCGATCGCGGTCGAGGCGCTGCGGTCCGCGGCTGCGATCATCGGGCCCGCCGGCGGCCATCGGTGACCGAACCGACGATCATCGTCGTCGCCGATCCGAAGCAAGGTGCACGCGTCGCAGCCGAACGGATCGCCCGGACCCTGACCGACGCAGTGGCCGCTCACGGACGGGCCGATTGGGCGACCACCGGCGGTTCCACGCCGGTCGGGATCTACCGTCGCCTTGCGGCCGAGCCCCTTCGTTCCTCGGTCCCATGGGCGAACGTGCACGTGTGGTGGGGCGATGATCGGTACGTCCCGGCGGATCATCCTGAGTCGAACGTGAAGGCCGTTCGACGACATCCTGCTGGGGATCTCGAGCGGTGAGAAAGGCACGGCCGGAGGCCGCCGTGCGGGCGTCCCCGTGCTGCGCGACAACGTCCACCCGTTCCCAACGGCCGAGGCGATCGGGCGCACGCGCGGCGCCGCGTGGTGCGCCACCGAGCTCGGTGACGAGTTGCGGGCGTCGGGGATCGACAGCGCCGATGGCTGGCCGGTCTTCGATCTCTTCTTCGTCGGAGTCGGGCCCGACGGACACCTGCTCTCGGTCTTTCCCGGGTCCGAGGCGTTCGATTCGTCGGCGGTCGCGCTGGCAGTGACGGCACCGACCCATATCGGACCGCACATCGAGCGGGTCACCCTCAACCCGGCGATCCTCGGGGTCGCGAGGGCGCTGCTCGTCGTGGCCTACGGCTCGGACAAGGCGGCCGCCATCGGCCAGGTCTTCGGGCCTGAGCGCGATCCGCGCCGATGGCCGGCCCAGCTGGCCCGGCGGGCCGGGGCGACCTGGATCCTCGATGAGGCCGCCGCTGGCGCGCTCCCTCGGTGACCATGGACGACGCAGCCGTCGCGCCACATCGTCTCGGCCGACGGCACCGCGATCGCCGTCTTCAGCGTCGGCGCCGGGCCGTCCCTCGTGCTCGTCCATGGGACGACCGCGGACCACACGACGTTCCGGGCGTCGTCCCGCTCCTGGCGGACGACTTCACGCTCCATGCGATCGACCGGCGCGGCCGAGGTGCCTCAGGGGACATGCTCCCGTACTCGATCGAGCGTGAATACGAGGACGTCGCGGCCGTCGTCGAAGCGCTGGCCGCCGAGGGGGGCGGGCCGGTCGACGTCGTCGGCCACTCGTATGGCGGGCGGACGGCCCTCGGGGCGGCGCTGCGGACCGACGCGATCCGACGGATCGTGTGCTACGAGGGCGCTCCGACCCCACCGGGCACGAGCTATCACCCGCCCGGCGTGGAGTCCCGGCTGCGTCAGGACCTGGCGGCCGGCGATCGGGACGGCGCGCTGGCGACGTTCATGTCCGAGGTCGTGGGGATGTCCGCCGGCGACCTCGCCGCCTACCGCGCCAACCCGGTCTGGCCGTTGCGCGCGGCCGCCGCCGGGACGATCCTGCGCGAACTGGAGGCGGAGACCGATCCGGTCGCCTCGCTGCCGGCACTCGGATCGGTCGGACAGCCCGTGCTGCAGATCCTCGGCGGCGCGAGCCTGCCGGTCTTCCGCGCCGCGACCGAGGCACTCGACGATCGCCTCACCGACGGCCGGATCGTCGTCATCGAGGGCGCCCGGCACGCGGCCCATCACACCCACCCCGACGCCTTCGTTGGCGCCATCCGGACCTTCCTGGCCTGACCAACGGCACGGGTGCCGGGACCGGCGACCGGACCAGACTGCGCGGCATGAACGAGAACACTACCCTTGTGGTCATGAGTGACGCGCCGATGCCCGAACCGCTGCCGTACTCCCCGGGCCTGGCGGGCGTCGTTGCCGGCGAGACGAGCCTGAGCTATGTCGATGGCGAGCGCGGCCGGTTGCTCTACCGGGGATACCGGATCGGCGATCTCGTCGCGCACGGCACCTACCCGGCCGTCGCGAACCTGTTGTGGACCGGCGACTGGGACCCGACCCACCGGCTTCCGACTGGCCCCATCCCGCCGACGGTCATGACCGTCCTGCGCGCGCTGCCCACGACGACCAAGCCGATGGACGCGCTGCGGACGGCCGTCTCGGCCTGGGGCGCGACCCAGGACCTGCCGTGGCCGCCGACCATCGACCAGGCCCGCGCCCTGACCTCGTTCTCGCCCTCGGCTCTGGCGGCCTTCGCCCGGCTCCGGGCCGGGAACGAGCCGATCGACCCGGACCCCTCGCTCGATCTCGTCGAGGGGTTCCTCTACCAGCTGACCGGGACGAAACCTGATCCCGGGACCGCCCGGGCGCTCGACGCCTACTTCATCGTCGGGTCGGAGCACGGCTTCAACGCCTCGACCTTCACCGCCCGTGTCGTCACGTCGACCCGCTCGGACGTCGCCTCGGCGGTCGTCGCCGCGATCGGGACGATGAAGGGGCCGCTCCACGGGGGCGCTCCGTCGGAGGTCGTCGATCAGCTGAGCCAGGTCGGCTCGGCTGACCATGCCGAGGCATGGGTCCGCGACGCGCTCGACCGCGGCGAGCGGCTGATGGGCTTCGGCCACCGGGTCTACCGAGCCTACGATCCACGCGCAGCCGCGCTGCGCACCGTGGCCGAGGGGATGGAGCACCGGCCGGACTGGCTGGAACTCGCCATCCAGGTCGAGGATGTCGTCCTGCGCGTCCTGGCCGAGAAGCACCCGGAACGGCCGCTCAAGACGAACGTCGAGTTCTACGCCGCGCCCGTGCTCATGGGCGTGGGCCTGTCACCCGACCTCTTCCCGGCCACGTTCTCACTGGCCCGACACGCCGGCTGGACCGCCCACGCGCTCGAGCAGGCCGCCGATAACCGCCTCATCCGCCCCGACGTCAACTACGTCGGACCCCCCGAGCGCGACCTGCCGGCCTAGGCCGAAGCGAGCGACCTCGACTCGATCGCCGACGTCGGCAGGAGTCGCGGCTCAACGAGCGACAGGCGCGGATGCCAACGTGGAGGCGCCGTCGCGGCAGCGTCTGCTCGGCAGTCACCCGCGCCTCCCTAGAGCCAGCCGCGCCGCCGGAAGTAGGCCACCAGGGCGATGAGCAGGAGCCCCATCATGAGCAGGATCCCGAGGAACGAGAGGGCCTCGCCCTCGCCCGGGACCGGCACGTTCATCCCGAAGATGCTGGCGATCAGCGTCAGCGGCAGGAGCACGACGCTTGCCGCTGTCAGGATCCGGAACGAGTCGTTCAGCCGATGCGACAGGACCGATTCGTTCGTGGATTCGAGCGCCTCGATGACTTCCTTGTAGTTCTCGAGGGTGTCCCAGATCCGTTCGGCGGCATCGGAGATGTCGTCGAAGTAGATCTCGAGCTCTTCCTGGAGGTAGCGCTGCTTGGTCCGCTCCAGGTCCCGGAGCACGGCGCGCTGCGGCCGGACGATCCGCCTGAAGTTGATGATCTCCTGCTTCGCCTCGGAGATGTCGCGCACGATCTCCGACGAGCGACCCTCGAAGATGTCGTCCTCGATCCGGTCGAGCTTGACCGCCATCTTGCGGAGCATCGGGAACGACGCGTCCACGCAGGTGTCGACGATCTTGTAGAGCAGGTAGCCGGTGCCCTTGGAGAGGGTCGCCTCGCGCAGGTCTTCCTTCTCGCGGTACCGCTCGAACATCGCGGTCAGCGGCGGAAGCGGGATGTTCGGCAGGGTGATCAGGAAGTCCGGACCCATGAACAGGTCGAGCTCGGCGGTCAGGATCCGCCCGGTTTCCTTCTCGAACATCGGGAAATGGAGGACGATGAAGACGTAGTCGTCGTACTGGTCCAGCTTCGGCCGGTTGTTGCGCGAATAGACGTCCTCGTAGTCGAGCGGGTGGAAGTCGAAGTGTTCCTCGAGCCAGTCACGGTCGGCGGTCCGCGGCGACTCGATGTGGATCCAGCGGATCCCGGCCCCCTCGAGGATGTCGGGCGCCGCGACGTCGACCGCGGAAACGGCATCGACCGGCATCCCGTGGCGGCGACCACGTGGACGCGGCAATTGACGAGGGAATGCGAGGTTCGGCACGACTCCATCGTAGCGGCCGGCAACGGAAATCGGGACAAACGCGTCACATCGGCGACGGCGTCGCACCACGACCCGGCGATAGCCGTACAGTCGTACCCGCACCGAACGGGCAGAATGATGATCTCGGGGGACAGAGCTGCCCGGGGAGTGGAGGGTCCGATCGAAAGCAGGAATCAGCTCGGCGGGTTCGCCCGCGGAGCGATCAATCGTGGTCTGCTGGCGTGGCCGGTCGCCGACCGGTCGGTGGCGCCGCGCCTGCCGTTCGGCGGGCTCGTCGTGGCCGGGACGATCTGGCTCGCCATCGTCCTGCTCGCCCAGCCCTACGGCGGCAACTGGGGCACCGGCCAGGAGGCCATCTCGTATTGGGGCCCACGACTCGCCCATCCGTACGCCCAGGCGAACTGGACGACGACCGGGGCGTATGTCTATTCGCCCGCCTTCCTGCAGATCCTCTCGCCGATCAGGGCACTGCCGTGGATCGCGTTCTTCGCGGTCTGGACCGCCACGCTGCTGCTCGCCGTCCGCTACCTGACCGGTCCGCGACTGTTCGTCGTCGGCGCCGTGCTGGCGATGGCCGAGATCGCGGGCGGGAACATCTCGCTCCTGCTGGCAGTCGCCATCGTGATCGGGTTCCGCTGGCCGGCCGCCTGGGCGCTGATCCTGCTGACGAAGGTGACGCCCGGGATCGGGCTCCTCTGGTTCGCGGTCCGGATGGAGTGGCGCAACCTGGGCATCGCCCTCGGCGGCGACGGCGGTCGTCGTCGCCGTCTCCGCCGCGATCATGCCCGGGGCGTGGGCCGAGTGGGTCGGCGTCCTGGTCCAGATCGCCGGTCGCGAGGGGACCCCGGCGGCGGTCCCGATCCCGTTCCTGCTGCGCTTGCCGGTCGCCATCGCCGTCGTGGTCTGGGGCGCCCGGACCGACCGCCGCTGGACCGTCCCGGTCGCCTGCATGCTGGCCCTGCCCGCCCTCTGGTACGGCGGCCTGACGATGTTGCTCGCGATCATCATCCTGACCGAGCCGACGAGCCCGGACCTCCCCGGCCGCGGTCTCCGGCACGGCCCTGCCGTCGCGAGCTCGTCGCCTCGTCGTCACACCGCGAGTCGACGTCGTCAGCCGACGGGCACCCAGCATGAGTAGCGCGGCGTCGACGGTGACGATCGTCACGGGAGGGGAACGATGGCGATCCTCGAGACGCACGACATCGGCAAGCGGTATGGGCGCCGCACCTGGGCGCTCCGCCACGTCGATCTCGCCGTCCCCGATGGCAGCATCACGGCCCTCGTCGGACCGAACGGCTCCGGGAAGTCGACCCTCCTCAAGGCCTGGGTCGGCTTCGAGCGCCCGACCGAGGGCCACCTGATCGTCGACGGGATCGACCCGTGGCGGGACCGCGGGGCGGCCATCGGGCGGATCGGCTACGTGCCTCAGGCGCCGTCGCTCTATCGCGAGCTGACGGTCGCCGAGCACGTGACGATGGCGAAGACGCTCCGTCCCGGGTTCGACCCGTCGGTCGCGCGTCGTCGACTCGATGACCTCGATATCCCGCTCGACTCGACCGCGGACCAACTCTCGGGCGGCCAGCAGGCGCAGGTCGGCCTGGCCCTCGCGCTCGGGGTCCGGGCACCGGTCCTCCTCCTCGATGAGCCGCTGGCCAGCCTCGACCCGCTCGCGCGTCGCGAATTCCTGCACGTCCTGGTCGACGCGGTCCGCGCGGATGGCGCGACGGCACTCCTGTCGTCCCACGTCATCACCGACATCGAGCAGGCCTGCGACCGGCTGCTCGTCCTCGGCGCCGGACGGACCCTGCTCGACCTGTCGATCGCCGGCGCGATCGCCGAGCACTGCGATCGTCGACCGGTCGAACGACGACGACCGAGCCGGCCGGCGACGCGTCAGCCACCGTGGTCGGGACCTTCCCGGGCCCGACCGGCGAGCGTCTGAGCCTGATCCGCGGGTCTGCGCCCGGGAGTCGCTCGGCGACCCTCGAGGAGGTCGTCCTCGGCCACCTCGCGGCCGGCCGGAAGCCACGGGCAGCCGCGGCGAACGACGAGCGCGCGGCGTGAGCCTCGACGGCGTGCGCATCACGCTGCGGCTGCATCGCTTCGAGCTCATCGCGTTCGGGGCCGCACTGGCGGGGCTGACGATCGCCGCGCTCCTGGGGACACTGTACGTCGCCAGCCTCAAGCCCGGGCCGGAGTGCTTTGCGCTGACAGAGACGACTGCCACGCGAATGCCAGCGGGCGCTCGACGCGCTACTGGAACGCGTCGCAGTGGGTCGGCGGCCTCCTGTTCACGCCGCTGCTGCTCGTGACCTACGCCGTCGGCCTCTTTCTCGGTGTCCCGATCGTGGCCCGAGAACTCGAACGCGGCACCGTCCGCCTCGCCTGGTCGCTGGCACCGTCACGCTGGCGCTGGTACATCTCCCGCGTGATCCCGATCCTCGTCGTGCTGATCGTGCTCACGTTCGCCGCCGGCGTCGCCATCGACCAGTTCTTCGCCGTCAGCCAGCCGGGCATGGACATCGCCAACTCGTTCGACTCGTACGGGCATGCGGGTGGCCTGCTGGCCAGTCGGGCGGTCTTCATCTTCGGTGTCGCGGTGGTGGTCGGGGCGATCATCGGGCGAGCGCTGCCCGGGGTGATCATCGCGGCACTTGTCGCGACGATCGGGCTCGCCGGCGGCATCCAGGTCCACCAGGAGATCCTCAAGGGTGAAGCGGTCGTCGTGAACCAGGGGAAGAAGGCGCGGCTTCGGCGAGGGCGACATGTGGATCGATTCGAAGTTCCAGCTTCCCGACGGCAGCCTCGTCGGCTGGGAATACTTCGGCGACCAGGGGCCGGTCTACGACGAGAACGGCAACTCGCAGTTCCCGATGGTCAGCCTCGTCATCCCGGGCGAGCGCTACCGCTTCGTCGAGGCCCGCGAGGCGCTCGCGCTGGCCCTCGGCACGCTGGTCGCCTTGCTGTTGGCGGCGGCGGTCGTCGTGCGGCGGCGTCCCGGCTGACCGGTCAGAACGCGACCGGCGTCGTCGACCTGTCGGCCGGGTCGATCCCCGGCGTCATCGTCGCCGGCCCGCGTCGTCGCAGGATCGTCAGCGCACCGAACAGGAAGACGGCGGCGCCCGCGATGAACAACCCATGGACCCCGCTGACCGACGCGACCAACGCGCCCACGGCCGGTCCGATGATCCCGGCCGCATAGAGCGGCAGGTAGACGAGGTTGAGCGCCGCCGACCGTCGCTCAGCCGGAAGCTCGGTCGCCAGCAGGCCGAAGATCATCGAGCTGACGGTCGCCGTCGCCGCGCCGAGGACGACGGCCAGCAGCGCCAGGGCATTGACGGAGGCGACGAGCGGCATGAGGAAGAGGACCGCCCCGGCGCCGCCCAATGCGGCGACGAGCACCGGCCGGAAGCCCACCCGGTCACCGAGCACGCCCCCGAGCGGTGACACGAGGGCGCCGACCAGGGCCGCGGTGCCCATGACCAGCGCGATCGCCGACGCCAGGCCCGGGCCGATGCCCGTGATGCCTTCCACCAGGATCGGGATGTACGGCCGGCTCATCTGGATCGCCACGAACGAGATGCCGAAGATCAGGAAGATCCGTCTCGTCGCCCGGTCGGTCAGGACGCCGCGCAGCGATGCGACCGCGAGGTCGACGACCCGGCCGGTCGGCACGACCTCCGGCCGGACCTCCCTCGAACCGAACGTGACCAGCAGCGCGGTCCCGACCGACAGGAGGGCCGACAGGGCGAAGACCGCCGCCAGCGCCCAGCCGAACCCGTCGATGAGGATCCCGGCGAGGGCCGGGCCGACTGCGAAGCCGATCGGACCCGAGGCGCCGAAGATGGCGATCGTCGTGCCGAGTCGAACGCGCGGCGTGACGTCGCGGATCCCGGCCAGCATGATCCCCGTGTTCCCGAGCTGGAAGCCGATGAGGAGCATGGCGAGGCCGACCTGCCACGGCTCGCGGGCGAGCGCCACGCCGGCGAAGACCACCGCCTCGACCAGCGCGCTGCGCACGATGACGACCTTTCGGCTGTACTTGTCGGCCCACGCGCCCCACAGCGGGACCAGCGGCATCCCGACCACGAAGATCAGCGCGCTGAAGACGCCGATGAACGCGAGCCGATCCGACGCGGGCACGCCCATCTCCCGCAGGTAGGTCGGGAGCAGCGCAAAGATCTGGCTGACGCCCAGACCCTCGACCATCGAGGTGACCCAGAACACCGCGACGAGGACGCGCCAGTCCTGGGTGCGGCGCGCCGCGGGATGCGTCGGGGAGGTCGTCGCGGGCGGGGATCCGGTCACCGCCGAAGCCTAGCCGAGCGGCAGGCGCAGGCGCCCGCGCACATGAAAGCGCCCGAAGGAACTGGTGGGGACCTCCGTTCGACGGGTCCGGCGGCTGCGAACAAGTCCGCAGTCCCTGGTCGTCGCCGGGTCCCTCGCTCGCCGGCCTTACGACCTGCGAACCTGGTTCCCGGGACCGTCCCGAGGATCGCTCCTCGAACCGGTCTGGCGGTTCAACCTGCCCCTTCGGGCAAGACGAAATGTACGGGCGGGGGCACTGCCTCCACAACGGGCTTGTCCACGAAGTTGCGATCCGGTGCCGGAAAGTTATCCCCGAACTTGCGGGCGGTGTGGACGGTCTGTGGATACACTCGACCGGGAGGTGGAGGATGGGTCGTCTGATCGCCCGCCTGGTTGCGGCTCAGGACCGATGGGCCCGGCCGCTCGGCGAGTTCAACCACCGCTGGTTGAGCGCCCTGTTCCGCCCGATCAGGCCGGTCAAGGACCTCCTCAGCGGCGTCTGGCTCGGCCACCCGCTCCACGCGGCTGTCACGGACATCCCGATCGGAACGCTGCTGCTCGTGGTCGTGCTCGATCTCATCGGGCAGCCGACGGCGGCGGACATCGCGCTGATCGCCACCGTCCTGTTCATGCTGGCTGCGGCGCTGACCGGCGCAGCGGACTACGTCGACACCGACGGCGCGGCTCGCGTCAGGGCCACCACCCACTCGACGCTGATGGTCGTCGCCCTCCTGCTGCTCCTCCTCTCGCTTGGCCTGCGCGCTGGCGGCCAGGCGGACCGGACGATCCCCGTCGCCCTCTCGCTGGTCGGCTTTGTCATCGTCGTCGCGGGCACCTATGTCGGCGGCGACGTCGTGTACATCTTCGGGAACATGGTCAGCCGGCACGCCTTCCGCGGCGCCGGGACGAAATGGATCCGCCTCGACACGGGCGACGTCGCCGACCTCGATGACCCTCCCGGAGGCGACCCCGACCAAGGCCAAGGCCGGGATCAACGATCTCGTGCTGGTCCGGATCGGCGAAACGGTCCATGCCCTGCACGCGGTCTGCGCCCACGCGGGCGGACCGCTGGCGCAAGGCACCGTCGTGGACGGGTGCCTCGAGTGTCCGTGGCACGCCAGCCGGTTCCGGCTGACCGACGGCCACGTCCGGCGCGGCCCGGCGCTCTACGACCAGCCGACCTACGAGATCCGACACGCCGAGGGTGGAGGCTACGAGGTCCGGCGCGTCGGCTAGAACGCCGCATGCGGCATCATCGGTCCGTGGCTGAGATCGTCATCCCCGACCCGAGCCTGGTCGTGCTCGTCGGCGCGGCCGGCTCCGGGAAATCCACCTTCGCCGCGCGACACTTCGCCGCCGACGAGGTCCTGTCATCTGACCGCTACCGGGCGATCGTCTCGGGCGACGAGGCCGACCAGGGCGCCACGCGCGCGGCCTTCGGGCGGCTTCACCACGACCTCGATCGGCGCCTCGCGGAGGGACACACCTCGGTCGTCGATGCGACGAGCGTCGAGGCATCGGCACGGCGCGCGCTCCTGACACGAGCCGCTGCTGTCGGCGTTCCAGCGACCGCGATCGTGTTCGATCTGCCGGCCGCGACCGTCCTCTCCCGGAACGCGGCTCGACGACCACGGACCGTCGACGAACGAGTCGTCCGCCGGCATCTCGACCGCCTCCGGACCGCCCTCGACGGCCCAGACCCGCCGATCGAGCGGGAGGGGTTCGCGCAGGTCGTCGTCCTGCGCGATCCGGCCGAGGTCGACCTCGTCAGGATCCGGCGGAGCCGGTAGAACCGCCCGCGATGCAGACGATGGCCAGGACGGCCAGCGCGATGCCCACGGCGTGTGATCTCGTGACCCGCTCGCGCAGGAAGACGCTGGCGAGGATCACGGTCGTGACCGGGTAGAGCGACGACAGGGTCGCGGCGATCGCGAGGGCCCCGGCCTGGACGGCCAGGATGAAGGTCCCGTTACCCAGCATGTCGAGGACGCCCACCCCGGCGATCGCGGGAACAAGGCCCCGGGCCGGCCGCCACGCGGCGCGCGTGACGACGATGACGCCGCCGATGAGCAACGCCTGGGTGGCCCGGATGGCGACCAGCGGCCCGAAGGCATGACCGTCACTGATCTGCGAGATGAACACGTTGAGCAGGCCGATCCCGACGCCGGCGACGAGCGCGAGCGAGAGACCGGACGGGCCGTCGGCGGGGTCACTGACGCGCGAGACGAGCACCACGGCGACGATCGCCAACGCGATCCCGACGAGGACGAGGGGTGCCGGTGCCCCTTCGAGGACGATGCCGGCCGAGACCGGGATGATCGCGGCGATGACCCCGGTGACCGGCGCCACGACTCCCATCCGCCCGACCGCGAGCGCCCTGGTATAGCGCCGCGATCCCGATCCCGCCGGCGATCCCGGCCAGGACACTCCAGCCGAGGTCGATCGGGCCGGGCATCGTCTCGCCTCTGACGGCGGCCAGGCCCAGGGCCATGATGAGGCCGACGAACTGCGAGATGAGGACGACCCCGAGGACGGCGGTCCGCCGGGTCAGGAGACCGCCTCCGAAGTCGGCGCATCCCCACGTCAGCGCAGATGCGAGGCCGAGGACGATCGTCGCGGTCTGGGCCCCGCCGAACTCGTTCAGGCGGGCCGATCCGTGGAGGCCGTCGCGGCTGCGGCTGTGGGTTCGAGGGTGGCCGGGCCGTCGAGCACGACCAGCACGTCGGCGGCGTCGTCGAACCGTGGTGAGGTCGTCAGGTAGATCACCTGGAAGTCCGAGGCGATCGACTTGAGCAGCCCCAACGCCCGGGCCGCGCGAACGTCATCGAGGGTCACGAACGGATCGTCGAAGACGAGCGGCGGCCGACGGTCGCCGGTGACCAGCCGGACCAGTCCGAGCCGGGCCACCAGATAGACCAGGTCGACGGTTCCCTGGCTCAACGAGGTCACCGGGACCCAGTCGTCCTTGGCGGCGGCATGGACCTCGATGTCCAGCGTCTTGTCGTCGACCCGGACGTGGCTGTAGCGGCCCCCGGTGGCGTTCGCGAGATCGCGGACCATGTGCGATTCGAGATAGCGGGTGACCGTCTTCATCGTCGCCTGCTCGGCTCGATCGATGGCCTCCAGGGTCGCGGCGAAGACACGCTGGCGGCGCTGGAGCGCCGTCAACTGTTCACGCCACGCGGCCAGGCGTTCGGCGTGGCCCGCGACCTGCTCCGCGTCGACCGCGTTGGCCTCGACCCGGGCCCGGGCGTTGGCCTCGTCGTCACGCGCCCGTTCAAGGGCGGCCTCCTGGTCGCGCACCTCGACTTCCAGGCGCTCGCGGGCGCGCGGTTCCTTGGCGATGGGGCCGAGCGCATCGAGGGCACTCGCCTTCTGCGAGATCTCGAGTGCCGCCGTGTCGCGCTGGGTCAACAGGGTCTCTGGCGGCTCCTTGCCGACGAGACCCTCCATCTGGGCGGTCAGCTTGTCGATCTGCGCCACGTGCGCTTCCTCGCGGGCCAGCAGATCCTCGGCCGCGGCGAGGTCCGGGAGTCCGACGGCGGCCAACTGGTCCTTGGCCTTCATCTCCGAATCCTTGAGCTCGGCCTCCATGTCTGACCGCCCGCGCAGCCGGCGGTCGATCTGGTCGTCGCGGAACTGCGCCTGTTCGACCACACCTTGTCGGAGCCAGAGGCTGACGCCGATGAGCACCAGCCCGACGACCGCCGCGATGGCCCCGAGGGCCGTGACGACGATCCCGGGGTCGGCCATCCCGACCGCGCTCATGACGAACGGCGCGGCGGCGATGAGCAGGCCGATGACCGCGAGCAGGATCCCGCCACGGGCGAGCGGCCGCCAGCTCCGCTCCGGCCGCATCTCGAATTCGACCGAGACCTGCGCCCGAGAGCGCTGCGTTCAGCTCGCGGATCCGACCGTCGAGGGTCCGGACCCGGTCGACCGAATACTTCAGGATCGGGAGCGCGTTGGGGGATGGATGCGTCCCGGCGAGCGTGTTGAGCTCCGTGTTCACATCGACCGCCTGCCGATAGCGCTCGTAGCGCTCCGAGGCCGCCGCGCGCTCCGCGGTGATCCGCTCGGCCTGGCGGGCCTTCTCGAGCAGGCTCCGTCGCTCGAGGAGGATCGTCTCGGCATCGGTCCGGCGGTCACGTGCACCTGACATCGCGTCGCGGTCGCGCTCGAGCTGGGCGAGGGCGAGCTCCCCTTGCTCGAAGGCGCCCTGGGCCTCCTCGACCGCTTCCTCCGCGACCTTCAGCCGGCCCGGATTGCGGTCGCCCCGGGTGGTCAACTCGTGGATCGCCTTGTCGAGCTTCTTCCTGGCCCGGCTGGTGCCGCGATCGGCGCCGCTGATCGACGCCTGGAGTCGGTCGCGCAGGCCACCCTCGTCGCGCGACAGGTCGCTCAGCTCGAAGTGATGGACCGACGCCGTCGAACGGAAGAAGCCCTCGGTCGGGATCCCCGTCAGCTCGGCCATGACCTGGTCGGCGAGGGTCGGGTCGGTGATCGTCTGGCCGTCGTAGTCGAGGCGGACGGTGCCCTTCGAGCCGGCGAAGGTCTTCTCCAGGGTCCCGACCTTCTTGCCGTCCTCGTCGTCCTGTTCGAATTCGACGGTGATGACGGAGCGGGCCTCGGCCGGGGCGCCCCACGGACGGAGTGCCTCCAGTTCGCCGGCCGTGCTCGTCGCGCGCCGGGTCAGGGCGAGTTCGAGCGCCCGCTGGATCGTGCTCTTGCCGGCTTCGTTGGGCCCGCGGATGACGGTCAACCCGGGCGCGATGTCGACCTCGATCTCGCGGAAGCGTCGGAAGTCGCGCGCGGTCAGCTTGTTGACCCTCACAGCGAGACCTCGTGGCCGCCCAGCAGCAGGCGCCCGAGACGGAGGGCGTCGCGTTGCTCCGCGGCCTCGCTCACGGCACCCGACGCGTCGAGCTCCGCGATTCGCGCTTCCAGGTCGCGGATGAAGGCGCCGACGATCGTGTCCTCGGATGGGAGCGGCCCCTCGGTCAGTGCCGGCACGGAAGCGTCGCGAACCCGGACCTTGAGGAATGACGGGGCGAGCGCGGTCTCCATCTCGTCGAGGTCGAGGTCGAGGTCGTCGCTCCGAACGCCGATCAGCCGGACGTCGAGGACGAGGTCGGGGTCGGCGCGAGCGGCGAGGAGCTCGATGAGGGCGGGCTGGGCGGCCACGGTCGCGGCGTCGATCTCGGCCTTCTCGAAACGCGTCTTCCCGACCTGCCGCTCCTGCACGGTGACGACGTGGTTGCCGGCCTGCTCGTCGAGCTCGACGAGCAGCACCTTCCCGGCGCGGTCCTGGTCGAGCGCGACGGCTTCGGGGGCGCCCGAGTAGGCATAGGTGACCGTCCCCGCCTTGCCGGTCTGGGTCGAGTGCCAATGGCCGAGGGCGAGGTAGTCGAGGCCGCTGGCTGCGATCTCATCGGCGGTGACGACGACCTCGTCGCGGTCGGTCCGCCCCGGGATGGCGATCGATCCGTGGACCAACCCGACCTGCCAGGTCACGTTGGTCGGGGCGCCCTCGGGCGGGAGGTCCTGCAGCGGACTATGCGGCGCCCGTTTCGTGGCAAAGACCCGGCCATGGACGAGGGCGTCGATCGCGCGCAAGTGGATCCATGGGCGGTCTGGTTCGAGGACCGTGATCATCTCGTCATCGGGCCCGACACCGGCCAGCTCGGCCAGGTCGTAGGCCCGGTAGATGGACGCCCGGTCATAGACGTCGTGGGTGCCCGGGATGATGACGCTCCGGATCCGGGCGTCGGCCAACCGCTTCAGTTCCGCGGCGACCCGCTCGACGGAGCGTCGGGGCTGGACGTTCGAATCGAACAGGTCGCCGGCCACGAGGAAGAGGTCGACCTTCTCGGCGAGGGCGAGGTCGATGGTCGCCTTGAAGGCCGCGAACTGCCGCTCCCGCTGTGCGGCCGCCTGCTCACCGAGATCGTCGTGACGCGCGCCCAGATGGACGTCCGCGGTGTGGATGATCCTGAGCATCGCGCTGCGGCTGTCCTCCCTGGCGGTCGCGATCGGACGACTGGGAGTCCATCAAGGCGATGGTGCGAGCGAGGCGCCCCCATGACTCCCCGCTCGCCGACTCCAATCTCGGGGGCCATTGTGACAGGTACGTTGTCACGGTCGCCACCCCCGGTCCGGCCGGGTCGGGTGACCTCGCCTGGCCCGTCGCCAGCCCGAATTCCGCAAGCCGTTGTATCCTCCCGGTCACTGAACCGGTGCGCCCGACGACAGGGACCCCACATCGGCACCTGGGAGCGCGTCCCGGCAACTTCCGCCAGACCCGCACGTCCCGGTCCGTCGATGCGGTCGCCCCGAAGGCGCACCACACAGCCGTGTATGCCCTCCTGGAGAACCATCGTGACCTACGCCGACCGGACCCTGAACTGCGTCGATTGCGGGGTGGAATTCATCCACTCGGCCGCCGATCAGGAGTATTACCAGCAGAAGGGGTTCGTCAGCGACCCGAAGCGCTGCACCAGCTGCCGAGCGAGTCGGCGGGCCAGCCGCGACGGCGGCTATGACGTCCGCGACATCGGCGGCCCGCGCGGCTACGAGCGTGGCGACGACCGCGAGGCGCGCGAGTACTTCGCCGTCATCTGCTCGTCGTGCGGCAACCAGGCGCAGGTCCCGTTCAAGCCGCGCATGGACCGGCCGGTCTACTGCTCCGACTGCTTCCGGACGGTCCGCCCCGACTGACCGGCCGGTGCGTCGGGCGCTCAAATCAGTCCCGTCGCCGCCAACGGACCAGTGCGCGGTCGCGCGCCCGTGGCTTCCCGTCGAGCAGACCGGAAACCGGCAAAGGCACCTCAGGCGAGCGTTGGTCAGCGATCGCTGGACAGATGTGTCCTGAGCCGAGCATCTGACAGATTTCCCACGCCGGATCCCCTCGATCCACGCTCAGCTTGTTTGTTATCGACCTCGACGGACCTGACCAACGCTCGCCTGGCGAGCATCTGCTGGAACCCTTGGAACAGCTATCTGCGGCGGGACGTCGCGAGCATCGGCCGGAAAGCTTGGGCGCGGCGGTCGCACGAGGTCGTGATGACGATCAGGAAGGTCTCCGCCGTCAACAACGTGTGCGGGTAGTCCGGGTGCTAGCACCTGCACCAAGGTCAACGCTGACCTCGCCGGACATAGTCCGCGCACGTCGGGCCAGGACGGGTCAGCTCTGCGAATCCCGGGCGAGCACCAACTCGACGGCGGTTATGTCGCCACGCGCAACGGCGTCGAAGGCTTCGCGAAGCTCGGGCCGCGTCAGCTTGGCACGGAAGTTACCTTGATCGACCTCGACGTTCTCCCAGACGACCAGACCTCCGCGAAACGCTGAGAGGCTCCACCCACTCTCGTGGACAATGGCCACATCCGGGTGCTCATCATCGACGAGGTCCAACTCGATGAGGAGAGAGTCGAGCCAGTCTCCAACAGGGTCGCTCTCCATAGAGCCCATGCGATGCGTGACTGTGAAACCCTCGAGAGCCTCCAACGGTCGCACCGGTTCCACTCGATCGTGTTGCGAGGTTTGGGGTGACAGCGAAAGCCGCGTCATCATGCGCTGACCGGAGAAGGGTTCGGAGCCAGACCGCTTCTATCCGCCCGCCGCGACTTCCTTGGCACAGCGAGCTACTGCCTCGAACATCGGGGCCGTCGATCGCCCCTTGTAAACGTTCGGTTGCGAGGCCTACAGGCGGAAGATCTCGCCCGCGCGAAACCGCTCGCGGTGGCGACCTCGCCAGATGGTGACGCGGCTCCGGCCGTAGACCTGCCAGGCGCCGTCGCGACCGACGACCGCAGTCTCCTCGTCGATCCCGAGGACCAGCGAGCCGCGCGGTGCCTGGAGCGCGATGAGCGCCGACATCGGTTCCGGCCAGGCGTCGTAGTGCGGGATGACCGACGCATGGTCGACCAAGCCGAGCCCGGGTCGCCAGCGCAACGGCCACGGCGCGTAGCGCAGCCGGAAGTCGAAGGCATGGCCGGCGAGGACCATCGCTCCGGCCGAGCAACCGGCCAGGACCGCGCCCCGCTGGTGCGCCTCGGTCAGGGCATGGCCGACGGCCGTCCCGTCGAGCACGCCCATCAGGTAGGACGGCTTGCCGCCCGACAGGTAGATGAGATCGGCCTCCCCGATCGCCTGGGCGGCGCCGGGGTCGTCGGCGCCCGGGCGATCCCGGACCATGACGGGTTCGACCTCGGCGCCCAACTCCCCGAAGTGAGCGACACCCATCGTCGCCCAGCGGGTGAACGTCTCCTCGCCATCGGGGAACGACGCGGTCGGCAGGATCACGACACGCGGTCGGAGGCGCCCGGTCGAGGCCAGCAGGCCGGCATCGAACTCGGCCATCTCCGGGAGGAATTCACCGGCGCCGACGAGCGCCACGGGTCCGGGCATCGCGGAGAGTCTACGCACCTTGCCCGAATCAAGGCGCCGCTGCGACACTGGCCGCCATGACCCCGCGCCAGCGATGGACCCTCATCTGCACCGTCATCGGCTCGGGCGCGGTCTTCCTTGACGGCACGATCGTCAACGCGGCGCTCAAGCACATCGGCCAGGAACTGCCGGGCTCGCTGGTCGGGATCCTCGAGGGCCAGGCCTACATCGTCGGCGGGTACCTCGCCGTCCTGGCCGCGCTGCTCATCCTGTCGGGCGCCCTGTCCGACCATTACGGTCGTCGTCGCGTCTACGCCATCGGCCTGACCCTCTTCGGCATCACCTCCGCACTCGTCGGCCTTGCTCCGACCCTGGAGTGGCTGATCGTCTTCCGGCTGGCCCAGGGCGCCGCCGGAGCGCTCCTGATCCCCGGGTCGCTCGCGCTCATCACCCATGCCTTCGACGGAGCGGAGCGGGCCCGCGCCTTCGGGATCTGGGCGGCGTCCACGGCTGCGCTCGTCGTCCTCGGGCCGATCGTCGGCGGGACGATGGTCGACACCATCGGCTGGCGGTTCGCGTTCCTCATCAACGTCCCGCTCCTGGGCTTCGCGTTGTGGGCGACGCTGACCCACGTCCAGGAGTCGCGCGACACCGAGACGACCGGGCGGTTCGACTGGCTCGGCGCGCTGGTCGCGGCGTTGGCGGTCGGCGGCCTCGCCTTCGGAGTGATCCGTGGCCAGGCCAATGCCTGGGCCGACGCGGCGGCCTGGATCGCCCTGGGCATCGGCGTCGTCTGCCTCGTCCTCTTCCCGATCCTCATGGCGCGCCGCCCCAACCCGCTGGTGCCACTCGGCCTCTTCCGTTCGCGAGCCTTCGCCTCGGTCAACCTGGCGACCTTCTTCATCTACGGCGCCCTGTACGTCACGTTCTTCTACCAGGCGGTCATCCTGCAGGGCGTCCTCGGCTACACCGCGCTGGCCGCCGGGGTCGTCGGGCTCCCGATCGGGATCATGCTGTCGGCGCTGTCGACCCGGATCGGCACGATCGCCGGTCGGCTCGGGTCGCGCCGCTTCCTGGTCGCCGGTCCGTTGCTCATGGCGACGGGGCTGCTGTGGTACACCCGGTTGCCGGTCGACTCACCGGCCTGGCACGCCTCGATCGAGGACCCGCCGAGTCTCATCCCACCGGCCGGCGTCCTGTTCGACGTCCTCCCGTTCGCCCTCCTGTTCGGGCTCGGGATCTCGCTGGTCGTCGCGCCACTGACGAGCACGCTGATGAGCTCGATCCCGGGGCGATCGTCAGGCCTCGGCTCGGCCATCAACAACTCGATCTCGAGGGTCGGGCAGCCGCTCCTCGGGGCCCTCATCTTCATCGTGATCAGCGCGACCTTCTACGCCTCGCTCGGGGCCGGGGCCAGTCTCGACACCTCCGACCCCGCCATCCGACGGGCGTTCCAACCGCTCAACCCGCCACCGGCCGGCGCCACGGCCGCCCAGGTCGCGGCCTCGAACCAGGCGTCCATCGATGCCTTCCATCTCGCCATGCTGATCGGTGCCATCCTCCTCGTCGTCGGGTCGGCGGTGTCGTGGTTCGGCCTGCGCGATCGACCGCCGGCCGCGAACGCCTGACAACGCCTGAGGAGCCCGATGCCACGCGACTGGGACGCCCGGACCTACGACCGCGTCGCCGACCCGATGACCCGCTGGGGCACGGCCGTCCTCGACCGGCTGCCGCTCGAGGGCGACGAACGGGTCCTCGATGCGGGCTGCGGGAGCGGCCGGGTCACCGAGCTGCTGGCCGCGCGACTGCCCCGGGGCCGGGTGGTCGCCCTCGACGGTTCGCCATCGATGATCGACGCCGCGCGCGACCGCCTCGCGCCGTTCGGCGACCGGATCGAGTTCGTCGTCGCCGACCTCGGCCTGCCCCTGCCGATCGAGGGCCCAGTCGACGCCATCCTGTCGACCGCGACCTTCCACTGGGTCCCCGATCACGACGCGATGTTCGCGAACCTCGCCGCCGTCCTGCGACCGGGTGGCTGGCTCATCGCCCAGTGCGGTGGCGTCGGCAACATCGGATCGATCCTGCGCGTCCTGGCGACGGTCGGCGACGGGTGGCTAGGCCCGACTCATTTCGAGACGCCGATGGCGACCGTGGCGCGCCTGACCGCCTCGGGCTTCGTCGACGTCGAGTGCTGGCTGACGGACGAGCCGACGCGGTTCGAGCCTGGGGAACCGCTCGAGGCGTACCTGCGAACGGTGGTCCTCGGCGGCCACCTCGAACGGCTGCCGCCGGACGACCACGACGCGTTCGTCCACGAGGTCGCCTCGAAGCTGGCGGACCCGGTCATCGATTACGTCCGGCTGAACATCACCGCGAGGCGCTCGAGTCGCTGAAGCGGCACGCCTCAGTCCCCGACGCGGAACGGGGCGCCGTGGCCCGGGATGACGAAATCGACGGCCGCAAGCACCCGCGCGCGGCCGCGGTCGAGCGCCGCCTGGTCCGACGCGAACGGGTCGAGCGCCGGGGTGCGGTCGGTGTGCCACCACAGGTGGGTCATGGCGTAGACGCCGTCATCGGCCTCGACGATGAGCGAGGCGTCCTCCTCGCTGTGACCCGGCGTCAGCCACAGCTGACTGCGCGGTGAGAGGCGATAGCCGTCGCCGTCGTGGTCGAGCCACAGGTCGTTGCGATAGCGAGCCCAGAAGTCGACGATCTCGGCCTCCGGGAACAGCGCGCAGTTGACGGTGTGATCGGGGTGGTGGTGGCTCAGGAAGATGTGGGTCACCGCCTCCGGAGCGACCCCGTGCGCGCGCAGCGGATCGAGGATCAACGAGCGGTCGGCGACCATCCCCGGGTCGACCACGATGGTCGCATCCCCATCGAGGACCAGGACGACGGTGCTGGCTACGTTGGGGCCGGTGTAGCCGGCGTGGAGGAGGTGGACCTCGGTCATGCGCGGATGCTACCCCGCTGGGGCGTGACGCTGTCATCCTCGTGCTGTGAGCACGAACCGAGCGGCCGACCTCGCACTGATCCGTGGCCGGGTCGCCACCATGGATCCGGCCCGAAGATTCACGGAAGCGATGGCGGTCGGCGACGGACGGATCGTGGTGGTCGGTACCGACGCCGATGTCCGGCCGTGGATCGGGCCTCGCACGCGGGTCATCGACCTTCGCGGCCGGACCGTCAGCGCCGGGATTCGGTGACGCGCACGTCCATCCAGTCAGCTCGGGTCTCGAGCGGCTCCAGTGCGACCTGCGGGGCGCGGCCGGGCTCGATGGGTTCCTCGAGGTCGTCGCGGCATATGCCAGGGCGAACGCCGATCTGCCGTGGATCCAGGGCGGCGGCTGGTCGCTCACCGACTTTCCCGGCGGGATCGCGGATCGCGCCGACCTCGACCGGGTCATCCCGGATCGCCCGGTCTATCTCGATAGCCGCGATGGCCACACCGCCTGGGTCAACAGCAAGGCGCTCGAGCTGGCCGGGGTCGATGCATCGACGACAGACCCGGCCGACGGACGGATCGAGCGCGATGCCGATGGTCGACCCAGCGGCACCCTTCAGGAGGGCGCGCGGTTCCTCGTCTCGCGGCTCCTGCCGCCGAGCACGCCCGAGGAACTCCTGGACGGCATTCGTCTCGCCCAGGCGGAGCTTCATCGCCTCGGTGTCACGAACTGGCAGGATGCCCAGGTCGACCTCGAGGAGGAGGTCGCCTACACGACGCTTGGCCGGTCGTGGCGAGTTGACCGGGCCGGGTCGTCGCCGCCCTTGGTTGGGACGACACGCGCGGCGCGGAGCAGATCGGCGAACTCGTCGGGCGGCGCGAGGGCACGGCCGCTCCCCGCTATGCCCCGACCAGCGTCAAGTTCTTCGTCGACGGCGTCCTGGAGAACCAAACGGGCGCCTTGTTCGAGCCCTACCTCGATGCGGACGGCCGACCGACCACGAACGTCGGTCTGGGACTGTTCGATCCCGCGGACCTCGCGGCATACGTGACCCAGCTGGATGCGCTGGGCTTCCAGGCACACTTCCATGCCATCGGCGAGCGCGCGGTGCGCGACGCCCTCGATGCCGTCGAGGTCGCCAGACGAGCCAACGGTCCGACCGATAGCCGGCCGCACATCGCGCATCTCCAACTGGTCCACCCCGACGATCGCGCACGGTTCAGGGCGCTTGGGGTCGCCGCCAATGCGCAGGCGGAGTGGGCAGCGCTCGAGGATCAACTCGAACAGCTGACCCTTCCGTTCATCGGGCCAGAGCGAGCGACCTGGACCTACCCGTTCGGATCGCTGCTGCGCGCCGGGGCCAGGCTGGTGATGGGATCGGATTGGAGCGTGTCGACCGCCGATCCGCTGCTCCAGATGGAGGTGGCGGTCAATCGGGTCAACCACGAGCACCGTGGGCAGCGGGAGCCGTTCCTGCCGGACGAGCGGATCGACCTCATGGACGCGCTGGCGGGGTTCACCGTCGGGAGCGCCTGGGTCAATCACCTGGAGGGCGTGGTCGGCAGCCATCGAGGTGGGGAAGGCGGCGGACCTGGTCGTCCTCGATCGCGACCTGTTCGACCGCGGCGCCGGCGCGATCGGCGAGGCGCGGGTCGTCGCGACCTTCATCGATGGAGTGGCGGTCTTCGAAGGGCCCGGCCTCGACGGGTAGCCCGCAGCCCCGTCAGGCCAGGTCGGCCTGCGTGTCGATGTCGCGGATGGTCTCGGCGTCGGGATCGAGCGTTCGCCAGGTGGGCTCATCGATGATCCAGGTCGCAAGGTCGTCGGTGACCGCACCGAGGCGGCGCACATGGGCCCCGACCAGGGGCGCAGCCCGGTCCAGCGCCGCGGCGCGTCGAACGACCATCGGCAGCGGTCGAGGGCGTCCGTCGTGGTCGAGCAGGACCGCGTCGGCATCGGGGTTCTGGAGCGCGGACACCATCGCGTCGAGGACCGACGCCATCAGCGTCGGCATGTCGCCGCCGACGACGACGACGATCGACTCGCGCGCGGCCCGAAGCCCTACGAGCAGCCCGGCGAGCGGTCCGTCGAACGCGATCGAGTCGTGGACGACCGTCACGCCGTCCGGCACCCTCGGCTGCGCCCCACGCGCGGCGACGACGATGATCTCTGCGGCGATCGGCCGGACGCCATCGATCGCGTGATGGAGCAGGGGTCGGCCGTCGATCGGCTCGGCGAGCTTGTCCCGCCCGAACCGGACGGACCGCCCACCGGCCAATACGACGGCGCTGACCTTCGTGGCGGTCACGCTGACGCCCGTGGACCCGGGACATGCCCGGCGGCCGTCCGGCGCAGGACCCCGCGCCGATCCAGGTCGGCAAGGATGGCCATCACGTATCTGCGGCTGGTGCCGGTGTCGTCCCGCAGGGCCGCCGGGGTCAGTGGGGCGGCCGCGGCCAGGTCCAGCGCTCTCGACGACAGCGTGTCGTAGGTCGACGCCGCGTACGCGAGATCAGGCTCGAGGACGACGATCCGGCCATCTCGCTCGAGCAGGCGGACACCGTCCGGCGGGCAGCCCGCAACCCGGGCCGCTTCGGCCAGACCCGGCGGCGCGGAGACCGCCAGCGCTTGCTCGAGGCGATCCATCGAGGCAACGAGCGCGAGGTCCCGGTCCGGCGCCTGGAGCGTGTCCGACCCGGGCAGCGCGACCTCGGCACCGACGCGAACGAGCCGCCCGTCGGCGATCAGGCGATCGACGATCCCCGTTCCGGCCGCGCCGGCCGCGGACCGTCCGATCGTGACCTGGCGCCGCAACGATCGTGTCGCCTCGGCACGGGCACGGACGAGCGTGCTGCCCGACGCGACCGCCGCCACGACGCTGGCTTCCGTCGCGATCGACACGTCAGGGGCGAGGGCTACGGTTCCATCGCTCGCCCACGAGGCGCCATGGAGCTCGAGCCGGGCGGGCGCCGAGGGGGCGGCCGCCTCTACGGCCGCCGCCAGGCGGCCCACTCGTTCAGCCGTCTGGCGTCGCCTCGAGATCCCGCGCGGCGGGGCGGCGTCGAGGACGACGACCCCGGCGACCGAGTCCGCCCCGGAAGTTCTTCGCAGGACCGCCCGATCCCCCGGAGTGACCGCGACCGGCTCCGCCAGCCGGACGATGGCAGCGAACGAGCCATCGGGGAGATCGAGGGCATCACGCCCACTCCGGCCGACGCTCGCGTCGGTGGCCGACGTGCCGAGATGGATCCGCGCCCGCGTCCGATCCGGGAGGGCGCGGCCGAGGCGGACCAGCACCCGGTCGCTCGCGACGACCGAGGGATCGTCGGTCAGGACGAGCCCACGGCGCAGCTCGTCCATCCCGATGCCGGCGAGGTTCAGGGCGGTCCGTCCGGGTTCGGCGGACTCCACCGTCTCGCCGTGCACCTGGACCTCGCGGACCCGGATCGCACGATCGCCGGGTACCAGCCGGAGGGTCGCGCCTCGACGGAGCGGTCCCCCGCGAAGCGTCCCGGTGACGACGATCCCGCGACCTTTGACCGCGAAGACGCGATCGATCGCAAGGCGACGACCGGCGGCCGGCACGGAGCCGTTCGTCCGCGATGCGATCACGCAGGGCCGTGAGCGCCTCCCGGAGGCCATCGATCCCGGCTCCCTCGACCGACGACACGGCGACGATCGGCACGCCGGCCAACGAAGTGCCGCCGAGCAGCCGCCCGACCAGTCCGACGACCTCGTCCGTCCGCTCGTCACCGGCCAGGTCGACCTTGGTGACGACGGCGACGCCGTGCCGCACGCCGAGCGCATCGAGCAGGGCCAGGTGCTCGACGGTCTGGGCACGTGGTCCGTCGTCGGCGGCGACGACGAGCATCGCGGCATCGATCTCGCCGGCTCCGACGAGCATGTTGCCGACCAGCCGGTCGTGCCCTGGGACATCGACGAAGTCGAGCGCGGTCCCGTCGGGGAGCGTCAGGTGCGCGTAGCCGACATCGATCGTCATCCCCCGCCGGCGCTCCTCGGGAAGCCGGTCGGCGTCGATCCCGGTCAATGCCCGCAGGAGCGTTGTCTTGCCGTGGTCGATGTGACCGGCCGTGCCGATGACGACGGTCATGGCGTCGCGGCGAGCACGGCCCCGACCTTGGAGGCAAGCTCGTGGTCGCGGTCGGGGTCGACCGTCCGGAGGTCCAGCACGACTCGGCCGTCCTCGATCCGCCCGATCAGCGGCCGACGCCCACCCCGGCGGATGTCGGCCAGCAACCGGTCGGCCGAGCGACTCGTGACGGCGACCCCGAACGACGGGATCGTCTGGCCAGGAAGGCTCCCGCCACCGATCGTCGATTCGAGCGGCACGACCGTGGCAGCCTCGCCGATCGAGTCGGCGACTCGCTGCGCACGCACCCGCAGGTCCTCGGCCGGGATCGCGATCATGGCCCACACGGGAACGTCATCGACGGCGCGGCCGGCTCGGTAGAGCGCCGAGCGTGGCGGCTACGGCGAGCAGGGTCCCCTTGTCGGGTCGCATGGCCCGCGCGAGCGGGTCGCGCCGCATCCGCGCGATCAGGTCGCTCCGACCGACGACGAGGCCGGCCTGCGGGCCTCCCACCAACTTGTCGCCGCTGAACGTGACGACATCGGAACCTGCCGCCAGCCGCTCGTCCGGCATCGGCTCGTGGGCCAGCCCGAAGCGCTCGGTCGGCAGCAACGCCCCGGATCCGAGGTCGTCGATGACGATGGCGCCGTACAGGTGGGCGATCGTCGCGACCTCCTCCGGGTCCGGCACCGCGATGAACCCGGCCATCGTGAAGTTCGACGGATGCACCCGCAGGACCGCCTTGGCACGACCGGCCGCAAGTGGCTCCTCGTAGTCGGCGGCGGTCGTCCGGTTCGTCGTCCCGACCTCGATCAGCTTCGCCCCGGCACGGCGGACGATGTCGGGGATCCGGACACCTCCGCCGATCTCGACCAGCTCGCCGCGCGACACGACGACACCACCGCGACCGGCGAGGCCGACGGCCAACGCCAGGGCCGCCGCGTTGTTGTTGGTGACGAGGGCATCCTCGGCGCCGGTCAGGGCGATCAGGTGCTCCTCGGCCCGGCGGAACCGGGCGCCGCGGCGCCCTGTCTCGCGGTCGATCTCGAGCAGCATGTATGAGTCCGCGTCGGCCGCGGCCTCGATCGCGACGATGGGCCACGGTGCACGACCGAGATTCGTATGGACGATCACCCCGGTCGCATTGATCGCCGTTACGGCATCGCGGCCCATGTAGCCGTCAAGCCGGCCGACGACCGCGTCGGCCATCTCCTCGAGCGTCCGCGCGGCCTCCCCGCCACCGAGTCGCACCCGCTCATCGTTGATCGTGTCCCTGGCCGCGTCCGTCAACGCCGGTCGCTCGTAGCCGACGGCCGCGCGGGCGCGAACCGCGGCGAGGAGCCGCTCGACGCTAGGGGGACGCGGGCGATCCGACGACATGCAGTCCTCCGTGGCGGGAACGCGTGGGAGTCGAACCCACCGCGCCGCGCCGAGCGCCGCGCCACTGGTTTTGAAGACCAGGGGACCCACCGGGACCCGACCGCTCCCGCGGCGATGGTAGCCGTATCATCGGGCGCATGACCACGACCGACGCCCTCCCGTTCCGCCTGACCGAGTTGACGGACTGCGGCGGCTGTGCCGCGAAACTCGGCGCGGACCTGCTGGCCGACGCGCTGGCCGGTCTCGGGGCGGAGTCTGCAGCCGCCGCGCCCGGACCATTGATCGCCGGCTTGAACCCGCCAGACGACGCCGCCGCCTACCGGATCAGCGACGACCTGGCGATCATCGGGACGCTCGACTTCTTCCCGCCACTGGTCGACGACCCACGAACGTTCGGGGAGGTCGCGGCGGCCAACGCCCTCTCCGATGTCTTCGCGATGGGCGGGCGGGTGCTGTTCGCCCTGTCGATCGCGGCCTTCCCCGAGGACCTCCCACGCGACGTCCTGACCGAGATCTTCGCGGGGGCCTCGTCCAAGGTCCGCGAGGCCGGCGGCACCCTCGCCGGCGGCCACACGATCCGCGACGCGGAACCCAAGTACGGGCTGGCGGTCATCGGCGCCGCCCATCCCGACAAGCTGCTGCGCAAGGGCGGCGCCCGGCCGGGTGACCAGCTCATCCTGACGAAGCGGCTCGGGACCGGGGTCCTTGTCTCGGGCTCGCGCCAGGGCAGGACGAGCGCGACCGACCTGCAGACCGCGATCGACGGCATGCGCCGTCTCAACCGCGCCGCATCGGAGGCACTGGTCGGGGCGGGGGTCCGGGCCGCGACCGACGTGACCGGGTTCGGCCTGCTCGGGCACGGCCTCGAGATGGCCAGGGCCTCGGGGACGCGCTTCGTCTTCGAGGCCGCGACGTTGCCGACCCTTCCCGGTGCCCTCGAGATCGCTGCCGCCGGCGTCGAGACCGGCGGTGCGGCGCACAACCGGCGGTTCGTGGCCGACGCACTCGAGCTTGGGCCGGACGTGACGCCGGATCTCGTCGTGCTTGCCCACGATCCGCAGACCTCGGGTGGCCTGCTGGCTGCCGTCCCGCTCGACCTGATCGACGCCGTCGAGGCCGCGCTCGAGGCCGGAGGGGTCGACCACTGGCGGATCGGTCGCGTCGACGCCGGTGAGCCGGGGGTCGCGCTCGTCTGACGCCTCACCGCAGCACGTTGTGCGGGACAATACGAACCGTCAGCTGATCTCATCCCACGGCCGCACCGCAGAGGAGGGCCACCATGCGCCGTTTCGCCGTCGAGGTCGTGATCGACGCGGTCCTTCTGGCCGTCATCGTGCTGTTGCTGGGCGTCATCTCGGTCGGCCAGCCGTTCCCGTTCGGCACGACGTCGGTCCCGATCATCCAGCTCCGCGACGCCGGGTTGATCGGCTTCCTGTCGTGGGCGGCCGTCCTCGTCCTGGTCAACCGGTTCGCGCGACCGGTCCTCGTCGCCCTGACCGGGCGACTGCTGTTCTCGACGATGGGCTTCTTCGTCGTCATCATCAACGCGATCGCGATCTGGCTGACGTCAGTCATCGCCCCGATCAAGATCGGCATCGTGGCCGACCCGACCTTCCTGTGGATCATCGTCGGGGCCGCGCTGTACACGGCCCTGTCGACACTCGTGGACGCCCTGCTCGGCATCAACCGACCGGACCTGAGCCCGGAGGCCAGTCGCGGGGTGTGGTCGTTCCTCGAGTCGCTGCCCACCCCACGACGCAACAGCGATCCTCGAGAACCTGCGCCTCCAGCAGGTCTATAACGCGATCTACACGACGAGCCTGGACATCGCCCTGGCCGACACGCCGGTCGGCCGGATCCGACGCTGGTTCGATCGGGTCGATCATCGGCAACAAGGACGCACTCGACGACGCGGGAGGGCCAGAGCGGATCCGGGAGATGCTCCAGCGACTCGGCCCGACCTACGTGAAGATCGGCCAGATGATGGCCAGCCGGAGCGACGTCCTGCCGCCCGAATGGATCACCGAGCTGTCCAAGCTCCAGAGCGAGGCGGCGCCGTTCGCCTACGACGACGTCGTGGCGATCATCACCAAGGAATTGGGGGCTCCACCCGAGGAGCTGTACAAGACCTTCGATCCGGCGCCGTTCGCGGCGGCCTCGACCGCCCAGGTGCACGAGGCGCGCCTGCATGACGGGACGCTCGTGGCGGTCAAGGTCCAGCGGCCACGGATCGTGGCCAAGACCCAGGCCGATCTTGGCGTCATCCAGGAACTGGCCGGCGTGGCCGAGAGACGCCTGGCCGTGGCCCGGAAGATCGGCTTCAAGGCGATCGTGGCCGAGTTCGCCCGGGGTGTCCTCAAAGAGCTCGACTACCGGAACGAGGCGTACCACGCGCGCAGGCTCGCGGACGGCATGGCGCGCTTTCCGGAGATCCACGTCCCGACCGTCTACGACGAGCTGTCCGGTCAGCGGGTCATCACCATGGAGTTCGTCCACGGCATCAAGATCTCGAAGGCTGACGAGCTCCGCGCTGCCGGCTTCGACACGACCCTGCTCGGGACGACGTTCATCCGCGCGATGATCAAGCAGGTCCTGGTCGACGGGTTCTTCCACGGTGACCCGCATCCCGGCAACATCCTGGCCGACCCGAAGTCGAAGCAGATCATCTTCCTCGACCTCGGGCTGGTCGGGCAGCTGAACGCGCAGCAGCGGGTCGATCTCCTCGGCCTGATCTACTCGATCAAGGAGACCGACATCCAGGGGATCGGCGATGGACTCATGGCCCTCGGCAAGCCGACCCACGAGTTCGACGAAGCGGGCTTCCGCGACGACATCGACCGGCTCGCCCGCCAGTACCTCGTCTACGGCAAGGCGAGCTCGCTGGGCGACGCCCTCGGCGCCTTCCTGAGCGCCGTGTTCGACAACGGGCTGCGCCTCGACAGCCAGCTGACCCTGGCCATGAAGGCGGTCATCCAGGCCGAGGAGACCGCGCGCGCCCTGTCGTTTGACATCGACCTTGGCGAGGCCGCGGTGTCCGAGGCGCGCGCCGCCCTGCTCGACTCGTTTACCCCGGAGAACCTCCAGAAGCAGTTCCAGGGCACGGTCGTGCGGATCGGCAAGGAGCTGGCCCGAAAGGTGCCGTCTATGGAGGGTGCCGCGCTCAGCTGGCTCGACCAGTTCAACAAGGGCAAGTTCGTCGTCGAGGTCGACACGAAGGGACTCGAGAAGTCGATCTCGAGCGTCAGCGACATCGGTCGCCAGGCGACGGTCGGGATCATCGTGGTCGGCCAGCTGATCGGGACCGCGATCGTGATGGCGGTCATGCTCCAGCCGGACCTGGTGCAGTTCCAGGGCGTTGCCTACGCGGCGATGATCGCGTTCGCGATCACCCTTATCGTCAGCTTCGTCGTGCTCTTCCGGGTCTTCTTCGCGCCACCCGACAGGCGCGACGGGTAGCGGCCCGCACAGATCGGGGCTAGTCAGCCCATGAAGAACTGGCTAGAATAGTCAGATGAAGAGCGCGACGATCACCGAGGCCAAGAATGGGCTCAGTTCGCTCCTCGACCGGGTCCGCGCCGGAGAGAGCATCCTGATCACGGACCGAGGGCGCCCCGTCGCCCGTCTGGAGCCCGTCACGGCTATGGGCGAGACGGACGGCCGACTCCTCCGGCTCGAGCGCGCAGGATCGCTGCGCATCGGCCAAGCCGCTCCACCGATCGACCTCGTGCGGCAGACGGGTCCACGGCTTCCCGATGGCGCCAGTGCGGTCGACGCGCTCATCGCTGAACGTCGTGAGGGTCGATGAGGTTCTGGGATAGCTCGGCGATCGTTCCGTTGCTCGTGACGGAGCCCACCAGCGCGCGCACACGCGATGCGTACATCCAAGATCCCGACGTCGTCGTGTGGTGGGCGACCGAAGTGGAATGTGTCTCCGCGCTGACGCGCCTGGAGCGAGATGGGACGCTGGACGAATCGGCGTTCGGCGGCGCCGTCGACCGCCTCGACCAGATCTCGCTCGGGTGGCACGAGATCCAGCCGACGAGCCGGACGCGCCAGGTCGCGGTCCGACTCCTGCGCGTTCACACGCTCCGAACCGGGGACGCATTCCAGCTGGCGGCGGCAATCACGGCCGCCGACGGCGATCCGACCTCATTGGCGTTCGTGACGCTCGATGCGCGGCTCTCGAGCGCCGCGGATCGAGAGGGCTTCGACGTCATGTTCCCGGCCACTTGATGCTGATCGACCGAACGACTACGGAGCCCGCACGAGGCTGATCTCGTTCGTTCCGACCAACCTGACGTGATCGTCGTCTTGCACCGACCATTCCTCGACCGCCTCGAGCGAGGCGAGGAAGAGACCCTCTGCCGCCTGTTCATCTGCGGAACAGCCAGACCGTTGAGTCGGCCTTTGATCTGAGAAGCTGACTTCATCGCCGGTCCGCACGGTCATACGGTCAGTCTGCCACGCGGTTCCGAGCCCAAGGGAAACGCAGCGACGTCGACCGTGGGCGAGTAACTCGCCGGCGCGATCGCGCCACCGGCTAGCGGTACACTCGCCGGGTCGGCAACTCGCAGGAGGCCACACCGTGGCGAAACCCTACGTGCGACTGACCCAGCCCCTCGTCCGCGACACGAAGGGCGGCGAGCTTCGACCCGCGACCTGGGACGAGGCGCTCGATCGGACCGTCGAAGGGTTCCTGGCCGCCAAGGCGGCGCATGGCCCGACGACATTCGGCACCTTCAGCTGCAGCAAGGCGACCAACGAGGTCAACTTCGCGGCGCAGAAGTTCAGCCGGACGGTCCTGGGCAGCAACAACATCGACAGCTGCAACCGGACGTGACACGCCCCTAGCGTCGCCGGTCTGGCGACCGTGTTCGGTGCCGGTGGCGGCACAAGTTCATACCAGGAGGTCGAGGAGACGGACCTGATCGTCCTGTGGGGCAGCAATGCCCGCGAGACGCATCCGATCTTCTTCCACCACGTGCTCAAGGGCGTCCGGGCTGGCGCGCGCCTCTATGCGGTCGACCCGCGCCGGACAAGCAGCGCCGAGTGGGCGGACGGCTGGCTCGGCCTCGACGTGGGCAGCGACATCGCCCTGGCCAACGCGATGGCCCGCGAGATCATCGCCGCCGGGCTGGAGAACCGCGAGTTCATCGAGCGCGCCACCGTCGACTTCGACGCCTACAAGGCGAAGGTCGAGTCATACACCCTCGACTACGCGGAGCGCGAGACCGGCGTCCCGGCCGAGGCCATCCGCGAACTCGCCCACGCCTTCGCCAAGGCCCCCCGCGCGATGATCTGCTGGACCCTCGGCATCACCGAGCACCACAACGCGGTCGACAACGTGCTGGCCCTCATCTCGCTCGTCCTGCTGACCGGTCATGTCGGCCGCTACGGGAGTGGCGTCAACCCGTTGCGTGGCCAGAACAACGTCCAGGGCGGCGGGGACATGGGCGCCCTCCCCGACCGGCTGCCGGGCTTCCAGCACGTGGAGAACGACGCGCTCCGGGCGAAGTTCGACGCCGAGTGGGGCGTGCCGGTGCCGCCCAGGCGCGGCTGGCACCTGTCGGGGATGTTCGACGCCATCGAGCGCGGCGACCTGACCGCGGTGTACTGCATCGGCGAGAACCCGGTCCAGTCCGAGGCCGACCAGAAGCGCGCGATCCACCTGCTCGAGAGCCTCGACTTCCTCGTCGTCCAGGACCTGTTCCTGACCAAGACCGCCGAGCTGGCCGATGTCGTCTTCCCGGCCACCGCGGCCTGGGCGGAGTCGGAGGGGACCGTCACCAACTCCGAGCGACGCGTCCAGCGCGTCCGCAAGGCGGTCGAACCACCCGAGGGCGCCCGCGACGACCTAGCGATCATCTTCGAGCTCGCCGACCGGATGGGCGCGGGCTGGGGCGACCCCGACCCCGAGACGGTCTGGAACGAGGTCCGCCGCCTCTCCCCGGTCCACGCCGGGATGAGCTACAAGCGCCTCGAGGATCTGGGCGGGCTCCAATGGCCGTGCTACGACGAGACACACCCGGGCGAGCTGTTCCTCCACTCGCGCCTGTGGGAGGACCCGGTCCCTGGCAATCGCGTGCCGTTCGTGCCGGTCGATCACGACCCGCCGGTCGACAAGCTCGACGACGACTACCCGATCCGGCTGACGACCGGGCGCCGCCTCGACTCGTACAACACCGGCGTCCAGACCGCCGGCTATACCTCCCCGCTCCGTCGCGGCGAAAGCCTCGACATCAGCCCTGAGGACGCGGCCGCCTACGGGCTGCGGGACGGTGAGACGGTGCGCATCGTGTCGCGCCGCGGCCAAGTCGAAGCGCCGGTCCGGATCGACGAGTCGCTGCGACCCGGCCTGACCTTCATGACCATGCACTTCCAGGACGACGTCGCGGTCAACCTCTTGACGATCGATGCCACGGACCCGAAGTCAGGCACGGCCGAGTTCAAGGCCACCGCCATCCGGATCGAGAAGCTCGAGCCGGTCCCGGTCGCCTGATCGTGGCCGCCCTCCCAGCCCGGACCCACACGGTGGTGGTCGGCGGCGGCCAGGCCGGTCTGACGATGAGTGCCTACCTTCGCCAGGCGGGGCGCGACCACGTCGTCCTGGATCGTCGTGCGACCCTCGGTGGCGGGTGGCAGGATCGCTGGGACGCGTTCCGGCTCGTGACACCGAACTGGTGCGCGTCGTTCGAGGGATTCCCGTACGACGGCGACGATCCCGACGGGTTCATGCCGCGGGCCGAGATCGCCGCGCGGGTCGCCCGGTACGCCGAGGTGATCGACGCCCCCGTCGAGCGGGAAACGAACGTGGAGCGCCTCGAGCGCCGGCCGGACGCGACCCACGGCTTCCGCCTCGCGACCGACCGCGGGATGATCGACGCCGACCAGGTCGTGGTCGCGACCGGCGGATTCCAGGTCCCGAGGATCCCGCCGGCGGGCGCGAGGATCACGGCACGGGTCACGCAACTGCACTCGCATGCGTACCGCAACGAGGCGACCCTCCCGCCCGGTGCGGTCCTGATCGTCGGTTCCGGCCAGACCGGGGTCCAGATCGCCGAGGAACTCCACGCGGCGGGACGCCGTGTCTTCCTGTCGGTCGGGCACTGCGGCCGCGCGCCGCGTCGCTACCGAGGGAGCGACTTCTTCCACTGGCTCTGGGAGCTCCGCGACCGGGGCAGCACCTTCGAGACGCCCTTGCCCACGGTCGACAAGCTGCCGGACCCGCGGATGCGGCTGGCCTGCAATCCGCATCTGTCCGGGCACGACGGCGGTCACGACACGGACCTCCGTCAGTTCGCGGCGAATGGGATGACCCTGGTCGGCCGTTTTGAGGACGCCGACGGAGAGCGCGTGCGGGTCGCCCCGGACCTCGCCGCCAACCTGCAGTTCGCGGACGCCTTCTTCGACCAGCAACTGCGGCCGCGGATCGACACGTTCATCGAGCGCGCCGGCATCGGCGCGCCGCCTGACGACCGCCGGCCCTTCGCCTTCGAGCCGGCCATGCGTCCCGACCTCGACCTCGCCGCCGAAGGGGTCTCGACCGTCATCTGGACGAGCGGCTACCGACTCGACTACGGCTGGATCGACCTGCCGATCTTCGACGAGCAGGGGTTCCCGCGCCACGACCGCGGGGTCACCGACGTGCCCGGCCTCGCGTTCCTGGGGTTACCGTGGCTGGTCGACCAGGGATCGGCGACCCTGTTCGGGGTCAAGCGCGACGGCGCCGACCTCATCGCGCGACTGGACGGGACCACGGCTCGGGTCTGAGCGAGTACAGTGGCGGCGGTCCCGCGGGCGACTGACCGTCGGCGACCACGCTGGGAGGGTCGTCACCATGTGCCTGCTATTCGCGATCTTCGTGCTCCTCGGACCGCGGGCGGTCATCTTCTTCTGGTGGTTGATGGAGCCGACACGATGGGCGGCGACCTTCCAGTCCGGGTTCGTCCCGATCATCGGGTTCCTGTTCCTGCCGTGGACGACGATCATGTACGTCCTCGTCTTCCCGGGCGGCATCGACGGTCTCGATTGGCTGTGGCTGGGGCTCGGTCTGTTCGCCGATATCGCGTCGTACGGCAGCAGCGCGTACGGCAACCGCAACCAGGCGTCGACCTACACCAACTACGACGGCGTGTGAGCTAGATCCCGACGTTCGGGGGCAGCGAGATCACGACGATCACGCCCAGGCAGAAGACGACGACCGCCACGCCCAGCATCCCCCAGCGGATCCACTGCGGGCGGAACTTGGCGGCGATCCCGGCGAAGAACAGGACCGACGCGAACAGGACCGCGGTCAGGACGAAGTTGTCGCTGATCTGATTCGCGTTCTGCGCGTCGAGGAGCGCCTGGTCGGCGTCCTTGACGCCCTTGTCGGCGAGCTCCTGCGCCGCGAGCTTGTACGAGGGCTGTTCGAATGGCGTCCCGGGTGGCAGCCCGCTGCTGTCGGGCGGACGACTGGCCAGCCATTGATCGAACGGCGCGATGAACTCCGTCCGGAACCGCGCCCGGAGGTAGTCCGCCAGCCGAACGTCCCCATCCTGCGTGGCGTCGGACCAGGCGATGAACGTCGCCACGTCGATCTGGATCTGGCGCGAGGCGATCGTGCCCTGTGAGTTGGCCGACGCCCGGAGCGCGGCTGCCTCGGCATAGCTGTTGGCCTGCACGCCGCTCCAGCGCGTCGCCTGATAGGCCCCCCACGCGGAAAGCACCGTGGCCAGCGAGAGCAGCACGGCGGCGACGACTTCGACGCGCTCGTCGCGCCAGATCTCGCGGGCCGTCTCCGCGATGCCGCCCTGCCTCCGGGCTGCCTCAGGTGTCGACGGCCGCGGCGTCGTCCGCCAACGCCTACGTCTCCGGGTCGGCGGGATGGTCGTCGGCGCGGGTGATGTTCGAGGCCACGTCCACCGCCCACTTCGGCCGACCCCAGAGGTAGGCCACGACCGCCACGATCGCGGTCGCGATGAGGATGAGCGAGGTCAACGAGCGGAGGTCCTCGATCGTGGCGTCGATCATCGACCGAAGCCCGGTCGACAGATCGGTCGACTTGATCCCGGCGACCACGGCGTCCTCGATCCGAGCCGATCACCAGCCGGCTGAGCAGGAACGAGATGACGACCCCGATCGCGAGGTAGATGAGCATGTGTCGCCGGTCGCGGGCGAGCCAGAGCGCCAGCGCGACGAGGGCCACGCTCAGGATGATGAGCGCGATGACCAGGAAGTCGAAGACGCGGACGGCCGTCCTCGCGGTCAGCAGCTTGTCCGCCGGCATGAGCTGGATGGTGCCGAAGTCCTCGGGAAGGGTGACGTTGAGGGCGGCGCTGAGTCGCTGACGAAGGGGCCCGGGCGCTTCCGGCTGCGAGAGGTCCGGGAGCTGCACGTCGGGCGGGATCAGCCCGATCCGTTGCAGTTCCTCGAGCGCGGTGCCGATGATCGGGAAGACTTCGACGACGACGTAGCCGTCCACCACGGTCACCGCATCGGACTTGTCCCGCAGCAGGTTCATGATCCTGGCGTGTGCGAATGAGACCGTCTTGACCAGGGCCTGCTGCACGTCCGGGTTGGCCAGGGCGGTCTGCAGCCGGCGGTCGATGGCGTCGCGCACCGCGGCGGTCAGGGTCGGGGCGAGCGGCTTCGCGATGTCGGGCAGGCGCGCCGCGATCCGGGATTCGACGTCGAGGGCGACGACGACCTGATTGCTGACGCGCGCGCTGATCGGATCGATCAGTTCCGGCTGTGCCAGGACATTCGCGGTCAGCGCCGTGAAGCGGTCGGTGTTGAACGCGACCTGGTGCACCCAGACGGCCACCGTCGTGAGCAGGATGGTCAGGCAGGCCAGGACCAGGGCCACGCCGGACAGCACGCGTCGACGTCGACTCGAGCGCGGGTTCGTCATCGTCATCGTCGTTGCGTCGCTTGTCGTCACGGTGGCCTCCTCCCCCATCCGCCACACGAGCGGGACCGAACACTAGCAGGGAGACCTGCCCGGCGGACGTGTATCCTCGGGGTCGCACGACAAGGGTGAGGGATCGCGCGACGACGATGACGGCCATCCGGATCTACCACGAGCTCGACGACCGGGCGCCTGGCCGGACTCGCCGCGCCGCTCGACGCGGCGTCGGTCCTCGCATCGACGCCTCCCGAACGGTCGGCGGAGATCGGCGCTCGAACGCCTGACCATCGGACGGACCGCCGACCTGCTTGTCGAGGATCGCTGGGCCGAGGCCGGGCGCAAGGTGATCCGCTTCCACCTGGCGCGGATGCTCACCCACGTCCCCGGGGTGATCAGCGGCGAGGATCCCGAAGAGGTCCACGCGATGCGCGTCGCGAGTCGCCGCATCCGAGCGGCATGGCGAGTGTTCGGGGACGGGTTCGAGATCGGGGCTCGACGCGCCTATCGCCGCGACCTTCGGCTCATCGGTGCCCGCCTCGGGGCGGTTCGCGACCTCGATGTCATGCTCGAGATCCTCGGCGCCTACGCCCAGCATCGACCTGCCCGGCAGGCCGCCGCGCTCGAGCCGATGCGCGCGGCGTGGCGGGCCGAGCGTGACGTCCGTCATGGCGCGCTCATCGATCTCCTTCGGTCCTCGATGTTCGAGCGGTTCGTGACCGGCTACACGGAGCTCGCGGCGACCGAAGGCCTCGACGCGCGCCCGATCGCCCCGAACGCGCCGGCGACCCTGCGGACCCGGATGCCGGCCACGCTTGTGGAGCGCCTACCAGGATGTCTGGGCCTTCGACGGCGATCTCGAGACGGCCGACGTGACGACCCTGCACCGACTCCGGATCTCCGTCGAAGTGGCTGCGCTACACGCTCGAGTTCGTGCGTGAGCCGCTGGAGCCGGAGTCGACCAGCCTGCTCCGTCGGGTGGTCGCCCTTCAGGACCTTCTCGGCGACATCCACGACCTCCATGGCGCCGCGATGCTGGCCCGCGACGCCGGCAAGGGTGTCATCGGCATCGGGCGCCAGGAGCGCACGGCTGTGGCCCGCTTCGAGCGCAACCTCGACGGACGGACGGCCAGGCTCCAGCGCGACATCGGACCGACCTGGCGTCGCGTCAGCGGCGCCAGCTACCGACGCGAGATCGGCCGGGCCATCGCGCGGTTCTAGCGTGGCGGCCACGTGCTAGCCTTCCAATTCCACGCGATGCGGCTGACGGTCGGGTACGACCACGGAGGGTAGGACATGCCAGCAAAGACGGGGGCCAGCGGCAAGCGCCCGGCCAAGACACCGGCAACCAGCGGCACCGCCAAGACTTCGGCACGGTCGGCCGCCAAGACCACGACCAAGGCGAGCGCTTCGGCACGAAGGCGCCGACCAAGACCGCCGCCAAGGCAACGGCGAAGGCCGCCAAGCCGAGCTCGAAGGCCGCCTCGAAGCCGACCACCAAGCCCGCCGCGAAGTCACGGTCGAAGTCGGCCAGCCAATGAGACCGCCGACCTCGCCGCGCGGGCGGCGCGGGCCGAGGCCGTCGACGGCGCGGAGCGCGTGGTCGAAGGTCTCGAGGTCGTCGCCGCGGCGGCGGATGCCGCCGCCGCCGGCCGTGCCGCCGTCATCGAGGGCGCCAGCGACCTGACCCGCGGCACCGACGAACTGGTGGTCGCCGGAAAGGTCGCCGCCCTGAGCGAGGCGGTCGCGGTGGCCGGGATCAACGACGTCGAACAGGGCGCCCAACTGCTCGCGACCTCGGAGGACATCGCGATCCTCGGCGCGGTCGTCGGCGCCATCAGTGCGGACGACCTCGATCGCGGCCTCCAGATCGCCCGCGTCAGCGGCGAGTTGAACGCGGTCGCCGTGGTCGTCCGTCGGATCGGGATGCCGGTCCTGTCGGCCTTCCTCGCCGATCGCGGCGATCAGCTGCTCGAGGTCTCGGTCGACTCGATCGTCCGGGCCGGCGGGACGCGAGCCATCGCCCGGGCCCTGGCCGAGACCGGGCGAGCGCGTCGAGACTCCTGGGCGCCGAGGAAGCCGCCGAAGGCGTGGCGCGACTCGTCGTCGCCGGAGGGCATCGCCGAGCGTAGCGAGGAACTCGCCGAGGAAGGGTGCGGCCCTGACCTACGAGGGCCTCGAGGAGATGCAGGTCGGCGAGGCCGTGCGCCGGGCCGCCGTCGAAGTCGCCGCGGCCGGGTTCGCCGAAGCCGGCCAGGGGATGGAGGAGATCGGGTCCGCCGGGGCCCTGGCAGACATGGCGGACGAGCTCCGGAATTGACCGCGACCGAGTCACCCCCGTCGAGCGACACCACGCCAACGGAGGGGACGCCGAGACTGGCGATCCTCCTCGCCATGGCGATGTTCGTGCTGGTCGTCGACACGTCCCTGATGAACGTGTCGATCTCGGCGGTCGTCGCGGATCTCGGCACCACCGTCAGCGCGGTCCAATCGGCGATCGCCCTCGAAGCGTTGGTCTCGGCCGCGTTCATCCTCATCGGGAGCAAGGTCGGCGACCTCATCGGGCGCAAGCGCGCGTACATCCTGGGGCTGCTCGCCTATGCCGTCGGCGCGCTGGCGATGACGTTCACCCAGAGCCTCGTCCCGATCATCATCTTCTGGGCCATCGTCGGCGGACTCGGGGCGTCGCTCCTGCTGCCCGCGATGCAGTCGCTCATCCACGGCAACTTCGAGGGTGCGGCCCAGAAGCGCGTCTACGCCCTGGTCGGCGCCTCCGCGGCGATCGCCGCCGCGATCGGCCCGCTCATCGGCGGCTTCATCACCACGTTCCTGTCCTGGCGCGTCGCCTTCCTCGGCGAAGTCGTCATCATCGCGGTCGTGCTGTCGGGCTCCCGGCTGATTCGCGAGGTGCCGTACACGGGATCGAGGGCCGTCGACAGCGTCGGCGGTGTGCTGTCCGTCCTCGGTATGGGCGGCATCGTGCTCGGGATCCTCGCGTGGCAAGAGGGCAGTGAGGCGGTCCTCGCGCTGCTGGTGATCGGGGCGGTCGCGCTGGCCGGGCTGGCGTGGTGGCTGGTTCGACGCAAGCGCCAGGGCCGCGCCACCCTGATCGATCCCGATCTGTTCAAGTCCAAGCTGTTCCGGTTCGGGATCACGGGACAGATGCTCCAGCAGATCGCCCTGGGCGGCATGATGATCGTCCTGCCGATCTACCTGCAGATGGTCTTCGAGTACAACGCCCTGCAGGCGGGCCTGTCGATCGCCCCGCTCTCGCTGAGCATGTTCGTCGTGGCCCTGCTGGCGGGCAGGCGGGCGGGCCAGCGGCGGCCGCAGCAGCATCATCCGCCTTGGCTTCGCCCTGCTCGCGGTCGGCGTGCTGGCCCTGCTCCCGGTCGTGCCCCGCGCAGACGCCGGCTGGTACCTCGCGATCCCGCTCGTCATCGCGGGGTCCGGGCTCGGACTGCTGGTCTCGCAGCTCAACAACTACACGCTCTCGCCGATCTCGGAGGAACGCGTCAGCGAGGCCGCCGGTGTGAACTCGGCCGGAGGGTCGTTCGGGCTGTCGTTCGGGCTGGCATTCGCGGGCGCGATCATGCTCGCGACCCTGGCGATCAGCTTCACCAACCTGTCGGAAGCCAGTACCGTCCTCCCGCCGGAGGACAAGCAACTGGTCGCCGCCGCCCTCGACGAAGACGCCGAGGTGATGACCAACACCGCCCTCCTGGCGCTGCTCACCGACGAACCGCCGGAGATCCAGGCGGAGATCATCCGGATCAATACCGAAGCGCGCGAGCATCGCACTCCAGGTGGCACTCCTCGTCCCGCTGGTCGCGGCCATCGCCGGCCTGGCTAACTCGTTCCGGATGATGCGGCTGCCCGATCCCAAGCCGTCGGGCATCGAGGGGATGGTCCTGGCCTGACCGCCCGAAGGCTAGACTGACGGGCGATGGACCTCCACGTGATCGGGCCGCTCGCCTCCCCGGCTGAGCGGGCCGCGGTCGACGCCGTGCTCGGACCGCCCGAATCGGGCTGGGTCGGCGGGATGCGGGATCCGCGGACCGATGGGCACGCCGCACGCGGCGGCCACGCGACGCGCGCCCGCCGCTCCCAGCTGTTGCCGGCCCTGCACGCGGTCCAGTCGCGGATCGGCTGGATCAGCCAGCCGGCGCTCAACTACATCTCGCGGCGGTTGGCCGTCGCGCCCGCCGAGGCCTATGGCGTCGCGACGTTCTATGCCCTCTATGCGACGTCGCCGCGGCCCCCGGTCGTCGCCCATGTCTGCGACGACATCGCCTGCCGGCTGGCCGGCGCGGAAGCGGTCGTGCGCGGACCTGACGCGGGCCCTCGGGCCGGCCGGGGAGCCGATCCGGGACGGCCGCGCGACGTGGCTGCGCAGCCCATGCCTCGGGTTGTGCGATCGCGCGCCCGCGGCGTTGATCACGGTCGCCGGCGAGACGCCTGCGGTCTTCACGCCTCTCGTCGGTCGATGCTGTCGGCATCATCGGCCCCGCTTGAAGCACCTCCCACTGAGGCACCGGCCCCTGCCCCGGCCGACCTCCCACAACGACCCGAGGACCGTGCCCGGCTGCTGCGTCGCGTAGGCGTCGTCGACCCGACCTCGCTGGAGGACTATCCGGGCGAACGGCGGCTATGCGGCGCTGGCGCGGGCGCTCGAGATCGGCGCCGAGGCCGTCACGGCCGAGGTGACCGCCGTCCAAGTTGATGGGCCGTGGCGGCGCGGCCTTCCCGACGGGTCGCAAGTGGGCCGCGGTGGCGTCTCGACCGGCCCAGCCGCATTACCTCGTCTGCAACGCCGACGAATCGCGAGCCCGGCACCTTCAAGGACCGCGTCCTCCTCGAAGGCGATCCGTTCGCGATCGTCGAGGCGATGACGATCGCCGCGTTCGCGACCGGCTGCAGCCTCGGCTACCTGTACATCCGCGGCGAGTACCCCGAGGCGGAGGCAAGGGTCGCCAACGCGATCCTGCGGGCGCGCGAGGCCGGGCTCCTCGGCGCCGACATCCTCGGCTCAGGGTTCGATTTCGACATCGAACTCCGGCGCGGCGCCGGCGCCTACATCTGCGGCGAGGAGACGGCGCTGTTCGAGTCGATCGAGGGCAAGCGCGGCGAGCCGCGCAACAAGCCGCCGTTCCCGGTCGAGGTCGGCCTGTTCGGCAAGCCGACCGTCGTCAACAACGTCGAGACGCTGGCGAACGTGCCGCTGATCGTCCTCGAGGGCGGCGAGCCGCGTTCGCCTCCATCGGGACGGAAGGGTCGACCGGCCCGAAGCTCTTCTGCCTGTCCGGCCACGTCGCACGACCGGGTGTCTACGAGGTGACGTTCGGGGCGACGCTGGGCGACCTCATCGAACTCGCGGGCGGCGTTCCCGGCGGCCGGGCGATCCGGACGATCCTGCTCGGTGGCGCGGCCGGGCGTCTTCGTCGGTCCGAACGCGCTCGACATGCCGCTGACCTTCGAGGGGACCCGGGCCGCTGGGGCCACGCTCGGGTCGGGCGTGATCATGGTCTTCGACGAGACCGTCGACCTGGTCGACACCCTGCGCCGGATCGCCCAGTTCTTCCGTGACGAGTCGTGCGGTCAGTGCGTCCCGTGTCGGGTCGGCAGCGTCCGCCAGGAAGAGCTGCTGGCTCGATTGGCCGCAGGATCCAACGGTGCGAGCCCGCGAGGACGAACTGGTCCTGTTGCGCGAGATCGGCCAGGCGATGCGCGACGCATCGATCTGCGGACTCGGGCAGACCGCGTCGTCGGCGATCGAGTCCGCCCTGCGGCAGCCGGGTATGGTGGCCCTGTGACCGACCACGCCACGCCCCGACCCGAGGAGGTGCCCGACATCGTGTCGGCCATCCTTCTGTCGCCGCCGGCACGACCATCGAGGCCGCCTGCCGCGCCACCGCTCGAGGCACCGTCGCGGGTCGAGATCTCCGATCGACGGCGTGGTCATGGACGTGGCCGAGCCGGGACCACCATCCTCGACGCCTGCCGCGAGCAGGGGATCGACACGCCGACGCTGTGCTACGCGGAGAACCTGACCCCGGTCAACGTCTGCCGGGTCTGCGTGGTGGAGGTGGTGGGTTCGCGCGTCCTCGTACCCGGCCTGTTCACGCAAGGTCGAGCCTGGGATGGCCGTGATGCACGGATTCCGAGCGCGTCCGGTTGTCGCGCAAGATGGTCCTCGAGTTCCTCGGCTCGACGGTCGACCTGTCGCTGGCCGGGCCGATCGCCCCGGACGGCTCGATCGGCCGCATACGCCGAGCGCTACGGGGCGGATGCGACCCGGTACGGACCACCGGCCGCTCGCAGCCGCCGCCGGCGAGCGCGACGCGCAGGAGGCCGGCCATCATCACGCGCCCGCCGGTGACGCGACGGCCGCCACGGTCGCCCAGCCGACCAAGGTCGACAACGAGCTGTACGTCCGCGACTACTCGAAGTGCATCCTCTGCTACAAGTGCGTCGACGCCTGCGGGGAGGAGGCGCAGAACACGTTCGCCATCGCCGTCGCCGGGCGCGGGTTCGATGCGCGCATCTCGACCGAGCAGGCGGTCCCGCTCCCGGAATCGGCCTGCGTCTACTGCGGCAACTGCATCGGGGTCTGCCCGACCGGCGCCCTGATGTTCAAGTCCGAGTACGACATGCGCGAGGCCGGCACCTGGGACGAGTCGGCCCAGACCGTCACCGACACGATCTGCCCGTACTGCGGGGTCGGTTGCGCGGTCAGCCTCCACGCCCAGGACGACCGGATCGTGAAGGTCACCTCACCGTCCGACTCGTCGGTGACCGACGGCCACCTGTGCATCAAGGGCCGCTTCGGCTTCGAGTTCGTCAACAACCGCCCGCCGAAACCCTGACCGTCAGCCGAGCCCGCTCAGGTCTCGCAGGTCGATCCGGGCGTCGTGGGCATAAACGTTGAAGCCGTCGCCGCGGAGGAAGCCGACGAGGGTGACACCGAGCCGCTCCGCGGTCTCGATCGCGAGATCTGATGGCGCCGAGACGGCGCACACGATCGGGATCCCGGCCACGGCCGCCTTCTGGACGATCTCGAAGCTGACCCGACCGGACACCATGAGGATCCGCTCGTGGAGCGGCATCGCGCCCGCCAGCACCTGCGACCCGACCAGCTTGTCGAGCGCGTTGTGGCGGCCGACGTCCTCACGGATGGCGATCAGCTCGCCCTTCGGGCTGAACAGCCCTGCGGCGTGGAGCCCGCCGGTCTCGTCGAACGCGCGCTGGGCGGCGCGCAGCAGGTCCGGCAGGGCGAGGACGACGGCGCGCGGGACGACGGGTCCGCGGCGGTAGCGGGTCGCAGCGCAGGGCCACCTCGTCGATCGAGGCCTTGCCGCAGATCCCGCACGACGCGGTCGCGACGAAGTGGCGCTCGGCCACCTTCGAGTCGTCGAACGGCGCGCTGACAGCCGCACCACGATCGTATCGTCCGGCTGACTGAGGGAGCCCGGGTCGCCGCCGGCTGTGCCCAGGACCTCCTGCCCGTCGAGCAGGCCCTCGGTCCGCAGGAACCCGATGGCCAGTTCCGCCTCGAACCCCGGGGTCCGCATCGTGACCGCGACGGCCACCGGCTCCTGTCGCGGACCGGCCGCCCGGATCTCGAGCGGCGCCTCCCCGACGACGCGATCGTCGCGGACCTCGAGGGACTCGCCGCGAACGGCCACGATCCGGCGGCTGGTCACGTGCCGGACTGGCGGGATCGGGTCGCCGCTCATGTCGCGCATGTCGTCGCGTCCAGCGCCTTCCCGAAGGCGGTCAGGGCGTCGGCAGCCGCGTCGGCGGCGTCCAGCGCGTCGCCGAGCGCGGCAAGACCGTCCAGGCCACCGCCCGCGGCCGCCCACTTGATGAACCGGTCGGCCGCGGCCCCGTAGGCGTCGAGCATCGCGTTCGCCGACGCATGCGCCGCCGCGTAGCAGGCCGCCGGCGGGTGCTCGCGAAGCCAGTCTCGCTCGACATCGACGAAGTCGAGGATGTCGACGGCGGCCGTCGTGACGGCCTTGGGGTCCTGGGCCTGCGCGGCGGTCGACAGCGCCCGGTTCAACCGTTCGACCTTGGTTCGGTCGTCGTTGACTCGCAGGAGGAACTCGGCATAGGCAAGCCTCGGGTCGCCCGAGGCGCGCGGCGGTGCGGTCGGAGCGATGGAACGGAGCGGCGTCGGGCGGCTGGTCGGCGAGGGCGACGGTCGAGGGGGCGATTGAGGCCGTCGGAGTCGGCGTCCGGCTCGTCGTCGACGCGACCGCGCTCGACGGCGTGGCACCCGGATCGGGCGACCCGCTGCGACGCATACCGCCAGCCACGACCGCGACCACGATGACCCCAGCGAGCACGCATCCTCCGATCACCAGCCAGCGCCGCCTCGTCATCAGCCCGAGTGTACGGGCAGACGGCGCCGAGGCATCGGGCGATGATAGGCACGATGCCCGACGACCAGCCCGGTCCTGTCCACCGCGGAGCGTGCCTTCCTCGCGACCGCCCGACGGGCGGTCCTGGTCACGATCGCGCCCGATGGCCGTCCGCGACCCGTCCCGATCTGCTTCGTGGTCGACCCGGAGCGGCCGATCCTGTGGACGCCGATCGACGACAAGCCGAAGCGCGACGACGACCCCCTTTCCTTGGCGCGCGTCCGCGACATCGCTGCCGACCCACGGGTCAGCCTCCTCGTCGACCGTTGGGATGAGGATTGGACGAGGCTCGCCTGGTTGCGGTGCGAGGGCCGCGCGACGCTCGTACAACCCGCCGCCGATCATCCGCGCGTCGTCGCCGACCTTCGCGCGAGGTACCCGCAGTACCACGAGCACCGTCTCGAGACGCGCCCGCTCATCCGGATCGACCTCGAGCGCTCGACGAGCTGGGGTCTGGCCGGCCGTCCCTGGCAGTCACGCGCCACGCCTGCCCCCACGCGCATCGCCCTCGAACGCTCGAAGCGTATGCAGCTCAGTAATGAGAATCGGCGTCGAACACGCTTGGCGGTGCCACGATTCCGACGAAACTCCGGGGTGGCCACGCTCGTTCGAGCCGATTCGCATGCCTCAGCCGCATATCGGGTCGCGGCCGGACGCCCGATCCGGTCCTCGGCCGTAGCGGTCGAGGAAGACGGCGTTCGCCATCGGCCGCAGGCAATGGGTCGAACTCATCGCCTGGAGATAGCCCCCGGCGTTGAGGGTCGCGACGATGTCACCCTCGGCGACCGGCGGCATCGCGTAGTCCTCGGCGAAGACGTCGCCGGCCTCGTTGATATGCCCGGCGACGGTGACGATCTCGGTCCGAGGCGCGCCGGCCGCACGGCAGACGACGAACTCCTGCGCGAATCGATAGATGAAGTACGAACAGTTGACGTTCCAGCCGATATCGAGCCCCACGAAGGTGACGTCGCGGCGGCGCTCCACGGTCACCACCTCGCCGAGCAGGATCGCGGCGTCCTTGGACAGCAGGTCGCCCGGCTCGCAGGCGATCGTGACGCCGAGCGGCCCGAGGTGCCTGGCAAGGACCCCCGCGTACGCCGTCAGATCGACCGCCTGCTCCTCCTGCCGCGCCGGCGCCCCGAGCCCGCCGCCGACGTTGACCTCGGCGATCGGATGACCCGCCGCGCGCAGGCGTCCGACCGCGTCGACCGCGACGACTAGGGCCCGCTCGAACCCGGCCAGCCCGTCGGCGAGCCAGCCCGAGCCGGCATGGAAATGGACCGTATCGATCGACAGGTCGTGGCGGGCCGCCGCGGCCACGGCTTCGTCGAGACGGTCGATCCCGATCCCGAACTTGGTCGGTCGGTCGCCGGCGTACTCGAGGTGCTCGTTGTAGCCGGTGCCGACCCCCGGGTCGATCCGGATCCCGATCGTCCCGCCGCGGGCGCGCCGACCGTACCGCTCGACCTGGCTGATGGCGTCGAGGTTGCAGTGGATGCCCTGGGCCAGCAGGACGTCGAGATCGCGCTCGGAGACGTTCGTGCCGGTGTAGCTGATCTCGTCCGGCCGCCAGCCGCAGGCCATCGCCCGCTCCACCTCGCCCGGCGAACAGGCATCGATCCCGACGCTCTCCGGGCTGCCGGGTGCGCCCAGCCCGCGGAACACCTCGAGCACTTCGGGGAGCGGGTTCGCCTTCATCGCGAAGCGGACGCGGAACGGCTGCCCGGTCTCACTGAGCGCCGCCTGGAGCGATCGAGCGCTCTCCGCGAAGCGCGCCCGGTCGTACACGAACAGCGGCGTCCCGTGGTCGCGCGCGAGCGCCTCGGCATCCTGCCCGGCGATCCGCAGGCGACCGGCGTCGTCGATGTCGAGTCCCGGTCGCACCCACCAGGGCGCCGCCATCACGCGCATGGCGCCAGCGTAGCCGACGACCGAGCCCGGATCAGGCGGATGTCGCCGATCGCGGGTTGCGCGCCGCGGCGCGGGTGCCGCCCGGGGTCCAGCGGTCCGGCCCGTCCTCGACGGCCACGCCGATCGCTTCGAGCAGCCGGTCCGAGGCGTGGGCGATCTCGTGCGATCGCCGCCTCGAAGGCGGCCGCATTCCGCGCCGACGGGGTCCGATAGCCGCTGATCTTGCGGACGTACTGGCGGGCGGCGGCCTCCAGTTCGCCCGTCGTCGCCGCCTCGTCGGCGCGACGCAGGGTCTTGATGCTTCGGCACATGGTGGGAGGGTACAGGGGGTTTCGGGCGTACGCTACCGGCCGATGGACACCGTCGCGACACGACGCCGCAGCTGGCTCATCGTCGCCATCGCGGCCGCGATCGCGACCGGACTCGTCATCGCGCTGGCCATCGATGTCGCCCGCTCTGGCGGTCCCGGCGGGTGGTTCGCCCGTCACCGGGTGGCCGCACCCTATGCCGCCCAGGGCCAGCGGATCGATATCGGACCGAGATCGCTCTATCTCGATTGTCGCGGGAGCGGTTCGCCTACCGTCGTACTGGAGGCGGGGTCGGGCAGCGACAGCGGCACTTGGAGCGCCGTCCACGACGAGCTCGCGACGACCACCCGGACCTGTGCCTACGACCGGACCGGCCGGGGACGGAGCGACTCGCGCCCGCGACACACCCTGGCCGACGCGGCGGCGGACCTGCGCGCCCTGCTCGCCGCCGCCCGTGAACCCGGGCCGTTCGTGATCGTCGGCCATTCACTCGGTGGCGCGTTCGGGCGCGTGTTCGCGGCGACCTACCGTGACGAGGCGGCCGGGGTGGTGCTCGTCGATGCCTTCAACCCGGATCTTGAATCGGCCTGGATCCACCCGCTCCTCGGATCGCTCCGCGGCGAGTACCGCACGCGGCTCGACGGGCTGCGCGCCCACGTGTCGCAGGTCGATTCACTCGATTGGGCGGACCAGCGAAGCCCAGCTGCGCGCTGCCACCCTGGCGGGGCTCCCGATCGAGGTCCTCGTCGCGCCACGCTACGAGCCGCGGCTCGACGAGGCGACCAACGCGACGATCGCCGACGCATGGCGGGCCGCCTTCGAGTCGCTGTCGCCCGGTCGCGTCGTCCACACCGTGGCGTGGGGAGCCGGCCACAACGTCCACATCGACCGTCCGGATCTGGTCATCGCAGCAGTCCGGCGGATCGTCGACCAGGCCCGTTGACCCGACGCTCCGCCGGACGCGCGAGGACTACCATCCGCTTGGCCGGCGCGCGGGCCGTGGACGGAGGTTGGTCGATGACGAGCGTGCGGGTCCCGGATTTCTCGCCGAAGGTCAACGGCTTCCACTTCCCCAACGCGTTCCCCAAGGACCCGATCGCCACGTTCCGGCTCGGGGACATCGCGACGCTGAGCATCGGCGACGCGTCGAAGGGGTTATGCGGCGGGATGGCGTACGCCGTGCGCGACCTCCACGAGTCCAAGGTGCCGCCGCCGCCGCCGGGCCTCGGCCCGCCGGGCCAGGGCGAGGCGACCTTCGACTACTTCGTCGCGCGGCAGATCGACAGCATCGATCACGGCATCGTCCCGCTCCGGTTCTTCAAGCTCATGGACCCGGGCCGGCCGGCGCACGAGTCGCGCCTCGCCGAGATCCTCGGCTGGTTCAAGATCGATCGTCACAGCCGGACCTGGACGATGGTCAACCTCGAGTGGCCGGCGATCCGGACGGAACTCGACGCCGGCCAGCTGTCGATCGTGGGCCTGGTCAAGGTCATCGGACGTGATCCGAAGCAGCTGGCACAGAACCACCAGGTGGTCGCCTATGGCTACGACCTCGACGGCACGATGGTCACGCTGCGCATCTACGACCCGAACCACCCGGACGACGAGGAGATCACCCTCCGGTTCGACACGGCCGACGCCCGCGCCGACCTCGCCCCGACCTGGTCCGAGCCGAACGAGACCGTCTACTGCTTCTTCCGCGCCCCATACGACAAGCACGACCCGGCGCCGTTCCGTTGACGGAAGCCCGGGCCGTTGCCTTCGCGCTCGGCATGAGCGCCCATCCGGAGGGCGGCTGGTTCGCCGAGACGTGGCGAGCGCCGTCGCCCGACGGCGAACGGCCGGCCGGCAGCGCGATCCTCTATCTGCTCGACGCGGGCGAGCGATCGCATTGGCATCGCCTTGACGCCCACGAGGTCTGGCAGTACGCGGGCGGCGGACCGCTCGAACTCCGGGTCTGGACCGAGGGCGACGCTTCCCCGACCGTCCATCGGCTCGCCGGCGACCTGACCGAGGGTTCGGCCGTCCAGGCCGTCGTCCCGGCGGGTGCCTGGCAATCGGCGGCACCGCTCGACGGGTGGTCGCTGGTCGGCTGCATCGTGACGCCGGCCTTTGAATACGCCGGCTGGGAGCTGGCGGCGCCGGACTGGGAACCGCCGCTCGGCTGAGCGCGCTACCCGCCTTCGCGCATCCCCCAAGGCGACCCGTACGCGGTCAGCATGTCGAGGAACGGGACGGCGTCGAACGCCTCCGGGCCGAGCACGCCGGTCCCGGACCACGTCCCGGACGCCAGCAGCTCCAACGCGACGACCGGGTTGATCGCCGTCTGCCAGACGACCGCCTGCGACCCGTCCTCGCGCATCGTCACCTCGTTGTCGACCACGTGATAGAGGTAGACCGCAGCGCGGCGCGCCATCCTTGCCGGTCCCGGTCACCAGGGTCCCGGCGCAGGTCTTGCCGCGCATCCGGTCGCCGAGCTGGGCCGGATCCGGGAGACATGCCGCGACGACGTCACGCGGGGCGACCTCGACACCGCCGACCCGCACCTTCGCGGTCCGGTCGAGGCCGAGCATGTGGAGCACCTTGAGGACATTGATGAACTCGTCGCCGAGGCCGTACTTGAAGGTGACGCGCTTGGCCTTCACCCAGCGCGGGACGAGCAGGACTTCCTCGTGTTCGACGTTGACGCACTCGACCGGACCGATCCCCTCGGGGAAGTCGAAGACCTCCGGCTCGCTGAACGGTGGCGTGGTGTACCAGCCACGTCCCTCCTCCCAGATGACCGGGGGATTGAGGCACTCCTCGATGGTCGTCCAGATCGAGAACGATGGCGCGAAGTCATAGCCGTCGACGACGAGGTTCGCGCCATCGCGGATGCCGACCTCGTCGATCTCGCTGAACAGGTGGTCCTGCGCGTATCGCGCGAAGACGTCCGACAACCCGGGCTCCACGCCGACGCCGACCAGGGCAAGACGCCCGGCGCTCGACCACGCGTCGGCCTGGGCGAACTGCTCGTCGCCCAGCTTGACCCCGGTCAGGGCGTACGGAGCGTCCGGATGCGGGTGCGACAGCGACATCGCCATGTCGAGGTAATCGGCGCCGGCCGCGAAGGCGCCCTCGAAGATCGGCATCACGAACCGTGGATCGACCGCGTTGAGGACGTGGGTCACGCCATGCTCGCGACAGAGCGCGGCGACATCCTCGGCTCGCGACGCATCGACCCGCGCGGCGACGAACCGGTCGTCACCGGCGAACCGGGCGATCGCCCGCTCGGCGCGGGCGGCGTCGTAGTCGGCCACGACCATCTGCTCGAAGAAGCTGCGGCGCGCGGCGATCGGGACGACGGAACTCCCGACGCCGCCGGCGCCCACGACGAGGATTCGCATCGGACGTCTCCGTGGTTGTGCTGTCGACCGGTGGTCGATCGTCGAAGTCTCGTCCACCGGGACGGGCGCCATCGGGACGTTGCGCGGTGCGGGCGGTCAGCCGCCGGCGAACTTCCAGTCGATGGAGCCCGTGAAGCAGTGCTTCAGCTTCGAGCAGGCGCCATACGACAGGTCCCAGATCCGACCTTTGACGAATGGCCCGCGGTCGATGACCGGCACCGTCAAGGTGGTGCCCTTGTAGCGGAAGGTGACCAGGGTCCCGCACGGCAGGGTCCGGTGCGCGACCCCGACGAGTGCCTTGGTCAGTGTCTGGCCGCAGGCCGTGCCGTTGCCGTACAGGCGCGGGCCGTACCAGGAGATGTTGCCGTCATGCCGCCAGACGTTCTTGCTGACCGAACCGGCGGCCGGCGTCTTCTGGGTGGGTCGAACCGGAGCCGGAGGAGGCTCTGTTCGCAGGTCTGGCTCGACGAGTGTCGAACCCGGATCCAGGATTCCGGCGGACCGGGCCCCCAGATCCTGGGGCTGGATCGTCATCGCCGTCCCGCGCGCAAGCGCCGCGACCTCGACTCGATGGAAGAGGCTGGGGTCCACCGTGGCATCGGGGCTGGGGACCCTCGAACCGACCGGACCAGGGACGGCGACCGAGGCGAGGATGACGATGAGCGACACCCTCGCGACTACCCTGAGGTGTCGCACGTCTGGGGCCACCCTACCACGGAATGGCGGTTTGGTGGGGTTTCGACGCAATTCGTGACCAAATCAGAACCCTGTCAGCATCGAGCCCGATGCTGACGCGTACCTATCGGGTGGAGGGAGCCCTCGACCTCGCGCGGACGCTCGGTCCGCTCTCGCGAGGCCCGGGCGATCCGACGATCAGGCTGGCGCCGGGACGCGTCCGACGCGCCACCCGGACCGCCGACGGACCGGCTGCGATCGCGCTGGTTCACGACGGCGGGCGAGCTTCGGGTCGAGGCCTGGGGCGCCGGGCGCGGAACGCGTCGCTGTCGATGGTCCCGTCGCTGCTCGGCCTCGATCGAGAGCGAACGCCGATCCCGCCGGGACATCCCCTCGTCGCACGACTGGCACGCCTGTCACCCGGCATCCGGATCCCTCGCTCCGGCGCCATCCTCGAGTCGCTCATCCCGGCGATCCTCGAGCAGAAGGTCACCGGGCAGGAGGCGCATCGGGCGTGGTCCGGGCTGATCCGGGCGCACGGTGAGGCGGCTCCGGGTCCACCCGCGTGGCGGGCTTCGGCTGGGGCCCTCGCCCGAGTCGCTCGCGGCGCTCCCGTACTACGCGTACCACCCGTTCGGCGTGGAGCGGCGGCGGGCCGACCTGATCCGGCGCGTGGCGGCCAAGGCGGCCTGGTTCGAGGCGATCATCGAGCTGCCGCTCCCCGACGCGTACGCCCGGCTGACGGCCGTTCCAGGGATCGGGCCGTGGACGGCGGCCGAGGTCGGCATCCGCGCGCTGGGCGACGAGGACGCGGTCAGCGTCGGGGACTTCCATCTGCCCAACCTCGTCGCCTTCGCGCTGGCCGGCGAGCCGCGTGGCGACGATGCCCGGATGCTGGAGCTGCTGGAGCCGTATCGAGGTCAGCGTGCGCTCGTCATCCGGCTCCTGGAGTCGAGCGGGATCCGCGCCCCGCGCTACGGGCCGCGCCTCACGCCTCGCCGGATCGACGACCTGTAGCGTCGGCCCGCGAGGGCCGTCAGCCGGAGCGGAAGACCGCGACCGCCTCCGCGAAGGCCGCGACGGTCGCCGGGGTGCATGGCTCCGAGGACGACGATGAGGTGGTCTGCGCCGGCCTCGGCGTGGGCTCGCAGCCCGGCGGCGATCTCCGCGGACGTACCGGTCAGCCCGGGCGTGGTCGGCGCTGCGGACCCGGCGGCCGGGTAGCGCACCGTCACCCCGACCGTGATCGACAGGGTACGCGGGATCGCGCCCGACCCGACCGCAAGCCTCGAGCAATTCGCCGCGGACCCGAGCCAGCCGCTCGTCCGGCAACCCGAACCAGGCGAGGTTCCAGGCGTCGGCATGACGCGCCGTGAGTTCGAGCATCCGGGGGCGCTTGCTTGCCACCAGGATCGGCAGGTCCGCCCTGGCCGGAGGGATCAACACGGCATCGCGAGCCGTCACATACCGTCCCTCAAGGTCGGCCTGACCGTCACGGATCAGCCCGGTGATGACGATCAGCGCCTCCTCGAACCGTCCGACCCGATGGTCGTACGGGTAGCCGAAGGCCTCGTACTCCGGGTCATGCCAGCCGGCTCCGATCCCGAGGATCAGCCGGCCGCCACTGACGTGATCCAGCGTCGCCGCCATCTTGGCAAGGAGCGCGGGATTGCGGAACCCGGTGCACATGACCAGCGTGCCGAGCTCCACCCGGTGGGTCGCCTCGGCGATCGCGGACAGGATCGTCCAGCACTCGTGGATGCCGGCCGTCTCTCCATCGAATCGGTACAGGAGGTGGTCGAACACCCAGACCGAATCGAAGCCCGCCGCCTCCGCCGCGACGGCCACGTCGCGGATCGCCGGGTAGGACGGTACGACGCCCTCGACCTCGTCGTGTGCGATCGGCAGCACGATCCCGATCCGCATCCGCCCTTGCCTCATCGTCGGTCAGGGTACGCGACCACCGTGCGCCCTTGTCGATTCGGCCATCTGTCGTTCGTCGTCCTGATGAGCGGCGGTCATTCGGCCGCCGGCAGCTCCGAGGAGGCTCAGATGGGCGCAGCACACGTCATCCATGTCGAGGTCGTCGGCAAGGACGGCCCGGCTCTCCAGTCGTTCTACAGCGACGTCTTCGGCTGGAAGCTCGACACGAACAACCCGGGCGGCTACGGCATGTTCCGCGCCCCCGACGGCGAGGGCGTCGGCGGCGGCATCGGGGCCGCGCAGGACGGCGGCGCCGGCCACGTCACGTTCTACGTCCACGCGGACGATCCGCAGGGCACCCTCGACCGCGTCACCGCCGCCGGCGGCCGCGTCCTCATGCCGCTCACCGAGATCGCCCCGCAGACCACGATCGCGCTGTTCGCCGATCCAGAGGGTCACGTCGTCGGGCTGATGTAGTCCGCCGACCCGCCGGCGCCGGGCAACTCCGGCGCCGGCGGGATCATCCGATGGGGCATCATGACCGCGATGCCCGGCAGGTTCTGGAACGAGGCGATCGAGACGCTCTCGCCGGGCGACCTGCGCCGGCTCGAGAACGAGCGACTGACCGAACAGATCGCCTATGACGTCGCGACCAGCCCGTTCTACCGTGCCAAGTTCGAGGCCGGCGGCGTCCGGCCCGACCAGGTCCGCACCGTGGCCGACCTCGCGCGCATCCCGTTCATGGAGAAGGCGGACATCGCCGAGTCGCAGGTCGATGGCGCACTCCTCGGGGTGAACCAGTGCGCACCGCTCGATTCGATCGTCCGGATCCAGGCGACCGGCGGTACGACCGGACGGCCGATGCGCATCGGGATGACCCGCCGCGATATCGCGGACTACGGCGAGATGGGCGCCCGGGCGCTCTGGACGATGGGCTGCCGCCCGGGCGAGATCGTCTTCGAATGCATGAACTACAACCTCTACGCGGGCGGCCTCTCCGACCACCTGACCTTCGAGACCCTGGGCGCCGCGACGATCCCGTACGGGGTCGGCCACAGCGAGCGCCTGCTGACGATGATGGCCAGCCTGACCGACCCGGTCGGCATCTGGGCGACGCCGTCCTACGCCGTACGCCTGGCCGAGGTGGCCGCGGGACTCGGCATCGACCCGCGCGAGGTCGGCCTGCGGAAGGGCTACTTCTCCGGTGAGGCCGGCCTGCAGGTCCCGGGCTATCGCGAGCGGATCGAGGCGACCTGGGGGATGGTCGCCCGCGACCAGTACGGGACCGGTGAACTCGGGCTCCATTCCGGGGAGTGCGGGTTCGGGGTCGGCGTCCATTTCGGCGGGACCGGGATCGCGATCGCCGAGCTGATCGAACCCGAGACCGGCGAAGTCCTGCCGTTCACCGACGGCCAGCAGGGCGAGGTCGTCTACACGTCGATCCGGCGGGAAGCCAGTCCCCTGTTGCGGATGCGCTCGCACGACCTCATGCAGGTCTTCACCGAACCATGCGCCTGCGGGCGGACGAGCTTCCGGTTCCGGATCGTCGGGCGATCGGACGACATGTTCATCGTCAAGGGCGTCAACGTCTTCCCGCTGGCGCTCCAGGCCGTCCTGCTCGGCTTCGCGCCGCGCGTCACCGGGGAGTTCCAGGTCGTCATCGACCGGCCGCCGCCGATCGACTACCCCGTCCCGATCACGATCGAGGTGTCGCGCGACATGCCCGCCGCGCAGCACGACCCCCTCGCCGCCGAGATCGTGGCACGGATCGCCGCCGAGCTCAATTTCAGCGCGGCCGTGGCCCTCGTCGGGCCGGGCACGATCGCCACCGAAGGCAAGACGCGCCGCGTCATCCGTAGCTACCGAGAGGAGGTCCGCTAGTGGCCGTCGTCGAAGTCGTGACCACGGGCGACGTGGCGATCGTGACGCTCGATCGACCCGAGAAGCTCAATGCCATCAACGACGAGATCCTCGACGGCCTGCTCGACGCCGTCGAGACGATCGCCCGCAGCGAGACGATCGGCGCCGCGGTCCTGACCGGGCGGGGGCGTGCCTTCTCGGCGGGCGGTGACATCGCGGCGATGGACGGGATGGACGACGAGGCGTTCGCCGTCACGATCGCGCGCTACATGCGGGTCTCGACGGCATTCCGGGCCTGCCCGAAGCCGATCGTCGCAGCGGTTCACGGCTATGCGCTGGCCGGCGGGTTCGAACTCGCGCTCATGTGCGACGTCCGCTTCGCGGCGCGCGGCACCCTGTTCGGGCTCCCCGACACGCCGCTGGGCCTCAGTCCCACCAGCGGGATGACCTGGCTGCTGCCCCGGATCATCGGCCTCGGCCGTGCCATGGACCTGGCGCTGTCGGGGGAGAACATCGACGCCGACGAAGCCCAGCGGATCGGCCTTGTCACCAGGGTGACGGTGCCCTCGACCTTGCTCGCTGAAGCCGATGCGTACGCCCACCGCATCGCATCCTACCCACGGCTCGGCGTGGCCTGGACCAAGCTCGGGATCGGGCGCGCGCTGGAGAGCGGCTTCGAAGACGCCACGCGCAACGAAGCAGAGGCCGAACTCGCCTGCTTCCAGTCCCCGGCGACGCGCCAGCGGTTCCGCGCCTTCATCGAGCGAAAGCGCCATTAGACAGGACCTCCGTGCTCAGGCGATCACGCCCGTGCCGGCCTGCGGGCGCGTCTCATGCATCCGGACGGCCACGACCAGGCCCGATAGCGCGGTCAGGCCGGCCACGACCAGGATCGCGACGCGCGCATCGAACCGATCGGAGAGGACCCCGACGAGGAGCGCACCGGCGGCAAACCCGAGGTCCCGCCAGAACCGATAGACACCGGTGATCGCGCCGCGCTGCCGGGGTTCGGCGACGTCCGCGACGACCGCGAGCAGGGTCGGGTAGACCATCGCGGTCCCGAGGCCCAGCCCGACCGCCGCGATGAGCCACGGCACGAACCCGGTCCACGCGGCGATGGCCGCGATCGCCGCCGCCTGGATGAGCATCCCCGCGACGATCAGGCGCTTGCGGCCGACCCGATCGGAGAGCGCCCCGGTCGCGATCTGGGCGATCCCCCAGGTGGCAGGGTACGCGGCAGCCAGCAGCCCGATCTGGCCGAGGTCCAGGGAGGCCGCGGCCCAGACGATCGGCAGGAGCCCCCAGGCCAGCCCGTCGTTGAGGTTGTTGACGAGCCCGGCCTGGGACGCGGCCGACAGCGACGGGTCGGCGATGGTGCTCCGCCAGGCGAGCCGGAGCCAATGGGGGTCGGCGTCGGCAGGATCCGCCGCCATCCGACTCTCGCCCAGTGCGTGGCCACGTGTCTCGCGCACGAACAGCACGGAGGCGCCGAGTCCGAGACCGACGATCGCGATCCCGAGGTAGAACGGCTCGGGGCGAAGACCGGCCTGCTCGGCGATCAGGCCGGTCAGGAACGCGATGACCGCGACCGCGACGTAGCCGGACGCCTCGTTCAGACCGAGGGCGAACCCGCGGCGGCGAGGACCCACGAGGTCGATCTTCATCAGGACGGTCGTCGACCAGGTCAGACCCTGGTTGACCCCGAGAAGCATGTTGGCGGCCACCACCCAGCTCCAGTCCGGCGCGAGGATCAGGATGAACGGCACCGGGACGCCGACCAGCCAGCCGGCGACCAGCACGGGCTTCCGTCCGACCCGATCCGCGAGCACCCCGGCGACGAGGTTCGTGACCGCCTTGGTCAGGCCGAACGCGACCAGGAAGGCGAGCGCGGCCGTGGCCGTGGCAAGGCCGAAGACGTCGACGGCGAGGAGCGGGACGATCGCCCGCTCCTGACCGACCATGCCCCCGACCAGGGCGCTGACCCCCACCAGCAGCGCGAACTGGCCGGCGTTGGCGCGCAAGCCGAGGGTCACGCCGGGTTCCGGGCGGGGGGCCACACGGCGAGGCTACCATCCCGTCCGCGACCATTCCCATCCATAGGGATATCGGGCTATGATGCGCCTTCTCTCTTGGTAGATACCCAGAAACAGCTGATAGGACATAGAGATGAGCGACGACCTGATCAGGATCGGCCAGGCGGCCGAGATGCTCGGCGTGACGGTCGAGACCGTCCGGCGCTGGGAGACCGAGGGCCGCGTCAGCGTCGTCCGCTCGGCCGGGGGGCAGCGCCTCATCACGCTCGGCGAGGTGACCCGCCTCCTCGCCGAGCGGCGCAAGAGCGAGGTCGAGCGGCCGGTCATCGCGGGCTCGGCCCGCAACCGCTTCCCGGGGGTCGTGACCAGGATCGAGAAGGACCGGGTCGCCGCGGTCGTGGAGATCCTGGCCGGACCGCATCGCATCGTCAGCCTGATGACCGCCGAGGCGGTCGACGAGATGGGCCTCAAGGTCGGTGACGAGGCCATCGGCGTGGTCAAGGCGACGACCGTCATCGTCGAGATCCCTTCGTCCCGGTCATGATCGTCGCCCACCGGCCGAGCCGGGGCCTCATCGCCCTCACCCTGCCGCTGGTCCTGTTCCTGTCGGTCCCGGTCATCGGGCTGGTCGCGCGAGCGCTGCTCGGCGGGGGCCTGCTGGCGGCCCTGACCAGTCCGGTCGTGCTCGATGCCCTCAGGCTCAGTCTGGTCACGACGGCGGTCAGTCTCGGGCTGACCCTCGCCTTCGGAACCCCGTTGGCATACCTCCTCGCCCGGCGCTCCTTCCGCGGGTCGTCGCTGGTCGAGACCGCGGTCGACCTGCCCATCGTCATCCCGCCATCGGTGGCCGGCCTGGCGCTCCTCTTCGTGTTCGGGCGCCAGGGACTCGTCGGCGGGACCCTCGACGCGTTCGGCATCACCATCCCGTTCACGACCTTGGCGGTGGTCCTCGCCCAGACCTTCGTGGCCGCGCCGTTCTACATCCGTTCGGCACGGGCCGGGATCGCGGGCGTCGACCGGGACGTCGAGGACGCCGCCAGGGTCGACGGCGCCACCGAGCGCGATGTCTTCCGCTGGGTCACGGTGTCGCTTGCCGGCCCCGCCCTGGCCGCCGGGGCGGTGATGAGCTGGTCGCGGGCGCTGGGCGAGTTCGGCGCGACGATCATGTTCGCGGGGAGCCTCGAGGGCCGGACACAGACCCTGCCGCTGGTCGTCTATGCGGAGTTCGGTGGTGGCGACCTGGACGCCTCGGTCGCGGCGGCGACGATCCTGATCCTGGCCGCGTTCGGGGTGCTCGTGTCGGTCCGCGTCCTCCGCTGGGGTCGCGCCCTCGACATCCGCGGCGGATGACCCGAAGCGTCAGGTCGGCCGCGCCAGCCGCGCCTTCAACGACTTGGCGAGGGCGCGTGCATCCCGGCGAAGATCCTTGGCAGCGGCTGACGACCCGGCTTCGGCCGCCCGCCGCGCGACCTCCTCGGCAAGATCGAGCGGCGGATGAAGGTCGGCCGAGATCGCGGAGGCGCGCGCGCAAGCGAGCAGCTCGGCGACCTCGGTCGCGGCGTCACCATCGATCGACGCCTTCAGCGAGCGAGCAAGGGCGCCGGCGGCCGCCGCCTCGGACGATCCCACGGCGCGAAGAGCGGCCTCGGCAGCGTGCGCGGCGTCCCAGGCGCCCGGCATGTCGCCCTGGACTCGTCGCGCCCTGGCCAGGTTGAACAGGCCCAACCCGCTGATCCGCGGCTGCTGCACCTCAGAGCCCGCCTCGTCGACCCGTTCGAATTCGATGGCGGCATCCGAGGCCCGACCCTGGGCGAGGAGGACCATCCCACGAACATTGACCACGTAGCCGAGCGGTTCCGTCTGGCCCGCTTCCTTGTACGCGCGGGCCGACGCATCGGCGTGCGAGAGCGCGGCCTCGAGGTCGCCGATGACGAGGTAGGCGAGCGACAGGCTGTCATCCGCCCGGGCCCGCATCCGGGCGTCGCCGGACTTCTCGGCGAGGGCCATGGCCCGCTCGCCCTCCTCGAGCGCTTCGCGGCCGTCGCCCAGGTAGGCGGTCGTCAGGCTCAGGCCCAATCGTGCGCTCGATTCGTGGTCCGCGTCATGAAGTCGTTCGAACATCCTGATCGCGTCGCGAAGGCGATCGGCGGCTTCCGGCAGCCTGCCGAGGCGTCGGAGGGCGTCGCCGGAAGCATTGAGTGCATCGGCCTCGAGCCGCTCGTCGCCGAGCTTGCGCGCCCGATCCCGGGCATCGTCGAGGTGCTGGAGCGCCGACTCGAGCGGACCCAGGACCAGCCGGATGTTGCCGAGGGCGTAGGCGTGCAGCGTCAGCTGGCGCTCGTCGGTGAGCTTGCCCTCGAGCTGCTCGCGGTACCAGCGGGCGAGTTCACCCTTGCCGCGCCAGACGAGGTCGTCGACCTCGAACCCCGCGAGCAGTGCGGAGGCGTCGTCTGGATCGCCGGCCCGCATCCGATGGACGAATTCACGAAACTGCGGATCGAGGCCGTCGTTCTCGCGCCACTCCTCGGGCGGGCGGCGGATCGACGCGAAATAGTCGGCCGCGCGCCGTTCCACGGCCTGGACGCTGAACGGCCCGGTCGCCGGTATCTGGCTGTAGACGTAGTCCTGATCGATCGCCGACACGGCGTACGTTGCGGTCCGCCGATCGATCTCCACGAGATGGATGTCACCAAGGCGGGTCGCCACAGCTCGAACGTCGATGGCCGGGCCGAACGGTTCGAGCAGGTAGGCGATGGCGTCCAGTCCGATGGGGGTATCGAACACGGCGATGGCCTGCAACACTCGCCGTAGCTCCGCGCCCTGCGGATCCGCGTCGAGGCCCTCGTACCCGCGGGCGAGGAGCTCAGTGACTACCGTCTCGTCCGTGTAGAACCGACCGAGCGCTTCGTCGAGCGACCGGCCGCGGTCGCGGTCAAGGGTCGTGAAGATGAGCTCGAGCGCGCGTGGGACCCCGTGGACGCGCTCGACGGCCTCCTTGAGCTCGTCATGCGGCGCGTCCCGCACCCGATAGGCGTCGTTCGGATCGAGTGACCGCAGCATCTCGATCCCCTCGGGGACCGGTAGCCCCTCGGTCACCTCCAGCCGCACGTCGAACCGCCGGGCGGAGCTTGGGAAGGCCAGCGGGACCCTGGAGATCAGGACCAGGTGGGTATGCCATGGCGACAGGACGGCCCGTTCGAAGAGGGTCCGGGTCCGGGCATCGGCGATCTCGCCGGCGTCGTCGAGCATGACCTCGAAATCGTCGAGCACGATGATGTTGCGACGGCCGGCCAGGGCGTGGAGGAACTGGTCGATCTTGTCTTCGAGGGCGATGGTGTCATTGGCCCAAGCGGCATCCAGCTTGGCGCCGGCCGGTCCCCCGACGATCCGGGCACAGTCACCGAACAGCTTGTCCGTCGTGAATGTCTTGTCGCGGGCGCTGTGGTAGACGATGCCTGCCACCGGGATCCGCTCGTCCGTCCCTGGCCAGCGACCCTGCTCGAGCCCGGCCATCACGACGCTCACGATGGCACTCTTGCCGATCCCCTCGCGACCGACGACCGTGACGACCCGGGTCGATGGATCCGCAAGGAGTTCGCCAAGCCTGCGCTGCTCCGCTTCCCGCCCGAAGATCGAGTCGAGGGAGCCGTGTGGACGCTTCCCCTGGATCACGGTCGCCGTCACGGCTTCGGGCGCCTGGGCCGTCTCGGCCGTGAAGATCGCGCCGTCATCTGACCGCATGTACAGGACTGGGACGGCGAACTGCCAGCCGCTCGACGCGATGTCGAACATGTCCAGCCGTCCGAGCGAAACCGCCTCGTCGATGCTGGAGCCCTTCGCCAGCGCGGTGTAGAACGCCCGGCTGAACGCGATCGCGAGCGGGTCCTTGACCGGGAACTGCATCGCGACGACCGCCGCGACGCCTCGCTCGATGAGGGCCGGTGCGATCCCGGACCAGTCCCGGACCCCATCGACCTTCCCGCCCTCGCACGCACCGAGCACGGCGACCCGGACGCGGGCCTGGTCCAGGCGGGTCGCGAGGTTGGCGGCCGGGAGGAGTTCCATCCGCCCGCCGTCGGCTTGCAGGGCGATGCTCCCGGTCCCCATCGGAAGCTTGCTGTCCGGGTCGATGTTCGGTCTCCCGGAACACGCCGTGGCCCGCGAAGTGGAAGAGGTCCGCGCCATCGGCGAGGGCAGCCACGAGGCCCTCGAGGGTGGCGTCCTCGACGAACGAGACGACATCGATCGTCACGCCCGGGACGGTCACCTTCGCCAGGGCCGTCTCGATGACCGATCGCTCCCGCGCCAGGTCGAGCTTGGGGAGGCGCGCCGGGTTCGCCGTGGCGACGACCATCCGGAGTCGCTGTGGGTCGAACCCGCCGAGGCCGCGGTGCTTCTCCGACAGGGGCGTGTGACGGACCATCGAGATGTCCGGGTCGAGCACGAGGAACTTGCCCTGATGCCGGGTTCGCCCCGGTGCCGCTGGAGATAGGCGAGTTCCCACGGGATGCGGGCGAGGAACGGGTCGTGGACGACGATCCGCAACCGGACGGCGTCGTGCTCGTCGCTAGGTTCGAGCGCCTTCTCGAAGACGTCGCGGATCGGGCCGTCCGGCAGCAGCATCCCGCCGATCGTCGCGCCGAGCTCGAACAGGTCGGCCTCTGGGATCAACGGGTCGTCGAGCTGCGCCATGGCGCGATCGAGCGCCTTCGACGTCGAGCGGGACCGGCACGTCGCCGGTCTCGCCGACCGCTGAGGTCGCGGCGATGTCGAAGCCCTTCGCCGTCCGGTCGCGAAGGTCCAGCCGCAGATCCAGGTAGCGGCGCTGCACGCTCAGGACCGAACCCCCAGCGAGCCACCGCCAGCCATCCCGTGATCCATTCGCATCACCGCACTCGGTCCCCATCCTTGGCGCTGGAGCGTGCACCAAGTATGCCCCCGGTTCAGGGCACGAGGATCCTGACCGCGTAGGTCTCGGCGCACCAGTCGGGGTTTCGCGACGGCTCGACCGGTTCGGCACCGAGGTCACGGGTCAGGACCCGGTTCGCGAGGCGTTCGAGGGTGGAGCCCGGGACGGTCGCCGACCGGGTCGCGAGGAACGGCTCGTCCAGCGCCGCCATCTCGAACGCGGAGGCGTCGAAGGCAGTCTCGCTGACGATCACCTTGAGCCAATCCCGGCCCTCCGCGCCCGACACCACCGGTCGGCCGGCGGGCAGTCCCGCCGAGATCGGCCGACCCTCCCGGACCGCGACTGTGTGCCCCGCCTCGAGGCGCTCGGTCGGGAAGAGCGAGGCGTGGCACCGGTATCGGTCGGTCAGGTCCAGGACGGCCACGAACAGGTCGTTGTCGGTGGTGTTGACGAGGCGGAGGAACATCGCCGGGGCCTGCCACGCGTCGCCTCGACGGCTGTAGGCCATCAGGTATTCGGCGGTCGGCAAGATCGGAGTCCGCTCCGCTGGCCGGGCGGTCTCGCTGGTCAGGGCCTCGGAGATCTCGAGCCGGACGCCGTCCCTGAGGCGCGACGGATGGCCACCGAGGGCCTTGAGCTGCTCCCAGCGCGCGATGTGCTCGAGCCGCGCGACCACGGCGCGCGCCGAAGCAGCGCCGATCCCCGGAACGTCGGCGACGATCGGGCTGCCGTCCGACCGCAGGATCCGCAGTGCCGGCCCAGGCAGCGGGTCGCTGCGCCGCGTCTGGCCGCCGTCGATCCGCTCGATCGTGTAGCCGTCGGGAACGGCCGCCACCCGCAGCACGAGGGCGTCCTGCGGAGCGCCCGCCGCGTCCGGTTCGACCACCCGGAGGTACGGCGACGGTGTGTCGCCGGGTCCGGCGACCGCGATCGCCGCCCGGATCTCGTCGTAGCCGTCGACCAGTCCTCCCTGTTCGAACCGCACGACGGCCGCCGGCAACGGCACCGAAGCGATGACCGCGTCATAGGCCCGATCCTCCGGCGTCCAGCCGAGCGGCTCGACGACGCTGCTCGCGGTCTGGACGTCGGTGACCCTCACCAACCCGGCGACGTCGGCCGTGCCGGGCCTGAGGCAGGCGAGCTCGAACGCCTCCCCGTCGCCGGCCGATCGGAGGCCGTGGATGGACCCGGCGTCGACCTCGAACCCGTCGGTCACCGTGGTCACGTGGAAGACGGCGTCCGGTCGCCCGATCGCGCCGTCGAGGACGATCGCGTCGGCGGGGCCGTTGACGTCGACCGGGTGGAGCACCGGGCGCTGCTCGTCGACCACGCGCTCGACCCGCGAGCGGACGCCGGCCAGCAGCGACCGGTAGGTGGTCGTCGGCCCGACCGCCGCGAGCGTCTCGAGCAGGGCGACCGAGAAGGCCCCGCGGATCTCGGAGTCGCGCACGGTCTCCTTGGCCAGCTCGAAGTCCTGGCACGCGCTCAGGGCGATGTGGTCGGCCGCCTGCCCTCGGGCCGGCGGCAGTGCCGGCCAGGAATTCGGTGATCGGGCGTCTTCTTGCCAGCTCGCGAACGTCATTGCGGTCGCGGACCGGCCGGTCGTCGAGGTCGGGGAGCCACTGGCGGGCGGTCGCGCCGGCGTCCCGCGTGCCACTGCCCGAATGGCAGCAATCGAGGAGGACGACGACGTGCGCTCCGCCCGCCGCGACTTCGTCGATCAACACGGCCAGCTCCTTGTCCGCGATCGGGCGGATCAAGGGCCCGTCACGTCGTCGGCCGACATCGACCGGCACGAGGGTCTGGATCCGACCGCTCGCTTCGAGCGCGGCGAACTCCGGCGGGGCCGGCTCCTCGCTGCCGTGGCCGCTGTACGAGAACAGGACGACATCGCCGGCGGCGGCCTGCCCGAGGTGTGACCGGAACGTGTCGATCATCGCGGCCCGCGTCGCCTCGCCGTCGAGCAGGGTGGCCAGTCGCAGTCGGTCGCCGACCCGTCCCTCGAGGAACGCCGTGAGGTGCCTGACGTCGTTGCCGCAGCCCGACAGCGGGCGGATCGGCGGCGGATAGGCATCGATCCCGACCAGCAGGGCGAAGAAGGTACTGCCCGGATGCTTGCCCATAGGCGGTATCTTGACCGTGCCGTGGCGGCCCCGTTCCCGTACGAGGCCCCGCGACGACCCGAGCGCGCGAGAAAGCGGCCATGGCACGCTACGAGTACGACGACTTCTGGGTCGAGTTCTCGCCCCGTGCGGGGGCGGGCTACGACGTCGCCGCTCGTGCCCCCGGCGGTGAGACCGCGACGAGCGCGTTCGAGCTCCCGTTCACCGACGACCAACTCGAGCAGGCCGTCCGGACCCTCGGCTCGACCCGGGCCGCCACGACCCGGGATATCGGCGAGGTCACGGCCGAGCGCAAGCTGACCGCAGAGCAGCTCGGCGGGACGCTCGCCGACGCCCTGCTCGCCGGACAGACCGGCGCGCTCTACACGGCGGCCCGCTCCGCCGCCGTTGCGCGGGGACGAGGCGTGCGCCTGTGGCTGTCACTCGGCGATGCGCCCGGGCTGCTGAGCGTCCCCTGGGAGTTCCTGTACCTCCAACCGACCTTCCTGGCCAGCCAGCGCAAGACGCCGATCGTCCGGTTCCTGCGTACCGATGCGCCGGTCGCTCCCCGCCGGATCGAGAAGGATGTCCGGATCCTCGGGGTCGTGGCGAGTCCGGACGACCTCGCGAAGCTCGATGTCGCGGCCGAGCGCCAGCGCGTGGACACGGCCGTCAGGAAGGCGCAAAAGGGCCGCAAGATCACCATCGACTGGCTGGAGTCCGCGACCCCCAAGGCGCTCCGACTCGCGCTCCAGGAGGGCGACTACCACATCCTCCATTTCGTCGGGCACAGCGGCTACGTCGAGGACAGCGAGTCCGCCGATGGCGGTGGCGGCGTGATCTTCCTCGAGAACGAGGACCGATCCAAGGCGCCGGTCTCCGACTCGCAGCTCGTGAACCTGCTGGGCGACCAGGATTCGCTCCGGCTCGTCGTCCTCAACTCGTGCGAGGGCGCGCGGACGAGCGTGCGCGACCCGTTTGCCGGCATCGCGACCTCGATCGTCGCGCTCGGGATCCCGGCGGTCGTGGCGATGCAATTCGAGATCTCGGACGATGCAGCGATCGCGTTCGCCGAGGAACTGTATGCGTCGCTCATCGCGCGCGAGGAGACGATCGACGTCGCGGTCGCCGAGGCGCGCAAGGCCGTCTTCACCGAGATCAACGAGACCGAGTGGGCGACCCCGGTCCTGTTCCTGCGCAACCAGGATGGCCGCCTGTTCGACTTCGTACCCGTGGGCGTCGCGGCATTGATCGCGGCGTGGATCGCGTCGCTGAAGCGGGTCCGGCCAGTGTGGCTGGCCGCCGCGATCATCCCGGTCGCGATCATCGCCCTGTTGCTCGGCGGTAGCGCTTTGGCCGGATTGCTCGGAGGCGCGCCGGCGAGCCCAAGTCCGGGAGCGTCGGCAGCCGTGGTGGCGAGTCCGAGCGCATCGACCGTGACGCCGACGCCCGGGGTCAGTGTCGCCGCACCCGAGCGCGACAGTCGTCGCAACGCCGTCGGCCGCACCGACCGTGATCGCCATCCCGACCGTGCCCGGCACCGGCGAGTGGGCGGGTCCGCGCGACAAGTCAGGCCTGCTGGCGGTCGCCGGGGCCGAATCGAGCACGATCAGCCATCTCGGCACGGTCGTGCCGGACGCCGGGCGCCTCTGGAGAGCCGGCCGGGAGGGCGACCGACAAGGCCGGCGTCTACGACACCGATCCGACCTGGATCCCGAATGGTGCCGTCCTCGTCTTCACCGGATGGTCGGCGACATTGCTGAGATCCAGTACGTCGTCCCCGGCTGTCGGGCAACAACCGGATGGCAGCGCGGGACACGGGGATCACCGTCAAGGATCCACTTGCCGGCCACCCAGCCAGCGGCGTGCGCGAGCACGCCCCCGCCTGGCTGAACCCGGACGGCAACCTCCTCTTCGCCCGGACCAGCCAGTGCGCCCCCGGGACGAGGCTGTGCGGAGGACATCATGCAGTCCGGCTGACGTGGATCGGCGACTACATCCAGGACGCGACCGAGCCCGTCTCGGTCAGTTCCGGGTGGAGTGACATTCGGCACCTCTCGGTCGATCCGACTCGGCGATCGAGTCCTCGTCACCGGGCGGAACGAGTAAGGCTGGCGGCGAACTTGGGGTCTGGATCCGGGATGCCAGCGACACGCGGACGCTGCTCGCAGGCTCCGTCGGTGTCACCTACGCGATCTTCGGGTACAACGGCACGATCGTCGGCCTGGCCGATGGCAAGGAGGCTGGCTGGGGACCCGTCGATCGTCACCTGGCCGAGCCTGGACGCGTCGGGTCCGCAATCCATCGATGCGTGTCGACGTGCTTGGGAACTTCGCCGGGACGAGCGGCGTCCCGAGTGCTGCCGCGGCGGAGTTCGGATGGCTCTCGGTCTCGCCGGACGGGAGCGGAAACTACGCGGTCCTGATCTCGGATCGCCGCGGCGACCCCGACGTCCGCAGCCGGCCCCTCGTCATCGGCCTGCTCGGCTCGGATCTGTTCATGCGAGAGCTCCTGGTGCCGCGGGCGCCCACGGGGACGCCCAGGTGATCTGGAACGACCTCGTCGCCCTCGCCTGGTGACGCTGTCCGGGGCGGGTCAATCCGGTCGGTGCCGGTAGAACGGGATCGGCTCCGGCGGCAGCGGCGTGTTCCCGAGGATGAGGTCGGCCGCCTTCTCGGCCAGCATCATGACCGGGGCGTAGATGTTGCCGTTGGTGACGTACGGCATCGCCGAGGCGTCCACGACCCGCAGCCCGTCTAGGCCATGGACCCGCATCGTGAGCGGGTCAAGCACGGACGCGTCGTCCACCCCCATCCGCGCCGTGCACGAGGGGTGGAGCGCGGTCTCGGCATCGCGCGCGACCCAGTCGCGGATCTCGTCATCGGTCGTCACGGCCGACCCGGGAGACGTCTCGCCTCCGTTGTACGGGTCCATCGCCGGCTGGTTGAGGATCTGTCGCGCGACCCGCACCGCCTCCACCCACTCGCGCCGGTCCTGTTCGGTGGAGAGGTAGTTGAAGCGAAGCGCGGGGTGGTCGTGGGGATCGGTGGTCTTGAGCGAGACGCTGCCGCGGGCGTCGGAGTACATCGGGCCGACGTGGACCTGGTAGCCGTGCCCTGCGGCGCCGGCGCTGCCGTCATAGCGGATCGCCAGCGGCAGGAAGTGGAACATCAGGTTCGGGTAGGCGACCTCGTCGTTGCTCCGCGCGAACCCACCGCCCTCGAAATGGTTGGTGGCGCCGGGCCCGCTACGGCGGAAGAGCCACTGCGCCCCGATGAATGGCCGGCGCCACTTCTGCGTCGCGGACGGCTGCATGGAGACCGGCTGGAGCGACGTGTACTGGATATAGACCTCGAGATGGTCCTGGAGATGCGCGCCGACGCCCGGCAGGTCGGCGACGACCGCGATGTCGAGCGCCGCGAGGTCCCCTGCCCGACCGACCCCGGACAACTGGAGGAGCTGGGGCGTATTGATCGCGCCGCCGGCCAGGATGATCTCGCCGCCTTCGATCCGTTCCGTCCCGCCACCCTGGCGCTCGATGTCGACGGCGACGGCGCGCCGCCCGTCGAACACGACGCCGGTCACCAGCGTCCGCGTCCGGAGCTTCAGGTTCTTGCGGCCGAGGACCGGGTGCAGATAGGCCCGCGATGCACTCAGTCGGCGTCCCCGGTGGATGTTGCGATCGAACGCCGCGAACCCCTCCTGGCGATACCCGTTGACGTCCTCGGTCAGCTCATAGCCGGCCTCCTGGCAGGCGGCGAAGAATGCCGTGAACAGGGGATTGGTGGCTGGCCCGCGCTCCAGCACGAGCGGACCGTCGTGGCCACGCCACGGGTCGTCCGACGCGGCCGCGAGGCACGTCTCCATCCTCTTGAAGTACGGGAGGCAGTGGGCGAAATCCCAGGTCGCCATCCCGGGATCGGCCGCCCAGCGCTCGTAGTCGAGCGGGTTGCCGCGCTGGAAGATCTGGCCGTTGATGCTCGACGATCCGCCCAGGACCTTGCCCCGGGCGTGGTAGATCCGCCGGCCGTGCATGAACGGCTCGGGCTCCGATTCATAGCGCCAGTCGTAGTAGGGGCTGCCGATCGGGAAGGTGAGCGCCGCCGGCATGTGGATGAACGGGTCGATCCGGTAATCCGGTCGGCCGGCCTCGAGGACCAGGACGCGCGTCGCCGGATCGGTCGAAAGGCGGTTCGCCAGGGCACTCCCCGCCGAACCGCCACCGACGATGATGAAGTCGTACCTGGCGGCCGTCATGGGGGCCGATGCTAGCAGCGTCGGGTCGCGGCTTTCGTCCGGAAGTCGAGCGGCGGCGGGCCATCATGGGCCCGCCGCCGTCTGCCGCCAGCCCGCGCCATGCCCATGACACGGTTCCTCCCGGCGGCCGAGCGATCAGCCATTGGGTGCTGCGTCGTCTGATACGTCACCGCGGCCGCTCCGGTTTCGGCGATGATGGCCATCCGCATGCACGGGATACGAGAGGGGGCGCCGGTGGAGCCGCTCGACTACGGACGCTTCGAAGCGCTGACGTTCGACTGCTACGGGACGCTCATCGACTGGGAGGCGGGCATCGTCGCCGCCCTCCGCGAGGCCCTGGCGCCAGCCGGCCTCGAGGCGTCCGACGACGAGTTGCTGGAGGCCTTTGCCGGACTCGAGGCGACCGCCGAGGGCGGCCCATACCTCCCCTACCGGGCGATCCTCGATCGGTGCGTCCGGGGCGTCGCCGCGGGATACGGCATCGACGTCAGCGACGCGGGTGCGGCGACCTTCGCCGAGTCGGTCGGTGACTGGCCGGCCTTCGCGGATTCGGCTGCCGCGCTTGCCCTGCTCGCGACCCGATTCCGGCTCGGGGTCATCACGAACTGCGACGACGACCTGTTCGAGCGCTCGGCCGCTCGCCTCGGGACCACCTTCGACTGGGTGATCACCGCGCAGTCGGTCGGCTCCTACAAACCGGACCCTCGAAACTTCGAGGTGGCCCTCGAACGAATCGGGCTCCCCCGTGAACGGATCCTGCACGTCGCGCAGAGCCTGTTCCACGATCACGTGACGGCCCAGCGCCTCGGCTTCCGGACGGTGTGGATCGACCGGCGACACGATCGCCCGGGTTCCGGCGCCACGCCGCCCGCCGACGCCACCCCCGATGCGACCTTCCCCGACATGGCCTCGTTCGCGACGGCTGCCACGACGGCCTGACGGCCGCGCCGGGGGGTTCAGGCGGCCGGCGGTCGCGCGACGAGCACCGCGACCGGCGCGGTCCGGACGACCCGCTCGGAAACACTCCCGACGAAGAACCGGTCCATGCCCGTGCGACCGTGGGTCCCGACGACGATCAGATCGACCGACTCGGCCGTGGCCGCCTCCACGATCGAATCGCCCGGGTCGCCCTCCCAGATCAGGCAGCGGATCGGGACGCCGCGGCTGCGGCCTCGATCGACCACGGCCTGGGCGGCCGACTCACGCGCCGCGCGCGCCTGGTCGATCCGCTGGCGGTAGCCGCCGCCGGGCAGCCACAGCCCCCGGGGATCGATGACGTTGACGAGGAGGACCGACGCGCCGAGTCTTGCCGCCAGATCGAACGCGAGGGTCTCGGCCGCCGCCGACGCCGCCGACAGATCGCTCGCCAGCAGGATGGTCCGGATCGTCTGGCGGGCGAGCGGCTCCGCGCGGTCGGTAGAGAGGCCCGCGTTCATCGGGAGGCTCGCATGCATGGCCGTCGCATGCGCACAGCGTCGCCGCGGAGCGTCGCCGGCCGGTAGTGACTTCCGGCCCCAAGGCCACGGGCCGTGTGGCCGCGTCCCGCCGGGTGACGCGCCTGCTAGATTGCCGGATATGCAGCCAGAGTCCCCGCCGGCCGCGAGTCTTCGCGTGCCGACACCGCTGTCAGCTCTCCAGCTCGAGGCGCTCGTCGATGCGACCCGTGAGATCGCCTCGATCCTGGAGCTGGAGCCGGTGCTTCAGCTGATCGTCGATCGCGTCCGCGGGCTGGTCGGGGCCGACTACGCCGCGCTCGGGATCGCCGATGCTGCCGGGCGGATGGAGCGCTTCATCACCAGCGGCATCTCCCAGGCAGACCGCGCGCGCATCGGCACCTTGCCCCGCGGCCGCGGGCTCCTCGGCCTCATCATCCGCGAGGGACGTTCGTATCGGATCGCGGACATCGCCCGACATCCGGACTCGAGCGGGTTCCCGCCCAACCATCCGCCGATGCGATCGTTCCTCGGGGTCCCGATCCAGGTCCGCGGGCGATCGATCGGCAACCTCTATCTAACCGACAAGCAAGGCGACCCCGAGTTCACGGAGGCGGACCTGCTCCTCGTCGAGATGTTTGCCCTGCGCGCCGGGATCGCCATCGAGAACGCCCGCCTGCACGAACAGGTCCAGCGCCTCGCCATCGTCGAGGAGCGCGAACGCATCTCACGCGACCTCCATGACGGGATCATCCAGGCGATCTACGGCGTCGCGCTATCACTCGAGGATGTCCCCTCGATGATGACGTCCGACCCGGACGAGGCGGCCGCCCGCGTCGACCACGCCATCGATTCGCTCAACCTCGCCATCCGGGAGATCCGCAACTTCATCCTTGGCCTGCGCTCCGAGCTGCTCCACGGCGCCGACGTCATCGCCGGGATGGCGACCCTGGCCGAGGAGTTCTCGACCGGTGGCGCCGCCGACGTCGAACTCGACCTGACGGTCGACCCGGAGGTGATCGCCATGCTGTCCATGACGCATCGCGTCCAGCTGCTCCAGATGACCCGGGAAGCCCTCAGCAACGCGGCGCGACACGCGCACGCCACCCACATCCGGTTGTCGATACGGGCCGAGGAGGGCGTCCTGCGCCTCGGCGTGGACGACGACGGGATCGGCTTCGACGCGCAGTCCGAACCACCGGCCGGTCATCTCGGCCTGGCCAACCTGCGCCAGCGCGCGACGGCCCTTGGAGGGGTCATGACCGTTGACAGTTCGCCCGGACACGGCACCCGCGTGGGTATCGTGATCCCACTTGATTCCGAGGAGCGTCCCGAATGACCGAACCCGCGATCCCGCACGTCCTGCGCCTGCTCGTCGTCGACGACCACGAGGTCGTCCGCCAGGGACTCGTCGCCCTGCTCGATCGGCGGGAGGGATTCCAGGTGGTCGCCGAGGCCGGCACCGTGGCCGAGTCGATCGACCAGGCGCGCCGCCACCAGCCCGACATCGTGATCATGGACGTCCGGCTCCCCGACGGCTCCGGGATCGAGGCCTGTCGCGAGATCCGCGCCGAATTCCCGACGACGCGCGTGGTGATGCTGACCTCGTACCCGGACGAGGAGGCCGTCCTGAGCGCCATCGTCGCGGGCGCCAGCGGCTACCTCTTGAAGCAGATCCGCGCCCGTGACCTGGTGGCCGCTCTCGAAACGGTCGGGCGCGGCGAGTCGCTGCTCGACCCGGCCGTCACGGAGAAGGTCCTGGAGCGGATCCGCCGCATCGCGTCGGGCTCACAGGAGGCGGACGAACTCTCCCAGTTGACCGGGCAGGAGCGAAAGATCCTCCTCCTCGTGGCGGAGGGGATGACCAACAAGGAGATCGCTGCCGAGATCTTCCTGTCGGACAAGACGGTCAAGAACTACGTCAGTTCGATCCTCGCCAAGCTGAACCTCGAGCGCCGGGCCCAAGCCGCGGCGTTCGTTGCCAAGCACCGCGTCGACCACGGCGGGATCTGACCGGGCGGTCAGCGGGCACGCATCCGGTTGTTCTTGGCGTCGTGGGTCAGTTCGGCCAGCCCGAGCGCCTCGAGCAGTGGCGGCATGTAGACGCCGAAACGCCCACGCAGGCCCTTCTTGAGGCCGTACCAACCGCCGATCGGGTTATCCGCCGAGCGGCCCCACGCCTCCACGGTCCCGTCCGCCGCCGGTTTCTGTTCGTCGGCGCCGCCAAGCGGCATCCAGTCGCCGTGGGCCTTGAGCATCGCGTGCAGGTCGTCGATCGCCCGCTTGTCGTATTTGAGCTGCGTCCCACCGACCTGGCAGATGATCGCCGGCGGATCGCCGGCATCGTCGAGATACATCGAGTATTCGGAGGTCCCCGGTGGCGTCTTGAGGACCCATGGATCCGCCTTGGTGCCGCTGCCGGTGTGGCTCGCCATGGCCGCCTTCCCTTCCATTGGAGCGGGCGGCCGTCGTCCACCACCCGGACCCTCACGGTAGCGCGTGACCAGGACCGAGGCAACCGGTCGAGGCCCGCTCAAACCCCGCTGACCGCGGCGACCTTGCCGAGGCGGACCGCCTTGGCGAGAGCGGCGTGATCTCGCTCGGTCTGGTCGGCGTAGGCCGCCCCGAAGGTCGCCAGGGCCTCGTCGAACACCTCGCTCCGCCCCAGGTAACCGGCGATCTCGGCCGGGTCGCCCGATCGAGCGTGCGCGCGCGCTAGCGCCCACGCGCACACCTCCGCGTACAGCCGCATGCCGGGCGCGCGCAGGTTCGTGATGTCGATGCCGTACTTCATGTCGTGAAGCTGGCGAACGTAGTACTCCGTGCCGGAGGCCGGGGACCTCGTCCAGCCCAGGAAGCTGTCCGACACGGCCTGCATGATCCGCTGGCCGGTCACGACCCGCTCGCCCTGGTGGCGAAACCTGGGGCCCCCGGTGTGGGGGGCCAGGACGGACTCGCGGGCTTCCTTCACCTGCAGGATGAGCGGCCCGCCGGCCGGTCCGGCGAAAAGCGCGATATAGCACCGCGTGCCGACGCTGCCGACCCCGACCACCTTGAGCGCCACGTCCAGGAGGCGATGCTTGGCGACGAGCACCCGGCGGTCCGGGGCAAGCGATCGAAGGTAGCTGGCATACAGGGTCGGAAGGATCCCTCGTCCCGGGTCGTCATCAGGCAGGCGCTGGATGAGCGGCGGCCGATCCCGGATCAACCACTTGCCGGCGGCCGTCGTCACCGACAGCTTGCCGAGGGCGGCCATGTGATCCCTGCGGCGGGCCGCGTCGATCGAGATGTCGAGCTCGGCGCGGTCGCGTGCTCGCTCGACCCGCTCGAGGATCGATTCGATCGGGATCGCGGCATACCAGACCTGGAGCGAACGCATCCGCGCGTAGCGCCCCATCCAGCGTCGGTACTCCCAGCCGACGGTCCGCGCAAAACCCCGCGAGATGTCCTCCGGGTAGCCGTTCTCGCGGCCGGCGACCACGAAGCTGGCGGCCAACCGCTTGACATCCCATTCCCATGGTCCCGGGTACGTCTCGTCGAAATCGTTGAGGTCGAACACCAGCCGTCGCTCCGGGCTGGCGAAGATCCCGAAGTTGGAGAGGTGACTGTCGCCGCACGCCTGGACCAGCGGACCGGAGCGCGCCGTGGTCGCGAGATCCGCCGCCATGACCGCCGACGAGCCGCGCAGGAAGGCGAACGGGGATTCGAGCATCCGGCCGATCCTGATCGGGACCAGGTCCGCGAGTCGGCCCTCATTCGAGGTGTGGACTGTCGCGACGGGATCGGGCCGATCCTTCGCCGGCGTCCACCTGCCCTGATCCCGTCGCGGGACGTCCTTCCGCAGCAGGCGACCGCGCTCGAGGGCGTGGCGGGCGGGGCTGTCGGGAGGCAGGCTCGCGAACTTGTCGGGCATCTGGCAGTCGAGGCTCCTTGCGTGCTGGACGGTCAGGATACGGAACCTGCCGTATGGACAGTGCGCCGATCCGGTCCGTACAGTCCGCCTCCCTCTCGTGGCGGAGCCCAGACCGTCTCGAGATGGAGCCCCGCGGAGGCGCCGAGGATGGACATCTACCAGATCGCACAACTCGTCGGATTCGTCGTGGTCGTGTCGATCGCGCTCCTTGCGCTCGATGCTGCGATGCGGCGGTCGAAGAGTCCGCGACGCGATGCGAGACGCCGCAACCAGGGTGGCCAACCGCCGTCCTGAGCCGCGGGAGACAGATCAGGCGGGCTGGTCGGCGGGCGACGGGCTTGCGCTCGGTCGCGCGCCAGAAGCCGTCCCGGGACCGCGGCGCGCCCCGAGCGACTCCGTGACGATGTAGGCCACCACGACGGCGACGATGATCAACGGCGCGGCGTTCAGCCCCGCCTCGGTCACGACCATCGCCAGGATCACCGATGACAGCGGCAGGCGAAGCATCGAGACCGTCATGGCGCCCATGCCGATGGCGATCATCGACGTCTCGGGCAACCCCAGCAGCTCGGCGACGAGGAGCCCCCCGACCAGCCCGAGGAACATGGCGGGGAAGGTCGGGCCGCCACGGAAGCTGCCCAGCGAGACGCTCCAGGCGAGACCCTTGAACACGAGAAGCGCAGTCAACGTCCCGGCCCCGAGCGTCGGCCCAAGCGTGACCATCGAAACCATCGCATCCTGACCGGAGAACAGGATCACGTCGGCCGGCTGCCCGGTGACCTGCCCGAACACGACCGCCAGGGCCCCGACGACCAGCCCGGCGGCTGGGATCAACACGAACGGCCGGCCCATCACGAGACCCTCCGATCTCCAAGCCAGCTCGATGATGCCGCGAACCAGGACCGCGGCGATCACCCCGACCGCGATGGCCGCCACGAAGTCGAGGATGGTCAGGCCTGGCGACGGCGGCAGGCCCAGTCGATCGAGCGCGTAGGCGCTGGTACTGAGTCCGGTGATCGCACCCATCCCCAAGAACACGATCGAGCCGACCCCGGCGGCCAGCAGTCCGGGCAGCAGGACGAGCGGGAGGGTGGGCCCGCCGAGGCCGGCCGCCTCGATGATGATCACGGCGCCGATCACTGGATTACCGAAGATCGTGGAGATCGCGGCGAAGCTGCCGGCCGCCGCCATGATCAGCTTGACCTGGTCGGGCGCACCCTTCCGGACGAGGTCGACGGTGAGGATCCCGAGGCCGCCGCCCAGCGCGATCAATGGCGCCTCCGGGCCAAGGACGACCCCGAGCCCGATGCCCGCGACGGCCGCCAGGAGCACGCCCGGCAGTTCCGTCGGCAGGGTCGGCGGCCCGGCCGTGAGGCCGCCGGCCGGGCGATGACCGCCGTGGCCCGGCAGGCGAACGATGGCGTAGGCGATCGGCAGGCCCGCAACGACGAGCACCGGGAGCGGCCACCAGACCGGTGGCGTCGCGAACCCGAGGGCGCTCGGCAGGTCCTGGTAGACCAATGCCTGCATCCGGACGGTGACCTCGAGGAAGAGCCATCCCGCCAGGGACACGACGATCCCGATGACGCAGGCGAGCACCAGCAGCGCCGCGTAGCCCTTGCTCCGGATCAGGGCGCCGGGGTCGATCGGGGCTGGTGCGGCGGCGGTCATGGAGTCTCCGATGTGCGTCCGGCGATGCTAGCGCGCCACGGCCCGTGCGTTCAGCGACCGCCGTGTTCGCGGAGCTCTCGGTCCGCTCGTCGATAGGCTAGGCTGAGCGGCCATGCAGATGCACAAGGTGAGGGGATCATGAAACGACCCGTCGGAGTGACCATCCTCGCGATCATCTTCGCGGCGGCCGGCCTCAGCTACATGATGCTGGGCTTCCAGCTCACGACCGCCGTCACGCTCGGTCCGCTCCCGTCCGGCCAGGGCACGTGGATCTGGGGGTGGTTGATCGTGCTGACCGGGTTGGCGTTCTGGGCCGGCGGCCTGGCGGCCTGGCGCCTCGAACCATGGGGCTGGCTACTGGGCCATCTGCTCGCGATCATCGGGATCATCGAGGCGATCTTCGCCCTGTTGGGCACTGGCAACCTCAGCTACGCGCTGGCCACGTCCGCATTCCCGTTCATCCTGCTCTGGTACCTGAACCGGGCCTCGGTCAAGAAGGCGTTCGGCCTCACCGAGGAGTAGGCCAGCGCGGCCGCGAAAGAAATCGTCATGACAGACAGAACGCTCGATGAGCTGGGCCCGGTCGACTTCGTGATCGTCGAGTTCCCGGCCGGCCAGCAGAACTTCACCGGAGAGGGCGCCGCGGAACTGCTGCGGCTCCACGACGCCGGCATCATCCGGGTCATGGACCTGCTGATCCTGATCAAGAACGCCGATGGCTCGATCGATGCCCGGGAGCTGGCCGATCTCGACGAGCTCGGCGAATTCGGCCGGATCGAGGCCGACCTCGCGCAAACCCTCGCGGAAGAGGATGTCGTGTACCTCGCCGCCGCGATGGAGCCCGGCAGCATCGCCGGCGTCCTCGTCTACGAGAACCTGTGGGCTGCGCCATTCGCCTCGGCCATCCGCCGAGCGGGCGGACAGCTGATCGCCAACGGACGGATCCCGATCCAGGCCCTCATCGCCGCCGTCGAAGCCGACGCGGCGCTCGAACCAGCAGGAGTCTGACATGCCGCTAGGTCCAGGTCGCGCCGGACGAGGCGTCATCGGCGGTCCAGTCGCGAAGGTCGCCGTAGTCGGCGCCGTCGCCTCGCCCGGCCCGTCGCCGGTCGCCAAGGCGGCGGTCGTCGGCGCTGCCGTCAGCCCCGGCCCGTCGCCGGTCGCCAAGGCGGCGGTCGTCGGAGCCGTGGTGACCCCGGGTCGCCGTCGGTTCTAGCCCTGCCGCGACGTGCAGATGGTGGCCGCCTAGATGGCCGCCGTCTCGAGCGGCACGTCCCAGTGCGCGTCGAGGAGCGTGAACCGGCGACGCTCCTCGTCGCGGAACCGCGTCTGGTCCGGGTAGAGGCGCTCCGTGATCTCCTTCTCGGAGTGGTCCTCCATCGCCGCCCAGTCGCGATAGACGATCGTGACCATGACGTCCCAGTCGGCCCGGCCATCGCCGTGGAAGCGCGGCACCTGGACCCGCACGTCGAGCATCCGGCCGCTCGTCACCTGCTCGCGCAGGACCGGCAGGTGGTTGCGCGCGAACAGCTCCATGAACTCGTCATGGTGCCCCCACTTCGTGCGATAGAAGTACGCGACCTCGACGGGTCGATCGGCCATCGGCAGTCTCCTCCGGCCGTCAGGATACCCGCCGGCTGAGCCGCGGTCAGGACGTCACGCCACGCGTCGACGGCCCATCAGCAGATAGAAACCGGTCGTGCCGACGAGCCCGGCGATGAACCCGACGGCGGCCACGGGCGACCCCATCCCGGCCGTCGCGATGCTGGCGGCGGTCGCCACCAGACCGGCGCCACCCGCCACGGCGAAGGACGCGCGCCGTCGCGACTCCGCGTCCGACCAGGCGATCAAGCCGACCAGGATGAGCCAGCATCCGATGAGCGCATGGCCGGTGAGGATCGGCAGGAGACTCTCATCGAACGTCATGCGACGGGTGATCAGGGCAGACGTGAAGACGGTCACGACCGCGACGCCGACGATGTCGCAGGCGACACCGACCACGAGCGGCAGCGATCGCCCGTTTCGTCGCGCGAGGTCGAACGCGATCGGGAGGGTGGCCCAGCCGAGCAGGATGGACGACGCGTCGTTGATCGTCCCCCACGGCTCGCCGACCGCGAAGAACACCCCGAGCGCGGCCACCCCGCCGACCGTCAGGCCGGCCGCCGCCAGCGCCGCGCGCCGGGGGACCGACCCTACATCGAGCACGCAACGCGCTCCCGTCATCACCAGCGATCCCGTTGCCATGGTCACCTCCCGCCGTCGATCAGACGGCCTGTCAGAACGGCTTCGACTCCATCAGCCACGTGATCAGGACGATGCCGACGATCGCCACGGACCCTCCGACCAGCGGACGGCGGTCGAGCAGGAGCCCGTCGAGGCCGTCGTCGTCGACCGGCGCCACGACCTTCCCCGCCTTCGGTTCGACGGTGGGCGCGAACCCGAGGCCCTGGCGCATCTCGTTCATCGGGATCGCCACGAGCGGGTTCATGAGCAGCACGATCGCGACCAGCAGGACGATCGACAGCCATAGCCACCACTGGCCGTTGAACCACCAGCCGGCGGCCACGCCGACGAGGATGCCGCTCACGATGAGCAGCAGACCGGCGATCAGCATCGGCGTGACGAACCCGGCAGACAGTTCGAACAGCGGGCCCAGCCTGGCTCGATCGCGTTCGCGGCGGACCCGCCACCAGACGCCCATCGACACGCCATGGATCGCCAGGAACGCGAACACGCACAGGACGTGGACGACGAGCAGCAAGGGGTAGAAGCTGGCCCAGGTCATCGGTCTGCCTCCCTACTTCACGGCGATGCGTGCCGACCATCCCGGCCTCACGGTGGCCGGGCACGGCGCAGTAGAACTCGAGGGTGCCGGCCGCGGTCGGCCGGACGGCGACGAAGGTCGTCGAGGTCGGCGGCAGCGGAATGTGGATCCCGAGTGCGTCGACATCGAAGGCGTGCGCGTAGGCGTCCCGGTTCGTGACGTACAGCCCGAGGACCTGGCCGGACGTCGTCGCCAGGTCCGGTCTCCACGAACGTCGTGTCCTTGGCGGTCAGCGTCGCCGTCGAGGCGGGTGGCTGGTCGAGGGCCGTCCCGGCGCTCGTCGCTGACGCCGCGAGGGCGGACGTGAGACAGGCGCCCGCGACGAGTCCCGACGATCCCGACGGCCACGAGCCCGGCGCGACCATCCGACGCCCACGACGGTCGCCCGCGACGGACCTCGAGCCACGCCGTCAGACTTCCGACGATGACGAGGATCCCGGCGACCAGGACCACCAGGGTCGTCACGAAGCTCAGGGCGTCGGCCGGATGCGCCAACGCATACGAGGCGTAGAAGCCATTGAACAGGAGCACGAGGATGCCCGGGATCGTCGCCACGAGCCAGAACCAGGGCCGCGTCCGCGCGCCCGGCCCAGAACGTCGCCGCGATGCCGACCAGGGCGAACACTGCGACCAGGGCCACGATCACCGCCAGGAAGTCCGCCGCGAACGGCTGCGTCGCGTACACCGCGAAGACCGCGACGATCGCCGCATACGCGACACTGACCAGGCGCATCGCGAAGGTCCGCACGTCCTGCCCTCCATCCGGGTCGCCCGCCGAGTGCAATTCGGCGATGAGGCGCCCGGTGGGGACATGATATATATTGGTTGCATCAGAAAGTCAATAGAGTCAGGAGACGACTGAACCCGTGCCACGGAAGTACGAGCTCGGGAAGCGAGCCGTCCAGCAGGCCGAGACGCGGCGTCGGATCCTCGACGCGGCGATCGAGCTATACCTGGAGCAGGGCGTCTCGGCGACGACGATGCTCGACATCGCTCGGCGAGCCGACGTCGCACCCGGCACGGTCGCCAATCACTTCGGGTCCGCGGCGGCGCTCGCGACCGAGGTGACCGGCACGCTCCTGGCGGACCTGCACATGCCGACGCCGGACGTGTTCGACGGTGTCGAGGGCCTTCGCGATCGGATCGGCCTGCTCGTCAGAGAACTGATCCGCGTTCTTCGGGCGCACCGAGCCGTGGTGGCGCGCCTCCCAGCGGGAGCCGCGACGACGGCTTCTGGGCCGATGCGGACGGCGCGCTTCTACGTCGACCTCGACGCCCTCGTCCGGGCCGCCCTCGGTCCCCTGGCGTCGGACGAGGAGGCGGTCGCGGTCGTCGATCACGGTGCTCGACAGATGGGTGCTCGGCGCACTCCAGGAGACCGGTCGAAGCGAAGAGACAGCAGTCGCGCTCGTGTCGGAGCTCCTTGCGTCGTGGCTCGAAACGCGAGCGACGCCGGGCTGAACCGCGCGCACCAGCGCCGTCAGCGATCCTCGACGGCAAGACGCGCGCCGAACGCGACCAGGACCGCGCCCATTACGTCCCGCGGTAGTTCGAGACCTGCTTCCGGCCGGCGAAGAACCCGATCCCCCAGGTCCCGAGGTCGATCATGAAGGCGGACACGAGGAAGATGATGTTGAGGATGCTCAGCCCGTTCGGCTGGACGAGCCCGTAGATGAGGGTCGTCCAGGGGAAGAACAGGAACCCGCCGAGAAACCAGACCCCGGATCCGAACAGCGAACCCCAGAAGGCTTGGTCGTTCGACCAGCCGACGAGAAGGACGAGGCGCGGCAGAAGCCCGCCAAAGATCGCCATCATGTGATTTCACCTCCCATGCGGCCAGCCGGGCCGATGCCTCGACCATCGGGCTGTCCGACGCCCAACAGCATACGGGGCCGCCGAACCACAACGGTGCCCGAGAGCACCTCATTGACTACCCTGGTACGAGCGAAGGAGGTCAGGTTGAGGTAACCGGCAGTCAGCGCGGGTCAGGCGGGCGACATGCCCACGACGATGTCGTGCGTCTCGGGGTGCCGCTCGACATACACCCTGACATACGGACAGATGGCGATCACCCGCAGGCCGCGCCGCCTGGCGTCGTCGAGCGCGAACCGGGTGAGCCGCTCGGCGATCCCGAGCCCCTGGTGGGCGGGCAGCACCTCGGTATGGATGAGCGCGAGCCGCCCCGCCTTCACGACGTAGTCGATGAAGCCCGCGAGGACATCACCGTCACGTGCCTCGTAGCGCTGCGCGTCCTCGGCGTCGACGATCGTCGGTCCCGTCACGGCGGCGAGATGCCGGCCAACAGATCCCGGGCCTCGACCAGGTCCGCCATCGTCGAGGCCTTCGGTGAACGTGTCGTAGACCGGGCGGAGCGTACGCGGCCGCCGCGTCGGGATCGCCATCGGCCATCCGGAGTCGGGCGAGCCGGGTCGCTGCACGGAGGTACGCCATCCGCGCATCGAGGGCACGGGCACGGTCGAACGCGAGCCGATACCACGCCTCGGCCGACGATCGGCCTTCCCCGAGGGCGGCCAGGAGGTCGCCCTTCAGGATGTGAAGCTCAGGCAGGATGGACGATCCCACGCCGGGGCTCAGGATCTCGATCGCCGTGTCGAGCGGCGCGCAGCCCGTCGGCCGGCCGGCCCGCCTGAACGCTGGCGCGCGCGTCGAGGAACAGCAGGAACGGCCAGAAGATCGGGGGCGAACGCAGCTCCGTGTAGCGGTCGATGCCGGCCCGGATGTTGGCCAGGCCCTCGTCGAATCGCCCGACCTGGACCTGGGCGGCCCCGAGCAGGGCGCCCCCGGCCGCCAGCCAGATCCTGAACTCGTGCTCCTCCGCCAACTCGCGCAATGTGACCGCGAGATCGAGCGCCATGTCGGAGTCGTGTCGCCACAGGCGCAGGAGACCGGCATGGAACAGTGCGTAGGCGGTGGTGAACGGATGCTCCAGCTCGTCGGCGAGGGTCAATGCGGCGTCCGCGCGCTCGGCCGCGCGATCCGGGTAGCCGAGGAGCCACAGCGTGAACCCGGATGTCGTGAGGCATGAGATCCGGGGGTCGTTCCTGACACTCGCGGTCCGCGGTCCGGCCCGGTGGGCCGGGAAGAGCGCGATCGCCTGATCGAAATGATCCAGGCCGCCGTGCAGGTCGTCGAAGGTCATGAGCGTCGTGCCGATGAGCAGGTGCCCATCGATGCGCATGGTCGGGTCACCCTCGCGCTCCCCGAGGGCGAGGATCTCACGTCCCAGGCGGGCGGACTCGTCAAGCTGGGCGCGGAACAGGTAGAGACTCGCGAGGCCCCGGAGCACGGAGTACTGCTGGCGCACGTCCGTCCCGCGCTCGAACAGCTCCACCGCACTGGCGAACGCGGCCTCGACCTCGGGCGTGAGTCCCTTCGTCGCCATGAGCGCCCGCGCGAGGGTCGTCCGCAGGGCGATCTCCTGGCCGACCAGGTGGGTCGAGCTCGGGACCGCCGCGAGGACCGCGAGCAGGTCCTGCGTCAGGCCGACCGTGTCGAGGTACCAGCCATGGGCGTCGTCGAGGATCAGCAGCGGACCGGCCAGCTGGTCGAGTCGCTCGAGGTCGCGCTCGGCCAGCCAGTAACGCCCAGGCGATCCGCAGGTTCGCGACGTCGGCGCCAAGGTCGGCCAGCGCGGCCTCGCGGCGCGTGCCGGTCAGGTCCGTCAGCAGCAGCGAGCGAGCGGTCCGCGAAGTAGGTGGCGTGCGCCCGTCGAGTTCGCGCGGCGATGTCGGGGCGTGCTTCGAGCCGGTCGGTCGCGAACTCCCGGATCGTCTCCAGCATCGCGACGCGAGGCTCGCCACCCGGTTCGTCGACCTGTCGAACGAGGCTCTTCTCGATGAGCCCGGCGAGACCGTCGAGGACGTCCAGGTCGATGTCGTCGATCGGCCCGAGATCGGCGGCCACGGCTTCGATGGCGGCGATCTCCGACTCCGCGAACACGGCCATCAGCTCGAACAGGCGCTGCTCGCCTGGCCGAAGGAGGCTGTAGCTCCAGTCCATCGTCGCCCGCAGCGTCTGCTGTCGCTCCGGAAGGTCGCGCGGCCCACTCCGCAGGAGCCCCAGTCGGTCCCCGAGTCGATCCCGCAGGACCTCCGGCGAGAAGATGCGCAGGTGCGCCGCGGCGAGCTCGATCGCCAGCGGCAGGCCGTCGAGCCGGCGGCAGATCTCGGCCACGACCGCGGCGTTGTCATCGGTCAGCTCGAAATCGGGGCGGACACCGCGCGCCCGATCGACGAAGAGCTGCACCGCCTCGAACTCGCCGATCCGGTGAGCCGAGACCTCCCGGTCGACGGGCGGCAGGCCGAGCGGCGGGACCGAGTAGACCCGCTCCGCCCGAACGCGCAGCGTCTCTCGGCTGGTGGCCAGGACCGTCAGTCGCGGGCACTCGCTCAGCAGCCGGGCCACGAGGTTGGCTGCCTCGGTCACCTGCTCGAAATTGTCGAGCACGAGGAGCATCTGTCGACCGCGCAGGCTATCGATGAGCTCATCCTCCAGCGGTCGATCGATGATCTCGCCGAGCTCGATGGACCGCGCGATCGCGACGAGGACGGCGTGCGTGTCGCGGGCGCTGGACAGGTCGACGAAACAGACGCCGTCCGGGAAGACTGGCTCCAGGTCCTCGGCGACCTTGATCGCCAGCGTCGTCTTGCCCGTGCCGCCCGGCCCGGTCAGGGTCAACAGGCGGACCGATCCATCCGTCAGACGATCCCGGATCTCCGCGAGCTCGCGTCGGCGACCGATCAGCCCGGCGGCCCGGGTCGGCAGGTGCGTCCCGGCCGACCGCGCCGTGACCAGCGGTGGGAAAGTCCGATGGCAGGTCCGGGTGGACGAGCTGGAAGAGGCGCTCCGGCTGGCCGAGATCCTTGAGGCGGTGCTCGCCCAGGTCGACCAGGCCGGCGCCCGCCGGCAGCGCCTCGCGCGCAAGGGTGCCGGCCGACTCGGACAGGAGGACCTGCCCCCCGTGCCCGGCGCCCATGACCCGAGCCGTCCGGTTGACCGTCGGGCCGAAGTAGTCGTCGCCACGATGCTCCGCCTGGCCGGCGTGCACGCCCATCCGCACCCGCAGCGGGACCGGTCTCGCCCCAGGACTCTGCGATGACGCTGAGCTGGGCGACCAGGGCGGCGGTCGTGGCGTCGACCGCGCTCTCGAACACCGCCATCATGCCGTCGCCGGTCGTCTTGACGACCTGTCCGGCTGACGCCTCGATCGCTGCGCGCAGGATCATGTCGTGCCGGTTCAGGGCGGCCTTCATCGCGTCGGGGAAGCGCTCCCACAGCTGCGTGCTGTCTTCGAGGTCCGTGAACAGGAAGGTGAGCGTTCGGGTCGACGGCAGGTCCACGAGTCCATCATCCATCCTTTCGCCGCCCGCTGACCCGGTCGGTTGGCACGACCGCCGACCACGCCGGCGTGCTCTAATCCATCGGTGAAGCTGGTTCGCCTGCTCGACATCGGCGCCGATCCCGCGGACGAACCGGACCTCCGGATCCGGAAGCGGACGGCGGTCGCCGCCGCGCTCGCGTGCATCGCCGTCGGCGTCCTCATCTGGCTCGTCGACCTGGCCCTGGGCGAACCGGTCCAGGTGGTCCTCGCGACGATCCAGGTCGCCGCGTTCGGAGTGGCCCTGGCGCTGTTCCGATGGAACCATCGGCTGACCCCGCTCATCGCGACGATGTCGGTCGTCGGGCTGGTCGTGCTGTTCGCGAGCCTGATCCCGTCCGGCGGCCTGTCGTATGGGTCCGCCAACGTCATCTGGATCATCCTCGTGCCCATCGCCGCGGTGTTGTTCCTGGGCGCCCGCGCCGGCCCGCCCGCCCTGGCCGGCGTGGTCATCGTCGTGGTGGCGGGCGTCATCATCGATCCATTCGTTCGCGATCCGCCGCCGGTGGCGACACTTGGGCGGCTGCTGGTGATCTCGGTCGACGTCGATCGTTCCGGCCGCGGTGGCGCTCGTCCTCGTCGTCTTCATCGATGGCGAGCGTGGGCGCGCGAAGGCCGAGTCAGATGCCCTCCTTCTCAACGTCCTGCCTCAGTCGATCGCCGACCGTCTCAAGGGTGGCGAACGCGTCATCGCCGACCACTACGAGGAGGTGACGATCCTGTTCGCCGACGTCGTCGACTTCACGCCGTTCGCGGCCCACGAGACACCGGCCCGGGTCGTTGCGGTGCTCAACGAGGTCTTCAGCCGGTTCGACACGCTGGCGGAGCGACACGGCCTCGAGAAGATCAAGACGATCGGCGATGCGTACATGGTCGTCGCCGGCGCACCTGAGCCACGCGCCGACCACGCCGCCGTGATCATCGACATGGCGCTTGAGATGCAGGCGATCGCGGCGCTCGATGGAATCCTCCCCCGGGAGCGCGATCCGCCTGAGGATCGGCGTCGCCAGCGGACCCGTGGTCGCCGGCGTCATCGGCCATCGCAAGTTCAGCTACGACATCTGGGGCGACGCCGTGAACGTCGCCAGCCGGATGGAGACGACCGGGGTCCCCGGCATGATCCAGGTCGCGGCCTCGACCTGGCAGATGTGTGGCGACCGCTATCCGTTCACGTCGCGCGAGATCGAGGTCAAGGGCCTGGGCGCGTTGCGCACCTACCTCCTCGATCCGGGGGCGATGGATCCGGGCGCGGACGCCGGAGCGCTGCCGACACGGGGTGACACGTGATCGTGCGCTAGCGCGTCGACCGCTACTTCGACGCGGCGAGAGCGCTGGCGATCCCCTGGTCGATCCAGATGTCGAGGTCGGCGTCCGATGTGAATCCATCGGGCGCGACGGCGATCCAGCCGCGCATCGGGCGCGACGTGAAGTCCATGATGCGCGCACCCGGTCGGGCAACGAACCGATCATGGGCATCCTTTCCGACGCGAGCCATCAGCTCGTTGCCGGCGACCCCGACCGACATCCGCCCGTCGATGAGAAAGGCGAGGCCGCCGAACATCTGTCTTTCGGTCAGGTCGGGGCGGTCGCCGATCCTGCGGCGGATGCGCTCTGCGAGCGCGTGGTCGTAGCTCATCTCCTGACCTCGCGTGCCGTTCGGCTGGATCGATGCCGACGATACTGGAGCCGCGAGGACTCGCTGGGGCGCCCAGGGCAGACGACGCCGCGGTCGACTACATGACCGCGAATGTCTCCGACACGACGACGATCGCCCCACCGGTGAGCACCGGACAGCCCTTCGCGAGCGCGACCGCGCTGTCGATGTCGGCGGCCTTGATGATCGAATACCCGCTCGGTGCGGAGGTCGCGTCCATGACCGACCCGTCCGGCGAGATCGCCTTCGCTTGTGAGATGGGGTTGCCACCGTCCACCAGGGCGTCGCCGAGGGCGGCAAACCAACCGGTCCAGGCCGACATGACCTGATCCTGTTCCTCCTTGGTCTCGGGCATGCTGCCACCGTGGTGGATGTCGAATCCGCCGCCGCGCCCGCTCAGGGAGTTACATCGCCGCGGCTTCGTAGAGCCGGACGCTCGATGCGAAGGGGCAGCCTTCGAGCAACGCCTCGGCGTCCGCGAGGCTGGTCGCCGAGATGATCGAGTATCCGGTGGCGGCAGCATCCTCCTCGGACAGCTCGCGCGAACCCTCACGCGTCACTTCGACGCCGCCGCTAAGCGGATTGCCACTGTCGACGAAGCGTTCACCGACCTTCGCGAACCACGCCTGCCAGGCGTCCATGACCTCGGGCTTCGGATCCCAGCGGTCGTGGAAGAGCACCAGGAACTTCTTCATCGTGTCTCCTTTGCTAGGTCGGTTTCGCGAGCCAGTGACGCCATGTAGTTCTCCAGCGTCTCCTTGTCCGTCCCCCAGTACGCGTGGAAGCGCATGACCCACGCCTGGAGGTCGCGGATCGCCGTGCGATCGAGGGTCAGAAACGTGGTCCGGCCGAGCTTCCGGCGGACCACGAGGCCCGCCCCTTCGAGGACGTTCACGTGCTTGTTCATCGCCGGCAATGTCAGGCGACGCTCACGCGCGAGCGCACTGATCGACCAGGGCTGGAGCGCGATCAACGACACCATCTCGCGCCGATGACCGTTGGCGAGTGCGGCGAGGACGGCATCCAAGTCTCTCGTCACCGCGCATCTCCTGGATAGTTCACCGGTCGGTGAACCTTAGAGTCTGCGCGACCGTGTTGTCAACTCCCGACCTGCTCGAATTCGCCGCCCCGGTCGGCCGGGTGTCCCGGGCACGAGGTCAAGCGGCTGGCTCACTGATCGGTCGCTCACCGTCGCACTGACCCTCGGCACACAGGTGATCTGGACGGCCCATGACCTCGGATCATCCCGGCGAGTCGTCGCCGGTGTTCAAGGAGGTCGGCGCTGGCTGCCAGAGTCGAGCAGCGGTCGCCGTGTCGTACGAGCGCGTGCGGGACCGTCGGCTGCGGTCGATGAAACACCGACAGTGACGCCCACGACCTCAGGGGACCTCGCCAGATACACGACGGTGTCGGACCTAGTTCGGGCAGTTCATCGTGGCGCGGGAGCCACGGACCGGTGGTCTGAGCGGCGATCCGTCGGGCGACCAGTACGGATCGAGCCGCAAGCCGACACGGAGCGCCACCGTGAAGCCAGAGCCATCGGGCGCGAAGGTGTAGATGATCCCCTCGATCCCAAGCGCGATCAGGTCACCAGCCGGCGACCACGCGATGCCTGGTCGTGCCCCGCACCAAGCGTCACGTCGGTCGCGAGGATCTCGCGCGCGTTGGTCCCGTCCGCGTCCATGACCGACACGCGGTGGCCGCCGTCGCCGTGGCCGCTGACGTACGCGATCCGCGTCCCGTCGGGGGAGAAGCTGACTCCCTCCACGCCATCAAGCTCGAGGAGCTTCTCGGCTGATCCACCATCGGCATCGACGGAGAACAGGAACCCAGTATCTCCCGCGCCGTCGATGGTAGTGAACACGACGCGCGACCCGTCGGGAGAGATCGTGGCAACCCCCCTGACGAAGAGCGAGTCCGTCAGCCATTCCGTCGTCAGTTGCGTCTCGGACCCGTTCGCGTGGAGGACGACCAAACCCTGTCTGTCGATGAGGAGGCGCGTCCCGTCGCTCGACCACCCGATCGGGGTGCCTGCATGAGAGGTCAGCTGGACCCTCCTCCCGGAACCCTTCGGCGCAGCCGGATCGACGCCCCAAATGCCTTTTTCGTCTCCGTACACGATATGGCCAGCGATCGGAGCGAAGATCCCGAGATCGACCGAGGGAGCCGGGGTCGGCGTTGGCCTGGGCGACGGCGACGGCGACGTTGAGCCCGGCGGGAGCCACTGCCAATCTCCCCCGAGCGTTCCGCCGACGAGCTCCCGAGCGCCGGAGCCGTCTGCCGGGACGCTCCAGAGCGACCAACCGCGATCGGCCGCCTGGAATGCCGAGACCAGGATCCGGTCGCCCTCCGGCGAGAACCTGAGGACGCCGACGTTGTCCTTGCCGGTCGGCAGGCCCAGGATCGTCGTCGCGCCCGTGGCCACGTCGACGATCCCCGCACCCGAATCGCCGACCTGGAAGGCGATCCGATCGCCGGTCGCCGACCATTCGACGCTCCCTATGCCGGATGGCGCAAGCGAGCCGAGGACACGCTGGGACGACCCATCGGTGGCGGCGATGACGATCTCCGAACCTCTGGGGTCGGCGATCATCGTCCCGTCGGGCGACACGCGCAATCGACGCGTGAACTGCCCGAGCGTGGGGTCGACGTGAGGCGGTGTGCCGTCGAGCGGCACGACGACCGCGTCGGGAACCAGGGCGGCCTGGCCGTCGGGCGTCCAGGACGGGTCGTGGTCACCCGACGACATGAGGTCCCGCGGAGCCGGAAGGATCGCCAGTCGCTCCCCGTCGATCCCGTAGACCCCGTCGTCTCCCAAAGTCTGACCCACGTGACGATACGACTGGAATCAGGCGACCATCCGATCGACCAGCCGGACCCGGGGATCGTCGTCACCGACGAGCCCTCGGTATCGGTGATGACGATGAACCCCTCACATTGATCGTTCCAGACGGGACGAAACGCGAGATGGCGGCCATCGGGGGACCACGTCGGCCGGCCCCAGAACTCGCGGCACCCTTCCGGGCCAGGCAACTGGCTCCTGGACACGATCCGCCTGGGGTTCCGACCGTCCCAGTCGGCGACGTAGAGCCCGTCCTCGGTCACGTAGGCGAGGTGGCCGAGGCGGACGATCTCGGGCGCACTCTGGAGCAGGCGCGCCCCGACCAGGACCGCCACCGCCGCCAACGCGAGGATGAGCACGAGCATGAGCAGCGCCAGCGACGTCCGCCCGCCGGTTCGGCCGAGCGTCGCTGCACGTGAGCTCGTTCCGGCGCCGATCGCCGATCCAATGGCTGCCGAGCGCGGCGTACAGCCCTGGACGCGGTCGGCGTCGGCTGGTGGCGCGCAGCGCACGATCGAGCACGTCCGTCGTGGCGGCCGGTCGCGCCTCGGCGCTCGAACCACCGAGCGAGCGATCGATCGAAGTCGTCGTGTTGGCTCATGCGATCGACTCCTTGACGGCGGTCGAAACGCGTTCATCGGCCTCGACCGCCGCGCGCATGGCGGCGGACGCGCGGTGCAGGCGCGACTTGAATGTCCCGACTGCGATCCCGAGGACGCTCGCCGCCTCGGCATCGGGCAACCCGAGGAAGTGGTGGACGACCAGGACACCGCGCTGCTCCGGCGTCAGCCGCTGGAACGCTCGCTCGAGCTGATCGCGCGTCGCCAGGACGTCCTGGACATCTCCGGGACCTGGCGCATCCGGTACTGCCATCGGGATCTCCAGGACCTTGCGGCGAGTCGTCCGCTTCGCCAGCCGATAGCAGGCGTGGACCAGCAGGCGGTTGAGCCACGCGTCGAACCGGTCCGGGTCACGGACCGCAGCGATGTGCAGCCATGCCGAAAGGAGCGACTCCTGGACCGCATCGGCCGCATCCTCGTCGCTGCGGAGGATCAGCCAGGCGGTGCGATGGAGCCGATCGACGGCGGCGGCGGCAAGGGTCGAGAAGGCGTCATGATCGCCGCTCCTTGCGCGAATGACGAGGTCTCGCTGCATCGGGCTCCCGCCTTGGCCGCGGCCGGGTGGCCGTTCTAAACCATCATGAGTCCGCGGTCGATGTAATCGTTCCATCTCGCGAGGACTGTGGCTCGAGGATGACGACCGCGGTCTCCCGCGATCGACGCGCTGCCCAGCTCGCGAGCGCCTCCTCGCCGTCGTAGTCGCCCCAGCGCGCCCACAGGCGGGGCCGCTCCTCCGGTGTGGCCGCACGGCCGCGAACCGCGCGCGGGCCGTCCTTCAGCTCGACCGTGGTGTCGGGGTTCGCCTGGAGATTGAGCCACCACGCCGGCTCCGCTTCGCCCCAGCCGTTCATCGCCATGGTGACCAGGTTCGGGCCGTCCTCGAAATAGCCGAGGATGGCATGTCGCTCCTGGCCCGACCGTCGCCCGATGGTCTTGAGTCGCATCATGCCCCACTGCTTGGAGGTCTGACGACGCAGCCCCCGCCGGCCGCGCGTGAGGCCGTAGATGGCGCGATGGATCGTCCACGCGGCGCGGATGACCCAGCGCGGCGGGAGTGGCGCCCGGCGATCGGGCTTGGCGGTGGTCGGAGTGGTCATCTCGTGTCTCCTTCGGGCGACTCGTATCGAAAGACGTCGTCGAGCTTCACGTCGAATGCGTGGGCGATCTGGAACGCCATCTCCAGGGACGGCGAGTAGCGACCCTGCTCGATGGCGATGATCGTCTGGCGCGTGACCCCGACCCGCCCGGCGAGTTCGGCCTGGGTCATCTCGCCGGCCTCGAACCGCAGGCGCCGGATCTGGTTGCTGACCCTCGTGGGCTTGCCCATCGGCCTACAAGCCTCGTCGGTAGGCGACCAGCTTGACGACCGCCCCGACGGCCGCCGACAGGACGAACACGAGATACATCGCGTTCGCGATCCAGAAGGAGTCGGACTCCGCCAGCGCGAGGACGAACGGCACGACCATCCCGACACCCAGGACCGTGCCGCCGAAATACTCCCCGAAGCGGCCGATGTCGCGGTCGCGAATGTCCACCTCGTAGCTTGCATCGTGACCCGCCATCTCGGCCGCGATGCCACCCGCGATCTCGACCACGATGCGACCGACGATGGCGAGCCCGATGCCGATGCCGATCGCCGCCAGCATCACCGGGACGTAGTCGACGTCCGTCAGTGGGCCTCCGTCGGCTTGCCCCAGGACGATGGCGGCATAGGCGCCATAGGTGAGCACGATGGCGACCAGGTAGACCCACTGGCCCCTTTCCTCGCTGGACATGCATCGGCTCCGATGTAAGGAATGTTTGACATTGGTAATGTACGGTGTGCCTGACATCATGTCAAGAGTGATTTACACCGGACGGCGTCGGGTCGCAGAATTGTTCAGCCTGGTGCAGGGGTCCTGATCGGGAACGCCGGGATGAGCGCCCTAGAAGGTCGTAGCCACATCGATGACTCGGCCTTCACGAGCCGACTGTTGTGCCGCGAGCATCACCTCGAGGACATGGCGCGCGTGGCGTCCGCTGGCGACCGGCTGCACGCCGTCACGGATGCAGTCGGCGAGATGCTCGATCAGGACACCGCGCGCGAGTTCGGCGAACCGGTCGGAGCCGACCGGGAAGATCTCGTACGTCTGCGGGCTGATCCAACCGCCCAGTCCAGGCGCGGCGTCAAGGCGATACACCTCGACCGGAGGAGCCGCCACGTCAGCGCGGTTGACAAGGAGCGTCCCCTCCAGCCCGAATAGCTCCATGCGGGGACTCTTCGAGGCGACGACATTGAACGTGCCGTCGACGACGGCGAACGTTGCGTCGCCATGGTCGAGCAGGATCAGGTTGTTGTCGGGCGCGGAGACCGGGATCGTCATCCCATCGAACGGACCACCGCGAACGCGTCGCTCCGGGACCGTGATGCCCGATAAGGCCGAGACCCCGCGAGCCGGACCGAGCACACCGGTGACCTGCGTGAGGCCGTAGACCGCCAGATCGAGGAGGGCACCGACACCCTCCTGATAGAACGGCGACGGGTCGACCGGCCAGGACAGTCCGGCGGCGCCGGCATGCGACGACTGGACCCGCGCGAATGCGACCTTGCCGATGGCTCCACGCGCTACGAGGTCGCGCGCGCGTATCCAATCGGTCGCCAGCATGTCGGCTGGAGCTGCGACGATGTACAGCCCGCTTCGATCCGCGAGGTCGATGAGGGCGTCCGCCTCCGCAAGTGAACTCGTGATCGGCTTCTCGGTGACGAGATGTCGCCCTGACTCCAGGATCCTCATGGACGCCGCGAAGTGGTCGGGCCCAGGCAGCAGGTTCACCACGGCATCGATCTCGAGCGCCAGGAGCTCGTCGAGCGACCCGACGGCACGGCCGATCCCGTGGGCCTCGGCCACGGCGCGTGCCTTTCCGATCCCACGATTGGCGATCGCGGTCACCTCGACCCGATCACGGATCTTGTCGAGATGGGGCAGGTACCCGTAGCCGATCGTCGCGATCATGCCCGCCCCCAGGACGCCCACCCGGAGACGGGGCGGATCGGGTGGGACCGGATCCGCGGTCACGACGTTCACTCGGCGACGTTGGCTCGCCGGTATGCCGACGGCGACATCCCCGCGAGATCCTTGAAGACGCGAGCGAAATACTTGGGGTCGTCGAATCCGACGCGCTCGGCGACGGCATCGACCGTCAGGGAGCGGTCCGCGAGCAGGAGCTTCGCCTTGTCGATGCGCACGACATTGCGATAGTGCATCGGTGTCAGCCGCATCTTCTTCTTGAAGAGCCGGAACAGGTAGCTCGGACTGACCGAGACCGTTGCCGCGAGGTCTTCGATGTCGAAGTCCCGAGCGTAGTTCTCGTGGATGTAGCCGAGGCAGCGTTCCACGAGCGAGCTCGCTTCGCGGCTCGGCTCCGGTGAAGTGCTGGCGCGCCTGGAGGAAGATCGCCTGGAGGTAGCTCGAGATCAGCTCCGCGGCATACGGGCGATTCGCGGTGAACTCCGCGTAGGTCATCTCGAACAGTTCGCGGAGGGTCCCCCGCTCATCCATGAGCTTGATCGCGTGGTCGAAGCGGGGCGTCGGTCCGGTGTCCACCCAGAAGCAGATGATCTCCTGCCGGCGGCCGAGCTCCAGGTGCTCGGCGTGCAGGAGGCCCGGCGGGTAGATGACGACGTCGAAACCGAGGACGTTGACCGTCTCCGCCCCCGCATCGATGTTGGCCTTGCCTTCGATGAAGAAGATCAGCTCGAAGTAGGGATGCGAGTGCGTGTCGAAGTTCCAGATCCGACTCTGCTCGTCGAACCGCTCGCAGAACTGGAGGGTCGCGTGGTCGATCGGAACCTGCTCGAGGAACCTGCAGACAGCCTCTCGGTCCACGCTCTCGCCCGTCCTCTGGCCAACTGGTCGGCGGCCACGCTACCATACGCAGCTCGAGTCGCCCGTCGGTCCGTCGAGCGATCGGCAGCGATCTCCCTGACCATGCGCCGCGCCTCCGATGCGTCGTCGTTCGCTCAGTCCGTGATCGACACCCGGTGCCCGGATCCGGCCGCCTCGCGGACCGCCAGGGCGACCTGGACCGCACGCAGCCCGTCGAGGCCGGTCGCGGTCGGGGCGCCTTCGCCGCGCAACGCGGCCGCGAACGCGGCGACGTTGATCTCGTACAGGTCGCGCCGGTCCTCGGGCTGCACCTCGCGCTCCCCGCTCGGATCGCGAAGCAGGATGGTGCCGACCGGATCCTGGACCATGGCGTCTGTGGATTCGATGCTGCCATCCGACCCGAGGACCTGGAGCCCGGTGGGAGCGTGCGCGATCGTGAAGGCGTCATGCGTCTGGACGAGCGTGCCGTCCGCGTAGCGAAGGGTGGACATGAGCGCGTCCTCCGCCGCGGCGCCCCACGGCCCCTGGTTGACAGCGAGCGCGACGACGTCGGTCGGAAGGGCACCCAGCAGCGGGTTGAGGACCGAGGCGTCATGGCAGGTGATGTCCATCGCCACGCCGCCACCCGCTCGGCTCCCGAGACGCCAGCCCTGGAGCCGCGTCCGGCAGGATGACCGCGTGGAAGACGCGGACGGCGAGGATGCGCCCGACCGCGCCGTCGGCGACCAGGCGCCGGATGGTGCGGTGGATCCCGGAGCCGGGCAGGTGGTGGTTGGTCGCCAGGGTGACGCCGGCACGCTCGCACGCCGCGAGCATCGCCCGTCCGTCGTCGACCGAGAGCGCGAGCGGCTTCTCGCAGAGGACGTGCTTGCCGGCGGCGGCGGCGATCTCCGTGTGCGCCCGATGGAGATCGTTGATCGTGCTGATATAGACCGCATCCACATCATCGCGAGCCACGACGTCCTCGACCGAGCCGAACGCCGGGATGTCATGTCGTTCGGCGTACGTCGCCGCCCACGCGGGCGTCTGCGAGCCGACGGCGACGACCCGGTGGCCGAGTCGGCGCATGGCCGGGATCATCCGCGTCGCGGCAACGTCGCTTGCACCGAGCAGTCCCCAGCGGATCGGCGGCTGGACCGTCAAACCAGCGACCCCGCGCGCATGATCGCCGCCCCCTTCTCGCCGATCATGATCGATGGCGCCGAGGTGTTGCCACTGATGAGCGTCGGCATGATGGATGCGTCGATGACCCGGAGGCCGCCGAGCCCATGCACGCGGAGCTGCGTGTCGACGACCGCCATCGGATCGCTTCCCATCTTGCAGGAGCCGACCGGGTGGTAGTCGGTCTTCGACCACTGCTTGATGTACTCGCGGACCTGCGTCGGCGGACTTGACTCGGGACCCGGGCATGCGCTCCTTGCGGATGAGGTCCTTGAAGGCAGGCGCGTTCAGGATCTCGCGACCCCGCTCGAAGGCCTCCATCGAGATCTTCCAGTCGTACGGATCCTGGAGGAAGGCGGGGTCGATGGCGGGTTCCGCGAGCGGATCGGCCGAGCGCAGCGTCACCGAACCGATGCTCTTCGGCCTGCAGATTGCAGGTGTTGATCGTGACGCCGTGCCCCTTGATCCGCATGCGCCCGTGGTCGACGACGAACGCGGGCAGGCAGTGGATCTGGATATCGGGTGACCGGACGCCGGCACTCGAGCACACGAAGGCGCCGGCTTCAGCCACGCACGCCGTCACCGGTCCGGTCTTGTACAGCAGGTACTGGATCCCGTGGCGGGCCGCCTTGTCCCAGCGATCCTCGCCGTTGTAGCTCACGGGAGCCGTGTCACCCGTGAGATACACGTCCATGTGATCCTGGAAATTCTTGCCGACCCCGGGAAGGTCATGAACGACCTTGATACCGAGCTTGCGCAGCTCGTCGGCAGGCCCGATCCCCGACAGCAGCAACAGCCGCGGCGAGTTGACCGCACCGCCTGAGACGACGACCTCGCCGCCCGCGTCTACCCTCGCCTCGGTCGGCTTGTCACCGGCGAGGTACCTGACACCCGCCGCGCGACCGTTCTCGATGATCAGCCCGGTGGCCTGGGCGTGCGTGGTGATGACCAGGTTCTTGCGCTTGCGAGCCGGTCCGAGGTACGCGGTCGCCGCACTTTCACGGCGGACGTTTCGCTGCGTGACGTCGTAGAAGCCGACGCCTGCTTGCTCGGCCCCATTGAAGTCATGGCTGAAGGGGATGCCAAGACTCTGCGCCGCGCGCACGAACCCCTTCGAGATCGGGTTGTGGGCGACCTGCTCGGTGACATTCAACGGCCCACCCGTGCCGTGGTACTCGTCGGCCAGCCGTTCGTTGTTCTCCGACTTTCGGAAGTACGGCAGGACGCCTTCGTATCCCCAGCCTTCGTTGCCGAGGTCCCGCCATTCGTCGTAGTCGAGCCGATTGCCGCGGATGTAGATCATCGCGTTGATCGACGTGCTGCCGCCGAGGGTTCGGCCCTGCGGGTAGTGCATGCGACGGTTGTTCAGTTCCGGTTGCGGGACGGTCTCGAAGCCCCAGTTGACACTCGGGCCTGTCAGTTTCGTGAACCCCGCGGGCATATGGATCAGCGGGTTCCAATCGCGTCCTCCAGCCTCGAGGAGGAGCACCCGGTTGGCTGGCTCCTCGCTCAACCGGGCCGCGACGGCACACCCAGCAGCGCCGGCTCCGATGACGATATGTGTGTAGCGCCTGCTCACCGGCTGCCTCCCACATGTTCAGGGATGGACTCGAGGACTCGATCGAGCGCCTCGACGAAGAAGTAGTCGCCCCACATGACGCTCTCATCCACACCGAGGTCCAGTCGCTCGTGGTAGACACCGTGGCGCAGGATCCCCTCCCAGGCGGGGTCGTCGATCGCCAGGAACTCCGCTGACGCGAGCTTGGTCAGGATCGCGATGGTGGCGTCGCGATATCGGACAGCGCGTTCGGGATCAGCCGTGAGAGCGGCCAACTGCCACAGGCCGCTTGCTGCGATCGCGCCGGCCGAGGATTCGTACGGGCGAGGCGGACTCGGCTCCTCCCAGTCGTTGGGTGGGATGACGGCGGCGCCGGTCCGATCAAGGAAGAAGTCGGCGCAGCGCTCCGCGGTGTCCAGGAATCGTGCGTCGTCCGATAGGGCGTAGGCGGTACCGAACCCGTACAACGCCCAGGCCTGCCCGCGCGCCCAGGACGAATCCGCCCGCCAGCCCTGATGCGTCCCGTTGCGCAGGAATTCGCCCGAATCGAGGTCGAAGATCGCCTCGTGGGCCGTGCTTCCGTCACCGCGCACGAGGTGGCGTCGGGTGGTCAGGCAGTGCTCGGTGGCGATCCGCAGGAGATCCTCGTCTCCGGTGGCTCGAGCGGCCTCGAAGATGATCCCGACGTTCATCATGATGTCGATGAAGCACGAGTCCTCCGAGACGAACGAGCGCAGGTAGCGGCCGTTCTCGTTGAACCGCAGCGCCATCGTCCGTCCGGCGTGAACGACCGTGTCCCACTTGGTCGGATCGCCTGTCGCTTCGTACCAGCGCTTCCAGGTCGAGATGAACAGGAACCCCAGATCGTGGACCGTGCGGTCGTCCTTGCGCGGCTCGATCAGGAGGCTGTATCGCTCGGCCTGTTCGCGCCACCAGGCGTCACCCGTTCGGCGGGCGAAGATCCAGACGAGGCCACCGAGGAAGCCTTCGGTCCAGTTGGTCCATGCCTCCTGCTCGACGTGCCAGCGGCCGCCGACCGTGTAGATCGGAAAGGCGCCCGGGCCGTGTCGTCACGAGACGCTTGACCTGGTGGGCACCGAAGGCGAGCGCTTCCTCTGCGAGAGCCTCGAAGCCACGCGGGAGGGTGGGAGTTTCGGCAAGGGACATGGTTCAGGAGCCTCCGTACTCGGGCGTCCGCCGTTCGCGAAACGCCGCCTGGCCTTCACTGGCGTCGTCGGTGAACGCGGTCAGGCCGCCGCCCAGGGCCTCGAGCGACATCCTGGGACGGCTTGCGTCGATCAGCTGCTTGGCGACCTGCACGGCAACAGGCGCCTGGGCGGCGATCCGAGCCGCGAGGTCATCGACCGCCGCATCGAGATCGCCCGCTGGAACCACCTCTGAGACCACGCCCCAGGCTCGCAGCTCGTTCGGCGTCGATCGGCAGGCCCGTCAGGATCATCTGCTTGGCCCTCGCCGGGCCGACGATCGTTGCGAGGCGCGTGGTCATGCCCCAGCCGGGCACCGTCCCGATCCCGACCTCGGGCGCGGCGAGTTTCACGTGGTCCGCGGCGAGCCGCAGATCGCAGGCCAGACGCAAGCTCGAGTCCGCCGCCGTAGGCGATCCCGTTGAGCGCGGCGATCGTCGGCTGGCGAAGCGTCTCGAGCCGCTCCAGGACCCGTTGGCCCGTGCGCGTCCAGGTCCGCCACATGTCGAGCGGAGCGAGGCTGGACCAGGCCACGACATCGGCGCCCGCCGAGAAGGCCTTCGGCGCCCGCGCCCTTGATGACCACGACTCGAACGTCAGGGTCGGCATCGATCGCGAGGAGCGCCTCATCGAGGGCCGACAGCATGGGCAGCGTCAGCGCATTGAGCTTTTCGGGCCGATTCAGCGTGATGGTCGCGACCGGACCGTCGACCGAGACCAACAGCGTCTGATCGGGCGCGGGGTCGCTCATGCCGTCCGCTCCAGCAACTTCAGGCACATCGGCTCCGGTTGGAAGAGTCGCGCGTCCATCTGATGCAGATCCGGGCTGATCCTCAGGTCGAGCGAGGTCTGGCCGACGATATCCCGGGCGACGCTGATGCCAGGGGCGATCTCGGTGACTGTCAGGCCATCGGGCAGCAGCCGGATCACGCAGCGTTCGGTGATGAAGACGACTTCTTGTCCGAGCTCGCGGGCCCGCCGACCGCTGAACGTGACGTGCTGGACCTCCGGGACGAAGCGCTGGTGCTTGCCTTCGCGCACGATCCGGACGTGCCCATCCTCGATCGCGAGCTGTGCACCGGCCGTGAAATACCCGGAGAAGACGATCCGCTTGGCCCGGGCCGTGATGTCGACGAAGCCACCGACCCCGGCCGTGACATGCGGCTTGGCGTTGAGCCGGGAGACGTTCACGTTGCCGTCGGCGTCGACCTCGAGGAACGACAGCAGGGCCCGGTCGAAGCCACCGCCCTGGAGATAGGTGAATTGGTCGGGCGACGCCAGCAGCGCGTCAGGGTTCTGGGCACACCCGAACTGGAACCCGAGGAACGGCACGCCGCCGACCGCACCCTGCTCGATCACCCAGGTGACCGATCCGTCGAGCCCTTCTTCGAGGAGGATGCGAGGCACCAGGGCCGAGATGCCAAACCCGAGGTTGACCGCCTCGCCGTCACGCAACTCCTGGCTCGCGCGCCGCGCGACGACCTTCTCGGGACCCCACGGGGCAAGTTCGAGCTCGGAGATCGGGGCCCGGTAGTGTCCCGCCGCTTCGGGCAGCAGGACCGTCTGGGTCGTCTGGAGTTGATCCGGGGCAACGACGATGGCGTCGACCACGATGCCCGGCACCCGAACGCTCTGCGCGGGTAGCGTCCGGCCCTTCGCCAGGCGCTTGACCTGGGCGATGACCACGCCCCCGTTGTTGTGGGCGGCAAGCGCCTGATCGAGGATACCGAGCGGCGCGCCCTCGTCCTCGGAGGTGAGATTGCCGAACTCGTCTGCGGTCGTGGCCCTGATGATCGCGACGTCGACAGGGATGGACCGGATGTAGAGCCACTCGCGTCCGTCGAAATCGACGACCTCCACGATGTCCTCGGTGGTCTTGGCGTTCATCCGCCCGCCGTTGCGCCGCGGGTCCATGAAGGTGTCCTTGCCGACCTCGGTCAGGACACCGGGCTGCCCGACCGCCGATGCTCGATGCAGCTGGAACAGGATGCCCTGACGGGATGTTGTAGGCCTCGATCGCGCCGTCCTCGATCAGGGTCACGATCTTCGGTGGGGTAGCCGACGACGGCCCGCTGGGATAGGAGCCGGCGATGACGCGCTTGATCTGCCCCGGGCTCGTGAGGTGATCGATCCCGTCGATGCCGTACATGTCGCCGGCCGCGATCGGGTGCAGCAGCGTCAGGTCTCCGCCCTCGCCGTCGGCGGTGAACCGGGCCCCAAGCGCCGCGAGGACGGCGTCCGGGCAGCCCAGGCCGCTCGACGAACTGACCGACACGGTCGCGCCGGCGGGCACCAACTTGACCGCCTCGGCGGCTGTCAGGACCGGGACGATGCGACTCATCGACGGGCCCCGATGGGCGGCGCCATCCACCACGACGTCCGCGGTCCGAGATGCATCTGGACGGACTTGAGCTCGGTGAAGGCGTCGATGCTGAACCGGCCGAACTCGCGCCCGATCCCGCTCTCCTTGTAGCCGCCGAACGGCAGCTCCGGGTAGCCCTCCAGGAACGTGTTGACCCAGATCGTGCCCGCCCGGATGGCTCGGCTCATGCCGACGGCGGTGTCGAGGTCGCGGGTCCAGACGCCAGCCGACAGGCCGAACTGCGTGGAGTTCGCGATGCGCGCCGCCTCTTCGGGCGTGTCGAAGGTCAGGACGGACAGGACCGGCCCGAAGATCTCCTCCCGGGCGATCCGCATCGTCGGCTCGACGCCCGAGAAGACCGTGGGGTTGATGAATCGCCCGTGCTCGGTCGCGAGTCGGTCGCCGCCGAGGAGGAGCTCGGCACCCTCGGATCGGCCGGCTCCGACGAGCTCCATGATCTTGTCGAATTGCTCTTCGCTGGCGATCGCGCCGACCTTGGTCGCCGGGTCGAGCGGATCCCCGACGGGGACGGTGCGGGCGCGCTCGACGACCCGCGCGACGAACTCGTCGGCGATCGAACGCTGAACGAGCAGCCGGCTGCCGCTGTTGCAGCACTCGCCCATGTTGAAGTACACGCCATAGACGACGGCATCGAGCGCCGCGTCGAGATCGGCGTCGGCGAACACGAGCTGGGGATTCTTGCCGCCGAGCTCGAGTTCCACCTTCTTCAGGTTGCCCTTGGACGCGTCGATCACGCGGCGACCGACATCGGTCGACCCGGTGAAGCTGATCATGTCGACGTCGGGGTGCTCGGCGAGGCGGTTGCCGACGACACGACCTGGTCCTGTCACGACGTTCAGGACGCCCTCCGGCAGCCCAGCTTCCTGGGCCATCTCGGCGAGGCGGATCGTGGTGCCGGGGGTCAGGTCGGCAGGCTTCACGACGGCCGTGCAGCCGACGGCCAGGGCGAACGGAAGCTTCTGGCTGATGATCAGCAGCGGGAAGTTCCAGGGCGTGATCATGCCCACGACCCCCACCGGCTCGCGCAGGACCAGCCCGAACATCGATGGCCCCAGGGTGTTGTAGGTGTCGCCGTAGGTGTGCCGGCACAGGCTGGCCGCGTATTCCCACAGGTCGGCGGACGACTTCATCTCGTCGAGTGCCTGGCTGATCGGCTTGCCGGACTCGAGCGCCTCGACGTATGCGAGGTCATCGGCATCGTCTCGGATCGCCTCCGCGACACGGTTGAGGACTCGCGCTCGCTCGACGCCCGGGATGGTGGGCCATGGGCCGTCATCGAACGCCTTGCGGGCGGCCGCCACCGCCCTGTCGAGATCCTCGGCACCACCCGCTGGATAGCGCCCGACCACGACGTCGTGGGCCGGGCTCGTGCGCTCAGACGTCCGACCGTCAGCAGCGTCGACCCATCGGCCGTCGATGAGATTCTGGTAGTCACGAGCAGCGATGGCCTGGGTCACGAGCGGGACTCCTTGTCGGGAACACGGGATGGGCCACCGGCACGCGCGGCCGCGACCAGGGCGATGAGGCGCGCGACCGCCGGTGTGAGATCGGCCGGATCGGCCGCGCCATCGGGGGCCGTGTGGGCTCGACTGACGAGGGCCGACCCGAACCCGAGGCAGGCGGCGCCGGCACCGATCCATTCATTCACGCTGGCTTCGGTCGCAGCCACGCCACCGGTCACGACCAGCTGGCTATCCGGGAGCGGACCCCGGATCGCGCGGACGAACGCGACGCCGAGCGAGTCACCTGGGAAGACCTTGACGAGCTCGACGCCGGACTCCTCGGCGGTGACGATCTCCGTCGGGGTAGCGCAGCCCGGCAGGTACGGGATCCGTCGCCGGTTGCACAGGCGCGCGACCTCGGCGTTGAAACTCGGGCCGACGATGAACCGGGCGCCGGCGGCGATGAACCGGTCGGCCGCATAGGCGTCGCGGATCGATCCGGCTCCGAGGATCGCTTCTGGGTCGTGGCGAGCAGCCGAGGCGGTGAGTGTCGAGAAGACTGACCAGGCGCTCGGCTCCACGATCGGTGAACTCGATGGCTCGCGCCCCGCCTTCACGAAGAGCCCCAGTGATGCGGCCGGCTCGATCGGGATCGTCCGAATAGAACAGCGGCAGAACGCCGGTCTCGACGATGGTGATGAGGACCTCGAGGCGCGCCGACAGGGTCATCGCTCGACCCGTCCCGACCCGGATCCGCCAGCCAGCGCGTCGACCTCGGCCACGCTGACCTCATTGACATCGCCGCGGATGGTGTGCTTCAGACAGCTCGCCGCCACGGCGAACTCGAGCGCTGCGTCTGGCGCACGCCCGTCGAGGATCGCGTAGATGAGCCCCGCCGCGAACGCGTCGCCGGCACCGACCCGATCGACGATCGGCGCGATCCGGTACGAGCGGGCGATGTGGAAGCCATCTCGTGTCCACGACACGCCCGACCAGGTGTTGTCGGATGCGGACGTCGACCCGCGCTGCGTGAACGCGATCGTGTCGGAGGTTCGGAAAGCGCTCCGCCAACTGCGTCGCCACGGCCGCGTAGCCGGCGGCCTCGACCTTGCCATCCGGGACTGCACTCCCGGACGCATGGATCCCGAAGACCTTCTCGGCGTCCTCTTCGTTGCCGATCAGGACGTCCGCCTCGGCCACGAGATCTGCCATCACGTCGCCGGCGGGCTTGCCCCACTTCCACAGCTTGGCGCGGTAGTTCAGGTCGACCGAGACCGTCGCGCCGGCGCCACGAGCCGCCCTCGCACCGGCGACCGCCGCCTGGGCAGCCGACGCAGACAGCGCCGGCGTGATGCCCGTCGTGTGGAACCAGGTGGCGCCCGCAAGGAGGGAATCCCATGCGAAGTCCCCGGGGCCGGCCTGCGCGAACGCCGACTCCGAGCGGTCGTAGAGCACCCGACTCGGACGTTGTGCTGCACCCGGTTCGAGAAAGTAGATCCCGAGCCGCCCTGGTCGAGAGGTGATCCCGCGGACATCAACGCGGTGACCGGCCAGGAAGTGACGGGCGGCGTCCCCGAGGTCGTTGTCGGGAAGGGTCGTAACGAACGCCGCGTCGACGCCCAGTCGAGCGAGAGAGATCGCGACGTTCGCCTCGCCACCGCCGAACGTTGCGTCGAGGGTCCGCGAGGCTGCCAGGCGGACGCCGTCCGCCGACGCGAGCCGCAGCATGATCTCCCCAAAAGTGACGACGCGAGTTCCGGGGGGTGTGGTCACTTTCGTCCAGTTCTCCGGGCGTTCCCGGTCAACTCAGGCCGGCGCCCTCACATGGCATGGGCCCCGCACTGAGCCGAATGAGCGGGAGTTCATGCACGAGGTCGCGCTCAGATCGGCGCCCATCCTGCCGGTTGCTCCTCGATCGCCGGACGAAACCGGTGCGAGGTGGTGTTCACTGTAGAGGGAGTCGTGTCCGCTGCATAACCCCTTCGGGTCGCCGAAAGGTGGACATAACTGCACTTCCCCGACTTCCGCGCCGGCGACCCTGTCGCAACCGACTAGACGGCTTCGCGCTTTCGCTTCCGCACGTAGCTGTCGAGCCACAGGATCGACACGATGATGATGCCCAAGAGGGCCGTTGGCAGATACGACACCAGCGAGTCGATCCGCAGCATGTTGAAGGCATTGGTCAGGACGCCGAGGAGGACCAGGCCGATGGTCGACTTGATCGCCCCGCCGATGCCTCCGGCCACAGAGGTGCCGCCCACCACGACCGCGCAGACGACGAACAACGGCACGCTGTCGCCGGCGATCGAGCTGGCCGAACTGAGCTGCGATGCCAGCATCACGCCGGCAAAGGCCGCAGTCACACCACAGATGAGGTAGGTCGCCGCCTTGGTTCGCACGACATTGATGCCCGAGTACTTCGCGACTTCAAAGTCGCCGCCGATGGCGTACACGTTCCTGCCGAACGACGTGCTCCGCAGCATCCAATACACGACGCCCACCACGGCGAGCATCACGAAGACCAGGACGGGCACCGGGCCGAGGATCTGCAGGTTGGCGAGGTTCTGGAAGTTCGGATCGCCACTCGAAACGGGATGGGCATCTGTCAGCTGCTGTCCGATGCCGGTCAGCGCGATCCCCATGCCCAGGGTGATGATGAACGGTTCCGTCCGCTGGTACACGGAGATGAACGCGTTGATCGCGCCGACCCCGAGACCCAGCAGGAGGCACAGGGCGATGGCGAGAGGGATCGGCACGCCGGCGTTCATCAACATGATGACCACGACACCAGACAGGGCCATCATGCCGCCGATCGACAGGTCGACGCCGCCGGCGATCAGCACGACCGTCTCCCCCATCGCCAGGATGAGGAAGATCGAGCTCGACTTCAGGAGGTCAACGAGGTTGAGCTGCGAGAAGAACTCCGACCTCGTTTCGGGGATCAGGTTGAACAGCCACATCGCGATCACCACCAGGATGATCGCCAGGAACGCCTTCTGGAGGGACAGGACCGACTTGGAGGTCTCGGTGATCCTGGAGTTCATGGCTACTTGCTCACCGTGTCTTGCTTCACCCTGTCCAGCCAGATCGCCAGGATCAGGATCACGCCTCTGAGCATGAACTGCACGTACGACGAGACGCCCAGGAGGTTCAGGCAGTTGTTCAGCAGGATCAGCAACAACGTCCCGACGACCGTCCAGAGGACACTGCCTCTCCCCCCGATCAAGGCGGTTCCACCCACGACGACCGCGAGGATGGCCTCCGTCATGTACGGCGTTCCCATGGTTGGATCGGCCAGCGTGACTCTCGACACCAGGACGACGGCCCCGATCGCCGACATCACACCCGAGACCGCGTAGACGAACACGATCGTCCGGCTGATCGGGATCCCGGCCAGGCGGGCCGCCACCTTGTTGCCCCCGGTGAGCACGACGGCTCGTCCCATGTACGTGCGCCGCTGGATGACGTAGAGGACCGCCAGGCAGACGAGGAACATCATGGCCGACACGGACAGGAAGCCGATGCCGCCCGCGTTGATCAGATTGAAGATCGAGATGTCCGTCTTCGAATAGGTCAGGAACTGGGTCACGCCCTGGACGTACATCAGTGCCACTGCGCCATACACCAGGCTCATGCCAAAGGTGATGAACAGCGACTCCGCCTGCGTCAAGGCGCCGCTGGTGATGATCAGCGCGCTGTTGAGCAACCCGCATCCCAGGCCGACCGAGAGGCCGACCAGGATCGCAGGACCCTGTCCGATCGGGTCGATCAGCGTGACCGTTACCACGGCCACCAGGGAGATGATGCCGCCGATGGACAGGTCAAGGAACCCCGCCATGATGACGAATGTCATCCCGAGGGCGGCGAAGATCAGCGTCCCGAATTGCCGGACGATGTTGTCGAAATTGCCGGTGGTCAGGAACTTCGGTTCCACGATCGACGTGACGATCACCAGCAGGGCGATCGCCACGAAGATGGGGTTGTTCTTCAGGACGTTGACGGCCGATTGCGAGCTCACTCGACCATCGAGGGGACGCGTCGCTGCGCTCATGCGAATTCGAATGCCTTGGCCATGATCTCGTCGGCGGAGGCTGTGCTTGGGTCGAACTCTCCGTTGACCCGACCGTCGCAGATCGTGTTGACACGGTTGCTCATGTGGAGGACCTCCGGCAGCTCGGATGAGATCAGGATGATCGAACCGCCACCCTCGACGATCTTCTTCATCAGCAGGTAGATCTCATACTTGGCGCCAACGTCGATGCCCTTGGTCGGCTCGTCCATGACCAATATCCTGGGAGTCATCTCCAGCCACCGGCCCAGGATCGCCTTCTGCTGGTTTCCGCCCGACAGCGTCCGGATCTTGGTCTTACCGGATGGCGTCTTGATGCTGAGCGCCTTGACCTGTCGATCGCTGACGCCGCTCTCCTGCTTGGAGTCGATGAAGCCGCGCTTGGTCAAGCGGGCCAGGACCGCCAGCGAGATGTTCTGCTCGACAGAGAACCCGAGCAACAAGCCTTGGAGCTTCCGGTCCTCGGGCACCAGGGCGATACCGAGGTTGATGGCATCGATCGGGCCGTTGATCTCGACGGCCTTACCGTCGAGATAGATGCTCTTCCTCGCGACCTTGTCGGCGCCGAACAGGGCTCTCACCAGCTCCGTGCGCCCCGAGCCCACCAGCCCGACGAGGCCCAGGATCTCGCCCTTCCTGAGGGTGAGGTTGATGTCGCGCAACTTCCTGGTGCTGATGCCCTTGATCTCGAGGATCGTCTCGCCGGCGCAGTCCGGCCGGGGAGGGTACTCGTTCTCGATGGTCCTGCCGACCATCATCGAGATCATCTCGTTGCGGGTGATATCTCTGACATCCCGGGTGTCGATCACGTGCCCGTCCCGCATGACGGTGACCACGTCGCAGAAGCCGAAGATCTCGTCCAGCTTGTGCGAGATGTAGATGATCGCGATGCCTTTGCTCTTCAGATCGTGGATGATCTGGATGAGCTCCTCCATCTCGTCAGCCGTGAGGCTACTGCTCGGCTCGTCCATGATGATGAGCTTCGAGTCGAATGACAGCGCCTTGGCGATCTCCACCATCTGCTTGTCCGACACGCTCAGTTCAGACACCTGTCTGTGGGTATCGACCTTGCACCCGATGCTGTCCAGCAAGGTGCGTGCCTTGGCGTGGACGCCTGCTCGCCCGCCCAATTCACTGAACCTGCCCAGGAAGATGTTCTCCCCGACCGTCATCGTGTTCACCAGGTTCAACTCCTGGTAGATGATGGCCAGCCCCAACTTCATGGATTCGACGGGCGTGATCTTGTCGATCAACTGCCCTTCGAAGACGATCTCACCGCTGTCCTTCTCGTAGACCCCGGACAGGATCTTCATCAGCGTGGACTTGCCTGCCCCGTTCTCGCCGACGATCCCGTGGACGACGCCGCCGGAGACCTCCAGGGAGACCAGATCGAGAGCCTTGACCCCTGGAAAGGCCTTGCTCACGTCCTTGATGCTCAGAAGGGCCGGAGGGGCACTCGCCACGACCATCGCTGTCTCCTACGGGTCAAGGTGCCCGGTCCTGGATCTTCCCTGCCGTAGCGAGTCTACGGAATCCAGAACCGGAGGGACAGTCAGAGAGACCCCATCCGTAGGATGGGGTCTCTCTCTATTGCTTCAGGCTGTTACCACTCAGGAACGGCGTACTTGTCGATCGTCTCCTTGGAGATGATGTCGAACGGGATGATGTTCTTCTTCTGCGCCGCGGCGTCCTTCTTGATGAAGAGCATGGACTGCTCCATGACCTTCGAGGTGATCGTCTCGGCGTTCTGGGCGATCGAGATGTAGTTCGGCCAGCTCTTGACCTGATCGAAGCCGGCCTTGTTGCCATCGACCGCGACGATCATGACCTTGTCTGCCCAAGGCTGCTTGACGGCCTTGAGGGCGTTGATGACGCCGGTCGCGCCGTTGTCCCAATGGCAGAAGATGAACTGGATCTTGTCGCCGTACTTGGTGATCATGTCGTCGGCGACAGCCTGCGCCTTGGCCGTGTCCCAGGCCGACGGGCTCTGGTAACCCAGCACCGTGATGTTCTTGCCCTTGACGGCCTCGCTGAAGCCGGTATGACGGTTGTTCGCGGCGACGTGGCCCGACTGGCCGCCGATCTCGATGCCGGTGGCGCCGTTCGGGAAGGCGTTCTGGATCGCCGCCGCGGCGGTCTGGCCACCCAGGATGTCATCCACGCTCACCGAGCAGGTGGAGCCGTCGAGGGCGTTATCAGCGGGCGGCACCATGCTGAGGCACACCACCACGCCGCCCCCGATCGCGGCCTTCGTAGCGGGAACGTAGCCCACTTCGTCGACAGGGTTGATCGCGATGGCGGCAACCTTCTGGGCGACGGCGTTGTTGATAGCGGCGGTCTGCTTCTGGACGTCGCCACCGTTGTCGAGGTTGATGACCTTGAAGCCGAACTTGGCGGCATTCTTCTGGTACATCTTCCAGGAGTAGGCCTGGGATGGGTTCTGCATCTGGGCGATGAAGGCCAGCGTGGGCGCATCAGCGGCCACGGACGCCGCCGCGGACGCTGCGGCGCTGGGTGCTGCGGCGCTGGGGGCCGCGGCGCTGGGGGCCGCGGCGCTGGGGCCCGCGGCGCTGGGCGCGGACGATGCCCCGCCTGACGAACACGCGCCCACGACGAGGACGATGGCCACCAGGGCCGCCGCTCCGCGTCCGAGATGCTTGGACGTTGTCACCTGTTCTCCTCCTTGACAACTTCGCTTGGGGGCGGCACGTCCCTTACGGGACCCACCGGCGGGGAACTATAGACCATCGAGTCTTCTGCGCAAGTCGACTTGCAAACTCGTCTCGACGCCTGGTTTGGGCGGAGCGCGCCGAGACAGAGCTAGGAGGCGAATGGCGGCCGCACGAACCTTGTCGACAGGCCTGCTCGCGGCGGTCCTCCTCCTTCTCGCGAGCCCTTGCCGGCCGTGTTCACCCTAGGGGTAGATCCGGGCTCCGCAGAACCCCAATTCGTCGCCAGTACGTGGACGAAAGTGACGTCCCGTGGAGGTGTGATCTCCCCGGATCGCGCCCGACTGAGTCTCGCTAAGGGGCCTTCCGGGGGTTCGTGGGGACGAGGATCTCGCCCGACCCGATCCTTGCGGCAAAGGCGTCGAGCTGCGCCTTGATCGGGTCGACGAAGCCGCCGGAGGTCGAGTAGCCGACACCGCCTCGATCGAGGCCGAAGAAGTTGTTGCCGTCCTTGGAGACGCCGTTCGCGACCTCCATCGCGATCGTGTACGTGGCGGTGTCGGCTCGCTTGAGCATCGACGTAAGGATGGCGCCGCGCACGGACGGGTCCGACATGAGGTACTGGTCGCTGTTGACGCCGATAGCCCAGAGCCCCCGATCGTGGGCAGCCTGGATCACCCCGTTGCCCGAGTCGCCGCCCACCCCGAAGATCACGTCGGCGCCCCCGTCGTACATATCCAGCGCGGCCTTCCTGGCCTTGGCTGCGTCGCCGAAGCCGGCGTAGTCGAGCGGCCGCGAGAGGTACCCCACCTGGACCTTGACGTTCCGGTCGGCGGCCCGGGCGCCCGCCGCGAAGCCCGCCTCGAACCTCTCGATGACCGGGCTCTGGACCGCGCCGACAAAGCCGACCTTGCCCGTCTTCGAAGTGAGTGCGGCGGCGGCGCCAACGAGGTAGGCGCCCTGCTCCTCGTTGAACTGGATGCCGACCACGTTCGGCGCGTCCACGGTCTCGTCGTCGACCATGCCGAACCGGATGCCCGGGTACTTCGGGGCGACCCTGGCCACTGGGCCGGCGTAGGTGGACCCGATGGCGAAGATCGGGTAGTACCCGGCCTCGGCCAGGTCCTTGAGGCGCTCCTCCCGGTCCGCCTCCGTGTCGTCAAGCCCGGCGGGTATCTCCTTGAGCTCGGCGCCGAACACGTCGGCTGCCCGCTTCGCGCCCTCCCACGCCAGCTCGTTGAAGCCCGTGCTTTCGCGCCCGCCAAGGCCGTAGACGATGGCCATGCGCGGGACCGGGTCCGAAAACGGGATCGGATCGAACGGGATGGCGGGCGACGGAGAGGTGGATGGCTGCACCACCGAGGCCTGGCCGGTGGACGACGTGCCCGTCGTCGCGTAGATCGCGACGAGCGCGAGCAAACCACCAGCGATGAGCGCGAGCGGGAACCGGCGCTGCCAGGCGGTCACGGGTCCGGACTCCTCCGTCGTTCGTTGGCCGGCGTGGAGCCACCATGATGACGCCGGGGTCGAGATTCGCGCTTGGGTCCTTCATGACCGTCACTCGCTCGCGCCCAGGGTGACGAGAAGCTCGTCCAGTTGCTCGAAGGTCTCTCCCATCGCATCCGCCGCCCCGGTGCCGGCGGCGTCGAGAGCTTCCTTCGAGGGATACAGCTCGTGCATGACCAGCAACGTCTTGCCGCCCTCTTCCGCGAAGGTCACCGTCGTGACGGAACCCTCGTCACTTTCCTCATTGGTCCAGGCGAGGCAGGAGTACGGTGTTACTTCCTTGTACGTGCCGAAGAACGCCGCCTGTGCGTCCCCGAATGCGAACTCCAAGCGGTACCTGCCCCCGACACGAACATCCATTTCGCAGGAAAGCAGGGACATTCCCAGCGACTTCGGCACCCACCACTGCCTGAATAGCTCGGGCTTGGTCCACGCCTCGAACACGAGGTGCGCCGGGCCGTTGAACGTACGCGTGACGACGAGCTCACGCTCGGACTTCCGCTCCACCGTGGTTCGGTTCTTCATGGGGGCAACCTCACTGACTGTCGTTGCGTCCATCGACCTTCTCCTTTCGTTTCAGCTCCTCGACGACCTTGTCCAACTCGTCGAAGCGTGCGTCCCACAGCTGGCGGTGCCGCTCGATCCATGCCGTCTCGTCTTCGAGTCGGCGCGGCCCGAGCCGGCAGGTCCGCACGCGCCCGACCTTCTCCGTGGTGACGAGCTCGGCCTGCTCCAGGACGCCGACGTGCTTCCGCATGCCCGTCAGGGTCATGTGGAACGTCTGGGCCAGATCCGTGATCGAAGCGTCGGCACGTCCGAGCTGCTCCAGAACGCCGCGGCGGGTGGCGTCCGAGAGCGCTGCGAAGGAGCCGTCGAGTCGCCCGCTCACATACTGAACCATACGGTTCAGTGTACGCCAAGGAATCGGCGAATGCAAGCGACGTGCCGATCCCCCGACTTCGGGTCAGGCAGGGCCGGCCCGGCGCAGGCGCTCGAGCTCGCGCCGGAGACGCTTGCTGGGCCGACCCTCTCCACGTACCGGCGAGATCGTCGGCCCGGTCTGCCGCACGACGGGCGGGCTGTGGTCCACGAAGCAGGTCGCGGCGACGGCGGCCCCGACACGAGACTCGATCGGCCGCACGACCTCGACGATGCGCTTGCGATCGGCGATGAACGCCTCCAGCCGATCACCCGCGCGAACCTTGGTCGACGACTTTGCCGGCGATCCATTCACGAGGACGTGGCCGCCTTCGCACAACCGGGTCGCGAGCGGGCGGGTCTTCACGAGGCGCACCGCGCACAACCAACGATCGACACGCGTCTCGTCGGAAGTGAGGGGATCGGTCACGCGTCCTAGGATGGCACGGGGTAGCGGAGGCGGCCTTGGAGGTTGGGGCCGGACGTATCCTGCACCGCGGAAGGTGGTCAGCTTGTCGACGTTCGTCATCGTGCCCGGCGCCTGGGATACGCCCGCCACCCTGGAACCGCTGATCGAGCCATTGGGATCGGCTGGCCACGCGGTGATCGTCGTGGACCTGCCGTGTGACGATGCCGCGGCGACCCTGGAGGCGTACGCGGACGCCGTGCGCGCCGTGCTCCCCGATGATCTGGCCGACGTCGTGCTGGTCGGCTACTCGTTCGGGGGCTTCACCGCTGCGAGGATCGCCGGGGAGCACCCCGAGCTGCCGGTGGTCTATCGCGGCCTGGATGGTCGCGGCCTGGCGCCTCCGTGCTCGATCTTCTTCATGGGCGGCGATCCGTGGTCGGTCCGACGCCGTTACGAGGCAGCGGGATCGTCGCCTTCGGCGGGCTGATCGTCAGCGCCGGCCCCGGGCGCTGCGCCCTGAACATCGACCAGTACGTCGCCGCAGCCGATCCGGCGGAACGGGACGCGGTCCGCTCCTACCTCGCGACGAGATAGGCATCGGCGAATTCGAGCCGGCGACCGCACCTCGACCGCCGCTGCACCACCTTGGGTACTCGATCTCCGGGGTCATGCACGTCATGGCGGATGACGGGCAGCAGCTGGACATCCACCCAGAGTCGGTCTACGAGATCCCGTCGGGCCATGACGCGTGGGTGGTCGGCGACGAACCGTGGGTGACGGTGGAGTGGACGAGTGCCAGGTCCTTCGGCGTCCCGCCAGATGGGCCCGGCGAGCGCATCCTCGCGACCGTCCTGTTCACCGACATCATCGAGTCCACCGCGACGATCGAGCGAGTCGGCGATGCCGCTTGGCGAGACTTGCTCCTCACGCACAACCGCCTGCTGCGTGAGGAGCTCAATGTCTTCCGCGGACGCGAGGTCGCGACGACGGGGGACGGATTTCTGGCCGTATTCGATGGCGCCACACGTGCCGTTCGCTGCGGCGTCGCGATGGCGCGCTCCGCCGAGAAGCTGGGGATCGCGATCCGTGTCGGCGTTCACACGGGCGAGGTCGAGTTCGTCGGGCCCGATGCTCGCGGCCTGGCCGTCCACGCCGCCGCGCGCGTCATGTCATTCGCGGGCTCGGGCGAGGTGCTCATCTCGTCGACGACGAAGGACCTCCTGGAAGGCTCCGGCCTCATGTTCGAAGATGCTGGAGCCCATGAACTGAAGGGGATCGCCGGGGCGCGGCACCTGTTCAGGCTTGCCGCCCGGGCTGAGTGACGCCCCGTTCACATAGGTGGTTGCGGAAGAGACCTCTCGGAGATCGTGGACCGGCGCAGGAGGCTGATGCAGAGGACGATCACCCAGAGCGCGAACGGCAGCGCGCTGATTTCCAGGAACGGGATGACGGCTGGGACCATCACCGCCAGGCTCCCCACAAGACTGCCGACAGCCAGCACCAATGCAGTCCAGCCGATCCAGCGCGGCGCCATCGCGTACTCAAGGATGGCGACGGCCACGGTGGTCAACAGCAGCGCACGGGGCAGAGCGCCGAGGCCGTTGGAGACCGAAATCAGGCCATCGATGGCCTGAACCGCCGCCGGATCGCCGCCCAGCCGGGCCAGCGTCGTCCCAAAGGATGCCTGCACGGCGTTGCCCGCGATCGCGATCACGCCCATGGCGAGGCCAGCGAGTGCGGCTGTCGTCGCCAGAGCAGGCGAGGCGGTGTGCACGCGAAGATGCTCCGCAAGCGACCCGAGGAACGCGAGCAGGAAGGGCAGCGAGAGGGCAACGATGTAGAGGAGCGCACGGGTCTCGACGGCTTTTGCCCGGTACAGGTCCGCGTACGCTTGGCTGCCGGCATCGGGCGGGGGCAGCGCCGGGGCGATCGTCGAAATGAAAAGGACGGACGAGGCAAGTAACAGGATCGCGTACACGACTCCGGCCCAGAGACCCCACCGGCGCCAACGATCCGACCGGACCGAGGTTTCGCTAGCCAGGTGATTCTTCATGTCGGTCCTGTCCTCGACTGCGAGAAGCTGCGATCGGAGCCGCTAGGGGGCTGGTCGCCGGAGGATGGCATTCTCGGCGCAGGACGTCCAATGTCGTGGCCGAGCGGATGCTTCCGGACAGGGCGGCTTGCGTCCCAGCTATTCAGTGATACTATCCACTAGTAGTTAGTAGCGCTGGGTAGTCGAGGTGATGTTCCGTGGGCGGACAGATGACGGAGATGCTCAAGGGGACGCTGGAGGGCATCGTCCTTGCCACTCTGTGCGTGCGACCCGCCCACGGCTACGAGATCACGGCCTGGCTGCGGGAGCAGGGCTTCTCCGACATCGCGGAGGGCACCATCTACGCGCTGCTCATCCGGGTCGAGCAGCACGGCCTCGTCGACGTGGAGAAGATCCCCTCCGAGAAGGGGCCGCCGCGCAAGGTGTATTCGCTCAACGCTCGGGGGCAGGAGTACCTCGATGAGTTCTGGAGAACATGGGGCTTCCTCGCTGAACGGCTCGATCAGCTCCGGGAAGTGGGTCGATGACCAGGTTCGTCTCGAAGCTCGTCACGAAGGTGATGGGCCCAAAACGGCGGTGGTGGGCGTACCAGGCGCGCGTCAAAGACCTTCCGCCGACGTATCGCGCCGCGGTCGATGCGATCGAGCGCTACCTCATGTCCTTCGGTCGCGGAGACGGCACCGGCTGGGCGGAGCAGCTCGAGGACCTCGCCGGCCTATTCGAGCGGGCCGCGGCGGACGGGACACCGATCCGCGAGATCGTCGGGGGCGACCCAGCGGAGTTCGTCGAGGCATTCGTCCAGAACTACCCGGAGGGGCTGTGGGTCATCCGCGAGCAGGAACGGTTGAGGAACACCATCGCGCGTGCCGCCGGTGAAGACGAGAGGGCCGTCCGATGACGATGTTCTCGAAGCTCATCTCGAAGGTGATCGGCCCGAAGCAGGGATGGCGGGAGTCCAAGGCTCGCGCCCGGCGACTTCCCGCGAGCTATCGCACCGCGCTTGATGCGCTGGAGCGGTACCTGAACTACTTGGGACCAGGCGGGGACGGGGGTGCGGTCTACGCGGACCTCATCGACCTGTTCGAGCAAAGCGCGACGAACGGAACCCCGCTCCGCGAGGTCGTCGGGGAGGACCCGGTGGCGTTCATCGAGACATTCATTCAGAACTACCCGGAGGGGCACTGGAGAGCCGGGGAGCGGGAACGATTCATCAACGCCATCGAGCGCATCGAGCAAGAAGAGGAAGACCGATGACAACGATGGAGGTCCAAGGGCCCGCGGTCCACGTGCAGGGTCTGGAGAAGTCGTACAACAAGCTGGAGGTGCTGCGGGGCGTGGACTTCGACATCGCGCGGGGCAGCATCTTCGCGCTGCTCGGCTCGAACGGGGCCGGCAAGACGACGGTCATCCGAATCCTCTCCACGCTGCTCAAGGCCGACGCGGGGACGGCCAGGGTCAGCGGCTTCGATGTCGTCACGCAGGCTGCAAACGTGAGGGAGTCGATCAGTCTCACCGGGCAGTTCGCGGCTGTCGACGAAGTCCTCAGCGGGCGGGAGAACCTCGTCCTGATCGCCCGGCTGCGGCACCTCAAGGACCCGGGCACGATCGCGGACGACCTGCTCGCGCGCTTCGAGCTGACCGACGCCGCCGCGCGCAAGGTGGCGACGTACTCGGGCGGGATGCGCCGCCGCCTCGATATCGCGATGAGCCTCATCGGGAATCCGCCGGTCATCTTTCTCGACGAGCCGACGAGCGGGCTCGACCCCCAGGCGCGCATCGAGGTGTGGCAGGCCGTCCGGGAACTCGCCGAGCAGGGAACCACGGTGCTGCTGACGACGCAGCATCTCGAGGAGGCCGAACAACTCGCCGACCGGATCGCGATCCTCCACGAGGGGCGGATCATCGTGAACGGCACCCTCGCCGAACTCAAGCAGCTGCTCCCGCCCGCCAAGGTCGAATACGTGGAGAGGCAGCCGACCCTCGAGGACGTCTTCTTCGCCATCGTCGGTTACGACGGCAAGGACCGCGACGCAGGCTTCCCCGGCAACGTCGGCACGGACAGGTAAGGAACGACGATGAACGCGTACTTCTTCGGCGACACCGCCATCCTGCTGGGACGTTCCCTGAAGCACGTCACGCGCAGCGTGGACACCATCATCACGACCGCGATCATGCCGGTCGCGATCATGCTCATGTTGGTCTACGTGTTCGGCGGCGCGATCAACTCCGGGTCGGACTCGTATGTGAGCTACATGCTGCCCGGCATTCTGCTCATCACGGTTGCGTCGGGGGTCTCCTACACCGCATACCGGCTCTTCAGTGACATGCAGAGCGGCATCTTCGAGCGATTCCAGTCGATGCCGATCGCTCGGCCGTCGGTGCTGTGGGCGCACGTGCTGACCTCGCTCGTCGCCATCCTCGTCTCGCTCGTGCTCGTCGTGCTCGTCGCCGTCCTCATGGGCTTCCGCTCCGAGGCGGGCGTGCTCGCATGGCTCGCCGTCGCCGGCATCCTGGTCCTGTTCACCCTCGCGTTGACCTGGATCGCCGTGATCGCCGGTCTCTCCGCGAAGTCGGGGGAAGGCGCGGGCGCGTTCGCCTACCTGCTCATCTTCTTGCCGTTCATCAGCTCGGCATTCGTGCCCACCGAGACCATGCCCGGCCCGGTGCGCGCCTTCGCCGAGAACCAGCCCGTCACGTCGATCGTCAATGCGATCCGCGACCTGCTCACGGCGCAGCCGGTCGACACCGACATCTGGATCGCCCTCGCCTGGTGCGTCGGCGTCCTAGTTGTCGCGTACGTCGTCGCCATGGTCACGTACCGCCGCAAGATCTCCACCTAGGGCGTCGAACGGCTGGCGACGAGTCCGCGGCTCGTCGAACGCCACACTGCGCGGCCCCCCGCGCATCGGCGGGGATCACAGCCGCGACGTCGCACCGGAGGCGAATAGACCGCCGACCAGCGGCCGCTCACGCTCATCGCGATGTCTCGGGATGGGACGCGGCCTTCGGAGCCCGGTGTCGTCCGCGAGCGGGACCAAGAGGCAGATCTGGTCGGGGCGAGAGGGATGGCCCCGCGACGACCGACCTTCCGATCACGATGCGTCTCGCCGAGGCTCCCGAGCCGTTCGACTGGCTGCGGAGCGCATGACACGACGAGCGTCCTGCTTCGCCGAGCGCGCCACCGATCGTGAGGTCGGAGTGGTCGCCGCGGTCCTTGTGGCCGGGTCGGAGAAGGCGGCCGCCCACCGCCTCGGGCTGTCGCACTCGACCGTCAAGCACCACCTGGCGAACGCCCGGTCCAAGGTAGGGGCGACGACGACGGCGCAGCTCGTGTGGATCCTGGCCCCGCGGCTGCCGGAGCCCGAGAGTGAGAGGCAGGCTCAAGCGGGACACCCCGTGCTTTCAGCGTGCATCCCCGTGGTGGCTACTGGCGCGACTCGGCGGCGCGGGCGGCGTCGATTACCCGGTCCCAGGCCGCGGTGTAGGCGTCAAACGCCTCGTCCGGGGCGAGCGCCAGGAGCGCGACCGCAGGACCCGAGGAACCGGGCGGAACGCTGATGCCCGGGATAGCGTTGAGCTGATCGACAAGGGTCTGTACCACGCCCTCATCGATCGCTGCGAATTGCACCCGGAGATTGCCGAGGCTAAGCCAGAGCTTTCCGCCGATGTCGGCCCCGAACAGCGATTGGTCGACGCCCAGAGCATCGAGACGCCACATCGGCGAAGGGGTCTGGCCCTGCCCCATGCGGACCGTGAGCCGCCGCTCGGCGCCCCAGTCGAGGAGCCGCCGGATGATGGGCTCGAGTGGGCTGTCGGGTGCGAGCGAGGCGAAGAACTCGTCGAGGGTCCACCGCCGGCTCTCGCGAGAGGTCGATGCGTTGCGTTGCGCGAGCTCGTCGCCGTACGCCTCCGGGACCAGCACCTGGATCGTCCCTTGCTGGTAGCGCGGGAACTCGACAGCGACGAGCCTGAGGCCGGGCCCATGGCCACCCCGGCTGTTGACGTACTGGATGATGCGGCGCAACTCGGGGTCGATCCGATCAACGGCCACGAGGAGTCGGAAGTCGCCCTCGCGCAGCCGCCGGGCAACCTCGGACCGGCAGCTTTCCTCGTCGAAGGACTCCGCTTCCTCGCCGAACTGTCGCCGGATCGCCTCGAAGGGATCGGAGCCGGATCTGGCCCGGAAGGCCTCGGACAGGGTGGCGATGTCGCTCTCCCACAGCGACGCCGCGTAGTCGAGGACCTGGCCGACCACCTCCCGCTTGATCTGGTGGTTCTTGGCCAGCTTGCACTCCATGATCGTGATCGACCCCGAGGAGCCGATCCCGATGAGGTCGATCGGACCCGAGCCGGTGGACAGCTCGCGGGCGAAGACGACGTGCGCCTCTTCGAGCGAGGGGTCGGCGGGGATCAGTTCCGCGGAGCCGCTGTCGAGGAGACGCTGCAGCTCGTCCTCGTTTACGTACTCCATGGGCGCGAGCGCCTCCCACTTGCTGTCCTGGTTGGTGCTGTCGATCTTCATCAGGATCCGCATCGCCGCATCAAGTCCCGCTGTGTCGTCCCTGCCACCGCCGGCTCCTCCACGAGTAGCGTACGAAACCGGCAATGCCACCGCATGGCCCGATCGGCCAACTAGAAACCGGAGTCCTCCGACCGCACGTTTGTGGCATGACGGCGCGCTGGTCTGATCCAGGTCGACTCCCGGTTCCCCCCACCGGACCTGGCCGACCTGCGGGCGAGGTCGGGCCTCACAACGGTGGAACTCGTCTACGCAGGACGCGCTGCCGGATGGCTCGCCGTCCCGGACCTTGAGCACGAGCGAACCGTGATCCGTCCGTGATGTGATCTGGCGGGTCTGTCAGCGGGCGCGTCAGCCATGACGTGGAGTTGCCAGCAGGGCCAGGGCGTTCTGGATGCCTTGCTCGAGCACCTGGTCGGCGAGCCTTTGGTCCGCGAGGGCGCGGGAGACCTGGAGCGTCCCGACCATCAGGGCGAAGACGCCGAGTGTCTGCGCACGCGCTGACTCCGGGTTGTCGGGCGCCAACCGGGCGGTAGCGTCATCGATGATCGCCAGCTGACCATCGGTGTAGGCGCGCTTCACGGCGTCGGATGAGCGCGCGATCTCGTCGAGGAGGGCGGCCGACGGACAGCCGCCTTCCCGATCGTCGCGATGCTGGATCGACAGATACCCGCGGACGATCTCCTCGAGCGACTGGGTGCTGAACGCCTCGCGCTGGTCCCGGAGCTGGTCCGCGACCGCGCTCGCGACCAGGTCCTCCTTCGAGTCGAAGTGGGCGTAGAAGGCGCCGTTGGTCAGGCCGACGTCGGCCATGAGCGTCGCCACCCCGGAGCCATCGATGCCGTCTCGCTTCAACCGACGGCCGGCCGCCTCGATGATCCGCCGCCTCGTCGCCTGCTTGTGATCTTTGCCGTAGCGGGCCATGCACGACTCCCTTGTCGGAACTTCGCTGTTGACATCATCATATGTCATGCGTAATATTACGACCGTCAGCCAATAACTGCAAGGAGCCCCCGATGACAACAGCCATGCCAACCCAGCCGACACCGATCGCCACAGTCACCTACCCAAGGGAATCCTTTGCGGGCGCCACCCGCAATGAACCCGTCATCACGTCCTACGCGAAGACCCCGGCTCGCACGATCACCGCGGGTGGCGTGACGTACGCCTATCGCGAGCTCGGTCCGAAGGGCGGGATCCCCGTGATCCTCTTCGTCCACCTCGCGGCGACCCTCGACAACTGGGACCCGCGCATCATCGACCCGATCGCGCAGGAGCACCACGTCATCGCGTTCGATAACCGCGGCGTGGGCGCGTCCACCGGCCAGGTTCCCGACAGCATCGAAGCGATGGCCGACGACGCCTACGCGTTCATCCGCGCGCTCGGCTTCGTCACGGTTGACATCTTCTCCTTCTCGCTCGGCGGCATGGTCGCCCAGGCGCTCGTGGTCAAGCATCCTGACCTCGTCCGCAAGCTGATCCTCACCGGGACCGGCCCGGCCGGAGGGAAGGACATCGACAAGGTCGCCGGTACCACCTACCTCGACATGCTGCGCGCCGCCCTGACCCGGTCGGACGCGAAGGAGTTCCTGTTCTTCAACCGCAACGCCACCGGCAAGCCCGCCGCCCGCGCGTTCGTCAACCGCCTCGAGGAGCGCACCGTCGACCGCGACGCCAAGATCTCGGTGAAGGCGTTCCGGACGCAGCTCAAGGCGATCGAAAAGTGGGGTCGCTCAGCTCCCGCTGACCTGTCCGTCATCACCCAGCCCACCTTGATCGCCAACGGTGACAACGACCGGATGGTGCCTTCGGTGTTGTCTGAGGACCTGCACCGCCGCATCAAGGGCTCCGAGCTGATCATCTACCCCGACTCCGGTCACGGCGGCATCTTCCAGTACCACGACACGTTCGCCCCCGTCGCCGTCGCGTTCCTCGGCCGCTGACGACACCCTGCGAAAGAAGGCACGAACGTGGCTACGACACATCCCATCGCGAGGAAGCCCCTCGCCTCATCGATCCTGCTGTGGATGCGCACCGACCAGCCCCGTCAGCAAGGCATGGGCCACTGGAAGGGGCCGCACTCGAAGATCATCTCCGCGACACCGGGGATGGAGGAGTACCGCCAGATCCACTTGGCGGAGGACAATCCCGGCCTGTGGCCGGCCATCAATGGCGTCGAGACGGTCATCCCGGCCGAGCGCCGGATCGACGGCGTCGCCGAGGTCACGTTCGCGTCCCTTCTCTCCCCGCTGCGGGGCCGCAAACAGACCAGGCTCGCGTACCAGGATGAAGTGAATGTGTTCCGGCGCACCCTGCTCTACGGGGGGCCGCCGTACTCGGCCCGCTGGTACGACGTGGGCCGTCCCGGGGAGAAGGTTGGAGCGCGAAGCCTGATCTACCTTCGCCGGCGGGAGGGCGTCAAGACCGGTGCGTTCCGGAGGTTCGTCTCGGACGAGCTCGTTCCTGCGCTCGTCGAGACCGGGGCGCTGCGGGAACTCCGAAGCCAGGTCTTCATGCCTTGGACCAAACGATTGTGGGACACGCCGAACGTCGCGCACGACAACCCCACCGACCAGCGCTTCCACGCCTCCGTGATCATCGGTTTCGCCGATGCCGACGCCATGCGGACGTTCTTCGGTAGCGGAGCGATCGCAACGGTCTCAGGCAAGGTGCCCGAGTTCGTGTCCGCCATCCACGCCTACGAGGTCACCGAAGCGCTGACCTACGTGACGGACGGCAGGATCCTCTCGAACGATCGGACGTAGATCGGTAGGCCGCCCCTTTCAACGGGTAGGCCCCGCGGTCGTCGAACTCGATCCCTGACCGAGCCACCAGGTCCCGACCTAGATCCGTCCGTGACGTGATCTCGCGGACCTTGTTGCGGCGGGCGCGTCAGCCCCGACGCCGGACCGGCTTCCTAGCGTCGCTGCCCGGGAGCCCACGGTTGGCCAGGGCCGCAGCAAAGCCCTCGAGGTCATCGACCGTCAGGTAAAGGGCTGGGACGCGGATCCCCGACATCGGGACAGGTTCCTTGAAGTCGACCCGAACGCCTCCCCAATTCGTGCCGCCGAACGTGAGGTCGTGGTGGCGGACGCTGAAGCGGACGCCGATCGCGGTGATCCAGCGCCACGGGCCTTCGATCCGCCACGAGGCGAGGTTGCTGGTCGGTGTCCGGAACCGAAAGAAGCCGAAATGCGCATCGAGCTCGTCGTCGGCGAGGTCGACGTAGGCGTTCGACGGCCGGACCCCGAACACCAGGAGGACGAGTCGCGACCGCCGGCCGAGGTGGATCGGGAACCGCTGGGTCATCATCGCGACGGTCCCCTGCGCGATCCCGCGCCACGGTTGGATGACGATCGCGTCGGACGTGCCCTTTGCCCACGCTCGGCGCGCATGGGCTGCGTCATGCCCGTGCCCTGACCGCTTCGATCAGGTCGCCGAGCCCTCGTGGATCCGCGACCCACCCGTCCGCGCCCAGATCGAGCGCCGCCCGTTCATCCGGAACCGCGTTCCCACCGACCAGGCGGGGAACCGACGGTTGCTCCCGACGTGCGGCGGCCAAGAGGCGTCCGGCCGCTGGACGACGCTCGATCTCGACGACACTCACGACGACCGCCGCAAGAGGCCCCGCATCGCGCATGGCCGCGACGAGCGACGCCGTCGGTGTGTCGGGGCCAAGGTTGAGGACCCCGTAGCCGGCGTCAGTCAGGATGTCGGCGAGCATCGCGACCCCGAGTCCGTGACGCTCACCGGGTGGCATCGCCACGATGACGACGCCCTTCTTGCGGCCGGGGTGCACGAACCGGGGGCCCAGACGTCCGATCAGCCTCGTGGCCACGCTGCTCGCGAGATGCTCCTGGTCGATGGACACGCGGCCCGATTGCCACGATGCCCCGATCGCGTGCAGCGACGGCGCGAGGAGGCGGACATAGATCTCGCCTGGCTCGAAGCCCGAGGCCATCGCAGCCTCGATGACCTGCCAGCTCCCCGCGACGTCACCGCCGAGCATCCGCGCCTGGAGTCGCTCTTGCCAGATCGTTACTCGCGGCTGGCTACCCCCGCGGCGGCGGCGCCCACGTTCAGGCGCTGTAATCGGCCGCTCGAGATCGGCAGGATCGACCAGCCATGTGCCGCCGATCTTGCGAGCTGGCAGGATCCCCAGCCGGACGCGACGGTAGATCGTCATGTAGTGGACCCCGAGAAGGTCGGCCGCCTCGTGCAGGCTGAGATGGCGTGCAGGGTCCGAGGGCATCAGCCCGCCAGCGTCCCGGCGAACACCTGCCAGGCGAGCAACGACTTCGCCACCAGGCTGAGCATGAAATAGGCCCTCTCGCCGAACACGTACGACTTCCACCGACCGACCCGTCGGTACTGGAGCCACATGTTAAGCGCGAAGATGTTGAAGAAGACGAAGAGCGAGACGAAGATCGCGTAGACGAAGGCGGGCGGTTCGGCGGCACTGCCTGGCGACCACAGGTAGACGCCCACGGCCAGCCACGGCGCGATGCCCACGACGCACCCGAGCCAGAATGGCCACAGGGATCCGCCCGGTCGCTCGTATCGTTCCTGGACCGCTCCGAAGAAGATCATCGCCGCATTGGCCGCGAAGATGCCGATCAGCGCCGCGACATCGCTGATCCCGGTGAGCATCGCGATGAGCACGATCATCACCGACGATGAGAGCGAGTACTCGGCCCAGCGAAAGTAGTTGTGCTGCGCCAGCAGGCCGGAGGTGTAGCGCTCGTAGACGCCGGGCACCACCACGAGCCAGTGGAAGACGGCCGAGAGCAAGAGAAAGAGGGCGACGCCCCACGCCACGGAGACTTCGAGCAGGGTGGTCGGCGCGCCGGCCGCAGTGCCCGGCGGCCCCTCCATGAACGTCGCCGTGACCGGCAGCGCGAAGGCGGTCGCGAGCGCGAGGACGGCGACGGCCTGGACGGCGTGGACGAAGCCAAGCCCGATGTTCCAGCGCCGCAAGGAGGCGGCCTGGGCACCGGCGAGCTCGACCATCGGCGTGGTCATCGGCTGGTTGGTGGCGATCACAATGTGGTCCTTCGTGGGACGAAGTCGGGGCCTGGAGGAGACAGGCCCCGCCCTCGGTTGGGAGAAGTGGTTCGCAGGATCAGCTGGCCGGCGGAAGGAGGACCCTGTCGATGACATGGATCACGCCATTCGACGCCAGCACATCGGCAGTCACGACCTTGGCGCCGTCGTTCAGATAGACGGTCCCGTCCTTGACGGCGATCGCGATGGGCGCTCCCTCGACCGACGTGGCTGAGGTCAGCCCGACGACCTTGTCAGCGGTGACCGAACCCGAGACGACGTGGTACAGGAGGATCTTCTTGAGGGCGGCCGGATCCTTGAGGAGGCCGTCGAGCGTGCCGGCCGGCAGTGCGGCAAAGGCAGCGTCGGTCGGCGCGAACACGGTCAACGGGCCCGTACCCTGGAGCGTCTCCACGAGGCCGGCAGCCGTGGCCGCGGCCAGCAGGGTCTTGAACGAGCCCGCCTCGGTGGCGGTGTCGACGATGTCCTTGGCCATGGCAGCAGCCGACGGCGAAGGCGCGATGCTTGGGGCGGCGGTCGGTGCCGGGCTTGGAGTGGACACTGCGGTGGGCGCCGCGCTCGGCGACGCAGCGGACGAGCAGGCCGCGATCGCGATGGCGAGCGCGGGCACGAGGAGGGCGATGGATCGTTTCATGACTGAATGACTTCCCTTCAGGCTTCGGACTGGATGTTGTCGGGTCGGGTTGACTCGACCTGCCGTAGTATTTAGCACTAAATCGAGATTGTCAAGCACGGATCTGAGAGAGTGCCTGCTGACGTGGCGGTCCTGCACGGACGCTGAGGTCTCGATGGACGATCCGCCGGCGACCTGGAGGCCTGCGAGGCGTTCACGGCCGCCCGTCGGGCCGGCGGGCAGGTGCGCGGACGGCATCGCCGGATCCCCGGGCAAAGCTACGGCCGCGACGAATACGAGGCGATCGTGCGGTTCGTCCTCGAGCGGGTTCGCCTTGGCACCCATGACATCGACGAAGCAGCGGACGCTTATGCGCGCGGCGCAGGCTGCCGCGCCTACCACAACGCTGAGCGACCGCACCGGGCGCGAGGTGGGGCGACGCCGGCCGCGGTCTTCGCCACACGGATCAAGGCCCGCCCTCGACGCCGAACGGGACTACCAGCCCCGCCTACAATCGTCGCCGATGTCGTGAGACATCTGTCCACGATGTCCCGAGAGAAGACATTGGTCGGGGCGAGAGGAGACAAGCCACCCTTAGGCACCTCAATGTCCCGGCCCGCTGCCGCTTGAGATCGAGGTTACGGGGACCGAAAGGTGGCTTTTTGGTTCGACCGCCTTAGGCGCGCCAAGGCCTTTGCGGCAGGGCGCGCCTCTCAGCGCGTCACCGACTCGTGGTCGGAGACGATCAGCGCCGGCGACCGGGCTTGACGACCGGCACCGACGACCGCAGCCTTCGCGACCGGCGACGGGCCGGGCTTGACGGCGGAACCGACGACCGCAGCCTTCGCGACCGGCGACGGGCCGGGCTTGATCACAGCGGCGGCGACCATAGCTTTTCTCAGCGGCATGTCAGGCTCCTTCTCCTCGGGTGTCTCGCAGCCTTGGATGGCGTCGATGACGGACTGAATGGGTGTGTGGATGCTTAGCGATCGTGCCGGCGCCGACGAAGGTGGAT
>CAVVDB010000003.1:0-270000 GCA_963746865.1 uncultured Chloroflexia bacterium
CGGCCGCGCGATGGTGAATGTCGGCGATGCTGGGCCCATAGGAGATGAGCCCGCCTGCGTCCACGAACTCGCGGATCTCGTAGACGGCGACGAGACGGTGCCGGGCGGCGAAGGCGACGATGCGCGCGCGCTCGGCGAGCAGCAGCGGGTCGTCGTCAACGAGAAGAGCGCCCGCGCGGCTCGCCCGGACCGCCTCCAGCGCGGCACCGAGCTGGCCTGCTTCCCGCACCCGCAAAGTCCTCGATCTCGACTCGAACCTTCGGGGCCAGGCGCTTGAGCGAGGCCAGCTCTTCGACGCTCGAGGCGCTGCCGGGATTCCACAGGTAGGCGATCCGCTTCACCTTGGGGTCAAGCTCCTTGATGAGCTCGAGCCACTTGCCGTTGAAATCGTCGCCGGTCGCGAGCGACAGGCCGGTGATGTTTCCGCCCGGGCGCGCGAGGCTCTTGGCGAACCCGGATCCCACGGGATCTGTCGAGGTCGAGACGATGGGAATCGTCTTGGTCGCCTGCTGGGCGGCGCGCGTGACGATCGTGCCCGGCGTGACGAGCAGGTCGAGCTTGAGCGCGGCGAGCGCGGCAAAAATGATCGGCAGGCGATCGGCCTTGCCATCGGCGTAACGGTACTCGATCATCAGGTTTTTTCCTTCAACGTAGCCGAGCTTGGCGAGACCATGCTTGAGGCTGTCGAGCGTCGTGGCGTCCGAGCCCGCGGGTCCGAGCCAGACGTAGCCGATGCGCGCGGTCTTGGCGGGCGTGTCGGCATCTGCCGCCGCGAAAAACGCCGCCAGACTCAGCAGAAGAGCGGCCCCGAGCAGGCCGCGGGCGAAGCGCATGCCCTAGCCGCGCCCCATCGTGTAGAACTCGCGGTTGGGCTTCATGTCGGCCAGGTTGGCCATGCGGTTGGAGAGGTTGAAGAAGGCGGCGACGGCGCCGATGTCCCAGATGTCCGAGTCCGTGAAGCCGTGCTCGCGCAGGCGCTCGAAGTCCGCCTGGTCGATCTCCGCCGACCGCTCCGTCACCTTGACCGCGAAGTCGAGCATGGCGCGCTGGCGCGGCGTGACGTCGGCCAGCGCGGTAGTTGGCGCTGATCTGGTCGGCGAGCACGGGGTTCTTGCTGAGGATGCGGAGCGCCGCGCCGTGGGCCACGGTGCAGTAGGTGCAGTCGTTGACGCGGCTCACCGCCAGCACGATCATCTCGCGCTCGGCGCGCGAGAGCCCCGAAGGGCCCTTCATCAGCACGTCGTAGTAGTGGAAGAAGGCGCGGAAGTGCTCCGGCTTGTAGCCGTAGGCCAGGAAGACGTTGGGCGTGAAGCCCGCCTTGGCGGCGTTGGCCTCGACCACCTTCCGGATGTCCTCCGGCAAGCGTCTCGGGCGCGGGCACGGGGAAGCGGCTGATCGGCGTCGCGTCATCGGTCATCACGGCACTCTCCTCGAAGGCGGACAGTGAAGCCCCGGCCGATGACTCGACCGGGGCTTCACGATCTCTGCGGAAGGCGCGAGCTAGGCCTGCTGGATGGCGGTGAGCCTCCAGGCATTGGGTCCGACGGGCCGCACGAAGGTCCAGAACTCCTCGAACTTCACGGGCTCGGTGCGGCTGCCCTCCACGACCTGCCCCGGAGCGCTCGTCGACCGTGTAGTCGAGGAGGCTCGCCAGGAAGTGGACCGTGACGTAGTCCTGGCCGCTCTCCTGCCAGGCCTCGGTGACGGTGACCGAGCGCACCGCGATGTTGTCGAGCCGGTTGATCCGTCCCTGGCCGCGGAGGCGGTCGCAGTCCTTCTGGAGCATGTCGGCCATCTCCGGGGTGATCGAGGCCGACGCCTGGCTCATGTCCCGCGCCATCCACGCCGCCTGCACGCGGAAGAAGATATCGGAGGCGGTGTCGCTGAAGCGCGCGGGGTCGAAGCCCGCGTCCATCTGGCGGATGTAGCTCACGCCGCGATCGAGGTCGCTCGGGCCCGTATCCACGGCCTGCGCCTGGTACGATCTGGCGGCTGCGGCTGGCTGGCTCTGCGGCTGGCTTCCGCCATAGCCCTGACCGTAGCTCGGCGCGGGCTCGGTCGCGGCCTGGCGGTTCCTCATCATCCTGAAGAGGAGGAAGATACCGCCCGCCGATCAGCAGGATCTCCATGAGGCCGATGCCGCCGCCCATGCCGTGCCGCCGAAGAGCATGCTGCCGAGGAGCCCGCCGAGGGCGAAGCCGGCCAGACCGCCCATGAGGCCCGCGCCCCACCCCGGAGCGCTGGGCTGGGCTGCTGGAACGACGAGGGCGGAGAGGAAGGCTGGCTCGGCGTCGCGGGGCTCTGCGAGGGACGCGCGGGAGACGAGTAGCTGCGCGAGCCGCGGCTGCCGCCCGAGCTGCCGCCGCCGGCCCGGGCCCACGCATCGGTGACGAGCAAGCACCGGAGCGAGCGCGAGCGATCGCGAGGCACGCGAGAGCGAGGAATCGCTTCATTGAGTTTTCCCCTTTGGGGGTTTCCCCCGTTAGGGCCCCGGGCTCGTACAGCCCCGGCGCCACGCCCACAGTATAGACGATGATCGGGCGCCCGGGGTCAAGAGGCTGCCCGACGGAGCCTGTCCATGATGGTGCGACCGAGGCCCTCCTCGGGTACGGCCTCGACGAAGATGCCCTCGACTCCCGTCGAATCGAGCTCCCGGAGGACCGCGAAGAGATCGCGGGCATAGGCTTCGAGGTCGGCCGGCATGGTCTTCACCGTGAGCCCCGGGCGATCGAGCGAGACGCGGCCGCTGGACCATCAGGGCCACGGGCCTGCCGGCCTCGAGCCAGGGCGCGACCGCCCGCTCGCCCGTGCCCGCGCTCGATGAGGATGACCTGGGCGCGGGGGGCATAGTGGCGGTAGCGGAGCCCGGGGGAGCGGCCCGCGGCCTCCTCGTCGTCGCCCGCGAGCACGGCGCACCTCGCCCAGGCAGTCCCTCAGCTGCTCGAGCGTCACGCCGCCGGGTCTCAGCAGCGTGGGCGGCTCGGTGGTCATGTCGAGGACGGTGGACTCCACGCCGACCGGAGTCGGCCCGCCGTCCAGGATCAGCTCGATACGGCCGTCGAGGTCTTCCCGCACGTGCTCGGCGCGCGTCGGGCTCGGCCGGCCCGAGCGATTGGCCGAGGGCGCGGCGATGGGACGAGCCGCTGGCCTCGATCAGCGCGCGCGCCACGGGATGGGCGGGCACGCGCACGGCCACGGTCTCGAGGCCGCCCGTGGTGATGAGCGGCACCGCGCGCGCGCGCGGCAGGACGAGGGTCAGCGGCCCGGGCCAGAAGCGCGCGCGCGACGTCCCGCGCGCGCGGCGGCACGCGCGCCGCCACGCTCTCGAGCGCGGCCGACGCCCGCCAGGTGGACGATCAGCGGGTTGCCCCGCGGCCGCTCCTTGGCTTCGAAGATGCGCGCGACCGCGGAGGCGGACAGCGCGTCGGCGCCGAGCCCGTAGACGGTCTCGGTCGGGAAGGCGACGAGCCCACCCGCGCGGATCACCTCGGCCCCGCGCCGGACCGCCGCGCTCATCTGCCTTGCAGGAAGAGCGTGCGCATGGACATGGAGGCCGACCCTACCGGAGAGCGGCCGTCGGAGGCAAGCCGCCGCTTGACAGCCGCCGCGGCGCTCGCCTAGCGTGCGTATCAAGGAGGATACATATGATAACTCGGCTGCATCGCTCTGCTCACGGCCCTGCTTCCTCGCCTGGGTCTCTCGCGGCGGCCCCCGACGCCTTCGCGCAGGCCAAGAAGGATCCGCCGCCGCGCCGGCCAAGGCCGACGCAAGCCGCAGCCAAGCCCGAGGCGCAAGAAGGCGCTGCTGGACATCAACACCGCCTCCGCCGACGAGCTCAAGGCCCTGCCCGGGATCGGGGAGGCCTACTCGAAGAAGATCATCGACAACCGCCCCTACGCAGAAGAAGGACCAGCTGGTGTCGAAGAAGGTCATCCCGGAGAAGACCTACCAGGGCATCAAGGACATGATCATCGCCAAGCAGGCCGGAGAAGTAGGGCGCGCCGCGGAACTTTCCCCTCCCCGCCCGGTCTAAGCGGGTAAATGCCCGGCTTGACCGGGCGAGGAGGGAACATGGACACGAATCGTCGGCAGTTCCTGCTTGGATGTGGCGCGGGCGCGCTCGGAGCCGTGACGGCCCCGGCGCTGGCGTGGGCGGACCGGCTCAGGGTGCTCGGCGAGCCCGGCGACGTCGAGCGGCCGCTCTGCGGCGGCCAGATCAGCCCGGACTTCCAGCGCTGGATGGGCTCGGTGCGCGTGGGCCAGGCCGCGGCCCACGGCGGCCTCCTGGTCTTCTGGCTCACCGCCAAGGAGCAGGCGCCCGCGCTCGAGGTCGCCACGCTCGACGAGGCGCGGAAGTCCGGCGCGCTCCTGATCACCGAGCGCGACCAGGCGACGGTGCCCGAGCTCGTCGTCGAGAATCGCGGCAAGACCCACGTCCTGCTCCTGGCCGGGCGAGATCCTGATCGGCGGCAAGCAGAACCGCGTGCTGCGCGAGGACATCCTGCTGCCGCCGCTGCGGCGGCCCGCGCTCGATCGGCGTCTTCTGCGTCGAGCAGGGGCGCTGGAACGAAGGGCGCAAGGAGTTCGAGAGCAAGGGCAGCTTCGCCCAGCCCGGGCTGCGCTCGAAGCTCATGGAGCGCGCCGGACCAGGATCGCGTCTGGGACAGCGTGGCCAGGTCGGCCCGCGCGGCGGAGCCCGCGCCCGCCTCGCCCACCGGCAGCTACCAGGCCATCTACGAGGACGGCAAGATCCAGGCCCACCTGAGCGAGGTCGAGCGCGGGCTCGACCTCTCGCGCCGCCCGGCCCCGCCCACGGCGCCGCCGTCTTCGCCGGGACTCTCGCTCCTGGGCCTCGACCTCTTCCACTCCCCGTCGCTCTTCAGGCGCGAGTGGCCCAAGCTCCTGCGCGCGCACGCGGTCGAGGCCTACCGGCGCCCGCCGGCGCCCGACACGCTCGAGTCGAAGCTCCGCGCCCAGGTGGAAGCCACGATCGGCCAGGCCGCGAAGGTCGAGGGCTCGCTCCGGGGCAATGCCGGGGTCGGCCAGCTCTTCGAGTTCCGCGTGGCGGCCGAGCCGCGGCGCCGCCCTCGTCTTCGAGGGCCGCACCATCCACACGCCATTCTCTCAGGCGGCTGAACGGCGATTCCGTGGTGCCCGGCTGCGCGCCGACGCCGGGACGTACGAAGCGTCGGCGCGGGGCCTAGGCCTGGCTGCACGCCCAGCAGCTCGACCTCGAAGATGAGCGTGGCGCCGGGCGGGATGACGCCGCCCGCGCCGCGCTCGCCGTAGCCCAGGTGCGCGGGGATGATGAGCTTGCGCTTGCCGCCCACCTTCATCGTGCCCACGCCCTCGTCCCAGCCCTTGATCACCCGGCCCTTGCCGATCGGGAAAGGCGAACGGCTCGCCGCGGTCCACCGAGCTGTCGAACTTCTGGCCGCTCTTGAGCCACCCCGTGTAGTGCACGCTGACCGTGTCGCCCGTCTTGGGCCGCGCCCCCGTGCCTTCGACGATCTCGACGTACTCGAGCCCGCTGGCCGTCTGGATCACCTTCTCGTCCATGGTCGGGAGTCCCTCCTGGCCGGCATCATAGCGCGTAGAATGGGCCCGTGACGTACAGTTGCGCGTTCTGCGGCGAGGACAACGAGGTGCTTCGTGGATCCGAGCGGCGGTCAGCGCCAGACCTTCACCGAGGACTGCACCGTGTGCTGCCGGCCCAACCTGATCACGCTCGTCTTCGACGGGGACGACGTGCAGCCTCGACGTGGTCCAGGAGTACGAGGCGTGAGCGCGCCGGACGGCCTCAGCGGTGGCGGTGGCCGACCAGCGCAGCGTCGATCGAGCGGCGGTCCGCGCGCGTGAGGGCGCGCGTCATGGCCGGCGTCAGCAGCCGCGTGTGCGGGATGTCGACCAGGTACTCGGGAATCCACCAGAGGGCCTTCTCGGAGGTCATCCAGCCCGGGTGCGCCCGGTCGAATCGCGCGAGGTTGACCGGACGCGAGAAGGTGCGGAGCGTCCGCCTCGCCCCGCAGGTCGACGTAGCCCTCGAAGTAGCTCATCGCCAGCTCCCGGAGGCCCCGGTACACCGGCTCGCGGTAGCGCAGCCCCGAGTAGTTCGACTTGGCGACGGCGCCCCAGCGGCCGCGCTGCGCTGAAGACGGCGATGACGTGGTCGGTGTCGTCCGGGACCGATTCGAAATCGAGGAGGAGCGGCGGGTAGCCCAGCACGCGGAGCGCCGCGGCCGCGAAGATGGCGCCCTCGAGGCAGTGCGCCGTGCGCTCGCGCAGGACGCGGCGCGGGGACCACGCCGTGCCCGCGACGTGGTACGGCATGGCGTCGAGCAGGCGCTGGACGCCGCTCGGGGTCTTGAGCCCGCGGAGGATCCGGAGCTCGCGCGGCGTGAAGCCGCCGCGACGCCGCGCGCCGCGTCAATGGGTCACCGGCGGCTCGGCGTGGGCCGGGGGCGGCTCGGCGGGCAGGCCGGCGAACCGCTCCCGCAGCGTCATCCACAGATCGAGCCGCGACCAGGCCGGCTCGGCGACGTAGCGCTGCGCGCGCGGGATCGATCCACGGGTTGGGGAAGAACACCGTCAGCATCTGCTCGCCCCGCCCGTTCCACATCCGGACGCCCCAGGAGCTCGCGCGGCCGCCGCGGTCGAGGTTGCGGAAGAAGGCCGCGCGCGCGCACCGGCGCCACTCGGCGAGCTCGGGCGGCGTCGGCAGGCTCGAGCTGCCGCGGTGAGGGCCGATGCACAGGTGGAAGTGCCAGGACTCGCTGCCGCCCACCTGCACCGTCGCGTAGCCGTCGAGGAGCGAGATCGTGGGCTTCTCGCCGAAGCGCCCCTCGAACACGGCGCCCTCGATGCAGGGGCCGAAGATCACGTCCCGCCAGTGCGCCTCGAACATCTCCCGGAGGAGCGCGAGCAGCGCGGCCTCCGAGCACTCGACGTCGAAGTACTCGGTGCGCGTGCCGTCGAGGTTGGCCTGCGCTGACGCCATGGACGGCCTCACCGGGCTACGGCATGAGGCCCGGCAGCGACGGGATCAGGTCCGACCCGCCGAGGCCGCGCCTGACCGGGACGTAGAGCACCGAGGGCCGGCCCTTGGCGCCCTGCGGGTAGAGATCCATCAGGTCGTAGACCGTGCGCGGCATGTCCGTCGAGACGGGCAGCCCGAGCTGCTTCGCGCTCTGCACCAGGATCGGGAAGTCGTGGGTCCAGCGCCCCTCGGAGAGGATCGTCGCGATCTCGAGCGCCTTCTTCTGCGGGTAGCGCTTGCGCATGAGGACCTGCGACACGAAGTACGCGACCTGGATGCGCGCCTTCTGCGCCACGTCGGCGAGCACCAGCATCTGGTCGCTCACGTTGGCGCGGGCCCTTGATCTCGACCATGCGCACGATCGACGCCGCGGGCATGTCGCCGATCTGCGGGTCGACGGGCCCGAGCACCGCGTTGGCGTCCATGACGATCTCGTCGGCGGCGAGCGCGATGATGGTGCCGCCGCTCATGGCGTAGTGCGGCACGAACACCGTCACCTTGGCCTTGCGCTCCGACAGCGCCTTGGCGATCTGCTCGGCGGCCAGGACCTGGCCGCCGGGCGTGTGCAGGATGACGTCGATGGGCTGGTCGTCCGGCGTGAGCCGGATGGCGCGCAGCACCGCCTCGGAGTCGTCGATGCTGATGCTGCTCGCCACGGGCACGCCGAAGACGCTGACGCGTCTCCTGCCGGTGGATCAGCGCGATGACGCGCGTCTTGCGCTCCTGCTCGAAGCGGTTGATGACGTCGGCGCGCGCCGCTTCGAGGCGCCTGGGCCCGAAGTAGACCTGCTGGACGATGACGACGGCCAGCGTGATGAACAGCGCCGCCTTCGCCAGGCCCAGCAGCCCCTGCACCCACGCGGCCCAGGCGACGCGCACGGCGGGCCCGCGCCTACTCGGGCACGCTGTTCAGCACGTACAGCGCCGCGATCAGGCTGCCGCCCTCGGGGAACGGCCCGAACCACTTCTCGTAGATCGGCACGACCTCCGCGCTCCGGTAGAGCCGGGTCAGCACGCGGTCGACCGCCAGCTGGAAGTTCGCGTCGCCCCGGCGGATCATGAACGCGTAGGGCTCGTACGAGATGAAGTCCTCGATGACCTTGAGCTTGGCCCGGTCCTTCGAGCGCGGCGACCAGGCCGACCAGGAGCGTCCGGTCGGAGGCGTAGGCGTCGATCTTGCCCGCGTCGAGGGCGGCCAGCCCCTCCGCATGGTCCTTCACGGACAGGAGCGTCACGTTCTGGAGCGAGAGCTTCTTGACGACGTCGCGCATGGCGCGCTCGGTCGTCGTGCCCGGGATGACGGCCACGCGCTTGCCGGGCAGGTCCGTGAGCTTGTTGATGCCGGAGGCGGTCGCCACGAGCAGGCTGCCGCCGTCGAGGAAGGTCAGCAGCGTGAAGTCCACCTGCGCCATGCGGGAGAGCGTCTTCGTCGTCGTGCCGCACTCGATGTCCACGGCGCCGTTGGCGACGGAGGCGATGCGATTCTCCGCGGTGACCTTGGCCCACTTGACGTCGAGCTGCGACAGCGAGAGCTCCTTCTTGATGCCGTCGGCGATGCGCAGGCAGAGATCGATCGAGTATCCCTGCGGCATCGCCGCCGGCGCCCACGGAGGAGAACGGCGCCGACGTCTCGGTGTAGCCGATGGTGATGGCGCTCGGTGCGCTTGATCTTCGTGAGCGTGTCTTCCTGGGCCGCCGCCAGGGAGGGAGCCGCCAGCAGGAGCGCCAGGGCGGTCGAGGTCAGCAGTCGTCGCATGGAGATGTCCCCTACTCGGGCAGGCCGTTCATGAGGTACATGGCCGCGATGAGCGGACCGGCCGTGCTCATGGACCCGAACGACTTCTCGAAGATCGGCACCACCTCGCCCGAGCGGTACATGCGCCGCGAGCGCGCGGTTGACGGACGAGGCGGAAGCCCGCGTCGCCCCGCTTGAGCACGAAGCCGTGGGGCTCGTAGGAGAAGAACTCCTCGACCAGCGAGAGCTTCTCCGGACTCTTGGAGGTCCGTCCCATGCCGATCAGGATGGTGCGGTCCGAGGCGTAGGCGTCGATCGTGCGGTTGTCGAGCGCGGCCACGCCCGCCGCGTGGTCCTTGACGTGGCACGACGGTCGCCGTTGACGGCATGCTTCGTGAGCACGGCGGCCAGGGCCTTCTCCGTCGTCGTGCCGGGAACGACCCCGACGCGCTTGCCGCCGAGCGTCGAGATGCCGCGGATGCCGGAGACGTCGGTCACGAGCAGGCTGCCGCCGTCGAGGAAGGTCATGAGGCTGAAGTCGACCTGCTCCTGGCGCGAGAGCGACGCCGTGGTCGAGCCGCACTCGAGGTCGACCGTGCCGTTGACGACGGACTGGATCCGGTTCTCCGGCGTCACCTTGACCCACTTGACTTGGAGGTTCGGCAGCGCGAGCTCCTTGGCGATGCTCGCGGCAATGCGGGTGCACAGCTCCACCGAGTAGCCGGCCGGCTTGCCGTCGTCGCCCACGAACGCGAAGGGGCGAGCGAACTCCCGGTAGCCGAGGGTGATCGTGTTCGTCGCCTTGATCTTCTTGAGCGTGCCGTCGAGCTCGGCGCCCAGCGCGGGTCCGGCCAGCAGCAGCGTCACCAGCAGCAGCGTCAGCGAGCGGATCATGCGGAACCCCTTTCGGGACAGCGAGGTGGAAGACGCAGGGCACCGTAGCACCTTTGCGGGTCGAGGCGCAACCGCGCCGGCGCCGCGCGCGTCATCGCTTGACCGAGATCCGCGGCGACGGCTGCCCGACGTGGATGTGCGCGCCCGACGCGGAGCCCGGCACGGCGCCCCAGGAGGCGATGAAGGGGATGCCGGCCGCGCGCAGGTAGTCCATCAGGGCCCGCCCCTCCGGGCTGTCCGGGTGCACGGCGACGTCGAGCGCGTCCCTGTGGTCGAGGCCCATGCGGTCGTGCAGCGGCGTCTGGCCGTAGGCGCTCACGGGGAGCGGCCGGCCGAAGCGGGCCGCGAAGAACTGCTGGAGCTTGGGAGTGTCCACCGTCAACGACCACGCGGCCGGGCCGTTGTAGCGGATCAGGTCCGCGCTCTGCTCGTAGCCTCCCGGGCCCAGCGGGCGCGAGGCCCGCCAGCGCGCGCGCCGTGGTCGCCTCGGCCATCGCGTGGTCGGCGGCGGCGATGGCCCGCCGGGTCTCCTCGAGCTTGCTCCTCCGCTCGCGCGACAGCCGTCTCGGTCTCCTCGAACTCCTTGCGCGAGATGATGCCGCGCTCGAGGAGCTCCCGCCGCTGGTCGCGCTGCTTGATCGCCCCCGCGAGCTCCCGCTCCCGCAGCGGCAGCAGGGTCTCGAGGCTTCGCCCGGTATTCCTTGAGCGCGGCGACGATCTCGGCCGCGCGCTGCTTGGCCGACGACGGGAGCCGGCGCGGGGCCGGCCGCCCAGGCCGCCCGCGCGGGCAGGAGGGCCGAGACGAGGACGGCGGAGAGGATCAGCGCCCGGGGAACGATCACCGCGGGCGCGGCGGATGGGCCCGCACGGTCGCCTCGTTGATCTCGGTGCCCCAGCCCGGGCCCGGTCGGCAGGCTGATGTAGCCGTCCTTGATGGCGGGCTTCACGGTCACGAGGTCGTCGTGCCACGGCACCGTGTCGGGATCGGTCTCCATGATGCGCAGGTTCGGCACGACGGCGCAGAAGTGCGCGCTCATCATGGTCGCGAGCGGCCCGTAGAAGTTGTGCGGGGCGACGTTGATCTCGTACGTGTCCGCCATGTTGGCGATCTTGACCGACTCCCCCACCCCGTTCCACGGCGTGTCGATGATCGCCACGTCCACGGAGTAGTTCTCGAAGTACGGCCGGTAGTCCCGCCGCCCGAACAGGCTCTCGCACGAGGCGACGGGCATGGGCGCGCGGCTGCGGATGTACTGGAGCGCCTTCGGATCCCGCGTGTCCAGCTCCATCCACAGGAGATCGAAGGGCTCCATGGCGCGCGCCATCTTGACGAAGCCTTCCGTCTTGTAGTTGAAGTTGAGGTCCACCATGATGTCCATGTCCGGCCCCGCGCCCTCGCGGAAGGCGGCCAGCTGCTCCTGGATGGCCTTGATCACGTAGCGGTCGGGGTTCAGCTCGGGAAAGCCCTCGGCCGTCCGGGCGAAGCCGGGCGCGTAGTTGCGCGGGTTGTCGCCGAAGAGCAGCACGTTGGTCTTGAGCGCCGTGTAGCCCTTGGCGACCACTTCCTTGCCGAGCTTCACGATGTCGTCGAGCGTCTCGCACCGGCGGGATCTGCATCTCCTTGTGGGCCCTGCACCCGGTACGTGCCGCAGTGAGACCAGTAGAGGCGGATGCGGTCGCGCACGGGGCCGCCCAGCATCTCGTACACGGGGATGCCGAGGGCGCGCGCCTTGACGTCGAGCATCGCGTTCTCGATGGCTGCGATGGCCTGCTGGACCACGCCGCCCGACGCCTGGCGCCGGACGGCGTACATGTGGGTGACGTGCGCCTCCCAGGCGCGAGGGTCCTTGCCGATGACGGACGGCGCCAGGCGCTCGATCACCGCCGAGAGGCCGGGGCCGCCGAAGGTCTCGTTGTACTCGCTCCAGCCCACGAGCCCGGTGTCGGTCGTGAGCTTGAGGAAGTCGAAGTTGCGCGTGCCCGGCGTCGGCGTGGAGCGATTCGAGCTTGGCGATTTTCATCAGGGCGTGACCTCCGAGCCCGAGAGTAGCGGGAATGTCTTGGACGGCAGCGCCACGGACCGTACCGGTGCGAGCTAGGACCAAGGTCCAATTGGCGACGCTCGGATCGGACCTTAGCGTGGAGCGGAGAGAGCCAGCGGAGGAGGGTCCCGGCCATGACAAACTGGTTGGCGTTTGCGGTGGCGATTGAGCTCGACGTTCCTGATAAAGATGTTCATCGTCGGCTAGCACGCGGTGCATCGCCCGGCGCCTCCCGGCGCCGAGCCCACGGAGAAAGAGCGCCAGCCCTACAATGCTCGACTGGCTCATCGATTTCGTCTGGAGCCTCGGCCCGTGGGGCTACGTGGTCGTCTTCCTCGCCGCCGCGCTGGAGTCCTCCGCGTTCCTCGGCCTGCTCGTACCCGGGGAGAGCCTTGTCATCGTCTCCGGGGCTCTCGCGTCGGCGGGTCTCTTCACGCTGCCCACGCTGATCGTCGTCGTGTCCGCCGGCGCCGTGGTCGGCGACTCGATCGGCTACGAGCTGGGCCGGCGCCTCGGGCGCCCGTGGCTCCTGCGGCGCGGGGCACGGTTGGGGTTCCGCCGGGACCACATTGAAGCCGTGGACGCGTTCTTCCAGCGCCACGGCGGCAAGGCGGTGCTCATCGGCCGCTTCATCGGCTTCCTGCGCGCGCTGGCGCCATTCGTGGCGGGCTCGTCGAAGATGCCGTACGGCCGTTTCCTGGCCTACAACGTGGCGGGCGCGATCCTCTGGACGGTCGCGTGCGTCTTCCTTGGCTACTTCCTCGGCGCGGCCTGGCCGATCGCGGAGAAGTGGGTCGGCCGTGCCGGCCTCGTGCTCGGCGTCGTCGTCGTCGCGGTGGCCGCGTGGTGGCTCAACCGCCGCCCCAGGAAGCGCCGCGCGCTCCGGCGCCGCTAGGCGCGGAGCACCCGGACCGGCGCGCCGCCGAGGAACGCCTTGACGTCCTCCAGGGCCTGGCCGTAGAAGATCCGGTAGGTCTCCTCGGTGACGTAGCCGAGGTGCGGCGATGATCACGGTGTTGGGGAGCCGGCGGAACGGATGGTCGAGCGGCAGCGGCTCCTCGTCGAAGACGTCCAGCCCCGCGCCGGCGATCGTGCCGTCCTGGAGCGCGCGGATCAGCGCGGCCTCGTCCACGATGGGGCCGCGCGAGGTGTTGACGAGGTACGCGCTCCGCTTCATGAGGCCCAGCTCGCGCGCGCCGATGAGCCCGCGGGTGCGCTCGCCCAGGACCAGGTGGATCGAGACGAAGTCCGAGCGCGCGAGCAGCTCGTCCTTGGGCGTGAGCGTCGCCCCCACCTCCGCCGCGCGCTCGGCCGTGAGGTTCTGGCTCCACGCGAGCACGTCCATCTCGAAGGCGCGGCCCACCTTCGCCACGCGCGAGCCCAGCGTGCCGAGCCCCAGCACGCCGAGCGTCTTGCCGTTCAGGCCGAGCCCGACGGTCGTCTGCCAGCGGCCCTCGCGCGTCGCGCGGTCCTCGGCGGGGATGCGCCGGGCGAGCGCGAGGATCAGCCCCCACGCCAGCTCCGCCGTCGGATACGGCAGCCCCGCCGTCCCGCAGACGAGCGACGCCGCGCTCGGCCGCCGCCTTCATGTCGATGGAGGCATTGCGCATGCCCGCGGTGATGAGGAGCTTGAGCTTGGGCAGGCGCTCGAGCAGCGACCGCGGGAACGGCGTCCGCTCGCGCAGGGCCATGACGATGTCGAAGTCGGCCAGCCGCGCCGCGAGCGCGGCCTCGTCGGCCAGGTGGTCCTTGAAGGCCACGACCTCCGTGCCCGCGGGCAGGCTCTTCCAGTCGGCCATGCCGAGCGCCACGCCCTGGTAGTCGTCGAGAAGCGCCACGCGCGCCATTGAGTCTATCCGGACGGGTCGTCTCCGAAGCGGTACTCGAGCGTCATCTCGTCGAGCCGCGCCTTGAGGTCGGCGGGCAGTCCCTTGTCGGCGGCGGCCAGCACGTCGTCGAGCTGATCGGGCCGGCTCGCCCCGATGATGGGCGCGGTGATGGCCGGATGAGCCAGGACCCACGCGACCGCCATCTGCGCCATGGACATCCCGGCCGCGGCCGCCAGCGGGCGCAGCTCTTCCACCGAGGCGAACTCGCGCTCGCGCCAGTAGCGCTCCTGGTAGCGCTTCGCCGCCGGTCCCGAGGGTGAAGCGGGTGCCCGCCGTCGGGCCCGCGTCCCTGCGGTGCTTGCCCGAGAGGAAGCCTCCCGCCAGCGGGTTGTACGGGATGACGCCGATGCCCTCGGCCTCGCAGAGCGGCAGCAGCTCGCGCTCGATCTGGCGGAAGAGCAGGTTGTAGCGCGGCTGGACGGAGTCGAAGCGCGCCAGCCCCTGCGCCTCGCTCCGGCCGAGCGCCCGCGCCACCTGCCACGCGGGGTAGTTCGAGCAGCCGACGTGGCGCGCCTTGCCGGCGCGCACCACGTCGTCGAGGGCGCGCAGGGTCTCGTCCATCGGCGTCTCGGGGTCGGGGTGGTGGATCTGGTAGAGGTCGACGTAGTCGGTGCCGAGGCGGCGCAGCGAGCCCTCGATGGCGTCGAGGATGTGCTTGCGGGAGGCGCCGCGGTCCCAGGGCCTGGCGCTCATGGCGCCGGAGCACTTGGTGGCGACCACGAAGTCGTGGCGCCGGCTCCCGAGCCACCGCCCCAGGATCTCCTCGGTGCGGCCCACGGTGTCGAAGGTGCCGCCCAGCGGATAGACGTCGGCCGTGTCGAGGAAGGTGATCCCGCCGGCGGCCGCGCGGTCGAGGATGGCGACCGAGGCGGGCTCGTCGCACTGGAGCCCGAACGTCATCGTGCCGAGACAGAGGCGGGAGACCTGGAGGCCGGTGCGGCCGAGGCGGACATGGCGCATGGGACCCCGAGAGTAGCGGGGATGGCCGCAATCGGCAAGGGGCGCGGGAGGGCCTGATACCGGCGAGAAAAGATGGGGGAAGAATCGCAGCCCGCGCCTATGCTTACAGGGTATGACCCACCGCAGGTCACCGGGATTGGCTCTCGCTGGGGTGTTGGCTCTCGCTGTGGCGCTGGGACTGGGGAACGCGTTCGCCCCGCCTGCCTGGGGGGCATCGCCGCCAGCCTCGGCAGCATCGCCAAAGGACGTGCTGGAGACCTTCTTCGGAGGCGCGAACCAGGTTCTGCGATCCGCCGACGCGGAGAGCGGGATAGAGGCGCCGCGGCAGGCCATCCGCGAGCTCGTCAACGAGATCTTCGACTACCGGGACGCCGCCGCGCGGGCCCTCGGTCCCGTGTGGCAGTCGAGGACCCTGTCCCAGCAGACGGAGTTCGTCCGGCTCTTTGCCGACTTCCTCGAGCGCGGCTACATCGCCTTCGTCGGCGCGAAGGCGAGCGTGAGCGGCGGCCTTCAGATCCGCTACCTCGAAGAAACCATCACAGGCGACTCGGCCGCCGTGTCAACCACGCTGCTCACCCGCAACGGGAGCGATCTCGACGTCGACTACTTCATGGTCCGACGGGGCGGGCGCTGGATGATCCGGGACGTGGTCGTCGACGGGATGAGCCTCATCGCGAACTACCGGGCACAGTTCAACCGGATACTCAGCACCTCGACGTACACGGAGCTCGTCGCGAAAATGAAGGGCGATACGCAGGAGGTGCCGCAGCCGGTTGTCGCCGCGGTGGCGCCAGTCGCTCACGTACCGCTGGTCGCTCAAGCGCTGCCAGTTGCTCCGGTACCGCCAGTTGCTCCGGTACCACCAGTCGCTCAAGTACCAAAGGCGGTGCCGGCGGCGGCCCCCCAGCCCGCCGTGATCGCGTCGCCCATCGTCCGCCAGGAGATTCACTTATCGGCGCGATCCGTCGAGGTCCCGGCCCCAAAGGTCGAGGCCGTCCGCGTGAGCGCGCCCGAGCCCACGCTACCCGTCCACACAGCGTCGAAGGGCGCGAGCCGGGTGGCGACGAGCCACTACTGGATCCAGGTGGGCGCATTCAGGACAGTGGGAGCCGCGGTGCAGCTGGCTGAACGGCTTCGCCGCCAGGGCATGGCAGCCTCGAATGACTCGCTCACGAGCGCGCCGGGGCATCCGGAAGCGCTGGCGCGGGTGCGCGTGGGGCCATTCGCGACTCCGTCGGATGCGCAGTCGAAGCTTCGCGAGCTCACCGCTCGCGGCTACACGCCCTTCATCGCCCAAGCGCGCGACTGAGCGAGCTCGCGGCTCCGCTCAGGGCTGGCCTTCGCCCTCTTCCTCTCACCTGATTTCCCAGGCACGACTCGGGCCGGCCCTTATCACGTGAGCGCACCGCTTGACGGGTGCCGTGGCCGCGGGGGATAAGAGTCAGGAGGAGGGCTCTGCGATGGAGATCACGATCGACGAGCTGGATATGGCGGTACCCAAGGCCCGCTACGAGGACCTCGTGAAGTACATCGACTTCCTGAACGAGGGCATGACCCGGTTCGAGATCAACACGCCCAACCGGATGACCGCGTTCATCGCCCAGCTCGCCCACGAGTCGGGCGACTTCCGCTACTCCGAGGAGAACCTGAACTACTCGTGGACGGCGCTGCGAAAGACCTGGCCCAGGAGGTTCACTTCCGACGCCATGGCTCAGCAGTATCACCGCCAGCCCGAACGGATCGCCAACGTCGTCTACGCCGGGCGCTACGGCAACGGCGCCGAAGCCACCGGCGACGGCTGGAGATATCGCGGGCGCGGCCTGATCCAGCTGACCTTCCACGACAACTACGGGGCGTATGCCCGGGCTCTCGCCGAGCCGTCCATCCTCACCGCGCCGGAGCAGGTCGCCCAGCCGCGCCACGCGGCGCTCTCGGCCTGCTGGTTCTGGCAGAGCCACGGGCTCAACCCGATCGCCGACGCGGGCGATCAGGAGGCCTTCAACCAGATCAGCTACAAGATCAACGGCGGATGGAACGGCAAGGAAGACCGTCTCGAGAACTGGGCGGAAGCCCGCGCGGTCATGCTGGCGTGAGCCATGCCGATGTCACCCGGCGCGCCTTTCTCAAGACCGGCGCCGCGGCCCTGGGCGCCGCGCTGATGCCCCCTGAGTCGAGCGGCGGAACCGTACTCGAACGGCGCATCCCGAGGACGGGCGAGGCGCTTCCCGCGGTCGGCCTGGGCACCTGGCAGGTGTTCGACGTCGCAGGCGATGCCGGCGCAGATGGCGCAGGCGAAGGACACGCTCAAGGCCTTCGTCGACCTGGGCGGCCGTGTCGTCGACAGCTCGCCGATGTACGGTTCGTCCGAATCGGTCACCGGCCAGCTCGCGTCCGAGCTGGGCGTCCGGGCGAAGCTGTTCGTCGCGACCAAGGTGTGGACCAGCGGGCAGGCAGGCGGGCATCCGCCAGATGGAGGACTCGATGCGGAAGCTCCGCGTCGAGCGCCTCGACCTGATGCAGGTGCACAACCTCGTCGACGCGGACACCCAGTTGGCGACGCTCGCCGACTGGAAGGCGTCCGGCCGGATCCGCTACGCCGGCGTCACGCACTACCACGCAGGCGCCCACGCGGACCTGGAGCGGTTCGTCAAGCGGGCGGACATCGATTTCATCCAGGTCAACTACTCGCTCGCCGAGCCGGAGGCCGAGCGGCGGCTGCTCCGGGCCGCCGCCGACAGCGGCGCCGCCGTGATCGTCAATCGCCCGTTCGCCGAAGGCGCGATGTTCCGGCGGGTGAAGGGCAAGCCCGTGCCCGAGTGGGCGAAGGAGATCGGCTGCGCGAGCTGGGCGCAGTTCTTCCTCAAGTGGATCCTCGCGCATCCGGCCGTCACCTGCGTCATTCCGGCCACGCGCAACCCGGCGCACGTCGCCGACAACCTCGACGCCGCCTCCGGCCCGCCGCCGGACGAGGCGATGCGCCGGAAGATGGCGGACTACTTCCGCTCGCTGTAGAGCAGCCGGCAGGAAGAGCGGCGCTTGAACATCGGGGCCCGGGTAGTGTACACAGGGGCACCGCACCCGTGAAGCCGCACATCGCCACCTAAGGAGCGCCGATGAAAGCCGAAGAGTACGACAGCTACGACGGGCTCGGCCTGGCCGACCTGGTTCGCCGGGGCGAAGTGAAGCGCGGCGAGCTGCTCGACATCGCCATCGCGCGCGTGGAGGCGGGCAACCCCGAGCTCAACGCCGTGGTCTCGCGCCTGTACGACCAGGCGCGCGCGGCCGTCGCCGCCGGCCTGCCGGACGGGCCGTTCACGGGCGTGCCGTACCTCCTGAAGGACCTGGGCGCCCACTACAAGGGCGCGGTCACCAGCTTCGGCAGCGCGCTCTTCAAGGATTTCGTCGTGGACCACGACAGCGAGATCACGGCGCGGCTCCGGCGCGCCGGCCTCGTCATCTTCGGCAAGACCAACACGCCCGAGATGGGGCTCGCGGCCTCGACCGAGCCGCGCCTGTTCGGCCCGACGCGCAACCCGTGGAGCCTGGGTCACAGCGCGGGCGGCTCGAGCGGGGGCTCGGCGGCCGCCGTCGCCGCCGGCATGGTGCCCATGGCGCACGCCACCGACGGCGGCGGCTCGATCCGGATCCCGGCCTCCTGCTGCGGCCTCTTCGGCCTCAAGCCGACGCGGGCGCGCAACCCCATGGGGCCGGACGCCGGCGAGGGCTGGGGCGGCGCCTCGGTCGGCCACGCCGTCACGCGGACGGTGCGGGACAGCGCGGCGCTTCTCGACGCGACGTCCGGGCCCGATATCGGCGACCCCTACTGGGCGCCGCCGCCCGCGCGGCCCTTCCTCGACGAGGTCGGCCGCGATCCCGGGCCGCCTGCGCATCGCCATCACGACCACAGCCCTGGAACGGCCAGCCGGTCGACCCGGAGTGCGCCGAGGCGGCGCTCGCGGCCGGGCGCCTGTGCGAGCGGCTCGGCCACCACGTGGAAGAGGCCACGCCCGAGATCGACGCCAAGCTCCTCGGCGAGGCGACCCTCGTCGTCGTCGGCGCCAATGTCCGCGCGGCCCTCGAGGCCCGCGCCGCCGCCCTCGGCCGGGAGCTCGACGGCCGGCGACGTCGAGCGCGATCACCTGGGCACGCGCCGATCGACGGGCACACGGCGCGCGCGGCTGACTACGCGCGCTCCATCGGCGTGATCCACCGGACCGGCCGGATGGTCGCGCGCTTCTTCACCCGGTACGACATCCTGCTCTCGCCGACGATGTGCCAGCCGCCCTACCCGCTCGGCGTCCTCGACATGATGACGGACGACGTCGAGGCGTACACGCGGGCGATCCTGGGCGCGATCGGCTTCACGTCGCTCTTCAACTCGGCCGGGAACCCGGCGATGTCGGTGCCGCTCGGCTGGTCCCGGGCCGGCCTCCCCATCGGCGTCCAGTTCGCCGCGCCCTTCGGAGACGAAGCCGCGCTCTTCCGCCTGGGCGCCCAGCTCGAGGCGGCAGCGCCCTGGGCCGGGCGACGTCCTCCCGTCGCGACATCAAGGAGACAGCCATGAACGAGCACGAGATTCGCGAGCTTCTCGGTGACGTCAGGGCCGGGCGCCTGTCACGCCGCGCGTTCGTCCGCGCCATGGTCGGGTTGGGCCTCACCGCGCCCCTCGCGGGCCAGATGCTGGCCGGCGCCGGCGTGCGCCCAGGCGCAGACGCGCCCGGCCTTCACGCCCTCGAAGCGGGGCGGCGGCGGCCAGCTCAAGACGCTCGCGTGGGACGCGCCGGTCCTGCTCAATCCCCAGATCGCGGTCGGTCTCAAGGATTGGAACGCGTGCGCCATTTTCTACGAGTCGCTCGTGGCGTTCGATCCCGCGGGCAACCTGCGTGCCGGTGCTGGCCCAGGAGGTACCCAGCGCTCCAGAACGGCGGCGTGGCGAAGGACGGGACGACGGTCACGTGGAAGCTGAAGCGCGGCGTGCAGTGGCACGACGGCAAGCCCTTCACCGCCCAGGACGTGGTCTTCAACTGGGAGTACGCGGCAGATCCCGCCACCGGCTCGCCCTGGTTCGGCGTCTACAAGAACGTCAAGCAGATCGAGGCGCTCGACTCCCACACCGTGAAGTGCGTCTTCACCCAGCCGACCCCGTACTGGCTCACCACCGGGATGCTCATCCCCCGGCACATCTTCGAGCCGTACAAGGGCGCGAAGTCGCGGGAGGCGCCGAACAACCTCAAGCCGGTGGGAACGGGCCCGTACCGGTTCGTCGACTTCAAGCCGGGCGATCTCCTGAAGGCCGAGATCAATCCCGACTATCACGTCGCCAACCGGCCGTTCTTCGACACGCTCGAGGTGAAGGGCGGCGGCGACGCCGTCTCGGCGGCGCGCGCCGTGCTCCAGACCGGCGAGTACGACTACGCGTCGGAGATCGGCAACGTCGAGGACGACGTCCTCCAGCGGCTCGAGCAGGGCGGCAAGGGCAAGGTCGCCATCGCGTTCGGAGGCCGGATCACCCACGTCCAGCTGAACCAGAGCGACCCGTGGACGGAGGTGGACGGCGAGCGGTCGAGCGTGAAGAGCGTGCACCCGTTCCTGACCGACCCCGCCGTGAACGGCGCGCTCGCCCTCCTCGTGGACCGCGCCGCCATCCAGGAGCAGATCCTCGGCCGCCTCGGGCAGGTCGCCCCGAACTTCGATCAACTCCCCCGAGCGCTTCCGCTCGAAGAACATCCAGTGGGAGTTCAGCATCGACAAGGCCAACGCAGCTCCTCGACGCCGGCGGATGGAAGCGGGGCGCCGACGGTGTCCGCGCGAAGGACGGCAAGCGCCTCAAGATGCTGTTCCAGACCGTCACCAACGCGCAGGCCCAGAGGATCCAGGCCGTCATCAAGCAGGCCGCCGGGCAAGGCGGGCATCGAGATGGAGCTGAAGTCGGTGGTCGCCTCCTCGTACTACTCCTCCGACCCCGCCAATCCGGACACGTACACGCACTTCTACGCCGATCTCCAGCTCATGACGTACCTGATGGGACCGCCGGATCCCGAGCGGCTCATGCGCGTCTTCACCTCGGCGGACGTGGCGAGCAAGGAGAACAACTGGCAGCGCTTCAACGTCTGGCGCTTCCGCAACGAGGAGTACGACCGGCTCTACAAGCAGGCCGAGACCGAGGTCGACCCGGTCAAGCGCGCGGCGCTCTTCATCCGGATGAACGACCTCGTGGTCCAGAGCGGCATCGTCATCCCGATCGCGCTCACGCGCCAAGGCGTCGGCCGTGTCGAAGCGGCTGCGGGGGGTCGAGCACAATCCCTACGAGGTCGACTTCTGGAGCCTGCCCTTCTGGTACCGCGAAGGCTAGCGCGCGGCCAGGAGACACCCCGAGCGCTTTATCCGGAACAGCACTCTGAGGCTGTTTCCCGCGGCACCGTCCGGCTTGGGCATTTGACCGTTCGTGGGGAAATGACCGCGGGCTGATCCCGCACGCCGGACCCGCTCCTTCTCTCAGGAGGCCCTCCGCGAAAGACCGCTCCCTTAGAAGTCAGCGCGTTGTCGCCGATCTCGATCCCGGCCTTCGTCCCGAACGCCTGTGGCACGTCACTTGCTCCCCTCTCCCGCCGAGTGTCAAGTCGCAGGAAAACCGAAGGAACCCGAAAGGAGACAGGAATGAGAAAGTCGAAGTGGACGGTGGGCGCGCTGGTAGCCGCGATGCTGCTCACGGTGGTGGCCGGCACCACGGCCCCGACCACGGCCGAGGCCGCGGGCGTGAGACTCAAGGCCAAGCTGACCGGACCCGCGATCGGCGGCGAGGTACCGCACGGCGTCGCCAAGTTCCGGGAGCGAGGGGCGAACAGGAAGTTCTCGGCCGAGGTGCAGGACGTGAATCTCCCGGCGGGTAGCGTCCTCCACGTCCTCGTGAACTCGGTCGAGCTCGGGACGATCACTCTCTCCGCGCTCCAGCGGGGTCAGCTCGAAGTGCATACCAAGGACGGCGGGATCGTGCCTCCGATGGGCAAGGGCGGCGTGGTGACCGTGGTGGCTCCGGGCGGCAGCACCATTCTGTCGGGGACCTTCTAGCCCGCTGCGCTCTCTCCGGTCACGAGGGGCGGGGCGCCCGCCGCGCCTCGTCCCTCGTCCCGTCTCGCGGCGCTCACTACCGCGGCGCGGGAATGATCTGTGGAGGCGAGGAGAGAGCCATACGGTTCGCCGCATCGGCGAGCTGGTTTGACGCCTCTGGAGAGGTCTGGGATGATCCATGCATGAGCGGGTGGAGCGGCCTCGCGCCGCATAGTGGGGCGGTCCTCATCCGACAGTTCGCCGTCCTGAGCTTCGTCATCGTTGCGCTGATCACTGTCGCCCTGTGCGCGGTGATCTCGCACTACTTCAGAAAAGATCTGCTGGAGCGGGAATGGACGACCACGGCGGACTTCATCCGGACGCAGGCCCTGCAGAACCTCGACCCGGCGGACTTCGCCGCTCCGACGAGACCGGCGACGCAAGAGCGTTTTCGGAAGTTCTACCAGCAAACCGTCATGATGCCGCAGGTGGTGAGGGTCAAGATCTACGACGCCAGCATGACGGTCATCTGGTCTGACGAGCCGCGGCTGATCGGCCAGCGGTTTGCGGACAACGCTCAGCTCTCCGGTGCCGTCGCCGGTCGAACCACCGTCAACCTGGAAACGGGCGAGAAGAAGGTCGAAAACGTCTACGAGCGCCAGGAGCCGCAGCTGGTCGAGGTCTACGTGCCGATCGTGTTTCCAGAGAGCCCGCGCGTGGCCGGAGTTGTGGAGACTTACAAGGAGCCGACGCAGGTCTTCGAAAAGATCCGAAGGGGGCAGATGACCGTGATAGCGACCGCGCTCGCCGGCGGCGCCCTCCTCTACCTCTCGCTCTTCTGGATCGTGCGCCGGGCCGCCCGCCGCATCGACGCGCAGCATCACACCCTGGAACGGCAGAGCCGCGATGTCCTCGCCGCTAACGAGGAGCTCCGGGCCGTGCAGGGCCAGCTCATCGAGGCCGAGCGGATGGCGGCCATCGGAGAGGTCGTCGCATCGGTCGCCCACGGGATCCGCAACCCGCTGGCTAACATACGCGCCTCCGCACAGGTGGCGCTGCTGGACTGCAAAGGCGCCGACCCGAGCGCTGTCGGCCCGCGAAGCTTGACCAACATCATGTCCGAGGTCGATCGGCTGGCCGCCCGGCTCAAGGAGCTTCTGCGATTCGTCCGACCCGACGAGCGCCGGGGTCAGCCGCTCGATCTCAACACCGTCGCCGAGGGGGCGCTCGGTCTTCTTGCGGGGCGCATCACAGAGGCCCATATCGGAGTGGAACGCCGGCTCGCTCCTGCGCTGCCCGTGATGAGCGGAGACCCGATGATCCTCGAGCAGGTCTTCATGAATCTCATCGGCAATGCCGTCGACGCGTCGCCGGCGGACGGCGGGGTCATCACGCTGACCACCGGAACGGAGCAGAACGACGGGACGTTGGCGCTCTTTGCGGAAGTGAGCGACACCGGCTCCGGGATCGCGCCGGAGAAGATCGGCAAGATCTTCAACCTCTTCTACACGAGCAAGGCGCAGGGGACGGGACTGGGCCTCGCCGTCGCCAAAAAGTTCACAGAGGCCCACGGCGGCACGATCTCGGTGCGCAGCAGCCCCGGAGAGGGCGCGACCTTCCGTGTCACGTTTCCGATCCGGTCCCGGACCTAGCCTCAGCCGGGCTCGATCCCGTACTTTTCGAGACGATAGCGCAGGGTCTCGGGAGAGATGTCGAGGAGTTCGGCCGCCCGGCGGCGGTTATTCCGGGCGGTTTTGAGCGCTTCGATGATCATGGTGCGCTCGACCTCCGCCAGGCTCACCCCGCCCTGGGAAAAGTCCACACGGATCCCGGCTGCTCCGGCGTCGACGGCGCCGGCTCCCGCCGCCCGCTGCGAAAGTCCGAGATCGCCGCCGTGGATTTCGTCGCCCTCGTGGAGCAGGACGACCCGCTCGAGCACGTTGGCCAGCTCGCGAACATTGCCCGGCCACGAGTAGTGGCGAAGCTGTGCCTCGGCGTCCGAATGGAAGCGCTTCGACCTGCGATACCGACGCGCGGCGCGTTCCAAGTAATGACGCGCCAGCGGAAGGATGTCGTCGGGGCGCTCCCGAAGGGGAGGGAGCCGCAAGGTCAGCACGTTGAGACGGTAGAAGAGATCGGGCCGGAAGGTCCCGGCCTTTGCGGCCGCCTCCAGGTCGGCATTCGTCGCGGCGACGATCTGTACGTCGACCACCTTGGACCGGATGGCTCCGAGCCGCCGGACCGATTTCTCTTCGATGATCTTGAGGAGCTTGACCTGGAGCTCGAGCGGCATGGCGCCGATCTCGTCGAGAAACAGGGTGCCCCCGTCCGCCGACTCGAAGAGCCCCGCCTTCGCGCCTCGGGCGTCGGTGAAGGCCCCTCGCTCGTAGCCGAAGATCTCGGATTCCAGCAGCTGGGCTGGAATCGCGCCGCAGTTCATTTCGATGAACGGCCTCTCGGTGCGGGGACCAAGATCGTGGATCACGCGGGCGACGAGGCCCTTTCCGGTGCCGGTCTCGCCGGTGATCAGGATGGCGGGTGCCCCGCCTCCGGCCGCGAGACCCGCCAGCCGCTCGACCTGCGTGCGGAGCTGGCGCGTCGCGCTCGAGTCTCCGATGATCCGATCCGCCGGGTTGCCGTCCCGGCCCGCTCCGTGCCAGTACCGGAGCTCGCGTTGCAGCCGCGCGTGGCTCCACGCCTTGTCGAGCACCACGGCGAGCTCTTCGAGATCTACCGGCTTGGTCAGGTAGTCGAAGCTGCCCGCCCGCATGGCTTCCACGGCGATCTTCACGCTCCCGTGGGCCGTGACCATCACGACTTCGGTCGCCGGCGCCGCCTGCTTGATCTGGCGAAGGACATCTATCCCGTCCATCCCCGGAAGCTGGTAGTCCAGCACGACCAGGTCCGTCTCCGAGTCGCGCAGCAGCTGCATGCCCTCCTCTCCCGATCCGGCCACCATGGGTTCGTAGCCATGGTGCGCCAGGTAGTCGCGCATCGCGTGCGCGAGGATCCTTTCGTCCTCGATGATCAGGACCGAGGGAATCACCCGTTCTCCTTCGAGCGGAGCCGGGTGGGCAAACCGGATGCGGGGTTGAGCGAGATCGCATTCGCGTCCATGGGCTGCCCCCGATTCTAAGGCAGGACGCTGCGCCGTGTTGCCTCTCGTCGCTTCCTCAAGCCGTGCTAGCCTGAGACGTTCCGAGCGGGCATCCAACGCCATGACACCAACCCATCAGCCCGACCGCGCTGTGCACCGGCCCTCCGGCGGAGCGCTGCCGGGGCTCCGGTCGTGGCCCTTCATCGTTCTCCTTGCTGCGGGCGCCGTCATTTTCCTGACCGGCTCGAGCTATGGGGCGGTGAAGGGTCAGCTGAGAACGGTGTGGGCCCTGGTGCTCGCCATCGGACTCGCGGTCGCAGTGTTCCTCGAGCTGGCGGCGCGAGCGTGCGAGAGGCGCGAGCGACTCGCGACCGGCTTCGACGCGTCGCCCGAGGCAGCGCGGGCCGTTCTCGATGCGACGGCCGGACTGACCCGGGTCCTGAGCGTAGCGATCTCGCTCTTCCTGTCTCTCCTGGTCGTCCCGCAGGCTTCGCGCCTGGGTACCGGCCCGGGGGCCGCACTCGCCCTCGGCCTGGCCATCCTCGTGAGCGCCGTCGTCTGGGCGGTATGGTCACTCAAGTCGCTGCACGGCCGGCTGGAGCAGGCCGGCCAGCTCGGAGGCCTCGAAGGCTGGAACGGGCTCAGCTACAACAACCCCAAGGACCCGCGGCTGTGGGTGCCGAAGCTCTCCGGCATGGGCGCGACGCTCAACTTCGCCCATGTCCGCTCGTGGCTCATCCTGGGGGCGATTCTCGTCGCTCCCGCTGGCCGCCGTCGCCATCGGGCTCGTCTCGGCCCTCTGCCGCTGACGGCGGTTCGACACCCGCTCAACGCGCGGCCTGCGCGGGCGAGCGCCTCGTTTCGCCGGCCCAGCCAGAGCCCGTTGACCAGCCAGACGATCGCGATCGGCACCGCCGCCACGCTGATGCCCGCCAGCCCGAGCCCAAGGAACCCCATGCCGGCGTACGACCACGCGCCGATCTGGTCGCCCGCGCGGTAGACGAAGGTGTCGATGAAGCTCTTGGCCTTGTACTTGTCCTCGCGCGGCACCACGGTGAAGCAGGTCTCGCGCGTGGGCCGCGCCACCGCGAAGTTGCCGGCGCGCCGCAGGACCTGGAAGGTGATGACCGCCCACAAGGTCGGCGCCATCCCGAGCACGGCGAACCCCGCGACGCTCAGCGCGGGGAGCAGGGTGAGCGTGAGCGCGACGCCGAGCCGCTTGATGATCCGCCCCGTCAGGAAGAGCTGAATGAGTAGCGTCAGGACGTTGACCGCCAGGTCGATATTGGCGAAGAATGCCGTTCGCGCGGCGCGGTTCGAGAAGCTCTGCTTGGCGATGTCGGCCTGCTGGAAGTAGAGAAACGTCGACAGGATCGGTGAAGAGCAGCATGTACACGGTCAGGTTCAGCAGATACGGCGACCGGACGGCGTGGGCGAACCCGGACAGCACGCCGCCGCCGACGACGGCGTCCGTCTCCGCGCGCGCCGGACCGCTCGCGCAAGCCCCGCGCGATCCTGGCCAGGCGCCGCACGCTGAAGACCGCCACCTCGAGCAGCACGGCCGAGACGAGCAGGAGCCGGCTCGGGCCGAGATGCTCGACCAGCGCGGAGGTCAGCGACGATCCGACGATCCCGCCGATCGTCCCGCCCGCGGCGATGAAGCCGAACAGCCGCCGGCTCTGCTCGCTGTTGAAGACGTCGGCGAGAAAGCCCCAGAACACGGACACGACGAAGAGGTTGAAGACCGCCGCCCAGATGTAGAAGATCCTGCCCGTCCACGCGTTGGCGGGCCCCGAGGTCGTCTCCAGCAGGACCAGGAAGAGCACGAGGTTGGCCATGAAGAACCGGTACGTCCACGAGATGAAGCGGACCGGCGCGAGCCGCGTCACGAGAGCGGAGAAGGGAGGGTTGGCGATCAGCATGCCGCAGAGCGTCCCCGTGAACAGCCACGGCAGGTTCTCGATGCCGCCCGCCGCGCCGATCTCGTCGCGGATCGGCCGGATGACGTAGTACGCGGACAGGATCGAAAAGAAATAGAGCCACGACCACGCCAGCGCCGTCATTTCGGCCGGCTTCACGTCGATCAGGATGCGGAGCAGCCGCGAGTGTCAGACCGCCGCCGGCGTCGCTGGACTTTTCGGTGGGCACGGAGTATTCCTTGTTGGGTGTTCGCACGGACCGCCCGTCACGCCGGTGATGAAGAGTAGCAGTAACGCATCCCACCAGCGAGGAGATTATGGAATACCGAACGCTCGGCCGGACAGGACTCAAGGTCTCCGCGCTGTCTTTCGGGTGCGGCGACGTCGGCGGCATGATGGTGCGGGGCGAGCCGGCCGATCGCGAGCGCTCGATCGCGCGGGCGGTCGAGCTCGGCATCAACTACCTCGACACCGCGCCGTCCTACGGCAGCGGCGAGTCCGAGAAGAACCTGGGCGCCGTCCTGCGCGCGCTGCACCCGCCGGTGATCGTGGGCAGCAAGTGCCGGCTGAGCCCCGCCGACCTGGCCGATATCCCGGCGCGCGCTCACGCGCTCGGTCGAGACGAGCCTCGGGCTGCTCGGGCGGGGGCGCCTCGATCTCTTCCATCTCCACAACCCGATCGCGCGGGTCAGAAGCGAGCGGCGCCTCGGACTCGCCGACGTCCTGGACGCCGTCGTGCCCGCGGCCCTGCGGCTCAAGGAGCAGGGCAAGATCCGCTTCTTCGGCGTGACCGCGCTCGGCGAGACCGGCGCGCTCCACCGCGCGCTGGCGAGCGGCGCCATCGACACGGCGCAGGTGTGCTTCAACCTGCTGAGCCCGACCGCGGCGTACCCGATGCCGATGGGATTCCCGGCGCAGGACTTCGATGGGCTCGCGCACCTGGCGCGCGAGCAGGGCGTGGGCACGGTCGGCATCCGCGTGCTCGCGGGCGGCGCGCTCAGCGGGCGAGACCGCCCGGCATCCGATCGCCATCCCCGCGGTGGACCCGATCGCCTCGGGCCCGGACTACGCGACCGATGTCGAAGCGCGCGCTGGCATTCGCAGCCGCTCGTCGCCGAGGGATACGCCTCGAGCGTGGTCGAGGCCGCGTTCCGCTTCGCGCTGACGGCGGACGCGCTGTCCACCATGCTCATCGGCACGTCGGACCTGGCACAGCTGGAAGTCGCCGCAGCCGCCGTCGCGAAGGGCCCCCTCCCCGCCCCCGCGATGGACCGCCTCCGCACGATCTGGGCGAAGCTCGCTACTGCCTAGGGTCTTCTAGCGCGCCGACGGGCGGGTGGCGTCGGGGGGAGCGGGGCCGCGGCCGGCGGAGTCGGGCCCCTCGCAGTGTCCGCAGCTCCGCAGAGCTGCGATTCGCGGCGCGTGGGTGTCGAAGCTGGCCGCGCGCCGCCCTCGCCCCCGACGACAGGACCCGCCCGCCTCCACGTGCTCGATCAGCCGCAAGCTGCTAGCGGTTCGGACCGCGACCCATCGGATACGGCTGCCAGCGGATCAGGTTCGTCCGCGCCAGCACGCCGGGGTTGACCGCGGAGCGCGGCCACTTGCCCTGGAGCACCGTGGCGATCTCGCGGCCGAGGCGGCGCCGCGTCTCGGGCGCCATGCGCGCCGTCGCCGACGCGATGTGCGGCGTGACGATGACGTTGTCCATGTGCAGCAGCGGGTTCATGGGGTCCACGGGCTCCTGCTCGAAGACGTCGAGCGCCGCGCCCGCGATCTCCCTCTGCTTGAGCGCTTCGATCAGCGCCTTCTCGTCCACCGTCGGCCCGCGGCCGTTGTTGATGAAGATGGCGCGTCTTCTTCATGGCCTTGAACTGCTTGTCGCTCATCATGTGGTGCGTCTCGGAGTTGAGCGGCGCGTGCATGGACAGGAAGTCCGAGCGCTGGCACAGCTCGATGAGGCTCGTGACCGGCTCGACTCCGACGGCGGTCATCTCGAGCTCGGCCAGGAACGGGTCATACGCGATCACGTGGAGGCCGAAGGCGTGGCAGCGGCGGGCGACGGCCTTGGCGACGTTGCCGAAGGAGATGAGGCCGATCGTCTGGCCGTAGAGGCGCGGGATGTCCTTGAAGTACGGCCGCCCCTCCGTCCACTTGGCGTCCACCGTCAGCTGGTGCATGAGGCGCAGGCGCCGGTGCGCGGCCAGGAACATGGCCATCGTGTGGTCGGCGACCTCGTCGATGAAGACGTCGGGGACGTTGGTGACGACGATGCCGGCCTCGGTGGCCGCGTCCACGTCCACCGTGTCGGCGCCGACGCTGCCGAGACCGATGACCTTGCAGTTCTTCAGGCCCTTGATGACGGCGGCCGTGATGCGGCGGTTCCGCGCGATCACGCGCGTCGGCGTCCTTCGCCGCGGCGATGAACTCCTCTTCCGTCTTCGCGGGCACCTCGACGATCTCGGCGCCGATGGGGTCCAGCGCCTCGCGCTCGATCGCGTAGGCGCCGTCGGCGAGGTCATAGGTGACTCCCCCCGACGGCTGCTGGACGACGACCTTGAACTTTCCCTTTGCGGCTGGCATGAGTACAACCCCCTGTTTGGTGTAGTGGCGTAGACTTCGGTCAGCTCTTGCCGCGGCGGCCCGTCCGCGCGAGCAGCGCCTCGGCCGCGCCGACGACGCGCTCCGCGGTGAAGCCGAGCTCCTTGATCACGACCTCGCCGGGCGCCGAGGCGCCGAAGCGATCGAGCGTGACGGTGGCGCCGTCGCGTGCCGATCCAGCGCTCCCAGCCGAGCGAGCACGCCCGTCTCGACGGCGAGGCGCGCCGTGACCGCGCGGGGCAGCACGCTCTCGCGGTACTCGGCCGTCTGCTCCTCGAAGAGCTCCCAGCAGGGCATGGACACGAGCCGCGCGGCGACGCCCTTCGCGGCGAGCGCGGCGCTCCGCCGCGACGATGAGCTGCACCTCGGAGCCCGGTGGCGATCAGGATGATGTCCGGGTCGCCGCGACCGTGCGGGGTTCAGCACGTAGGCGCCGCGCGTGCAGGCCGTCGGCGGAGGCGTAGACGGAGCGGTCGAGCGTCGGCACGTTCTGGCGCGTCAGCGCCAGGGCGGTCGGCCGGTGGCGGTTCTCGATCGCGATCTGCCAGGCCCACGCCGTCTCGTTCGCGTCGCCGGGACGGATGAAGAGCAGGTCGGGGATGGCGCGCAGCGCCAGCGAAGTGCTCGACCGGCTGGTGCGTCGGGCCGTCCTCGCCGACGCCGATGCTGTCGTGGGTGTAGACCCAGATGGAGCCGAGCCGCGCGAGCGCCGAGAGGCGGACCGCCGCGCGCATGTAGTCGGAGAAGACGAGGAACGTCGAGCCGTACGGGATGAAGCCGCCGTGTAGCGCCATGCCGTTCACGACCGCGCCCATCGCGTGCTCGCGGACGCCGAAGTGGAGGTTGCGCCCCGCGAAGCCCCAGACGCCGCCGACCGCCCCCTGCACGCCCTCCTGCGGCTGCGACGGCGACGCGAAGTCGCCCTGCCCCTTGAGCCAGGTGAACGTGGAGGGATCGAGGTCGGCGGAGCCGCCCACGAGCTCGGGCAAGCTGCGCGGCCAGCGCCTGCATGACGCCCTCCGAGGCCTTCCGCGTCGCCAGCGCCCTTGGGGTCGGCGGGGAACGCCGGCAGGTCGCGCGTCCCAGCCGGCGGGCAGCGCGCCGGCCAGCCGCCGCGTCGAGCTCGGCGGCCAGGTCGGGGAAGGCCGCCTGGTAGGCGGCGAGGCGCCGGCGCCAGTCGTCCTCGGTCCTTCTTGCCGCGCTCGACCGCCGTCGCGGAAGTGCGCGCTCGACGTCGTCGGGAACGAGGAACGGCGGCTCGAGCGGCCAGCCGAGGTTCTCCTTGGCCGCCTTGACCTCGTCGGGGCCGAGCGGGGAGCCGTGGACGTGGAAGGTGCCCTGCTTGTGCGGCGCGCCGAAGCCGATGATCGTGCGCACCGCGATGAGCGACGGCCGGTCGCGCGACCTGCCGCGCCTCGCGGAGCGCCTTGTCGACCGCGCCGAGGTCGTTGCCGTCGTCCACGTGCTGGACGTGCCAGCCGTAGGCGGCGAAGCGCGCGCGCGACGTCTTCGGTGAACGAGACGCGACGTCGAGCCCGCGAGGGAGATGCCGTTGTCGTCGTAGAGGACGATGAGCTTGCCGAGCTTGAGGTGGCCGGCGAGGGAGCACGGCCTCGGCCTGCACGCCTTCCATCATGTCGCCGTCGCCCGCCAGGACGTAGGTGTGGTGGTCGACGATCGTCGTGCCCCGGCCGGTTGAAGCGCGCGGCCAGGTGCGCCTCGGCGATCGCCATGCCGACCGCGTTGCGCGATGCCCTGGCCGAGCGGGCCGGTCGTCGCCTCGACGCCCGGGCGTCAGGTGGCTCTCCGGATGCCCGGGCGTGCGGCTGCCCCACTGGCGGAACTGCTTGATCTGCTCGAGCGACAGGTCGTAGCCCGTCAGGTGCAGCAGCGAGTAGAGCAGCATCGAGCCGTGACCGGCCGAGAGGACGAAGCGGTCGCGGTCGGGCCAGGCGGGGTCGGCCGGGTTGTGCTGCAGGAACCGGGTCCAGAGCACGTAGGCCAGCGCGGCCGCGCCCATCGGCAGGCCGGGGTGGCCGGAGTTCGCCTTCTGCACGGCGTCGACCGACAGGAAGCGGATGGTGTTGATGGCTCGCTCGTCGAGGCTCTGTGGGGTCACGGTCGGCTCCCTTGCGCTGCGCGATCCACCGCTGGTGGGGGCAAGAGTAGCACCTTGACAGCGCGGTCGTCTCGCCTGTATGTGGAGGGCACCATGAGAAAACTCCTGACGCTCTCTCGTCTTCGCTCGGCCTCGCAGCGCTCATCGTCGTGTCCGCCGGCTGGAGCCAGACGCCGAAGCGCGGCGGCATCCTCAACACGCTGGTCATCGAGGAGCCGCCGGGGCTCCTGATCCACGAGTCGGCGACCGTCTCGAACGTCTGGCCGATGTCGCCCTGCTACTCGGGCCTCGTGCTCTTCGACCCGTTGAAGACGCTCGAGAGCGTGGACACCGTCATCCCCGAGCTCGCGGAGCGGTGGTCGTGGCAGGACAACTACCGCAACCTCGTCTTCTTCCTGCGGAAGAACGTGAAGTGGCACGACGGCCAGCCCTTCACGTCGCGCGACGTCAAGTACACGTTCGACGTCGTCCGCGAGGCGCCGGACGCGCCGGCCAAGCTCCGGCTGAGCGCGCGCAAGGACTGGTACGACAACGTCGAGGCGATCGAGGCGCCCGAGCCCCACACCGTGGTCTTCCGGCTCAAGCGGCCCCAGCCCTCGCTCCTGCTCATGCTCGCCTCGGGCTACTCGCCGGTCTACCCGGCGCACGTCCCGCTCGCCGAGCTGCGCCAGCGCTGCGTGGGCACCGGGCCCGTTCCGCATGAAGCAGTACGCCCGCGGCCAGGTCGATCGAGCTCGAGCGGAACCCCGACTACTTCGTGCCGGGCCGGCCCTACCTCGACGGCATCCGCTACACGATCATCGGCGAGCGCGGCACGCGCCTCGCCGCGCTCCAGACCGGCCGCCTCGACGCCTTCGTGCCCCTCGAGATGACCAAGACCATGGCGGAGACGGCGAAGCAGGGCGCGCCGTCGCTCGTGATCACCGAGGTCGGGCAGAACGGCAGCGACAACGTGGTCCTCAACCACAAGCGCCCGCCCTTCGACAATCCGGCGGTGCGCCGCGCGATCAGCCTCGCCATGGACCGCCACGCCTTCGTCCAGGGCGTCCGGCACGGCGGCGCCGTCGTCGGCGCCTCGCATGATGCCGAAGCCGTTCGGGATCTGGGGGCTGCCGGACCAGGACCTCCGGGCGCTCCCCGGCTATCGCGGCCCGGCCGCAGGACAAGGCCGAGGCCAAGCGGCTCCTCGCCGCCGCGGGCTACGGCCCCGGCAAGCCGCTGCACGTGGAGATGGTCACGCGCTCCATCTCCGATCTACCTGGACGTGGCCTCGTTCGTCGTCGACCAGCTCCGCCAGGTCGGCGTCGAGTCCACGCTCAAGCAGATGGACTCGGGCGCGTGGTTCCCCGCGCTCGCGCGGCGCGACTACCAGATCGGCGCCAACCTCACCGCCGGCGGCTTCGACGACCCCGACGCGTACTTCTTCGAGAACTACAAGTGCGGCGCCTCGCGGAACTACACCGACTACTGCAGCGAGGAGACGGACAAGCTGATCGACCAGCAGTCGCAGGAGCTCGACCGCGCCAAGCGCCTCAAGATCGTCTGGGAGATCCAGCGCAAGCTCGAGGCCGACGTGGCGCCGCCCGATGCTCGGCTGGCGCAAGGAGTACTTCGCCCAGTGGCCCTACGTGAAGAACCTCGTCCCGCACAACTCGCTGTACAACTACGGCCGCATGCAGGACGTCTGGCTGGACAAGTAGCGTGACGTTCGACCCGATCGCGACCGCCGCCGTCAGCCTCGCAGGCCACCGCGAGCCGCAGTTCGTCTTCCCCGACGAGGCGGAGGCGGCCCGCGAGAAGCTCGCCCGCTTCCGGGAGCGCACGGGCCGGAGCGGCCCCAACATCCTCGTCATCCTGATGGACGACGTCGGCTGGGGCGACTTCGGCTGCTACGGCGGCGGCGTGGCCGTCGGCGCGCCGACTCCGAACATCGACCGGCTGGCGAGGCGCGGGCTCCTCCTGACCTCCTGCTACTCGCAGCCGTCGTGCACCCCGAGCCGCGCCTCGCTCATGACGGGCCGCCTGCCCATGCGGCACGGTCTCCACCGCCCGCCGATGTACGGCGAGCCCGGCGGCCTCCAGGGCGAGACCACGCTGGCCATGCTGCTCTCGGCGCAGGGCTACGTCACCCAGGCGGTGGGCAAGTGGCACCTCGGGGAGAACGTCGAGTCCCAGCCCCAGCACGTGGGCTTCGACGACTTCTACGGCTTCCTCTCCGTCTCGGACATGTACACGGAGTGGCGCGACCCCCACTTCTTCCCCGAGATGGTCTACTCCGAGGCGCGCACCGAGTGGGTCAAGAACATGCCCTTCAACCGCTGCTTCGTGCACGCGACCCGCGGCGGCGCGCCCGAGAACGTCGAGGAGGTCACGATCCCGGTGCTCTCGCGTCTCGACGACATGTGGGCGGCGCTACTCGGAGGCGTTCCTCCGGCGGATGGGCGGCGAGTCGACAGCCGTGGCTCCTCTACCACTGCACGCGCGGCGCGCACTTCGACAACTACCCGCTCGAGCGCTTCCTCGGCGCATCCCCGGCGAAGCACCCGTACAAGGACACGCTCCTCGAGCTGGACGACATCGTGGGCCGGCTCTGGCGGACGCTCGAGGAGACCGGCCAGGCCGACCGCACGCTCATCTTCCTCTCCTCGGACAACGGCCCCCACATGGAGAACTGGCCCGACGCCGCCTACACGCCGTTCCGCTGCGCGAAGGGCTCGACGTGGGAGGGCGGCGTGCGCGTGCCCGGCATCCTGGTGTGGCCGGGCATGATCGAGGCGGAGCGCGCGAGCGACGGCCTCTTCGACTTCACCGATCTCCTGCCGACGGCGCTCGCGCTGGCCGGCTCGACTGACCGGCTCCCCGTCCGACCGCTTCATCGACGGCGTGGACCAGTCTTCGTTCCTGCTCGCCCCCGACGGCCGGTCGAACCGGAAATACGTCTACTACTGGCTCCTGCGCCGGCTGTCGGCGATCCGCGTGGGCGAGTACAAGTGGATGCTGCACTCCACGAGCGACGACGATACCGACGTCCACGGCGCGGGCGGCTTCACGGGCGTGACCCAGCAGTACACCTACCCACGGCTCTACAACCTCTACCTCGACCCGAAGGAAACCCACAGCTACATGACCCGCAAGCTCGCCTACAACGAGACCTTCCTCGACGGCATGCGCAACCACCTCGCGACCTTCCGCAAGTATCCGCCCAAGCAGGCGATGGGCTTGAATCTCCGCTCGTAGCCTGCGCCCTGCTAGGAGCGGTCGACTGCGGGGCGGATGGTTCCGGTGACCAGGTCGAGAAGCTCGAGCATCTGCGCGAGGTCGTCGCGGCGGAAGTCGATCATGACGTGGCCCAGGCCGAGCCGCTTGTACTCGCGAGAGCTCGTCGACCACGGCCTGGTTACCCTGGGCGAGGAGCTCGGGCTTGAGCGAGTAGCGGATCGACAGCGCGATGCTCTCGAAGGGGCGGCGGGCCGCGTCGGCGACCGCGCGCAGGCGGCCGAGCGCCTCCTTGAGCTCGGCCGGAGTCTTCGACGTCGCGTGCCAGCCGTCGCCCAGCGTGACGACCCGCTTGAAGGCGCCCGGGCTGTCGCCGCCGACCCAGATCGGCGGGTGCGGCTTCTGCACGGGCTTGGGCGCGAAGCCGATGTCGCTGAAGCGGAAGTACTCCCCCGCGAAGGACGGGTTGTCCTCGGTCCACAGCGCCTTGAAGACGCGCAGCATCTCGTCGGCCTGCCGGCCCCGCTCGTGGAAGGGCGCGCCCAGGATCTCGAGCTCCTCCTTCCACCAGCCGACGCCGACCCCGCAGATGAGCCGCCCGTTCGACAGCGCGTCGATGCTCGTGAGCATCTTGGCCATGACCACCGGGTGGCGGTGCCCCAGGATGAAGACCGAGGCGCCGAGCCGCGCGCGCGACGTGCAGACGGCGGCGGCGGCGAGGGCGACGACGGGCTCGAGGTAGGCCTTGTCGGGCGGATGCGGGAAGCGCCCGCCGGGATAGCTGCCGGTCGCCTTCCTCGGAAAGATGACGTGGTCGCTGACCCAGAGCGAGGCGATGTCGCGCTTCTCGGCCTCGCGCGCGAAGGTCATGAGCGCGTTCCCCGTGGCCACGGGCCCCTGCGTCGGAAGATGGCAGCCGATATCCATAGGCGCCAGATATTGCTCCGGCGGCGGGCCCTCGTCAAGCGATGGAGACCGGCCGCCGAATCCTGCTATCATCCGGCCCGGACCCGATGAATCTCCTTCGACCGCTCGATCGCGACGTCGTCGTCAACGGCCTGCGGCTCCACGTCCTCGACTGGGGCGGCGGCGACCGCACGCCGCTCGTGCTCCTGCACGGCTTCACGGGCAACGCGCACGCCTGGGACACGCTCAGCATCGCGCTCCAGCCCCACTTCCACGTGTACGCGCTCGACCAGCGCGGCCACGGCGACAGCGATCCCGGCCGAGGTCTACAACCCGGTCGTGGCCTTCGACGACATCTCGGGCGTGGTCGGACCAGCTCGGGCTCGCGATTCGTTCGTCCTCGTCGGGCTTTCGATGGGCGGCCGGAACGGGATGTACTTCACGTCCAAGCGGCCCGACAGGGTCCAGAAGCTCGTCATCGTCGACATCGGTCCCGAGATCAGCAAGCGGGCGGCGCAGCCCTCGGCGGGGCCTCCCGAGCCCGACACCTGGGAGAGCATCGAGCAGGCGGCCCAGCATCTCTTCCGCGGCAACCCGTATCCCGGCATCCACTACTACCGCTGGGTCGCCTCGCACAGCCTCCGCCAGCGCCCCGACGGCGCCATCGTGTGGAAGTGGCATCCGAGCGTGAAGGAGCGGCGCTCCCAGCTCGATCTCGACTGGTGGGGGATCGTGCGGTCGATCACGCCGCCGACCCTCGTGCTCCGCGGCGAATCGAGCCCCATCCTCGACCGCGACGTCGCCGAGCGGATGGCGAAGGAGCTGCCCAACGGCCGCTTCGTCGAGATCCCGCGCGCGGTCCACACGCTCCACGAGGACAATCCCGAGGCGGTCCTGGCGGCGCTGAAGGACTTCCTGGCCTTCTGACCCTGCGCTCCAAGAAAGGTCCCGCCCATGAAGATCACCCACGTCACCACGCGCGTGCTGCGCACGCCGGCCGACAACCCGCTCGTCGTCGGCCTGCCCGAGCCCACCGATACGCGCGAGTTCGTCACGCTCGAGCTGGGCACCGATCAAGGTCTCGTCGGCATCGGCCTCACCTTCTTCGGCGGCGCGCTGACGCGGGCGCTCAAGGCGGCCGTGGACGCGCTGCGCGACGCTCATCATCGGCGACGATCCGACGCAGACCGAGGCCATCGTCGCCAAGCTCCGGCGCGCCGCGGGCAGCTCGGGCCCCGGCGGCATCTTCTCGCTCGCGCTCTCGGCCGTGGACATCGGCGTGCTGGGACCTCAAGGGCAAGGCCGCGGGCAAGTCGGTGTGCGCGCTGCTCGGGGACCTGCGCGACCGCGTGCCGACCTATGCGAGCGGCGCGCTCATGCGCCAGCACCCGGTGGACTACCTCGCCAAGGCGGGGCCGCGGCTGGTGACATGGGCTTCAGGCAGATGAAGATGCAGTGCGGGAGCGAGCCGACGATGGCCGCGTCGATCGAGCGCGTGCGCGTCATGCGCGAGGCCATCGGCCCCGACATCGACCTCATGTGCGACATCAACCAGCTCTGGAGCGTGCACCACGCCATCGAGGTGGGGAACCGGATCGCGCCAGTACCAGCTCTACTGGCTGGAGGACCCGACCGCGCACGACGACTACGCCGGCCTCGCGCGCGTGGCCGACGCGCTCAGCACGCCCATCGCCGCGGGCGAGTACCACTACGGCATCGTGCCCTTCCGTCACCTGCTGGAGGCGCGCTCGATCGACATCGTGATGATCGATCTCCTGCGGGTGGGCGGCATCACGCAGTGGATGAAGGTCGCCGGCATGGCCGAGGCGTTCAACCTGCCGGTGGTGAGCCACCTCATCCCGGAGATCCACGTCCACCTCGTGGCCGCCATCCCCAACGGCCTCACGGTCGAGTACATGCCGTGGACGCTCCGGCTCTACGAGGAGACGCCGGCGATCGAAGGCGGCCAGCTCGTGGTGCCGAAGAAGCCGGGCCTCGGCCTCGCCTTCGACCAGGCGGCGATCAAAAGTACCAGGTCGCTGAAGCTTCAGGCGGCTCAAAAAGGTCCAGATGCGAGGCGGCGCCCGATGGCCGACGCGAGGCGTACGCCTGACGTGAGCGTGCGGCCAAGGGCGCCAACGAAGCAGATGGGCCTTTCAGCCGCCTGCTCGAGGGCTTGGCGGCGCGGATCAGCGCCAGGTTCTCCTCGATCGTGTCGTCGCCGGTGATGGCGCGGAGCACGACCTCGTCCACCACGCCCTGCCACTTCGCGAGCGCCTTCGGGACCTCGTCCGCGTTTCTGCGCGGCGATGCAGGTCTCGACGGGCTTGACGCCCATGCGCTCGAAGTGGGCGCCGTACGCGGGGATCGCCGCGTAGCGGCCGCCTTCCTCCGCGAGCTTGTCGCACGCCTTGGTCCCGAGGGCGAGGCGGACATAGGCGATAGAGCGTGGGCGGCTTCCGCCCGGCCGCCTGTGGCGCCCTCGCGCACCCAGTCCGCCGAGACGCGCGCGTGCTCGGGCGTGAGCCAGTTGAAGAGCACGCCGTCGGCGATCTCGCCGGCCAGGCGGCACATCTTGGGACCGAGCGCCGCCACGATCACGCGCGTCTTGAGCTGTGACTTCAGCGCCGCCACGCCGTCGCGCACGCGGCCGAGCGACTTCGGGTTCGGGCTGCCCACGCCCAGCAGCAGGCGATCGAGCGGCAGCGCGGTGGCGCGCACGCCCTGGACGATCGCCTCCGGCCCGCGCGTGTGGAGCGGAATGACGCCGATGCCGAGCTCGATGCGCTGTGGTCTCGCCGGCCGCGTGGGCGAGGGCGGCCAGTCCGTCGAACGAGCCCGGGTGATTGACCCAGAAGGAGGTGTAGCCGAGCGCCTCGGCTTCCTTCGCGGAGGCGCGGATGATCTCGGGAGTGGTGCCGGCGAACAGTGCGAAGCCGCGTGCCATCACGTCCTCCTCGTGCGGAAACGGGAATAAGGAACGCCCTGGGGACCATATCCCGGACCTGGGTGCCGCGCAAGCCGGCCCGGCCCCGGGGTCCTTGACCGGCCCCGCGCCCGGCGCTAAGCTCGGCAGACTTTCGCCCCTCACCGGTCCGCTCAAAGGAGAGCCCGCGATGCAGAAGCGAGCGGCAGTCGAGAGCACCGCCGAAGCCTACCTGGAGCTCCTCGCCGCGCGCGGCGTCGAGTATCTCTTCGCCAACGCCGGGACGGACTTCGCGCCGCTCATCGAGGCGTACGCCAAGCGCGACGCGCAGGGGCAGGCCGCGCCGCGGCCGATCACCGTGCCGCACGAGGTGCCCGCCGTCGCGATGGCCCACGGCTACGCGATGGTCACGGGACGGCCGCAGGCCGTCATGGTCCACGTGATCGTGGGCGCGGGCAACGCCGTCGGCGGCATCATCAACGCCGCGCGCTCCAACGTGCCGATGCTCTTCAGCGCGGGGCGCAATCCCATCACCGAGGCCGGCCACTCGGGCAGCCGCGACCGGCCCATCCACTGGGCGCAGGAGTCCTTCGACCAGGCGGCGATGGTCCGCGAGTTCGTCAAGTGGGACTACGAGCTCAGGAGCGCCTCCGACCTCGAGACCGTGGTGGACCGCGCGCTGACGCTGACGCAGGCCGAGCCGCAGGGGCCCGTCTACCTGACGCTGCCGCGCGAAGTGCTGGCTGAGCGGCGGGAGGCGATCGAGTACGCCGATCCCGCGCGCATGGCCAAGCCCGGCCCGCTCGTTCCCTCTCCCGAGTCCGTCGCCGAGGCGGCGCAGATCCTCGCCTCCGCGCGGAACCCGATCATCATCGTCAAGGCGGCGGGCCGCGATCCCGGCGCCGTCGCCGCCCTCGTGGCGCTGGCCGAGGCGCTCGGCGCGCCGGTCTTCGACCAGTTCCACACCTACGTCAACTTCCCCCAGGACCATCCGCTGCACGGCGGCTTCGACGCCACGCCGCATCTGGAGGAGGCCGACGCGATCCTCGTCGTCGAGTCCGACGTGCCCTGGTTCCCGGCGCTCGAAGCGGCCGCGGCCGGACGCGCGGATCGTCCACCTCGGGCGTCGACCCGCTCTTCTCCCGCTACCCGCTCCGCGGCTTCCCCGACCGACCTGGCCCTCGCGGGCACGCCGCGCCTTGCGCTCCTGCGCGCTCCGCGACGCCGTCGCGCGCCTCGTGGACGCCGCCGCGCGTCGCCGAGCGCCGCGCGCGCTGGGAGGGCGAGCACGCGCGCCAGCGCGAGGCCGCCGCGGCGCGGGCGCAGCGCCGTCCAGTCCGACTCGCCCATCGACATGGCCTGGCTCTCGCGCTGCGTGGGCGACCTCGTGGACGACCGGACCATCGTGGTCAACGAGTACGACCTCGACGCGACGCAGGCGTGCTTCCGGACAGCCCGGGAGCTACTTCGCCGCCCCGCCGTCCGGCGGGCTCGGCTGGGGACTCGGCGCCGCGCTCGGGGCCAAGCTGGCGGCGCCGGACAAGACGGTCATCTGCTGCGTCGGCGACGGCGCCTACATGTTCGGCGCGCCCACGCGCCGCGCACTTCGTCTCGCGCGCCTACAACCTGCCCGTGCTCTTCGTCGTCTTCAACAACCGCACCTGGAACGCGGTCAAGCGCGCGGTGCAGTCGCACGCGCGCGACGGCTGGGCCGTCAGGACCGGCTCCATGCCGCTGACCGCGCTCGAGCCGGCGCCCGACTACGAGATGGTCTGCCAGGCCTCGGGCGGCCACGGCGAGCGGGTCGAGGATCCCGCCGCAGCTGCCCGACGCGCTCAGGCGCGCGCTGCGCGTCGTCAAGGAAGAGAAGCGCCAGGCCCTCCTCAACGTGATCTGCAAGAAGCCGTGATGAAGATCCTCGCCACGGGACCGAGCGGCACCGCCGGAAGAGCTGGATGCGCTGCGCGAGGCGGGCCACGAGGTCGTCATCGGCCGCCCGCTCGACCAGCCCGGCCGGCGGGCCTATACGGAAGCGGAGCTGATCGAGGCCGCCCGCGGCGTCGACGTCATCCTCGCCTCGCATCTCGAGACCATCAGCCGCGGCGTCCTCGAGGCCGCGCCCGAGCCTCCGGCTCGTCATCGTGCCCTTTATCGGGACGGACAAGATCGACCTCGCCGCCGCGTCGAAGGCGGGCGTCCTCGTCGCCAACAGCCCGACGCCGGAGAACTTCATCGCCGTCGCCGAGGCGACGATCGGCCTCATCCTGATGCTGCTCAAGCGCATCAAGCACAACGAGGCCAAGCTCCGCCGCGGCGAGTGGGCGCAGCGCCAGGACCGCGGCGAGTTCCTCTTCGGCAAGACGGTGGGCCTCGTCGGTCTCGGCCGCGTGGGCTCGCACGTGGCGCGGCGCCTCGTGAACTGGGACGTGCGCCTGCTGGCGGCCGATCCCTACGTGCCCGCGGCCCAGGCGGAGGCCCTCGGCGCGACGCTCGTCGACCTCGCCGACCCTGCTCGCCGAGTCGGACGTCGTCTCGCTCCACGCCTCCCTGACCGACGAGACGCGCGGGCTCATCGGCGAGAAGGAGCTCCGGCGCATGAAGCCCGCGCGCGCTCCTCGTCAACACGGCGCGCGGCGAGATGGCCGACGAGGAGGCCGTCGCCCGGGCGCTCTCGCGAGGGCTGGATCGCCGGCGCGGCCATCGACGCGTTCGTCAAGGAGCCGCTCGGCCCCGGGAGCCCGCTCCGCGAGCGTCGATCCCGAGCGTCTCATCCTGACGCCGCACAACGTCAGCCACAGCGAGGCGGGCCGGCGCGCCAATCTCCGCCTGGCCTTCGAGCAGATCCTCGCCGCCGGTCGCGGCGAGCCGCCCGCCCACTGCGTCAACCCCGAGGCGATCCCGCGCTGGAGGATCAAGCGATGAGCCAGCAATCCATGCCCGTTCTCGACGCCGACGGCCACGTGACGGAGTCCTACCAGCAGATCGCGAAGTACCTCGACGAGCCCTGGCGCCGGCGCCCGCTGACCTTCCCGCTCTACACCGCCGACGGCTGGGACCGGCGGCTCGTCGACAAGTTCCACGACTGGGCGGGCAACGCCGACGAGTGGCTCCGCGCGCTCGACAAGGGCGGCATGGAGCTGGCGGTGCTCTACCCGACCCTCGGCCTCTTCATGAGCTTCCTCAAGGATCGCGAGTGGGCCGTCAGGCTCTGCCGCGCCTACAACACGCTCATGCACGAGGAGTTCATCAAGGTCAGCCCCCGGCTCCAGTCCGTCGCGCTCCTGCCCGTGCAGGATCCCAAGGCCGCCGCGCTCGAATTGCGGCGCGCCGTCAGCGAGCTGGGCCACGTCGGCGGGATGCTCGCGGCCGACGGCACGCCACCTCCTGGGCGACGAGCGCTTCCTGCCCGTCTTCGAGGAAGCCGACCGGCTCGGCGTCATGCTGGGCATACACGCCTCGGGCTCGCACCTGGGCGGGGCCGGCGTGGATCTCTTTCCGAAGTTCATCCAGGCGCACACCTGCTCCCACGCCTTCGGCCAGATGCGCCAGATCACGTCCATCGTCTACGAGGGCATCCCCGAGCGCTTCCCGCGCCTGCGCCTGGCGTTCCTCGAGGCCGGCTGCGGCTGGGCGCCGTACTGGATGGAGCGCATGGACGACGAGTACGCCAAGCGCGCCGAGGAGGCGCCGGCCCTCACGCAAGAAGCCGAGCGAGTACATCCGGAGCGGGTCCATCTACTTCTCCTGCGAGGCCGACGAGTGGCTGCTGCCGCAGGCCGTGAAGCTCTGCGGCGAGAACCAGATCGTCTACGCGTCCGACTTCCCCCACTGGGACCACAGCTTCCCGGGCTCGATCGACGAGATCAAGGACCGCGGCGACATCACGGACGCGCAGAAGCGGAAGATCCTCGCGGACAACACGCGCCGCCTCTACGGCCTCAAGCCCTGACCATGGACTGCTGCAGCCACGAGGGGCCGGCGAAGGGCGACGCGAAGTTCGACTTCAAGAAGGTCGCCGACGGCGTGCACGTCGCCGTCGCCGCGCCCGCCTACAAGGTGAACTGCAACACCGCGATCATCGAGAGCGACGACGGCGTGGTCATCGTGGACACGCACTCCAAGCCCTCGGCGGCGCGCGTGATCGTGGAGCGCGCTGCGGCGACATCACGAAGAAGCCCGTCCGCTACGTCGTCAACACGCACTTCCACTGGGACCACTGGCACGGCAACGAGGTCTACCCCGCCGCCTACCCCAACGCGGAGATCATCACCAACCAGCTCACGCGCGAGGCGATGGTGCGGAAGGGGCTCAAGCGCATCCAGGACCACGTCCGCCAGGTGCCCGGCGAGATCGCCAAGCTCAAGGCCGACCTCGCCGCGGCCGCGACCGCCGGAGATCGCGCGCGGCTCCAGGCCGACCTGGCGCACGCCGAGTCCTACCTCGCCGAGGTGACGGCGCTCAAGCCCGCGCTCCCCACCATGGCCTTCGAGCGGACGATGAAGCTCTACCGCCGCGACCGGGAGATCCACCTCCTCTACCTCGGGCGCGCCCACACCGAGGGGGATGTGTTCGTCTACCTGCCGAAGGAAAAGGTCGTCGTCACGGGCGACGCCGTCATCGGCTGGACGCCCTTCATGGGCGACGGCTACCCGGAGGACTGGGTCGGCGACGCTGGACCGTCTCGCCGAGCTCGACTTCACCCACATCATCATGGGCCACGGCGAGCCCGCGGGCCGCGACTGGCTCCGCACCTTCCGCGGCTACGTCCACGACATGGTCGAGGCCGTCCGCGAGGAAGCGGCCCGCGGCGCGACGCTCGAGGAGGTCAAGCGGCGCGTGCCGGAGCGGCTCGCCCCGACCTACGAGAAGCCGTTCTCCGCGTACGGCGACTACCGGCCCTGGCGCGCGGGCCTCCTGCGCAACATCGAGCGCACCTACGCGATGGTCAGCTGACGTGGGACGGAGCGACGGCGGCGCGCATCTCATCGGCAGCGTGCCGCTGGCCGACGCCGAGACGGTGTTCCGGACCGTCTCGGCTGCGCTCGCCCCGCATCTCTCACGCCTCCCCGACGGCGAGACGGGCGAGCGCCGCCGCTGGATCTACTTCCAGCGCCTCATGCTCGAGAAGCATGCGGCCATGGAGGTCGATCCGACCGTCCCGCTCTTCGCGCTTCGCCAGTGGGACGGCAAGCTCCTGCGCGAGACGCCGCTTCTCCGCTTCCGCACGGGAATCGATCCGGACGGCGTGGCGTTCGAGACGGGATACGCGCCGGCGGCGCGGGCCTCGTATGACACCTTCCGCGCGCTCAAGGCCGCCGGCGTGATCCGGCCGAGCGTGCGGTTCCAGGTCTGCCTGCCGACGCCGATGGCGAGCGCCTACATGTACGTCAGCCCGAAGGCGCGCGAGCCGTACATCCGCGCGTACGAGCGCGCCCTGCTGAGGGCGCTCCGGGACATCCTCGCGGCGATCCCCGCCACGGAGCTCGCGATCCAGTGGGACGTCTGCCAGGAGGTGCTGATCTGCGAGGGGTTCTTCCCGGACAGGCCGACCGACTACAAGCGCCAGATCTCGGCCGAGCTGGCGCGACTGGGCGGCGCCGTGCCCGACGCTGTCGAGGTCGGGTATCACCTGTGCTACGGCTCGCCCGCGGACGAGCACCTCGTCATGCCGCGCGACATGGGGGTCATGGTCGAGATGGCCGAGGACTTACGCCAGGGGCTCGGGCGGCGCGTCGACTTTTTGCACATGCCGGTGCCGAAGGACAGGACCGACGCGGGCTATTTCCGCCCGCTGGCTCGATTGCGGGGCTACGACGACTCCGCCCTCTATCTCGGGCTGATACACCACGACGACCGCGCGGGAGATCTCGCCCGCATCGACGCCGCGGGGGCATTCGCGGAAGGATTCGGGGTCAGCGCCGAGTGCGGCTGGGGGCGCACCGATCCCCAGCGCGTGCCGGGCCTGCTGGAGAGTCACCGCGCCGCCGCGCTGCACATCCGGGCGGCGCCCGCACGAGATCGAGCAGGATCCTCGCCCGGGGTGTAATATCAGCACCCCGGCATATGTAGTCAAACCCCAGCAGCAAGGAGACGACGAGATGGCCCAAGAGAAGATTCCGCTCGACGCAGCCCGCTTCGCCACCGGCATGGCCTGGAAGGACTACCTCGCCCAGATGGGCGACACCAAGGCCCGCACCGAGGAGAACTACAACAAGGCCTCGCTGACCGCCGAGGAGAAGCAGTTCTTCGGCTCGCTCAACCAGGTCAAGTACGTCCTCATGCTCGCCGAGAACTGGTGCGGCGACGTCCACCGCAACTCCCCGATGATCGCCCGGATCGTCGAGGCGATGCCGGGGACCGAGATGCGCGTGTTCTTCCGCGACCAGGCCCCAGACCTGACGGACTGCTTCCTCAACAACGGCTACCGCTCCATCCCGATCGTCGCCTTCTTCGACAAGGACTGGAACGAGGTCGGCCGCTGGATCGAGCGGCCCGGCGCGGCCACGCAGAAGATGTACGCGATCCGGGCCACCACGGTCGACGTCGCGGGGGAAGACCAGACCAAGAAAGACGCCGCCATGGCCGAGTTCCGGAAGCAGGTCCAGGCCGGCTACGACGCCCCCGCGGACAAGAGCCTCTGGCGGGAGACGGTCAAAGAAGTCCGCGGCGTGCTCGAGACGCGGCTGGGCCTCGCCGCCAAGAAGTAGCCGCCAGCAGGAAGTGACGAAAGGCCGAGATCGCCGGGCGGGGCGTTCAGCTCCGCTCGGCGATCTCGCGCATCTTCCGGAAGGCCAGGTGCCGGAGCCGGTTCGCCTCCGGCATCTTCGAGATGTCCACCTCGGCCACCGTCAACCCGTAGGCCTCGTACGTCGGGATGTCGCGGTCGGCGACGGCAGGCATCGCTTTCTTCCGCTCGAACGCCGCCTCGACGTACGGCGCCAGCTCCTTCATCTTCTTCGCCTGCCGGCTTGCGTCCCGCTCCTTGAACTCCGGCATCACGTCGCGCGCGAACAGCTCGAGCGACTCGCAGATGTGCTCGTGGCGATTGTTGCCGCCCTGCTGGATGAAGATGGTCTGGTCCACGCCGTTCGCCTCGAACTGCCGCAGGCTGGCCTGGAGCTGCGCCGGCGTGCCGATGCAGCCCGTCCCGCCGCCGAGCACTTCGAGCCCAAGCTGCTCACGCACGGCGACGAACTTCTTCCAGATGTCCGTCCGCCCCGGCGTGTGCTTGCCGAAGCTGTAGTGGTGGCCGAGCGCGAACTGGAAGAAGCGGAAGCCGTCCGTGCCGCGCCGCCCGGCCTCTTCGGCGTCCGCGTGGCACGAGAAGCCCGTCACCATTGCGACGTTCGGGTTGACGCTGTGGCCGATCGGCACGCACTCGCGCTTGAACGTGTCGTAGTAGTCCGCGATCCAGTGCGCCGCCTCCGCGGGGTCGATGAAGGCGAAGGTCAGCGCGCCCATCCCGAGCTGGGCCGCCAGGTGGATGGTCTCGCGGTTCGAGCACGCGACCCAGAGCGGCGGGTGCGGCTTCTGGACGGGCTTGGGCAGCACGTTGCGCACGGGCATCGCGAAGTACTTGCCCTGGAAGCCCGGGTACGGGTCCATCGCGAGCATGTTCGCGACCTGCTCGGTGGTCTCGCGCCACATCGCCCGCCGCTCGGCGGGGTCGATGCCGAAGCCTTCGAGCTCCGCGCGCGAGGCCGACTCGCCGGTGCCCCACTCGACGCGGCCGTTGGAGACCAGGTCGAGCGTGGCCAGCCGCTCCGCCACCCTCGCGGGATGGTTGTACCCAGGCGGCATGAGGGTGATGCCGTGCCCGAGACGGATCCGCTTCGTGCGCTGGGAGGCGGCCGCCAGGAACACCTCGGGCGCCGAGGAGTGGGAATACTCCTCGAGGAAGTGGTGCTCGACCTCCCACGCGTAGTCGATGCCGAGCTGGTCGGCCAGCTCGACCTGGCTCGAGCGCGTCCTGGAAGAGCTTGAGCTCGCCGCCTTCCGCCCACGGACGCGGGAGCTGGTGCTCGTAGAAGATGCCGAAGCGCATTGCTCTCTCCTTTCGACTGCGTCAGACCTGGCAGCAGGGACAGTACCACAGCGCCCGCCCGGCCAGCACCATCGAGCGCCCAGGCCAGCCCCCGGCCGGCCCGCCGCGCCCGGTATTCCTCCGGGTCGCGGGAGTGACAGCCGTGCGACAATATCCATATGAGGGAGAGAGGCATGAGCAGGCTTCGGTGGTTCCCCCTGGTGGCGGTCCTCGTGCTGGGCTTGGAGTCGGGTGCCTGGGCGGGCCCGCCCACGGAACAGCTCCGCACGTATACCGACCAGGTGCAAAAAGTCCTGCAGAATCCCGCGCTCACGATGCCGCAGCGGCGCGAGGCGGTCAAGCACCTCGCCGAGGACGTCTTCGAAGTGTCGGAGACGGCCAAGCGGGCGCTCGGCCCGCACTGGCAGCAGCGGACCCCGGCCGAGCGCGAGGAGTTCGTGAAGCTCTTCGCGAACCTGCTCGAGCAGACGTATATCTCCAGGATCGACGAGTTCGGCGGGGAGAAGCTGACGTACGTGAGCGAGCAGATCGACGGCGACCGGGCAGTCGTTCGCGCAAACATCACGACCAAGAACGGCACCGACGTGCCGGTCGAATCACGGCTCCTGATGAAGGAGACCCGCTGGCTGATCTACGACATCCTGGTCGAGAACCTGAGCCTGGTCTCCAACTACCGCTCGCAGTTCGACCGGGTCATTCGAACCACCTCGTACGAGGAGCTGGTCAAGCGCCTGAAGACGAAGGGCGACTTCCTCAGCGAAAAGCCCACCAAGACCCAGCCGGGGTCGGCTCCCGCCAAGCGCTGACGGGCTGATCCCAGGGCGACGCGGCCCGCGCTACGGGCCCGTGACCTTCTTCACCAGGCTCGACATCGCTTGGGCATCGCCGTCGCTCATCGCACTCAGGCCCGTCACGACTCCGTCGCGGTCCACCGACGGCCTGTTCTGGCTCACCTTCCACTTGCCGCGGAGCTTCGTGAGCGGGATCTCGATCCCGATGATGGCGCCGAGCATCTGTTCGACGTAGTCGGCCGGCGCGTCCGTGACCTTCCACGGCTCCGCCCTGCCCGCTTCGTAGCGGGCCGTGAGCCGCTCCACCAGCCCCCGCAGCCACGCCCGGTCCTCGATGATCCGCATGGGCCCGTACGCATGGACGACGATGTAGTTGTACGTCGGCACGACCTTGCCCGTCTCCCGCTTCGTCTGGTACCACGAGGGCGAGATGTACGCCTGCGGCCCCTGAAAGACGGCGAGCGCCTCGACGTCACGGGAGAAGTCGCGCCACACGGGATTGCCGCGCGCGACATGGCCCCGGAGCGTCCCGAACGGAGCCGGTCCGGGGTCGAGCTCGAGCGGGATGTGGTTCGCGTTGAGCCCATCCGACCCGAGCGTCACCAGCGCGGCCAGCGCGTGATCGCGGATGAGCTGGTGAAGGACTTCGGGGCGTGTCTCTTCGAAATGCGTCGGGACGTACATGCGGACTAGCGCGCCTCGGGCGGCTTCGGCGCGGCGGCCGTCGGCGTGGCCGGCTCGAAGCGCCCTGCCTCCCGCGCGCCGGGGCGGTCGTCCTGCTTCGCCTTGAGCTTCGCGACGAGGTCGGCGTAGCCGGAGCGCTGGATGACCGAGTTGAACTGGGTGCGGTAGTTGCCGATGAGGCTGATGCCCTCGATGCTCACGTCGTAGACGGCCCAGCGTCCGTCGTTCAGGAACATGCGGTAGTCGACCGGGATCTCGGTCTCCTGCTTCGTGACGATCCGCGTCTTGACGATCGCCAGGTCGCCCTCGATGACGTCGCCGGGGTACAGGATCTTCTCTCCGGAGTAGCTCTCGATCTTGGTGATGTACGCGTTCTCGAGGAGGTCGCCGAAGAGCTGCGACGAACTGGTCGCGCTCGGCGGGCGTGCGCGCCTGCCAGTGGCGCCCGAGGCTCCGCTGCGAGATCTCGGTGAAGTCGAAGATCTGGTTGACGACCGCCCGGATCCTTTTCCGGCGCTCGGCCGTCTTCGCCTCCTTCTTGAGCTCGGGATCCGTGACGATCTTCAGGATGAGGTCGATCGACCCTCGGAGCTGGTCGGTGGGAATACCGGCGACGGCGTCGTGCGCCACGACGAGCGCCAGAACAGCGGCCAGGATGAAGAACACGCGGGTCATAGCCGGGCCATCTTATACCGAAGCGCGACCCGAAGTCACCCGCCTCCGACCGACCCGTGCTAGGATACCGGTCGGTGAGCCGCGGGGCCTATGAGGTCGACATGAGGAGATCGCCATGAGCCTGTTCAAGGAGTTGAATCACGTCAGCATCACCGTCACCGACGTCGCCAAGGCGCGGGATTTCTACACGGGCACGCTGGGGTTCCAGGAGATCCCGCGGCCGGCCTTCGACTTCCCCGGCATCTGGTACAGCCTCGGCAACGGCCTGTCGCTGCACATCATCCTGAACGACCAGCTCGTGCGCCCGGCGGTCGAGCGGGAAAAGATCCTGGCGCGCTACGCGCACTTCGCCCTGTGGACCGAGGACGCCGACACGACCGCGCGTCAGATCTCGGAGCTGGGGCTGCCCTGCCGCGACGTCGTCTCGGGGCCGACCGGGTTTCCGCCAGGTCTTCGTCAAGGATCCGGACGGCAACATGGTGGAGTTCATCGGCCCGACGAAATCCGCCGCGCCCCGGCGCATGGAGTCCTAGCGGACGCCACGGTCGCTGCCGGATTTCGTGCCCCGCCCGACAATTTCGGAGGGCCCGGGGCACTCCCATGCCTCGTAAGTACACGATTCTGTGACCCGCACGATGTGGCCCGGCCTTTGCTCCGTGATGGAGCAGGACGAGCACTATGCCCACTACCGGAGTCCCTTCGCCAGCGCCGGACGTTCGCGCAAGCATCCTGCTTGTCGACGACGATCCCGCGGTCACCCAGCTCATCATCGATATGCTGAGCCTGGACGGATACGACATCGACACCGCGCCGAACGGCATCGCGGCGCTCGAGAAGGTCGAGGCCCGGCGCTACGACCTCATCCTGACCGACCTCCACATGCCGGAGATGGACGGCGCCGGCCTCTACCGGGAGCTGGCGAAGCGCCGGACACATCCGCCGCAGAAGATCATCTTCTTGACGGGCACCGCGGGGACGTCGGAGGCGCATCGTCTCGTGCAGGAAACCGGTCTGCCGCTGCTGCTCAAGCCGTTCAATGTCATCGAGCTGCTGGAGCTGGTTCGGAAGGTCCTGGGCGCCGAGTAGTCGGAACTTCCCCCTCCAGACTACGGGTAGCGGGCAACGCAGAAGCCGTGTAGACTGAAGTTAGTCTTCACGCCCACCAAGTGGTTCAGCACGATCCTTGGGCGCGGGTTCTCGCCCAACCCTTTTCGTCGCTCTGCTGCGGGGCTCGATTCACTGCTTACACAGAGGAGAAGGCATGCGGTATCGCCTACTTACCAAGGGCATCACGCTCGCGCTGCTGGTGCTGGGCTCGGTGGCCGGCGCGTTCGCCGGCCCGGCGACCGACCAGCTCAAGCCCGAGATCGACCTCGTCATCGCGACCCTCGAGGATCCGGCCCTGCAGGCTAAATCCAGGACCGCCGACCGGCGCCTGGCCATCCGGGCCGTCACCGACCGCATCTTCGACTGGACCGCCATGTCCAAGCGGGCTCTCGGAGACCACTGGGAAGCGCGGACGCCGGACGAGCGCGCGGAGTTCATCCCTCTCTTCCGCGAGCTGATCGAGCGCGCGCTGCTCGGGAAAACTCGAGCAGTACGGCGCCGAGGCCGTCGCCTACGGGGAGGAATCGCCGGACGGCGACGACATCATCGTGCGGACGCGGGTCACCCTCAAGCCGAGCTGGGAAGTGGGATTGGATTACCGGATGGCGTGGCAGGGCGCCCGGTGGATGATCTCCGACGTGCTGGTCGAGCGCGCCAGCCTCGTGCGGAACTACCGCTCGCAGTTCGACACCGTCATCAAGAAGTCGTCCTACGAGGAGCTCGTCAAGAAGGTCAGGGCCCGCCTGCCCTGAACGACTGCGCCCTACCCGAGGGACTTGAGGAACTCCGCGTTGGTCGCGGTGAGGCGGAGGCGCTCGAGCATGGCCTCCATGGCCTGCACCGGCTTGGTGCCGGAGAGCGCGCGACGGAGGAGATGGATCTTCTTCAGCTCGTCCTCGGTGAAGAGGAGCTCCTCGCGGCGGGTGCCGGACTTGAGAATGTCGATGGCCGGGAAGATGCGGCGGTCGGCCAGCTCCCGGGTGAGATGCAGCTCCATGTTCCCGGTGCCCTTGAACTCCTCGAAGATGATGTCGTCCATCCGCGAGCCCGTCTCGACCAGGACCGTCCCGATGATCGTGAGCGACCCGCCCTCCTCGAGCTTGCGGGCGGCGCCGAAGAAGGCGCGCGGCATCTGGAAGGCGCGGCTGTCGATGCCGCCGGACATGGTGCGCCCGCGCGAGCTCAGCTCGTTGTTGTAGGCGCGCGTCATGCGCGTGAGAGAGTCGAAGAGGACGAGCACGTCCCGCTTCTCGAGCACCAGGCGCTTGGCCTTCTCGAGGACCTGCTCGGTCACCTCGATGTGCCGGCGGTAGGGGTTGTCGTTGCTCGAGGCGACGATCTCCGCCGACTTGCCGATGGTCATCCGGAAATCCGTCACCTCCTCGGGGCGCTCGTCCACGAGGAGAACGATGACGACGACTTCGGGGTGGTTGGCGAGCACCGCCTTGGCGATCCCCTGGAGCAGCATGGTCTTCCCCGTCCGCGGCTGGGCGACGATGAGCCCACGCTGGCCCCGGCCGATGGGCGCGACCAGGTCCATCGCGCGCATGGACAGCTCCGACGCCGTGGTCTCGAGCCTCAGCCGCTCGTAGGGCTGGACCGCGGTCAGGCTCTCGAAGCCCGAGGTCGCGGCGGCCGGCGGCGGCATCCGTGACGGCCCCGGCCCGCGCTGGCCGCCTGGCTGCGGTGCCCTCCCGGCCGGCGGGAGTGGCGAGATCGTCTACTCAACTGTGATGCTCATAACCGAAGACCTCATGGCTGCGTGGGTAGGCTGACGAGCCCGGCTCGGCACACGGGCTGGAGTGCTCCCCGCAGGCACTGCTCTCGGGGTTGCTGACAGTCTAACTCAAAACGCGGATTTGCGAGCGTTTGCTCGACGGGGGCGCGCCTACCCGGTCCGCGCCAGGAGCGCCAGGATCGCCTCCGCGACCGCCGCCGGCTGCTCGCGCGGGAGGAAGTGGCCGCCGCCCGGCACGACCCGCCGGTCTGTGCCCGCCGGGAAGAGCGGCATGTGGCGCTCGGACTGCCGTGGCGGGTCGACCGCGTCCTCGGCTCCGTGCAGCACCGTGGTCGGCACGGTGATCGGGGGCCGCTCCGCGAGGCGCCGCTCGAGGGCGTCGAAACGGGCGTCACCAGGAGCATTGCCGTGCCGGTGGCGGTAGGAGTGAATCACCACCTCGACAAAATCGGGGTTGTCGAAAGACTGCGCCGTGCGCTCGAAGGTGGCGTCGTCGAAGCGCCAGCCCGGCGACCAGTCGTGCCACAGGAGCCGGCAGATGTCGCGCCGGTTCTGCTCGAGTCCCCGGCGGCCGCGCTCGGTGTTGAAGTACCACTGGTACCACAACGCCCGCTCCTGGGCCGCGGCCGCGGGGCGCGACGGCGTCGTGGTGTTCTGCACGTTGTACCCGCCGATGGTCACCAGGGCCCGCACGCGGGCCGGCGCCACGAGCGCGGCGATACAGGCCGCGCGGCCGCCCCAGTCGTAGCCGCAGAGCGCGACGCGCGGCAGCGCCAGGGCATCGATGAAGTCGAGCAGGTCCTGGCCGATCGCAGACTGCTGGGCCATTCGCGGCGCCGCGGAGTCGAGGAAGCGGGTCGGTCCGTAGCCACGCAGGTAGGGCGCGAGCGCGCGGTGGCCGGCTGCCGCAAGCAACGGGGCGACCTCGTCCCAGGCCCGCGCATCGTCGGGAAATCCGTGAAGGAGGACGACGGGGAAACCCGTCGGATCGCCGTGCGCCTCGTAGGCGATCTCCAAGCCGGGCGTGAGGATCGTGAGCGTCACTACACCCGCTCGACGTCGGGCCGGCCGAACATCCCGTAGGGGCGCACGAACAGCATCGCGATGAGCACGAGATAGGAGGCGACGTTGCTGAAGCCCCCGCCCAGGAGCGGATCGACGTACCCCGCCGCCAGGCTCTCGAGCACGCCGACGACGACGGCCCCGGTGAGCGTGCCGGGAATGCTGTCGAGACCGCCGATGATGACGATCGGGAACACCTTGAGCCCGACGAGCACCATGCCGAAGCCGCCGACGGACACGACCGTCCACAGCGTGCCCGCGCAGACCGAGAGGACGCCCATCATGGCCCACGTCAGGGCGAAGTGACGGTTGAGATCAATGCCGACGGCCATGGCGGCCTCCTGATCGTCCGCGATGGCGCGCAGCGCGACCCCTGTCCGGCTTCGGCTGAAGAACCAGCTCACCGCCGCCACGCACGCCAGCGCAACCACCGCTGCGATGACCTTGCCGATCGCCACGCGCACGCCGTGCACCACGAGCGGCTCCTGCGGGATCGGAAGGATCGCGGCGGGGATGCCGGCGAACACCAGGGCGGCCGTACCGCGCATCAGGGCGCCGAGCCCGAGCGTGACCATGATCAGGGAGATCAGCGGACGACCGGCGAGCCGGCGCAGGACCAATCGGTTGAAGACGAAAGCCAGAGCCACCATGCCGGCGCATGCGGAACCGAGCGCGCCGGCCAGGCCGAGCCCCAGCACGTGCACGCCGGTGGCGACCAGCCGCGAGGCGACCATGGCCCACTCGCCCAGCGCGAAGTTGATCATGCGGGAGGCCTTGTACACGACGACGAAGGCGAGCGCGATCGGCGCGTAGACGATGCCGGACAGCAGCCCATCCACGAACAGGGAAACGAAGAACAGCACGTTCGCCTCCCCGTCGGCGATCAGTCGCGAGGCCGTCCGGCCAGCGCCTTGGCGACCTCGGCCACCGAGGGCATGGCGGGCGCGTCCTTGTAGCCGGCGAGGGACTCGTAGATCTCGCCGGCGGCCAGGAAGAAGCCGTCGGGAAGCCCGGCGTCGTCGAACGTCGTCGCGATCTCCGCCATCTCGCCCGATGAATCGCCAGGCCTTCCGCGCGGTCTCGCCGGCCGCACGCTCGGAGCGCGCGCCGACGTCCCCTGGCTCAGCGCCCACTCGTCCAGGAGCGTCTGGTCCACGCCGTCCCGGATCGCCATCGCCCGGATGCTCACGAGGAGCGCCGAAGTGCCCTTCGTGTACGCGGCGTAGGCCATCTTGAGCGCGGACGCCGCGCCGGGCTCCGCCGTCCATCGCGATGGCGTCGAGCGGCCCCTCGGCGAACAGGCTGGCGATGCGTCCGGCCTCGGCGCCCGAGAGGTACAGGCGCGTGGTGCCTCGCGCGCGGGCGGGAGGTCCGATGATACCGCCGTCCACGAAGGTCGCGCCCGCGCCCTCGACGATCCGGCCGATCTCCCGCGCGGTCCCAGGCGAGATGGCGTTGCCGTCCACGTAAAGGCCGGAGAAGCGCTGGGCCGCGACCTCGCGCGCAAGGTCGAGAGCGGAATGCGGCGGGCAGACGGAAAGGATCACGGCGCTGGCGACGCACACGGACGCGAGCGTCTTGGCGTCCTCGAGCCCGGCCGCGCGGCGCGCTCCCGTGTCTGCGCGCTCCGCCCCTCGGAAGCCCACAGCACGCGCGAGCCTCCGGCGCGCGCCGAGGCGCCTACCGTGACGCCCATCTCTCCCGGGTGCAGGACACCGATCGCTTGGCTGGTCATCGGGCTCGCTCCTCCTGCCAGAGCAGGTCGCAGTACGCATGGAAACGCAGCATTTGGCCGCCGGGGTAGTAATACGAGAGCTGGGGTCCCGGCTGCCCGCAGATGGCGCACGACTCCACGTCGACCGTGCCGACGTGGACCATCGGCGGCACGGCCCGCCCGCTTGCGCTCACCTGTGAGCTATCCGCCAGGGTCTGCGGGAGCCCGCCTGCCACCATCAGCTCCCTGATCCTCTGGCGGATTTCGCGCTCGTTCATCTAGTCCCCGGCGTGAGGCGGTCGCAGCCTGGCGCGGTTCCCGGCGGCGCGGCCTCTCAGGTCCGGTACGAAGGATCGAGGCGATCGAGGCGCCGGAGCAGGCCCGGCCACACGAGGGCGCCCCTGCCGCCGCCCGGCCTCTCGGTCTTCATCATTCGCGCGTAGGAGTCATCGAGGACCTCCTTCGGCACGGGGATCAGCTCGCCGCCGCCCGATTGCGCGCGCACCTGGATCGCGCAGGAGGCTTCGAGGTAGTACATCGAGACGAACGCCTCGGCGGCCGTCTCGCCCACGGTCAGCAGCCCGTGGTTTCTCAGGATGAGCGACGTCTTGTCGCCGAGGTCCGCCACGAGGCGCGGCTTCTCGTCGTCGCGCAGCGCCGGGCCTTCGAAGTCGTGGTAGCCCAGGCTCGCCAGCACCGAGATCGAATGCTGCGAGATGGGCAGCAGTCCCGCCCGCTGCGTCGAGACGGCGACGCCGTTGAGCGTGTGCGTGTGCAGGACGAACTTGGCGTCGTGTCTCGCGGCGTGGATGGCGCTGTGAATCACGAAGCCAGCAGGGTTGACCGAGAACGGCGAGTCCTGGAGCTTCTGCCCCTGCTGGTCGATCTTTACCAGGCTCGAGGCCGTCATCTCGTCGAAGAAGACGCCGTACGGATTGATCAGGAACTGGTCCTGCGGTGCCTGGCACCCGGGCCGTGATGTGCGTGAACACCAGGTCCTCCCAGCCGAAGCGCGCCACGAGCCGGTAGCAGGCGGCGAGATCCACCCGCACCGCCCACTCTTCGGGCGAAACCTTGTTCCGCAGCGACGGGATGTCGAGATTGGGATCGGCCATGGGAACAGCCTCCTGTCGACGGGTTCGGAGCACGTGCGTCAGGCGCAGCGCAAAGTACTGTAGCACATCGCTACTGGATTATCTGATCCGCCCGCCCCAGCACCGACTGCGGGATCGTCAGGCCGAGCGCCTTGGCGGTCTTGAGGTTGATCACCAGCTCGAACGTGGTCGGCTGCTCCACGGGCAGATCGCCGGGCTTGGCGCCCTTGAGAATCTTGTCCACGTAGGTAGCGGTGCGCCGACTCGAATCAGTCAGGCTCGCTCCGTAGGACATGAGGCCCCCGGCATCGACAAAGTCCTTCCACGGATACACTGCCGGCAGACGATTCCTGGCCGCCAGGTCCAAGAGGCGTCTCTGCTCTCTGCGGAAAATGTTGTTTGGCAGTAGAATCAGAGCGCCCGCGCGCGCCCTGGTCATGTCCGAGAAAGCTCGGTCGAGATCGGCGGGATCTCGCGTCGCCTCAACGAATTGAAGCCGCACCCCCAGCCCCCGTGCCGCGACTTCTGCTCCCGTCAGCATCTGCTTTTCCGTGCGTTCGCCGTAAACGCCTGGCAGCCAGAGCACAGCGGCCCGGCCGATCCCCGGAACGGCCTGCGTGAGCAGCTCCACACGCTTGCCGACGAGCTCCGTGCTGAGGCTGTCCAACCCCGTGACATTGCCGCCGGGCCGCGCAAGGCTGGTGACGAGCCCGCTCCCAACCGAATCCGCAGCACCAGCGAAGACAATGGGGAGGGTGCTGGTCGCTTGCTTGGCGGCGAGGGGGACGGTTGTGTTGCCTGCTTCGGTCACGATGACATCGACCTTGAGCGCAACCAGTTCGGCCGCAAGAGCGGGGAGCCGCTCGATCCTCCCCTCGGCATCTCGATATTCGATCACGAGGTTGCGACCCTCGACGTACCCGAGGTCACGCAGCCCTTGACGGAAGGCCTCGCGCAAGTGGGGGCTAGTGGCCAGGTTGGGCGACAGGTAGCCTATGCGAGCGATCTTGGCCGCCTGCCGCGCCTCGGCGGCGAGCGGCGCGACGAGAAAGCCGCCGGCCAGCCTGCCGAGGAACGCCCGCCGCGTGGTCACGGGATCACCCCTCTCCCTTCCAGGGAGAGGGCAGGGTGAGGGTGGGTGAACTCGCCGATCATTGGATGACTTCATCCGCCCGCCCCAGCACCGACGGCGGGATCGTCAGGCCGAGGGCCTTGGCGGTCTTGAGGTTGATGACCAGCTCGAACTTCGTCGGCTGCTCGACGGGCAGGTCGGCGGGCTTGGCGCCCTTGAGAATCTTGTCCACGTAGGTCGCGGCGCGCCGAAACAAATCAGCAATGTTCGGTCCATAGGACATAAGGCCCCCGGCATCGACATACTCCCTCCATGGGTACACTGCCGGCAGCCGGTTCTTGGCCGCCAGGTCCACGAGGCGTCTGCGCTCACTGAAGAACATGGTGCTTGCCAACACAGTCAGAGCACCCGCGCGCGCCCTGGTCATGTCCGAGAAGGCCCTGTCGAAGTCGGCGGGACCTCGCGCCTCAACGAATTGAAGCCGCACCCCCAGCGCCCGCGCCGCGACTTCTGCTCCCTTCAGCATGTCCTTTTCCGTGCGTTCGCCGAGGCCACCTGGCTGCCAGAGGACAGCGACCCGACTGACCCCCGGAACGGCCTGCGTGAGCAGTTCCAGACGCTTGCCGACTAGCTCCGGGGCGAGGATGGACAACCCCGTGACATTGCCGCCCGGCCGCGCAAGGCTGGTGACGAGCCCGCTCGCAACCGGATCGGCAGCAACAGCGAAGACAATGGGGAGGGTCCTGGTCGCTTGCTTGGCGGCCAGGGCGGCGGGTGTGCTTGGGGCCACGATGACATCAACCTTGAGCGCAACCAGTTCGGCCGCAAGAGCGGGGAGCCGCTCGAGCTTCCCCTCGGCATCTCGGTATTCAATCACGACGTTGCGGCCCTCGACGTAACCGAGGTCACGCAGTCCTTGACGGAAGGCCTCCTCCAGGCGGGGGGCAGCGGCCAGGTTGCCCGCCAGGTAGCCTATTCGAGCGATCTTGGCCGCCTGCTGCGCCTCGGCGGCGAGCGGGGCGGCGACGATGCCGCCAGTGAGCATCGTCATGAAGGTGCGCCGCTCCATCACTGGGCCGTCCTCACTGGCTGGGTGAGAGTGTTCCAGGGCGGGCCGGCAGGATTACCCGCGGCCGACGAAGGGCATCTTCGTCGACATGACGGTCATGAACAGCACGTTGGCATCCAGCGGAAGGCTGGCCATGTACACGACCGCCCGCGCCACGTTCTGGACGTCCATGGTCGACTCGACCTCGACGGTCCCGTTCGGCTGCGGCACGCCCTTGGCCATTCGGGCCGTCATGTCCGTCGCGGCGTTGCCCACGTCGATCTGGCCGCACGCGATGTCGTACTTCCGCCCGTCGAGCGAGGTCGACTTGGTCAGGCCGGTGATCGCGTGCTTCGTCGACGTATACGCGACCGAGAACGGCCGGGGCGTGTGCGCCGAGATGGAGCCGTTGTTGATGATGCGCCCGCCGCGGGGCTGCTGGCTCTTCATGATCTTGATCGCCTCCTGTGTGCACAGGAAGGAGCCGGTCAGGTTGGTGTCGACCACGGCCTTCCACTTCTCGAACGGCAGCTCCTCGAGCGGGACGGGCGGCGCGCCGATGCCGGCGTTGTTGAAGAGGAGGTCGAGCCGGCCGAAGGCTTCCATCGTCCGCGCGAAGAGCGCCCGAATCGACTCGGGGTCGCTCACGTCTGTCGGCACGACGAGCGACTGCGAGCCGGTCGACTTGCCCTCGGCGGCTGCCGCCTCGAGGAGATCCTTGCGGCGTCCCGCGAAGACGACGGCGTAGCCTTCCTTCATGAGCGCCAGCGCGGAGTGCTTGCCGATGCCGGCGCTGGCGCCCGTGACGATCGCGACCTTGCTGGGTGACGTCATCTCGAAAATACCTCCTTGTGGATTCGCTGGTGGCGCTAGGCGCCGAGAAAGGCGCGGACGGCGCGCGCGAAGGCCTCGGGCTGGTCCATCGGCACCGGGTGACCGGCGCCCGGAATCTCGACGAGCCGGCCGTCCGGCAGAGCATCGATCATCCGCTTGGCGACCTCGGCTGAGAGGACGTCGCTGTCGGCCCCGCGCACGAGCAGCGTCGGGGCGGTGATCCGGCCGGAGCGGCTCCCAGAGGTCGATCGTCTCCCGCCGGCCTCCCTGCCGCATCATGTCGCGGAGCGCCTTGTCGTACTTCCACTCGAGCCCGCCGTCCGGGAGGGGCCGCACCGCGTGGCGCACGCGCTCGCGCAGTCCCGCCTCGGGCGCGCGCGGGTTGGCCCGGCGCACGTAGCTCGACGGCCTCGTCTTCCGACCCGATTCGCTCCGGGGAGCCCGCCATCATCTGCCGGATGCGCTCGATCCCCGGCAGGTGTATCTCGGGCCCGATGTCCACGATGCAGAACCGCTCGATCCGCGCGACGTGCCCGCCCGCGTACGCGATACCGACCCGGCCGCCCATCGACAGCCCCAGCAGCTCGAAACGCTCGAGCCCGAGCGCGTCCACGAACCCCGCCACGTCGCCGGCCATGGTCGCGACGCGGTAGTCGCCGTCCGGCGCGCGGTCGCTGTCGCCGTGGCCGCGCTGGTCGAGGGCGATGACGCGCCGGCTCGCGGAGAGCTCGCGCGCGAGCGCATCCCAGCTGCGGGCGTGGCTGGTCAGGCCGTGGAGGAGGACGAGCGGGGGCGCCGACTCCGGCCCCCACGTGACGTAGTGGAGGCTGAGCCCGCCGACCGTTTTCCTGTTCGAGTGGTCCTGGGGGATGGTCATACGCCGCCCCACACCTCGCGCGCCAGCTCGACGCAGAGCGAGAGCTTCGCCCGCTCGTCTTCGACCGTCACGTCGTTGCCCTCGACGGTCGAGGAGAAGCCGCACTGGGGGCTGACGCAGAGCTGCTCGAGCGCGATGTACTTGGACGCCTCGTCGAGGCGCCGCTTGAGGTCGTCCTTCTTCTCGAGGGCGCCCACCTTCGACGTCACGAGGCCCAGGACCACCCGCACGTTCTTGGGCACGTGCCGGAGCGGCGAGAAATCTCCCGAGCGCGCGTCGTCGAACTCGAGGAAGAACCCGTCGTAGGGCATCTGGGTGAAGATGGTCTCGGCGATCCCGGCGTAGCCGCCCTTGGCGCGCCACGCGGAGCGGAAGTTGCCCCGGCAGAGATGCGTGCAGACGGTCAGGTCCTTGGGCCGGTCGCGCAGCGTGGCCCGGATGAGCTTGACCGACAGCGCGAGCTGCGCGTCGGGGTCGTCGCCCTGCGCCAGCCCGCGCGCGCGCATCTCGTCGTCGCACAGGTAGGCCAGGCTGACGTCGTCGAGCTGGAGGTAGCGGCAGCCGGCCGCGTAGAGGTCGGCGATCTCCGCGCGATACGCGGCGGCCAGGTCCTCGACGAACGCGTCGAGGTCGGGATAGACGGCGGGGTCGATGTTGGCTCGTCCGACCTGCGTGTAGAGCATGCAGGGCGACGGCATGGTCAGCTTTGGCGTGCGCGTGGTCGCCGACTTCAGGAACTTGAAGGCCTCGACGAAGATCGGCTTGGGCCGCGTCACCCGGCTGGCGATCCGGAGGTCGGGGCGCGTGAAGAAGCGGTCGCCCTCGCGCCCGTGGAAGGTGACGGGCAGCATCTTGCCCTCGCTGGAGAGGCCGCTCAGCTGGAGCAGGAAGTCCATGTGCCACGACTTCCGGCGCATCTCGCCGTCGGTGATTCCCTGGAGGCCGACGTCCTGCTGGAGCTTCACGCCGTCGCGGATCGCCGCGTCCTCGGCCTTGCTGAGCTCGGCCGGCGCTCGACCTTGCCGGCCTCCGTCTCGAGGCGAAGCGCCTTGAGCGCGGCGCGGGCGCAGCAGGCTGCCGACGTGATCGGCACGGAACGGAGAGCGCGAATCAGCCACGGTGAGCCTCCGAATAGACGCGAATCAGGCCCAGCAGCGCGTCGGTGTGGGGGGTGGCTACGCCGACCATGGCGCCGATCTCCGTCACGGCGGTCACGAGCGCGTCGATCTCGAGCGGCCTGCCCGCCAGAGCGTCCTGCAGCATGGACGTCTTGAAGGCGCCGAGCTTGCGCGTGACGGCGTTGCGGTCCTCGCCGCTCTGGCTGATCGGGCAGCCGATCCGCTCGCCGATCGCCGCCGCCTCCGCCATGATGGCGACGCTGTAGCGGTTGAGCAGCGGATCGTCCAGGATGCGGTCGCACGTCGCCCCGGTCAGCGCCGAGATGGGGTTCATCGTCATGTTCCCCCACAGCTTGTACCAGATGTCGGCCTGGATGCGGGCGGAAACCGTCGCCTTGAAGCCGGCCGATCGCAGGCGCTCGGCGAGCGCCGTGACCCGGGCCGATGTCGCGCCTTCGGGCTCCCCCCTCTCGGCGTCTCCGATGATCAGCTCGTTGCCGAACCCGTGGCGGACCCGGCCCGGCTCCACCACGGAGCAGGTCGCATGCACCACGCAGCCGATGACATGGCGGCTTGGGATCGCGGCCTCGATGCGGCCGTCCGGATCGATCGACTTGAGCCGCGTGCCGGCATAGGCGACCGCTCGCGCCCTGGAAGAACCACCACGGCACGCCGTTCATGGCGGTCAGCACCATGGTGTCCGGGCCGAGCAGCGGCGGGATCTTCTCCGCGGCCTGGATCAGCGACGGCCCCTTGACGGCGAGCACGACCAGGTCCTGCGCGCCGATCCCGGCGGTGTCTTCGACGACACGGACCTTTGCCGTCACGAGGGCTCCAGCCTGCTCCAGCTGGAACCCGTGAGCCCGGAGCGCCGCGGCAGTCGCCCCTCGCGCGAGCGCGACGACGTCGGCGCCGCTCCGCGAGAGATGGACGCCGAGGAAGGAGCCGATGGCCCCGGCGCCGACGATGCAGACCTTCATCACGCGCGCTACTTCGCGCCGATGGTTGCCCGGATGCTGCCCAGGTGTTCGTTCACGTGGTTGATCAGGATGCCCTCGATCGCCTGCGCGGCCGTCAGGGCCGGCATGCCGGCGAGCACGCTCGCGCTTCGGTCGAGCTCGGCGTCGCTCAACCCGCGGACGAGGCCGCTGGCCTTCTCGCCGTTCGCCTTCAGGACCGCCAGCGCGTCCGCCTTGGTGACGTTGGCCTGCTCCTTCGCGTGCTTCGCGTTGTTCGCGTCGATCATGGCCATCGTCAGGCCGGGCATGGGCTGCGCCTTGGCCACCAGATGGATCAGGCCGCCGATGTTCGCGTGCCCCTCGGCGACGTGGTGGGCGACCACGCCAACGGGCCACTTCTCGGCCGACGTCACCTTCTTCCAGTCCCCATCGCTCAGTCCCTCGACGACCTTGTTGAACTCGGCGCACTTATCGTCGAACTTCTTGGCCAGCTGCTCGGCGCGCGCTCCCATGCTGCCTCCTCCGGTAAAAGGTGGACGTTCAGCGGTGGTCTGGTTCAGGGCCTTTCATGATAATGACAACAGCGGCGATCGGCAACTGATGGAGCGGGGCGCTTACGAGGGAGCGAATAACGTCAGTCGCGGGCCTCCGCGATGAACCCCACCTGTCCGCGCGCCGAGAGATCCTGAAGCTTCGACGCGGCCTCAGAGCGGCTGGCGAACGGGCCCACGCGCACCCGCGACCACACACCCACCCGGTTTCCGGCAGCGTTCGTGATCGAGCTCTTCGAGATCGTCGCGCCGTCACGGCGGAACCGCTCCGCCAGATGACTCGCGGCATCCGGCGATTGAAAGACGCCCAGCTGAACCCAGTAGGAACCCTGCGGCGCCGCGGGGGCCCGGCCTCGCTCCGTGGACGACGCTTCGCTGGAGAGCGAGGTGAGCTGGATCTCCTGGAAGGTCTTCGGCGAGAGAACCGCCAGCACCGGTGGCGGTGACGCTGTCACGCTCGCACTCCGCGGATTCGGCCTCACCACAGGTGCCGCTGGCTCCGTTGGCGGCGGCGCTATGACATTCACGATCCACTGCAGCACCGCCGGGATCGGCAGTGTCAACGGAATCGGCTGGGGCGCGGGCGCCGGTCTCGGAGGCGTCGGCGGAGGCAGGACCGTTGCCGTAACCTGCGGTGCCGGCGCCGCGACTGGCGGTGCAGGCGCCGTGACCTGCGGTGCCGGGGCAATGATCTGCGGTGTGGGTGCCACGATCTGCGGTGTGACTGCCGCGACCTGCGGTGCCGGGGCCGCGACCTGCGGCGCCGAAGCAATGATCTGCGGTGTGGGTGCCACGATCTGCGGCGTGACTGCCGCGGCCCGCGGAGCTGGTGCCGTGACCTGCGGTGCCGGTGCCGCGACCCGCGGAGCCGATGCCGTGACCTGCGGTGCGGGTGCCGCGAGCCGCGGTGCGACCATGGCGGGCGCGTCGAGCTGGCTGCCTCCCAGCCTCGCGAGCACTTCCGAATACGGGTAAGCGGCGAGCACCCGGTTGAACTGCGACCGATAGTTCGCGATGAGGCTTACGCCATCGATCACCACGTCCCGCACCTTCCAGCGGTCGCCGCTGCGAACGAACCAATAGTCCACCGAAAGCGCCTGACCGCTCCTGGTCAGCAGCGAGGTCGCGACGCCCGCCCATCCCTCGCCGATGGCCTCGTCGACGTACTGGATCTTCACGCCGTTGGATACGCTCGCCTGGGCGCCGATCGTTCCGATGAAGCCGCGCTCGAGGAACACGGCGAACAACTTCACGAACTCGTCCTGCTCCTCGGGGGTCCTCGCAAGCCACGCGGAGCCCAGCGCGAGCGCAGCAGCGCTCCGGAAGTCGAAGACCTCATTGACCAGCGTGCGAATGGCTTGGCGGGGCTGTTCCAGATCGCCGAACGGATCCACGGTCTTCAGGATCGCGTTGGCGCCCTCGAAGAAGTTTTCCAGCACAGCGGTCGGCGAGGCGGCTCCCACAGGCTGGGCCGCGGCCAGCGCCAGCCCCGCAACAAGCGCGAACACCCCGGATCGCAGGGCTCGCATACGCAGGAAGCCTAGTCCAGTTACCAGACCTCTTCCAGCGCTATTTTCCGGCCCGGAAATGCATGGCAACCCCGTTCATGCAATACCGAAGGCCCGTCGGCTTGGGCCCGTCGTCGAACACGTGGCCCAGGTGACCGCCGCATCGGCGGCAGTGCACCTCGGTGCGCACGGTAAAGAAGCTCCGGTCCGACGAGGTCCGGATCGCCCCCTCGATCGGAGTCCAAAAGCTGGGCCATCCCGTGCGGCTGTCGAACTTCGTGTCCGACGTGAAGAGCGGCAGATCGCAACCGGCGCAGACGAAAGTCCCGCGGCCGTGTTCCTTGTCAAGCGGGCTCGTGCCGGCGCGCTCGGTCCCGTGCTTGCGCAGGACGTGGAACTGCTCGGGAGTCAGGACCTTTCGCCATTCGGCCTCGGTCTTGGTGATCTCGAACGTCTCGGTCGTCGACATGTCTGGCCCCTCCACGGAGCTTCACTTGAAGATCTTTTTGACGGCTCCCACGGCCTCGTCAACCGGGCCGGCCTTGGGCGCCGCCGGGTGGGCGAGCTTCAACCGCACCTCCGATGTCTGCCCGGCGACGATCAGCACCTGGCGCGTCTCGGCGGCGAAGCGAGGGTGAGTCACTCGAAGGCGGTAGGTGCCCTCCTTGAGGCTTCCGCGGGCCTGTCCCTCGGCCCCCGGCGTCAGCGTGGTCACGACGGCGTCCTTGAGCGTCAGGATCTCCACGGTTGCGTCCGTAACCGGCTTGCCCGTCCGTGCGTCGTGCACGACAGCCACGATCTGTCCGATCACGGGCGGTGAAGGCTTGGAAAAGTGGAGATACGAATAAAGCCCGACGCTGATGGAGATGAAGCCCGCGATGATCCCGACGATCGCATGGAAGCGCGACAGGGTCAGGTGGTCGCGAAGGGCCAGGACGAGCCGCCGCAGCGCGCTCGCTGAAGCCTCGGCCTCGGTCTGCCGTCGCTCGTCGTCCGTCACGCGGCTAGAGTAGCAGGACAGCGTGAGCCGGGGCAATCCGTGGCGCGGGGGTCACACACGCGCGCGCCCCACGGCGCACGCGAAGACCTCGACGGGAGCCGCGCGCCCGCGCAGCGCCTGGGGCCCGAGCGACTCGAGCGCGTACCGCTCCGTGCCCGCCAGGCGGCCGAGCGCGTCGGCCGAGACGAGAAAGCGCCGATCGAGGTCGCGGGTCGCCTGCTCGAGGCGGGAGGCCGTATTCATCACGTCACCGTGAAAGACGATGTCGCGCTTGCTGCCGCCGACCTCACCGCTGATGACGGAGCCCGCGTGGAGCGCGGCTCGGATGCCGGGCGCGACGCCGAACTCGCGCTCGAACTTTGGCGCCGCCTCGTCGAGAGCCGCCTGGATCGCGAAGAGACAGGCGATCGGCCGCGCCGCCGTCCCGCCCGCCTCGGCGGCCGTCCACGTCACCACCATCTCGTCTCCGACGTACTGGTAGATCTCGCCGCCGTAGTCGTCGATGGGATCCGAGGCGAGGCGGAACACGCGGTCCAGGAATCGGTGGACGGCGGCCGGTCCGATCCGCTCGGCCAGCGCCGTGGAGCCCACGATGTCGACGAAGAGGAAGAACCGCTCCTCGGATCGCGGCCGGTGATAGCGCCCGAGCACGATGTTGCGCAGGGTGCGGCGGCCCGACGATGTTGCTGATCTCGAACACGAAGAGGAAGCCAAAGGTCACCACGAACGAGAAGATGACGGACAGCGGCGTCACCAGGCTCGCCCGCGGCGACGCGCCCTGCCCCACACCGAGCACCCGCTGACGCCCAGGTCGCCGACATTGACGGCCGTGATCACCGCCCCGTAGACGAGCCACTTCGCGCCGAACGTCACCAGGAATGGAGCCTGCTGAAAGGACGAGGCCCCAGCGGGTGGGCAGCAGCAGGATCTCGATGGAGCCGATTACAGCCGTGATCGCCGCACCGCTGACCGCGCCGACGAGGCACCCCCTGAGACCGCTCCTGCCGACCACGAGGTTGATGAGCCCGCCATAGACGACTCCGATCAGCGTCCCCACGAGCAGGATCCACCGCGAAGACCCGGAGCCGCCGACCTGGTCGCGCCGCGCATGCGATGAAGTCTACCGCGTACAAAGCGGGACGTGCGGCCGGATCTTGACTTATCATACCGGGACCGTGACCAAGAGCGATGGCGGACAGACGCGTGGCTGACGACTGGCAACCCGAGCTCGACGAGCTGCGGCGGCGCGAGGCCTTCGCCGAGCGGCTCGGCGGGGCGGAGCGCGTGAAGCGGCAGCACGACGACGGACGCCTGACCATCCGCGAGCGCATCGCGCGCCTCGTCGACCCGGGCACCTTCCACGAGGTGGGCAAGATCGCGGGCAAGGCGGCGTACGACGCCGACAACGACCTCGAGAGCCTCACGCCGTCCAACTTCATCTTCGGCCGCGCGCGCGTCGACGGCCGGCCGGTCGTCGTGGGCGGCGACGACTTCACGGTGCGCGGCGGCTCGGCGGACGCGACCATCAAGGGCAAGCACCTCATGTGCGAGCGGATGGCGCAGGAGCTGCGCCTGCCGCTGATCCGGCTCGTCGAAGGCTCGGGCGGCGGCGGCTCGGTCAAGACGATCGAGACCACGGGCCGCGCCAACGTTCCCGGCGTCGACGGCTGGGAGGCGGTGGTGGACAACATGGCCATCATCCCGCGCGTTGCGCTCGGTCTCGGCTCCGTGGCGGGCCTCGGCGCCGCGCACCTGGCCGCGGCCCACTATTCGATCATGGTCAAGGGCACGTCCGCGCTCTTCGTCGCGGGCCCGCCCGTCGTCGAGGGGATCGGCCAGAAGCTGACCAAGCAGGAGCTGGGCGGCTGGGAGCTCCAGCTGAAGGCCGGCGCCGTCGACGACGCGGTCGACACGGAGGACGAAGCCTTCGCGCGCGCGCGGCGCTTCCTCTCGTACCTGCCGTCGTCGATCGACGACGTGCCGCCGCGCGGGCCCCGCACCGACGACGTCGAATCGCCGCGAAGAATCGCTCTTCACCGCGATCCCGCACGACATCCGCAAGACCTACCGCATGCGGAAGATCGTCGAGGCCGTGGTCGACCTCGGCTCGTTCTTCGAGGTCGCCCCGCTCTACGGCCGCGCCGTCATCACCGGGCTCGCCCGGCTGGACGGCTGGCCGGTGGCCATCATGGCGAGCGACCCGAACTTCTACGGCGGCGCCTGGACAGCCGACACCTGCCAGAAGGTCGAGCGCTTCGTGGACACGGCGCAGACCTTCCACCTGCCGGTGGTGTATCTCGTGGACTGCCCGGGCTTCCTCATCGGCCTCGAGGCCGAGCGCACGGGAACCATCAAGCAGGGCGTGCGCGCGATGTCGGCCATGTGGCAGAACGACGGTGCCCTGGTGCGCCGTGATCGTGCGGAACTCCTTCGGCGTCGCCGGCGCGGCGCATCGAAACGGCCGGCGCTTCTGCACGCGCTACGCGTGGCCGTCGGGCCGCTGGGGCTCCCTGCCCCTCGAGGGCGGGATCGAGGCGGCCTACCGCGCCGACCTCGACGCGGCGCCCGACCGCGAGAAGAAGCTGGCGGAGATCGCGGCGCGGCTCAACAAGCTGCGCTCGCCCTTCCGCTCGGCCGAGACCTTCTGGATCGAGGAGATCGTCGACCCCCGCGACACCCGGCCGCTCCTCTGCGAGTTCGCCGAGCTCGCCGCCCCGCTCCGCCGCCCGGGCCCCTCCTCCCACGGCATGCGTCCCTAAGCAGGAGCGAGGCGCGTTTCGATTCCCTCGCCCCCGGAGGGGGAGAGGGCCGCAGTTCGAGCTGAGCGGCCCGGCCGCGAGGCGAGGGCTGAGTAGATAAGGGGGGCTAGAGCAGGCTACAGTCTCCGGTTAACGAGGTCGCGCCCGACGAACAGCAGGAGCGCGGCGGCGACCCAGGCCAGCGCGCCGTCGAAGACGAAGGCGCCGCGCAGGCTCAGCGCGGCGAGGCCGCCGGTGGCCAGCGGGCTCAGCGCCGTGCCGAACTGGACGCCCAGCGCGAGCCAGCCGAAGGCGGCGCCGCGGGTCTCGCTCGGCGCCAGGTGGCCGCCCAGCGAATAGGCCAGCGTCACCGCGCCGCCCAGCGCGAAGCCGACGCAGACGCGCAGGACCAGCAGGTGATCCACGTGTCGCGACCACGCCATCAGCGCGCACGGGAACCCCGCCCGCCACGCACCCGATCAGGAGCAGCCGCGCGATCGGCCAGCTGCTGGGCAAGCCGCCCGGCCAGGCTGGCCGAGATCGTCCCGCACACGGCCGAGACCGAGATGATGACGCCCGGAGATCGCGGCGATCCGCTCCACGCCGACCAGGTCCGCGATCTTCAGCGGGATCAGGAGGGCGAGCCCCCGGTCGATGAACTGGCAGATCAGGAGCAGGCCCAGGACGAGCGGGAGATGCGGCAGGCGGAAGAGATCTCGAAGCGAGAGATGGCGGCGGGCGCTGCGCCACCTCCCCTCCCTGGCCGGGCCTTTCCTCTTTGAAGAGAACGATCAGCCCGACGAGCGCCAGGGCGCAGAGGCCCGCCGTCACGAAGAAGGTGGCGCGAACCCCGAAGTGGGAGGCGACGTAGCCTCCGATGAAGGGCCCCACGGCCGCGCTCAAGAGCTGGGCCGACTGGACCCTCCCGATCGCCACCGGCACCTTGTCGCGAGGGCACGACACGCTCGCGACGGCCATCGCCATCACGGAGAAGCCCGCGAAGACGCCCTGGAGCAGCCGCGCGACGAAGAGCTGGTAGATCGGACGTGACGAGCCCCATGGCGGCGATGATGACGACGAACCCCGCGAGCGATCGGATCAGCATGATCTTGCGGCCGACGCGATCCGAGAGCCGGCCCCAGAGCGGCCCGAGCAGGGCCGACACGGCGGGCGTGACGGCCATCAGCACGCCGGACCAGACGGCCATCTGCGCCGGATCGGTCACGCCCAGCTCGTGGACGTAGAGCGGCAGGAACGGAGAGAGGAACTGGAACCCGACGAAGGCCGTGAAGACGACGAGCGCCAGCGCCCAGACGTTGCGCTGCCAGCTCTCGGCCTCGGGGCGCGCCATCTCTTAGCGTGTCGTCATGGGCTTGGCGTCACCTAGGCGAACGAGAGGGGGCGACAGAGCGCCGCCCCCGGTTGGATTTGCCCCGCGTGAGAAGTAAATGGCGGGCTCGACGGGATTTGAACCCGCGACCTCTGGATTGACAGTCCAGTGTGCTAACCAGGCTGCACCACGAGCCCACAGTGGGAGTCCGATTTATACCATGCGTGCCGCACTGTGTCTAGGTTCGGCCCCCCGCACTGCGTGGTCTTCTCGTGCTCCGGCGGCACGACGTCCGCGGCGTCAGCGACGGAGCTTTCGCCGGCTTTTGGCGAAGCGCACGGCAAGCTGCGGCAGGACCGCGAGCATGCCGAGCGCGCTCAGCGCGACGAGCACCCGCACGAGCGTCTGCGAGATCGTCCCCTCGCCCGCGATCGCTTCGCCCCCCGCCCATCCCGCGTAGACGTAGACGGCGGCGGCCGGCGCCATGAAGACGAACGAGGCCAGCACGTACGGCACGAGCCGGATCCGCGTCAGGCCAAGGGCGTAGTTGAGCAGGTTGAAGGGTATGACAGGCACGAGGCGGACGAAGGCGACGAACTCCCAGCCGCCCTTGTCCACGCCCTGCTTGAGTTTCCGGAGCGGCCCCGAGAGCTTCTCCTCCGTCCAGTCGCGCCCGACGGTGCGCGCCGCGAGGAACGCGACCGTGGCGCCGGCGGTCGCTCCGACGAGGGAATAGACCGTGCCCCAGACGGGCCCGAAGAGGATGCCGGCCGCCAGGTCGAAGGGCAGGCCCGGCACGAGGAAGGCGGGGCCGATCGTGTAGGCGAGCATGAAGGCCAGCGGTCCCCAGGGGCCCAGGCTCGCCACGAAGGCCTGGATCTGGGGCACCGTGAGGTAGTGGCGCCAGATGAAGGCGCAAGTGATCCCGGCCACCAGCACCGCGAGCAGGACGAGCCGCCTCACCGTGACGCCGCGCGGTCGTGGCATGGAGCGCCATTGTCGGGCGCGCGGGCAGGAGAATGCAACCGGGCTCTTGGTATTTCTTGACATCGGATCGGCCGGCGGCCTACGTAAAGGCCGACGCCGCAGGGTGTCGAGAAGGGTCCAGATGCGAGGCGGCGCCCGAAGGCTGCGGGCGAGGCGTACTCTCTGTACGTTGAGCCCGCAGTCGAGGGCGCCAACGAAGCAGATGGGCCCTTATCGGCGCCCTGCTAGCGAATAAAGGTCGCTTCGACCCTCTTCGACACAACAAAGTAGCGTCCCCAAATCACGGCCACGAGGATACCCGCGACGAGCGCTCCGTAGACTGCTCCTCCGATGCGGGCCGCGGTGACCGGAATCATGAGCGCCACGCCGAGGTCGGCGGCCTGGAAGAGGACGCGCGCGGCCAGGAACGTGATCATCATGGTAGGGAATGACCGCCGCTTCCCGAAGAACAGGTAGAGGAGGACACCCGCCCAGATGAGCAGCGCCGCGTTGACCACCAGCTCGCCCACGATCAGCGGGCCGAAGAGCGGATGGTAGGCCCGCGTGCCCGGGGTCGTGATGGCGTGCCACGTCGCCGGCTCCAGGGGACGCAGGCCATTGACGATCTCCGCCCCAATGCGTATCGGCGCGATGCACAGGCCCACCGCGACGAACATCAGCCATCCGCCAATGCCTACGGGCGTCCCGCTTTTCGTGTCCTGACGTGGGGGCGGTGGCGGTGCCGGGGGCCGCGGCTGTTCGTCAGTCATGGTCGAGAGGGTAATCCGACTTTGGACGAGTTGACAAGACTGGGGACGAGTTGACGAGACTGGGGAAGGGTTGACAAGGCTGGAGAGCGGTTGACAAGCCCGGCGCCCGCGGGACACCATGCCGTGCATGCGCATCGTGGATCTCTCCTTCCCGCTCAAACCGCATTTCCGCTGGACGGTTGCGAGCGAGCGCCGCTCGACGCACGAGTCGGGCGCGCTCTTCCAGTCCACGGTCTTCACCTCGAGCTGCCACGCCTACACCCACGTGGACGCGCCCGTGCACTTTCTGCCCGGCGATCGTGACATCGCGCAGATGCCCGTTGACCAGTGGATGGGCCCGGCGGCGGTCGTCGACCTGACGCACCTCGGCGACAACGGGGAAGTCACGGCGGAGGACCTCGAGCGGCGCGCCGGCCACGTCGAACGCGGCGACATCGCGCTCCTGCGGACGGACTGGCCGCTCAAGTGCCCGGTGGAAAGCGAGCGCTTCTGGCGGGACGCGCCGTTCACGGGCCGCAGCGCCTGCGAGTGGCTGGTGAAGCGCGGGGCCAAGGCGGTCGGCTACGACTACCCGCCGGACTACGCGATTCGCACCATGATCTTCGAGCCCGGCCGCGCCGTGGCGCGGCACGACTGCACCACGCACGACGTCTTCTTTCCCGCCGGTATCACCGTGATCGAATACCTGACCAGCCTCGACCAGATCCGGGCGCCCCGCTGCCGCTTCATCGCCCTGCCGCTCAAGCTCGAGGGCGGCGACGGCTCCCCCGTCCGCGCGATCGCCCTCGTAGACTAACGCGCCGGGACGAGCACGATGTCGAAGCGCGCGCTCAGCGCGCCGGGCTCCGCGCCGGCGGCGGGTTGGAGCGTCACCGAGAGCGCGTCGCGGACTTTCTGGCCGCCGAAGTAGGCGGGGTTCTCGCGTCCGGCATCGCCCACCACGTACATCTGGGTGACGAGGGCGCGGAAGCGCGCGTGCGTCACCTGGAAGTGGATGTGAGGAGGGCGCGACTCGTAGGGCACCGGCCTGATCGTCCGAAACTTGTACGCGCCCGCGGCGTCGGTGCGGGCCTGCCCGTAGCCCTGGAAGTTCGGGTCCCGCTGTCCCGGCGCGCCATCCTTGGGAGGCAGGTAGCGTCCGATAGACGTCGCTCTGCCAGATCTCGACGAGCGCGTCGGCGACGGGAGCGCCGCTCGTGTCGGTCACGCGCCCCGCCAGGTGAAGCACGGTGCCCTGCGCCCGGGCAGCCCGGCCCGTGACCACGAGGAGGTCCGCGTCGCGGTCGTCGGGCAGCACGCTCGGGTAGAAGGGGCCGGCCGTCTGCTCCGGAGTCGGCTCGAGCGACGCCGCCCACGCGGCGCCCGCGAGCAGGGAGGCGATCGCCAGCGCGATGACTATGCGTCGCATGGAATCAGCTCCGCCCGGCCAGCACGCGCTCGAGGCGCTCGAGCTGCTCCCGCGTGCCGAGTGCCAGCAGCCTGTCGCCCGCGAGCCAGCGTCATGTCGCCCGGCGGGTTCACCACGGGGTTGCCGTCGCGCATGATGGCCAGCACCGTCGCCCCCGTGGCCTGCCGGACGGCGAGGGCTTCGAGCGAGCGGCCCGCCGCCGCGCTCTCGGCGCCCACGGCCACCGCCTCGATGTTGAGCGACTCGTCGCCGCGGCGCAGAGCGGTCTCGAAGAAGTCCACGACCGTGGGGCTCAGGATCAGGTGCGCGAGACGGTGCCCGCCGATGGCGTACGGGCTGATCGCGCGGTCGGCGCCGGCGCGGGTGAGCTTGGCCACGCTCGACTCGTCCACGGCGCGCGAGACGATGTAGAGCTTCGGGTTGAGCACCCGCGCCGAGAGCACGATGTACATGTTCGTGGCGTCGTTGGCCGTGGTGGCGATGAGCCCGCGCGCGCGCCGGACGCCGGCCCGCTCGAGCACCGCGTCGTCGGTGGCGTCGCCCTGCTGGCACGAGCCAGCCGAGCTCCTCGGCATGGCGCAGGGTGCCCTCGGCGGGGTCCACTACGAGGAAGGGCACGCGCGCCTCGTGAAGCTCCTGCGCGGCCTGCCGTCCTACCCGGCCGAGGCCGGCCAGGATGATGTGTCCGTGGAGCGTTTCGATGCGCTTCTCCATCTTGCGTCTCCCCATGGGGTCGGCCAGCCGCACCGCGACGAGGTACTCCATGACCACGCCGAAGGTGTAGAAGAGGCTGCCGACCCCGACGATCGCGATGAGCATCGTAAAGATGCGGGCGGCCGAGTCGAGCGGCTTGACCTCGCCGTACCCGATCGTGGTGATGGTCGTCACCGTCATGAAGAGCGCGTCGAGCCACGTGCCGTCCACGTCGCGCCAGAGCCAGAGGTACCCGAGCGTTCCCGAGACCACCACGGCCGCGACGAGCGAGAGCGGCAGGATGAGGCGGGCGCGGAGCCTCGGAATGTCCGCGAGGGGAAACCCCTGGGCGCCGTCCCGCACGACCCTACCCTACTCCGCCATGCCGGGAAGCGCGCGCCGCCACGGCTACTGCGGCAGCGCCGCGAGGACCTGGGCGATCTCGCGGCTGAGGGCAGCCAGCACCCGGCTGATCGCCGACACCGTCGCGCCGTACCCGGCGGCGCCTGTCGGCTCGGCGAGGCGCGTGGTCTTGAGCGCGAGTTCCTTGCCCGCGGTGTCGACGACGTACCAGCGCGCCTCGAGGACCACGTCACCGCCCGCCGGGCCGTCCAAGCGCAGCACCTGTACGACCGCCCGGTAGCGGAAGCTCTCCAGGCCCCGCAGCGGAAAAACAGCGACGCGTGCTGACGGCATCTGGCGGGCCAGGTCTTCGGCGAGCACGCGGGAGATTCCGTCGCGCAGGGGCTCTCCCCACTGGTCGAAGTCGCCCACGTCGATCCTGTCGGCGTCGGGCCGGGTCACGATCTGCGGCCGGTCGAGATAACCCGCCACGTGCACGGGCCCAATTCCGACGGACAGGGCGCCGACTGACAGGGCCGCTCCGGATGCCGGCAGAGCCGGCGTCTCGACAGGCGTCAACACGTAGAGGCGGGTTGGGGCATTGCCGCCGCCGAGGCAGCCGGCGCCGAACATGGCCGTGACGACGAGCGCGAATTGGAGCCGGCGGGCCGGGGTGATCATTTGGTGTCTGGGCCTCCCTTGCCGCGGAGAAGCGCATCCGGGTGCCGCTCGAGGTAGTCGGCCAGCGCTTTCAGCGACCGCGCGGCGTCCGCAACGTCGCGGAGCGTGCGGAGCGCCTCGTAGCCCAGGCGGGAGTCACCGTCCACCGCGCGGTCCACGGTACGGAGCGTGCCCGTGGCGGCGTCGCCCGCGTTCTTGATGCTGTCCGCGAGCGGGGCGATCTGCGCGTCGACGTTCACCAGGACCTTTCTCGTGTCGGCCAGGAGCTGGCGCGTCTCGTCGAGCGCGGCTTCGGTCTTCGGGCCGAGGGCGTCGAGCTGCGCGTCGAGTCGTTTGAGTGTCGTGTCGGCCTGCTTGAGCGCGGTGTCGGCCTGCTTGAGCGCGGTGTTCGCCGAGACGACGGCGGCCCGGAGCTCGGGAGAGGCCATGAGATCTTTGGCGCCCTTGAGCGTCAGGCTCACGTCATGGATCATGTCGTCGAACTTGACCTTGTCGAGCTTGTTGAAGATCGCCTCGATCTGCGCCTGTAGCCGCGCGAGCGTGGTCGGGACGGTCGGGATCTCCCGCACGTCGGGGTCGAGACCGACCAGCTTGGTCTTGGTGTCCGGGAACAGGTCCAGGTAGATCAGAAGCTGGCCGGTCAAGAGGCTCTGCGTTTTGAGCTGGGCTCTCAGCCCCTTCTTGATCATCTCGTCGACGGCTTCGGCGGCGCCCTGCCTGACCGCGCCGCCCCTGGGCAGGAGCGCGGGGTCGATGTTGACGTAGACCCCGATGTTGCTGCTGTTCGCGAAGAGCCGGATCTTCGTGACCGTTCCGATCTTGACACCCCGGATCTCGACAGGGGCGCCGATGTCGAGCCCGCCGAGGTCGCCGTCGAAGAACATGACGAAGGGCAGCTCCTTCTTGAAGATCTGCAGCCCGCCGAGGGTGACGACGCCCACCACAGCGAGCGCCACGGCGGACACCACGAAGGCGCCGATGGCGGTCGGGTTCGCGCGCTTGCTCATGACGTGCCTCCCACTGCCCGCGGCGCGGGCGCGCCGGCCGGCACGGCGCCGGCCTCCTGCCCGCCGCGCGTCAGGAACGCATGGATCTTGGGATCCTTCGACTCCGCCAGCAGGGTGCGCGGGTTGCCCTGGGCGAGCATGGTCCGGGTCTCGGCGTCCAGGTAGACCGAGTTGTCGGCGATCGCGAAGATGCTCGCCAGCTCGTGCGTCACGGCGACCACGGTGCAGCTTGAGGCTCTCGCGAAGCTCGAGGATCAGATCATCGAGCAGCCGGGAGCTGACCGGGTCGAGCCCGGCCGAGGGCTCGTCGAGAAACAGGATGTCGGGATCGAGCGCCATGGCCCGGGCGAGACCGGCGCGCTTCTGCATGCCGCCGCTGATCTCGGACGGATAGAACTCCTCGAAGCCGCCGAGCCCCACCAGCGAGAGCTTGAGCGAGGCGACCTCGCGGATCTGGCCGGGCTCAGGTCTGTGAACTCTCCGAGCGGCAGCCCGATGTTCTCGGCGAGCGTCATGGAGCTCCAGAGCGCCCCGCTCTGGTAGAGGACGCCGAAGCGGCGTATCATCAGCTGGCGCTGCTCGTCGTCCGCGCCCCAGAAAGCTCTCGCCGTCGAAGAATACGTCACCCTTCGTCGGGCCGTATGCAGCCCGATGATGTGCCGCAGGAGCGTGCTCTTGCCGCAGCCGCTGCCGCCCATGATGACGAAGATCTCGCCGCGGGCCACGTCGAAGGTCAGGTCGCGCTGGATGACGAAGTCGCCGTAGGCCATGGTCAGGTCCACGCACGCGGATGCGGGGCGGCTCGCGCGCTTGTCTCAGAATCCAAGGGCATCGTAGATCACCGTCAGGATGGCGTCGGAGACGATGACGAAGACGATGCCCGGTCACGACCGCGGAGGTGGCGGCCAGCCCCACCGCGGCCGAGCTGCGCCCGCACTGCATGCCGCGCAGGCAGCCGGCGATGGCGATGAGCACGCCGAAGACGACGCTCTTGATCATGCCCGCGGCGAAATCGGACGAGCGTCGCCGGCCTCCCACGTGTGGTTCCAGTACGGGATGAGGCCGACCTTGAGCATGCCGACACCGACCACGGCGCCGCCCGAGCGATGCCGACCAGGTCGGCGTAGATCGTCAGGAGCGGCATCATCAGGATGAGGCCGAGCATCCGCGGCAGGACGAGAAACTCGAAGGGCGAGATGCCCATGGTGGTGCAGCGCGTCGATCTCCTCGTTGACCCGCATCGTCCCCAGCTGGGCCGCGAAGGCCGCCCCCGTGCGGCCGGCCATGATGATGGCCGTCATCATGGCGCCCATCTCCCGGGCCATGCCGATGCGCCACCAGGTCGGCGATGTAGATCTGGGCGCCGAACTGCCGCAGCTGGATGGCGCCCACGAAGGCCAGGATGAGGCCGATCAGGAAGCTGATGAGGGAGACGATGCCGAGGGCGTTGACGCCGGCCTCCTGGATGTTGAGCATGAGGTCGACGCGCCGGTAGCGCGCGCGGCCGACGACGGCGCGCGCGAGCGCCAGCGACGCCTCGCCGACGAAGGTGACCATGTTCGCGGGCGCCCGCGGCGGCGGCGGATAGCCGCGCTGCCGATGCGCGCGAGGAGCGTCTGGGCGAGGACGCCGCGCTTCGTGTCGCGCTCGGGCACCGCCGCCGCCAGGTCGAGGAGCTTGCGGACGCCATCGGGGAGCCCCGCCCGGTCCAGCCGTGACGCCCCGCGGGGTCCCGGCCTCGATCACCTTGAGCACGAACACGAGGAGCCCCGTGTCCCATGCGGTGACTTCGCGCGTGTCGAAGACCAGCCGGCGCGCCGAGGACTGGGCGCCGATCTTCGTGTCGACTTCCGCCGCGGACGGCAGATGGTCTTGCATGCGCCAGGAGCCGGAGAGGCGGAGGACGAGGCTGCCGAGGTCGGCCGGCGGGGTCGCCGAGGCACTCCGGGGTCACGCTCACGCCAGGAGCAGGCGTTCCGGCATGCATGAGGCGGCAAGACTATCACGCGTCAGGAGGTGTCGAGATCGGTTGAGGTATGCTGTCGGACACGATGAGCAGGGACTCTCCGCGGAGGTCGTGATCTGCGGCGCGGGCATCGCCGGCGTCGCCGCCGCCTATCACCTGGCGGTGCGGCGCGGCGTGCGCGGACGTCGTGCTCGTCGACGAGCGGCCGCCCCTCACCCTGACCAGCGACAAGTCCGCCGAGTGCTACCGGAACTGGTGGCCCGGGCCCGGCGACGACCATGGTCGCTCTCATGAATCGGAGCATCGATCTCCTCGAGGAGCTGGCCCGCGAGAGCGGCAATGTCTTCCGGCTCAACCGCCGCGGCTACCTCTTCGCCACCGCCGAGGCCGGCGCGCGTCGCGCAGTTCGAGCGGGCGGCGGAGGAAGCGGCCGTTCTCGGCGCGGGCCCGCTCCGCCTGCACGCGACGGCGGCGAGCGACTACCAGCCGGCGGCGGCCGAAGGCTTCGACTCGACGCTCAGGGGCACGGACCTCATCACCGAGCCGTCGCTGATCAGACGTCACTATCCGTGGCTCGCCGCAGACACCGTGGCGCTCCTGCACGCGCGGCGCTGCGGCTGGTTCAGCGGCCAGCAGCTCGGCATGTACCTGCTCGAGCGCGCGCGCGCGCACGGCGTCCGGCTCGTCGAGGGCCGGGTGGAGGGGATCGATACCGCCGGCGGGCGCGTGCGCGGCGTGACGGTGCGCGGTCCGGCCGGCACGCAGACGATCGGGACGGCGCGCGCCGTCGTGGCCGCCGGGCCATACCTGAAGGACAGCGGGACGGCTGCTCGGCATCGACCTGCCGATCTTCTGCGAGCTCCACGCGAAGATCGCCTTCAACGACACGCTCGGCGCCATGCCCCGCGGCGCGCCGATGACCCTCTGGGCCGATCCGATGACGATCGACTGGTCCGACGAGGAGCGCGCCGACCTGGCGCGATCTCCGCGAAGCACCGGCGCCTCGTCGACGAGCTGCCTCCGGGCGCGCACGGCCGGCCGGAGGGCGCGGGCGAGAGCACGTCCGTCCTCGGCGTCTGGACCTATGACGTCGAGCCGGTCGAGCCCGCCTTTCCGCCGGCGTTCGATCCCGCTCACCAGGAAGTGGTGCTGCGGGGCCTGGCGCGCATGATCCCCGCGATGGCGCCGTACCTGGAGCGCATGCCGCGCTGCTTCGTGGACGGCGGCTACTACACCAAGACACGGGAGAACCGCTTTCTCGCGGGCCCCCTGCCCGTCGAGGGCGCATACGTCATCGGCGCGCTCTCAGGCTACGGGATGATGGCGTCCAACGGCGCGGCGGATCTGCTCGCAGACTACATCGCCGAGCGCCCCCTGCCCCGCTACGCGCCCGCCTTTCGCCTCGACCGCTACGACGACCCCGCCTACCTGAAGCTCCTCGAAAACTGGGGCGACTCCGGCCAGCTCTGAGCGACTTGCGCCGCAACTACCTGCTGCGGCCGCAGACGTGACGGCGGCGCCCATTCCTCGCGCCCAATGCTCGCGAAGGATGTGACGCCGCCGCCTGCTTGCCGCGGCTACTAGCCGGTGAAGCCGCGGTTCCGCATGCAGGCCCTGTAGGCCTCCACGTAGCGCGCGTCGTTGGACTTGGTCGCGTTGAGCCCGTAGAGGGTGCCCGCCGCGATGCCGACCACTCCGCCGATCCCCGCGCCCTGGCCCGCGCCCTTGCCTCCGCCGGCGATGGCGCCACCCGCCGCGCCCGTGCCCGCGCCTATGGCGCCGCCGATCGCGGCGTCCTTGACCACCTCGATGGTTCGGTTGCCCACGGCGTTCTTAGCCTGAAGGTTGCAGGCTTCCGTATCTGCCGCACTCGGCCCTGCCGCCACGACCTTCTGCGCCGGTGCGCGCGGAGCCGTCGCCTGGGTGGCGTGCTGGGAGCCGGCTTGGGCCGCGGGCTCGACGCGGTCACTCTTCCAGTTGGCGACCACGAGCCCGGTCGCAAGCGCCGTCGCGATGACCAGCGCCATTGCGATCGACGTCATCTTCCAAGGATTCCATGCTGACATGGCTGTCCTCCTTTTGGACCGGCTAAGACCGGCCCCGACTCCTCACCGGCCCTGATAATCCGGCCGAGATGCTGCGGACGCTTCCCTGTGCCGCAGGTGCTCCAGAAGCTGGGCGAACGTGATCCGCTTCAGGATCGAGTTGAACTGGCTGCGATAGTTCGAGACGAGGCTCACGCCGTCGACCGCGACGTCGTAGACGGCCCACTGCCCGTCGCGCTCGAGCATGCGGTATTCGATCGCGATCTCTCCGTTGCCCGTCGCCATCCTGGAGCGCACCTGCGCGTACGAGCCGGAGATGGTCTCGCCCTGGAACGTGATCTTCGCGAGAGTGAAGTTCCCGAGAGTGTTCAAGTAGACGCTCTGGAGGAGGTCGGCGAGGAGCACCGTGAAGTCGTGCTGCTGCTGCGGAGAGGCGTCCAGCCAGCGCTGCCCCAGCAGCCGGCGTGACATCTCGTCGAAGTCGAAGAGCTCCTCCGCGGCCTGGCGGATCTCCGCCCGCCGCTTTCCGCTCTCCGCCGCGTCGGACGGCTGTGCCGCCCGGGCCATCGTCAGCACCCGCGAGACAGACGACGAAACGACGTTGAGTGGGCCGGCCCGCCCGGCGGTCGACACAGGCTGCGCATCCGTTACCATCGTCTGCGCCAGCACGGGAGCGGCTCCGAAAGAAGCCACGACGGCCGCAATCGCTACGAACGCCAAGAACCGAAAGTTCATTTCGAACATCGATGCACTCCCTTTGGCTCTCACCGCTCTGGCCGTCATGTTCGCCATTTGAGTTGTCCCGACCCCGTGTAGAGCAACGGCGATGCCAGCGGGCCTCGACACGGTGCCCCCCGAGGAAAGAGACAGGAATTCGGGGTTTTACGTCCGGAGTCGGGGGGGCTCTGGTCTCAATCCCCGGCGGGTCCGAATTACCGGGTGGTAAGCGTTACCCGAGTCGAAGGTACGTCCTTCTCTTCCGACCTCCGACGGCCGTCCAGGTGGGGGTCCAACTCGGCGAACTTCGAGGCTTTTGGTTTCGGCGGATCCGGGCCCGAAGTTTGCAAGTTAGACTGATTGGGCCTTCGGCCTTTGCGTCTTCAGTCCTTGGGGGGGTGCGCCATGCGTGAGACCAGGCCGTTCATCTTCGTGGGTTGCCTCGAGCTGCGCGAGATCCTGGGCCGCCGGGCCCGGGACGAGCGAGAGTTGATGGAGGGGCTCGAGCAGGTCCCGGCCGGCTCCATCTACTACCACACACACAGCATCTTCCTTCGTCACCCGCGCATCGCCGGCGGCTATCCCAACGATTTCGCCAACTGGGCGGCAACCCAGGTCGGCGACAAGGGGCTGGCGGAGCGCCTGGCCGTGGTCGATCCGTACCGCTTCGCGACCGTCGACGAGCTCCGCGAAGAGCTCGTGTCCGTCGTGGAAAGCCACATCGCGCCGCTTCAGCCGGTTCCGCGATGCGTCTTCGGGGATCCCTTCTTCTTCGTTCAGTCCCACGTCCTCGAGGTGCCCACCGGACTCGAGGCGCGCACGCTCTCGGAGTTCCGCCGCTGCCTGGCCGAAGCCGACCTCTCCTCGGTGTATCTGCACACACTGCACGCGCGTGTAAGGGGCGAGGTGGCCGGAGGCGACTTCGCCCACTGGATAGGCCAGGACCTGGGCCTTGACGCTCTGGCCGGCGCCATCGGCCGCATCAACCCCTACATGGGCGGGCTGGAGCAGATCCGGCTCGAGTCTCTGCACCTCATCGACGCCGAGCTAGGAAAGGGCAACGGACATGAGTGCTAGAGAGCTCAACTCGATCGAGCCGTACAGGGAGATCGCCCCCAAGGGCACCGTGGACTTCCTGCTCCAGCTGGCGGAACGGGTGCAGGGGCGGCGGTTCCTCCACGTCAATTCCACCCGCGAGGGCGGCGGCGTGGCCGAGATCCTGAACCGGCTCGTGCCCATCATGCGCGACCTCGGCATCAAGGCCGAGTGGAGCGTCATCGAGGGCGACTCCGACTTCTACGCCACGACCAAGGCATTTCACAACGCGCTGCAGGGCACGGAGCAGGTGTTCACCGAGGCGATGCTCGAGCACTACCTCGAAGTCAATCGGGTCAACGCGGAACGCCTCCGCCCGGCCGGCGACCTCGTGCTGATCCACGACCCCCAGCCGGCGGCCATGATCGACGCGCGGCCGTCGGAGGGGAAGTGGGTGTGGCGCTGCCACATCGACCTCTCCACCCCCCAGCGGCGCGTGTGGACCTTCCTGCGCCGCTTCGTGGTCCGCTATGACGCGGCCGTCTTTTCGCTGCCCGCCTTCGCCCAGCAGCTGCCGATTCCCCAGTTCCTCGCCTATCCGTCGATCGACCCCCTGGCGGACAAGAACCGGCGGATGAGCGCGAAGGAGGTCAAGAAGACCCTCGACCGGCTCGGCGTCCCCGACGACAAGCCCATCCTGCTCCAGGTATCGCGCTTCGATCGCTTCAAGGATCCGATCGGCGTGATCAACGCCTACAAGCTTGTGAAGGGCTACCACGACGTGCGCCTCGTCCTGGCGGGGGGCGGGGCGCTCGACGACCCGGAAGGCGCCGCGGTGCTCAACGACGTGCGCGAGGCGGCCGGGCGCGATCCCGACATCTACCTGCTCGACCTGCCGTCCAATGCCCATCTCGCGATCAACGCGCTGCAGCGCGCGGCGACGATCGTGATCCAGAAGTCCACGCGCGAGGGGTTCGGCCTGACGGTGGCCGAGGCCATGTGGAAGGGCAAGCCGGTGATCGGCGGGGCGACGGGCGGCATCACCGTCCAGATCATCTACGGCGTCACTGGGTACACGGTCAGCTCCGTCGAGGGCTGCGCGTTCCGGATCCGCTACCTCCTGAGCAACCCTCAGCTCATGCGGCGGATGGGCGAGGCGGGGCGAGAGCACGTCCGGGAGAACTTCCTGATTACCCGTCACCTGCGCGACTATCTGTCGTTACTGGCCCACCTGAGCCGCTAGGCCCCGCACTGGGCGGCCGATTTGCTTCGCCCAGTACGGGGAAGCGGTGGCTAGACGGAGGCCGCCTGCGGCTTGGAGGCGTCGGCCGGAACCTGGTAGAGGTACTCGCGCAGGTGCTGGACCTCTTCGTCCCTGTCGTGAAGGGCCGCGCGCATGAGGTCCCGAACCGAGATCATGGACAGCATCCTGGAGCCGCTCGTCACCAGCAGGTGGCGAATGCCGGCCTCGTCCATCGCGCGCATGGCGGACTCGTAGTCCATCTCCGCGTCGGCTGTGATCACGAACCCGGTCATGACTTCCCCGAGGGGCGTCTGGGCCGGGTCCAGGCCCTGATAGAGCACGCGCCGGACCACGTCGCGCTCGGAGAAGACACCCGCAAGCCGGCTCCCGTCCAGCACGATCACGATCCCGACGTTGTGGTCGGCCATGAGCTGGACTGCCTCCGACACCATGGCCTTCTTCTGCACCGTGAAGAGAAAGCCTGATCGCATGATGTCACGCAGCGTGTTCATCGCTCCTCCTCCTCCCGACTGCGGGGCTTACGACTGCGGGGCCTGAGATGGCAGGGCCGGCCATCGCAGGTGTCGAGGCCGCCACCGTCCCCGCGGGCTCCTCCGGGATGCGGGACAGCTCCCCAAGAAGCAGGCCGGCCCAGCGGTAGATGTTGTGCTCCCGCACCGTCTGGCGCATCCGGCCCATGCGGGCGCGCTGCTCCTCGCCCGGCATCTCGACGGCGCGGCGGATGGCGTCGGCCACGCCGTCGAGGTCGTAGGGATTGACGAGCAGCGCGTCGCGGAGCTCCGACGACGCCCCCGTGAACTGGCTCAGGATGAGCGCGCCGCCCCGTCCTCGCGGACCGAGACGAACTCCTTGGCGACCAGGTTCATGCCGTCGTGGAGCGAGGTGACCATGCAGAAGTCGGCGTGGCGGTAGAAGGGCCAGATCTCCCGGTGGTCGTGGTGCCGCTTGAGGTAGAGCACCGGCCGCCATTTCCGCGTGGCGAAGCGCGTGTTGACGTCGCGCACGGCGGCGTCCACCTCGGCGTCGATCTCCTGGTAGCGCGCGATGCTCGAGCGGCTCGGCGCCGCCAGCTGGACGAAGACGAGGCGCTCCTGGTACTCGGGGGAGCGCTCGAGGAATCGCCCGATGGCCCGGATGCGCTCGGGCAGGCCCTTGGTGTAGTCGAGCCGCTCGACGCCGACCCCCAGGAACTCGCAGGAGATGCCGAGCTCGCGCAGGAGGTCCGTCGCGGGAGGCCGTCCGGCGGGTTGGCGACGAAGTTGGGCGCCACGCTGATCGGAAACGGCTTGACGAGCGTCGTCCGCTGCCCGCGGGTGACGGCGAACTGCTCCCACTCGACGCGCGCCTCGATGGTCCGCTCGACGGTTTCGAGGAAGTTGTTGCAGTAGTACTGCGTGTGGAAGCCCACGAGGTCGGCGCCGAGCATGCCCAGCAGCAGCTCGTGCTGCCACGGGCAGATGCCGAAGGCCTCGGCATTGGGCCACGGAATGTGCCAGAAGATCGCGACGCGGGCATCCGGACGCTCGCGCTTGATGAGCGCCGGCAGGAGCGCGAAATGGTAGTCCTGGATGAGAATGAGCGGCGCCTCCACGTCCGCCACCTCCTCGAGGATGGCCGCGGCGAACTTCTCGTTGACCGCCGTGTAGTGCGCCCAGTCCTCGGGACGGAACTGCGGGCGGGTGTGCACGAGGTGGCAGAGAGGCCACAGCCCCTCGTTGGCGAAGCCGTAGTAGTAGCCCGCCTCCTCCTCCTTGGTGAGCCAGACCCGGCGCAGCGAGTAGCGAGGATCGTCCGGCGGCAGCCCGAGCCGGCCCGGTCTCGTCCGCCGTTTCGCGGTCCGCGTCGCCGCTGCCCTGCGCCACCCAGACGCCGCCGCAGGCGCGCATCACGGGCTCCATGGCCGTCACGAGCCCGGAGGCCGGGCGCTGCGTCTCGATCCGGCCGTCCTTCCAGACATGGCTCAAGGGCTCGCGGTTCGAGACGACGAAAAGCGGGGAGCCGCCCAGCCGCAGCTTGACGAACTGCTTGAGCCGCTCCTCGGTCCACAGCGTCTCGCCCGCCAGCCGCAGCGCCGCCTCTTCTTCCGCGGCCGCGCGCGCCTGGTGCAGGCTCTTCGCGAGGACAGAGACCTCGCGGGCCATGGGGCCGAAGAGCTTGGGATCCGAGAGCTCGAGCGGGCTGGCGGGAGCGCCACGGCGGAGGGCCTTGGTCCAGCGGGCCATGCTCGCCAGCGGCTGGATCACGCTCATGCGAACAATCAGGAGCGCGATCACCGAAAGGACGACCACGAGCACGAGGAAGCGGAGGCCGTTGTGCTGCCAGATCCGCCACTGGGCCTCGACCAGAGGCCGTGCGTCGAGCGCGACGAGGACCACGCCCATGGGGCGCTCGTCGCGCAGCACCGGGCTCGCATAGACGTAGAACGAGTGGCCGTCCACGAGCGTGAGCCCGCGACGAGTCGCCACGCTGTTGAGCGCCGCCACCACCTCGGGCAATGCCTGCGGGACCATGGGGCCGATGTCGGGCGTCGCGGCCAGGACGCGTCCCGGCGCGGTCGAGGAAGGCCACACCCTGGCCCTCGCCGGCCGAACTTCGACGGCGAGCCGTTCGAAGCGCGGGCCGGGCTCCCCTGGCGAGCGCCGGCTCCGCGGCCTCCTTCAAGCCCTCGCCCAGCACCGCGGCTCGGCGTTCCATGTCGTCGAACAGGCGCCGCCGCTCCTCGGACGCTTGAAGATACGTGAAGCCGCCCGTCACGACGAGCGCCGCGAGCCAGATGGCTCCAACGAGACGCGTCGCGATGCTCATGGCGCGGGCTGGCTCCCGGCCACGGTCGCCAGGCGCTCGAGCAGCTCGTGAACGGCGTCTACGTCGTCGAGCCGGTAGGTGGCGCGGGAGACCGTGTCCGCGGAGCCCACGCGCACGGTGATGGCCTCCCCCACGAGCGCCTCGAACGCCAGCTCGTCGGTCCAGTCGTCGCCCATGTAGACGGAGAGCATCGGCTTCGGAAGTGTCTGGAGCGCCCAGTCGCCGAATCTGCTTCGCGCAGTGCCCCTTGCTCCACCCTACCTGGGGCAGGATCTCGATGGCCTTGGTGCCGTGGAAGATCTTGAGCCGTCCGCCCTCGCTGCTCGAGGGCCTGCTCCAGCTCGACCTCGACCAGGCGCCGCGCCTCGTCCGGCACGTCTCGGTAGTGGACGGTGATGCCGAGACGCTTGGGCTCGACCCGCACGCCGTCGATCCCCGCGAGCCGCACGCGCGAGCGCCCCGCCGAGCGCCTGCACCATCGGCTGCTGCGCGACCGCCTCCGGATGGCTGAACACGATGCCGGGCCCGTCGACCTGAAGGCCATGGCAGCCCGCGTACACCGCGCCGGCGACATCGACGCGCGCGGTCACATCTCCGAGATCCCGCCCGGAGACGACGGCCAGGCGGACCTGCGGCGCCCGGGCCAGCACGGAGAGGTGTCGCTGGACGCGCGGCGCGAGCCGGGCTTCGTCCGGGTTCGCCACGTGCGGCGTCAGCGTACCGTCGTAGTCGGTCATGAAGCAGGAGACTGCGGCCGCCGCTGAGCCATTCCCCGATCCAATCCGTAAGCACCTTGGCGTCTTCGACCAGATTCGCTTCGCATGCGGCAATCCAGGGCGCAAGGCCCGTGCCACCGCCCGCGCATTCCGCGGCGGCGCCTTAATCGCGGCACGACGCGGACTTAGAGGTCTTCGCCGACGCGGGGTATGGGGAGCGAGAGGTAAGAATTACCGGGTGCGCGGAAAGGTTTACATGGCGCCGGGAGGCGCCACGGTCAGCGCGGGCGTTGGCCAGCTCGTCCGCCAGGAGGATAGGCCTTGTCGGCGAGGGTGAACGCGCGCTGGACGTCCTGCGCCTGGAGCGCCTCGCGGGCCTTGTCGAGGAAGCTCTGGACGGTCTGCAGGCTGTCCTGCTGAGAGGAGGCGAGCTTCGCCGGATCGATCTGACGCAGTCGCTGCTGCGGCGCCGTCGATGCGCCGCTGGGCATCGGCGCGGAGCTTCTGCTCATCCACGGCGCTCAGCACGGGCGAGAGCACAGGTGGCGGCGCGTCGGCGGGGGCCGGCGGCGGCGAAGGCGCGGGCGGCTGGGACGGGGCGGCCCGAGAACGGGCGGCGCCGCCCGCGGCGCGCTCGGCGCGGGCGGGCTCGACGGTCCTGGACTCGACGCGGGGCGGGGCGGCGAGGCCCTCCGCGCGGGCTCCTCCGGCTGCTCGGCCCGGGCCGGCAGCGGCGCGAACCAGCTCTTGATCGTCGCGCAGCCGGTAAGGCCCACGCACGCCGCGACGAGCGAGCAGCGCGAGTCTCACGCGGCTCCTCTCAACGGCAGCCTGACCGTCATGGTCGTGCCGCGCCCGAGCTCGCTCCGCACGTCGATGGAGCCGTCGTGCATCTGCACGATGCGGTAGACGACCGAGAGCCCGATGCCGGTCCCGTCGGACCTGGTCGTGTAGTACAGCGTGAAAATGCGCTCGACTTCTTCGGGCGCGATACCCACGCCCTCGTCCGTCACCTCGAGACAGAGCGCGTGACCGTCGACCCGGGCGCCGACCGTGACGAAACCGCCTCGCGGCATGGCCTGGCAGGCGTTCTGGATGAGATTGAGCAAGGCCTGCCGGAGAAGCTCTTCGTCGGCCTCGATCGCGGGCAACCCGGGCGGCACCTCGACGGCAAAGCGGATTCCCTGGCTTTGCCACTCGGCCTCGACGAGCACGACGGCGCTCTGGACGAGCGTCGCGACCTCGACGGTCTTGAGCTCCAGCTCGTGCGGCCGCATGAAGCGCAGGAAACCCTGCACGACGCGGTCGAGACGCCGGATCTCGCCGCCGATCACCTCCAGGCTCTGCTGCACCTCCTGTGGAGGCGCGTCCAGCCGCTCCTTGATGAAGCTCGAGATGGATCATCATCGCGTTGAGCGGGTTCTTGACCTCGTGGGCCACGCCGGAGGTCAGGCGGCCGAGCGCCGCCAGCCGCTGGGAGTAGCTCACGAGAGACTGGACGGTCACGTGGGCGCGCTCGGAGAGCATGGCGACGCGATCCGCCTCGAGCTGCTGCCCCAGCCGCTGGAGCTCCCCCGACAGCTCCTGGAACTCGTCGTGCGCCACCCTGGACGGCGCGATCTCGAACTCGCCGCGGGCGAGCCGCCCGACCTCGCGCGTCAGCGAGCGCAGGGGCTTGAGCATGAGCCGCGCGAGGGCCCAGGCCACGAGCCAGGCCAGCGGCAGGGCCAGCGCGGCCAGCGTCAGGCTCTGGCGCAGCGCCGAGTTGAGCTCGCGCCTGAGCAGGGTCGTGCTGAGCCCGAGGCGAATGCTCCCGAAGGGCTCGCCGTTCAGGTTCATCGGCAGCACGACCTCGTACGTCTGCCCGGCGCGATAGAGGGTGAGGAAGCGCGAGACGGCGTTCTCCTTCAGGAGCGCGTCGAGGCTTGGATGGTCCGGCGCCACGCGTCCCCTCCCGGGGCCGCTCCGTGTGCACGATGACCCTGCCCGGCGCGGTCGGCGATCAAGCACGTACAGCAGGTGCGGCGAATAGCCCGACGCTGGCGTCGAGGAAGCCGCGGAGCTCGCCGTCGCGGCGCAGCAGCTCCGCCGGGTCCCGCCGCGACCCGCGCAGGATCGAGCGGCTGCTCTGGGCGTAGATCTGCCGCGCCACGAGCTGGACCTGGCGGCCCGCCTCCTCCACGATCACGCGGGTGAGCTGGGCGAGGTGCACGGCCGTCGTCACCGCCACCAGGGTCAGCGCGACCAGGCTGACCGCGACCGCTTCCTTGAAGCGGATCCCCAGCCGGAGCCTCACGCGCCGCCGTACGCCTTGAGCTTGTTGTGCAGCGTCTTGAGGCTGATGCCCAGGACCTGGGCGGTCCGCGTCTTGTTGTTGTCCTGAGCGGCGAGCGTGCGCAGGATGAGCTGCTTTTCCACCTCGTCCAGGGTCGTCCCTATGGGCACCGCGAGGTCGTCCGCAGACGCCGTCGAGGAACCGCCAGCGAGCTGGGAGGCGCTCTCAGCGGCCTGGAGCGCCGCGCGCGGCCCGGCGCTCCCGGAGAGATCGGACAGGTGCTTGAGCTCGAGCGCGCTGGTCGCCGCAGACGATGACCGCCCGCTCGAGGGTGTTCCTGAGCTCGCGCACGTTGCCGGGCCACGGCGCCATCTCGAGCGCCGCCTGCGCCGCTTCGTCGACGCCGCCGATGCGCTTGTCGTACTTGGCGTTGAACTCCTCGATGAATGCCTGGATGAGGAGCGGAATATCTTCGCGGCGATCGCGAAGCGGCGGGCAGCGCCAGGCTGACGACGTTCAGGCGGTAGTAGAGGTCTTCACGGAACGTCCCATCGCCGAGGGCTTTCTGCGGGTCCTTGTTCGTGGCCGCCAGCACGCGCACGTCCATCTTGACCTCGGCCCGGCCGCCGAGGCGCCTGACCGAGCTCGTCTCGAGGACGCGAAGGAACTTGGCCTGCATCGCGGGGTTCATCTCCGCGATCTCGTCGAGGAAGAGCGTGCCCTGGTGCGCGAGCTCGAAGCAGCCGGCCCGGCGCTCGAGCGCGCCGGTGAACGCGCCCTTCTCGTGGCCGAAGATCTCGCTCTCGAGGAGCGTCTCGGGAATGGCCGCGCAGTTGACGGCGACGAACGGGCGCGCGCGCGCGCGGCGAGAGCTCGTGGATGGTCCGCGCCACCAGCTCCTTGCCGGTGCCGCTCTCCCCCGTGATGAGGACCGGCGCCGGCGTGGGCGCCGCCATCTCGATCATCCGGTAGAGCTCCTGCATCGAGGGCCCCGTGCCCACCAGCTGCCCCATGCCCATGACCTGGCTGAGCTGGCGGCGCAGGAGCGCGACCTCGCGCAGGGCCTCGCTGCTCGAGGCGGCCTTGGGGATGAGCAGCTTGAGGCGCGCCACGTCCACGGGCTTGGTCAGGTAGTCGTAGGCGCCGTCCTTCATGGCGCGCCACGGCGGTCTCGATGCTGCCCTGCCCGGTCAGAAGGATAACGGCGGCGAAGGGAGCTTCCTCGCGCAGCGCCTTGAGGAGAGCGTGGCCGTCGAGGCGGGGCATGACGAGGTCGGTGATGACCACGGACGGCAGGCCCGCGACGGCCTTTTCGAGGGCTTCCTGCCCGTCGGCGGCCTCCTCGACGGCGTAGCCCCAGCCGGAGAGGAGGGACACGAGCCCCTTCCGCGCGGCGGTCTCGTCATCGACTACCAGTATCTTGAGGCTCATGCGGATCGTTTTCGCCTCCAATGGTATGGCGACCCGCCCGGAGTGCAGTCGAACCGCTTACATAGGCTGTGCCAAGGCCGAATGGCAGTCAAGTGCGCCCTGGAACAGCGTGAAACAACCTCGGACGTCGAGTAACATTTACACAGTTTTGATCGTAAAGATTACGCGATAACGCCCTGCTTGGGTGAAACTCGACTGCTATCAGGTCTCTCGACGGCGTAAGGCTAAGTTCCCGCGCTGGCGTACATGTTGCAACCCGACTTGGCGACCTCGATTCGCCCCTAAACCCTGGAGAAGGAGAACAGAATGCTGCACATGACAAGGATCGGCCGTGCTGCTCCCTGCCGTGCTCATGGTCGTCTCGGGCTGCGCGACTCGCGACTGGGTCCGCGATCTCATGGGCAAGAAGGAAGTCGAGATCGGCGAGCGCATGGACGGGCTCGGCAATCAGATCAAGGCGACCGAGGCGAGTCTCGGCGAGACCACCCAGCTCGCGCGCGGCGCCGGCGAGCGCGCCGACGGCGCCATGGCGAAGGCCGACGGCGCGATGGCGAAGGCCGGCACCGTGGACAGCCGCCTCACGCGCCTCTGGTCGAACCGCTACAACCAGAAGGCCGTGGACACGGTCGAGGTGTACTTCGGCTTCGACCAGGCCGAGCTCTCCGACGGCGCCGCAGACCGTGCTCCTCGGCGTGGTCAAGGAGCTGGAGGCGAGCCCGACGCTCGTGGTCAAGCTCGGCGGCTTCACCGACCCGAAGGGCACGAAGGGCTATAACTACGCGCTCGCCCAGCGCCGCGTCGAGGCCGTCCGCCGCTTCCTCGCGGACAAGGGCGTGCAGCTCTCACGCGTGCAGGCTATCGGCATGGGCCCGCTCGACGACCGCGGCACTCCCGACGAGAAGAAGCGCCGGGTGACCGTCACGCTGATGACCGACTCGGAGTAGGCGCGGCAGCGAAGCGGGCCGGCCGGGTCGAGTCGGAGAGCGGATCGACCCGGCCGAAGTCACGCGCCGTCGTGCGGCGCGGCGGAGACGCCGCGGGATCGTCGTGCAGTCCTATCACGAAGCTGAAGAGCGTGTTCGAGCCGTCCCGCGTGGCCGGGATGACCCACTCCGGTGAGACCCAGACGTGCTTGTCCGGGCACCACTTCTCGGCGTTGACGACCAGGTAGCGGATGGTCCAGGTCCGGTCGTCGATGAGCAGATCGTCCACGTGGCCGATCTCACCCTCTTCGGATTCGACGGTGTAGCCTATCAGCGTGGATAGCGCGCGGAGGTGCGAGTCTCCGCTCTCGTCCACGCCGGCATCATCCGCGATCTCTTTCGGCTCGACCCCCCGCTCGACCCGATGCAGAATCGGGTGCGACGCCGAGATCTCGAGGCTCGCCGAGTCGACGAGTATCTGCCGAGCGGGAACCTCCGGAGACTGGGCCACCACGTAGGGCACCGTCCAGTTCCGTTCGTGGAAGTACCCGTCACGCACGTTTCCCAGGATTCCGTCAGCGGCGCTAATCGTGAACTGTTTCAGGTCCTTGAGCGTGCGCAGCATACGTCAGAGAAATGCATCATCTCTGCCAGCCCCACCCGCCCGGTAACCTTCGAAAAAGCGCAGGGATAGCCGTACGGTGAGAGCCAATCGATCCTCGGACTCGGTAAAGGCTTCCGACGCGCTCGGGAAAAATCTTACCGGCGCGCGTCATCGCCGGGGCCAGCTTCGTCCCTACTGCTGAAGAATCACGGGATTGAGTCCTCGCGTCTCTCGCGAGGCATTGGCATAGCGCATGTATTGAGTCCTTCAAGTGTTCCGAACCGCGATCTGAAGGGAGAAGCGTCATGTCCGACCAGACGAAGAACTTCATTGCGTACACCGTCAGCCTGAGCCTCCTGATTCTTGGGTTTTCCGTTTTCAAGAGCTGGCAGCCGCCCGTGCCAGCGGTCCGCGGAGTCGTCATGGAAACACCTCAAAGGGCCGCCGTACTCCCCGGCAACTCCCGCGATTAACCTGAGCGAGACCTCACAGCATGAAGGCGACGAGCCTGCTCAAAGAGCAGCACCAGGAAGTTGAAGGCCTTTTTCGGACACTCGACGCGACAGAGGATGCGTCCGGCCGGCTGAGGTTAGTGGCCCAGATCGTCCAACAGCTGACCATCCACGCCGCGATCGAAGAAGAGATCTTCTACCCTGCCGTACGGGGACTCGGGAGCAAGAGGGCGGAGGATACGGTCCTCGAGGCGCTCGAAGAGCATCACGTGGTCGAGCTCGTGCTCGCGGAGCTGCCAACCGTGGATCCGGAGGATGAGAACTTCGCCGCCAAGATGACGGTCCTGGGGGAGCTGGTCGAGCGCCACGCGGACGAGGAGGAGGAAGATATGTTCCCGCTCGCGATCACGCTCGGCGACGAAGAGCTCGAGAGGTTGGGCCGGCAGATGGCGGCCCGCGCGGACGAGCTCACGGCTGAGGCCGAGGAAACCGGGCCGCGATCGAGCCGGCGGTAGCCGACCTCCCGGCGCCGTCTTCGGAACAACACGCCCGGGGCGGCGCCGGGAGCTCGGCGATTCAGCAGGCCGGAGCCGCCCTCAGCTTGGCTTCGAGACGATCGCCGATCTTGAGATTTTGCAGCGTGGTCTTGTCGGCGTGGAACTCGTAGCTCTTGCCATCGGCTTCCCTGATCGTCACCTTGTTTGCGGTGTAATCGACGCTCACCACTTGGCCTTGGACCTTCTCAGGCGTGTTCTGCTTGACCTGCGGGTCGCAGGCCGGCTTGGTTTGGCCCACAGCCAGACCGCTCCAGAACACACTGGCGAGCAGGGCCGCCACGAGCGCTAGACGGAACTTCATGGCCCATCTCCTTTTATCGCTACTTGGCATTAGTCGCTGTTGTGCTTGGTGATGTCGTAGATGGCGCCCGCCGCTGCGCCGACGCCGGCGCCGATCAGCGCTCCCTTGCCTGCCCCATAGCCCGTTCCGGCGCCCACCGCGGCGCCGGCTCCGGCGCCCACGGCCCCGCCGGTAACCGTGCCGCAGGCGCTGACCATCAGCGCAAGCAGGGAACCGGCGATGATAGACTGCGCAGTCTTCTTGATCCGCATTGGTCATTCCCCCGATGTCGCCGCTGATGACGGCGTGAGTTCAGAGTGCGCTTCCGGGCGCGCCGGGGAAGGTTTGCGGCTTCCCGCGACGCGCCCGGCCCTGGATGCCGGCCCGGACTGCGGCGCCGGCCGTTTCCGGCCGTCTACCGCTGGACCTTGGACGACTCCAGGCTGCTGCGCGAGGCATACGTCAGGTCGTTCTTCACGTAGCGGACGCCGGGAATGCTGCGCGCTACTTCAGACGCCCTGGCGCTCGTGTCGATGCTCTTCACCTCTCCGGTCAGGATGACGACGCCCGCGTCGACCTTGGCGTCGATCTTGGCGCTCTTCAGCTGCGGATCCTGCTTGAAGCGCTGCTCGACGTTCTTGCTGATGATCTTGTCGTCGGCTGCCACCTGGTCGCGCTGCGACGGGGCTACCACCTGCAGCTCGTTCCGCACGCTCTTCACGTGCTCGATGCCCTTGGCGATCTCGGTAGCGGCTGCCTTCGCCTCGGCGGAATCGACCTTGCCGCGAAGCGTGACCATCCCGTTCTGGGTCTCCACGCTGACCTGCCGGCCCTTCACCCGATCATCGGCGAAGAGCGCGATCTTGGTCTTCGACGTGAGCCACGAGTCGCTCATGCCGACCTTCGCGTCGTGCGCGGCGTCCTTCACCTTGTCGGCGGCGGCATCGGTCTTCTGCTCGATCTTCTGGCCCATCGTGGGCTTGTCCTGCGCCAGCGCCGGCCCGGCGGCGAGCAGCGCAGCAATGGTGAAACCGGTCATCGGAATCTTGTAGCGCATCATCTTCCTCCTGGTCATTTGAGTGCTGTGCACTCGGGTGATCTACAGCCGTCCTGTGAGAGCGAGAATCAGCACGATCAGCAGCACGAGCCCCAGCCCTCCGCTGGGGTAGTAGCCCCAGCCGCCGCTGTAGGGCCACGTCGGAAGAGCCCCAACCAGCAGAAGCACCAGCACGACGGCCACCAGTAGGCCCATTGGCTCCTCCTCTCCGGTTCTTGTACCCGTGTATCTTTTCGGCGCCTGCACCTAGTCGAGGCAACCTCTGTGCCAAGAAACGCGGCGGCGCGCGGGGTGCGCTCTCAAGTCACCGAGAAATATTGATCTTCCTGAGCTCCGAGCAGCGGACCCGGTGGAGGAAGGGCATTTGCTCCAGAAGAGAAAAAATTTCCAGCCAGGTAAGCACTACCGGCTTGAACGAACCGTCCATGAATGACGGCATACCCGTTGCAGGTTCCACGCGAGACCAATAAAGGAGATCCGCATGAATAGTCGCCGCTGAGCATATTCGCGGCATACAACTTGCTCTCATTGTCGGACGTGAAGACGGTTCGAGACCACACACTCACACAACGGGGGTTTAACATGACTGACGTCATCGTGCCCTTTCGCCGGCCCACGCGTCGCCGCCGCATCGACCTGGCGCTCGCCCTGGCAGTGCTCGCCAGGGCCGTCAGGTCCCACGAGAGAGCGCGAGTCACGCGAAGCCTGCTCCTGGTTCGTCCCCCGCACAGGTACGAGCATGCGAAACCCCTGGGCGCGTGAGTACGCGCGGACGCCGGACCAGTACATCTGGGGCACCACCCCGTCCGGGTTCGCGAAGGAGCTGATCGCCCTCGTGCCGCGCGGGGGGCGCATCCTCGACCTGGGGTGCGGCGAGGGGCGCGACAGCGTGTACTTCGCCTCGTACGGATTCGAGGTCACGGGGCTCGAAGTGTCCGCCGCCGGCCTCGACAAAGCGGAGCGCCTCGCGGCGGAGCGTGGCGTCACGATCCGCTGGGTGTGCCGCTCGATGCTCGATCTGCCGGTGACGGGGCGCTTCGACCTGATCTATTCGTGCGGCTCGATCCATCACGTGCCGAAGGAAGACCGCCGCCACCTCTTCCGGCGCCTCAAGACGCTCACGCCGCCGGGCGGCCTGCACGCGCACGTCGTGTTCACCGACACGATCGTGTACCCGGAGAAGGGCGAGGAGATCGACTACTTCCTCCCGGGCGAGCTTGGACGTGTGTATTCCGCGTGGCAGGCCCTCAGGTACGAGGACGGCCGGATTTCGTGCTCGCAGGATGGCGTACCCCACTCGCACAGCGTGGAACGGATCGTCACCACGCGCTTGCCCAGCCTGGAGCCCGCCTGATCGATCGCTCTGTCCGTCCGAGTCGCGCGCCGCGGCTACGGACGAATTGAAATCGTGGTGGCAATCTTCCGGCCGCCTCGTTCCTCGTATTGCGCCACGACCCAGACGTCAGGCCTGAGATGGCTGCGGTTGATGGCGAGCGATGACGGCACGACCAGCATATCGCCGCTTTCCAGGACGATCGTGTCGGTGCTGAGGTCGATGCTGCTGATCATGCCTTCGAGCTGCTTCTGATCACCCATGCTGACTGTGCGCGGGGCCGACGACTGTACGGGCGTTGAGTAAGGCGCCAGACCCAGCTGGGGATGAACCGGCGCCAGGATGCCGCCGGCGATTGCGATCCCGAAAATCGTGGACCAGATCATGGCTAGCCCTCCGTTCCGGCTACGCCCCTACCGGCGCGCCCCGGCGACGAGCAAGACAACGCCCCCGACGAGGGCGAGACCGCCGAGGACCGGAGGAAGCGGAATGGTTTCCTTCTTCTCCTTGGTCGCAGTGATGGGCCCGACCTCGAGCACCTTTTCCGTCTTCGTAAACGTGATCCCCTGGTACGCGAGCGAGACGAGACCGAGTACGAGCAGCGCGATACCGAAGATCTGCAATGCTTTCATAGCTAGCGCCCCTTTTCTTTCTGTCGCCGGTCTCGGGACCGCGACCGCCCGGTCGATGTATGAGAGCTGGAGGCCGGGGTAGCCGGTACCCTGCGACCTCCAGCTCCCTGCACGCGCCCGGGATGCCGGACGCTTGGTTGCATTCAGGCCCCGAGCCACGCACACGCTCGATTACCAGGCAAAGGGCGTACCGGAGCCGGACGCCGATCGCATGCCTGAAGGAACGCGGACTTCCACAACACATCCGAACCCACGGAGATCGGCCGCCGGCGCGCCGGAAACTTTTACCGGGAAATACCAGGAGGCGAGGCTGCTGATCGCTTCCGCTCTCCGCGCGCGCTCAAAGATCATAGGGCACCTTCTTGGTGCGGTACGGGACGGGGGCTTGCCCTGATGTGCCCTCGGAGCCTGGCGCCTGCTGTGCCGCCGCGATTACCTGCACGGCGACAAAGCTGTCCCCGACATACACGCTGAGGATCTCCACTCGTGTCAGCCCCATGGCCGCGGCGCCCCGCACCGCGGATTCAAGGGCGGAATCCAGGGCGGCGTTGATGCTTGCCTCGGACTTGTCCGCGAGCGGTGCGGTCGTCTCGATGGCCGCACCCTGCGCCTGCGCCGGGGCAACCGTCGAAAACGCGAGTAGACCGACCGTAACGGCGATCTCCATGAACGCTCGAATCATCCGCCTCACATCGACCATCGCGCCTTCCTCCTCACTTAAACAGGCCGTGTTGCGAACCACATGCCAAGCGCGCAGGGCGCGTATACGCCCGCAAACACCGACATGCGCGCGCCTTTCCGAACGGAAGGGTCGGAACTACCCGGAAGAAACGACCCGCGATCCGGAATGGAGCGGTGGGCACGTCTCTTGCTCCTTCACCCAACCAGACAAGATGGAAAGGAGCCGAAGATGACACGAACTGGCTGGCGGATGCACTGGCCCAAGAAGCTGCCGAGAATCTCGAGGCGCTGGCTGCTCTTCGGCGTGCCCGCGGCGCTGCTCCTCTTTGCCGCGTACGCCGTCGCCTTCCTCATCGACGAGCCGTTGAGGCGCTACACCGAGGCGAACATGAACCGGGCCCTGAAGGGCTACACGGTGCGCGTGACGGCGGTCCACTTCCAGCCCATGGGCTTCTCGCTCACCCTCAAGGACACGATCGTCGTACAGGACGCGTATCCGGAGCCGGCCGTCGCTAACATCCCGCTGCTCAAGGCCAGCGTGCACTGGCGGGCGCTCCTCCACGCGCGCCTTGTCGGTGACATCCTCATCGACCGCCCCATCGTCAATTTCAACGTGAAGCAGGCGAGGAAGGAGATCGCGGACCCGACGCCCGTCAAGGAGCGCGGCTGGCAGGAGGCGCTGGAGGCGATCTACCCGCTCAAGATCAACAGCTTTCGCGTGACCAACGGCGACCTGACCTATATAGATGACGGGCCGTTCAAGCCCCTGCGGGTCCGCTCGCTCAATATTTTCGCCACCAACATCCGCAACGTGCGCTCGCCGGAGCGCACGTACCCGTCCGAGCTCCACATCGACGGCGCGGTGTTCGAATCCGGGCGCGTGTCGGCCGACGGCAACGCCGACTTCCTGGCCGAGCCCAACCCAACATTCCTCGCCGCGGTCGCGCTCGACGGCATCGAGCTCGACTATCTCAAGCCGATCACGAATCGCTACAACGTCTCGGTCGACAAGGGGACGCTGTCGGCCGAAGGCGTGGTCGAGTCGGGCACGAACATCCAGCGCATTGAGCTGGCGCGCGTGGCCGTCTCGGACGTCCGCGTGGACTATATCCACACCCCGGCCACGGCCGTGGCCGAGCAGACCCAGCGTGCCCAGGCGGCGCAGGCTGCCCGCAAGGTCAACAACGCCCCCGATGTCCTGCTCAGCATCAGGGAGCTCCGGGTTCGCAAGAGCACCTTCGGCCTGGTGAACAAGGCGACGTCTCCGGCCTACCGCGTCTTCCTGGCGGACACGGATGGCGTGCTGACGAATCTCAGCAACCACGAGACGGAAGGCCCGGCCGTCGCGAAGCTCAAGGGCAAGTTCATGGGCACGGGCACCGCGACCGCCGACGCCACGTTCCGCGCCGAGAAGGCGGGCCCCGCCTTCAAGGTTGCGGTCAAGATCGACGACGTCGACATGCCGAGCATGAACGACCTTTTCCGCGCGTACGGAAACTTCGACGTGGCCGCCGGGCGTTTCTTCTTCTACTCGGAGCTGGACGCGAAGGACGGGGCCATCAACGGATACGTGAAGCCCTTCTTCAAGGACATGACGGTCTACAGCAAGGAACAGGACAAGGACAAGCCCATGCTCCGCAAGGTCTACGAGCGCATCGTCGGCGGCGTGGGGAAGATCCTCGAGAACCGGCCGCGCGAGCAGGTCGCCACGCGCGCCGAGGTGTCGGGCAGGATCGACAACCCCCAGGTGAGCGTGATGGACGTCATCGTTCGCCTGGTCCAAAACGCCTTCTTCAAGGCGATCCTGCCCGGGCTCGAGCAGGAGACGCGACGAGCCGCGACTACTACAAGGAGATCATCATGAACCGGACGAGAATACTCTACGAAGGAGCTCTGGTCGGCCTGGCGGGCGCCGCCGCCGTCGCCCTGTGGTTCTTCCTCTACGACTTGGCCGCCGGCGCGCCGTTCCGCACGCCGGCCCTGCTGGGCGCGGCGCTCTTCGAAGGCCTACGGGATCCGGCCGCGCTCAAGATCACGCCGTCCCTGGTGCTCCAGTACACGGTGGTCCACGGCCTCGCCTTCCTGGTCTTCGGATGGGGGGCCGCGGGTCTCTTCGCTCTCGCCGACCGGGATCGTCACGTGCTCTTCGGCGTGTTCATGCTCTTTTGCTGCTTCGAGGTCGCCGCGCTCGCAGCCGTCGAGGTCATGGCCTCGTGGCTGTTCGACACGCTCCGCCCGTGGTCGATCATCGGCGGAAACTTCGTGGCGGTGCTGGTCATGATGGGCATTCTCGTAAGCAATCACCAGGTCTCGCTCGAAGAGGCCCTGACCTCCGCCGAGTGAGGCCGGTCAGTAAGCCTGACCGGGTAAGAAAGTCCGGTGCTGGCCCTTGACCCGCGTCCAAGCCCCCCGGGTCTCGGAGATGTTGCTGATATCGCGCTCCGGAGGCCGGCGTCAGGCGGTGGCATTTCTCTTGCTCTCACAAGGGTACAGAGGCAGTCATCACAAACGACGTCACAAAGGAGGCCGCCGATGGTTCGCTTCGTCTTAGGAGCGCTCGCTGGAGGACTCGCCATCTACTTCTGGGGCGAGGAAGTCCGTCGCTTTGCCAACAGCAAGACCCGGAGCATCCGCTTGTCGGCCGCGGACACATTGAAGGCTGTGGAAGACACCGCCGAGGATCTGCTGGACAGGACGAAGGAGCAGGTCACGTCGACGCTCGAGGCCGGTCGCGACGCCATTCGGCCGACCCCCTCGCGCGCACGCGCGAGCTAATCGCCATGCCACGCTGGATCAGGGCCGGCTGGACATCCACCGCGTGTTTCCTCGCGGGAGCGGTGTTACTTTTCGGCTGCGCCGTCGAGACCTCACCGACGTCTCGCGGCCCCGCGGATCCGGGCCGCCCGGCAACCAAGACGACCGCCCTTGATCCAGCGCAGGGCGAGCGCATCAAGCGGATCATGATTCCGCTCATCGGCGCCATGAATCACCCGCGATCGCCCAGCCAGGTCCGGGTGGGCGTCATCGACGATCCAGGGATCAATGCGGCGAGCGCCGGTGGAGGCGAGTTCTATGTGACCGTCGGTCTGCTGCGTCAGGCGAACGACGAGCAGCTCATGGCCGTGCTCGCCCACGAAGTGGCCCACGACGACCTCGGACACGTCGCCAAGGCCCAGGCCCTCGGGGTCGGGGTCGGGATAGGCGCCGTCATCCTGGATCAGATCTTCCCCGGCAGCGGCCAGATCGCGCCGATAGCGGGAGCCCTCATCACGCGGAGCTACAGCCGCAACGAAGAGTATGCTGCCGACAAACATGGCGTAGAGATCCTCCGGCGCATCGGGCAGCCCAAGGAGGTCATGATCAATACGCTGACGTGGCTCATGCAGACGGAGGGAGGATCCAGCAGCGGGGGCTTCTTCGCCACGCATCCGGCCACGGGCGACCGCATCGAAGCCCTCCGGCGCCTGTGAGCCGCGTGCACCGGGCGCGGACATGAGCGTGAAGAGATGAGATTGACCCTTGGGGCATTGGCCCTTGGTCTGCTACTGCTGGCGGGCGGCGGCTGCGCCCACCACGACCAGGTACTGAAGCTTCCGGCTCTCCAGGTGGACCATCCCACCTTCGGGGCAACGGTCGCCGCGTACACCGGGGCAGCGATCGTGCCCGGCAACCGGGTGGAGATTCTCCTGAACGGGGATGAGATCTTCCCCGCGAAGCTCCGCGCGATCGCGAGCGCGCGGAAGAGCATCAACTACGCCCAGTATGTCTTCGAGGAGGGCGAGCCCTCGGCGGACATCGCGCGCGCCCTTGCCGAGCGCTGCCGGCGCCGGCGTCGCCGTCAACCTGCTGATCGACGGGGTCGGCGCGCTCACCATGCCGGAGGAGTATCGCCAGATGATGCTCGAGGCAGGCTGCCGCATCGAGTCTTTCCGGCCTCTGAGTCCGTTCGGCATCGACAGGGTCAACTATCGCAACCACCGGCGCATCCTGGTCGTGGACGGCCGGGTCGGCATCACCGGCGGCTCCGGGACCAGCGGCAAGTGGGGAGGCAACGGGCAGACGCAGGATCACTGGCGGGATACCGACGTGTGGATCGAAGGCCCTGTGGTCGAGCAGCTGCAGGGCGCATTCGTCGAGAACTGGCTCGAGGCCACCGGCGTCGCCCTCGGCGGCGCCGACTACTTTCCGCAGCCGCTGGTATCGAAAGGGCAGGTGTCGGCCCAGGCGGTGCGTAGCTCGCCGGCGGGCGGGAGCGCCGCCATGTACACGATGCTCCTCCTCGCAATGGGCTCGGCCCAGCGTTCGATCTACATCACCAATCCCTATTTTCTCCCGGACGCGAAGATGATGGACACGGTGGTCCAGGCCGCGCAGAGGGGGGTCCGCGTCGTGCTGCTCCTGCCCGGCGCCATCGATCACGCCCTGGTCCGCCAGGCGAGCCGGGCGGATGCTCGGCCGGCTGCTTCGAGCCAACATAGAAGTCTACGAATACCAGCCGGCGCTGCTCCATGCCAAGACGATGGTCGTGGACGGTCGTTGGGCAACAGTCGGCAGCGCCAACCTGGATCCCCGCTCGTTCGGCCTCAACGACGAGGTCAACCTCGTCGTCTACGACGAGGTCTTCGCGAAGCGCCTCGAGCGCGTGTTCCAGGACGACCTGACGCGCGCCAAGCAGATCACGTACACGGCGTGGCAGGACCGAAGCCTTTTGAGCCGCCTCATGGAGATGCTGTCGCTCCCCGTTCGCGGCCAGATGTAGGCCGGGGGCGCCAGACGTGGCCCCGGAGCGGTTGACCGCCGGGATACGCTGGGAAGTAGAGATGATCCGGGTGACCTGGCGAGCGCTGTACGTTTTCGTGATGGTCCTGGCCTGCGCTTGCTCGGCAGCCGAGGCGGGCACTGCGCCCCAGGATCTGGAAATATTCGCGGTCCCCGGCCTCGCGCCCGCGCCGCGAACGGAACATGGCTTCAAGAACGCCGACCCCGCCTACTCGCGCGTGTCCTTCGTCGAGCGTGTTCGCTCGGTCATCCTGGGCGGGCAGTGGCTCATCGCCCTCCGCCAGGTGCCGCTGGAAGCGGTCACCCCGGACGTGCGGGCGTTACGGGCGAACGGCCACGACGCGACGGTGACCTGGATCGGCCACTCGACGCTCCTGCTGCAGCTCGACGGCGCCACCTTTCTCACCGATCCCGTCTGGTCCAATCGCACCGGCCCCCTCAGCGGGTTCGTCGGGGTCGGGCGGGTCACCCCGCCTCCGATCGCGCTCGACGACCTGCCCCCGGTCGATTTCGTCCTGATTTCGCACGACCACTACGACCATCTGGACGAGCCGACCGTGCGCCGGCTGGCGCAGCGCTTCAATCCGACATTCGTGGTCCCGCTGGGCATCAAGGTCTGGCTCGCCAAACGGGGCATCACGAACGCGATCGAGCTCGATTGGGGCCAGGCCATCAGGCTCAAGGGGCTGACCATCGTCTGCGCGCCAGCCCAGCACGGCTCGGGCCGGTCCCTCATCGACCAGGGTCAGCGCCTCTGGGCCTCCTGGGCGGTGCTCGGCTCGCAGCGCTTCTACTTCGCGGGAGACTCCGGATACTATTCGCACTTCACGGAGATCGGAGAGGCGCTGGGTCCCTTCGACCTGGCCGCCCTTCCTATCGGATCCTACACGCCCGCGGTGATCGCCCACCCGGTGCACATCTCGCCGGAAGAGGCGCTCCGCGCATGGACCGACCTGCGCGCCGCGCGCTTCATCGGCATCCACTGGGGAACGTTCCGGCTGGCCAGGGAGCCGTATGACGAGCCACCCGCGCGGATCGCGAAGGAGGTGGAGCGCAGAGGGCTCGATCCACATGCCGTGTGGATCCCCACGCCGGGAAAAACGCTTCCCTGGTAGGTCAGCTCACGGGCTGGGGCGCCTCGACCCGATCCAGGTCGATCAGCCGGCCAAGTCGATCAGCCGAAAAGGCGGGTGATCGGGAGCGATCCTGAGCAGGAGCGGCAGGCAGACGTTGTAGACCGGGACCTGGCTGCGGGTCCTGCCTTCCGGCTGGCCGTGATGCGCGTGGCCGTGGAAGACCACGGTCACCGGATAGCGCAGGAGCGGCTCCTCGAGACGGCTCGACCCGAGAAATGGAAAGATCTCGTACGGCTCGCCTTCGACCGTCTCGCGTATCGGAGAGTAGTGAAGGATGGCGACACGCTGGGCGTCCTGAGCTTCGCGAGGGCCGACTCGAGCTTGAGCGCTTCGTCGATCGTCTCCCTCACGAAGCGCTTGATGAGATCTTCTCCCCACGGCTGGATCGCCCGCTCCCCAAAGCCGCCGCCCAGCCCCTTGGCGCCGGCGAAGCCCACCTCCTGGATCTCGCACGCCTCGCCGTCCAGGAGGTGGACTCCCGCGTCGCTGAGGATCGTCTTGACCTGCTCGGCCTCGCCGGACTCGTAGTCGTGGTTGCCGAGCACCGCGACGACCGGAGTCGTCTTGGCGGCGCCCAGCTCCTTGACGAGCACGCGCGCTTCCTCGGCGAGCCCGTAGTCGGTCAGGTCGCCGCAGAGCACCAGCACGTCGGCGGCCGCCGCCATGGCGCCGAACAGCGACTGGAAGACCCCCTGGGAGGTTTTCCTGCAATGGACGTCACCGACGGCCGCTACTCGCATCGGCCGGACACGCGGCTCAGTGCTGCCAGTAGTACGGATACCCGTAGTAGTCGTGGAGCCGCGTCTCGTACTCCCGCGGGATGTCGGAGCCGGTCTCGTAGATCGGCGACTCCTCGATCCGCTTCTTTTCCATGTTGACCACGATCAGCCGCTTTTCCGGCGCCACGCTGCTGAGCCAGGCCGTCGAGAGGAGCACCGTGCGGCCCGAGAGCCAGCTGCCCGTGTCGATGACCAGGTACCGGACCTTGAGATCCGAGTCCGCCAGCAGAATATCGCTGACGTGGCCGATTTCGCCGTCCGTCGCCAGAATCTTGTAGTCGAGCATTTCCTTGATGCTCCGCAGCATGGTGGGGCTCCTTTGTGGGTTCGCTCCTGGTGCTAGCTCTTGGCGGCCCGGCGCTCGTCCTTGCCGAGCGCCTCGATGAGCGTCTTCAGATCGTCCGCGTGCTCCTCCTCGGTGGCGAGAATGCCTTCGAGCATGCAGCGCGTCGTCGGGTCGTCCTCGCCGATGTAGCGGATCATCTCGGCGTACGAGTCGATGGCGATGCGCTCGGCCACGAGGTCTTCCTTGATCATGTCCACGAGCGCCCTCGCCCTCGACGTACTCGGAATGGCTGCGGCTCAGCAGGCCCGTCCGGGTTGATGTCCGGCTCCCCGCCGAGCTGGATGATCCGCTCGGCGATGAGATCCGCGTGGGCCTGCTCCTCGCCCGCGTGCTCCAGGAACTCCTCGGCCACGCCCTGCGCGTGGATGCCCGACGCCGTGTAGTAGTGGCGCTTGTAGCGGAGCACGCACACGATCTCCGTCGCGAGCGCCTCGTTCAGGAGCCTGAGGACCGTGTCGCGGTCTGCGCGATATGCTTCGGTGACCGCGCCGTTCTCCATGTGGCTGCGCGCCCGGCGGCGGAGCTCCTTGACGTCGGTGAGAAACGGCTTGTCCATAGATCAATCTCCTCCTGGGGAGCCGTGTTGGCCTGCGTCTGTCGACTGTCGCCAACGTGTTTAGGCTGCGAAGACCATGCCAAGGAAAAGGGCCCGCGGCGGCGCCGATAAGCTGCCGAAAACACGGAACCGTCCCTCGATCCATTGGGTCCGACGGAAAGAATCACCCGGTAAAAAGAAGTCGCTCAACGAGCCTGAAACGGCGCCAGGCCGCGTGCCACGGCGGAGCGGCAGCAAGACTTTCCCGTACTTACGCCCCCGCCTCGTCGAGGCGGAGGCGGTGGCATGCGCCTTGCCGGTCGTAGATCTCGAACGGAAGTCCACTTTCGAGAGAGAGGCCACAACATGCCAAAAGGAAAGCACATGAGTGGCGTGGGGACGAAGGAGCAGCGCCAGTACGAGCACATCAAGGAGTCGGCTCAGAGGTCGGGCCGCTACGGGAAGCGCGCCAAGGAAGTCGCCGCGCGCACCGTCATGAAGCAGCACAAGATGAAAGGTCACGCGAAGGGGAAGTAAGGCGCCCCGTTGGCCTCACGCCTCATGACCTTACACTTCCGGCGATTGGCCGTGGCCGCGACGCTGCTGGTGACCTTCGTCCTTCTGGGCGGCCTCGCCGGCGTGTTCTGGTGTTGCTCGCTCCCGGGCGAGGGCTCGGGCGCGCCGGCGATCCGCCTCTATGCGGGCGCCCAGCCGGTGGGTGTCATCTACCCGGCCCACAGGGCGCAGACCTGGGTCCCTATCGAGCGCATCCCGCGTTCTGTCGTCGATGCGGTCCTGGTTGCCGAGGACCGCCGATTCTGGGCGCACGCGGGAATGGATCCGCTGGCCGTGGGTCGCGCGCTGCGGGTCAACCTGAAGCGGGGCGGGGTGCGCCAGGGCGCCAGCACCGTGACCCAGCAGCTGGCACGAACGCTCTTCCTCGACGGCCGGCGCACGTGGACGCGCAAGGCCAGCGAGGCGGTCATCGCCCTCATGCTCGAGCTCCGGTATACGAAGAGCCGGATCCTCGAGACCTATCTGAACAGCGTCTACCTCGGCCACGATGGCGACGTTCCCGTCTATGGTCTTCCCGCGGCCGCTCGGCAGTTCCTGGGCAAGGACGTGGCGGCCGTCGAGATCCACGAAGCGGCCTGGCTGGCCGGCGCCATTCGGGCGCCCAACAGGCTGTTGTCCTCGTCCGCCGAGGCGAAGCGGCGGCGAGACGAGATTCTCGCGGCGATGCAGGATCAGCGGCTGATCGACGCCGAAGCCGCCCGGCGGGCCCTGGCGCAGCCCCTTCCCAGGCCCGAGCTCAACGGAAGCCGCGTGGCGCCGTATTTCGTCGACCTCGTCGGCGCCGAGCTCCACCGGCGGGGGGACATGCCGGCGTCGCAGGATATCCAGGTGCGGACGACCCTTGACCTTTCGCTCCAACGGGCGGCCGAGACAGCCGTACGCGACGCAATCGCGCGCATTGAAAAGTCGCGTCCTCACCTGGCCGGCCGGGTACAGGCCGCCGTGGTCGCCATCGAGCCCGGCTCGGGCGAGATCCGGGCCCTCGTTGGCGGCCGGGGCTACGAGCAGACGCCGTACAATCGCGCGACCCGCGCCGCGCGTCAGCCCGGATCGATCTTCAAGCCTTTCGTCTACCTGGCGGCCTTCGAAGCCGAGCGCCGCGGCCACGGCCTGACGCCGGCGTCTGTCCTCTCGGACGAGCCGCTGTCAATCCCGGATGCGGGCGGCAGCTGGGAGCCCAGGAACATGGACGGGCATTTCCACGGACCTGTGACCGTCCGACGCGCGCTCGAAGAGTCGCTGAACGTCCCGGCCGTCCGCGTCACCATGGACGTGGGCCCCCGGCGGGTGGCCGATGTGGCCCGCGCGATCGGCATCGAGCGACCGCTGTCGCCGGTGCCCTCGCTTGCCCTCGGGACCTCCGAAGTAACCCTGCTCGACATCACGAGCGCCTTCGGGACCCTCGCCAATGGGGGCGTGCGCATGCCGCCAACAGCGCTCGCCACCGATCTCACCGGCGCCGGACCGGTCCTGACGCCCCTGCCGCCTTCAACGCGCGCGGTGTCCGCCGAGTCGGCGTTCATGGTCACCCACCTGCTCCGCGGAGTGATGCAGCGGGGCACCGGCGCGGGAAGCTCGGCGTGGGGGCTCCAGCAGCTCACGGCCGGCAAGACTGGAACGAGCGACGGACTGCGCGACGCGTGGTTCGTCGGCTATACGCCCGAGCTGGTCGTCGGGGTGTGGGTCGGACTGGACGACGGAAGCCTGCTCGGGCTCTCGGGCGCCCAGGCTGCGCTGCCGATCTGGGGTCCCGTCATGCAGACTGCGGTCCGGCGGTCGGCGCCCAGCGCCTTCACGCCTCCGCCCGGCGTCATCCTGAGGAAGGTGGACCGGGTGACGGGGCGGCAGGTGTCACTGTGGTGCGGCAGCGATGACGTGGTGCAGGAGGCCTTTCGCGAGGGCACCGTGCTCCCGGACCAGTGCACCGCCACGGTTCAGAGCGGTCTGGAAACCGTCCTCGGGTGGTTTCAAAAGCTCCTGAAGTAAGCCCTTCTTGACCAATCGTCCGATGGCCTGAACCAGCTCGGCTGGATCCACCGGCTTGGCGAGGTGCAGGTTGAACCCGGCCTCGTGCGACCGTGCACGGCACGGGCCGTCCCGGCAAATATTTCCGGGTCCTCTTGTTACGCTTCCGGCCCGTGGGCGGACCGGCAGCCTCCGTCCCGGCGCCTATCTACGCCATTTTTCGTTTCGAAATCCACTGGCACAACAGTTGCGATGGGGCTCTCGCAAGGAGGGAACAACGATGCTCTATTACGCGCTCGTGTTTCTGCTGGTTGGGCTCGTGGCCGGCGCCCTCGGTCTCTTCGGAGTCGCGGCGGCGGCCTCGCAGATCTCGTGGATCCTGTTCCTGGTCGGCATCATCATGCTGATCGTTCACCTGGCCACGAGCCGTGGAGCCCGCGTCCCGTGATCGAAATCGGCTACAAGCTCTCCTGCGAGGAGCAGGGCCCGAACGACCTCGTGCGGTACGCGGGGCTGGCGGAAGAGCACGGCTTCGGCTTCGCGCTCATCTCCGACCATTTCCACCCGTGGATCGACCGCCAGGGCCAGAGCCCGTTCGTGTGGAGCGTCATCGGCGGAATCGCGCAAGCCACGAAGCGGCTGCGCCTGGGCACGGCCGTGACCTGCCCGACGGTGCGGGTTCATCCGGCGATAGTCGCCCAGGCGGCGGCGACCGCGGCCGTCATGATGCCGGGCCGCTTCTTCCTGGGCGTCGGCACGGGCGAGAACCTGAACGAGCACATCGTCGGCCAGGGCTGGCCCGAGACCGCCGTCAGGCAGGCGCGGCTCGTCGAGGCCATTCGCGTCATCCGTCTCCTCTGGGGCGGCGGCATGCAGAGCTATCACGGCTCGTTCTACACGGTGGAGAACGCGCGGCTCTACACGCTCCCGGCCACTCCGCCCCCGCTCATGGTTGCCGTCGGCGGACCAAAGAGCGTCGAGATCGCGGCGCAGCTTGGCGACGGCATGATCGGCACGGAGCCCGACAAGAAACTGATGCGGGGCTTCAGGAAGGCCGGCGGCGCCAGAAAACCGTGCTACGGCGAGCTGACCGTCTGCTGGGCCAAGGACGAGGACAAGGCCCGCCGCACGGCGCGGGAGCGCTGGCCCATCCAAGCCATGGAGTCGGCGCTCGCCTGGGAATTGCCGCTGCCCGCGCACTTTGAAGCCGCCGCGGAGCTGGTGAGCGAGGACGCGATCGCGGAGTCCATGGTCTGCGGCCCCGACCCCAAGCCGCACCTGGACGCGCTCCGGGAATACGCCGACGCCGGCTACGACCACGTGTGCGTCCACCAGGTCGGCCCAGACCAGGAAGGCTTCATGCAGTTCTACAAGAAGGAGATTTTCCCGAGACTCAGGTCCGGCCGCAAAAAGGCGGCGTAGCCCGATTCCCCATGAGGAGAACGTGACCATGGAATCGAGAGAGGTTCTTCCTTCAGAAACCGCTTCCTGGCCGGTGAGCTGGTCCGCCATCTGGATCGGCGCGCTCGCCGCCCTGGCGGTTGGGCTGATATTCGGCCTGACCGGTATCGCGATCGGGACGTATCGGGAAGCCCGCATCGTCAGCTGGCACACGTTCGACTTCTGGGCGCTGGTCCTGAGCGTCTGTGGCGCGTTCTTCTCGTTCGCTGTCGGGGGCTGGACCGCCGGAAAGGTTCTGGGAGCCCGCCGCGCGGAGAGCGCCATGCTGCACGGAGCCGTCGCCTGGCTCGTCACGATACCGATGCTGCTCGTGCTGGCGGCGCTCGGCGCGGCCGGCTATTTCGGCATTTGGTACGGAGGGCTCGCCGGAACGCCGGCGTGGGCGCCGCAGGTGGTCACCGCCGACCCCCAGGCCGCCATCATCGCCCGAAACGGCGCGCTCGGCGCCGTGACGGCGCTGCTCCTTGGGCTGATCGGGAGCGTGGTAGGCGGCTGGATGGCGTCCGGCGAGCCGATGACGTTCACCTACCATCGAACCCGCGCCGCCCTCATCGCGGGCGGCAAGTGAAGGAAGGAGACGGCCATGCGACTGATCATCCTGTGGCTTCTGGGCGTGCCTACGAGCATCATTGTCATCCTGTTTCTGCTGGGCGTCGGCCACTAGACACGAGCGACAGGGGGACGCTTCGCCTGCTATTGGGCTGAGTCGGCTCCGAGGATCTGGATGTTGACCGTTCGGGAGCGCGGGCCGTCCCACTCGGCGAGGAGAATCGCCTGGGACCCGTCCAGGACCAGCTCGCCCCCGGCGATCGCCACGGCGACGCCGTGGGCGAGGAGGCTCGCGCGCAGGTGCGCTCCGGCGTTGCCGCGCTCGCAGTCGGACCAGCGCGGGTCGTTATGCCTGGCGGCTCTCGCTCGACACGACGAGGCTCTGCCGGCACGCGAGCAGCCCGGCGGGCTGGATCAGCTCCGTGCTCACGATGCGGTACCTCCGTGGGCGCCCTCGAGGGCGCGGTCCAGGAGCGATTTCAGCCTCTCGGTATCCACCGGCTTGGGTAGGTAGGCAAAAGCTCCGTGCGCAACGGCGCGGCGCCGTGTGTCGGCGGTGCTGTGCGCCGTCATCACGATCACGGGGATGGCCGGCTCGTCCCGATGGACCGCTTCGAGGAGCTCGAGCCCGCTCATGGCGGGCATGACGACGTCCGTGATCACAACGGCCGGCTTGACTTCGGACACGAGGGCCAGGGCCGCCCTGCCGTCCCGGGCCGTCTTGACCTCGTAGCCCCAAGCTTCCAGGAGCGAGCGCAACCCGTCCCGCGCAGCCGCGTCGTCATCGGCTAGCACGATCTGCTTTACGGCTGTCGTAGCATTATCTCCCGATGTCTCGTCACGAGTCTCTCTGTCACGAATCTGGGGCGGCGCCCTCCCGCCCCATCCGCCAGCGCCGGGTCTTGTTGTGGAGCGTCTTCGGGGTCGTCCCCAGGATGGCGGCGGCGCGCGTCTTGTTGTTGTTCACCGACTCGAGGGTTCTCAAGATGAGCTCGCGCTCGCCCTGCTCGAGGGTGGTCCCCAGAGGCAAAGACACGGCGTCGCCCTGCTCGGTCCTCTCCGGCGGAGCCAGGCCGAGCGGGAGAAGGGACGGCGTGACGAGCTCCTCGGCGCAGGCAACCACGGCCCGCTCGATCACGTTGCGAAGCTCGCTCACGTTCCCCGGCCACGCGTGGTCGCGCAGGCGCTGCATCGCGGCCTCGTCCACGGCCCTGACCTGCCGGCCGTACTTCTCGTTGAACTCCGCGATGAACGCTTCCACCAGGAGCGGAATGTCGGCGCCGCGGCGCCGAAGGGGCGGCAGGGAGATGGCCAGCACGTTGATCCGGTAGTAGAGGTCCTCGCGAAACGCCTTGTCGCGCACGGCCTGGGCCGCGTCCCGGTTAGTCGCCGCCACGATCCTGACGTCCACCTTGAGCTCGTTCTTGCCGCCAATACGGCGGACGACGCCATCCTGGAGGATCCGCAGGTACTTCGACCTGCAAAGCCGGGGTCATCTCCGTGATCTCGTCGAGGAAGATCGTGCCGGCATCGGCCAGCTCGAAGTAGCCTGCCTTCCGCTCGTGCGCGCCCGTGAACGAGCCCTTCTCGTGACCGAAGAGCTCGCTCTCCATGAGCGTTTCGGGAATGGCGGAGCAGTTGACCGCCACGAAGGGCCCCTTGGCCCGCGCCGACATCTCGTGAATCGTGCGCGCGACCAGCTCCTTGCCGGTCCCCGTCTCCCCTGTGATGAGCACGGGAGCCGAGCTCGCTGACGCCAGCTCGATGAGGCGGTAGATCTCCTGCATCGGCGGGCTCGCGCCCAGCAGCGGCCCGAATCCCCGGCTCTCCTTGAGCTGCCGCCGCAGCAGCGTCACCTCTTGCATCACCTCGCCGCGCTCGAGCGCCTTGTCGAGCAGCACCTGGAGGCGGCGCTGGCGTCGACCGGCTTCGTCAGATAGTCGTACGCGCCCTCCCTCATGGCGGCCACGGCCGTCTCGACCGTGGCGTGACCCGTCAGGAGAATGACCGCGGTGTTCGGGCAGACTTCGGCGAGGGGCTTGAGGAGGCCCAGTCCGTCCAATCCGGGCATGACGAGGTCGGCGATGACGACCGAGGGTCCGAAGGCCGGCGCCCGCTCGAGCGCGTCCTTGCCATCGACTGCCTCCTCGACCTGATACCCCCAGGCCGAGAGCAGATCGGCCAACCCGGCCCTGGCGGCCTCGTCGTCGTCGGCAATGAGAATTCGTTTCATTGTCTCTCCCTACCTCGCTCGCTTACTGGGGAGCCGCCAAGAGGAAGCGTCGCGTTGGGCACGGTTGTAGCAATGCGTATGCCCCCGAAACTCCAGACCGGCCGGGCCGAGTCTAAGTAGCCATGGCGAAAGGCGAATGGTACCCACAAACAGGGGGCTTGGCTACGTCGAAATGGAGCGTGCCGGTAAGATTTACCGGGAAGAATTTACCGCTCGAGCAGAAATGATGACCACTCCGCAGAGTGCGCCTGCATTGCCCAGGGGTGGGTCTGGGCCTATACTCTGGCGCCCCAAAGGCCGGGGAGCATGAATATGGGAACGTCAGGGGCAACGCCGCAGGAAAAGTCACGCGGATGGCGGCTCAGTCTTCCGCTGCGGGCGCGTGAAGCCATCGCCCTCGCCGCGCTCACGCTGACCGTCGTCGCGCTCACGACCGCCGTGCATCTCTACCATGTGCGGCAGATCCTCTGGACGACGACGCTCAGGGAAGGCGACCTCGTCGCGCGCCAGATCTACTCGCAGAGCGCGCGGGCGCTCTCCCGCCGCACCACGCTCAGTCCCCGGACCGTCCTGAGCCGCGACCCCGACGTCCGGGCCGCCCTGGACGCGAGCGTCGGGTACGCGCCATGGCTCCTCTACGCGGTCATTGCCGACGACCAGGGCGTGGCGATCGTCCACAGCGATCCCAAGCGCGAGGGGCAGGTCGTGCCGCCGCAGCCGAGCCTCCGGAATCTGATCTCGGACCGCCCGCTGCAGCGCATGCTGAGCGCCGCCCGACTCTCCCAGATCTACGAAGTGGCGCTGCCCTTCAACGTGGACGACAAGCCGCTCGCCACGATCCGGCTCGGCATCGCCACGCCGCTCCTGCGGGGCCAGCTCGACGACGCCTTCTGGTACAGCATGGCCCTCGGCGCCGCCGCGATGGGGGCGGCCCTCCTGGTGGCGTTCGCGCTCTCGAGCATCACGCTCAAGCCCATCCGCCGTCTCGCGGAGGACATGGAGCGGCTGCGCCGCGGCGAGTTCGACGTCGGCAGCAGCGCGGGTCCGAAGGACGAGTTCGGAAAGCTCGCGTACCAGCTGCAGCAGCTCGGCAGGCAGATGGAGTCCGACCGCACCCAGATCATGGCGGAGCGGAGCGAGATCAACAGCGTCCATGCGGCCGTCGATCACCTCGATGACGGCATCCTGTTCGCGACCACCGATGGTCGAATCCTGTTCGCCAATCGCGCCGTCGAGATGGTCCTCGGGCGCCCCAGCCGGGACGTCGTGGGCAAGCATCTCGGCGACGTCTTAGCACCGGACCACCCGCTCCGGCACATGATGCTCCGGGCCATGGAGGAGGGAGCGGCGGCCCGGAACGCGAAGATCCAGGTCCCGACGGACGGCGCCCCCGTCGAGGCGCTGGTATCGGTCTTCCCCGTCGGCAACGGGTCCGGCTGTCACGGAGCGATCCTCATCGCGCGCGACGTCATGTCGGTCGCGGTGTCGGCCCGCACGTTCCAGTCGCTCATCCAGTACTCCGCGCAGCTGGCCGCGCTGGGCCAGGTCACGTCGGAAGTGGCCCACGACATCAAGAACCCGCTGCAGGCGATGGTCGTCCGCGTGGCCTTCCTGAAGGAACGGCTCGCGAACCCTCCCCCGGACGTGACCCGAAGCCTCGACGTGCTGGAGAACGAGATCAATCGGGCGGCGGCGGTCGTCGACCGCTTCATGGAGGTCGTCTACCCCTCCGAGCTGGCGCGCCAGCCGGTGGACATGAATGCGCTGCTCCGGGAGATCGCGACGCTGCTGCAGGCTGAGTGGCAGGCGAAGGGCGTGACCCTGGCCGTCGAGACGGACGATCGCCTGCCCCGGATCGCGGGCGACGATCAGATGTTGAGACGGGCATTCATGAATCTCATCGTGAACGCCTGCCAGGCCATGCCCGCGGGAGGACGCGTCACCATCGCCACGGAGGCCGAGACGGAGACCATGCTCAGGGTCACCATCCGCGACACCGGTGTCGGGATTCCCGCCGAGGACGTCGAGAGAATCTTCAGGATGTACTACACGACGAAGCCCGACGGCACCGGGATCGGCCTGGCGCTGGTCCGGCGCGTGGTGGACCTGCATCACGGCAGCATCGAGATCAACTCCACTGTCGGCCAGGGGACCAGCGTCGCCGTGCGGCTGCCGGCGGGGATCGTGTCATGAGGGCCGGCCTGGGCCTGCTCCTCGTCGCGGCGCTCCCGCTCGGATGCGCCTCGACTGGGCCGGCGCCGTCCGGTCCAGCGCAGGCGGCACGGACGGCTCCGTCTCTTCCGCCGGCCCCCCAGGTGTCGCCGCGCATGGACAACGAAGACCAGGCCGTGCGCGACGTCAACGCGCGCCTTGCCCGGGCAGGTCAGGTCGTCGCCCAGACGGACGCGTCCAAGCTCGGCCAGGAGCAGCGGGAGATGCTGTCAGGCCTCCAGGATTTCATCTCGAAGGCCGCCAATGCCCTCCAGGCTCGGGACGTGCCGCGTGCGCAGATCCTCGCCGAAAAGGCCACCCGGCTCGCCGACGACCTCGTCCAGGCCCAGAAGAATCCCAAGTCAAGCCGCTAGTCTCCCATCCCCGTATGGTCGGCCGTTACCTTTTGACCGGGTAATCCGATCCCTCTTCGCAGTTGTACCGCCCGTGATCCCGGCCACCCGCTCGAGAACCCCTTGGAGAAGCTGGACTTTGCGAGCGCCGACGCCGCCGCGACCTTGGCACAACTCATGCGATAGATAGAGCGGCGCACGTAGCTGTCGGCGTCAGACGGTGCGTCACACAGGCGATAGATGCCGGGGAGGGTCACGCGATGTTCGAATCCGCCAGAGATCTGATCGGGGTCCTGCTGGGCTTGGTCGCCCTGTGGTTCATCCTCGGCACGCTCTTGGACGACGAGAGGCTCCGGGGGCATGGTCATCGCCATGTAAGACGCCATCCGTCAGCAAGGCGCCACGGCGGTCCCCGGCCGGCCAGCCGCTGAAAACAGCGGGACACCGGCGGAGGCCACCGCGCCGAACGCCGCAGCACGGCCCCAGGCCCTACGTGGGGCCGCGCTGCGAGAGTGGTCTATAATCGCGCCCTTGGCCATGTTGCCACTTTTGCCTGGTCTTGCCCGCTATGCCGTGGCCGTTGCCGCAACAGCCATCCCTATTGCTCTGCACGCGGCCCTCGCCCCCCTCTGGGGGCCGGACCTTTCGCTCATCACCTTCTATGCCGCCGTCATGGTGAGCGCCTGGCTCGGCGGGATGGGGCCTGCGTTACTCGCGACGCTCCTCTCCGCTGCGGCCGCGTACCTCTGGATGCCCGCGACCGGCCCGCCTGCGGGGCTCTTCGGCAAGGCGGCCAGCCTCGGCCTGTTCATCGGGCTCGGAGTGCTGATCAGCATCCTGGTGGGGGCTCTTCACCGCGCACGCGCGCGACTCACGGACAACGCGCGAGCGCTCCAGAACCAGACCGCGACCAGCCCTGAGGACGCAGAGGCGCTGAACCGGCTCGCCGCCATCGTCCGGTCCTCCGACGACGCGATCATCAGCAAGACCCTCGAGGGGAAGATCACAACCTGGAACGAGGCGGCGACCAGGATGTTCGGCTGGACGGCCGAGGAGGCGATCGGCAAGTCGATCGCCCTGATCATCCCCCACGATCGCTTGAGGGAAGAGGAGATGGTGCTCTCCATGATCCGCCGGGGCGAGCCCATCGAGCACTTTCGGACGGTTCGCGTCCACAAGCACGGAAAGCTGCTTCAAATCTCGCTCACCGTCTCTCCCGTCAGGAACGCCGCCGGCGAGGTCGTCGGCGCGTCCAAGATCGCGCGCGACGTCACCGCCATCGCGGAGGCCGACGACGAACGGGCGATCCTGCTGATGCGCGAACAGGCGGCCCGCACGGAGGCCGAGACAGCGAACCGCACGAAGGACGAGTTCCTCGCCATGCTCGGCCACGAGCTGCGAAATCCGCTGAGCGCCATCAGCAACGCAGCGCAGGTCCTGGAGCGCGCCGGCAAGCCGGACGATTCGACGGCCGCCGCCCGCGGGGTCATCGTGCGGCAAACCGCCAACCTGGCGCGGCTCATGGACGGCCTCCTCGACGTCGGCCGCGTCATGACCGGAAAAATCCTCCTCGACCGGAAGCTCGTCGATCTCGGCGAGGTGGCCGAACGCGCCCTCGCTGCGCTCCGGGAGGCAGGAAGGCTCGAGCGTCACCTCGTGACGTTCGACGGGACTCCGGTAACGATCGACGCCGACGCGACGAGGATCGAGCAGATCGTCACCAATCTTGTTACGAACGCGCTGAAGTACACGCCGCAGGGCGGCGCGGTCCGGATCCGGGTGACACAGGAAGGGCGCGCCGCGGTGCTGCGCGTCGAGGACGACGGCATGGGCATCGCCCCGGCCCTCCTGCCCCGCGTCTTCGACCTCTTCGTCCAGGGCCCGCCGCCCCTGGACCGGAGCTCGGGCGGGCTGGGCATCGGCATGACCGTCGTGAAGCAGGTGACCGAGCTTCATGGCGGCACCGTCATCGCAGCCAGCGACGGCCCGGGCAAGGGCACCACGGTGACGGTCAGCTTCCCGGCGATTCCCGCGCGAACGCAGACGGCGCCGGCCGACCGCGCTCGCCTCCTCCTCCGTCCCGCGCCGGGTTCTCATCGTGGAGGACAACGACGACGCGCGCGAGATGCTGCAGACCATGCTCGAGCTCCAGCACCACACGGTCCGGGCGGCGGCCGACGGGCCCGCGGGCATCGAGGCCGCGCTCGAGTTCGAGCCCGATATCGCGCTCGTCGACGTCGGTCTTCCGGGGCTCGACGGCTACGAAGTCGCCCGCTACCTCCGCGCGGCCGGCGGCGTGAAACCGTTGCGCCTGATCGCCATCACCGGCTACGGCCTGCCCAAGGATGCGGACCGCGCCCGTGAGGCCGGCTTCGACGCCCACCTCGTGAAGCCGGTCCATCCCGATCGACTGGCGCAGATCCTGGCGATGGACGAGCCAGGATCCGGCTGATCGCGTGACCGCCGCGGCGGCCCTCCACCGAAGGTCTGCGGAGCTCGCTGTAGCGGTCGTCGTCGCGGTGGCCTACATCGCCGCCGCCAAGCTGGGCCTGACGCTGGCCTTCGTGCATGCCAGCGCGACGGCCGTGTGGCCGCCCGCCGGCATCGCCCTGGCGGCGCTCCTCCTGCGGGGACCCCGGCTGTGGCCCGCGGTCTTCATCGGCGCCTTCGTCGCGAACATCACCACGGCCGGCTCCGCCGCCACGTCGCTGGGGATCGCGGCGGGCAACACGCTCGAGGCCCTCGCTGGGAATGTACCTGGTGACGCGCTTCGCCTCCGGGCGGGACGCCTTCTCGCGCGGACAAGACGTGATCAAGTTCTTTTTCCTCGCCGCGCTCGCGAGCACGACGGTGAGCGCCACGATCGGGGTCGCCAGCCTCGCGCTCGGCGGCTTCGCCAGGTGGAGCGACGCCTCGACCATCTGGCTGACGTGGTGGCTTGGCGACGCTGCGGGCGACCTGCTCGTCGCACCGTTGATCATCCTCTGGGCGGGGAAGTCGCGGGTGCGCTGGAGCTCGGCAAAGCTCCTGGAAGCCGGCCTCCTCTTGTTCTCGCTGGTGATGATCGGCCTGGTGGTGTTCGGTGGAGTGTTCCTCGGAGGAAGACGCCCTATCGCCTTTATCGCCCTGCCGCTGCTCGTCTGGGCCGCCTTCAGATTCTCTCAGCGGGAAACTGCGACGACGTCCGTCGTCCTAGCCGCCATGGCCCTTTGGGGCACGCTCCACGGGTTTGGTCCTTTCGCCCGGGAGGACCCAAACGAGTCGCTCATCCTTCTCCAGGCCTTTACGGGCCTGAGCGCCGTTCTCGCACTCGCGTTCGCGGCGCTCGTCGCCGAGAAGGAGCGCGTCGACGAGGAGCGTATCGCATTGATTCCCGAGGCGGAGGCCGCCCGGCGCCTCGCCGAATCATCGGAGCAGCGGGCTCGCTTCTTAGCAGAGATGAGCGCGATCCTCAGCTCCTCGCTCGACTACGAGCACCACGCTCTCCCGGGTCGCGAGGCTCTCCGTCCCCATTTTGGCGGATCTTTGCGCGGTGGATCTCCTCCAGGACGATGGGACGACCCGCCGCGTCGCCCAGGCGCACGTCAATCCCGTCAAGGAGACTCTGGTGCGGGACGTAAGGAACCACCATGGCTTCAACCCTGAAGCCCCGAGCGGCGTGCCGGCAGTTCTCCGCAGCCGCCGGCCGGTCCTCGTGCCGCAGGCGACCGAGACAGACGTCGAGAACGCGTCGAGGAACGCGGAGCAGCTGGCCATGTTCCGCACGCTCGATCTCAGGTCCTGGATGATCGTGCCGCTGATCGCGCGCGATCACATCCTGGGCGCGATGACCTTTGTCGTCACGGAGTCCGATCGGCGCTACGGTCCCGACGACCTGGCGCTTGCCGAGGCGGTGGCGCAGCGGGCCGCCATCGCGATCGACAACGCCCGGCTCTACCAGGACGCCCTCGGAGCGCGTGCCGACGCGGAGGCGGCGAATCGCCTGAAGGACGAGTTCCTCGCCATGCTGGGCCACGAGCTGCGGAATCCGCTCGGCGCGATCAGCAATGCGGTGCACATCCTCGACCGCGTCGAGGACGCGCGGGGCCAGTCCGCCACGCAGGCACGGGAGATCATCGCCCGCCAGGTTGGGCACCTCTCCGGCCTCGTCGACGACCTGCTCGACGTTGGACGGGTCATGACCGGGAAGATCAAGCTGGATCGCAGCCCGCTCGATCTCCACGAAGCCGCGGGCCGGGCGCTCCGGACACTGCGCGCGGCGGGCAAGGCGGGCGGCCATACGGTGACCTTGCACGGCGAGCCCGTCTGGATCGACGGCGACGTCGAACGCGATCGAGCAGATCGTGCTCAATCTCGTCGAGAACGCGCTTCGGTATACGCCCGCCGGCGGGGCCATCCGGCTCGAGGTGCTTCGCCAGGGTACGCGGGCGGTTCTGCGCGTGGAGGACACGGGCATGGGCATCGACCCGGCCCTGCTCCCGCGCATCTTCGATCTCTTCGTCCAGGGCGACCGCGCGCTTGACCGGGGCCGCGGAGGCCTCGGGATCGGGTTGACCCTCGTGAAGCGGCTCGTCGAGCTCCACGCGGGCACGGTAGAGGCGGCCAGCGATGGTCCGGGGACGGGAAGCGTCTTCACCGTCACCTTGCCGGCGCTCTCCGTCCCCTTGCTCCCGGCTCCCGCGGAGCACGGCCGCCCCGGCTATGCCCTCGAGGCGCGTCGCCATCATCGAGGACAACGCCGACTCGCGCGAGGCGCTTCGGGTCCTCCTCGAGCTGCACGGCCACGAGGTGTATGAAGCGGCCGACGGTCTCACCGGCGTCGAGCTGGTCCTGCGGCTGCGGCCGGACGTGACGCTCATCGATGTCGGGCTGCCCGGTCTCGACGGGTACGAAGTTGCGCAGCATCTCCGGGCATCCACGGATGGCCACGCCCTCTACCTCGTCGCCGTAACCGGGTACGGCCTGCCCGCGGATAGGGCGCGGGCACGCGAGGCCGGCTTCGACGCTCACCTGGTGAAGCCGGTGCATCCGGCGCAGATGATCGCCGTCCTGCGCGATCTTCGAGACACCTAGGGCCCGGCTCAGACCAGGCTGAGCTGCTCCAGAAGCTGACCGCGTGACTCGCGGAGGGTCGTGCCCACGGCGTCCGCCCCTGCGGCCAGCAGCCCCTCGCGGTCGCTCGCGCTCAAATCCGTGTCGCCCCACCGGCCGACAAGAATCTTGATGCTCGGAAGCCGAGCCCGGAGGCGTTTGCACAGGTGACGCGTCTGCGCCAGGCCGTTGGGAGGGAGCGCCGCGATGAAGAGCACCGCCGGCTTCCTCTCGGCTGCGAGCGACACGATCTCGGCCGACAGCGCGTGCGCGGAGCTGGGCTCGAGCGCGCATTCGGCCGGGCTCAGCACGCGGTCGAGCATGGCCAGCGCCGTCTCGTCCGCCTCGTCGGTGGCCGCGCACCCGAGGACATGTGGAGCGCTCTCGGGTGCGGCGGCCGACGGAGGCCGTCGGGCGGCGATCTCCTCGACAGTCTCTCGGGCGGCTCGGTAGATGGCGCGAGCTTCCTCCTCGCTCAGCCGGTCGACTTCCCGATCCCGTTTCGCGCGGGCCAGCGCGGGAATCAGGACCTCGTCGCACGCCTCTTCCAGCGTGTGGTCCGCGAGGTAGGCGTCCACGATCTCTCCTCCCTCCGCGGAATCCTTTGCCAGCAGGCGCTGGTAATAGCTGACGTCGCTTGGAAGCGCCGGCTCGTCTCCCATGAGGATGGTGATGAATCCGAGCGACGGCACGTGCTTGCCCAGTACGACCAGACAGACTGTCAGCGGGGTCCCCAGGATGAGGCCCATCGGACCCCAGAGCCAGGTCCAGAACGCGACGGCCACGAGCAGGGCCACCTGGGAGACGCCGGCCGTCTGTCCATAGAGGAAGGGCTCGAGCGCCATGTACGTGACGAGCTCGACTGCGACGAAGATCGCGACGGTGACGAGGGGCCGCTGCCAGCCGTTGAATACCGCAAGGCTCAAGGCGATGGGGCCCGCAGCGGCCGCGAGCGGTCCCACATACGGGATGAAGCGAAGGACAAAGGCCAGGAAACCCCACAGGACGGCGTACGGAACGCCGATGAAGAAGAGCCCGATGCCGATCGCGGATCCGTACATCACGTTGACGAGGGTCTGCATGATGAGATAGCGGGTGATGCGGTTGCCCGCCTCGTCCAGCGCCTTCGTCACCTTGGCGAGGCGGCCATGGCCGAGCAGGCGGATGAACCGGTTTCGAACCTCGTGCCGCTCGATCAGCATGAAGATCAGGAGCACGATCACGAGGCCGGCGGTGCCCAGGGCTTCGAAGATTCTTGGGAGCTGCCAGATGCCGGCCGGTTCTTTCACCACGACCGGGAGCGGCTTGGCCTCCCCCTTCTTGGGGGACGCATCCTTCTGGAGCTCTCCCATGACCTCCTTGGCCGTCGACTGCACCTCTGCCAGGCCTTCGCCCTGCCCCCGGATGTCTCCGATCTTCCGCATGATGTTGCCCCGGTATTGCGGCAGGTCGGAGGCGAGGGTCATGACCTGCTGGCTAATGACCCATCCGGTGCCGCCAAGGGCGGAGAAGACCAGTCCGACGACGACGATTACCGCGATCGGCCGGCCGGCGGGCATGCGTCCGAGGCCGGCACGCTCGAGCGCGCCCACGAGGGGGCTCAGCACGAAGGTGAAGAGGCCCGCCAGGGCGATCGGGATGAACAGCCCCTGCCCCCAGTAGAGCGCTGCGACAATGGGCAGGGCTGCCGAGCCGATCAGGAAGGGCCGGAGCTGCCGAAGGACGCGGCTTCCGTGTTCGACCCGGCTCACGGGACGGGGGGCGCCGCCGTCTCGTTGTTGGATGAATCGCCGGATGAATCGCTGAACAGACGCGTGAAAAAGGTCTTCACGCTCTGGCCGAAGGCCACCGCGCCGTCGCGCGTGCTGTTCCACGCGCTCTTGGCCTTGGGCTTGGCGGCCTCACCCGCTTCCTTGAGCTTCTCGCCCGCGACCTCGGCGCCGCCGACCACGGTCTTGCCGATGCCCTTGGCGGTATCCACGACGCCTTCGCCTACCTGCTTGGCTCCGCTCTCGGTCTGCTGGGCGCCCTCCTTCATCTTCGAGTCATCGGCCGCCAGGGCCGGCCCGGCGCCGAACAGGCCTACCGTCAGCGACACGGCAATGAGTTGTGCCAGCACCTTCAGCATCGGGATGCCCTCCTTTCGGTAAATCTGTAAACACGCATGGTCTATACGCCCATGGTCTGAACGTGCATCTGCCGCGGACGCGGCCCGTCCCATTCCGCGAGGAAGATCGCCTGTGTCCCCGCGAGCACCAGCTCCCTGTCCAGGACGGCGACGGCCACGCCGTGCCCCAGAAGGGTCGCGCGCAGGTGGGCGGCGGCGTTGCCCCGCTCGCAGTCAGAAAGCCTCGGATTATTGTGCTTGTACGGAGCATCGTCCTTCACCAGGTGACCGATCAGCCGCACCAGATGCTCCACCATCTCAGCACGGGGCTCCTCGATGAGCACCGCGCACGTCGTGTGCAGGCAGTTGGCGATCACGACGCCGCTAGAAACTCCGGCATCGTGAACGGCGTCCCTGACCTGCGGCGTCACGTCGATCACCTGCCGGTGCGTGGCGCTCGGCACCATGAAGGTCCGCCGCACGACGGTCAATCCTTCGCGCCGGTCCGCGATCCCAATCGTCACGACGCGCTCTGCCCGGTTCGCTCCGCGAGCGCTCTGGCCAGCACGCTCTTGAGCCGCGAAGCGTCGACTGGTTTCCTGAGAAACGCGTAGGCCCCCTCTTGCGTCGCGCGCGCGGCCGTGTCCAGGCTGTTCTGCCCCGTCACGACGATCACGGGCATTCCCGGCTTCTCGACCCGGAGCGCGCCAAGGAGCTCGAGCCCGCTCATCATGGGCATGACCACGTCCGTGATGACGGCGCCCGGCTGATCCGCCCAGACCTTCTGGAGCGCGATCCGGCCGTCAACGGCCGTCTCCACGTCGTACCCCCAGACCGCGAGCAGCAGGCTCAGTCCCTCCAGGGAGAAGGGATCGTCGTCCGCGACCAGGATTCGCTGGGGCATGTCTTAGAGCCGGGACGCGGCGGAGATCAGGCCGCCCGCCTCAGCCACTCCGCGTCCACGGCCACGCGATCCTGAAGACAACAGCTCAGCCCCATGCTCTCGACCTCCCTGATCACCAGGTTGATGGCAGCCTGCCGGAGCGCAGGCCGCGGGACCCAGCCGCTGAGCTCGATCATGGCCGGCCCGCGCCGCCACCGCGGCATGCGCACTGTCGGCGTCAGGGGCAGGCGCGCGAGCGACGGCTCGGCCATCAAGGCGTTGGAGATTTTCGCTTGGAGCGCCATTGCCTCGTCCTCGCGGCGTCGGCTCCGGTCGTAGAGCTTGACCGCAACCCCGACGGCCGCCAGCAGGAGAACCACCGCCACGAACGCCATCACATCTCCCCTCACGTAGCCGGAATCCGACGTCACGCCCGGCGCCATCGCGGCGAAGGGCGTGGGACCTGCGGACAGCTGCGTCCACAGACGCGTTCCCGGAGCCGAGATTTTAGAGGAGAAAAACTGCGCGATACGCATCGTGACTACCTCCTGCGTCAACGAAGGTGCATCGGGCGTGCCACTCAGGCGCCCGGGCTTGCACCGCGCGAATGCGCTACGATTCCGGGCCGGTTCGGGTCACGTGCAGCCACTGTGCGCAGGTCAGGCGCCAGTCCATCCGGTCAACGCTTCTGGGTCGTGTAAAGTTTGGAGCTCGGCAGGTCCGGGAAATTTTTACCGTGCAAGCTCGTCAGCCAAGCACGACAGAGGGCATTTCTGCCTCACCCCCGCTTGCCCGCTGGATTGAACGCGCTGCAGAACGCGGTTTTGGCTCGTCTTTTCAAGTCGCGAGATCGTGCCGTCAGGGCATACAACTTGCACCCTCATAGCATGCTCGACGATGTGCATCGCAAGGCCACACACGCCGCGAAACTTCGAGGAGGACAAGATGGACAGAGCCAGCTGTGATTGCGGAGCGCCGATCCTGCGCGCGTCCGAGGACCTCGGATGTATCGAGTGCGGGCGACCCTGCTGTCCCGTGTGCGCGTATGCGCTCGAGTCGGTCGCGTACTGCGCATCCTGCGCGGCCCAGTTCCTCCAGCACGTCGGGCCGCGGCCTGACCCGGTGTAGCAACGCCCCGGTGTGGCACGGGAGCACGAGCGAGCTACGGCGTCATCAGCCGCCGCCGGCCGCGCGCCTGCGCGCCTTCTCCTTCCGGATCGCCGCCGTCCAGTGCGATACCTCTTCGGTTGTCATCGGGCCGTTGGGTCCGACCCGCGCGTCGGCGTATCCCCAACGAAACACGTCGGCCAAGTACTGCTCGCGTGAGAGCAGCGTGCCCTGGCAGAGCCGCTGGTCTGACATCGGCCAGCGCGACTCATCCTCCAGCAGACGGCAGAGCCCCATCATCACGTCCGGGGGCACGCGCCCACGCTCCCCGGGGTAGATAAAGCCGAAGAGCGTGAGGTGGCTGAGCAAGACCCGCCAGTGCGGGCCGAATCGCGTGATCAGGCGCCGCCAATCCAGCCGCGTTCCGCACGCGCGGATCAGGTGCGACACGTCGTTGCCATCGTACCGCTCGCGCTCCATCACGAAGGCCTTCGACCAGATCATCTCCTCGGGCGGGCATAGCTTGACTGGGACCCGCAGCACCGTGGCGTCCACGCTATGCGTGAACCACGCGTCGTCGACCTCGGCGAGCCGATTGCCCGAGCTGTAAATGATGTCGATGCAGCTGTCGCCGACCCGCGCCTTCCCGAGCCAGTGGGGGAACGTCAGATCGGTCTCGAAGCCCTCGGCCGACAGCGCCCTCAACGCGCGAACGGCATCGCGACGGCGGACGAACAGGTCGAGATCCTTCGTTCCGCGCACGCCGCCGGTGTAGTGCTTCAGCGCATAGCCGCCGCCGACGAGGAACGGGATGCCGGCGCGCTTCATCACCAGAAGCGCCCGCCGGTATCGCCGGCGGCGGTGCTTCCCTTCGCGGCTCGTGCCGGCGCGGGCAGCCGGGCGACAGGCCTCAGAGGCGGGCATCAGCCCGGGCGCGTCAATGGTAGCGTGTGGAGGTTTCCACGGGGGTCCTAGGCCGCGAGCCTCTGGGCCTTGGCCGGCCTCTGGGTCTTCGGAAAGACGGACAGGGCGCGGCGCCTCGGGCCCGGCAAGCCATCCGAGCAGCGTGCCGTACACCAGGAACACGAGCAGCAGCCCGAAGACGAGGACGGCCGTCGCACCGATCGACGTTACGCCGGACAGGGCGTCCTTCATCAGCGGCATGACGAGGATCTCTGTCAGGCACCAGAGGATGACGCTCCACAGCGCGCCCCTCATCCACGGCTCGCCGGGCAGGAAGCGATACACGACATATACGTAGGCCAGAGGCAGCGTGACGCTCCCGTTGACGAACTGGAGCACCATCGCCGGCATCCACGCTACCGCGCCGCCAAGCATGGCGGAGTCCAAGGGCTGCCCCGCCAGCACGGACACCAGCGCGTAGAGCGCGAGCGTCATCGCCGCCGTCGCCGCGAATCCTGCCGCGATGGCCCTTCCTGGGTGCGGCCGCATGATGTCCTCCTTATTTCCCCTGGCGGACCCCGAGGGCCCCGCCACCGGTTCTAGCGGCTAGCGACTCTGGTATTCGCAGGAGTCGCCCTTCCAGACCCCCCCGCCGCCCCTGCACCGCTCCTCATCCGACTGGCCCGCGCACGCCGTCATCGCGAGAGCGGCCACCACGAGGGCCAGCGCTATCCTCAGCACGTGGATCGCGCCACCCTTCTTCGGCTATACATTCGGCGGCGCGGCGCTGATGTCGCCGAGCGCCGACTTTGGATCGCGCGCCAGCGCGAGATCGCCGAGCGACACGATGCCGACGAGCTTGCCTTCATCGTCGAGGACCGGCAGGCGCCGCAGCGCCTTCGCGCGGATAAGCCTGACCGCGTCGCCGATGCCGTCGGTCTCGAATACCGTGGTCAGTATCCGGCTGCAGACGTCACCCACGCGGACACTTGAAGGATCGGAGCCGGTCGCCAGGACACGCACGACGATGTCGCGATCGGTGAGGATGCCGCAGAGCTTGCCTTCCTCGAGGACCACCACGTCCCCGAAGTCTCCCTCTCGCATGGCTGTCGCCGCGTCCATGACGGACGCCATCACGTCCAGCGTATGCGGGGGGCGCGTCATGATGTCACCCACGCACTGCCCGTCGTACTGTCCCTGCGCAACCAGCTGAGCCATCACGGCCTCCTTTCGGCTTTGGGCCTCGAGGTGGTTGAGCTGGAGGCCGCAGGAGCTGCCGCTCCACGCGGCCTCCAGCCCTGTATGCGCCCGGCCGCTCGAGATCCGGACGCTCGTTGTCCAGTCGTACAGCCCGTCACTGGCTCACGTCGAGGCCGGCGCCAGTGCCGAGCCACTGCTCCATGATGCGCTGGTACTCCTCCTCGGCCTTTTCCTTGGCGTAACCGTAGCGCTGCTGCAGCAGACCGACGAGGCGCTCGGCCCGGCCCTCGATCCTGTCGAGATCGTCGTCCGTGAGCTTGCCCCACCGCTCCCTGAGTAGGCCCTTCAATTCCCGCCGCTTGCCTTGAAGGATGTCCTTGTTCATCAGGCCTCCCGTCCAGAGGTAGGTGAACTGCGCACGCGCGGCCTCGCGGCAGCTATCAGGCCGTGCGGGCCGGGCGATCCCGGCTCTCCTTGAAGCGCCGTTCGACCGCCTCCCAGCCGATGTTCTCGAGGAACGCGTCGACGTACTTGTCCTTCTCTCCCGCTCCGTAGTCGACCATCCAGGCGTGCTCGAACACGTCGAGGACGAGTATCGGCGTCAGGCCGACGGGGTGGTTGATCTCGTGATCGCTCACCCACCAATTGAACAGGCGGCCGGCCCACGGGTCGTGATACAGGATGACCCAGCCTATCCCCCGCATGGCCGCCGTCTTGGCGAACTCCTCGCGCCAAGCCCGGAAGTCGCCCCAGTCGGCCGCCAAGGCGTCGGCGAGCGCGCTCTTCTGTTTCAACGGGCGGCCCGCCGCGAGGTTGCCGAAGTAGTACTCGTGCAGCGCCATCCCGTTGTATTCGAATCCGAGCCGGCGCTTGAGCTCCGCCCAGTGCCTCGATCCCGCTTCCGTCTCCCGGATCTCGTCGAGCAGCTCGTTCGTGTTCTTGACGTACGCTTCGTAGAGATGCCAGTGCTGCTCGATCTGTCCGTCGGAGATGCCCGTCAACGACTTCGGCTTGAGATGCTCCTGCACCTTGTAGGTCATGGCTTTCTAGTCTCCATGTCAGGAGGTGGACAGCGATGATTCCGGCCCCAGCTCGACGCGGGTCAGGATGACGGGCGTGTCGCTCGGCCAGTCGTCGAGCGCCTCCGGCGGAATGCTCGCCTTGTGCACGAGCACCGGACCGGTGACGCCGTCGAAGCCGTCCGTGACCACACGCCCGCCAACCCGATCCCGGTGGACCAACGGCGGCGTCTCCTGCAGCACCACGTCGACCCACCACTTCTCGTCGGCGTCCGAGTACTTCATGCCCCAGAGGCCCATTGAGCGGCGTCCTTCAGCCTTTGCCGTTCTCGGCCAGCGCCCGGCGCTCGCCAGGCCTGAGGGCTTCGATCAGCGTGCGCAGGTCCTCGGCGTGCTCCTCTTCCGTGGCGAGGATCTCTTCGAAGTGGACGGCGCGGAAGGCGGTTCGGGCGGCGGGAGGGAGCGGCGATTGCGGATGCTCGCGGAAGAGCTGCTCTCGGCCCTCGCGCCAGCGATCCCACGCGGCGACGGGATCTGAGGCTGCCAGGGCGCGGACATCGACATACAGGGCCGCGACGCGCCGGCGCCAATCCGCCAGCCACACCCGATCGCTCGACGGATCGTCGATGCTTGCCATCACCCCTCCGAATCGGTCAACTCATCATCGCAGTCCGGCGCCAGCCCGGCCCGAGGGAGCCCGAGCCCGAGCGAGCCCGACCCGAGCGAGCCCGACCCGAGCGAGCCCGACCCGAGCGAGCCCGACCCGAGCGAGCCTCCCCCGCCGCCACGTTCGGGTCGTTCGAACCAAGCGGAACGACCGCACAATGGCCGACCGCAGCTCGGGAGCGTGCCGGCTTGGACCCCCGTCGCTCGCGACTTCCGGGTCATTCCAACCAAGCGGAACGACCGCACGCAGGGCCCCGCCGCTCGGGAGCGTGCCGGCTCGCGCCCCCTCGCTCGCGACTTCCGGGTCGTTCGAACCAAGCGGAACGACCGCACGAAATCGCCGACCGCCGCTCGGGAGCGTGCCGGCTCGCGCCCCCTCGCTCGCGACTTCCGGGTCGTTCGAACCAAGTGGAACGACCGCACGAAATCGCCGACCGCCGCTCGGGAGCGTGCCGGCTCGCGCCCCCTCGCTCGCGACTTCCGGGTCGTTCGAACCAAGTGGAACGACCGCACGAAATCGCCGACCGCCGCTCGGGAGCGTGCCGGCTCGCGCCCCCTCGCTCGCGACTTCCGGGTCGTTCGAACCAAGCGGAACGACCGCACGCAATGGCCGACCGCCGCTCGGGATCGGGTGGCCGGACGGTCAGAGGGCGAGCAGGTCGTCGACGAAGGCCGCGTCTTCGTAGTCGACCGGGGCTCGGGCGTCCGTGGGGGCCTGCGATCCGGGAGTCGGACTGGGGCCTGGCGCCGGCTCCGGGTCAGTCGGAGGCCTCGGTTCGTCGATTTCTGGGACCGTGGGTCGCCCGACCTCGGTGCCCGCGAGCCAGGCGATGATCCGGCCGCGGGCCTGCAGGTCGATCGCGTACAGCCGCGCGCGTCGATCGTGATACGGGCGACGCATCGCGAGGAGCCCCGCCTCGTGCATGAGGTGCAATTGACGGCTGGTTGCCGCGCGGCTCAGCCCGAGCTCCGCAGCCACCGCGGAGGGCCGCCTTGGCCGGAGGGCCAGGATGGCGATGATCCGACGACGAGTCGGATCCGCCAGCAGTTCGATCCCGGGTCCATTTCGCTTCGGCATCTCGGTGACAGCATGGCGTTCCGTGCTGCACGGCCGCTTATCCGCGGATTGCCGCGGAGAACACCACGACTCCCTCGATAGTTCCGCTTGGTTGGAATGACCCGAAGGATGGCTGGGAGGAAGGGTCGCGCCGACATCAGCCGGGGCTGCGCCGGGTCACTGCGATGGTTCCGCTTGGTTGGAACGACCCGAAAACCGACAAGGAGGGAGGCGAGGGAGGTCGGAGGCGGTCGGAGGCGGTCGGAGGCGGCAGGCGAGGGAGGCGAGGGAGGTCGGAGGCGGTCGGAGGCGGCAGGCGAGGGAGGCGAGGGAGGCGAGGGAGGTCGGAGGCGGCAGGCGAGGAACGTGCCACGGCCCCACCGGGCAGGACCGCTAGAATCCTCACCATCGTCGGTACGACCGTCCGGCGTCGAGACGACGGGAGGCGAGGCGTGGCCCACGACGCGGCAACTGCGGAGATCGGGGTGTTCGGGGGCTCGGGCTTCTACTCGCTCCTCGACGAGGTCCGCGAGGTCAAGGTCGATACGCCATATGGCCCGCCCTCCGACTCCCTCTTCCTGGCCGAGGTTGCCGGCCGCCGGGTCGCGTTCTTGCCGCGACACGGCCGGCGCCACACGATCCCGCCGCACAAGATCAACTACCGGGCCAACGTCTGGGCGATGCGCTCGCTCGGCGTCAAGGCCGCCATCTCCCCGTGCGCGGCTGGCTCGCTCCAGCCCCACGTGAAGCCGGGCGACTTCGTGGTCTGCGACCAGTTCGTCGACCGGACGAGCGGCCGGGACCACACGTTCTACGACGGCCCGATCGTGACGCACCTGTCCTCGGCCGAGATCTACGACCCGGTGCTGCGCGACCTCGCGATCGCCACCATCCGCGACCACGGCATCGAGGTCCACGAACGCGGTACGGTCGTCGTCATCGAGGGTCCCCGGTTCTCGACCAAGTCCGAATCGAAGTGGTTCAGCGACGCAGGCTGGGAGGTCATCAACATGACCCAGTACCCGGAAGCCTGGCTGTGCCGCGAGCTCGGGATGGCGGTCGTCAACATCAGCCTGATCACCGACTACGACGCGGGTGTCATCGATGGCACCGACGCGGTCGACGCGATGAGCGTCCTCGAGGTCTTCCAGCAGAACGCGGAGCGAATCGGGGCGGTCGTCCTCGACCTCATCGGCCGCTTCCCGGCCGATCTCGACGCGCTGGGCGCCCTCGACGCCCTGGGCCCGACCCGGGGTGATGGCCACGCGATGTCGGCCGAGGACATCCGGCTGTTCGAGACTGGTTTGTGACCCTCCCGATCGGGGTCTGCCTGCGCTCGATCCGGGCCGAGCCGGGCTGGTGGCTCGACAGCGCGCGACGGCTCGACGCGGCCGGTTACTCGGGCGTCTGGTGCTGGGACCACTTCATGGGCCGAGGCGAATCGACGGTCCCGGTGGTCGAGGGCTGGACGATCCTGTCGATGGCCGCGGCCGCCACCGAGCGGGTCACGGTCGGCCCGTTCGTGCTCAACGTCATGAACCGACACCCGGCGGTCGTCGCCCGGATGGCCTCGACCCTCCAGATCGCGAGCGGCGGGCGGCTGATCCTGGGCATCGGGATCGGTGGCGCCCCGAGGGAGCACGCCGCGTACGGCATCGACTTCCCGGCCGCACCCGAACGGGTGGCCCGGCTTGAGGAAGCGGTCGCAGTGATGCGCGCCCTGTGGACCGGGGGACCGGTCACCCGTGACTCCCCGTTCTACCCGCTGACGGACGCGGTCGCGTATCCGATCCCCGTGCCGCCGCCCCCGATCCTGATCGGTGCCGAGACCGCGACCGGTGCCCGCCTCGCGGCGCGGATCGGCGACGGCTGGTCCACGTTCGACGACAACTTCGAGGCGAACCTGCCGCTCTACCTCGAATCGCTCGAGGCGGCCGGACGACGGCGCGAGGACCAGCGGGTGATCGTCGGGTTCCAGGGCGAGTGGCTGAGCGACGAGTCGGTCGCCGATTCGCCATGGTCGATCGCGCCGCGCGAGACCTGGGCGCGCTGGCAGGCGGCCGGTGCGGACGGGGCGATCATCCTGGCGCGGGACACGGCCGACGTGGACGCCCTGGTCGAGGCGGTCGGGCGTTGGTGATGAAGGCCGAGCCGGCTCCGGCCGCCAAACCGGCGCTGACCCACCCGTGCGCCCGGTGCGGGGCGCCGGTGGCGCTCGACGTCGGCCTGTGCGAACGGTGCAACCCGCTCGGGCTCCGTGACTCGTCCTCGTCGCAAGTCCATGGCATCGCGATCGGTGGCGTCGCGCTGTTCATCGTCTTCCTGGCCATCGTGGGCCGGCTCATCCTGTCCGGGGTCGGGCCGTTCGAGGCGTCGATGGCCGGGGCCGTCACCGATGGGAGCGGCCTCGCCATCACGTTGACCGTGACCAACACGGGGAGTGCCGGCGGCCGGACGACCTGTCGCGTGCTCGACCCTGCCGATCGCACGGGGAGTACCGGGGCCTTCATCCTGAGCCCCCAGATCGAGCCCGGGCAGACGGTGACGTTCACCCAGACCGTGACGGCACTTGGCGCCACCGAGCGGCCACTCACCGTCGATTGCAGCTCGCCGTGACCGGGGACCGAACTGGCTTTCGCGCTCGAGGTGGCGGGGCGCGCGGGGGCGGTGCTGATGGACCGCTACGAGCGACTCGAGCGGGTCGACTACAAGAGCGCCCGGGACGTGGTGACCGAGGCGGATCACCTGTCCGAGGCACTCATCCTCGAGGCCATCCGATCCACCTACCCGGACGATGCGATCCTTGCCGAGGAGACCGGGGAGCATCGCGCCATCGCGGGCGAGGCGCCCACCTCGGGGCGTGGCCGGGTCTGGATCGTGGATCCGCTCGACGGCACGGTGAACTACGCCAACGGCCTGCCCGTCTTCTGCGTCTCGATCGCGCTCGTGGTCGACGGCGTCCCGACGGTCGGGGTCATCCTCGATCCGACCCGTGACGAGGCCTTCGCCGCCACCTCGGACGGGCCGGCGTTCCTTGCCGATCGCCCGGTCCGTGCCTCGGGGAAGGACAAGCTGTCCGACTTCGTGATCAGCATGTCGCTCAACGGCCGAACGGCCACCTCCCGTGCCCGCAACGTCCGAAAGGCGATCCGGATCTCGCGCTCGATGGGCTCGGCGGCGCTGGCCCTCGCCTATGTCGCCAACGGCCGGTTCGACGCGTTCATCCAGCAGGGCGGGCTGTCGGCCTGGGACGTGGCGGCCGCCGGCCTGATCGCCGAACGTGGCGGGGCGACGGTCAGCTCGATGACCGGCGGCCCGTGGTTCGACCTCGGCCACTCCCCGAAGTCGATCGGCATCGTCGCCGCGCCACCCCGCCATCACGCGACGTTGCTCGGCCTCGTGCGCTAGCCGGGTCGATCCTCGACGCGCCAGCGATGGGGCCTGGACCGGAGCCGCTCGAGGCCCCATTCCTCGCAGAAGGCCTCCCACTCGGCCCTCGGCGCGCCGTCCCAGCGCAGCTCGTCGGGGTCGGTCTGGCGGAGGGGCACCCCGTCGGCCACGGAACGGAGTCGCGCGAGGTCGCGGTAGAGGAACGCGTCCGCCTGATGGTCGCGCAGGCTGGCGGCGAGCGACATCGCCCGCGACCCGCCGACCCCCGGCACCTCCCAGGCCGAGGCCTTGGGCGGGATCTGCTCGTAGTGGCCGTAGCGCAGGAGCACGGCCGCCGCTGATTTCGCGCCCCAGCCCGGGATGCCCGGGAAGCCATCGGACGAGTCGCCGACGAGTCCGAGCCAGTCGGGGATCGAGGCCGGCGCGACGCCCCACTTCTGGTGGACCCCGGCGTCGTCGTAGACGAGGTCGCGTCGCCGGTCCCAGAGCACGACCCGATCGTCGACCACGAGCTGCGCCATGTCCTTGTCGGGCGTGCACACGACGATCCGCTCGACGCGCGGGTCGGCACCGAACCGCCAGGCGGCGGCCCCGATGGCGTCATCGGCCTCGAACTCGACCATCGGCCAGAGGACGATCCCGAGCGCCTCGACGGCGGCCTCCGCGATCGGGAACTGGGCGAGGAGCTCGGGTGGCATCCCGGCCGACGACTTGTAGCCCGGGTAAAGGTCGTTGCGGAATGACTCGATCACCCGGTCCGTGGCGCAGCCGACGTGCGTGGCGCCCTGCTCGCGGAGCAGGAACAGGAGCTGGTCGCACAGGCCCGAGACGCCCGACAGGGGGATCCCGTCACGTCCCAGGACCGGCGGGCGCGGCGCGAAATGCGCCCGGAACAGCTCGTAGGTCGCGTCGACCAGGTGGAGCTGCATCGGGCCGGCGGGCTAGGTGACCGCGGAACCCGTCTCGACGAGCTCCTTGAGGCGGACCAGGTCGGCTTGGAAGATCGCCCCGAGGGTCGGGGCCATGACCAGCGCGCCGAGGTTGGGGAGCACCGGCGGGACGAGGATCTCATCCCATCGGACGATCGTCGTCGTGCCGTCGGCGCCCGACTCGAGGGTGATCGTGCCAGTGCCCTTGAACGTGCCGTCGTGGCTGATGGCATAGCGATCCGGCGCGTCGAACTCGGTGATCGTGACCTGGTCGGTGACCGTGATCCCGAACATCCGGACGTCCGCCTCGCAGGTCATGCCGACCGCGACCGGCCCGTCGGGGACCCGGATCGCCTTGATCTCAGCCATCCAGCGGGCCTGGCCCGCGACGTCGGCCAGTTCCGCCCAGACGCGCTCGATCGGGGCGTCGATGACGATCATCGAGCTGATCGGCTGCGGCTCGCGGCCTTCGGACTGCTCGCCGAGGATCCGGTCGAGGGCGTAGCCGATCCCGGCGCCGACGATGGCCAGCCGGATGGCGCCGCGGATCACCGCATCACCGTGCGCCACATGACCACGCCCGCGTCGTGCATCTCCTCGATGGCCCGCTCACCGTCACCTGTCTCGAGGTCGACCGCGGCGATGGCGTCGGCCAGGACCCGGGTGTCGAAGCCCAGGCGCGCCGCGTCGAGCGCCGTCGCCTTGACGCAGTAGTCGGTCGCGAGGCCGACCACGACGACCGTCTCGACCGCGGCGTCGCGAAGCCGTGCCTCGAGTTCGGTGGCGATCGTCGCGTCCGTGGTGGGGTCGCGCATCGTGAACGCGGAATAGCCGTCCTCGCCGTTGGCGCCCTTTCGGATCCGGATCGCTTCCCCGGGGAGTACCAGGGCGGGATGGAGCGCCGCGCCCCACGTATCCGCCACGCAATGGACCGGCCAGATGCCGCCGTCCTTCGCGAAGTGGGGGGTGCTGGCCGGGTGCCAGTCCTGGGTCGCCACCACGATCGCCCCGTTGTTCACCGCCATCTCGATCTCCCGGTTGATCGTCGGGACGATCTCATCGCCCCCGGTGACGCTCAGGCTCCCCGCCGGATCCGCGAAATCGTTCTGGACGTCGACCACGATGAGGGCCGTCCCCGGGCCGTAGCGTTGCATGGATGGAGGGTAGCGCAGCCGCGCCGGGCTGGGCGGCGCCAACGCGGCGCGAACCTTCGCAACCGTTCCGTCACCTTCCGGTCTGCCCAAGATGGGCTACCCTCACCGCATGCGTTTCGAACCCGGCGAGCTCGCCCTGCTCGCCGAAACGATGGAGATCCAGATCGAGACCGTGGCGGCGAGCGGCCCTGCCCACCGGACGATCATCTGGGTCGTCGTCGACGGCGACGATGCCTTCGTTCGCTCGGTCAACGGCGCCGGCGCCCGCTGGTATCGCGAAGCCGTGGCGAACCCCGCGGTCACGATCCACGCGTCCGGCCAGGCGATCCGCGCCCGGGCCGAAGCCGCCGCCGATCCCGACTCCATCCGGCGCACGAGCGAGGCGCTCTCCCGCAAGTACGCGGGCCGCGGCGGGATCCGCTCGATGCTCAAGCCCGAGATCTTCGACACCACGCTCCGCCTGGCCCCGAGCTGACCGCCATGTACTTCGACGAATTCAAGCACCAACTCCCCGACATCGACCCGGCCGAGACCGACGACTGGCTGACCTCGCTCGACCAGGTCGTCGCGCAGGAAGGGGAGATGCGCGCGCGGTTCCTCATCTACAAGCTCCTGAAGCGCGCGCGCCAGCTCCAGATCGGCCTGCCGCCCCTGACCCAGACCCGCTATATCAACACCATCAGCCCGGAGCAGGAGCCGTCGTTCCCGGGTGACGAGGAGATGGAGCGGCGGATCCGCCGGCTCATCCGCTGGAACGCGGTGGCGATGGTCCTGCGCGCCAACAACAGCTTCGCGGGGATCGGCGGCCACCTCGCCACGTACGCCTCGGCGGCGACCCTCTACGAGGTCGGCTTCAACCACTTCTTCCGGGGCAAGGACGGCGGCGGCAGCGGCGACCAGATCTTCTACCAGGGTCACGCCGCGCCGGGCATCTACGCGCGGGCCTTCCTCGAGGGCCGCCTCAGCGTCGACCAGCTCGACCACTTCCGACGCGAGACGACGCCGGGCGAGGGCCTCAGCTCCTACCCGCACCCGCGCCTGATGCCCGAGTTCTGGGAGTACCCCACGGTGTCCATGGGCCTCGGCCCGATCTCGGCCATCTACCAGGCGCGCTACAACCGCTATCTCCACAACCGCGGCCTGCTCGACACCGCGAACTCGCGGGTGTGGGCCTTCGTCGGCGACGGCGAATCGGACGAGCCCGAATCGCTCGGCGCGCTCCACGTCGCGGCTCGCGAGGGACTCGACAACCTGACCTTCGTGGTCAACTGCAACCTGCAGCGGCTCGACGGCCCGGTCCGCGGCAACGGCAAGATCATCCAGGAGCTCGAAGCCGTCTTCCGCGGCTCCGGCTGGAACGTCATCAAGGTCATCTGGGGCCGCGAGTGGGACGAACTCCTCGCCCGTGACGTCGACGGCCTGCTGGTCCAGCAGATGAACGAGACCCTCGACGGCGAGTTCCAGAAGTTCTCGGTCGCGGGCGGGGCGTACATCCGGGAGCACTTCTTCGGGCCCGACCCGCGGCTCTCCAAGCTGGTCGAGCACCTCTCGGACGACGACCTCGCCAAGCTCCGGCGCGGTGGCCACGACTATCGCAAGGTGTATGCCGCCTACAAGGCCGCCACCGAGCACAAGGGCCAGCCGACGGTCATCCTCGCCCACACGGTCAAGGGCTGGACCCTCGGCCCGGGCGTCGAGGCCCGCAACATCACCCACCAGGCCAAGAAGCTCAACGAGGCCGAGCTCAAGATCTTCCGCGACCGGCTCGAGCTGCCGATCCCCGACGCGACCCTCAAGGAAGCCCCGTACTACCACCCAGGACCCGGATCGGACGAGATCCGCTACCTGCTCGAGCGGCGTCGCCAGCTCGGCGGCCCGCTGCCGCGCCGCATGGTCCGGGCCAAGCCCTTGCCGGCCCCGGCCCCCGCGGTCGACGCCGAGTTCGCGGCCGGCAGCACGACCCCGGTGTCGACGACGATGGTCTTCGCCCGGATCCTGCGCAACCTGATCCGCGACCCCGAGCTGGGCGCCCGGATCGTGCCGATCATCCCGGACGAGGCCCGGACCTTCGGGATGGACCCGCTGTTCAAGGAGGTCGGCATCTACTCCGCGCTCGGCCAGCGCTACGAGCCGGTCGACTCCGACCTCGTCCTGTCGTACCGCGAGGCGACCGACGGCCAGGTCCTCGAGGAGGGCATCACCGAGGCGGGCTCGATGGCCAGCTTCCAGGCGGCGGGCACCTCGTACGCCACCCATGGCCTGGCGACCATCCCGTTCTACATCTTCTACTCGATGTTCGGGTTCCAGCGGACCGGCGACCAGATGTGGGCCTTCGCCGACGCGCGCGGCCGCGGCTTCCTGATGGGCGCCACGGCCGGTCGTACCACGCTCACCGGGGAGGGGCTCCAGCACGACGACGGCCACACCCAGATCCTGGCCTCGACGATCCCGAACATCCGGGCCTACGACCCGGCCTTCGCCTATGAGCTGGCGGCGGTCATCCGTGACGGCATCGAGCGGATGCACGGCCCCAAGCCCGAGGACGTCTTCTACTACGTGACCATCTACAACGAGAACTACGCGCAACCGGTCCGACCCGACGGCCTCACCGACGAGCAGATCCTGCGCGGGATCTACCGGTTTGCCGCGGCGCCCGAGGTCGGCCGCGACGCCCACCCGGCGCGACTCGTCGGCTCGGGCGCGATCATCGGGCAGGTGCTGGCCGCCCGCGACCTGTTGGCCGAGAAGTTCGGGGTCGCCGCCGAGGTCTACAGCGCCCCGTCGTTCCCGCTCCTTCGCCGCGACGCGCTCGAGGCCGAGCGCTGGAACCGCCTCCATCCCGACGCGAAGACCCCGCGCATCCCGTACGTCAGCACGATCCTGCCGCACGACGGCGGGCCGATCGTGGTCGCCACGGACTGGATGAAGGCACTCCCCGACATGGTCGCGCGCTGGCTGCCGAACCATTACCTGGCACTCGGCACCGACGGCTTCGGGCGGAGCGACACCCGCGAGGACCTGCGCTCGCTGTTCGAGATCGACCCGCCGCACATCGCGGCCGCCACGATGGTCTCGCTCGTCCGCTGCGGGGCGCTGCCCGCAGGCAAGGCGGCCAAGGCGATCCGTGACCTCGGGATCGACCAGGAAAAACTCGACCCGCTCGCCCTCTGACCGAGCCGAGCGCCGCGAGGAGGCGGCCGCCACGCATCTTCTGGGACTGAACGAACGACTCCGCATCGCCCAGGTCGCCCCGCCGATGGAACGCGTCCCGCCGCCCGGCTACGGAGGCACGGAACGCATCGTCTACGAGCTCGTGAAGGAGCTCGATCGGCGCGGCCATCAGGTGACCACCTTCGCCAGTGCCAATTCCGCCGTCCCGGGCCGGCTGATCGCCACGGTTCCCGAGGCGCTCCGCCGTTCCGGCTACAGCGGCGACGCCGCCCCGTACTTCAACCTGACGATCGGAGCGGTGCTCGACCACGCGCCCGAGTTCGACGTCATCCACAGCCACCTGGAGTGGGCGAGCGTCCTGCTGGCGCGCGTCGCCCCGATCCCGGTGGTGTCGACCTTCCACGGCCGGCTCGACCTCCCGTGGGCCGACGAGACGTTCGCTCGGCCGACCCCGGGCCTCGTCGCCATCAGCCGGAACCAGGCGTCCACCCACCCGGACGTCGCGTGGGCGGGGATCGTCCACAACGGCCTGACCCTCGACGATGCCCCGTTCGAGCGACGCCGGACCGATGCCCTCTGCTTCGTCGGCCGAGTCGCGCCCGAGAAGGGGATCGTCGAAGCGATCGAGATCGCGACGATGACCGGGCGGCCGCTGCGGATCGCGGCCAAGGCCGGGCCGATGGCCACCGAGCGCGACTACTTCGAGAACGTGTTCGAACCGGCACGCAAGGCGGCGGGGTCGCTCGTCGAGTTCCACGGCGAACTCGACGGCCCGGACCGCGACCAGCTGTTCGCCGAGTCGTACGCGGCATTGATGCCGGGGTCCTGGCCCGAGCCGTTCGGGCTGGTCGCCATCGAGGCACTCGCTTGCGGGACGCCGGTCATCGCCCGGCGCGTCGGTGGCCTGCCCGAGATCATCCGTGATGGCGTCGACGGCTTCTTCGGGGACGATCAGGACCAGCTGGCCGCCCGCGTCCCGCGCATCGCGGAGCTCGACCGGGCAGCCATCCGCGCGTCCGTCCTCGAGCGGTTCTCCGTCGCGCGGATGACCGACGGCTACGAGGCCATCTACCGCGACCTGTTGGGCTCGACCGGTGCGCGCCCGGACATCGTCAGCGCCCTCGGCTGACCGCCAGGAAGGTCTCCATGCCCAGCCATTCCCGAACCCGCAACATCCCGGCTCCGCTCGCCTCGATCGTGCCGGCCACCGACCTTGGCAGCGTCGAGATCGCCAAGCGCGGCAACCTCTATCTGCTGACCGATCCCCGCGGTGACATCCGGGTGGACGGGCGCGGATTGGGCCTGTACGACCTCGATACGCGGATCCTGTCGACCTCCATCCTGCGGCTCAACGGGGCGGCGCCGACCTTGCTGCGCGGTCCGTATCGGGCCGACGGCTTCGACACGATCCAGCTGACGAACCCCGAGCTCCGCCGCAACCCGCACGACAAGCGGTCCGCTGCGCCGGGTCTCGCCCATCGCGAGCTCAGCCTGACGCGGACCCGCCGGATCGGCGACGGGCTGCGCGAACAGGTCGTCATCGTGAACTACTCGGCCACGGCGCAGGACATCGACCTCGAACTCGGGCTCGGCGCCGACATGGCCGATATCTTCGAGGTCCGCGGCTATCCGAGGACCGCTCGCGGCACGCTCCGCCCGATCGAGCTGGACGACGAGCGGGTCGCCTTCGAGTACGACGGACTCGACGGCGTCCGGCGGACCACGACGGTCGTCATCGACGGCGGGCGGCTGGATGCCGTGGGCGACCCCGACGGCTGGATCGGGGCCAGCGTGATCGCGACCTGGCGCGCGCAGCTCGGTCCGAACGAGCGGCTGACCCTCGGTTGGCTGGTCACCAGCGCGACGAGTGAGGACGCCGTGACGCCGCGACCCGGTCGTGCGTCGCGGGGGTCGGCGGCCGATCGTCCGCTCGAGGTCGCCCACATCGACTCCGATCACGAGTTGCTCGACCGGACCCTCACCCGGTCGCTGGCCGACCTGGCCCTGCTGCGCAACGACGGGCCGGCCGACGGCGAGTCGTACCTCGCCGCCGGGATCCCGTGGTTCGCGACGCTGTTCGGGCGTGACAGCATCATCTCCGCCCTCGAAACGGTGGCGTTCATCCCATCGGTCGCGGTCGAGACGCTGTCCGTGCTGGCCCGCCTGCAGGCCACGACCGACGATCCTTGGCACGACGCGGAGCCGGGCAAGATCCTCCACGAGATGCGCGGCGGCGAGATGGCGCGCTGCGGCGAGACGCCCCACGACGCCTACTACGGCAGCATCGACGCCACGCCGCTGTGGCTCATCCTGCTCGGGCAGACCCATGCCTGGACCGGCGACGACGCGCTGCTCGAGCGTCTCTGGCCCAACGCGTTGGCGGCCCTGCGCTGGATCGACGAGTGGGGCGACCTCGATGGTGATGGCTTCGTCGAGTACAGCCGGCGTTCGCGCCGGGGGTTGCTGAACCAGGGCTGGAAGGACTCGGGCGACGCGATCCGGCACGCGGACGGGCGACCGGCCGAAGGCCCCATCGCCCTGGTCGAGGTCCAGGGCTACGTCTACGCCGCTCGACGGGCGATGGCCCGCCTGGCCCGCCACCGTGGCGAGACCGAGCTCGCCATCCGCCTGGACTCGGCGGCCGACGACCTGCAGGCGCGGTTCGACGCCGCGTTCTGGCTGCCCGAGGCCGGGTTCTACGCGATGGCCCTCGATGGCCGGAAGCGCCCGGTGGCCAGTCTCGGGTCGAACGTCGGCCAGGCCCTGTGGACCGGGATCGTGCCGGCCACCCGCGCCGGGCGCGTCGCGGAACGGCTCCTCGAGGCGGACCTGTTCTCCGGCTGGGGGGTCCGGACCTACGCCGCCGGGCAGCCCGGCTACAACCCGGTCGGCTATCACACGGGATCGATCTGGCCGCACGACAACGCCCTCATCGCGGCGGGCCTCAAGGCCGCCGGCGCGGTCGACGCCGCCAACGTGCTGGCCGGGCGCCTGGTCGAGGCGGCGCAATGGTTCCCCGACCTGCGCTTGCCGGAACTCTTCTGCGGGTTCGCCCGCGATGAGGTCGGGGCGCCGGTCGCCTATCCGGTCGCCTGCTCGCCGCAGGCCTGGGCCGCCGCGACGCCATTCTTCCTGCTCCAGACGATGCTCGGCCTGCGCGCCGATGCGACCGCCCATCGCCTCGAACTCGTGCACCCGACCCTCCCGGACTGGCTCACCCGGCTGACCATCACCGGGCTTCCCGTCGGCGACGATTCGGTCGACCTGCTCGTCCATCGCTGGCGAGGCCGGACGAGTGCCGAGCTCCTGGGCCGACGCGGGTCGATCGACGTCGTCATCCACGCCTGATCCCGGCTACCATGCCGTCCCGCCCAGACCGTCCAGGAGGCCTCCGTGAGCGATTCTGACCAGCCAGCCGGCACCATCGTCGTCAGCGGCACGGGGCGTGTCGCGGTCGACCCCGATATCGCGGAGCTGCGCCTCGGCGTCGCGATCGCCCGGCCCACGGTCGACGGCGCCCGCGCGGCTGCCGCGGAGGCGATGGCCGCCATCCTCGCGGCCGTGACGGCCGCCGGCGTGGCGACCCGCGACGTGCGCACGACCCTGCTCTCGGTCCAGCCGCGTTACGACTACAGCGACGGCAAGGCCCCGACCCTGACCGGCTACGACCTCGCCAACGTGGTCGACGTCACGGTCAGGGACCTGGCCACGCTCGGCGCGGTGGTCGATGGCGCCTTGACGGCCGGTGCCACCAGTCTCGATGGGCTGACCTTCCGGGTCGACGACCCGAGCGAACCCGAACGCACCGCGCGGACCGCGGCCGTCGCGGAGGCACGTGCCCGCGCGGACGACCTCGCAGCGGCCGCCGGGGTCTCGATCAGCGGTGTCGCCGACATCGTCGAAGGCGGTCGCCCGCCCGGCGGCCCGCAACCGAAGGCCGCGCGGGCGATGCTCGCGGTCGATGCCGGCACCCCGGTCCAGGCCGGGACCACCGAGATCGCGGTCACGGTCACGGTCACGTTCAAGATCCGCTGACGCAGGCGGGCGTCAGTCCGACGCCGAGATCCGCAACAGGACACCCCTGAGGTTCGTGGCGTAGACCGTCCCGTCCTCGCCCTCGCCGATCGAACTGAGCGACCGGCCCGCCTTCCCGACGACGACCGGATCACGCCGCTCGTCGCCGACCGGATCGATCGCCCAGATGGTGTCGGTGCAGGCGTCACCGAACAGGTAGCGGCCGTCGAGCCGCCCCACGGGTGGGTCACGGACGACCACCCCGCCGACGACCGCACAGCCCGCGGGATGCTGGTACTCGGTGACCGGCAGGGTCAGCCCGGCCGTCCGGCAGCCGTCGGCTGGTTGGTAGCAGTGGAAGCCCTCCATCGTGTTCCAGCCGAAGTCGAGCCCGCCGACGCCGGCCCGCATGACGTCGATCTCCTCGTAGAGCCGCTGCCCGACGTCGCCGATCCACAGGTCGCCGGTGGTGCGGTCGAAGCGGAACCGCCACGGATTGCGCATCCCCGTCGCCCAGATCTCCGGTCGTGCGCCGGCGACGGCCACGAACGGGTTGTCGGCCGGGACCGCGTATGGCTCCGGGCCGCCGCCGTCGATGTCGATCCGCAGGATCTTGGCCAGCAGCGTGCCGAGCTTGCGGCCGTTGCCCTGCGGATCCCCGGCCGAGCCGCCGTCGCCCATCCCGACATAGAGCATCCCGTCCGGCCCGAACGCGACCGCGCCGCCGTTGTGGTTGGCGAACGGCTGGTCGATCCACAGGATGACGTTCTCGGTCGCCGGGTCGACGAGGCCCGCATCTTCGCTGCCGACACGGAAACTGGCGATCACCGTGTCCCCGGAGCGATCGGTGTAGTCGACGAAGAGCCGCGGGTCGGCCGGGTAGTCTGGGTGGAAGGCGAGCCCGAGCAGGCCGCGCTCCCCGCCGCTTCCGACCCGGTCGGTGATGTCCAGGAACGGACGCTCGACCAGCGCCCCGTCGCGGACGATCCGGATCCTCCCGGCCTGCTCGGCGATGAAGATCCGGCCGCTCCCGTCGCCGGCGTGGGTCACATCAAGCGGGGCGACGAGACCGTCGACCACGACCTCGATCTTCGCGTCGGTCGGCTCCGGCGGGCGGCTCGTGCTCGCGCTCGAAACGGGCGACGACGTCGGCGAGCATGCGGCGAGGACGACCAGCGTCGCCACCACCAACGGGAGGCGCATCGAGGGATGCTAGCCCGGATCGGCCCATCCGGCTCGCGACGCGACGGTTCGCTGGTACCCTGCGCCGCGAAGGAGCCAGATGCTCGATCGCTTGATCTCCGGGGCGGGGGCCGTCGCCGATGCCGCCGACCGAGCGGTTCGCCTTGTCACGAGCGGAATGGGCCGGGGGATCGGGACGACGAGGCCCGGGTCGGTCGTCGTCGCGGTCATCCTGCTCGTCCTGGCGAGCCTGCTCGCGCTCGCAGCGCTGGAAGCGACCGACGCTCGGACCCCGGCGTCGTTCGACCCGTTCGATGTGGCCTACGCGCGCGACCTCGGCGACCGGACCTACGCCACGCTCAGCGGGTCGCTGCATTCCGGCTACGTCGAGACCTACGACGACGTCAACGACGACGGCGTCAAGGATGCGGACGAGGACGCCTACTCCTGGTACTACTGGCTCGTCGACCGGTCCGACCGCTCGGGCGTGACGGTCCGTTCGACTCGACCGCCGTCCGAGCTGTACACCATCTCCGCTCGCGGGTTCGTCATGTCGCACGACCCGCGGTTCCTGACGTCCGACCGGTCGGACCTGGAGGCGGAGGCCAAGCGCGAGGGCCTCATCTACGATCCGGAGATCGTCATCAATGCCGTCCTCGCGGCGCCGCCGAGTGCGAAGGTGCTGGACCTGACAGGCGCGATCCCCGCGGGTGCCACCCCGGTGCTCGTGTCGGGATCGCGGTTGGGCTCGTGGATCGGGGTCTGCGGCGAGTTCCGGGCTGGCGATACGGTCTGCGATCCCTGGGAGGAGGACCAATACGAGATCCTGGTCTTCGACCCGGTCAGCCGCCACGCGGTGCGCGTGCTCGTCGCCGACGTGCCCGAGTTCTCGGACGCCACGATCACCGGGTCGCTGCGCCGCGATGAGCGCGCCGTGGACGACGCGCTGAACACTCCTGGACTCGATTTCGACGACTACGAGCTGGTCGTCTCGGACCGCTACATCCTCGACGACGGCAGCGGGCCCAGGAGCGCGCCACTGGCGTTCCTGGCCGCCGCGGTCCTCGTCATCGTCGCCGGGATCATCGTCGTCGGACTGGCCGGTGGCTACCTGATCTACCGCAAGGGTGGATCGGGGCTGCCCATCCCGGCCTCGACGCTCGGGCCCGGCGAGCGCCTGCCGGTGCGGATCACCGGACGCGTCCGGACACCGACCGGGCTCGAACACGTGCGCGAGGCGCCCGGCGAGTTGACCCGGTTCGTCCTCGGCCGAACCGGTGCGGACCCGGTCGCGACCACCCTGCTCATCGAGCGGGTCGGATTCCCGCAGGGGGTCGCCCTCGGCCTGGGTGAGCTGGTGCGCCTGTCGTCGGGGCAGGTGATGGCGCTGCGCGGACCGCGGCCGGCCCTTCGTGTCGTCGCCGGGACCGGTCCGTTGCTGCTGTCATTCGACGATGTCGACGACCGCGACCGTGCCGCCGCGGAACTCCTCGACGAATCGGGGCTCGGCCCCGACGGCACCCATATCCGGACACCCTGAAGGAGCGAGATGGACGCCTGGGAGTACGACGAGGTCGAGGCCGCCCGTGCCGCCAGCGGACGGCTCTACCACGAGTTCCTGCGGGTCCCGGACCTGTCGGCCGGGATCTACGTCATCGATGCCGGCGGGACCGATCCGCAGTCACCGCATACCGAGGATGAGCTGTACTACGTGATCGCCGGTCGGGCCGTTGTGACCGTCGGTCCCGAGACCCGGCCGGTCGTCCCGGGCTCGCTGATCTTCGTGGCCGCCGCGGTCCCGCATCGCTTCCACGACATCACCGAGCGGCTCGAGCTCCTCGTCATGTTCGGACCCGCCGAGGGCGACCGCGCCTGAACCGGGCTCGCGGCCCGGCTACACGACGATCGCGTCGACCGCGTCGCGGAACGCGAGGGCAAGTTCCGCACCGCGGCCGACCTCGTCGTGGCGGAAGAACGCGTAGACATCGTCGCCGGCCTCGAGGAACGGCTGGAGCCTGGCCGCCCAGGCCGCGAGCTCCACGTCGGAGTAGTCGTTTCGGCGCAACCGCAGGTACAGGAACGGACCGGTCCGCCGGATGGTCGGCGGCGTTTCGTCATCGGGGAGTTCGGTCGTGCACAACGCGGCTCCCACCGCGCGCAACGCCGCGAAGGTCTCGTCGACGTGCCATGACGGATCCTGGAACTCGACGGTCAGCGGGAGGTCCGCCGGCCAGGCCGCCAGGAGCCCCGCCAGCCGGTCGTCGTCCCGCCGGACGTTCTCGGGGACCCGGAAGAGGACGGTCCCGAGCCGCTCCCCGAACGCTCGGTACGGACCCGTCAGCCAGGCCACGCTCTCGCCCGGATCGACCTGCAGGGCGCGGAACGAGCCGCCGCGCTGGGCCTTGACCGAGAAGCGGAAGTCGGCCGGCGTGGCGGCCAGCCAGGTCGCCACCTTGGGGGCGGCCGGCGAGGCGTAATAGGTGTTGTTCAGCTCGACCGCCGGGAGGCGCCCGGCGTAGTAGGGGAGCAGGCCCGGCGCGCCGAGGCCGGCCGGGTAGAACCGGGGCGCCCAGCGCGGATAGGCGAACCCGCTGGTCCCGACGTACAGCCGACCCGCCACCGGCCCGTCAGCGCTCGAGGACGACGCTCGATGTCTCCGGCGCGTCGCTCACGTAGTCGGACAGGTCCGCATTCCCGGGACCGGCCTGTCTTGCGACCGCGGTCATGGAGCGCTCCACGGCGTCGAGGTCGGCACCGTCCACGACCGCGAGGAAGTGCTCCTCGATGCCCGCGCAGGTGCGTCCGCGACGCCGCCCGAAGGCGTGCCAGGCCTCGCTCCGTCAGGACCGCCTCGGCTCCGCGGGCGTCCGCCAGGCAGGCGCTGCGTTCGACCAGTCCGTCGCCGACGAGACGATCGACCAGGCGGGTCACGCCGCTCTTGCTGAGGAGGACTCCCTCGGCCAGCTGGCCCATCCGGATCCGCCGGGCGGGGGCCCGGGCGATGGCCAGCAGCGCGTCGTATTCGGCGAACGAGATGTCGTGCTCGGCGCGCAGCTCCTCGTCGAGGCGCCGCGCGACCCGCGCGTGCGCCAGCAGGAAGGCACGCCACGGGGCAAGCCGGGGATCACGGGCGCTCAGCGGTCGAGCGGCCGGCTCGGAGACGGTCATCCCGGGGATGCTACACCAGTTGCGGGCGGCAGATGGTTGTCACCGCAACGATACGCCGATCAGCGGACGCCGAACCGATAGAGCGTGCCGCCGCGGTCGACCAGGTACAGCTCGCCGGCCTCGTCCTCGCCGAACGAGCTGATCGAGTAGGCGGTATCCATCACGAGGGCCTTGGTCATCGGCGACGTGCCGCCCTTGGGGACCGACCAGATCGTCCCTGAGCAGTAATCGCCGAAGACGTAACGGCCGACGAGCGACGGCACGGCGGTCCCGCGATAGACGTAGCCGCCGGTCACCGAGCAGCCGTCGCCATGGGGGTACTCGACGACCGGGAAGAGCCTGCCCGTCGTGCTGCAGCCGGTCATGGGGCTGAAGCAGTGCCGGCCTTCCATCGTGTTCCAGCCGAAGTTCACGCCCCGGCCGCGGTTGGAGCCGGCGACCGTCGAGCGGTCCACCTCCTCGTAGGTGTTCTGGCCGACGTCGCCGATCCACAGGTCTCCGGTCAGCCGGTCGAACGAGTAGCGATACGGGTTGCGCAGGCCGATCGACCAGATCTCGTCAAGGCCGGTCGCGCCGACGTACGGGTTGCCTGACGGGATGGTGTACTGACGCGAGCCGACGCTGCCATTGACGTTGATCCGGAGCAGCTTGCCGAGCAGCGAGTCCTTGTTCTGCGCGAGGGCGCCCCCCGTTCCGCCATCCCCGGTCCCCACGAAGAGGTAGCCGGCCTTGTCGAACACGATCGTCCCGCCGTTGTGGTTGGTGTTCGGGTGATCGATGGTGAGGATCCGCCGGAGCGTCGTCGGGTCGGCGACGTTGCCGTTCGCGGCCGACCGCTTGTACTGGTCGATCACGAGGTCGCCGTCGGTCCGGGTGTAGTAGACGTAGAACAGCCCGTTGGTCTTGAAACCCGGGTGGAAGGCCAGGCCGAGGAGGCCTCGCTCACCGCCCGTCGAGATGGCGCTCGTGAGATCGATCAGGGGAGTCGACAGGAGCAGGCCGTCCTTGATGACACGGACCTTGCCCGTCTGCTCGACGACGAACAGGCGCCCGCTGCCATCCTTGGCGCTCGTCATGAAGACCGGTTGGCTGAGCCCGCTGACCACGGGGTCGAGGACCGTGGCCGCCAGGGTGGGACCCGGCGCCCCGAGGGCGAGCAGGAGGAGGGCGACGGCGAGGATGCCGGCGATCCGGCGGGGCGTGGCGCGGTCGGTTTGCATCGTCCGATGATGGTCGGCCATCCGGCGTCTCGCAAGGCTGACCATCGGGCCATCTAGCCCGCCGTGCCCGCGGCTATCCTGACGGCGATGGAGGCCACCGACCGACGCTTCGGCGCGCAGAGCATGTCCGCGCCGCTTCTCGAGGTGCTGGTCAAGCGCCCCGGTCCTGCCTTCGCGTCGGCGTTCGACGACCCGGCCCACGGCTTCCTCCACGCGGTCGATCTCGAGGTCGCGCGACGCGAGCACGACGCCTTCGTCGACCTCCTCGCGGGGCTCGGCCCGCGCGTGCACCTCCTCGACGCAGAGCTCGCCAGCCCCGACCTCGTGTACACCTTCGACCCGCTCCTGGTGACCGATCGCGGCGCCATCCCGCTGCGACCGGGCAAGCCGAACCGGGCGCCGGAGCCCGCCGCCATCGAGGCGTGGACGCTGGCCGCCGGGATCCCGACGCTCGGCCGGATCGAGGCGCCGGGCACGGTCGAGGGTGGCGACACGTTCTGGCTCCGGCCCGACCTGCTGTGCATCGGGCGGACCCTGCGGACCAACGAGACGGGAGCGCGGCAGCTGGCCGAGCTGGTCGGCGGCGACGTGCGCATCTTCGACCTCCCGTACTGGCGCGGGCCGGCCGAACTGATCCACCTCCTGTCGGTCGTCTCGCCGGTCGCCGACGACCTGGCAGTCGTCTATCCGCCGCTCCTCCCGGTCGGGCTGTGGCGGCTGCTCGGCGAGCTCGGGGTCCGCCTCGTCGAGGTGCCCGACGAGGAGTTCCCGACGCTCGGCTGCAACGTCCTCGCGGTCCGGCCCGGGGTGGTCATCCTCGCCGAGGGGAACCCGCGGACCGCGGCGGCGCTGGCCGGCGCCGGGTGCGAGGTCCACACGTACGCCGCGACCGAGATCGGCGTCAACGGCTCCGGCGGCCCCACCTGCATGACCCGGCCGATCCTGCGGGCCGGTTAGTCCGCCGCGTCGGGCGGGCCACCCGCCGCGAGCTCTGCGAACCGGCAGAACGCATTGGCGAGCCGCATCTGGTCCGGCGTCCGAGCACGGATCCGGAACAGGTCGGGCGACGCCACGACGATGCCGATGCAGCGCGCCCGCGACGTCGCCACGTTGAGGCGGTTGCGGCTGTACAGGAAGTCCATGCCGCGCGGGGCCAGTTCCGGCGACGAGGTCGTCATCGAGTAGATGCTGATCGGCGCCTCCTGGCCCTGGAACTTGTCGACCGTACCGACCCGCGCCTCGACCGGCAACCGGCGCCGGATCTCGCCGACCTGGGCGTTGTAGGGCGCGACGATGAGGATGTCCGGCCAGTCGATCTCGTGCTCCTGGCCGTCGGCGTCGACCCACGACGCGCCGCCCTCGACAAGCTCGGTCGCGAGCGCTGCGACCGCCTCCGCCTCCGCCGGGGATGCGTTGTCGGCACCGGTCGTCCGGCCCGACAGGTAGCGCGGCCCAGTGCCGTCCGAGAGCGTCCCCGTGGCGTTGACCCGCTGGACGACGAGGTGGGGTTCGGGCTGGAGCCGGTCCTCGTAGAAGACCTCGGACGTGAAGCGGCAGAGGTCAGGGTGGAGGCGCCAGGTGCGCTCGAGGAAGAGCCCCCGGGTCGGCGGCATCGTCGCGTCGTCGCCGAGCACGTGGGCCAGGGCCGAGCGATCGGCACCAGGCGGATGGGACCCCTTGAGCGGTTGGTCGAGCTGCTGCGGGTCGCCGAGGAGGACGAGACTGTCGGTCGCGCGCGCCATCGCGACGACGTTCGCGAGCGAGATCTGGCCCGCCTCGTCGACGAACAGGACGTCGACCGCCTCGATCATCTTGGTGGAGGTCCATAACCACGAGGTCCCGGCCGCCAGGTTGGCCAGACCGCCGTCGAGTCGCGTCCGGACATCGCCGGCGTCCTTCGCACGGATCACGCGCGGATCGTCGAGGACCTGGTCGGCCGGGCCGTGCTGGACGGGACGGACGTCGACCGGCTGCGGTTCGTCCGGTGCGGCGGCGAGGACCGCCGTGAGCAGGTTGCCGATGACCTTGTGGCTCGTCCCCGTGATCCCGACCCGTCGGCCGGCGGCCAGCAGTGTGCAGATCATCCGTGCCCCGGTCCAGGTCTTGCCCGAGCCCGGTGGGCCCTGGATGGCAAGGGTGGTGTTGTCGAGGTAGCGGGCCAGCCGCCGCGCGGCCTCGAGTTCCGGTTCATCGCGCTGGCGGAGCGGTTCGTCCAGCCACTGGCCGACCCTCGGCGGCAGGCCGAACAGCAGGTCGCGGCCGGCCCGGTTCGGTCCGTCGGCCTGGATCCCGTGGTCGGCGACCCAGGTCCCGAGTTCGAACAGTGAGTCCTGGTGGGCGGACGTCTGGAATTGGTCGAGCGGGACGATCGCGCGGGGATGCGGCTGCGTCACGGTGCGTCGGAGGTCGACCGTCAGGGCCGCGGGGTCGACGACGGCCCGGTCGCCGACCTTCCAGGCGGACGGCGCCTCGGTGGGGCGCGTCTGCTTGTTGGCGGGGTCGTAGACCTCTCCTCGCCCAAGGTCGTAGTCCTGCTCCGGGAAGCGGTATCGCCAGGTCTGCTTCCCGTTCTTCTCGTCGTCCAGGGGGCCGACCGGCTCGAGCAGGCCGATCGGCCCGTCCTCGTCGACGAGCTGCTCCGCCGACAGGTCCATGTTGTGGAAGAACTCCCACCACATCGACTTGTCCTCGCGTCGGTGCCAGCCGAGGAGCTGCGCCAGCAGCCACGTCGCCTGCTGCGACGCCGTCCGCTCCGCCGGATCGGTCGGGACCACGGCGGGGTCGGCGAGGCGTGCGACGAGGGCCTCGACACGCGCCTGCCGCTCGGTCAGCGCGGCGGGCAGCTCCGCCACGCGAGCCCCCGGCCGCGGGACCTCGCGGCCGGTCAGTCGGGTGAAGTCCTCGCGCAGGCCTTCCAGCCAGTCGCGCAGCCGGAAGTTGCTGACCACGTCGTCGCGGTTGTAGCGCTCGATGCGATCGAGGTGGTTGGCCTCGGGCCGTTCGCCCTCGCCGAGCTGGAGCCACTGCTCGAAGGCGACGATGCTCGACCCGGCGTCCCGAAGGTCGATCTCCCGGACGAAGTCGTAGAACGCCTCCATCTTCTTGATCGAATAGCTCTCGACCGAGGCGCGAAGCGACTGGCGGACGATGCGAAGGAGGTCGACCAGCACGCCGCCGCGGAGGAGTCGATCCACCTCCGCCTCGCGCGTGCCGTAGCGACCCATCAGCCGCTTCAACGCGGTCGGCTCGTACGGCGCGTAGTGGTAGACGTGCATGTCGGGGTCCTGGTCGAGCCGTTCGATGATGCGGTCGACGAGGCGCTCGAAGGCGCGCCGCTCGCCGTCGGGCGAGAACTCGCCGTCCTCGTCGCGCGACCAGATCGCGTGGAAGGTGTCGTCGGTCTCGAGGACGCCGAACAGGTAGTCGAGCCCGTCGTCGAGCGCGTAGGGGTCGCCCTCGATGTCGAACGACAGGTCGCCCGGCGACGGCGGCGGGAGCGACGCGAGACCACGTTCGAGCTCGATCTCGTCGTCGGGATCAGGCAGGAACAGCTCGTACTTCAGGCGGGCTTCGCGCCGGCCCTCGAGCTGGATCCTGGCCTGCTCGTGGACGCGCACGAGGGCGCCCTCGCCGACGCCCTCGAGCGGCGGCGCCATCGGGACGGCGAGGTCGCCGAGGGTCTCGAGGGTCGGCACGCCACGTTCGATCAGGGCGCGGCGCTGCCGCGCGGTGATCCCTGCGACGAGGCTCAGGTGATCGTCGGCGCGTCGGCGGGTCACGCATTCCGCGGCCCACCGACAGACGTCGCAGTGCTCGACCGGGTCCGGGTAGGTGTCCATCGGCGGATAGGCGGCCGGCATCTCGTCCGCGAGCGTCGCGAGGAAGCGATCCCGGGCACTGCGGTAATAGGCCATGTAGTCATCGACGCGCAGGCGTTCGACGGCCCGGGCGCTGCCGCCGAGCGCGACGTGGAGCCAGACCGGCCGCACGCCCTGGATCCGCTCGAGTTGGTCGACATACGAGCAGATCTGGAGGATGGCGCTCGCCTTCACGTGGCGGGCGAGCTTCGTGTCGGCGACCTCGTAGTGATACGGGCCCCAGCGCGACGCTCGTTCCGGGGAGTCGACCCGCAGGAGGAAGTCGGCGTGGCCGCGGAAGGTGCCGTCGAAGAAGGTCGCCTGGTAGATGACGTCGGCGCCGGCGGCCATCGCGTCGATGGTCGACTGGGCGGCCTGTCGAAGCTGGTCGCCGCGATCCGCGATGGATCCGTCCTGCTCGATCTCAACGACGGTCCGACCCTGGGCGGTGAGGTCGGCCAGGTACCGTGCCTCGTGCTGGAACCCACGCCGGCGGATGATGTCCAGCTCGGGATCGTCGCGCATCGGCCGCTTGACGAGCCCCGCGATGGCCGCGCGTTCGAGCTGGGTGAGGTGTTCGCAGGCGAGGTAGGCGACGAGGTCGGTCGCCGAGTAGACCGGCGTCCCGTCGATTCGATCCATGCCCCCGAACCGTAGCAGCCGGGCGTGTCAGCTTGTCTGTCAGTCCGCCGTGTCGTCGCGCAGCAGGGCGTAGGTGACGAGGTCGTGGTAGGCGCCGGCGCGGAACTGCGAGCCACGGACGACTCCCTCGCGGCGGAGACCGGCCTTCTCGAGCGAGCGTTGCTCGGCCATGTTCTCGACGTCGGTCGACGCCTCGACCCGGTGGACGTCCGTGGTGGCGAAGAGGTATTCGACGAGCTGGACCTGGGCCTCGGTGCCGTAGCCGTGGCCACGCTCCTCGGCGATCAGCTCGATGCCGAAGTTGAGGGCCGACGATTCGGGGTTCGGTCCGTACATCTCGCGATGCCAGCCGACGGTGCCGATCGGCCGGCCGTCGGCGACCAGTTCGATGATGAGCATGCCGTTGCGTTCATTGCGCAGGGGCCCGCGGGCGAGGGCTTCGCGGTCGGTCGGGTCGCGCGGCATGCCGAAGTCGTTGTACTCGCTGCGCTGGGCGTCCCAGGCATCGAGCAGGTCGGCGTCGTCGAGCGTGACGTCGCGAAGGCGAACGCGCTGGGGAGCGGCGGCCAGGTCGGTCATGAAGGCGTCAGTATCGCCCAACCGTGTCGCGTCGTGAGGTACCGCCGACCAGCTCGCGCTACGATCGGCCCATGAGTCCGAAGCGACGCGACGCCGAGGGTCGGCTGCAGACCGCGCATTCGTGGGAGAGCCTTGTCGAGCGGCAGATCCGCGAGGCCATGGAGCAGGGTGCCTTCGATGACCTGCCCTACCAGGGCGAGCGGCTGCCGATCGAGGACGACTCCGCGGCCGGCGAATGGGCGATGGCCCACCGGATGCTCCGAAACGCGGGTGCCGCCCCGCCCTGGATCGAATCCGACAAGGAGGCGCGCCGGCTGCTCGCCGAGCTTGACCGGCGACTTGAACGGGCACCACGCGTGTCCAGCATCTCGCGCGACCGGGCACGGCGGGAGTTCCAGGCCTTGGTACGCGACGTCAACCGGGCGATCGAGCGGGTCAATGCCGAAGCCCCGACCGAGCGACAGCATCGACGCCGGCTCGACCCCGCGGTCGAGGCCGCCCGGCTCGAGCGCGGCTTCGAAGGGGGCTGAAACGCCACGATGCGGCGCGACCTAGAGAACGGCTACGAGCTGGACGACGACCCCGGCCGGATCGATCGGACCGCTGTCCACGCGTACCTCTCGGCGGAGGCCTACTGGGCGCTCGGCCGGTCGCGGGAGGTGGTCGACGCGACCATCGCCAACGCGGGTCGGGTGGTCGGGCTGTATCACGCCGGCGCGCAGGTCGGCTTCGTGCGGATCGTGTCGGACGGTCATACCGTCGCCTACGTCAGCGACGTCTACGTCCTCGAGGCGCACCGCGGCAGCGGTCGTGGGACGGCCATGCTGGACTTTGCCATCCGCGAGGGCCCGCTGGCCGGGATCCGGAAATGGGGGCTGCACACGCGCGATGCCCACGCCCTGTACGAACGGTTCGGGTTCGGGGAGCCGGACGGCCGCTACATGGAGCGCTGGAACCTGCCGCCCGGCTGACCGGGACGCTCAGGCCGCGAAGAGCGCCTCGACGGCCCGGTCGAAGACCTCGGTATGGCGGTCCACGTCGGCCTCGACGGTCGCCGGCGACATCAGGGCCATGTTGTGGAACGGGGTCATCAGGACGCGCCGGTTCATCGCCCAGAGGTGGAGGAAGCGTTCCAGGTCCGGGTCCGCGTTGGCCCATTGCTGACCGCCGGTCCGTGGCGGATCGGGCATGAAGTGGTACTCGGCACGGGCGCCGAGCCGGGTCACGTGCCACGGCACCGCGCGACGCTGCAGGACCTCGTTGACGCCCGCCTCCCAGCGTTCGGCCAACGGGATCATCCGCGCGAACGCGGCATCGGTCAGGACCTCGCCGAGCGTCGCCCGGGTCGCCGCGAGCGACAGGGCGTAGCCGGCCAGGGTCCCGCCGACGCCGCCCACGTCGGAATCCGACACGTCCGAGCCGGTCAGCCGGGCGCCGACCTCGGCGCTGAAGCCGTATGCCGCGGACGGGATCCCGCCACCGATCGTCTTGCCGATGACGAGGATGTCCGGGTCCAGGCCCCACGCGCCCGTCGCGCCGCCAGGCCCGGCGCAGATGGTGTGCGTCTCATCGATCACGAGGAGCGTCCCGGTCCGCCGGGTGATCTCGCGGACCGCGTCGTGGTAGCCGGGCTCCGGAAGGACGATCCCGACGTTGGTCAGGGCGGGTTCGAACAGGACCGCCGCGACATCGCCGTCGGCCAGGGCCGCCTCGAGCCCGGCGACGTCGTTGAATTCGACGACGCGAGTCGTCTGGGCGACGTCGACCTGCGGCCCGACCGACCCCGGGACCGATACGACCGATCCGTCGGTGCCGAGCTCGGCGATCGCCTCGTCCACCGAGCCGTGGTAGCAGTGATCGTGGACCACGATCTTCGAGCGACCGGTCATGTGGCGCGCGAGCCGGAGCACCCAGCGATTGGCATCACTGGCCGACAGTGCGAACTGCCATGACCCGACCCCGAACCGCCGCGTCAGTTCCTCGCCGACCCAGGCGGCGTCCTCGGTCGGCAGCATGTGGGTGATGCCTCGACGCATCTGGCGCTCGACGGCCGCCACGGTCGGCGCCGGCCCGTGTCCCGCCATCGCCCCGGTGTCGCCGAGACAGAAGTCGACGTAGTCGTGGCCGTCCACGCAGCTGAAGTGGGCCCCGGCGGCGGCCTCGACGTAGGGTGGGAATGGGCCGGCCCATTTGACCATCCAGGGCATCGGGACGCCCTCGAGGAGGCTGCTCCGGGCCCGCGCATGGAGGGCCGCCGAGCGCGGGTGATCGTCGGCGAAGCGGCGCATCTCGTCGGCCATCAGCCGGGCGAGCCGGTCGCGATCGAGGACAGTCCGGCCGTCCGTCGTGACGCTCATGTCGCGCAGCATGGCGGGCGGCCGGGCGAGGCGTGCGCCCATCCCGCGTCACGCGACGCCGGACGGCACGACGCCGGTCCGGAGCGATGCCGGACCGGCGTCGAGGTGGGAGGGGAGGGGAGAACGCCGTCGGTCAGCGGCGGGTGCGGACCGTGACGAGCCGCAGGCCACCGACGAACGCGATGGCGCCTGCGGCCGCGATGAGCAGCCAGGCCGGCGAACCGGTCGTGGTCGCGCTGGTCGCGGCCGGCGCTTCGACGTCGGTCGCGGGTGCCGCGGGCGTCGCCGCATAGACCGCGTCGACTCCGACGGCCGCCGTCAGGGTCTGGCCCTCGAGCGAGCCGATGGCGAAGACCGTGTACGAGGTCCCGGCCGCGAGGTCGAGGGCGCCCGGATCGAGTGGGCAGACCGTGTTGTCGGCGGCCGCGCAGACCTTGAGGTCGTACGAGCCGGGGTCGAGGCTGAGGTAGCCGGTCGCGTTCGGGTAGGCCAGGTTCTCGACGACCTTGGCGGCGCCGTCCTGGGTCAGGACGTCGACGGCGGGGGTGTCGGCGGAGAGATGGGCGACGCGAACCTGCGTCTTGTCGGCGGTGGGCGAGGGGTCGTCGACCAGGACCTGCGGCTCGATCGAGGCGAGGTTGTTGGTGGCGGCGATGGTGTAGTGGGTCCCGGCCGCGATGGCCAGGGCGGGCACGTCGATCGGGCAGACGGTGGCGTCGGCGACGGCACAGACCTTGATCGCGTAGGTGCCGCCCGGCAGGGCGACGTATGGGCTCAGTTCCCCGAACGTGAGGTCGGCGAGCGGGGCGCCGACCTTGGCGCCGTTGACGTAGATGTCGACGGCGGGCGCGTCGGGGGACGCGTGGAGGACGCGGACCATCGCGTCGTCGGCGGCAGCCGCCGGGGCGGCCAGGGCCAGGGCGATGGCGCCTGCGGCAGTGAGGCTCGCGAGTCGAGCGAGACGTCGGTGCATGGTGGGGCTCTCCTGCTGGTCGGTGATCTCGGGCACCAACCAGTTCGGGAGAGCGGGGGAAACGGATGGGGCGCGATCGCCCCTGGGGTCAGTGGACTCGGCGAACGAAGCCGCAGATGTGGCAGCTGGCGGTGCCGGTCTCGGGGTCGACCTCGAGGAAGCTGGCGCAGCCGTTGGTGCCGCAGAAGAGGCGGCTGGCGGCGGTCGCCGCGTGGGTTCGCCGCCGCATTCGGCGGATGGCGGCCGAACGTCCGGTAACGGACGACGTGGCGGAACGGGTCATCATGGTGTGCTTGTCTTGTGCTTTCTGGCGCGCCGTCATCGCGTGATGAGCGATCGGCTGCGCGGCCTTGGTGGTCTATCCAGTGCGCGGGCGGGGGAGCGTGATTTGGACGCTCGAACCGGCTACTCGCGGCAGACTGGTTACTTGCCAGTATGGGGGAGGGTGGCGGTTCCGTCAACGGCCCCTCGCCCGGCCCACATGCATCCCAGGCATCAGAATCGGCCGCGACACGCTTGGCGGTGCCTCGATTCCGACGAGATACGGGGGTGGCCACGCTCGGTTGGGCCGATTCTCATGAGCAGGATGCATATTCGCTTCTCGGGATGGATCGCCGCAACGCGATTCGTGCTCATGCGTCAACATTGCGTTCTCTTCATCCAAGGTTGGTTGATTCTTCCACCGTCCGCGCGTCAGACTGCCGACGGTCCGGGCCCACGGAGTCGTGCGCCCTCGACCCGGCGTCGCCCCGGACGTCGTCGTGGATCGCATACAGGAGGTGGCTCTGTGTCGGTGGCTATGAACGTTCGATCGCGCGCGTCGAGGCTCGGCCTCGTAGCGGTCATGCTGGGACTCGCCCTGTCGGCGGGCGCCTCGGTGACGAGCGCCGCGGACACGATCACGCTGTCGACCCCGTTCCCGGCCGTCGCGGTCGCCCCGGGTGCGACACCCAGCTTCGACATCTCGGTCACGACCGGCGACCCCACCCGGGTCAGCCTCCTGGTCGGCCGGGTCCCGGATGGCTGGACCGCCGTGCTTCGAGGTGGCGGCTTCACGATCGACGGCGTCGAGACCGACGGGACATCGACGCCGACCAAGGTCACCCTCAACGTGACCGTCCCGGCCGACGCTACCGGCACCCACAGCATCGATGTCAAGGGCACGACCGCCGAGGGCGCCACGACGACGCTGACCGTCGACATCCGGGTGACCCCGAATGCGGCCGGCGACGTCACGCTCACGACCGACACGCCGCAGCTCAAAGGCGCCTCCAACACCTCCTTCTCGTTCTCCTTGACGCTCAACAACGACACGCCGGACGACCTGCCGTTCAGCGTCGCCGCGACGGGCCCCGACGGCTGGACCGTGACCGCCCAGATCGGTTCGCAGACGCAGGCGGCCAGCGTGGTCGTGAAGGCCGGCAGCACCTCGCCGGTGACCGTCACCGCCAAGCCGGCCACCGGTGCGGCCGCGGGCGCCTACCCGATCGTGGTCAGCGCGACCAGCGGCAGCCGATCCGCGAAGGCTGACCTCGCGGTCGAGATCACCGGGAGCTACAGCCTGACGCTGTCGACCAACGACGGGCGGCTGAACCTGAACGCGACCGCAGGCAGCCCGACCGACCTCACGCTCACGCTCACGAATACCGGGACGGCCGCCGTCGAAGCGGCGACGATGAGCGCGACCGCCCCGACCGGCTGGACCATCAAGTTCGACCCGGAGACGGTCGCCGTGCCGGCCGGCCAGCAGGTCAGCGTCGTCGCCCACGTCACGCCATCCGGCGACGCCATCGCCGGTGACTACGTCGCGACCTTCAAGGCGACCGCGCCGGTCGCGACCGCATCGACGGACATCCGGATCACGATCGAGACCTCGCTCCTGTGGGGCGTCATCGGGATCGGGCTCATCGCCCTCGTCCTGATCGGGCTGTTGTGGACCTTCCGCCGGTTCGGCCGTCGATGAGCGGGACCGAGGCCCCACCACTCCCCGTGGCGGACGCCCCGGCCCGCGCAGCCGTGTCGGGGCCGCGTGAACCGGTCATCTGGACGCGCGGGCTGACCAAGAAGTACGGCACGCTGACCGCGGTCGACCGCCTCAACCTCGAGGTCTATCCGGGTGAGATCTTCGGACTCCTCGGCCAGAACGGGGCCGGCAAGACCACGACGATCCTGATGCTCCTCGGCCTCTCGGAACCGACCGACGGCGAGGCCGAGGTGATGGGGCTCGATCCCGCCTGGGAGCCGCGCGAGGTCAAGCGCCGCGTCGGCTACCTGCCGGATTCGGTCGGCTTCTACGAGGGGATGACCGGGCGCGAGAACCTCGGCTATACCGCGCGGCTCAACGGCCTGCGCCGCGACGAGGCCAAGGCAGCCATCGAGGAGGTCCTCGACCAGGTCGGGCTGACCAGCCGCGCCGACGACCTCGTCGGGACCTACTCGCGCGGGATGCGCCAGCGGCTCGGGATCGCCGACGCGCTGGTCAAGTCACCGGACCTCCTGATCCTCGACGAACCGACCACCTCGATCGACCCCCTCGGCGTCGTGGAGATCCTCGACCTCCTGCGTCGGCTGGTCGATGAGCGCGGCCTCGCGATCATGCTGTCGAGCCATCTGCTCAGCCAGGTCCAGTCGGTCTGCGATCGGATCGGGATCTTCGCGGCGGGCAGGCTCGTGGGTGAGGGAACGGTCGCGGAACTGGCCGCGAAGTTCGGCGATGGCAGCGCCACGATCGAGGTCGGCCTGGAACTCAGCGCCGCGGCGGACGTGGCGCGGGCTGCGGCCGCCCTGGAGGCGCTCGCGTCGGTCGAGCAGGTCCTGCGGCCGACCGAGCCGGCCGGTCCGTGGCGTGTCAAGGTCCGTCCCGCCGCCGCCGAGGGGAGTGTCCGCCAGGCGATCCTGGCCACCGCGGTCGAGCATCGCCTGCACCTGACCGCCCTCCGGCCGATCGTCCCGTCGCTCGATGACATCTATCGCACCGCCGTCGAGCGGCCGCTGGTGAAGCGAACGAGGATCAAGCCGAAATCGATCCGGCGAAGCGACGCCGATGGGAGTGCGACATGAGCATCGCGACAGTTGCTCCCGAGCCCGCCGTGCGTGGATCGGCCCCGCGACCCGAACAGCGCGTCCCGCATTCGGGCTGGCGGGTCATCGCCGCCAAGGAGTTCGGCGACCACCTCCTGAGCGTCCGGTTCTTCGTCCTGCTGATCGTGCTCGGCCTCGCCGCCGCGATCCCGCTCTACATCGCCGCCGATCGGATCCGCGATCTGGCGCCGCAGGCGAGCGGCGCGGCGGCGGTCTTCCTCGCCCTGTTCAGCCTGGGCCCGGAAGACGCAAACCTCGGCATCCTCCGGGTGAATGCCTTCGTCGGGATGGTCGCGCCGCTGCTCGGCATCGCGTTCGCGTTCGACGCCGTCAACGGCGAGCGAGCCGAGGGCACGCTGCCCCGACTGCTCGCCCAGCCGATCTACCGCGACGACGTCATCAATGGCAAGTTCACTGCAGGGCTTGCCGTCATCGGGCTCGTCCTGGTGTCGGTCATCACCCTGATCGCCGCCTTCGGGATCATCCGCCTTGGGATCGTGCCCCACGCCCAGGAGGTCCTGCGCCTCATCGCCTGGGTGGGCGTCACCTTCCTGTACGTGGGTCTCTGGCTGTCGTTCGGGCTCCTGTTGTCGGTCCTCATCCGCCGGGCGGCGACAGCGGCGCTGATCGGCTTCGGCGTGTGGCTGCTGGTGTCGATCTTCGGCGGCCTGATCACGACGATCGTGACGGGCCTGTTCCGGCCGGCGGCCGGCGCGGGGATCGAGGAAGTGATCGGCAATGCACAGATCCAGCAGCTCGTCAGCCGGCTGATGCCGAGCACGCTCTACCAGGAGATCTCACTGGTCATCCTGAACCCGTCGGTCACCCAGGTGAGCGTCCCGACGACGATCGGTCAGATCCAGCAGGGGCAGCAGCAGATCGATCCGAGCCTGGTCTACCTGTCGCTGGGCCAGAGCCTGCTGCTGGTCTGGCCGCAGATCGTGGCACTCATCGCCCTGACCGTCGTCTGCTTCGCGGCGGCCTATGTCTCCTTCATGCGCCAGGAAGTCCGCGCCTAGAGGCGGGCGCCTCCCGTTCCTTCGGACCGTGGGGTCCGGATCAGGCCGCCGTTTCTGTCACCTGCTCTCCAGGAGAGCGTTCGTCAATGAATCGGTGACAGATGGTCCGCTGGGCGAGCATCTGTCACGCCGGACACCTGGGCTCGGACTCGCCCGTGCTGAGGTCCGCGGCGGAAGTGGTTCGCCTCCGTGACGAGTGCTCGCCTCGCGTGCATCTGACAGAAATCGGCCCGGGGCCGCGAGGACCAAGTCCAGGTGCGTGGCCGTGCGACGGCCGCCCACCTGGACGTCCACGCGGGCGTTGCGCCTTGCGCTCCTCGCTCACGCACCTTGAGGTGCGCTCGCTCCGGTGCTCGGGCGCCTTCGCCTGATCGCCCATGCGGGCGGGGGCAGGTTCAGCCGTCGCGGATGACGACGCCGATGATCTCCTCGCCGTAGCGGTCCAGCTTGGTCGGCCCGACGCCCGGGACCCGCCGGAGTTCCGCTATGGAACGCGGCCGGCTCGACGCGATGGCCTCGATCGTGGTGTCGTGGAAGACGATGAACGGGGCGATGGCGTCGGCCTTGGCACGGGCCGTGCGCCAGGCACGGAGCGCGTTGGAGAGCGGTGAGCGATCGCCTGGGGCGACCTTGGCGGCACGCGCGGCGCCCTCCGGGGCGATGACCCGGACCCGCCCGGCCGCCGCCGGCACGAGTCCGTCGAGGAAGCGCGAGCGCTTGCGCGCCCCGGTCCGCCGGATCGCCCACGACAGCCACAGGTAGCGCCGCGCCCTGGTGATCCCGACGTAGAGCAGCCGGCGCTCCTCGGCGAGTTCCGCGGGTTCTTTCGCCTGGCGGATCGGGAGGGTGCCCTCCTCGAGTGCCGGGAGGAAGACCGCGTCCCATTCGAGGCCCTTGGCACGGTGATAGGTGAGGAGCTCGACACCGGTCGCCTGGCCGCCCGCCTCGACGGCCGTCCGGCGCTCGACCTCCGCCAAAAATGCCGCGACGTCCGCGGCGGGATCGTCCCGGACGAGGTCGTCGGCGAGCTCCAGGAGCGTGACCACCGCCCCATGACGCTCGCCGGCCGCCTCGCCGGTCGGGACGACATCGCGCCGAACGCCCAGCTCCTGCTCGAAGGCGGCCGCCAATCGATCGACCAGCGGGAGCTCGCTGACGACCTGGCCGAGGGCCCCCGCGACCCGCATCGCGCGTCGGACCTCCGGCCGCGAGAAGAACCGTTCGCCACGGACGTGGAACGGGATCCCCGCGGCGCCGAGGGCGCTCTCGATCGCCGGCAACTGGGCATTGGTCCGAACCAGGACCGCCATCGAGCCATGCGGAGTGCCCGCCCCCGCCAGGGCCCGGATCGCCGTGGTGATGCCCGCCAGTTCCGCATCCTCCGAGGCGAACCCGCCGATCTCCGGCGCGGGTCCCGATCCGCGGCTGGGGACGAGGCGCTTCGGCGGTCTCGGTGCGGCCCCGGGCGTTCGCTCATCGAGCGCCGTCCGGCCGGCCGCCAGGACCCGGTTGGCGAGGCCGAGGACCTCCGGCGTCGAGCGGTAGTTCGTCTCGAGCTTCACGGTCCTGGCACCCGGGAACCGGGACGCGAACCCGATGAGATAGTCGCTCGTGGCCCCGGTGAACGTGTAGATCGTCTGGTCCTCGTCGCCGACGACGGCCAGGTCGTCTCGCCCGCCGAGCCACGCGTCGAGGAGCGCCGCCTGGAGGGGGTTGGTGTCCTGGTACTCGTCGACCGAGAACCAGCGATAGCGGGCGCGGACCTCGGCGGCGACGGCGGCATCGTCGTCGATCAGGGCGATCGTCAGTTCGAGCATGTCCTCGAAGTCGATCCGCCGCGCGCGCGTCTTGGCGGTCTCGTAGCGGCGATAGAGCCCGGCCATGAGATCGGGCGGCAGCGGGGCGTCCCGGTCGATCTCGATGGCGCGCGACTCGTACTCGCCCGGACCGATCCGGCGCGCCTTCGCCCACTCGATCTCGGCCGCGAGGTCGCGGACCGCGAGGTAGCGGTACCCGCCCGGCAAGCCCGCCGCCAGCGGCGCGAGGATCGGCGCCTTCGACGGCAGGATGTCGGGTGGGTCGGAGCGGTGGACGATCGGCCAGAAATGGCGCAATTGACGCAGGGCGGCAGCATGGAAGGTGGACGCGGCGACACCCCGATGACCAAGGTCCGCCAGCCGCGTGCCCATCTCGCCGGCGGCCTTGTCCGTGAACGTGACGACCAGCACGTCGCGCGGTCGGACGACCTCCGTCGCCAGGGCATAGGCGACTCGTCGCGTGATCACCCGGGTCTTGCCGCTCCCCGCACCGGCCAGGATGCACAGCGGTCCAGACGTGATCGTGACGGCCTCCCGCTGGGCCGGATCGAGGTCGCCCAACAGGTCGGCGGGGTCGAGGACTGGCACCTGGCCATCCTAGCCGGGCGCCCTGCACCGGCGATCACTTGCTACGCTCGCGGTCATGGACCTCCAAGGTCGCCTCGTCACCCTGCGCTCGCCGACCCCCGATGACGCGCCGGCGCTGGCGGCCATCCTGGTCGAACCCGCCGTCGCCCGATGGTGGGGGGCGTTCGACCTCGAACGCGTTCGGACCGAGATCATCGCGGGCGACGACGACGAGGTCCCGCTCGTCATCGAACAGGACGGCCAGGTCGTCGGCTACATCCAATTCGCCGAGGAGGACGACCCCGACTTCCGGCATGCCGGCATCGACCTCTTCGTGCGCACGGCTGCGCACGGTCGCGGCCTCGGGCCCGACGCCATCCGGACGGTGGCCGCGCACCTCATCGACGATCGCGGACACCACCGCCTGACCATCGACCCGGCCGCCGACAACGCGCGTGCCATCGCGGCCTATGCCAAGGTCGGCTTTCGCCCGGTCGGGCGGTTGCGCCGCTACCAGCGCATGCCGGACGGCCGATGGATCGATGGCCTGCTGATGGAGCTGCTGGCCGAGGAATTCGTGCGCTGAGGAGGTTCGACCGCCGGGAGAGACTTGTCAGGCGCGAATCGGTCGCTACGATGAGAACCGACCCGAGGGCGGCGGGGCCCAACCGACCCGGAATCATCGCGAGGGAGGCACAAGCCCAGATGGACGACCCGACACCACCCGCAGATCCCGTTCCGGCGCCAGCCGACACCGGAGCCGCGACCGCCCAAGTCCCGTGGACGCCCGCGGGAGGCGAGGCACGCGCCGCCGCTGCCGCATTGCCGTCCACGATGGTCTACGGCGACCTGCCGAACCGGATCATCGCCTACATCATCGACATCATCGTCCTGATCATCCTCAACATCGGCGTCGCGATCGTCCTCGGCATCGTCGGCCTATCCGTGACCAGCATCTCCGCCGGGCAGGTCACGACCAACTGGCTCGCCACGATCATCGTGGCCATCGTCAGTCTCGCCATCAGCGCGGCCTACTTCATCTACTCGTGGACGAACCAGCGCGCCACGATCGGGATGAAGGTCCTCGGCCTCCAGATCGGCAACGCGCCCGATGGGGCGACCGTGCTGGTCAACGAGGCGGTCAAGCGCTGGCTGGCCCTCGGTGCGATCTTCTCGATCGCCCAGATCCTGAACCCGCTGCCCCTCATCGGGGTCCTCCTGCCGATCGCGGCACTCGTCTGGACCATCTTCCTGCTGTACACGACCTGGAAGAGCCCGACCAAGCAGGGCTGGCACGACCATTTCGCCAACACGATGATCGTCAAGGCGACCAAGGCCGCCGCCTGACGCTCAGCTCGGCGGATAGCCCGTGATCCGCCGGATCTCGCGGTACAGCGGCTGGAGCCGCCGGTACATCTGGCGGTAGACGCCGCGATACAGCTCGTCGTACAGCGCGTGGGTGGCGGGGTCCGGATCGCGGACCTCGCCGACGCGCACCATCGCGGCGGCGGCACTGCGAACGTCGGCGTGGAGGCGCAACCCCACCGCCGCATCGATCGCGGCCCCCAGCCCTGACGCCTCGTGCGTGTGGGCGCGGGCGACCGGGAGCCCGAAGATGTCGGCGGTCAACTGGACCGCGGCCGGGCTCTGCGACCCGCCGCCGGCGATCCGCAGCGAGGTGATCGGCACGCCGGTCCGCTTCTGGGTCCGCTCCGCGCCCTCGCGCAGCGCGTAGGCCATCCCCTCCAGGATCGCCCGATACACGTGGGCGCGCGTATGCACGTCACCGAAGCCGACGATCGCCCCCTTCGCCTCGGGTCCCGGGATCCGCACGCCCGGTGACCAGTAAGGCTGGAGGGTGAGCCCCATCGAACCCGGCGGCACCGCGCGGACCAGCTCGTCGAACAGGCTCTCCGGGGCGACGCCCAGCTCGGCAGCCCGCACGACCTCCCGGTGGCCGAATTCGCGCTTGAACCACTCGACCATCCAGTAGCCGCGATAGATCCCGATCTCCATCGTCCACGCCCCCGGGATGGCGGCCGGGAAGGCCGGCACGTACCGGATCGGCTCGGTGTAGCGCGTGACGGTCGTGTTGACGGTGGCGGTCGTGCCGAACGACAGGCTTGCGACGTCGGGTGTCAGCGCGCCTGAGCCGAGGACCTCGCAGGCCTTGTCGGCGGCCGCCGCGATGATCGGCAGCCCGGCCGGCAGCCCGGTCGCCTCGGCGGCCTCGGCGGTCAACCCGCCGAGCGAAGCGGTCGGCGGCACGAGTTCCGGGAGCCAGGCCCGATCGACCGGCACCGCGGACCATTTCCAGTCGCCGTCCGCCGCCCACGCCTGGGTCTCGTAGTCGAACGGGAGATAGCCGACCTGCGACCCGGTCGAAATCGACGAACCGGCCGGTCAGGCGGTGGAGCAGGAACCCAGACAGCCCGAGATAGCGGCGGATCGCGGCCCACGTCTCGGGTTCGTTGGCGCGCAGCCAGTTCGCCTCGCAATCGGCGATGAAGCCGGCCACCGTCTCGCGCAGACCAAGCGCGCGGAAGGCGAGGCCCATGGTGCCGCCGATGAACGGCAAGCCCTCCGTTCGGCGCTGGTCCAGCCAGACGATCGCCGGTCGAAGCGGACGCCCGGTCTCGTCGGTCACCACGATCGTGTTGCGCTGCGTGGTCAGCGTCAGCCCGGCGATCGCATCGCGCCTGGTGGCCGAGTCCGCCAGGACCTGCCGGCAGGCGTCACCGAGCGTCCGCCAGTAGAGCTCGGGGTCCTGCTCGGCCCAGCCGGGTCGCGGCGAGACGTACGGCTCGATCGGGATCCGCGCGCTGGCGATGACGGCCCCGGCCGGGTCGAACACGATGGCGCGGACGCTCTGGGTCCCGACGTCGATGGCCAGGATCTGCTCGTGTCCAGCCGGGGTCATTGGGTCTCCTCGCCGAGGAGGGCGCCGCGGGCCATCCGGCCGTCCGGGTCGAAGGTCCGGACGATCGCCTCGATCGTCTCCATCCCTAGGGGCCCCTTCTCCACCCCGAGGTAGGGCGCATGGTCGGCCCCGACCCCGTGCTGATGGCTGATCGTGGCGCCATGGCCGACGATGATCGCGCTGGCCGCCGATTTGAGCGTGCGCCAGCGCTCGAGCGTCTCGTCCGGATCGGCCGCCAGGCGGAAGACGTAGGTCACATACAGGCTCGACCCCGACGGGTAGCCGTGCGACAGATGACTGAACGCGTGGACGCGTTCGCCCGACGCCTCCAGGCCGTGACGGAGGGTCCGGCCGAGATCCGCGGCGAGCTCGGGAAGGCGCAGCCAGTCGGTCGCCGTCTCGAGCGTGTCGACCGCGTAGCCGGCGTCCCACAGCGCGTTGCGAAGGTACGGTGCCGCGAATCGCCCGTGCCGCCACGCCGAGCCGATCCCGGGTCCGGCGATGCCATGCGAGCCACGCACGAGGTCGTCCACGGCGCGAGCGGCCGCCCCGACCACCTTGACCTCACCGGTCAGGCCGACGATGGCGAGACAGCGCTCAGGCCCCATCCCGCGCCAGCCGAGGTAGCGGCGCAGGACGCCGGTCGCGCGGCCGTCACCGGCCAACGCGAAGGTCGTGGCGGTCTCGAGCGGGGTGGAGACACGGACCATCGAGAGCGGCAGCCCCGACTGCGCCAGCCGGCGGGCCAGGAGCAGCGCGCGATCCCAGTCCGGGAGGAGGTAGCCGTTGAAGCGCTCGAGCCCCGGGCGGCGACTGGTCCGGACGACGACCTCGGTCAGGATCCCCAGCCGCCCCTCGGAGCCGAGGACGACCTCGCGCAGGTCCGGCCCTGCCGCCGACGCCGGATGCGTCGGGAGGTCGTACCCGCCGCGCGGCGTCTCGAGGTGGCCGCCGGCGAAGAGGTCCTCGATCCGACCGTAACCGCGGGATTGTTGGCCGGCCGAGCGGGTCACCACCCAGCCGCCGACGGTCGACGCCTCGAACGACTGCGGGTAGTGGCCGAGCGTCAGGCCGTGCGGTTCGAGAGCGGCCTCGACGGCCGTCCCGGTCGTGCCGGCCCCGAACGTCGCCAGCTGACTCGTCTCGTCCAGGCTGTGCAGGCCGGCTGTCGCGCCAAGGTCGACGGTGATGACCGGTCGCTCCGAGGGCCGGACCGTGATCCCGCCGACGACGCTCGTGCCGCCGCCGTACGGGAGGAGCGCAGCGCCGTTCCGGGTCGCCAGCCCGAACAGGTCGGCCACCGCGGCCGTGTCCGGCGGCCGGGCGACGGCGTCGGGGACGGCCCCGAGCCGGCCGCTGCGCAGCGCGATCCAGTCGGGGAGGCTCTGGCCGCGGGCATGGCGGACACGGTCGATCGGGTCGTCGTCCAGGCGCGGATCGGGCGCGAGGCGCGATGCCGGCACCGCGGCGACCACCTCGTCGAGGGTCGCGTCACGCCGCGGCGTCCCCGGGCCGACCAGCGTCTCGAGGAGCTCGAGCGCGCGCGGCGGCAGGCTCGTCTCGATCGAGTCGTCGCCCCACCCGTTCCATCGTCGCATCGGCCCCTCCGGAGCGTATCGTGCCTCATGCAGGCCGGTGTCGAGGCATGATCTGGAGGAGGGGTGGATCCGATGGCGGTTGACGACGTGATCGATCCGCTGGCGCCGCCGAGCGGCGAGGGCTGCGTCGAATGTCTGGCCACGGGTGGCTGGTGGTTCCACTTGCGCCGCTGCGCACGATGCGGCCATATCGGCTGCTGCAATTCGTCGCCGTCGCAGCATGCCAGCCACCACGCCGCCGATGCCCGACACCCCGTCGTCCAGAGCTTTGAGCCCGGCGAGGACTGGTTCTGGGACTACGCCACGGAGGACCTCGTCGAGGGCCCCGAACTGGCGCTGCCGCACCATCGTCCGCTCGACCAGCCGGCGCCGGGGCCGGCCGGTCGCGTGCCACCGGATTGGCAGCGCCGGCTGCATTGAGCCGTGGCGTCGCCCGCGGCGGGCGGCGAGGTCAGAAGGGCGGCCAGGGGATCGCCGGCCAGTCCGGGGATGGGTACGGGAAGCGGCCGGTGGACAGCAGCGTGTCGGTCCGTCGGGTCGTCGCCCGCAACTCGACGGGCGACAGAAGGCCGGCCAAGGTCTCCCCGAGGCCCGTCTCGAGCGCATCGCGGATCCGCTCGATCCCCGCGACCTCGTCGGGCTCGAAGGGCGTGCCGCGCCAGCCCCACAGGACCGTGCGCAGCTTCGGGACCGGCGAGAAGCAGACGCCGTGGTCGACGCCGTAGACGTGCCGCCCGCCATCGACGGGCAGGATGTGCCCGCCCTTCCGGTCGGTGTTGTTCATGACCGCATCGAGGACCGCCATCCGCCGGAGACGCGCGTCGTCCTCGACGACCATCGCCACGACGTCGACTTCGGGATCCGCCTCGACGAAGGCCTGGACCATCCCCTCACCGAACGGGCCGTCGCGCAGGATCGTCGGTGGCACGATCGCCCAGCCGGTCGCCTCCGAGACGTGCCAGGCGGCCACCTCCCGGCGCGCCAGGGTCCCGTCCGGGAAGTCGTCGAGCGGTCGTTCGCCGAGGGTCGGCTTGTAGATGGCCTCGAGTACGAGGGCGGGCTCAGGGTCGGGATCGGGGCAGATCCGGGTCACCGTGACGAGCATCGCGTTGTTGGACGACTCGACGATCCGTCCGACGATCTCGATCTCGCCCTCCCGCAGGGCCTCGAGCGTGGTCCCGCGGTCGAAGGTCATGGCGAGAGTCTAGGCATCCGCGCCGATGGCGGCGCTCCGGCGGCTACTGCTGCGAAGCGGCGAGACGACGACCGAGCGGCGTGCGTCGTACCCGAACTCCCGACAGCACCCCGAGCGGACGCGCCATCCAGGCCACGATCGGGACGAGCAGCATGGGGATGCTGACCACCGAGTAGTCGGCGTGGATCGACAGGTTGCGCATCGCTGCCACGTAGTCGAACCACAACGGCAGCTGCAGGAGGCTGACGATGGTCAGCGCCGTCAGCCCGATCCACCACGACCGGTGCCGGATCCCGACCAGCGCGAAGATCGCCAGCGTCGGCTTCAGGAACAGGAGCAGGGCCGGCCATCCCCAGCGAAGACCGCCGGCGACGGCTGCCATCATCCAGAGATCGGTGTTCCCGTAGACGATGCTGTTGGTCGCCTTCGGCCAGGCGAGCAGGAGGAGCATCAGCGCGACCGTCCAGACATTCGGCCGGCAGGACCAGATGACGTAGCCGGTGACCGCCGCCGGGATCAGCCACCAGAGGACCGCCGGCAGGACGGCGAACGGCACGAACAGGAACAACCCGGTCGGCGGGTAGAGCACGTCGAGCATCGTCGTGAAGGCATATGGGCCGGCGGTCTGGTAGGGCAGGTAGTAGGTGCCGTCGGCCAGCCAGCGAGCCCCGACATCGCGATAGAACGCGTAGTCGTAGCCGATCGATCCCGGCTCGCGAACGATGTAGAACAGCGCCACGAAGGCCAGCCAGGACCCGGTCACGACGATCACCGCCAACGGCAGCAGCCGCAGCGAACCGGGCTGCGGGACAGCCACGTGGCCGACGCGAACCGGGAGCGAGATGCTCAATAGATGGGCCCCTGCGCAGCGCCGCCCCGACTGCCGGGGCGCTGGACGGTACTTTAGTACCAGGGACCCTCTAGAACCAACGGCCTATCTCCGAACGTGGTGCGAGGGTGCCCCAGGACCCGGCGGCAAGGGTCATGTCGTAACAGCGTGCGCTTCAGAACGTCTGAACTCGGTACACGTTCCCGAGGGACACGAGATGGGCCTGTCGCACTCACGCTTTGTAGCCACGATCATCGTCGGGCTGTTCGTCGCGGCCGCCTGCTCCTCGGCCGTGACCTCGATCCCCGTCGTGACGCCGACCACGCCCGCGAGCTCCCCAACATCGACGCCGAGGACGACCACGACCGCGGCCCCGACTCCCGTCATCACACCGATCCCAACACCCACCTCGCCGATCGCCAGCCCGACGAGGTCGCCTGCCGCAACGCTTCGTGTGGTCGACCTGACTGCGATCCTCGGCGTTGCGAAGGCGGATCGCTTCGAGACCTTCGGGGGCCAGTCGATCCGCCTCGAACGGGTCTGGTCTCCCAACGACACCGGCCTTGGGGGTACGTGCACCTCAAAGGCCTCAAGGGACGTGTTCTGGCTGGACTGTCTCAATCTCACCGACTGGCTGATCCAGCCCGTGGAGGAAGGCGTCGGCTGCCCCTTCACCCGGACAGCGCAGTGCTATGACGGCCCGCGTCTCGACATCCTCTACCAGCCAGGCTTTGGCGACCGGCTCGGTCTTGGTGATGGCCCCGTGGATTTGATCGGCCACTTCGGCGATCCCGCCTCGGACGGCTGCAGCCCGGCGAACCGCGCCGCGTGTCGCGACCGGTTCGTGGTCACGGCCATCGATCCGGCAGGGCCCTAGAAGCCGGTCAACCCGGGCCTAACCCGGGCACCTTGGGCGTCGACGAACCTATGCAGCAACGGATGGACTAGATGAAGTTCGGCACCGTCCTCATGGACTTCGCCCGACCATTCCTGGTCGTTGTGGCTGGACTCTACTTGACGGCTCAGATCGAATTGGCGATGTCCGAGAGAGAGCCTGGGACTTACACGACGTTGTGGCTGCTGTCCCCGTTTTTCGCCTTCGGGGCCCTCCTCGCCATCGGATATCTCGCCGGTCGAGTGGTTTCACGGCCGGGACCGGACCTGCGGAAGTGGGTGGTATCGACACTGTCTGGTTTCCTGGCGGTCGCTGCCGGAGCGGTCGTCTTTGTGGCGGGCCTCGTAGTGGTCTTTGCCGACGACTGGCCGGGCGACACCGACCTCGACCTTCAGTACGCCTACTTGTTCGTCGGCCCTATCGTCTTGGCGCCGATGATCGTGACCTTCGTCATTGCCCGCGCCCTAGCGGCCAAACGAGCCGTCGAACTCGCGCGCGCCGTGCGGCGGGATCCGGGGGACGTGTAGCGCGTGCGCGCAGACTTCGGCCTGGCCATAGCCATCGCCGGAGCCGAGGAGGAGCATCGCCGGCTGACCGGGCGGGCCGATGACGCGGGAGGAGCTGGAGCGGGTGTTACGTCGCTACCCGCGCGACGTCTAGATACTGTGACGGCTCGGCGCCGCTATCCCCGGATATGGGAGGCTACGGGTGCCCTGGCGGACAAGGCGCGACGAGAGGCCGCTCGACGACACTCCGCGACGCTAATGAAACCTAGTTGACGTAGTGGCCGTTGCGCCGCGGGCAGATGTGCCCCTGCGGATCGAGCGGAGCGCCGCACAGCGGACAGGGCGGCCGGCCGGCGGCCACGATCCGGGCGGCGCGGGCCACGAACGAGCGGGCGGCGTCGGCGGTCATCCGGATCCGGAGCAGGTCAGGGCCGTCCTCGTCCTCGTCGTCATCCTCTTCGGGGTCGATCGGCTCGCCATCCTCCGACTGGGCGCGCGCTTCGACGAGGACGCGTTCCGCATCACCGTCCCAGCCGAGCGTCAGCGAACCGGCCCGGAACGCCTCGTTGAGTGGCTCGTCCAGCGGGCCGGTGTCCTCCGCGCCGGCCGCCGCTTCGGGACCGGTGCCGGCCGCCTCGACGCCGCGGCGCTCCAGTTCGGAGAGCAGCTCCCCGAGGTGGTCGGCGAGGACGGCGACCTGGGTCTTCTCGAGGACGACGCTGACGACCCGCGGGCCATCCCGCGCCTGGAGGAAGAAGGTGCGCTCGCCGGGTCGACCGATGGTGCCGGCGACGAATCGCTCGGGCGGATCGAACAGGTAGCGGCGTCGGGACATGACCGTGACTCTATACCGATTCGCCGTCGGACCGGGCTGACGAGGTCGTCAGCCGACCTGCACGGCGACGTTGTGCCAGCCTCGAGCGCCATCGGGCGCGGGCGGGGAGCGGAGGTCCGTCTGGATCACGCCGTCGCCGTCGGTCGCGCGGACGTGGATCGTGTGCCGCCCCGGCGTGGCGTCCCAGTCAGTGACCCATTGGACCCAGGTCGTATCCGAGATCGGGACCGACAGTCGGGCGTCGCGCCAGGCGCCGTCGATGGCGACCTCGACGCGGGACACGCCGCGGTCGGGCGCCCACGCGATCCCGGCGACCTTGACCATGCCCGGCTTGACCCCGCCGCGCGGAGTGTCGATCCGCGATTGGGTCAGGATCGGCCCCTCCTTGGACCAGCCGAGTGGGACCCAGTAGCCGTTGAAGGCTTCCAGCGTGGTCAGCTCCAGCTCCATGAGCCACTTCGTCGCCGACACGTAGCCGTACAGCCCCGGGATGATCAGGCGGGCGGGATAGCCGTGGATCGGGGGGAGCGGCTCGTCGTTCATCTTCACCGCGATCATCGGTTCGCGCGACGGGTCCATCACCCAGGCCATCGGCATCCCGGCGGTCCACTTGTCGACCGATCGTCCGACGAGTTGCGTGGCGTTCGACTGGACCCCGGCGATCTCGAGCACGTCGCGCAGCCGCACCCCGGTCCACTTGGCGTTGCCGACCAGGTTGCCTCCGACCTCATTGCTGACACAGGCGATCGTCACGTACTGCTCGAACATCGGGAGCGCGATGAGTTGCGCCCAGGTGAGGGTCGTCTCGCGATCGACCAGGCCGTGGATGCGCAGCGTCCAGTCATCGATGTTCACGCCCGGGATCAGGAGCGCCGTATCGATCCGGTAGAACTCGGCGTTCGGCATGACGATCGGCGTCAGCCCCTCGATCGAGGTCGCCAGGTTCGCCCCGACGGGGAGCGGTGGGACGGTGACCGAGGCCGGCGGGATGGGCGGTCCGGTCCCGACCGGCGCGACGCGCCCGCGCTCCACCAGCGATCGTCCGAGGTAGCCGGCCCCGACGGCGACGACCCCGATGGTGCCGGCCCGCACGATGAACGACCGCCGCGACCAGTCGGGCATCCGGGCCACCGCCCGGGCTTCGCCGGTCGCGTCGGCGTCGGCACCCGCGGTCGCGATCGCTCCGGAATGGTCGAGCAGCCAGCCGAGGACCCACAGGCCGAGGCCGATCGAGATCGCCGCGGCGGCGCCCGCGACCCCGGGGTTGGTCAACGGGTCATCGAGCGACGCGACGAAGCCGACGACCCCGAAGGCGACGAAGGCCCCTGCCGCGATGGCGAACCGTCGCCGGGCGACCAGCCCGAGGCCGGCACCGACGAGCAGGGCGACGGCCACGATGAACAGCTCGAGCGCGATCTTGTCGTTGGTGCCGAACAGCGCGACGACGATGTCCTTGGCGCCCGGCGGCTGGAGATCGATGACCGCCTGCCCGACCGCCGCGACGAGCGAGGTGGCGCCTGGCAGGAGGCCGGCCAGGAGCTCCGAGACCCCAAGCGCGGTCGCCGTGGCGACGAACCCCGCGATCGCGGCGCGGGTATCGCGGCCGATGGCGGGCGTCGGTCGGGCGAGGTCGTGCGAGGTGGCGGCAGTCGTGCTCACGGCGACATCATCATGACTCGGAATGACATTCGCGTGACGCGACTCAGCGGTTCTCCCTGCCGGGCGGCGGGTCCGGCGACGTCATCCGCGCCCAGGCCCGCCCGTCGCGTCGCTCGACCGTGATGGGCAGGCCGAACGCTCGGCTCAGGACGTCGTCCTGCACGACCTCGTCCAGCGGGCCGGCCGCCATGGCTCGGCCGTCTGCAAGCACCAAGGCGTGCGAGAACCCTGGCGGGATCTCCTCGACGTGATGCGAGACGAGGACGATCGCCGCGGGACGCTCCCGGCGCGCCAGCCCGGCGAGGTCGCGGATGAGGGTCTCGCGCGCCCCGAGATCGAGGCTGGCCGCCGGCTCGTCGAGCAGCAGCAGATCCGGGTCGGGCATCAGCGCCCGCGCGATCGAGGTCCGCCGGCGCTCGCCTGTCGAGAGCGTCCCGTAGGGATGGTCGGCGACGACGCCCAGACCGAGCTCATCGAGGAGGCCGCGCGCCCGCGTTCGGTCGGCCGTCTCGTAGACGTGCCACCATGGCTCTGTGGCCGCGTGGCGAGCGGTCATCACCAGGGTGACCGGCGTGAGGTCACTCCGGAACGATCCCTCGACCGCGCTCCCGGCGGCCCCGATCCGCTTGCGCAGCTCGCGCGAATCCACTCGGCCGTAGCGCGCGCCCAGGACGTCGACGCTCCCGGCGGTCGGCCACAAGTCGAGCCCGATGACCGACAGCAGGGTGGTCTTGCCCGACCCGTTCGGACCGAGCACGACCCATCGCTCACCGGCGCGGACCGTCCAGTCGAGCGGGCCGAGGATGGTCCGGCCGCCGCGCCGGACGACGAGCCCGTGGACCGCGACGACCGCGTCGGCCTCGGTCACGGGGCCGGAGTCGGCTCCGGGCTCGGGGTCGGTGGGGGAGGTGACGGGGTGACCTCGGGCGTCGGCGTCGGGGTCGGCGTCGGCGTCGGGGTCGGTGGTGGCTCGGACGGGGGTGGTGACGGTTCGAGCGACGGCTCCTCCGACGGGACCTCGGTCGGCGGGGCGCTCGGGCAGGGGAGGGCGACCGGTTCCGAGCCGGACGGTGTCGGGACCGCGAACGAAGGGATCACTCCACCCGGGTCCGGGGTCGGCAGGAGGTAGCAGGTCGGCGTGGGCACCGGTTGGCCGCACGAAGCGTCGACGAGCACGCCCCAGGAGCTGCCGTGGGGACGGAACGCCCGGTTGTAGAAGTAGGCGGTCTGCGTGCGATCGGGGCCGCCGACGACGCCGGGTCCCCGCTGCGCCCGGCGAAGCCAGTCACGGTCGGCCTTCATCCAGGGGTCGCGGCCGTTCTCGACACCGACCACGGCGACGACGTCGATCCCGCAGGTTCCGGCTGCCGGTGCGTCCTTTGGTTCCTTGCCGGCGATGAACCACTCGTCGACCGCGCCCTTGTCGCTCGAAGCGCGAAGCCCCGTGAACGGATCGATCTTGACGCGGACCAGTCCGTTCGGCCGATCGAAGTTCGTGCGCGGCCACTTGGCGCCGGCCTCGTTGAGGAAGCCCTGCCACACGAAGGTCGAGACCTGGATCGAGTACAGCGGGTCGCCCGGCGTCGAGACCAGGGTGTTGTCCGAGTTGCCGTTCCAGACCCCGACCGCCAGGGCGTGGGCACCCGCGGCCCGACCCGCGGCCGTCGGTGGCGCGATATAGCCGTACGCGTTGAGGTCCTTGGCGTCGTTGTTCGTGCCGGTCTTGAGGGTCGCGGTCCGGCGTCCACCCGGGCCGTTGACCTCGAACTCGCCCCAGAACGGGTTGATGTTCTTGTTCGTGTTGCCGGCCAGGATGTCGGTCACGATGTAGGCGGCCTGCGGGCTGATGACCTGGCTGCCGACCGGCGGGACGTACGGATCGACGACGTCCTTGCCGCCGGTGTCCTTGACGGTCAGGATCGTCGTGTGGCCGATGGCCTTGCCGCCGTTGGCGAGCGTGCCGTAGGCGGTCACCAGGTCGACCGGCCGGACCTCCTGGACGCCGAGGGCGAGGGCCAGTTCGGCCGTTCGAGGACCCTGGAAGACCATCCCGAATTCCTGTGCCTTGGCGAAGACGTGGTCGAGGCCGTTGAGGGCCACCGTCTTCACCGCCGGGATGTTCAGCGAGAACTGCAGCGCGCTTCGAACGCGGACCGGTCCCCGCTCGAGGCGGTCGGCATCATTGGGCGTGTAGCCGCCGCCGAAATCGGTCGCGACGTCCATCAGCATCGTCCCGGCGTTGATCGTCCCGTCGTTGATGCCGACGGCGTAGTTGAACGGCTTGAACGCCGAGCCGGGCTGGCGGAATCCCTGGCCGATGACGTCGTACTGCGGCTGGAGCGTGGGCTTGCTCGAGACCGCGTAGTAGCTGGCGCTGCCGACATAGGCGACCAGCTCGCCGGTCTGGTAGTCGTAGGCGACCAGCGCACCGTTGCGCAGGTTCTTGTCGCGCAGGTTCTTCATCCATGGCTCGAACGTCTTGAACCCGGCGGCCTTGGCGGCCGCGACCGGGTCCTTGGCGTGGGGGATGATCGTCGAAGCCCGAACCCATTTCTCGGCGGTCTTCTGGAGATTCGCGTCGAGGGTCGTGGTGACGCGCAGCCCGCCACGATCGAGTTTCGGGCAGGTCTCGCTTTCGGGACCGCACAAGCGCTTCGTCAGCTCGTCACGGACGGCCCACACGAAGTGCGGGGCGATCCATTGCGGCGTGGATTGCCGCGCGAGGATGACTTCCTCCTGCTTGGCGGCAGTGAAGTCGGCCGACGAGTACTGGGTCCCGGACATCGGGGTCCGGCCGTCTGCCAGCAGCCCGAGGATGAGGTCGCGGCGCTGAACGACCGCCGTGTCGGATGGGACGACGAGGTCCGCCTTCGGGCAATCCGCATCGTCGGCCACGACCGTCGTGCAGCGCTCGATCGCGTTGCGAACCAGGTCGTAGTTCGAGGGCGACTTCGGGAGGCCGGCGATGATCGCGGCCTGGGCCGGGTCGATCTCGGCGAGGGGGATCCCGAAGTACGAGTCGACCGCCGCCTTCACGCCATAGCGCTGGTTGCCGTAGTAGTTCTGGTTGAGGTAGGCGGTGATGATCTGCTGCTTGCCGGTCTCACCGGGGAAGGCCTGGGTGACCCGGATCGATTGGATGATCTCCTTGAGCTTGCGCTCGGCCGTCCGCTTCGGGTCCTGGACGAGCTTCTCGTCGAGCAGGCGCGCCCTGACCAGTTGCTGGGTGATGGTCGACGCCCCTCGGCTGTCGCCGCGGAGCGAGCTCAACCCCGCCGACACGATCGCGACCGGATCGAAGCCGGCGTTCTCCCAGAAGGTCTTGTCCTCGACCGCCGTCGTGGCATCGAGCAGGATCTTGGGGATCTCCTCGAACTTGACGACCTCGCGGCGGGTCGCACCGAAGCGCGCCAGCTCGATCGTGCCGGTCCGGTCGTAGACGATCGTCTCCTCCTGGGAGACGTAGTCGGTCAGGGCCGCGGGATCCTTGAGGCCCTCGGTGAGCGAGCTGTACAGCCCGACGACCGTGATGGCGCCGATCGCGCCAAGTCCGGCGAGGAACCCGAAGATGATGATGGCCAGCCAGCCCGCGGTGGTCGGCTGCGTGCGGCGGGACGGGCGCTGGCGCGGGGCGGTTCGTGCGGCGGACATGAGTGAGGACGGACTCCGTGATCTGGGGGCGCGGTCGGCCTAAGGATGCCGGAAGCGCGCGAAACGCGACGCCGAGACGTCGGGGCACCCGGTCGGTCGGATCCGTGCTGCCGAGGTGGAGACGCCCGGCGGTGGGTGGATGTTGCGGAGCCCGGAGATCGAGGTCAGACGAGGCGTCCGGCACCGTCCACCGCGTTCACCGCCAGGACGAGCGGCGTCAGCCCGGTCCGCGCCGGGTATCGGGTCTCGACCGCGGCCCGCAGCGCATCGATCGCCTCCGGGCGGACGAGGTTGACGGTGCAGCCACCGAACCCGGCGCCGGTCATCCGCGCGGCGATGACGCCCGGGACGTCGACGGCGATCTCGACCATCGCGTCAAGTTCCGGGGAGCTGACCTCGTACCGGTCGCGCAGCGAGGCGTGGCTCGCGGCGAACAGCCGGCCGACGGCGGTCAGGTCGCCCGCGGCGAGCGCGTCGATCGTCGCCTCCACTCGGGCGTTCTCACTGACGACGTGCTCGGCGCGTCGGAAGGGGATCGGGGGGAGTCGGTCGACGGCCCCGGCAAGCGCGTCGGGCGTGACGTCGCGCAGGCTGTGGATGGTCGGGTCCGCGATGGCCAGGGTCGCGACCGCCGCCTCGCACTGGGCGCGCCGCAGGTTGTACTCGGAGCCATCGAGATGACGTCGCGACCCGGTGTGGCAGACGACGAGCGCAACGTCGGTCGGCAGGGGGATCGGGCGCCAGTCGTGCGAACGGCAGTCGAGCAGGAGCGCGGAGCCCGCGACGCCGCACGACTCCGCGAACTGGTCCATGAGCCCGCTCTGCACCCCCACGTAGCCGTTCTCCGCGCGCTGGCAGAGCTGGGCGAGGTGGAACGGGTCGACGGTCGGGGCCAGTTCGTCGAGCAGCGCCCACGCCGAAGCCAGTTCGATCGCGGCCGATGATGACAGGCCGGCGCTGGGCGGGAGGGTGGAGGCGATGACCGCGCGGAAGCCCGTGACCGGGAGCCCGGCCTCACCGAGTGCCCACGCGGTGCCGGCCACGTAATCCAGCCAGGTCCCGGCCTTGGCCCTGGGCGTATCGAGGTCGAACCCGTCGCGCTCGCCCGCGTCGAGCCGGACGAGCTCGACACGGCGGTCGGTGGTCGGGAGGTAGGCGATGTGGATCTCGAGATCGATCGCGGCCGGCAGGACGAAGCCCTCGTTGTAGTCGGTGTGCTCGCCGATGAGGTTGACCCGGCCCGGGGCTCGGACGACTCGCACCTCGGATCGACGTGCCGCCGCCTCGGGTTCGCGTGCTGCCAGGGCGTCGATCAGTGCGTCTGACGCGATGGTGGTCGTCAACGGATGGTGTCGCCGGCGCGGGCGTCGATCGACGCGTGGAGGATGGCCTCGAGTTCGACGCGGTCGGGGAGCCCGGTCTGGTCGCCGATGGCCGCGGCGGCCGCGGCTCCACAGGCATTGGCCGTCTCGAGCGCCACGGCGAGGTCGGCGCCCTCCAGTCGGGCGGCGATGAAGCCGGCGCAGAACGCGTCGCCCGCGCCGATCGGATCGACCACCACGGGGAGTACCACGCCGGACCGCGCGACCGGCAGGTCCACGCCGTCGCGGTCGACGGCCAACGAGCCCTCCGACCCGAGCTTCGCCACCGCGATCGCCGGTCCGAGCGCGGTGGCCGCGCGGGCCAGATCGGCCGGGTCGTCGTCGGCGCTGAGCCCGGTCAGGACCCCGAGTTCGTCCGCGCTGCCGAGGAGGACGTCCACGTCGGCGGCGAGCCCTCGGAGGACCGGCGCCGCGTCGTCGTCCGACCAGAGCCGTCGCCGAAGGTTCAGGTCGAGGCTGATCGTGGCACCGGCCTCGCGTGCAAGCGTCATCGCTCTCTGGGTGGCCGCGCTCGCGCTTTCCGAGAGGGCCGGGGTGATCCCGGTGACGTGGAGCCAGCGTAGGCCGTCGAATGCGCCCGCCGCCGCGGCGCGCTCCACATCCGTCGGGCTGAGGCGCGAGCCGGCAGAATCGCGACGGGCATAGGTCACCCGAGCCGGTCCGAGGACGCGCCGTTCGCGGAACAGCAGGCCGGTGGCACCATCGGGGTCCATCGTCAGCTGCGACGTGTCCACGCCCTCGCCACGCAGGCGTCGGCGGATCGCCTCACCGAATCCGTCGGACCCGACCCGCCCGATGAACGCCGCGTCGTGGCCCAACCGCGCCAGGCCGACCGCCACGTTGGCCTCCGCCCCGGCCACGAATCGCTCGAACGTGGTCGCCTCGGCCAATGGGCCGGGGGAGGCCGCCACGAACGCGATCAGGCATTCCCCGATGGTCACGACCTCGGTCACGGTCGGCGTTCCGCCCTGGCGGTCGCGACCGCGGCGACGACCCTCGCGGCGCGGTCGCGGATCCCCGCCGGCTCGCCGTCACCCAGCAGCCAGCCACCCATCCCGACCGCCACCGCCCCCGCCGCGACGAATGCGCCGACGGTCTCGAGGGTGACGCCGCCGGTCGGCACGAGCGGGATGTCCGGGAACGGTCCGTGCAGTTCGCGGATGAACGCGGGTCCGACCGACGAGGCCGGGAAGACCTTGATGGCGGCCGCCTCGGCGCGCCACGCGGCGAGCACCTCGGTGGGTGTGGCACAGCCGGGGAACGCCGGGATCCCGACCAGGGCAGACCAGGCGACGAGCTCGGCGTCGAGGTGCGGCATGACCAGGAAGGTGGCCCCGGCGTCGATCGCCCGACGACCCGCCTCTCGTGACAGGACCGTTCCGGCACCGATCTCGATCCCGAGGTCGGGGCCGACCCGGGCGGCCGCCTCGATCGCGCGGAATGCGTCAGCGGTCGGTTCGTTGAGGGTCAGTTCGAACGCCTTGACGCCGCCGACCGAGAGCGCCTCGGCGATCTCGCGCACGTCGGCGACCGGGACGCGGCGGCCGATGGCCACGACACCGCCGGTGCGGATGCCATCCGGGATCGCCGGCCGCGTCGCCTCGGCTGTCAAGAGAACGACCTCCTCGTGCTGCCACCTGCCGTCGCGGACAGGGTAGCGCGCGAGAACGGTCCTATCGGCGGGTGACGGACCGAACGAGTCGGCTGATCGGATACACGATCAGCGCCAGCATGATGGCCAGGATGATCGCCACGGGTCCGTGCGGCATCCCGTTGGCGGTCTCGAACCCGCTGATCCCATCGAGGAATCCCTTGGATCTCGCCATCGTCGGTCGTCCTCCTCCCAAGGAGTGTACGACCCTTTCGACGGCCAGGATCTCAGGACTTGACGTGGCCCGGTTCGGGACTACGGTTGGTCCGGATGTCCAACGGCGGTGGCGGTCTCGGCCTCGCGGTCCGGCGTGCACCCCACCGGGCGTGGGTGGTGCTCGGACGCGGCGCATCGCGGGTCCTGCGGTTGCTCCCGCACAGCGACCGGGCACGGCGGTTCATCCTGGAACGGGCCTGGGCAGATCTGCCCTCGGAGATGTTGGATGCGTATCTCGTGTCCGGCTACCAGAACCCGAGGATCAATCTCCAGAGCATCCTCCTGCGTCACTACCTGATCCGGCGCTTGTTCGGGGACGAGTTCCGCGAGCTCATGGAGGCGGAGATCCGCTTCGCGGTCGCGCTCAATGAGACGCTCCGGGTGCGCGCTGGCGAACTCGGCGTGACCATGGGGTCGTACCTCGACCCGGCGCGATACGCCGAGGTCAAGCGCGTGGATGAGGCGATCGCCGGTCGCGACACAGAGTTCGCCGATCGGTGGGCGGCCGCGCTCACAGGTCGCCGGGCCGAACCGCTGTCGGTCCTCGAATTCGCATGCGGCTCGGCCAACGACTACCGGGCGTTCGTCGAATGCGGGCTGGCCAGGTTCCTCGACTACCGCGGTGTCGACCTGACCGCCACGAACATCGCCAACGCCCGCCGGCGGTTCCCGGGTGTCGAGTTCGAGGTCGGCGACGTCGTCAACCTCCGATATCCCGATGGCGCGTTCGACACCGTGATCGCTTCGGACCTGTTCGAGCATCTGTCGGTCGACGTCATGGACCGCGCTCTCGATGAGGCCGGACGGCTGGCGCGCCATGCCGTCGTCCTGACGTTCTTCAACATGCTGGACATCGAGGAGCACGTCGTTCGGCCGAGGGGCGTCTACCACTGGAACCGTCTCAGCCGACCGCTCGTGGAGGAACGACTGCGTCGCCGCTTCACGTCGGTCTCGGCGACGCCGATCGCGACCTGGCTGGCCGAGCAGTACGACTATGGACACTCCTACAACCGAGGTGCCTGGACGATCGTCGCCACGGCCGACGTCGACGGACCGCGGCCCTGATCAGTCGCAGGATCGCGTGACCTCAGGCCGTGTCTCGCCCCCGCTCGAGGCCGTCGAGGATCAGGTCGAGGCCGAACGCGAACTCCACGTCGTCGTCGCACCCGCCGAGCCCGCCTTCGTGGCTGACGGCGATCGCGAGCTCGGTGATGTGCGGGTAGGCCTCAGCCATCTGCTGGGCCATGATCGCCGCCGTCTCCGGGCTAGGCCCCGACTTCCCTGAATCGTCCCAGAGTTCCTGCGTGAACCCGAACATCCGGCTGCCCAGGACGTGGACGGCATGGTGGGTCTGGTCGACCGAGAAGCCTCCGTCGCGGAATTTGCCGATGACCGATTCCATGTAGCGCATCGTCGCCGGACCGGGATCGGTCCGCGACTCGATGACGCGGGGCGCCCAGGGGTGGCGAAGCATGACTCGCCGGGCTGCCATCACCTGGTCTCGCAACGATGCCTTCCACTCGGTCCCGCCCGGGAGCAGGTCGATCTCGCCGACGACGAGGTCGACGATCCCGTCGAGGATGTCGTCCTTGTTCTGGGCGTGGTTGTAGAGCGACATCGCCTCGAACCCGAGGGACTGACCGAGCTTGCGCATGCTGAGCGACTCGATCCCGCCCTCATCCGCGACGGCGATGGCGGCCTGCAGGACCCGCTCCCGGCTCAAGGGGCTGCGGGGTTCTGCGCTCTTGTCCGTGTGCGCGACCATCGATGGCCTCCTGTCGGCCGAACTCTAACGTACAGGGTAAGCGCTGACCCTCGCCCGATCTTCCCGCTTGACAGCACTTACGGCGTATGTCTAGACTTACAGCATACGTTTACAGCGTATGTTTCGCGCTCGAGATCACGCCGGAGGACGCTCATGAAAGCGATCGCCCAGGACAGGTACGGATCGGCGGATGTGTTGGAGTTCCGAGAGATCGACAGGCCCGAGGTCGGCGACGATGCGGTGCTCGTCCGCGTTCGCGCTGCCGCGGTCAATGCGCTCGACTGGCACGTCATGCGCGGCAGCCCGTATATCGCGCGGCCGATGATCGGTTGGCGACGACCACCCACCGTTCGCGGCGTTGACGTCGCCGGGGAGGTCGAGGCGGTCGGCCGGAACGTGCAGCAGTTCCGACCGGGCGACGCGGTCTTCGGCTGGTGCCTTGGCGCCTTCGCCGAGTACGCGAGCGCCGGCGAGGATCACTTCGTGGCGAAGCCGGCGAACCTCACCTACGAGGAGGCCGCCGCGGTTCCACTCGCGGGGATGACCGCGCTGCAGGGTCTTCGCGACGCGGGGAACCTCCAGGCAGGGGAGCGGGTCCTGATCATCGGCGCTTCGGGCGGCGTGGGTACCTACGCCGTCCAGATCGCAAAGGCGCTCGGCGCCGAGGTGACCGGCGTGTGCAGCACGAGGAACCTGGACCTGGTGCGCTCGATCGGCGCGGATCACGTGATCGACTACACCCGCGAGGATTTCATCGCGGACGGGCCGCGCTTCGACCTGATCTTCGAACTGGCGGGGACCCGCTCGCCGCTTGCCATCAGGCGCGCGTTGACCCCCGGGGGGAGGCTCGTCATGTCGTCGGGCGCGGGCGGTCGGTGGCTCGGGCCGATCGGACGCATGGTCAAGGCCCGCCTGGCGTCGCCGTTCGTGAGCCAGCGGATGGCCTTCCTGACCGCGACCGAGAACCACGCCGACCTGGTGACGCTGCACGAACTCATCGGGTCAGGATCGGTCCGGCCGGTCATCGACCGGAGCTATGGGCTGCGGGAGGCTCCTGACGCCATCCGGTACGTGGACGCCGGACATACGCGGGGCAAGACCGTCGTCACCGTGTGAGGCAGGCCCGGCGTCGGCTCAGGTCGTGGGGTAGGTCTCGACGACCCGTCCGACGTCCACGCCGAAGGTCCAGGCATCGATGTCCGGTGGTTCGATGCCGAGCGAGGTCAGCGCCGTGCAGATCTGGCTTCGGTGATCGGTGCCGTGGTGGAGCGCCTGCGCCAGGCGGATCCCGATGGTCGCGTCCTTCCGGTATCCGTCGTCCTCGTCGATCTCGATCAGGACCAGGTCGGGATCGAGGTCCCGGGCCAGCAACGCTGACCACGCGGCACCATGCGTCGCCATCTCGGCCGCAAGCTCGGGCAGGCCCAGGCGGTCCTCGTCGATGAGGTGGACGCGGTCATCGGTGAGGGAGAACAGGTACCAGCCGTCCGCTCCGACGAAGTGGCGGACGGTCTGGAGGATCGAACCATAGGTCCCGGGCACCGTCGTCTCGAGCTGTTCCGGGCTGAGCATCAGGCAGGCGTCGAGGAGTCGCACGGACGCCCAGACGTGATGCTCGAACGCGTCCTGCAACAACGATCCCGTCACCTCGGCGACGATATCAGGCCGGGTACGACGCGCCCGACCCGAAGGCACGCGTAGGGTCACGCCGGGGCCGGCGCCGCTGCGCGACGCGCGAACGACTCAGGGCAGTTCGGTGAGACCCGTGCCGTCGACCTTGACGACGAAGTCCTTGGTGCCGGCGTCCGTGAACTGGGTGAACTTGATCCGACCGTCGGGCGTCCAGCTCGGCAGGCCCTCGCGCTCGGGTGTCCTGATGACGACCCGTTGACCGGCCCCAGTCGGCGACATGACCCAGAGGTCGGCCTGAGCGGCGTCCACCGTGTCGCGCAGGAACAGGATCAGGGTCCCATCGGGCGACACGGCCGGCCAACTCTCCTCGACCGGCGTGTTCGTCAGGCGGGTGAGCTCGGAGCCATCGGGAGCGACGGTGTAGACCTCGTAGTTCAGGTCACGATGGCTGATGAATACGATCCACGCACTGTCGGGGCTCCAGCTCAGGAACAGGTCCTGGTCGGGGTGGTTCGAGACGTTCACCCGACCGGTCCCATCCGCATGCTCGACGTACAGCTCGAAGTTGCCGTTCGCCTCCTTCTGGACGAAGCCGGCGAGCTGCCCGTCCGGGGACATGTAGCGATAGTCGTCGGCGGATGCCGAGGCAGACGGATCCGGAGAGGAAACAGCTGCACTCGGCGCCGGGGAATTCGAGGCCGACGGTGACGCGGTCGGCGGCGGGGCCGATGGTGTAGGGGACGGGCTCGGCGATGGGGCCGACGAGACCGCGACGGCGGCCGACGACCCGGGTGTCGCCGACGCGGCACCGGCCCCGCCGTTCGCGAGGATCGTGCCCATGCCGATGACCACCGCGAGGACCGCCACGGCAGCGAGTCCGAGCGCAGCCACCCGTGCCCGTGGCAAGCGCGACTGCGGTCCGGACGTGGCCGCACGGGAGCGGCCGGCGATCACCGAGACGGTCGCGTCGGGCACGACCCGCTCGACGGATCCCGTCATCCCAGACGAAACCGTCGTGGCGGTCGCGGTCGCGGCCGCCACAGGCCCGGCCTTGATCGCCTGGAGTCTCCGGAGCTCCTTCACCAGTTCGGCGATGTCTCCACGAAACCGCTCGTGGCGAACGACCAGGGCGTTCCTGGTGCGGAGCGGCTCAAGGGCTTCGGGCATGACGCCGGCCCCCGGCATCCGTGCCCCCGAGAACAGGAGCGGGATGACGATCTTGTCGCGCGACAACGCCGACACGATCTCGACGCGAACATGGTCGAGCGGGTCATCGAGACGCCGACCGCCATCAGGCCCGGCAGCATCAAGCCAGGTCGGGCCGATCATCGCAAGCAGGACGTCGCAGCCGGCGACGGCCTCGTCGAGCGCCCGGACGAAGTCCTGCCCGGGCTTCATCGAGTCGACGTCCATGAACATGTTCGAAGCGCCGATCGGGCGTCGGAGCGCCTCGTAGACGCGGCCTGCGTAGCCTTCGGTATCGGAGCGGCGATAGTTGATGAAGACCTTCAACCGGTCCGGGGCGGCGCTCGTCGATCCGTGTCCGGCGTCCATGCGTGTGTGAGTATGCCCAGAACCGTGCGACGAGGCAGCGGATGATGCTGCTCACCCGGTGAGATGAGGGCCTGAGCCATGCGCGCGCTGGTGGCGGACCGTTCGGCACCCGGCAGGATCGCGATCCGCGATGTTCCGGAGCCGGAGCCGGCGCCCGGTGAGGTGCTCGTCGAGGTGCGAGCGTTCTCGATCAATCGGGGCGAACTGCGGATGCTCGAGACGGCAACCGACGGCTGGCGTCCGGGTTGGGATTTCGCCGGCATCCTGCAGGCCGATGTCGTCGGCGGCCCGCAAGCCGGTTCCCGGGTCGTCGGCATCCGGCGGGGCGAGACCTGGGCCGAGCGGGTGGCCGTCCCGCACGGATGGGTCGCGGAACTGCCCGATGCCGTCACGTTCGCCCAGGGAGCGGCCCTTCCGACAGCAGGCCTCGCTGCGCTGCGCATGCTCCGGCTGGGCTCAGCCATCCTTGGTCGTCGCGTCCTCGTGACGGGCGCGTCCGGCGGCGTCGGACGCTTCGCGATCCAGCTCGCGCACCTTGGTGGCGCCGAGGTGACCGCCCTGGTGAGCAGCGACTCCGCGCGGGCGGCGGGACTCCACGACCTCGGGGCCGACGACGTCGTGTCCGATGTCGCTCAGCTCCGCGGCCGGTTCGACCTCATCCTGGAGTCGGTGGGCGGCGATACGCTCGGTCGACTCGTCACGATGATCGACCCGCAGGGGACGCTGGTCATGTTCGGCAACAGCTCGAACGAGCCCACCACCTTCAACGTCCGCGACATCTACAACGACGCCCTCGTCCGTCTCCAGGGGTTCGAGCTGTTCTTCGGCGGCGATCCGTTCGGTCGCGACCTTGGCTACCTTGCGACGTTGGTCGCCGAGCGCAGGCTCGACCCACAGCTCGCGAGCGAACTGCCGTGGGAGGAGATGGCCGAGGCGATGGCGCGCCTGCGGAACCGCGGCGTCGCGGGAAAGATCGCCCTCACGCTCGGCGGCTAACGGGCCGTCCGCCGTCGGTGGCTCCCTTCAACCCTTGGGCTGGACCACTGCGAGGATGTTCCGACTCGGGTCGCTGAACCAGGCGGCCCACGAGTGGCCCATGTCGGCGATGCCGTCCACGGTCACCGGGTCGGGTGGCTCGTATTCCTCGATCTGGACACCGAGCGTCCTTAGCTCGGCGACGGCGGCGTGGATGTCCGGCACGCGCCAGGCCATCTGGGTCTGGGTGTCCGCGGTTCCGATGGTGCTTGCGGTCACGACCAGTTGCGTCCCTCCGCCGCAGCGGAAGACGATCCGATCGCCGTCGTCCTCTCGGAGGATCTCGAGCCCGAGGACTTCGTGATAGAAGCTCCGACTGGCATCGAGGTCCTGTGAGAGCAGGATCGGAAAGATCGGGTTGTCGTTCAGGGTGCCCATCGCCATCTCCTGGTGTGCTCGTCGGTCCCGGTCCTCGCATATTGATCCAGAAGCATCGACACCGCCGAAGGAGGTCGGGACACCTCGGCGGGCGGCTGGGCGATCGTTTGTCCACCGTCTTGACAAAGCTCGATGGCGAGCGCAGCATCGACTTTGTCAAGTCTCTTGCCAAAGTGGCCGGCAAGGGCAGGGTGGTTGCGGTTGGAGGAGTGCCCGCCCGGATGAGCGCCAGCGCGACGGTCCTGCCCGAAAAGGCGACGCACCAGCAGACGCGAACGTTCAATCAACAGCTGGTGCTGCGCGCCCTCCACGATCACAGTCCGCTCTCGCGCGCCGACCTGGCCCGACTCACCGGTCTGACGCGGACCTCGGTCGGCGACCTCGTCGGCGCCCTCATCGACGACGGCCTCATCGAAGAGGTCGGTCGTGGCCGGTCGAGCGGGGGCAAGTCACCCATCCTGCTGCGGGTGGCTCCCGACGGACGCCATCTGATCGGGCTCGATCTCGGCGAGGGGCAATTCAGCGGCGCCGTCGTCAACCTGCGCGGCGACATCCTCCGCTCGATCCACCTGCCCCTCGAGGGACGGAACGGCGATGACGCCGTCGAGCTCGTCGTTCGACTCATCGACGCCCTGCGCGCCGATGACCGGTGCCCCCTCCTCGGCATCGGCATCGGTGCGCCCGGCGTCATCGACACGAGCACGGGGACCGTCCGCTGGTCGGTGAACCTGGACTGGGCTGAGCTCCGCCTCGGGCCGCTGCTCGAGGAGCGCTACGGCGTGCCGGTCGTGGTCGCCAACGACAGCCACGTTGCCGCCCTCGCCGAGCTGACCTTCTTTCGCCGCCCGCGGCCCAACAACCTGGTCGTGATCAGGGTCGGTCGCGGGGTCGGCGCCGGGATCATCCTCAATGGCCAGCTGTTCCAGGGCGATGGCTATGGTGCGGGCGAGTTCGGCCACGTCTCGATGGGCAGCGCCGACGCAGCGTGCCGCTGCGGGCGGGCGGGCTGCCTCGAGACGATGACGAGCATGCGCGCACTGGTCGACGCCGCCGGCGCCATCGAGCCGTCGATCACCGACGAGGGCGGTCTCGTGGCCGCCTTCCTGGCCGGCGTCACCGGGATCCGGCGGATCGTCCTCGATGCGGCGCGCGAGCTCGGTGTCGCGATCGGCTGGCTGATCGGTGTGCTCAACGTCCGCCACGTCCTGCTGGTCGGGCCGGTGGCGGCGCTCGGGGAAGACTGGCTGGGCGAGGTCCGGCGGTCGGCCCGTTCGAGCGTCCTGGCGCTCCTTGCACGCGACACGCAGATCGAGTTCGGCCACGTCCACGATGACGTGGTCGCGCTGGGGGCGTCGGCGCTGCTCATGGAGCAGCAGCTGGGCCTGGGGTTGGCGCGATGATCGGGACCTATGAGCCCGGGCTCGACGGGCGCCTGACCGCGGGGGTCGACGTCGGCGGCACCAAGATGTCGGTCGTCGTCACCGACGATCGAGACCGCATCCTCTACGAGCGTGTCGAGCCAACGGACCCGTCCTCGCTTGTCGACCAGATCGCCGGTCTCGTCGACGACGCCCGGCACCAGCTGCGGCGGGACATCGCCGCGGTGGGCGTCGCCATCCCCGGTCACGTCGATCCGGCGGACGGCTCGGTCAGCATGGCCGTCAACCTCGGCATCATCCACCTGCCCCTGGGACCGATGCTCCAGACGGAGCTTGGGATCCCGACCTTCGTCGAGCACGACGCCCGCGCGGCGGCGCTCTGGCTTAGCCGCCAGGCGGTCGACGGGCCGGCGAGCCTCGCCTTCCTCGCGATCGGGACCGGCATCTCGGCCGGCATCGTCCTCGACGGGGTCCTCCTCCGCGGCGACAACAACGTGGCCGGTGAGGTGGGCCACGTCGTGTCCGAGCCCGACGGGGCGCTGTGCCCATGCGGTCTGCGCGGCTGCCTCGAGACGATCGTGGCCGGTCCGGGGATCGGACGTCAGGCCGACGAGGCCATCGCGGCCGGTCGTCGTACGGTCCTGTCGCCCCAGTCGACTGCCGCAGATGTCTTCCGCGCCGGTTCCGCCGGCGACGAGGTCGCCGTCGAGATCATCGATCGAGTGGCCGACCACCTGGCCCGAGCGATCCGATCCCTCGCCCTGACCCTTGGCGTCCAGCGAGTCGTCATCGGCGGGGGGGTGGCGGCCGCCGGACCAGCCCTTCTCGAACCTATCCGATCGCATATCGCCCGCGAGCGGGCGGCCTCGCCACTGGTCGAGGCCGCCTTGGGCGATGCGACCGTCGAGCTGTTGTCGCCAACCGTGGCGCCGGGCGCACGCGGGGTTGCAGGGATCGCTCGCCAACGCATCGGCTTGCCTGAGCGAGAGGGGGTGGGCGAGCGATAACCCTCAAGGCGGCTATTGCAGGAGTCGGATAGTCTCTTGCTTGCATATCGCCGACGAGCGGAGGTCGCCGGCGCGATGTAGACCCAGCGTAGCCACTCGTCACCAAGAGATGGCAATTCGGAGGAGGTCGTATTCATGACTAGGAAGCTATGGACAACGTCCGCGCTTGCGGTCGTCGTCGTGATGCTGTTCGGCGCATGCTCGAGCAGCACCGCGTCGAAGGCACCGAGCGCTGCCGCACCGAGCGCTGCCGCGCCGAGCGCCGCCGCGCCTAGCGCCGCCGCACCGAGCGCCGCCGCACCGAGCGCCGCCGCACCGACCGCTGCGCCGGCGAAGGCCGTGCCGACGGTCCCGACCGGCTACGCCGAGCTGGACGCGGCACTCGGCGCAGGCCAGCCGTTCAAGGACAAGACGGTCTCGATCCAGACCCAGTGGATCGGCGGCGAGGGCACCAACTTCGCGGCCGCGGTCGCCGACTTTGCCGCAGCGACCGGCATCAAGATCCAGATCGACAGCATCGGCTCGAGCCACGAAGTCGTGCTGAAGACGCGTATCGACGGCGGAAAGCCGCCAGACCTGGCGATGCTTGCCCAGCCGACGCCCATCCTGGCCTACGCCGCCGCAGGCAAGGTCCAGGACGTGGCAAAGCTCTTGGGGCCTGACGGCGCCAAGAAGCTCAGCGATGAGCATGGGGTCACCATCGGCCTCGTCACCCAGGGCTCCAGCATCTGGGGTATCCCCTACAAGGCCGATGTCAAGTCGACCATCTGGTACCCGATCAAGGCCTTCGCGGCCAAGAACTACGCGGTCCCCACGACGTGGGACGAGCTGATCGCCCTGTCCGACAAGATCGTCGCCGACGGCACCAACCCGTGGTGCGTCAGCGCGGGCGGCCCCGGCGCCGCGACCGGTTGGCAGATCACCGACTGGGTCGAGGAAGTGGTCCTCAAGACCAAGGGCATCGCCTACTACAACGACTGGATCAGCCACAAGGTCACGTTCCAGGACCCGGGCATCAAGGAAGCCTTTGACAGGGTCGGCAAGATCTTCTTCACGCCGAAGTACGTCTTCGGCGGCAACGTGGCGATCGCCGCCACCGACCAGAAGACGCCGATGGATCCGATGTTCACCGACGATCTGGCGAACCCGAAGTGCTGGATGCAGAAGATCCCGACGTGGTACGGCCCCGACTTCTTCCCGGATCAGCGAGCCAGCGGGAAGCCGTCGAAGTACATCATCGGTGAAGACATCGGGATCTTCCCGTTCCCGACCATCGACCCGAACCAGAAGAACGCCGAGGGCTCGGCTGACACGCTCATGGTGCTCACCGACCGACCCGAAGTCCGGGCCGTCGCAGAGTTCCTGGCCACGCCGCAAGGCATCCAGAACTGGATCCGCGCCGGCAGCGCCATCTCGACCAACACGAAGACCCCGGCCGACTGGTATGCCGGGGCCTACAAGCTCAAGGTCGCTGCGGACATCGCCAACAACGCCGCAGGTATCGGCTTTGACGCATCCGACCTCATGCCTGGCAAGGTCGGCGCCGGAACCTTCTGGACCCAGACGGTCCAGTGGACCAACGCCGGCGGCACCAACACCGACGCGGTCCTGAAGGCCATCGACGACAGCTGGCCTGCCACCCCGTAACGTCGACCGTTCGACAACTTGCGGGGCGCGCTCATCTTCGGTGGCGCGCCCCGCTACTATTTCCGGGAGGAGGGTTGGATGGCCGTCGCTCGGACTGAGAGTCCCGGTCTATCACGCTTCATCCTGCCGATCGCCGGGCTGATCGGCCTCGGCCTGTGCGTCGGCGGCATTCTCGTCCTGCTCGACCCCAAGGGCGGGCCGAACCTCCTGGCCTCGATCTACGAGGCGCTGGGCAACACGTCGGGCGCGCTCGACCTGCGCAACGGCTCAGGCGATCAAGTGATCGCCAAGCTCCTGCTGGCGGTGATCGCGCTGGCGGTCGGCGTCGGCGGCATCTGGCTGCTGTTCATCGGCGTGGCCGCGCTGGTCAGCCTGCTGCAGGCGAAGTGGCGCGACCGGATCCTGCCGTGGGTCTTCGCCGGCCCCGCGCTGGCACTGCTGGCCGTCTTCCTGGTCTACCCGGCGGCCGGGACGATCCTGCGCAGCTTCGGCTTTACCTTGGGGCTGTCCGGTCTCGAGGGCCAGTTCACGCTCGACAACTTCGCGGTGATGACCGAGTCCGAATTCACCCAGATCCTGCGCAACAACGTCATCTGGCTGGTCGTTGGGACCGGCGCCAGCGTCGTGCTCGGGCTCATCTTCGCCGGGTTGTTCGATCGCGTCAGGCGCGAGTCGCTGGCCAAGACCATCGTGTTCCTGCCACTGGCGATCTCGCTCGTCGGCGCATCGGTCATCTGGCAATTCGTGTACGCCTGGCAGCCCGCCGGCACACCGCAGATCGGGATCCTGAACGCGATCGTGGTCGCGTTCGGTGGTGAACCGATCCCGTGGCTGCTGACCAGCCCGATCAACGTCTTCCTGGAGATCGTGATCCTGGTCTGGCTCCAGACCGGTTTCGCGATGGTCGTCTTCTCGGCGGCGATCAAGGGCGTGTCGGGCGAGATCATCGAGGCCGCACGGCTCGATGGCGCGACCGAGCGCCAGATCTTCGTCCGGGTGATCGTGCCGATGATCCGCGGCTCGATCGTCACGGTCTCGACGACCATCGCCATCGTCACCCTCAAGATCTTCGACATCGTCTACGTGACGAACGGTGGGCGGTTCGGCGACGACGTCGTGGCCAACCGCATGTTCCAGGAGATGTTCCAGTTCTTCGAGGACGGTCGTGCCGCCGCGCTCGCGTCCTTGCTCTTCGTTGCGGTCCTGCCCGTGATGTACATCAACTTGCGCAACTTCAAGCGACAGGCCCAGGGATGACGGCGCCGGCGAAGCCCGTCGCGCAGCCGGGGGCACGCGTCGCCCCGTGGCGGCCGGCCTTCCTGCGGAGCGTGCCGCTCCGCCTGTCGGTCCTCGCCATCTGCTTCCTGTGGACGCTGCCGACGCTCGGCCTGCTCGTCACGTCCGTGCGCGATCCGGCCGATATCACGACATCCGGTTGGTGGACGGCGCTCCTTCATCCGTTCGATAGCAACCAGTGGACGCTCTCGAATTACGAGACGGTCATCTCGAGCGACGGCATGGGCGACTCGTTCATCAACAGCCTCATCGTGACCATCCCATCGGTCGCCATCCCGATCACCATCGCCGCCTTCGCCGCCTATGCGTTCGCCTGGATCCCGTTCCGCGGCCGCGGCATCTTGTTCACGATCGTGGTGGCATTGCTGGTCGTGCCGATCCAGATGTCGCTGATCCCGATCCTGCAGATCTATGCTGCCGGGAACCTGTACGGCTCGTTCCTCGGCATCTGGCTGGCGCACACGGGCTTCGGCCTGCCGCTCGCGATCTTCCTGCTCTACAACTTCATCTCGCAGTTGCCGCGCGACCTCTTCGAGTCCGCCGCCATCGATGGCGCGACGCATCTCCAGACGTTCATCCGGCTCGTCCTGCCGCTGTCGATCCCGGCCATCGGTGCGATCGCCATCTTCCAGTTCCTGTGGGTCTGGAACGACCTGCTGGTGGCACTCGTCTTCCTGGGACCGGGTGCCGACGTTCGCGTCCTGCCGACCGCCCTCTACAACCTGATCGGAAGCCGCGGCGGTTCATGGCATCTCCTGACCGCCGGCGCGTTCATCACCATGGTCGTGCCGTTGCTCGTCTTCCTCCTCCTCCAGCGCGCATTCGTGAGAGGGATCCTGGCCGGCTCCGTCAAGTCGTGACCCTGGCGCGGCTCGTGGCATGGGGCTGAGAGACGAGATCCTGGAGCAGCCGGCCGCCGCCCAGCGGCTGCTCGACTCGGCGCCGACGGCGTTCGCCCCGATCGCCGCCGCGGTCAGGTCGCACCGGCCGCGGTTCGTCGTCATCGCGGCCCGCGGCACCTCCGACAACGCCGGCATCTACGCGCAGTACCTGCTCGCGATACGGAACGGCTTGATCGTCGCCCTGGCGGCGCCATCGACGATCACCCTCTACGGAGCGCGCCCGGACTTGGCCGATGCGCTGGTCGTCGGCATCTCGCAGTCGGGCCGCTCACCGGACATCGTCGCGGTGGTCGACGAGGCGCGGCGGCAGGGCGCGCTGACCGTCGCGCTGACCAACGACGCAGATTCCCCCCTCGCCGAAACGGCCGACCACGTGGTCGACCTGCGCGCCGGGCCGGAGCGGGCGACGGCCGCGACCAAGACCTACACGACGGAGCTGCTCGCGGCGGCGCTGCTGTCGACGGCGCTCGACCCGCCCTCGTCGAGCGAATCGGTCGACCTGGCCGGCCTCCCCGGGTTGCTCTCGGCGGCGCTGACGGCGGAACCGCACGCGCGCGATCTGGCCGCCGCGCACGCCGATCGCGAGCGGGCCGTCGTGCTCGGCCGCGGCTACAGCTACCCGAGCGCCCGCGAGTGGGCGATCAAGCTGCAGGAGTTGGCGCTGGTCGCTGCCATGTCGTACTCGGCGGCCGACTTCGAGCACGGGCCGCTGGCGCTGGCTGAGGCCGGCCTGCCGGTGCTGGCGGTGGCCCCGAGCGGACCCGAGCTCGACGCCCAGGTCGGGCTGTTGACCCGCCTGAAGGAGGACCACGGCGCACGCCTGCTGGTGATCTCGGATTCGCGGGCAGCTCGTGAGATCGACGAGGGGCTGGCCCTGCCGGACGGCATCCCGGCCTGGCTGTCGCCGGTCGTCGACATCGTGCCCGCCCAGCTGTACGCCTATCACGTGACCGTCGCGCGCGGCCTCGACCCAGAGCATCCACGCACGATCAGCAAGGTCACCGAGACGCGATGAGCCGCTGATACCAGCGCGCGCTGTCCTTCGGCGTGCGGCGCTGGCTGTCGTAGTCGACGTGGACCAGGCCGAACCGCCGGGTGTAGCCAAGGCTCCACTCGTAGTTGTCCATGAACGACCAGACGTAGTAGCCGGTCAGCGGCACGCCCGCGCGGATCGCCTCTGCTGCGGCGGCGACGTGGCGTGCCAGGTATTCCAGCCGGTGCACGTCGTGCACCTGGCCATCCGTGTCGACGGTATCGGGGTATGCGGCACCATTCTCGGTGATCACGATCTCTCGCGGCGCGTACGTCCGGTTGAGCTCGAGCAAGGTGTCGCGCAGGCCATCGGGCGCGACGTGCCAGTCCATCTGCGTCTGTTCCGAGCCCGGAACGGCGCCGATCTCCCAATCGAAAGCGCGGTCCGACCTGGCGCTGACGGAGTCGCGCCGGTAGTAGTTCAAGCCGAGGTAGTCGAGATCGCCGGCCGGCGGGTCGGCGAGGTCGACGCCTTCGAGGTGACCGGCTTCGCGGTGCGCCTCGAGTCCCAGCACCGGGTACCCACGACCGAACAGTGGATCGAGGAACCATGCGTCGCGAGCGGAGCTCCACTGGGCGGCCGCGACACGATCCCGCTCCGAATCGGTCGCCGGCGCGACCTGGTTGACATCGAACGCCACGCCGACCTTCGCGCCGTCGACCTGGGCACGGATCGCCTGGGTCGCAGCTGGCATGCGCGCGCAGTTGATTGTCGGCGACCCGGATCGCCGTGGGCCAGTCGCGCAGCCCCGGCGCATGGATGCCGTCGGCATGTCCGAGGAAGGCAAAGACGGCCGGCTCGTTGAACGTCATCCAGTCCTTGACCCGGTCGCCCAGGGTCGACGCCATCAACGACGCGAAGTCCGTGTACCAACCGACGACTTCCGGGTTGGCGAAGCCGCCACGGTCCTGTAACGCCTGGGGCAGGTCCCAGTGGAAGAGATTGATCAGCGGTTGGACGCCCGCACCCAGCAGGGCGTCGACGAGCCGTTCGTAGAAGTCGAGACCGGGCCGGTTGACAGCGCCTGTCCCCATCGGCAGGATGCGCGACCAAGCGATGCTGAAGCGATAGGCATGCGCCCCCAGATCGGCCATCAGCCCGACGTCCTCAGGGTAGCGATGGAAGTGGTCGCAGGCGACCTCGCCCGTGCTGCCGTCGGCGATCGCGCCCGGCTGGCGGGCGAACGTATCCCAGATCGTCGGTCCCCGGCCGTCCTCGGCCGCTGCTCCCTCGATCTGGTAGGCGGAGGCGGCGAAGCCCCAGGCGAAGCCCGACGGGAAGAGCCGGGCGAGTCGGGCAGGGTCAGTGTCGAACGTGGGCGATGTCTTCATCCGTGGATGGTATTCGCAGCAGGTTCAAGGATGATCGCCTCGAGCGGTCGCAGCGCGAGGCGCGACGTGACCGTCGGCGTGGCCAGGTCGTGGCTCGACAGGACGACCCTCCACGGACCGGCGGCCGAGGCGAGCTCGACCTCGCCGCCGCGAAGGCCGAAGCGCACCACCACCAGCGCGACCTCGTCGCCTGCCCGCCGAAGATAGGCGAGGACGTCGGGGTCGCCCACGTCGACAAGGTCGAGTTCACCTGCCCGAAGCACCGCCGACTCCCGCCGAAGCGCGAGAAGCCGGCGGTAGTGGGCCAGGACCGAGCCCTCCGACGCCCGCTGGTGCTCGACGTTCCGCCACGCTGCGTCGGACGGGATGGGCAACCAGGGCTCGCCACTCGTGAAGCCCGCCGATCCGTCGCCGGACCAGGCCATCGCCGCCCGGCATCCATCGCGGTTCCACCAGCCCGCCATCTGAATGGCTGCGCGATCCCTGGCCTCCTCGCGGGGCACCGTGATGTCGCGTGCGCCGATCTCCTCCCCGTAATAGAGGAAGGGCGTCCCTCGCAGCGTCAGCTCGATGGTCGCGGCGGCCTTGGCCACGGCATCGGCCGTCTCGTCGTCGCTGCGACCGAGCGTCTCGAGGTAGCGCGAGACGTGTCGCGAGCGATCATGGTTGGACAGCACGGTCGCCGGCCAGCGATCGGACCAGGCCGCCTCCCGGGCCGCGATCGCCTCGCGGAAGGAAGCCGCCGACCAGGGTGTCTCGATGAGGATCCAATCGAACACGAGGTGACGCGGCGCCCAATACCCGACAGCGGCCTCGATCCCGTTCGCGAACAGCTCGCCGACCGTCGCGGTCCCAGGCCGAGCGTCGACGATGCGTCGGAACTCGGCGAGGAGCTCGAGCATCTCGGGCTGATCCTTGTCGTAGCGGTGCTCCTGGCCGTCCCAGGCGATCGCCCCGCCCGCCGCGACCTCCGGGTTCGACGGCATGTCGGCCGCCTTGATGAACGCGTTGAAGACGTCGAGCCGGAACCCATCGACGCCACGATCGAGCCAGCCGCTGACCATCGACCACATCTCGGCCCGGAGTTCCGGCGAGCGCCAGTTCACGTCGGGCTGCTCGGGCAGGAAGGTGTGGAGGTAGAACTGCTCCCGCCGCGGCTCCCACGCCCAGGCCGACCCTCCGAACCATGAGAGCCAGTTATTCGGCGGCTCCGGCTGCCCATCGCGATCCCATCCGGATGGATCCCGCCAGAGGTAGAAATCGGCGTGTCGTCCGGTCCTCGATCGGCGCGACTCGACGAACCACGGATGCAGGTCGCTGGTGTGGTTCATCACGAGGTCGAGGATCACCCGGATGCCTCGTCGATGGCAGGCCTCGATCAATCGATCGAAATCGGCCAGCGTCCCGAAGACGGAGTCGACCGAGGTGTAGTCCATGACGTCGTAACCGCCGTCCAGCATCGGCGACGGGTAGATCGGGGACAGCCAGAGGGCGTCGACGCCGAGCGAATCCGCTCCGCCGGCGAGATGGTCCAGGTGGTCGATCAGCCCCGGGAGGTCGCCGACCCCATCACCGTCCGAGTCGGCGAAGCTCCGTGGGTAGACCTGGTAGACGACGCCGTCCATCCACCATCTAGCGGCCGCGTCCGGATCTGTGTCTGATGCTGACTCTGGTATCGCCATCGGAGACCTCGCGGACCTCGCGGACCCTTGCTCGACGCGCGCCCTCGCCGACGCGGCGCAAGCCTACATCGTCCCGTTTGCGGCCCGGCCGTGGGATCGGAGCGGTTGCGCGAACATGTCATCATCTTGGCACCAACTCGCACCCGGGAGCGCCTGTTGTCCGAGACCTCCCCGATGTTCAAGCCCGTCCCGAGCCATCGACCGCCACGGAAGGCTGTCGCCGCGAAGGTCGCGGGCATCGTCGGCGTCGTCGTCTGCGTCCTGATCATCGTCGCCGTTTGGTTCGGGCTCGGGACCGTCTCCCGCGCCGTGGACGACCTCGGCAGCGACGTCGCGGCCGCCTTCGACCGGGCCATCACGGCGACAGATGCGGTGGCTGGTCGGCTCGACGAGACCGTCATTGCGATCGACTCGGTGCGCGCCGACGCCGCCGAGCTGGCTGCCAGCCGCACTCCGGACCTGCCACGGCTGTCGAACCTTCAGGCCCGGTTGGGGCAGATCTCCGATCGATACCTCGAGGCGCGCGTCCGGTACGCCGAGGCCCGCGAAACTGTGGTCGGCGTGATGACCACGCTCCAGCAGATCGCGCGGATCATCCCTGGCACGAAGGTCCCAGAAGGTGCGGGCGACACGTTGGCAGCGGTAGACGCGAAGATCCGGGCGATCGACGAGGCGATCGTCTCGACGGGGACGAGCCTCGCCGCCGCAGACCCGGGCGAAGCGGTTGCCGTCGCCCTCGCCGCCCGCACAACCCCACTGAAGGACGCGATCTCGAGCGGTGCCGCGGCCGTCCATGGCCTGTCGGCCGACCTCGACGGGCTACAAGCCAAGGCCGAAAGCACGATCGACAACATCCGCTCGATCCTGCTGCTTGCCGCGATCGCCCTCAGCGTGCTGTTCATCTGGGTGCTAGCCCTGAACATCGCGCTGTGGGTGCTCGGGCGCGCCTGGGAGCGCGACTCAGCCAAGGCGTGACCCGGGATCAGGCGAGTTGCTCAGCGGGTTGGGGCCGGTCGCCGTGACCAGCCGCTGGGGCACCCAGTCGTTGACGTGGTGGAAGCCGTCCTCGAACCGGCCACCATCGAGCTCGACGGATGCCCGCAGTGACAGTCGATAGAACTTCACGTGGGTGAAGTCCTCGAACAGGATGTAGACGGGGTCGGGTGTGCTGTTCGGACCTTGGAACTGCTGTCCCGTCAGGACGGGCTTGTGGGCTCCGACGAACGTGTCGAACGTATCGCCGACCACGACGCCGAGGTGCTCCAGCCCCATCTTGTAGACACGCTGGTGGACGGGCGGGATGAGCTCGATCATCGGAACCGCCTTGCCGTCAAGGACCTCGAGCGGCTCGGCGGGAAGGATCAAGGAGATCGGGCGGCCGTTCCAGACGTTCTCCCGATTCGCGGTCGCGTGGCGCTCGAGGAGCGTCCGGACCTGGACGTACTGGTCCCACTCGGGCACCCGGTATGCGAGGTGGCTGAGCGCGTAGGGGGTGATGTCGATGCCACGCGCCAGCAACCGGTCGCGCTGCTGGGCCGCGAACCCCCGGTAGTCGCCGACGATGTCCGCGATCGGGTCGGTCATCTCAGTTCGTCCTCCCCTAGGCTCGGCCTTCTAATCGCCGAGCTCAACGATGCGACCCTCGATCTTCCCGGCGTCCGGGTATTCCTCGCCGTGCGCCAGCCCGGTCCCCTGCAATCCGAGCCCCGTTGCGGCAGCGTCGGTCATGAACAGGTAGGGGCGGGCGCCGATCCTGTCGCGCACGGTGTTCTTGAGCAGCCGATGGGCGACGGTCACGGCAGGCCCGAGCATGTCGCTGCCCGATCCGACTGACTGGCGGACGGCCGGTCCGCGATGGAGGACCACCTTCAGGTCGAGGTGCGCGACGGCGGGACACGCGATGCAGACGTGGTCACTCGAGGGGATCGCCCGTGTCCGGGCGTCGATGAACGCCCGGTACGTCCCTTGGATCGTCTCGAGGACACGATCGCCCTGGCCATCGAGACTGGCCGCCGGGGCTGCCGCGAAGACGGCATCGCCTTCGAGCTTGACCAGCGCGAGATCCGGCTTGACGCCTTCGATGACGGCGTCCAGAAGGTCGCCCAGGATCGAATATGCGGCGGGGATGCCGTCGCTGAAGTCGGCCCCGTGCTCCTCCTCGACGTTCGACATGAACACGGTATAGCCGGAGATGTCGGCCAGGAGGAGGTATCGCTCGCCTGCAGCCGCCTCCGCCCCGCTCGGATCCGATCGGCCCACCTGTACCACGTGACGATGATAGCCACGGTCAGCCCGGTCGAGAAGGTCGACCATCCTCGTGGGACGAAAGCCGCGGACTTGGCCGGCGGTCAGTCCACGTACTGCAGCGGCGTGACCACGAAGTCGTCCGGCAGCTTCACGCCGGTCGCGTGGTTCGGGCAGTAGCCGCGGGGGTTCTTGTGCAGGTACTGCTGGTGGTAGTCCTCGGCGTAGAAGAACGGGCCGGCGGGGGCGATCTCGGTGGTGATCGGACCGTAGCCGGCGGCTGACAGCATCGCCTGGTAGGCATCGCGGGTCGCCTCGGCGGCGGCCTGCTGGGCCTCGTCGGCGGTCAGGATGATCGAGCGGTACTGGGTTCCCACATCGTTGCCCTGGCGCATGACCTGGGTCGGATCGTGGTCCTCCCAGAAGGTCTTGAGCAGCTGCTCGTAGGTGATCGGTCCGGGTCGTACGCGACGAGCACGACCTCCGCGTGTCCCGTCCTCCCGGTGCAGGCCTCGTGGTAGGTCGGGTTCGGGGTCGAGCCACCGGCATAGCCGACGGCCGTCGTGACGACGCCGGGGAGCTGCCAGAACTCCTTCTCAGGACCCCAGAAGCAGCCCAGCCCGAAGATCGCGGTCTGCGTGCCGTCCGGCCACGGACCGGCGAGCGGGGTGCCGAGGATGGTGTGCCGGCCGGGCACGACGATCGGATCGGGTCGGCCGGGGAGGGCGTCAGCGGGGGAGGGGATGGACTCGGGCTTGGACTTGAGGAACCACATGCCGCAACTATAGGCACGCTCGATGACAGGACCATGACGGTCACTTGGCGCCAGCCTCCGGCGTCAGCTCGGCATCGTCACCCGGATGTCGTCGAGCTGGACCTCGAGCAGGTTCGCCGGGCCGCCGTCGACCGCCTCGAACCGCAGGCGGACGGTCTGGCCGGTGAACGCATCCATCGAGACCGACGCGTTGGCCCACGCGCCGTCAACGTCCGCCGGTTTGCCGGCCTTGGTGAAGACCGTGACCTGCGACCCGTCCGCTCGTTCCACGATGGCGCGCAAGGTATCGGCGGCCGTGGACGACGCGCTATGCGCGAAGACGTAGGCGAAGGTCAGCCGCTGGCCGAGTCCGGCCGGCAGGGTGAAGGACGGCGACCGGATCGTCGTCCGCCCGTCGAGGTCGTAGTCGTTAGACGCGGCGCCGGCCGGCGCCCCGGTCACATATGCCCGCGAGCCGGACTTGGCCGTACCGAGCTGCTTCGGCCCGAGACTCGTCGTCGCGGCGGGGTCCGCCCGCGACCAGCGCGCGCTGGCCGGCGCGGTATCCGTCCCGTCCGGGTTCAACCCCCAGCCACGGTAGACCTCGAGGTCGTCGTCAAAGGCGCCACAGCGGGCGTTCGCGACGGCCGCACCGAGGACGGACAGCGGGCACCACGAGCGCTCGATGATGTAGAGCGCCGCTTCCTTGTTCCGCCCCGTCTCGGCCGCGATGAGCGAATCGTCGGGATAGTCCTTGGCCGACAGCTCGAAGGTGTACGCGAAGGTTCGATAGGTGCCGTACAGGTAATCGCGAGTCGTCCCAGAGCTGATGTACAGGTCGCTGGCCTGCTCGGGCTTGTAGCCGTTGCTGCGGGCCATCGCCTTGCCGATCGCGACGAGCGCGTACTGGTCCTGGCCGGTCATATCGGGCGGGGTGTTGGTCATCGTGTAGCCGTACGGCCACATCACCAGCCGCCCGTACTCGTGGAAGGTGATCGCGGTCCGGATCTGCTGTCGACCGTTGACGACGCGACTGGCCATGAAGTCGCGCATCGCGCGAGTCTCGGGCGCGGAGAAGGCGGACGGCCCGCGGTAGGTGATCGCCGCGGGGTTGCTGCTCGTGTTGCCGCCGCCGCCCCATTTGTAGCCGTAGTTCCGGTTGAGGTCGGTGCCGATCTTCGTCGTGCCCGGCGTCGGCTGGCGGTTCTTGCGCCAGAGGTGGAACTTGCCGCCCGAGATGTCGTACTCGGCGCCGTCCGGGTTGACCATGAACACGATCCAGACTTCGTGGTAGTCGACGATGCCCGTGATCCGTGGGTCCGTGCCGTAGCCGTCGACCAGCCAGTGGAGGATCTTGAGGGTCATCTCGACGCCCATGTGCTCGTCTGCGTGGGTGCCGCCGTCGAACAGGACCTCGGGCTCCGGCTCGTCGACCGTGACGTTGTCCGAGATCTTGACCGCCCACAGGTCCCGGCCCTGGTAGCTCTTGCCGATCGAGAAGCGCGACACGAGCGTCGGATGCGCCGCGGCGACCGCTGCCACCTCGGTCGTCACCTCGGTGTAGCTGTGGTAGCCCTCGTTCCCGGCCGGGAACTCCGTGGCGCTCGCCGAGGTCGTGGCGGCAAGGGCGAGGACGAGACCGAGGACGGGCGCGAGCGTCCGCGCGCGGCGGGCAGGGGCGTAGCGCATGGTCGTCAGCGTGGGGCCCGGCGGCCTGGACCACCATCCGTCGGAGGGACCAAACGCTCGTCGGCAGATGTCCCGGTGCCGGATACGCTTCGACCATGACGGCACTCGACGAGATCCTGGCTCGCATCGACGACTGGGGGGCCGACCATGCGGCGGCGGCGGTCGTCCGACCGGCCGGGACGATCGCCGCCCGCGGCGACCCGACGCGCGACTATCGGTGGGCGTCGGTGACCAAGCTCGCGACGGCGTTGACCGTGCTGATCGCCACGGAGCGCCGCCTGCTCGACCTCGACGAAGCGGCCGGGCCGCCGGGGTCGACGGTGCGCCATCTCCTGGCCCACGCGTCCGGGCTCCCGTTCGAGGGTAGCGAGCCCATCGCGGCGCCCGGGACGCGCCGGATCTACTCGAACCCGGGGTTCGATGCGCTTGGGGCGCTGGTGGGGGAGCGGGCCGGCACCACCTTCGAGGCGGCCATCGGCGCCTGGGTCCTGGGGCCGCTCGGGATGCGCGGGACAAGGCTCCTGGAGCGACCATCACAGGGGCTGCACGGCCCGGCGGCTGACCTCGCGGCCCTCGCCCGCGAACTCCTTCGCCCGACGCTCATCTCGGAGGCCACCCACGCTGCCGCGACGACCGTCGCGTTTCCTGGACTCGTCGGGATGCTCCCCGGCGTCGGTCGGTTCGACCCGCTCGACTGGGGCCTGGGTTTCGAACTGCACGACGGCAAGGCGCCCCACTGGATGGGGGCGACGAACAGTCCCGCGGCGTTCGGCCACTTCGGCGGATCCGGGACCTTCCTGTGGGTCGATCCCGTCGCGGACCTCGCCCTCGTGGCGCTGACCGACCGCGAGTACGGCCCCTGGGCGCTGGAGGCGTGGCCTGTGCTATCCGACGCCGTGCTCGAGGCCGCCGCACGGTAGCCTTGGGCGATGGACTTCGGACTCGCACTCCCCAACTTCCCGGCCGGCGCATCGCCCGAGGGGATCGACGCCGCCGCCGAGGTCGCCGAGCGCCTCGGCTGGTCGACGGTCTGGACGACGGACCACGTCCTCGTCCCCGAATCGGCCTCGCCCGACTACGGCCACATCTACGAGGCGATCCTGACCCTCGCCTGGGTCGCCGCGCGGCACCCGGCCATCCGGCTCGGGACCAGCGTCATCGTCGTCCCGCAGCGGAACGCGGTCGTCCTCGCCAAGGAACTCGCGACCCTTGATTCGTTGAGCCGCGGCCGGGCGGTCGCCGGGGTCGGGATCGGCTGGAACGAGGCGGAATTCGGGAACCTCGGCGTGCCGGACCGGTTCCACGTTCGTGGCGCCTACCTTGACGAGACCATCCGGTTGTGGCGCCACCTGTGGTCGGGTTCGCGCGAGCCGTTCCGCGGTCGGTTCCACACGATGGACGACTTCGTGTTCGGCCCGCTGCCGGAGCAGGATCCGCTGCCGATCGTGATCGGTGGCCGGGCGGAGGCGGCGCTCCGTCGCGTCGGGGCGATGGCGGACGGGTATCAGTCCAGCTCCACCGGTCCGGAGGCCTATGCGCAACGGCTCCCGGTCATCGCCGCGGCGGCGGGCGCCGCCGGCCGGCCGATGCCGACCCTCGCAGCCAGGGTCAGCGTCAGGTTCGGACCCGGGCAGGACGACAGCTACATGATGCGCGGGGACCCCGCCCGGATCGCCGCCGAGGTCGACAAGTTCGCGGCGCTCGGGGTGACCCATCTCGTCGTCGCGTTCGGCGCCACCTCGCCGGACGACGTGGTCGCACTGGCCGAGCGCTTCGCTCGTGACGTCATCCCGCTCGTCAGCGAGACCTGACGTATGCCGTTCCCATCCGGGTTCCTGTGGGGCGCCGCCACCGCCGCCTACCAGATCGAGGGCGCGGTCGCCGAGGATGGCCGGGGCGAATCGATCTGGGACCGCTTCAGCCACACGCCCGGAGCGATCGCCGATGGCACCACCGGTGACGTCGCCTGCGACCACTACCACCGATCCGCCGCCGACACGGACCTGATGGCCGAGCTCGGGCTGAACGCCTACCGCTTCAGCATCGCCTGGTCGCGCATCTATCCGACCGGGTTCGGCCGCCTGGAGCGCCGCGGCCTCGACTTCTACGAGCGGCTCGTCGACGGACTGCTCGAGCGCGGCATCTCCCCGATGGCCACGCTCTACCACTGGGACCTGCCCCAGGCGCTCCAGGATCGGGGGGCGGCTGGGTCGCCCGCGACACCGCCAGCCAGTTCACCGACTACGCGGCGACGTTGTTCGACGTGCTGGGCGACCGGGTCGATCGCTGGATCACGCTGAACGAGCCATGGGTGGCGGCGTTCGTCGGCCACCTCGACGGCCGACATGCGCCGGGGGTCAATGACCTCACGAGTGCGATCCGCGCCGCACACCACATGCTGCTCGGGCACGCCGGGGCCGTCGAGGCGTTCCGGGCGTCGGGCCGTCGCGGCGAGATCGGGATCACCCTCAACCTCAACCCGATCGATCCCAGGACCGATCGCCAGGAGGACATCCGGGCCGCCGCCCTCGCCGACGGGAACCTGAACGGCTGGTTCCTCGACCCGCTCTTCCGGGGCGCCTATCCGGCGGATCTCGTCGACCACTACACCTCGCTCGGGGCCGAGTTCGACGTGGTCCAGCCGGGGGACCTCGAGGCCATCGCCCGTCCGATCGACCTGCTCGGGGTCAACTACTACTTCCGGGCGCACGCGGTGGCGGCGCCGGACGGGCTGGGCTGGGAGGTCAGCCGGGGCGACGCCCGACGAGGAAACGACGTTCGTCGGGTGGGGGATCGACCCGAGCGGTCTCGAGGACCTGCTTACCCGGCTGCGGACCGACTACCCGGCGATCCCGACCTACATCACCGAGAACGGGATCGCCCTCGCCGACGAGGTCGGGATCGACGGCGTCAACGACCCTCGTCGGATCGACTATCTCGAGCGCCACCTGGCCGCCTCCGAGCGTGCGATCGCCGCCGGGACCGACCTGCGTGGCTATTTCGTCTGGTCGCTGCTGGACAACTTCGAATGGGCGCTCGGCTACGGACCGCGGTTCGGGATCGTGTATGTCGACTACGACACGCAGGCGCGGATCCCGAAGGCCAGCGCCCGCTGGTACGCAAAGGTCATCGCCCGGAACGGCCTCGCCTGATTCGGGCGACCCGGACCATCGACGTCGGGTCGTGTGGCCCTCGCGGGATCGATCGTCCGGGACCAGCCTAGCCTTGACATACCGCATCCTCGGATGGGAGGCAGGACCATGAACGTCGTCATCCTCTGTGACTCGAAGTTCGGCAACACGCAGCGCCTGGCGGAGGCCATGGCGCAGGCGCTCAGCCCGGCCCATAGCGTCGAACTCAGGCGGCCGACCGATGGCCTGCCCGGAACGGCCCCGATCGACCTCCTGATCGTCGGCGGCCCGACCCACGCCCATGGCGCGTCGCAGCCGCTCAAGGAGGCGCTCAAGGCCTTGCCCGACGGCTCGCTCAAGGGGAGCCGGGCGGCGGCATTCGACACGCGGTTCCGGATGTCCAAGCTGCTGACCGGCTCCGCTGCCGCGTCGGCGGGCAAGCTCCTGAAGCACACGGGCATCCGCGAGGTCGCTCCGGTCGAGAGCTTCTTCGTGACCCGTGACAACCCGCCGACCCTCGACCCGGGCGAACTCGACCGGGCCGCGGCGTGGGCGCTGGAGGTCGTCCACTAGGTCGCTCGCGCCGAGGGCGCGGTGGATTATCGTTGTCGAGGCGCCAGCCGATCCCCCTCAACCGGACACCGAGGAGATGGACATGGGCGACAAGACACCGAAGCGACCACCGAAACCGAAGAAGCCGAAGAAGCCGGCCGGGACCTGACGCCGGCCGCCGGTCAGCCGAGCGGCGACAACGCCCCGAGGCGCTCGGTCAGACGCAGGTTCTCGCGGTAGTCGATCGGGACCTCGACGAGGGTCGGTCCCTCGTGTTCGAGTGCCTTCATCAACGTCGGGTAGAGGTCCGCGGCCGAGGTCGGCCGGTAGGCTGCCAGCCCGAACGACTGGGCGTAGGCGACGAAGTCCGGGTTGCCGAAGTCGACCCCGAACGGGTGGCCGAACTCGGCGCGCTGCTTCCAGTCGATGAGGCCGTAGCCGTCGTCGCGCCAGACGACGACCGTGATGTTCGCCCCGATCCGGCGGGCCGTCTCGAGTTCCTGCGAGTTCATCAAGAAGCCGCCGTCCCCGCACAGGGCGACGACACGCCGGTCCGGGTGGACGAGCTTGGCGGCGATCGCGCCTGGCAGCGAGATGCCCATCGCCGCGAACCCGTTCGAGATGATCACGGTGTTCGGTTCGTAGGCCTGGTACAGCCGCGCGACCCAGATCTTGTGGGCCCCGACATCGCTGACCACGATGTCCTTCGGTTCCAGCGCGCGGCGAAGGTCGGCGATCGCCTTCTGCGGCTTGATCGGCCAGCCGTCGTCGTGCTCGTAGGCGCCGAGGTCGGCGAGGAGCGCCGTCCGGAGGTCCTGGTGGACGAGGGTCTCACGCGTCGCGTGCCGCTCGCTCGCGGTCCGACCGCCGATCCCGCGTGGCAGGAGGGCGGGGAGGAGGCGACGCAGGGTCCCGTCGATGTCGCCGACGAGTTCGACCTCGGGCTGGTAGTAGGCGTCGACTTCGGCCGGCTGCGTGTCGATGTGGAGGATCCGCTTCCGGCCGTCCGGGTTCCAGCGCGACGGGGCGTACTCGACCAGGTCGTAGCCGATGGCGACGACGAGGTCCGCCCGATCGAACCCTGACAGGACGTGATCGCGCGCCTGGAGGCCGACGGCCATGAGCGACAGGTGACTCCGGTCGTCGATGGCGCCCTTGCCCATGAACGTGCCCGCGACCGGGAGGTGGAGGCCGTTCGCCAGGTCCCGGAGCGCGGCCGAGGCGTTCTGGCGGAGGACCCCGTTGCCGGCCAGGATGAGCGGCCGGCTCGAGGCCGCCAGCAGTCGCGCGGCGTGGTCGATCGCTTCGTCGGTCGGTTCGGGGAAGTAGGTCTGGGTCGGTTCGATCGGGACGAGGTCGTCGTCGACCGGTGTCGCGGCGAGGTTCTCCGGGAGCTCGATGTGGGTCGGGCCCGGGCTTCTCGAGCTGGGCGACACGGAACGCCTTGCGCACGATCTCGGGGACCGCGGCCGGCTGCTCGACGCGCTGGTTCCACTTCGTGACCGGTTCCAGCATCCGGACGATGTCGACGTACTGGTGCGATTCCTTGTGGAGCTTGTCGAGTCCGGTCTGGCCCGTGATGGCGACCATCGGCGCGTGGTCGAGGTAGGCGTCGGCGATCCCGGTCACGAGATTGGTCGCGCCCGGCCCGAGGGTGGCCATCGCGACGGCCGCCCGGCCGGTCAGGCGTCCATAGACGTCGGCCATGAAGGCGGCACCCTGTTCGTGGCGGGTCGTGATGTGAGCGACCACGCCCTGGTTGCCGAGCGCCTCGAGGATGTCCATCGTCTCCTCGCCCGGGACGGAGAAGACGTATTCGCAAGTCTCGGCGGCGAGGCCCTCGACCAGCAGCGAGGCGGCGGTCCGGGGGTGCTTGGCGGTCACCTCGGCAGTCTACGCGAGGGGCGTACGCGAGCCGCCATACTCGGTCCATGATCGAGCCTGGAGCGGCCACGCTCCTGCGACTGTCGGCCTTCACGACCGACCCGAACGGCGGGAACCCGGCCGGCGTCTGGATCGGCGGGGCGTTTCCGCCCGACGGGGAGATGCAGCGGATCGCCGCGGAGGTCGGGTACTCGGAGACCGCGTTCGTGGCGCCCGATGGAACCGGTTCCCCGGGGCGGTTCCGCGTCCGCTATTTCAGCCCGCTCGCGGAGGTCCCGTTCTGCGGCCACGCGACCATCGCGGCGGGCGTGGTCCTCGCTGAGCGGGGACTCGCCGCCGACCCCGTCGAGCCTGGTGGTCCCGGGGAGATCGTGCTGACGACGAATGGGGGACCAGTGGCCGTGACCGTCGCGCCCGGGGACGGCGGGCTGATCCGAGCGACCCTGACCTCGATCGCGACCTGGGTGGCGGAGCCGTCTCCCGGGCTCGTTCCCGGCACGCTCGCGCTCTTGGGGTGGAACGCCGACGACCTGGACCCGGCGCTGCCGCCGGCGATCGGGTTCGCCGGGGCGAAGCACCTGATCATCGCGGCTGCCCGGCTCGATCGCCTGGCGACTCTCGACTACCCGTTCGAGCCGCTCAAGGCCCTGATGCTCGCTGCCGACCTGACGACCATCCAGCTCATCTGGCGCGAGGCGCCCGACCGGTTCCGGGCGCGCGACCCGTTCCCGGTCGGTGGCGTCGTCGAGGATCCGGCCACGGGTGCTGCGGCCGCTGCGCTGGGCGCCTATCTACGGGAGCGCCGCGAGATCGTGGCGCCTGCCTCGTTCGAGATCGCCCAGGGTGTCGAGATGGGCCGGCCGAGCCGGATCACCGTGTCGATCGTGCCGGGAGAGGCAGGCGTGCGGGTGTCGGGCAACGCCGTCTCGATCTGAAGGTCCTCGCGACCGGAATGTCGTCAGCCTGGTGCTGGTCGATCGACGGCCAGTGAACGGCGCAATGCCTCGATCTCGGCGCGCAACCCCGCGAGTTCCGTCTCGACCGACGGGCTGACGCCGCTCGGCGCGGGAGCTGGTGCCGCCGCGTCGTCGTTGTCGGGTACGAGGATGCTTGCCAGGATGCTGGCCAGCGCCCCGATGATCCCGACGCCGGCGAACATGACCGAGACACCGGTCAGCCGGCCCAACGTCGTCACCGGGTACGTGTCGCCGTACCCCACGGTCGTGATGGTCACGACGGCCCACCACAAGGCGTCGCCCCCGGTCGTGATGTTGGCCTCGCCTGGTGGCGCGAAACTCTCGAATTCGAGGACGAGGACGCTCGCCACGACGAGGACCAGGAACGCCGAAAAGACGGTGATGAACGCCGCGTACTGACCACGGTTGTCGAGGACATCTTTGATCAAGGCCTCCTTGGCCTGGCCACCCAGCAACCGTCCGATGCGGGCGAGCCGGCTCAGCCGCGCGAGCCGGAACAGGGCGGTGAAGCGCAGGACCCCGAACGTCGGGATCGACCCGAGCAGGTCGAGCCACCCACGCTGGCCGATGAAGTAGTCGCGCTTCCGCCGTGCACGGCGCATGTTGAGCGCGAAGTCGGCGAGAAACACGACGCAGATCATGTTGTCGTAGACGGTCAGCAGGGTGAGGACCTCCGTCGGGAGCGGCAGGATCAAGCAGCACCATGATCGCGAGCGAGAGGATCGTCAGGACGAGGATGAAGATGTTGTACGAGTTGCTGTGCTCCACGGCCGGCGCGCGTGCGGCGACTGGCGCCTGAGCGGTCATCGACATCTCCTTCGCGGGGACGGCCGGGTCGGGCAGGCCGTTGGTCGACCGATCGTAGCGAACCGCCTACCATGACGTCAGCGCGCGCGAACGAGGGATCCTGCCGATGGCGACCAAGGTCAAGCCGTTCACGGTCAGCGACCCGAAGGCCACGCACGTCATCATCGAGCTGTTCGGCGGCGACAACAGCCTGAGCTCGTTCGTCGCGGGCGACCTCGCCGAGATGTCGCGAGGCCTGTCGAAGGCGGCCGGCAACCGGTTCGCGATCATCGCGCTGGTGGATACGTCCGCGGGCGGGGGACAGGTCATCGAGGTCACCTCGGCCGGCAAGCGCAGCGTCCTCGAGGAACTCGGCGAGATCGACACCGGCGATCCGAACACTCTCGCCGACTTCATCGCGCGCGCGCTCGTCACCTATCCGACCGCCCGCCGTGCGCTGGGCTTCTGGGACCACGGCTCGGGCGTCTTCGACGAGCGTGACGACCAGGAGGTCATCCTGGACCGGGCGATCGCAGGGGCGTGCCGTCCGGGCCGCCCATCGGGGCGTCAAGCGTCGAACCGGCCCGGAACCTGTTCGTGCGCCACCTCGTCAACCACGAGGACCCGAGCCGTCCAGGCCGGCTACCGGGCGATGCTGGAGGACGACTCGAGTGGCGGGATCCTGACCAATCTCGAGGCGTCCGGCGTCGTGCGGGCCGCCTTCAAGCGGGCCGGCACGACCCGCAAGTTCGACCTCATCTTCTCCGACACGTGCCTCAACGGGATGGTCGAGGTGGTCGACCAGTTCAAGCCGTTCGCGTCGGCGATCGTCGGGTCCGAGGAGAACGAACCGGGTGACGGCTGGGACTACGAGCGGTTCATCGGGCTGATGGCGAAGCGTCCGCCGGCGAGTGCGACGACGTGGGCATCGATGGCGGTCAGCGCGTATCACGACGAGTACAAGGATCGCCCGGGCGAGCATCCGTGCACGCTGGCGGCGTTCCGGACGCGGAGCCGCCTGACGGCCAGCTTCACCGCCCTGGTCGCCGCTGTCCGCCCGCTCGGGCGTGAGGGGTTCCGGGTGCTCGATGACGTCCGGGCCGATTCGCAGAGCTTCGCCGGCTACAACAGCTACGACATCCGCGACTTCGCGACCCGTCTCGTCGAGGTCGATGACCCGAGGATCACGCCGGCGGCGAAGGGCGTGATCGAAGCCTTCGACCGAGCGTGCATCCGCTCGACCGCGCTCGGCGCCGATGTCGTCGACGCGCACGGCCTCGCGTTCTGGTTCCCGTCGAGCCGGCAGGCCTACCAGAAGGAAGGCCCGACCTACCGGAAGCTGTCGTTCCCCAAGGCCACCGGCTGGGACCGGCTGCTCCACGAGCGATACGGCTGACCCACACGACTGAGGCAGAGGGAGGCACGCCATGGCGCGCGCGACGATCGAGAACGACGTCGTCGAGATCGACGGTCTGAGCCTTGAGGCGCCCGGCGTCCGTGGTTCGGTGCAGGTGGAACGGGGCGCGATTCGCGCGCCGGTCCGTCGCGGGGCCGCCGCGAGTGTCGGGCCTTCGTCGACCTCGCTCGATCGGGCGCTCCGGCGACAACGGATGCGCACGTCGAAGACCGCGGTCCTCGACGGCACCCGCACGACCCGTCGCGGAGCGGCCAAGCCCGAGCCGCTGACCTTGCGCGTCACGGGCGCCGCGGCGTGGTCGCGAACAGGTCGTCCTGACCATCGAGAACGGGGTCGCGACCTGGCACATGAGCCGTGAATCGAGCTCACGGGCGGCCGCCGCGGCCGACTCCCGGACCCGGACCTACGTGCTCCCGCAGGTGCGGCCGCCCGAAACGCTCGCAACGCGCGGCGGCTTCTCGGTCTCCACGATCATCCGGGTGATCACCTTCCCGATCAGCCGCGCCGTTGGCGAGGTCGCCCAGTTCGCTGCGCGCCAATGGGACCTGGAGCACCACCCGCCGCAGGTCCGGGCGTACGGCCCGGATGGCCATCTGACCGCGCTCACGGCCGCGGACCGAGCGCGCCTGTCCGCCGGCCGATCGCTTCTGTTCGTGCACGGCACCTTCAGCACGACCGAGGGCGCCTTCAACCGCCTCCCGACGGCGACGATGCAGGAGTTGCACCGCCGGTACGAGGGTCGCGTCATCGCCTTCGACCACCCGACGATCGCCGACGACCCGTTCGTCAACGCCCGACAGTTCTACGACATCGTCGGCGACCTGCCGTTGGAGATGGACATCGTGTGCCACTCGCGCGGTGGCCTCGTTGCGCGCTCCATCGCCGAACGACCGGGCGATCTTGCCCCGCTCGGCCCGCGGATCACGGTCCCGCAGATCGTCCTGGTCGGGGTGGTCAACCAGGGGACGATCCTGGCCGACGCGGAGAACTGGGGCGAGCTGGTCGACCGGTTCACGAGCCTGCTCCACCTGCTTCCCGGCCCAGGCATCTCGCAGACCCTCGAAACCGTCTTCGCCGTGGTCAAGTCCATCGCGATCGGCGTCGTCGAGGAGCTCGAAGGGTTATCGGCCATGGCACCCGGCAGCGAGTTCCTCCAGCAGCTCAACACGGGACCGGCGGATCCGGCGGCGGCCACCTATCGCGCGATCACCTCGGACTTCGAGCCGAGCGACCCGGGACTCAAGGCGTGGCTGAACGACGAGGTCCGCGACCGGATCTTCGAGGACAAGGCCAACGACATGATGGTCACGATCGAGAGCATGGCCGGGGCGAACGGTTCGGCCCGCTTCCCGATCAAGCCGGCGTCGATGCGCGGGTTCGCGGCGGCCGATGCGGTCGAGCATTCGGACTACTTCGGGCAGGCGCTGACGTCGTCGGCGTTCGGCGACTGGCTGAAGGGCTAGGTCTGGACTCGCCTGGACGTTCGACCGGGGCTCAGCGCTGATGCTCTGTTGACGCTGGGCCTACGATCGGCGGTATGGCAGCACGAAGCCCGAGCGGCTCCGCTCCCCAGCCACCTCCGGGCTCGGCGCGCCTGACCGGCGAGCAAGTCAGCGCGATCAACCGGTTTCCGGACGACAATCCGAACCCGGTCATGCGCTTCGATGTCGACGGTCGCCTGACCTATGCGAATCCGGCGAGCGCGGCCGTGCGTGCGGCGATGGGCGCCGTGGTCGGCGAGCGACTCCCGGATGACCTGCTGTCACGGTTTGACACGGTGGCGACGCAGCGCAGCTTTCTCGAGTTCGCCTGGGAGAGTCGGACGTATGCCATCTGGCCGATACCCATCCGTGATCTCGGCTTCACGAACCTGTACGGGATGGACGTGACGGCCGAACGCGCGATCGTGAAGTTCCCAGACCAGAACCCGAACCCCGTCTTCCGGATCCATTGGGACGGTCGCCTGGTCTACGCCAATCCCGCGAGCGCAGGCCTCGTGGCGAGCCTGGGCCTCGAGATCGGGACCTGCCTTCCAGACGATCTTCGCGAACCACTCGTGGAGCGTGTCCGCGCAGCCGACCGGGGGGTGGTCGAGCTCAACGCCGGAGATCGAACCTACGCACTCCTCCCGGTCGATGTGCCGGAGTTCGGGTTCATCAACGTCTACGGCACCGATGTGACCGCGGTCAAGGAGCGCGAGCGACTGGCCGCCGAGAACGAGCGGCTCCTGCTGAACATCCTCCCCGAGGCCATCGCCGATCGCCTGCGTCACGGTGAATCACTGATCGCCGACCGGTTCGACGACGTCACCCTGCTGTTCGCCGACATCGTGGAGTTCACGCGCCTCTCCGCGACCATGTCGCCCGGGGAACTCGTCAGGGTCCTCGATGAGGTCTTCACCGTGTTCGACCACCTGGTCGACCGATACGAACTCGAGAAGGTCAAGACGATCGGCGATGCGTACATGGTCGTCGGCGGGATGCCCGAGCCCTCCGACGATCACACCCACCGGGTCGCGGCGATGGCGCTCGACCTGACCGAGGCGGTCGGGCGGATCGAGTCTGCGGCCCGCCTGGACATCACGTTCCGGATCGGCATCCACTGTGGTCCGGTCGTGGCCGGGGTGATCGGCAAGAAGAAGTTCATCTACGACATCTGGGGCGACACGGTGAACCTCGCCAGCCGGATGGAATCACTGGGGGTCCCGCGACGCGTCCAGGTGACCCACGCCGTGATGGAGCGCCTCGGAGCGTCGTTCGCCTTCGAGGCGCGTGGCCTCATCGACATCAAGGGCAAGGGCCCGACCCCGACCTGGTTCCTCACGGAACGAGGCTAGGCGCCCCCGCAGTTCGCCCGGCTACCATCGGTCGATGCCAATGTCCGACTCCGGCTCGGCCGCCGAGTTCACGCGACGCCTCGGCGACCTCCGCGCCGCTGAGGGTTCCCTGCCGATGCGGCACATCTTCGCGCTGGCCAAGGAGTTCAGCGGGATGGACACGACGCAGATCGAAGCCTTGCTCGAGGCCGCCGATCACGAATCACGGGTCGGCGCGGTCAGCATCATGGACTTCGCGGCACGCGACCGACGCACGTCGGTGTCGCGCCGCCGGGGGCTGTACGAGCTGTATGTCCGGCGCCACGACCTGATCGACACGTGGGACCTGGTCGACCGTGCGGCCCCATGGGTGGTCGGCGGGTACCTCGCCGACAAGCCGCGCGACCAGCTGTATGTCTTCGCCCGGTCCGCGGCCTGGCAGGAGCGGCGTACGGCGATCGTGGCGACCTGGTTCTTCATCCGGCAGGACGACCTCGACGACACCTTCGCCATCGGCGACATCCTCGCCGACGATCCGGAGGACCTGGTCCAGAAGGCGGTCGGTGGCTGGGTCCGCGAGGCCGGCAAGCGAGACCCGGGACGCCTGCTCGAATTCCTCGATCGGCACGCGCGCACCATGCCGCGCACGGCGCTGCGCTACGCCATCGAACACCTGGACCCCGAGACCCGCCGGCATTACCTGCATCTGCGAGACGAAGGACCGCTACCCGTGGGGTAGCTGGCTGGCGAGGAAGGATTCCGTGATCTGGCGTGGTCCATCCTTACGTTGAGGCCGGTCAGAATCCTTCGGTCGGCCCGGACGGCCTTGCGGGCGGCTGACGTTCACGCGCCAGCCGTTCAGTTGCCGATCACCCGCACCTCCGCCGGCGCCGGAAGCTTGTGCCACCAATGGGCGAAACGTCCCTGGTAGACCCGCGGATCTCGATCGGCGAGGAATGACACGAGCGACTTGGCCTCCGCATCCAGGCCGGCCCAATCGTCGTCGGAGAGACGATGGAACGCGGTGGCCTCGATGCCCTCCTCGACCGGACGCCAGACGCCGGCGACGAAGCCGTCGACGAGCAGCGTCGGCAGCACATCACCGTTGTTGCGCATGACCACGGTGCGGTACTCGGGCGGCACGATCCGGGTTCGGTCCTTGTACGCGAGGAGCACGCTGTCCCACATCGGCAGGAGGCGCGGCGGCGCAGACGTGCCCTCCGCAGGCATCGGGCCATCGGGGACGTCGTACAGCGTCGCGGCGCCTGGACCGGCGAAGCGGACGAGCTCGTCACCGAGCGACTCGAGCGCTTCCTTTACCGGCGGCCGGTACACGGTCCCGAACTGGGCGATATCCGCCATCGTCGCGGGCCCGAAGCCCTCGAGGTAGCGGCGGACCAGCAACCGCACCGAGGCTGCCACGTCACCTGGGCGCGCCTGGCTCCGCGTTCCGATGTAGTGGGGCCGAGCGCCGAACGCCCACGGGCCTCCGGTCGTGGCATGCACGAACGGCCCGTACTGGCGCAGGGCCCACCAGATCCGCGGTTTCGGCGTTCCGAAGCGCTCATCGAGCCAGCGCTCCACGTCCGTGTTCATCCGGGGCGACGCCGTGAACTCGAGCAGGTCGGGGACGAGGGCGTCCGTGTCCTCGATCGAGACGCCCTCGCTGCTGAATCGGCGATCGTGCAGGCGGGCCGCTCGCAGTGTCCGCTGCATCGCCTGATGGAAGGCCGGGTAGTCATCGGCGGCAACGGCATGGAGCGTGATCCGCATCAGCTGAGCCTTCACGACACCCTGCGCCGCGAAGGCGGCGTCGAGGTCCGCGGGATCGAACGGATCGAGCCGATCCCAAAGCGCGATGTACGGGGACGCAGGCTCCTGCGCCTGAAGTGCGACCAGTCGATGGACCGCGTCGACGACGTCGAGTGGCTCGCGCCGCAGCAGGAGCTGCCGAGCGAGGGTCGCTCGGTTGAGCTGTCGAGCGGAAACGTCCATACGCGAATGGTGACTCAAGCGCGCAGGAGCGCGCCATCGAACGCCCGGTGAGGACCCCTACCCGAGTCGGGGCGACAAGATGACTACCGCGGTCTCCCGTGAGCGGCGGGCTGCATAGCCGTCCAGACCTTTGTCATATGCGGCCCACCTGGCCCACAGGCGTGGCCGCTCGTCCGCGTCGGCTGCACGACCCTGGACGGCGCGCGACCCTCCGGTCAGGTCGACGGTGGCGTCGGGATGTGCCTGCAGGTTGAGCCACCAGGCGGGCTCGGGGTCAGCCCAACCGTTCATTGCCATCGTGACCAGGTCGGGTCCGTCCTCGAAGTAGCCGAGGATGGCCGTCCGCTCCTCACCGCTGCGGCGCCCCACTGTCCGCAGGCGGAGCATGCCCCAGCGGTCCGGCGTCGCGGCCCGAAGGCCGAATCGGCCGCGGGTGATCGAATAGAGGGCACGCTGCACTACCCAGAACAATCGGATGAACCAGCGGGGCTGTAGGCGCGGTGTCTGCTCGCGCGTTCCGGTCGCAACCATCTTCGACTCTCCCGTCTGTGGGAGCCCTGCCCATCCGCCATGTGCATCCAGCGGCTCGCACGTGGCCAAGCGCAGTACGGCGGCCAACGATCGGCTGCGATTCGTCCCCGCGCTGTCACCAAGCATCGCCGCGACCCCAGGCCCCGCCAAGTGCCATTGGTAATCAAGTGACGGCGAGGTCACGCCAGCCTCCGCGAGCGTGCAGCTAGAACCCTCCATGACAAGGGGCGAATCACTGAAGCGCCCCTGACGCCCGCGATGCTCGAGCGGACGGCCGCCAGGATGAACGGTGTCCTGACCCGTCGAAGGCGAGTCGCCGACGCCTGAGAAGTGGTACGGCGGGTGGTGCAGGCCAAGAACAGAGGCCCCAGACTTCGGTCACGGGGCCTCATTCGTGCACGGATTGTGGCTGGCGAGGAGGGATTCGAACCTTTGATCTCCTGATCCAGAGTCAAGCGATCTGAATCGAGGTTGCCAGCCGATGTCCGAACTCAGCTCGCTGCAGAGCGCGGCGGCGCCAATTTGGTGAGCGCCAGCCACGGGCTCCCGAGGTCCGGCTCAGAGCCGGACGGGCGCCGCGGCGGATGTCGGTCGTTCGGTCGACGTCGTGCTGTCGCCGATCGAACCGTACAGGTCCTCCTCCTGCGCCTGATGCAAGCGAAGGATCGCTTCCAGGCCGTACAGGAGGCGTTGGAGATCCGTCCGGTCATCGCCGCTCGGGCCTTCCGCTGGCAGGTCGCGGACCAGGCGATCGAACAGCCGAGCGACCCGGAAGATCTCCTGATGCGTTCGATGCATCGACGCGGTCGCGTCGTCGGAGCCCATCGCGGTCGCGAGCATCGGGTAGATGGTCCGGTCCTCGAACTCCTCGTGCGGCAGGAGACCGTCCGTCACGAACCCGCGGGTCTCCTCGAGCGCGACCAACGCGGCCGATTCGGACAGGCTGTCGAGGACATCGGCTGTGGCCCGGATCCGAGCGATCGACGGCTCGAGTTCGACATGCGCCGCGCGCAGGCGTGCGCTGGTCTCGGTCCATCCGGCGATCCTAGTCGGGACCTCGACACCACCTCGCAGGGCGCGGAGCGCATTCAGGATCACGATGACATCGATCGCCTCCTGGAGGATCGCGCCGGCGACGACCGGAAGGAACCCGAGCGCCGCGGTGCCCATCGCGACGATCGACATCCCCATCCCGAGGACGACACTCTGGACGGCGATCGAGCGTGCTCGTCGAGCGATCTGGACCGCTTCCGTCAGGCGATCGAGTCGATCGACCGTGATGACGATGTCGGCCGCCTCGGAGGAGGCACTCGCACCGCGCGCCCCCATCGCCACGCCCACGTCGGCAAGGGCCAGTGCCGGCGCGTCGTTGAGCCCGTCGCCGACCATGACGATCGGCCCGGATGCCTGCGACCGCTCGTCGTTCACGGCATCCACCTTCTCCGACGGGACCCGATCGGCAAGCACCGCGTCGACGCCGATGGCTGAGCCGATGATGTCCGCGACAGCGGCGTTGTCGCCGGTGACCATGACGATCCGCGTGAAGCCGATCCGTCGGAGCGATCGGATAGCCCGTGGGGTTTCGGGGCGGAGCGGGTCATCGAGGATCAGGGCGCCACGGACGGCATCGTCGACTCGCACGAAGGCGCATGTCGAGCCTTCGATCGCCGCACGACGCCGGACATCGCGGGCCCACCGTGGCAGACCACCATCGCCAGCACAGAACTCCGCCGTCCCGACCGCGACGCGCCGTCCGTCCACGAGTCCGGTCACGCCCGCCCCTGGCGTCTCGACGACGTCGACGGGCATGGAGATCTCGAGTGCTCGTCCCCGGGCTCCATGGACGATCGATGCCGCCAGCACGTGCGGCGACAACTGCTCGACGGAGGCGGCCAGCCGCAGGACCTCGCCCTGATCGAGCGCTCCGGGTTCCGTGGCTGGACCAGCGTCGATCGTCGCCAATCGCGGTCGGCCGGCGGTCAGGGTCCCGGTCTTGTCGAAGAGCACGACCCGCGCGCGCGCCAACGTCTCGAGCGGCCCGCCGCCCTTGACGATCACGCCGCGTCTGGCCGCCCGGGAGATCCCCGCGACGATCGCGATCGGCGCGGCGAGCAGGAGCGGACACGGCGTCGCGACGACCAGCACCGCAAGGCCGCGGACGGGGTCGCCGGAAACGAGCCAGGCCGCCGCGGAGATGGCCAGGGTGAATGGTACGAAGATCAGGGCGTACCTGTCCGCGAGTCGGACGAATGGCGCCTTGCTGTGCTGCGCCTCCTGGACGAGACGGACGATCCCGGCGTAGGCGCTGTCGGCGGCGGTCGACACGGTGCGGAGGTCGAACGAAGAGCCGGCGTTGACCGTGCCGGAGCTGACCGCATCGCCCTCTTCTCGGGTCATCAGTCGCGACTCGCCGGTGAGCGCGGATTCGTCGAGGACGGCCGGGTTCCCGACGACCATGCCATCGACCGGCACGACGTCGCCTGGGCGGATGGCCAGCAGGTCGCTTGGGCCGACGGCCTCGATCGGCGTGGTTTCCAGTCGGCCATCGACGTAGCGCTGGACGTCGCGGGGCGCACGTCCCAGGAGGGCGGTCAGTTCGCGTTGAGCGCGGCCCTGTGCATAGCGTTCCAGCGCCTCGCCAGTCGCCAGCATGACCCCGATGACCGCGGCCGCGAATGGCTCGCCGAGTAGGAGCGCCCCGACGATCGCCAGGATCGCGATGAGGTCGACACCGAACTCGCCATGCATCAGGTCGCGCAGGATCGCCCACGCGAGACGAACGGCTACCACGACCGCCGGGATCGTCCAGGCGACGTCCGCCGCCGGATCGTTTCCGGTCCAGGTGAGAGCCAGCCCGGCCAGAAGACCCACGACGGTCATCGGCAGGATCGCGCGGTCCACCAGGTGGCGGGTCAGGTCGATCGGGTCAGTCGGGGCCTCGGTCTCCCCGTAAGGGGGCGTGGCGGCACGTGGGGTGATGGCGCTCATCCAAGGAGTCTAGGCCCGGATCCCGCTCGCACTGCCGGCCGGACCGCCCTCCGAAAGGGGCCATCGGGCCTGTTGCGGGCCACATCGGCCCCGTGTGGGCATGCCGTGGCCGGGCGTCCGTGGGAAGACTGGCTGGCGAGGAAGGATTCGAACCTTCGATCTCTTGATCCAGAGTCAGGCGCGACCACTCTTGCGCCACCCGGGTGTGGGTATCAGGCTGGGCGGATAGCGATACGAAAGGGCCCGAGTGGTGCCATGCTGGCCAACCGCAAGACATGAGGCAGAGATGAGCGCATCCCGACCAGTCGTCGTCCACCATCCTGAGGGAACGCCGGGGCAGGAGGTGCCCGGCATGGAACGACGTCAGCAATTCGAGCGCGAGGGCCGATGGGCCAGCTGGATCCGAATCGAATCGGGCAACGTGACTAGTTGGCATCACCACGCTGCAAACGACACCTACGTTTACGTCAGCCGTGGGTCGGCGACGATCGAATTCGGGCCGGGCGGCGCTGAGAGCGTCGTGGCCGGCGCGGGCGACTTCTTCCACGTTCCGCCTGGGACGATCCACCGCGAGACGATCGGCACTGATGTCGACTTCGACGGATTTGTGCTGCGCATCGGCACCGCGCCGGAGCGCGTCGATGTTGATGGACCGAACGCGGCGGGAGGCTCGGCATAACCGAACGACGCCGTCGTTCGGTTCATCCGCCAGGGCGAATAGTCAGATATGAACAAGCCCCGGTCGGCCCGGACAGGCTGCGCGCCTCGGGGGAACTCGGCATCGCGAGTCGCGGTACCGTTGCCGAGGTGGGGTGATTGTGGCGGAGCCGCTTAGCTGCGACTTATCCGGGTGGCTGGCCGACCGGTGGCACACGGACGTCCGCGACGACGGGGCGCGGGAAGCCAGCCTTGGCCGCTCAGTCCTCACACACCTTGTAGACGGCGTCGAGGGGTTCTCCATACGTCTCGATCATCGCAAACGCCTGGTTCTCGGGGATGCCGAGGTTGACAAGGAACTCGGCATGCCACTCAGGCTCGCCGCTACACGCGAGCACGGAATCCGTGCTGCGCAAGCAGACGATGCACGTCCCGTGGTAGTCGCCTTGCAGGCTCATGCCGAGGCTTCCTTTCTGATGGCTCGGGGTGCGTCGGGATACTCCGAAGCGTACCGCTCCAAGGCGGTCGCCACGGCCTCGAGGATGGCCGCCTCGGCGGCCACGATCACCGGCTCGACCAGCTCGTCAGAGATCGCGTCCGCGTCGCCCTGGTCGCGCTTACGCTTGTGGTAATGGGACGAAACAGTCCGTATCATCGCGGCGCATACGGTCCTCCGCATCGCTCTCGGCCGCGCACTCAAGTCCGGCCACGTCGTTCGAAACGTCGCAACGCTCGTCGACCCCCCGGCTCGGACTGACCACGAGCCAGCTAGGTGTCATCAGCCGGACCTTGGGCAACTCCCAGATCGCGACGACAGCCGAACGTCTACGCGCAACTGACCCCGGCCATGCTGGAGCGGACGGCCGCCAGGATGGACGGCGTCCTGACCCGTCGGAAACGAGCCGCCGGAGCCTGAGAGTGGTACGACGGGTGGTACAGGCCAAAGAGAGGCCCCGGACTTCGGTCACGGGGCCCCATTCGTGCACGGATTGTGGCTGGCGAGGAAGGATTCGAACCTTCGATCTCCTGATCCAGAGTCAGGCGCCTTACCGCTTGGCCACTCGCCAGTGGAGCCGCGGGATTGTACCGCAGGATCGCCGACCGGAACCTCGGGGTCAGCCGCTCCAGGAGCTCGTCGAGGTTCACCAGGTCGTAGCCGGCCGCGCCGAGTCCTTCGACGATCGACGGCAGCGCTTCGAACGTCTCGTACCCGCCGAGATGCATGAGCACGATCGACCCTCCCTGGGCGTTGGTCAGCACCTTCGCGACGATCTCGGTCGCGGTCGGGCCCGGCGGGTCATTGTCGATCGGCCGCCAGTCGATGGTGTCGATCTCCCAGAGCACCGTCCGGCGGTAGCCGGCCGCCCCGACCGCCGCGAGGACCTCGGCGTCGTAGCCACCGAATGGCGGCCGGAAGAACGGCCGCGGATCCTGTGAGCACCAGGGCTCGATGGCGTCCTCGGTCCGGCGCAGCTCGGAAGCCATCTGCGCGGCGCTAAGGTCGCGGAAGTCCGCGTGCGTATACGAGTGGTTGCCAAGGGTGAACAGCCCCGGGTGAGCGTCGATCCGGGCGAGGACGTCCCGGCCGGCGGCCGTGTTCACGTTGTCGGCCATCGCGCCGGTCATGAAGATCGTGGCATGGACGTCGTGGGCGATCAACCAGTCCACGATCGCCCGAGCGTCACCGACACGACCGCCCATGTCGAAGGTCAACGCGACCGCGCCACTCGACCGCGATCCGTGCCGCACGACCTGGCTGGTCGGTGGCGGCGACGTCGGCGTGGCGACCGGACGGGGCGTGGCGGTCGGGCGAGGCGTAGCGACCGGCTTCGGCGTCGTCGCTGGATGTGCCGTCGGCTTCGTCGTCGGCTGTCCGGTGGGTGGCGGGGCCGACGATGCGGTCGGGGTGGGGGACAGCGCCGCCGTCGGGGTCGGGATCGCTGGGCTCGGCGCCGATGCGGACGGCGAGGTCGACGCGGATGCCCCAGCGGAAGAATCGACCGATCGCGACGCCGCGGGCGCGACGCCGCAGCCGAGGACGACGAGGACGAGCAACAGACTGGCGGCGCGGCGTGGCATCAGATCACCGATCCAACGCTATGCCTCGGCCGAGTCGCGTGCCTACGGCCATCGGCCACGAAGCCATTCCCCGATCGGCCTGATGACGACCTCGAGGGGGTCGGCCTCGTCGGGCCAGGAGCGGCCCGAGCTCCGAACCTCTGGTACCCTCCCGCCCGTGGACGAGGAGGCGACCGAACACGCAACCGTCGGCGATGCGCCGCCTGAGCCCCAGACCGAACCTGCGCCGCCACCGCGACGTCGATCCCGCTATGTCCCAGCCGTCCTCGACGCGCTGATCCCGGGACTCGGCCACCTGGTTGCCGGACGGCGCCGGCGCGCGATCCTGTTCCTGGCGCCGGTCATCATCGCCCTCGCCGCAGCCGTCTGGGTCGTGCTGACGACCTCCAGCGCGCGGCTCGTCGCCGAGCTCCTCGACTCCGGCGTCATCTGGGGCCTGATCGCCTTCCAGGGACTCCTGCTCGTGTGGAGGCTGCTGGCGGTCGGTTCGAGCCTGTTCGATCCCGCATTGCCCCGTCCGGGTCGTCGCGACATCATCCCGATCGGTCTCATCCTGGCCCTGGTCATCACCCCCGCCGCCTACGCGGGGTACCTGACCGAGACCGGCCGAGAGGCCGCCGACGAGATCTTCGTCGAGCCGGAGCCGGTCGCGGTCGGCCCGTCGTTCACGCCGGAACCCGATCCCGAGTTCCTCGACGAACCCTCGCCGACGCTGGCATTGCCGAGCCCGCTCGACTCGCCATCGCCGTCGGCGAGCCCGACCGTCCCGCGCATCACCGGGCTCATCATCGGGGTCGATTTAGGGGTCGGTCGGAACACCTACCTGACCGACACGATGATCGTCGTGTCGCTCGACCCGGTCAGCGAGACGGTGTCGATGGTCTCCATCCCGCGCGACATGGTCGATGTTCCGTTCGCCGACGGTCGCAAGTACCGCGGCAAGATCAATTCGCTCGTGTCGTACGCACGCCACAATCAGAAGCAGTTCCCGGGCCGCAACGGCAAGGGGTTCGACGTGCTGATGGATGCCCTCGGAACGCTCCTCAAGGTTCCCATCCAGTACTACGCCGTCGTCAACCTGGGTGGATTCGTCCGCGTCATCGACACGCTCGGCGGCGTCAACGTCAACGTCGCCCGCAGCTTCTGCGACCCGAAATACAGCGAGTACGGCTACGAGCGCGGCTTCTCCATCACCGCCGGCCGCCACCACTTGAACGGCCAGCAGGCGCTCGCCTACGCCCGAGTCCGGCGGCCGGCCGGCGAGAGCGACTTCACCCGCGCCGCCCGCCAGCAGGAGGTCCTGTCGGGTGTCCGTGATGCGGTGGTCAAGGGTGGTTTCCTCAACGATCCGGTCGGACTCCTGAAGGCGCTGCCGGGGACGGTCGAGACGAACGTGCCGCGCAAGGCGCTCCCGGACCTGGCCGAGGCAGCCAGCCAAGTGGGCCGCGGGCAGACCTATCGGGCGGTCGTGACGCACCCGCTGGTCCGCTCCGGGTACGACAAACGCGGATCCATCCAGATCCCGGACATCCCCGACATCCGGGCGCTCGCGGCGGCCGTCTTCCCGCCGAGCGGAACGGTCCCGCCCGAGAAGTACCTCGCGCCCGAAGTCAGCGGCAAGGTGGACGGCAGCGGGGTCCGTGGCTGTGCGCCGGCCGCCACGCCGAAACCCACTCCGAAGCCGACGCCAAAGCCGACTCCCAAGCCCCCACCGTCCGCCGCGCCGACGCCGACGCCGGAAGGCAAGCCGGAGCCATCGCCCTCGAACCCCTGACCTCTCCGCCCCCTCCGGGACCGTACGTTCAGGTCAGGCGACACGGCCTTCCCCGGCTGGCACGATGCCGACATGATGCCGCGACCCCGCACGAGGTCCGCGCGCCTCGTCGCCTTCCTCGTGGTCGTCGTCCTGGCGACCGGGCTCGCGACCACGGCTGTCTCCGCCGGATCGCTGCCGGCCTGCAGGGTGACCGACCTCACGACGGCACAGCGCCTGTACGGCGATTGGTCGCGCACCGTGCTCGACACGACCTACCGCCTGACCAAGGTGTACGGACCGAGCGATCGTCGCTCGACGTCGACGGCCGGGTTGAACGGCGGCTTCACGGTCCGTGCGCTCGTCATCACCGACCTCAAGGCGATGGCCAAGGCCGCCCGCGCCGCGGGCGCCCGCCTTGCGGTCCAGTCGGCCTACCGAAGCTACTCGACGCAGGTGTCGACCTTCGCTTACTGGGTTCGCGTCGATGGCTACGCGAAGGCCATCAAAGGAAGTGCTCGAGCCGGCCACAGCGAACACCAACTCGGGACCACGATCGACTTCCGGAGCTACGGCGGGTCCGCGCCGTGGAACTACAAGGATTGGGCCACGACCAAGGCCGGCAAGTGGCTGAAGGCCAACGCCTGGAAGTACGGCTTCGTGATGTCCTATCCGAAGGGCAAGACCGCGGTCACCTGCTACGCGTACGAGCCGTGGCACTACCGCTATGTCGGCCGGCAGACCGCCGCCGCCGTCCGGGCGAGCGGCCTGACTTTGCGCGAGTACCTGTGGCGCGAGCAGACCGTGCGCCTGGCGCCACCGCCGCCGACGCCGACCCCGACCATGGCCCCGACACCCACGCCCGAGCCGACGCCCACCCCCGACGCCGACACCCGCTCCCGGATCCGACGCCGTCGACGGAGCCGACGCCCGCCGGCTAGCGTCGCTCCATGGATTCTGTGACGTTTGGCACTGGTCGGCATCGGCCATCACGACCAGCCTGCGCCGTATAGGGCGACGGAGGACTTGGCCATGATCCGCGTGCTGGTTGTCGATCACGATGTGGACCTCGCTGATCTCAAGGTCGACTCTCTCCGGCGCGCCGGGTTCGAGGTCGATCAATGCGGCGGGCCGGTCCACGCCGTCAGTGCCTGTCCCGTCTCGCTGGGGCAACCGTGCTGGCAGGTGGAGTGGGCGGATGTGCTCGTCTACGACGTGTGGGCGGACGGCTGGTCTGGTGCGGACCTGACACAGGCCCTCCGAGTCCAGTATCCCGACAAGGCGCTGGTCCTGACCTCGCAGGGAATGGGGATCGGCTGGGCCGAGGACGATGCCGACACGGCGCTCTTCGGAGCGCAGGCGCCCGGCGCCCTGGCCGCGGCCGTGGAGGCCGCATACGCGGCCAGGGTCGGCGTCAGCGGCTCGTGACGACGAGATCTAGTCGGCCTCAGGCCCCGTCTGGGAGGCCTCGGCCAGCAGGTTCGTGAGCCGGTCCCACTCGACCAGGAAGGGGTCGTGGCCCCTGGTCGAATGGATCTCGCGGCAACGGGCGTCGACGCCCGCCGCCCGTGCGCCCTCGACGAGTACTAGGCTTGTCGCATGTCCGCCATCCCGGCCACGTTCCGCGCCTTCGTCGCAGACAAGGGCGACGACGCGTTCGAGCGCGGCGTTCGCGCGTTCGCCGAGGCGGACCTGCCGCCCGGCGAGGTCGAGATCCGGGTCGGCTGGTCAAGCGTCAACTACAAGGACGGCCTCGCGACCCGGGCGGACGGCAAGGTCGCACGAATCGATCCGTTGATTCCCGGCATCGACATGGCCGGCGAGGTGATCGCCAGTTCCGACGCCGCGATCGAGGTCGGCGCCGCGGTCCTCGCCCATGGCTACGAGCTGGGCGTCTCGCGCCACGGCGGCTACACCGAATACCAGCGGGTGCCGGCCGGCTGGGTCGTTCCCCTGGCGCCCGGGCTGACGCCCCGTGACGCCATGGCGATCGGCACGGCCGGGTTCACTGCGGCCATGTCCGTGGTCGCCCTCGAGGATCGTGGGTTGTCGCCGAGCGACGGCCCGGTCCTGGTCACCGGGGCGTCGGGCGGGGTCGGTGGGACCGCGTTGGCGATCCTAGCCGAGCGCGGCTACGAGGTCTGGGCGGCGACCGGCAAGGCCGACGAGGCGGCGCGACTGCGGGCGCTCGGGGCGGCCGGGATCCTGACCCGGGACGAGGTGACCGCCGAGGGCAAGCCGCTCGAATCGGAACGCTGGGCGGGGGCGGTGGACGCGGTCGGTGGCGCGACCCTCCCGTACGTCCTGCGGACCCTGCGGACGGGCGGAGCCGTCGCCGCGTCGGGCAACGCGGGCGGCGTCAAGCTCGATACGACGGTCTTCCCGTTCATCCTGCGCGGGGTAGCGCTGCTCGGGATGGACTCGGTCACCATGCCGATCGGGCGCCGGCGGACGCTGTGGGATCGGATCGCCACCGATCTGCGGCCCCGCGGGCTTGGTGAGCACGCGACCGAAGTCACGCTCGACACGCTCGAGGACGCGCTGGACGGGATCCTCGCCGGCTCTGCGCGCGGCCGCTGGATCGTACGGATCGGCTAGTCGAGCTCGCCGCGGAGCTGCATGAGCGTCCGCAGGAGCGGGCGACGGACGTGCTCGGACGGGAACTCCGGGAACGGCGTCTGGGTCAGTGCCTCGTCGAGCGTCAGGTCACTGCGGTGGACGCGTCGGCCGAGTTCGGCCAGGCCGAGCAGGGCGGTCGCCTGGCGATCGGCGAACCCCGGGCCGGCGTGGTCGCCGTGACCGGGAACGACGACGGCGGTCGCCAGCTCGGCGAGCCGGAGCGCCGTCTCGGGCCAGTCGAGCGGGTAGCCGTCGCCGAACCACGGGACCGCCCCGTTCTCGATCAGGTCGCCACCGAACAGGACGCCGGCTCCCGGCACGGTGATGACGATGTCGTGGTCGGTGTGGCCGCGACCGAGGTAGCGCAGCTCCACCGGCCGCCCACCGACCTCCACGACCGCCGTCTCGCTGAAGGTCCGATCGGGCGGATCGATGACGACCTCGGCCAGATCCGCCGCGATCTCCGGTTGCTCGGTGGCGATGCCGCGCCCGCCGCGACTCACCGTAGCGCTCGATGAACGTCACGCACCGCTCGTGGCCCCATATCGTCGCGGGCCGAAAGACGTGATTCCCATACGCGTGGTCGAAGTGGCCATGCGTGTCGACGACCACGCTGACGGGCGCGGCCGTCAACTCGCGGAGGTCGTCGATGATCTCGCGGGCCTGCTGGTGGGTGGATCGGGTGTCGATGACGAGCGCCTCGCCGTCACCCAGCACGACCCCGATGTTCTGGTCGAAGAAGGTGTAGCGCCGGACGAAGACGCGATCGCCGATCTCGACCCAGCCAGCCATCCGGGCATGGTACGGGGCGCCCCTCGAGGATTTCCCTCTTGACAAGTAACTTAGTACTCACTAAGTTACCGGCATGAACGCAGCGACCACGACCCGCCAGACCGCCGATGAGCGCCGCGACGCGATCGTCGCGGCCGCCGTCCACGCCTTCGCGGATGGCGGCTACACCGGCACGTCGACGGACTCGATCGCTCGCGCGGTCGGCGTCTCGCAGCCGTACCTCTTCCAGTTGTTCGGGACGAAGCGCGAGCTGTTCCTGGCGGCCGTCCGACATGCATTCGGGCGGACTCGCCTGGTCTTCCACGAGGCCGCCCGACGCGGTCCGCAGGATGACCAGGACTGCACGGTGCTTCATCTCATGGGGCTTGCCTACATGCGGATGCTCTCGGACATGGATCTCCTGCGTATCCAGCTGCAGGCCTATGCGGCCTGCGGCGATGACGACGTGCGGGCGGTCGTTCGCGAGGAATTCGCCGAGCTGTATGCGGCTGTCAAGCGCGACAGCGGGGCCTCGAACGACGAGATCCACCAGTTCTTCGCCGAAGGGATGCTGCTCAATGTCGCCGCCGCGCTCCAGCTCGGCGGGACGCCCGAGACGTGGTCGCTCAGCGGATTGCTCGAGAGCCAGCGAGCGAGCTTCGCCTCGGATCCAAGAGGTGCCGTCTGACGATCCCGTGCGCCGCCCCCTTTTTGGCCGTACAACTTAGTGACCACTAACTTACGAAGGAGTCCGAGACCCATGACCCGCACCCGATCCAACGCCACCTGGACCTTCGCGATCACCGCGATCGCGCTGTTCATGGTTTCGCTCGACAACCTCGTCGTGACCACCGCCCTGCCGGTCATCAAGGCCGATCTCGGGGCCTCGCTCGCCGATCTCCAATGGATGGTCAACGCCTACACGTTGACCTTCGCCGTCCTGCTGATCACCGGTGCCGCGCTCGGCGACCGCTTCGGCCGGCAGCGTGTGTTCATCATCGGGATGGGCATCTTCATCGGTGGCTCCGCCCTCGCCGCCCTCGCGCCGACGACCGAGATCCTGATCCTCGCCAGGGCGATCCAGGGCGTCGGCGCCGCCATCGTCACGCCGCTGACCCTGACCATCCTGTCCGCCGCCATGCCACCTGAGCGCCGAGCGGTCGCCCTCGGAGCGTGGGGCGGGATCGCCGGCCTGGCGATCGCGATCGGCCCGATCGTCGGCGGGGCGATCGCCGAGGGCCTCGACTGGCACTGGATCTTCTGGATCAACGTCCCCATCGGCCTCGTCGTCATCCCGCTCGCGTATCTGCGCCTGACCGAGTCGTACGGTCCCGACGGGCGGCTGGACATCCCGGGTGTCGGCCTCATCAGCGGTGGCCTGCTGGCGCTCGTGTGGGGCGTCATCAACGGCAACGACCTGGGATGGACCAGCCCGGCGGTCGCGGCCTCGATCACCGCGGGGATCGCCCTGCTCCTCGGCTTCGTCGTGTGGGAGGCCCGACAGACGCTATCCGATGCTCCCGATGACCTTCTTCCGGAGTCGCGCCTTCAGCGCTTCCAACGTGGTCTCGCTGCTGATGTACTTCGGGATGTTCGGGTCCATCTTCCTGCTCAGCCAGTTCTTCCAGGTCGTCCAGGGCTACAGCCCGTTCCAGGCCGGTCTTCGGACGCTGCCGTGGACGGGGATGCCGATCATCGTCGCCCCGATCGCCGGGATCCTGGCCGATCGGATCGGTGGGCGGCCGATCCTTGCGACGGGGATGGCGCTCCAGGCCGTGGCGCTGGCGTGGCTCGCGGCGGTGGTCACGCCGACCGTGGCGTACGAGGCGATCATCGTGCCATTCATCCTGGCTGGGATCGGGATGGGCCTGTTCTTCGCACCGATCGCCAATGTCGTCCTGTCGGCGGTCCGCCCGGACCAGGAAGGCAAGGCATCAGGGGCCACGAACACCATCCGCGAGGTCGGTGGCGTGTTCGGGGTCGCGGTCCTCGCCGCGATCTTCAGTGCGAATGGCTCGTATGTCTCGCCGACGGCGTATGTGGCCGGACTCCAGCCGGCGATCGCGGTCGGCGCGGTTGTCGTCGGCCTCGGGGCACTGGCCGCGCTGTTCATCCCGGCTCGGGCCGGGGCGCGCGCGGTCGCGGCGGACAGCGTGGCGGAACCCACGGCCGGCGCGGGACCCATCGGAGAGCCTGCCTGAGCCCTTCGACCAGGGCAGCCGAACGGCAGGGTACGCGGCACGCCCGTCGCGTACCCTGCGGTCATGCCCTCCATCGTCAGTCACGTCGTCCGCCGCCGACGGCACCGACCTCCTCGATCCGCCATTGGCCGACCGATGAAGCCGAGGCAGGCGGCGCCTGGGCGGGCGCGCCGTGGGCCTCGGTCCTGCTGGTCCACGGCCTGGGCGAACACTCGGGCCGCTACGAGCACGTCGGCGACCAACTGACCGCTGCCGGCCTGGATGTGTCGGCCTACGACCATCGCGGGATGGGTGGATCCGGCGGCCGGCGCGGCGACGTCGAGCGATGGTCGCAGTTCCACGACGACCTCGCTGAACGGCTCGCGGTCGTCGCGTGTCGCGAGCGCCACCCGGCCGGTCGTCCTGTACGGCCACTCGCTCGGCGGCCTGATCTCAGCGGGCTACCTGCTCTCCGACCGACCCGAAGCCCGACATCGCCGTCCTCACATCCCCGGCGCTCGACTGCCACGGTGCCCGCCTGGAAGCGACAGCTGGCCGGTCCGCTCGCGAAGGTCGTGCCGACGCTTCCGATCAAGAACGACATCGACGGCGCGACGTTGTCGCGCGACCCGTCGGTCGCGGCCAGGACCGTCGATGACCCGTTCGTGCGTGAAGGTCAGCACGGCCCGCTTCGGAGCCGCGGCGTTCGACGAGCAGGCGCGCGTCCGGGCCGGGGCGGCCGGCGGGTTCGGGATCCGGGTCCTGGTCCTGCACGGCGAGGACGACGGCCTCGTGCCGGCCGCGGCGTCAGAGAGTCCTGGGAGCGGCCCCGCTCGTCGAGCGACGGACCTATCCGGGTCTGCGCCACGAACTGCACAACGAGCCGGAGGGCCCGTCGATCGTCGACGAGATCATCGCCTGGTTGCGAGATCGGCTGGCCGGCGCGTCCCACGGTTAGGCACGCGCCGGCCGAACCGGAGAGGCGTCAGGCGCCCATCGGCTGAGTGGCCGGCGGGCTGGTGACGGGCCGAGCCGTCGACGGATGGCGGAACGTCCGCCAGGCCATCAACAGGACGGCACCGAACCCGAGCAGGCTGGCGATCGCCCCGACGAACGGGACGAGGCCGATGACCTGCAGCACGATCAATCCGACGACGGCGGCCGCGTACGGTCGCTCGGGGAGCGGTTCCGTGGCGCCGCGACGGAGCAGCCAGTCACCGATCCAGATCCCGGCGATCAGGTAGCCGGCAAAGGCGGCCGCGGGCCAGACCATCAACAGGATGGCGAAGCCGAGCGGCGCACCGACGATGGTGATCATCGCCAGGATGGCGACGAGCGGGATGACGACCAGGCCCGCGATCCCGACGAGCAAGGTCTGGCCGGGCTCGTGCGTGATCAGCGATTCGGCCGTCCGGACCTGGCGAGCCGCTAGAGCCGCCAGCGCGAGGCCGGCCACGATCGTCACGAGGGCGAACCCGAGGACGAACAGCAGGATCGTCGGAGCGATGAACGCGCCGACGGCGATCAGGTCCTTCTCGATCGTGGATGACGGACCCGCCGATGGTCGCGGCCGGGTCGGCGACGACAGTCGCGTCCAGCGTCCGGACATCACCGGTGACGGTCGTCGCCGGCGTCGATCGAGACCGACCCGCCGGTGACGAAGACCGATGTCGAGCGGTCGCGCCCTGGAGGACGGCCTGTCCGTCGAACACGACGAGCGGTCTCGACGTCGCCGGCGATGGTCGCCGTGCCGCCGGTGACGAGCACGACATCGGCCTGCTCGCCGGCGGCCACGGTGATGTCGCCGTTGAAGGCCATCAGGACCGGTCCGTGTGTTCCGCCTTGGGTTCGGCGGCCAGGACGGCCGGTGCGGCGAGGCCAAGGACCAGGGCCGCGACGGCGAGGATCGGAAGCAGGCGTCTCATCGGGAACCTCCTGGGACGCATGCGGATACGACTCCTGGCTCAAGGGTGACGCCCGGGCGAGCCGATGTCATCGGCCGGGAGGCACCCCGATGTCCGGGCCGACTGGACGGTGTACCATCGCGGTACAACCGAATACCGCCTCCGGGGAGCGCTTCGTGCGCTGAGAGTGTGGCAAGCGCCACAGACCCGCGGAACCTGATCCGGCTAGTACCGGCGAAGGAAGCAGGCCCGTCGATCGTTGACGCCGTCCCCGGCTCCTGGGCGACGGCGTTCTGCATGCTCGATGGGAGGTCAACGACGATGACGACGACAGTATGGGGGCGACACCTCGGCCGCACAGTCCCGACACCCGGTGGCGGACCCGCGACATCGTCGTTGCCGCGGTCATCGGGGTCGCGTTCGGGGTGGTCTTCTGGGCCTGGAACCTCGTCTACGCCGGTCTGGAGCCGGTGTTCGCCTTCGCGCCACCGGCGCGCGACATCCTGTACGGCGTCTGGCTGATGCCCGCCGTCCTCGCGCCGCTGATCATCCGCAAGCCCGGCGCCGCCCTGTTCGCCGAGATGGTCGCGGCCAGCGTGTCGGCGCTGCTCGGGACGGTCTGGTCGGTCGACGTCCTGCTGTCGGGCTTCATGCAGGGGGCCGCCGCAGAACTGGTCTTCGCGTTCACGCTGTATCGCTCCTATGGGTTCGTGACACTTGTGATCGCGGCTGCCGCGAGCGCCACGGCCGCCTGGGTCCACGACTGGGTGCTCTATTACCCGACCATCGAACCGACCGTCCAGCTCTTCCGCCTGGTCGTGATGGTGATCTCCGCGGCGGTCGTGGCCGCGGGCGGCTCGGTCCTGCTCGCCCGTTCGCTCCGTCGCAGCGGCGTCCTGGACGGGTTCCCGGTCTGACCGCCTCGATCCGGATCCGCGACCTCGAGATCGGGTATCGCGGCGCGACACGCGCCGCGCTCCGGGATGTCTCGATCGACGTCCCGTCCGGGGCGTGCCTGCTTGTGGTCGGACCGTCGGGGTCGGGCAAGAGCACGCTGGGCCTGGCGCTCGCCGGGCTCATCCCCGGTGAGATCCCAGGTTCGGTCCAGGGCGAGCTGAGCGTCGCCGGCCTCGATCCGAGAACGAGCGAACGCGGGCGGCTCGCGGCCACGGTCGGGATCGTGTTCCAGGATCCAGGATCGCAATCGGTCCTCGAGCGGGTCGAGGACGACGTCGCGTTCGGCCTCGAGAACCGGGGCTGGTCGCTCGAGGCGATGCGCGAGCGGGTCCCCGAGGCGATCGCCGAGGCCGGTCTCCTCGGCCTGGAGCGCCGTCGCTCCAACCGGCTGTCGGGTGGTCAGCAGCAGCGGCTGGCCCTGGCCGGGGTCATGGCGCCGCGCCCGGCGGTCCTCGTCCTCGACGAGCCGACGGCGAACCTCGACCCGGCGAGCGCGACCGCGTTCTTCGACCGGCTGTCGCGCCTCAGTGCGTCGCGCGCGACCACGATCGTGCTGGTCGAACATCGGGTCGACGCCGCGTGGCCGTTGGCCGATCTCGTCCTGGCGCTCGGTCCCGACGGCGCCCCGATCGATGTCGGAGCGCCGGCGGAAGTGCTACGCCGCTCTGCACAACGGATGGCGGACGCTGGGATCTGGCTCCCCGGCCCGGTCGCGGCAGCGGAGCACCGGCGGCCAGCGGCAGTCTCGACGGTCGGGAGTCCGGTGGTCGAGACGAACCGGCTGGGCTATGCCTATGAAGCAGGGGCGCCGGTCCTGCGCGACATCGACCTTGCGTTCCGGGCCGGGGAGCGGGTCGCACTGGTCGGTCCCAACGGCAGCGGCAAGTCGACGCTCGGCCGCCTCCTCGTCGGGCTCCTGCGCGCAACCGAAGGCGCGGTCCGCCTCGGCGGTTCGGATCCGGCGCGACTCGCACCCGCCGACCTCGCCAGACGTGCCGGGTACGTCTTCCAGGACCCGGAGGCGGGCTTCCTGACGGATACCGTCGCCGACGAGGTCATGCTTGGGTTGACCGACCCTGAGCGCGCGGCCGCGGCGACGCTCGCGGACCGGCTCCGTCTGCCACTCGACCGCTTCGGCGCCCGGAGCCCGTATCGGCTGAGCGGCGGCGAGGCTCGCCGGCTCTCGCTCGCCTGCACCCTCGTGCGCCGACCGGGGGTTCTGGTCCTCGACGAACCGACCTTCGGCCAGGACCGGCTCGGCTACGACGGCCTGCTCGAGATCCTGCACGAGCGGATCGATGACGGCGCGTGCCTGGTGATCGCGACCCATGACGAGCGGCTGGTCGCCGAGGTGGCGTCGCGGGTCGTCACGCTCGATGGCGGCCGGGTCGTGGCGGACGGCTGTCCGGGAGGCAGCGCCATGATCTCCGCCCGCGACCTGGCCCCGGCCCAGCTCGACAGCCCGCTCGGTCGGACGAGCCCGGTCCTCAAGCTGGCCATCGCGATCGGCTGGTTCGTCGGACTCGCGACGACGATCGACGCCTGGCCGCCGCTCGTCATCGCTGGCGTCGCGGTCGGGTCGGCGCTTGCCTTCGGTCGCGTTCCACCCTCGGACCTGGCCCGGGCCGTCGCCCCGGTCTGGCTCGCTGCGCTCGGCCTCGCGTTCTTCAACACGGTCTTCGCGGCGGCGAACGGCGACCCGACCGTGGCCACGATCGCCCAAGTCGGTCCGTTCCGCATCACCGAACCAGCCCTCGCGGCGGGGATCGGGCCTCGGACTGCGGCTGATCGCGATCGGCGCCGTGGGTGCCGCCTTCGTGCTGACCACCGACTCGACCCGCCTCGTGGACTCGCTTGTCCAGCAGGCCCGCCTCTCGGCGCGGTTCGCGTATGGGGCCCTGGCCGCCTACCAGGCGCTGCCGCGCTTCGGCGAGGACCTCACGACGCTTCGCCAGGCGCGTCGGATCCGCGGGCTTCGGGGCGGCTGGCATCCCCGGCTGCTGGTCGGCCTCCTCGTCCTCGCCATCCGTCACGGTGACAGGGTCGCCCTGGCGATGGATGCCCGGGCGTTCGGGTCAGGGCCGCGGACCATCTATCGGGTCATCCGCTGGGGCCGGCTCGACGTCGCGGTGGCCCTGGCAGCCGTCATCGTGCTGGTCGTCGCGCTTGCGGCTGGTCGGCTCGGTTCGCGATGATGCCGCGATGACGCTCGACGTCCGCTTCGGGCTCTTCCTCAGCCAGGCCGGTCTCACCTGGGACGAGGTCCTCGGACGCTTCCAGATGGCCGAGGAGCTCGGATTCGACCACGCCTGGCTGGTCGACCACCTGACCCCGACCGACCGACCAGCCGATCACCCGATCCACGAGGCATGGACCCTCCTGGCGGCCATCGCGGCACGCACCGAACGGATCCGGCTCGGCGTCCTCGTCACGAGCAACACGTTCCGCAACCCGGCGCTCCTGGCGAAGTCCGCGGTCACGGTCGACCACATCAGCGGCGGGCGGCTGATCCTGGGGCTCGGCGCCGGCTGGCACGAGGACGAGCACCGTCACTATGGCATCGACCTTCCGGACCCGGCCGAGCGGGTCGACCGGCTCGAGGAGGCGGTTCGCATGATCATCGCCCTCCAGGACGGGGAACGGACGAGCTTCGAAGGTCGCCACTACCGGCTGGACGATGCCCCGCTCGCGCCGAAACCACTCCAGCGGCCGCGAATCCCGCTGTTGATCGCCGCGCATCGACCGCGGATGATCCGACTGGCGGCCCGTTTCGCAGACATGTGGGACACCTTTCCGGAGCTTCCCGGGACCGCCACGGACGGGGTGACGACCAGCGTGGCGGAGCGGATGGAGGCCTTCGAGGCAGGCTGCCGGGAGGTCGGGCGGGACTGGACCGAAGTCCGCCGGTCGACCTGGGCGGAGGCCGACGTCGGGGCCAGCGAGACCGCCTTCGTCGGATTCGCTCGTCGTCACCACGCGCTCGGCTTCACCGACATCTCGGTCATTCCACCGGGCATCACCGACCTGCCGACGCTGCGGCGGATCGCGCTCGAGCGGATCCCGGAGCTTCGCGCCGAGTTCGCGGGCTGACGAGCCGGGTGACCGCGGTCACCACGCGCCCGCGTGACGGGACGGGTTTCCGCCGCGCGGTACGATGGTCGACCAATATCCGACCGATCGATACCGACCAGGAGGGACCCCCGATGACCGACGTCCTCGAGCGCGTCAAGACCTATCAGCAGTTCATCGGGGGTGAATGGGTCGACTCGGTGTCGGGCGAGACGCTCGACGTCGAGAACCCGGCCGACGGCAAGGTCATCGCCAAGGTTGCTGCTTCGGGCGCAGAGGACGTGGACCGGGCCGCCAACGCCGCAGCCACCGCCTTCGAGACCTGGCAGCACACGACGCCCGCCGAGCGAAGCGGGATGCTGCTCAAGCTCGCCGACGCTCTCGAGGCGCGCGGCGAGGAACTCGGTCGCCTCGAGTCGAAGAACGCCGGCAAGCCGGTCGGCGCCGCCATCGACGAGATCCCTGTCGTCGTCGACAACCTCCGCTTCTTCGCCGGCGCGGCGCGCGTGATGGAAGGCAAGGCCGTCAACGAGTACGCAGCCGGCCTGACCTCGATGATCCGGCGTGAGCCGGTCGGGGTCGTCGCGTCGATCGCGCCGTGGAACTACCCGATCATGATGGCCGGCTGGAAGATCGGCCCGGCCCTTGCGGCGGGCAACACGGTCATCCTCAAGCCGTCCGCGCGAACGCCGCTGACCGCCCTGGTCCTCGGCGAGATCGCCGCCGAGATCTTCCCGGCAGGGGTCCTCAACGTGATCACCGGCACCGGTGCGGCCATCGGTGACGATCTCGTAGGCCATCCAAAGGTCGGGATGGTCTCAGTGACAGGCGACACCGACACAGGCAAGCACATCGCGAAGGTCGCGGCCGATCGGGTCAAGCGGGTCCACCTCGAGCTCGGCGGCAAGGCGCCCGTCATCGTCTTCGACGACGCCGACATGGAAGCGGTCATCGAGAACCTCAAGACCTTCAGTTTCTGGAACGCGGGACAGGATTGCACGGCCCCCTGCCGGGTCATGACCGGACCCAAGATCTACGACAAGTTTGTCGCCGACCTGTCGGACGCGGTCAGCACCATCAAATGGGGCGATCCAGCCGAGGGCGACGACATCGAGATGGGCTCGCTCATCGCCGGCTCACAGGCGGACAAAGTCCAGGGCATGGTCGATCGGGCGAAGCCCGGCGCCGAGATCGTGACCGGCGGCCACCGGCCCGACAGGCCGGGTGCCTACTACGAGCCGACGGTCATCGCCGGCCCCGACCAGCGCAGCGAGATCGTCCAGGACGAGGTGTTCGGGCCGGTCGTCAGCGTCCAGCGCTTCAGCGACGAGGAGCAGGCGATCTCCTGGGCCAACGACGTGCGGTTCGGGCTTGCCGCATCGGTCTGGACGGCCGACGTCGGCAAGGGGATGCGGGTCGCGAAGGCGATCCAGTTCGGGACGGTCTGGATCAACGATCACTTCACGCTGGTGTCGGAGATGCCGCATGGCGGCTTCAAGGAGTCGGGCTACGGCAAGGATCAGAGCATGTACGCGATCGAGGACTACACGGTCGTCAAGCACGTGATGCTCAAGATCTAGGGGTCACCTCCCGGTCGAGGGCGTCGCGGAGTTCGCCCAGCCGGCCGATCGTCTCGAGGTCGAACGGCGCCCGAAAGACGACCATCACCTCGCCTACGCCGACGTCGCGGTAGCCGGCGAGGTAGCGAGCGACGTCGGTCGGCGGTCCACCGACGGTCAGGCCCCGATCCGTGCCGTCCGACCCGACGCGTCCGACGAGGCCGTGCCGATCGGCGATCGAGGACCATGCGTCGTGGGCGGTCGACTCGGTATCGCGGATCACCGTGTGGGTCGTGACGGTGCGCTCGATGGCTTCGAAGGGCCGGCCGACCTCCGCGCATCGCTCGCGCAAGGTGGCGCTGACCTCGGCGATCCGTTCCGGCGTCCCGAAGCCGTTCCACACGTCGGCGTGGCGAGCGGTCGTCCGCAGCGTCTTGGTCGGGCCGGAGCCGCCGATCATGATCGGCAGCCGGGGCTGGATCGGGCGAGGCGTGCACAGCGCGTCGTGCATCGCGTAGAAGCGGCCGTCGTGGGTGACCGCCTCGCCGTCGAGCAGCCGGCGGATCAGTTCGACCGCCTCGTCGAGCCGATCGAGCCGCTCCCCGAACCCCGAGCCGAAGTCGAACCCGAAGGCGTCGTGCTCGCGCTCGAACCAGCCGCCGCCGAGCCCGAGGACGAGACGGCCGCCGGACAGGTGGTCGACGGTCGTCGCCAGCTTCGCGGTCAGCCCCGGGTTACGGAACGTGTTCGCACCGACCAGGAGCCCGAGCCGCACCCGGCGGGTCAGGACCGCGATCGCGGACAGGGTCGCCCAGCCTTCGAGCTTCGGATCGGTCCAGTCGCCCTCGTCGGCAAGCAGGTGGTCGTCGATCCAGACGGAGTCCCAGCCGGCCTCCTCGGCGGCGAGGCAGGCGTCACGCAGCTCCGGCCAGCCAGTCCGATTCACCCAGAACGCCGCCCCGAACCGCATCGAGCCCTCCCGCCATGTCTTCGTCCCATATCGTAGGCGGGTGAGCGGACCGTCGACCCTGGACCCCGCGGCCCGCGATGCGATCCTCGCCTGGTATGCGACCCGTGGCCGGACCCTGCCATTCCGTGCCACGACCGACCCATGGGCCATCCTCGTGTCCGAGGTCATGGCGCAGCAGACCCAGGCGGCTCGGGCAGGCGATGCGTGGACGGCGTTCATGGCGCGGTTCCCGACCGTCGCGGCGGTCGCCGACGCCGCTCCGGCGGACATCCTGCGCGCCTGGCAGGGGCTCGGCTACAACCGCCGTGCGTTGAACCTGCAGCGCGCGGCGAGGCGGATCGTGGACGAGTTCGGCGGTATGGTCCCGTCCGACCTTGCGGCGCTCGAGTCGCTGCCCGGCATCGGGCCGTACACCGCGCGGGCTATCGCCGCGCTCGCATTCGGTAGGCCGGTCGGGGCCGTCGATACGAATGTCCGGCGCGTCCTCGGCAGGATCATCAACGGGACAGTCCAGGCGGTACCCGCCGCGGCCATGCAGCGGCTCGCCGACGAGGTCGTCGCCAGGGATCGGCCGGGCGAGTGGACGCACGCCCTGATGGACATCGGCGCGGCGCTCTGCCGTCCGCGCGGACCCGACTGCGCGCCGTGCCCGGCCCGGCCGTGGTGTCACTACGCGGCGTCACCGCCCGTTCGCGCCGCGCCAAGCTCCGCGACGGCCGTGCGCGAGGTCCCGGCGCCGTTCCCGATGACCTCGCGCTGGCTTCGCGGTCGGATCGTCGACCGACTCCGCGAGGCGCCGAACGGGACCTGGGTGGCGCTGGACGACGAGATCGGGACGCACGATCGTCCGGCCATCGAGATCGCCGTCCAAGGGCTGGCCGATGACGGCCTGGTCGAGCTGGATGGCGATCCGGGGCGTCTTCGCGCCCGCTTGCCGCTAGCACCGGCCTGACCGGGCGTCGTCGGCTACCCTTCGAGGGCGATGCCCGCCCCCGCCCGACCCTCGACCCCCGATGCGGCCCCGCCGCTGCCGGCCGACGATCCATCGATCTTCGCGATGGACCTGCGCAGCCTTCGCGGCCACTGGTCGGGGCGCGCCTCGCTGCCGGCCATCTCCGCCGAGACCATGACCGGCACCGACCGACGGGCCCAGGCACTGGGGATCCCAGAGGAGCGGCTCATGGAGCACGCGGGGACCGCGGTGGCCGCGGCGGTCCGCGCCCTTGCCACGGACCTCGATCGATGGGGGACGGGGCCGATCGTCATCCTGTGCGGCCCTGGCAACAACGGCGGCGACGGGTTCGTGGCGGCTCGCCGGCTGGCCCTCGCCGGTGCGTCCGTGATCGTCGCGTTCGTCGCCGGCGACGCTCGACCGCGAGGGCTCACCGCCTCGCGGAACTGGGACCGGATCGCCCGGGATGCCGGGATCGTCAAGGTCCACCTCGCGGTCGCCCGGGACGTGGCGATGTTCGGCCAGGGCGTGGAGAAGGCGGCGGTCGTGGTCGATGCCCTGCTCGGGACGGGCGTGCGGGGCGCGCTGCGCGAGCCGATCCGCTCGGCGGTCGAGGTGATCCGTCATGCCCGCGCGGCGGGGGTCCCGATCGTCGCAGTCGATACGCCGACCGCGGTCGACCTGTCCAGTGGCGAGCCATCCGACCCGGCGGTCATGGCCGATCTGACCGTGACCTTCCACCGCCCCAAGACCGGGCTCGTGACCCGTCGAGGGGCGGCGCACGCCGGCAAGGTCCTGGTCGCCCCCATCGGCATCCCGGCGGAGGCGGACCGTGGCTGAGCCGCATCGCGCCAGTCGTCAGCCTGGCTGGCGCGAGGTGCTGCTCGTCGCCGTCGTGGCGGTGGCGGTCGTCCTTGGGGCGGCGATCGTGACCAGTCTTCTGCCCGAGGCGCTCCAGACCATCGTCTTCCACACTCCGGTCGCGATCGTCGTCCTCGTCCTCGGGACGGGCTGGCTGCTGTGGCGGATCTCTCGCCGCCCACCCGGTGCGGCGGACCGATGACCGAGTCGCGGCCTGCGGGGGCGCCGCGGGCCCAGGGATCGGCGGTCGAACGGCGCCGGTCGGACCTCGCGACCCTCACCGGCGAGACCTGGGATGTCGTGATCGTCGGCGGCGGGATCGTCGGCGCGGGAGCGCTGCTGGACGCGGCGTCGCGCGGGCTGCGGGCCGCGTTGATCGAACAGGACGACATCGCTGCCGGGACCTCGTCCCGGTCGTCACGGCTCATCCACGGCGGGCTCCGCTATCTCGAACAGTTCCGCTTCGGGCTCGTCCGGGAAGCGCTGGCCGAGCGATCGCGGCTCCTCGCGCTGGCGCCGCACCTCGTCCGGATCGAGCCGCTCCTGTTCCCGATCTACGGCATCCCGTTCGCGTCGAAGGCGTTCTACGACGCGGGGCTCACGCTGTACGACGTGCTCGGCGCGCGGCACGACGGCGGATGGCACGGTCGACTGTCGAAGGCGGCGACCCTGGAGATGGCGCCGACCCTTCGCAAGGACCGGCTGCGCGGCGGTCTGCTCTACCACGACGGGGTCGAGGACGACGCTCGGTACACCCTGGCCGTCGCGAGGACCGCGATCGCGGCCGGCGCCACGGTCGTGACGCGGGTCCGGGCGACGGGGGCCCGGACCGATGCGACCGGTGCGATCGTCGCGGTCGGTGCCGAGGACCTCGCGTCCGGGGGTGCATTCGAGATCCCGACGCGCGCCGTCGTCGATGCGACCGGCGTCTGGGCGGCCGAACCCGACCATCCGTTCGGCGGCGGCTCGCTGCGGATCCTGCCGAGCCGTGGCGCCCACCTCGTGGTGCCGCGAGCGAGGATCCCCAACAAGGTCGGGCTGACCATCCGCGTCCCGGGCAAGATCGTGTTCCTCGTCCCATGGCCCGACCACTGGCTGATCGGCACGACCGATGCGCCGTTCGAAGGCCCGGCCGCCCGACCGTCCGCCGCCGGCTGGGAGGTCGATCGCCTGCTCGACACGGTCAACGCGACGATGGACGTCGATCTCCGGCGAGATGACGTCGTCGGGACCTATGCCGGCCTCCGACCGCTGGTCGCACCGTCGGACGGATCCACCGTCAAGGCGTCGCGGGAGCACCGGGTCACGGTCGGGGCGAACCGGGTCGTGCGGATCGGCGGTGGCAAGTACACGACCTACCGCGTCATGGCGCGGGACGTCATCGACACCGTCCTCGGCCGCGCAGCAGCCAAGTCGCGCCCCAGCGAGACCGCGGAGTGGCGGCTGATCGGAGCGGCCGAGGCCGACGCGCTGGCGCGGATCGCAGGCGAGCTGGCGACCATCCCGGCGGTGGCCGCCGTGGGACCGGAGGCAGCCACGCGGCTGGTCGCTCGTCACGGGACCGAGGCCCCGGCGGTGGTCGCGCTCGGCGCGGAGCTCGACCTGTTGCGGCCGCTGGTGGAGGGTCGGCCATTCCTCGAGGCGGAGGTGGCGTGGGCGGTTCGCCACGAGCTGGCCGGATCGCTCGACGACGTCCTGGCCCGTCGGACGCGCCTGGCCCAGGAGCTCCCTGATCGGGGGGCCGCGATCGCGCCGCGCGTCGCGCGGATCATGGCCGACGACCTCGACTGGGGCGACGCCCGCCAGACCCTCGAGATCGAGTCCTACCTCGCCTCGGCGCGTCGCGAGTTCTCGATCGCGCCTCCGGGCGACGAGGCTCCGGTCGGTGGGGGTGGCGCCACGAGCGTCGGCTGAGGTCCGTGGCGACCGTCATCGCCCCGTCACACGACGTCGGCATCGTGGCGACCGTGGATCTCGACGGCCTGCAGCGCACGTTCTTCGACGCCCTGTATACGTATCGGATCGAGGTCGCGGTCGCGACGGCAGTCGTCGCCGTCGTCGGGCTCCTGATCGCCTGGCGACGAGGCTGGTTGGCCGCGGGGCGACGTCATCCCGTGCGTGCCGGGGCCCTGTTGGTCGTCCTCCTGGCCGTAGCCCTGCCGTTCGGCTACTACACCGCGTCGCCGCTCTGGATCCGGACCGTCCTGGTCGAGCCCGCGCCGGCGGCCGTCGTCGAAGCGACGCCGACCCCCGTCTCGACTCGCGCCCCTGCCGCCACCCCTCCCGGGCCGGCCACCCCAGATCCGACCACGGCGCCGCCCTCGGCGACCCCGTTCGCTCCCCGGAACGTCGCGTCAGGGACCTTCCACGGCACCGATGACTTCCACTTCGGCCGTGGGACGGCGACCGTCATCGAGACGGCGCCCGGGCGCTACACGCTCCGGTTCGAGGCGTTCTCCGTCCGCAACGGCCCGGACCTATACGTCTACCTATCGCCCGACGCCGACGACTACGCTCGCGGCGCCCTCGAATTGGGGGTCCTGAAGGCCACCGACGGCGCGTTCGGCTACGAACTCCCGGCGGGTGCGGACCCGGCCGACTTCGCCAGTGCGATCGTCTGGTGCAAGCAGTTCTCGCACCTCTTCGCGGTGGCGCCGCTGACGGTCGTCTGACGCTCGGAACGACCCGAAAGTCAGGTATTGGCAAGCGTGGGGGAAGCGCGTACCATCCCGCCTGAAAACGCCACGGAAGCGTCCGTGGCCCGATATGTAGCACGACGCAACTCGGACTCCTCTCACGGCTGACGCGAGAAACCCGACGGGATCGCGTTGGCTACCGAGAGGAGTTTCGTTTTCGTGTACAGCGACAAGAACCTCACCTGCGCGGACTGCGGGCAGGAGTTCGTGTTCACCGCGTCCGAGCAGGATTTCTACGCGCAGCGCGGCTTCACCGAGCCGCGTCGCTGCGCGTCGTGTCGCGCCAGCCGCAAGGCTGCCCGCAACGCTGACGGTGGCGGTGGCTCCTACGGTGGCTACGGCGCCGGCGGCGGCTACTCGGCCGGCGGCGGCGGCGGGTACGGCGGTGGCGGCGGCGGCTACGGCTCCCGCGATCGCGGTCCCCGCGAGATGTTCTCGGCGACCTGCTCGTCCTGCGGCAAGGAAGCCCAGGTCCCCTTCCGCCCGACCAGCGGCAAGCCGGTCTACTGCAGCGACTGCTTCCGCAGCCAGCGCGGCGGCTGACCAGACCTTCACAAGCCCTCTCGGTGCGGGTCGACTCACGACCCGCCGAACCAGCGTTTGATCCCCGACCCGGGCCGTCAGCCGACCCGGGTCGTTCGATGCCCGGGGCGGATCAGCCGCCTCCGCCGGATCGCTTCCCGGCAAGCAGGCCGAGGTCGAACTTGCGCTCCGTACCGTGGAGCAGGCGGTCGATGTTGTCGGCGTGGGCCATCCAGATGAGGGCCGCCCCGACCGCGGAGTAGATGACGTACGGGAGTGGCGTCTCCGGGACGACTAGCAGGACCAGCAGCATCGCCGGGAACATGGCGGCCGATCCGAGGAGCGACCCGAGCGACACGTAGCGGGTCAGCAGGATGACGCCGACGAAGACGGGCGTCGCCAGCAGGACCGCCACCGGCTGGATGACGAGCATCGTCCCGACCCCGGTCGCGACGCCCCGGCCGCTGCGGAAGCCGGCGAAGACCGACCAGATCGCGCCGGCCACGGCCGCGGCGCCGCACAGGACTTCGACCAAGGGGTCGCCACCGGTCACGTAGCGGGCAAGCAGGACCGGGAGCATGCCCTTGAGGAGGTCGCCACTTACGACGACGACGGCCCACCTGGGGCCCGAACGCGCGGAGGGCATTGGTCCCGCCGGTCCGTCCCGAGCCGATCGTCCGCGGGTCGACGCCGCCGGACAGCCGCGCGACGAGGAGGCCGACCGGGATCGACCCGGCAAGGTAGGCCACGAGCATCAGGGCGGCCGTCTGGATCACGTTCGCAGGTTCCACCGGGCACGCTCCGATGCGGTCGGGGGACCGATGGCGATCGAGCCGCCCGAGTGCCCGAGTCTAGCACCGGCGCGGCCCGGGTCGGACACGCCGGGATGTGGAACGGCCGGCCCTCGCGGGCCGGCCGTTCGTCGGTTCGGTCCGCCTCGCGGAGCGAGGCGTCGAAGTGTCAGGCGGTCAGTGGATGACCGTCAGGTCGGTCTCGACGATGGTGGTGCCAAGGACTCCGTCGGCATTCATGCGCGTGACGAGTTGTCCGGGCCCGTACTGCTTGGCCTTGAGGGTCAGCTGATACGTGACGGACTCGCCCGGGGTCGGATTGGTGGAGGTGACCGTAAGGTCCCCGGTCGGAAGGACGGCTTCCATGTCGCCCTGACCGATGTCGTTTTCGGCCCCGACCAGGAAGTCCTGGCCGTTGGGGTCCGTCGGCGCAGCTGCGTAGGCCATGGTGATGTCCTGGGCGCCGTTGATGCCGATCCAGACCTGGAAGGTTCGGAGATCGGCCGTCCCCCAGACGTTGAGGCGCCATTCGAGGACGACCCAGGAGTCGACGCTGTCCGTCAGCACGCCGGCAAAGACTCCTGGAGCTCCAGCGCCGTCGAGGTCGGTCCACAGCGGTGCGATGACGTTGTTCGGCGGGGAGCCACTCGGGCCTGCCGGCGGGCTGTAGCTCACATCAGTGCCGACGCCGCCGCCGGCAACGGCGTACCCGTTGGACGTGATGCCGATGCTCGCGTAGGTGACGCCATTGAACTTGTACGCCGGGACCGGGAAGTTGACGATGGTCTCGTCACCAACGGCTACCGGGGTGATGCCGAAGGCGTCGAGCGGGACATAGCCGAACAGGCCACCCGGAGCGACCGATGGAACGCCCGGCGTCGCGCCGGCGAGTGTGACGTTGTCACGTCGGGCCGTGTCGTTATCGATCTTGGTCGCGCCGACGGCGCTCTGGATATCGAACTTCGAGTCGGTCGTCGACTTGAGGTCGACCACCTGTGGGTCGAAGCCGAGGTTGGTGGCCACGACATCACAGGTCGTCGTGCCGTTCTTGTGGACCGTGGTCGGCAGGCAGGACTGGCTCAGTTCGACGGCGCCCTGCTGGTGGATGAACGCGACCGGCAGATGCAGCGTCTGGGCCCGGTGGTGCTTCTTGACCTTCTCCTTGAGGATGATCTGGCCGAACTGCTGCTCGCCGAACGGGGCGTCACTGGTGATGGTGACCTTGAACGACTTGGACTGGCCGGGGTTGAGCTTGATCTTGCTCGGCTCGATCTTGATCTTCGAGCCCGCCGGAACGATGCCCTTGATGCTGAACTCGACCTTCGAGCGGGTCGTGTTCTTGGCCGTCCGCCAGGTCACGACCTTGCCGGGCATGATCGGCGCATTGATCGACGGCACGTTCAGGTTGACGGCCGTCAGCGGGATCGCCGCGCGAGGGCGGCGTAGTTCGCAGCGGTCTCGTCGAAGGTCAGCTTGGCACCGCTCGCGTCTGAGACGACGATGCGGCCCGCGCCGAAGTCGAATGGATCGGCCGGTGTGACCAGATCTTCCTTGACGACCTTCGTGGTCGCCGTGGTCATCAGCGAGGATTTGACTTGGCCGGGAGTCCACGACGGATGCTTGTCCATCAGCAGGATCGCGGCACCGGCGACGTGCGGCGAGGACATGGAGGTCCCCGCGATGGCTTGGAAGTATTGATCGGGCGGGCCAAGGAGCGTCTCGTCCGGGGTCGGCGTCATGCCGGCCAGGATCTGGACGCCGGGCGCGGTCACGTCGGGCTTGATGAACAGGCCCGCGGGGCCTCGCGACGAGAAGGCGGCCATGACGTCGCCCTGGCCGTTCTGCGAGACGCCACCGGTGAATGAACCGGTCACATCGCCGACGACGAGCGGATCGTCATTGGTGGCCATGAACGCGAGGAACCCGGCTCCGTCCGGCAGGTGGACCGTCGGGATCCAATGGTTGTCCGTCTCCGTGTCCTGGAGCACGGCGTTGTACAGGATCATCCCGGCAGCGCCGCCCTTGAACAGGTTGTAACTCTTGTCGACACGAGCGTTGCTGCCGCGCTGACATGCCACGATCAAACCGGTTAGCGTACCCGCCGCTGCCTCCTGCTCGCATAGGGCATCGTCGTCCGGTAGCACGTCGGCCGCCATGACGACAGGCAGGGGACCGGCGCCGCCGGTGATCGAGGAGCCCTGGGTAACGAACGGACCACTGGCCCCGTTGACCGTCAATGTCGAGGCGAACTGACGCTTCTGGGTCGACGCCGCGACGGTAGTGACCCATGGCGAGAGGTGATCGGTGGTGGACGCGGCCGGGCCGGAGTTGCCGGCCGAGGCGGCCACGAAGACGCCTGCCGCATAGGCATCGAGGAAGGCGAGCTCAGTCGGGTCCGTGAACGGGTCCGACCCGCCCGAGATCGAGTAGTTGATGACGTCGACGCCATCGAGGATGGCCTGCTCTACGGCGGCCGTGCTGTCGGAGCCGAAGCAGCCCTCGAGGCCGCAGACCTTGTACTCGGCGACCCAGGCGCCGGGGGCGATGCCGTGGATCCGGCCCCGGTCCGTGCCAAGCACGACGGCGTGGTTCACGATGTTGCCGGCCGAGGTCGATGAGGTGTGCGTCCCGTGGCCGTCGGAATCACGCGCGGTGCCTTCATAGACTTCGCCGCCGATATTGGCGTCGTAGGTGTCCATGAACGGTTCGCCGCTGATGAGCTTGTGCTGGCAGACGAACGGGTCGACCGGGACGGTCAACGGGTTGTCGCCGAAGTCGCAGACCCGTGGCGTGCCGTCGGCCTTCGGCGGCGGCGCCCCGAGGTTCCCGAGGTCGGCGAACGACGGATGCTCCGGCCAGACGCCCGTATCGAGGTTGCCGTAGATGACCCCGCGGCCTGCGTTGGCGGTTCCGCCAAGGCCCGGGTAGAGCGGATTCGCCTTGATGAAGGCCGGGCTTGAATCGGTCAGTGGCTGGTTGAGCTTGTCGGCTTGGACCGCCACGGCGCCCTCGATCTTGAGGACGTTCTTGACATCCTTGGCCGGGATCCGCGCGGAGATGCCACCGTAGACCGTTCGGAAGGTCTGGCCGATCCTTGCGCTCGGCACCTTCGCCTTGAGCGCCTTGATGAAGGCCAATTCCTCGCCCTTGATGTGCGAGGTGTACTTCGTCTCGACCGCGGACTTGCCGGTCAGCTGCTTGCCGGTGACCCGCGGGCTGGTGGCCGCGAGGCCCCTGAGTCCGCCGGTGTACGACGCGCTCGCGTCGTAGTCCAACTTGATCATCACGTTGACCATCGCCGAGTCGGTCCGGGCGACCAGCGCCGGGTCGGACTTGGCGAGGTCGGCTGACGCGGACTTGAAGCCGGTGAACTGGCTCGAGGGCGTCAGCGGGGTAGCCGTGAACTTCGTCGGGTCGGCGGCCGTGACCGTCGGGACGAGCCCGACGAGCAGGGTGGCGGCTGCCAGGAGCGCTAGCGCGGGGCGGCGGGTGTGTCGATCAGGCATCTGTCCTCTCCAAGATGTCCGGGATGGAACACAGCGCGGCACGGGCACGACCGGTGGCGTAGGTGGGACGGGTAGACCAGCGGGCGCCGTCCTCCTAGACCAGCGCGACGCAAAGCCCGTCCCCGAGGCGGGATGTGCGGCACAGGATAGACCTCCTCGCAAACACGCGTGTGCGTGCTTTTCCCGCCTTGAGGGGCCCGTGGCGCGGTTTTCCGGTGCGCCGGCGCACCCCCCGGCGCCCCTGGCGCTGCCCCCCTCGGTTGCGCGGGCCGCGACACCGCGCGTACCATCGGACGCGATGACCCACCTGCCCAGCCGACCCTCGACGCCGGCTCCGTGGCGCTGCGAGGCACCCTGACCCATGGCCGTCGGCTCGTCCAACGATTTCGATCTCGTCGTGCTCGGGGCGGGCACCGGCGGCTATTCGGCGGCCTTCCGCGCCGCCCAGCTCGGGCTCAAGGTGGCCCTGGTCGACGAGGACAAGATCGGCGGCACGTGCCTCCACCGCGGGTGCATCCCGACCAAGGCGCTCCTCGAGTCAGCCGCCTTCGCGGACCGCCTCCGCCATGCCAAGGACTACGGGATCGTCCTGCCGGGTGAGCCGGTCATCGACTACGCGGCGATGGCCGCCCGTCGCGACGCCGTCGTCAAGCGGCTGTGGACGGGGCTCAAGTCGCTGGTCGACAAGAACAAGGTCACCTGGGTGGCCGGGCGCGGGCGGCTGGATGGGCCGGGCAAGATCCACGTCACGCAGGCCGGAGAGGACGGGACTCCGGGGGCTGGTGGCGAGCGCATCCTGAACGCCACGGATGTGATCGTCGCCACGGGTTCCCGGGTCAAGTCGCTGCCGGGCCTCGTCCCCGACGGTCGACGGATCGTGACCAGCGACGATGTGCTCAAGATGGACCGCCTGCCCGGCCGACATCGTCATCGTCGGCGGTGGCGCCGTCGGGGTCGAGTTCGCCAGCATGTTCGCCGACGTCGGGGTCAAGGTGACCCTGCTCGAATACCTGCCCCAGATCATCCCGCTCGAAGACGCCGACGTCAGCAAGCTCGTCGAGCGGAGCTTCACCAAGCGTGGCATGACGGTGATGACCAACGCCCGGTTCGACGCGGCGTCCGTGACCACAGACGACGCGGGCATCTGCGTGTCGGTCGGGCCGGATGGCAAGGAACCGGCCGAGCTGCGGGCCGAGATGATGCTGGTCGCCACCGGCCGAGCCGCCAACATCGAGAACATCGGACTCGAGACGACCAAGGCCGAGACCGATCGCGGCGTGATCAAGGTCAACGGCCGGATGCGGACGAAGGAGCCGCACGTCTATGCCATCGGCGACGTCATCGGCGGCCTGTGGCTCGCCCACACGGCGGGCCACGAGGGCATCATCGCGGCCCATACCATCGCCGGCGATCCGGACGTCCACGACATGGATTACACGAAGCAGCCGCATGCGACCTACTGCCGGCCGGAGATCGCCTCGATCGGGCTGACCGAGGCGCAGTGCGCCGAGCGTGGCCTCAAGGTCAAGATCGGCAAGGTCCCGTTCCAGGCGATCGCCAAGGCGCTCATCGGCGGCGACTACGAGGGCTTCGTCAAGGTCATCGCCGATGCTGAGACCGACGACACCCTTGGCGTCCACATCGTCGGGCCGCACGCGACCGACCTGATCGCCGAGGCGTCGCTCGGCTTCGAACTCGAGGCGACCCCGTGGGAGATCGGGGCCGCGACGCATGCCCACCCAACGCTGTCCGAGGTCGTCGGCGAGGCCGCCATGGCCGTCGATGGCCGATCCATCAACTTCTAGACCGACGGAGATGGCTGGCCGGGCGACACCCGGCGTGACTGGGAGGCCGGACCTGCAGCGATGGCCGTGACCGGGCGCAGTGACTCGACCCTGGGGGCCGCCGTCGGGCTGGCCGACGCCGACCTCATCGAGATGTACCGCCTCGTCGCGCTGGCCCGTGCCGTCGACGAGCGGATGTGGATCCTCAATCGTGCCGGCCGCATCCCGTTCGTGATCTCCGGGCAGGGCCACGAGGGAGCCCAGGTCGGGATCGCCTGGGCGTTCCAGCGCGGCCACGACTGGATCGCCCCGTTCTACCGCTCGATCGCGACCTGCCTGACCTTCGGGATGAGCGCGCGCGACATCATGACCGCGCAGTACGCCACGGCGTCCGATCCGTCGTCGGGCGGGCGGCAGATGCCCGGCCACTACGGCAGCCACGAGCACAACCTCGTGTCGGTCTCGTCGCCGGTGGCCACCCAGCTCCTCCACGCGGTCGGGATCGCCCTGGCGGCCAAGATCCGAAAGACCGGCCAGGTCGCGATGGCCAGCATGGGCGAGGGCTCGTCCAACCAGGGCGACGTCCATGAGGGCCTCAACTTCGCGGCCATCCATCGCCTGCCGTTCATCTTCGTGGTCGAGAACAACGGCTACGCGATCAGCGTCCCGGCGGCCATGGAGGTCTCGGTCGAGGACGTCGCCGACCGGGCGTCCGGGTACGGGATCCCGGGGGTGGTGGTCGACGGGTCCGACGTGCTGGCCTGCTATGCGGCCGCCCGTGACGCGGTGGCGCGGGCCAGGGCCGGCGAGGGCCCGTCGCTGATCGAGGCCAAGGTCACCCGGCTGACCGCCCACTCGTCGGACGACCAGCAGACGAAATACCGATCCGCCGAGGAACTGGCCGCCGAACGCGACCACGACGCGTTGCCGACCTTCCGAGCCCAGTTGGTCGACGCCGGCGTCCTGACCGACGAGATCGAGACGCCGCTCATGGCCGAGATCGCCGCCGTCGTGGAGGATGCGACCGAGTACGCCGAGGCCGAGCCCGACCCCGACCCGTCGACCGCGATGCGCTACGTCTACGCCGAGCCCGCCGAGGGATCGGACTGATGGCGACGCGCACGTTCATCGACGCCATCCGCGAGACGCTCGCCGACGAGATGCGGCGGGACGACACGGTCATCGTGCTCGGCGAGGATGTCGGCAAGAAGGGTGGCGTCTTCCTGGCGACGGACGGGTTATGGGCAGAATTCGGCGAGGATCGCGTCATCGATACGCCATTGACCGAATCGATGATCGTCGGCGCGTCGATCGGCGCCGCCGTCAACGGCCTCCGCCCCGTGGCCGAGATCCAGTTCGCCGACTTCATCTTCCCGGCCTTCAACCAGATCGTGTCCGAGGCGGCCCGGATGCGCTACCGATCGAACAATGGCTACGGCGTGCCGATGACCATCCGGGCGCCCTACGGCGGCGGGGTCCACGGCGCCCTGTATCACTCGCAGTCGGTCGAGGCCTTCTTCACCCATGTGCCCGGGCTCAAGGTGGTCGTGCCCTCGACGCCGTACGACGCGCGCGGACTGTTGCGGTCTTCGATCCGCGACGAGGACCCGGTCCTCTTCTTCGAGCACAAGAAGATGTACCGATCGGTCCGAGGCGAGGTACCCGACACCGACTACACGGTCCCACTCGGCAAGGCCAAGATCACCCATCCCGGGTCGCAGGTCACCGTCGTCGCCTACGGCCTGATGGCCCACTACGCCCTGGAGGCGGCCGACCGGGTGGCCGAGGACGGCATCAGCGCGGAGGTCGTCGACCTTCGGACGCTTCGACCGCTCGATACCGAGACGCTGCTCGATTCCGTCCGTAAGACGGGCAAGTGCCTGGTCGTCTACGAGGACAACAAGTTCGGCGGGTACGGCGCGGAGGTCGCCGCGATCGTGGCCGAGGAGGCGTTCGACTACCTCGACGGTCCGGTGACCCGGATCGCCGGGCCCGAGGTGCCGGGCGTCCCGTACAACCACGTCCTCGAGGATTGGTTCATGGTCAACCCCGACAAGATCGCCGAGGGGATCAGGACGCTGGCGGCGTACTAGGCGGGGCCGCCGGGATGGCGTCCGCCAGCCTGACGATCAGGTCGATCGCCTCCCCGAGCGACATCCTGCTGCCGCGCGCGAAGGCTTCGTCGAAGGTGGCCGGATCGAGCGCCTCGCGGACACGCTCCAGCGGATCGGCGCTGCCGATCAGTGCCGCGAGCCCGACCGGTGGCCTGACGCCATATCGTTGGCACAGGCTCTCGAAGGCACCGAGGATCACCGCCGCGTCGACAGGCCGCCCGACCAGGAGGGCGAGGAGCGCCCCGATGGGCAGGCCGACGGTGCCACTCGCGACATCGCGCAACGCGTAGTTCTCGAGCATCGCCCGAACGGTCCAGCGGCCGGCCGAAGCGAGGTCCCCGAGCATCCACGATGACCAACCGAGGCTGCTCTGAGCCATGGCCACGTATGGGGCGTCATCGAGCTCCTGCGCCCTCGCGAGGACCCGAAGCGACACGGCCGGCGGCGGAGGGGCGCCGTCGATCACGGCTTGGATGTTGCCCATGCCCCAATCGATCCGATTGACGCTTCGCTCGTCGCCGAGCGCCGCGAAGCGGCGCCTGGCGTCGAGCGCAAACTCCATCGACCCGGCCGGGTCGCCGCCGACGAACCGGGCGGAGGCCAGGTTGGAGGACGCATCGGCGATCCCGGCGGCGTCGTCGATCGCGGTCGCGACGTCGAACTCGGCCTGGTACAGACGATCCATGGCCTCCCGGTCGGCCCGCCAATAGGCGATCCCGCCGGCCGCCGACAAGGCCCAGACCAGGTCGCGCGTGGGTCGATCGACGCCGGGCATCGCGAACACCGCCTCGACCCACTGCGACGCTTCGGCCAGGCGGCCCTGCAGCAACCAGTAGCGCCAGAGGGCGGCCAGGAACCGCTGTCCCATCTCGACCTGGCCGGTCGCGATCGACCGGCCGATCGCGGCGCGGATGTTCGCATCGTCGCGGGCCAGCCGGTCCAGCCAGGGGGGTTGACGGCCCGAGTTGAGGTGCGGCTTGGCGGCCTCGACGAGCTCGAGGTAGGCGAGTGCGTGGCGATCGCGGATCCCGGCCTCGCGCCCGTCGGCTGCCAGTCGCGCCGCGGCGAAGCCCTGGACGGTCCGGAGCATCCCGAACCGGATTCCGCTGCCCTCGAGTCGGGCGTCCGCGCCGAGCGAAGCGAGGTCCCGCGAAATGAGCGACTGCTCGGCGAGCGCCACCAGCCGGTCGACGGCGTCCGCCCCCGCCGCGTCGTCGGGGCCGATAACACGCTCGACCTGCTGAGCATCGAAGGTACCCTCGAAGACGCCGAGCGCGTGGAGTGCGCGTCGTTCGTCGGGCGTCAGCAGATCGTGGCTCCACTCGATCGCCCCTTCGAGCGTCCGCTGTCGGGCCGGCGCATCGCGCGGCCCGGTCCCGGGCAGCGGTGCGCGGGAGGCGAGGCGGTCGCGGATAGCCTCGATCGGCAGGATCGACAGGCGCGCCGCGGCGAGTTCGATCCCGAGTGGCAGGCCGTCGAGCAACCGGCAGACCTCGGCGACGACGGGCGCATCCTTCCCTGGTTCCCAGCCCGGGCGAACGGCGCGAGCCCGATCGATGAACAGTCGCACGGACGCGTCGACGCGCGCCTCGCCCTTGTCGACCGCGTCGTCGAGGGCCAACGGTCGGACCGGGAATTCCTGCTCGCCGGCGAGGTGGAGCGGGGAGCGACTGGTGACGATGAAGCGCGAGCCCGGCGAGACCCGCAGGAGCGCCCCGATCTCGCCACCGGCGTCGAGCACCTGCTCGAAGTTGTCGAGGACGAGGATCAGCGAACGCCCGGCGAGGAACCCGGGAAGTGCGGCGGACGCGGGGCGTTCGACCCCGTCGAACAGTCCGAGCGAGCGGGCGATCGCCGTCGCGACGTCGGCTGGGTCGGTGACGGCCTCGAGGGCGACGAACCAGGCGCCATCTGGCAGCGACGCCGCCCGGTCGCGGGCGAGTTCCACGGCAAGGCTCGTCTTGCCTATGCCACCGGGCCCGGTCAGGGTCACCAGCCGGCTCCGCTCGACCAGGCCGCGCAGCTCGTCAAGGTCCCCGGACCGGCCGACGAAGCTGGTCAAGCGCTCTGGGAGGTTGCCGGTCGTCCGCTCGGCGATCCGCAACGGGGGGAAGTCCGTCCGCCGTCCCGGGACATCGACCTGGAACAGGTGCTCGGGGACCGGGACATCCTTGAGGACGTGACGCCCCAGGTCGCGCATCGAGAAACCGGCTTCGATGTCTGCAGCCATGAGCGCGTTGGTCGTTCCCGAGACGACGATCTGACCGCCGTGGCCCACCGCCGCGACGCGCGCCGCGCGGTTGACGTCGAACCCACCGTAGTCGTCGCCGGCCAGATGGGCTTCCCCGGTGTGCAGCCCCATCCGGACGCGGATCTGGCCGCCGGGCGGCCAGGACGACGCGTCGAGGCCGCGCTGTCCGGCGATCGCGGCACGAACCGCCGCACCGGCCTCGGGAAATGCCGCGAACAGGGCATCGCCCTCCGACCGCACGCAGACGCCACCATGCTGTTCCACGACGCCGCGCAGGATGGTCAGATGTCGCGCGTTCGTCTCGTCCCATGCCGGACCGAGCGCGCGTACGAGCGCCATGGAGCCTTCGACGTCCGTCCGCAGGAACGTCACCGTGCCGATCGGCAGTGCGCGCACCTCCGTTACTGCCTGCTGATCCGCTCTGCGAGCGTTGCCAGCATCGCCATCGCGGCGTCCGGTCGCTCGCGAAGGATCGACTTGAGGCCCTGACCGCCGATCACCAGACCCCGCACCGGACCATCCTCGGCGATGACCGTGGCAGCCCGCGGCGCGTCGCGCAGGACGGCCAACTCACCGATATGGTCGCCGGGCGCGTAGCGGCGGATGAGGCGCTCCGAGCCATCGGGTTCGGCACGCACCACGCGGACGGATCCCTCGACGATGACCACCAGGTCGTCGCCGAACTCACCCTCCCGGACGAGCGCCTCACCAGCCGGATAGACATGCTCGACCGCGACGGCCGCGACCCGCTGGAGGTCCTCCGGGTCGAGGCCTTCGAACAGCGGGACACGGCGAAGGAACAGCAAGGTATCGATCTGGGCGAGCGTGTTCGAGGTATCGGGCATCGTCGTTCCCCTCGACATGAGCTGCCGCGCCAACCGCGCGATCCACGGGTCGCCATCATCGGCCAATCCGGCCAACGTGGTAAGCCGATCGGTGGGGGCGGCGCCATCGGTGTCCAGTAGCCGTACCAGTGTGCCGGACAGGGGTCGGTCGCCGATCGTGTCGAGCGCCTCGATCGCCTGGGCCCGGATCTCCGGATCGGTCGAGATGAGCGAGCGGCGGATGACGCCACCGGCCTCCGGGTTGCCGAGGACGCCGAGCGAGGCGAGCACGTCATCGATCGCGACGCGCTCGCGTCGAGACAGCACGGCCGTGAGGAATGCCAGGACCGGCCCGCGCTCGTCGCCTTCGGCGACGACACTCGCGATGCCCCGACGCGCCGAGCGCAGGTCGGCCGCTCGCTCGAGCCGACGATGGGTCCAGGCCACGACGGGTTGGCGCACCTCGGGACCGTGGCCGCGCAGCGCCACGAGGGCGGATGCCTGAGCTCGGGCCGAACCGCTCGACAGGACCTCGACGAGACCGGCGGGCGCCCTGTCCCGCGTCGCGAGCGCGTGGGCCGCCTCGGTTCGGACGGCGGCGTCGTCGTCTTCGAGGGCGGCGAGCAGGTCGGGATCGATCGTGTCCGTGTCGTGCGCCACCGCGAGGGCACGAAGGGCGGCCACACGGACCTCGGGTGACGGTTCGGCCAGGTAGGACCGGACGACCTCGATGTCGATCGGCTCGCCGATCGTCCCCAGCGCCTCCAGCCCGGCGACGCGCTCGGCGGCATCCGCGCCCCGGAGCAGGCTCGCGATGATCTCTGTCGCCCGTGGATCCGGACCGCGAGCCGCGAGGAGCGCTGCCAGCGCGGCACGGACGGACGGACTCGGGTCCTCGGCGAGCTCACCAACGGCCCCCACGGCCGAGAGCGCGGCGGCCGGGTCGTCCACCATGGCGACCAATGCCCGGAGCGCCGCGGCCCGAACGTCAGCGTCGGCGTCGACCAGGCAGGCCTCGGCCGCGGCGACCGCGGTCGGCGGGCCACCCAGGGTGCCGAGCGCATCGAGCGCGGCGACGCGAACGGCCGGATCGTCGTCATCATCGACGGTCCGGATCAAGGCGGCTCCCGCTCGGTCGATCGGCCCATGGTCAAGCAAGCTGGCCGCTGTCCGGCGGACCAAGGGTTCTGGCGATCCGAGGGCGGTGATCAGCATGTCGACGACCGCAGGGTCGCGCGTCAGGGCGAGGAGGCCGGGCCCGCCCTCGAGGACCTGCTCGGCGACACCGGCTCGAAGGCTGTCGACGACGCTCGCGCGATAACGTCGGCGGATTCCGACGACGACCACGGTGCAGATGAGGGCCGTGATCGCGCCGAGCCAGAAGACCTGGTCGCGGGCCAACAGCGAGCCGGCGGCCAGCAGCAGGATGCCTGACAGGATCGTGCCGATCTGCCCCGGGACCCCATCGTTGAACGCGAGGACCTGGGCGCGGCGCTCTCGCGGCACGACGTTGTAGAAGGCGCTCCACGCCGCGTTGGAGATGCCGCGCTGCGTCACCTGCTGGGTGAAGCGGAAGAGGGCAGCGGTCGAGATGGAGAAGGCGACCAGCCACAGCGTGAACCCGCCGAGGTAGACGAGCGGGAGCAGCAGGGCGGCACCGGCCACCCCGAACCTCGCATATGCCCGGTTGGCGAGGACGATCGAGACGACGAACGAGGTGGCCGTCACCGCGGCCGAGAGCAGGCCGAGGGCGCTCGCCAGTTCCGCCTCGGAATGGAACGTGTCCGAGGCCGCCAAGAGGAACGGATAGGTGACCGAGAACATGAGGATCGCCAGGAGCACGTACGCGACGGCGACCAGTCGCATGAGCGGCGACCGGATGACGGCCTCGAACCCGAGCCCGAGGTCGGCGATGACGGACCGATCGCGCCGCCGGACCGGCGCCCGGACCGTGGTCGTCCGCGCCACGGCGACGACGAGCAAGCCGACCAGGGCCAGGAGCACCGCTTCGAGGACGATCAGGGTCTCCGTACCAAAGGCCCGTGCCACCGAGCCGGATGCCAGCGTGCCGACGAAGCTGCCGGCGATCGCGGCTCCGGTGCACAGCGGGAAGAGGCGCTTCGCCTGGCGTGCATCGAAGACCGCGCCGGCCATCGTCCACGCGATCGTCACCCCGAAGGCGCCGACCGTGTAGACCGTCAACCAGGCGAGCGGCACGGTCGCCGGATGGCCGGTCCCCATCAGGATGCGTTCCGCGAGGAGGATCACCGCCGCCCCGACGAGGAGGCCGGACAGCAGGCGGATCCGTTCGAACCGCCCGAGCGCCGCCCCGTAGGCGAGCGAGGTCACGAGACCGATCGTGCCTAGGCCGACGAACAGGTATGGAAGCGACCCTGCCCCGAACCGACTGACCACCAGCGTGTCGGCGCCGATCTCGCCGAATCCACGCCCGGCCTCCAGGCATGCGAACAGGGCGGCGACCAGGGCCATCGTCGGACCCTCGCCGGGCCGGATCCCGATCGCTCGTCGCCAGCGGGTCATGGATGCGGTCCGTGCGGACATGGCGCCAATGATGACGTGTGTGTCAGGTCGCCTCAGCCCGACACAGGATGCCGCGCGAAGGTCTCAGCAGACGATGTCGTTCACACCCGGCTGCCACCAACGGCCGGGCTCGGCGATGGCAAAGATCGAGTGGCCCCACCTATCGTAGGCAGCCAGCACGATCGAGTGGTATGGAGGCCCGTCAGGGTCGTACGCCAGGCCGACACGGCAACCGCTATCCTCCGTCCACCGCCAGCTGACAGCGCCGTCGGACGCCGGCGCGGTGGCGAGCAGCGTGCGGACCGACGCCGGCAAGGGCGTGTGTACCAGAAGGCACGGCCCTCCCGTATCTGGGGACGGGTTCGCCGGTTCGGCGATGCACTCGGTCACGCCATAGACGCGGATCTCGACACCCTTGTCCCGTGGCGCTTGCCACGTGATGGTCTGGGTGATCTCCGCGACTTCCTCCTCATCGGTCAGGCGCGCCTGCTCGTCGAACTTCACCCCGGAGGGCTTCGGCGGCACGGGGACCGGCGTGGGCTTCGGAGTGGACTTGGGGCTCGCCGTCGGGATCTGGGTCGGACTCGGGCTTGCCGGGGTCGGGGCCGGCGTCGGGCTCGCGGTCACGGGGCTGAGCGTCTCATCCGACCCGTTGGCCCTCGGCGTGGCAGAGGGCAACGGGGCCCCGCTGGTGCCGCACGCTGCGAGCAGGCTACCGAGGATCGCTGCCAGGGCCAGTCGACGATACGTCATGCAGAAGTCCCTCCGGCACGACGCTCCGTGGCGTCGCGCCCACGCGGGCCATCGCCCACGCGCCGTAGACGTCCAGCGGGTCGGGTGTGTCACAGCCGAGTCCGGGCGGCTCGACCTTGGGTGCCTGGATGGGAGACACTACTCGCCACATCGGGATGAGGTCGAACCTCAGCATCCAGCGGAGGACGTGCGAACGTGGCGAAGGTGACGATGCCCCAGCTTGGCGAGAGTGTCGCCGAGGGCACCATCGGGAAATGGCTCAAGCAGCCGGGCGACCATGTCGCCAAGTACGAGCCGCTGCTCGAGGTCATCACCGACAAGGTGAATGCCGAGGTGCCGTCGCCGTTCGAGGGGACCCTCCGCGAGATCCTCGTCGAGGAAGGGGCGACCGTCCCGAACAACGCCGAGATCGCCATCATCGAGACGAGCGACGACGGAGCGAGCGATGCCGCCCTCGTCGCACCGAGCGGACCGGTCGTCACCTCCGAGCCGGCAGCGACACCCGCACCACCGGCCGCAGCGGTCGCCGTCGGACCGGCCGGCAGCGACGAGCGCGGACCACGCGACCTGGCCCCTGCGGCATCGGCGACGCATCGGCCGCGTCCGCCCCGCCGGCGACCAGCGATCCCGACGCCCGGATGACCCCGGCGGTCCGCCGGCTCCTGCGCGAGCACGACCTGTCGGCCGACCAGGTCCACGGCACGGGTGGCGGCGGCCGGATCACCCGGGAGGACGTCCTGAAGGTCGTCGAATCGATCCGCACGGGCACCGCAGGCACCGGGTCCGGCCGCTCGACCACCCGTGGCGATCCCAGTCGCGGCCGCCGCGGCCGCCCAGCCCGTCGGCACGCCGATCGAATTCCCGGCCGGCGCCGACGAAGTCCTCCTGCCGATGACCCAGATGCGCAAGGGGATCGCCGCCCAGATGACCCGGGCCCTGGCCGTCCCGCACGCCTACGTGCACATGGAGGTCGACGCAAGCGCGCTCGTGCGCGCCCGCGAGTCGGCCAAGCGCGACTACCAGGCGCGCGAGGGGATCTCGCTCAGCTACGTGCCGTTCGTCATCAAGGCCGTCGTCGACGCCATGCGGCACCACCCGACCTTCAATGCGCACTGGGTCGAGGCCGGGCTGCTGGCCAAGCGTCGGATCAACATGGGGGTCGCGGTCGCGGTCGACGACGGCCTCCTGGTGCCGGTCGTCCGCGACGTGGACCAGCTCTCGATCAGCGGGCTCAATCGCGCCATCGCCGAGGTCGCCGGGCGGGCTCGCGCGGGCAAGCTCAAGCTCGACGACTTCGGCGGCAGCACGTTCACCATCGATAACACCGGCTGGTTCGGATCGAACCTGACGATGCCGATCATCAATGTGCCCGAGGTCGCCATCCTCACGATGGAGGCGATCACCAAGCGGCCGGTCGTGCGCGAGACACCGGAGGGCGACGTGATCGCGATCCGGCCGATCATGAACATGGTCCTGGCGATCGATCACCGTGCGAACGACGGGGCCAATGCCGCCGCGTTCCTGCGGACGATCAAGACATGGCTCGAGGGGATCGGCCCCGAAACCCCGGTCTACTGACCCGGCCCACGCCGATCCGGCGATGACCAGCCGAGTCTTCGTGACGGGAGGGGCCGGCTTCGTCGGAGGTGCGACGATCAGGCGGCTCCGCGGACGCGGCGATGACGTCGTCGCAGTCGTCCGCGATCCGGATCGGGCGGGTGCCCTGCGGGAGCTCGGCGTCGTGCTCGTACGCGGCGATCTGTCAGACGCCACCGCCATCGAGGCATCCATGGCGGGCTGCGACGCTGCGCTGCACCTAGCCGGGTCGTATCGGGTCGGGATCGCCGCATCCGAGCGGCCGGCGATGCACGAAGCGAACGTCGGCACCACGGAGCGCGTCCTCGACGCGGCGGTCGCCGCGGGGATCCGCCGGGCCGTATACGTCTCGACGGTCGGGATCTTCGGGAACACGCACGGTCGGGTCGTCGACGAGACGTACAGGCGCGACCTCGGCGATGGCTTCGTCAGTTACTACGACGAGTCGAAATATGCGGCTCATGTCGCAGCCGAGGCGCGGATCTCAGCAGGCGCCCCGATCGTCATCGTCCAGCCGAGCCAGGTCTATGGGCCGGGCGATCGCACCGCCCTCGGCGAGCAGCTTCGCCTCGCCCACGCCGGCCGCCTTCGGTTCGTCGGGCTCGGTGGGATCGGGCTTGGCTGGGTCCATGTCGACGATCTCGCCGACGGGATCGTGGCCGCCCTCGATCGTGGCACGATCGGACTGAGCTACGTCCTGTCCGGACCGACCACCCGTGTGCGTGACGCCCTTCAGGTCGCCGCCGAGGTCGGCGGCCACCGCCTCCCGCGCCTCACGATCCCCGATGCCGTCCTCCGCTTCGGGGCGGCCCTGGCGCCGAACGGCGGCGCGCGGTTCGATCTGCCGCCCAACCTGCGCGAGATCGTCAGCGCATCGATCGGCGTGACGTATTGGGCGAGTTCCGCCCGCGCGGTCGCCGAGCTCGGGTTCGCGCCGCGCGACCTGGCGGCGGGCCTCCGCGCGACCTTCGGGGGCCCCCCGTGACTGAACGAGGCTACACTCCGGGCATGGCGCGCGAGCTCCCGATCTTCGACCCGACCCCGGACGGTGGCCACGGTCCGCACGCCCGGCCCGACCTGCCGATCGCGCTCGGTGGCGGGGCGGCCGGTCTGCCCGCCGCGGACGGGTCCGTCGCCCCTCGTCGCCACCCGGACTGGATCCGCGCCCGGATGCCGTCGGGCGACAACTACCACGACCTCAAGGGCATCCTGCGCGGCCTCTCGCTCAACACGGTCTGCGAGGAGGCCCGTTGCCCGAACATCGGGGAGTGCTGGGACCAGCGGACGGCCACGATCATGATCCTCGGCGACACGTGCACGAGGGCCTGCGGGTTCTGCGCCGTCAAGACCGGCCGGCCGACCTGGTTCGATGACGACGAGCCGAGACGCGTCGCCGAAGCGGTCGGGCAGCTCGGCCTGGAGCATGTGGTCGTCACCTCGGTCGCCCGCGACGACCTGCCCGATGGCGGCTCGCGGATCTTCGCCGAGACCATCACCGCGATGCGGCAGACTTCGCCCGGGATGGGGATCGAAGTCCTCATCCCCGACTTCGACGGCTCCGACGATCGGCTGCGAACGGTGATGGACGCCCGCCCGGACATCCTCAACCACAACCTCGAGACCGTGCGCCGCCTCCAGAAGCCGGTCCGCAAGCGCGCCCGCTGGGACCGCAGCCTGTACGTCCTGCGGCGGGCCAAGGAGATGGCCCAGGAGATCGGCTATCCGGCCCACACCAAGAGTTCGCTGATGGTCGGGCTCGGCGAGACCCGCCCCGAATTGACCGAGGCGTTCGAGGCGCTCCGCGAGGTCGATGTCGACATCCTGACGGTCGGCCAATACCTGCGGCCGTCGCTCCAGCACCTGCCGCTCGAGCGCTACTACCACCCCGATGAGTTCGCCGAGATGAAGGTCGAGGCGCTCGCGCTCGGGTTCCTCCATGTCGAGTCGGCGCCGCTCGTCCGCTCCAGCTATCACGCGCGGGACCAGGTCCCGGGCGCCGAGCTGCGCGCGCGCGCCGCCAGGCCACCATCGACGCCGACGGCCGCGTCGTCCCGCTGGCCGGCTGAAGCACATGACCCGACCGCTCTCCCGGAAGGTCCCGCTGGCCGAGCTCCATTGCCATCTCGGCGGCGCCGTCACCCCGGCGATCATGTGGGGGATCGCCCACTCCCAGGGGATCAAGCTCCCGACCAAGGACTACTGGGAGTTCCGCGACATGATCACGGTCTCGGCGCGGCGGAACCGGTCGTTCGACGGCTATCTCCAGCTCTTCCACTGGACGGAGCTGATCCAGAGCTCGCCGCTGGCCGTGGAGCGCTCTGTCTACGAGGTCGTCGGCGGCGCCTACCGCAAGAACAACGTCACGACCATGGAGCTCCGCTTCAACCCGATGAAGCGGAACCGCGGCGGCGAGCAGGACCTCGACCACATCATCGCGGCCGCCGTCCGCGGGATGGACCGGGCGACCCTGGAGTACCCGATCAAGCCCGGGCTCATCTTCTGCCTTGACCGCGCCTTTCCCTACGAGCTCAACGAGATCATCGTCGAGAAGGCGATCGGCTGGCGCGACCGTGGCGTCGTCGGGGTCGACATCGCCGGCCCCGAATCGGCGACGTTCCGCGTGGCCGACTACCGCCGGCTCTTCCGGCGCGCCCGCCAGTTCGGTCTTGGGATCACGGTCCACACCGGCGAATCGGGGCCGATCGACGAGGTCGCCCGGGTCGTCGAGTTGCTCGAGCCGGACCGGATCGGCCACGGCGTCAAGGCCGCCTACGACCCGCGGGCGATGACCATGATCCGCGAGCGCGGGATCGTCCTCGAGATCTGCCCGACCTCGAACCTCAACACCCGGGTCGTTTCGGGCTGGGATGAGTTCCGCTGGATCTTCGACACCTTCCGACGCAACGAGGTCCGCTTCACCATCAACACGGACGGTCCGGAGATGCTCAAGACCTATATCCGCGACGAGCTGGCGCAACTCGGGCGCCTCGGGATCCTGTCGGTGGCCGACCAGGAGATCGCCGCCGCGACGTCGCTGGCAGCGTCGTTCGTCCCGAACGTCTCGGACGTCCCGGCACCTCGCCTGGAGCCGGCGACCCGCGTCGCCGTCGAACGCGAAGAGGCCTAGCTCAGTCGCTTCGTTCGGCGATCCGATACGTGCAGCACCTGTCCCCGGACGCGATGTGCTGCTCGCGGACGACATCGGCGCCGAGGATCTCGGTGAAGAGTTCGAGTTCGGCCTGGCAGGCCGCCGGCGAGCCCTCGGCGATGTGGTAGATGGCGCAGTTGTGTTCGCGCAGGCGGATCGTCCCGTCGGCGCTGATCGTCGTATCCGCCAGGTAGCCCTGGTCGGCCTGGACCACCGCCAGTTCGCGGACCCGGTCGAGGAGCGGCGCATCCAGTCCGACGCCGTCCGCCATGTGGCCCCTGACCCTGTCTCCGAGCTGGCGCCGTCGGGCAGCAAAGACCTGGTCGAGCAGGTCGTCTCCGCCGACGGCCTCGATCGCGGCCAGCAGGCCTGACGCCAGCCCGTCGTAGTTCGACGGGAAGAGGTCCTGGGCATCGGCCGTGACGTCGTACAGGTGACGCGGCCGGCCGACCCCGTGGCGGACCGTCTGGCGGCTGACGAGGAGCGCGGCCTCGAGCGCCCGAAGCTGCTGGAGGACGCCGGTCCGGCTGGCCCCGAGGCGCTCGGCGAGCTGATCCGGCGAGCTCGGGCCGTCAAGCCGGAGTCGGAGCAGGAGTTCGCGTCGGAGGTTCGACGGTCCGCCGGACGGTCGACCACGCGGCACCATGGGCGTGGCGACGGCCTCGGACGTGAGCGTCGAGTCGGGCATGCGGACAGGCTAGCACCGGCATCGGCCGCCCGCTTTCCCCGGTGGTACGCTCGCGGCGATGGACCTCGACCTCTCGCCGGAGCATCTCCTCCTGCGCGACACGATCCGCGATTTCATGCTCACCGAGGTCGCACCGGTCATCGACCAGCATGAACGCGAACGCCGCTTTCCGATCGACATCGTGCGGCGGATCGGGGCGCTCGGCTGGCTCGGCATCCCGATCCCCGAGGACGAGGGCGGGGCCGGCCTGGACACGCTCGCCTACGCGATCGCGATCGAGGAGATCGGTCGCGTGTGGGGGTCGCTCGGGCTGATCGTCGCCGCCCACACGAGCCTCGGGTGCGGGCCGCTACACCTGGCCGGGACGCCCGAGCAGCAGGAGCGCTACCTCGTGCCGATGGCGCGTGGAGAGGTCATCGGTGCATACGGCTTGACCGAACCCGGCGCCGGGAGCGACTCGGGCGGCACGCGGACCACCGCCCGCCACGAGGACGGCCCCGATGGCGGGTCGTGGGTCCTCGACGGCGGGAAGCGGTTCATCACAAACGCCGGCCAGGCGGGGACCTACATCATCACCGCGCGGACGGGGACGCGCGACGACGGCAATGCCGAGATCAGCGCGTTCATCGTCCCGGCCGACACGCCGGGCTTCAGTGTCGGTCGCCTGGAGGAGAAGCTGGGTCTGCACGCCTCGGCCACCGGTGAATTGCACTTCGACGGCGCTCGCATCCCGGCCGCCAACCTGCTCGGCGAGCGCGGCGGCGGGTTCCGGACCTTCCTGCGGATCCTGGACGGCGGGCGCATCTCGATCGGCGCTTTGGCGGTCGGGATCGCCCAGGGGGCGCTCGACGCCTCCATCCCGTACGCGCAGACGCGCGAGCAGTTCGGCCGCCCGATCGGCAGCTTCCAGGGCGTCGCATTCATGATCGCCGACATGGCCACCGAGATCGAGGCGGCGCGCGGCCTCGTCTGGCGCGCCGCCTGGCTCAAGGACCGGGGTCGCGATTTCGGGCTCGTCGCGGCGCAGGCCAAGCTGTTCGCCTCGGAGGTGAGTTCGCGCGTCACGAACAACGCCATCCAGGTCCACGGCGGGTACGGCTACGTCACCGAGTACCCGGTCGAGCGCTACCTGCGCGACGCCAAGCTGACCGAGATCGGCGAGGGAACGAGCCAGGTCCAGCGGCTCGTCATCGCCCGGCGGATCCTCGACCTGCGGGTCGTCTGAACGCGGTCAGTTCCCGGTCCCGGCCGCGACCTCCAGCCCCTCGCGGACCTTCGCCTCGAAGGTCGCACCCCACGGGCCTTGGCCGGCCAGCACGAACGGCGACTGGGCGACCGATTCGTAGGTCGACGGGTCCGTGACGAACGAGCGGGCGCAATTGTCGACCGTGCCCCGCAGCCGGTCGAACGTCGCCCGGTTCCGGAAGACGTAGAGACGGATCCTGACCGGCGTCGCCTGGTCGAGACCCGACGCCAGGAACGAGATGGCGGTCGGGGCGAGCACGTGGTCCGCACAGCCGGCGTCGCCGGCGATCACGTCCGACACGACGAGCCCGCGCTTTGCCAGTTCGATGGCGATCCCCGGGAAGTCGGCCGGGGTCGGCGACGGTGGGGTGGTCGATACGACGCCACAGGCCGCCACGAGGAGCGCGATGAGACAGACGGCCAGGGAGCGGGCAGGGGACATGGAGCCCGAGGCTACCATCGCTGGACGCGAGACGCCGTGGGGGTACATTTCCCGCGATGCCCGCTCGTCGATCCAGCCCGTGGCGCCTCATCCCCGTCGGCCTCTGGCTGGTCGCAGCGGCAGCCGTCCTCGTCCCGACCACCTCGGTCGCCGCCGCGGACGACGACCTGCTTGGCCGGCCGATCGTCGATGTCGCCTTCGTCCCTCGCGACGCCGGGTTGCCGGCCGACCTGCTCACGCTGGATGCGGAGGGCTTCGATCTCGAGGTGGCGACGCTGGCACTCCATCGCCGCGATGCGGCTGGTTGGTCCACCGTAGCCGAGTGGTCCATCTCGATCGCCCGTTCGTTCGAGCGAGCCAACATCCCGTGGATCGTCGAGCTCGGCGACGGCCGGTTCGTGATCCTGGCGACGTCGCAGAACGAACCAGGTGCGATCATCGTGCCGGTGACGGTCGATGAGCGCCCCGTCGTGCCGACGTTCTCGATCGGCACACCTTCGAACTTCGAGGGCAACCTGTTCGGATCGGGCGCGGCGGACGTCGACGGTGATGGGACCAAGGAACTGATCCTCTCGCGGTGGATCGATGGCGACGAGAACGGCCGATGCGCAGACAGCTCGATCAACATCTACCGCCGGGATGGGTCCGAGCTCCAGCTGACGCGGCTCGCCGACAAGCTCAGCGGCGTCACGAGCGTTCGCCTTGATGGCCCGGCATTCGGCGAGTTCGACGGTCGACCGGGCGCCGACATGCTCGTCCACGCGTACGACACCTGTCGGGCATCGGACGATGGCGTCGAACCTCATCACCTCGTTGCGGTCCGCCTCGCCGATGGGTCGATCATCGAGGACATGCCGTCGCGCGAGGAGGACTGGCCGCTGATCGTCGCGAGCTCGCCGCTGGTCGTCGATGTCGACGGCGATGGGCGAGACGAGGCCGTCGTCAGGAGCCCGTCGGGCTTCGCGCTGGTCGATCCCACGAACCATTGGGGGCGCCTGGAGATCGGAGTCCGCATGACGCCACCCCTGACGGCGCGCGGTGGTTCTGCAGGTTCGCGGCCGGCGATCGTGACATGGGTCTCCCCGGTGTCCGGGCCTGGTGCGTCGGTCTGGTCCACCCGGATCGAGCGGGTTGCGGGCGCGCTGGTGACCGTCGGGACGGCCTCGGCGCCCTACCCGGACCTGCCACCCGACTACATCGGCACGGCGCCCGACTGGCCGCTGATCAACGGCAGGTTCGGCGGGCCTACGAGCGGAGCCGTGATCGACCTGGACCGCGATGGCTGTCCGGAGCTGATCCTTCCGACGGCGACGGCCGACTGTCTCGGCACTGGCGCGGTCCGGCCTGGGCCCGCGTGGCTGAATGCACAGCCGCTGGACGTGATCGAGACGCCTGACGGCCCGCGTCTCCTGGTAGCAGAGGGTCTCGAGTGGTACCCGTACGGGGAGCTCCCGACCCCGCCGATCCCGAGCGCGGCCGCAACCGGAACGTGGCGAGGCGGCTGGGTCCAGCCGTTCTTCATCGCCGAGGTGGCACTGCCACTCGACGTCGCGGCCCACCCCGTCGGGCTGCCGGTCATCGACCCACTGACCGACGCGTTCGGGTCGATCGATCTAGACGCTCCGGCGGCGACGCGGCTTCTGCTTCGCGTGAAGCCGCTGGAGGCGAATGACACGGCGGTCGAGGGTCCACGGCGGCTGGACGAGTTCCTGTACGGCAATCAGACCGAATACGAATTTGTCGTCGTTCGTCAGTTCCCGGCGTCCGGCAGTGTCGGGTCGGGATCGGCGATGTCGAGGATTCCGTTCGCGATCAGCTCCGAGGCGTCGTCGGCTGCGGGCGGCAGGGCAGATCGCTGGTCCGTGTCCGCCGTGGCTCTCGATGCGCGCGGCGAGCCATCTGCGGTCACCCGAACGACGGTCGTCTTTGACACGACGGCACCGCTGCTCACCCTTGACGAGGCGCCGTTGCTCAGCCCGCCGTGGCCGTTCGAGGCGACGATCACCGGGACATCCGAGCCCGGCGCGACGGTCCGGCTGGGCGACGGTCCCCCGGTCGTCGCCGATCCGACCGGCGCGTTCGAGCTGACCACCCGACTGGCCCCGTGGCCGCAGACCCTCGAGGCGGTGGCCGTCGACCCATCCGGCAACCGCACGCCGGCGTCGATCACGGTGATGGGCGGCATCGACCTGCGTGGGTTCCCCTGGCCGGCCATCGCGGCGGTGGCGATCCTGGTCGCCGTGCTGCTGAGCTCGCTCCGTGGGACGCGCCGGGTCCGGAGCGTCCCGTCGACCGCGGTCTCGACGGACGACGGTGGCGACCTGGTCATCGAGGAGCTCGAGCCAGGCTCGGTCTATCGGCGGGACTGATCGGATGCGAGACGCCGTCGGGGTACATTTCCCGCGATGGCAGCTCGCCGAACCCGTCCCCGGCGACTTCTCGCGATCGGCCTCTGCCTGGTCGCGGCCGCAACCGGCGCCGCCACGGCAAACCCGGTCGCCGCCGTGGACGAGGACCTGTTGGCAGGGCCGTTCGTCGATGTCGCGTTCGTCTCTCGAGGGGACGGGTCGTCGCCCGACGTGCTCACCCTGGATGTGAACGAGGTGACCGTCGGCAACGCACACGTCGCGTTGCTCCGACGCGATGCCGTCGGGTGGTCGCAGGTGGCCGAGGCGACCGTGCCGATCGCCCAGCCGTTCGATGAAGGCACGCAGCCGTGGTTCGTCGAGCTCGACAACGGCCGGTTCGCGATCCTGACCACGTCACAGAACGTCCCGGCGGTCGTCGTCGTGCCGTTGACCGTGGACCCGGGTCAGGGTCGGAGCGCGTTCACGATCGATGGTCCGGTGGTCATCGAAGGCAACGTGGCGAACGCAGGGGCGGCCGATGTGGACGGCGACGGCGTGCATGATCTCATCGTCTCGACCTTTACCGACGGCGACGAGAACGGCCGATGCGTCGCGACGACGATCCACGTCCTCGGGCGGGACGACGCCGGATGGCAGCGATCCGATCACCTGTTGAACCTCGCGGCCGGTGTGTCGGCCCGTGTCGCGGGAGCCGCATTCGGGAAGTTCGACGGGCGCCCCGGGGACGACATGCTTGCCCACCTGTACGACACGTGCGGACCGGCTACGGCCGAAGGTTCCGAGCCCCATCATCTCGTCGCGATCCGCCTGACGGATGGGGCGGTCATCGTCGACATGCCGTCCTCGGTCCCTGAGTCATCGGCGATCATGCCCAGCGCTCCGCGAGTCGTCGACGTGGACGGCGACGGGCGAGACGAGGCCGTCGTCCGCGGTTTCTCGGAGATCGCCATCATCGACCCGTCCGACGGATGGAAGCGGCTGACGATCGATTTCGGCGAAGTCCAGCCACTGGCCGTGCAAGCTGGCTCGACCGGCGCCCCTAGCGGGGTCGTGACCTGGCTGGATGGGCCGGATCCAACGTTCTGGTCGGCGCGGATCCAACGCGTGGGTCGGTCGCTCGTCGCAGGTACGGGGACGCCGACGAGCCTCCCGGACCTGTTACCCGAGACATGGCTGTTCAGCATGGCGCGGCTGCGGGTCGAGGCAGGCTACTTGGGTCCAGCGAACGTGGCGAGCATCGATCTCGACCACGACGGCTGCCCCGAATTGCTCCTCCCAGCCGTCATCGCCGATTGCCTCGGGACGGGTCCGTTCACGCCCGGGCCGGCCTGGTTGAACTCGAGGCCGTTGGGCCTGGTCGGGACGACGGCGGACCCGCGACTCCTCGTGGCGGAAGGAATCGACTGGTATCTATCCTCCGAGGGTCCATATCCACCCACGCCGAGCGAGATCTCGCCCGGATCGTGGCGAGAGGGATGGTCTCCGCCGTTCTTCCTGGCGGAAGTGGGACTTCCTCTGGCCGCCCGGGACCCGTCGACCCTCGCGCCCGAGTTCGGATCGCTGACGGACAAGGATGGATCGCTCGACCTGCGAGGGTCCGCTGAAGCCCGGCTGCTGTTGCGCGTCAGCCCGCTCCGCTCGTCGGACGCGTCGATCGATGGCGGCATGACGACGGACGACTTCCTGACGCGTGAGTCGACCGAGAACGAGTTCGTCCACAGTCGCCGGCTCCCCGCTGCCGGGGTGACCGCGGTCAACCTCGTCGACGATGCGGGTTCGACGTTCGGTGATGAGCCGCAGCGGTGGGTCGTCGCTGCGGTCGTGCTCGACGAGCGCGGCGAGCCATCTGCGGTCACCCGAGCGACGGTCGTCTTTGACACGACGGCACCGCTGCTCACCCTTGACGAGGCGCCGTTGCTGAGCCCGCCGTGGCCGTTCGAGGCGACGATCACCGGGACATCCGAGCCCGGCGCGACGGTCCGGCTGGGCGACGGTCCCCCGGTCGTCGCCGATCCGACCGGCGCGTTCGAGCTGACCACCCGACTGGCCCCGTGGCCGCAGACCCTCGAGGCGGTGGCCGTCGACCCATCCGGCAACCGCACGCCGGCGTCGATCACGGTGATGGGCGGCATCGACCTGCGTGGCTTCCCCTGGCCGGCCATCGCGGCGGTGGCGATCCTGGTCGCCGTGCTGCTGAGCTCGCTCCGTGGGACGCGCCGGGTCCGGAGCGTCCCGTCGATCGCGGTCTCGACGGACGACGGTGGCGACCTGGTCATCGAGGAGCTCGAGCCCGGCTCGGTCTATCGGCGGGACTGACTCGATCAGCGCTCGCGGGCGCGCCGCTTCGCGTCGCGCAACCGGGAGATGGTGTCAGACGGCTCGGGATCGGCAGGTGGCGCCGTCGGCGCCGCGTCGGTGGCAACAGGCGTCGCCGCCGTCGCCGGTGTGGCCGGTTCGTCGGGCGGTTCGGACGGCGCCGCCGCGGCACGCATCGCGCCACGCGTCTCGGCCGATCTAGCCCGCCCGCTGGCCGCGAGCATCCCTGCCGACATCGCGGTTCGCGGAGCCGCGACCCGGCGTCGTCGACCGATCCCGGCGACCCAGCCGCGGGCGGCCGCCAGCTCCCGCCGGCCCAGCGACATCCGCCGCAGCGCGATATCGAGCGGCCAGAGGAGTAGCGCGAGCACGAGCAGGAGCGGCCAGAGTGGGGTGAACCGGTCGATCGCCGTCAGGTCATGGACCCAGGGGTCGAGGGCAGTGACCACGACCGCGCCACCGGTCGCCGAACGGAGCGACGCCAGGAAGGCCTCGTTCGCCCCGAGCTGTCGGTACTCCGCGGCGGTCGGTGCCACCAACCCGACCGTTCGGCCCAGGGGCGACGACCCCGGTCGCGTCTGGTTGATCCGCACCGCGTACGCGCCCGGATCGATCTCGCCGAGCGGCGCCTCGTAGACACCCGGCGCGATCTGCACCAGCCCGACGGTCCGTGGCTCGACATCCGGCCCGACGACGTTCGCCGTGGTCGAGTAGAAGTCGCGCGGCGAGCCGTCCGATTCGACGCTCTCGACGTGCAGGGTCGTCTCGCTCCCGGTCGTCTGGAAGGTCACCTCGATCCCGCCGGTCTCCTCGCCCGGGAAGGTCCAGCTGACGAGCTGGCTGAAGAACCGGTTGAAGCCACTCCAGCCGACCCAGTCCTTCGCCCAGCGTCCGGTCGAGTCAGAGGTCCACGCGACGGACCGACCCAGGCCGTACTGCCATTGGGCGAGGAGCGGGTCGTCACGCGCCGTCACCAGCACCCCCTGGGCCGCTGCCTTGAGCGTCGTCCCGTTGTAGCCGCGGAGCTGCGGGAGCCCGGAATCCAGACCGCGGAGGATCGGCGAGCTCGAGGTCTGGATCGGGAAGAAGGGCTCCTCGACGATCTGCTGGCCGGAGACCTGCTGGGTCTCCTTGAGGAAGATGTCGGGGATGCTCGAGGGGTTTGCGGCGTCGTAGAACCGGCCGCCGCCCTGCTTGGCGAGGTTCTCGAGGAACGGGTTGGAGCCGCCCCCGGCGCCGACGGTCGAAAGGGTGATCCCGGCCGCCTTCATCTTGGCGATGATCGCGTCGTACTGGCCGGACGACGACCAGCCGTCGGTCAGCAGGATGATGTGGCGACGGGTGGCGGTCGCGCTTTCCAGCGAGGTCACGGCCTGGTCGAGCCCGGCGAAGATGTTCGTCTGCCCGTCGGCCCGGATCCCGGCGATCTGGCCCTGGAGGTCCGCCACGCCGCCCAGTGGCTGGGTTCGGACCACCCAGTGCGCCGTCTCGTTGAAGCTGACGACGCCCAACTCGTCGCGCTCGGTCAGCGCCGCGGCGGCTCGGAGGATGGCCTCCTTGCCGATATCGACCTTCTGGACCCCGCCGATCCCGTTGCCCATCCCGCCGTTCCCGCCGTTGAACGTGTTGCAGTGGCAAGCCGCCATCGAGCCCGACTGGTCGATCACCACGACGAGGGCGATATCGGGCTGCTTCTGGCGGTCGCGCACCCCCATGTCGACCGGCAGGGTCTCCTCGAGCGGCGTCTTCGTGTAGCCGCCCGCGCCGTAACTCTTCGGCCCGCCGACCATCACCAGGCCCTTGCCGAGCTCGCGAACATAGACCTGGAGCGCGGCCAGCTGTCGATCGGACAGGCGCAGTCGCGAGACGTCGACGAGGACCACGCTGTCGTAGTCGGCCAGGCCCGTCAGCTCGGCCGGCAGCGCCTCGGGGATGATCGTGTCGACCTGCTGGCGCTGGTTCCTGAGCGCGGCGACCAGTTCGGTCGCCACGGTGTCGTTGCCGGCAACGACGAGCGTGCGCGGCTCGCCCTTGACGATGGTGTCGGCGTCGGCACGGTCGTTCTCGCCGAAGGTGTCGAGGGCGGCCTCGACGACCGCGCGGAAGGTATGGAGGCCCGATTCGGTCGGTTTGACGTCGAAGCTGACCCGGGTCGTCCCGGCCGCCAGCTCGACGGGTTGGGTGGCCGCCAGAGTCCCGTCCACGAAGAGGCGGACGGTGGCCGTCTGGGCGACATCCGAGCGGATCTCGGCGACGACCGGCACGGATTCCCCGAGGCGAGCCGTCGACGGGGCGGTCAGCCGCTCGATCAGGACCTCGTGGACGTCACCCGGACCGATCCGGCGCGTCTCGATGCGGACGCCGCGCGACGCCGCGAGGGCCGCCTCGGCCTGACCGCCGCCGGTCGTGTCGTTGCCGTCGGACAGCAGCACGATCCGTTTCTGGGCATCGTCGGGGAAGAGGGCGGTCGCCAGGCGAAGCGCCGCACCGATGTCGGTGGCCGACTTGACCGGGGTGGATGCCAGCCGATCGATCTCGGACAGGTCGGAGGGCAGCCGCTCCACGAGGGCCTCCTTCCCGAACGCGACGATCCCGGCCACATCGCCGGCCGGACGCTCCTTGAGGGTCTCGCGAAGGAAGGCGAGGGCGTCCTCACGCCCCGCGTTGCCGACCGAATCGGAGAGGTCGACCACGAAGACCGTCGCCAGCCGATCCACGGGGAGGACCAGTTGGAAGCCGGCGAGGGCGAAGACGAGGCCTGCCAGCAGGAAGGTCCGGACCAGGAGGGCGGCTCGTCGGCGCCCGGACCCGATCCGACGCCGCGCACCGAGATGGAGACCGACCGTGAGCAGCAGGGCCGGCACGAGCAGGAGCAGGGCAAGGGGCGCGTCGAAGGCGAAGCCCATCAGGCGCTCCCGTCCGGGGCGCCCCGGCCGAACCGGGTGGCGAGGCCACGGCGCAGCCGGATGAGGGTGTCGCGGTGGTAGACCGCCCACTCGACACAGAGGGCGACGAGGACCAGCAGGACGATCGCGACCCACAGCTCGTCACGCGTCGTCGGGCGATCCGTCGACGCGGCACCGGTCGCAGTCCCCGGTTCGCCCGACGCCGAAGGGCCGCGCCCGAGGGCCTCGATCGTAGCGGCCGAACCGGGCGCGATCGTCGATTCATCGACATCGAACAGGTCCACCGCGAAGCGGACCGGGGCGAACGGGTCGACCAGCGCTAGTGCGCCCGACCCGGGCGGGGCGAGGGTGGAAGGGGCGCTCGACGGCGCCGAAGGGGCCGCCGACGGGTTCGCCGGGCGCTGCGGGGTCACGGTGTAGATCCCCGGAATGTCGGTCGCCGTGAAGCCCACGCTGGTGGCGGCCTCCGTGCCTGGGACGAGCTCCGTGACCGAACCATCGGGCCTCGTCACGGACAGCCGCGTCGCCCCGACGGGGATCGCCAGGTTGACCGGCGTTCCCGGCTCGATCGCCTCGGTCGGCGCGGCCGAGCCCCCGAGCAGCTCCCCGGTCAGGTTCGCCAGCAGGATCGGGAAGGCGACCTGGAGCGGCAGGTCGGATCGCCGTGGTTCGAACGCCAGGACCGCGGTCGGAAGACCTGCCCGCGACCCGGCATAGAGCAGCGGCGACCCGCCGGGGCCGGGGATGATCGTCCGGGCCCAGTCGGGGAGTGTCAGCTTGTCGGCCGCGGCGATATGCGTCGTCGACAGGTCGACATAGCGCAGGATCGGCTCGTCCGGATCGAGCGACCCGATCCCCGGATCCTTGAGCGACCCGCTGACCGCGCCCAATGGACTGGTGGCACCGGGGGCGATGGCCAGGATCGGTGAGGGGGGCAGGTCGGCCGGAAGCTCCCCCTCGAAGATGACGAGGTCCCACGGCCGGCCGTCCTTGCGCTCGGTCGCGGAGCCGTATTCGTCCGACTTCACGCCGAACAGCTCGACGTTGGGCAGGTAGCTCAGCGCGGTCTCGAGATACGGGTCGCCGGGCCCGACGAGGAGGATCAGGCGCGTCCGGTCGGGCGGGATGATCGCCCAGGCGTGGTCGTCGACCGCCAGGAGGTCGGGCGCCGCGGTCGACGTCGGGTCCGATCCGACCAGCCGGAGCTCGAGGCTGCCGACATCGCGCGGGACGTCGTCGATGACCACGTCGGAGCGTGCCTGCGGGTCGAGGCTCACGTCGCGGGCTTCGATCAGGTGGCCGTCGCCCCACACCTCGAGGCGGCGACTCGCACGCTCGAGGTCCAGGTTGGCGACGCTGACGAACACCGAGCGGTTGACGGCCGAGGGTGCGCTCCGGACCGCCAGCGCCACGATGGCCTGGTTCCGGCGCTCCCGGCCGACCGGCAGCACGGTGATCCGGGCATCGACCTTCGACGTCGGCGGGGTGGCCACGGCGCCATCGGTGGCGACAAGGATCTGAGCGCTGCCGGCCCGGGCTGCGAGCTTGCCGGCGAGTTCGAGAGCGTCGCCAAGATCGCCCCGGGTGCTGGTCACCTCGATGCCGTCGAGTGCCTGTCGGACACGTCCGAGGTCGGAGGTTTCGTTGACGACGATGCGGGCACTGCGGTCCGCCGCGACGACGCTGACCAGCCCGCCGGTCGGCAGGTCCCGAAGCGCATCGAGGGCAGCCTGCTTGGCCGCCTCCAGCCGGTTCGGCGCGACGTCGGTGGCGGCCATGCTCGCGGAGGTGTCGATGACGAGGACGACGTCGCGTGCCAGACCCGCCGGACGCTCCAGGAACGGACGTGCGGCGAGGATCGCGAGGATCGCCACGAGAAGCAGCTGCAGCAGCAGGAGGAGGCTCCGCCGCAGCTTCTGCCACGGGGCGTTGGCCTCCACGTCCGCCACGAGGCGACTCCACAGCAGGGTGGACGGCACGACAGTCTCGTCGCGACGTAGCTTCAGGAGGTACATCGCGATGACCGCCGGGATGAACAGCAGGCCGAGCAGCGCGAGCGGCGTCGTGAACGGCACGTCGGCTACCCGAGGACGCGCCGGCGGCGGAGCTCGTTGAACATCAGGTCGGCCAGGTTCGCGTCCGACGAAAGGTCGACGTAGCTGGCGCGACGGCGCGCAGCGAGGTCGGCGAAGGAGGCTTTCCAGGCCGCCAGGCGCGCCTGGTACGCGTCGAGCGTCGCCAGGTCCACGGTGACATCGATGCCGTCGCCGGTCTCGACATCGACGAGCCTGAGGTCGCCCTCGAGCGTGGGATCGAGCTCGTCGGGTGACAGGACGTGGAGGATCACCAGCTCCGACCCGGTCGCCGCGAGCTCGCGGATGATGCGGTCGGC
>CAVVDB010000003.1:275000-1171040 GCA_963746865.1 uncultured Chloroflexia bacterium
GCGACGCGGCCCTGGGCCAGGACCTGGCCGTGGTCGACGATCGCCACACTGGTGCACAGCTCCTCGAGCTCGGGCAGGATGTGGCTGCTGATCAGAATGGTCTTGCCCATCGAGCGGAGCTCGCGCAGCAGTTCCCGAAGTTCCACGCGGGCCCTCGGGTCGAGGCCCGACGCCGGCTCGTCGAGGAGCAGCACCCGCGGGTCGTGGACCAGCGCATGGGCCAGGCACAGGCGTTGCTGCATCCCGCGCGACAGGGCCTGGACGTAGGTGTCTCGCCGGTCGCCCAGGTCGACCAGTTCGAGCAGGTCCGCGATCATCCGCCGTCGCGTGGCGGGCGACAGGCCGTAGCAGCGGGCGAAGAAGTCGAGGTACTCCCAGACCTTCATGTCGTCGTAGACCCCGAACGAGTCCGGCATGAAGCCGAGGACGCGGCGCACCTCGTCGGGGTTCCGGGTGACCGACCAGCCGTCGATCTCGGCGCGACCGGCGTCCGGCCGCAGCAACGTCGCGAGCATCCGCAGGGTCGTCGTCTTGCCGGCGCCGTTGGGGCCGACCAGGCCGAAGATCTCGCCACGGTCGATGGCCAGGTCGATCCCGGCGACCGCTACCGTGCGGTCGTAGCGCTTGACCAGGCCCGCGGTCAGGACGATCGGGGTCATTCGATGGTCCCGCTGATGGTGACGTCCATCCCGAAGCCGACGGCGTCACTCCGCTCGTTCACGTAGCGCACCAGCGCCGTGCCAGAGGACGGGTCCACGAAGCGGGCCGGGTCGGCCACCGCGTAGCGCGAGCCGGCGGTCAGGTGCGGGAGGCGTCGCCAGGTCTGTGCCTCGATGTCGAAGACTTCGACGTCGGGGAGCCCGTCGAAGCCGTCGTTGCAGGCGTCGGTCGGTGGGTCCGGGCACGGCGGCGGATTCGATGCGAGCGGATCGACTGGCATCGGGATCCCGGCCATCCCCGGGTCGCCGAAATTGAGCCCGATCGTCAACTGGGTGGCGGTGATCCGCCCGTCGAAGCCGATCGGTCGATACGCGACGGTGGCGCTGCCGCGTCCGAAGTTCATCAACCTCGGGTCCTTGCTGAAGATCGCCGCGTCGGACGCCACCACGGTCGACCGCATCAGGTCGGGGCCGAAGGTCGTCAGGCCGCGCACGCTGAGCCCGGCCGGGACGTAGTACAGGACATTGCCGACGTGGGTCGGGGTCTGGCCGGCGATCTCCACCCGCACGAGGTCGCCCGTTCCCCAGGCGAGGACGACCGGCCCGTCGCTCGACAGCAGGTTGGTGGAGCCGGAGAACGGGTCGTAGGTCAGCTGATCGATCATGTTGTGGCGAACGTACGACCGCGCCACATCCGCTGTCACCCCCTCCTCCCTGAAGAGGATCTGACCAACCACGCGGTCCGACAGGCTCTGGCCGAACAGCGTGGACTGGACCACGACATCGATCCTGGCCTCGGCGCCGGGCTGCAGGTCGTCGAGCACCGTGACCGTCCCGCCGAGGACGACCGCCGGCCGCTCCAGGACCTGGCCCGAGGCGTTCTTGACGGTGCCCTTCAGGCGCCCGTCGACCAGCTGGAGATCGGTTTGGATGAGGGGAACGGCGACCGCGGTCTCGGCCCTGATCGCCCGCAGGCTCCCGAACCCGACCGCGAGGTCGCGCACCTGCGCGGGATCGCCCTGCAGCACGTCCAGCGCCGTCGCGCTCCCGGTCCCACCGAACATCTCGGCGTTGACCGGGGTGGACAGGAGCGGGCCACCCGGCACGCGCACCTGGTAGACCCCGCGAGAAGGCGAAAAGATGCCGAGGTAGATCTGGGCGGCCCCATCGGTCGCACCGGCGGCGCCGCGGACGATCGCCACTTCGTTGACGATCAGCTCGCTGCCCCGCAAGGCGCCGCCGATCGCGTATGCGGCGATCGCGAACGTCACGATCAGCGCCGGCATCGTCAGCCATGCCCATTCGCGTCGGTCGAGTCGCTTGAGGACGAGATAGTTGAGCGGGCCGATGAGCATGATGTAGGCCCCGAACAGGGCGATCAGGCCGGCGATCGATGGCAGGGCGAGCGCCGGAAGCTGGAGGACGGCGCCGACCAGCATGCTGTCGTCGGCGAAGGCAAGGCCGGTCGCCCCGCGCGGCGGAAGCAGGCGTCGCCAGAGATTCGCGGCGGTGTCCGTGTCGGCGATCCACTCCGCCGAAGGGTCGAACCCGAGGAGCGTCACGGACCCGGACCCGTAGGCGCGCTCGGCGGCGACCGCTCGGCCGGCGACCGTCGCCAGTGCCCGCCCTCCGATCAGCTGGCCGGACATCGCCGGCAGCGTCGCTGCGGCTGCCGGCAACTCGCCGAGGAGCCCGATCAGACTCGCGGGCGGAACGTCGGTCGTGACGACCGGTCGGTAGGGCAGGAGCGCGTCCGGGAAGCCGGTCAGCGTCTTCGGACCGGCCGTCCCTCCCGCGATGACGAGCCGACCGCCTGCGGCCGTCCAGCCGCGCATGGCGTCGACCTGGGCGACCGTCAGGCGGCTCGAAATCGATGTCCTGCCAGACGAGCCGATCGATCGAGCTCCACGCCTCGAGGCGCTCGGGCAGGTCCTCGGGAGCGAGGCTCACGATCACGGGGGCGACCTGGTTGATGTTCGGCGGCAGGTCCAGGCCGGCGACGATCCGCTCCGGGTGTTCGGCGACCACCGCGACGATCAGCTGCGAGGTGTCGTGGGCGCTGAACTTCGCCTTGACCGAGGTGATCGTCCGGTCGCCTTCGACGAGGAGCACGTCGAACTGCGTCCCGAATGACGGCGGCTGGGCGTACAGGATGTAGGTCTTGTCGGATTGCGTCGGCAGGTCGACGGCCGTCCCGAACCGGGTCTGGCCCTGCGTGCCGCCGGACAATCGGAGTTCGCCGGTGACCGCCGGACCGTCATTGCGGAGGTGCACGGCGATGGCGACCCAGGCGCCCAGCCGGGCGTGGCCCCCGACCAGGACCTTGGCTGTCATCGTCGGCGCCTCGGCCGCGGCGGTCGAACCGGCGAGGGGTCCCAGCGCGACCGCCAACAGCCCGAGCAGGGCCAGCAACCTGGCGCCGTGGCGGGACTTCGGGGAGCGGCGCGTCGTGAGCGGCCGACGGGTCAAGGACACCTCGCGTGGGCCTGGAGATGAGCCTGGTCGCAGCAAGGACGCCTTGCACCCACCGAAAGTTGCACGGTCCACGGCGATGGATCGGGCGCTATCGTACGATGGACGTGTCCCGAGAGCCGCCGGCGACGCGCCGCTTCGTGAGGTCCCGTGCCCGAGATCCGTCCATTCCGCGCCCTGCGCTACGACAGCGCGACGATCCCCGACCCCGCCCTCGTGGTCGCTCCCCCGTACGACGTGATCGGCCCGGCGGAGCACGAGCGACTCCTGGCGGCGCATCCCGCGAACGTGGTCCGTCTCGACCTGCCGCGCGACGAGCTGGGTGACGAGCCCGATGATCGGTACCGGCGGGCGGCGCGCACGCTGGCGGCCTGGCGGTCCGATGGGACGCTCCACAAGGATCCCCATCCCTCGATCTACGTCTACGAGCAGACGTATCGCGTGCCCGGGACCGAAGCGGTCCGGACCCAGCGGGGCTTCTTCGCGCGGCTTCGTCTCGAGGCGTTCGGCGAGGGATCCGGGATCCTGCCGCACGAGCGGACGATGGCCGCACCGCGGGAGGACCGCTACAAGCTGCTTCGAGCGACCGGGGTGAACACGAGCCCCGTCGTCGCGCTGTACGACGATGCGGCCGGTGCGGGCGGGCCGGTGCTGGACGAGTTGGCGGCGCGCGGCCCCGATCTTGACCTGACCGACGTCGACGGCGTCCGCCACCGACTCTGGGCGGTCCCCGCCGACGGGGACGCCGCGCCGACGCTGGCGCCTTTGATCGCGACCGCCGCAGGCGGGCCGGTGACCATCGCCGACGGCCACCATCGCTACGAGACCGCCCTGCGCTACCGCGACGAGCGACGGATGTCACGGTCGTGCGAGGAGGATCCGGCGTTCGACTACATCCTCGCGCTGCTGCTCGACAGCGCGGCCGAGCCGCTCACGATCCTGCCGACCCACCGGGTCGTACGCGCCCTGGGTGACTTCGACGTGGAGACCCTGCTGGCGGGCTTGGAGGAGACCTTCGAGGTGGAGCGCGACGTCAGCGAGGCGCAGCTCCGCGAGCGGTTCGAGGCGGCGGCGCTGCTCCCCGGTGGCGAGGGCCGGTTCGGGTTGTGGACGCGCGCCGGCGGCGTCTCGCTGGTGGCGCGCCGGGCGGCGTTCGAGCCAGTGTTGCCGGCTGGTGGTGCGGCGGTTCGCTGCCTAGATGTCACGCTGCTCGCCGTGACCCTCGAACGGCTGCTCGGGATCGACGCCGAGGCGCTCGCCCACGGTGCGGTCGGCTACACGAAGTCCGCGGCCGAGTCGATCGCGGCCGTCAACGCGGGGTTGGACGGTGCCGATGCCGCATTCCTGCTCGAGCCGACGCCCGTCTCGTCCGTGCTTGCGGTCGCCGCCGACGGCGACGTCATGCCCCAGAAGTCGACCTATTTCTACCCCAAGGCCCTGACCGGCCTGGTCATCAATCCGCACGAATGGTGAGCCTGCATGCCCGAAACCACGCCTGAACAGATCCTTGCCCGAGCCCAGGTGCCGCCGACCAACGGGCGTCCTGTCCGGAAGGACGAGATCGAGCTGGACGAGCGCGGCATCTATGTCGAGTCGTGGCTCCCCGAGCGACGGTCGCGCCGGAAGCCGCTGCTGTTCGTCCACGGTGAGCTGGCCGGGTCGTGGCTCTGGGAGCGCTATCTCGGCTACTTCGCCGCGCGTGGTTGGGAGGGCCACGCCCTCAACCTGCGCAACCACTTCTGGTCGCAGACCGCGGATCCGGCCACGCTCTCGTTCGATACCTATACCGAGGATGTCGTCGCGACGCTCGAACGGTTCGGCTCAGGCGTGGTCGTAGTCGGCCACGGGATGGGCGGTCTGCTGGCGCTCAAGGCGGCCGAGCGGACCCAGATCTCCGGGCTCGTGCTGCTCAGCTCAGAGCTGCCGCGCGAACTGCGCGTCCCGGCTCGGCAGCACGAGCTGCGCGAGATCCCCGAGGTCTACGGCAAGTCGCTCATCGGCTGGGAGACCCTCCCCGAGCGCCTGTTGCGTGACGACCGCGACCTGACCCTGGCCGATGTCCTGCGGATCCAGCACCTGCTCGGGCAGAAGCCGCACGAAGCCGGGGCGGCGCGCCGACAGATGCTGGCCGGGGTGCCGGTCGATCGTCGGTGCGTGTCGGAGGTCCCGCGGCTGGTCATCGGCGCCGGCCTGGACCGTGGCGTGACGCTCGACGACTCCGAACGCCTGGCCGAGTGGCTCGACGCCGGGTACGAGCCGTTCGCCGCCCACTCCCATTACGGGTTGGTCGTCGGCGAGACGAGCCACCAACAGGTGGCGGACGCCATCCGAGGCTTCCTCGAGGCGAATCGTCTGTAGTCGGTCGTGTCCGGTCGGCGCGTGGCGCCCACGACCGCGGGCCACGCGACTCACAGTCACGTTTTCACCGGTTAGCGGCCCCGAAGCGCCCCCAGCGCGCGATCCCGCGACTGAGAGTCGCTGATCTCGGTCCAGCGGGCCTATTCGCGCGCTTCGACGCCGGATCCGCGACTGGTAGTCGCGTCGAGCCGTCCTGTTGATGCCGTCGCAGCCCCGCTGGTATCATGCCGACCGGCCCGGCATGTACGCCCGAGCCGACGGGGCCGCATTCGTCTAGAGGCCCAGGACACCGCCCTCTCAAGGCGGAGACCACCGGTTCGAATCCGGTATGCGGTACCAACTCACCCGAACTCTAGGCCCGTCCTCGGCACGCCCACGCCACGGCCGTGACGACGAACGGCGCGTCCGGGAGCAGCGCCCGGCATCGCTCCCGCAGGGCGGATCGGCGATCCGCGGTGAGCCCAGCCAGGTAGGAGCCGGCCGGCCCGACGCCGCGGGTATACGGCTCCCACCACTCCTCGAAGGTCGTGTGCGCAAGATCGGCGGTGAGGGTGGCGTCCTCGATCTGGCGCATGCCCGCTGCTTCGAACAACTCCGCGAGGTGGCCCTCGCGGGTACCGGCCAGGCGTGACTCGTCGTCCACCTCTGGGTCCAGTTCTCTTGCCGCCCGCCAGAAGACCGCGAGTGGCCCATGGCCGCCGGCGTGGTCCCAAACGCAGGCGGCGACCACGCCATCGCGCCGCGTCACCCGCCGCATCTCGGCCAGGCCCGCGACCGGATCCGCCATGAAGTGGACGACCAGTTGGGCGAGGGTCGCGTCGAACGTGGCATCCGCGAAGGGCAATCGCTCCGCCGACGCCCGGGCGACGTCGACGCCTGGGTGGCGCGCCAGCGCAGCGGCGACGAATGGCTCCGACGGGTCAACAGCTGCCACCGACGCCGACCCCAGGCGCGTGACCAACTCGGCCGTGAGCGCGCCGGGGCCGCACCCGACGTCGAGCGCCCGCTGGCCGCGACGCACACCGGCGAAGTCGGCCAGCTGTGACGACAGCAGCAGCGAGTACCGACCCATGAAGCTGTCGTAGGCGTCCGCGGCGACATCGAAGCTCACATTGGATACGGTACCCGCCCCGTCCCGGCACGTCGGGCTCTCGCCAGGTCCTCCCAGTTCCGTAGACTCACGCGATGCGCCCCACTGACGTCCGCCGTCTCGTGATCCTGGTCGAGGGTGCGTTCGGCCCGCACAGCGCCAAGACCGCCTACGGGGTGATCCGCTACGGGCGGGACGACGTCGTGGCGGTCCTCGACTCGACGCGCGACGGCCAGGACGTGGCCTCGCTCATTCCCGGACACCACATCCCGATCGTCGCGACCCTGGCCGAGGCGCTCGTCTTGCAGACGCGTCCGGACGCGCTCCTGATCGGTATCGCTCCGACGGGCGGCCGGCTCCCCGAGACGTGGCGCGCGATCATCCTGGAGGCGATCTCGGCCGGGCTGGACGTGCTATCGGGTCTCCATACCTTTATCGGCGACGATCCCGCATTCGCCGCCGCGGCCGAGAAGCATGGGACGGAGATCATCGACTACCGGCGTCCCCCGGAGCGGATGGAGACGGCGGTCGGCCGGCGCCACGCGACCGGGCAAGCGGGTGATCCTGACCGTTGGCAGCGACTGTGCGATCGGCAAGATGTCGGTCGCCCTCGAGTTGCGCAAGGCTGCGGTCGCGGCCGGCCAGCGGACCTCGTTCGTGGCCACCGGTCAGACCGGGATGATGATCGAGGGTTGGGGCGTGGCGGTCGATCGGCTCATCAGCGACTTCGCCCAGGGCACCGTCGAGTGGCTGGTCGAGGAGGGCGAGGCGCTCGGCGACTGGGTCCTCGTCGAGGGCCAGGGTTCGCTCGACCACCCCGCCTATTCGTCGGTGACCCTGGCGCTCATCCACGGAGCGACGCCGCAGGCGATGGTCATGGTCCACAAGCCGGGTCTCAAGGCGCACGATTTCGACCACCTCCCCGAGGCTTCCTTCCCGATCCCGGCCCTGCCCGGGTTCATCGACCTCCACGAACGGGTCGCCGGCCTCGTCGCGCCATCGAAGGTCGTCGCCGTCGCACTCAACACGTCGCTCTACGCCGATGACGACGAGGCCCGTCGGATCATCGAGGAGGTCGCCGCCGAGACCGGGCTCCCGGCGGACGACCCGGTCCGCTTCGGTGGCGACCGACTCTGGGCGGCCATCCGCGAACGCGTGGACGCGCTGCCGACGATCGTCCGGTCGTGAGCCTCCACCTCACCCACGAGGTCCTTCGCCTCGGCCTCCGCGACCCGTTCCGCATCGCCCGGTCCGACCACGCCTCCGGTGACGGGGTCACGACCGTCGTCGTCGAGCTGCGTGACGAGGCCTTCCCCGGGGTCGTCGGGGTGGGGGAGGGCTACCCCGACCGCTTCTACGGCGAGACGCCGGCCACCATGGCGGCGATCTTTCCGTTCCTCCTCGACGCGGTCGGCGCCTTCGAGCCTGGCGAAGCCGGCCTGATCGCCGCCGACCACGCGATGGAGGCGGCCATCCGCGGTCACGGTGCGGCTCGCTGCGCGGTCGACATCGCGCTGCACGACCTCGCCGGCAAGGTGCTGGGTCAGCCGGCCCACGCGCTCCGCGGGCTCTCGACCGACCTGCCACCGACCGACTTCACGATCGGCATCGACGAACCCGCCATCGTCGCCCAGCGCGCCGCCCGAGCCGCCGACTTCCCTGCCCTCAAGATCAAGTGCGGCGGCCCGGACGATCTGGCCACGCTGCGCGCGGTGCGTGGCGTCTTCACCGGCCCGATCCGCGTCGACGCGAACACTGGCTGGACGCGCGACGACGCCGAACGCTTGCTGCCGGAGTTGGTCGACCTGGGCGTGGAGTTGATCGAGCAGCCCTTCCCGGCGCGCGCCTACGGCGACCTCGCGTGGCTCCAGGAACGCTCGTCGCTGCCGATCGTCGCCGACGAGAGCTGTGTCCTGCCCGAAGACCTCGAGGCCCTCGTCGGCGTGGTGGCGGGGGTCAACGTCAAGCTCGCGAAGTGCGGCGGGATCGGACCCGCCAAGCGGATGCTCGAGCACGCGCGCGAGCTCGGCTTCCGGACCTTCCTCGGTTGCATGGAGGAGACCTCGGTCGGCATCGCGGGCTCGGCGGTCGTCGCGTCGCTGGCCGACTGGGTCGACCTCGACGGCTGCCTGCTGCTGGCCGATGACCCCTTCGAAGGCCTGGACCTCGATGCGGACCACCGCTGGATCCTGTCGTCGCGTCCCGGTCTGGGCCTGACCCGACGGGTCGCCTGAACCGGTCCACGCACAGACCGCACGGGCGTTCGGCGAACACCTGTTCGTGTGGATAACTTGGTGGATGAAGTCGTGGACAAGCCCCCTTCCGGGCCGGCGCCGCGGGTCCTACGATGGTCGCCCACCGGTAGCCCAGGCCCCCCAGGGAGTGCCGCCGGCGGTCTGGTAACGCATGTCTGGCCGTTGGACCGTTCCGTCCGACCCGTCGGCCATGCTTCGTGTCGCAACCGGGTGCCGGTTCGGGTCGTCCCCGTTCGGCGTGCAGTTTGGAAGGGAGGCAGGCCATCGATGGATTCCCGCAGCGCCGCCACGGGGACCCCAGACCCGGATGCCGTCGAATTCGTACGGTTCTGCTACCGCCGCCGGCGCGTCGGTTGGCCGGAGCTGTATGACGAGATGTGTGCGGTGGCGGGACGCGGACTCTTCCGCGGGTACAGCGCCGATGACCTCGGTACGCACGGGATCGGGTTCAGCCTGTTCGACATGCCCGCCCTGGCCGTCCTCTCCGCGCGGATCATCGCCGAGGAGCAGGCGCTCCGCCGACCGGTCGCGGTGATGATCAAGGCCGACGTCGAGGTGGCCCCGGAACCTGTCACGCCGGCCCCGGTCGATGACGTCGCCCCCGACCTCGACGAGCGATCCTTCGAGGTACCGATCCGCCTCGCACTGGCGCCTTCGGGCGCCTGACACCGCAACGCACTCATCCCGTCGATCGATCGACGGCACGACGAACCCCCGCTCGAACGGCGGGGGTTTCGATTCGGCGGAAGCGGTCGGACCTCGGTCAGGCGCGGATGTGGCGCCTCGACATCTCGCCTTCGATCTGGCGCTCGGCCTCGACGTAGCGGTCGATCTGGTCGCGCAGCTGGTTCGCCTCGGGCGTGTAGAGGTGGACCTGCTGCTGGAGGATGTACGACAGGCGCCGGCTCGTCATGCGCACGTGGTCGAGGTTCTTCATCAGGACCAGCGGATCCATCGCGGCCAGGTCGGACGGGTGGTACATCTGCTGCATGGCGGCATTCTAGAGGGAGCGCAGGGCCCTCGGCGGCCAGGTCCAGTCGACGTCGAGAGTGGCCCCCGCGAGGGCGCGGCGACGGCCGGCCTCGGTCGCGCCAAGGACCAGGATCCGGTCGGTCTTGGTGGCGCGCCCGGCCTCGTCGCCCCAGAGCTTGGTCATCTTCCGGTTGGCGGCTACATCGTCGAGTGCGACGCCTGCCAGGCGGTAACCCTCGGGTTCCGCGGCGGCGACCCAGGCGCGTTCCGCCAGCCCGACGCCGCCCTGGATCTGCCGGCCTCGGTCCGTCTCGACGTCGCCGATCACGAGCACGACGACGGCGTCATCGGCGAGGACCGGGCGGAGGCCGGCCAGGACATCGCGCAGGAAGAGCAGGTACGGCTCGCGGTGGTGGGCGTCATCGAGCGTCGCGTCGATCTCGCGGGCATCGAATCCGAGGAACCAGGTCCGCAGCCAGTTGTAATAGCCGTATTTCACGACCCGCAGGTACGGCGGCGAGGTCACGACAAGGCGGGCGCGCTCGGGTCGGCCGCGGGCGCGCAGGGCGGCCCTGGCGCGTGGGGCGACATCGCGGGCGTCGCCGAGCAGCGCGATCCCTTCGATCGACGGCGGCGCCTGGCGGAATAGGCGGTCCAGCTTCTTCGAGAGCCCGTCGAAGGCATCACGTTCGGGCGACGCGAACTCGGTCCGCGCGGCGTAATCCCGGACGTAGCGGGGCGCCATCGAGAACGTGTTCGGCATCAACTCGGAGAGATAGCTGGCGCTCTTGCCGTGGAGGATCCCGGTCATGGCCGCGGCCAGGAAGCGGTCGGTCCGGTCGTCAAGGCGCAGCGCGCTCCGGATGGACAGGAGCTGCGCCAGGGTCCTTGGATGGAAGGCGAGGGCGACCTCGACCGGGACACGTTCCGTGCCGGCGGCCGGCGAGGCCCCGGAGCCCGCCGCCGGGACGAGCGACTCCGGATCACCGGGCTGGGCCGACACCCGCTCCGCGAGGGCGAGCCAGCCGCTCGACGCGGCGTTCCAGGCCAATCGGAGCTGCGCCAGCCGGGTCGCGGTCTGGGCGCGCGTGGCCGGTTCGACCTTGGCCGCGGTCAGCAGATGGGCGAACGGATTGAGGTCGTTGCCGATCCCGACCCGACCCTCGGCGCAGGCCTGGAGCGGGGTCGTTCCACGTCCGGAGAACGGATCAAGGACGACGTCGCCAGGGCGGGAATACCGAGCGATGAAGGCATGGGTCAGAGCCGCCGGGAAGCTCGCCAGGTACGAACACATGGGGTGGAAGGCATGGCCCCACAGGCGCTGCTGGTCCTTCCAGTCGGGGGCGAGGACGATCGGCGGCAGCTCGAGCGGGAGTTCGAGGGCGAGCTGGCCCGCGGTGGTGTTGCGCGCCGGACGTGCCGACATGGCGGTCCCCGGTCCTCCCTGACCACGCGCCGATCCCGGTCGGTGCGATGGGCGCGGAGTCTAGCACGCTCGAATCGGGGGTCCGGTCGCTGGGGCCGGCCCTGGCGTGGGCGAACATGGGTCGAGCGACGCGGTCTCGACAGCGCTCGAGTATCGTGCGCGATGCCCGTCGTTCATCCGTCCATGGAGCCCTGATGCACCTGAGGCCGCGTGCGATGACCTCAACGGGTTGGCTGCCGGCATCGATCCTCGCGCTTGGGGCGGCTGGTGTCGCCGTCGCCTATGGAACGCCCATCGCGCAGGTCGGCATCTTCGCCGTCTACGTGTCGATCGGCATCGCTCTGCCGGGCATGCTGTGGGTCAGGTTCCTGCGAAACGCGACGCATCACGTCGCCGAGGACCTGGCCCTCGGACTCGCGCTCGGCTATTGCCTTGAGATCGCGGTCTATCTCGCGGCGAGGGCCGTTGGAGCGCCGCTTCTGGTTCTTCTGTGGCCCGCCCTGACGCTCGCCGGGTTCGCGATCGTCCCGTCGCTGCGCCGGCATTGGCGTGGATCAGGCGAACGCGCGCCGACGTGGTGGTCATGGTCGCTGGCCGCGGTCTTCGGGTACCTGCTCGTCTACTCCGCCGGGGCGTTCTTTGCCCAGCACCACCTGAGCGGAACGGACACGCCGCACGTCGACATGCCGTATCACCTGGCCCTCATCGGCGAACTCCGTCACCACCTCCCGCCGGTCGTCCCGTACGTCGATGGAGTGCCGCTCGCCTATCACTGGTTCTTCTACGCGGAGGCCGCCGCCACCAGCTGGGTGACCGGCATCGACCCGGTCACGCTGCTCTACCGCCTGTCGGTGGCCCCGATGTTCGTCGTCTTCGTCGTGTTGACGGCATTCTCCGCGCGGCGTCTGACCGGCGGCTGGTGGACTGGCCCCGTGGCCATCGCTGTCGCGCTGTTCGGAGCCGTCGCCGCGCCTTATGGCTGGATCGGGGAGTCCGTCTTCGACACCCAGACGCTGCTCGCCACCTGGACGAGCCCGACGAATGTGCTCGGTCTGGCGCTCTTCGCGGCAGCCATCCTGGTCTTCATCGATCTCCTGCGCGCCGGCTCGGAGCCGTCCATCCGACGATGGGTCCTCGCAGCCATCCTCGTGTTCGGCGTGGCGGGGGCGAAGGCCAGCCTCCTGCCCCTCCTGGTCGCCGGGTTCGCGACCACCGTCCTGGTCGTCGCGATCGGGCGAAGACAGCTCCACTCGGGCGCGACCAAGGGCCTCGCCCTGTCTGTGGTGGCTCTTGCGATCGCGGGGATCGTGCTGTTCCGCGGTTCCTCGGGGAGCGTGACGGTCGGGCTGGGTGCCCTCCAGTCGTTCCCCGTCGCGATATCGGTCGGGGCGCGGCACGCCTCGGGGTTGGCGCAGGTCGCCATCCCGGCCGTCACCCTGATGGTCGCCCTGGTGCTGTGGTCGTTCCTGTGGGCGGGGGTGCTCGGATTGGTTGCCCGCGGACGCGACCGGCTGGTCGATCCTCCGATCGCGATGCTGGTCGGTATCTGCGTGGCCGCCCTCGGCGCGGTGACCATCCTCCTGTACCCGGGGCTGAACCAGCTGTACTACATGCGCGGGGCCGCGGGGGCGTTCGGTCTCATCACGGCAGCCGGGATCGCGGCGCTCGTGCCTGAAGGCCGACGACGCGGACCCCTGTTCGCGGCGCTGTCGGTGGTCGTCCTCGTCGGTGCTGGCGCCTCGACCCTCATCGCGTGGCTCGGTCCGAATGCAGCCCCGAGCGTCGATGACGACCGGCTTTCCACCGTGTTGTCGGCGATCCTCATTCCTGCCGCCGGGCTGGTGGGGCTGGCGATCGTCGGGTCCATGCTCGTGCGTTCGGCCAAGCGCCGTGACGCCGACCTTGGCAGCGTCGTCCCGCTCCTCGTGGTGGCGTTGGTCATGAGTTTCAGTGCCTCGCACGTCGCGGCCGTGGTTGCCACGCCGTTCACCGCCGATCGTGCGGCGGGCATCGCCGTACCCGCCGACGGGATCGCCGCGGCGAAGTGGCTTCGGGACCACAGCGACCCGGCCGACCTGGTCGCCACGAACCTTCACTGCCGGCCGCTGCCCGCGACGCCCGATGTCTGCGATGCGCGGCACTTCTGGGTCTCGGCCTATTCAGAACGGCGGATGCTGGTCGAGGGCTGGGCCTACACGACTCCGGTGATCGAGTACGGGGTGCAGCACAACACGAGCGACCGCACGGCTCCGTTCTGGGACCAACCCTTGCTTGCGGCGAACGACGCGGCGTTCACCGATCCTTCCGAGACGACGGTCGCCGGATTGCGCGACCAGCACGGCGTCCGGTGGTTGTTCGCCTCCTTGGCAAGCGCCGACGCCGATGGCCTCGCGCGAGTCGCGCAGGAGCGCCTTCGGATCGGTGGCTACGCCGTCTATGAGCTCGGTCAGCCCTGAACTGCGGACCGAGTCGCTGCTTGCCACGAACCGGCCCCGTGACACCTGGCGTCCGAGGCGGCATCATCACGCTCGGCCCGTCCCCGTAGCTCAGTGGACAGAGCAGCCGCCTTCTAAGCGGAAGGTCGCAGGTTCGAATCCTGCCGGGGGCGCCACTCGTGGTTTGACACCACGCAACGCCTCCTGAGTACACCCCATTGCCCAGAACCGTCTCCAGTCGTACCCTATGCCACCCAACGGCACGGAACGGAGATACCGGGACCCGGGTGCCGGCTTTGGGATTCGCGGGAGCGCGACATGTCCGATCACGAGGCTGAGACCACCGAGGCGACCTGGGAGAGCAACGGTTCGCATGGCGCGAACGGCAGCGACCCGGGCGGTAGCGCCGTCGCGACAGACGAGATGACCGACAACGGTCTCGACGACCGCGCCAAGTTCCTCTCCAACCTCGCTCGCGTGATGCAGACGACTGCCGCCACGGAAGCGGCCCGCAACGCCGAGGGCACCGAGCAGCGGCGGCAGGCCCACCTGGCCACGATCCGCGCCCGCGAGGCGTCCGAGGCCGACGAGCTGCGCGAGCTGGCCAAGATCGATATCAGGGACATCGACGGCTGGTCCGATGAGGAAGTCAAGCGGATCAAGGCCGAGCGGGAGCGGCGGATCGCGACCCGACGGGAGCAGCTCCAGCACCGGCTCGAGGAGCACCGCGCCGTCATCTCGCGCGAGATCGATGCCGTCGAGGCCGCCATCGGCGCCTACCGCGTCAGGGTCGATGCCTTTTTCACGCGGATCAACAACGAGACCGACCCGGTCGCGATCGCTCGTGAAGCCGGCAATCAGCCGCAATTCCCGGCCCTCGAGCTCATCGGGCCGTTCGCGGTCGCATCAGCATCGGACGAGCGACTGACCGCGGGCGAGGAGACGATCGTCGCCGAGGCCGTCGCCGAGCAGGTCATCGACGGTGGCTCCGACGAGGATGCCGTCGCCGAGGGCGTCGCCGAGACCGTCGACGCCGCCGAGGGTTCGGTCGAGGGGTCCGGCGACGAAGCCGGCGAAGACCAGCCGATGGTCGGCGTCATGGATCCCGACGCTGGCACGGGCACGTTCGAGACGCCCTGGGAGTCAGACGTGGCGGCCGAAGCCGAGGCCATCGAAGGCCAGGCCACCGAAGGCGAGGCCACCGACGCCCAGGAAGGCTCCGAGGAGCTCGTCGCCGTCGAGGCGGTCGTGGCATCCGAGGGTGCCGAGGGAGCGGATGGTTCCGAGATCGAAGAGGGTGCCGAGGAGCTGACAGCGGTGGCGGCCGAAGGCGACAGCGAGGCGCACGTCGTCATGCCGCGAAGCTCGGGCGCCGGCTCGTGGCTGCGCTGGCCGAACAGCTCCGGCGGCTCCGACAACAACCGTTGACGGGGGGCGGCAGGGACCGCCCGTATGCATCTGGCTCATGGGAATCGCCGCGAGCGAGCGTGGCGACCCCCGGGTTCTGTCGAAACCGCCCTTGGCTGAGCGTGCGCGGGCCGAATCTCATGAGTGAGATGCATGCGGCAGCGTCCCGGCAATGACGCCTCGCCACGAAGATTGAGTCGCCTAACGCGATGCCGTGCCCATACCGTGTGAATGCACCGGATCAACCCGGCGCATCACCGGCGGAAGGGTATGGATACCGATCTCGTGGTCCGGGCGCAGCATGGTGACGAGGAGGCCTTCGCGAGCCTCGCCGTGGCCGTGGGCGACCGGCTCCACGCGGTGGCGCACAGGATCCTGCGCGACACCGACCTCGCCGAGGACGCAACGCAGCAGGCGCTGCTGACCGTCTGGCGGGACCTTCCGCAACTCCGCGACCCGGCGCGCTTTGACGCCTGGTCGTACCGGCTCCTCGTGCGCGCCTGCTACGCCGAAGGACGCCGGACCCGCCGCTGGGCGCCCAATCTCCGTCTCCTGCCGGCCGATGAGCCGACGGCGGCGGACGGCTCGAGCTCGGTCGCGGATCGAGACCAGCTCGAGCGCGGCTTCCGGCACCTGTCCATCGACCATCGCGCGGTGGTGGTCTTGCACCACTACCTCGACATGCCGCTCGACGAGGTCGCCGAGACCCTCGGCGTCCCCGTCGGGACGGTTCGTTCTCGTCTACATCATGCGATGCGCGGGTTGCGCGCGGCGCTCGACGCCGACGCCCGGCCCACGTCGCGGGAGGCCGTGCCATGAGCACAGAACGCGACGTCACCCGCATCGTTCGGTCGTGGCTGGAGGAGGGCGCCACCGCGCTCCCGGACCGCGTCCTGGACACGGTGCTCGACCAACTCCCCGCGACCTCACAGCGCCGTGCCTGGTGGCCGGCGCGGAGGGTTCCGAGATGAACGCCTCGGCAAGCTGGCGATCGGGCCGTGGCGGTGATGGTCGTCGCCGTCGTCGGGATCGAATCTTCTTCCCGGCGCGAGGGCGGGATCGGCGGACCCGGCCCGAGCCCGTCGCCCGTGTCGCGTCCGCGCCGACGCCGACGCCGTCGCCGGCGCCGACCCTCGACCTCGCGTCGCCCTCGCCCTCGCCCGTCGTCGGTGCACTTCGCCGGCGTTTCGCTCTCGGGCGACCATACGTCGATGATCAATGTTGCGTGGTCCCGTCGCGGCTGAGTTGCGGATCGCCGCCACCGGCTGGTACAGCCCGGATGTGAGGCATGACGCATCGGCACGGAAGTCCCCCTGGTCGAGTCGCGAGTCTCGTTCGACCGCAGGCCATCCGCGTCGCGCTACGAACGTCGACATCGAGGCTGCCAAGGGTCGGACGACTGCGGTTTCTTTACCGACGCCCGTGGGACCGACGGTCGATGACCTCGCGACCGCGCTCGTTCGCGCCAAGCTGGACCCGGTGTCTCCCCACCGACCGCTGTGACCGAGGGAGGTTACCCCGGCAAGAAGGTCGAACTGTCCATACCGGTGGATTTCGACATGACCAAGTGCGATCGGGATGGCGGTGGCAGTGATCCGACGAACTTTGGCCGACTGGTCATCGACAACGGGTTCGGGACCGAGCCGTATCTGCACGCCAAGGGGCACCACAACACGTGTCTACATCATCGATGTCAACGGCGACCGGCCAGGTGATCGACGTCGACGTACACTACCGGGCGTGTCGCGGCGGACCGCGCCGAACTCGATCAGATCGTGGCGTCGATCCTCTTCGAACCAGCGGCGGTCGATCTCGTTCGCCAGTCGCCCGCGACCTGAGTCCGTCCCGAAGCGGTACGGTTGGCGCGTGGCGACGATTCTCGCGCTAATCCCCGGATATCAGGAAGGCCCGCGCATCGCCACCGTCGTCGTCGGTGACGCGGGTCCACCTGCCGGTCGTCGTGGTCGACGATGGCTCGACCGACGACACCGCCGCCCAGGCCGAGGCAGCCGGGGCCACGTCCTCCGTCGAGGTCCCGAACGCGGGCAAGGGCGCGGCGCTCCGAGCCGGCTTCCGCTACGCCCTCGACCACGGCGCCGAGGCGGTCGTTACGCTCGACGCCGACGGCCAGCACGACCCCGACGAGATCCCGGCCTTTCTTGCCGCGTTCGATGCCACCCACCCGGAGCTCATCATCGGACGGCGGGACTTCGGCTCGATGCCCCTCATCCGCCGGCTCTCGAACACGCTCGGCGGCTGGGTCTTCTCGGCTGCTGTCGGTCGGCGGGTCGCGGACAATCAGTCGGGTTATCGGCTGATCGGCCGGCGGCTGATGACGGCCCTCCTCGATAGCACGGAATCCGGTTTCGAATTCGAGGTCGAGATGATCGCCCGCTGCATCGCCCTCGGGCTGCCGATGACCGACGTGCCGATCCGGACGATCTACGCCGGCGAGCCGAGCCACATCCGGCCGTGGCGCCACCTGACCGAGTTCCTCCGAGTCAGCCGCGACGCACGGCGGATCGTCCGCGGGCAGCGTCCATGACCGACTCCACCACGCCCGATGCGGCGGCGACTGCGGATGCAGGTCGACGCGACCGGATCACGCGCCGCCTTCGCCGGTTCGGGCCCGACCTCCTCGTCGTCGCGGTCGCGCTCGCCCTCGGCGTCGTCGTCGTCGCCACCCTGGAACGCGTCGCGGGCGTCGACAGCGCGGCGGCCGCCTTCCTGTTGGCCGTAGTCGCGGTCGCCGTCGTCCGCGGCACCGGGCCGGCCATCGCGACGGCCGTCGGCGCATTCCTGCTCTACGACTTCCTGTTCATCGAGCCGTTCTACACGCTGACGGTCAACGATCCATCCGAATGGCTGAACCTGCTGCTGCTGCTGGTCGTCGGGATCGTGGTCGGCCAGTTGGCTGGTCGCCAGCGAGACCGGGCAGTCGCCGCCATCGAGGGCGAGCGCGAAGCTCGGGCCCTGTTCAACGTCAGCTTCACCCTGGCCACCGAGCGGGATCCGGCGGTCGCGCTGACCTCGATCACGAAGATGGTCGGCGAGGAGATCCGTGCCACGCGCGCCTGGCTAGTCGTGGGCGAGGCCGTCGTCGCGGACACGGCTGCCCCCGGGAGTCCGCTGCCCCCGAGTCGGGTCGTCCATTCGACCCTTCGTCGACGTCCGGGCAACCAGCCCGCCGAGTGGGTCCGGGTCCACGCCCCGTCGCGGGCGCCGGCGAGCACCCGGCAAGGAGCTGACAACGCCTATCGCGTCGCGATCACTGCCGATGGGGCCAACCTGGGAGCCATCTGGGCGATCCGGCCCCGCGCCCTCGGCGACCCCGACGAGGGGGAGCGCCGCGTGCTGGCGGCCGCTGCCGACCAGATCGGCGGATCGATCCAGCGCGACCGGCTCCAGCGCGAGGCCACCTCCGCGGAGATCTCGCGACGGAGCGATGCCATCAAGTCGGCGTTGCTCGATTCGGTGTCCCACGACCTGCGGACTCCGCTCGCATCGATCCGGGCCGCCGCCGGGACGCTGATGGACCCTGACATCGACTGGCCGCCAGAGCAGCGCCGCGAGATCGCCTCATCCATCGATCGGGAAGCTGACTGGCTCAACCGGCTGGTCACGAACCTGCTGGACATGAGTCGTGTCGAAGCGGGTGAGCTACGCCCGACGCTCGTCGTCCTGAGCATCCATGACGTCGTGTATGAGGCGATCCGGCGGACGGGCATTGGCGCGGGTGACCGCCACGTCGAGGTGCGGGTCCCGGACGACCTGCCACCGGTCCTCGTCGATGAGGTGTTCATCGGCCAGGTCCTGAACAACACATTGGACAATGCCGGGAAATACGCAGGACCGCAGGCTCCGATCCGGGTCTCAGCGCACGCGACGGATGACCTTCGGGTCCGCGTCACGATCGAGGACGGCGGGCCGGGCGTCCCGCCCGAGGCGCTGCCGCGCCTGTTCGAGAAGTTCTACCGTGTCCCACGCAAGGGCGAGGGGTCGCGACGCGGGACGGGTATCGGGCTGGCCGTCGTTCGTGGCCTCGTTGACGCGATGGGCGGTCGGGTGGCCGCGAGGTCGAGCGACCTCGGCGGTCTCGCTGTCGACATCGACCTCCCGGTGGCAGCGCTCGAACCCGACGACGAGCCCGCCGTGGGGCAGGCGGAAGGCCAGGCCTCGTGAGGACGCCGCGCGACGCCGCCTCGGTCCTGCTCGTGGAAGACGATGCCGCGACCCGCCACGCCATCGCCACCTATCTCGCCGGCCACGAGCACGATGTCGTGGAAGCCGGTGACGCGGCGTCCGCCATGTCAGCCTGGGAGGCTCGCCGCCCGGACCTGATCGTGCTCGACCTGGGATTGCCGGACGAGGACGGCCTGACCGTCATCCGGCACATCCGGCGCGAGGCCACGACCCCGATCCTCGTCCTGTCGGCGCGCGACCGCGAATCGGACAAGGTCGCGGCCCTCGATCTCGGCGCCGACGATTACGTGACCAAGCCGTTCGGGATGGCCGAATTGCGGGCGCGGATCGACGCGGTGCTTCGGCGAGCGGCCGGGCCGGCCGCTGATGCGTCCGGTGTCGTTCGGATCGGCGACCTGGCCCTCGATGCGGGACGGCGGATCGTCACCGTCCGCGACCGGCCGGTCCACCTGACGCCGCGCGAGTACGAGGTCCTGAAGGTGCTGGTCGCCCATGCCGGTCGGCTGGTGACCCATGGCCGTCTGCTCCGCGCGGTGTGGGGAACGGCCTATGGCGGCGAGGCGCATTACATCCATGTCTATGTCAGTCAGATCCGGCGCAAGCTGCAGGCCGCGGACGAGGCCGGCACGCTGGCCGGTTTGATCGTGGCCGAACCCGGCGTCGGGTACCGGGTCGCCCTTCTCTGAGCGGTTCTTGAGCGGTCGCGACCGCCGCCGACCCCGATCCCTCTTGGGTTCGGGTGCGACGTTGAAGAGGTGAACGGAACGGAACCCGCAGACGCACATGTCCGCCGGACGATCGACCGGGAGGTCGAGCTGGTGTCGTCCGCCGTGGACCTCGTCGCTAGCGGTGCCGCGATCTCGACGACCGTCGTCGGCCTGCGACTGACCGACGCCGTCATCGCGATCCTCCAGCCGCGCGCGGCCGAACGCGGCGTGATCCTCGAGCCCTTGTGGGGGTCCGACGAGGACACCGCCGACGTGCGCGTCAGGCGCTCGGAAGCCCCATGACGGGCAAGGTCGCCTCGCACGTCCTCCTGGTCGAGGACGACGAACCACTGGCCGGCATCCTGTCGGCGCACCTGCGCGCCCGTGGGTATCAGGTGACGGTGGCGGGCACGGCGGAGACCGCGCAGGAGGTCCTCGGCGAGGGCCTCCACCCGGACATCGTCCTCCTCGACATCAACCTGCCCGGCGAGACTGGCTGGTCGGTCCTGCGCAGCGACGAGTTCGCGGCCGCCGGGCGTCCCCCGGTGGTCGTCGCCAGCGCAATGTCGGTTAGCCCTGCACGCCTGCGCGAGTTTGACGTGGCCGGCTACCTGCCCAAGCCGTTCGCGCTCGACACCCTCGGGGCCACGCTCGACCGATTGCTCTCCGGCGAGGCCCAAGGAAAGGAACCATGACCGACCTTCAGATCGCCCTGATCCTGATCTGCTGCATCGCCGTCTTCTCCGGCTACGTGCTCCTGTGCGAGCGGGTCGGGCGATGAGCGCGCTGGAGCTGTTGGCCGCCGTCGCGGCCGCCTTCGTCTTCATCTACCTGCTTTGGGCGCTACTCCGCCCTGAGGACTTCTGAACGTGGCGATCAACGACTTCTTGACGTTCGCCACCCTGGCGCTCGCGATCCTGCTGGTGACGCCCTTCCTCGGCCGCTATATCCACCGGGTCATGGAAGGCGAGCGAACGTTCCTGAGTCCGATCCTGCGCCCGGTCGAGCGACTCGTCTACCGCGCATGCGGCATCGACGAGACCACGGAGCAGGGCTGGAAGGGCTATGCCGTGTCCGTCCTGGCGATGGCCTTCGTGGCGATCGTGGCCGGCTACGTGGTCCTCCGCCTGCAGGACGTGCTGCCGCTCAACCAGGGCGGTATCCCGCCCATGACACCGGACCTCGCATTCAACACGTCGGTCAGCTTCGAGACCAACACGAACTGGCAGAACTATTCTGGCGAGAGCGGGGCGACGTACCTGTCGCAGGCAGCCGTGCTCGCCGTCCGGAACTTCACCTCCGCGGCGACCGGGCTGGCCATCGCCATCGCGCTGTTCCGCGGCTTGACCCGCCGCAGCTCGAAGACGATCGGCAACTACTGGGTCGACCTGACCCGCGCCATCCTCTACATCCTGCTGCCGATCTCGATCGTCGGCGCCCTCATCCTGGTCTGGCAGGGTGCCCCGCAGACGTGGGAGCCATCCCAGACCATCACGACGCTCCAGGGCGCTCAGCAGACCATCGCCACAGGACCGATCGCCTCGCAGGAGTGGATCAAGGAGATGGGCAACAACGGCGGCGGCTTCATGAACGCCAACTCGGCCCATCCGTTCGAGAACCCGACGACGCTGACCAACTGGCTTGAGATGTTCGCCATCCTGATGATGCCCTTCTCGCTGACGTATGCCTTCGGGCGATATGCCGGCAACCAGCGCCAGGGCTGGACGATCTTCGGCGCGATGGCCGCGATCCTGCTCGTCGGCGCGATCGTCGCCATGAACCACGAGTACGCCGGCAATCCGCTCTTCCCGACCACGGTCGACCAGGCCGGGCTCGGCAATATGGAGGGCAAGGAGGTCCGCTTCGGGGCCGCGCTCGGCGGCCTCTGGGCGGCGGTCACGACCGGAACGAGCACCGGGGCGATCAACGCCTGGCACGACAGCTTCCAGCCCATCGCCGGCCTCGTCCCACTGTTCAACATGCAGCTAGGCGAGATCAGCCCGGGCGGCATCGGCGCGGGCATGTACGGCATGCTCGTCATCGGCGCGATCCTGTCGGTGTTCATCGCCGGGCTGATGGTCGGCCGGACTCCGGAGTACCTCGGCAAGAAGGTCGAGGCCTTCGAGATCAAGATGGCGATGCTCGTCGCTCTCGTCCTGGGTGCCAGCATCCTCGGGTTCACCGCGATCGCGAGTGTCCTGCCCGCTGGGCTCGCGGGACCGCTCAATCCCGGGCCGCATGGCTTCAGCGAGATCCTGTACGCCTATTCGAGCCAGACCGGCAACAACGGCTCGGCGTTCGCCGGCCTGACCGGGAACACGCCCTTCTACAACATCACGGGCGCCCTCGCGATGCTCATCGGCCGCTACGGCATGATCGTCCCGATCCTCGCCCTCGCCGGTTCGATGGCCGCCAAGCGGCGCCGTTGCGCCGTCGCTCGGCACGTTCCCGACGACGGGGGTCCTGTTCTCGATCCTGCTGGTCGGCGTCGTGATCATCGTCGGAGCGCTCACGTTCTTCCCGGCTCTCGCGCTGGGCCCGATCGTCGAGCAACTCCTCCAGAACGCCGGAAAGGTCTCCTGATGGCTCTCCTGTCGGTCGATCTCGGACGCGGCACCCGCCGCTTCCAGCGCTTCGTCACGCTCGGCGGCGCGAAGCCTTCCGGCGAGCCGCCTCGTCCGCGCGGCATCCTCGACCCAAACCTCCTCCGGTCCGCCATCCCGCACGCCTTCCGGAAGCTCGATCCGCGACTCCTCATCAAGAACCCGGTCATGTTCGTGGTGGAGATCACCGCAGTCCTGGTGACCGTCACCGCCGTCGCCAACGTGATCGGTGTCGAGGGTGCCAGCAGCACGGGAGGCCTCGGCTTCCAGGTCCAGATCGGACTGTGGCTGTGGTTCACCGTGCTGTTCGCGACTTACGCCGAGGCCGTGGCCGAGGCCAGGGGGCGAGCCCAGGCGGCCACCCTTCGCCGGACCCGTTCGGAGACGACGGCCCACCGCCGCCTGCCGGACGGGACGGTCGAGAGCGTCGGCTCCTCGGAGCTGCGCAAGGGCGACATCATCGTCGTCGAGGAAGGCGAGACGATCGCCGGTGACGGCGACGTCGTCGAAGGCATCGGCTTCGTCAACGAGGCCGCGATCACCGGGGAGTCGGCGCCCGTCCTCAAGGAGCCGGGCACCGATATCCGGAGCTCGGTCACCGGTGGCACGACGCTCGTGAGCGACCGGATCGTCGTCGAGGTCACCTCCGATCCGGGCGAGACCTTCCTCGACCGGATGATCGCGCTGGTCGAAGGCGCCAAGCGCCAGCGGACGCCGAACGAGATCGCCCTGGCGATCCTGCTCGCCGGGCTCACCATCATCTTCCTGATGGCGACGGTCACCCTGCGGCCGTTCGGCGAGTACGCCGGGACGACCGTCGAAACGGTCGCGCTGATGGCCCTGCTCGTCTGCCTCATCCCGACCACCATCGGCGGCCTCCTATCGGCGATCGGCATCGCCGGCATGGATCGCGTCGCGCGCTTCAACGTGCTGGCGATGAGCGGCCGGGCTGTCGAGGCCTCGGGTGACGTCGATGTCATCTTGCTCGACAAGACGGGCACGATCACCTACGGCAACCGCCTGGCTGCCTCGATCACGCCGGCGACCGGCGTGTCCGAGGCGGAGGTGACCGAAGCCGCGCTCGTGTCGTCGATCAAGGACGAGACGCCGGAGGGTCGCTCCATCGTCGAGCTCGCCCGCGCGCGCCTGACGGAGCTGGGCCGGCCAGCGGGCGTCGCTGACGACGCCGGGTTCGCGAACCTCCGCGACAGCATCGTCGAGGAGATCCCGTTCCGCGCCGAGACCAGGACCAGCGGGGTCATGACAACCGCTGGAACGACGATCCTCAAGGGGGCGGTCGACGCGATCGAGAAGAAGGTCGGCGCGCTGCCGCCCGACGTTGGCGTCGAATCCGACCGGCTCGCCGACCTTGGCGCGACGCCGCTCATCCTCGAGAGCGAGGGCCGCGTCCTCGGCGTCATCGAGCTCAAGGACACGGTCAAGGAGGGGCTCGTCGAGCGCTTCGCCGAGTTCCGCCGGATGGGCATCCGCACCGTGATGATCACCGGCGACAATCCGCGCACCGCGGCGACGATCGCCAAGGAGGCCGGCGTCGACGACTTCATCGCCCAGGCCACACCGGAACAGAAGATCGCCTTCATCCGCGAGCAGCAGGCGGACGGGCACCTCGTTGCGATGACCGGCGACGGCACGAACGACGCCCCAGCGCTCGCTCAGTCGGATGTCGGCCTGGCGATGAACAGCGGCACGTCGGCCGCCAAGGACGCCGCGAACATGGTCGACCTCGACTCCGACCCGACCAAGCTGCTCGAGGTCATCGCGATCGGCAAGCAGCTGCTCATCACCCGCGGCTCGATCACGACCTTCTCCATCGCGAATGACATCGCGAAGTACTTCGCCATCGTGCCCGCGATGTTCCTGACGGTCTTCCCCGAGCTGAACGCGCTCAACGTGATGGGCCTTGCATCCCCGCAGAGCGCGATCCTGTCGGCGGTCATCTTCAATGCGCTGATCATCATCGCGTTGATCCCGCTCGCCCTCCGCGGCGTGTCGTTCAAACCTGCCCCTGCGAGCGTCCTGCTCCAGCGCAACCTGCTCATCTATGGCCTCGGCGGGATCATCGCCCCGTTCATCGGGATCAAGGCGATCGACCTCATCGTGTCCGCCCTCAACCTTGCATAGGACCGTTCGATGACCGCCTTCCTTCGCCACCGGCTCTGGCCGGCCATCGCACTGCTGCTCGCGATGACGCTCGTCACCGGCGTTCTCTACCCGCTGGTCGTGACCGCGGTCGCCCAGGTGGCCTTCCCGGGGCAGGCCAACGGCTCCTTCATCCAGATGGCCGACGGCCGGACCATCGGCTCGAGCCTCATCGGGCAGGCCTTCAGCCAGCCGAAGTACTTCCGCGGTCGACTGTCGGCCGCCGGCGCCACCGACGACAACCCGCTCGGCTATGACGCCAACTCGTCAGCGGGTTCGAACCTGGGACCCACGAACCAGAAGTTGATCGACAGGATCACCGTCCAGATCGACGCCATGCGGGCGGAGAACGGGGACAAGCCGATCCCGGTCGACCTCGTCACGACGTCCGCATCGGGGCTCGACCCGGACATCAGCCCGGAGGGGGCGGAGTACCAGGTCGCCCGTGTCGCCCAGGCCCGCGGCATGGCCGAAGCGGATGTCCGCGCCGCCGTCGCCCGTCACACTGAAGGACCATTCCTTGGCTTCCTCGGCCAGCCGCGCGTCAACGTGTTGATGCTGAACCTGGACCTGGACGGCCTCGTCGTCCGATGAGAAACGAACCATGACTGACCCACCGCACGATCAAGACGGACGTCCCTCGGCCGACGAGATGCTCGCCAGGATCGGCGCGACCGAACAGGGGCGCGATCGCGGGCGACTTCGCGTCTACCTCGGCATGGCACCCGGCGTTGGCAAGACCTACCGGATGCTCGAGGAGGGCCAACGCCGTACTGCGCGCGGCACGGACCTCATTGTCGGATTCGTGGAGGCGCACGGCCGGCCCGAAACGGCGAAGCTGCTCGACGGGCTTGAGACAGTCCCGCGCCGACGGGTGGAGTATCGCGGCGTCGTCGTCGAGGAGATGGACACCGACGCGATCCTGGCCAGGCATCCGGCCGTCGCCCTGATCGATGAGCTCGCCCACACGAATGCCCCCGGGTCGGAACGGACCAAGCGCTGGGAGGACGTCGACGTCATCCTTGACGCCGGGATCGACGTCGTCAGCACCTGCAACATCCAGCACCTCGATTCGGTCGCCGACGCAGTGTCGACGATCACCGGCGCCCCGGTCAACGAGCGGATCCCCGACGAGGTCCTGGCCGCGGCCGACGAAGTCGAGCTCGTCGACATGAGCCCGTACGCGCTCCGTCAGCGGATGCGTCACGGCAACGTCTACCCCGAGGATAGGGCGCGGATCGCGCTCGACCGGTTCTTCACCGAGTCGAATCTGACCGCGTTGCGCGAACTCTCGCTGCGCTTCGTCGCAGGGCGAGTGGACGCCCAGCTGGAGGGTATCGGGTCCTCCGCGAAGGGCACCGTCAGCGAGCGGGTCCTGGTCCTGGTCGACCCGTCGCTCGCGACGCCGCGCGCCCTTCGACGAGCCGCCGCGACGGCCGCCGTCCTACGGGCGCCGCTCCTGGCCCTCGTGGTCGAAACCCCGTCCGACGCTGCCGCTCCGTCCGGCCAGGCTCGTCGCATCCGCGAATATCTCGACGATGCGACCGACCTCGGGGCCGAGATCATCCAGGTCGAGGCTGCGGACCTGGCAGACGGGATCGTCCAGGTCGCCGAGGCCCGCCGCGTCACCCGCCTGGTCATGCCGCACCGGACATCGAGCGCGCTCGAACGCGTCCGCCGCTCGACGCTGGCGGAACGCATCCTGGAGCGTCTGCCCGCGCTCGAGGTCACGATCGTGGCCGACGCCCGCGAAACGAAGGATCCGTACCGCGTCGGCCGCGGCGACTGACCTGCGGTAGGTACTGCGGGGTATACCAAAGTACGGCTTGGCGCGACCCACCCTCCACTCATACGCTCTGCCTCGCAGCGGGCCGGACCATACCCCTGAACACCACAGGGGCCCGGACTCGCCGACATCTGGTGCAGAGCGAGGCGATAGACCACATGGCATCGATGGCCGTCAATGAACTGGGACCGATGCTCACCGCAACCGAAGTTGCCGACATGCTTCACCTGCACGTCAACACGGTGAAGCGGCTCGGTGATCGAGGCGAGCTTCCGTTCTATCGCGTGTGCAAGCGTGGCGATCGCCGGTTTCGGCTGGACGACGTCATGAAGTTCCTTTCGCAGAACCGCTGACGATCCCTCGTCACCCGGCGGGCTGACGGGCCGCGCCAGGGTCGCTCGCGGCCCTAGGCGCGCGGGATACCAGCCAGCGTCTCCCCGAAGATCTCGACGGCTTCGGCGATCTCGGCCGCGGACACGTCCAGCGGCGGGATCCAGCGGACGGTCTCGTGTGCTCGGCCACAGGTCAGCACCAGCAAGCCGGCATCGGCGCAGGCCGCCATCAGCCGGTCCGGCAGCTCGCCGTCCGGCTCGCCGGTGGCGCGATCTCGCGTGAATTCGACCCCGATCATCAGCCCCAGCCCGCGGATGTCGCCGATCCGGTCGTCCTCCGCGGCGATCTTGCCGAGGCCGCTCACGAGCTCCGCCCCGCGCGTGACCGCGTTCTCCACGAGGCGCTCGTCGCGGATCGTCTCGAGCACCGCCAGGCCGGCCGCGCAGGCGACCGGGTTGCCGCCGTAGGTCGACCCGTGCGCGCCGCGCCCCCAGCGCTCCTGGAGCGCCCGGCTCGACACGATCGCGGACAGCGGCAGGCCGTTGGCGATCGCCTTGGCCACGCAGACCACGTCGGGCACGATCCCCGAGTGTTCGAACGCCCACATCTTCCCCGTCCGACCATAGCCCGACTGGACCTCGTCGGCGATGAACAGGATGCCGTGCTCGTCACAGATGGCGCGCAGGCCTTGCATGAACGAATTGCCGGCGCCGGGACGTAGCCACCTTCGCCCAGTACCGGCTCGATCAGGATGGCCCCGACCATCGACGGTGCGACCACCGAGCCCAGCAACGAGCGTACGGCGGCCAGGCTCGCCGCCGACGCGGCTTCGGCGTCGCCGCCGAACTCCGGGTAGGGAACCGGGTACGGCGCGAAATGGACCCCCGGCAGGAGCGGCTCGTAGCCGGTCCGGTAGTTCAGGTTCGACGTGGTCACGCTCGTCGCGCCGAACGTCCGCCCGTGGAACCCGCCACGGAACGCGATGATCCCGGGCCGGCCGGTCACCCGTCGCGCCAGCTTCAGCGCGCCGTCGATGACTTCGGAGCCGGAGTTGAGGAACATCACCGAGTCGAGGGGCTCCGGGAACGTGGCGGCCAGCGCCGTCGCCAATTCCGAGATCGGCGACGTGAAGCCGATGGCGCTGATGGGCCCGATCAAGCGGTCGACCTGCGCGTGGATCGCAGCGGTCACGCGCGGATGCCGGTGGCCGAGCGCCGTGACCGCGATCCCGTTGGCGAAGTCCAGGTAGGGCCGGCCATCCGTGTCGTACAGGCGGTGACCCTCGCCATGGCTCCAGTCGCGCTGGAAGTAGCGGCCCAGGACGGGCGTCAGGTTCGGGGCGGTCTCCATCGCCCGAGAGTACAGCCTCGGAACGGCCCCGCGCCGGTGTCCTGTGCCGCGTAGGATGCGGCCATGGTCGACTTCACCCTGACCGATGAGAACCGCCTCGTCCAGGACAGCGTCCGCGCCTTCGCCGAGGCCGAGATCCTCCCCTACATCCGCGAGTGGGACGAGAAGGGCGAGGTTCACCGCGAGGTCTTCGCGAAGATGGGCGAGCTGGGCTTCCTGGGCGCACCGATCCCGGAGGCCTACGGCGGGTCGGGGATGGACTACCTGAGCTTCGCGATCCTGTGCGAGGAGCTGGAGCGTGCCGACACCTCGTTCCGTGTCGTCCAGTCGGTCCACGTCGGGCTCAACTCGCTAGCGCTCCTCCAGTGGGGGAGCGAGGAACAGCGCCGGCGCTGGCTGGTCCCGCAGGCCCGCGGCGAGAAGCTGGCCACGTTCGGCCTGACCGAGCCCGGCGTCGGCACCGATGCCGGGAACCTGGCCACCACCGCCCGACGCGATGGCGACGTCTACCGGCTCAACGGCCAGAAGATCTGGATCAGCCTCGCCGACCTCGCCGATCACTTCCTGGTCTTCGCCTCTGTGGACCGCGCCAAGAAGCACAAGGGCGTCACGGCGTTCATGCTCGAGCGCGGGATGTCCGGACTCACCACCGGCACCCTCCACGGCAAGCTCGGCATCCGGGCCGGGAACACCGGGCTCATCAACCTGGACAACGTCCCGGTCCCGGTCGAGAACCGGATCGGCGAGGAGGGCGAGGGCTTCCTCATCGCGATGAGCGCCATCGACCAGGGCCGGTTCACGGTCGCCGCCGGCGCGGTCGGCCTCGCCCAGGCGTGTCTGGACGCGTCGGTCCGCTACGCGCACGAGCGCCACACGTTCGGGCAGGAGATCGGCGAGCACCAATTGGTCAAGCAACTGATCGCCAAGATGGCCGCCGGGACCGAGATGGGCCGGCTCCTCGTCTGGCGCGCCGGTTGGCTCAAGAACCAGGGGCTGCGCAACACCCGCGAGACGAGCCTCGCCAAGTGGCACGCCACCGAGCACGCCGTGCAGTCGGCGCTCGATGCCATCCAGGTCCACGGCGCCAACGGCTACTCGAACGAGTTCCCGGTCGAGCGCTACCTGCGCAATTCCAAGGCGGCGGTCATCTACGAGGGCACGAGCCAGCTCCACACGCTCATCCAGGCCGATTACGCCCTTGGCTATCGCGAGGATCGACCGCTGCGCTGCGAGCCCTGGCCGGCACAGGGCTGGGAACGGCCGGGGGCCTAGGGCCGGTGGCCGCCTTCTCCGAGCGCGAACTGACGCTCCTGGAGGCGCTCGCCGAGACGTTCGTCCGGGGCGACGGGGCCCGACGCGCCCGGCTCGCCGCCGACGCCCTGGAACAGGTCGCCGACCCGGCCCAGTTGAACGATCTCCATTTCGTCCTGCGGGCGATGGATTCGCGTGCCGTGAACCTGTTGCTCGCGGGTCGTCCAACCGCATTCACCGCAATGAAACCTGAGGCGCGCCAGCGCTACCTGCTCGGCTGGGCGAACTCGCGGATCGCGCAGCGCCGCTCGGCGTTCGGGGCCTTTCGCAAGCTGCTGACCTTCCTGGCCTACGCCGATCCCGGCGGCGACCCACCGAACCCGAACCTGCGCGCAGTCGGCTACCGACCCGACGATCCGCCGATCACCCGCGACCTCAGCCCCGTCCGGCAGTACGCACTGCCGGCGAGCGGCGCCCCGACCGACCCGTTGACGCTCGACGCTGACGCCGTCGTCGTCGGTTCAGGGGCCGGCGGCGGGGTCGTCGCGGCGGCCCTTGCCGCGGCGGGACGGTCGGTCGTCGTGCTCGAAGCAGGCCCGTTCGTGACCGAGGCCTCGATGCCGTCCAAAGAGGTCGACGCCTTCGACCGGCTCTACCTGGATCACGGCCTGGTCACGACCTGGGACGGATCGGTCACGCTGCTGGCCGGGACCGGGGTCGGCGGCGGGACCCTCGTCAACTGGACGACGTGCATCCCGGCGACCGAGTCGGTGCGTGCCGGATGGGCATCCGATCACGGCCTGGAGGACCTCACCGGCGACCGCTGGGACGCCGACCTGGCCACGCTGGAGACCGAACTTGGCGTCGCCGAGGCGACCCACATCCCGCCCAAGGACGCGATCATCCTGCGCGGAGCCCGGGCGCTCGGCTGGGAGGCGGCGCCGAACCGACGGAACGCGAGTGCCTGCGGCGATTGTGGCAGCTGCCCGTTCGGTTGCCGGCGCGGGACCAAGCAGTCGGGGATCCGCGTCCATCTCGCGCAGGCGTTCGCGGCGGGCGCCCGGATCGTGCCCGACGCCCGGGTCACGCGAGTCCTGATCCAAGACGGTCGCGCGGTCGGTGTCGAGGCCGAGGTCACCAGCGGGGAAGGATCCCGGAACCTCACCATCCAGGCGCCCACGGTCGTGCTGGCCGCGGGCGCCCTTCGGACCCCCGCGATCCTGCAGCGCTCCGCCATCGATCACCCGGCCATCGGTCGATACCTGCGCATCCACCCGGTGTCGGTCCTGGCCGGTCGGTTCACAGAATCGGTCGAGATGTGGCGCGGGACGATGCAGGGCGCCCATTCGAGGGAATTCGTCGAAACGGCCCCCGGACGCGAGGGCTACATCATCGAGGCGGCGCCCGGCCATCCCGGTCTGATGGCGCTCGCCCTGCCGTGGGAGGGCACCGACCAGCACGCCCAGGTCATGGCTGGCTCGTCGCACCTGTCGCCGTTCATCGCGGTCACCCGCGACGGTGGCGAGGGTCGGGCCTCGCTCACGAAGGCGGGCCACGTCAGGCTCGACTATCGGCTCGACGCGACCGGCGTGGCGACGCTGCGGCATGCCCTTGGCTCGATGGCGAACCTCGCCCGCGCCGGCGGTGCCACCGAGATGGTCGCCCTTGGCACGCCACCGACCTGGTTCCATCCGTCCGGCAGCCGCCCTGCCGAAGACGCTCGGGCCTTCCAGCGGTTCGAGGAGGCCCTCGCCTCGTTCGACTTCAGCCCGAACCGCGGCGTTGTCTTCTCGGCCCACCAGATGGGCTCGGTCCGGATGGGCGGCGCGCCGGCGACGCATCCGTGCGATCCATGGGGACGGGTCCGCGCCACGGCCAAGGGCGACGACGTGATCGGCGGACTCTACGTCGGCGACAGCTCGGTCTTCCCGACCGGGATCGGCGTCAATCCGATGATCACGATCATGGCCCTCGCTCGTCGCGTGTCGCGGGTCATCCTCGCCGAGACCTGATCGCGTCGGTCGGTCAGGGCGTCCGCGACGCGGTCGTGACCGACACGACGGCTGACGCGTGGCTCGGCGACGGGATGGCGTCGTCCGCTGAAGCAGCCGCCGGATCCGCCGCACGCGCACCGCGCGGCGCCGGCATCCGCCCCCGGGCCGTGACGATGACCGCGACCGCGATCACGATGACGGCGCCCGCCACGAGCGTCCGGAGGTCGATCGCCTCACCGAGGATGAGCGCGCCGAGGATGACCGCCACCACGGGATTCACGTACGCGTAGGTCGTGACCAGGGGCAGCGGCGCGACCCGCATCATCCAGCCGTACACGGTGAACGCGACGAGGCTGCCCAGCACGAGCAGGTATGCCAGCGCGATCACCGATTCGCTCGATACCGCCCCGGGATCGAACGTCGCGAACTCGCCCGTCACGGCGCTCATGGCCGTCAGGACGAGGCCGCCGATGAGCATCTGGGCGCCGGTCGCGACAAGCGGTCGCCTCGGGAGGACCGCGCGATGCGTGGCGTACAGCGACCCGATGGCCCAGGCGATCGGCGAGACGATGACGGCCGCAAGGCCGACCGGATCGAGGGCCCCGACACCGCCCAGGGCCGACGGGCCGACGAGGATGGCGATGCCCGCGAACCCGAGGACGACGCCGAACACGGCGAGGCGCGGCAGGCGCTCCCCGAGGAAGACCCCGCCGAGGACGGCGACCCAGACCGGCATCATCGCGATCATCAGGGCGGCGATGCCCGACGGGATCGTCTGCTCCCCGTACGCGACCATGCCCATGCCACCGCCGAGCAGGAGCGCCCCGACGATGGCGCTGTCACGCCATTCACGCCGGGTCGGAGGGACGAAGGACCGTCCCTGGCGGGCGATCGACCAGGTGAGCAGGATCAGGCCGGCGAGGGAGAACCGGATGGCGGCCATCAGGAACGGCGGGATCGTCTCGACCGCGACCGCGATGCCGAGGTAGGTGGATCCCCAGACCAGGTACAGGACCAGCATGCCAGCCCACACTGGGCCACCGCGCGGTGCGGCGGTCCTGGTCGGCGTTGGCATAGGTGGGTGGTCCAAGGTAACCGGACCATACGCGGTTAACGGTTACGCTGTCAAGAGTTTCCGCGAGCTGCGGGTGGGTGTCAGGCCGCCGCCGACGCCGGCCGGCAGACGAGGCAGGCTCGGTAGCCGCGCGCCTGGCCCTCCGCCATCGAGTGGAACGCAAGCCGGTGCCGGTCGGTCACGCGCCGGGCGTGCCGGCAGGTGGGGAGGCAGAAGATCTTCGTCGTGTCGGAGCCCACGAAGCGGATCCCCGACGATGCCAGACCCTCCAGCCATGGAAGGTCCAGTCCCTCGGCGGTCAGGATCTGCCGCTTGTTCTCCGGCCCACCCAGGGAGTATTGGCCGATCGAGCCGTCCGTCCGGACGACGCGATGACACGGGACGATGAGCGGCACCGGGTTGTGGCCCAGGGCGGTTCCCACCGCGCGGACCGCCTTGGGGCGACCGATCTCGGCGGCGATCCAGCCGTATGGGCGGACCTCGCCACGCGGGATCTCGAGCGCCTTCCGCCAGACGTCGCGCTCGAATTCGGTATGACCGCGCAGGTCGAGGTCGATGCGGACCCGACGATCGCCCGCGAGCCGGCGCGCGATCGTCGATCGGAGCCGCTCGGGGAGTCGGTCGGCCGCGAACGCCCGGCGTCCGGTCCGCGCCAGGTGGTCGGCCTCGAAGGTGGCGTCATCCGCCGCGGCCTCCACGGCCGAGACCCCGAAGCCGTTCCAGGCCACGATGAGCGGCCCGATCGGCGAGTCGAACCGAGCGTAGCGGTCGGCAAGACCGACCTCGGCGAGGACGCCCGGCGCCAAGGTCACCGGGGCCTGGGTTCGAAGGCCGCGGATCGCCGCTTCGACCTCGGATCCGGACACGTTCATGCGGTCATCTCCTCGCGCTCAAGACGTTGGGCGGCCTCGAACGCCGTGCGTAGCATCGCCAGGCCACGATGGACCTGGGCCTTGACGGTGCCCTCCGGACGATCGAGGGCGAGGGCCAGGTCGGGATACGACAGCCCGTCGACGTGACGCAGGACGACGGCGCTCCGATAGGCGGGCGGCAGGGTCAGCAGGAGCCCGGCCCAGTCCTGCGCGGCGGACCGCGCATCGGTCGTGGCGGCCGGTCCGCGACGCTCGTCGGCACGCGGCTCGAGATCGCCCGGGAGCGGGACGTCCAGGGACAGCGCGCCCCGGGTGCGAGCCGGTCGTCGTGCCAGGCGCGATCGACACAGGTTGAGCACGATGGTGGCCAGCCATGGACGAAGGCGAAGCTCGCGGATCCGCGCCGCGTCGTAGCCGGCCATCGCCCGGTACGCCCGGACGAGCCCATCCTGGGCGGCCTCCTCGGCGTCGCCCGGGTCGCCCAGCACGCGCAAGGCGATCGAGTAGAGCCGATCCTGGTGCGCCAGCACGAGCGCCTCGAACGATCCATCGAGGTCGTCTGCCAGCGCAGCGGCGAGGGGGCTATCGCTATCCATCGATCCCCAGAACCCGGGATCCGCCTGGACCGTTGCAGCAACGTCGGCGGGCCCCCATACGGTACCCGTCGCCGCCGGTCACCATGCGACAATCGGCCCGAGATGTCCCTCGACGACCGCTTCGACGACCTGATCGGCAGTCTCGGCGGATTCCACCGCACGTGGCTGATCTACATCGGGATCGAACTCGGATTCTTCGCCCACATCCGGGCGGCGGGACCTGACGGCCTGGCCGCCGACCGGCTGGCCGACCTGTCCGGCTGCCGGCTGAAGGCCGTCGAGGCCTGGGCATGGGCCGCCGACGCGCACGATCTGGTCACGCTCGGCGACGAGCGGATGATCGTCGACGAGGAGGTCGCGGTGGTCCTCCTCGACGAGAACCGCTCCGAGTTCCTCGGCGGTCAGTTCGTCCATGCCACCGTCGCCTCGCTCGACTGGGGCGCGATGCTCGACTTCTTCCGGACCGGCGAGCCGATCCGTGACCGGCCGGATCGCTATCGCATGGCGATCGAGCGGCTGACCGCCCAGGACATCGCCGTCTTCTTCCAGGAGGCCCTGGCGGCGCTGCCGCAGCTCGTCGCCGACCTGTCGCGCGGAGGCCGGGTCGTGGACGTCCATTGCGGCGGCGGACGCTGGCTCATCGCCATGGCGCGTCGGTTCCCGGCGCTCGAGCTGGTCGGGGTGGAATTCGAGGCGGATTCCGCGGCGCGGGCGCGCGCCAAGGTAGAGGCGGCCGGACTGACCGATCGGATCGAGATCCATCACGCCAGCGTCACCGAACCCGGCAGCGCCGGCGAATTCGACCTCGCCTACTTCCAGTACGCCCTCCACCAGCTGCCCGACGCGCCGGCGGTCCTGCGCGCCGCCTGGACCGCCCTCCACCCGGGTGGCCGGATCGTCGTGCTGGACTGGCCGCTCCCGTCGGAGCGCGACGAGTTCCGGACGCGTCACGGCGAGCTCATCGCCGGGGTCCAGCTCGACGAGCTCTACCAGGGGACGGCGCTCGCGACCCGTGAACAATTCCTGACCTGGTTCGCCGAGGCAGCGGTGCCGAACCCCGTCGTCATCAACCTCCCGTCGGGCGCATCGCTCTTCGTGGCTGAGCGCGCCTGAAACGTCGCCGTCAGGCGCCGACCGTGATCGTCCCGGTCATCTGGGCGTGCACCGTGCAGTGGAACGCGTAGACGCCCACCGCGCCGAAGACGAGGCCGTCGGTCTTGTCGGTCTGGAGGGTCGACGTCGCGCAGCCGCCTGTGTCGAGCGTCGCGTTGTGCGGCTCGAACCCGGTGTTCTTGAACGCGACCACTTGGCCGACCCTCGCGACGATGGCCGACGGTTCGAACGCGAAATCCTTGATCGAGACCGCGACGACGCCGGCGTCGGTCGTCTCACGACAGGCCGCCGCCGCGGGCGAACCCGGTCCGTCGCCCGACGAACACCCGCCGGCGACGAAGACGGCCCCGAGGATGACCGATGCGAACTGGCGACGGACCATGCGAGCCTCCCACGAGCGCGACGCGATTCGCGACAGGGTACGGCGCAGCGATGGACGTGGTTTCGCCCGGCTATCGTGGCGCGATGACCCGCGACGTCGACCCGGACACGATGTGGCGCCTGCTGATGCACGAGGCCCGGGTCCACGCGATCCCGGGTCGTGAGTTGCGCGACATGGGCGATGGGATCCTGCTCCACGACCCCGGCGACCCGGAGCCGTTCTGGAACCGGCTGGAAGGACTGCGCTGGCCGGTCGAGACCGACGCCTTCGATCGACGCCTGACGGAGTTGCTCGTCCTGTTCGCCTCACTCGGTCGACGGCCACACATCTGGGCGGCTCCGCTTCACGACTCGCCGCCAGACCTCGTGGACCGGTTGGTCGCGAATGGCTTTCGCGACCTGGGGGCGGGCGAGGTCATGATCCTGACCGACGGCACGGCCGCTGCCCATGCCGCGACCATGTCGCTGCCACTCGACGTGTCGGTCGAACGCCTGGCCGGGCTGACGGGGCAGGCCGCAGAGACCGCGGCCCGGGACGTCGTCAGCGTGCTGCTCGACGCGTTCGAGGTCGAGCCGGGTCGACGGCCTGGGATCGAAGCGGAGACGGTCACCTCCCTCGGCCATCCGTGGTTCACCCACTACCTGCTGCGCGTCGGCGGCCTTCCGGCCGCCGTGGCCAGGCGGGCGACCTTCGATGGGGCGAGCTACCTGTCGTCGATCGGGACGTCGGGCTGGGCCCGCGGGCGGGGGTACGGCGGCCTGGTCACGCGCGCGGCGGCCGGGGACGGCGCCGCGGCCGGCGAATGGACCTATCTCGGCGTCTTCTCCGAGAATGCGCGGGCGATCGCGGTCTACCAGCGCGCCGGGTTCGAGCGATTGGGCGTGTCGTGCCCGGACCTCGTGCTCCTGTGATGGCCTCCGAGACGCTCAGCATCATCCGGGCCGCGCTCGCGGAGGCCGTCGACGAGGGCAGGCGATCGGACCTCGGTCGGCCGAACGCCCTCGGCTGGGCGACCGTCGAACTCGACCGGGCGGCCGAGGAACTGGCGGACGCCCTGGGCCTCGCGCCCGACGCGTTCGCGCCCGCCGCCGGTTCGACCGTGCTCGGGGCACGCTGCCGAGTCGTCCAAGACGGGATCGACGTCGGACTGGCGCTGGCCATCCTGGAACCGTCGACCGAGGGTCGACTGGCCGCGTCGCTTGCCCGCCACGGCGAAGGCCCGGCAGCGGTCTGGTTCCATCCCGACGAGGACACCGCGATGGATGCGACCGCCGCCTCCGCTGGACCGTTCGGAGCGGAACGCCTCGTACGCCCCGACCCGGCCGGACCATCGCGCCGGTTCCTCCTCGTCGCCGGTCCGGGTACCATCGACCGATGACCGACCAGGCCACCATCGTCCTCCGACTCGCCGAACCGTCGGATGCGGAGGCGATCGCCGCCCTGTTCACCGATGAGGGCTATCCCGCCGGCCCGAGCGACATCGTCGCGCGGCTCGAACGCTTCGGCTCGGCGCACAGCCGCGTCGTCGTCGCCGAGCACGAGGGCGCCCTGCTCGGCTTCATCGCGATCCACGCCCTCCCGCGGTTCGAACACGACGACCGGATCATCCGGATCCTCGCCCTCGTCGTGGACGCCGGTGCGCGCGAGCGTGGGGTCGGTCGCGCGCTCATGGCGGAGGCGGAGCGTGTCGGTCGTGAGGTCGGCGCCGCGTTCGTCGAGCTGACCGCCGGCCATCACCGGCCCGAGGCGCGCCACCTGTACGAGTCGCTGGGCTACGACGCGTCGGTGACCGCCTACCTGCGCAAGAAGCTCTGACGAGCGACGCCGGCTCGGCCGGGTTCCCGAGGCTCCGCCTGCGCGACGGCGGCGGGCGCCTGCTGGACCTGCCCTGGGAGCTGCCGCTGGCTGACTGGCCGTCGTCGCTGCGATTCCGCGACCTCCCGGTCGGGCCGTCGCGCCATCTCGTCCGGTTCATCGTCGTCGACGGCCACACCTACGCGCTCAAGGAGGAACCGAGGCGGGTCGCGGCGTCCGAATTCGACGTCCTGCGCCGCCTCGAGGCCGCCGGGCTCCCGGCGGTGACGGCGGTCGCCCTGGCCGACTCGCCTGACGACGACGCGGCGATCCTGGCGACCGAGTACCTGGCCTACTCGATCCAGTACCGCCGCCTCCTGATGCGCTTCCCGCTCGGACCAGGGCCATATCGAGATCGACTGCTGGACGCGATGGCGTCGCTCTTGGTCGACCTCCATCGGGCCGGGGTCTACTGGGGCGACTGCTCCCTCGCCAACACGCTCTTCCGGCGCGACGGCGACACCATCCAGGCCTACCTTGTGGACGCCGAGACCAGCGAGATCCACCCGTCGCTGTCCGACGGCCAGCGTGCCTTCGATCTGGACATCCTCGTCGAGAACGTGGGCTTCGGGCTGGCCGACCTGGGCGCCATGCAGGGCCGCGATGACGCATTCGAGGATGCGGTGGCCGCGTCCGAGACGGTCCGGACCAAGTATCGCGAGTTGTGGGAGGAGCTTCACTTCGTGCCGGAACTGCCACCCGACGACCGACATGCGGTCCGGGCGAGGATCCGGCGCCTCAACGATCTCGGATTCGCGGTCGAGGAGATCAGCCTGGAACCGACCTCGGCCGGCGACCGCGTCCGCCTCCGCGTCGCCGTCGCGAATCGGCGCTTCCACGCCCGGAAGCTTGAGCGGCTGACCGGACTCGTCGCGCTCGAGGGTCAGGCGCGGCTGTTGCTCAACGACCTGCGCGAGCACCAGGCCTGGCTCGAGCGGCGGCGCGCTGCCGCGGTCCCGATCGAGGAGGCCGCCGACGTGTGGCTGCGCGACGTGCTGCAGCCGAGTCTCGCGAGCCTCGCCCCGGCGATCGGGCCGACGCGCGATCCGCTGCAGGCCTATTGCGACGTCCTCGAGCAGAAGTGGCTGCTGTCCGAGGCGGCGCGGCGCGACGTCGGCCTCGACGTCGGCCATGGAGGCGTACCTCGCCCTCGGCGCGCCGGCGCCGGAGGACGCGACGGCGGACAGTTCGATCGCACTCGACATCGACTGGACCACCGGGTTCGACGCGCCGAGCGACTAGGCGGAACGCGCCACCGGGCGCGGTCGCGGCCGTGGCACCATGGGTCCATGCAGTCTTCGGGGGCGGTCGCGACGACGCCGGTCATCCACGTTCGTGGCCTCGTCAAGCACTACGGCGAGGTCCTCGCGGTCGACGGGATCGACTTCGACGTGGCGGCCGGCGAAGTGTTCGGGCTGCTCGGCCCGAACGGCGCGGGCAAGACCACGACGGTCGAGATCCTCGAAGGGCTGCGGACGCCCGATGGCGGAGAGGTGACCGTCCTCGGCCTCGACGTGGCCGGCGGCGCGGACGCGCTCAAGCCGCGGATCGGGGTCAGCCTCCAGACGGCGGCGCTCTACCCGAAGCTGACGGTCGTCGAGGTCATCGACCTCTTCCGCAGCTTCTACCACAAGGCCCGGCCGACGGCGGAGTTGATCGACCTGCTCGAGCTCGGCGAGCGTCGGAACGCCCAGACCCAGGTCCTGTCCGGGGGGCAGCGCCAGCGACTGTCGATCGCCCTGGCCCTCGTCAACGACCCGGAGCTCGTGTTCCTCGACGAGCCGACGACGGGACTCGATCCGGCCGCTCGACGGTCGCTCTGGGACATCGTCGCGGGACTCAAGGCGGAAGGACGCTCGGTCCTGCTGACGACCCACTACATGGAGGAGGCCGAGGTCCTGTGCGATCGCCTGGCGATCATGGACCACGGGCGCATCCTGGAGATGGGGACGGTCAACGAACTCATCTCGAAGCGGTTCAAGGAGCGGACCGTGCGCCTGGACGCGACGGACCAGCTGGCGGACGCGGAGCTTGCCGCGCTGCCGGCGGTCGTCTCCATGAAGCGCGATGAGGTCGACATCCTGCTGTACACGTCGGATGTCGCGGCCACGATCGGGTCACTCCTCGTCCTGTGCGACGCGCGCGGCGTCGAGCCGGGCGACCTCGGCGTGCGTCGGCCGACGCTCGAAGACGTCTTCCTCGACCTGACCGGTCGAGCCTTGCGCGACTGACGGGGACGATCGCCCGATGCATGCCCTGTCCGCGCTGACCGTCGCCAACGTCCGGAGCTTCGTGCGGGATCGGGCCGCCCTGTTCTGGACCCTCGCGTTCCCGCTCATCTTCATCTTCCTGTTCGGGTTCATCTTCCAGGGAAGTGGCGGGTCGAGCCTCGATCTCGCGTGGGTCGACGAGGACGGCTCGGCGGCGTCCAGCCAGCTGCGGGTCGCGTTCGCCGCATCGGAGGGGGTCGGGCTGACCGACGTCGGGGCGCGATGCCGCCCTCGCGTCGATGCAGGACGGCGAGATCGACGCGGTGATCGTCGTACCGGCGGGCTACGGCGCGGCGCTCGCGGCGGCGGGATCCGGGACCGGCGGACCGACACAGATCGAGGTCTTCACCGACCCGTCGCGCCAGCAGCTCCAGGGTTCGGTCTACCAGGTGGTCGGGAGCGTGCTCGGCATCGTCAACCTCGGCGGCCGGCCGCCGTTGGTCGTCCCGAGCCCGCAGACCGTCCAGACCGAGAACCTCAACTTCATCAGCTACTTCGTCCCGAGCATCCTGGCCATGTCGGTCATGCAGGTCGGGGTCTTCGCGGCGGTCCCGCTGGTCGCGGATCGCGAGAAGGGGATCCTCAAGCGGCTGTCGGCCACCCCGCTTCGCCGCTGGCAGCTGGTCGGCTCCAATACCGTCGATGCGGTTGCTCATCGCGCTCGTCCAGACGCTCATCATCGTCGGGGTGGGGGTCGCCGTCTTCGGAGTCGAGGTGAGCGGCTCGCTGCTCATGTCGGCCGTCGTTCGTCGCCCTCGGCGCCGTGTCGTTCCTCGCGCTCGGGTACGTCCTGGCGTCGTTCACGAGGACCGAGGAAGCCGCCAACGGCATCACCCAGGTCGTCCAGTTCCCGATGATGTTCCTGTCCGGCGTGTTCTTCCCGATCGAGGCGATGCCGAGTTTCCTCCAGTCCATCGCCCGGTTGATCCCGCTGACGTACCTCGCCGATGCGCTGCGCCAGGTCATGGTCGGCGGCACGGCGTTCGCTCCACTGTGGGTCTGTGCGGCGGTCCTGCTGGCGTGGCTGGTCGTCTGCTTCGCGATCGCCGCCCGCAAGTTCCAGTGGCAGTAGGGCCGCCTACCAGCGCTCCTCGCGGACGATCTCGCTGAGTCGCACGCCGGCCGCCGGCGCGCGGCGGGCGGGTCAGGTCGGTCGGGTCGGCCGGATAGCCGAACGACAGCAGGAACTCGCAGTGCTGATCGTCGGGCAGCCCCAGCAGCCGGCTGACGAGGGCGTGGTCGTAGACCGTCGCCGGGACGCTGCCGACGCCCATCTCCCAGGCGACCAGCATCATGTTCTGGGCGGCCTGGCCCAGGTCCCAGATGACCGACAACGGGGCGTCCACCGTCCGCGGATCCGGGGTCACGAGAGCGATCGCGACAGCGGCACCGGCGAGGTGGCCGGCCCAGTGCCCGACCGCGCCCAGCTCGCGAAGGTGGTCGCGTTCGCGGCAGACGATGAAGGTCCATCGCTGCGTGTTCTTGCTGCTCCCCGAGTGGCGCCCGGCGTCGAGGATCCGCTCGATGACGTCGTCCGGCAGCGGCTGGTCGGTGAACCGGCGGATGGCGCGCTTGGATGCGACCGCGGCCCAGACCGGGTCCTTCGCCGCGGTCGTCACCGTTTGCCGCCGGGCGCCCGGGTGGCACCGGGCAGGGCGACCTTGGCGAGCGTCTTGAGGCCGCCCTGCGTCTCGGCCACGGCCCCGAACTGGGCCTCGCCGTCGGGGATCCGCTGGGCCGGGACTGCGGCGGCCCGATGTTCGGCCACCGACGGCTCGAGCGGTCCATCCAGGGCTCGTGCCAGGAACCCCGCGACCGCGCGCCGATAGCCGGCATCCTCGTACAGCCAGGAGTGCTGGCCGCCGTCGAGGACGAGGGTCTCGACCGGCTGCGGGTGGGCCTCGCCGTCCCGTGCCGCCCGCGCCGCCGCGGCGAGCCGTCCCAGGTGGTTGCTGGGCACGACGGTGTCCTCCGCGCCGTGGGCGAGCAGGATCGGCCCGTCGTACCGCGCGATGGCGGCGGTCGCGCTGACCTGCGAGACGATGTGGCCGCGGGGTCGCAGGTAGACCCGGGTGGTCAGCCAGGCCAGGGGGTAGGCGATCGGATCGGGGATCGGCAGGCGGGCGAGTCGGAAGGTCTGCCGGGTCAGGCGGTAGGGTCCGGCCGGCGTCGACGTCGCGATCAGGGCGGCGACGCGCGGATCGGCGGCGGCCGCGAGGATGGCCCCGATCCCGCCCATGGAGTGGCCGGAGATCGCGCCGACCGTCACCTCGTCCCGTTCGATCAGCGCCCGGAACGCGGCCAGCGTGTCGCTGCCGAACTCCCCGGCGCTGAGCGGCAGCGCTTCCGGCGGGTTGGCGCCGTGCCCGCGGACGTCGAAGGTCAGGCAATGGAAGCCGGCCGCGTGCAGGAACAGGGCCATCGGCAGCGTCCGGTCACGGGCCGATTCCCAGCCATGGACGAGGACCACGCCCGGGCCGGCGGCCCCGTCGCGGGCCGGGATGAACCAGGCCGGCAGCGGCACCCCGGCCGACTCGACGACCATCGACTCGTACGGCAGGCCCATGTCGGCGGGCGTGATGCTGGGCGGGTTCTGGCGCGGATATCCGGCACGCACGCGATACGCGAGCGCGAATCGGTAGGCAAGCCCGAGCGGCGCCGCCGCAGCGGCGGCCGCGATCCCGGCTCGTCGGATGGTCCCCACAAGTCAAGGGGACGGCACGGGTGCGTGCTTGTCAAGTCGGTCGCGACGAAGCAGCACCGGCGACGGGCGATACACTCGCCACGATGGCAAAACGAGACCCGCGTGCTGTGCTGGGCGTCGAGGACGACGCGACGCCGATCCAGATCAAGGCGGCCTGGCGCCGCCTGGCCCGGACGAACCACCCGGATCTCACCGGCGACGACCCGGCCGCCTCGCGCTTGGCGACGCGGCGGATGGCGGAGATCAACGACGCGTACGCGGCGCTGACCCGCGAGATCGCGGCCACTTCACGCGATGGGACGGCGGACGGCGACGCGACGCCGTTCGAGCCAGGGGTCACCCGGCGACGCAGCGGGCCGCCGCCACCGAAGCCGACCCGCCCGGTCACCGGCCGCGTCGACACGTCCGACACCTTCCAGCCGCGGAACCAGGCGGTCAGCAACGGCGCCCGGGGGACGACGCTGCGGGGCCAGCCGCCGATGCGCGCCGATGTCGTCGGTCGCGAGCCGCCGCGAGCATCGACCCCGACGGGTCCGCTCGTTCGCGATCGGCTCCGCCACTTTCGCCGCCCTCCGGCGCCGTCCCTCGAGGAAGCCGAGGCGACGGTCATCCCGTTCGGGAAGTTCCACGACCATACGCTCGGCCAGATCGCCGCGTTCGAGCCGTCATACATCGACTGGGTGGCCGGGACCGTCAACCATGATCCGGACCTCGTGACGGCCGCCAGGGTCATCCAAGGGGAACTCGACCGCCGCGGGATCGCGAGGCGGACCCGCCCTGCCGACGACCGACGGGGACGCAGCGCGTAGCCGGAACGTCCCGGAAACGCGAGATCGCCCCCCGATATCCGGAGGGCGACCGTGACGCTGATGAATTTCCCGACCGATAAGCGCTGCCGTCCCGACGGTCCACCAGGCCTGTTGGCCGAAGACCAGTTACTCGGCTCGTGAGCCGGACCCGGGATCCTTCGTCCCGAACCTCCTCGGGTCGAATGTCCGTTTCCGGTTCCGTGACCGACGCCCCAGGTATCTCCCGGTTCGATCGCGGGTCGGCGTAATCGGAACGTTAGGCCAGGCCCACACGATGGGCAATGGCACCCTTGTCCCGGTTCGGCCCCGTCGAAGGTCGGGCGCACGGGCGCAACGGACCCCGGACGCTGGTACCAGGTGCCGTGGCGCACCGCCCTCGACGGCGACCGCGGCAGACTCGCGATACCCTGTGGCCATGCCCCCGATCCGTCGCATCGGCCTTCTGATGCTCGCCGCCATGCTTGTCCTGGCCGGCTGCTCGGGCTCTGCGGCCGCGTCATTCGACCCGACCGGGCCGTGTTCGGGCGATGGCCGCGCGCCCGGCGCCTACCCCGATCTCGAAGCATTGGTCCCCATCTCGTTCTACGACGGGGCACCCGACACGCTCGATTCGGGGCGGAATTGCACGACCGCCAACCTCGGTGCGCTCGCGGCGCGCGGGATCGCCGAGGTTCGTTTCGCGGGCGGGACGTGGACGTTCGGTGCGGAGCGTGCGGCGGTGCTCGCCGTCTTTCGCGCCGACGGCCTCGATGCCGCGGCGCTGGCGTCGTTCTACGCCGAGGGCGCCAAGGCGAATGGGCGGACGAAGATCCTCGGCCAGACCACGCCGTCGGTCGCCGGTCGTTCCGGGTATCGACTCGACACCGAGACGAGCACCCGAGCCCAGACGGTCGTCACCTGGCCCGGAACGATGGATGATGTCGTCAACGTGGTGATCACCAGCGACCTGCCCGATGCGCGGATCCAGGAAGCCATCGACGCATTCGGTGGCCGGTGATGTTCCGCTTCCTGGTGCGCCACGGGTTCGTCCGGGTCGTGGGTGGCCGGTTGGTGCCGATCCTGATGGTCTGGGACCTGGCCGTCATCGCCAACCGGGTACGGCAGATCCCAGCGGTCGACCGCGGCCTGCGACGAGGCGCCTCGGCGGCGAGCCGGAAGGTCGCCTCGACCATGACCGGCCCCCGGCGGCCACGCCGTCGCGACCGTCCTCGGCGCTGACCGTCGGGCGGTGGGCCCCGTGCTAGAGTCGGCCCCATGACCGACCGAGCGGCCGACTGGGCCGCACGTCGCCGCGCGTGGGAGACGGGTCGCCTCGAACCGACCCTGTCGCGCGCGCCGGAGCGCCGCGAGCGGTTCTCGACCATCGGCGACACGACGGTCGAGCGGCTGTACGGGCCGTGGTCCGTCGAGGCATCGGACCCGCTCCTCGACATCGGGTTCCCGGGCGAGCCGCCGTTCACCCGCGGGATCCACCCGACCGGCTATCGCAGCCGCCTGTGGACGATGCGGATGTTCGCCGGGTTCGGGGCGGCCGAGGACACCAACGCCCGCTTCAGGCAGCTCCTGGCGGCCGGCCAGACCGGTCTCTCGATCGCCTACGACATGCCGACCCTGTACGGCTACGACACCGACGATCCCGAGGCCGAGGGCGAGTTCGGGACCTGCGGCGTGGGCGTCTCGAGCCTGGCCGACATGGAGGTCCTGCTCGACGGGCTGCCGCTCGCCGACGTCTCGACCTCGATGACCATCAACAGCCCGGCCGCGCCGATCTGGGCGATGTACATCGTCGCAGCCGAGAAGGCCGGGGTCTCGCGCGACCGGCTCGAAGGGACCACCCAGAACGACATCCTGAAGGAATTCGTGGCGCAGAAGGAGTTCCTCTTCCCGCCGGCGCCATCGATGCGCCTGGTGACCGACACGATCGAGTTCGGGACGCGCGAGTTGCCGCGCTGGAACACGGTCTCGATCAGTGGCTACCACATCCGCGAGGCGGGTTCGACGGCGATCCAGGAGCTTGCCTTCACGATCGCCGACGGGATGGCCTACGTCGAGGCGGCCGTCGCCCGCGGCCTGCGGGTCGACGACTTCGCGCCGCGGCTGTCGTTCTTCTTCAACAGCCACAGCGACTTCTTCGAGGAGATCGCCAAGTTCCGCGCGTCGCGCCGGATCTGGTACAAGCTGATGACCGAGCGGTACGGTGCCGAGAACGAGCGGTCGGCCTGGATGCGCTTCCACACCCAGACGGCCGGCGTCTCGCTGACGCCCCAGCAGCCACTCAACAACCTGACCCGGGTGGCGCTCCAGGCCCTGGCCGCGGTCCTCGGGGGGACGCAGTCGCTCCACACCGACGCGTACGACGAGGCCCTCGCCGTCCCGACCGCGGAGGCGGCCCTCCTCGCCCTCCGCCAGCAGCAGATCATCGCCGAGGAGAGCGGGGTGGACGCCACGGTCGATCCGCTCGGGGGGTCATGGTTCGTCGAGGCCTTGACCGATGAGACCGAGGCGGCCGTCTGGCGCTACCTCGACGAGATCGACCGGCGCGGCGGGATGGTCCAGGCCATCACCGAGGGCTATCCGCAGCACGAGATCGCCGACGCCGCCTATCGCTACCAGCGGGAATTCGACGCGGGGGAGCGGCGGGTGGTCGGGATCAACGCGTACGTGGACGACGCGGAACGGACGACCATCCCGGTCCTTGCGGTTCCGCCGGGCTCGGAGGAGCGGCACCTGGCGCGCCTCGAGCGGACCCGGCGCGAGCGCGACGCGGCGGCGGTCGAGGCGGCCCTGCGCGGGCTCCGGGAGGCCGCCCTCCGGCCCGAGTCGAGCGAGACCAACCTCATGCCGCATTTCATCCGCTGCGCGGCGGCCTACGCAACGCTCGGCGAACAGTGTGCGGTCCTGCGCGAGGTCTTCGGGGAGTACCGCGAGCCGGTCGCCGTCTGATTCAGGCGTCCGCGACCGCCGACCGGGCGCGAACGGCCTCGGCGAACATGGCGGCGTCGCGCAAGCCTGAACCTGCCCAGTCGAGGCGGAACGTCGCGGCGACCCCGGGCTGGCCGCCGAGGCGACCCCCGAGGATGATCGGCACGCTACCCCGGCCCGCTCCGCGAACGGCCTCCACCGAAGCGATCACGTCCTCCGTCCTGGCGACCTGCGACGCCGTCAGGGCCACCAGCGCGGCGTCGTTACGTGCGATGAAGCCGGCGAGATCGGAGGCCGGTACGTCGGCGCCCAGGTCGGCGACGGTCCAGCCAGCCTCGCTCAAGACATGGTCGAGACAAACCAGTCCGATCATGTGGTGCTCGCCCGGCACGCCGGCCAGGACCGCCAGCGGCCCGATCCTGCCTTCCACGCCTGCGTCCGGCCTGACCCGATCGAGCGCCCGGAGGAGGGTCTGGCTCGCCAGATGCTCCTCGGCCACCGTCCACTGGCCTGTTGCCCAGCGTTCCCCGACGAGCTGCATGGCCTCGGCGACCAGGCCGTCGTAGACCCACGTCCGCGGACCCTCCGCCAGGGCGTGCCGGATCGTCCAGGCCGCCAAGTCGTCGTCGCCATCGGCGAGAAGGCTCGCGAGCAGTTCCGGACTGTACGCATCGGCCAGCCCGAGCTCAGCAGCGGCCGGATCGACCGGAGGGAGCACTGGAGGGTCGCGATCGTCGCTCACGGCTCGGACTCTACCATCGGCCTTCGATGCCGCCCGCTACCATGCGGGGGATGTATCTCGGTGCGCTCGAATTCCTCGAGGAGGAACGGGATGCCTGGCGGCCGTTCGAGGCGCTGGCGGACCTGGATGACGCCTCGCTGACGTCGCCGATCGCGGCGGCCCATGACTGGACGGGCCGCGGGCTGATGGGCCATCTCACGGCGTGTCAGGAGATCGCCCTCCAGGTGGCCACCGAACTGGCCGTCGACGAGACCAGCCCGACGATCGCCCGGGTCACGGCCGACTGGGACACCCGCGGCGACGAGGTCGTCAACGCCGAGATCGATGCGACCTGGGCGGTCCTCGCGATCGATGAACTGCGCGAACGCTTCCGGACCGTGCCCGGCGAGCTGCGCGGCTATCTCACCGTCGTTCCAGAGTCCCGCTGGCTCAAGAACGCCGACCACCTTCGCTTCGTCACCGGTCACACCACCGCGCACTACGAGGACCACGCGGCGGATCTCGAGGCCGTCCTCGACGCCGCGCGCCGATGAAGGTCGCGGAGCTCCTGGAGGCGGAGGCTGACGAGCTGGCGGGAGTCGACGAGGCCGTCACCACCGATGGCACCAGGATGTGGTCCCGGACCGGACGACCGTTCGCGACGGTGTCGGCCGACGGAACGGTCGCCGAGTTCGCCCTAGACCCGGCGGTCGCAGCGGCGGCGATCCGCACGCCGGACACGAGTCCCTCGACCCGCGGTGCCGGATGGGTGCGCTTCGCACCGACCGACCTCGACGATCACGCCGCCGACCGCGCCACGGCGTGGTTCACATCGGCCCACCGACGGCTGGGCCCCACGAACTGAGGATCGCGCCCCTATTCGGCCGCTGCCGTCGCGTACTCGGCGAGGCCGAACGTCTGCTCGAGCTGCTCGAGCGGTCGGAAGCCGACGACGCCCTGGGGCTGGGCGCCCGGCCGGAAGAATGCGATGACCGGGATGCTCAGGATGTTGAAGGCCTGCGACAGCCCTGGGTTGGCATCGACGTCGACCTTGACGACATCGACCGCACCGTCGTACTTCGCCGCCAACTTCTCCATCTCCGGGGCGACCATCTTGCAGGGCCCGCACCAGGCCGCCCAGAAGTCGACCACGACCGGCCGCTCTGACTTGAGGACCAACTCCTCGAAATTCGCGTCCGTCGCGATCTTGATCTCCGCCATCGGGAAGGATCCCCTTTCTTGCGCGTCCTAGCGCGCGATGTCCTGGATGAGTCGATAGGCCTCGAGGACCCGCGGGTCCGCGAGGCGGTAGTAGACGGTGCTGCCGTCGCGTCGCGTCGTCACCAGCCCGGCGCTCCGAAGGACCGCGAGGTGCTGGCTCATGTTTGGGACCTGGCAACCGACGCGTTCGCTCAGGTCGGTCACGGACAACTCGCCGATGGCGAGTGATTCGAGGACACACAGGCGCTTCGGGTCGGCCAGGGCGCGCCCGACGGCGGCGTAGCGCAGTCGTTCGGGTTCGGCCGAGACCGGGAGGCGATCCAACATCATCCGCTCGACCATATCATCGCTTGCGCAAACACGCAAGTACCGCCTGAGACACATGACCTTCATACTCCCGGCCATGCCCGACCCGACGGACCATCTCGTGCCGATCGAGGAGATCGTCGCCGCGCGTGAACGGCTCGTCGGGCGCGTCCACCGGACCCCGTTGCTGAGCTCCACGACGGCCGCCGCCTGGACGACCGCGGCGACCGGCATTCGCCTCCGTGACGACCGCCTCTACCTCAAGGCGGAGCACCTCCAGAAGACCGGGTCGTTCAAGCCGCGCGGGATGACCAATCGGATCGAGACACTCCCGGCGGATGTCAGGCGCCGTGGGGTGATCACGCTCTCGGCCGGGAACGCCGGTCAGGCGTACGCCTGGGCCGGTCGTACCGCGGGCGCCGCCGTGACCGTGGTCATGCCCGCAGGCGCCGTCCAGTCGAAGGTGGAGGCGTGCCGTGGGTATGGCGCCCGGGTCGTCCTCCACGGTGCGCACGTCGGCGAGTCGTTGGCCGAGCTGGAGCGCCTGCGCGACGCCGAGGGACTCGAGTTCGTCCACCCATTCGACGACCCCGCCGTGATCGCCGGCCACGGCTCGATCGGCCTCGAACTCCTCGAGGACCAGCCTGAGCTTGACGTGGTCGTCGTCGGGGTCGGAGGTGGCGGGCTCATCTCCGGGGTGGCCGCCGCGTTGAAGGAGCGCCGGCCGGCGATCCGCGTGTACGGGGTGGAACCCGAGCGCTCCAACGCGGTCTCGCTGGCGCTGGAACACAACGAGGTGGTCCGGATCCAACCCGAGAGCGTGGCGGATGGCCTGGGCGCCCCATTCGCGGGCGTTTGGACGCTGGCGATGTGCCGGCGGTACCTCGACGACATCGTCCTGCTCGACGATCCCACGATCCTGGCCGGACTCCGGTTCGCGGCGGAGCGTCTCAAGCAGGTCGTCGAACCGGCCGGCGCGGCGGCGCTCGCGGCGGTGCTGGCGGGCCGGATCCCGGTCCGCGCCGGTGAGCGCGTCGCGGTCGTGATGTCCGGGGGCAACGTCGAGGTCGGCCGGCTCGGAGCGTTGCTCGAGGGGGCCGGGACGCTGCCAGGCGCATCGGTGTGACCGACTTCGCGGGGCCGCCGAAGTCCGAGCCGGACCTCGACCTGCCGGAGCCCGAGGCGGAACCGCCAGTGCTCGAACCGGGACCGCCCGCCCCGGCGTCCGAGGCAGCCGCACTCGAACCCGAAGCACACGCACGGCCCCTCGAGCCGGTCGCATCGGGACCGCCTCCGCCGTCGGTCGAAACCACGCGGCGGCTCCTCGGCGCGAGTTTCGACCTCTTGGGTCGTGCATCCGATGACATGCGCCGCGCCTCGTTCTACATCGGGCTGATCGTGCTCGTCATGGTCGGCCCGCTGGCCCTCGCCACGCTCGCCATCGAGACCGTCTCGATCCACAAGACCGGAGACGAGATGGCCGCCCTGTATGAGGCCGGGTTGGAAGCGTGGGAGGGCCTTCTGGCCATCCTCTTCGCGCTCGGACTCCTGGCCGCCTACTTCGAGAGCCGGATCATGGCCGCGACGATCCTTGGGGCGCACTGGGTCGGGCGTCCCGTGTCGGTCCGCGGATCCCTCGCCCGCTCTCGGATGGCCTTCCTCTTCGTAGTCATCGCCTGGTTCATCGTCCTGATCCCGGTCCTCATCGCACAGTCGCTCTTGAGCATCATCCTCACCGAGGTCGTTGGCGAACAGACCGACTTCACCCTCGTGACGTCCGTTCTCGTTTCGGGCCTGGTCGGCGCACCGTTCGTCTACCTGCTGAGCGGTGTCGTCCTGGGCGACGTCGACCCGGTCGAGGCGACGGTGCGTTCGTTCCGCGTCTTCCGGGCCCGCAAGCTGGCGGCGGCCCTGGCCGCGATCTTCGAGACGACGGCCATCCTGCTCGTGTTCCTTGGATTCAGCGCCGGGTCGGACATCGCCCTGCGCGTGCTCGATAGCCTGGGTCTCAGCCTCGACTCGGGACCGGCCGGGTTCCTCCTCATCGCGTTCGGTCTGCTGGTGGGCGTCTTTGCGCTCGGAACGCTCATCTACACGGCCTTCGCCATCTCGGTCGCACCGCAGGTGGTGATGTTCGTCGGGCTGACCCACGCGACGTTCGGGTTGGATCACGTCCGACCTGGCGGCGATCGCGACCCGGAGGCGCCGCGCGACCGCGCGCGCCCGTTCCACTGGGTGACGTGGCCGATGCGGATCGCCTTCGCGCTGGGGATCCTCGGATTGGTGGGAGTCGTCGCGACCCTGCTCGGCTGAACCGGTTCTCAGTCGATCCCGAGTTCGCCGAGACGGTCGTCGTCGATGCCGAGGTGGTGGGCCAGCTCGTGGATGACCGTCACCCAGACCTCGTCGGCTAGGTCGTCCGGGTCGGCGAAGTCCTCCTCGAGCGGGAGGCGGAAGAGCGTGATCCGGTTCGGGATGGGCGCCCAGTCGGCGCCCCACTCGGTGCGTGGGACGCCCTCGTAGAGGCCGTACAGCGTCTCGTCGGGCCCGATCTCGTTCTCGCGACGCTGATCCGGCGATGGTTCGTCGGCGATCACCACGGCCACCTCGACGAGCGCGCTCGCGAACGGCTCAGGGATGGCGTCCAGGGCGCCCGCGACCAATTCCTCGAACGGTCGATGGCGGCGTGAGCGTGGGCGGGCCGTTCTGGCACCGCGGCGGCGCTTGACCATAGCGCCCGTATCCTAGGGGCGATGGAGCCCGTGCCGCCGCCGGATCGCGCCGCCGAGCCCGACGGCTTCGTGGTCGTCGTCGCGCCGGGCGATCGGATCCATTTCCTCGACTGGGGCGGGCCCGATGCCGCGGAGCAGGCCGGCGTCCTGCTGATCCATGGGCTCTCGAACACCGCCTGGTCCTGGACGCCCGTCGCGCGACGGCTGCGCGCCGTGCGGCACGTGGTGGCGATGGACCTGCGAGGCCACGGACTGTCCGACGCGCCGACGGACGGCTACGACGCCGGGACGCTCGCCGACGATGTCCTGGCGGTCGCGGAGGGCTCCGGACTCCTCTCCCGGCCTGACGACCGCGTGGTCCTGGTCGGACATGGGTTCGGGGCGATCGTCGCGACCTGGGCCGCCGCCCTATCGGGCGAGCGCTGCTCCGGCCTCGTGCTGGTCGACGGCGGTTGGGAGTCGCTCGAGTCGGCCAGCGGCCTGGAGGTCGACGAGTTCCTCCGGGGGCTGGATGAGCCGCCGGAGGTGATGCGCTCGATGACGGCGTACCTCGCCGACCGCGCCGCCTTCGACCCGATGACCTGGGATGCCGATCAGGAGGCTGCTGCCCGCGCCACCGTCGTCGAGACGCATGCCGGGAAAGTCGTGCCCTCCACCCGGCCACATGCCCTCGAGGCAAGCGTCAGGTCGATGTTCCGCTACGACCCACGGGCGGCGCTGACCGCGGTCCGGGCCCCGGTGGTGGCCGTCGCGGCCGCCGACGACGAGGCAGGCTCGCGCGCGCATGCGTTGGCCGACGCTTCTGACGCCCGCGCCGCGGCCGGGCTCGCGCGGATCCGAGCCGCGTCATTCGGCCACGACGGGCACAACCTGATGCGCTACCGTCCGGACGCGGTCTGCGCGGCGATCCTGTCGGTCGCCGGCGAGGCCGTGGGCTAGAGGTCAGGTCCCGGATGCAGGTCGTCTACACGCCCGCCCACCTCGGCCATGACATCACGGTCGAGACGTTCATGGGAATGTCGGTCCCGGCCAACGAGGTCGCCGAGCGTGCCGAGCGGATCCGCACGGCGCTCGCCGCCGACGGCGGCTTTCCGATGCAGGCCCCGACCGAGCACGGCGAGGCGCCGATCACGGCCGTCCATGACCCGGGACTCGTCCGATTCCTGGAGGTGGCCTGGTCCGAGCTGCGCGCCCAGTCGATCGATCGGCCATTCCTGTCGGCGGACACGTACCCGAACCGCTCCATGTTCGAGGGGATGTCCGCAGAGGCTGTGGCGGCGCTCGTGCGCCAGCCCGTCCATGCCGGAGGTCGGGCGGGGTTCTGGGGCCTCGACTCGGCCGCGCCGCTCGTCGCGGGGACCTATCCGGCTGCGCTGGCCGCCGTCGACGTGGCCCTCACCGCCGCGGACCTCGTGCTCAGCGGCGCATCTGCCGCGTACGGCCTGTGCCGGCCGCCGGGCCACCACGCGGCCCGCTCCATGTACGGCGGCTACTGCTTCTTCAACAACGCCGCCATCGCGGCCGAGGCGATCGTCGCGGCCACGGGTGAGCGCGTCGCGATCCTCGACGTCGACTATCACCACGGCAACGGGACCCAGCAGATCTTCTGGCGACGCGGCGACGTCCGGTACGTCTCGATCCACGCGGACCCGGACACCGACTACCCATATTTCCTCGGGCGGGCGGACGAGACCGGGGAGGGGCCGGGCACCGGGGAGAACGTCAACATCCCGCTCCCGGCCGGGACGACGAACGCGACCTATCTCGGCGCCGTCGACCGTGCGCTCGAGGCCATCGCGGCCACGCCGGGGTCGGTCGTCGTCGTCTCGCTCGGGTTCGACACGTACGGCCTCGACCCGATCGGCTCGTTCGCGCTCACGACCGACGCCTACCACGAGATCGGACGGCGGACGGCCGCGCTTGGCCGGCGCCTCGTCATCCTCCAGGAGGGCGGCTACCACCGGCCGTCGCTCGGCGAGAACGCGCGCGCCTGGCTGCGTGGCGTCGAGGGTCGGCCGTTCGATCCGCTGCCGTCGGGCGGCTTCGGACCGCGTGGCGCGGTGGCGGAGTAGGGGAGGGTGGCCGCGGCCGTCCGGCCCCTGACTGCGGGCGGGCTCGTCGCGGCGGTCGATGAGCTCGCGGCTCGTGACGTCGACCTCGCCGGGATCGTCGCCAGGTACGGACGCCCGCCACTGTGGGATCGCCCGCCCGGGTTCGCGACGCTGGTGCACCTCATCCTCGAGCAGCAGGTGTCGCTCGCCTCTGCGCAGGCGGCCTTCGACCGGTTGCGCCTCGTGGCCGACCCGCTGACGCCCGCCCGGTTCCTCGGGCTGACCGACCAGGAACTGCTGGCAATCGGCTTCAGTCGGCAGAAGGCCCGCTACGGGCGGGCGTTGGCGGCTGCGGTCGAGGCCGGGTCGCTCGAGCTCGACGGTCTCGACGTCCTCGATGACGAGAGCGTCCATCAGGCCCTGCAGGCCGTGCCTGGCATCGGACCCTGGACCTCGACCATCTACCTGCTGATGGTGCTAGGACGGCCCGATGTCTGGCCGGTCGGCGACATCGCCCTGGCGACCTCGGTCGGCGAGCTCAAGGGTCTCGCGCGACGGCCCGATCAGGTCGAAATGGCCGCCCTCGGCGACGCGTGGCGCCCCTGGCGCTCGGTCGCTGCGCGGCTCTTCTGGCTCGACTATCTCGGTCGGCGGGGTCGCGCCGGGTAGCACGTCGAGCGCGGACCCTCAGTCGGGCTCTCGTCGGTACGGCGCGACGGCATCGATGTCGCCGACGAACTGGGCGAGGCCGGCGTGCCCCAGGATCTGACGGACCGCCGACGCCTCGCCGATGTGCGACCAGTAGTGATAGGTGATGCGCTGGAGCTGTGTGCCCGCGATGGCCGGTACACGCCGCGCGTCGTGGGCGAGGACCCCTTCGAGATCGGCCGTGGTTAGCGTGTCAAGGAACGCGTCGGCCGACTTGACGACACGGCGCCAGGCCGCCCACATCGCAGCCAGGTCCGGGGTCGTGGCCGGCTCGCCCGTCGCCAGCGCATCGAGGATGGGCTCGACGTGACGCCCCTGGGCACGCTCCAGCCAGATCAGCCGCTCGTGCCAGGCAAGGTGCCCGACCATCCATGAGATCGAGTTCATCGGCTCGAGGCGGCGGCGGGCGTCATCCGGATCGAGCCCGCGGAGCCCACGCCGCCATTCGGCCCGGGCGAAACGCAGTTGGTCGACGCGAGGGTGTGCCACGGGAGCAGTGTACGGTCGTCCGACGTACCATCGCGGCCTGCACCGGGAGCCCACGCGAGTGTCCAGTCCGACCGAACTGCCCAGTCACGTCCAGCGCATCGTCGACGAGATCGAGAATGAGATCGGCGACGAGCCCGGCGGCCCCCAGGCCGTCATCGAGGGGAACGGATCGGCGACGAATGTCAACGGCCGCGTCGAGGCGGCCGTCCGCGAGATCCTGACCGAGATCGGCGAGGATCCCGATCGCCAGGGCCTCGCCGGGACACCGGGCCGCGTCCACCGGATGTACACCGAGCTGACCGCCGGCTATCACGTCGACCCGGAGCGGCTGATCAACGGCGCCATCTTTGACATCGCGTACAGCGAGATGGTCGTCGTCAAGGACATCCCGTTCTACTCGTTGTGCGAGCACCACCTGCTGCCGTTCTTCGGGACCGCGGCGGTCGCCTACATCCCGAAGGGCCGGGTGATCGGACTGTCCAAGATCCCGCGGGTCGTGGAGATGTACGCGCGGCGTCTCCAGGTCCAGGAGCGGCTGACCCAGCAGATCGCCGACTTCCTCGAGGACCGGCTCGAGCCGCAGGGCGTCGGGGTGGTCCTGGAGGCGACCCATCTGTGCGCGGTGATGCGCGGCGTCCGCAAGCCCGGCACGATCATGACCACCTCGTCCGTGCTGGGGCTGTTCCGGACGCGTGACCGGACTCGCGCCGAGTTCTTCGCACACCTCGAGCGTCGATCCCCGGAGGCCTGACCATGGACCTCGGGCTGCGGGATCGGGTCGTCCTGATCACCGGTGCCGGTGGGGGAGCGGGCCCGACCCTGGCGCGCGCGTTCGCCGCGGAGGGGGCGATCGTCGCACTGCATCACCGGGGCGGGTCTGTGAGCGCCGTCCGCGCGGAGGCGGCCGCGGCGGAGATCGTGGCGACCGGCGGACGGGCGATGACCGCGCCGGCCGAACTCGCGTCGACGGAGCAGATCACGGCCATGTTCGAGCGCGTGGCTGGTGAGGTCGGACCGGTCGCCGTGCTCGTGACGGCCACCTCGGCGTACCGCTCGGAGCGGTTCCCCGAGATCACCGACGAGTCGTGGGCGTCCGTCATCGACGACCAGCTCGGCGCGACGTTCCGGACCTGCCGGGCAGCGGTTCCCGCGATGCAGGCGGCAGGCTGGGGCCGCATCGTGAACATCACCGCACGCTCGGGCCTGATGGGCGTGGCTCGGGCGACGCACTATGCCGCGGGCAAGGCCGGGATCGCCGGGCTGACCGCCTCGCTGGCCAAGGAGCTTGGACCGTCCGGCATCCTCGTCAACGCGATCGCCCCGACCGTCATCGTCACGGTCAGGGACGGCACGCCCTCGGTCCCGGACGACCGCGCCGCCGAGATGGCGAAGAAGATCCCACTGCGGCGGTTGGCCACGCCCGATGACCTGGCCGCGCTCGTCGTCTGGCTCGCGTCAGGCGCGAACACCTACGTCACCGGCGAGACGATCTCGCTCCACGGCGGCGACCAACGCTGAGCGGTCTGCCGTGGCGCGTTGTCGTCAGTCGCCAGTCTGGGCGACGGTGATCCTGCTTGCGCCACCGGTGATCTCGATCTGGTAGCGGTCGGCGGCAGTCGCTGCGCCCGACGATTCCAGGAACGTATGGCCCGCCCCGCTCATCCGCTGCTCGTCGAAGTCGATGCGCGCAGCACCGCCCGACAGCTTGAGCCGGACCGGCACGCCGGCCGGTCGTTCGAATCGGAAATGGCTCCCTCCACCCGTGAGCCGGATGGGGATATCGCCCGAGGGCTGGCCGAGGGTCAGACGCAGCTGATCGACGCCGCCCGTGACTTCGAGCGAGCGCAGATCTACCAACGCGAGCTTGCCCTGGAACTTGCCCGCCCCGCCGACGATCTCGATATCCCACGGGACTCCGGAGTTCAGCGAAACTTCTGCGCGCCGCTCATGCCAGTCCCACAGCCACCGGCCCTTGTACTGGATCGATACGACTCCCTCGCGGAGTCGGACCTGCGGGATGGATCCGTCGAACTTCGCCCGGTAAAGGGCATCGAGCTCGGCCGCACCGCGCAACAGCAACTCGTGGGAGCCCGACTTCAACGAGAGCCGTGCCCGGCGCAGGCCGCCGACCGGTGCGGAGTGTTCGGATGTGATCGTAGCCTGGTCGGGTGAATCCCGAAGCGCCATCGCTTCGCCCCGCGTGATCGCCGCCATCCTGGTCAGGAAGTCGTTGATGACCCCCAGCTCGGCATCGGAGTAGCGCCCGATCTCGGAGGCGCTCTTCTCGCCGAAGCCGGCCATCAACGCCTCGAGCGCGGCCATCTTCTCGGGGACTGGCTCGACGATGACGCGCCGGCGGTCGGCCGGGTCGGGGACGCGTCGGACGTAGCCCGCCTGCTCGAGCCGATCGATGACCCGGGTTACGGCACCTGTCGTCATCCCCATCAGATCGGACAGGCGGCCGGCGGTCGCGGCCCCAGTGTCGATCAGCACCTCGAGCGCCTCGATGTCGGACTCGGACAGGCCGAAGCGGACGGCCACGGTCTGGCCGAAGAACGAGCCCTGGAGGTTCACCCGGCGCAACGAGCGGATGACGGAATCGATGGTATCGCGATCCATGGTTGACACAGCTCCTCGGTTTGGGTCATTATCTGCCCGGTGCAGATATTGCCCGAAGATGCTGAACGGCGCAACTGCCAGTCGCGACCCAGCATACGACACGAGGAGATGGATATGGCACTGGCACGTCCCACCAGCGGCCCGATGATCGAGACGCGCGACCTGCGGCGCACGTTCAAGACGCGCGGCAGCGTCGTCGAGGCCGTGCGCGGCGTCGACCTCACCGTCGAGAGCGGCGAGATCTTCGGCTTCCTCGGTCCCAACGGGGCCGGCAAGACCACCACGCTGCGAATGCTGGCCACGCTGATGCCGCCCACGGCTGGCAGCGCCACCGTCGCGGGAGCGGACCTGGCGCGTGAGCCGCAGATCGTCCGGCGACGGATCGGCTATGTGCCGCAGGGAGGCTCGACCGACCCGGCGATGACCGGCCGAGGCGAACTGGTCCTGCAGGGCCGTCTCTACGGCATGGACAAGGTGACCGCCCAGACCCGGGCGGCCGAGGTCCTGGTCGCGCTCGACCTCGAAGCGGCGGCCGATCGAAGGATCGGCACGTATTCGGGCGGGATGAAGCGCCGGCTCGATATCGGGCTCGGCATCATCCACCGCCCGGCCGTCCTGTTCCTCGACGAGCCCACGACGGGCCTCGACCCACAGGCCCGTGCGCGGATGTGGGACGAGATCCGGAGCCTCCGCGAAGGTGGCACGACCGTCTTCCTGACGACGCACTACCTCGAGGAGGCCGACGCCCTCGCTGATCGGCTGGCGATCATCGACCACGGGCTGATCGTCGCCCGGGGCACGGCCGATGAACTCAAGCGCCAGGTCGCGGGCGACGTGGTCACCATCGGTATCGATGGTGACGCCGAGCGCGTCCTCGCCACGGTCCGCGGCCAGTCCTTCGTCCGCGAAGCGAGCCTCGAGGGCGAGCTGATCCGCCTGTATGTCGACCAGGGCGACAGCGCAGTCCCGCAGCTCATCCGCGTCCTCGATGGGGCCGGGCTTCGCGCCCAGACCCTGACCCTTGCCCGGCCGAGCCTGGACGACGTCTTCCTTCGCCAGACCGGTCGATCCCTTCGAGAGGAGCCCGCAGCATGAACGCAAGCGTGATCACCCGCGACCTCGCCCACGAGCCGACCGAACGGAACGCGTTCGTCCAGACCGCTCGCGATACCTGGCTCATCTTCCAGCGGTCGACGCTGCTGACGCTCCGTCAGCCGGTCTGGCTGCTGTTCGGGATGATGCTGCCGGTCATGTACCTCGTCTTCTTCGGGCCGTTGCTCGAAGGAGCCACCCAGGCGGCTGGCGCGACCACCAGCGCGTTCAACTGGTTCGTTCCGGGCCTGCTAATCCAGATCGCCATGTTCGGGGCCGCATTCGTCGGCTTCGGGCTCATCGCCGAACTCCGCTACGGCGTGATCGAGCGCATGCGCGTGACCCCGATGAGTCGGACCGCGATGCTCCTCGGCCGGTCGCTGCGCGACGTCGTCTTCCTGCTCTGTCAGGCCGTGCTCCTGATCGCGCTGGCGCTTCCGTTCGGTCTCACGATCGATCCGGCAGGCATCCTGCCGGTGCTCGGCCTTCTTGCCTTGCTCGGGCTGGTGATGGCCCCGTTGTCGTACACGGCCGCGCTGATCCTGCGCAGCGAGGACGCCCTGGCGCCGCTCGTCAACGGGCTCGCCATGCCCCTCCTCCTGCTATCGGGGATCCTGCTGCCGATGGCGCTGGCACCGGCCTGGCTCCAGTTTCTGAGCACGCTCAACCCGTTGACCCATGCGGTCGACGCGGCCCGCGCGCTGTTCAACGGTGATTGGGGCAACCCCGACATCGCCATCGGCGTCGGCGTGACCGCGATCCTCGCAGTCATCGCGGTCTGGATCGCGTCACGGACGTTCAGTCGGGCGACCGCCTGATCGGCAGGCGCATCCCGCCCACGGATCGAAGCGGCCCGCTCGTCGAGCGGGCCGCTTTCGTGGACACGCGCCACCTACAATCGCGTCATGACCGACCGACCGATCAAGGTCCTCATCGCAAAACCCGGCCTGGACGGCCACGATCGCGGCGCCAAGGTCCTCGCGCGCGGCCTGCGTGACGAAGGGTTCGAGGTCGTCTACACGGGCCTTCGCCAGACACCCGAGATGATCGCCACGGCGGCGCTCCAGGAGGACGTCGACGTGGTCGGCCTGTCCATTCTGTCCGGCGCGCACATGACACTCGTCCCGCGCGTGACGAAGCTGCTCACGGAACGCGGGCATGGACGACGTCCTGGTGACCGTCGGCGGGATCATCCCGGACGATGACGTGGCGGCCCTGCGCACTGCCGGCGTGGCCGAGATCTTCGGGCCGGGGACGACAATCGCCCAGGTCGCCGACTACCTGCGGGCCAACGCGCGACCGCGCCAGTAGCCGTGACGGCCGATGCCGCGACCCGGGCGGCCGAGCTCAGCGAGGCGGCCATGGCTGGCGACCGGCTCGCCCTGGCTCGCCTGCTTACCGCCGTCGAGAACCGCACCGATGTCGCCGAGGCGGCCCTTCGGCGCCTCTTCCCGATGGCCGGCCGGGCCCATCTCGTCGGGATCACCGGGCCGCCGGGGTCGGGCAAGTCCACGCTAGTGGCCGCGCTGATCGCCGAGGTCCGGCGAGCCGGACGGACCGTCGCGGTCATCGCGGTCGATCCGTCGAGTCCGATCACCGGCGGCGCCCTTCTCGGCGATCGCGTTCGGATGCAGGCGTATGCATCAGATGCGGACGTCTTCATCCGCTCGATGGCGGCCCGCGGGCATGCCGGGGGCCTGGCGTCCACGTCGACGGCCGCCGCGGCCGTGCTGGACGCCGCGGGGTTCGACCTCATCCTGATCGAGACCGTCGGCACCGGGCAAAGCGAGGTGGAGGTCGCGGCCGCGGCGGACACGACGGTCGTCCTGGAGGCGCCCGAGATGGGCGACGAGGTCCAGGCGATCAAGGCAGGGCTCCTCGAGGTGGCTGACCTCGTCGTGGTCAACAAGGGCGACAAGCCGGGTGCCCAGCGGACCGCGGCGCAATTGCGGGCGATGCTCGTGGCGTCGGCACCTCGGGGCGCGCCGGGTGGCGAACCGGCGCGACCGAGGCCGAAGCGGCCCGAGGTCCTGATCACGACCGCCGCCACCGGCGATGGCGTCGCGGAGCTGCTCGTGGCGCTGGATCGCCACCGGGTTGCCGGGCGTGCTGGGTCGACGGCCGAGGCCAGGCTGGCGCGCGCCGAGGCCCAGGTCTGGGCGATCGTCGCGGACCGATTGCGCGAGCGCCTTCACGACCCCGCTCACGCCGCCGCGACGCGGGCCCTCCTGACCGACGTCGCCGACCACCGACTCGATCCGTACGCCGCGGCGGATCGTCTGCTCGGAGCCCTCGAGACCGATACGGCTTGAGCGTCCCGGCAGTCGCGCAGGAAGAGGCTCGACCCAGCCTGATCACGCGTCCGTTCGTCAGCCTCGCGGCCGCCGCCCTCGCGTTCGAGGTCGTCGGCGGGCTCATCCTGCCGATCACGCCACGCTTCGTCGAGCAGCGGCTCGGCGGCGGCACGCTCGAGGTCGGGATCGTCTTCGCGTCGTTCGCGATCGCGTCGCTGCTCCTCCGTCCCGTCGTCGGCTGGTCGTCCGATCGGTACGGGCGGCGCCCGCTATTGATCGGGGGCGCGCTGCTCACGGTCGTCGGGATGCTCCTCCATCTCGTGGCGGCCGATGTGACCGTGCTCGTCGTGGCCCGGTCGCTGCTGGGCGCGGGTGAGGCATTCTTCCTCGTCGCGGCCCTGGCCGCCGCCAGTGACCTTGCGCCGCCGGCACGCCGTGGTGAGGCGCTCAGCTTCCTGTCGCTGTCGGTCTACCTCGGCATCGCCGTCGGTCCCCTGATCGGCGAGGCGATCGTCGGGCGGGGCGATTTCGACCTGGTCTGGCTGGTCGCGGCGGGGATCGCCGGCGTGGCCGTCATCCTGTCCTTCCTGACGCCCGAGACCGCGCCAGCTGTCGTCGCCCATGCCGCCCCCCGACGACGTGCCCCGCTCATCCATCCCGCCGGGCTCTTCCCGGGTCTGATGATCCTGGCCGGGGTCTGGGGGATGGCCGGGTTCTTCGCGTTCCTGCCCGGCTATGCCACATCGATCGGGATGTCCGGCGTGGGCCTTCCGCTGCTCGTGTATGCCGTCACCGTCATCGGCCTTCGCATCGTCGGCGCTCGCGTTCCAGACCGGTTCGGGTCCGGCCGCGTCGCGAGCGCGGCCCTCGCGTTGTCGGCGGCGGGCCTGGGCGTGATGGGCGTCGTTGCGACACCGGCCGGCTTGTTGATCGGGACGGCGATCTTCGCCTCGGGCATCGCGTTCACCATGCCGGCCCTCGTCTCGATGGCGGTCTCGAGGGTCCCGGCGGAGGAGCGCGGGACGGTCGTCGGCACCACGGCGATCTTCATGGACCTCGCCTTCGGCGTGGCACCGGTCGTCCTCGGGTTCATGGCCGCCGAGACCGGCGCCGGTCCCACGTTCCTGCTGTCGGCGGTCGTCGCGGGGCTGGGCAGCGCCGTCCTTTTCGCGCGTCGGGTGTCGTTGCGCCAGCCGGCAGCCACCTAGCACGGTAGGCTGATGGCGATGGCGATCGAGCGGGTGTTCGTGGCGGGCGCGGGGTTGATGGGCCATGGGATCGCACAGGTCCATGCCGCCATCGGGCTGTCGGTCGCGCTCTATGAGCCGGAGCTGGCGCGTGCCGAGGCAGGGCGCGACCGGATCGCCGGCAATCTCGACCGCGCCGTCGCCAAAGGCCGGCTCACGGCGGAGGAGCGGGACGCGACGATCGCCCGGATCGAGGCGACCGCCGACCCGGCGCGAGCGGTCGACGCCGACCTCGTCATCGAGGCCGTGTTCGAGGACATCAAGGTCAAGTCGACGCTGTGGCGCGAGCTCGACGCGGTGGCGCCGCCTGCGACGATCTTCGCCTCGAACACGTCATCGATCGCCATCCACCGACTCGCCGAGGCCGTCGCGCACGAACGTCGCGAGCGATTCGTGGGGATGCATTTCTTCAGCCCGGTCCCGGTCATGCCGCTCATCGAGCTGATCCGCGGCCGCGACACGGCCGACGACACCATCGCCGCGATCCGCGAGCTCGCGGTGGCCCTCGGCAAGCAGGTCATCGTCTCCATGGACCGGCCGGGGTTCATCGTCAATCGGATCCTGATGCCGTTCCTCGCCGAGGCGATGCGCGCCTACGAGGAGGGTCTCGGGACCGCCGAGGACATCGACGCGGGGGCCCGCGTCGGGCTGAATCACCCGATGGGGCCCCTGGAACTCGCCGACTTCATCGGCCTCGACGTCTGTCTCGGCATCATGCGCGTGCTCGACGACGGACTCGGCGGCGACCGCTTCCGCCCGCCTCACGTGTTGACAGAGCTGGTCGCGGCCGGCCACCTCGGCCAGAAGACCGGCCAGGGCTTCTACACCTACCCGCGACCCTGACCCGACCCGACGCTCGGTGTAGAGTCGGGGCATGACCCAGCCCGATCCCGGCCCGAACGGCCACGTCTATCTCGTCAGCGCGGCGCGGACGCCGATCGGCAAGTTCGGCGGGGAGCTGAGCACGGTCCCGGCCACCGAACTGGGCGGCGTCGCCATCCGCGCCGCCGTCGAGCGAGCCGGCCTGGACCCGGCGACCGCCCGGATCGACGAGGTCCTGATGGGCCAGGTCCTGCAGGCCGGGGCGGGGCAGGCACCCGCCCGTCAGGCGCTGCTCAGGGCCGGACTGCCGGACGGCACGTCGGCGACGACGATCAACCGGGTCTGCGGTTCCGGGCTCAAGGCGATCATGCTCGCTGCCGCCGAGATCAGGGCGGGTGATGCCGAGATCGCGGTCGCCGGCGGGATGGAGTCGATGAACCAGGCACCGTACCTCGTCCCGGGCGCCCGCTTCGGCCTCCGTCTCGGCAACGGCGAGCTGGTCGACGCGACCGTCCACGACGGCCTGTGGTGCGCGGTCGAGGACTGCCACATGGGGACCCACGCCGAGCGCGTGGCGATCAGCGACGGCGTCAGCCGCGAGGACCAGGACGCCTTCGCGCTGGCGAGTCATCAGAAGGCGATCGCCGCCATCGACGCCGGCCGGTTCGACGCCGAGATGGCGCCGGTCACGGTCCTCGATCCCAAGGGCCGCGAGACGGTCGTGGCGGTCGACGAAGGCCCGCGGCGCGACTCCACGGCGGAGGCGCTGGCCCGTTTGAAGCCCGCCTTCGCCCTCCCCGACGGCGAGGACCGGGGCTCGGCCACGATCGGGACGGTCACCGCGGGCAACGCCCCCGGGATCACGGATGGCGCTGCGGCGACCGTGGTCGCCAGCGAGCGCGCCGTCGAGCGGCTCGGTCTTACGCCACTCGCCCGGATCGTCGGTTACGCGCAGGCCGAGGTGGCGCCCAAGTGGCTCTTCCTCGCCCCGATCGAGGGCGTCCGTCGCCTGCTCGACCGGATCGAGCTCCCGATCGAAGCGTTCGACCTGATCGAGATCAACGAGGCGTTCGCCGCCCAGACGCTGGCCGACGGGCGTGCCCTGGGCTTCGACTGGGACAGGGTCAACGTCAACGGTGGGGCGATCGCACTCGGCCACCCGATCGGGGCGAGTGGCGCCCGGATCGTCGCGACGTTGCTCCACGAACTGGGCCGTCGCGAAGGGCGCTACGGCCTGACCACGCTCTGCCTGGGCGGGGGCGGCTCGGTCGCGATGGCCGTCGAACGGGTCTGACCGGAGGCTACACTCGCGGCCATGACCGAGACCGCCGTCGCAACACCGACGTTCCGCCACTTCATCGCCGGGGAGTGGTGCGACTCGACCTCGGGTGAGACCTTCGAGAGCCGAAACCCGGCCGACACTCGCGACATCGTCGGACGCTTCCAGCAGGGGACGAAGGCCGACGTCGCGATGGCCATCAAGGCGGCCGAGACCGCCTTCCCGATGTGGCGTCGCACGCCGGCGCCCAAGCGCGGCGAGATCCTGTACGCGTTCGGCGCACTGATGGCAGAGCACAAGGAACGGCTTGCCCGGGCGATGACCCGCGAGATGGGCAAGGTCCTCGCCGAGGCCCGGGGCGATGTCCAGGAAGGCATCGACATCGCGTACCTGATGGCCGGCGAGGGACGGCGGATGGCCGGCGATACGGTCCCGTCGGAGTTGCCCGACAAGTGGGCGATGAGCATCCGTCAGCCGCTCGGCGTGGCCGGGATCATCACGCCCTGGAACTTCCCGATGGCCATCCCGTGCTGGAAGACGATGCCGGCCCTCGTGACCGGCAACACCGTCGTCTTCAAGCCGTCGTCCGACACGCCGCATTGCGCGACGCTGCTCGTGGAGCTGATGGCCGAGGCCGGCTTCCCGCCCGGTGTCGTCAACCTCGTGACCGGTTCGGGCGGCGAGGTCGGGGACGCCATCGTCGACAGCCCGGACGTCGCGGTCATCTCGTTCACCGGCTCGTCGGTGACGGGCAAGGGCATCGCCGCACGGGCGGGGCGCCGGCTCAAGCGCGTCTCACTCGAACTCGGTGGCAAGAATGGGGTCGTCGTGCTCGCGGACGCGGACCTCGATCTCGCCACGGATGGGATCCTGTGGTCGGCCTTCGGCACGACCGGCCAGCGCTGCACGGCCGCGTCGCGGGTCATCGTCGAGCGCCCGGTCGTGGACGCCCTGCTCGAACGCCTCGAGTCGCGTGCGCGCAACCTCCGGCTCGGATCGGGGCTCGATCCCGCCGTCGATGTCGGTCCGCTGATCAATGCCGGGGCCGCGGACAAGGTCGCGGGCTACGTGGAGATCGGTCGCGGCGAGGGGGACCTGGTCGTGGGCGGGGGACGGGCGACCGGCGACGGCCTGACGAACGGCCACTTCTTCGAGCCGACGATCTTCTCAGGGATCGGCCCGATGGACCGGATCGGCCAGGAGGAGATCTTCGGGCCGGTCCTGTCGGTCATCGCGGTCGACGACTACGGCTCGGCGATGCTCGCGCTCAACCAGACCCGCTACGGTCTGTCGTCGAGCATCTTCACCCGCGACGTGAACACGGCCTTCCGCGCCATGCGCGATTTCGAGACCGGGATCGTGTACATCAACGCCGGCACGACCGGCGCCGAGGTCCACCTGCCGTTCGGAGGCTGGAAGGAGACCGGCAACGGCCACCGCGAGGCGGGACACGTCGCGCTCGACACCTACACCGAGTGGAAGTCGATCTACGTCGACTTCTCCGGGCGCCTCCAGCGCGCCCAGATCGACAACCAGCCCGCCTGACCTCGGCCCGCGCGGCCACGGCGCCCGCATGCATCTCAGGCATCAGATTCAGCGCTCGCACGCTCGGCCATACCCCCGAATCGACAGAACTCGGGGGCGGCCACGCTCATACGAGCCGATTCTCATGAGCCAGATGCATACGGTCCGGCCGGGAACGCGTGCCTAGGCGCCCGGCGGACTCGCGAGCGGCGTCGCCGGCGTCGCGGCGAGATGCAGGAGCTCGCCCAGCCCCGCCCGCGTGGCGGCCACCACGACCTCCTCACCGGCATCCATCCGCTCATCTGCAGGGAACGACCAGCGCGCGTCCTCCGACCCCGGATCCGCGACAGCCAGCACGCGAAGCGCGCCGGCGGCGACCAGCGAAGACGCCAGCCGACCCTCGAGCCGCGACCCGGCGGGGACGCGCAGCCTGGCGAACAGGATCACCCGCTTGTCGCCGACCGGCACCGTGGCGATCACCTCTGACCCGACCGCGGCCGCGGCGAAGGCAGGCGCCGCCAGCTGCGAGACGCTCCGCGTGAACCGGATCTTGAAGCCCTGTTGGACGCGAACGGCAAACTCCGGGTCGTAGAGCCGGACGACGACTCGCAGGTCCGGGCGCTTGGCTCGCGCATTGAGCGCCACGGATAGGTTGACGAGGTCGTCGCTGGTGGCCGCCACGATCGCCCGGGCAGTGTCCAGGTGGAGTTCCTGGAGGACCTCGGGGTGGCGGGCGTCGCCGATGACGACCGGGATCCCGGTGGCCCGTGTCGGGGAGACGAAGCGGCCGTCGTCGCTGACCTCGACGACCACGACCGGCACGCCCCGGGCGGCGATCCCGAGCGCCACGCGATAGCCGATCGATCCGAGTCCGACGACGATGACGTGATCACGGATGTTCCCCGGGACGGTTCGCCGGCCGAGCGTCTGGAGCAGCCGCGAGCGGATGAGCGCGTCGGTGATGAAGGCGTAGACGACGGCCACGATGGCGGCCCCGATGAGGCTCAGGAAGATGGCGTAGACGCGAAGGGCCGTGTTGGCGGCCGCGCCCTGGATGTCGGCCGGCAGCGACGCGCCGGTGAGGAGCGTGATCGCGTACGAGACCGCGTCCAGGGGCGAGAGGCCGGCGACGAGCTGGAAGAAGAGCGCCGAACCGACCGCGAGCAGACCCAGGATCGCCGCGAACCGCAGCAGCCGTTGCTCTGGCGACCGAAACCGGGCCCGGATCGACCCACCCGATACGCGTCGGGGTCGGGCCGCCGGCTTGGCTGGTACGGGCGTCGGTGCCGTGGCAGCGTTGCCGTCGGCGTCGATCTGGCGGCCGACGTCGACGACGATCAGGTTCGGGTCGGTGGCGGGGGCGTCCGGGAGGACATCGACCGTGCGGTCGGCGTTCAGTCGGGCGATCGCGATCGATTCCGTGGAGCGGGCGGGATCCGTTGACTCCCGCGAGGTCAGGAGGCGGCCAGCGAGCTGGAAACTCGTCCCGGATTCACCGTCGATCGCGGCCGACACGAAGCCCGGTGCCGCCAATGCCGAGGACGACAGCGCAACCGCATCGGAAAAGAGGTCGGGGATGTGAGCGCCCAGTTCCTGGTCGAACATCCGGATGACGACCCTTATGCCCGGATGGAGTTGCGAGGCAGCGAGGGCCGTATTCAGGTTCGCGAGATCGTCGTCGCCGGTCAGGACGATGACCCCGGCCGACTCCACCCCGGCCTCGTTCAGCACCCTCGCTTGTCGCTGATCGCCGATGACAAGGCGGACTCCAGCCGCCGTCAGCCGCTCCTCGGCGGCGTCGTCCGTGCCGATGGCCACCACCGCCTCGTCACGCGCCCGCAGCTCGTCGACCGTGCGTAGCCCAAGGTGGTCCAGAGCGCAGACGATGACGTGTCCGGTGGACAGCATCCGCGCAGTCTACGGGCCCGGGATGAGACTCTGGCGACGGGGTGCGGTATCATCCCGGACTCGTGGGCCCGTAGCTCAATGGCAGAGCAGCTGACTCTTAATCAGCGGGTTGAAGGTTCAAGTCCTTCCGGGCTCACCACCGATCCAGGCACGAATGGCCCATCCAGCCATCCGGCTGCGCGGGCCTTTCACCCGCCGTGGGGGAACCGGTGTGCGGATAGCCGCGTCGGGTGACTGACGGGCCGGCGTCGCGAACACGTGACGGAGTAGGCTCAACGGCACGGTGGGCACGCGGGAGCACCGATGAGATCTGCCTGGATGATCCTGGCCAGCCTCTTCCTGGCTGGATCCGTTGGTTGTCAGCCGGCGACCGCGGCAGGGCAGGCGTCAGACGGCATCCAGGCGCAGGCTTCGCTTTCCTCGATGACGCCCTCCCCGCGTCCCTCGACGGCCCAGGATGGTTCGGACATGATCCCTGATATTCCCGCCGATGCAACCGGGGAGAGGATGGCCAGGCTGGCCAGGGATCACCTGGCGACCAAGCTTGGCGTGCTGGCGGACCAGATCGCGGTGGTGGACGTCCAGCCGATCCAGTGGCGAGACGCAGGGCTGGGTTGCGCAAAGCCCGGCGTCGACTATGTCCCTGCGCGAACACCGGGCTATCGCATCTCGTTGGAGGTTGGGGGAGCCAGGTACGAGTACCACGCGGACCAAGGCAGCCGCGTGATCTTGTGCACGAGGCCGTAGGCGTCCTGGCTCTCCCAGAAGGTCAGTTGTTCGGGAAGCGAATCGGGTCTCCCTCGTGCGGGGGCGCGTTCGGGATCGCGAGCGTCCGCAACGAGCTTTCGGTCGGCGTCGCGATGCCAAGCTCGTCGGCGGCCCTGGCAACCTGCTCATACGCCTTGCGGGCGTTTGCGGCTGCCTCGAGATAGCTCCACTTGTCGAAGCCCGCGATGGCCTGCTTGGCGAAGAGTTCAGCCGCGGCGAGGTTGGTCCGCACTTTCCAGGCCTTCGGGTGCGCGAGGACGTCATCCAGCAGCCCGTTGGCCCAGTTCAGATAACCGGCCATCTCCCAGCGGTACATGTTGTCTTCATCGAACTCGCTAAACCCGTCACTCAGGTCGAGGTAGGCCATGATGGTGTCACTCTCGTCACCTGACCAGGCAAAGTAGAAGTCGTCGACGGAGTCGTAGTCGAGCCCGAGTTCCGCATCGTAACCATCGTGCGGGTGTGACATCCCGAAGTGATGACCGAGTTCGTGGACCGCGGTCGTGCTGAAGCCGTAGCCAAGCTCACGGTAGTCTGCCGAATCGAACGCGAACACGTAGCTCTGGGTGCCATCGACCCAGTTGTCGTCCGCGAAGCCGAGCAGACCGGATTGGCTGCCCAGCTTGGCGTCCGTCGTATTGAACGCGAAGACCGGGGCTACGTAGTCGGCCTTGCGATAGCCGGGGACGTACGTGCCGAGGTTGGCATCAAAGAAGCAGTACAGCTCCGCGAACGTGATCCCGAAGTCGTTCCAGCAGTCATCTTCGACGAGCACGTCAGCGAAGATCCTGAACGCGCGCTTGGCAGCGCTGTCGATCGGTTTCCTGTCGACGATCTTCGTCTGCCAGTCGTAGTACGGCTGGAACGCCGCGAGCCTGGACTTGATGAATCCACTGTCGATCCAATCGGTCCCGCGGCTCGCAGGGTCATCCTCGAACATGTTGACGTGGGCGACTCGGTCGCCGTTGACATCGGGCGCGGTCACCAGCGGGTCGTACAGCGGCGAGGTCGTGAACAGGAGATTGATGCCGACGAATCTCGTCACCATGCCCAGGTCTGAGCTGAGCCTCGATGCATTGCGGTACCCACCCGGGCCGTATTCCCAGACGGGCGGCATCCGATAGTCCTCCGATCCATTGCCATCGAGATCGGGATCGTCGACATTCCAATTGTCGGTCCATGCCTCGGGGCCGGCCGACAGGTCGTAGAACCACAGGCGACTGTCACCGCCTCCCCAGGCGATCACCTTGCGCGAAGCCCGGATCTCACCGAAGTTGTAGCCGGTGTCCGGGTCGGGCTCGTCCGTCTTGGTGTAGACATGGAACTTGAAGTCCGGGCGGCTGTACCAGTTGACGAAGACGATGGTGTAGCCCTTGTGACTCACGTTCAGGTTCTGGGCAAGCCAGCCTTCAACCTGCGGCGCATCGATGTACAGGACCGGCCCGCTGACGTCGAGCACGTTGTTGACCTGCTCGTTGTAGGCGGCCTGGAAGTCGGTGGGATCCCCGGGGGTCCCGATCTGCTTCAGGCGGTTGAAGAACCTGTTCGAGAAGCTGTCGTCCTTGAAGGTGAACTTGTAGTCGAAGTCATAGTGCAACCCCATGTCCCGACCGGGCAGGCCGTAGAACTGGGGGTAGCGAACGACCGGTTCGTATCCCGCTGGGAGCTCGCCCAATAGGGCCTGCTTGTTGATCGCGCTCGGCTTGTAGCCGATGAACACGAGATTGATCGGGACCTTCTGTTCGAACGTCACGGTCCGACCCGGTTGCAGGACAGATTGGCCGCTGCCGGTGGCCATCACCGACGCCGGTGCCAGCCCGATGACCAGGGTAATGACCGCAACGACGGAGACGAGCCTACGCTTCATGTGCGTCCTCCTCCATGGATCGTCACCCCGATCGTTGCCACTCTAGGCAGCCCGGTCGCCGCACTGCAAGTGTGTAACTTGGAAGGTCGACACTCCCTGCTCAACCAGAACGAGCCTGTACGGGCCTTCCCGAGGCCGCGACGCTCGTCGCTGAGATCAAGATCCTCAAGCGAGCGTTGCGACGAGGACAGATCGACCGCGCCGAGGCGTCCCTCGAGATCCGCCTTCGCGAGTCCAGGCTGCGCGATTTCAAGAAGCAGGCAGCGCAGGGGTCGTCAGCGAGCGGCAACGTTCCTGCCCAGCGAGAACCCCTCGGGCCACCTCAGCCTGTAGGCTGCGCCGATGGACGCCTGCGGGTGCGACACCGACGGGTTCGCGTCGATCTTCGATCGTCGCAATGCCGAACGCGACCGCGACCGGTACCGCCGGAACGGGCCGGATCGGACGACGCGGATGCTCCTCGAGCTCCTCGCGCCGTACCACTCCCCGGGCTCGACCGTCCTCGACATCGGCGGTGGGATCGGCGTCATCGACCAGGAGCTGCTCCGGACGGGAGCGGGCCATGCCGTCCTCGTGGATGGCTCGACGGCGTCGCTCGAGGTCGCCCGCCAGGAGGCTCGCCGACTGAACATTCTCGATCGGATCGAGTTCGTCGAGGGTGATTTCGTGCGGCGGGCCGCCGCGATCGATCCGGCCGACATCGTGACGCTCGACCGGGTCGTCTGCTGCTACCCAGACGCCGAAGGGCTCGTGGGTCTGTCGGCCGCCCGGGTCAAGACCGTTTACGGACTCGTGCTGCCGCGTGACCGGCGCCTGGTCCGAGTCGCGATCCGCCTAGACAACCTCTGGTTCCGCCTGCAGCGGAAGCCATATCGAGCCTACGTCCACCCGACCGCCCGGGTCGACGAGATCGCGGCGGCGAACGGGCTCCACCCTCGCACGGAGCGCCAGACGGCCTTCTGGCGAGTCGTGGTCTACGACCGTCAGACGTCCGGCTCCTCCTCTGCGTAGGGGGCCTCGGGATCTTCAGGGTTCTCCGGGACGTCCAGGTCGGGGTCGTCGTGCGAGACCGGATCGCCGGGGAGGGGTTCGTCGTCGGGGATCTCGTCGAGCAGCTCGAGCGGGGCGCCCGCATCCACGGGATCGGGCACGATGGGATCGGGCACGAGCGGATCGGTCATAGCGGCAGGTTCCTCGTCGGCATGAGGGCGTAGGTCGACCGCCCGAGGATCGTGGAGTAGCTGTTGATGACGCCCCGGAACTGGATCGGCGTCATCAGGTCGAACGCCGGTCGCTCCTTGCGCGCCGTGCTGCCGTGGTTCGGCTCCCACGCATAGACGGTCGTGGTCGCCTTGTCGATGCCGAGCAGCAGGCCGAAGTGCGCGTCCCTCGGCGGCTCGAACCCCTTCAGCTGCGTCCGCCCGGACTTCCCCTCCGGCAACGAGAACCCGTTCGGGAAGCCGTCGGCCTTGCGGCCGCGGTACTTGAACCCCTTCCACTCGGGCCAGCGCGAATAGGAGTGACCGAACCCGATCGGTCCGCGGGCCGAGTACTCGAGCAGGTGCTCGGGCGTGACCCGGCACCGCACCCGGTACGGGAGGCCGATCTCCTCGCAGAACCGGCGGACCTCGCTCGGTCGGAGCCCACGCCGGAACTCCGGCGCGACCTTGGACTGGTCGGGGTAGCCGACCATCCTCGAGAGCTCGTCGTGGGTCACCCACTTCTCGAGCCACAGCGCGGCCAGGAACTGGAGGACGGTGTGGGTGCAGCCGGTCGCGCCGTTGGCCGTGTACCTGGAATCAGGCTGGCCGAACTGCTGGTACGGGTTGGCGAGCCGGCGCTGGCGCGTCTTCTCGAGGCGGGCCGCACGGGTCATGGCGTCACTCCTGCAGCATTCGCCGATCGCACCGCGCGCTGTGCCTGTTGGCGACGTGTACACGGTAGTGATACGCCATCCCGCGCCCGTCCGATAGCCCGCGGGACCATCGTGCCGCCGGGGTAGCCGCCTCCGCCCGGGCGCCGGGGATGCTACCCTGAGCGCGTCCTTTCATGGCCAGTCCTGTGAGGCTGGCGTACCGGTCCCGTGAGGCCGGCGAAGGAGGCATCGATGTCCGCGCACGTGTTCGCCCACCGAGCCCTCGAGGCCGGTGGGTTCGTTGTATCCGGGGCGACGTGATCGTCCGACCCATCCCACCGATGCCGCGGGCCAGCGCCGTCGTCGACCCGCGGATCGGCGATCTCGGTGCGGCCCTCCTGGCCCTCGAGGATGGCACCGTCTTCCCGGGCGTGGCGTTCGGGGCGCCGGTCGTGGCCGGCGGCGACCTCGTGGTCAACACCAGCCAGACCGGCTACCAGGAGGTCTGCACCGACCCGTCGTACGCCGGCCAGGTCGTGGTCATGACCTACCCGCTCATCGGCAACTACGGGCGGATGCTGACCGACGACCAGTCGATCCAGCCGTGGCTTCGCGGGCTTGTCGTCGCGAATGCCACCGCGGCCGTCCTCGACGACGCCCGGCAGTTGGCCGCGCTCCTGCGCGACGACGGCATCCCAGCCATCGCCGGGGTGGACACGCGCGCGCTGGCCCGCCATCTCCGTGCCAACGGGTCCCTCCGTGGCATCGTGACCGCGCCAGGCGAGACGGATCGGGATGCCGCGGTGGCGGCCGCACGCGCCGTCGCCCGCTGGGAGGACCAGGACTTCGTCAGCCAGGTCTCGCCGCCGGCCGTGACCGACTACGCCCCCATGGGTGCCGCCGGCGCCGCCGCGGGCCCGCGCATCGCGATCGTCGATCTCGGGCTCAAGAACAACATCGTCCGGGCGATGCGCTACCGCGGCGCGAGTGTTCGCGTCCTGCCGCACACGGCGTCGGCCTCGGAGGTCCTGTCGTCCGACATCGACGGGGTCATCCTGTCACCCGGCCCGGGCGACCCGGCGCGTCTCGAGGCGCAGGTGGCGGTGGCGCGCGCGGTCATCGACGCCGGCCGGCCGTTGCTCGGGATCTGCCTCGGCCACCAGATCGTGGGCCGCGCCGCCGGGGCCGACACGACGCGCCTCGGCTTCGGGCATCACGGCGCGAACCACCCGGTCCGCGACCTGGAACTCGGGCTGGTCCAGGTGACCGCCCAGAACCACGAGGTGCAGGTGGTCGGCGAGTCGCTGCCCGCCGCGTCCGGGTTCCGGGTCAGCCAGGTCAACCTGAACGACGGCTCGGTCGAGGGCCTCCGCCACCGGGAACTTCCGATCGAGACCGTCCAGTACCACCCGGAGGGCGCTCCCGGGCCGCTCGATGCGCTGGCGGTCTTCGATCGCTTCGTCGCGGCAGCCTCGGCGGGTCGCTCGGCGTGACCGACACGTTCCGGAAGCCGGCGTCGGTGCTGATCCTTGGGTCGGGGCCGGTCGTCATCGGCCAGGCGGCCGAATTCGACTACGCGGGCACGCAGGCTTGCCGCGCCCTCCGCGCCGAGGGCGTCCGGACCATCCTCATCAACTCCAACCCGGCGACGATCATGACCGATCCCTCGGTCGCGGACGTCATCTATCTCGAGCCGCTCACCGTCGAGGCGGTCGAGGCCGTCATCGCCAGGGAACGTCCCGACGGGCTGCTGGCCGGGCTGGGCGGCCAGACGGCGCTCAACCTGACGGCCGCGATGGCCGACGCGGGGGTCTTCGATCGCCATGCGATCCGGCTCCTCGGTACGCCGCTCGAGGCGATCCGGATGGCCGAGGATCGCGAGGCCTTCCGCGACCTGCTCGATCGGATCGAGCAGCCGTATGCGCCCAGCTTCATCGTCGAGGGGGCCGATCAGGCCGCACGCGACGCCTCGGCGGACGAAGCCCTCGCGACGATCGGGCTGCCGGCCATCGTCCGCCCCGCGTTCACGCTCGGTGGGACCGGCGGCGGCATCGTCGGGACCGAGCCGGCCTATCGCGAGCGGATCCGCGCCGGCCTGCGAGCCAGTCCGATCGGCCAGGTCATGGTCGAGCGCTGTCTCGTCGGCTGGCAGGAGATCGAGTACGAGGTGATGCGCGACGCCGACGACACGTGCATCGCGGTCTGCTCGATGGAGAACGTCGATCCGCTCGGGGTCCACACCGGCGACTCGATCGTGGTGGCGCCGGTCCAGACGCTCACCGACGCCGTCCACCAGCGCCTCCGCAGCGCGGCCCTGGCGATCATCCGGGCGCTCGGCGTCGAGGGTGGCTGCAACGTCCAGTTCGCGCTGTCGCCCGACTCGACCGAGTACGCCGTGATCGAGGTCAACCCGCGCGTCTCCCGCTCGTCGGCGCTGGCGTCGAAGGCGACGGGCTACCCGATCGCCCGGGTCGCGGCCCAGATCGCGGTCGGCCGCCGGCTGGCAGAGATCCCGAACGTGGTGACCGGCACGACCGTGGCCGCCTTCGAGCCGGCCCTCGACTACGTCGTGGTCAAGCTGCCGCGCTTCCCGTTCGACAAGTTCCCCGGCGCCGACCGGACCCTTGGCAGCCAGATGAAGGCGACCGGCGAGGTGATGGCCATCGACCGGACCTTCGGATCGGCGCTCAACAAGGCGCTGCGCGGGCTCGAACAGGCGGGGGTCGGCCCGCTCGCCGAGGACGACACCTGGCGGCCCACCTTCGACTACCTGGCCGGCGTCTACGGCGGCGATCCCGACCAGGACGAGCCGATCCGCTGGGTGGATGCGTCCGGCCAGGCCTGCGAGTCGACCCGCCACGCCCAGCGCACCGCCGCACCGATCGTCCTGCGCCAGTTCCTCGAGCCGTCCGACAGCCGGCTGTGGCGGATCCTCGGTCTGATGCGCCGGCGCGTCCCGGAGGCGGTCATCGGCGAGGTGACCGGGATCGCCGCCTGGTTCCTGGCCGAGATGGGGCGCAACGTGGCGCTCGAGGCGGAGGTAACCGCCGGTGGCCGCACCCTTGCCGACCCGACCGACGCGGCCGCGGCAGAACTGCTCGCCACGGTCAAGCGTGCCGGGTTCGGCGATCGGGAGCTGGCCGACCTGGCCGGCACGACCCAGGATGAGATCCGGGCCGCCCGACTCGCCCTCGGCCTGCGCCCGGGCTACGCGATGGTCGACACCTGCGCCGCGGAGTTCGCGGCCGAGACGCCGTACTTCTACTCGACCTATGCCGCGGCGGGATCCGCCCCGGAGGCCCCGCCGGTCGAGCGCCCGGCCGCGCTGGTCATCGGTTCCGGGCCGGTCCGGATCGGGCAGGGGATCGAGTTCGACTATTGCGCCGTCCAGGCGGCCGACACGCTCAGGCGGGCCGGCTGGAGTGCGGTGATGATCAACTCGAACCCGGAGACCGTGTCGACCGACTTCGACGCTTCGACCCGCCTCTACTTCGAGCCGCTCGACCCCGAGAGTGTGCGCAACGTCATCGACGCCGAATCGCCCGACGAGGCGGACCTGCTCCCGGCCGTGGTCGCGTATGGCGGCCAGACGCCACTCAACCTCGCCGCACCGCTCGCCGCGGGCGGCGTCCCGTTGCTCGGCTCCAACCTGGAGGCCATCGATCAGGCCGAAGAGCGGACCCGGTTCTCGGCCCTCCTCGATCGGCTCGGGATCCCGCAGCCGGAGGGCGGGATGGCCCATTCGATCGAGGAGGCGCTGACGCTGGCTGAGCGGATCGGCTATCCGGTCATCGTCCGGCCGTCGTTCGTCATCGGCGGCCTGGCCATCGACTTCTGCTACTCGGCCTCCGATCTCGCTCGCCAGCTGGCGGCTGCCACGGTGGTCGATCCCGACCGCCCGGTCCGGATCGATCGCTACCTCGAAGGCATCGAGGTCGACGTCGACGCCGTGTCAGACGGCCACGAGGTGCTCATCCCCGGTCTCCTCGAGCATGTCGAGCGGGCGGGGGTCCACTCGGGCGATTCGGTCGGGATCTTCCCGCCGCAGACCGTCGCGGAGGGCGATCAGGCGCTGATCGTGGCGACCATGGAGCGGATCGTCCTCGCGCTCGGCGCCCGGGGTCTGGTCAACGCGCAGTTCATCGTCCGCGACGACGGCGTCTACCTCATCGAGGTCAATCCGCGGGCCTCACGGACCGTTCCGTTCCTGTCCAAGGTGACCGGTGTCCCGATGGTCGAACTGGCGGTCCGGATCTCGCTCGGCGCCACCCTGCGCGAACTTGGCTGGGCCGGCGGGCACCTCCCGCCGCCGGCCTTCGTGGCGGTCAAGGCCCCGGCCTTCTCGACCGCCAAGCTGCGCGGGGTCGACCCGTCCGTAGGGCCGGGGATGCAGTCCACCGGCGAAGTCATCGGGATCCACGACGACCCTCGAGTCGCGCTGGCCAAGGCGCTCCTGGGGGCAGCCCTCGTCCCGCCTCGTCCCGGGGCCGACGGGGCGCTGGCGCTGCTGTCCATCGCCGACCGTGACAAGGGGACCCTGCCACGGCTGGCGTCCGCCCTCGCCGGCGCGGGCTACCGGCTGGCCGCCACGCCGGGGACCCGGGCCGCCCTGGCAGCCGCCGGTCACGACGCCCGTCCCGTCGCGAAACTCGGCGAGGAGGCCGATGCGGCGGCCGGCGAGGTCGCGATCCTCGATCTCATCGCGTCGGGCGACGTCCGGCTCGTGGTCAACACCCCGACCCCACGCTCGGGGGCGGTCCGGGACGCGGTCGATATCCGGCTGGCGGCGACCGCCGAGGGGATCCTGTGCCTGACGGCGATGGAGACCGCGGTGGCCGCCGCGGAGGCGCTCGATCCGGCCATCGCCGGGCGGCTGGCCGACGTCCGCTCGCTCGATCAGTGGGTGCCGTCGGCGGGGCCGGTGACCGCCACCGTCTGAGGGATCGCCGCGGTCTCGGCCGGGCTCACGACGATCGCCTGGCCGAGTGACCAGAGGGTCACGGTGGTCAGCGTGACCATCACGACCGCCAGTGGGACCTGGCGGCGACGCAGGGCCCGCATGCTGAGACCCTCAGGCGCGTCCGCGACCGCCACCACGTGGCCACCCCAGGCACCAAGCATGTGACCCCCGACCACCGCAGCGAGCTGGATGGTCCAGATGAGGCCGGGCGGCAGAAAGGCCCCGGTCGGTTCGTGGAACGCCGTCCCGAACAGGTCCCAGCCCTTCTGGAACGGATCGGAGATGGCGATGAGGATCCGCTGACCGTCGATCAGCAGGTAGGTCAGGTAGTGCGCGATGAGGTAGCCGACCGCGATCGGCAGCAGACCGGCCCCGATGGCGCCGAGGCCGACCGTCCGCGCCACCGCGAACGCGAGCAGGACGACGATCCCGAGAAATGCCAGGAGCAGGGCGGTCTGCCCGATCACGCCGGGCGCCCCGAACAGGTCGAAGTAGGTCTGCGTCTGCGACAGACCGTCGAAGATGATCGACGAGACGCCCAGCGCGACGAGCGTCACGTCGGCCGCCGACCAGCCGGGCTCGAGGAGTCCGCTCCCGAACGTCCGGGTTCGGACATCGCCTTCCTCGTCGACGAGACGCCAATGCGCGAGGCGGCCCAGGAGGCGGAACCAGACCGTGAACGTCTCGCCTCGCGAGCGCCATTCATCGCGGCCGAACTGGGCCATCATCGCCAGGGTGAACGCGGTGTAGCCGACGAGCACGACGAACAGGGTCGACGCACCCGCCTGGTAGACAAGTTCGAGCCAGACGAAGCCCAGGAACCCGATCGTCGCCGGCCACCGACCGAGACGGGCCGGGTAGTCGGCCGCCGCCCAGCCCTGCACGCGGAAACGGGCCAGGACCGCGGCGCCGATGTCATGGAGCGTCGAGAACGGATCGAGGAAGTGCCAGACCGGGCCGAAGATCGCGCACAGGATCGCCACCCCGACCCAGCCATAGACCCACAGGAAGAGGGTCGCGACGTCGCCGTCGCTCGAGCCGCCGGCGATCCCCTGGGCGACGATCCAGCCCCATCCGACCAACCCGATCGCCCGCAGCCCGAGGCGTAGCCAGCGGGGCGGCAGGTGGCCGGTCGTGCTGAGGTCCGGCGGCGCGGCGCGAACGTCACGGACGATCACGAACACGAACGACAGGCCGACCGTCAATGCGGCACCGACTAGGTACACCGCCAGGGGCAGGCGGCTCGTGTAGGTCGGGTTCAGCGAATGTGCCGCCACTGCGGCGGGCAGCAGCAGGGCGAGCCCGACGACCACGCCGAGCGCGCCCCCGGCGCGCTTCGCGAGGCGCGACCATCGAGCGCGGATCACGTCTGGTCGGTCGGCCGCTGTCCGCGTCGGCTGAAGAGGTAGGCGGCTCCGGCACCGAGCACCACCAGTGCCACGACGATCGGCAGGACGACATCACCGCTGCCGCCGGTGGCGCTGCCGTCCGCGGATGGGATCGGGGTCGGCGCAGCTGACGCGGCCGGCGTGCTTACGACCGGGGTCGGCGTGGGTGCGACGCTCGCGCTCGGTGCGACCGAGGGTGCGGCCGTCGGTGCCGCGGTCGGGGTCGGGGTGGGAGAGGGCGTCGGGGCGACGGCGACCGTGAACGTCCAGGTTCCCCGTGCCAGCTCACCGTCGTCGAGCGAGATCGTCGTCCATTCGACGCGATACGAGCCGGACCCGAGCGGCGTCGCCGGCGTCGCCACCATGCGCAGGGCATTATTCGGGTCGACGCCGCCTTGGGCGACCGTGGCCCCACCGACGAGCTTGACGACGAGGCTGCTGCCGTCGGCCTTCACCCGCTGGGTGAAGATGCCCGACACGACCGCAACGGGTTCGGTCAGGCGGGCCTTGTCAGCCGGCGTCGGGGTCTTCAGCTCGGCATGCGCGCTGACCAGCGCGGGGAGCGAGAACGCCGCGAACAAGGCGACCAGGACGAGCGCCGCGATGCGGCGGGTGCGGATGTGCAGCATCATGTCGCCGAGTCTACAAACGTTCGCCCGAGGGCGCTGTGCGCCCCGTCAGTCGAGTCCCGTGCAGATCCAGTACCTCGAACCCGCTCCAGGCGACTATCGTCCCGGCGTCTGCAACATCGGCCCCCGCGAGATCGCGAAACGGCGCGCCTACGGGATCGCCGGCGTGATCACCTCGGTCGTGCTCGGCGCCGCCCTCATCGCCGTCGACGCCCCGGCGATCGCCCGGGCGATCGTGGTCATCCCGCTGTGGGGCGCGATCATCAGCCTCGAGCAGGCTCGGCGAAAGTTCTGCGCTGGGTTCGCATACGCAGGGATCCGAAGCGTCAACGGGTCGGATGCCACGGAATCGGTCCGCGACAAGGCGGATCTCGCGGCTGATCGTGCGGCCGCCCGCACGATGGTCGCCTACTGCGGGGTCATCGCGTTCGCGATCGTCGGAGTCTTCGTCGTCCTTCCCATCTGAAGGCGGTACGATCGTCCCCCAACAACGCCGACGCGGCCGCGCCGCCCATCACTCCTGAGGTCACTCGTGCCCACCACCGTTCCCGAGGTCGCGTTCAGCGACCAGCGTCTTCCCAACGGCCTGCGGGTCATCGTCGCCGAGGATCACCTCGCTCCGGTCGTCGCGGTCAACCTCTGGTACAACGTCGGCTCGAAGCATGAGGTCCAGGGCAAGACCGGCTTCGCCCACCTCTTCGAGCACGTCATGTTCCAGGGTTCCCGGCACGTCGCCAAGGCGGAGCACATCGCGCTCGTCCAGGCGGCCGGCGGCACGATGAACGGATCGACCTGGCTGGATCGGACCAACTACTTCGAGACCCTGCCCGCGCACCAGCTCGAGCTCGCGCTGTGGCTGGAGGCGGATCGGATGGCGACCCTGCTCGACGCGCTGAGCCAGGAGAACCTCGACAATCAGCGCGAGGTCGTCAAGAACGAGAAGCGCTGGTCGTACGACAACCGTCCATACGGATCGTTCCAGGAGAAGCTCCAGGGACACATCTTTCCCGAGGGTCATCCTTACCACCATTCGACGATCGGCTCGATGGACGATCTCGATGCCGCCTCGCTCGAGGATGTCAGCGCCTTCTTCCGGACCTACTACGCGCCCAACAACGCGGTCCTGTCGGTCGTGGGGGACGTCGAGACGGCCCACGTCCGCGCGGCGGCGGAGCGCTACTTCGGGGCGATCCCGGCGAACCCGGACATCCCGCGCCTGGGCGACCTGTCGCTGCCCGCCATCCTCGGCGAGGAGCGGCGCGAAACGGTCTTCGATCGCGTCCCGCTCCCGCGCGTGCACGTCGGCTTTCGGGCGCCGGTCTTCGGCGACCCGCGCCTTGATGCGCTCGACCTCGCCGGCCAGATCCTGTCGGGCGGGAAGGGCAGCCGGCTCAACCGGCGCCTGGTGCGCGACGAGCGGATCGCCCAGGACGTGGCGCTGTTCACGCTCGGGTTCATCGGCGGTGGCTCCGTCACGGCCGGCTGGGCGACCGTCCGCCCGGGGATCGCGGTCTCGCGCGTGGAGGCGGCGCTCATCGAGGAGATCGAGCGGCTGACCTCGGAACTGGTCAGCGATGACGAGCTGGCGCGGGCCAAGGCGCTGACCGAGGCCGACGAACTCGGGGCGCTCCAGCGCGTCGAGGAGCGCGCCGATCGGCTGTCGATGTACGCGACCCTGTTCGATGACCCGGGTCTCATCAACCGGATGCTCCCACGCTACCTCGCGGTCACCCCGGAAGACATCCGCGACGCGGCCAGTGCGGTCTTCCGACCGGACAACCGCCTCGTCCTGACCTATCTCCCCGAGGGCTCGAGCGCCGACGACGTCACCCTGCCGGTCGACGAGACGGACGAGGAGGTGGCCGCATGAGCGCGGGCGTCGATCCCGGTCGCGACGGCCTGGTCCTCGCCGACCGGCCCATGCCCGGAGCGCCGCGTGCCTATGAGTTCCCGCCGGTGGCCGCCCGGCAGCTGTCGAACGGGCTGTCGATCCTGATCGTGGATCTCCCTGGGCGGCCGCTCGTGTCGGCCACGATGGTGGTGAATGGGGGAGCCGTCGAGGAGGCCGCCGACCGTGCCGGGGCGACCGTGCTCGCCGCCCGTGCGCTGACCGAGGGGACCGAGGCGTTCGACGCGATCGCCCTGGTCGAGGCCGGCGAACGCTTGGGCGCCTCGCTCCATGCCGAAGCGGGTTGGGACGCCCTGACGGTCGGGGTCGACGTGCCGGCGGACCGCCTCATCCCGGCGCTCGAACTGGTCGCCGAGGTCCTCCTTCGGCCGACCTTCCCGGATCCCGAAGTGGAGCGCCTGCGCGACGAGCGGCTCAACGACCTGCTGCAGGCCAAGGCGGACCCGCGTCGACGCGTGGAAGAGGCCTTCGTCGGCACGATCTACGCGCCGACGTCGCCCTATCATCGGCCGTCCGGCGGGATCCGCGAGACGGTGGAGGGTCTGACCGCCGTGGACCTGCGCCACGCCTACGAGCGCTTCCTCCACCCGGGCCGAGCGACCCTGGTGATCGGCGGCGACCTTGGCGGGCAGGACGTCGTTGGGACTGTGGAACGACTGTTCGGGTCGTGGTCGGGGAATTCGGCGTCGCCGGCCGTCGCACCGGTCGTCGACACTGGGACATCGGTCGGTCGCCTGGTCCGGGTCATCCATCGTCCCGGCTCCGTACAGACCGAGATCCGGATCGGCCATCGCGGCCTCTCGCGGCTGACCCCGGATTTCCACGCCGTGTCGGTGATGAGCGCGATCCTCGGCGGGCTGTTCAACTCCCGCCTCAACATGAAGCTTCGCGAGGAGAAGGGCTACACCTACGGCGCCGGGGCGGGCTTCGACATGCGCCGTGGGGCCGGCCCGTTCTCGGCCCGCGCGGCGGTCAACACGGACGTGACCGTTCCGGCCATCCTGGACACGCTCGCGGAACTGACCCGGATGCGCGAGGCGCCGGTGGCGGCCTCCGAACTGGCGGCCGCTCGCGACTTCCTGATCGGCGTCTTCCCGCTCCGGTTCGAGACCGCCGGTGCGGTGGTCGGTGCGCTCGGGAGTCTCGCGGTCCACGGCCTGGGCGTCGACGAGCTCGTGCGGTATCGGGCAAGCATCGAGGCGGTCGGCATCGACGCCGTCGCGGCGGCCGCGGCTGCGCACCTCCACGTCGAAGACGCCTCGATCGTCCTTGTCGGGGACATCGACGCCATCGGGCCGGATCTCGAGGCTGCGGGCCTCGGCCCGCTGGTGATCGAACGCGACGAGGTCGCTGGAACGCCCGGTCCGCTCGACGACGAAACGACCGCGCCGGGTCCGATCGACGACGAGGGCGAGACCGGCCCGACCGCCGGCGCGGAGGAGACCGTCCCGACCGGCATGGATGAGGAGCTGGCCGCGGCTGCGCGGGGCGAGGGCGACGTCAAGACGTGACGCCGCCCTGAAACCTTTTCGGCACGGGTCGTCTCAATGAGGTAGCGGCCGGTCGAGCGACCGGCGCCCGATGGGGAGACGATCAAGATGCGCAACGATGTTCGGATGGTTCGCGGCCTTGCGGTCGGGGCGGTGTCCGTGTTCCTGGTGGCCGGTGCCGCCTTCGCGGCCGATGGGCTGATCCGAACCGGCGCGAGCGACAACCCGGCGATCGTCAGCCCGACCGATGACTCGAATCACGCCGAGTCGACCGAGGGGACCGAGACCCCCGAACCCACCGCGACCGGTGGCGACGCCAACACGCGCCGAGGCGACGGACTAGCCCGACGCGACCGACGACAACGGTGTCGACGCCACGGATGAGCCGGATGCAACGGACGACCACGGTGTCGACGCGACCGACGAGCCCGACGCGACCGACGACCACGGTGGAGCCAACGGCAACGACGGCGACGACGACGCCCCGACGCGACCGACGACCACGGCGGCGACAGCGGCCACGACGGCGACGATGACACTCCGGATGCGACCGATGATCACGGCGACGACGGCGATGACGACGCCCCGACGCGACCGACGACCACGGCGGCGACAGCGGCCACGGCGGCGACAGCGGGCACGGCGGGTCCGACGACGGCCCCGACGCGACCGACGACCATGGTGGCGGCGACGACGACTGACCGCCGGCGGTCGAACCCACCGCGATCGTGGCCGGATCGACCGACGGCCGATGGATCGGCTCGACCTCCGGCATCATGGAGGCGGGCCGATCTCCGGCGTCCGATCCGCATGCGTCCCGCGCAAGGGAGTCATCCCATCCTCAGCGTTCTTCCCCGTCCACGGATCCGGACGAACGGCGCGATGACCGCGCCATCGTCGACGCCGTGCTCGCCGGCGACCGGGATGCCTTCCGTCACCTCGTCGAGCGCGAGTCCGCATCGGTGGTCCGGGCATGCCACCGGATCCTCGGGGACCTGCATGAGGCCGAGGACGCCGCCCAGGAGGCATTCGTGACCGCCTATCGATCGCTCGCCAGCTGGCGCGGCGACGGACCGTTCGGTGCGTGGCTGACGCGCATCGCGATCCGGATCGCCCTGCGCCAGGCCGGCAAGCGACGATCCGTCACGTGGCTCGACCCGGGCGTGGCCGGCGATGGGGCCACGACGGATCCGGCGTCGGCCGCCGCGACGGCGGCCGCGATGGCGGCTACGGGGACGACCGATCCGTCCATGATCAGCGCCCGCGCCGAGCACGCCTCCGACCTCCGTCGGGCGGTCGCCGCTCTCCAGGAGCCATACCGCGAGGTCGTGATCCTGCGCTTCTTCGGCGAGCTGTCGCTCGAGGAGATCGCCCGCCAGACGGAACGTCCGCTCGGGACGGTCAAGACGCATCTCCACCGGGGGCTGCTCCGTCTTCGGACCAGCGTCGATCCGCGAGGCGACGCATGAGCGGCCCGATCCGCCGGTTCGATCCATCGGAGCTCGTCGCGCCCGGTGAGCCCGCGCTTCCCGTGGCCGAGCAGGCGGACGCCCTGCTGGCCGCCCGTGACCTCGAGACGCTGGCCGCCAACGACCTCATCCGCCCGACCGAGGGGTTCGAGGACCGGGTCATGGCCGCGATCGCCACCGAACCGGCGCCGCGGCTGGTGGTCAGACCCGCCTCGGCCGTCCGCGGCGGCCGCCTGGGGGCGTTCCTGATCGCCGTCCGCGAGTCGTGGGGCGTGGCCTCGACCGGGGGTCGCCCGCTGGCCGTCCGGGCGCAGGCACTGGCATTCGTCGTGCTCGTAGTCGTCGCGGCGGGGTCGATGACGACGGTGGCCGCCGTCGGGGTCGGCAGCCTCCTCGCGAACCGGGGACCCGCGGCGACCGACGCTCCGCCCTCGATCCAGCCGGCCCCGACCGAGTCCGCCGAGCCATCCGAGACGCCGGCCCCGACCGAGTCCGCCGAGCCATCCGAGACGCCGGCCCCGACCGAGACCGCCGAGCCATCCGAGACGCCGGAGGCGACCGAGACCGCGGAACCCGGCGAGACGCCGCGCGCGACACGGACCCCGCGCCCGACGAAGACCCCGGAGGCGACCGAGACGCCCGAGCCCGGTGAGACCGAGGAACCGTCCGACGACCACGGCGGTGGCGGGGGCGGCGGGAGTGGAAGCGGCAAGTCGGGTCCGGACTAGGACGACGAGTCCGTCGGCGGGTACCCTCACGAGGTGATCGTCGTCGTCGGGTCTCCCATCGGCCGCCTGGCCGACGGCGTGTTGCGGGCCGGTGGGATGGCGTCACGGATCGCGCTCGCGGCGGCCGCCGCCGGTCGATCTGTCCAGGTCGTCGGCAAGACCGGCGATGACGCGACCGCGGACGCCGTCGTGCTCGACCTGGGCCGTGGTGGCGTCGGTCACGTGGCGCTCCTGCGCGACCCCGCGCGGGCCACGCCGCTCGAGCCGCTGGTCGACGGATCCACCGACCCGATCGACCCGACGACGATCCGGAGGCGGCGCCGGCGACCGACCCGCCGGCGGGACCGACGGCCGTCGACGGCCCGATCTGGAGGCGGCCGACGTCGATCTCGGCCTTCGCTACCTGACCGAGTTCGCGGTCGTGGTCCTGACCGGGTCGCCTCGGCCGGACGTCGTCGCGACCGTCACCGAGGCCGCGTCGTGGGGCGAGGCCAGGCTCGTTGTCGTGGTCGGGGCCGGCAGTCCGGCTCCCGTCGGCCTGCCGGTCGATGCCGTCGTGTTCGAGGCGCCCGATGACGACCCGGATGGCGCCTTCGCGACGCTCGTGGGTGCGTTCGCCGCCGGTCTCGACGGCGGGGCCGGCCCGGCCGACGCGTTCCGCTCGTCGATCGCGCTGGACGGCTGGTCCGAGGCGCCCGAGGACGAGCGCTAGGGGAGCGGCTCGATGAGCTCGGGTCCGTCGCGGCGGACGTCGTTGACGGCGCGGCTGACGGCGTACACGTCCAGTCCGACGTCGTCGGTCGGCGCCAGCAGCCCGAGCAGCTCGCCGAGGTCCGGCGGCGCCGGGTCGAGCCAGCGATCCCAGGCGTCCTCGGTCGACGATGACCGGCATCCGGTCGTGGAGCGTCGGCCAGCGCGTCGTTCGGCGTCGTCGTGATGATCGTGAACGTCCGGCGGACCGTCTCCGTGGCGGGATCCTTCCAGCCCGCCCACAGGCCGGCCAGCGCCAGCGGCCGGCCGTCGCGCCCGACGATCCGGTACGGCTGGCGGATCGTGCCTTCGCGCTTCCACTCGTAGAACGAATCGACCGGGACCAGGCAGCGCTTGCGCGCGAACGCGTCGCGGAAGGCCGGGCTGGTGGTCAGCGTCTCCGCACGGGCGTTGAACATCCGCGACCCCACCTTGGCCTCCTTCGCCCAGTGGGGGATCAGGCCCCAGCGGTAGGCCGTGATCGCCCGCCGCTCCTCGCGCTGGACGACCACCAGCGCGTCGTCGGTCGGCGCGACGTTGTAGTGGGCGCCCGGATCGTCGACGAGCGGCTCGGCGCCGAAGATGTCGGCCAGCTCGGAGGCCGGGCGTTCCTGGGTGAACCGACCGCACATGGCCGGAGTCTAGCCACCCGGTCGGGCGGGGGTCAGGGGATGAGCAGGTGGACCGGGTTGCCGCGGATGTCGACCTTCCAGGTGGTCAGGTCGGTGCTGAGCTCGCTGGCGACTGCCGCTCATGTTGTAGCGGATCTTCCACCAGCCGGGCTGACCGGTGACCGGATCGGCCGGGGCGGTGTAGTTCGTCGGCAGGGCGATCTCGATGGTCAGCCAGCAGCCGTTGAACCGGCTGGTCCCGCCGGTGTTGGTGACGACCGAGGTCACGCCGGTCCCGGTCAGGCTGCCGCACGCCGAGGCGCCCGAATTGGACGTGCCGACGGTGCCCTTCCACTTGAACGTGGCCGGGGTGAAGCCGGTGGTCGTCGGCTGGAGGATCTGGACGTTCGCGCCGAGCGAGCCGGTATCGCCCGCGTCCCACAGGTTGACGACCATCGTCTTGCCGGCATGGATGGCATCGATCTGGGCGAGGTAGAACTCCGACGCGGTGCCGCCCGGCAGGCGGACGTAGGCCTCCATCGCCCCGAGGCCGTAGATCTTCGGCGACCCGCCCGACGCGCTGGCGTAGAACGCGAAGGCGTTGAGCCCGGTCGAATTGTTCTGGTCGCTGGTGGCGACCGTGTCGGTCGAGTAGGTGTGCAGCCGGTACGTGCCGGGCAGCAGGCCGGTCGTCAGCTGGTACCAGCCGTAGTGCCACGACAGGGCGCTGCAATCGGCCACGTTGGTCGACTGGCCCTGGACCCCGAAGACCACGTGGTCCTCGTAGGACAGCCGCTTGAAGGTGTTGCCGCTGGACGCCACCGACGTGTCATCGGTCAGGTCGAACGGCGTGTCGTTCGTATTCAGCAGGTCATAGAACGCGCTGATCGGCTGCCGGCTGATGTAGCCGCTCGGGTTGCTCGTCCCCGACGAGTTGACGTGCCAGTACTCGCCGGTCGCCGCCGGTGCTCGTGCCGTCGCAGAAGCCCGGGTCGAAGATCCATACCGTGCCGTTCGACGAGCCGCGACGGGATCTCGACGATGTAGTTGTAGTACGTGCTGGGGTCGTAGCGCGCGTCCGGGTCGGAGCCGCCGGTCGCATTAAGGTTGCCCGTCCCGCCGCCCGCGATGCGCGTCTCGTACTTGGTCATGAACGCGTCGCCCTGGCTGCTGATCGAGCCCTGGCTCTGCATCGATGCCCAGAAGTTCTGCGGGGTCAGGGCGCCACCGCTGGGCGACGTCACGGCCGTCGGCTGGAGGGTCGTGGTCGTGGTCGTGGTCGTCGTCGTGATCTGGTAGTTCACCTGGACCTCGAGCATGTCCAGGTTGATCGTCGTGCCGGCCGTCGCGCAGCCCTTGACGGCGGTGGTCCGGACGACGAACTTGTTGTCGGCCAGGTCCGCGGGGACCCACGAATGCCCCGCCCAGGCCGACGTGCGACGACGAGCTGCCGAGGGTGATGTCGTGGATCGTCGTGCTGGTCGTGAGGCGCCGTCAGCTCCTGCGGCGGCGTCGTCCAGGTCAGGCCGTTGTCCCACGACAGCGAGATCTGGATCTTGCTGTTCGCGCAGGTCGCCGACACGAAGCCATCGGACAGCCGGACCTGGATCCCCTGGACCGCGGAGACCACCTGGTTGCCGGCCAGGCCCGACGTGAGCCCGAAGGTCCCCCAGAACTGGGCGGAGTTGTTGGTCGAGGTCCGGGCGTAGATGTTGTTGTTGCTGTTGAGCGAGTTGACGAGCGTGCCGCTGCTGGCCGTCCAGGCCGGCGTACCGAGGGTCGTCGTCGCCAGCGTGAACCCGGAGTTGCCGTTGGACGTGCTCGTCGAGGTCGTCGTCGTGGTGACCGGCTTGATCAGGTAGCCGACGCCGTAGTACGGGTCCGGACTGCCCATCGGCACCGGGCAGGACGTAGTCCGCGGTCGCCACGCGGCGGGCCGGCCACGAGGTGATCCCGACCGTCCGCGCGAAGTAGGTCCCGATCGGACCCGTGATCGTCACGTTCAGGCGGCGCAGGTTGCTCGGGTCCTGGGCCGGCGTCACGGTGACCCCACCGGTGCCGTTGACGTAGCCGTTCTTGGCGGCCTCGGCGCGGGCGACCGTGACCGCGGTCGCCGGATCGCCGGGCAGGAACACGACACCGGCCAAGGCGGCGGCGTCGGCCGCGCGCTGCATCCGCAGGTTGTTGGTCCAGTACCAGGACATGTCGACGACGGCGGCGCACAGCAGCAGGAACAGCAGGATCGAGGTCGCGAACACGATCAGGACCTGGCCGCGCGCCGCTCGGAACCCGGAGCAGGCGAGCGAGCGACCGTCCGCGGGACGGGACAGGGCGTCGGTCATTTCGTCGGGTTCAGCGCCATGACGGTCTTGTCCGAGATCTGGATCGCCGCCCGACCCGGCGCCCCCGAAGAACGACATCAGCGACGCGAGCGGGGTGACGAACGCGTACTGGTAGCGGACCGCACACGCCGATCGAGTCCGGGCTGGTGCCGTTGTTGCGGGTACAGGCGTTCCAGCCGACGACGCCCTGGACGAAGTCGAGAGGCTCGCCGTCGACCACCGGACCGCCACCCGCGCTGTAGGTCCAGACGTTGGCCTTGGTCGTGTCCTGGGTGCCGTTCGACGAGCGCCTTGTAGATCCGGATCTCGGTGATCCGGTTGACGGAGACGGCCGAGCCCGGGGCCTTCAGGATCCGCTGGACGGCGGCGACGATGTTCTTGTCGACGTCCTGGCTGGTGGTGCAGACCATCGTCGTGGCGTTCCCGCTGGCGTAGGCCGCACCCGAGCGTGCGCCCTCACGGGTCGCGTAGCTGACGGTCATCGCGTGATCGAAGATGAAGCCGAACTCGAGCAGGCCGAGCAGGAGGAGCAGGAAGAGCGGGACGATCAGGGCGAATTCGACGAGGGCCTGGCCGGATCGCGCCCGCGATGCGCGACGGCGAGCGACTCGCTCGCGCGTCACAGGATCGGCTCCATCCGCATGATGCTCGTCCGCTGGAAGGTCAGGCCGCCGAACCCGCCGCCGGCGAAGGTCGAGATCGGGGTGATCCACGGGTGGTTGTAGGTGACCCGGACGGCGATGTTGTCGACCGAGGTCCCGCCGTCGCAGCCGGCCATAACGTTGCACCGAGCCGAGATCGGGTAGCCGTCGGTCGCGAGCGTGTAGTGGACCGTCAGGGTCGTCGAATCTGCGTACGTGCACGAGGTCCCGGGCGAGCCCAGCGCGTCGCGCGTGTAGAGCGTCGGCGGCCCCGATCACGGCGCCGTTCGGGCTGGCCCTGAAGATCTCGACGCTGACGACACGGGAGTCGTCCGACGGCGCCGAGATGGCCCGATCGACCGCTGTCGAGGATGATGCAGTCGGCCCCGCTGCGGTCGCCGGCCTCGGCCGCCGACAGGGCCGCATCGCGGGCGGCGTAGTTCATCGCCAGGATCGCGTTGAACACGAACGCGAACTCGATCAGTCCGAGGAGCAGCGTGAAGAAGATCGGGAAGACGAGGGCGAACTCGACCAGCGACTGCCCACGATCGCCTCTGGAACGCCGTAGCGAGCCTTTGTAGCCACCGCTTGCGCGTGACATTTGGATCCTTCCGGGACACGACGATTTCGCGCGGGACGGATTCGCCCCGATGAGTTCCCCGTGACGATAGGTTCGAGTCCGGGCTTGACACCCCCCCCGATGGTCACGACGGGTCACGCCGGATGGGTGGCTGGGTGTTGCCAGCGTGCCTACGCCGCCGGCCCAGGGCGGGCCGCTCCTGTACAGTCCAAGCCGTGAGCACGACGGGCGTCCCGGACGACCAGCCGGGCCAGGTCGCGCAGGGCCGCCTGAGTCGCGACGTCGCCCTGTCGCTGCTGCAGCGAGGCGCGGACCTCCTTGCGGCCGGCGAGTTCGCCGACGCCGCGGCGCACTACGGGCGGGTCGTCGGGTTCGACGACCCGGCTGTCACCGGCGCCGCCCTGCTCGGCCTCGGGGAGGCCCGTTACCGCCTGAACGACGAGGAGGGAGCGCTCGGCGACGTGGACCGCCATCCTGCAACTCCCGGAGAACCCGTCGACCTATGCGGCCTGGCGGAACGTCGCGGCCGCGCGCGTCCGGGACGGCGACAACCTCGGTGCCATCGACGCCTACCGGGAGGCCGACAAGCGGGCGCCAGCCGAGGACAAGGCGGAGATCGCGAGCCGGCTCGGCTGGTTGTCCAAGGAGACGGGCGACACCCGGGCGTCGGGTCGCTACTTCGCGAAGGCCAGGGGCGACGGACCGCGCGTGACCGCGACGCTGGTCGTGATCGCGGTGACGACCATCGTCTCGCTCACCGCGCTGTTCTCGTCGGACGGGGAGGAGATCTACCGGCTCCTTCAGCTCGACAAGACCGGCCGTGGCGGACGGCGAGTACTGGCGTCTCTGGACGGTGACCCTGCTCCACGTCGACCTCCTCCACCTCGGGCTGAACATGTACGCCCTGTACCTCATGGGGACGATCGTGGAGCGCTGGTACGGCTCGATCCGCTTCCTCCTGTTCTACCTGGCCTGCGCAGCGGCGGGCTCGACCGCCAGTTTCGTCTTCGGCGGTGACATCCCCGCCGTCGGGGCGTCGGGAGCCGTCTTCGGGATGCTGGGCGTCCTCGTCGCCGCCGGACGACTCCATCACCCGGTCGATCGGCAGGCGCGCGGCATCGTGAGCCAGCTCGTGGTCCTGCTGGTGATCAACGTCGGGTTCGGGATCGCCTCGGGTGGCAACATCGACAATGCGGCCCACCTTGGCGGTCTCGCCGCAGGGCTGTGGCTGGGCGCCCTCGTCCCGCCGACCCGTGTTCCGACCCTGTCGTCGCTCTGGCAGCAGTCCGCGGGTGCGGGGGCCGTGGCCGGGGTGGCGACGGCGCCCGGCTACATCCTGTACCTCGCGCTCGCCGTCGTCGGGGTGGCCGTCGCCGCCGGGATCGCAGTCGGGACCGTCCAGCGCACGGGTGCCGGGCCGGATCACCCACCGGGGCAGGCCGTCGTCCTCCGCCGTCAGGCCACGCTGCCCTCGGTCGGATCGCCGGTGGCCGGTGCGTCGGGCGGATCCGCGGCCTGGGCGGCCGGCCCGGGCGGAGCCGGCAGCGGAGCCGCGATGGCCGCCTCGTCGGACAGGTAGCAATGGCGCTCGCCGATGATCTCCATGAGGCCGGTCCGTCGCATCCGGTCGCGGACCGAACCGCGAACCTGCGCCAGGCGAAGCTCGATCGAGCCTTCCCCCAGGTCGGTGTGCAGCGCGCTGAGCATGTCGGTCGTGGCCACGTCGAGATCGGAGGTCGCACCGATATCCATGACCACGACGCGGGGCGGGATCGGTAGCGCCTTGACCAGGTCCATGATCTGGTCCTTGGCGACGTCGGCATTGACGAAGGTCAGCGGGACGTTCGGGCGGACCAGGAGGAACCCTGGGATCGGCTCGGCGTGGGCGTGGCGACCCGCATCGGCGAAGACCGCTGGCTCGCCTGGGATCCGCCCGAGCACCGCGATGTAGGGCCGGCTGGCCTGGTAGAGGATTGCCAGCAGGGACAGGGCGACCGCGATGGCCATCCCGGTCAGGGCCGTGGTGAAGACCACGCCACCGAGGGCCGTCATGGCCAGCAGGAAGTCCGTCCGCTTCCAGGCGAGGTATCGACGCAGCTCGGCGATGTTCACGAGCCCCAGCACCGAGGTGATCACGATCGCCGCCAGGACGGTCAGGGGCAGGTTGGCGAACAGCGGGGCCAGCACGACCGCCGTGGCGAGGATGAGGCCCGCGGTGACCAGCGACGCCGATTGGGTCCGGTTGCCGGCCGCCTCGCCGGTCGCCGACTGGCTCAGGCTGGCATCGACGGAGAACCCGCCGAACAGGCCGGCGCTCGCGTTCGCCGCGCCGAGCGCGATCAGCTCCTGGTTCGGGTCGATCTCATAGCCGTACCGGGCGCCGAACGAGCGAGCAGCGCCGATCGACTCCGCGAGGGCCAGGAACACGATCCCGAAGGCCCCGGTGACCAGGAACACGAGGTCGCCGAACGGGATGCTCGGGATGCTCGGAAAGGGGATGCCGGTGGCGACCTGGCCGACGACCGCGACGCCTTTCTCGGGCAGATCGAGCAGGGTGGAGACGATGATCCCGACCACGAGGGCGACCAGCGCGCCCGGGATCCGGCCGGCGACGCGCTTTAGGACCACGATCCCGATCGCGGACGCGATCCCGAGGATCGCGGTGTAGGGATCGATGTCGTCCAGGCTCTCGACGATGGCGACGCACTTCTGCAGGATCGTCCCGCTCACCGCCGGGATCCCGAGCAGCGCCGGGAGCTGCCCGATTGTGATCGTCACCGCCAGGCCGATGACGAAGCCGGTCACCACCGAGGCGGCCAGGAACTGCGACAGGAACCCGAGCCGGGCGGCTCCTGCCACCACGAGGATGAGCCCGACGAGGATCGCCAGGGCGGCGCTCATCGGGACGTAGTTGCTCGCGTTGCCGGCCGCGATCGCGACCACGACAGAAGCGGACATGATCGCCACGGATGAGCTCGCCGTCACCTTGAGGTGGCGTGACGTCCCGAAGATCGCGTAGGCGGTCATGGCGGCGAAGGCCGTGATCAGGCCGGTCTCCGGTGGCATCCCGGCCAATCCGGCATAGGCCATCGCGACCGGCACCATCACGCCCCAGCTGACGATTTCCGCGATCGCGTCGGGGCGGAGGTCGGCCCGGTCGTAGGCCGGCAGCCAGGCGACGATCGGGACGTAGCGCCGGATCGCCGCTCGGATATCGCGGTGGTCGGCCGTGGCCGCAGCGGGCGCCTCGGGCGGCAGCGTGTCGTCGGTCGTATCGGGCTGCGACATGCCGGACGTCCACATCCTCGTTCGGGACTCCCGGCCTGGAGAGCCCTGCCCGCCATGCTAACAACGGAGGGCGGGCCTGCGGAGCACCCACCCTGTGGCAAGATGGCTGCGGGTCCGGCCGGCTCGGCGTCATGGGAGGTCCCCAGGCGATGTTCGCCACGCTCCTTGGTCCGCTGCCCCGCCCACCGGTCGAGGACGGCAGCCCGCTCGAGTCGCTCGTGGAGGCGGCGCTGCGGGCCCAGGAGACCGCCGGACTCGAACCAGTCACCGATGGGGGATATCGCGACGGCGGCGACCCGGTCGCGGCCTGGCGATCGACGGCGGCGCTCACCGACCGGGCGGTCAAGCAGCCGATCGAGGGGCCATACACGGTCGGCCGACGACTCCCCGGAAGCGCGGGGCAGCGGAGTGCGGCGACGCTGGCCCACGCCGCCGCGCTCAATCGCGTCCTCCTCGAACTCGCGGCGATCGGCTGCCCGCTCATCGAGATCCATGAGCCGGCCGCCGTCGAGGTCGGGTCCGACGCGGCCGAACGCGCCCTGTTCAGCGCGGCCCAGCTGCGCCTGCTCGAGGACGTGACCGCGACCCACGTCTCGCTCGCGATCACCGGCGGCAACGCGGACACGGCCGGCATCGAGACCATCCTCGCGGCGCCATTCGCGAGCCTGGCTGTCGACCTCGTCGGCGGACCCGACAACTGGCGGCTCGTGACCGCCGTGCCGGGCGATCGTGGCGTCATCTGCGGAGCTCTCCCCGTCGACGCGGATTCGTTCGACGGCCCCGAGACCCTCCTATGGGCGGCCGGCTACGCCGCATCCAGCCGGGGTCGGGGGCCTAGCCGAGTGGGGCTGGCCACGGCGTCATCGCTTGCCCACTTGCCGTGGGCGGTCGCGCTCGAGAAGCTCCGGCGCCTCGGCGATGCCTCCCGCCTGGCTGATCGTCCGCGAGACGAGCAGGTCCGAGCGTTCGACCCGAGGGCCGTGAGCAGCCGGAGCGCGGCGTTGGGCACGGTCCAACCCCCACCGTCCCGTCGCCCGATCCCACCCCGCGATCCGACTTGATTCCGTGGCGTCGCGGTGCCACCATCCTGTGCCTCACCACCACCACGCGAACCGGCTGGTGGCGAGGACCGGAGGGCACCAGGGGGTCACACCCGCAGGTTGGATCGGCGCCGCCGCCGTATCGCGTCACAGGAGGTTCATGCCCGTGAGCGAGCACATCGCGTTCGTCGTCAATGGGACATCCCGGGAACTCGACGTCGAGCCAAGACGGCTCCTCGTCCAGGCGCTTCGCGAGGATCTCGACCTGACGGGAACCCACGTCGGGTGCGACACCAGCCAATGCGGCGCGTGCACGGTCCATGTCGATGGCCGGCCGATCAAGTCGTGCACGATGCTCGCCGTCCAGGCGGACGGTTCCGAGGTCCGGACGATCGAAGGCCTTGCCTCGGGCGACGAGCTTCATCCGATGCAGGCCGCCTTCTGGGAGAAGCACGGACTGCAATGCGGGTTCTGCACGCCGGGCATGATCATGACCGCGGTCGACCTTCTCGAGCGCAACCCGGACCCGACCGACGATGACATCCGGCACGCGATCGAGGGCAACTTCTGTCGCTGCACGGGCTACCAGAACATCGTGGCCGCGGTCCGCCACGCCGCCGAGACGATGCGCTCCGGCGCACCCGTCAACGCATAGGCCGGGGAGGAGAGACCATGACCACCGACGTCCTCGGCGCATCCATCAAGCGGGTCGAGGACCCGCGCTTCATCACCGGCAACGGCAACTACCTCGACGACATCAAGCTGCCATCGATGGCCCACCTCGCCATCCTGCGCAGTCCATACGCGCACGCCAACATCCGCTCCATCGACATCTCGGCCGCCAGGGCGATGCCTGCGTGGTGGGCGTCTACGTCGGTGCGGACATCCCGTACAACCCGCTCCCGATGGCCTGGCCGGCCGGCGGCAGTGCGGGGATCCAGAACAACGTCAACACGCCTCGGGTGCTGGCAACGGACAGCGTCAAGTGGACGGGCGAGGGCGTGGCGGCGGTGGTCGCGGACACACCCGAACAGGCGGCCGACGCGCTCGAGGCGATCGTCGTCGACTGGGAGCCCCTGCCGGCCGTCGTCGACGCCGAGAAGGCCATGGCGCCCGGCGCGCCGCAACTGCACGAGAACGCGCCGAACAACGTCGTCTTCGAGTGGTCGGTCGGCGACAAGGCCGGCACCGACGCCGCGGTCGACGCGGCGGAGGTCGTCGTCCGCCAGCGGATCGTCAACCAGCGGCTGATCCCCAACCCGATGGAGACGCGCGGCGACATCGGCTGGTACAACCCGGGCACCGACGAGTACACGATCTGGATGTCCAGCCAGACGCCGCACATCCAGCGCCTGCTTGTCGGGATCTTCACGATGGGGATCCCGGAGCACAAGCTTCGCTGCATCAGCCCTGACGTCGGCGGCGCATTCGGCAGCAAGATCTTCTGCTACGCGGACATGGCGCTGACCCTGTTCGCCAGCAAGGAACTCGGCGGCCGCCCGATCAAGTGGACCGAGAGCCGCCGGGAGAACTACCAGAGCACGATCCACGGTCGCGATCACATCACCTACCTCGAGATCGCGGGCACCCGTGATGGCGACATCACCGGTCTGCGGGTCAAGACCCTGGCCAACCTCGGCGGCCGCCTGTCGACCATCGGCCCGGGCATCCCCACCACGCTCTACGCCCGGGTGCTGTCGGGCTGCTACAAGTTCCCGAACGTGTACGCCGAGGTCACCGGGGTCTATACCAACACGACCTTCGTCGACGCGTATCGCGGCGCCGGGCGCCCGGAGGCGACCTACGTCGTGGAGCGGGCGATGGACCTCTTCGCGGCCGAGATCGGGATGGACCGTGCCGAGCTCCGGCGGCGCAACTTCATCGCGCCGGACAAGTTCCCGTACGAGAACCCGTCGGGGCTCGGCACAGCGTCCGGTGGGGCCAAGATCTACATCGATTCGGGCAACTACGAACCGGCCATGGACATGGCGCTCGCGACCGCCGGCTATGCCGGCATCGACAAGGCCAAGGCGGATGCGCGCAAGCGCGGCAAATACCTCGGCATCGGCCTGTCCACCTATATCGAGGTGTGCGGCGTCGCGCCCTCCAAGTGGATCGGCGCGGTCGGCGAGGGCTGGGGCGCCGCGATGTGGGAATCGGCCAACATCAGGGTGCACCTGACCGGCAAGACGATCGTCACGATGGGCACGCAACCCCAGGGCCAGGGCCACGAGACGACCTACTCGCAGATCGTCTCGCATGAGCTCGGGATCCCGATGGAGGACATCATCGTCAAGCACTCGGACACCCAGGGAACGCCGTTCGGCTACGGCTCGTACGGCAGCCGCACGTCGTCGGTCGGCAGTACCGCGGCCATCAAGGCCGCCGGGAAGATCCGCGAGAAGGCCCGCCGGGTGGCCGCCCACATTCTCGAGGCATCGGTCGACGACATCGAAGTGGACGGCGCGAAGTACATCGTGAAGGGCAGCCCGGACCGGGTCAAGACGATCCAGGAGATCGCCTTGGCCATCGACCTGGCGTTCGACCCGCCCGACGGCATGGAGCCGTACCTCGACGAGACGGCCTACTACGACACGCCGAACTGCACGTGGCCGTTCGGGACCCATATCGCGATCGTCGAGATCGACGAGGAGACCGGGTCGGTCGAGCTCGTCCGCTATGTCGCCGTCGATGACGTCGGCAAGAAGATCAACCCGATGATCGTCGACGGCCAACTGCACGGCGGGATCGCGCCAGGGCGTCGGTCAGGCCCTCTGGGAAGGCGCCATCTACGACGACCAGGGCCAGCTGCTGACCGGCTCGATGCTCGACTACGCGATGCCGCGGGCGTCGTACTTCCCGAACATCGAGCTCGACGAGACCGTCACGCCGTCACCGGTCAACCCGATCGGGGTCAAGGGCGTCGGCGAGGCCGGCGCGATCGCCAGCACGGCCGCGGTGGCGAATGCCGTGGTGGACGCGCTGGGCCCGCTCGGCATCAGGCATCTCGACATGCCGTACACCGCGCAGACCGTGTGGCGCGCGATCCAGGGTGCGAAGGGAGGCCAGGCGTGATCCCGGCAGCATTCGACTACCAGCGACCGGCGTCCGTCGACGATGCGGTCAAGGCCATCTCGGCGACGTCCGGCGCGAAGATCCTGGCCGGCGGCCAGAGTCTCCTGCCGCTCCTCAAGCTTCGACTGGCGCACGCCGACACGCTCATCGACATCGGGCGGCTCGCCGAACTTCGCGGGTTGCGCCCGCAGCCCGACGGCGGCTACGAGGTCGGCGCGCTGACCACGTACGCCGACATCATCGAAGGCACCAGCCTGTCGTGGGTCGCCGAGGCCGTCGAGCTGATCGGCGACGTCCAGGTCCGGAACCGCGGCACGGTCGGTGGCGCCCTGGCCCATTGCGACCCCGCCTCCGACCTGCCGGCGATCGGCCTCGCGCTCGACTACAGCGCGGTGCTGCGCTCGAGCCGCGGTGAGCGGGTGGTCGCCCTCGACGACTTCTTCGAGGGGCCGTTCCAGACGCATGCCGAGGCCGACGAGTTGCTCGTCGCCATCCGGCGCGGTCCGCTGCCTGCCGGCGCCGCCGGCGCGTATCGGAAGCTCGCCCAGCCCGCATCCGGCTACTCGATCGTCGGGGTCGCGGCCGTCGTCGCGTCGTCCGGCGGATCGATCAGCCATGCCCGCGTCGCCCTGACCGGGGTCTGTGATGCGCCGTACCGCGCGAAGGCCGTCGAGGCGGCGCTTGTCGGAAGCGACGGATCGCCGGCCGCCGTCGCGGCCGCCGCCGAACATGCCGCCGACGGCAGGACGGTCAATGGCGACATCCATGCCGACAGCGAGTATCGCGCGCGGATGGCCGTGGTCTATACGCGCCGGGCCATCGAGGGCGCGCTGGGGCGATAGGTCGGGCGACCGACCGTCCCAGCGGCAGCGTGCAGGTCCATCGCGTCACCCCGGGGCGTCGGGTGCCCGCGCGCTTCGTCGGGTCGATCCTTACGCGTGACCTGACGGTCGCGGGGACCCGCTGGACGAAGGGTCGCCGGCTGTCGGCCGACGACCTGACCGCCCTCGCCGGCGCCGATCCCGGCGACCCGGTCAGCCTCCTCGTCCCGGAGGCAGGCGAACTCCACGAGGACGAGGCGGCCATCCGCCTGGCCGCAGCCGTCGCCGGGACGGGGCTCGTCACGCGCGGCCCGGCTCAGAGCCGGGTCGACCTCATCGCCGAGGCGGACGGCGTCCTCAATGTCCGGGTCGGCGATCTCGAGCGGCTGAATCGGATCGACCCGCTCGAGGTGTTCACCGGGTTCGACGGTCAGGTCGTCGCCCGCGGCGATCTCGTGGCGAGCGTGAAGGTGGCGCCGCACCTCGTCGACGCGGCCACCGTCGATGCGCGGCGCGCGGCTGGCCGGCTTCGGCAGCCACCCCCTCGTCTGGGTCGCGCCGTTCGTGCCCTGCCGGGTCGGGGTCATCGTCAAGGAATTCGTCCGAGCCACGGCACGAGAGCGGTTCGAGACGAGCGTCCGGGCCAAGATCGAGGGCCTCGGCTCGGAGATCGAGGCCATCGAGTACGTCGACGACGACGCGGACGAGGTCGAGGCCGCGATGGCCAGCTTCGTTCGCCGACCCGACCCGCTGGACCTGATCCCTGACGGCCGGCGCTGCCAGCACCGATCCGCTCGACGCCTGCTTCGTGGCGATCACCGCCCTCGGCGGTCGGGTCGTCCGCCACGGCGTCCCGGCGCACCCGGGTTCGATGCTCTGGCTGGCGCGCATCGGCGGGACGTCCATCCTCGGCCTGCCGACCTGCGGCGCGTACTCGAAGGCGACCGCGGCCGACCTCCTGCTTCCGCGACTCCTGTCCGGGGACGGCGCGTCGGAGCGGACGGTCGCCAAGCTCGGACACGGCGGGATCCTGACCCGGAGCCAGCGGTTCCGCTTCCCGGCCTATGCGCGGGAGTTGGACGCCCCGGACGGCTGACGGTCGTCAGGCGTTCAGCGGGACCCGGGGCCGGCGTCGTCCCGCGGCCGGCGTCGCCTGCCGGGTGACCCGGAACAGGTGGCGGCCGTACGGCGGCAGGTCGACATACAGGCCGCGCACGAGCAGGTCGTCGCCCGGCCGGTCGTATTCGAACTCGTCGTCGAGCTGGTCCTCGAGGTGGACGGTCTTGCCGGCGAACTCCGGGAGTGCCAGCGGGATGAACCCCTGGGCCGCGTCTCTCGCTCAGGTTGGCGACGGCCAGCCGCAGTTGACGGTGCTGGCCGACCCACAGGCGCGCCAGGATGCCTTCGTGGGTCACGTTGCCCGGCCACGCGGCGGTGGGCTCGAGGCGGATCGCGTGCCCCAGTCGGAACGTCTCGTCGTCGGTGGCGCGTAGCAGGCGGCAGTAGTAGTCGCGCAGGCCCGGATCGGGTTCCTCTTCCGGCTCACGCCGGAACTGGATCGGGACGTCCAACCGGGCGCCGTCGAGCTGTCCGTCCTGGACCAGCAGCATCCCGGGCACCGTCGCTTCGACGAGGGCCGCCACGCGGACCTGCTCGGGGGTCAGCTGCGCGGCGATCCGCGGCCCGTTCCGCTCCTCCAGCAGGCGGACCGAACGACGCTGGTAGACATCGTCGGCCCGCAGGTGCGCCACGACCGAGGCCACGTCGCCCGCGACCAGGCGATCGACCAGCGGCTTGTCCCAGGTGTAGTCGAAGCCGAGCTGCTGGAGCCGCCATTCGTGGCCCCAGTACGCCTCGCCGATGAGCATGAACTTCGGGTAGACCTCGCGGACCGCGCTGGTGGCGTGCCACCAGAACTCCCCGAACGGCGAGGCGTCCTCGGCCGCCGATGGCATCGCCGATCGTCCGCCCCAGGTCGCGCGGAAGACGTCGTCGAGGACGAGCATCGCCTCGGAGCAGACCACGCCGTCGCAGCGGGTGGCCACCTCCTTGAGCGCCTGGGTCATCGCCTTGGGCACGTCCGGGTGGCGGTAGTCGAGCTGGGCGGTGTCGGGCCACGGCGGGAAGTGCGGATCGCGGCCGTGGGCGATCCAGTGGCGCCCGTCCGATCGGACCTCGAAGTATTCGTCCGGATCCGCGGCCCGTTGCGACGGGTCGGCGTGGACGAACCAGTCGGGATGGCGGCGGACCCAGAGGTGCTCCGAGGAGACGTGGTTCGGGACGAAGTCGAGGATGAGCCCGAGCCCGGCCTCGCCGAGTCGCTGGCGCAGCTTGGCGAGACCCGGCGACGCCACCCGAGGCTGTCGGCCGGCTCGTAGGCACTGATCGCGTACGGCGAGCCGACGATGTCGTCGTCCGACCCGTCGGGCAGGAGTTCGGCGCGTCGTTCGCGCAGCGGGTCGATGCTCGCCACAAGCGGCGACTCCCCGAACCGGTCGTCCAGACCGCCGTCAGCCAGACGAGGATCGAAGCCGAGTTCGGCGATCGGGTCGATGTCACGGGCGCGGACATCGCCGAGCGTCACGCGTCGGCCGTCGCGCGCCGAGAGTCTGGCCATCCAGGCTCTCGCGTCGATCTCGATGAGCCTCGGGTGACGAGTCGCCGTGATCCGAAGTGGTGCCCTCACTCGTCACGTCCCCCGCGACGTCTGCGCAAGCCGCGCGCCAGCGGTACGCGGCCCGGCTGGCCTCAGGATACCCGACCGCTCGAGACGCCGAACGACCCCAGCCTCGGGGTGCGGGGGCGGCGTCACGGTCAGCTCTCGCGGCTCGCGCCGGCCGGATGCGGTTCCGTGAAGAGCAGCCAGGCGAAGACGATGCCGAGGAAGACGAGCAGGGTCATGATCGCGCCCTCGACCTGCAGCGGCGCCAGGCCGGTCGCCGACCGCACGATCTCCGGGTTGATGGCGACGATGGTCAGCACGAGATAGAGCGGGAAGGCGATCCACTCGAACCGGCCGATCGCGGCGAGCGCGCCGGTCGGATCCTTGATCCCCCGCGACGCGATCACCACGGCGATCATGCCCGCGACGCCGGCCATCCCGAACGTCAGCCGCCAGACGATCGGCGCATCGCCGGTCAGCAGCGCGCCCAGGGACATCAGGCCGGGCAGGATGAAGTGGAGCGAGACGACGAAGGCCAGGCGACGTCGTCCCGGGTCGGCGGTCATCTCGTCGTGGCGGAACTGGACGACGACCCACCAGAAGCCGAGCAGGGTGAACGAGACCGCCGACGTCGTCGCGTAGAAGGTCGCCGTATCCAATCCGTCCCTCCTCCGTTGCGTGCAGTGTGCCAGACGCGCTCGGCGCTGCGGCCGGTCCGGGCCGGGTCAGACGGCCGTCGTGTAGAGGTCCTCGTAGGCCCGGCTGACGATCTCGGCGGCCTCGATCGTCCGGCGGTCGCTCATCGGGTTGACCGCCAGCGAGCGCCAGCGTTCGACGCCCGCCAGGGCGGCCTCGCGCACCTCCGCCGACGATGCCCCTGGTTCGAGCCCGACCCGCTCGGTCGCGGCGCCGGCCGTGCACAGGCGATCGACCTCGGCACGCTGGTCGGGTGCGAGGATCACGGCGTCGGTCAGGACCAGGTGGAGGAGGCGAAGCAGGGCGAGGTCCTGCGACGACGCCTCGAGCCGGTCGACCGCGAGGACCAGGTCGCTCGCGCCCTCGATCGCCCGACGGTCGAGCTCGGTGCCGATCGCCCGGAAGGCGGTCAGGGCCGAGCGCGCCTTGAGGGCCAGGGCGCGTCCGGCGTATCGCTCGTTCAGGACGCGCTGGAGGTCCCGGATCCCGGACCGCTCGAGGAGGGCCTGCGACAGGGCGGTCGACGATCGGACGTCACCGCTCGCCAGCAGGCCGACCGCGAGGCGCAGGCCGAACATCCCGAGGCGCTCGAGCAGCTCCTCGCGGATCTCCTCGCCGAGCGGGTTCAGGTCGGGGTCGCGGAACCGGTCGACCGACCGCAGGAGCGACTCGCGGCGCGCCTCGGGCAGGACCGCGACCTCGCGCAGCCAGCCGAACTGCGCCTCGCGCAGGGTCGCCCCGGTCTCGGCGATGAGCCCGGCCACGGGCACGACCCCCGACGCCAGTTCGCGCACGCGCCCGTCGGAGCCGTACCTGGCCGCGACCGCGCGGGCGGAGTCCAGGGCATCGGGCCGGGCCGCGCCGATCTCGTCGGCGCGCGACAGGACGACGACCGCGTTGATCGGCGACGCGTGGGCGACGGAGCGATCGACGAATGCCTCGAGGAACTCGACGTCGGAGCGGTGGAGGTGGCGCATCAGGTAGACGACGGCGTCGGCCTCGCCCGGCCCGTCTTCCTCATCGTCGATCAAGGCCCGCGGTCGTCCGCTCGGACGTGCCCGCCGTGGCGGACTCGAGACCGGGCGTGTCGATGAGCGTCAGGTCGGCGAGCTTCTGCGACGGCCAGCCGACATCGATCCGTTCGATCGACTCGATCGGCAGGTCGCCGAGCTCGATGGCCAGGGCGCCGTCCTGCGCGTCGGAACTCGAGGTCGCGCGTCCCCGTCGGTCGGAGCTCGGCGGTGACCCGATAGCCCAGCGCGTGCCGATACCAGGTCACGACCCGGGTGCATTCGCCGGCATCGGTGGCGGCCAGTCGCTCGCCGACGAGGGCGTTGAGGAGGGTCGACTTGCCGGCCTTCACCCGACCCGCGATGGCGACCCGGAGCGGCTCCTCGAGACGTCGCCTGGCCAGCTGGACGGCCGACTCCTGGTCGGTCCCGTGCGCGACCCGCAGCGCCTCGTCGGCGATGCGACGGACCTCCGTCGCGAGATCGCCCGGTCCGGTCGAGGGGCTCATCCGACGGTCAGGACGGCAGGTCCACGCAGTTGCCGGTGCCCTTCACGATCGAATGGTCGGGGTTGGCGACGAGGATGCACATCTGGTCCGCGCCGGCCGGACGGTCGCCGACCCGGTACTGCCGGAACGGATTGGGCGTGGCGTACACCTTCCACGGGACCCTTGCCCGGGACGCCGGCGTTGTCCGGCGCGACCGTGTTGAAGAAGAAGTGCACGTGGCGGCCGGGGAGCGCGGCGGTGTAGCCGAACACCTGGAAGTCGACGACGTAGGTCGTGCCGCTCAGGGTGATGTTCATGATGCGCGCCTGGCGACCCTCCGGCGTCGGCGTCGGGGTCGGGAGCGGGCGTGGGGGTCGGCTCGGGCGACGGGGCCGCCGAGACCGACGGGACGGCCGAGACCGATGGGGCCGACCGAGGCCGACGGGGCAGCCGACGGCGAGGCCGACACGACGGCGGCGCCCGAACCCGATGGCGAGGTCCCGCCGCCACCGCCGGACAACATGCCCGACGCGCCGATGGCAAGGATGGCGATGAGGGCGATCGCGCCGAGCCCGGCCACGATCGGGACCAGCGGTCCGCGACCGGCCGCTCCCGGCCGCGGCGGCCGGTGGAGGCGTGCCGCCGGGTGGTGGCGGGATGGCCGCTGCCGCGACCACCACGGGCTCGGTCGCAACCGGTCGCGGGGCGTCGGCCACCGTCGCACCGACCACCGCGGCGGCGGGATCGGCAGGGACCTCGGCGCCACCGGCCAGGGCCGCCGCCCCGATGACCGCGCCCGCGGCGGCCGCCGCAGATGCCTCATCGGCCGGCGCCACGGCGACGGCGGCGAGCCGGCGCTCCTCGGCGATGAAGGCCGCACCCGAGGGCCATCGAATGCTTCGGGTGGGCGTCGACGGCGATCGGCCGTCCGGTCGCCTCGCGGACCATCTCGGCGACGAGCGGGATCCTCGAGGTGCCGCCGACGAGGAGGACGCGGTCGATCCCGTCGAACCCAAGACCGGCGCTCTTGACCGCCCGGCCGAGTGCGCCGATCGTCTCGGTCGATCCGCGGCCGGATCATCTCCTCGAACTCCTCGCGGGTCAGGCGCATCTCCGTCTGGAGGCCCGGCAGGACGACCGCGATGGTGGTGTCCGTGTCGGACGACAGCGCCTCCTTGGCCCGGCGGCATTCCTCGCGGAGCCGGGCGATCGCAGCGAGCGTCGCCGGGTCCGAGGCGTCGACCTCGACGCCGGAGGTCCGGACCATGGCCATCACCCGGGTGAACATCGCCTCGTCGAAATCGATGCCGCCGAGGCGCTCCATCCCCTCGGGTCGACCGAGTTGCTCGAAGCCGGCCTCGGTCTTGCGCAGGATCGTGGCATCGAACGTGCCACCCCCGAAGTCGTACACGGCGATGACCGCGTCGACCGGCACCCGCTCCTGCTGCGCGTAGTGGACGGCCGCCGCCTCCGGTTCGGTCAGCAGGCTGACGCCCTCGACGTCCGCCTGGCGGATGGCCTGTTCGAGGAGGTCGATCTTGTAGGCGCCGTAGCTGGCCGGATGGGTGACGACGATCGATGCCGGCGGCCCGCCGGACTGCTCGCTGACCCGGACGACGATGGCGCGCAGGAGGTGGGCCAGCAGCGCCTCGGCACCGTACGGGGTCCCACCCAGGATGATCGGGGTCGGGTCACCGAGTCGGCGCTTGAACTCGCGCGCGGTCCGCGTCGGCTCGCTCAGCGAGCGTCGCTCGGCGGCATCGCCGGTGAGGACATCGCCGTCGGCCCGCAGGACGACGATGGACGGGATGGTCGCGGCTCGCTCACCCAGTTGGAAGATCTCGATCCGCCCATCGCGGGCCGTCGCGGCCGCCGAGTAGGTCGTTCCGAGATCGATCCCGAGCGAGTACGCCATCGGTTCACTCCGTCGTCGGCGGCTGGCAGGGGTCGAGTCTAGCGCGGCCCCCGGCCGGATACCCGGAGGGTACACTCGGGCGGATGACGAACGGGCCTGCCTCGCTGCTCGACGATGCGACGGCCGCGGCCCCATCGTCCGGGGCGCCTGCGCTGAGCCAGGTGGTCGATGAGGCGCGCGCCCTGGCGGCGACCGCCGGTCGCGACGACCTGTCGGCGGTGCTCGGCCAGGTCGCCGATCGGCTGGCCAGGACCGACACCGTGGTGTGCGTCGTCGGCGAGTTCAAGAAGGGCAAGAGTGCGCTGATCAACGCCCTCCTCGGGAGCGCGATCTGCCCGGTCGACGACGACCTCGCGACGACGACCGTGACCGTCGTGCGCTACGCGGATAGCCCGGCCGCCGTCGTCCGGCGCCGCGAGGCGGGTGAGCTGCTGGTCGAGGTCGATCCCGCCCGAGGATGTCGGCGGATGGGTCGCCGAGCGTGACGGCCAGGAGACGCGGCGCGGGGTCGAGGTCGTCGAGGTCGGCCTGCCGGACCCGTTCCTGGAGCGGGGCATCGCCCTGGTCGACACGCCCGGGGTCGGCGGCCTGAACGCGGCACATGCGGCCGCGACGCTGGCGTTCCTCCCGTCCGCCGATGCCCTGGTCTTCGTGACCGATGCGTCCGCCGAGCTGTCGGCGCCGGAACTCGCGTTCCTGACCAGCGCCCGGTCGGCCGGACCGCCGATCCTCATCGCGGTCACCAAGGTCGACATCTACCCGGAGTGGCGGCGGATCATCGCCATCGACGAGGGCCATCTCGGGGCGATCGGGATGGACGACGTGCCGTTCGGGCTGAGCTCGGTGCTGCGCACGGCCGGCCGCGAGCTGGCGACCCGGCACTGGACGAGGAGAGTGGGTTCCCGCGGTTCGCGGAGGCGCTCGTCGACGACGCCGTCCGCCGGGCGCGGGCGACATCGGGGGCGACGGCGGTCGCCCGGCTCCTGCCCGTGATCGACCAGCTCCGGGCGCCGCTGGCGACCGAGCTCGCGGCCCTCGAACGACCGGACGAGGCGCAGCGGCAGGCCGACGAGTTGCGCGAGATCCGGGCTCGCCTCGCGACGCTCGCCGAGGCCGACGCCTCGTGGTCGGTGCGGCTCGAGGACGAATTCGCCGCGCTCCGGACACGGACCGAGTTCGCCTTCCAGGCCCGGATGCGCACGCTGCTGCGCGAGACGCAGGACGAGATCGAGGAGATCGACCCGGCCAATGCGTGGCCCGAGGTCAGCGGGCGGATCCAGCAGGAGACCGCGGCAGCGGTCCAGGGCGCCTTCCTCCAGGCGACCGACGGCGCGGCGGTCATCCAGGGTGAGATCGCCCGGATGCTCGCCGACGAGGCGGTCGGACTGGACGCCCCAGGGGCCGGGGTCACATTCGACGTGGCGACGTTGTGGGGCACCGGCCCGACGTTCGAGGGCCGGGCGAAGTCGGGGCTGATGGCCGGCTTCGGCGTGCTCGGCGGAGCCACCGTCGGCGTCGAGATGCTCGGCATGCTTGGCACGCTGCTCGGGGCGGCCGTGGTCGGCCCGGCGGTCATCGGGGTGGTGGCGGTATTCGGTGGCAAGCAGGTCCTCAGCGAACGGCGTCGCCAGCTGGCCGACCGTCGGCAGCAGGCGCGCTCGTTCGTGGCCGGGTTCGTCGAGGAGGTTCGGTTCGAGGCCGATGGCCGGCTCGCGTCGCTGCTCGACGAGGTCCAGCGGCAGATGCGCGCCCGGTTCGCCGAACGGATCCGGGAACTGCGGCGGACCTTCTCCGAGAGCGACGCCGCACTCGACCGTGCGGGCGAACAGGCGGAGGCCGACAGCCGTGCCCGCGTGCCTGCGCTGCGTGTCGAGCTGGCCGCCGTCGACGACCTTCGGATCGCAGCTCTCCGCCCCGGATCTGACGGCTGAATTCGACGCACCCGGAGCAACCTCGTCCGGTAGGCTTGTCGCCAGGTTGCTTATGGGTCCGCGCGACGGCGAGGGACGTGGAAGACGGCGGCGCGGTACTCGGGCCAGGGCGATTCCGTGCGGGTCCAACGAAAGGTGCAGGTCATGTCCGTCGAAGCGAACAAGGAGCTCGTCCGTCGATTCCACCAGGTGGTGATGGCGGACCGGAAGCTGGACGAGGTCGCGACCTTCATGAGCGATCCGTTGGTGGATCACGCGACACCCGGTGACGAGCTGTCAGTGGCGGGCTACAAGAAATCGCTCGGGGCCTATTTCGCCGCCTTCCCCGACTTGACGGAGACCATCGCCGACCTTACCGGCGAGGATGACTTCGTCGTCTGCCGGCTGGTCCTGTCCGGTACGACACGGGGCCGTTCATGGGAGCGCAGCCTTCCGGCAAGGCGTTCTCGATCGGGTCGATCCAGACCTATCGGATCGCCGGCGACAAGATCGTCGAACGATGGACCTTCATCGACCTGATGAAGCTGCGAACGCAACTGGGGATCCAGAATTAGTCGGCGGCCGAGATCAATGAGGTAGGACCGGTGGGTATCCAGGAAGACCAGAACAGGGCGTTGGTCCGAGGCGAGATCGAGAACGTCATCAATAACCACATCACGGACCGTTTTGCCGACTACATCGCGGCGGACGGCATCGACTACGACGCCCCGCCCAACATGCCGACGGGTCCGGCCGGGACGACGATGTTCTTCACCATGTTCTTCGAAGGCTCGTCCGACGCGAAGAACACCATCCATCACCTGATCGGCGAGGGTGACAAGCTGACGACCATCGCGACGATCGCCGGCACCCACGATGGCAACCTGATGGGGATGCCCGCGACCGGGAAGAAGTACTCCGTCCTCCTGGTGGAGACCGTCCGGATCGTCGATGGCAAGTACGTGGAGCGCTGGGGCGGGATCGATGTCCTGGGCATGATGATGCAGCTCGGGGCGGTCAAGGACCCACGCGAGAAGGAGCGGGTCGAGCGCTACACGGCGATGGTCCACCGCTACATCGACGGCGTGAACGACGACGATCCAGCCGCGCTGCGCGAAGTGTTCGCGGTCGATTTCAACGATCACAACTCGGCCCAGGTGACGGACCTGCCACCGGGCGTCGAAGGGGTCGTGACCGCCCACCACATGCTCAACCAGTCCTTCAGCGACCTGACGTTCACGATCGACGAGATCCTCGTCGAAGGCGATCAAGTGGCGATCCGGGTCCATGCCAATGGGATGCACACCGGCGACTTCTATGGCTTCCCGCCGACCGGCAAGCCGATCAACTGGACGGCGCACCGGATCCTCCGCGTTGCCGACGGGATGTTCGTCGAGGCGTGGAACGAATTCGATCAGGTCGGGATCCTTCAGCAGATGGGCGTGGTCCCATCCTTCGCTCCGCCGCCGAATTCTCGAGGCCAACAAGGCGCTCGTCCGGCGCCTGTACGCGGAGGAGAACAAGCACAACGTCGACATCGTGGACGAGTTGATGTCGCCCGATTTCGTGATGCACGGCGACGCCTTGAACCCGTACCAGAAGGGCCTGGAGCCCATCAAGCAAGGGGCGCTGATGACGCAGGCGGCGTTTGCCGACCTGGTCGTCGATATCGAGGACATCGTTGCGGCTGGCGACAAGGTGATGGTCCGCCTGCGCTGGACGGGAACGCACACGGGGTCGTTCATGGGCATGCCGCCATCGAACAAGAAGATGACCTGGACGGCCATCGCGACGAACCGCATCGAGAACGGGAAGATCGTCGAACGCTGGTTCAATTCGGACGTTTTCGGGCTGCTCCAGCAGTTCGGGGTCATCCCCGGGGGCTGACCGCGGCAGATCTTCGAGTCACGCCGCAGAACGGCGGAGACTTTCGAGCCGGCGCGACTGGAATTCCGACCCGGCCGTCTGCTACAGTCACGACCTCAGCATCGTGCTCTGGCGAGGCATCCAGGGGACGGTCACCGGGTAGGTGAGGACCCAGCCCGGCAGGATCCATCGACGGTCAGAGATCGTCGCTGACCCAGCCGCGGATCTCGGGTAAACGGGGGCGATTTCGCGAGCCACCCCTCAACGGCGACCCCCGCGGAGACCTTTCGTACGGTCGATGCGAATAAGGGGTCGCCGGCTCACCCCAGGGTCGCTCCGACGACGCCAACGGACTCGTCCCCCGAGTGGGCGCGACACGGCTGGAGTGGTGGGACTTGAAGCGCATCCTGATCGTCCTCTCGGAATTCGGTCTACTGGGGTGAGCTGGTCGGCCCGCTCGAGACCTTCGACGAGGCCGGTTACCAGGTCGACTTCGCGACGCCCAAGGGGAAGCGACCCACCCCCCTGCCGCCGAGCATGGACCCCCAGTACATCGACCCGCCGCTCGGCAAGTCGGTCACCTCGCAGGAGGTCGCCGACAAGGTCAAGGCCCTCGACGCCTCGTCCCGCTACGACAAGCCGATCGACATCTCGGCCTGGATCCCGGAGCGACCGTACTGGAGCTCACCGACGATGCTCCGCGACATGGAGGCGTACTACGCGCGGCTCGACGAGGTCGAGCTGAGAGATCAAGGACAAGTACGACGCCATCCTGCTGGTCGGCGGCAGCGGACCGATCGTCGACATCGCCAACAATGACCGGATCCACGCGCTGATCCTGCTCTTCCAGAAGATCGGCAAGCCGATCGGCGCGGAGTGCTATGGCGTCGCCGCACTCGCCTTCGCCCGGGACCTCGACAACCGCGAGAGCATCATCACGGGCAAGCGGGTGACCGGCCACTGCAAGGAATACGACTACAAGGACGGCACGGGCTTCATCGGGGTCATGTTCAACATGGGTCCGCCGCCGTATCCACTCGAATACATCCTGCGCGACGCGACGGCCCCGGACGGCGAGTACATCGGCAACCTGGGTCATGCCACGTCGGTCATCGTCGACTACCCGTTCATCACCGGCCGGTCGACCCCGGATTCGTACCTGACAGGCGAGAAGATGGTCGAGGTCCTGGAAGAGGGTCTGACCCGGTATGGCTGGTAGCTCCGTCAGTCCGGTCGTGGACGACGGGGTGGCCGCCACCCGGACGGGGCGGTACGCCATCCTCGAGCAACTGCTCGCCGATGACATCGGCTATATCTTCGGCAACCCGGGGACCGTCGAGCAGGGGTTCCTCGACGCCCTCGGCAGCTATCCCGACCTCAGGTACATCCTGACCCTCCAGGAGACGATCGCCGTCGCCATCGGCGACGGCTATGCCCGCGCCCGGCATCGGCCGGCCGTGGTCCAGCTCCATAGCGGGGTCGGCCTCGGCAACGGGGTGGGGATGCTGTACCAGGCCAAGCGTGGCGGGACCCCGCTCGTCGTGATCGCCGGCGAATCGGGGGTCCGCTACGACGCGATGGATGCCCAGATGGCGGCCGACCTCGTGTCGATCGCCCGGCCGGTGACGAAGTGGGCGACCCGGGTCGTCGATCCGGGGTCGGTGCTGCGGGTCCTGCGCCGGGCCATCAAGATCGCCGGCACGGCGCCGACCGGACCGGTCTTCGTCTGCCTCCCGGCGGACGTCCTCGACGCCCCGAACAGCGAACCGGTCGTGCCGACCTCGATGCCCGTGACCCGGGCCAGGCCGGAGCCGGACCTGATCGACCAGGCGGCGGCCCTGCTGGCGGGTGCCGAGCGCCCGATCATCATCATGGGCGACGGCATCGCGATGTCCGGCGCCCAGGCCGAGCTGACCCCGGGCGGCCGAGTTGCTCGGCGCCGACGTCTGGGGGGCCAATTCGTCCGAGGTCAACTTCGACGACCGGCACCCGCTCTTCCGCGGCAACCTCGGGCACATGTTCGGGCACCACAGCCGGCCCCTGGTGGCGCCCGCGGACGCGGTCCTGATCGTCGGGACCTACGTCTTCCCGGAGGTCTTCCCGACGTTGACCGAGGTCTTCGCGGCGGACGCGCGAATCGTCCACATCGACCTCGATGCCTACGAGATCGCCAAGAACTTCCCGGTCGATCTCGGGCTGGTCAGCGACCCGAAGGCGACCCTGGCGGCCCTCGCCGACGCCATCGACCAGCGGGCAGGGAGCGCCGGACGATCGGCGGCTAGGACCCGCACCGCGGCTCGCGCCGCCGAGCGGGAGCAGGCCGCCGCCGCGATGCGCGCCGAGGACCTCGAGGCGCGCCGGTCGGTCACGCTCCACGCCTCCGAATTCATGGAAGCCCTCGCCGGCCGGCTGCCCGAGGACGCGATCATCTTCGACGAGGCCCTCACCTTTTCGCCCGAGGTGACGCAGTACCTCCCGCCCCGCCGGCCCGGGTCGTTCTTCCAGACGCGTGGCGGCTCGCTCGGGGTCGGGATCCCGGGGGCGATCGGCGCCAAGCTGGCGCACCCGGAGCGGACGGTCGTCGGGTTCACCGGCGACGGCGGCAGCATGTACACGATCCAGGCCCTGTGGACCGCTGCCCACCACCGGATCGGGGCCAAGTTCGTCATCCTCGACAACGGCGCCTACCAGCTCCTCCGGCTGAACATCCGGCAGTACTGGAAGGACCTCGGGCTTCCGGAGAACCCGTTCCCGGAGTCATTCGGGCTGCGCGATCCGGACATCCAGTTCCATCTTCTCGCCCAGGCGATGGGGGTCGATGCGGTCCGGGTCGAGACCCGGGAGCAGATCGGGCCGGCGCTCGACGCCGCGCTCGCGGACGACCGCCCGTTCCTGATCGATCTCGTCGTGCACAACGACGTCGAACAGGATGTCGCCCGCCTCAAGCATGCGCGGGCCGGCAACTCGTGACCACCATCGACCGACCGGAGGACGCCACCCGATGAGCTCGACCGCCCCATTGACCGAAGCCGAGGTCAAGACCCTCGTCGACGCCTGGTACCGCGCCCTCGACGTCCACGCCCCGTTCGAGGAGATCGTGCCGATGGTCGCCGCCACGGGCCTGGAGTGCTACTGGCCGGAGGGACCGACCTTCGGCGTCGAAGAGTTCAAGGGTTGGTACGACAAGGTGACCCACCTCTTCTTCGACGAGGTCCACACGATGAAGGAGCTCCAGATCACGCCGCGCGGCAGCGAGGCGGACGTGAAGCTCGTCGTCAACTGGCAGGCCAAGGTCTGGAGCCCTCCAGACGCCAAGAGCAAGTGGCTCGGCATGGACGCCCATCAGACGTGGGTCGTCACCCGTTCGGACGACGGCAGCCGGGCGGTCATCAAGAAGTACGTCGTCGACGGCATGGACCTGATGCCTGGGTCGTCACCGCTCTGAACCAGGTGCCCGGGGACGCACCCGCTGCCGCGAAGGGAGGTTCGCCTGACTGGAAGAACGCCATATCCGTCGGATCGAACCGGATCAACCAATCCATGAATGGAGGGAACCCCGTGGCAACTCAAGCGCCCGCCCATCCCGCGATGGCGGTGGTGGCGAAGATGTACGACTGTTTCGGCAAGGGCGACATGGCGACGCTCAAGACCGACGTCTTCGCCTCGGACATCACGTGGAACCTGCCCGGCCACCATCCGTTGTCGGGGATGAAGAACGGGCCGGATGAGGTCATCGCGTTCTTTGGCGCCCTGATGCAGACCGGCATCGTGGTCGACAACATCTCCTTCGGCACGATGGGCGACGACCAGGTCGTCGAGAAGCACACTGGCCACGGCAAGCTGACCAACGGCGAGGAGATCATCTTCCCCACCTGCAGCCACTACACGATCAAGGACGGCAAGATCGCCAAGGTCCAGGTCTACACCGGCGACCAGCACGGGGTCGATCGCTACTTCTGGGCGATGTACGATCTCAAGCCGATCCCCGACCGGCTAGGCACCCACGACATGTCGAAGGCGGAGGATCCCAACGTCCCGCTGCGAACGGACAAGGCGTAGGGCATGGCCCAGACGACAACGCACGCGAAGCTCACGCCGGACCACGTGGCGAAGGCCTACGATGCTTTGGCCTCGGGGGACATGGAGCAGATCCGACGCTTCTGGGCGAAGGACATGATCTGGGTCGTCCCGGGCCACAACCCGCTTTCCGGCAAGTACAACGGCCTGGACGCGTTCCTCGGGTTCATGGGCAATGTCGGCCGGCTGTCGGGAAACAGCTTCAGCATGGCCCGGATCGCGGTCATGACCAGCGACGAATATTCCGCCGACGTCACGCACAATGTCGGGTTCCGAGCCGGGGAAGAGGGCGGCGCGGTGCCCTACGAGAAGCTCGACATCGAAGTCGTCCACGTCCTTCGCTGGCGGGACGGCAAGGTGATCGAAGGCAGGGGCGCCATCTTCGGCGACGGCGCCACGCAATACGACCAGTTCTGGGCGCCGACCGGACCCGATGGCCAACGGAGGACCGAACCATGACGGCACAGGCAACCCAGGCGTCGACCGAAGCCAACAAGGCGACAGTCCGCGAGGTGGTGGACAAGGTCTGGAACGGCGCCGACAAGGCGGCGATCGACCGGCTCTACGACGCGGGCTTCGTCTTCTATGTCGAAGGCGGCGGGACCATGAAGGGGCCCGAGAGCATCAAGGAGTGGGTCGACGTGATCCACGGCGCCTTCCCGGACATCAAGTACGTCGTCGAGGCGCAGTACGCCGAGGGCGAGAAGGTCGCGACGCGCTATAGCGCGACTGGCACGCACACGGGCGCCTTCCGGGGTATGCCCCCGAGCGGCAAGCCCATCTCCCTGACCGGGCACATGATCATGCGCCTTGCCGATGGCAGGGTCGCCGAAGGCTGGGGCTATTGGGACACCCTGGGCCTCCTCCAGGAGCTCGGCGTCCTGCCGCCCATGGGACCGCCTCGAAAATAGCCTTCCGGGCAACCACAACCAGCAAACGGAGGGTGACGTGGCATCGGTAGAACAGAACATCGCCGCGGTGCGGCGACTCTTCGACGAGATCAGCGCCGGCAACATGGGGGTCGTCGACGAAGTCATGATCCCGGAGTTCGTGACCCATGGGGACGCGATGTTCCCCTTCGTCCGCGGCACCGAGCCGCTGAAGATGGGGATCGGCGCGTTCAAGAAGGCCTTCCCGGACGCTCGCCTGTCGGTCGAGCACATCTTCGGCGAAGGCGACAAGGTCATCGCCCGCGTCCAGGTCCGGGGCACGCACCGCGGCGAGTGGCTCGGGGTCGCTCCGACGAACGCGGAGATGACCTGGACCTCGTCGTCGATCACGCGCTTCAACGAGGCCGGCAAGATGGCCGAACGATGGGTCATCGAGGATGAGCTGGCCATGCTCGAACAGCTCGGCATCATCAAGGGCGTGGGTGCCGAGCCCCGCGAAGCGGCCAAGGCGGTGGCCGGCTGACCCGCGCTGCACCCTGCGAACGCGAACGCTGACCACACACGCCAACTCAAGGAGGACATCATGCCGGCTGAACAGAACAAGGCCGCGATCCTGCGCTTCTACGCCGAAGCGATCGGCAAGGGCAACGTCGACGTCATCGACGAGCTCATGGCCCCCGACTTCGTCCACCACGGCGACGCCCTGTTCCCGCATATCGAGGGCAGCGCCGCTATCAAGGCGGGCGTCGGCGGCGTCAAGGGAGCGTTCCCCGACGGCCACACGGTCGTCGAGGACATGGTCGCCGAGGGCGAGACGGTCGTCTGTCGGCTCTCCTGGAAAGGCACCCACCAGGGCGCGTTCATGGGCTCGGAGCCGACCCACCAGGTCATGTCGTGGAAGGGCATCTCCACCTACCGCTTCGAGAACGGCAAGATCAAGGAGCGCTGGGCCAACCAGGACGTGCTGCCGATGCTTCAGCAGATGGGCCTGATCCACGCGATCGGGCTCAGCTGACCAGGCCGGGGGATCAGGCGACCAACGAAGGGATCGTGCACGGTGTCGATCGAAGAGAATCGCAGCCTCGTCAAGCGCTACGACGATGAGATCCTGAACCGCCGGAACTACGACGCGCTGCCGGGGCTCGTGACCGATGATCTGGTCGACCCCTTCGCGCCACCCGGCTCGCCCGGCGGTCCGGAAGCCACGCGTCAGGCCGTCGAGATCCATGGTCGTTGGCATCCCGGACCTCAAGGTCGACAGCGAGGACATCATCGTCGAGGGTGACCTGGTCGGCTTCCGGTCGACGATCACCGGCACCCACGAGGGGTTCCTGTTCGGGATGCCGCCCACCCACCAGCCGCTGAACATCGAGAGCGTCCAGCTGTGGCGGGTAGCGAACGGCAAGCTGGCCGAGCGCTGGCTCCGGACGGACATGTCCGGGTTTGGCCAGGGCCAGGGACGACGGCCCCCACGAGCGCCGCCTGATGGGGGATCAGCCCACGCCTCAACCCCATGCCAAGGACCCCGCTCCAGATCCCGGAGCAAACAAGGCGCTCGTCACCGAATACTGCGCCGAAGTCATCAACAAGCACGACCGCCTGGCGTTGCCGACGTACATGTCGGCTGACGCGATCGACCACTCCGCCCCTACGGGTTTTCCACAGGGCGTTGAGGGCGCCGCGATGATGTTCGGGATGTACTGGGGCGCCTTCCCGACGGTCAGATACGAGGTCAACGACATGATCGCGGAGGGGGACAGGGTCGTCGTCCGGGCGCTGCTGACCGGGACGCATGACGGACCGTTCATGGGCCTCCCCGCCACCGGCAAGCCGATCAGCGTCGGCCTGCTCGAGATGCTGCGCTGCGCCGACGGCAAGATCGTCGAGCACTGGGGCGGCATCCAGGACCTCGCCCTGTTCCAGCAGCTTGGCATCGTGCCCGGGGCGATGCCTGCTGGCCAATCTGGCTGACACCTCGAGTAGGCCGTCGCATCCACGACCAGCCCGCGAAGGAGTGATATGGGTACGACCGAGAACAAGGAAGTCGTTCGGCAGTTCTACGAGTCGGTCATGAACCAGACCGGTCCAGCCGACCTCGATCCGCTCATGGCCGAAGACTTCGTCGATCACGGCGAGACGCTGTTCGGCAGCCCCAGGGGTCGCGAGATCCTCGAGGGGGGCATCGATTACGTGCACGGCATCCTGCCCGACCTACACGTGAATCTCGAGGACATGATCGCGTCGGGCGACATGGTCGGTGTTCGCGGCACCATGCGGGTCACGCACAGCGGTCCGCTGGCTGGAGTGCCGGCCACGGGCAACGAACTGAAATGGAACGGCATCGCGATGTTCCGGGTCGTCGACGGCAAGATCGCAGAGCGCTGGTTCAACTCGGACAGCCTCAGCATCGTCACCCAGCTCGGGCTGTGGGCCCCGGGTCAGCATTGAGCGGCCCGGACGCTGTCTCCCACGACCGCCGAGGTGATCGACCGCTACTACGTCACCGCCAACGCCGGCGACTGGGACGCCTGGTGCGACCTGTTCACCGACGACATGGTCATGGACGAGCAGCTGGCCGGTCACATCGAGTCGCTGGCCACGCTGCGGCCGATGATGGCGGGGATGGGAAAGGCCTATTCCAGGTTCCAGAACGTCCCGAAGCACATCGTCGTCAGCGGCGATGAGGCGGCCGTCGTGTCGCACATCTCCGCCGCCAACGCGGCCGGCGATCCGATCGAGGCGAACGTGATGAACTACTTCCGGATGCGCGACGGCAAGATCGCGTACATGGCGAACTTCCACGACAGCGTCCCGTTCCGCCCGTTCCTCGACCAGAAGCTGGGCTGACCGAGATGGCGGAGTACGACTACATCGTCGTCGGGGCCGGTGCCGCGGGATCCGTCGTCGCCAATCGACTGACCGAGGATCCGGACGGTCAAGGTCCTGCTGCTCGAGGCCGGCGGGCCGGACATCCCGCCGAACGTCCACGACGCGTCGATCTGGTACACGCTGCTCGGATCGGACGTCGACTGGAAGTACTTCAGCGAACCGCAGCCGGGGCTCGACGGGCGGAAGACCTTCGAGCCGCGGGGCAAGCTGCCGGGTGGCTCGAGCGACTTCTACATCATGATGCACATCCGCGGCCATCCGTCGGACTACGACGGGTGGGCCGCCGGCGGCGCGACCGGCTGGTCGTACAAGGACTGCCTGCCGTACTTCCAGAAGCTGGAGGACCAGGAGGACGACACGAGCCCGTGGGCCGGCCATGGCGGACCGCTGCCGGTGACCAACGCCGGGAAGCACGACCCGAACCCGACGTCGCGGGCGTTCATCGACGCCTGCCTCGAGCTCGGCTATCCGGGGACCGAGGACTTCAACGGCCCGAACATGGAAGGCACCGGCTGGCATCACATCAACGTGGTCGACGGCAAGCGGTTCGCCGCCTACCGTGCCTACCTGGAGCCGGCGCTCGCTCGCCCGAACCTGACCTTCGAGACCGGGGCACTCGCTTCACGTCTGATCGTCGAGGATGGCCGCTGCACCGGTGTCGAGTACCTCCAGCACAGCCGTCATCACAAGGCCCACGCCTCGGCCGAGGTCATCGTCTGCGCCGGCGCCATCGAATCGCCGAAGCTCCTTCTCCTGTCGGGGATCGGCGACCCGAAGGAGCTCAAGGCGGTCGGCGTCGAGCCGCTCGTCGACCTGCCGGGCGTCGGCCGGAACTTCCACAACCACGTCCTGACCGGGGTGATCCACGAGTCGCCTGCAGCCGGTCCCGGCCGGCAAGCAGAACCTGTCGGAGAGCGCGCTGTTCTTGAGGTCCGATCCGGCCGAGACCGGCCCCGACCTGCAGATCGCGTTCGTCCACGTCCCGTTCAACATCATCATCGGCCAGGGCCACCCGAACTCGATCAGCATCCTGCCCGGGCTGGTCCGACCGAAGTCCCGCGGCTGGGTCCGGCTCGCCGACAACGACCCGACGTCCCACCCGCTCGTCAACCCGAACTATCTCGGCGAGGCGAGCGACATGGAGAAGATGGTCAAAGCGGTCAAGATCTCGCGCGAGATCTTCGCGACGAAGGCGTTCGCACCGTGGGTCGGCGCAGGAACTGATGCCGGCCGACGACCCGACGACCGACGACGAGTTGCGAGCCTTCCTGCGTGCGACCGCGGACTCGTACCACCACCAGACCGGCTCCTGCAAGATGGGCACCGACGACCTCGCCGTCGTCGATCCCGAGCTTCGGGTCCGGGGAGTGGCCGGCCTGCGCATCGCCGACGCCAGCGTCATGCCTGTCGTCCAGTCGGGCAACTGCCATGCCGGGATCCTGATGGTCGCCGAGCGCTGTGCCGACTGGCTGAAGGCCGCGAATGTCGTGTCGGCTTCATGAGCCTCGTCGGCAAGAAGGTCGGGATCCTCATCGAGAGCGACTTCTACGAGGACGAGATCTTCTACTACAAGCATCGCTTTCCCGAGGAGGGGATCGAGCTCCATTGGCTGACACGGCTGTGGGGTCAGGAGCGGATCACCTTCCACGGCCACGAATACAAGGTTCCGTTCGAGGTCAGTGAGTCGTTCGAAGACATGACCGACGCCGAGCTGCGCAGCTACTCGGCGATCATCGTGCCGTCGGCCATCGTGTCGGACCGGCTCCGCTACACGGAGGACGTGACCAAGCTCCCACCGGCGACCGAGTTCCTGGCCCGAGCATTCGCCGAGAAGGAGATCGTCAAGGGGATCATCTGCCACGGCATGTGGCTGGTCGCCCCGATGCCCGAACTCGTGCGCGGTCGGCCCGTCGTGGCCCACAACAACCTCCACGGGGACGTGATCAACATGGGGGCCATCTATACGGATCAGGACGTCGTCATCGACGGCGACCTCGTGACCGGTCGGACGGGTGGCCACTGCCACCTGTTCGCGCGGGCCATCATCGACCTGTTGGCGGCGCGGTCAGTAGGCTAGGGGAGCGCGCGGTGGCAACACTGGAGATCCATCACATGGGCGTGGTCTGCCGGGATATGGCAGCCACAGAGCAGTTCTACACGAAGCACTTCGGGTTCCGTCGGGCGAGGGTCGCCCCGTTGGGCGGCGGCGACGCAGATCGTGTTCCTGAAATCAGGGTCGTTCTACCTGGAGTTGTTCAAGGCAACGGCCACCAGTCCGGCGCCGACGCCCGGCGGTCCGGGCCCCGAGTACCCAGGCTGGCGACACCTCGCGTTCATGGTCGACGACGTCGACGCGAAGCTGACCGAGATGGGAGCCGACGCGAAGATCACGGCCGGCCCGATGGACTTCGACGCGTTCATCCCCGGCTGGCGCACGGTCTGGATCGCCGATCCGGACGGCAACATCGTCGAGATCAGCCAGGGCTACGTCGACGAGGATCATCCGCCGGCTCCCTGACGTACCTCACCCGATCAGCCCCCGGGGATGACCCCGAACTGCTGCAGCAGCCCGAACACGTCGGAATTGAACCAGCGTTCGACGATCTTCCCGTTCTCGATCCGGTTCGTCGCGATGGCCGTCCAGGTCATCTTCTTGTTCGATGGCGGCATGCCCATGAACGATCCGGTGTGCGTTCCGGTCCAGCGAAGGCGGACCATCACCTTGTCGCCGGCCGCCACGATGTCTTCGATATCGACGACCAGGTCGGCGAACGCGGCCTGCGTCATGAGCGCCCCCTGCTTGATCGGCTCGAGGCCTTTCTGGTACGGGTTCAGGGCGTCGCCGTGCATCACGAAGTCGGGCGACATCAACTCGTCCACGATATCGACGTTGTGCTTGTTCTCCTCCGCGTACAGCCGGCGGACGAGGGCCTTGTTCGCCTCGAGGTTCGGCGGCGGCGCGAAGGATGGGACGACGCCCATCTGCTGCAGGATCCCGACCTGGTCGAACTCGTTCCACGCCTCGACGAACTTCCCGTCCTTCACGCGCAGGATCCGGTGCGCCGTCCAGCTGATCGGCTTGCCGGTCGGCGGGAAGCCGTAGAAGTCGCCGGTGTGCATGCCGTTGGCATGGACGCGGATCGCCACCTGATCGCCCTCGACGAGGATCTCGTCGATCGTGAACGTCAGGTCGCTGAAGGACTGGTTGAGCATGTGGTGCGCGGTCACGACCCCTTCGACGCCCGGCGGCAGTCCGCTGACCTGGGCCGAGTTGTGATCGTTGAAGTCGACCGCGAACACTTCGCGCAGCGCGGCGGGGTCGTCGTCGTTCACGCCGTCGATGTAGCGGTGGACCATCGCGGTGTAGATCTCGGCGACGTGAGGGGCAAGGATCTGGTCATAGACGCCCAACTGCTGCATGAACGAGATCATGCTGATCCCGCCCCAGTGCTGGGCCAACTTGCCGTCGACGATGCGGAAGAGTTGGAGCGCGTGCACCCCGAGGTCCTTCCCGGTGGCCGGGAGCCCAAACAGGGGACCAGTGTTCGTGCCTGAGATGAACGCTTGGATCATGATCAGGTCGCCTTCCGCCGGTAGTTGGTCAACGACGAAATGCGAGTTGGGAAACGCGGCCCACATGACCTTGAGCGTATCGACGGCCCCCTGGGGCCCGATCGCCTCGGGCGCGGCGTAGTCGAAGGCATCGGCAGCGACATACTTCGCGAAGTCTTCGAGCATCCCGTCGACGTTGTCGGGATGTCGCCCCGTGCCGTCGTCATTGATGCCGCGATTGACGACGTCGCGGACATACGTCTTGACCATCTGCTTGTTGCGGTCGGTTTCTGCGGTCATGGTCGTTCCTCCTGTCCGCGGTCCGCTACATCATCCCGAGCTGATGAAGGATCAGCATCTCGTCGCGGAACATCCATCGCTCGGCGATCTTGCCGTCGCGGAGCTCGAGCGTTTCAAGGCCGAACACTTCGATGCGCTTGTTCGTCGCGGGGATCCGCTCGAAGTCGCCGCGCTGTGTGCCCGCGATGCTGACACGGACCACCAGCCGGTCACCCTCGCCCATGATGTCGTCGATCGTTGTCGTGAGGTCGGGGAAGCTCGCGAAGAGCTTCTCCATCGACGCGCGAAAGCCGGCGGGCCCGCCGGGCGAATCCAGCGGGACATGGTCGACGAAATCGTCGGTGACTAGCTCGGGGATGGCATCAAGATCTCGACTGATGAAGATCCGCTCGACGAACTCGCGGGCCACCGCCTTGTTCTCCTCGAGAGTCCGCGCGGCTGCGTCAGCGCTCATCTGAACCTGCCTCCTTCTCCTGACTACGGTCGTCGCCGCCGGTCGTGGGAGGATCCCAACGTCTGGGCGGCTTAGCTGGTCGGCCGCTTGCCGAGCTTGTCGCTGTCCCTGAACGGGTCGTAGCTCTCGACGACGTTGATGTCCTCCTGGTCCGGATCGGCCCGGGTGAGCGCCTCGCGCACGGCGGCATTCGGCGCCACGGCGTAGATGTCCGCCCGGTCCGAGATGTCCATCCGCTGTCGCGCGAAGAGCAGGACCCGGATGCCGACGTTGGCGATCGAATCGAGGCCCTGCAGGTTCAGCACCAGGCGGGCGGGCTTCTTCGCCAGGACGGTCTCGACCTCGGCCTGGAAGATGCCGAACGTGCTGGCATCGAGCTTGCCCGTCAGGGTCATCTCTGCGACGTCGCCGTCGAACTTGGTGCTGACCGCGAATGGGTCGATGGTCGGCACCACACGGACGCGGATCTTCACCCGCTTCTTGCCGGCCGGCACGTTGACCGTAAGGCCGTCAGCGTCGAAGTCGGCGTACGGCTTGCCGTCCACCTCCACCTCACCGATCCGGATGCTGCCCGGCGGCAGGATGTCCGGTGAGACCCGCAGGACGCCGTCCTTGTGCGCACCCGGGATCGGGCTGAAGTACAGGTCCATCGGCTCCTTGGTGATCATGAGGTTGGTGTAGACCGTGGCCAGATAGGCCAGCTCGAACGCGTGGTAGCCGGCCATCGAGTGGCTGCCCTTCTGGCGTTCCGTCCCGAGCAGGTACGGGATGCCGCTCGACAGGACATTGAAGTAGACCGACCCTTCCTCGTAGTCGAAGAAGAACGCGTTGTAGAAGGCCGCCGCCTCGCGACCGAGCCGGAGCGCCTCGTCGTTCCCGGTCGAGCCGGCCATGATCTGGTAGGCGAGGATCGCCTGCTCCTGCTGCCACCACGCCTTGCGGTCGTGCCAGGTGAAGCGGGTCGCCTCATGCCCCGGCTCGCGGACCCGCTCGACGACGTCGTACCAGCCCCCGCGCTGCTGGTCGCTGCCGACGGCCGGCATGATCGTGTTGATCTTGTTCGCCAGGGCCAGGTACGAGGCATGCGGTCGTGCGTGGTGGATCCGCATCAGGTTCCAGGCGATCTTGAGGTTGTGACCGACGACCGCGCGATCCTGCTGCCAACCCCACGTCACATCGCGGCTCCAGTCTTCGTGGAACCGCTCCTGGACGAACGGGCTGTGCTCATCGTCAGGAAAGCGCTGCTCGATGGTGTCCGCGATCGCGACGAGCATGTCCATGTATCGGTCATCGCCGGTGGCTAGCCACGTGTTGATCAGATAGGCCGGGACATGATCGCCCACGGAGTTCCAGTTCTTGCGCGCCCGGTTGCGCCCGAGCGCGTCGCTCTTGCCGTCGAACGTGATCGGATCGAGATGGGACCAGTAGCCGCCGTACTCCGGGTCGTAGAAGTACTTGTCGAAGAGCGAGATGGTGTTATCGATGTCGTCCTTGATCCGCTGGTCGCCGGTGATCCGGTAGAGCTGCGCGGGACCGACGAGGGCGTAGATCTGCTCGTAGGCGGGGATGGCCTGGTAGTCGTCGCCGAACTCCGAGGCCAGGATCTTCTTCTCGTTCGGCTCGTCGATCTCGATCGCGTGATACCAGTAGACGAGGCCCTCGCCCGTGTCGTTGTTGCGCAGGTGCTCGCGCAGGTACTCGACGCCCGCCTCGGCGGCTTCGAGGAACTTGTCGTCGCCGGTCATGTGATAGGCGCTCGACAGGCCATAGATCAGCCGCGAGATCGTGTCGGTCTCCTGGCGGTCCCCGACCTTGTTGCCGGTCATGTCGATGCCGACGCGATACTCGCGCCAGTTCGGCTTTCCATCGGGGAACTCGACGGCGTGGTAGAAGTTGCCCATCTGCTGGATCTGCTTGACCCACCAGTCCGGCTTCTCGAACACGAAGTCATGGGCGTGCGCGCCCGGGAACGTGATGGACATCGCGTCGTAGACGTGGCCACCGGCTTCCGGATAGAAGACGCCGTAGGTGAACAGGAACCGGCCGGGGACGAGCATGTCGCGCATCTGGCCGGTGGCGTCGGCGTACGGCTCGCCGAGGTTCCGCACGAGCTGGGCGTTCGTGGTGGCGGTCAGCCCGACCGTGAACTCGCGACCGTCGCTCGTCTCGAGCGTGAACGAATCTGCGTTGCGGTCGTAGTGCTTGACGTAGCCTCCGATCGTGTCGGAGAACGAGAACGCCATGGGCTCTCCGGCTGCGGCCTTCGCCTTCGCCTTCGCGGGGGTCCCTCTATCCGCCATTGACGGTCCTCCTGATCGACGCTCGTTGGCCGACGGTCGGGTCGTCCCGCCCTCGCCGGTCGGGTTCACGGCTTGGAGATGAGCACCACGATGCTGCGGTTCCTGACTCGGCAGGTCGTGCCTTCGAAGGGTGGTTCGTGCCCTTTCGCGAAGATGTCGTTGGGAGCTGCCGCCCCGGTGTCCAGGGCGTGATGCCAGGACCGTCCCGGGACGGTCGGTACCTCGAAGTCCACGTCCTCCCAGTCCATGTTCATCATCACGTGGATATCTGTGTCATTGGCCTTGCCGGCAGCCGTGTTGGAGAAGCCGGCGAGGGTGAACGCGAGGACGCGAGACTCCGGATCGTCCCAGCCGGGCGAGAAGAGACGCCCGCCGTGCCATGAGATGTCGGCCAGCCCGCGCTCGTTCTGCTCGCCGGTGAAGAACCGGGAGCGTCGGAGCGTGCCGTGCTCCATCCGGAAGGCGACCAGGTCGCTGGTGAAGCGGATGAGGTCAGCGTGCTTCTGCTCGTGGGTCCAGTCGAACCAGGTGATCTCGTTGTCCTGGCAGTAGGCATTGTTGTTGCCGAACTGGGTCTGCCGCGCCTCGTCGCCCATGACCATCATCGGCACGCCCTGCGAAAGCATCAGGATGGTCAGGAAGTTGCGGACCTGGCGCGCCCGAAGCGCCGCGATCTCCGGTTCGTCGGTCTCGCCCTCCACGCCGCAGTTCCAGCTGATGTTGTCGTTCGTCCCGTCGTTGTTGTTCTCGCCGTTGGCCTCGTTGTGCTTGCCGTTGTATGAGACCAGGTCGTTCAGGGTGAACCCGTCGTGGGCGGTGATGAAGTTGATGCTGTTGATCGGCAGTTCGCCGTCCGACTGGTAGATGTCGGCACTGCCGGCCATCCTTGCCGCGACCTTGCTGACGATGCCCTTGTCGCCCTTGACGAAGGCGCGGATGTCGTCGCGGAAGCGGCCGTTCCATTCGGCCCACCGATAGCCCGGGAAGTAGCCGACCTGGTAGAGGCCGCCGGCGTCCCACGCCTCGGCGATGATCTTGGTGTCGCTCAACTCGTTGTCCAACTCGATGTGCCAGAGGACCGGCGGGTCGTCCATCGGGTTCCCGTCCGGCCCACGCGACAGGATCGACGCGAGGTCGAACCGGAAGCCGTCGACGTGCATCTCGCGAACCCAGAACAGGAGGCACTCGGCGATGAACTTCTCGACCAGCGGGACGTTGCAGTTGAACGTGTTCCCGCAGCCCGACAGGTTCGTGTAGTACTGCTTGTCGTACGGCTCCAGGTGGTAGTACATGCTGTTGTCGAGGCCGCGGAAGCTGATCGTCGGGCCCTCGTGGTTGCCCTCGCCGGTGTGGTTGAAGACGACGTCGAGGATCACCTCGATGCCGGCCTTGTGCAGCGCTTTCACCATGTCCCGGAATTCGCGGACGTGGGAGCCCTCGTCGGGCGCGACGCAGTAGCCCTCGTGCGGGTTGAAGAAGCTGATCGGGCTGTAGCCCCAGTAGTTGATCAGGCGCTGCCCGGTCAGCGGGTTCGTGCCGCTGATCTCGTTCTCGTCGAACTCGAAGACGGGCAGCAATTCGACCGCCGTGACCCCGAGGCGCTTGAGGTACGGGATCTTGTCGATGACTCCGAGATAGGTGCCCGGGTGCTGGGCGCCCGAGGTCGGCGACTTGGTGAAGCCACGGACGTGCATCTCGTAGATGACCGTGTCCTGCATCGACTTGCGGAGCGGCTGATCGCCTTCCCAGTCGTAGTCGGTCATGTCGACGACGACGCTGCTCAACGAGTGCGCCACGTTGTCGTCCGGTCCGCACGCCGCGACCCGGTCCCACAGCGTGGAGGTCGTGCCCCGGCCGTAGGGATCGATCAGGACCTTGTTCGGGTTGAACCGATGCCCCTGGCCGTGGAGGTCCTGCGGGCCATCGACACGGTAGGCATAGCCCATCCCGGGCGTCACCCCGACGACGTAGACGTGCCAGAAGTAGAAGGTCCGGTTGACGTCGGGGTTGAGCCGGATCGTCTTGGTCGGGTGCGGCGAGTCGTGCCGCTCGAAGATCAGCAGCTCGACCATCGTCGCGTGACGGGTGAACAGCGAGAAGTTGGTGCCCTCGGCGTCCGGGGTCGCACCGAGCGGATGCGGGCGGCCAGGGCGGACCGTGAACCGGCGTGGCGTCGCGTGCTCGGTCGGCGCGATCGTCGCCGTCACGTGCCCGCCACCACGGCGATCGGCGGTTCGAGAAGCACGAGGTTCTCCTTCGCCTGTTTCGTATCGAGCGCGACGATCGCGCGTCCGTTCCGGGTCAGGGCCAGTCCCTCCGGCTTGCCGTCGAGGAGCGGCAGCTTCCAGACCTCATCGGCACGGGCCACCTCGTCACCGACCGCGAGGACCCCGACACGGGCGATCGACTGGGACTTGTCGCTCAGCAGGTACAGGCGGCGGTCCGGCCCGACCTCGAGATCGCTGAAGTCCTCGCAGGTCGCCTGGAGCTTGACCGACGGGTTCCAGACCGCGAGCGGGACGAAGGTCCGGTCGCCTTCGTCGGTGGGCCAGCGCGCGCCGGCCTTGAGCGCGGAGTCGGGACCGAAGCCCGACGGATCCTCGCCCTCCGGCCCGAACTCGATGAACGCGGCCGGGCCCTTTTCCTTCGCGATGAGCAGGTGGCCGTTCTGCATGAACGCTGCGCCTTCGCCCTGGGATCCCTCGGCGTCGATCCATGAATCGTGGAGCGGGTGTCCATCAGGGATGTCGAGGGCGATCCTGGTGACGACCTTGCGCGACTTCCAGTCGAGCAATTCGACCCGGGGCGGCGACTCCTGGAGGATCAGGATCCGTCCGGCACCGTCGGCGCAGACCGCCTCGACCTGCGGGTCGTCGCGCGGGATGAGCGACCCTTCGACATCCGCGAGGTCGACCGTCTTCCAGGTGTACTTGCCGCGGTCGTCATCGGGGAGCTCGACCCATGCGGCCAGCGAGGTCCGGTCGCCGAATGCGACCAGTGCCATGTCGCCGCCGGCCTCTCGACGGAGGCAGACCCCGGAGACTTCCTGGAGCGGGACGTCCTCGGTGCGAAGGACTTCGAGTTCCGCCCGAACCTTGCGCGCCTTGGCCAATGATCGCCTCCCCCGCCCGAGTTGCAGTCAGTCCGCATAGCCTACCTCGTGGCCACCCCGGCGCGCACGTGCTCGGGCCGCCGTTCCGGCCCGGCCGCACCCGTGCCCGCGGTCCGCGCCACCCGTGTAGATTCCGCCGATGACCGACCGCGCTTCGCGCCCGGAGGGGACCCGTTCGATCGAGGCGATCCAGGAGGATTTCCATGGCCGCGATTACATCGCGGACCGATCCCTGTCGACGGCCGTCTTCCTCGCCCTGGAGCTCGGTCGGCCGCTGCTGCTCGAGGGTGAGGCCGGCGTCGGCAAAACGGAGCTGGCGAAGGTCTTGGCGGCATCGCTCGGCGCCCGCCTGATCCGGCTCCAATGCTACGAGGGGCTCGACGTCAACACGGCCGTCTACGAGTGGAACTACCCACGCCAGATGCTCGAGATCCGGTTGCTCGAGGCGCGCGGCGAGGCGGAGCACGCGACGGCCCACGACATCTTCGGCGAGGACTTCCTGATCCGCCGGCCGCTCCTCCAGGCGCTCGAGGCGACCGACGGGGTCGCGCCCGTCCTGCTGATCGACGAGATCGACCGGGCCGACGAGGAGTTCGAGGCGTATCTGCTCGAGATCCTGTCGGACTTCCAGGTGACCGTGCCGGAGATCGGCACGATCCGGGCGGAGACGCCGCCGCGGGTCATCCTGACCTCGAACCGGACCCGCGAGGTCCATGACGCGCTCAAGCGGCGCTGCCTCTACCACTGGATCGACTACCCGACCGCCCAGAAGGAATACGAGATCGTGCTGGCCAAGGTCCCTGACGCCCCGGAGCGCCTGGCGCGCGAGGTCGTCGGCTTCGTCCATCGCCTGCGCGAGGCCGATCTGACCAAGGTCCCGGGCATCGCCGAGACGCTCGACTGGGCCGCCGCCCTCCTGTCGCTCGGGGCGCGCGAGCTGTCGCCCGAGCTCGTCGACGAGACGCTCGGGGTCGTCCTCAAGTACGAGGAGGACATCCGCCAGGTGCGCGGCGACGCCACGCGCCGCTACATGGCCGAGGCCGCCGCGGGCGGCTGACGCGACACCGACGCCGACCTGATCCGATGACCGACGCGTCCGACCCCGCGATCGTCCGCTCCCCGTACGGGCCCGAGATCGACGGGCGTCGGCTGCTCAACGAGGCGGTCGGCTTCGGTCGGGCATTGCGGGTCGCGCACCTGTCGATCGACCTGGGGGCGGCCGTCGACTTCGCGCGGGCCCTGACCCTGGTCGACATCGCGGACCGCGAACAGGTCCGCGCCGCCGGTGCGGCCGTCTTCGTCCGGCGCCGCGATGACCGGGCGACCTACGACGCCGCCTTCGATCGCTGGTGGCGACGACGGGCGTCGCGACTGCCGGGCGATTTCGCCCCGACCACGCTGCCGCGCGAGGACGAGGCGATGGCCGAGGAGGACGTTCCCGGGGGGACGCCGCCAGAGGCGGGTCGCGAGCGCGGCGAGATGGCGCCCGACGAGCACGGTGTGCCGATGCCGAGCGATGCCGACGGCGTCGATGACGACGAGGCACCGATCGACGGGATCGTCATCTCGCCCGATGCGTACTCGCAGGGCGAGGTCCTGCGCCACCGCGAGTTCGACCGGATGACACCGGCCGAGCTGCGCGAGGCGGAGCGCCTGGTCGACCTGCTCGTGCCACGGCTGGAACGGCGGCGGACCCGCCGCTACGAGCTCCATTCGCATGGCCGCCGGCTCGCGCCGCGGGCGATGTTCCGCCAGAACCTGGGGACGGGCGGCCAACTCGTGTCGTGGGTCTGGCGGCGGCAGATCCGCGAGCCGCGGTCGCTCGTCGTCCTGTGCGACATCTCGGGGTCGATGGAGCGCCACTCGCGGCTGTTGCTGCGGTTCGTGCAGGCGCTCTCGGCGGCCTCGGAGGTGCGGACGGAGTCGTTCGTGTTCGGGACGCGGCTGACGCGCGTCACCCGGCTGCTGCGCGACCGCGATCGGGACCGCGCGCTGGCGCGGGTGGCGGATTCGGTCAACGACTGGGCGGGTGGCACCCGCATCGGGGAGTCGTTCCGGACCTTCAACCAGATCTGGGCTCGCCGCTCGCTGCGGACCTCGGGGGTCGTCATCGTCGTGTCGGACGGCTGGGACCGGGGCGATCCGGCACTCGTCGCGGCCGAGACCGCGCGGCTCCGGCGCAACTGCCATCGGCTCGTCTGGCTCAACCCACTGGCCGGCACGCCCGGCTACCAGCCACTGGCCGGCGGGATGCGGGCGGCCTATCCCTACATCGACGACTTCCTGCCGGCAGGGACCGTGGCCAGCCTGGAACGGCTCGGCGAGATCCTGGGCGGCGTCCGCGCCACCGACACGCGACGGGGGAGCGAGGCCGCGTCGCACGCCGCCTTGCCCGGGGCCCTCGGCGCCCTCGGCCCGACCGTGGGCGCCGTGCCGGATCTCGTCGGGGGTGCGACCATCGACCCGACCGCTCCGAGGCCACTGCGATGAAGGAACTGCTCGAAACCCTGGCCAGCTGGCAGACCGGCGGCGTCGCCGACGACCAGGTCGGTCGCGCCGTGGTGGTCCGGACGTTCGGGTCCGCGCCGAGGCCGGAGGGCGCCGTCCTGCTGTATGCCACCGACGGCCGCATCGCAGGATCCGTCAGCGGCGGCTGCGTCGAAGGGGCGGCCGCCGAGGAGATCGACCGCGCGCGGGCGACCGGCCACGCCCGGGTCATCCGCTACGGGATCAGCGACGAGGAGGCCTGGGACGTCGGGCTCGCGTGCGGTGGCACGATCGACGTGCTCGTGGAGCCCGTCGCCCCGGCGATCGTCATCCACGCGGCGCGTGGCTCGGTCGGGGCGGCAGGACACGGGTCGGCGGTCGTCACGCCACTCCCCGCCGATTCGCCGCCGGCCGAGTTCGGGCCCCATCAACCCGGTGACGGCGCGCCGCCGGCCGCCGAGTTGACCGTGTCGGACGATGGACGCCTAGCCGGTACCCTGGGCTCCGCGGAGCTGGACGCGGCGCTGGTCGACGCGGCCACGGCCGCGCTACGGCGTGGGCTGTCGCGAACCGTGGAACTCGGCGGCCGGTCATTGTTCATCGAGGTCTTCCCGGTCCGGCCTCGCCTCGTGCTCGTCGGTGGCGTGGAGGTCGCCCGGTCGCTGGTCCGTTTGGCGCGTGAGCTCGGGTTCGAGACCGTGGTCGTCGATGGCAGGACCGCGTTCGCGACGCCTGAGCGCTTCCCGGACGTCGACCGGCTCGTCATCGGCTGGCCGGACGAGGTCGCCGACGAGATCGGCCTGGGGCCGAACGACGCCGTCGCGGTCCTGTCACACGACGTGAAGTTCGACGAGCCGGCCATCGTCGAGGCGCTGCGGCGCGGCTGTCGCTACGTCGGTGCGGTCGGGTCGCGCAAGACCCAGGCCGACCGCCGGGCACGGCTGCTCGAGGCCGGCGTCAGCGAGGCCGACCTGGCGCGCCTCCGCGGATCCGGTCGGGCTTGACCTGGGCGGTCGGGCGCCGGCCGAGACCGCCCTGGCGATCCTGGCCGAGATCGTCGCCGAACGCTACGGCGGCTCGGGGACGCCGATGCGCGAACGAGCGTCCGCGACGGCCTGACGTCGTTCGCGAGCGACGGTCAGGCCTCGGGCGTCGAGGCCGCCGACCCGCCCCGCATGGTCCTCGTCGCCGCGAGCGTGCCGAGGACAGCGCCGGCGATCGCGATGGCCACGCCCGCGACATAGATCGCCTGGGCGAACCAGTCATCGAGCGTCGCCCCTTCGCCGATCATCCGCGACGTGTGCTGGAGCGCGATGATCGCGCCGATGATCATCAGGCCGAGCGCGACGAGGATGGCCGGGAACGGAAGCCGCAATGGCTGCTCGGGGTCGCCGGCAGCCCGGACCACCAGGGCCGCGAGCAGCATGAACGTCAGGAGCTCGGATCCGGCCTCGAGGAACCAGAACCCGGTCGCAACGGTGATGAGCCAGCCCACGACGACGAGGGCCGTGCCGACCAGGATGAGCCTCGTCGAACGATCGCCCGACCGCATCATCGTTCGCCATGGAGCCGCCGGCCCGCCGGTCCACCAGCGCGTCGCCGCGATGTAGAGGGCGACGCCGGCAACGGCCAGGACGATCACCGCCGCCAGTCCGAGGACGCCACCGTAGTCCTCGCTGAGATCGCCGAGGTCGAGCACGACCTGGACGACGTACAGGATTCCCAGGATGGCGCTGATCGTGCCACCGGCCAGGATCACATCCCGCAACGGCAAACGACCGGGTGCTGCCGACTTGCGTGTGCTCGCCAGATACGCGGCGCCGGCGGCCCCCAGCCCGGCCACGATCATGATCAACCCGCTGAACTGGAGGGACCACGCGTCCACGATGCTCCCGATCAGGCCGACCGCGGCCACGACGAGGCCCGCCACGACGGCCATCCGCGTTCGGGTGTCGAGCGAGTTGAGCATCGCGAGCGGAGCCGGTTCGGCCTTGGCGACGGGTTCCGCCGGCTCGGCCTCAGCGACGGGTGCCGCCGGTTCTATCGGATCCGGCGTCGCCGAGTCGAGGTCTCCGGGTGCCGGCGGCTCCGACGGAAGAACGGGATCGGCCATGACTCGTGATCCTCCCTCGCCGCGGACCACCGACCCGGGACGTGGTCGAGCGTGACCGCGGACGCAAGGCTACTCCGGGGCGCCCGTCGGTGGGAAGATGCCGCGATGAGTGGTGAAACGGTCGGGCTCGTGCTCGCGGCCGGGGCGGGTTCCCGGTTCGGTGGCGGGAAGCTGCTTGCCAGAGTCGCGGGTCGGCCGGTCCTCCAGCATGTCCTCGACGCGATGGCTGAGGCCGGCGTCGGCGACGTCGTCGTCGTCCTCGGCGATGACGCCGCCGCGATCGAGGCCGGGATCGCGTGGCGCACGGAGCGCCGTGTCGTGAATCCGGAGCCGGGGAGGGGACTGGCCAGTTCGCTCCAGGTCGGGTTCGAGGCGGTCGGTCCGGACGGGACGCGGTCCTCGTGGCGCTCGGTGACCAGCCGCTCGTCTCGCCGACGGCCATCCGGTCGCTGCTGGACGCTCCGGCGAAACGTGGCCGTCCGTTCGTCGTCCCGGCCTATGCCGACGATCACGGACGCAACCCCGTCCTGGTCCGGAAGGCCGGGTTCGGGCTGGTCGCCGAGGCCGAGGGCGACCGCGGACTCGGGCCGGTCCTCGCCGCCCATCCGGAGCTCGTCGTCGAGGTCGCCGTGGATGGGACGAACCCGGATGTCGATACGCCGGGCGATCTCGCCGTCGTGATCGAGGCGTCGTGGGCCGCCCGGGTCCGGGCCAATCGCGAGCAGGTCGAGCGGATCCGCGAGGTCCCCGACGGGACGGACTTCTACGCGCCGGTCCAGTCGCTCTTCCGTGCCGACCCGACGCGACGCGGAGACGAGGTCCTTGACGCCCTCCTCCGGCTCGTGCGGTCCGGCGAGACCTGGCTCGACGTCGGGGCCGGTGCCGGGCGATTTGCCCTGCCGATCGCGCGGGCGCTCGACCCGTCGGGCGGTTCGGTGGTCGCGCTCGACGCGTCGCCGTCGATGCTCGAGGGCTTGCTCGAGATCGCCGAGGACTACGCCATCGAGAACGTCCGGACCGTCCACGGCCGGTGGCCGCCGTCCGACGATGGCGCGCTCGCCACGCACGAGGCCGACGTCGCCCTCATCGCCCACGTGGGCTACGACGTGGAGGACATCGGCCCGTTCCTCGACGCCCTCGAGTCCGCTGCGGCTCGGCTGTGCGTGGCGGTCCTCATGGAACGGGTCCCGGCCGCCGCCGCCGACCCGTTCTGGCCGCCGGTCCACGGCGAGGCACGCGTCGCCCTGCCGGCGCTCCCGGATGTCGTCGAACTGCTGGAGGCCCGGGGGCGACGGCTGGACATCACCCGGATCGCGGTCGAGCCTCGGCGCTTCGAGACGCGCGACGGGCTGGAGGGGTTCGTCCGCCGCCAGCTGTGGATCGACCCGGCCGGGCCGAAGGAGAAGCGCTTCCAGAAGGCGCTCGACAAGCTCGGCGTCGAGGAGTCCGGGGGGTGGACGATCTGGGACCGCGGCCCGAGCGACGTCGGGATCGTCACCTGGGCGCCCGACTCCGACCGATGACGATCAGCGTCTGCGTCGCGGGGATCAGCGGATGGGTCGGCCGCCCGCTCGCGGAGACGGTCGCCGCAACGGACGACCTCGTCCTGGTCGCCGGCGTCGCGCGCGGAGCCGCCGGTCAGACCATCGGCGACATCGTCGTCAGCGGATCGATCGCGGAAGCGCTCGCGACGCCGTTCGACGTGCTCGTCGAGTACACCTCGGCCGAGACCGCGAAGGTCCATGCGCTCGCCGCCGCCCGCGCTGGGCGACACGTCGTCATCGGGAGCTCGGGACTCACGACGGGCGACTTCGATGAGATCGACGGCGTGGCGCGGGACCACGCGGTGGGGGTCGTCGCCGTCGGTAACTTCGCGCTGACGGCGGCGCTGCTCCAGCGGTTCGCGGTGGAGGCAGCCGCGCACCTGCCGGCCTGGGAGATCATCGACACGGCGTCCGCGGGGAAGCGCGACGCGCCGAGCGGGATGGCGCGAGAGCTCGCCTGGCGGCTGTCGGAGGTCAGGGCCCCCGAGACCGAGATCCCGGTGGGCGACACCGTCGGCGCCGTCGACGCCCGCGGCGCCGAGATCGATGGGTCACGGGTCCATTCCGTGCGGCTGCCCGGCTACACCATCGGCCTCGAGGTGCGCTTCGGGCAGGCGGACGAGCGCCTGACGATCAGCTACGACGCCGGTCCTGGGGCTGGGCCGTACATCGCCGGGACCCTGCTCGCCATCCGTCGCGTGCCGACTGTCGTCGGCCTCGTCCGGGGCCTCGACCGGCTGATCTGACGCGGCCGCCTGCCGGCGGCCCCCCACGATCGATGGCGCGACATCCCGAGCAAGATCGGCAGACCAGGCCCGGGCGCCCGGCCTACAGCTCCCCGGCCTCCATCAGCCGCTTGAGGGTCTCGAGTCCGCGAGCCCACGACCTGCCGTACCAGGCGGCGAAGACCGGTCCGACGATCCGTGACGCGCCCCGGAAGGCGAGTTCCGTGGTCACCTCGACGCGTGTCGTCTCGCCCTCGCGCGCGAAGACGAGCGTGCCGACGAACGGCGCGTTCGGCGAGGTGCCAGCGATCACGGTCCGATATGGCGGGTCGTACTCGGTGACCACGGCGTCGTTCTCGACCGTTCGACCGCGAATGCGCACGATGGCGTGCCGCGTCGAACCGACCCCGTGCGGCGGCGGCGAGGTCCAGTGCTCCTCGACGTCGCCCGGGAACCAGATCCGCGCCTTCTCGACGTCGGTCAGGACCGCGAAGACGTCCTCGATCGGTCGGGCGATGGTGATGCGGTTGGTGACGCTCGACATCGGATCGTCCCTGGCGGTTCTGCGTGCTCCAAGCATCCGCCGCGCGAGGCTATCTCGCCACGCGGTAGCGGAGGTAGACCACCTTCGAGCTGAACGTGCGGGTCTCGACGAGCTCGAGATCTACCCGGCGCTCGCGCCGCGCGAAGTATGGGGTGCCACCGCCGACCAGCACCGAGTAGACCATCACCCGGTACTCGTCGATCAGACCCGACGCCGCCGCCTCGGCGGCGAGCGTCGCGCCGCCGATCGCGATGTCGCCCTCCCCGGGCTCGGCTCGCAACCGCTCGATCTCTTCCGCCACTCCGCCGGAGGCCAGGCGGGCGTTGCCCTGGACCGCCGACAGCGTGGTGGAGAACACGACCTTCGGCAACGGCTTCCAGAGCGCGGCCCACTCGAGCTCGGCATCGTCGAGCGAGGGGTCCTCGTCGGCGGTCTCCCAGTACAGCATCGTGTCGTACAGCCGTCGTCCCATGAGGTGGACGCCGACTTCCCGGATCTCGTCGATCCAGAAGCGGAAGACCTCGGCGTCGAACCCCGGCCAATCGAAGCCGCCGTCCGGACCGACGATGTAGCCGTCGAGTGACATGCTCATCGAATAGGTCACGCTGCGCATCAGGAGTCCTCCTCGGTGACGGGTACGACGATACGACCGCCGGGCCAGCATTGACATGTGACCACGGAGTCACATATACTGTGGGCGTGACCGAACCGACGGCGCCGATCTTCCGGGCCCTGGCCGATCCCAATCGGCGGGTCCTGCTCGACCGGCTCTTCGAGCGCGATGGCCAGACGCTCGGGGAGTTGTGCGGGTACCTGCCGGGGATGACGCGCTTCGGGGTCATGAAGCATCTGGGGGTCCTGGAGGACGCCGACCTCGTGACGACCGTCAAGGTCGGTCGCGAGAAGCGTCACTACCTGAACCCGGTCCCGATCCGCCTCGTCCATGACCGCTGGATCGGCAAGTTCGCCGAACCGGTCGTCGGGACGATGTCCGCCATCAAGACACGACTGGAGACACCGATGGACCGCATCGATCACGTCTACTCCGTCTATATCAAGGCTCCACCGGAGCGCGTCTGGCGCTCGATCACCGACGGCGACGAGACCGTCCGCTACTACTTCGGGACGCGCGTCGCCTCCGACTGGACGGCGGGCTCCGCGCTCACCTACGCGTACCCGGACGGCTCGACGGCCGCGGATGGCAAGGTCGTCGAGATCGAGCCCGGCCGACGGGTCGTCATGTCGTTCCATCCACGCTGGGACCCCGGCATCGACGCGGAGGGCCCGATCCGGATGACCTGGGAGGTCGAACCCGTCGAGGGGGGTGGCTCGAAGCTGACCGTCACGTCGGCGTTGATCCCGGGCTCCAAGAGCGCCGAGGAGTTCGCCGGCGGGATCGTCCACATCGTGTCCGGGCTCAAGACCGTCATCGAGACCGGGGAGCCGCTGACCGTCGGCTGAGGGGTGCCTGGTGGCGACACGGCTGGAACCCTCCCACCGTGTCGCCAAACCGGCGCCACATCGTTGACGTATCAGGGTCCAGGGACGCACCGGACCGACCCAGGCCGCGTGCGAATCCCGTTGACGCGCGAACGAGCGCGGACCGATACTGTCCTGCAACGCTTCCCCGTGTTCCGGACCCCGAATCGTGGCCAGAGGACGAGCCCGATCGGTGCCCGTGGTCGTGCCACCACCGCTCTGTGCGCATCCCGGCGGATGCGCACACATGTCGCCCCCACGCGAGCGGGGAGGAGGGTCCAAGCGCGATGATCCCAGCCCAGTTCGACTACGTCCGTCCGGCGAACCTGGACGAGACGTTGCGGATCCTCAAGGAACGCGAAGGCGAGGCCAAACTCCTGTCGGGCGGCTACAGCCTCCTGCCCCTGATCAAGCTTCGCTTGGCGCAGCCGGCCCTCCTCGTCGACCTGCGGGACGTCCCGGGGCTCGTCGGGATCACCGAGACCGACGATCACCTGAGCATCGGCGCCAGGGCGACCCACCGCCAGATCCACGAGGCGCAGGTCGTCCGCGATCGGTATCCGCTCCTCCATGACGTCACCGCCACGATCGGCGACCCGCAGGTCCGAAACTGGGGGACGATCGGCGGATCCATCGCGCATGCCGACCCGGCATCGGACTGGCCGGCGGTCCTCATCGCGGGCAACGCAACGATCGTCTGTCGGAGCCAGTCGGGCGACCGATCCATCGCGGCGCGCGAGTTCTTCGTCGATACCTTCCAGACGGCGATCGAGCCGACCGAGGTCCTGACCGAGATCCGCATCGTGCGCCGACCTCGAGGCTCGGCCGGTGCCTACGAGAAGCTCGAGCGCAAGGTCGGCGACTTCGCCACCGTGCGGTGTTGCGGCGGTGGTCTGGCTGGATGACGCGGGTCACATCAAGCGCGCCGGCCTCGGCCTGACCGGGGTCGCCGAGACGCCGTTCGCGGCAACCGACGCCGAAGCGGTCCTCGTCGGCAACGCGCCCTCCGAGGACCTGTTCCGTGCGGCGGGCGCCGCGGCCGGGGCGCAGAGCCGTCCGGCCGGCGATGTCCGCGGTCCTGTCGAATACAAGCGGGCGATGGCCGCGGAGTTGACCGTCAGGGCACTCCGTCGCGCCACCGAACGCGCTCTCGCATACCGGTAGGAGGCCCCAACGATGACCACCCAGCACATCTCGGTGACCGTCAACGGGGCGGTCCACGAGGCCGACGTCGAGCCGCGCCTCCTCCTGGTCCACTTCCTGCGCGACGACCTCGGACTGACCGGCACGCACGTCGGTTGCGATACGAGCAACTGCGGCGCCTGTACCGTCCATGTCGATGGCGAGAGCGCCAAGTCGTGCACGATGCTCGCCGTCCAGGCCGATGGCCGCTCGATCAAGACGATCGAGGGGATGGCCGACGGCGCCAACCTGCACCCGCTCCAGCAGGCGTTCTGGGACCAGCACGGCCTCCAGTGCGGCTTCTGTACCCCGGGCATGATCATGCAGTCGGCCTGGCTGCTGGCCGAGAACCCGGATCCGAGCGAGGCCGAGATCCGCGAGGGGATCAGCGGCAACCTCTGTCGCTGCACCGGCTACGTGAACATCGTGAAAGCCATCCAGCAGGCGGCCGGCGAGATGGCCGTTGCCGCCGAGACCCAGACCGGTTCGCCGGTCGCGGCCGGTTGAGCGGGGAGTGACGAGATGACCACAGAGGCAACGCCCCGCACCAGCGCCGCGATCGGTGGCATGGGCCACTCGGTCAAGCGCAAGGAAGATCCGCGGTTCATCCAGGGCAAGGGCCAGTACATCGAAGACGTCAACCTGCCCGGACAGCTCTGGCTCGACATCGTCCGGAGCCCGTACGCCCATGCGACCATCAAGTCGATCGACTCGTCCGAGGCGCTGAAGGTCCCGGGCGTCGCCGCCGTCGTGACCGGCAAGGACCTGGAGGGCTTCAAGCTCCACTGGATGCCGACGCTTGCCGGCGACATGCAGATGGTGCTCCCCGTGGACACCGTGATGTACCAGTCGCAGGAGGTCGCGGCGGTCATCGCCACGTCCCGCTATGCCGCCGCCGACGGCGTCGCCGCCGTCCTCGTCGACTACGAGCCGCTGCCGGTCATCGTCGACCCGCACAAGGCGCTCGAACCCGACGCCTTCGTCCTCCGCCCGGACCGGGGCCTGGACAAGGCCAACAACCACATCTGGCACTGGGAGTCCGGCGACAGGGCGGCCGCCGACGCGGCGATCGCCTCCGGCGAAGTCGTCATCAAGGAAGACATCTACATCCCGCGCATCCACGTCGCCTCGATCGAGACGTGCGGCTGCGTCGCCGATTGGGATCCGATCCGTCAGCAACTCACCCTCCACATGACGTCGCAGGCGCCGCACGCCATCCGGACGGTGCTGGCACTCGTCGCCGGGGGCGCCGGTCTGCCGATCTACGAGCACAACATCCGGGTCGTCACGCACGACATCGGCGGTGGCTTCGGCGGCAAGGTGCCGGTCTACCCCGGCTACGTCCTGGCCGTGGCCGCCTCGTTCCTCACCGGCAAGCCGGTCAAGTGGATCGAGGACCGGAGCGAGAACCTGCAGGCCGATTCGTTCGCCCGCGACTACCACATCCACGCCGAGATGTCGGCGACCAAGGAAGGCAAGATCACCGGGCTCAAGGTCAAGACCATCGCCGACCACGGCTACTCGGACGCGGCGGCCGACCCGTCCAAGTTCCCGGCCGGCTTGTTCAACGTCATCACCGGCTCATACGACTTCCCCGACGCGTTCGTCGAGGTCGACGGGGTCTATACCAACAAGCCGCCCGGTGGCGTCGCCTACCGCTGCTCGTTCCGGGTGACCGAGGCCGTCCATGCCATCGAGCGGATGGTCGACATCCTCGCCCACGACATCGGCAAGGACCCGGCCCAGCTCCGGATGGAGAACTTCATCCAGCCCGAGCAGTTCCCGTACAAGACCCCGACCGGCTGGTCGTACGACTCGGGCAACTATCCTGCCGCCCTCCAGCTGGCGCTGGACACCATCGACTACGCCGGGCTCCGCCGCGAGCAGGCGGAGAAGCGCGCCAAGGGCGAGCTCATGGGCATCGGCATCTGCAGCTTCACCGAGATCGTCGGCGCCGGGCCATCGCACGACTTCGACATCCTCGGGCTCAAGATGAACGACGGCGTCTTCATCCGGGTCCACCCGACCGGCAAGGTCCACGCGCAGATCTCGTCGCAGACCCAGGGCCAGGGCCACGAGACGACCTACGCCCAGATCATCGCCGAGGAGCTCGGCTTCCCGGTGCAGGACATCAAGATCGAGTACGGCGATACCGACAAGGCGCCGTACGGCCTGGGGACCTACGGCTCCCGCTCGACCCCGACGTCGGGCGCTGCCGCCTCGATGGCGTCGCGCAAGATCCTGGCCAAGTCGCGAACGCTCGCCGCGCACCTGCTCGAAGCCTCGGAAGAGGACCTCGAGTGGGAGCCCGGCAAGTTCAGCGTCAAGGGCTCGCCGGACCGGTTCAAGACGATCCAGGAGATCGCCTTCGCGGCCTACACGAACTACCCGCAGGGGATGGAGATGGGGCTCGAGGCGGTCGACTACTACGATCCGCCGAACCTGACCTTCCCGTTCGGCAGCTACATCTGCGTCGTCGACATCGACAAGGGGACCGGGCGCGTCAACGTCCGCCGCTTCGTCGCCATCGACGACTGCGGCAACATCATCAACCCGATGATCGTCGACGGCCAGATCCACGGCGGTCTGAACATGGGGCTCGCACCTGCGCTCTACGAGGAGATCACCTACGACGAGCTCGGCAACAACATGGCCGGCACGTTCATGGACTACCTCATCCCGACCGCGGTCGAGAGCCCGGCCTGGGAGACCGGCAAGACGACGACCCCGTCGCCGCATCACCCGATCGGCGCCAAGGGCGTGGGGGAGTCGGCCACGGTCGGCGCCCCGCCGGCCATCGCCAACGCCGTCGTCGATGCCCTGTGGCACCTCGGCGTCCGCAACATCGATATCCCGATCACGCCCCAGAAGGTCTGGGCCATCCTCCACGAGAAGGGTCTCTCGTAGATCCTCGTGACCTCTCCTAGCCTGCTATGACCTCGCGGTCCATCTTCGCGCGGGCCGCCGAGCTCGAGGCGGCGGGTCGGCCGTTCGCGGTCGCCACGGTCGTGGCGGTCAGGCGGCCGACCTCGGCTCGCCCGGGCGCGTCGGGGATCGTCCACCCGGACGGTTCCATCGAGGGCTGGGTCGGCGGCAGCTGCGCCCAGCCGGTCGTCGTTCGCGAGTCGCTCCGCGCCCTCGCGGACGGGCAACCGCGCCTCCTGCGGCTCTCGAAGGACGGACCCGGCGAAGGTCGCCGGGCGGACGGCGTCATCGAACTGGTCATGACCTGCCACTCCGGTGGCACGCTGGAGATCTACGTGGAACCGCACATCGCCGCTGCACAACTGTGGGTCGTCGGGACGACGCCGATCGCGGGGGCGCTCGCGCGCCTCGGATCGGCCGCCGGCTGGCAGGTGACCGTCATCGATCCGATCGCCGAGGCTGACGCCTTCCCCGGCATTGACAGGGTCCACGCGTCCGCCGACATCCGTGGCCTTGATCCGGAAGCGTCGCCCTACGTCATCGTCGCCACCCAGGGGATCTGGGACGAGGAGGCCGTCGGGCTGTCGCTGACCCGCGAGGCTGCCTATGTCGGGCTGGTCGCGTCACCGACCCGCGCCGGTGTCGTTCGCGAGTGGCTTCGAGAGGAGACGACCGTCGGTGACGAACGGATCGCGGCACTGCGCGCACCGGCCGGCCTGGACATCGGGGCGGAGACCGCCGACGAGGTCGCCCTGTCGATCCTGGCCGAGCTTGTCCAGGTCCGGCGAGGGCGTGCCGATTTCGTGGCGTCGCCCGGTCCGGCCACGGTGGCGACCGGACTCCCGGAGCACATCTCGCTCGAACCGGTCGTCGACGACATCGTCCTGGTCGATCCGGTCTGCGGCATGACCGTCGAGCGCGCGCATGCCCGCCACCTGGCCGAGCACGACGGCGTCATCTACGCCTTCTGCTCGATCGGCTGCCGGACCCGGTTCATCAAGGAGCCGGCGTCGTATCTTGAGGCGAGCTCCTATTCACCGATGCACGACTGACCGAGGACCACATGCACTTCGAAGGATCCGTTCCGATCAAGGCGTCCCGCGAGGCGGTCTGGGCGTTCGTCACCGACCCCGAGCAGGTCGGCCCATGCGGCCCCGGCGTCGAGACGATCGAGGTCATCGACGCGACCCATTTCAAGGCGGCCGCCAAGGTCGGGATCGGGTTCATCAACGCCAAGTTCAACGTGAACATGGAGTTCGCCGAACAGCAGCCGCCCGACCGCGCGCTCATCAAGGCGCATGGTCAGGCGCCCGGCAGCGCGGTCGACGCGACCGCCGAGATGCGCCTGTCCGACGGCCCCGATGGCACGACGATCATGGACTGGAGCGCCGACGTGAACCTGTCCGGGACGCTGGCCAGCGTCGGGGCCAGGCTCATCGAGGGGACCGCCAACAAGATGATCGGCCAGACCTTCACCTGCATGCAGGAAAAGCTCGAAGCCCCGGAAGCACCGGCGTGACCCGCCGATCTGACGGATCCGGGCGACAGTCGGCCCGACCCGTGGCCGTATTCACGCCCCCGGAACGTTAGGACCGATTCCAGGCCTCCGGGCACCCGTAGCCGGCCGGGTGGTCGCGTTCATGAGCGTGGGACACGCCGGCGCGCACCGGCCGACGGCCCCGTTCGAACGTCGGGACGAGCCCAACGTTCCCCGGGTGTGCATCTGGCCACGGCGGGCGGCCACAGCGAGCGGCCGCGACGGCCACGGCCTCCAGTCCGGCGGGCACGGCCCGACCACGAACCAGCCGGACCACACCCGACCTGCGAGACTTCGACGATGGAGCGCCTCAGTCGCGTCGTCGGTCCCGTCGCGACCAACGTCCACATCCTGGCCGACCCCGGCTCGCGGGAGGCGATCGCCATCGACACCGCGATCCCGTCGCTGGCCTGGATCGCCGATGAGCTGGCCGCCCGGGACTGGACGCTCAAGCTGATCGTCTCGACGCATGGCCACTGGGACCACATCGGCGACAACTCCGCCGTAGCCGAGCATACGGGCGCCGAGGTCGCCGTCCACGCCCTGGACCGCCAACGGCTGATCGATCCACAGCCGGTCTTCGCCCCGTTCGAGATCCCGCCATCCGTGCCGGCGGTCGACCTGGCCGAGGGCGGCGTCATCCGGTTCGGCGAGATCCGCCTCCGCGTCCTGCATACGCCCGGTCACACGGAGGGCTCAGTCTGTCTCCTGTCGGACGACGAGGGCCTGCTGTTCAGCGGCGACACGCTGTTCGCCGGCGGCTGGGGACGGATCGACCTGCCCGGTGGCGACGAGACGGAGATGGTGGCGTCCCTGGCGCGCCTGGCCTCGCTGGAGGATCTGGTCGGCGTCTTCCCCGGCCACGGACCGGCGACGACCATCGGCCGCGAGCGCGCCTGGATGGAGCTCGTCCGCGACGGGGGACGCCTCTTCGCCTGAGCGCGGTCAGCCCTTGAGTGGACGCCGGTAGGCGGCCGCCCGGCTTCGGACGGTGAAGCCCAGGCCCTCGTACAACCCCAGCGCCCCGTTGGGGTTCTCGGAATCGACGCCGAGCATCCCTTCTTCGAGCGCGAGATCGCGGAACCGGGCGAGGGAGAGGGCTGTCAAGGCGCGGGCCAGTCCCCGCCGACGCCACGGGCGTCGGACGCTGATGTGCTCGAGCCATCCCCGCTGGACGCCGAGCCGTTCATTCTCGTCGGGCCAGATCCAGTTCTGGATGACGCCGGCGACCTCGTCGCCCTCCCAGGCGACCACCCACAGGCTGGTGTCGAGCTCCTTGTGCGCGTAGGTGGCCTGGAACCGGCTCTCCGTCCCTTCGCGGTGCCCCCAGTGATCGCGGAAGGCCTCGTTCTCCGCGTCGAAGATCGCCCGCCACTGATCCTGCGTCACCGGCCGCACCTCGAGACCCTCGGGCATGGGCGCGTCGGGGATCGGTTGGCTGAGGTCGCGACGCATCAGGAAGAAGTGGCGGACGGCCGCGAACCCGTTCGTCGTCAGCAACGCCCGGTGTCCGACCTCGGTGTCCTCCGAGAAGGCGCCAAGGTTGACCTCGACCAGCGGGTCTTCGCGCGACGCGCGCACCCGGGCATGGTCCAACCCCCAGTCGAGAAGCCATGTTCCCAGGCCGCGCCGCCGGAAGGCCGGATCGACCGATCCCCACAGTTCGAACGTCGGCACGCCCTCGCGGAGCGCCCGCTCGACGCCGGTCGCGGCGACGAGACGATCGTCGACCTCGACCAGGACGACGTCATTCACCGGAAGCATGCCCTCCTCGCTCTCGAATTCGAGGCGGACCTGGTCACCGGTCGGCACCCACGGGATGTCGTCCGCCGTGTTCGCGTCGGAGAACAGGACCGCCAGGCGGTCGTAGTCGGTCGCGTCGGCGAAGTACCGGGCGCGGAGACCCGGGATCGGCGGCGCACCGCCGCGTTCGAACGTGCGGATCCCGCGCAACGTGGTCACGTCTCTCCTCCGTATTTTCGTTGCATGTGGTCGCTCACCGACTTGTGGATGATCTTCCAGGTCCGACGATGCTCGGCCCGGGCACGCGGGTCGGTCTCGCGAGCAGCCCGGGCCAGTTCCCGCTCCAGCTTCCGATGGCTGGCGAGGCGATCCTCGGTCAGCCGCCCGTCGGCCAGCGCCGCGCGCACCGCACAGCCAGGCTCGCCCTCGTGGCGGCAGTCGCTGAAGCGGCAGGTCGCGGCGATGTCGACGACGTCGTCGAAGGCCGTGTCGACCCCTTCCTCGGCGCCCAGCACCTCGAGCGAGCGGATGCCGGGGGTATCGACGAGGAACGCCCCACCCGGCAATTCGAAGAGCTCGCGGTGGGTCGTCGTGTGGCGTCCGCGGGAATCGGTGTCGCGGACCTCGGCGGTGGCCTGGCGCTCCTCGCCGAGGAGCGCGTTGACCAGTGTCGACTTGCCGACCCCGGACGAGCCGAGGATCGCCGCGGTCATGCCCGCCCGGAGATGGGCGCGAAGCTCGTCCAACCCGGCGCCGGTCCGCGCCGAGACCGGGATGGTCGTGACCCCGGGCGCGATCGCGTCGACCGCCACCAGGCGTCCGTCGACGTCATCGGCCAGGTCCGACTTGTTGAGGACGACGACCGGGGTGATCCCGCTCGACCAGGCGACCGCCAGGTAGCGCTCGATCCGGCGCAGGTTGAAGTCGTTGTCCAGCCCGGCGACCAGCAGGGCGACGTCGATGTTGGACGCCATGATCTGCTCATCGTCCAGCCCGGTGCCGCGGCGGGTCCGGTCCGACGCCATCCGCTTGAAGATGCTTCGGCGCGGCAGGATGGCGGTGATGACGTCGGCGTCCAGGGCGACCCAGTCGCCGACGGTCGGGAAGTCGACGTGGGCGAGCGCCGCGAAGCGGAACGACCCGGACACCGTGGCCGGCCGATCACCCATGACGTCACGCACGATCGAGGTCTCGCGGTGGACGGCGACCACCCGGGCAGGGCGGAGCCCCTCGGCCGCGAACGGCGCGAAGGACTCGGCCCAGCCGGCATCCCAGCCGAGGCCCGGGTCCGAGGGTGGAGATTCATGCATGATCGATCTCCACGGCGCCGACCGTACGAAGGGCGTCGATGAGCTCCGGACCAGAGAGTCCGCCGGCCTTGACCAGGATCGACGCGAGTGCTCCGATGGCGTCGGATTGCGAACCAAGGACCTCGCGGCACGCGACATCGGCTGCCTCCAGCTCCGCGCGCACGGCGGTCCAGATCGCCGACCGCATCGCCTCCGAGCCGCGCTCGTCGAAGGAGTCGGGGTCGGCGCCGCGCTCCAGTCGTTCCGTGGAGACGCGCCCGAACCCCGGGACCAGGCCGGCGCCAAGCGCCTGTTGCACGAGGTTGGTGGCGTGGGCGATGTCCGAGCCAGATCCGAAACTGGGGCCCCCCGCGGGATCGAGCAGTTCCTCGGCGATGACACCGGCCAGGCTCATCTGGACACCAAGGCGCCATCCCTGACCACGCCACGCGTGGGCGTCTGTCCACTCTGTCCGCAGCCCGGTGTGCCCTTCGCCTCGTCCCGTTCGGGCGATGGCCACTTCGTTGACGGCGTCGGGGCCGAGCGCCGTATACGCGAACACGGCGTGACCCGCCTCGTGCACCGCCGCGTTCCTTCGGGCGAGGTCGTCCGGCGTGGGTGGCCGACGAACGAGACCGCGTCGCTCCAGTGCCTCCTCGAGATGGGCCTGGTCCAGGGCCTCGGCACCGTCGGCGAGGGCGAGCCCAGCGGCCGCCAGCGCGGTGGCCGAGATGTCCGCACCAGTCATGTCCTGGGAGCGATCGGCGGCAGTGGCGAGGTCGAGCGCGCCGGTCGTGGGCAGACTTGCCGTATAGCGCTCCCAAAGCAGGAGTCGTTCGGAGCGGTCGGGGATCTCGAGCCGGATCTTGGTCGTCATCCGGCCGCTTCGCAGGACGGACGCGTCGAGGTCGTCGAATTCCTCGGCGGTCAGCCCGATCGTGATCGGCCCGGTGACCGGGACCACGCCATCCAGTGCGACGCACAACGCTCCGACGGTTCGCGACCGATTCGCGCGTCCGTAAGCTCGGCGCGCCACGATGTCCAGCTCGTCGATCACGACCACGCTCGGGATGTCCGACAGGAGCTCATAGACACGCCGGATCCGGGCGGCGCCGAGATCCGCGGCCGACAGCACGAAGACCGGCCGGTCGATCGTACTGGCGAACGCGCGCGCCAGCAGCGTCTTCCCGGACCCGGGCGGTCCATTGATGACGATCCCCTTCACGAGCGGGACCCCCAGCCGTTCCGCGAGGTCGCGACGCGTGAGCGCCGCCGCCACGACGCGCAGTTCGCGCTTGGCGTGGTCGTGGCCGACCACGGCGTCCCAGTCGGTCGGCAGCCCGGTGAACCGATTGCGCTCGAGGAAGCGCGCCGTCTTCGGGTCGGCCTTCGGCTGCCGTAGCCACGGAATGGCCCGATCCTTCGACACCTCAGCCGACCCGCTTCAGCTTGCCGGTGCGCTTGGCATAGCGCTCGGCACGGCCGAACGCCCACAGTCCGAACGGGATGAGGACGACGCCCATCACGATCAGCGGCCACACGTCGTAGAGCAGCTCGTTGACCGGGGTCCCCTCGATCAGCCCCGCCCGCACGCCATCGAGGACGTAGGTCGCCGGCGACAGCTTCGACAGCACCTGCATCCAGGCCGGCAGGATGTCGACCGGGTAGTAGACGCCACTGACGAGCAGCAGGCACGACTGGAGCACGAACGTCATCTGCGCACCGCGCTCGACATAGAGCAGCGGCAGGATCGCGGCGATCATCCCGATCCCGACGAAGCTGAACGAGCCGAGGAGCATGAACGCGACCACGGTGGCCGGGTTCGCCTGGCTCAGGTCGAGCTGCGGGAAGAACAGGACGAGTGCGACGAAGATGACCGATGTATGGACGAGGCCGTACATCATCGCGTAGAGGACCGACCCGAGCAGCTGCGACCAGCGATGGATCGGCGCCATCATCGTGTACTCCAGGGTCCCTTCCCAGCGCTCGACGGTGATCGTCTCGGCGATCCACGAGAAGACGACGGACAGGTAGTTCCAGAAGATGGCGCCGATCATCAGCGTCAGCAGCAGCGTCTCGCTGCCCTGCGACGCCCCGATGAGCGAGATCGAGAGCGCACCCGCGACGGAATAGACCAGGAATGCGAGTTCCCAGCCCCAGTAGCGGCGAGTGAGGAAGAAGTTGCGCTCGATGAAGGCGTAGGAGGCCTTCAGCTCATGGGTTACGACGGTCATGGCGATCTCCAGTGGGGGGAGTCGGCCCGGCCCTTAGCGGGACCGGACCGACTCGAGTGACGGCTCCGCCACGAGCCGATCGCCGATCGCGATGACGCGGCGGCCGATGGCCTGGCGGATGGATGGCGCAGGGGAACGGACCTGGCGCCGGAGGCGGGCTTGCGCGATCTCGCGCTCGAACCGCTCCCGGGCCAGCTGGCCCTGCAATTCCGGGGAGAACAGCATCTCTACATCACCTCCTTTCAGTCGTCCTCGGCGTCGTCTTCCTCGATGTCGTCATCGAGGGAGCGGCCGGTGTAGGTCATGAACACGTCTTCGAGGGTCGCCGGGCGACCGGTGCTGGTGGCCACGAGGGCCTTGAGTCCGTCCGGTGTGGCTTCCGCCACGATCCGGGCGTCGTTGAGGATCGTGATCCGGCCGCACAGTCGCTCTGCTTCGGCCAGGTCGTGGGTGGTCAGGACGATGGTTGCGTCATGGGTCTCGCGGAGTTCTTCGATGAATGCCTGGACGTCGAGCTTCGAGCGAGGGTCGAGACCGGTGGTCGGCTCGTCGAGGAGCAGCAGGGTCGGGCTCGTCAGCAGGGCTCGCGCGATGGCGACCTTCTGCTGCATCCCCCGGCTCATCTGCTCCACCGGGCGGTCGATCCGCTTCTCCGAGATCCCCAGTCGGGCCAGGATCACGATCGCCTTCGATCGCGCCGTCTTGCCGTCGAGGCCGTAGAGACGGGCGGCGAAGAGGAGGTTCTCCATCGGGCTGAGCTTCTTGAAGAAGGCGGCATCCACGCTGACCCGGTTGATCAGGCGCTTGACCGCCATCTCGTCGCGGACGATGTCGTGGCCGAAGACCTCGACCCGACCCTCGTCGAGGGTCAGCAGCCCGCAGATGAGCCGGATCAGCGTCGACTTCCCGGAGCCGTTGGCGCCCAGGACCCCGTGGATGTCGCCGCGCTCGAGGCGAAGCGACACGTGCGAGATCGCGGTCACCGGCGGCTTCTTCCGGCTGACGACGAACCGCTTGGTGACATCCTCGACGAGGAGGGCGGGCGGGCCGTCGGGTCGGACGGTCGTCGGCTGGACCGGTTCGACGGGCTCGAACGGTCGGTCCGGTCGGTCCATAGAGTCGCTCTTCAGTTTTGGGTTCAAGGTTGCGGTCACTGGAGACTCCGGGGTTCGTCCAAGGCGTGGAAATGGTCCGGGAATGCGAAAAGCCGCGGGCTCGACCGACTGGTGTCGGTGGGCCTCGCGGCTCCTGGGGTCCGGAACTGCCGTGGGCAAGGTCAGGACAGCAAAAGAGCCGGGGGCCCGATCTGGCCCACGGCTCGTGGCTTGTCCGGATGGCGGTCCTGCCGCCTGCGGTCTAGCTCGAGATGGGCACAGATCTCCCGTGCACGGCGCCATACGTGGGCGCAACGCATCGGGTGAGGAGCGGTGTGTTCGTCATCTCGGCCGCCTCCTCTAGAGGTGGATCTGCGCCCGCGACCTGCGAGCCGGACGGCAGTCTACCCGCCGCGCGAAACGGATGTCAACCCGGATCGGCGGCTCGACGCGCCCCGTCGAGGGTACGCCGAACGATCGGGCGGACTGGGCTCGTGGCGTTGTACTGCCGCCGTTCCACGACCGTGAACCCGGCGCGCTCGAACATCGCGAGCGTGCCGTGGAAGGCACTCGCGGCCGGCACGCGCCCCTCGCCGATGTCGACCGGATACGCCTCCAGCGTCGTGGCGCCGTGCTCGCGCGCGAAGGCGATGGCGGCCTCCAGGAGGGCCGACGCGACGCCCCGGCCGCGGACCCTGCGAGAGACGACGAAGCAGACGATCGACCAGACCGGCGTGTCATCGATCGGGGCGAGGACCTTCGAGTAGGTCAGCCGCTCGTAGTCCTCGCGCGGCCCGAGACTGACCCAGCCGACGACTCGCTCGCCCTGATAGGCGACGAGGCCAGGCGCCAGCGGCCGCTCGGTCAGGTCCTCGAGGGCCGCCCGGTTCTGGGCGGCGGTCGCGTTGGTCCAGTCACGGCCGCGGAACCGGAAGTAGACGCACCAGCACCACTTCGGGTCGCCACCCTCCTCGAACAGGAGCGCGAGGTCGGCGAAGCGGCCGGGCGTCAGCGGGTGGATCTCGAGGTCGGTGGTCGCGCCCGGCTCGGGCTGCGGCTTCGATGGGTTCGATGGCATCGTGGACGTAGTGTCGCGCACGTTCGGGCGCATCGTTTGACCCTCGTGGGTCGCCCTCGTACGCTCCGTCGGTGGCTGACATCACCCCGTTCCCGGGTCGCCGCGCGGTCCATCCCGTCCCGCCCGAGCCACGCTCGGTCGTGGAGCTGATCAGCGACGGGACGCTCGACGCGGAGCTGGCCGCCCACCTGTGGCTGCTCATCGAAGGCCGTGTCCCGGTCGTCGTCGCCGCCGAGGCGCAGGGGGTCGGCAAATCGACGCTGCTCCTTGCGCTGCTCGACTTCGTGGCGCCGGACACCCGAGTCGTGGAACTGGCCGGCGAGGCCGAGACCTTCGCCTGGCTACCCCAGGCGACGGAGCTCGGCTGGCCCGGGGTGGCCCGGCCTCCGCGGGGGGCCGAGCCGGCCCGTCCCGAGACCACCGTCCTGCTTGCCACGGAACTCTCGAACCACCTGCCGGCCTATACCTGGGGGGCGGCGGCCAGGATCGCCGTCCGCGCGACTTCGATCGGCTACGGCCTGGCGGCGACGATCCACGCCGACTCGCTCGATGACGTGTTCGACGCCCTGCGGCAGTCGCCGGTCCGACTGACCGACGACGAGCTGTCGCATCTCGGGGTCGTGCTCATCCTGCGCGTCGTGGAGGGTGGCCGGCGGCGGGTCGTCGCGACGCACTACGTCCGTCCGATCGCCCGCGATACGCACGGCCACCTGCAGCGACTCGGCCCCGCCGTCCTCGCCACGTGGGATGCGGAGCCGGACGCCTTCGAGCACTTCGGCTGGGGCGTGACACCCGAACTGGCGCTTCGGGTCGGCCGGCGGGCCGGCGACTACGAGATCGAGACGGACCGTCGTCGCGAGTACCTGGACGGCCTGGTCCGCGATGGCGTCTCCGATCCCGAGCAGGCTCGATCCGCCATCCGCGCCTACCGCCCCGCCCCGGCGTTTGACGCTCCGGGAGTCGACGCTTAGGCTCGCGGTCCGAGCCAGGCCCAGCGCAGGGGGGCACCACGGTGGATTCGAACACGGAAGCCAGGCCCCAGGAAGCGACAGTCGCAGAGCTCCGCGCCTCGGGCTGGCGCTCGCGCACGGTCAAGGAAGAGCTCAGGGCCAATCTCCTGGCGCGGCTCGCGTCGGGCGCCCAGGTCTTCCCCGGGGTCGTGGGCTACGAGGATTCGGTCGTCCCGGCCATCGAGAACGCGATCCTGGCGGGTCACGACCTCGTCTTCCTCGGCGAGCGTGGGCAGGCGAAGACGCGGATGGCGCGGCTCCTCGTCGGGCTGCTGGATCCGTGGCTGCCGATCGTCCGTGGCGGCGAGCTCAATGACGACCCTCTCGCCCCGATCAGCCCGGCCGCTCGCGCCATCGTGGAGCGTGACGGCGACGCGACGCCGATCGACTGGCTCCCGCGCGACCGCCGGTACGCGGAGAAGCTGGCGACGCCGGACATCACGATCGCCGATCTCATCGGAGAGGTCGACCCGATCAAGGTCGCCGAGGGCCGCTACCTGTCCGACGAGCTGACGCTCCACTACGGCCTCATCCCGCGCGCCAACCGCGGGATCGTGGCGATCAACGAGCTGCCCGACCTCGCCGAGCGGATCCAGGTCGGCCTGCTCAACATCCTCGAGGAGCGCGACGTCCAGATCCGCGGCTTCGTCGTCCGGCTGCCGCTCGACCTGTACATGGTCGCCTCGGCCAACCCGGAGGACTACACGTCTCGCGGCCGGATCATCACCCCGCTCAAGGACCGCCTCGGATCGCAGATCCGGACCCACTATCCGCGCACGCTCGAGCACGAGATGGCGATCGTCCGCCAGGAGCGGCACCGATTCGACGCGGAGGAGGGGACCCCTGTCGTCGTGATGCCGTCGTTCATGGAGGAGCTGGTCGCGGAGCTGACGCACCTCGCTCGCCGCTCGCCGGAGATCAGCCAGCGCTCGGGCGTGAGCGTTCGGGTCTCGGTCGCGAACGCAGAGGTGCTCGAAGCCGCCGCATTGAAACGCGCCGTTCGGCTGGGCGAGCCTGTCGCTGCTCCACGGGTGTCGGACCTGGGGGCGGTCGTCGCCTCGACGGTGGGCAAGGTGGAGCTCGAGACGGCCGGGGACGACGCGCCGGAGGACCGGATCGTCGAGCGGCTCATCACCAAGGCGTTGCACACGACGTTCAGCCGGCGCGTCTCGCTCGACGACCTCGACGGCGTGGTCGAGGCGTTCGAGGACGGGTTCACGGTCGAGACCGGCGATCGGACGCCGTCGCGCGAGTACGTCGCCTGGATGCACGAGGTGCCGGGCCTCGACGCCTCGGTCCGTGGTCTTGGCTCGTTCGACGTCACCGATGGGGCGGAGGAGCCGGCGGTCGTGGCGTCGGCGGTCGAGTTCCTGCTCGAAGGGCTCCACCTCGCGAGGCGGCTCAACAAGGACCGCGTCCCCGGCGGGACGGTCTACCACCGGTGACCGCGTATTCCCCGGATCCGCGGGATCTGGGGTCGGAGGGCGGGCCGGTCGGCCGGGCTGGGCCACCGCGCCGGACCGGCCAGGTCCCAGCCGACGCACTCAGCCGAGCGGCGCGCTACTCCGCCTGGGACGGCAGCCAGCAGGTCGCCGACCTCGACGCCGACGAGATCCTCGACGCGCTGGCCGACGACATGATGGCCGAGGGCGACCTGGCCGAGGCTCTGCGCCGGCTGATGGATCGTGGCTGGCGGACCGGCGACCCGACCCGCGGCGACATGGCCGGCCTGCGCGACCTGATGGAGCGTCTGGAGCGGCAGCGGGAGGCGGCCCTCGAGCGCTACGGCTTCGACGACGTCCTGGGCGACATCCGGCGCGAGCTCGAGGAGATCGTCGCCGACGAGCGGGCCGGGGTGGAGCGCCGGCTCGACGAAGCCTCCAAGGCCGCAGCCGCCGACGCGGGTGCCGGCGCCGACGCCGACGCCGGCGACGATGCGGCCCTCCGCTCGATGCTGCGCGACGTGGCGGCCAAGCGCCTCGACCAGCTCGACGCCTTGCCACCCGACATCGGCCAGCGGATCCGCGGCCTGCAGGACTACGACTTCCTCGAACCGAACGCCAGGGAGCGCTTCGACGAGCTGGTCGAGCGGCTCCACGCCCAGGTCCTCGACCAGTTCGTAGCCGGCATGTCCGACGCGATCAAGTCCATGACACCGGAGGACCTGGCCGCCAACCGCGAGATGGTCCGCGACCTCAATGCCTTGATCCGCGAACGGATCGGGGGCGGCGACCCGGACGCCTCGGAGTTCCTGGCCAAGCACGGCCGGTTCTTCCCGGGCGCCCGGACCTTCGACGACGTCATCGACCAGCTGGCCCAACGGATGGCGGCGATGCAATCGCTCCTGCGCTCCATGAGCCCGCAGCAACGGGCCGAGCTCCAATCGATGATGGAGGCGCTCCTGCGCGACGACCGGTTGCTCGTCGATCTTGCCCAACTGGCCTCGAACCTGGACCTGATCCTCCCCGGCGGGCTCGGCGACCGGGTTCCGTTCGAGGGTGACGAGCCGCTCGGCCTCGAGGGTGCCCTCGGCCAGATCGCCCGGCTCGATGCAATGGACCGGTTGGCCGATTCGCTTTCCGACATCGATTCGGCCGGCGACCTCGCCGCGATCGATCGCGACGAGGTCCGCGACCTGCTCGGCGACGACGCGGTGCGCGACCTCGATGCGCTCGACGACCTGGCACGGCGACTCGAGGAGGCGGGCTACCTCACGCGCGACGGGGAACAGCTCGAGCTGACCCCGCGCGGGACGCGACGGATCGGCCAGAAGGTCCTCGACGACCTGTTCGCGCGGCTCCAGCGCGACGCGTTCGGCGGTCACCGGATCGACCGCGGCGGGCGAGGAGGGGAGCGCGACGAGGCGACCAAGCCGTACGAGTTCGGCGACCCGTTCCACCTCGACCTGCGCGGGACCCTGTTCAACGCGCTGGGTCGGGAGGAGAACGCGCCGGCGGCCCGCGCCGCGACCGGCGATCGCCGGATCCACCTGACCGCCACGGACTTCGAGGTCCACCGGACCGAGATGCTGACCCAGACCTCCACGGTCCTCCTCGTCGACATGAGTCGCTCGATGCTGCTGCGCGGCTGTTTCCTCGCCGCCAAGAAGGTCGCCGTCGCGCTCGACACGCTGATCCGGACGCAGTACCCGCGCGACAACCTGACGGTCATCGGCTTCGCCTACTACGCACGGGAGATCCGGCCCGGTGCGCTCGCCGCGCTGACCTGGCACGGCTACGAGTACGGCACCAACCTCCAGCACGGTCTCCTCCTCGCGCGGCGGATCCTCGAGCGCAACCCGGCGGTCAACAAGGAGATCGTGGTCATCACCGACGGCGAGCCGACCGCCCATTTCGAGAACGGCCAGGTCGAGTTCAACTATCCTCCGACCCGCCGAACGATCCAGGAGACCCTCCGCGAGGTGCAGCGCTGCACGAAGGAGGGGATCACCATCAACACATTCATGTTGGAGCGGTCGCGCGCCCTGGCCGAGTTCGTCGCACTGATGACCCGGATGAACCGTGGCCGCGCGTTCTACGCGACACCCGAGCACCTCGGCGAATACGTCCTGGTGGACTTCGTCAGCCGTCGCACGAAGAAGGTGTCGTAACGGCGCCGACGTAACCGCCGTATGCTGCGGCGCGAACGGCGGCAGCCCCGACCGCCGGACCTGGAGGTAGCCCGTGGCTCCGCAACTCGTCCCGTACCTGGTCTTCCTGCACGTGATGGGTGCGATCCTGGCGTTCGGGCCGACCTTCGCGTTCTCATTCATGGGGGCGATGGCTGCCAAGGAACCGCAGCATGCCAACTTCAGCGCCCGGCAGACGGCCCTTGTCAGCAAACGGCTCGTCTATCCGCTGGCGATCTTCCAGGGGATCACCGGCCTCTTGATCATCTGGGCCGCGAGTTACCCCGTGATGGGGACGACCTGGCTCTTGATCGCCATCGCCCTGTACCTCGTCGCGCTCGTGTACGGACTCACCGTGCAGCGCTCGGCGGTGGGTCGTGTCATCGAACTGACCTCGACCCCGCCACCGCCCGGGACACCGCCCGGTCCACCGCCACCGGAGCTGATGGCTGTCGCCAAGCGGATCCGACGCGGCGGGATGCTCATGGGCACCCTGATCGTGATCATCGTCTTCCTGATGGTGGTGAAACCGCAGCTCGGGACCTTCTGAGCGGGTCGTTACCATGTAGGGACGAACGCCGCCAGGAGACACGCCGTGCCCACCGTCGCGACTTCAGCTAGCCACCTCCTCAGCCTCCTTGCCGGCGGCGCGCATCTCGACGGCGATCGGCTCGTCATCGACGACGAAGCGACCTTCCGCGACAGCGGCATCCGGGACCTCGCCTGGACCGCCGCGTTCAGCGACGACGAGGCCACGACGACGGCCGCCCAGTGGCTCGTCTGGGAGGCAAGCCAGGCACTCGGCGCGCGGTCGGCCAGCATCCAGGCGCTGTACGACGCCCGTGCCCGGGGCGAGGTCGCCGGGTTCACCGTCCCGGCGATCAACCTGCGGGCGCAGGTCTTCGACATGGCTCGCACCGTCTACGAGGCGGCCTCGGCGGCCGACGTCGGCGCCGTCATCCTCGAACTCGCCCGAAGCGAACAGACCTACACGTTCCAGCGGCCGATCGACTACGCCACGTCCGTCCTCGCCGGTGCGATCGCGGCCGGCTGGCAGGGCCCGGTCTTCATCCAGGGCGACCACTACCAGTTCAACGCCAAGAAGTACGCGGCCGATCCCGAGGCGATGACCGAGGAGATCCGGCGTGCCTGCCGGCTGGCGATCGATGCCGGCTATCGCAACATCGACATCGATTCCTCGACGCTCGTCGACCTGTCGAAGCCGAACGTCGACGAGGAGCAGCGCGAGAACTACCGCCGTGCAGCCGAACTGACCGCACTCATCCGGACGCTCGAGACCGACGGGGTGACGGTCAGCGTCGGCGGCGAGATCGGCGAGGTCGGGACCCAGAACTCGACCGTTGCGGAGCTGCGTGCCTACCTCGACGGCTACCGGCGCGAACTCGACGCGCTGGCGCCCGGCGCCGAGGGCATCTCCAAGGTCAGCGTCCAGACCGGGACCTCGCATGGTGGGGTGCCGCTCCCCGACGGCGGCGTCGCCGAGGTCAAGCTCGACTTCGAGGTCCTCCGTGAGCTCGGCGTCGTCGCCCGCGAGTACGGCCTGGCCGGGGCGGTCCAGCACGGCGCCTCCACGCTGCCGGACGAGCTGTTCCACCGGTTCCCCGCGGTCGAGACCGCCGAGATCCACCTGGCGACCGGCTTCCAGAACGCGCTCTACGAGCACCCTGCGTTCCCGGACGAGCTCCACCGCGAGATCGAGGGGTGGTGCTTCGGCAACGCTGCCGACGAGCGCAAGGCCGGCCAGACGGACCAGCAGTTCGTGTACACCACCCGGAAGAAGGCGATCGGACCGTTCAAGCGCCAGCTCTGGGAACTCGCCACGAAGGACGAGATCCTTGCCTCGCAACGCCGCAAGATCTCGTACCTGTTCACTGAGCTACGGGTCAATGACTCGCGGGCGATGATCGAGCGCTATGTCGAGCCTGTCGAGCTGCACCGACCTATCCCCGACGCCCTCCGAGCCGCCGTCCCCACGGGCTGAAACAGGCGTTGACCGCGCGAAACGCGGTGCTATCCTCCCGCGCAGGTCCGCCATCGGTTTGAGGGAGCCACGCGGATCGTCCCCAGCGTTCCCCGTGTGTCAACTCCAGAGGACAGCTCGCGCCCGATGGCGCGGTGGGAGGAGGAGATCTCGTGGCGGGACCAGGTACGTCGACTGAGGATGCGGTCGCTCGGGACGATGCGCATCTCCGTTCCCTTGGGATCAAGCCCGAACTGAGGCGGACGCTCGGGTTCCTATCGGTCTTCGCGGTGGCGTTCAGCTATATCAGCGTCTCCACGGGGACCTTTACGAATCAGGCCGTCGCCTTCGGGGTCGGTGGCGTCGCGATCTTCTGGGCATGGCCACTGGTCATCCTTGGACAGACCTTCGTCGCGCTCAACTTCGCCGAACTGTCGAGCCACTTCCCGGTCGCCGGCTCTATCTACCAGTGGTCGAAGCGGCTGTCCAATCAAACCCTCGGCTGGTTCACCGGCTGGATCTATTTCTGGGCCGGCGTGATCACCGTGACCGCGGTGGCAGCGACTGTGCCGCTTGTCCTGTCGACGATCTATCCGGACACGATCAAGCTGGCGAACCCGTCACCGATCGCGAGCCTCGACATGCAGTCGTTCATCGGGCTGGTCGTACTCCTGTCGACGACCGTGATCAACCTGATCGGCGTCCGACTCCTGTCGATCATCAACAACATCGGTGTCGGCGCCGAGATCGTCGGCATGGTGTTCTTCGCGCTGATCCTCCTGTTCTTCTGCAACAACCAGCCTCCATCCGTCCTGTTCGACACGTCGTATACCTCGGGCCTCGCGGACGGCAACTATTTCGCCGTCTTCCTGGTCGGCATGTTCATGGCCCTCTTCGTCGTCTACGGCTTCGATACGGCGGGAACGTTCGGTGAGGAGACCGTCGACGCCAGCCGCCAGGCGCCAAAGGGCGTCCTCTCGTCGATCTGGCTGTCCGGCATTGTCGGAGCCATCTTCCTGCTCGCAGTCACGTTGTCGTTCAAGGACATCGCGGCGGCGGTCACGGAGGGTCAGGCGTTCGGCTTCCCGATCGCGACGACGATCAAGGACAACCTGACGTTCTCGATCGCCGGGGTGACGGTCGGCGAGCTGTACCTCGTGGTCATCCTCATCGCCGTGTACGTCTGCACGCTGGCCATCCAGGGGGCGACGGTCCGCCTGATGTTCTCGATGGGTCGCGATCGCCGACTGCCGCTCGGCGCCATCTGGGGTCACGTGAACCCGCGGTTCCGGACGCCGGCCAACGCCTCGGTCGCCGTCGGCGCGCTGGCCGCGATCCCGTTCATCGTCACCGGCGCCGGCACCGCGATCTACATCGCGATCGCGGCGACCGGGATGATCTACATCTCGTACTTCCTGTGCAATCTCGGCGTGCTCGTCGCACGACGCCGCGGCTGGCCGCACAAAGGCGCCTGGTTCAGCCTCGGCAGCTGGGGCACCATCATCAACATCATCGCCCTCGTCTGGGGCGCCGTGATGATCATCAACATCGCCATCTGGACCGATCCGAGCCTGTTCGGTGTCTATGGCAACGACCTCCGCAACACCTGGTCCAACCCTTTCATCAACACCTTCATCAAGATCGGAGGGACGCTCCAGGATCAGCTCCCCGCGTGGCCGGTCTTCGAGACGACCGTCGGAACGATCCTCATCATCGGTGCGCTGTACTACGTCGTCGCACAGCGAGGAAAGCTCGACAAGGTCCAGGTCGAGGCGGACGCGGCGACCGGGGAAGCCGTCATCGGCTAGGCCACGGGCGAGGTGTCCGACGCCGCGGTCCTGCATGGCCCGCTGTACGACGAGCTCGTGCGGGCCATGCAGAAGGTGCCCGAACTGGCGGGCCGTGAGTTGACCCTCACGGCTTTGTCGGGCGGGATCACCAACCGGAACTTCCGGGTCGACGCGGCCGACACGGACGATCACTGGGTCATCCGACTGGCCGGCAACGACACGCACCTGCTGGGCATCAGCCGGGAAGTGGAGCACGCCGCGACTGTGGCCGCGGCTGGCGTCGGTGTTGGGCCGGAGGTGACCGCGTTCATCCGGCCGGAGGGCTATCTCGTCACCCGGTTCATCGTCGGCACGCCGGTGACGGACGCCGCCGTCCACCGACCGGAGACGCTCGTTCGCGTCGCCGATTCGCTACGGCGGATCCACGATGGCCCGGCCATCCCGGGGCTGTTCGTTCCGCTCCGGATCGCCGATGCCTACCGCGCGCTCGCCGTGGCGCGCGGCGTCGTCATCCCGCCCGAGTACGACCTCGCGGCGGCGGTGGGGCGACGGATCGAGATGGCGCTGCTGGCCGATCCGCTCGAGCTGCGGCCGTGCCACAACGACCTGCTCAATGCGAACTTCATCGACGACGGGGCCCGGATCCGGATCATCGACTGGGAATACGCCGGGATGGGCGACCCGTTCTTCGACCTTGGCAACTTCAGCATCAACCACGAACTGACGCACGCCGAGGACGAGATCCTGCTCGGCGCGTACGACGGTGAGGTCCACGAGCGGCGACTGGCACGGCTGACCCTGATGCGGGTGGTGTCCGACTTCCGCGAGGCGATGTGGGGTGTCCTCCAGCAGGGGGTCAGCACGCTCGACGTCGACTTCGTCGCGTATGCAACGGCCGGGTTCGACCGGCTGCTCACCAATGCCGCGACCGAGCGGTTCGACCGGGCCGTGCGAGAGGTCTCGAGCGGGTAGGGTTGCCCTGCCGCCGATGCGCTCCGCCGGGGTTGCGAGGACGCGAACCGCGGCCAGGGAGGGATCTCGATATGGACCTTTCACCCGTCGTGAGGGCCGCCATCGAGGCCGGCCCGATCGGTCATGTCGTGACCCTGGGGCCGGATGGCGCGGGCCAGGTCTCGCTCGCCTGGCTCGGGCTCGATGGCGACGAGGTCGTGATCGGCACCATGTTCGACCAGGCGAAGCTCCGGAACCTCCGCCGCGATCCGCGGATCGCCATCTCGCTCGAGACGGGGCGAAGCGATCCCCACGGGCTCAACGAGTACGGCGTCCTGCATGGGCGGGCGCGGATCACCGAGGGTGGGGCTCCGGAACTGCTCGGGCGGCTCGCCCAGACCTACATCGGGCCCGGCACCGTCTACCCGCCGTTCCCGAACCCGCCGGGCGGCTGGGTCATCCACGTCACGGTCGAGCGGGTGTCGGGGAGCGAGCCGCTGCGGGACGATCCCGGGTCGCCCGGCTGACGGCACGTTCGGGCCGCGCCCGATAGGCTGTCGGGGATGAGCGAACCGATCCAGCCACCGGCCGGCCCACGACTCCGACAGGTCGCGCTCGCGGTCACCGGGTTCATCGCGACCTTGATCCTGCTGTTCGGGCTGGCCAGCCTGCTCCAGCCGTCGAGGGATGGGACGGCGGCCATCTCCCCGACGGCGCCCGGTAGCCCGAGCGTGCCCATCGCCTCCACACCACCATCCGGCGCCGCTCCGTCGGGTTCGGCGTCGGGTTCGGCGTCGGGTTCGCCCGCCGCGTCGCCGTCGGGTTCGATGCCCGCGGCGACGCCGTCAGGTGATCCCGTCCTCGTCGGGGCCGGCGACATCGCCGCGTGCGACCAGTCGGGCGACAGCGCCACCGCGACCCTGGTCGAAGGCATCCCCGGGACGGTCTTCACGGCCGGCGACAACGCCTATCCCGAGGGGACCGCCGAGCAGTTCCGGGATTGCTATGGACCGACCTGGGGCCGGTTCCTGGACCGGACCCGGCCGTCTGCCGGGAATCACGACTGGGACACCGGCGGAGCCGCGGGGTATCTCGGCTACTTCGGGACCGCCGCGGCCCCGGACGGCGTGACCTGGTACTCGTACGACCTGGGGTCGTGGCACATCGTGGTGCTCGACTCCGACTGCGGGTCCGTCAAGGGCTGCGATCCGGACTCCGCCCAGGGTCGCTGGCTCGCCGCCGACCTCGCCACCTCGAACGCCCGATGCACCCTCGCTATCTGGCACCACCCACGCTTCAGCTCCGGCACCCATGGCAACGACCGGAGCGTCGCGCCGTTCTGGCAAGCCCTCTACGACGATGGCGCCGATGTGGTGATCAACGGGCACGATCACGACTACGAGCGGTTCGCGCCGCAGGATCCGTCGGGGAACGAGGACCGGGTGCGCGGCCTCCGCCAGTTCGTGGTCGGTACCGGTGGTGCCGAATTGCGGTCGTTCCTGGTCCCGAAGCAGAACAGCGAGCTCCGGGTGTCGGTCAGTCACGGGGTCATCCGGCTCACCCTCCATGACGGGTCGTATGAGTGGCGGTTCATCCCGACGGCGGGCGATGTCGGGGACGCCGGGAGCGCTCGCTGCCACTGACGTATCGTCAGCCCCGATGAGCGCGGAGCAGGCCAGGGTCGTGGTGATCGGTGGCGGGATCACCGGGTGCAGCGTCGCCTACCATCTGGCACTGGCCGGCTGGACCGATGTCCTGCTGGTCGAGAAGGCGCAGCTGACGGCCGGCTCCACGTGCCAGGCGGCAGGGCTAGTGACCGCCTTCAACCCGTCATCGACGATGATGGCCTTCCGGCGCTACAGCATCGAGTTGTATCGGCGACTCGGTGTCTTCGAGACCGTCGGCAGCCTTAGACTCGCGTCCAGCCGCGAGCAGCTGCTCGAGCTCGAGCGGACGGCGAGTCGGGCGCGCGGGATCGGGCTGGACGCCGGCGTGATCGGGCCGGAAGAGGCGCTCCGGCTCATGCCGGCGATCTCACCGGCGTCGCTCCACGGCGCCGTCCACCTCGCGGGCGACGGCCATCTCGACCCGCATGGCGCGACCCACGCCATCGCCGACGCGGCCCGTGCGCTCGGCGTCCGGATCCGGACCGGCGTACGCGTGACGGGCTTCGAGCTGTCGGCGCGCCGCGAGGTCACCGCTGTCCAGACCGAAGCGGGCCGGATCGCCACGGAGCTCGTCGTCAACGCCGCCGGGATCTGGGCGCCGCAGGTCGCGGCGATGGTCGGCGGCTTCATCCCGTCGACGCCGGTCGACCACCAGCACATCGCGCTCAAGGCGGTCCCGGGCCACGAGTTACCGCGCGACATGCCGTGCTTCCGCGACCCGGACAACCTCGTCTACGGCAAGAGCGAACAGGGCGGGATGGTCTTCGGCGGGTACGAGACGGACCCGGTCTCACGCTGGGAGGACGGGGTCCCGTGGGAGCACGCCGCCCGGTCGCTGCCGGCCGACTACGAGCGGTTCGGGCCGCTGATGGCGGGTGCCATCCGGCGCTTCCCGTTCCTCGCCGACGCCGAGGCGATCCGCCTCGTCTGTCACCCGGACGCCATGACCCCTGATGCCAACCCGCTTCTCGGGCCGTTGCCGGGCGTGCACGGGTTCTGGGTCGCGGCCGGGCTGTCGCTCAACGGGTTCGGCGGGGGCGGCGGGATCGGCCAGGCGATGGCCGGCTGGATCACGTCCGGCGATCCGGGCGTCGACATCGGGCCGTATCGGGCGTCGCGGTTCGGCGACACCTATCGAGACCCGTCGTTTTCCGCGGGCTTGGCACGCGAGACCTACACCGACTACTACCGCCTGCGCTACCCGTTCGACGCGGATCTTGCCGGGCGTCCCCGGCGGCTGTCGGCCCTCCATGGGCGGCTCCAGGAGGCGGGCGCCGTGTTCGGGACGAAGGCCGGTTGGGAGCGAGCCGATCTTCACGAACCGGGCCTGCCGTGGCGGCGCGCCGGACGGGACCAGGCCGGCTACGGCTGGACGCGACCACCCTGGTTCGAGCGAGTCGCGATCGAGGCCCGGGCCGTTCGCGAGCGAGCCGGGATCATCGACCTCAGTTCGTTCGGCAAGATCGCCGTCGAGGGGCCGGGGGCCCTGGGGCTCCTCCAGCGGGTCAGCGCCAACGACGTCGATCGGCCGGTCGGGAGCCTGACCTACACGCAGTGGTGCCATGAGCGTGGCGGGATGGTCGCGGATGTCACCGTCACGAGGCTGGCCGACGATCGGTTCCGCGTGGTGACCGGTGCCGGCTACGTAGCCACCGAGATCGCCTGGCTGCGGCAGCACGCGGACGAGGCGACGGTCGTCATCGGGGACGTCACCGCCGACCTCGCCACCATCGGGCTGTGGGGACCCCGTGCCCGGGAGATCCTTGCCGCGGCCAGCCCGGACGATGTCGATCAAGAGGCGATCCCCCTCCGGCAGACACGTCCGATCCGGATCGCCGGCGCGCCGGTAGAGGCCGGCCGGATCAGCTATGCGGGCGAACTCGGCTGGGAGCTCACGACCGAGACCCGCTGGGCCGTCGCCGCCTGGGACGCCCTGCGAGATGCCGGCGCCGACGTCGGCCTCGAGCCCTTCGGCTACCGGGCCCTGGACGCCCTGCGGATGGAGAAGGGCTACCGCTACTTCGGCAGCGACCTGACGATGCTCGATACGCCGTTCGAGGCCGGTCTCGGGGCGTTCGTCCGGCTCGATCGCGGCCCGTTCACCGGACGTGACGCGCTGGTGGCCGCCAGGGATACCGAACCGGACGGGCAGGCGCGTCGACTCAGGACGCTGGTGATCGGCGGCCCGGAGTACGTCGCGGCCTTCGGCGGCGAGGCGGTCCGAGTCGGTGGCGAGGTCGTCGGCCGGCTGCGAAGCGTGGCCTACGGCGCGACCGTCGATCGGACCATCGGCTATGCCTACCTCCCGGGCGAGATCGTCGAGGGCGCCGCACTCGAGATCGACATCTTCGATTCCAGGGTCGGCGCGGTCGTCGCGCCGGACGTCCTGGTCGATCCGGCCGGCGACCGGATGCGCGCCTGACCGGCTAGACGTCCCGAAGCCAGCCCTCGAAGGCGGAGCCATCGAGCGCCGCGGCGGCGCGCGCCCAGCGCTCCTCGGCCCAGCCCGCGAAGTCGTAGTCGATGGTCGAGATACGTGCCTGGATGGCGGCCCACAGCGTCCAGCCGACGTCGGACATGATCATCTGCAGGCGCAACCGGGCGAGCAGGGCGGGGGAGGCCTCCCCGAAGTAGGCGGCGCACAGCTGCCGGACCTGGTCGTCGTCGTAGCCGAGTTCCTGGCAGGTGTTGCCGAGTTCGAAGGCCGGGTCGTTGTTGCCGCTGTACTCCCAATCGACGAGCCACAGCCCGGAGCCGTCGTCGAGGTAGTTCTCCGCCAACAGGTCGTTGTGGCAGGGAACGCTCGGGAGCGGATGGACGGCCAGCGCCGCTTCGATCCGGGGCAGGAGATGCAGATGGTCCCGGTAGCCCGCCGGGATCGGGATGTCGCGGGCGTCGACGAGGCTCAGGTAGCGCTCCGACAGTCGGAACATGTCGAAGTCGTCGCGGAAGCGCGGGCCGGCGTGGAGCCGTCGAAGCACCTCCGCGATGCGCACCGGCATGCCGGACCCGGACAGCGCCGGGTTCGACATCGTCCGGGCGGTCAGCCAGTCCAGCACGAAGACGTCCAGCTCAGGGATGGCGTGGGCGACCCGCGGTGCGACGCCCGCCGCCGCCGCCGCCAAGGTGTTGTGCAGCTCGTTGCCACGATCGATCGCCAGGAGCTCGGTGGCGGCCCCGGGGACCCGCACGAAGTAGGGCGTGCCATCCACCTCGACCCGGTAGTTCGTGTTCGTCAGCCCGGCCGGGATCCGCTCCACCGCAAGATCGTGCCCGGCCCACGCCGGGATGGCGGCGATGACCTGGTCGATCGTGGGCGGCACGCCGAGAGGGTAGCGCAGCCGCTACCCTGTCGAGGTCGGTCGGCGTCAGCAGCGGGAGCGTCCTTCGAGCATGGTGGAGCACGCCCGGGCGGTCGTCATCGGCGGTGGCGTCGGCGGGACCTCGATCGCCTATCACCTGACCGAGCTCGGCTGGCACGACGTCATCCTGGTCGACCGCGCCGAGTTGACCTCAGGGTCGACGTTCCATTCGGCCGGCCTCGTCGGCCAGCTGCGCAGCTCCGTGACGCTGACCAAGATGATGATGTACGGGTCGGCGCTCTACCGGCGCCTGGCGGCCGAGACAGGGACCGATCCATCCTGGCATGAGGTCGGTTCGCTCCGCCTCGCCTCGAGCCCCGAACGCCTCGAGGAGCTCCGCCGCCAGGCGGGCTGGGCCAAGACCTTCGGCCTGCCGCTCGAGTTGATCAGCGCGACCGAGGCGCAGGCCCTGTTCCCGTTGATGTCGACCGACGGCGTCCTCGGCGCGGTGTACCTGCCGACCGACGGCTGGCTCGACCCGTCCGGCCTCGCCAACGCGCTGGCTGCCGGCGCCCGGGCACGCGGCGCGACGCATCCGGACGCACAGCCGCGTCGTCGCGATCGGCGTCGAGCGTGGCCGCGTCACCGGCGTGACCGTCGAACGCAACGGCGAACGCGAGGAGATCGTCGCCGACGTCGTCGTGAACGCCGGCGGGATGTTCGCCCCGGAGATCGGCCGGATGGTCGGCGTCAACGTCCCGATCATCCCGATGGCCCACGAATACCTGTTCACCGAACCGATCGACGGCGTCCACTCCGGCCTGCCGCAGCTGCGCGACCCCGACAACCTCGTCTACTACCGCGAGGAGGTCGGCGGGCTGTGCATGGGCGGCTACGAGCGTCACCCGGCGCCCTGGGCGCTCGACGGGATCCCGCCCGACTTCAATGGCAAGCTGCTGGCACCCGATTGGCCGCGCTTCGAGGAGATCATGGCCGGGGCCGTCCGGCGGGTGCCCGCCATCGCCGATGCCGGCATCAACCGGATGATCAACGGGCCGGAGGGGTTCACCCCGGACAACGAGTTCATCCTCGGTGAGTCCGAGGTGCGCGGCTTCTTCGTCGCCGCCGGGTTCTGCGCCCACGGGATCGCCGGCGCCGGTGGGATCGGGCGACAGATGGCCACCTGGATCGTCGAGGGTGAGCCCGAACTCGACCTGTGGAAGATGGACATCCGTCGGTTCGGGCCGGCCTATCGGAGCCAGGCCTACACGCTCGCCCGGACGACCGAGGTCTACGCGACCTACTACGACATCCACTACCCGAACGAGGAGCGGCAGGCGGGCCGGCCGCTGCGGACCTCGCCGACCTACGACCTGCTGCACGATCTCGGGGCGTCCTTCGGCGAGAAGTCCGGCTGGGAGCGCCCGAACTGGTTCGAGTCGAACGCGCCCGCCGGCGACGAGGGGCTCCGACCGCGCGGCTGGGCTGGGATGCACTGGTCGCCGGCGATCGGCGCGGAGGCCCTCGCGACCCGACAGGCCGCCGGCCTGTTCGACGAGACCTCGTTCGCCAAGCTCGAGGTGGTCGGGCCGGGCGCCGTCGCCTTCCTGGGTCACCTGTGCGCGAACGAGGTCGATGTCGCGGTCGGGCGCGTGGTCTACACCCAGCTCCTCAACCAGCGCGGCGGGATCGAGTGCGACCTGACCGTCACCCGGGTCGCCGCCGACCGCTACCTGCTGATCACCGGGACCGCGGTCGGACAGCACGACCTCGGCTGGCTGCGCAAGCATCTGCCCGACGACGGCGAGCGTCCTCGTCAACGACCTGACCTCAAGCCGCGTCTGCTTCGGGCTGTGGGGGCCGCGGGCCCGCGACATCCTGGGTTCGGTCACCCGCGACGACATCTCGGACGCCGGGTTCCCGTACCTCACCGCGCGCGCGATCACCGTCGGATCGGCCCCGGTCTTCGCGTTGCGGGTGACCTATGTCGGGGAGCTCGGCTGGGAGCTGTACGCGCCCACCGAGTTCGGGCTCGCCCTGTGGCGGACGCTGTGGGCGGCGGGGACGCCCCACGGGATGGTCGCTGCCGGCTACCGGGCGATCGACGCACTCCGACTGGAGAAGGGCTATCGCGTCTGGTCGAGCGACATCACCCCCGACGAGACCCCCTACGAGGCCGGGCTCGGGTTCGCGGTCGCACTCGACAAGGCGCCGGCTTTCATCGGGCGCGACGCGCTGGTCGCCGCGAAGGCCGCCGGTCCGGGCAAGCGACTGCGCTGCCTCGTCCTCGACGACCCTCGCTCGGTCTGTCTCGGCAACGAACCCGTCCGGGTCGACGGCGAGATCGTAGGCCGGGTGACCTCGGGTGGCTACGGCTTCGCGGTGGAGCGGTCCATCGCGTACGCGTACCTGCCGGCGGCCCGCGCCGCGATCGCGACGCGCGGGGAGGTCGAGGTCTTCGGCGAGTGGATCGGCTTCGAGGTCGCCCGCGAGCCCCTGTACGACCCGGACAACGCGAGGATCCGGTCCTGAGCGGCGCACCGGCATTCGGGACCGACTGGTCCGCCTCATTCCGGCGCGGGAGCGACGCCGAGCTGCGAGGCTGGCTGGACGTCGCACTGGCGGCCTGCGACGAGGCCGACGTCATCGCCCGAAGCCATTTCCGGCGCGACCTCCAGATCGACACGAAGCCCGATCGTTCGTTCGTGACCCAGGCCGACACGGCCATCGAGCGGATGATCCGCGAACGCCTGTCAGCGGCCTTCCCCGACCACGGCCTGGTCGGCGAGGAGTACGGCACCGAGGCGGGCGACGCCCCGGTCCGCTGGTACATCGACCCCATCGACGGCACCCACAACTTCATCCGCGGCGTGCCGCTGTTCGGGACCCTGCTCGCTGTCGAGCGCGACGGCGAGCTTCAGGCGGCCGTCCTGTCCGCACCCGCGCTCGATGAGCGCTGGTGGGCCTGGCGCGCCGGTGGCGCCTGGGCCCGGAATCGCGGAGTGGCGCCGCGTCGGATCCATGTCTCTGGCGTGACCCGCATGGCCGACGCCCAGGTCCTGTATGGCTCGGGGCGCGACATCGCCGCGTCCGGTCGCGCGCCGGGCTTCGCGGCCGTCCTGCGCGAGGCGTGGCGCGAGCGGGGGTTCGGGGACTTCTGGGGCTATGCCCTGGTCGCGGAGGGAGCCGCCGAGGCGATGCTCGAGGTCGGACTGAAGGCGTGGGATGCGGCAGCGCCGATGCTCCTGGTCGAGGAGGCCGGAGGAAGCGCGACCGACGTCGAAGGTCGCCGCGCAATCGATTCCGGCACATTCCTCGTGACGAACGGGAGCCTCCACGAGACCATCCGACGTGGATTGCTCGCGCGGTAGGCTGATCGGACCCGTAGATGACCCGGGCGGCGTCCGCAGCCGCGACGTCCGGTCGACCGACTCCCGCCGGATACGACCAACGCTCGTGGTCGGCCGACTCGCCCGACAGCGCATGCGGGAAGAGGCCCTGCCATCTACTCGGTCGCGCTCGGTAGTCGAGCGTCGTCCGATCGACGCCCGCCCGAAGCTCGCCGACCACCAGCGCCGTTCGTGTCTGGCACGGATCCGGGATGACCCTTGGTGCAACCCGATCCACACGTGGCGATGGTCATCCGCTGCGCCCCCCTCGCCAGCGCACCAGCCTACGAAAGATGACGATCATGATCACGATGGGGATCAAGACGAAGAGCAAGGCCGGGTTGTACACGAGTCCGCCGACCACAAGGCTGATGACGGGCAGCGCGAGCAGTAGCACGGCGATCGGCCGCGACCAGCGCCACGCCCGACCGCGGCCGGCGCGGTATGGGTCCGGGGCCCTCTTGATGCGTTCGTCGGGTTCAGGCACGGATCGCAGCCATGGCCGCCGCCCGGCCGATCACACTGCGCGCGGCACAGCGGCGTTCGCGATCGCGAGGATGAACAGGATCAGGAACGCGACCAGCACGATCCCGACCGGCCTTGGCAGGGACCAGGCTCCCGACGCGACACCCGACAGAGAGCCAGGTGGCGGTAGCCCGGTCATGTCCGCGAGCCGATCCGAGGTCGTCCGCAGGATCCGGATCGTCTCGGCATCGACCAGGTCCTCGACGACGGCGGCCATGGCGGCCTCCTCGAGCGCGGCAGCTGCGGCCATCCGATCGTCGGCTGTCGCGATCGAGATGGCCATGTCGGTGAACGCCCACGTACCGCTGAACCCACCCCGGGCGTACCCCTTGAGCGCGACCTCGCGGGCGCCGGCGGTCGCCTCATCGAGGAGGGCATGCCGGCCGGCCACGATGGCCGCGGTCCTCGCGCGATCGCGGGCCGCCAGGCGTCGGTGATCGGGCGGGTCGACGACGACGATCTGCAGCTCGATGTGCTCCATGGACTCGAACAGATCGTCCAGTCGATCTCGCGCCGCTACCAGGCCCGGATCGTCCGGACTCGCCTCGAAGGGCTGATGGACCGGGCGCCCGGGATCGGGCCCTCGGTGGCGCCTGTGACGTCGTGCCCGCGGTGCCGGCGTCATGGTTCGGGCTCTTACGCCCCCGCGGCCGCCAGGCTGTCGTCAAGGATCGACAGGGCGAGGTCGATCTCGTCGGCGGTGGTGACCAGCGGCGGGATGATCCGGACGACGTTCACGTAGGTGCCGGCGGTCAGGACGATGAGCTTGCGCGCCAGGGCCTCGGCCTGGATCCGCTTGGTGAGATCGGGGTCCGGGGTGCGCCCGTCCCCGACGCCCGGCTTGACCAGCTCGATGGCGACCATCAGCCCGAGGCCGCGCGCGTCGCCGATCGAGCGGTACTTGGCCGCCAGGACGCGCAGCCCGGCCAGGAACTGGCCGCCCCGCTCGCGGGCGTTGGCGACGAGCCCCTCGTCCTCGATGACGTCGAGCGTCGCGTTCGCGGCCGCGCACGATACGACGTTGCCGCCGTAGGTCCCGCCGTGGGTGCCGGGCTTCCAGGCGGCCATCAGCTCGGCCTGGGCCAGGATCCCTGACAGCGGCAGCCCGGAGGCGATGCCCTTGGCCATGACCACGATGTCCGGCTCGACGTTCCAGTGCTGGACCGCGAACATCGCGCCGGTCCGCCCGAACCCGGTCTGGACCTCGTCGGCCACGAGCAGGATCCCGTGCTGCCGGGTGATCTCGCGCAGGCGCGGCAGGAAGCCCGGTGGTGGGACGACGTAGCCGCCCTCGCCGAGGACCGGTTCGATGATGACCGCGGCGACGCGATCGGGGTAGATGAACTGGTGGAAGGTCAGGTCGAGCTGGGCCTCCCAATCGCAGGTGCAGGCCTCGGGCGCGTGCGCGCCGCCGGCGGCCCGGTAGCAGTACGGGTAGGCCGTGTGGTAGACGGATCCCGGCAACGGCTCGAAGGCGCCGCGGTAGACGTCCTTGGCGGTCGTGAGGGCCATCGTCTGGGCGGTCCGGCCGTGGTAGCCGTAGCGGAAGGCGAGGATGGCCGGACGGCCGGTTGCCACCCGGGCCAGCTTGACCGACGCCTCGACGGCCTCCGCCCCGGAGTTGGCCAGAAACGCCTGCCACGGGCCGCCCGGCAGGACGTTCCGGAGGCGGTCGTAGAGCCGCAGCCCGGGCTCGTGATACATGATGTTCTGCTGGCCGTGGAGGAGCTTGGCGGCCTGTGCCGCGACCGCCGCGGCGACCCGCGGGTGGGCGTGCCCGGTATTGGTCACGCCGATCCCCGACGAGTAGTCGAGGTAGCGCTCACCATCGCGGGTGATCAGCCACGATCCCTCGCCGCGGTCGATATCGAGGTTCGTGATCCGGCCCCAGACCGGCGGCACGACGGCGTGGTCGGGGAGGGGAGCGGCCGTGGGGGCCGGGTTCGGTGCCGTGTCCACCATGCGCTGCAGCCTCCGAGTCGTGCCGGTCGTCAGGCGCCGGTGCTCGACCTGTAGTCCTGCGCCGCGACGCGTCGTTGCCACAGCGTCGTCAACAGGACGAACCCGACGGCGACCACGAAGATGATCGTGCCGATGACATTGACCTGGACCGGGATGCCGCGCAACTGCGAGCCGTAGATGTACAGCGGGAAGGTCTGGGTCTGGCCGGCGGTGAAGCTCGTGATGACGTAGTCGTCGATCGACAGGCTGAACGCCAGCAGGGCCGCCGCCATGATCCCCGGCAGGATGAGCGGGAAGGTCACCTTCCAGAACGTCACCCATTCATTGGCGCCGAGGTCCATCGCCGCCTCTTCGAGGTGGCGCGGGAATCCCTGCAGGCGGGCCTTCACGGTGACCACCACGAAGCTGATGTTGAACATGATGTGGGCCAGGATGATCGTCACGATGCTCAGCGGGTAGACGATACCGCCCGGGATGAACCCCACGTCGACAGAGGCGATGAAGGTCGTGAGCAGCGAGGCTCCGAGCACGATCTCCGGCGTCGACATCGGCAGGAAGATGAGGATGTTGGTGGTGCCGCGCCCGCGGAAGTCGTAGCGCACCAGGGCGAGCGCGATGAGGGTGCCGAGGATCGTCGCGAAGATCGTCGCGACAAACGCCACGACGAGGCTGTTGCGCACGGCCTCCGGGAGGCCGGGCCGTCCCAGCGGGTCCAGCCAGGCCGCGATCGAGAACTCACCCCACTGAAGGTTCGATCGGCCGGCCGGGTCGTTGAAACTGAACAGGATCATGACCGCCACCGGCATGATCAGGTAGAGCGTGACGCCGGCGACATAGATCGGCAGCAGCCACTTGTCCGCGGCCCGGTGGAGCCCGCGTCCCGAACGAGACCTGCTCGGGCGGCGCGGTCGCCGTCATCACCGCCATCAGACCAGGTCCTTGGTGCCGAGCAGCCGGATGTAGATGAGGAGCCCGACGAGGATCGCCGCCATCAGGATGAACGACAGGGCGGACGCCGTCGGATAGTCGGTGACCCGCAGGTAGCGCGCCTGGATGACGTTGCCGATCATCAGCGACTGCGGGTTACCGAGCAGTTCGGCGTTGACGTAGTCGCCGACCGCCGGGATGAAGACCAGTAGCGAGCCGGCGAAGATCCCGGGCGTGGCGAGCGGAAGGGTCACCCGGATGAACGCCTCGCTGATCAGCCATGTGCCGATCACGGCACCGCCGATGAGGCCCGGGATACCTAGGACCAGGGGCCCGTAGTCCATGACCACGCCCACCACGACACCGAGCAGCCCGCCGACGATGGCGCCTACGAACGTGCCGCGTGGTCGCCATGGCCCGGCGTACAAGTCCTCGGCGGCCTCGAGCAGGCGCCGATCGATCTTCTCGAGCGCGACATACAGGGGCAGGGTCATGAACGGCAGGAAGTTATAGGTGATGCCGGCGATCACGGCCGCCGGCGTGGCCAGCAACTGGAAGTCGGCCGGGATGACGCCGACCGCCTTGAACGGCCCCAGCACGATGCCGTCGTCCGACAGGATGATCTTCCAGGACAGCGTCCGAAGCAGGAAGCTCGTGAAGAACGGGGCGATGACCATGAACAGGAGGAGGTTCTTGTACGCGCCGCCACGGAACGCGATCGCATAGGCGAGCGGGAAGCCCAGCGCGAACGCGAGGATCGTCGCCAGACCGCCGTAGACGATCGATCGGGCGATCCACGGCCAGTACTCGTCGATCGCCTGGGGATAGATCCCCCAGTTCCATGTCTGCTGGAACCCTGCCTGGATGTCGCCGGTCCACAGCGACACCAGGAACATCTGGATCGCTGGGTAGACGAAGAAGATCGCGAGCCAGAGGAGGCCGGGCGCCAACAGCGCGTACGGGGCGACGCTCCGGAAGTTGATGGCCTTGCGCATCGCGCGGTTAGAGGCCTGCGGCCTTGGTGAACGCCTTGGCCCAGAGGAACTCCTCCTGGGCGTTCGTGTCGCGGAATTGGTAGAGGCGCGCCACCCAGTCTTGCGGCGGGAAGATCAGCGGGTTGTTGGCCAGGTCCGGGTCGAGTGTCAACATCACCTCGCGTGCACCCTTGACCGGGCACACGTAGTTGACGTAGGCCTCGATGACCGCCGCGTTCTTCGGGTCGTAGTAGAAGTTGATCCAGTGCAGTGCCAGGAGCTTGTTCGGGGTGCCCTTCGGGATCGCCATGTTGTCGGTCCAGAGCATCCCGCCTTCCTTGGCCAGGACCCATTTGAAGTCCTGGTTCTTGGTCTGGCCGGGTTGGATCAGGGTGAGGTCGCCGGACCAGCCGATCGCGAGGACCGCCCCGCCGCCGATCATCAATTCGGTGTACTGGTTGCCAAGGACCTGGCGGACCCAGCCTTCCTTGATGGCCTTATCGACCTGCGCCAGGGAGGTGTCGAATTGCTCTTGGGTGAGCTTGGCCGGATCGATCCCGAGCGCCAGGGCGCTCAGCCCGACCGTGTCGCGCATCTCGTCGAGATAGGTCAACTTGCCAGCGAACTGGTCGCTGAACAGGACGCTCAGCGAGTCCTGCGGGCCGGTCTTCTTCTCATCGATCATCATGCCGGTCATGCCCGACTGGAGCGGGGCCGCCAGGTTGGTGTCCGGGTCGAATGATCGAGCGTGGTAGACCTCGAGGAGATTGGCCGGGAAATTGGGCATCGGATCGAACGGCTCCAGCCAGCCCAGCCGGACCAGTCGGGCGATCATCCAGTCGGACATGACGATGAGGTCCCACTCGGTCGGGAGGCCCGCGCCGAGGGGTCCGGCCAGGTTCGACGCGAAGAACGACTCGTTGCCGTCGACTGCCTCGACGTAGTTGACCTTGATCCCGGTCTCCTTGGTGAACCTCTCGAGGGTCGGGGAGGTGGTCGTGCCCTCGGCGAAGTCCATGTAGCCTTCCCAGTTCGCGAACCGGAGGGTCCCGGTCGCGGGGGGCAGGCTGGGGATCGGCGTGGCGGCCGCACTCGCAGAAGCGCCGGCGGAAGCGGACGGTGCAGCTGACGGTGGCGGCGGGGGCGAGGATGCGGCGGCCGCGGCACTGCTCGAGGGTGCCGGCTTCGTGCCACTCCCGCTGGTCGATGCCAGGAAGGCCCCGAAGCCGACGGCAGCGACGACGAGCGCTCCGCCGACGACGAACCGTCGTCGCGAGACGCCAGGTGGGGGCGGCGGAGGCAGTGCCCCGGCAGCTGCCAGCCCCGCGGCTAGCGGCAGGTCGGGCGGCGGCTCGCCACCGGCTTCCACGGCGAAGGTGTGCGTCGGCGACCAGACCAGGCGGACCGACTCGCCCGGCTCCCAGAGCTCGGCGCGGGTCGCGCGCTGGACGTTCTGCTCGTAGACGTTGACCGTCCCGCCGCCACGCGTCTCGATGATGTAGCTCGTCGAGACGCCGAGGTATGACACGTCTCGGACGGTGCCCTCGAGCTGGTTCACACCATCGGGGATGGGGTCATGCAGCTCGAGCAGCCGGATCTTCTCCGGCCGGACCCCGATCTCGTAGGCGGCCAGGCCCTCGGTCAGCGCAGCCGGGACACGGACGGCGGTCCCATCGGCAAGGCGCGAGACGGCGAACTCGCCATCGGCTCCTTCGGCCGTGGTCGGCAGCAGGTTGCTGACGCCGAGGAAGCCCGCGACGAATCGTGTCCGTGGCCGCTCGTACAGGCTGGCGGGGTCGGCCAACTGCTCGTATTTCCCATGGTTCATGACCGCGATGCGATCGGACATCGTCATCGCTTCTTCCTGGTCGTGGGTCACGAAGATGAACGTGATCCCGACCTCCTGCTGGATCCGCTTCAGCTCCACCTGCATCTGCTTGCGCAGCTTCAGGTCGAGGGCGCCGAGCGGTTCGTCGAGCAGGAGCACGGCAGGACGGTTGATGAGCGCCCGGGCAAGGGCGATGCGCTGCGCCTGTCCACCGGAGATCTGGGTCGGCTTGCGGCGTTCGAAGCCGGGCAACTCGACGAGCTTGAGCATATCGGTGACGCGCTGCTTGACCTCGGCGTCGTCGACGTGCGTCCGGCGCAGGCCGAAGGCGACGTTCTCGTAGATCGTCAGGTGGGGGAAGAGCGCGTAGTTCTGGAAGACGGTGTTGACGTGGCGCTTGTAGGGCGGCAGCCACGTGACGTCTTCGCCCTTCAGTTCGATCAGCCCCGAGGTCGGCGCTTCGAAGCCGCCGATCATCCGGAGTGTGGTCGTCTTGCCGCAGCCGGATGGGCCTAGGAGCGTGAAGAATTCCCCGGCCTGGACCTCGAGGTTGATGTGATCGACGACCACGGCCTCGCCGTAGCGTTTGACCACATCCACGAGCTTGACGTCGATCGTGGCCACGTTCGATCAGACTCCCGCGGTGACGAGCGCAACGGGTCGCACGAACGCGCGACTCGGACGGGCCGAGGATATGGTCGCCGGGGGTGGGTGTCAAGGACACGAGCCGCAACCTTGATGACGCAGGACGCTGCGAGATTCGTCGTTCTGGGACCACGTGACGACGGAATCCGTGGAATGCGCGTACCGGGTTCCGACCGGACGCTGACGGTGCGAGGTCGGGGTACGATATCGACGCTTCCACCGTCAGAACGCCGAGACCCACGTTCCGTGCCTGAAGGGACCGATCACCGATGCCCAGCCTCACCCACGACGCCGTGATCGACGCGATGCGGACGGTCCAGGAACCCGAGCTCGGGCGCGACCTGATCTCCCTCGACATGGTCAAGAACGTCGTCATCGATGGATCCGCCCTGTCGATGACCATCGAGCTGACGACGCCGGCCTGCCCGCTGAAGGACGAGATCGAGCGGACGACGAACGCCGCCCTCGGCGCGATCGGGGCGACCCAGGTCGATATCACGTGGGGGGCGATGGTCCGTCGCTCCCAGCCGCGCCAGGCCGAGCAGCTCGTCCCGGGGGTCAAGAACATCATCGCCGTTGCATCGGGCAAGGGCGGGGTCGGCAAGAGCACCGTCAGCGTCAACCTGGCGGTCGCCCTGGCCCAGGCTGGTGCGTCGGTCGGGTTGCTCGACGGCGACATCACCGGGCCGAACATCCCGCTGATGCTCGGCCTCGAGGGCCAGCCGAAGGCCAGCCCGAACAACAAGATCACGCCGCTGGAGCGCTACGGCGTCAAGGCGATCTCGATCCAGTTCTTCGTCCCCGAGGGCCAGCCGATCGTGTGGCGCGGCCCGCTCGTCGGTGGCGCCATCCAGCAGTTCCTGCGCGACGTGGACTGGGGCGACCTCGACTACCTCGTCATCGACCTGCCGCCCGGCACCTCCGATGCCCAGCTGACCCTCGCCCAGGCCGTCCCGATCTCCGGCGCCGTCCTCGTCACCACGCCGCAGGAGGTGTCGCTGGCGGACGTCGGGAAGGCGCTGGCGATGTTCCAGCGGATGAGTGTCCCGGTCCTTGGCCTCGTCGAGAACATGACCGCCTTCGTCTGCCCGCATTGCAACGAGGTGACCGAGATCTTCGGGCGCGGCGGCGGCGAGCGATTCGCGGCCGCCCACGATCTCGAGTACCTCGGCGGCGTGCCACTCGACATCACCGTTCGCCAGGGCGGCGACGTCGGTGTCCCGGCGGTCGCCCAGCGCGAACCGGGTCCAGCGGCCCTGGCACTGACCGCCATCGCCCAGGTCATCGCGGCGAGGATGAGCGTGCGTGCGGCGCGGGCCGCCGCGCAACCGGTGCTGACCATCTCCTGACGCCGAGTTCGCTAGGCGGGCGTCCCCGCGGTGATCGTCCGGACCAGTCCCGCCACGGCAGGGCGGATCCACGGGCTTGCGGCCTCGCACGCCGACTGCGAGCTCGGCCTGCCGATCCGGTCCGTAGTGGACGATCAGGGTGTCGCGGGCGTCGGCGCGCCGCGCCAGTTCGATCGCCTCGTCGACGGTCAGATGGCCACGTTCGGGATCGTCGTCGGCCGCGCGCAGCAGCGCGCTTTCCACGAGCAGGAGGTCGGCGCCGCGCGCGAAGTCGACGACCGCGTCGCTCGGCCCCGTGTCGCCGGTGTAGACGAGGCGGGCGCCGTCGGGGCTCTCCACCGAGAGGCCCCAGGCGGGGACGTAGTGACGACCACGGATGAAGCGCACCGTCAGCGGACCGACCGCGAGCGCCCGGTCGGGGTCGTACTCGTCGACCGCGAATGCATCGTCAAAGAAGCCGGCCACGCTCCGAGATCGCCACGGCCAACGCGTCCAATCCGCGCCCGGCCGCCGGGCGGCAGGTGGACCGGCAGGCGCGGATCGACCGACCCGGCCCACGGGAACAGGTAGCGCAGCGCGGCCAGGTCGATGTAGTGGTCGGCATGCATGTGACCGACGATGACGCCCGCCAGCCCGCGCGGGTCGCGCACGCGCTGCAGGCGACGAACGACCCCCTGGCCGACGTCGAGGAGCAGCGCGGTCGCTTCCCACTCGACCAGGAACCCGGCGGCCGGCCACGCGGCGTGCGGGACCGCCGTGCTGCAGCCGAGCACGGTCAGACGAAGCCGGCGTGACGGCTCGGCAGGCACCCGGACATCGTAGCGGTCGCCGAATGTCGCCCTCCGTCATCCTTCGGGCGCGTCCCGCACGGTCTCGAGAAGGACCGACGCGGCGGCGAGGGCAGCGCGAGAGCGGCCCATATGACCACCCAGGAAGACGATGCGCCGCACCCGTCGCTCGGCGATCGGCGTCGAGATCGCGATCGAAACGGCGGTGTCGCCGGCCCGCGGCCGGGCCCGGACCGCCAGACCGACTTCAGCGCCACCGAGCTCGCGAGCCCGCGCCGCAACGGGCGGCAGGTCGTCCTCGACCGCGTCATCGGCCCCGTCGTCCAGGCCGCCGGGGTGGGCTGTCGCCGCCGGTGCATCGGCCGCGAGCGCCTCGTCGAAGCGGAGCCACGGGACGTCGCCGAGAAGGGTGCTCACGCTTCCTCCGGTCCCGATCTCGACCACGCCCAACGTCCAGCCACGGGCCTCCAGCGCCGTGCCGATGGCCTGGCTCCAGGTCGTCTCGCCGGTCGCCCAGACATGATCGGCCAGCCGTTCCAGCACGGTCGCCGCCGCCGCATCGACCATCGTCTCGGCCGATCGGATCCCGTCGCCCACGGCCGAGATCCTGACGTCGACGGCCTCGACCCGGGCGTACGTAGCGACGATAGGGTTCGGCGCCCGCAGCAGCGCCTCGCCCAGCGTGTCGGCGACCTGCGACTCACCGATCCCCGTCAGGCGATAGGTTCGCGACGCGACATCCGCCCCGAGTCCCGCGGAGCGGAGGAGGGGGGTCGCGTGGTCTGCCCACATCGGCCGCATCTCGCGCGGCGGACCCGGCAGGGCGATCACGACCCTGCCGTCGGGCCGCCGGACGAACCAGCCCGGCGCCGTGCCGTTCGGGTTGGGGAGGGCAACGGCGGACGGGAGGAGCCACGCCTGCTTCAGGTTGAGGTCGAGGAACGGCATCCCGCGCCGCTGCCAGAGCTCGCGCAGCCACGCCTCCAGTTCGGCATCGATGGCAGGCGTCTCGCCGACGGCCGCGGCGATCGACTCGCGGGTGAGGTCGTCGGGGGTCGGACCCAGCCCGCCGGTCGAGACGATCAGGTCGACGCGGGCGAGACCGGCGCGGAAGGCGTCGGTCACGGTCGCAAGATCGTCGGGTAGCGCCGTGAGCCGGGTCACGCGAACGCCCATCTCCGTCAGCGAACGGGCCAGTTCGCCGGCATTCGTGTCGCGTGTCTCACCGACCGTCAGCTCGCTGCCGATGCTCAGCAGCTCGGCGGTCAGCAGTCGGCGGGATCCGTCGTGGGCCATCCATCGCAGCGTACCGCGCCGTTCCCGGGGTGGTTGCGCATCACGAACGCGTTAGTATCATCGCCCGACCTTGCGTCCGATCCACAGCCGGAGCCCTACCGCTGGACGATCCCACCGCCCCTGATGCCCCGCCCCCGCCCCCGCCGCCGCCAAGGCCGCGGGGCCCGCGCAAGCCGCCGCCCGGGCTGCGCGCACAGTTCAGCGCGACCCGGGATGCCGCGATGGCGCTGGTCGTCGCCCACGTCGACCTGGCCAAGGCGGAAGCCTCGGCGATCGGTCGCCAGGTCGGCCTGCTTGCCGCGCTGGGCGCCTTCGCGTTCGTGCTGGTCGTCTTCGCGGTCTTCCTGCTCGTTATCGGCGCCGCCCTATGGCTCGGCGAGTGGATCTTCGGGTCGATGGGCTGGGGGGTCGTCCATGGCGTCGAGGCGTTCCTGTCGATCGGGATGGCGGCGCTCCTTGTCGCGGTCGGCATCTCCGGCGTCCGCATCGTCAGGTCGCTGGTGTTCGCGATCATCGTCGGGATCGTGGTCGGCCTCATCTTCGGCCTCGACCTGCCGAACCGCCTGTACGCGGCGATCGGCGAGACCACCGCGCTTCCGGTCGAACCCGGCGTGCGCCCGCTTGCCGTCGCGGTGGTGATCTGGGGGCTGATCGGCGCGCTCTCTGGCGCTGCGATGGCGTATCGACTCCGCCAGGTGGGTGGGTCGATCGCCCTGCTCGTGGCGCTCGTGCTCTCGATCGCGATCGGGATCGGCCTGGCCGGCCGCGTCCTCCCGGACGTCGGGAGCGTGCTGGTCGTGCTCGTGTGGCTCGTCGTCGGGGCCGTCGTGGGCCTCCTGTGGGCACTGGCGAGCCCCCTTGAGACGACTGGTCGGCGCGTCGGGATGGTGGTCCTCGGCTTGGTCGCCGGCGTGATCGTCGGCGCGATCCTGGCCGTCGTCAGCCCTGCGTGGATCGGGACCGTGAGCGGCGTCCTGATCGGTGGGATCATCGTCGGTGCCGTCGCGGCGTCCGCCGTCCACGGGCGTGACGGTGCGCTCGCAACGCTGGGTGCCCTGGCCGCCGCGGTCCTGTTCGGCGCGTTCACGGCCATCACCTTCGGGCCGCAGGTCGGCGCTGCGATCGGGGTCACCGTCGGCTACGTCGCCTGGATGGCGTTCATGGCCGCCGATGTCGCCAGGACCGGGGTCGATGTGGAGGCCCTCAAGAACCGCTTCTATCCTGTCCAGTCCATCGAAACCGGCAAGGAGACGCTCGAGTGGCTGCAGAAACGGATGCCGCCCGGCTTCGGGTCCTAGAGGCGCGCGCCGCCCTGGGCGAGGAGCTCGAAGTGCTCGAGGCCTCTGCCCGGGCCGCGGTCGACGTGCCCGCCAAGATCCGGCGCAGCCCGGGCAAGACCGCCGCCATCGTCGGCGGCGTCGGGTTCCTCGCGCTCGGCGGACCGCGGCGCATCTTCCGGCGGGCGAAACGAGCGGTCACCGGGGCGCCCGAGCCGTTGCCCGCGTCGTTGCTTCCCGACCAGGTCGAGCGAGCGCTTCGTGAACTCGGCGACGACGGCGCCGCCGTGCGCGGCGCGCTCGAGCGGGATTTCGCGGCCTACGCCAAGCAGGCACAGCGCGATCGCGCCCAACTGCGCACCCTGCTCGTCCTGACGGTCGCCCGGCCGCTGCTGTCGGCGGCGACCAAGGCGACCGCCGGCTGGATCTTCCGCACCGACGACGAGGGCTTCCAGGCCCGTATCGCCCAGATCCGCGAGCGAGTCGCCCGGCAAACCGGAGGGGTCGACTCGTCCGCCGCCGCCGCCGTGCCGTTGCCGACGACCGTCGACGCAGCCGTCGACGACGCAAAGGACAAGACCGGCACCTGACCCGCGCTAGACTTCGGGGCGGGCGAGTGGCGGAATGGCAGACGCGCCGGCCTTAGGAGCCGGTGCCGCGTGAGCGGCGTGGAGGTTCGACCCCTCTCTCGCCTACCAGTGCGTGGTGGCTGGCTCGCCACGTCCGGCCTGCGCCCGGCCCTCGTCCGGCCCGCGTCCGGCCCTCGCCCTATACTTCCCCGGCGATGCCGACCACCACCACGCCCGGACCGAACTCCACGGTCCTGCTCGAAGTCGAGCTCCCACCGGAGCGTCTCAGCCGCGCCATCGATGCCGCCGTGCGCGCCCTGTCGCGCCGGACACGGGTCCCGGGATTCCGCCCGGGAAAGGCGCCGCGCTCGGTCCTGGAGCGACACCTCGGTGACGGCGTCGTGCTCGACGAAGCCGTCGAGCACCTCGTCAGCGACGCGTATCGCGAGGCGGTCCTCGAGCAGGATCTCCTCCCGCTGACCAACCCCGAGGTCGAGATCGTTACCGCCGTCGAGGGCGAACCGCTCGTCTTCAAGGCGACCGTCCAGGTCCGTCCGGAGGTCGTCCTCGGCGACTACAAGCATTTCAATTTCAATCCCGAGGTCGAAGCCATCGACGACGCGCGCGTGTCGCAGGTGCTCGAAGAGCTGCGCGACCAGAACGCAACGCTCGCCGCCGTGGAGGATCGCGGCGCGAAGGACGGGGACTACGCCGTGATCTCGTTCAGCGGGTCGCGCGACGGGGTCCCGTTCGAGGGCGGCAGCTCGGAGCGGATGCCGCTGATCCTCGGCCAGGAGCGCCTGATCCCGGGATTCGAGGCCAACCTGGTGGGGCTCCGGGTCGGTGAGGGGACCGAGTTCGACATCACCTTCCCCGAGGATTATCCGGAGACCGAACTGGCCGGGTGCGGCCGCCCACTTCGAGGTCCAGTTGCGCGAACTGCGCGAGAAGGTCCTGCCCGAGCTGGACGCCGACTTCCTGCAGTACGCTCGGCGACTTCGCCGATCTCGAAGCGCTTGCGCGCGGACATCAAGGCTCGTCTCGAGCGCAACGCCCTCGACCGGGCGCGTCACGGGTTCGCCGACCGGATCATCGAGTACGCCGTCGCCAATGCCACCCTCGACTTGCCGGAGATCCTCGTCGACCAGGAGGTCGAGGTGATGCACGACGAGTTCCGCGGCACGCTCGCGCGCCAGGGCATCACCGAGGAGGCCTACCTCAAGGCCGTCGACAAGACCGATGCCGACATGCACGCCGAGTTCCGGCCGGGTGCCGAGAAGCGAGTCCGGACCCTGCTCGTCCTCTCGAAGGTCGCCGAAGTCGAAGGCGTGACGGTCCCCGACCTCGAGGTCGAGGCGGAGGTCGCCCGCGGGCGCGAGCGCTACCCGGACGACGCCCGGCTGCAGGCCTACTTCGACTCGGAGCGCGGCCGCGCCTACATCCGCAGCACGCTGCGCCGCAGTCGCGTGGTCGAGGGCCTCGTCGACGAGTGGCTGGCCGCCCATCCGGACCACGGCCCGCTGCCGCACGCGAAGACGGCCCGACCTCCGCGGTCGACGGGGGGCAGGCCGCTGCCAACGCCGCGATCGGGGCGACGGACCCCGGCTCCATCCTCGAAGATGTCCCCACCGCCGCCGGCTGATCCGCATGACTCGTGACCGCTGAACCAGGGAGTCCCAAGATGCTCGTCCCCATGGTCATCGAATCCTCCAGTCGGGGGGAGCGCGCTTACGACATCTACTCGCGCCTGCTGCGCGAGCGGATCATCTTCCTCGGCGACGCCATCGAGGACCACCTGGCCAACCTGGTCATCGCCCAGCTCCTCTTCCTCGAGTCCGAGGATCCGGAGAAGGACATCAGCCTGTACATCAACTCGCCGGGCGGCCAGGTGACCTCGGGGCTGGCCATCTACGACACGATGCAGTACCTCCGCGCGCCGGTCAGCACGATCTGCATCGGCATGGCGGCCTCCATGGCGGCGGTCCTCCTGGCAGCCGGGGCGAAGGGCAAGCGCTACGCTCTGCCGAACAGCCGGGTGATGATCCACCAGGGTTCGGGTGGCTTCCGCGGCAATGCCCCGGACGCGATCATCCAGATGAAGGAATGGGAGTACCTCGTCCAGCGCAACCACGAGATCCTGGCGCGCCACACGGGCCAGCCGCTCGACAAGATCGTCCACGACACGGACCGGGACTATTTCATGGCCCCCGAAGAGGCCAGGGACTATGGCATCATCGACGCGGTCTACGCGGTCGAGAGCAGTTCCCTGATCGCGCAGGCCCACGACGCCGGGTTGGCCGGCGGCGAAGGATCGAAGGCTGCCGAGGCCGCTGACGCGACCGAGGCAAGCGAATCGCCAAAGAAGACCAAGGACCAGTAGGGTCGGGGACAGGGCACGTGACATCGTCGGGCAGCAGCACGAAGGGACCGAAGGTCCCGTACCGGTGCTCCTTCTGCGGGAAGAGCCAGGAACAGGTCCGTAAGCTCATCGCGGGCCAGGGCGTCTACATCTGCGACGAGTGCATCAACCTGTGCCAGGAGATCATCGAGGAGGAGCTCCTCGAAACCCCGCGCCCGAAGAGCTCCAGCACGAAGCTCCCGAACCCGCACCAGATCAAGGACGCTCTCGACCAGTACGTCATCAGCCAGGAGCGGGCCAAGAAGGTCCTCTCGGTCGCCGTCTACAACCACTACAAGCGGGTCAATGCCGGCCACCAGGTCGATGAGGTCGAGCTCCAGAAGTCGAACGTCCTGCTGGTCGGGCCGACCGGTTCGGGCAAGACCCTGCTGGCCCAGACCCTGGCGCGTGTCCTCGATGTGCCGTTCTGTATCGCCGATGCCACCTCGCTGACAGAGGCGGGCTACGTCGGCGAGGATGTCGAGAACATCCTCCTGCGCCTGATCCAGGCCGCCGACTTCGACGTGGCTCGCGCGCAGCGCGGGATCATCTATATCGACGAGATCGACAAGATCGCGCGCAAGGCGGACAACCCGTCGATCACCCGGGACGTGTCGGGCGAAGGCGTCCAGCAGGCGCTCCTCAAGATCCTCGAGGGGACGGTCGCCAATGTCCCGCCGCAGGGTGGCCGCAAGCACCCGCACCAGGACTTCATCCAGATCGACACGACCAACGTCCTGTTCATCTGCGGGGGCGCTTTTGACGGGCTCGAGAAGATCGTCGAGGAGCGGGTGGGCCGGCGGTCGATCGGCTTCGGGTCGGAGTCGGCGATGAGCGCGGTCGAGCGCGGCCGCGTCCTCGAGCGGGTGATGCCCGAGGACCTCCTGAAGTTCGGGCTGATCCCGGAGTTCATCGGCCGTCTGCCGGTCATGGTCACGCTGTCCGCCCTGTCGGCCGAGGACCTGGTCCGCGTCCTGACCGAGCCGAAGAACGCCGTCACCCGTCAGTTCGAGAAGTTCCTGTCGCTCGACAAGGTGGAGCTGGCCTTCACACCGGGCGCGCTGAAGGCCGCTGCGGAGGTCGCGCTCGATCGGAAGACCGGTGCGCGCGCCCTGCGCTCGATCGTCGAGGAGTCGCTGCTCGAGGTGATGTACGACATCCCCGACCGGACCGACATCCGCAAATGCATCATCACCGAGGAGACGATCCGCTCGGGCCGGCTCCCGCTGTTGCTGACCAAGTCGGACGTCGACGACGGCGTCGACGAGACCAACTACCAGGAGTGGCTCGCCGAACGCGGCGAAACGGCGTAGCCCTCCCGGCCGTCATTCGTCGGCGTCAGACCTCGACGGTCAGTTCATAGACCTCGGGTGTGGGATGGCCGGCGCGCTCGTGGATGCGCATGACCGCCTCCTTGGACGGACCGGTCGCGAGGCAGAAGACCTTGCCGGCCTCCGGGTCCAGCCAGGCGCGCTCGAAATGGACACCCTCTTCATTCTCGATGGCCAGGTCGGCATCGTGCGCCTCGCGGAGCTGATCCGCAGTCACGCCGAAGAACCCATCGTGGACATCCATGAACTTGGCCATCGTGCGATCTCCTCACTCGGTTGCCCGCCGTGAGGACGGGCCATCGACCGGAGCTTAGCCGCTCGGCCCGCATCGGGCATCCGGTGTGGGGTCACCGGAACCCGGAATCAGCCGTGCTACACTCGCGGCCTCACGGCAGGGACCGGGAAGAGTAGCGACGGGACGGCCCGAAGCGAGCGCGGGATGGTGCGAGCCGCGCGGGACCGACGTCGCAAAGGTCGCTCGCGAGCCGTGACGGGAGACGCCCGATAGCGCGTCGAGAGGGCGCCGGAGGCGGATTTGGCCGACGGATCGGGATGACCGAGCCGAAAACCCCCGGATGCCGAACCAGCAGGTGGTACCACGACCCGTTCGTCCGCTGGACGAGCGGGCCGTTCCGTGTTCGAGGGGTTCGATGGCGGATCTGCCGAAGGCCTATACGCCGCACGATGTCGAGGGCGCGATCTACGAGCGCTGGCTCGCTGCGGACGTGTTCGCCCCGGACGGCGCGGGTTCGACCGCCGATCCGGACCTGCCGCCGTTCACGATCATCCAGCCGCCGCCGAACATCACCGGTTCGCTCCATCTCGGCCACGCCCAGCGGACCGCGGTCGAGGACCTGATGATCCGGCACGCCCGGATGCGCGGTCACCGGGCGCTGTTCCTGCCCGGCCTCGACCACGCCTCGATCGCAGCCCAGTTCGTCCTCGACGGGATCCTGGCCAAGGAGGGCGAAAGCCGCCAGTCGCTCGGTCGCGATCGGTATCTCGAGCGGATGCGGGCGTTCGTCGCGACGACCCGCGAGCTCATGCTGGCGCAGCAACGGCGGGTCGGTGCCTCGGCCGACTGGGGCCGCCTCCGGTACACGATGGACGACGGCTCGGCGAAGGCCGTCCGGGTCGCCTTCGAGCGACTGTTCGAGGCCGACCTGGCCTACCGGACCGAGGCCCTCGTCAACTGGTGCCCGGGCTGCCGGACCAGCGTGAGCGACCTCGAAGTCTTGGCGACACCCGAGACCGGGACGCTCTGGACGGTCCGCTACCACCTCATCGACCCGGCGACCGGGGAGCCCGATCCGGACGCCACGGTCAGCGTCGCTACGACCCGGCCGGAGACGATCCTCGGCGACACGGCTGTCGCCGTCCACCCTGACGACGAGCGGTATCGCGCGCTCGTCGGACGGACGGTCCGGATCCCGTTCGTCGAGCGCGACGTCCCGGTCATCGCCGATCCGGTCGTCGACCGGGGGTTCGGGACCGGCGCGGTCAAGATCACCCCGGCGCACGACCACGACGACCACGCGACCGGGCTGCGACACGGCCTCCCGGCACCGACGATCCTGGCCGACGACGCGACCGTCGCCGGCAGCGGGACGCCGTACGACGGGCTCGATCGCTACGAGGCCCGGGCGGCCGTCGTGCGCGACCTCGCGACGCGCGGTGACCTGGTCGGGAGCGCCCCGCACGAGATGGTCATCGGGCGTTGCCAGCGCAGCGACGACGTGGTCGAGCCGCGTCTCAAGACCCAGTGGTTCATCCGGACCGGGCCGCTGGCGACGCGGGCCCTCGACGCGACCCGCGCCGGGCGGACGAGGATCCTGCCCGAGCGGTTCGAGAAGACCTGGGAGCACTGGCTGACGACGATCCGCGACTGGAATGTCTCGCGCCAGCTGTGGTGGGGCCATCGGATCCCGGCCTGGTACTGCCCGGACGGGCACGTGACGGTCACCTCGGCCGAAGCCGGGCCGGCGGCGTGCAGCGTCTGTGGCCGCCCACCCGGGGACCTCACCCAGGATCCCGACATCTTCGACACCTGGTTCAGCTCCGGGCTGTGGCCGTGGTCGACCCTCGGCTGGCCCGACGAGACGTCGGATCTGGCGACCTACTACCCGACCTCGGTGATGGAGACCGGCTACGACATCATCTTCTTCTGGGTCGCCCGGATGATGATGCTCGGCATCGAACTGACCGGGACGGAGCCGTTCCACACCGTCTACCTGTCGGGACTCATCCGCGACCCGGCCGGCCGGAAGATGTCGAAGACGAAGGGCAACGTCGTCGATCCCCTCGGGGTCATCGACGAGTCGGGCGCCGACGCCCTCCGCTTCGCGGTCATCCACGGCGCCACGCCGGGCAACGACCAGCGGTTCGGCGCCACGAAGCTGGAACACGCCCGAAACTTCGCCAACAAGCTCTGGAATGCGACCCGGTTCGTCGTCGGCGCGCGGCCGGGCTCGATCGCGGCCGACACGGAGCGCCGACTGCCCGATCCCGCGCATCTCGGCCCGGTCGAACGGTGGCTGTTGTCGCGCGCTGCCGCCACGACCGCGGCGGTCGATGCCGCGATGGTCGGGCTCGCCTTCGGTGAGGTGACCCGCCTCGTGTATGACGCGATCTGGAGCGAGTTCTGCGACTGGGGTCTCGAGTTCGCGAAGGTCCGGCTGACGGATGAGCGGCTCGGGGCCGAGGCCCATGCCGCGACGTGGTGGACCCTGGTCGAGGTCCTCGACACGTATCTTCGCTTGCTCCATCCGGTGATGCCGTTCGTCACCGAGGCCCTATGGGCCGCCTTGCCCCACCGCGCGATCGACCCGGAGCTACTGATCGTGGCCCGCTGGCCCGGGGCAGGGGAACGCGACCTTGATGCCGAACGCGAGGTCGCGGTCCTGATCGACCTCGTCACAGAGATCCGGAACGCCCGGTCGTCGGCGAACGTGCCCGCCGCCGATCGGCTCGAGGCGTTCATCTACGTCCCGCCGCAGTTGGGACCGACCTTCGAGGCGGTCCGCCCCGCGATCGAGCGCCTGGCCAGGACCCGCCCGCTCCATCGCGAGCTGACCTCCGAGGCACTCTCCGCGGCGACGCGATCCGGGGACCTGGCGGTCATCATCGACGCGGGCGAGGTCGAGGTCGCGCTCCGACTTGCCGAGCCGCTTGCCGCCGCGGCGGCCCTCGAACGCGAGCGCCTCGAGGGCGATCTCGCCGAGGCGGAGCGATGGCTGGCGGCCGCTCGTGCGCGCCTCGCGAACGACGACTTCGTCGCAAAGGCCCCGGCCGCGGTCGTCGAAGGCGCCCGTGCCCGGGAGGCCCAACTCGCCGAACAGGTGGCGACGCTGCGAGATCGCCTCGCGCGCTGACCAACCTCGGTACCGCCCCTGCTACCATGACCCCCGATCCATGTCATCCACGTCCGGGAGCACCACGTGCCGCTTGAATTCCTGAAGCGAAAGGGCAGCTCGGAGTCCGGCGCACCAGCGTCCGGGGCCGGGCCCGGCGGGTCCGGGGCGCTTCCTGAAGAGGTCGTCGCCCAGGATCACCAGCTCAAGCTGTACTACGCGGGCAAGAGCAGCGAGGGCGTCCGGCTGAAGGCCGGGCCGGCCGCCGTCGCGGAGCTGCCGACGATGCTGGTCGGTCTCGCCAGGGCGGAGATCGAGGTCGTCGAACCGTTGCCGATCGAATTCAGCCAGGCAACGCCGACGATCGTCAGCCCCTCCGAGGCGATGCAGTGGCTCAACGCCCACCACGTCCACTCGCCGATCACGCGCCATGCCCTGGTCGTCCTCGAGTCGATCGACGCGCTCGACCTGGCCTTCGACACCTTCGCCTGCTCCCTGCTCGATGGCGAGGTCGACACGTCCGGCTACCCGGAATACAACGCGGTGGTGGGCGGCGTCGCGGCGCACTGGGACGAGGCGACAGGCGACATGATCTGCCGCGCCGTCGTCGGCTGGGGCGGGAAGGGCGTGCGGGGCGACACGGACCGGATCGGGGCCAAGCTCCTCGGCGGGATCCTTGGCAACATCCTCGCCAGCCAGTACGCGCTGGGGCTCACCAACATCGAGCGCCCGGTCCCGGCCGCGGGCCGTGGCGGGCTCGTCTGTGCGCACTGCGGGTTCGCGTCCGCCCACGAGCGTGCGTTCTACTGCCCGAAGTGCGGTATGCGCCTGCTCCGCGGCTGAGGTTCGACCCGCGCCGATGCCCGTCTACGACTACGACTGTGCCGCGTGCGGCCGACGCTTCGAGGTCATCCACGGCGTCCACGCCGATCGACCGACGTCCTGCCCGCTGTGCGGCAAGGGCCCGATCCGCAAGGCGATCAGCGCGGCGGCGGTCCATTACCGGGGTTCGGGCTGGGCGAAGAAGGAACGGCGCACCAGCGCGACTTCGGCCGCGTCCAAGGCGGCCGGCGACGCACCGCCAACGGGGGAGGGGAGCGCCAAGTCTGAGGGCAACGCGGACGCCGCGAAGGATGCCCCTGCCCCGTCACCGGCCAAGCCGGCCGAAGCCGGCGCCGCGAAGAAGACGGACTGACCCCGATGGTGGCCGCATCCGACTGGATCACGCTGGCCGAGGCCTCGGCGATCCTGGCCGCGGCGAACATCCAGTTCACGCCGGCCACGATCGGTGGCTGGGCGCGTGCCGGTCGGCTCCAGACCATCAAGCTCGGCGGGCGACGGTTCGTGCGACGCGGCGAGGTCCGGGCGCTCGTCGCTGCACCCCGGCGGGTCAGGGCCGAGGACGTCCAGCCGGTCTTGTTCGAGGACCTGGGCGGCTGATCCGGGGCCATCGATGGACCCGACGACGATCCTAGCGCGCGTCCTCGATGAGCCCCGGGTCGCCCGGGTTCGCGCCGTCATGGATATCTATGGCCACGCCGCGGGCGGATTGCTGGCCAATGGCCTGGCATTCTCCTCGCTCTTCGCGGCGATCCCGACGACCCTCGTCGTCCTCGGACTGGCGGGCTTGATCGCCGGTGACACGGCCATCCGGGACAGCGTCAGTGACGCCCTGATCGAGGCCTTCCCGCCACTCGAAGACATCATCGAGGGCGCACTCGATGCGATGACCCAGGGCGCCGTCGCCGTGTCGATCATCGGAGTCATCGGGCTCATCTGGACGGTCAGCCAGCTGTACGGCGCCCTCGATATCGCCTTCGCCCGGATCTTCGCCGACAGCCCGGAGCGTGACATCGTTCGGCGGACCGCGCGGGGCTTCGCTGTCGTTGGGATCCTGGCGGTGGTCATCGTCGGCTTCATCGTCGTCGGCACGCTCGCGACCGCCCTCGACAGCGCGACCGAGGTCGACATCCCGTTGGCGTCGTCCCTGGCGGCCATCGCCGGCTCGTTCCCATTCCTGTGCGTGATGGCGGTCGGGGCGACGTACATCGTCTATCGTGCCCTGCCACCGAAGGTCCCAGGCCGGCGCGCAGCGTTCATCCCGGCAGCCGTCGTCGGCATCGCGATCATCATCCTGACCCAGATCTTCACCTTCCTGGTCCCGCGCCTGGTCGGCGTCGCCGCGCTCGCCGGGTCGCTGGCGTCCGCTTTCATCGCCCTGGCCTGGCTTGCCTTTTCGTTCCAGGCGCTGCTCTACGGGGCGGCCTGGGTTCGCGTTCGAGAGGAAGGGGTGCCGCCGACCGGGTCAGCCGCCCTGGGCACTCCCGCAGCGCCGGCAGAACCGGGCAGTGGCGGACAGTGACAGGCCGCACGAGACGCACGGCTGGACGGCGGCGCCGGCGACGGCCTTGCCCGGGGCGGCTGGCGTAGCGACGACTTCGCGGGTCGACTCCGCCCAAAGGGCCTCGAGTCCGCCCTGCGGGGCGGCCGGCCGGCCAAGGAACGGCAGGCCGCGGGAGGCGGCTCCGGTGGCAGGGCGGGCCGGCCACTGCGGTTCGCCGTCGGTCGCGCCACTGGCGGCGGCCGGGATGCTCGTGGTGGGTGCAGCCGGGGCCTGGGTTGGTGGAAGGTCGGTCGCGGCCTCTGGTGCGACCATGTGCCACATCGGCTGGGGGACCACGTCGTCGACGACGGGCGCGACCGGTTCGGCCACGACCTCCGCGGCGATCTCTCGGCTCGGGTTCGGCCACGACCTCGGGTTCGGCCACGACCTCGGGCTCGGCCACGACCTCGGGTTCGGCCACGACCTCGGCGACAGCCACGACCTCGGCGACGGTCTCCGGCTCGGCCGCCGCCTCGGGCTCCACGGCGGGCGCCTCCGTAGTCGCCGCTTCCGCCGTGGCCGCGGCCTGTTCCCGCTCGTATGCGTCGAGTTCAGCGTCGAGACTCTGGCCGGGGCGGAAGCGCTGGAGCAGCCCGCTCGTCTGGGACGTGAGCTTCTCATCGAGGTTTTGGCTTGCCGGCGCTTCACCCGATGCCGCGTCAGCGACGATCGCTGCCGCACCCAGGGCGGCGAGTCGCGCCGCAACGGCCGGATCCTCGGGCTCGGCCACGGCATCGGCCACCACCTCGGGCTCGGCCACGACCTCGGGCTCGGCCACGACCTCGGCCTCGGCTCGGCCACGACCTCGGGCTCGGCCACGACCTCGGCACGACCTCGGGCTCGGCCACGACCTCGGGCTCGGCCACGACCTCGGCGACCACCTCGGGCTCCGCCACGACCTCGGCGACCACCTCGGGCTCGGCCACGACCTCGGCCGTTGGCTCCGCCACTCCCTCGGGCTCGGCCACGACCTCGGCGACCGACCTCGGGCTCGGCCACCAGCTCGGCGGCCGCCACCTCATCGGCGACAAGGGTCGTCGCAGTCAGCGCCTCGAGCCGCGCGGCGGCATCGACCTCCTCGTCGCGCCGCAGCGCCTCGGTCTCCGCGACGCCGATCAGTTCGACCTCATGGACCGCCCCATTCGTGCCGTTCGACCCGTTCGATCCATTGGCGCCGAGCGCTCCATTGGTCAGGGGATCGGCGGCGACAAGCCCGATCGGCATGTCCGGGAACGGAGCCGGCATGATCTCGTGCCCGAGATGTGGGGCACACGACAGGCAGCGCGCCTCGACCTCGTTCCAGCAGTTCGGGCAGGTGTACTGGCGGCAGGACATGCAGAAGTTGAACGTCTTGTGGAAGGCGTCCAGCTGGTGCGCCGTGGCCTCGCGATCCGTCTCGCTCCGGGCGGCGGCCATCGCCTCGTCCATCGACGTGTCGTCGGACAGGACGAAGTTCTTGAGGCCGCGCGACAGGACCTTGACGCCCTTCATCCGGGCACGAGGACGCGCAGACTCGAACGTGTAGCGCGTGCCACATCGTTCGCAGAAGGATTCGGTCAGGATCTCGGTCATCGGGTCCCCGGGTTCGCGCGGACGACGCCCGGACAGCCAGGCTGCCCAAGCGGGTCGAGAGTATAGCGCACGATTTCCAGCGCCCTCCCACCGTGGGTACCCCCTCTGCGGGCCGAACGTCAGGGGTCGGATCCGGCGCGGCAGGGGCCTGTGCGGACCCTCTGGTAGACTCCGCGACCGACCATGCCGCCACTCACCGCCATCGAGCGGTTCTTCGAACGCCTGTTTGAACGCCCGTCCGCTCGCCTCTTCCGGGCGCGCCTGCAGCCGATCCAGCTGCAGCACCGCATCGAGCGAGCCATGGAGAGCGAGCGGCTGACGACGACCGATCGAACCCTCGTTCCGAACCGGTTCGTCGTCCACCTGCACCCGACCGATCTAGCCGAGTTCGGCGAGATGACGGGCACCTTGGCGTCCGAGCTGGCCGATGGCGCCCTCGCGTTCGCGCGGGCACATCACTACACGGTGGTCGATCGCCCGCGTGTCGACCTGCTCGCCGATCCGACGGTGGACCGGACCGACATCCGTGTCGACGCGCGCTTCGCCGAGGCGATCGGCGGCCGCGTGAACGGGGCCCAACCGCAAGATGGCGGCTCGGGGGAGGACGGCGATCCGACCGCGACACGGGTCTATGAGGTCCCGCGTCCCACGACGCCACGGGCGGTCCTGCTGGTGACCGATCCAGATGGTCGGACCCGACGGGTGATGATCGACGGCGGGAGCCTGACCATCGGACGCGCCACCGACAACGATCTGATCGCTCGGGACGCCCGTGTGTCGCGCCATCACGGACGCATCGTCGGGCGTCGAGGCACGCTGGTCTACGCCGATCTCGGCAGCACCAACGGGTCGCGGGTCAACGGCGTGCTCGTCGGCGAGGTCGTCCTCGGAGCGGGCGATCGACTCGACGTCGGGGACACCGCGCTCGTCGTCGAGGTCGCCGGGGCGGCCGACTGATGGACGGCTTCCTGCTCGTCCTGTGGGCCGTCCGGTTGCTCTTCCTCGGACTGATCTACCTGTTCCTGTTCCGGGTGGTCCGGGCTCTCCTGCAGGATCTTCGCGCCGCCGCGCGCGAGCCAGCCGATCGTCCCGGCCGGCTGGTCGTCCTCGAATCACCTGGTGGCGAGCCGCTCGCGGGGCGGGCGTTCGCGCTCGAGGTCATCACCCCGCTCGGACGTGACGTGAACAACGCGATCGTCATCGACGACCCGTTCGCGTCCGCGGACCACGCCGTGCTCACATACCGCGGCCGGAGCTGGTATCTCGAGGACCTCGGCAGCACCAACGGGTCGTACGTCAACGGGCGTCGAGTCGAAGGGGTCGCGCCCGATGGGCTTCGGCGACGAACTGCAGATCGGTCAGGTCCGGATGCGCCTTGACCGGGCGGTCCGATGACGTCGACGACGACCCCCGCCTCGCGGACGCCGACCCTGCCGCGCGTCCTCGGCCGCATCCGTCCGCGGCCGCGCTGGCTCGAACTGCGGCTGCTCGGCCTCGTCGCGCTGGCGCTGCTGATCGGGAGCGTGTCGCTGAATGCCACGCTCGAACGAAGTTTCCGCCTCTATGACGCGGCCGGCCTCCTCATCTACCTCGGGGCGTTGCTTGCCGCGCACGCCGCCCAGGTCCTGGCCGGACGCCGGACCGACCAGGTCCTCTTGCCGACCGTCGCGATGCTCGGAGGGATCTCCCTCCTGCTCATGCAGCGGCTGCCACAGGATCTCGTCACCCAGTCGTTCTTCGGGACCACGCTCGGGCTCGCCCAGGTCCAGCTCGTCTGGCTCCTGCTGGCGATCGCCGTCGCCACGACGCTCGGGATCGTCGTCCGCTCGGATGCGTGGCTCCGGCGCTACAAGTACACCTGGGCGGCCGCCGGGGTCGGCCTGCTGCTGTTGACGTTCGTGTTCGGCACGGAGATCAACGGCCAGCGCCTGACGCTCCAGATCGGACCGCTGGCCGGCCAGCCGACCGAGCTGCTGAAGGTGATCCTGGTCATCTTCCTGGCGGGCTACCTGTCCGAGAATCGGGCGCTCCTGGTCGAGCAGGACACGACCGTCGGGCCACTGCGCATGCCACCGCTGGCGTATCTCGCCCCGATGGTCGCGATGTGGGCGATCGCCCTCGGGATCGTGGTCATCCAGCGCGACCTTGGCGCTGCGCTCCTGTTCTTCGGCGTCTTCCTGGCGATGCTTTACGTGGCGACCGGGCGGCTGAGCCTGGTGATCCTCGGACTCGTCCTGTTCCTTCTGGGGAGCGCGCTGATGGCCATGCTGTTCGACCACATCCGGACACGGGTCGACATCTGGCTCGACCCGTTCGTCGATCCGCTCGGCGCGGGCTACCAGGTGGTGCAGGCACTCCATGCGTTCGCGAGGGGCGGCCTGCTCGGGGTCGGCCTCGGCGCCGGACTGCCGGAGATCGCCGGTCGCCCACCGATCCCCGAAGTCCACACGGACTTTCCGCTGGCCGCCCTCGGCGAGGAACTCGGGCTCGTGGGCGTGGTGGCGATCCTGGGGCTGTTCCTCGTCGTCGTCGAGCGAGGCCTGCGCATCGGGGCGGCTGCGGCCGACGACTTCCGCTCCCTGCTCGCTGTCGGGCTGTCGCTGGTCATCGGCATCCAGGCGTTCATCATCGCCGCCGGAAACCTCAAGGTCCTGCCGCTGACCGGCGTCACGCTTCCGTTCATCAGCTACGGCGGCTCGTCGCTGCTGGCAAACGCGCTGGTGATCGGTCTCCTGCTGGCGCTTTCGGACCGCGGTGTCGAACCGCCGCCAGCACCTCGGGTCAGTTCCCGCTGGCGACGGATCACGAGCCGGGGCGCGCCATGATGATCGGGTCCGGCGCCGCCCGGCGGCCACTCGGCCGGACGACGATCCACGTCGCGATCGTCATCTCGCTCGCCTTCGCCCTGCTGGCCGGTGCCGCCGGCTACTGGGGGGTGATCCGTGCGGAGGCACTCGCCACGTCGCCGGACGACGCAGCGGTCATCGCCGCCGCGCGGACGGTGCCGCGCGGCCTGATCAAGGACCGCGACGGCCGGATCCTCGCCAACAACAAGAAGGACGCGAACGGCGAGTTCTATCGGGTCTACGCCGGTCGCGCGTTCAGCCAGGTCGTCGGCTACGCCTCGACGATCTACGGACGTGCCGGGCTCGAACGGGCGTACGACGCCGAGCTGACCGGGTTGGCCGGGGATCCCATCCGGGATGCCTTCGCGAAGTTCGGCTCGCAACGCTACGACCCAAAGGACCTGACCTTGTCGCTCGCATACGACCTGCAACGGGCGGCGGTGACGGCGCTGGGGAGGCGGCGCGGCGCCGTGGTCATGCTCGACCCGCGGACCGGGGAGGTCCTCGCCCTGGCCTCCAACCCGACCTACGACGCGTCCGCGATCGCCGATCCGACGACCGCGCGCGAGACGTTCGAAGCGCTCCAGGGCGATCCGACGGAGCCACTTCTGCCGCGCGCCACGCTGGGGCGCTACGTGCCTGGGTCGGTCTTCAAGATCGTGACGGCGACCGCCGGCCTCGGCTCCGGAGCGATCACGCCGACCACCACCTACCCGCAGCAGCCCGCCGCCGAGAAGAACGGCCTGCTGGTCGAGGGCTTCCGGGTCCGGGACGGCCATCATCCGTCGACCGGTTCGACGGCGCTCGACCTGGCCGATGCGACCGAGGTCTCGTGCAACATCTACTACGCGCTGACCGGCCTGGAGACCGGCGGCGCCGACCTCGTCGCCTACGCTCGACGGATGGGGTTCGGGACGGCGCTGCCGTTCGACCTGCCGACGGCCGTCTCGCAGGTGACCGGCGGCGACGGGCGGCAACCCGGCGGCTTCGAGGACGACGTCGAACTGGCGAACGCGTCGTATGGCCAGGCGGAGACATTCGTGACCCCGCTCCAGATGGCGCTGGTCGCCTCGACCATCGCCAACGAGGGCGAGTTGTTGGAGCCCCGCCTCGTGACGTCGATGACCGGGTCTCGCAGCGGGACGCGCACGATCGGGCCGCGATCGATGGGCCGCGTGATCTCGACGACGAACGCCCGCGCGATCAACACGTGCGATGGTCCAGGCCGTCGAGGGTGACCTTGGTCGCGAGTTCACCGCCGGGGCGAAGGTCCCGGGCGTGACGACGGCCGGCAAGTCCGGGACCGCCGAACTGGGTGGGACGGGCGAGCCACATGCCTGGTTCATCGGGTTCGCCCCGGCGGATGACCCGCAGATCGTCATCGCCGTCCTCGTCGAACAGGCCGGACGGGGGGCGGACGTGGCGGCCCCGATCGCCGGCGACCTGATGACGCTCTATCTCAAGGGCGCCAAGTGACCCCCGCGGGACCGGACCGTGAGCCGCGGCCGATCATCGAACGGGTCGGGCTCGCCGCCGTCGCCCTGGTCCTGGCCTTGCTGTTCGGCGGCCTGGCCGCGGCATCATGGGTGAGCGGCGAGGTCTTCCTCGCGGCGATGGGCGGGATCGGCTGCCTGATGACCGTCTGGGTCGGGCTGATGACCCTGATCCGCGGTTGAGCGTTTCGCCGCGCGGCACCATCGTTGTCGGTGTCTGTGATCCGGGGACGATCCGTGCCGATTCGGACGCCTGTCTATTCGTCCGGAACCATTCTGGCGCCCGGGGCGTACTATCTGGCACCTGACACAACGCCCAGCCGTCAGCCGTCACCCCAGCGACCCAGCCGAACCGGCTCACCACGAGTCCGTCCGAGCGTGTGAGAGAGGCCGATGACCAAGATCCAGGAAACCGGCGATCGAGTCCTCGCCAATGTCGAGCGCGTCATCGTCGGGAAGCATCACGAAGTGCGTCTGGCGCTCGTGGCCCTGTTGTGCCGCGGCCACCTCCTGATCGAGGATGTCCCCGGGACCGGCAAGACGGTGCTCGCCAAGGCGATCGCCCGCAGCCTCGGCTGCTCCTTCCGGCGGATCCAGTTCACACCCGACCTCCTCCCGTCGGACGTATCGGGTCTGTCGATCTACAACCAGAAGACCCAGGAATTCGAGTTTCGGCCTGGGCCGATCTTCAGCCAGGTCGTCCTCGCCGACGAGATCAACCGGGCGACCCCGAAGACGCAGTCGGCGCTCCTCGAGTGCATGGAGGAGCGGCAGGCCACGATCGACGGGACGACCTACCAGATGCCCGACCCCTTCCTGGTCATCGCCACCCAGAACCCGATCGAATACGAGGGCACGTTCGCGCTCCCCGAGGCACAGCTCGACCGCTTCATGCTCCGGCTGCGGCTGGGGTATCCGCAACCGATCGAGGAGATCGTCATCCTCGATGAACAGAAGCGATCGCACCCGCTCGACGTCATCGAGGAGGTCCTGAGCGTCGACGACCTGCGCGAGATGCAGGCGGCGGTCCGCGAGATCTATGTCGACTCGACCGTTTCGGACTACATCGTCCGGCTGGTCAACGGGACCCGGAACCATCCCGACGTCTACCTCGGTGCGTCGCCGCGTGGGTCGATCGCGCTCTACCGCGCGGGACAGGCGCTGGCCGGGCTGCTCGGACGCGACTACGTCATCCCCGACGACATCAAGGCGCTGGCCGAACCGGCGCTCGCCCATCGCCTGATCATCAAGACGAGCTCGACCATCCACGACGTGCAGGCCGGGCAGGTCGTTCGCGAGTTGCTCGAGACGACGGCGATCGACGGCATCCGGCCGACCGGCGGCGGCCCGACCGACCTCCGCCAGACGACGCGCGGTCCATCGACCGCGACCACCGCCTAGTCGATCGACGAGCAACGAGAGGGCGCCCGCGGTGATCCGCAAGCTCGAACTGCTCATCGTCGCCGCGGTCCTCGTCATCGGCGCGTTCTCGACCGGCTTCCCGTTCCTCTTCTATCTGCTCTATCTGGCCATCCTCGTCATCGGCGGCTCGTATGTCCTCGTCCGCCTCGGTCTGACCGACCTCGAAGCCGGCTATGCGGTCAGCCAGCTCCACGGCCATGTCGGCGACCGGATGCGGGTGACCTACACCCTGCGCAATGGGAGTCGCCTGCCGAAGCTGTGGCTGGAGATCCATAACCCGACGACCCTGCCGGGCGGACTGCCGGGGCGTGCGATCACCCTCGGTGGCCGGAGCGAGCGGTCGTGGCTGATCCGCGCCCCGCTGTCGCGTCGCGGCCACTTCCGGATCGAACCGCTCCATATCCGGACCGGCGACCCATTCGGGTTCTTCGAGGCGGCGGCCACGGTCGGCCAGGGGATCTCCGTCGTCGTCTATCCACGGATCGAGGCGCTGCCGCGCTGGCGCCTCCCGGCGGCCGCCCTCGAGGGCAGCCATGCCTCGCCGGTCCGGACACTCCAGACCACGCCGCTCGCGACGTCGATCCGGCCGTACGCTCCAGGCGACGCGATGAACCGGATCCACTGGAAGACGACGGCTCGCCACGGCGAGATCCAGGTCAAGGAATTCGACCTCGAACAGACGGCCGACGCGTGGATCATCCTTGACCTGCAGCGCGGCATCCAGGCCGGCCGGGGCGACGAGTCGACGGTCGAGGCGGCCGTTCGCGCCGCGGCATCCATCGCCGATCGTGCCCTCCAGGAGAACCGGGCGGTCGGGATGACCGTGAACGTCGGCCGGCCCACCTACCTGCCGCCCGACCGCGGGGGTCGCCAGCACCTCAAGATCATGCAACTGCTTGCCGCGGTCGAGGCGGACGGCAGCGCACCGTTGGTCGAGACGCTCGTCACGACCGTCGGCCGTCTCCGTCGGGGGATGACCGCGGTGGTCATCACGGCGTCGCTCGACCCGTCCTGGGTCCGGCCACTGGCCTCGCTTCGGACCCGGGGCGTGGCGTGTGTCGTGGTGACGCTCGATGCGGCGGCCTACGATCGGGTCGCGGCGCAGGCTCGCGCCGGCAGCGGCGATGCCGTCGAACCCGACGCCGAGGCCGAGGAACTCGCGACGAAGCGGGCCCGCGCGCTGCGCCATGCCCTCGCGGAGTACGAGCTCAGGACGTTCGCCATCACGCCTGGCCGGCCGCTCGGCGAGATCCTGGCCCGATGAAGCGCCGCATCCCGCTCGCACCCGAGGAAGGCTGGCTGACGCTCGGTCTCGTCATGCTCATGTGCCTGACCCTGGCGTGGTCGGTCGACAGCGTCCGGTGGGTGCTCGGCAACGAGAAGTACCTCGACTACCTGGTGATCGCCGCGGCGGGCGGCGTGCTCGTGGGGTTCATCGGGCCCAAGGTCGGCTGGGGGCGTTGGCTGACCTACCTCGTCGGCTGCATCTTCGCGGCGCTCGTCGTCCCGCTGTTCACCGGCTCCGTCAGGTATCCGGATGGTGCGCCGCTCGATGTCATGTACAAGGCGACCGCGGCGGCGAGCGTCGCGGCGTACAACGACATCGTCGTCAATGGCCGCACGACGACGATCCAGTACCTGCACCACGTGATGGCCTTCGGGTTGATCATGTGGGCCACCGCGATGTTCGCGTCGTATGCGGTCTTCGGACATCGCCGCGCGCTCAATGCGGTGGTCGTGGTCGGCGTCTTCCTCGTCCTCACCATGACCTACACCCGCGACAACCAACTCCCACTACTGGTCATCTTCAGCGTGGCCTCGCTCTTCCTGCTGATCCGCTCGCACGTGTTCGACGAGCAGGCCGAGTGGGTCCGCCGCCGGGTCGGGGATCCGGCCTCGATCTCGTCGGTCTACCTCCGCGGCGGGACGGTGTTCATCAGCGCGACCGTGGCACTGGCCCTCGTCCTGACGATGACCGCGTCGTCGGCGCCGCTCGCCGGGGCGTTCAACGGCATCGGCAACACCTTGATCAGCATGTCGAGCACCTTCGCGCGGTTCCTGCCGGCAGGGGGCTCGGGTCGGTCCACGGGGCTCGACTTCGGCGACAGCACGGTGATCCGGGAGGACTGGTCGACCGACGGCGCCGTGGCCGCAACGATCCAGCGGACTCCGACCGACATCGGCGAGTATTACTGGAGGGCCATCTCATACGACCGGATCAGCGCCCGGGGCTGGGGCCTGTCCACGACGACGACAGAGCTCGTGCCTGCCGGATCGCCGGTCTTCGAGGGGCTCGCCGACGATGTCGATCCGGCGGGAATGCATTCCTTCAGCTTCACCGTGACACCGGTCGGCTACACCCAGGCGAGGATCCTGGCCCCGCAGACGCCGGTCAAGATCAGCGAACGGATCCTGCGTACCTCGCTCGGCGCCGATGGCTACTACGCCGCACTTGGCCGCGACGGTGCGTCGCAGGCGTACACGGTCACCTCGCTCGTCCGTGTCGTCGGGAACGATGCCGGCCAGTTGAACGACGCCGCGTTGCGGGCCACGTTGACCGACTACCCCAAGGAGATCGTCGACCTGTACACCGGTGGAGTGGCCGATTCGCTCGGCCTGAACACACGTGCCCTCCGGGACAAGATCGTCCGAGATGCCCGGTCGTCCGCCCCGATCGACCTTGCCAACGCGCTGGTTACCGAGCTCAGGGATCCGAAGACCTATCGATACGACACGGACGTCCGCGACCTGCCCTGCCAGGACCTGTCGAAGGCCGAGTGCTTCGCGACCTACAAGCAGGGGTTCTGCCAGTACTACGCCGCGACGATGGCCGTCATCCTGCGCGACCTCGGCGTCCCGACCCGGATCTCGCAGGGGTTCCTGCCGGGCACGCTCAATCGCACGACGGGGAGGGAGGAGGTCCGCTTCAGTCAGGCCCACGCCTGGGTCGAGGTCTACTTCATGGACTACGGATGGGTCATGTTCGACCCGACCGGCGGCGACCTGCAGGGACAGATCGGGCCGCTGCCGTCGGGCAACCCCGTGGCGTCGTCGCCGCGTCCGAGCAGCTCGGCTGGGCCGATCGCCTCCCGTCGCGACCCGAGGGATATCGACGAGACGGATCCGGGCGCGGTCGGCTCGGCGCGTACGCAGGGCGGCGGACCGGCCGGCCCGCTCATCGCGGTGACCGGGCTCCTGCTGCTGGCGATCGGTGGGTTGGCATTCGTGGTCTGGCGGCGCGGTCCGCGCGGGGCGACGACCGCCGACAACGCGTACGGGTCGGTCACCCGCATCGCCTCGAGGTTCGGCTTCGGGCCACGCCCGACCCAGACCGTCTACGAGTTCGCGGGATCACTCGGCGAGGTCCTCCCGGATTCGCGGCCGGAGTTGCAGACCGTAGCAAGGGCCAAGGTCGAGTCCGTGTATGCCCGCCAGATCCTGGCCGGGGAGCGCCTGGAACAGGTGCGTGCCGCGCAGCGGCGGCTGCGGGTCGCCCTGTTGCGACTCGCCTTCCGGCGAAAGGACCGCCGCCGGCGCTAGGTCGCCCTAGAGCGCCCCGACGTCGGCGCGGGACTCTGCGGCCCTGCGTCCCTCGAGGGTCTCGAGCGTCGCGAGGTGGGCTGTCAGGTTGTGGGCGCGGACGACCGGGCGACCGGCGCGGAGCTCGATCACGCTGATCCCGCACAGGTCCATCGACCACATCCAGAAGCGCTCGAGCGGCAGGTCGAAGAGGGTCAGCAGGAGGACCTTGAAGACCCCGTCGTGCCCGACGACGATCGACCACGGATGGTCGGGGCGCGCGTCGCCGTAGCCCGCCACCTGCGAACGGTCGTGCGTCCCGGGGGGCTGTCCATCGGCGAGTCGGTCGAGGGCCGTGCGCAGGGCCGGTCGGACACGCGCCTGGACCTGGTCGAGTGATTCACCGCCCGGGGCCCAGTTCTTGCGCGGGATGCGCCGCCAGGCGGCGAGTTCCGCGCCGTACCGCTCGCCGATCTCGCTTCGGTGGAGTCCCTGCCATGCGCCCTGGTCGATCTCGAGGAAACCGGCGTCGGCGCGCCGCGGGATCGTGCGACCGTCGGCGCTGACGGCGGATTCGATCGCGTCGGCGGTCTGGGTCGTGCGTCCGAGCGGCGAGTGGGTCAGTTCGAGGGGCTCGCGGCCGGGGACCGGGAGCGCGGGGGGCTCGTGCGGTCGTGCCAGCCGGGCGGCGACGAGCGCGGCCTGGCGCACGCCGACGGCCGTCAGCGGGGAGTCGGCCTGGCCCTGGAAGCGACCCTCGGCGATGAACGTGGATTCGCCGTGCCGGACGAGGACGAGGGTGGCGTCAAGGCCGTCCGGGATCGGCGACGCACCGGAATCCCCGGTCAGCGCGTGCCGCCCAGCCGGATCGTCCACAGGTCGCGCACCGCCTCCTGCTCACGGATCGCTTCGGACACCGCCTCCGGGACTTCGTCGTCGAGGGCGAGGATCATGAACGCGTCCTCGCGCGGCCGGGTCCGGGCCAGGTGCATCGCGCTGATGTTGATGTCGGCCTCGCCCAGCATCACGCCGACCCGCCCGACCGTCCCTGGCCGGTCCATGTGTCGGGTGATCAGCATGTGGTCGGCGGGGGCCATGTCCAGGCTGTAGTCGTCGAGCCGGGTGATCCGCGGCTCGCCGGCGGCGATCGTGCCGGCCACGACCGTCGTCCGGCGTCCCGTCTCACCCGACAGCGTGAGGAGGGCCGCGAACATCCCGGCGTCGGGGGTCTTGCGCTCGACGACGGTGATCCCGCGGGCCTTGGCCAGGGCACCCGCGTTGACCAGGTTGACGCGCTCCGTGGTGGAGGTCTCGAGCAGCCCGCGCAGGACCGCGGCGGTCAGCGGCGTCCCATCGTGCTCGGCGAGTTCGCCGGCGATCTCGAGCGTGAGCGTCCGCACGCCGCCACGCGAGAACTGGGCGAAGAAGCGGCCGAGGATCTCGGCCAGCGGCAGGTACGGGGCGATCGCCCGGGCCGTCTCGGGGGTGAGCAGGGGGGCGTTGACCGCGTACCGAGCGCTCCGGCCATCCAGGACGTCAAGGACCTGGGCGGCGACCTCCTCGGCGACGAGGACCTGGGCCTCGGCGGTCGACGCGCCGAGGTGGGGCGTCAGCAGGGTGTTCGGGGCGTCGAGCAGCGGCGAACCGGTCGGCGGCTCATGGTCGAAGACGTCGATCCCGGCGCCACCGAGATGGCCGGAGCGCAGGGCATCGGCAACCGCCGTCTCGTCGATGACGCCGCCGCGCGCCACGTTGAGCACGATCGAACCGGGCTTCATCCGCGCGATCGCGTCGCGCCCGATCAGGCCGCGCGTCGCCCGCGTGAGGGGGACATGGACCGTCACCACGTCGGCCCGGGCCAGCATCTCGTCGAACTCGACGAGCTCGACGCCGTGGTTGGCCGCCGCCTCGGCGGTGACGAACGGATCGACCCCGAGCACGGTCATCTCCATGGCCCGGGCGCGGACCGCGATGGCCTGGCCGATCTTGCCGAGACCGACGATGCCGAGGGTTCGCCCGCGCAGTTCGAGCCCGGTGAATTGCGACCGCTTCCACTCGCCGCGGCGGACCGAGGCGTCGGCCGGCGCCGTCCGGCGGGCGAGCCCGTAGAGCAGGGCCAGGGTGTGCTCGGCGGCGGCGATGGTGTTGCCGGTCGGGGCGTTGACGACGACGATGCCGGCCCGCGTCGCGGCTTCGAGATCGACGTTGTCGACGCCGACCCCGGCCCGGCCGATGACGGCCAGCCGCGACCCCGCAGCGATCAGCCCGGCATCGACCTGGACCTGGCTGCGGACGATCAGCGCGTCGTAGTCGGGCATGATCGCGCACAGCTCGTCGCGTGACAGCCCGGGCCGCTCGTCGACCTCGTGTCGAGCGCGCAGGAGCTCGACGCCCTCCTGGGCGACGGGTTCGGCGATGAGGACCCTCACGCACCCGCCCCGGCAGCGGTCGGTGCGACGACCCCGAACGACTCGAGCGCCGCGACCTGTGCGGCGGCGACAGCCGCTCCCGGCCGGACCGGTCGCCCGGCGCCGATCGACACGAACTCGAGGACGCTCATCGCACCCAGGATCTCCTCGAGGGTGACCGATCCGAGGTGGCCGAGTCGGAAGATCTTGCCGGTCAGCTTGCCCTGGCCTCCGGCCAGGACCACGCCGCGGCGCTTGATCTCGCCGTTGAACGTCTTCCAGTCGAGATCGTCGGGGACCAGCGCGGCGGTCACCGTCTTCGACGCGAACTGCGGGTCCGCGAAGAGCTCGAAGCCGAGGGCCGCCAGGCCGGCGCGCGACGCCGCGGCACACGCCTCGTGTCGGGCGAAGACGCCCTCGGCGCCCTCGGCGGTCATCAGCCGGATCCCTTCGTCGACCTGGTAGACGACGGCGATCGCCGGGGTGAACGGGGTCTGGCCGGCGGCATGGCTTTCGCGGTGCGCGCGAAGGTCGAGGTAGACGCGCGGCATCGTCGCGCGCTCCATCGCGTCCCAGGCACGCGCCGAGGCCGCGATCATCGCCAGCCCGGGGGCGGCCATCCACGCCTTCTGCGAGCCGGTGACGACGACATCGACGCCCCACGCGTCCATCTGGAACGGCACGGCGCCGAGACCGGACACGCTGTCGACGAGGACCAGGGCGTCCGGCGCGACATCGCGGACGACAGCGGCGAGTTCGGCGATCGGGTTCATCACCCCGGTCGAGGTCTCGTTGTGGGTCAGCAACACGGCCTTGTAGTCGCGGTCCCGCTGGAGCTCGGCGTGCAGCTCGGCCGGGTCTGCAGCGTGGCCCCATTCGACCTCGATCTTGGTGACGTCGGCGCCATAGGTCCGAGCGATCTTCGCGAACCGATCGCCGAACGAACCGATCGAGACGCCCAGCACGCGGTCGCCGGGCGACAGCGTGTTGACGACGGCGGCCTCCAGCCCGCCGGTCCCGGCGGTCGTGATCATCGCCACGTCGCTCGTCGTCCCGAAATACGGCTTCACCCCGGCCAGGATCCGGCCGAGCATCGCCGCGAACTCCGGTCCGCGGTGGTTGATCATCTGGCGCGCGCCGGCCTCACGAACGGTCGGCGGAAGCGCCGTCGGGCCGGGGATGCGCAGGTTGGGCTCGAAGCGGTCCACGGGGAGCCTCCAGGCTGGTGCAAGCGGTCAACGAAGGACATCGTCGTCGGCGGGGGTCCGCCGCCATCTGGCATATGCTCTCATGCCGAGCCGTTCGGCCGCCGAGCAGGCCCAGGTTTCGACCGTCGCCGTCACGCCATCCGGCGTCCAGGCGTCCGTGTCAGCGCCCCACCAGAGGATCCGGATCGATCGTGTCAGATATCGCGAGGACCAGCGCCCGATCCCGTCGCCCGACGCGACGCCGTCTCGTCATGGCGATCGTCGCACTCGGGCTGGCCGGCATCCTCGTCGCGGGCGCAGCCGTGTGGACCGATACGCTCGGCGCCGGCCACCTGTTCGATCGGGCGGTCGCCAAGGTGGATCGCTTCCTGGCTGGGCCGGTGCCGGACCGGTCGGCGCCCGGGACGGTCCTGGTCTCGGGCGCCGACGAGTCGGAGGAACCCGAGGAGCCCGACGAAGCTGACGCCAGCCCCTCCGCCGCCCCGACCGTCGTCGCGACGCCATCTCCGGTCGCCAGTGCGTCGGAGCCGGCCGCCACACCCGTCACGCTCCCGACCGCCAGGCCCGAGCCGACGCCAGTCCGTGCCGCGGTCGACAACGACATCGTCACCAACCACAAGGCCGTCTTCGCCCACGAGCTGAAGGAGACGTGGTGCGCACCGGCCGGCGTCCAGATGACCCTCGCCATCCTCGGCCACGGCGACACCTCACATGCGTTCCAGCGCGAATTGCAGAGTCGCGTCCGCACCTGGGAGAGCTACAAGGACAGCCACGACGGCGACTGGGGACCGTCGGCCATGGCGCTGGCGCTCGACGCCTACGGGGCCAAGGGCTACGAGGTCCGCGCCTACAAGACGCGCCAGGGGGCGCTGCGGGACGCGGCCAAGGCGATCGATCGGACCGGGGCGCCGGTGATCCTGCTGGCCTGGCGGGGCGCCCACACCTGGGTGATGACCGGCTACCGGGCCGATGCCGACCCCACCCTCTTCGCCGATGCAACGATCGCCGGTGCCTACATCCTCGACCCGTGGTACCCGGACCATTCCAGCATCTGGGGTCAGTCCGACCCCCCGGGAACCTTCCAGAACGACGCCGAGATGGTGCGGAACTACCTGAAGTGGAAGCGGCCGGAGGGCAAGTACCCCGACCGCGATGGGCTGTACATCTCGGTCGTCCCGACGGTCGTCGTCAAGCCGGCCGACTGACCCCGATCGCCCGGGCCCGCCGGACGAGGAAGAACGCCAGCAGCGCGTCCTTGGCCATCATCCCCGCGGCATACCCGAGCGGGATGGCCAGGATGTCGAACGACGCGACCAGCGCCTGGGTGACGACGACCACCACCGCGAGGCCCGTGAACGAGGCCACGACCTGGCGGAGCGTGTCGTGGGTCGCGTACAACCCGCGCGACAGGGGATACGCGAGGGCGTCGAACGGGACCGACAGCGCGAACACGGCGACCACCGCTGAGGTCGTCGCGACGTCCGCCGCGTCGAACTTGCCGACGCCGAGGAGGACCTCCACGAGCGTCCCGGACAGGACGAACAGGCCGATCGCGGCCCCCGTCGTCAGCAGCGCGATCGTCACGACGTTCCGGGCCAGGACGCGGCGGAATTCGCGTCCGTCCCCATCGGCGAAGGCGACCGACAGGACGGGGAAGACCGCCAGCGAGAACGACACGCCGATGAGGCTGACCGGCAGGACCTGGTAGTCGAGGCCGAAGTTGAGCGAGGTGACGCTCCCGACGCCGAGCCCCGCGGCGACGATCGTGAAATACGTCACGGTCAGCGGCTCGATCGGGACCGAGGCCATCCGTGGCACCATCAATCGGATGAACTCGCGGAAGGCGTCGGTCCGCGCCGAGAAGGCGAGCCGGATGCGGAACGACGTGCGACGCGTGCCCAGCGCGCGGATCCCGAGGTGGGCGGCGGCACCCGCGACGGCGCCCCAGGCCGATGCCGCGACCCCGAACCGGGACGCGAACAGGACCGTGCCCAGGATGATCCCGGTCGTATAGAAGACGGGGGCCAGGGCGTAATAGACGAACCGGCGGTTCGCCACCAGGATCTCGCCGAGCGCCATCGATGCGGCGAACATGACCTGGGCGAGGCAGTTGATCCGGAGGAGCTGGATGTACAGCTCCTGGGTCGCTGGGTCGAAGCCCCCGCCGACGACGGTGGCGAGCCACGGTGCGGCGATGAAGATGCCGATGCTCGCTGCCGTCATCACCGCGATCGCCCCGGTCAGCACCGTCCGCCCGAAGTCGTTGGCCGGCTCGTCGTCGCCGGCACGTTCGCGCAGGCTCGTGAAGATCGGGACGAACGGCGCCGTCAGGCCCGCCGCGACGAGGACGTCGAGGGCGATCTCGGGGATCCGGAAGGCGGCGTTGTAGGCGTCGAGTTCGGCGCCCGCCCCGTAGGTGCCGGCGAAGACCCGGTTGCGGATGATCCCCATCCCGAAATAGGCGAGCGACAGGACGGTGAGGACGAGCGCACCGCGCGGGAAGATCCGGTCGAGCAGGGTCCGAACGGTGGCGACTACTTGTCGAAGTCCGTTTCCTTGACGACCTGCCCTGCTCGGTCGTGCGTCGCCCAGATGCCGACCTGCCGGCCGCGGTGGAATTGGCCGGTGCGCATGATCGAGCCGTCGGTCCGGTACCACGCCCACCGGCCGTGGAACTCGCCGTCAAGGCGGAACCCGGTCATCTTCAGGCCGCCGTTCTTGTAGTGGACGATCTCGGGGATCGGCTGGGATGTCTCGCCCATGACCGGGAGTATCGCATCCGGCCGCTACCGGTCGCGGCGGACCTGGAGCCGGCGCCCGCGGATCGTGGCGGCCGCCAGGGCGCGCCCGATGTCGTCCGCGGCAGCCGCCTGGACATCGACCAGCGAGAACGCATCGTTGATCTGGATGGCGCCCACCGCGCTGCCAGGGACGCCCGCCTCGTTGGTGATGGCGCCGACCAGGTCGCCCGGCCGGATGCCGGCACGCCGTCCGCCGCCGATGAACAAGCGGACCCACGGTCCACCGGACGCCGGGCGGTCGCCGCCAGACCCCGGAGGGACGGGGCGTCGCGCCGGGGCGGGGCGAGGGCCACGCGCCGGGGCGCCCAGACCGACCTCGCACCGGCGGGGCGACGAGCGGCGGTGACGACAGCTCGACCTCATCGGCGTCCTGGGTCCCCGCGCCCTCGATCAGGCTCACCGCGGCCAGCGCGATGTCGACCAGGTCGAACTCGTCGGTCAGCGGCTCGACGACCCCTCGATATCGATCGAACCCGTCGCCCAGGAGTGCCTCGCGCAGGTTCGCCCGGAGGACCTCGGTCCGACGTTCGCGCAGGTCGGCCACGGTCGGCAGGTTGGCGATCTCGAACTTCGCGTGCGTCGCCGACTCGATGTTGCGCATCAGTCGGTGCTCGCGCGGCTCGACCAGGGTGATCGCCACGCCCTCACGTCCGGCACGTCCGGTCCGCCCGATCCGGTGGACGTAGGCATCCGGGTTGGACGGCACGTCGTAGTTGACGACGTGCGAGACGTGCTCGATGTCGAGCCCGCGCGCCGCGACATCCGTGGCGACCAGGACGTCCAGCGAGCCGTCGCGGAAGCGGCCCATGATCCGGTCCCGGCCCTCCTGCGAGAGCCCGCCGTGGAGCGCCCCGGCGTCGTGGCCACGAGCGCTGAGCGCCTCGGCCAGGTCGTCGACCTCGCCGCGCGTCCGACCGAACACGAGCGCCGAGGTCGGGTCCTCGACATCGAGGATGCGGCACAGCGCGGCGAGCTTGTCGGTCCGGCGGACGACGTAGGCGACCTGGCGGACCAGCGCCACGCCCGCTGCCGTGACCTTCTCGGCATGGACCTTGATCCGTGCCGGGTCACGGAGATGACGCTTGGCGATGCGGGTGATGGTCGGCGAGATCGTGGCCGAGAAGAGGGCGGTCTGGCGCTCCTTCGGGGTCGCCGACAGGATCGCCTCGAGGTCGTCGGCGAAGCCCATGTCGAGCATCTCGTCGGCCTCGTCGAGGATGACCACCGAGACGGCGTCGAAGCGGAGGCTGCCGCGCTTGAGGTGGTCGACCGCGCGTCCCGGGGTCGCCACCACGACGTCGACACCGCGACGCAGGCCGCGGAGCTGCTGGCCGATCGGCTGCCCACCGTAGACCGGCAGGACGCGGGCGCCCATCTCGCGGCCGTACTTCGAGATCGCCTCGGCGACCTGCATCGCCAGTTCGCGGGTCGGGACGAGGATGAGCGCCGAGGTCGCGCCTTCGCCCGCGGAGCCGATGCTGATCCGCTGGAGGGTCGGCAGCGCGAACGCGGCCGTCTTGCCGGTCCCGGTCGGTGCTTCGGCGAGGAGGTCGCGGCCGGCCAGCAGGGGCGGGATCGCTTCACGCTGGATCGGCGTCGGTTCCTCGTAGCCCAGCGCGGCGATCGCGCTCAGGAGTCGCGGATCGAGCTCCAGCCCAGCGAACCCTTCGGTCGCTGGATCGGCCGAGCGTTCGTGCGCGTCGGTGTCACCCACGCCGACCATTGTCGTCCAGGCGCTGGCGGTCAGTGCGCTCCCGCGATCGGGTCGAGATCGATCGTCCGGACGCGGCGGGTCCCGCCGGCGTCGGTTCGGACGGATGCCGCCGGGATGACTCCGGGGACGAGCCGCACGATGACGGCCTCCTCACCGGCGAACAGCCCGGAGCCGCTGATCCGAACGCGGCCGCCGACCTTGAGGTTGGCCCGGCCGGCGCCCGCCGCGAGGTTGATCGTGGCGAGGTTCGGACGGACCATCGCGACCTCGGGCCCGGCGCCGGGCTTCGGGGCTCCCTTCGTATGGGTGCGCGCGACGGGATAGACGACCTTGCGGCGCTTCACGCGGCTTCTTCGTTGCCGTCGCGACCACCGCCGAGCGTGCCATCAAGGGCGTCGGCGCCATTGACCGCGGCCCAGGCCGTGACGGCCTCGGCGAGGGCCGGCGACGAGGGACGGACCGCGAGCCGGTCGTCCGCGCCGCGGATGCCGGCACCGAGTTCGGCGAGGCGCCCGCGATAGGCCGGCTTGTCGCCGTTCGTGCGGGTCGAGGTCGGATAGACATCGAAGTAGCCGTCGGTGCTCACGACGATGTGCGCCTCGGGCGCAGAGAAGGACGTTCGAGCCAAGGTAGGGGATCCGTTCCATCGCGCGCTGCGGACCGACGAGGTGCGAGCCCGGCGCCAGCGATCACCACCACCATCAGGCCCCGCGACAATTCCGTCAAACGCCGTGCTTGCCCGGCTACCTATCCTTGTCCCTGAGATGGGTCCTCCGCGCCGCCTCGTCGCGAATCGATGACATTGCTGCCGTGGGGGCTGCTCGCCGTGGTCTCGGTCGTGCTTGCCGTCGTGTTCGGGACGGGGATCGGCGTTCCGCGCAGTCGACCGTCCGGTGTTCGGGGAGCGGTCGTCCGCTGGGCGCACGCCATCGTGTGGGTCCTGATGGCGGCGATGTTCCTCGCCCTGGCGACCGGGGCGGCCGGGGCATCGCTGGTTGCGCCGCTCGGCCTCTTGGCGCTCGCGACCTACGTCACCTTCCTGGTGGCGTTGTTCGGATCTGCGCGTCGCTGAGACTGGACGGTCACTCGGCGGCGTCGCGCTTCTCGGTCTCGGCGAGCTTCTTGCGGTTGGTCTCGCGGGTCTTCATCAGGCCATCCCCGGCGTGGTGGGTCATCTCGGGTCCCGGGATCGGGTTGGGGCGCCGCCGGCCGGTCGCCTTCGCCGCCGCGCGCGCCTCGGCCCGGGCGGCCATGCGCGCCGCGATGGTCGACTCGTAGCCCTGGTCGGTCGGCAGGTAGTAGCGCCGTGCAGCCACCGCGTCGGGCAGGTACTGCTGGTCGACGTCGGCGCCCTCGTAGTCGTGCGAGTAGCGGTAGCCGACCCCGATGCCGTGCTGCTTCATCCCGCGGTGGGCCGCGTTGCGAAGGTGGAGTGGGACGGGGAGCGCGCCGTTGGCCTCGACATCGGAGACGGCAGCCCAGTAGGCGGCGCCCGAGCGGTTCGACTTGGGAGCGGTGGCGATGTAGGTCGTCGCCTGCGCCAGCGCGTACTGCGCTTCCGGGAGCCCGATCCAGTCGAGCGCCTGGCCGGCGGCGACCGCGACCGACAGCGCGCGCGGATCGGCGTTCCCGACGTCCTCCGAGGCGCTGATGATGAGCCGGCGGGCGATGAACTTCGGGTCCTCGCCGGCGGCGATCATCGCCGCCAGCCAGTAGAGCGCGGCGTCGGGATCGTTGCCGCGCAGGCTCTTGATGAACGCCGACACCGTGTCGTAGTGGCCGTCGCCGGCGCGGTCGTAGGCGAGGACGCGTTGCTGGGCAGCGGTCTCGACGTCCTCGAGGCGCGGGACTGACATGGCCGCCGGCGTCGCGGATCTCCTCGGACTCGGCGAGGGCCGCCGCACCCTCGAGGACGTTGAGGGCCGCCCGGGCATCGCCGCCGGCGAGCGAGACGAGGTGGTCGAAGGCGTCGTCGGAGAGCGAGACGCCGCCCGCCGGGCCAAGGGCACCGGCCAGGCCGCGTTCCTCGTCCGCGAGCGCTCGCCGGACGACACTCGCGACCTCGTCGTCGGTCAGCGGTTCGAGCCGCCAGACGCGCATCCGCGACAGGAGCGCCGAATTGACCTCGAAATACGGATTCTCGGTCGTCGCGCCGATCAGGGTGACGGTGCCGTCCTCGACGTGCGGCAGGAGCGCGTCCTGTTGGGCCTTGTTGAAGCGGTGGATCTCGTCGAGGAAGAGGACCGTGCGGCCGCCGTGGAGGGTCAGTCGCTCCTGCGCCTCGGCGATCGTCGCGCGGACCTCGGCGACGCCGGACATGACCGCCGACAGCGAGGTGAACTCGGCGCCGATCTCGGCCGCGAGCAGGCGGGCGAGGCTGGTCTTGCCGGTCCCGGGCGGGCCCCACAGCAGGAGCGACGACAGGTGGCCGCGGGCCACGCTGCGGCGGAGCGGGCCGCGTTCGCCGACGAGATGCTCCTGGCCGACGAACTCGCCGAGGTCGCGCGGGCGCATCCGGGCGGCGAGCGGCTGCCGCTCGGGCGGCGGCTTGAACAGGGCTTCGGGTCGGGCGCCGGTCGGTCGACGGGCGGATGGCATGTCCGGATGGTAGCGCGACTGGGCGGGGCGCCCCGGCGCCGGACGTCAGCAGTGGGTCAGACGAGCGAGAACCCGGTGACCGAGACGATGATCCACAGGCCGATCAGGATCGCGATGAGCGATCCACCGACGATCGCGATCCGCCGGACGTCGCGCGCCACGTACTGGTATTCGTCCGCGGCAGAGACGGCCAGACTCGACCCTGGACGGGCGGCCACCGCGTCGGCGGTGCGCGCGGTGCGCTTGCTCTGGCTCGCTGCCTCGTGTTCGCGCTCCTGGGCGACGATCGCGGCCTCGAGGAACGCCGCGCGTGCCTCCTCGGCGTCGGTCAACGAATTCGGACCTGGGGGCGACCTGCGTCGTCGGCGCGACCGGCCTCGACGACCGTGCGACGTTCTTCTGGAGAGGGGCGCGCTGTCCAGGTCGGGACGTGCTGCCTCGGACTCGCTTCGCCATGATCTGTGAGGGGCCTCCATCGGGTGTCGGGTCGACGCGCGGGCGGCATGCCGCCGGGCGGGGCTCGAGCTGCCGACGGCAGAGGATAGCACTCCGGCCGATACGGTCCGGCGAAGGAGGCCCTGCTAGACTCGGGTGGCCCCTCCGGAGGACCCTCGGATCGACCTCAACGCCCTCGTGCAACCGTACCTCGGCCCGCTCGTCGTCGGGCTGTGCGTGGTGGTCGTCATCCTCCTGGTCGCGGTCGTCGCCGTGACCCGACGGACCAGCCGGCTCGATGCGCGGCTGGCCGGCCTGACCCGCGGATCCGATGGTCGCAGCCTCGAGGCCGTGCTCGACGCACACCTCGACAAGGTCTTCGCCGTCGCGCGGGAACTGGACGAGTTGGCCGCCAAGACCGCGGTCCTCGAAGCCGCCCAGCGGCGGTCGTTCCAGCGGCTCGGGCTGGTCCGCTACAACCCGTTCGAGGAGACAGGCGGGAACCAGAGCTTCGCGCTCGCGCTGCTCGACTGCGGCGGGCAACGGCTGGGTCCTGTCGAGCCTCCACGCGCGTTCGGGGACACGGGTCTACGCCAAGTCCATCCAGGGCGGGCGAGCCGATACCGGTCTGTCCGACGAGGAGACGGCCGCCCTCAAGCAGGCGATGGCCTGACAGACAAGGTGACACGGCGGCCATCGATGGTTCCGGCATGGCCCCCATCATCCGCCGCCCCACCCACGACCGTGACGCGCCCCCGCGGGCGCGCCCGCCGCGAACCAGCGCCGCTCGATCAGCTTCCGGCCTGGAGCGAGCTCGTACCGGTCATGGACCCGGCGGTCGTCGGGCCGGCGGCGACGCCGGGTCTGGCGGCTCTCCTCGCCGGTCTCAACCCTGATCAGCTTCGGGCCGTGACACACGGCAGTGGACCGCTGCTCGTCGTGGCCGGTGCCGGGACCGGGAAGACCCAGGTGATCACCCGTCGGATCGCGTGGCTGATCGCGACCCATCGCGCGAAACCGTCGGAGATCCTCGCCCTGACGTTCACCGACAAGGCCGCGGACGAGATGGCCGTCCGGGTCGATCAACTCGTGCCGTACGGCTACACCGACACCGCGATCTCGACCTTCCACGCCTTCGGCGACGGCCTGATCCGGGAGTACGCGCTGGAACTCGGCCTGCCGACGGACCTGCGGGTCCTGTCCCGGGCGGAGGTCGTCATCTTCCTGCGCGAGCACCTGTTCGAGTTCGAGCTGGACGCGTACCGCCCGCTCGGCGATCCGACCCGATTCCTGTCGGCGCTGGCGACCCTGTTCAGCCGCTGCAAGGACGAGGACATCTCGCCGGCCGACTACCTCGCCCACGCCGACCGGGTGGCGACCGAGGCGGCCTTCCTTGCCGAGGCCGCGGCCGGTGGTGCCGATGCGACCTTCGAGTCGGATGCGGCCGGTGCGGCCGCCGAGGAAGGGCGCCGCCAGGCGGAGCTCGCCCGCGCCTACCGGACCTACCAGGACCTGCTGGCGGCCAACGGCTGCATCGACTTCGGCGACCAGGTGGCGCTCGCCCTGCGGCTGGTCCGGACCTCGCCGGCGGCTCGTGCCGCGATCGCCGGCCGGTTCCGGTACATCCTCGTCGATGAGTTCCAGGACACCAACCGGGCCCAGGCGGAACTCGTGGCCGCCCTGGCCGACGGCCATCGGAACGTCACGGTCGTCGGTGACGACGACCAGGCGATCTACGCCTTCCGGGGCGCGGCGATCGACAACATCCTCGAGTTCCAGGATCGCTATCTCGGCGCGCGCACGATCGTCCTGCGTCGGAATTACCGCTCGTTCGCGCCGATCCTCGATGCCGCCTACCGCCTCATCCGGTTCAACGACCCGCACCGCCTCGAGGTCAGGACCGGGATCGGGAAGCGGCTGCGGGCCCAGCGGATCGTGCCCGATCCATCGCCGGTCCGGCTGGAGGTCTTCGCCACGGGCTCCGACGAGGCGGACTGGATCGCGGCCGAGATCGCCGGCCGCATCGAGGCCGGTGCCGCGCCGCGCGACCACGCGATCCTCGTGCGCGCCAACGGCCACGCCGACCCGATCCTCCGCGCCCTCAACATGGCCGGCATCCCGTGGCGCTTCTCGGGGGCGTCGGGGCTGTACGCCCGACCGGAGGTGCGGCTCCTGCTCGCCTTCCTGCGGGTCGTGGCCGACCTCGAATCGAGCGTCGATGTCTACGCCCTGGCGGCCTCGGAGGTCTATGGACTCGCCGGCGAGGACCTGACGGCGATCGTCAACATGGCGCGCCGGCGGAACCGCTCGCTGTGGGCGATCCTGGACGAACTCGACCGTCAGCCGGGGATCCTGCGCCTGGCTCCGGCGACGCGGGCGGCCGTCCACCGGCTCGTCACCGACCTCGATGGCTACGCCGAGGCCGCCCACGAGGTCCCGGCCGGCGAGCTCCTCTACCGGTTCCTGCGCGGCAGCGGACTGCTCGCCCGACTCGTCGGTACGGACACGCCGGGCGCCGAGGAGGCGCTCCAGAACATCGCCCGGCTGTTCGAGATCGTTCGCTCGCAGTCCGCCCTGCTGACCGACGACCGGGCGATCTTCGTGGCCCGACACCTGGCGACCCTCATCGAGGCCGGCGACGACCCGGCGACGGCGGAGCTGGACCCTGACGCCGACGCGGTCGCCGTCCTGACCATCCACAAGGCCAAGGGCCTCGAGTTCCCGGTCGTCTTCCTGCCCGGGATGGTCGTCGGGCGCTTCCCGTCGAGCAGTCGAGGCGACCCGTTGGCCCTGCCGGCCGGACTCGGCCGCGGCGCGCCGCCGACCGCCGAGGGTTCGCTCGCCGAGGAACGTCGCCTGTGCTACGTGGCGATGACCCGAGCCCGCGACGAACTGCTGCTGTCGCACGCCGCCGACTACGGCGGTGCCCGGGCTCGTCGGGTGTCGCCGTTCGTGCTGGAGGCGCTCGACCTGCCGGCCGCGGCGGGCCTGCCGGGTGCCGGTGCCCGGACGACCTCGCCGCTGGAGCGCCTCGCGACATTCGATCCGGTCACCGTTGCCGCCGGCGACCCCGGACGGCCCCATCACGGAGCCACTGTCGATCAGCTTCGGTCAGATCGACGACTACCTGACCTGCCCGCTCAAGTACAAGTACGCCCACGTGGTCCGGGTCCCGCTGGCGCCGCACCACGCGATGGTCTACGGGGCCGCACTCCACAAGGCCGTCCAGCTCTTCCATCACCGACAGGCGAAGGGCCATGTCATGAGCGAGACCGAGCTTGACGAGGTCCTCGATTTCGGCCTGGTCGAGCGAGGGGTTCATGAGTCGCGACCACGAGGAGGCGAGGCTGACGGCCGGCCGCGCCGCGCTTCGCCGCTTCCGCGCCGCCCAGCTCGAGCCGGATGCCGTCATCCCGACCTACGTCGAGCGGGAGTTCGCCTTCACGCTCGGTGGTGACCGGGTTCGCGGGCGTTGGGACCGGGTCGATGTCGTCCCGGTCGCGGCGGGGAGTGGCTCGCGATCCGAGCCACGGTCCGACCACAGCGCCGATGTCGTCGCGCCGACCTTGGGGATCCTGGGACCTGAGTACGTGACGATCACGGACTACAAGTCGTCCGACGTGCGCGATCCGGCGAAGGCCCGTCAGCGAGCCCGCGAGTCGCTCCAGCTCCAGATCTACGCGATGGGCTACGAGGCCATGACGGGGCGCCTCCCGGACGCCGTCGCGCTGCACTTCCTGGAGTCCGGTCTCATCGGGAAGGTCGACGTCGACCCCAAGCGCCTCGCGAAGGCCCGCGACAAGATCGCCGAGGCGGCCGCGGGGATGCGCGCCCGTGACTACACGCCCAAACCGGACTACCTGTCGTGCACGTATTGCGCCTTCCGCGACATCTGCCCGGCGAGCGTCGCCCGATGATCAGGCCCGCGGCGCGCGATAGGGCATTCACCCCACTCGACGTCGGAGGGCCGCTCCGCCATCGTTCGCGACCCTCCCGGCATCGCCGGGTCCCGACGGAGTCGGCATCGTCGATGGAACGGCTCGCGCGCCTGATCCGACCGTGGGTCACGACCGACGGACCCGAGGCCCTAGACTCGATGGTCATGGACGCGCGCGACCGGATGGCCAACCTCGGCTGCTTCGCGGCCGCCGCGGTGGTCTGGATCCTGGTCGGGTTCGTGGTGACCACGCGGGACCCGATCGTGGATCCGACGGCAGGATTCATCGGGGCGGTGCTCATCGGGCTGGCCGTCACCCTGACCCTGATCCCGTTGGTCTGGCTGACCGTCTACGGGCGGCACCGCCAGATCGCCTATCGCGGGGACTGGATCCGGGCCGTCAGGCGCTCGGCATGGGTCGGCATCGTGGTGGCCGTCCTCATCGTCCTGCGCCTCCAGGGCCTCCTCGAGCTGCCGATCGCGCTGTTCATGATCGCCCTGGTCGTCGTCGCCGAAGCCACCCTCTCGGCCGACCGCTGACAAGCGGTGACCTGCGCGTTTCGCTAGGCTCCCCGAAACCCATCGAAACGCAGGAGACCGAGTGTCGGAGCTGACCGCGCCGCGCCCCGCCCCGCCGTACGAAGATGCCAAGTCACGCCTCGCTGCCGCCGTGGAGGGCGCCCGGGCCGAGATCCTCGACCTGTCGCATCGGATCCACGCTGCGCCGGAGCCCGCATTCGAGGAACACCTCGCCGCAACCTGGGTGGCTGAGACCCTCGCCCGACACGGGTACACGGTCGAGCACCCGGCCGGTAGCCTCGCCACGGCGGTCCGCGCCACTCGTCGCGGCGGACGCGGTGGCGCGGGCCCACGGATCGGGATCCTCGCCGAATACGACGCCCTCCCCGGACTCGGGCACGGCTGCGGCCACAACACCATGGCGGCCTCCGGGGTCGGGGCTGCGATCGCGCTGGCCGCCCTCGCCGACGAGCTTCCCGGCGAGATCGTGTTCCTCGGCACCCCGGCCGAAGAGCGGGGGAGCGGCAAGCAGATCATGATCGACGACGGGCTGTTCGAGGGCCTCGACGCCGCCCTCCTGTACCACCCGTGCGACCGCTCCCACGTCGAGAGCTACCCCCTTGCGTCCGAGGACGTCGACGTGGTCTTCACCGGGCTGCAATCGCACGCATCGTCCGACCCGTGGCGCGGCAGGAACGCCCTCGACGCGCTCATCCTGCTGTTCACGTCGGTCGGGCTGTGGCGCCAGCAACTCAAGCCCACTGCGCGGGTCCACGGGATCATCCGCGAAGGCGGGACCGCGGCCAACATCATCCCCGATCGGACGGTCGCCTGGTTCATGATCCGGAGTGACGACGAGGGCGAGTACGAGGCCATGCGCGACCGCTTCCGTGAGCTGTGCCAGGCGGCCGCCCTCGCCACCGAGACGACGGTCGAGCTGACCTTCTCCGGTCGCGCCCGGACGATGCGCAACAACCGCATCCTGGCCGATCGCTTCCGGGCGAACATGGCGGCCTACGGCATCGACGACCAGGGCGACGACCCGAACGCGGGCTCGACCGACATGGCGAACGTGAGCTGGGTCTGTCCGACGATCCACCCGGACCTGGCGATCGCCCCGGAGGGGACGCCGGGGCACTCGATCCTCTTTCGCGATGCGGCCGTCACGCCGCGGGCGGACGAGGTGACCCTCCTGGCCGCGACGCTCGTGGCCCAGACCGCGCTGGAACTATTCAGCGACCCGGCCCTCGTGGCCGCCGCGTGGCAGGAGTTCCGTCGCGCGGACTGACCGCGACACGGATCGGTCGGCGGCTGCTACGATCGGCCAGGCGCGTCCCGCTGGACGATGGTTCGAACCGGCGGCGCCCCCAGCGAGACGAACCTGACTCGCCGCCGACCGACACGGCGACCGTCTCCGGAGGACCTCCGTGGCTGAGCGCCCGCACGACCCCGATCTCGAGCGTGACTTCGCGTCCGTCAACGGCTGGGATCGCGACTTCGACACCTACGAGGACGCGGACCTGCCGACCTATGTCGGACCGGTCTCGTTCATGAAACTGCCGTGGATCACCGACCCCGACGAGCTGCGCCGTCGCGCCGTCGACGTGGCGATCGTCGGCGCGCCGTTCGACGACGCGGTGAGCCACCGTCCCGGGACCCGCTTCGGGCCGCGGGCCATCCGCGAGGCGCAGTACACCTCGGGGACCATCCATTCGCTCCAGCTCGAGGTCGACCCGTTCGAGGTCCTGACCGTCGTCGACGCCGGTGACGCCAACCTGACCCCGGCCTGGATCGACCGGTCGCACGCGATGATCTTCCGCAAGGTCCGCGAAGTCGCCGCGACCGGGGCGATCCCGATCATCCTCGGCGGCGACCATTCGATCACCTGGCCGGCCGCGACCGCGGTCGCCGAGGTCCGCCGACCGGGCAGCATCGGGATCGTCCACTTCGATGCCCACGCCGACACCGCCAACGACACGTGGGGCGTGCTCGCCAGTCACGGCACCCCGATGCGCCGCCTGATCGAGTCGGGCGCGGTCAAGGGGAAGAACTTCGTCCAGGTCGGCCTGCGCGGCTACTGGCCGCCGCAGGAGACCTTCGACTGGATGAAGGAACAGGGGCTGCGCTGGCACTTCATGCGCGAGATCGAGGAGCGCGGCGCTGAAGCGGTCATCGCCGACGCGATCGCCGAGGCGCTCGACGGGCCCGATTCGATCTACCTCTCGCTCGATATCGACGTCATCGATCCCGGGATGGCGCCCGGCACGGGCACCCCGGAACCGGGCGGGATGCTCAGTCGCGAGGTGCTCCGGGCGATCCGCCAGATCGTCGGGGCGGTCGACCTGGCCGGGATGGACATCGTCGAGGTCTCGCCGCCGTACGACCAGGCCGAGACGACCGCGATGGTCGCCAACCGCGCCGCGCTCGAGGCGATCAGCGCGCTCGCGGTCCGCCGGCTGGCCGGTGGGCGCGTCCGCTGGGAGGGCTGACGATCGACCCCTCGCCGCTCGACCGGCCGGATCCGGCGACCGCGGCCGCCCTTGCGCGGTTCTACGACCTCGATCTGGTCGACGACCCGGGCGACCTCGACCTGTACCTTGCGCTCGCCGATCGCGCCGACGGGCCGATCCTCGAGCTGGCGGTCGGGAGCGGCCGGCTGGCCATCCCGTTGGCCGAAGCCGGCCACGTGGTCACCGGGGTCGACATCGACCCGGCCATGCTGGACCGCGCCCGCCGGCGCGCCCGCGACTTGGCGGGCTCGGATCGGCTGACCCTGGTCGAGGCCGACATCGTCGGGCTCCACCTCCCCGATGCCGGTCGCTTCGGGCTCGCCTTCATCGCGCTCAACTCCCTGCTCGTCCTGGCCACGCGGGCGGCCCAGCGGGCCGCCCTGCGGGCGATGGCGTTGCACCTCGCGCCGGGCGGGCTCGCGGTCGTCGATGTCTGGCTGCCTGACGCCGAGGACTTGGCCCGGTTCGACGGCCGGATCGTCCTGGAGTGGCCGCGCCTCGACCCGGAGACCGGCGCGATCGTGACCAAGACCGACTCCGCGCAGCACGACTCGACGAGCGCCACGGTGGCCCTGACGACGATCTTCGAGGAGGGCGGCCAGGGTGAGCCGCCCCGCCGCTGGATCCGGCGCGATCTCCTGCGCCTCGTGTCGGCCGACGAGTTGCGCGGCTTCGCCGAGGAAGCGGGGCTTGTCGTCGAGCTGATGGCCGGCGGCTACGACCTCGGTCCGATGGGTCCCGGGAGCGATCGAGCCATCCTCGTCGCGGTCAAGTCCTGACCTGATCCGAGGTGCCATCTGGCACCGGGACCTCCGGGGGGGTCCCACCCCCGACCCTCGTGGTATCGTCGAGCCGATGTCCACAGACCAGACGCGCCTGCTCATCGTCGAGGACGTTCCGCAGGTCGCGACCTACATCCGCGGCCTGCTCAATGCCCAGAGCCGCGTGAAGCTGCTCGAGGTCCTGAGCGACGGTTCCCGCGCGCTCGAGATGATCCAGGAACTGCGGCCCGACGTCGTGCTGGTCGACGCGCTGCTCCAGGGCCGGATCAAGGGGCCCAAGCTGGTCGAGCAGATCCACGAGGCGGAGCTCGGCGTCCCGGTCATCGTCCTGACCGTCCCGCAGCAGCCGGTCGAGACCGACCCGAACGCGGGGATCCACGGCGTCCTGTCGATGCCGTTCTCCGGCTTCGACCTGATGACCCGGATCGGGAGCGTCCGTAAGGAGTTCGAGAAGGACCGGATCTCGACGTCGACCCGCGTCATCAGCGTCTTCGCCCCGAAGGGCGGGGTCGGCAAGACGACCATCGCCTTCAACCTCGCGGTCGCGATGGGCCAGCTCGGCCCGCGCACCGTCCTGGTCGACGGCAGTCTCCAGTTCGGCGACCTGCGCTCGCTCCTCAAGGTCCCGGTCGACGCGCCGTCCATCCTCGACCTGCCGACCGACCGGATCGCGGAATCCGACCTCGGCGACGTCCTCTGGCGCGACCCGTCGGGGATCGACATCCTGCTCGCCCCGCCCCGCATCGAGATGGCCGAGATGCTGACCGCCCGCGACCTCGAAAAGGTGCTGTCGCTCCTCCGCCGGGTCTACGCCGTCATCATCATCGACATGTCGAGCAGCCTGAACGACATCAACCTCGCGTTCCTCGACGCGAGCGACGTGATCGTCGAGATCGTCACCTATGACTCGACCACCATCCACAACACGGTGGCCATCGCCGACACCTTCCGCTCGATCGGCTACCCGGCGTCCAAGGTCCGCTATCTCGTCAACCGCGCCGATTCCCCTGGCGGCATCGACCCGGTCGACGTCGAGCGCGCGCTGGGCCGCGTCCCGGAGCATCGCGTCGTCTCTGACGGCCTGCTGGTGGTCCAGGCGAACAACGAAGGCGTCCCGTTCGTGCTGGCGAGTCCGGGCGCGGCGATCAGTCTCGACGTCATGCGCGTCGCCGGCGAACTGCTCAGCGCCGGTCGGGTCGCGGCCGCCGCCGGTCGGACCTGAGGCCGGACGTGTCCGATCCGCGGCCGATCGGGGTCTTCGACTCCGGGGTCGGCGGGCTGACCGTCCTGCGCGAGATCGTCCGGCGCTCGCCCGCCGAATCGACGATCTACCTCGGCGACAACGCCCGCGCCCCATACGGCGTTCGCCCCGACGACGAGGTCCTCGCCTTTTCCACGGAGTCGCTCGACCTGCTGGCCGACCGGGACGTCAAGGCGATCGTCGTCGCCTGCAATACCTCGACGGCCGTCGGGATCGGCGCGTTCCGGCGTCGCTACGCCGTGCCGATCCTCGGCGTCATCCGCCCGGGCGCGTCGGCGGCGGCCCTGGCGACCCGCAACCGTCGGGTCGGCGTCATCGCCACGACGGCGACCATCCGCTCGCACGCCTATCGCGACGCGATCCGCGACGAGAACCCGGGCGTCGAGGTCGATGAGCACGCCACGCCCGCCCTCGTGCCGCTGGTCGAGGCGGGCGACCTGTCCGGGTCCGCTCGTGGAGGCGACGGTCGCGGAGGCCCTGGCGCCATGGTTCGGGGCGACCGGGCCGGCGCCCGCCACCATCGACACGCTGCTCCTCGGCTGCACGCACTACCCGCTGCTGCGGCCGATCATCGCGGCCATCGTCGGCGACCAGGTCGCCATCGTCGACTCGGCCACGGCGACCGCGTCCGCCCTCGCCGAGCAGCTCGCCGTCAACGGGCTCGAGACGCCGGGTGCGCCGGCATCCGGGGCCGTCCACCTGCAGCTGACGACCGGTGACGCGGCGACCTTCCACGGGTTGGCAAGCCGCCTGTTCGGCGCCGCCTTCCCCGACGTCGAGCAGGTCGAATTGGCCGTGGCGACGCGATGACGGGTCGGGCGGATCGGGACGATCGCGGCCCGTCGTGGCGCGACGACCGTGTCTGGCAGGTCGGCTTCCTGCTCGGATCGGCGCTCGGGGCCGCGGCCACGGTCGCGGGGCGGCGGGCCGAGATCTCGGCACGACGAGGGCTCGTCGACTGGCCGGAGGTGGAGCGTATCGCGATCGGCCGGTTGCGGGCGGCGCCGGGCACGCTCGACCCCGCGGAGCTGCGCGCCACCGAACCGGCCTATGCCGAGGCGATGGCCCGGATCGTGCCCGCCCTCAGCCAGGCGTTGGGCAGCCCGCTACCGGGGGTCGTCGAGCGGTCCGGGGTGGTCGATCGGGCCGGCTGGGTGCGTGCCAACACCGGCTCGTTCCGGTCGCTCATGAACCGCCTCGAGACCGACCTGCTCGACCAGGTGATGCCGCCCGGCGGGGGACTGGCGAAGGCGTCGATGGCGCTCGCCAACCGCTGGGTGACGACCCGCCAGCTCGGCTTCCTGCTCGGGTTCATGGGGACCCGCGTGCTCGGGCAATACGACCTCGCGCTGTTGTCGGCGGAGGCTCCCCCCGGACGCCTGCTGTTCGTCGAGGAGAACATCCGCTCGACGGCACGGGCGCTGAACGTGCCGATCGGGCCGTTCCGGACCTGGATCGCCCTCCACGAGACGACCCACGCCTTCGAATTCGAGGCCCATCCGTGGCTGCGGCCGTACCTCGCCGAGCGGCTGGAGCGGCAACTCACGGCTTTCGGCAGGGATGCCCGAGGCCTCGGGCGGGAGGCGCTCCGCGGTCTCGGCCGATCCATCCGCGGGGAGGGCGGCGGTGAGCACTGGATCGAGCGGATGATGGGTCCCGAGCAGCGCGTCCTGTTCCGCGAGACGCAGGCGGTCATGAGCCTGCTGGAGGGCTTCAGCGATTACGTGATGGACGAGGTCGGGCGCGACCTCGTCCCCGATGTCGAGGGGATCCGCGCCCGGTTCCATGAGCGCCGCAGCCGGCGGACCCCGTTCGAGCGCTCGATCCTGCGACTGACCGGTATGGACCTGAAACTCGAGCAGTACAGGAAGGGCGAACGGTTCGTCCGGACGATCGCAGAGCGAGGCGGGTCGGCAGCGCTCGCGCGCCTGTGGACCGGACCCGAGACGCTGCCGCGCGACGGCGAGATCGATGTCCCGGAGCGCTGGATCGCCCGGGTCCTCGATGGCGGTGCCCTCGTGACCGAGCCGGTCGTCCGTCACGCCGGCCCGGGCTCTGGGCGCGGCGGCGCCCCGACGGCCATCGCCCTCAGTCCGATCCTGTCGGCCCGCTACCGGTCGCGCGACCTCGAGCGCATCCGCGCCGCGGCGCCCGGCGCCCGACTGGTGACCGTCTCGGTCGAGGGCCTGGCCGACGGGCCGCTCGACGACGTCGAGGTCATGCTCCGCGGCTGGCTCAGCTCGGATGCCTTTGACCGGATCCTCGCCCGGGCGCCGCGTCTGTCGTGGGTCCACTCGGCCACGTCGGGCGTCGAACGTGCCCTGACTCCGTCGGCGCTCGAGCGCGGCATCGTGGTCACCAACGCCCGGGGCGTCTTCAGCCGGCCGATCGCCGAGTACGTCCTGATGATGATCCTCGCCGTCAGCCGCCGGCTGCCCCAGCTGCTCGAGCTCCAACGCGAGCGGACGTGGCAGCCACTCGAGGGTGCCGAGCTGCGAGACGTGACCGTCGGGATCGTGGGCCTCGGGTCGATCGGTCGGGCGGTCGGGGCGCTCGCCACCGCGTTCGGCTGCCGGGTCGTGGCGGTCCGCCGGCGCGGCGCCGACGGCGAGGCGGCCGCGGCGACCGACGAGGAGGGGCGGCCGCTCGGCGAGATCATGCTCGATCGGGTCGGTGGGCCCGAGACGCTCCCCGACTTGCTCGCGGAGTCCGACTTCATCGTCCTCGCCGCGCCGCTCACGCCCGAAACCGAGGACATGATCAATGCCGAGACGCTGGCCCTGGTCAAGCCGGGCGCGTGGCTGATCAACGTCGCGCGCGGGCGGCTGATCGACGAACGAGCCCTCCTCCGCGCCCTGCGCGACGGCGAGCTCGGCGGGGCGATCCTCGACACCTTCCGCGACGAGCCGCTGCCGCCGATGTCGTCGTTCTACGACCTCCCGAACGTGATCGTCACGCCGCACACGGCGTGGTCCTCGGGCCGCGTCCTCGACCGCAGCGTCGAGCTGTTCTGCGACAACCTGCGCCGGTTCGCGTCCGGCGAGCCGCTGCTCAACGTGGTCGACCCGAGCGCGGGGTACTGATCCCGGCGACAATCCAGGGATGCAGATCGCCATCGTCGGGCTTGCCGGATCGGGCAAGACGACCGTCTTCAACACCCTCACCCGTGGTCACGCCGAGACCGGCGGCTACGGCGGCGTCACCCTCAACGTCGGCGTGGTCAAGGTGCCCGACCCCCGCCTCGACGTCCTGGCCGGGATCTTCAAGCCCAAGAAGGTCGTCCACGCCGACGTGACCTACGTCGACCTGCCGGCCCCGCCGCCGTCATCGGAGGGGCACATCGGGACCGAAGAGCTGCCGGCCGATCACCTCGCGCGGCTGCGCGACTCGGATGCGCTGCTGCACGTCGTGCGCGCCTTCGAGGACCCCGCCAACCCGCACCCCGACGGCAGCGTCGACCCGGCCCGTGACGTGGAGCGCCTCGATCTCGAGTTCCTGCTCGCCGACCTGGCCATGGCCGAGCGCCGGATCGAGCGGCTCAAGACGAGCGCCCGGCACGGCAACCCGGCCGAACGCGAGGCGGCCGAACGCGAAGACGTCGTCGTCCGGCGGATCCACGCCGGGCTGCAGGCCGGCTCGCCGATCCGCGACCTCGCGCTCGACGCGGACGACGAGAAGGCCATCCGCGGCTTCCGGTTCCTGACCCAGAAGCCGGTCCTGGTCCTGCTCGATGTCGGCGAGGCCGACCTGCCTACCGCCCCGGCCGTGGTGGAGCGGATGGCCGCCGGCTACGACCACCGCCATGCCATGGTCGAGGCGCTGTCGGCGAAGATCGAGATGGAGCTCGGGGAGCTCGAGCCGGACGAGGCCACCGTGTTCATGGAAGAGCTCGGGATCGCCGAGTCGGGGCTCGACAAGGTGATCGGGCTGTCGTATCGGCTGCTCGGCCTCATCTCGTTCCTGACCGCCGGACCCGACGAGGTCCGCGCCTGGCCGATCCCTGACGGCTCGACCGCGGTCGACGCGGCGGGGGCGATCCACACCGACCTGGCCAAGGGCTTCATCCGCGCCGAGACGGTCGCCTATGACGACCTGGTCAGGCTCGGTTCGATGGCCGAGGCGCGCAAGGCTGGACGGCTCCGATCAGAAGGGAAGACCTATCGGGTCCACGACGGTGACGTGCTCGAGATCCTGTTCTCGCGCTGAGGCGGCCGGCCCGGTCAGTTGAGCCGGATCCCCGGGTCGAGGTCGACGATCACGGCCTTGTAGTCGGTCTCGTCGTCCTCTTCATCGTCGTCGTCATCATCGTCTTCCTCGTCGTCCGCGAGCTCGACCTCGAGCTTGGCCAGGAAGTTGTCGGCGTCGTCCGTGCTGACGTTGACCGACGCGATGAGTGAGTCGTCGCTGATGTAGATGAAGCCGTGCTCGCGTTCCAGCTCGACGGCGATCGCCTCGCTGAGGGTATCGTGGACGAAGGTGTCCTGGATCCGCCGACGGATCGTCTGCACGAGCTCGAAGAACTCATCCGGCTCCCACTCCGATTCGCTGACGACGAGGACGTCGGAATAGACCTCGTTGTCGCCCTCGTGCAGCTCGTAGAAGAACACGTCGACTCCATCGTGCGGTGGACCGGGTCGGCAAGTATACGACCGGGCCTCGTGCCGGCCCGTCGGGAGGAGGGGGATGGCCAGACCCGCGCTGGAGGTGGTGCACGTCGGTTCCGCGTGCCGCGACCTGACGCCGGACGATCCCCGTGGCTGGCGGCTCGGTGGAGGGGTCACCTACGCGGCCCTGACGACCGCCCGGCTGGGCCTGCGCACTGCCGCCCTGATCGGCGCCGACGACCTCGGCGGACGGGCCGCTGAACTCGACCTGCTGCGCGCCGCCGGGGTCGAGGTGCGGCTCGTGCCGCTGGCCGAGGCGCCGATCTTCGAGAACCGGGAGACCCCGTCGGGCCGGCTGCAGACCTGTCACGCGGTCGGCCTCCCGATCGACGTGCCGCCGCTCCCCGGAGTCATGGCTGGCCGCGCTGGCCTGGTCGCTCGTGCCCGTGGCCGGCGAGATCGGGGAGGGCTGGGCGGCCGCCATCCCCGGCGCCGCCTACGTCACGGTCGGCTGGCAGGGGATGCTGCGCGACCTGTCGGCCGGGGCGACGGTCGCCCGACGCGCCCCGTCGCCATCGGTCCTGCTCCAGCGAGCCGACCTCGTCGGGGTGAGTCACCACGACGTCGGACCCGCCACGCCGATCGCGTCGCTGGCCGCGCTCCTCCATCCGGGTGCCGACCTGCTGGTGACCCAGGGTCGCGACGGCGGCCTGTTGGTCCGCGTCGGGCCGGACGGACCGAGCGAGGTCCTCCGCTACCTGCCGACCGCCACCGACCGTGAGACGGACCCGACCGGGGCGGGCGACACGTTCCTGGCGGCGCTGCTGGCGTCGGTCCTGCGCCCTGCGATCGTCGGGCGACGGCGGTCGCGACGCTCGCCGGACCTGCGCTTCGCGGCCGCCGCAGGATCACTGGTCGTCGAGGGTCCGGGGCTGGGTGCGGTCCCCGACCGGGCGGCGGTCATCGTCCGGCGGGCGCGTGAGCGAGTCCGTCGAGCGGTCATCCCGAGCGAGGTGGCACAGGTCGGTTGGGCGGACCCGGAGGGCCGCTGACCCGGCGCCGGAGGCGGGCGATCCGGCGGAGGAGATCGGTCTCAAGACCCGGTTCCGGGCGGCCGAGTCGATGCCGCCGCTCGATCGCCACGAGCCCCCGTTGCGCTGTCGCCAGCGCCGTCCGTCGATCGCCGAGCCGATGCTCATGCAGCTTGGCCGCCTCGATGGCGGCGATGATCGCGGTGCGACCGGGTCCGGCCGCGAGCGCGGCCCAGGCCGCCGCCGCGTCGGCGTGGCGACCCATCCGGCGGAGGATGTGCGCCCGGTCGATGGCGATCCGTTCGGCCGTCCATGGTGCGTCGAGCTGGGCCCCGCGGACGGGCAGGAGCGGGGTGCGAGCAGGGCGAGGGCGGCCGCCGAAGTCGGCGGGCCGGCGGGGCGACCACCACGGCTCGTCGCGAGCGCCAGAGCGGGTCGGTGTCGGGAGCGGCCGCGACAACGGTTCGTCGACGGCAAGGTCCGTGGCGGTTTCCAGGCAGGCCAGGGCCTCGTCGAGTCGCCGTTCCCGGGCGAACGCGCGTGCAAGCCCGGCCAGGTCGCCCGCTGGCGCGGTCGATCGCGCCGACGGATCGGCGAGTCGTGTCTCGAGATGCGCCAGGAGCCAACCGAGCGAGCGGACATCCTGGTCGTTGTGGCGGACGATGTCGGCGAGGGGCCCGGCATCGCCACCACGGAGGAAGTCGAGGTACCGCCCGGGGATCTCCGAGCCGTCGATGTCGCCGACGCGGTGGAGTCCGAGGAGCTCCGCCTCCGCGGTCCGCAGTCGCGCGTCCGCCATCCGATGGCGGAACAGGCGGCGGACGATGGGCAACAGGTCGAGGTGTCCGGCATGGGCCGGGGCGCCCCGTCCGACGAGGCGATAGCGTGCCACGAGGAGCGGCCAGTCGAACGCGCGTCCGTTGTAGGTGACGAGCCACGCATCGGCTGGGATCAGCGACGCCAGTGCGGTCAACAGCGCCCGCTCCTCGCCGTGATCGGGCAGGAGCAGCTGGACCTGGTGAAAGCGATCTCCCTCCCACCGACCGAGCCCGACCAGGAACGCCGCCGTCCCGGCCGCTGCGGCGAGGCCGGTCGTCTCGGTGTCCAGGCAGACGAGCGGGATCCCGGCGGCCGGTTGCCCCGGCAGCGTCGCCAGACGGGCACGGTCGACCGGGAGCGGTCGGCTCGGCGTCTCGCGGCGCACCATCACGCCCTCGGCGGTCCGAACCACCTCGCCACCTACCGCGTCCGCAAGACGGGTCGCCAGATCGGCCCGGCGCGCGACCACCGGTCCCGCCGATGGCGCCCGGGTCGCCGCTCGGTAGCGCTCGAGCCGGGCGGCGAGGGTCGTCGCTCCGTCCACCTCGACGGCGCCTAGGACGCCGTGACGGCGATGGGCGCCCCGAGGTCCGCCAGCAGCCGCAGGGCAAGGGCCTTGGCATCGACATGGGGTTCCAGGCGGGGCCCGGTGCAGGCCGGGCAACCGGCATCGCACGCGCAGTCGGCGATCAGGCCTGCTGCACCGGCGAGGAGTTCGTCGTGCCGCTTCCACAGACGTTCGGACAGGCCGACCCCGCCCGGTACGGCTTCGTACAGGTAGATCGTCGGGGCTTCATGGTGGGGCGAGCGGATCTGGCTGACGAGACCCAGGTCGCGCGGGTCGACCATCAGCAGCACCGACGCCACCGTCTGGATCGCTCGCCCTGCCCCGGGCAACGCGACATCCAGCTCGTCGCGTCGCCAATGGCCGGTCAGGCCCTCCGCCGTCAGCCAGTAGGCGGTCGTCTGGAGTTCGAGCTCGGGCAGGTCGACGGGACCCCAGCCGACGTTCTCGTCGGTCAGGAACTTGAGCTTCTTGTAGAGCGTGACGAGGCTCGCGACCATGACCTCGCCGTGGACCCGCCGGCCGCCGGTCGCCGGGGTCTCGGCGAAGACGTCGAGCGGCTTGAGGGTCACCGCCCGGTTGGCGTACGTGTAGTGGTCGACGTCGATCTTGTGGACGTAGGCCTTCCGCTCGCCCCAGTCGAGCTTGTCGACGTGGTACTGGACCGATTCGTGGATGTAGATCGCGTGCTCATGGACGAGGACCTGGGCCGAGAACAGGTCGACCTCGCCGAGGACGCGCGGTCGGTCGGGCGACGTGTCGATGATGACCACGTTCTCCGGCGCCGCGGTCCGCAGCGAGATCTCGGATGCGGGGAAGTTCTCGCTGGCCCAGTACCAGCGCTCGTCGCCCGCCTGGCGGACATGGCCCGATTCGGCGAGGAACGCCAGCAGGTCGTCGACCGGTCCGGGCCCGAACACCTCGCCGGGTTCGAACGGGAGCTCGAAGGTCGCCGCGCGGAGGTGGGCGAGCAGGACATGGAGGTTGTCGGGGTCGGCACGGGCCTCCTCGGGCGTTCCTTCCAGCAGGAACTCCGGGTGGTGAACGACGTACTGGTCGACTGGCGCGGCCGACGCGATCAGGATCGCCACGCTGGTGCCCCCGCGTCGCCCGGCCCGCCCGAATTGCTGCCAGGTCGCGGCGATCGATCCCGGATAGCCCGCGACGATCGCCGCATCCAGCCGACCGATATCGACGCCGAGCTCGAGGGCGTTGGTGGCGACGACCCCGAGGATCTCGCCGTCGCGCAGGCCGTGTTCGATCGCCCGTCGCTCGGTCGGCAGATAGCCGCCGCGATAGCCGCGGACCCGCGACCGTGGCCCGTACGACTCGCGGAGCGACTCGCGCAGGCCGGTGAGGAGCAGCTCGACCGCGACGCGCGACCGTCCGAACACGATCGTCTGGCGCCCGGCCCGCAGGAACGGCAACGCCCAGCGCTGGGCGAGCGTCACCGCCGACCCGCGCGCCCCGGTCGACGAGTCGATGAGCGGCGGGTCGACGAGGAGGATGTGGCGCTCGCCGGTCGGCGCCCCGGTCCGATCGATGACCCGGACCGGGCGACCGGTGAGTGCCTCGGCGAGCTCGCCCGGGTTCCCGATCGTCGCCGAGCAGCAGACGATGACCGGATGGCTGCCGTAGTGGGCACAGATCCGAAGCAGCCGGCGAAGGACGTTCGCCACGTGGCCGCCGAATACGCCGCGGTAGGTGTGCAGCTCGTCGATGACGATGTAGCGGAGCTGCTCGAACAACAGGAACCATTTCGTGTGGTGGGGGAGGATCGCCGAATTGAGCATGTCCGGGTTGGTGGCGACGACCTGGCCCGCGCCCCGGACCGCTGACCGGATCGGCGCCGGCGTGTCGCCGTCGTAGGTCGACGCCGAGACGTGGAGGCCGGCGGCCCTGGCGAGCTCCGCGAATTCGGTCACCTGGTCCTGGCCGAGCGCCTTGGTCGGGAACAGGAGGAGCGCCCGGGACGCCGGGATCGTCCGCGATCGCCTGCAGGATCGGGATGGCGTAGCACAGCGACTTCCCGGACGCGGTCGGGGTGACGATCACGACGTCATCGCCGGCCCGGGTCGCCTCGATCGCCTCGGCCTGGTGGGTGTACGGCCGTTCGATCCCACGGGTCCCAAGTCCCGCGACGATCCTCGGGTCGAGCCAGTCGGGGAAGGCCCCGTACGCGGCCTCCCGCGGCGGCAGCACGGCGTGATGGACGACGCCGCGCGCGAGCGACGGTTCCTCGAGCAGGTCCGCCAGGACGGCACCGGGCTCGGCGGGGGCGTAGGTTCGCATGGTCGGTCGTCCTCAGGAACGAACGGATGTTCGAAACGGCGCGAGTCTAGCAGACGGTCCGTGTGCGCCGTGACAGGTCGGCTGTCACGCCCGTTCGGGTTGACACGCCAGTTGACCGTAGCTACCCTCGCGTGGATGCTTCGCCGGACCCCCAAGGCCCCAGCCGACGACGCCCCCGACGAGACCCGGTCAGCCGCCACCGCGGACGACCTCGTCATCCCCGCGGGTGAGCCCGATCTCGCCGCGTTGCCGATCGTCGGGATCACCCGGCGACGCCTCGCGACGATCCTCGGCGTCGCCCTCAGCATCTGGATCCTGCTCGTCTTCGCGCGCCAGGTCAGCGAGGCGTCGGCGGCCTCCGGTCGAGCCGATGCGATGATCGCGGCCAACGCGGCGAGGCGCGCGGAGGTGGCCGGGCTCGAACGCGAGCTGGCCCAGATCCAGCAGCCACGCTTCGTCCTCCAGCAGGCGCGAAGCTACGGCCTGGGCGATACCAGGGAGATCCCGTTCACGCTGGAGCCGGGGGCTCCGCCACTCGATGCGAACGCGCCCGGGTCGGCCGCGCAACGTGTCGGCGGCCGGTCGTCGGTGACCCCGCTGGAGCGCTGGCTGACCGTCCTGTTCGGCCCCGGCGACTGACCGCGGGCCGTCTGTCGACCCGACAAGATCGCCCCTCGTCGCGGACCCGCCCGACCGCTATCCTGTTGCTCCCATCGGCCGTTCGGTCGTCACGAGGGAGGCGTCGGATCCATCGATGATCCAGATCCCGATCGAGGATTTCGTCTTCGTCGTCTGCGCATTGATCGGCGGCGGCCTGCTGCTCATCACCGTCCTCGTCGACGACATCCTCGGCGCGATCTTCGACTTCGATATCGGCGGCGTCTCGTTGATGCCGCTGCTCCTTTCGTTCGTCGCCATGTTCGGGGTCGGCGGCCTGTTCGCCACCCAGGTCCTCGACGTGCATGGCGGTCAGGCGGCGATCGTCGGCGTTGCGTTCGGCCTGCTGGGCATGGGGATCGCCTTCGGCCTGTTCAGCATCATGCGTCGGTCGGAGGCGGATGAGCCGTTCTCGCTGACCGACCTCGTCGGCGACACGGTGTTCGTGTCGGTCGGGATCCCGGCCGGTCACTACGGCAGTGTCCTGGCCAAGAAGGAAGGGCAGACCCACGAATTCAGCGCGACGGCGTCGTCCGATGTAACGGTCGGGACCAATGCGCGTGTCATCGGCGTAGCCGGCAACGGCCTCATCGTGGAAATCGATCTCGGAGGAATTGATCGACCGTGCCTGACATCTTCGACTTCGTCGGCGGCGGCGTGCTATGGATCTTCGGGCTCATCATCGTTCTCGTCCTGATCGTGCTGTTCGTCAGCAGTCGCTACAAGGTGGCCGGGGCGAACGAGGCCCTGATCCGCAGCGGCGGGCGTGGCAGGGCATCGGATGGGAGCAACAACCTCAAGGTGGTCCGTGGCGGGGGCATCTTCGTCGTGCCGCTCCTCCACAGGGTCAACGAGCTCAAGCTGACCGCCCGCCAGATCAACGTCCAGCTCGCCGATGCGGTCAGCCGTCAGGGCATCAAGGTCGCCGTCCAGGGCGTCGCCACGTTCAAGATCGGGGCCGACGACGAGGCGATCCGGAACGCCGCCGAGCGCTTCCTCGAGGTCGGCGACGACGAGGTCGACTCGATCGTCAAGAACGTCCTGGAGGGCTCGCTTCGATCGATCGTCGGGACGCTGACGATCGAGGAACTCAACCTCGACCGTCAGAAGTTCCAGCAGGCCGTCCAGGACGCCGCGCGCGGCGACCTGGCGACATCGGGTCTCCAGATCGATTCGTTCACGATCCAGGCGATCCGCGACGAGTCCGGCTACATGGACCTGATCGGCCAGCAGGAGACAGCCCGCCGCGAGCGCGACGCGCGGATGGCCAAGGCCGCCGCGGACCAGGAGGCCGCCGTCAAGGAGGCCGAGGCCGAGCAGATCAAGATCAATGCCGCTCGAGACGTGTCGCTCCGTCGCGCCGAGACCGAAACGCAGACGATGGCTGCCCAGGCGCGCGCTGCGCAGGCCGGGCCGCTGGCCGAGGCGGAGGCCACCCAGGAGGTCACCCGCAAGCAGACCGAACTCGCCGAGCTGGAAGCCGCCCGAAAGCAGATGGAGTTGCTGACCAGCACCATCCGGCCCGCCGAAGCCGAGGCAGAGGCGCAGATCCGCCGAGCCGAGGGCGAGAAGGGCGCGCGCATCGCCCAGGCCCAGGCCGAGGCCGAACGGGTCAAGCTCGCCGGCTCCGCCGAGGCAGCGGTGACGGTCACCAAGGGCGAGGCCCAGGCGCGGGTCGTGTCGGTCAACGCGACCGCCGAGGCCCAGCGCACGACCCTCGAAGGCAACGCCGAGGCCGGTATCACCTTCACCAAGGGCGAGGCCGAGGCCAAGGCCCTGGCCCTCCGCGCCGAGGCGTATCGCCAGTTCAACGAGGCGGCCATCATCCAGACCGTCCTGTCGATGCTGCCCGAGATCGTCCGGGCCGCCGCCGAGCCGCTCGGCAACATCGAGACGCTGACCGTGCTCTCCAACGACGGGGCATCCGATGTCGTCAAGACCGTGACCCGGACCGTCGCCGAGGCGAATGCCACGGTGACCGGCCTGACCGGGATCGATATCCCGGCGCTGATCACCAACGCGATCGGCAGCCCATCGAGCTCGTCCGGCGACGAGCCGCCTCCGCCGCGGCGTGGTGGCTCCGGCGGTTCAGGCGGTTCGGGCGCCGGTGGTTCGGGGCCGTCGGGTGGCCCGCCACGACCGCCTGCCGGATCCGGCGGGCCGGCAGCGTCTGCCGCTCCGTCCGATGCCGGGGCTCCGACAACGGAGGCCTGGGGCACCCGGCCGGCAACGCCCGTGACGCCGCCGCCCGCCCGGGCGGAGCGGATCGAGACCCCGGCCGCGGCCGACGCGGCGATGGCCGCGGCGGATGCCGCCATCGCCGCCGCCGACAAGGCCATGCGCGCGAATGCCGCCACGACGCCGACACCGCGCCCGAAGACCGACACGGCCTCCGGCCCAGCCCGGCCGGCCCGGGCCGGTCGCCCGGCGAGTGCCGACATCACCACGAACACCACCGTCAACGAGGCCGCCGTCAAGCTGGCTTCGGATCTGAAGGCCATTCCGGGCATCGAGCGCTTCGCGACGGTCCGGCTGGCGGATCTCGAGACCGGCGGTCCGCGACCGCTGCGCACGATGTGGCGCGTCTCGCGTGACCAGCTCGACAAGCGCTACGGGAATCTCACGATCGGCGAGCTGATCGACACCTACGGGAGCGGTCCCCAGCCGCCCGCCTGACCCCGCCGGCGTCGGCCGGACCTGTGTCGTCAGGCGCCGAGGTGGCGCTTCAGCCAGGCCAGGACGTCCGCATAGGCCGCGGCAGCCTGCGTCGCGTCGTAGCGGCCGCCCGTGTCGTTGAAGAACGCGTGGTCGACGCCAGGGTAGGTCTTGATCTCGTGGGTCAGGCCGGCCGCGGTCAGCGCCGCTGCCGCGAAGTCGCGCGAGGCGTTGACTCGCGAATCCAGCTCGGCGTAAACCCCCATGACGGCCGCCTTGTTGCCCGCGAAGTCGGCGTCGGATGGCGCCGGGCCGTAGAACGGGATGGCGGCCGCCAGCCGCGGCTCACCGGCGTCGAGCAGGGTCCAGACCATGCCGCCACCGAAACAGAACCCGGTGACCCCGAGCCGCGCGCCCGGCACGCGTCGTCCCAGCTCGTCGAGCCCGGCCCGCATGTCCGCGACGAGCCGCTCCGACGAGGCGGCCGCCAGGGCCGCCGGCACGCTGGCCGGATCGCCGAGCGCCGCCGTCCCACCTTCCTCCGAGAGCAGGTCGATCGCGAGCGCCGGGTACCCGTCGCCCGCGAGACGGGCGGCCACGGACCGGATGTGGTCGGTCAGGCCGCGGTTCTCATGGATGACGAGCATCGCCCCGATCGGCTCGGCGGCCGGCGCGAAGAAACCCTGGAGCTCGCCGCGTGACCCGGCGAACCGGATGGCCGCGCCCGCCGATGACGCGGCCGGGCTCGCCGCGGACGGGCTCTCAGCGCCCGACGACGGCGCGGCGGTCGGCGACGAGGTGGCCGACGAGCCGCCACCCGCCGGCGACGCGACGGAGCGCGTCGGACTGGGTGCGATCTCGGCGGCGCACGCGGCCAGCAAGGCCGACGCCGACGTCACGGTCATCCCGAGCAGGACGAGGCGACGGATCGCCTCGCGACGGCTGATCAGGCCATCGACCCAATCCTCACCGACTTCGGTCGTCAGATATTCACGGAGCGCCATCGTTCCACCCCTCGATCGTCGGCCTCGCCTGCGGTCGCGGCTGCCAGCACAGCGACTCGACGGTCACGGTTGCCGGAGGATCGAATGCTCGGTATCCTCGAGGCCGTGGCGGAGTAGCTCAGTGGTAGAGCAGGGGACTCATAAGCCCTTGGTCGGTGGTTCAAATCCGCCCTCCGCTACCAACACCTTGAACGTGAAATGGCCCGTCGAAACGGCACGGGCGATCCTGGCGGCACTTCGCACGCTCCCACCGGCGAGTCCGGGCCGGGCGGCGCCATCCTCGTCCGTGGCCTGACGCCCGATGGAGGGCGATCGCCCTCCGCTTCCAGATCCCTCAACCGTCGGCGAAGGTCCGATGCCGGATCTCGGCGATCAGGGCCTGCGCGTCGCGCACCTGGGTACCCGTCAGGAACACGCTTGCCGGGCGCCCATCCCGCTGGATGACCAACCGGCTCGTGTCGTGCCTGACCCGGGCCAGTCGCAGGGTCAGGTCGCGGTGGAGCGGCCACCAGCGGACCCCGCTGCGTGGGCGGAACTTCGCGCCGTCGCGGATGACCAGGAGCCGGCGGTCGGTCAGGACCAGCGTGCAGCCGACCGCTGCCGTGACCCGCTCGATCCGTTCCGATGCCTCGAGGACCGGCGCGAGCGCCTGGCGGGCGTCGTCCGAAAGGGTCTCCGATCCCGCGGTCCGCGACTGTCGCGCGTGGGGCCGCAGATGCAATCGAGCGAGCCCGGTGCCGTCGGCGCTCGCTACCGTGACCGCGGCACCGAGAAACGCCAGAAGCAGACCGGCGGCGAGGGCGCGGAACAGGCGCCGGTCCGACCGGCGGCCGACTCGGATGCTATCTGTCTCGGGCATTCGATCTCGCGAGCGAGGCTGGTGCGCGCCCAGCCAGTCACGATTGTACGCGCTGCCGATGCCGCGACGACCGGATTACGCGGCGGACGCGGCCGTATCGAATCCTTCACCTGCACCGATGACACCATCCGGGCCGGTCCGGCGTCCGTAGTGATGTAACGAGGGCCAGGACCTCTGTCACGGGGTCGTGATGGCACTCGACGCTATACTCGGCCCCACAGGCGACGCGCGGTCGTCGTCCGCTCGACCCGGAGGCTCCTTTGAATCCCAAGTTCTTCCGCAACGGCATCGTGATGCTGGTGCTGGTCGTCGGCACCGCGGCGCTGCTGTTCACGTGGATCAATTCGACCACCCAGCCGAACCAGATCGGCTATTCGCAGTTCCTGAACCACGTCGCCGAGGGCAAGGTCACCCGGGTCGTCCAGCAGGGCGACACCCTCACGGTCACGCTGGACGCAGGCACGCCCACGTACACCGTGACGGTCCCGAACATCCTCACCCAGGTCTACCCGGACATGGTCCTCGCGGCCAAGACCACGGGCCAGGAACTCAAGTCGGACATCTTCAAGGCTGAGCCGGCGCCGGACACGGGCTGGATCGGGCTGCTGCTGACCGGTTTGCTGCCGCTCCTCGTGATCGGCGGCTTCATCTTCTTCATGATGCGGCAGGCCCAGGGCACGAATAACCAGGCCCTCTCGTTCGGTAAGAGCCGTGCCCGGATGTTCCTCGGCAACAAGACCGTCGTCACGTTCAGCGACGTGGCCGGCGTGGACGAGGCCAAGACCGAGCTCCAGGAAGTCGTCGAGTTCCTGAAGTACCCGGAGAAGTTCAATTCGCTCGGCGCCCGGATCCCGCGCGGCGTCCTGCTCGTGGGCCCCCCTGGCACCGGCAAGACGCTCATGGCGCGGGCCGTCGCCGGCGAGGCCGGTGTGCCGTTCTTCAGCATCTCCGGCTCCGAGTTCGTCGAGATGTTCGTCGGCGTCGGCGCCTCCCGTGTCCGCGACCTGTTCGACCAGGCCAAGCGCAATAGCCCGTGCATCGTCTTCGTCGACGAGATCGACGCCGTCGGTCGCCAGCGTGGCGCCGGCCTGGGTGGCAGCCACGACGAGCGCGAGCAGACGCTGAACCAGATCCTGGTCGAGATGGACGGCTTCGACACCAACACGAACGTGATCGTCGTCGCCGCGACCAACCGACCCGACGTCCTCGACCCGGCGCTCCTGCGGCCCGGCCGCTTCGACCGCCAGGTCATCCTCGATCGGCCGGACATGCGTGGCCGGACGGAGATCCTCAAGGTCCACACCAAGGGCAAGCCGCTCGACAAGGGTGTCGAGGTGGAAGGTGTCGCCCGCCAGTCGCCGGGCTTCTCCGGCGCCGATCTGGCGAACCTCGTCAACGAGGCCGCCATCCTCGCCGCGCGGCGCAACAAGAAGGTCATCGGGATGTCCGAGTTCCAGGAGGCCCTGGAGCGGATCGTCGCCGGTCCGGAGCGCAAGTCGCGGGTCATCTCCGATGCCGAGAAGGCGATCATCGCCTACCACGAGGGCGGCCACGCGGTCGTCCAGCGCATCCTGCCGAAGTGCGATCCGGTCGCCAAGGTGACGATCATCAGCCGCGGGATGGCCCTCGGCTACACGATGGCCCTGCCGCAGGAGGACCGCTACCTCCAGAGCAAGACCGAGTTCGAGGACAAGATCGCCGGGCTCCTCGGCGGCAATGTCGCCGAGCGGCTGATCTTCGGCGATACGACGACCGGCGCCAGCAACGACATCGAGAAGGCGACCGACCTGGCCCGCCGGATGGTCACCGAGTTCGGGATGAGCGACAAGCTCGGCCCGCTCTCGTTCGGCAAGCGCGACGAGCTCGTCTTCCTCGGCCGCGAGATCGGCGAGCAGCGCAACTACAGCGACGAGGTCGCGCGGACGATCGACGAGGAAGTCCGGGCGATCATCGACAAGGCCTACGAGCGCGCGACCGAGGTCCTGACCGTCCATCGCGACAAGCTGACGGCCCTCGCCGAGAAGCTGGTCGCCGAGGAGACCGTCGACGCCGAGGGGTTCGAGGCCCTGTTCAGCGACCTGCCGCCCGAAGCAGGACACCCACGGCATCCCGACCGTCATCGGACCGGGCCAGCCGGTCCCCGAACCGAACCCGCAGCCGGCCTGACGCCGGCGGTCCAGAGCACGCGAGACGAGCGGGTCGGCGACGACCCGCTCGTTCTGATTCAGGGCCCGGCCGGTGCCACCGAGCCGAGCGGTTCGATCGGCTCGACCGGCGACGCAGGTTCGCTGCCCAGCGCGGTCAGCAGGTTCCGCCAGACCGCCGCGAAGACGCCGATGACCGGCACCGCGAGGAACATCCCCAGGACGCCGGCGAGCTCGCCGCCGGCCGGGATGGCCAGGAGCACGATGGCCGGGTGGATGCTCACCGCGCGGCCGTACAGCAGCGGCGCGATGAAGCTGCCCTGGACCACGTTCATCACGATCGTGTACAGGCCCATGATGATCACGTCCTGGGTCGTCCCGTACTTGAACGCGACCAGGAACGCAAGCAGGCTGGTCAGCAACTGCCCGATGTACGGGATGAACCCGCCGAGGAAGGACAGGACCGCGATCGGGAGGGCCAGCGGAAGCCCGAGGAGGACCATGATCACGAAGCCGGTGATGGCGTTGAACGCCCCGAGGACGCCGGTCGCGATCATGTAGCCGCCGAGGACCGTGGCACCATGGCTCCCGGCCTCCTCGACCTCGCGGCGGCGCCATGACGCGAGCCGGGAGGTCACCCTCGTCCAGGCGACGTCGCCGGCCTCGAGGAAGAAGAACGACAGCAACGCCGTGAGGACGAGGAAGAAGGCGATCCCGAGCAATTCCCGGAGCGCGTTGACGATCGTCCCGACCAGGCCGCTCGAGAAGGCCGCGACGATGGCCTTGATGGTCGCCTCCGGCGTGGCGCCGGTCCCGTCGATCGCGTCGGAGGTGTCGCCGACCGCCTGGGCGTCGTTGCCGGCGAGCGCCGCGACGCACAGGAAGGTCACGATGACGATCCCGGCCCACAGCGAGACCATGATCAGGGCCGAGGCGCGCATCCGGCTCAGCCCGCGCGCCTGGAGCCGGGCCAGGGACGGCAGGAAGGTCGCGGCCAGGGTGATGGCGACCACGATCGGGCCGACCACGAGCGGCACGCGGGCGGCGAGCCCGACGACGAGGACCAGCAGTGCGAAGCCGACCAGCAGCCGCCAGCTCCACTGGCCCAGCCGGTCGAGCCAGAGCGGGACGCCGTCCACGGTCGACCCGTCGGCGACGTCGCGCTCACCGAGGACCTCGAGCAGCGGGTCGATGGTCGCCGCGACGAACCCGATCGTCGGGACCGCCAGGATCATCCCGAGGACGCCGGCGAACGCCGCCCCGATCGGCAGGGCGATGAGCACGACCGCCGGGTGGAGCGTGACGGTCGACCGGAAGATCCGGGTGGCGAGGACGTTGCCCAGGACGATGTACATCGCGACGATCAGCGCGAACAGGATGATGGCCGTCTGGAATCCGCCGGCGCCATACGCCACCAGCAGGAGCATCGCGGTCGTCACGAATCCACCGACATACGGGATGAACGCGCCGAACAGGACGATGACGGCGAGCGGTCCAGCGAACGGCACGCCGAGCAGCGTGAGGAACGTGAAGTCGGCCACCGCCTTGATCGCCGCCGTGATCGCCGTCCCGCGCAGGTACCCGCCCGACTGTTCGATCGCCTGACGGGCCGCCGCCTCGAGGCGCTCCCGTCGCCACTCGGACATCCTGCCGACCCCGACCGACCAGGCCTTGTCGCCGTCGGCGAGCAGGAAGAACGTCATGAACAGGCCGAGCATCCCGATCGTCGCCAGCGTCGCGACCGTCCCGACGACGTACCGAGACCTGGCCCGACAGCCACGCGCCGACCGCGTCCGTGAGCCGGTCGACGATCTCGGCGGCCTCGCTCCCGCTCGGCAGCGACGCGAGATACGCCTGCACGGCGTCGATCCCGGCCGACACGGCGGTCGCCAGCGAAGCGACATACGGCGCGAGCGCGACGAAGACGAGGGCCAGGGCGATGATGACGATCAGGAGCAGGCCACCGGTCACGGCGCCGGCGGCCTTGAGCCCGGACCACCCGCGCGCCCGCAGGCGCCGCGCGTACGGCGCCAGGGTCGCCGCCAGGATGAACCCAAGCAGGAGTGACAGGACGGTCGTCGACAGGACGAGGCAGAGGGCCAGCGCCGCCAGGGCGAGACCGACCGCGACGAGGACACGCCAGCCGACGGCGGCGAGGTGCGCCAGCCAGCTGGGCACGGCCGTCGACCTGCCGGGGACCGTCGTCATCAGCGGGGCGCCTCCAGGGCGGGGTGGATGAGCCGCCATCGTACCGGGTGGGGGTCCCTACAATGCGACCCACGATGATCGACCTCGACGCCACCTTCGACCAGCATCTGGCCGCCACGAGCGCCGAGCGTCTCGACTCCTACAAGGCGTTCCTCCGGATCCCGAGCATCTCAGCGCTCCCCGAGCATCGCGACGACTGTCGTCGCGGCAGCCGGGCTGGCTGGCCGCGGCACTCGAGGCGGCGGGCTCGAACACGTCGAGGTCGCCGAGACCGGCGGCCATCCGGTCGTCTACGCCGACTGGCTGCATGCCGCCGATGCCCCGACCGTCCTCGTCTACGGCCACTACGACGTCCAGCCGACCGATCCGCTCGACCTGTGGACCTCGCCCCCGTTCGAGCCGGTCGTCGTCGGCGACCGGATGCAGGCGCGCGGGGCCGCCGACGACAAGGGCCAGATCCACGCGCACGTCATGGCCGCCGGCGCCCTGCTCGCGACGCGGGGCCGCCTGCCGGTCAACCTGAAGTACGTCTTCGAGGGCGAAGAGGAGTCGAGTTCGATCCACCTCGACGGGTGGCTGACCGCGGAGCGCCCGCGACTCGCCGCCGATCTCGCGGTCATCAGCGACACGGGCTTCTTCGACGGCAACGTGCCGGCCATCACGCTCAGCCTGCGCGGCCTGATGTACGCCCAGATCGACGTCGTCGGGACCGCCGTGGACCTCCATTCGGGAGGGTACGGCGGGACCGTCCAGAACCCGGCGAACGCGCTCGCCCAGATCATCGCCGCGCTCAAGGGCCCCGACGGTCGGATCCGGATCCCGGGCTTCTACGACGACGTCGTCGCGCTGACGGATGCCGAGCGGGCGGCGCTCGCGACGCTGCCGTTCGATGACGACGCGTATCTCGACAAGCTCGGGCTGCCCGCCCTGGTCGGCGAGGCCGGGTACACGACCCTCGAACGGCGCGCCACCCGGCCGACGCTTGACGTGAACGGCATCTGGGGCGGCTTCCAGGGCGAAGGGAGCAAGACCATCATCCCGGCCCATGCGCACGCCAAGGTCAGCTGCCGGCTGGTGACGGCCCAGGAACCGGGACGCATCTTCGAAGCCCTGAGGGCCTACGTCGCCGAGATCGCCCCGCCCGGCGTGACGACCACGGTCCGGCTCCTGGGCGGTGGGCGGCCGAGCCATCACGCCGCTCGACCATCCCGCGACCCAGGCCGCCGCGCGGGCCATCGAGGCGACCTTCGGCCGGGCGCCGGTCTACATCCGGGAGGGCGGTTCGATCCCGGTCTGCGCCAGCTTCGATTCGATCCTCGGTCTGCCGGTCGTCCTCCTCGGGTTCGCCCAGCCCGACGACAACGCCCATGCCCCGAACGAGTGGATGGACCTGCGCAACTACGAGACCAGCATCCGGACCATCGCCCGGATGTGGGACGAACTGGCCGACCTGCCCCGTTGACGGGGGTCAACGGCCTCGGCTGTGCGGATAAGGTAGGTCTGAGTGGGTGATTTCGGGCCCTTCCGGGTGCTAACCTACGGCGACCGCACCCATCCGGGGAGGAACCGATCCCGTGGCAACCGACGCTCCCGACACGACCCCAAGCGCCGCACCGCCGGCCAAGGCGCCGAGCTGGCGTCTCGATACCGACAACGGCAGCCTGCACGCCGCGCTCCGCCCTCGACGTCCTGGTCGACCTCAACGACAAGGTCACCACCGGCCAGGTCTCCGAGTACCAGCCCGTCCCGCTCGGCTTCACGCCGCTCGACAAGACCATCGGCAACGGCCTGCGGACCGGTGAGCTGCTGCTGATCGGCGGGGCCCAGGGCACCGGCAAGACGACGATGGCCCTCCAGATGGCGCGCAACGTCGCGTCCGGCGGCCAGGCCAACGTCCTGTACATCTGCTTCGAGCACGACGAGCAGTACCTGCTCAATCGCCTCATCGCGATGGAGTCGGCGCTCGCGCACCTGCCGCACAAGACCGGCGCCATCAAGATCCAGGATGTCCGCAAGGAGATCCTCGGGACGTGGATGGCGGAGGGCGAGGCCAGCGCCCAGATGGCCAACAACCCACGGCTGCGCCCGTCGATGGACCGCATCGCGCGCTACGGCCAGAACCTGTTCCTGATGCGCGGCTCGCAGACCGCCAGCACGATCGAGAACATCCGCAAGCTCGTCCAGGAGCACCGCCGCCTGTCCGGCGATCGTCGCCTCGTCGTGTTCGTCGACTATCTCCAGAAGGTCCCGCAGATCCCGGAGCCGGAGAACGAGACCGAGAAGGTCACCTACATCGTCAACGGCCTCAAGGACATCGCCCTCGCCGAGGAGGTGCCGATGGTCTGCATCGTGGCCGCCGACAAGGAGGGCCTGAAGGCCTCCCGCCTGCGCAACTACCACCTGCGCGGCTCGTCGGCGATCAACTACGAGGCGGACATCATCCTCATCCTCAATGAGAAGTACCACATCGTCGCCAAGGTCAACATCGAGTTCAACCCGTACCAGGCGCAGCGCTTCCGCGACTGGGTGGTCATCTCGGTCGAGAAGAACCGCGGCGGCCAGGACAACGTGGACCTGGAGTTCGAGAAGCACTTCGAGTTCAGCTGCTTCGATCCGAATGGCCGCACTGTCCAGGAAAAGCTCATCGAAGAGCGGCTCTATAACGACTACGCCGCCCGGCCCTCTAGACTGGCGGTGAAGTCGCCTGGCCTCGTTTCCTGACGTCGTCGAGATCGTCGTCGAGATCCCGCGCGGGTCTCGAAACAAGTACGAATACGACGAGGAGGCGCGTGTCTTTCGTCTCGATCGCGTGCTCTCGAGCGCCGTCTACTACAACTTCGACTACGGCTTCATCGAGGGGACCCGGGCCGGCGACGGCGACCACACCGACGCCCTGCTGATCATCGACGAACCGACCTTCACCGGCTGCCACGTCTGGGCGCGGCCGATCGGCGGCCTCGAGATGCGCGACGAGAAGGGCTTCGACTTCAAGGTCCTGTGCGTCGCCATCGGGGACGCGCACCAGCAGCACATCAAGCGGCTCGAGCAGGTCCGGCCGCATCGACTCGTCGAGATCGAGCACTTCTTCCAGACCTACAAGGCTCTCGAGGACAAGACCGTCGACGTGCTGGGCTGGCGTGAACGGGACCGCGCCCTCGATGTCCTGCGGACGGATCGGGCAACCTGGGAGCACGAGACGGGCGACCGACCGGGGTGACCGCCGCGGACCGACGACCGCGCTGGCCGGGTGCCGACCAGCCCGGTCGGCGCCTGTTCATCGCCGTCCCGTTCCCGTCCGACGCCGAACACGAGATCGCGGCAGTCGTGGAGCGGGTCATGGCCGACGGCGTCCCGGGCGGCGGTCGCGATGTCCGCTGGGTGCGACTGGACAGCCTCCACCTGACGCTCCGGTTCCTCGGCCCGACCCTCGAGGACCGGGTCGGACCGGCGGGCGAGGCGACCCGACGGGCGGCGGCTGCGAGCGCCCCGTTCGACTTGTCGATCGGTCGTGCCGGCGCCTTCCCGACCGCCGCTCGGCCGCGGGCGCTATGGCTCGACGTGCGCGACGGTGGGGAACCCCTGGCGGAGCTCGCGCGTGGCGTCGATCGCGCCCTCGCGCAGCTCGGCTGGGAGCTCGACGACAAGCCCTTTCGACCGCACCTGACCCTCGCCCGTGCCGACGGCATCCGGGCCGGGGCTGCGATCGGGGCGCGCCTCGTCGCCGAGGCGGCCGACCTGGAGGTCCGCTTCCGGGCCGACCGGATCGGGCTGTTCGAGAGCTTGACGGGGGGTGGCCCCGCACGCTATCAGCCGCTGGCCGTCGTCAACCTCGGCTGATCGGGCGCTGTCGCGGTTGCGCCGGGGTCGTCGCGCGCGCTAGGCTCCGTCCCCGGGCCACCGTCGTCCGGCGTCCGTCCCACCACGCAGGAGATCGCCATGGCGCCGTCGGATCCACGACAGACGAAGTTCGTCCTCGACGAGTCGCACATCCCGCGCTCCTGGTACAACATCGCCGCCGATCTCCCGAGCCCACCACCGCCACCGCTCCACCCGGGCACGGGCCAGCCGATCGGACCGGCCGACCTGGCTCCGCTGTTCCCGATGGAGCTGATCAAGCAGGTCGTAAGCACGGAGCGCGAGATCGAGATCCCGGAGCCCGTTCGCGACGCATACCGCCTATACCGACCCAGCCCGCTGCACCGCGCCCACCGGCTGGAGGCCGCCCTCGATACGCCGGCCCACATCTACTACAAGTACGAGGGTGTCAGCCCGTCCGGAAGTCACAAGCCGAATACGGCCCTCGCCCAGGCCTACTACAACAAGGCCGAGGGCGTGACCCGACTGGCCACCGAGACCGGTGCCGGACAGTGGGGGAGCGCGCTCGCCTTCGCCGGTGCCGTCTTCGGCCTCGAGGTCAAGGTCTACATGGTCCGCGCGAGCTACGACCAGAAGCCGTACCGGCGGATCCTCATGGAGACGTATGGCGCGGAGGTCTTGCCCAGCCCGAGCCTGGCGACCGAGTACGGACGACGCCTGCTGGCCGAGACGCCCGACCACACCGGCTCCCTCGGCATCGCCATCTCCGAGGCGATCGAGGACACCGTCACCCACCCGGGTTCTAAGTACTCGCTCGGGTCGGTGTTCGACTTCGTGCTTCTCCACCAGACCGTCATCGGCCAGGAATCGATCGAGCAGATGGCGATGGCCGGCGAGGAGCCCGACGTGATCATCGGTTGCGCGGGCGGCGGTTCGAATTTCGCGGGCCTCACCTTCCCGTGGATCGGTCGAATGTTCCGCGATGGCCGGCGCTACAGGATCATCGCGGCCGAGCCTGAGGCCGCCCCTTCGTTGACCCGCGGCGTGTACGCCTACGACTTCGGCGACACCGGCAAGATGGCCCCGCTCGTCAAGATGCACACCCTCGGATCGGACTTCGTCCCGGACCCCATCCATGCAGGCGGCCTGCGCTACCACGGCATGTCACCGCTCGTCTCGCATCTCAAGCAGCTCGGCACCATCGAGGCCACGAGCGTCCACCAGGTGGCGTGCTTCGAGGCCGGTGTCACGTTCGCCAGGGCCGAGGGGATCCTGCCCGCCCCCGAACCGACCCACGCCATCAAGATCGCCATCGACGAGGCGCTGGCGGCAAAGGAGGCCGGCGAGGCCCGGGTCATCCTGTTCAACCTGTGCGGCCATGGCCATTTCGACCTGTCCGCCTACGAGCGGTACTTGTCCGGGGATCTCGAGGACTACGAGTACCCGCTCGAGCGCGTCGAGGCCGCTCTGGCCGGCCTGCCGCAGGTCTGATCAGGGACCCGACGAGATGCCCCACCTCGCGTGCTGGTCGTGTGGACGACAGGTCTACACGACCGCCCCGCTCGCGTCGCTGTTCGCCGAGGAGCGACGCTGCCCACGCTGCGGCGCCGCGCTGCACGACGAGCGCCGTGCCACGGATCGGCGACAGGCGAACCGCCGCGAGAACCCGGCCGACGATCCGGGTCCGCCGGCGGTGGAAGACGAGGCGAAGCCCCCCGCGAAGGCTGCGAAGGCCGCGAAGGCCTCCCCGGAACGACGGGCGGAGGACCGGCGGACGACGCGCCGACGGGGCAGTGGCGGGAAGCCGCCGCCACCGCCGCTCCCGCCTGAGGAAACGGGCTGGCGCGACTGAGGGGACCCGGCCGCGCCCCACCGACGGCCGGGCTGCGATACTCGCGTCCATGCACGTCGCGTTCCTCGGCTTCGGGCTCATCGCGGGTTCGATCGCCCGGGCCGTCCGGGCGAACCCGGCCGCGACCGACTGGACGATGGTCGCCTGGTCGCCGTCCGGTGAGGGGCCGCACCAGGCTGCCCGGGACGGGGTCCTGGACCGCGCGGCCGCGGATGTCGAGTCTGCCGTCGCCGGAGCCGACCTGGTGGTCCTCGCGGCGCCCGCGACCGACTGCCTGTCGCTCATCGACCGATTGGCCGCCGACCGGCTGCTCCCGGCGGACGCCGTCGTGACCGACGTCGCGAGCACGAAATCGCTGATCGTCGCCCGGGCCGAGGCGGCTGGCCTGCGGTTCGTCGGCGGGCACCCGATGGCCGGCCGCGAGACCGCCGGCTACGACGCATCGCAGGCCGACCTGTTCGTCGACCGGCCATGGGTCGTCGTCCCGACATCGACGGCCGGCCCGGCCGACCTCGAGCGCGTCGCGCAGCTGGCCCGCGCGTGCTCGGCCCACGTGGTCGAGCTCGACGCGGCCACCCACGACCGCGCCGTCGCGGGGATCAGTCACCTCCCGTTGGTGGCCGCCGCGGCCCTCGTCGAGGCGGTCGTCGGCGACGAGGCGTCGGGGCGGGCCGACTGGCCGGTCGCGGCCGGGCTCGCGGCGGCCGGGTGGCGCGACATGACCCGCCTGGCGCGCGGCGATCCGAACATGGGGGCCGCCATCGCGACAACGAACGCGGCGGCCCTCGCCTCGCGCATCCATGACCTGCGCGATGCCCTCGACGCGTGGCTGGCCGAGCTTGAGGCCGTCGGAGGGCCCGATGAGGCGGCCGTCGCCAAGCGGCTGGCCAGGGCTCGAGCGGCCCTCGACCGTCCCACGTGAGAGACGAACAGGTCTACGTCGTGCCGCGCGCGGCGGTCCTCGACGACGCCGGCTGGTACGGCCTGCGGACCGACGGCGTCGAGTCCTTCGTGGCAACCCTCGAGCGCTCGGGCCGCTTCGAACCGCGTCGCCTGATGGAGGTCGATCCCACCTACAAGCAGGTCATCCCGTACCTCGTCCTGCGCGACGACGACCGATTCTTCCTCATGCGGCGGACGACGGCCGGCGCCGATCCACGTCTCCACGGCCGCTACTCGATCGGGGTCGGCGGGCACCTCAATCCCGGCGACGGCGACCTGCTCGGCGGGCTTCGGCGCGAATGGTCGGAGGAGCTGGTCGCCGACTTCGTCCCCGAATTCCAGCTCGTCGCCCTCCTCAACGACGACACCACCGAGGTCGGCGCCGTCCATCTGGGCGCGGTCTATGTCGCCGACGCGAACGGCCGGCCGGTGGCGATCCGTGAGACCGACAAGCTCACCGGTCGATTCGAGGCGTCGGACGCCGTGGCGGCCGTGGTCGACCAGATGGAGACCTGGTCGCGCCTCGTCTTCGAGTTCCTGATCGCGGAGCCGGTCGCGACGCCGCTGCGTGCGCTCCCGACGTCGATCGACGGGGCGGGACCTATAATCGGCGCGCGGGGACAGCGATCGGCTGTGATGCCCGACCCGGATGGTTCCGTGGAGGACTGATGGCGGCCAAGATCCTCGTCGTCGACGACGACCCGAACGTCCAGCGACTCCTGCAGTACACGCTCAAGCAGGAAGGCTACGACGTCGTCGTCGCGGGTGACGGCGCGGAGGGATTCCGCCTGTGGGGGGCCGAGGCGCCCGACCTGATCCTGCTCGACGTCATGCTCCCCAAGCTCGACGGCTACCAGGTCGCCACCAAGATCCGGACCGAGGAGGGGACCGCCGGCCACGTCCCGATCATCATGCTCACGGCCGAACGTGAGGTGGAGCAGAAGGTCCGCGGCCTGCGGGCCGGTGCGGACGACTACCTCATCAAGCCGTTCCACCCGGCCGAACTCCTGGCCCGGATCAAGAGCCTGCTTGCCCGGTTCGCCCCGAAGGAGTCGCTCCTGTCCCGGCCGCCGCTCGGACGGACGCTGGCCTTCTACGGCGCCAAGGGTGGGGTCGGGACGACCACGATCGCCATCAACGCGGCCATCGCGCTCCACCGCGAGCTTGGCCGCAAGGTCGCGCTCATGGATGCCAACCTCCAGTTCGGCGACCACCGCGTCTTCCTCGACCTCGGGCTCGATCGCAAGAGCATCGTCGACGTCGTCACGGCGCCGTCGATCGACCACGACCTCGTCAAGCAGGTCATGGTCAAGCACGATTCGGGGATCGACCTCCTGCTCGCCCCGCCGTCGCCGGAGACCGCCGACCTGGTCCGGCCGGAGCACCTGCCGCTCATCACCGAGCAGCTCGCCTCGATGTACGACTACACGCTGATCGACGTCGACAAGCGGCTCGACGACATCAACCTCGGGATGTTCGAGGTGGCCGAGACGGTCTTCGTGGTCATGACCGCCGACCTGTCGTGCCTCAAGAACGTTCGCCTGATCCTCGAGACCATGGATCACCTCGGCTACCCGCCGGGCAAGGTCCAGCTCGTCCTGAACCGATCGAACGCGTTCACCGGGATCAACGTCAAGAACGCCGAGGGGGCGCTCAAGCGGACGATCGAGCACCAGATCGTCAACGAGTACCGGGGCGCCATCAGCGCCCTCAACTCCGGGGCGCCGTTCATGTTCACCAAGGCCGATTCCGCGCTCGGCGGGTCGCTGCTCCAGTTCGCGCGCGGCGTCGACAAGCCGGTCGACCTCGGCCCAGGCGGTCACTGCGCGCTGAGTGTCCGCGGCGGCCAGGATGAGCCGCCGATAAGCGCGTGGTAAGTGACGATCGACCGCGGGATGACGTCGCCACCCGTAGGCTGCGGGATGTGTTGGCCATCGTCCCATCCGCGACGCTGCACGGCCTCGACGGCCGGTTCATCCGGGTCGAAGTGGATGTTGCGCCGGGACTTCCCGGGTTCACCATCGTCGGCCTCCCGGACACCGCCCTCCAGGAGGCGAGGGAACGGATCCGGGGAGCGCTGCGCAATGCCGGCTATGTCCACCCGCCCCGGCGGATCACGGTCAACCTCGCCCCGGCCGACCTGCGCAAGGCGGGCGCCTCGCTCGATCTGGCGATGGCTCTCGGGATCCTGCTCGGGTCGGAGCAGGTTCGGGCCGGACCGGACCGGGTCGCCCTGATCGGTGAACTGTCGCTGGGCGGCGAAGTGCGCAGCGTACCGGGCGTCCTGCCGATGGCCGCGGTCCTGTCCCGTCGCGGCCTTCGACATGTCGTTGTCGCGACTGCGGCCGTTGACGAGGCACGGCTCGTGGACGGGCTGCTGGTGACCGGGGTCGAAACGCTCGCCGACGCGGTCGAGGTCGTCCGGGCCGGGCGTTCGCGTCGCGCGGCGCCGGCCTCGCCGCCACGCATCGAGCTGGTCGAGTCGGACGGTCGAGCGGCCACGGTGACCCCGGCGCCCTGGATCGTCGGGACCGAGCGTGGATCGATGCCGGACCTGGGCGAGGTCCGCGGCCAGGTCGAGGCGCGCCGAGGGCTCGAGATCGCCCTGACCGGCGGCCACGGGCTCCTGCTGATCGGACCGCCCGGCTCGGGCAAGACGCTCCTGGCCCGGACGATCCCGACCCTCCTGCCGCCGCTCGACGATGCCGCGGCCCTGGCCGCGACCGTCGTGGCCTCGGCGGCCGGCGAAGGCCCGATCCACGAGCTGCGCCGCCGCCCACCGTTCCGGTCGCCCCATCACACCGTGTCGTACGCCGGGATGGTCGGTGGCGGTCCGCACCTGTCGCCGGGCGAGATCACGCTGGCGGACCAGGGCGTCCTCTTCCTCGACGAGCTGCCCGAGTTCGACCGCGACGTCCTCGAAGCCCTACGCCAGCCGATGGAGGAGGGGCGTGTCGCGATCTCCAGGGCGGGCCGCACGACCGACTTCCCCGCCCGGTTCCAGCTCGTGGCCGCGATGAACCCGTGCCCGTGCGGGTTCGCCGGGTCGTCCGACCGTTCGTGTCGCTGCCCGGCGTCGGTCCCGGAGCGCTATCAGCGCCGGATCTCCGGGCCGTTGCGCGATCGGATGGACCTCTGGATCTCGATGCCCCGCGTGGCGCCGACGTCCCTGCTCGCCAGGTCGGATCCGGAGGGCTCCGCGATCGTCGGGCCGCGGATCGCGGCGGGTCGCGCAGTGGCGACGAGCCGTCCACCGGGCGTCCTCAACGGGCGACTCACGGGACGGACGCTGCGCGCGGCCTGTCGACTCGATGTGGCGGCCGAGCGAGCCACCGTCGGGTTGGCCGAGCTCGAACGGGCCAGCGGGCGCGGGACCGAGCGGATCCTTCGCGTCGCCAGGACGATCGCGGACCTGGCGGGCGACGACCGCGTGCGCGAGCGGCACCTGGAGGAAGCGGCATGGTTCCGTCCCCCGGACATGCGCCTGGCCGCCGCCGAGGCCAGCTGACGTGCTCGGCGTGGGCGTGACCGGGCCTGTCGGTGACGAGGCGGCGCCCGAGATCCATGGGCGACCCTCCGTCTCACGCGGAAGCGCCGGCCGGCGCCGCAACCGATGCCGACGCCGAGCGCGATGCCTGGGCGGTCCTGGCGAGCGTCCATGGGTTGGGGCCGGTCGGACTCGGCGCCCTGCTCCGTCGCTATGGCAGCGGCGTGGCCATCCTGCGCGAGGCGGCGACGCCCGGCGGACCCGAACGCCTCACGATGGCGACGGACGGGGTGCTCGACGATGGGGAGGGGTTCCGCGACTTGCCGTTGGAGGTCGCCCTGGGGATCGCCGAGGCCGGCCAGAACGCGGAGCGGACGCTCGAGCGGATCCGAAGCCTCGGCCTCCGGGTCGTCACGGTCGACGGTCCGACCTATCCGGTCAGGCTCGCCGCCATCGAGATGCCGCCGCACGTCCTGTACGTCCTCGGCAACCCGGCCGCGATGGACGCGCCGCGGGCCGTGGCGATCGTCGGGACTCGTCGAGCCACGGACCAGGGCCGGGCGATCGCCTCGCGACTTGCCGCCGAACTCGTGTCGGTCGGGGCGACCGTAGTCTCAGGGCTGGCGGTCGGGATCGACGGCGCGGCGCACGCCGCGGCCGTCCACGCCGGGGGGACGACGGTCGCGGTGATCGGATCCGGCCACGCGGTGCTGCATCCGCGCGCCCACAGCCGGCTCGCCGCGGCGATCGTCGCGGCCGGCGGGGCGGTCGTCTCGGAACTGGCGCCAGATATCGAGCCGAGCGTCGGGACCTTCCCGCGCCGCAACCGGATCATCAGCGGGCTTGCCGAAGCGACCGTCGTCGTCGAGGCGCCGGCCCGCAGCGGAGCGCTCATCACGGCGTCGTGGGCGCTGGAGCAGGGCCGCGGCTGCTTCCTCGTCCCGGGGCCGATCGGGGCCCCAGCCTCAGCCGGCTGCCTGGGCTTCCTCCGGGAGTACGCCGCGGAGGCCCGGATCGTCGCCGGGATCCCGCAGCTGATCGACGACCTCGGCCTGGCCGACCATCTGGCCGAGCCTGGGGTCCCGACCGCCGCCGCGGCAACGCTGTCCGGCGTCGGCCAGGCCGCGGGGCGGATCGGGCGCGAACTCGTGCTCGGCCGGGTGACGGTCGACGAGCTCGTGGCGACCACCGGGTGGCCGGTCGCAAGCGTGCTGGCCGCCCTGACGCTGCTCGAGCGGCGCGGTCTCGCGCTCGGGGTCCACGGCCGATTCCGTCCGGCCGGCGCGCTCGCCGCGGCGGACCCGGCGAGGATCGGGCTGGGACGCGCGACCGCCTCCTGACGGCGGCGACCAGGGAGCGACCATTTGCCTGTCGTCGTCCCCCGATGCTACCCTCACCGAGGTCGCCCTCCCCCTGGGTGGCCTGCGCACAACCCTCGATGCGCCCCCAGAGCACGAGCAGGAGTGTCTATTGCGCCAGGCCGTCGTCGCGCTGCTGGCCGTCCCGATCCTCGCTGCGGTCTATGTCGGCGCACTGCTGCGACGCTCGACCCTTGCCCGGGCCGGCCTCGCACTCGGCCTGGCCCTCATCCTCGGGATCGGCGTCATCGGTGCCGGCCAGCCCAAGACCACGGTGGCCGTCCCGCCGACGGTCATCGTCCCACTGACACAGGCCGAATTCACGACCACGTTCTCCACCGGCCGGGGCCTGGCGGAGCCCGTGACCATCCGGTTCAGCACGCCGATGGACGCCACCTCGGTCGCGGCCTCGCTCGCAGTCGAGCCGGCGACCCCCGTCGATCTGGCATGGGACGCCAGCGAAACGGTCCTCACGGTCGCGCCGCGCGATCGCTGGGCGGTCGGGACGCTCCATACCGTCACGGTCCAGTCCGGTGCGCTCGCCCGATCCGGTCAGCCGCTGACTCGGCCGGCCCGGGCGGCGTTCCTGACGCGCGACGTGACCACGGCGATCGGCCAGCCCGACGGAGCCGGTCGGCAGCGGGGTATCCACCACGACCGCGTTCGACGTGTCATTCGCCGGCCCGGTCGATCCGGCGACGGTCACGACAGCCATCCGGCTTGATCCACCGACCGAGGGCGTCGTCCTCCCGGGTCTCGCGGTCGACGGCCCGACGCGCTACACCTTCGTCCCCGCCACGCGACTCCTTCCCGACACCGACTACCGACTGGTCGTGTCGGGGGTCCGGGACCTCGACGGCGTCCAGCTCGAGACGGTGACCCTTGCGGTCCACACCACGAAGGCACCGGGTGTGGTCCGCTTCCGACCCCGAGCCGATACCAAGGACGTGGCTCGCGACGCGGCGGTCTCGGTGCGCTTCACGGCCTCGATGGACCGCACCAGCACGGCCAAGGCCTTCAAGGTCAGCGTCGCCGGCAAGGCGCTCGCCGGCAAGATCCGCTGGGCCGAGGCCGACACGGTCATCGTGTTCACCCCGGCTTCGCCACTCCCGTACGGCACGACCGTGTCGATGGATGTCGCCGGAGGCGCCCAGAGTGCGGCGGGCATCCCGATCGCCGCCCCGGTCCATGCCGTCTTCCAGACGGCCAAGCAACCGGCCCAGGCGACGACCACCGAACGTTCCCGGTCCAGCGGGGGCGCGACCGGCGGCGGCGCGGTCGGTGGCGGCAGCTGGGCGGCCGTCGAGACCTACTACCTGGGCCTGATGAACTGCACCAGGACCGGCGGCTGGGTCACCTCGACAGGCGCGTGCAGCAGCCCTGGCGGGCGGAACGTGGCCCCGCTCAAACTCGACAGCGGGATCAGCTCGAAGGTCAGCCGACCGTACGCCAAGCTCCTCGCGACCGGCAACGACTGCAGCCACTTCATCGGCGGCAACCCGGGCGATCGACTTCGGCGCGCCGGCTACTCGAGCTATCGCTGGGCGGAGAACATCGGCTGCCGGTCGGGCGGCGCGCGCGGGGCGGTGCTCGGCTCGCATCTCTTCTTCCAGAACGAGAAGTCGACCAACGGCGGCCATTACGTGAACCTGATGAACGCGGCCTACGAGCCATGTCGGGATCGGCGTCTGGGTGTCCAACGGTCGCGTTCGCCTCGTGGTCGACTTCTACCACCCCTGACCGGACCTTCGGCGGGCTGACATCGGCCGGTAGCGGCCCGACCATCGGGCTGTGATCCGCAACGTGATCCTGCACCTCAACGGCGAGCAGCCCCTCATCGCCGACCTGTTCGAGGCCCCATCCCCGGGCGACGTCGGTCTACGATGCACGAACCTGCGCCAGTTGAACGGCAAGCGCCCGGTGTTCGTCGACGACATGGCGTCGATCTTCTTCTTCCCGTACCTCCACATGCGGTTCGTCGAGATCCCGCCCGGCTCGATGAGCGGCGGCGACCCGACGAGCACCCTGGCGATCGACGCACAGGAGGAGGCGGACCTGCGCGACGGCCCTGCCGAGCCCGAGACCGAGCCCGACCTCGAGATCGACGAGGACTTCCTGCGGCGCATCCGCGAGGTCTGAGACAAGGGCGGGATAAGGACCCGGTGCTACACTCCCGGCCGTGCCCAAGAACCTTGTCATCGTTGAATCGCCTGCCAAGGCCCGGACGATCGAGCGCTACCTCGGCGCCGATTACCGGGTCCTCGCGTCGTATGGCCATGTCCGCGACCTTCCCGAGAACCCCGGCAAGGGCAAGTTCGGGGTCGATGTCGACCACGATTTCGCTCCGGAGTACGTGATCTCCGACGACCGCCGCAAGCAGGTCACCGAGATCACCAAGGCCGCCAAGGCCGCCGACATGGTGTTCCTCGCCACCGACCTCGATCGCGAGGGCGAGGCGATCGCCTGGCACGTCGCGGAGGCGGCCCATGTCGCGGGCGAGAAGCAGCAGCGGGTGACCTTCAACGAGATCACCGAGTCGGCGATCCGCGACGCCTTCGCCAATCCGCGCCAGATCGACATGGACCTGGTCGACGCCCAGCAGACCCGGCGCATCGTCGACCGCCTCGTCGGCTACACCCTGAGCCCGCTGCTCGGCAAGAAGGTCCAGCGGGGACTGTCGGCCGGTCGCGTCCAGTCGGTGGCCGTCCGGCTGGTCGTCGAGCGCGAGCGCGAGATCCGGGCCTTCACCGCACGCGAGTACTGGACGATCCAGGCGATCCTGTCGACCGGGGCCGGCGAGACATTCGCGGCCGAGCTCGTGCGGATCGACGGCGAAGCCCCCGACATCCCCGACGAGGCGACCTCGGATGCCCACGTCGAGGCCATCCGCGACCTGCATCCGGTCGTCACGAAACTCGGGACCCGGACGCAGAAGCGATCGCCCGCGGCACCGTTCACGACCTCCACGCTCCAGCAGGAAGCCAGCCGCCGGCTCGGGTTCAGCCCGAAGCGGACGATGTCCGTGGCACAGCGTCTGTACGAGGGGATCGAGACGCCCGAGGGCCAGGTCGGCTTGATCACCTACATGCGGACGGACTCGACGGCCATCGCCGGTGTCGCCATGGGCGAGGCGCGCGAGGTCATCGCGGCGCGCTACGGCGAGCCGTACACCATGCCCAAGGGCCGCGTCTACAAGACCAAGTCCAAGGGCGCCCAGGAGGCGCACGAGTCGATCCGGCCGACCAGCTTCCGGCGCGATCCTGATGCCATGGCCGCGTCCCTGAAGTCGGACGAGGCCCGCCTGTATCGGTTGATCTGGCAGCGCGCGCTGGCGTCGCAGATGGCGCCCAAGGAGCTCGAGACGACGACGATCGAGCTGGCCGACGGCCGGTACGAGCTGCGTGCGTCGGCGACCAAGGTCCTGTTCGACGGCTTCGCGATCGTCTACACCGAGGGCCGCGACGACGCCGCCGATGACGACGAGGATGAAGCCGGGGCGCGTCTGCCGGTCCTGACCGAGGGCAGCGTCACGGACGTCGTCGACGTCACGCCGACCCAGCACTTCACCGAGCCGCCACCGCGCTTCACCGAGGCGACGCTCATCAAGGCGCTCGAGGAGCACGGCATCGGCCGGCCGTCGACCTATGCGGCGACGATCTCGACCATCACCGATCGCGGCTACGTGCGTGTCGAGGAACGACGCCTCCACCCCGAACCCGTCGCCGAGATCGTGACGGACTTCCTCGTCGAGCATTTCGGGGCGTACGTCGACGTCTCGTTCACGGCAAGGATGGAAGAGGAGCTCGACGAGGTCGCCAGCGGCGAGCGCCCATGGGTGCCGCTGCTGCGAGCCTTCTACGACCAGCTCCGCGCCGATCTCGACAAGGACCCGGACGCACCCCCACCGGAGCCGACGGACGAGAAGTGCTCCCTCGGCCATCCGATGGTCATCCGCCTCGGGCGGAACGGGCGATTCCTGGCCTGTTCGCTCTACCCGGAGCACAAGGAGACGCGCCCGGTGCCCGGCGACGAGTTGCCGCCGCAGCCCGGGACCGGCGAGGTCTGCCCGGAGTGCGGGCAGGGAACGCTCGTCAGCAAGACCGGCCGGTTCGGGCCGTTCGTCGGCTGCTCCCGCTACCCGGAATGCAAGTTCATCAAGAAGGACGGCCCGCCGCCCCCGGATCCGCTGCCGTTCGAGGTCGTCTGCCCGAAGAACAAGGACGGCCACCTCGTGCCGCGTCGCGCGCGGCGCACCGGAAACGTCTTCTGGGGGTGTTCGAACTACCCGCGCTGCGACTTCACCACGAACCACGAACCGCTCGGCGGCCGCCACGACCTCGACGACGGGCCCCTCGCCCGCAAGGACGAGGCGGCGTTGTGCCTCGTCTGCGGCTCGACGAGCGACACCGCCGCCGAGGCGATCATCCCGGGCGAGCCGTACGCCGGCGGACCGGCGAACCCGGAGGCGCTCGCCCGGCCGCCACGACGCGGCGCTCCACGGGGCGGCGGCAGCCGCCAAGGGGCGTGGCCGGACCAAGGCGGCCGGCCGTGGCGGGAGCACGCGGGTCACCAAGCGCACCCGCCCGGTCGAGCCGGCCGCCGACGCGTGAGCGGGGAGCCGGCCGGCCGATCGACCGATCCAGCCCTCGCGCGGTTCCTTCGCTCCCTCGCCGCGCGTGACGCCTCCCCGCATACCCAGCGCGCCTACGCGACCGCGGTCGGCGCCTATCTCGACTGGCTGGCGGCCCGCGGCACGGACTGGCGGACGCCGTCTCGCGTCGACCTGCGCGCCTATCTCGCGGTCCTCGGCGATGGACGTGCTCGGTCATCGGTGGCGCAGCGCCTGGCGGCCATCCGTGCCTTCCATCGCTGGGCGACGCGGAGCGAGCTGGCACCGGGCGATCCGTGGGGAGCGATCGCGACCCCGCGCCTCCCGCGTCGACTGCCGCGGGTCCTGGAGGTGGAGCAGGTCACCCGACTGCTCGACGTCGTCGAGGACGACCTTCGAACCGCCCCGGCCGGCGACCCGCAGCAGGTCGCGATCCGGACGGCCCTGGCGCTGCGCGACCGGGCGCTGGTCGAGACCGCCTACGCTGCCGGCCTCCGGATCAGCGAGCTGGCAGCCGCACAACTTGGGTCGCTGGACCTCCGACGCGGCGAGATCCGGGTCCTGGGCAAGGGCCGCAAGGAGCGGATCGGCCTGCTCGGCCGGCCGGCCCGAGAAGCCCTGGCGGCCTACCTCGAGGACGGCCGTCCGATCCTCCTCGGGCGCCGTCATGGGTCCGAGGCGCCGCCGGTCGAGATCTTCCTGAACCACCTGGGCGGGCCCCTCGGGGTCCGCGGCCTGCGCTACCGGCTCGATCGCCTGTGCGCGAGGGCCGGCCTCCCGGTCGGCGTCTCGCCGCACACCCTGCGGCACTCGTTCGCGACCCACCTGCTCGACGGTGGCGCGGACCTGCGCGTCGTCCAGGAGCTGCTCGGGACACGAGAACCTCGCCACGACCCAGATCTACACGCACGTCTCGCCCGGTCGCCTGCAGGCCGCCTATCGGGAGGCCCACCCGAGGGCGCGTCGCGACCCGACGCCGTGACCGCTGCCGGAGCCCTGGCGCGCGCGGGGATCATCGTCTCGGGCGCCTTCCTCATCTCGCGGGTCCTCGGCTACGTGCGACTCGTGGTCATCGGCAACACGTTCGGCGCCTCGGCCGAACTGGACGCCTTCTTCGCCGCGTTCCGGATCCCGGACCTGATCTTCCAGTTGGTCGCGGCGGGGGCCCTGTCGTCGGCCCTCGTCCCGATCGTGTCCGGCCTGTTCACGACCAACGAATCGGCGCGGGCCTGGCGCGTCGTCTCGACCGTCATCAACCTGATGCTCATCGGGCTGGCGGTCCTGGCCGTCGGCTTCTTCATCCTGGCGCCGGTCATCGTCCCGATCATCACGCCCGGGCTTCGGGGGGCCCAGCTCGACAAGACCATCGAGCTGACCCGGATCATGCTGCTGAGCCCGATCTTCCTGGCCCTCGGGGCGGTCGCCACGAGCGTGCTCAACGCGGGTGGACGGTTCGCGGCGGCGGCGGTCGCGCCGATCGTCTACAACCTCGCGATCATCGGCGCCGCGGTCATCCTCGCCCCGACGATGGGGGTCGACGCGCTGGCGCTCGGGGTCGTCGCCGGATCGCTCGGCCACCTGCTCGTCCAACTTCCGCCGCTGTCACGGCTGGGCTTCCGCTACGCGCCCCGGATCGACGGCAGCCGATCCGCAGGCGCGCAAGGCCCTGGCCCTCATGGCGCCCCGGGCGATCGGCCTCGGGGCCAGTCAGATCACGTTCATCGTGGTGACCTCGCTGGCCACGACCCTCGCGGTCGGGGCCGTCTCGGACTTCAACTTCGCGTTCGCCTTGCTCCAGATCCCGCTGGGGATCATCGGCGTCCCGCTCGGGATCGTCCTCCTGCCGACCCTGTCACGCGATGCCGCGGTCGGTCGCGAGGAATCGTTCGCGGGCCTCCTGACGCGAGCGCTGCGCCTGCTCATCTACGTGATGGTCCCGATCGCCGTCCTCGGCTCGGTCGTCCGGCTGCCGGTCGTCGAGATCCTGTTCGGGAGCGGCCGCATCCGGCCGGCCGATCTCGAGCTCATCGCCGTGACCCTGATGGCCTTCATGGTCGGCCTGACGGCCCACGCCCTGATCGCCGTCCTCGCCCGCGCCTTCTATGCCCGCCAGGACACGGTCACGCCGGTCGCGGCGGCGGTCGGGTCGGTGGCCATCAACTGCACGCTGGCTGTCGTGCTCGTCGGCCCGCTCGGGCTGCCGGGGATCGCGCTGGCGATCGCCATCGCCGCCTGGATCGAGGCGCTCGTCCTGCTCGCGATCCTGTACCGCCGCCTGCCGTTCTTCCGGCTCGGCGGCCTCGGACGGGTCGGGGTCGAGGCGATCGCCGGGAGCGTCGTCGCCGGCGTGGTCGCGATCGGCGTGCTGGGACTCGCCGGGAACGTGCTTGGCACGGACCCGGGGCGACTCGTCCTCGTGGTCGAGGTGACCGTCGTCAGCCTCGCGTTCGGGGCCGTCTACGCCGTCCTGTCGGTCGCCTTGCGGATCCCCGAACTGCCGTCTATCGTCGGGGTCATGGCCGACCTGCTCCGCCGCCCCTCCAGGTCGTGACGGTCGTCGACGCCGCGGATTGGGATCGGTTCGTCGAGGGGAGTGATCCGGGTTCGTACCTCCAGACGACGGCGTGGGCGAGGGTCAAGGCCGTGAACGGCTGGTCGAGCCACCGACTCATGACCGACGGCCCGACCGCGGTCGGCGCGCAGATCCTCGTCCGGCGGCCGCGAGCGATGCCGTGGGGGTTCGCCTACGCGCCGCGCGGCCCGGTCGCGGCCGGTTGGACGCCGGAGACGAACGGAACGATCGGTCGCTTCACGATCGAGGTATTGGGCGGTCTGGCTGCCGGCCGCGGCTACACCAATCCGGGCCGACTCAGCCACCTGCGCATCGACCCGGAGATCGAGGCGGACGGGCCACTCGACCCCGACGGCGCCCTCCGCCGCACGCTGGCGGACTTGGGTTGGCGCCCGGCCCCACCGATCCAGCCCAACGCCACCCGGATCATCGATCTGCGCGCCGATGAGGGGGCCCTGTGGGGTGACCTGCGCAAGAAGTGGCGCCAGTACGTCAACAAGGCACGGACCGGCGGCGTCACCGTGGTCGATGCCGGTGGCGACCGGTTGGGCGACTTCTACCGGATCTATCGCGAGACGGCCGATCGGGCCGGCTTCCTCATCCGCGCCGAATCCGCCTATCGCGACGTCTGGGAGGCGTTCGCGCCCGCCGGCAACGCCCGGTTGCTGTTCGCGCAAGGGGCGGATGGCGAGCCGCAGGCGACCCTCTTCCTGGTCCGTTGCGGTCCGCGGGTGGTGGAGCCGTACGGGGGCATGACCGCGGCGGGGGGCGAGTCCCGCGCGAACTACCTCCTCAAGTGGGAGGCCATCCGGTCGTCGCGCGAGGCCGGCGCCACCTCCTACGACCTGTGGGGCCTGGCGACCGGCGGGATCGCCCATTTCAAGACCGGCTTCGGGGGTCGCGAGGTCCAGTACATCGGGGCCTGGGACCTCGTCCTGAGTCCGATCGGACGGCAGGTCTACTCGCTCGGACAGCGGGCGCGTGTCCGCTGGTCGCGCCGTCGCGGGGGGATCGGTGGCGGCAGCAACGCGGCGGCGTATGGAGCCGCGGATTGAAGGTCCGCGACGCGCTGCCGGCTGAACTCGCCGACTGGGACGCGGCCACCGTCGAGGCGCCCGGCGGCCACGTCTACCAGTCCCGCGCCTGGGCCGACCATCGGGCGTCCGGCGGTTGGCGATCGCGCTTCCTCGTCGCCGATGACGGCGGCCGGGCGCTTGCCCTGACGAGGTCGTGGTCGATCGTCGGCGGCGGCAGTGCCTACCTGCCGCGCGGTCCCGTCGCGATGGGCGCGGCGGCCGCGACGCATCGGGGTCGCGCCAGGTCGCGTTCGGCGGAAGCGCTCGCGGGCGAGGGGATCGACGTCGTCGCGGCGGACCCGGAAGTTCCGGCTACCGACGAGGGATTTCGGGCAGCCATCGAAGGCCGGCGGCTTTCGGCCCGATCGAAGAGATCCAGCCGTCCCGCCACCGGATGACGCTCCCGCTAGGACCCGGCGTTGACGAGCCGGCCGCCTTCGATGGCGATCGCGAAGTCGACTCGCCAGCGGATCCGCGGGGCCGAGCGCGACGACGTCATCGTCGTTCGGCATGACATCCGCGCGTCGCAGCACGGCGTCGGCGAGGGCTTCATCGCACCCGCCGAGCCGCTCCGCGATCGCCCTCGATCGGTTCTACGACCTTCTGCTCGAGACCGGCGAGCGGCGGCAGTTCTCGTTCGGGCCGCGCGGTTCGTTCGTCGGCTGGTGGGAGGCGGCGCTCGCAGGCCGGGCATCTCGTCTACCTCGAGGCCGCGTCGGCGGCCGCCGATGGCGATCCCCTGGCTGGGCTCATCCTGTATCGCCACGGCGGTCGGTTGTCGACCGTCCATTCGGGCGATCACGCCGCGACGCGGAGCACCCATCCGGGCGCGCTCCACCTGTTGCGCTGGCGGGCGATCCAGCTGGCGATCCGCGAAGGATGCACGGAGATGGACCTCGGTGGCGTCGACGTTGCCGGGGCACGAGGCGAACCGCACGACGGCGACGCGCTCTACGGGCTGTACCAGCACAAGCGCTCGTTCGGCGGCCGATGGCTCGAGTTGACGGGCGCCCACGAGCGGATCTACGACGCGCAGGGCTACCGTGCCGGTCGCCTCGCGGCCCGCGTCGTGACGGCTGGCGCGCCGATGAGCGACCGGGCGCTCGCCGAGCTCCTGGCGGCCGCCGAGCCGGCCGAAGCCGCGCCGCCTCGACGGCCTGGTGAAGCGCCTCACCGCCGAAGGCCGACTTCGCGGCGCGCGACAGGACGGTCGCGCGATCGGTGCCGGCCGGCCTCGCCGCGATCCCGATCCGCGGCGTGACCCACGATTCGCGCGAGGTCCGCGCCGGGTCGCTGTTCGTGGCCGTCCCCGGGCTTCACGCCGACGGCCACGACTTCGTGAGCGATGCCGCGGCCCGTGGCGCCGCCGCCGCGCTCGTCGACCATGCCCTGCCCGAGGTCGCGCTGCCGCAGCTCATCGTGGCCGAGGCACGCCGCGCTGGCCAGCGCCGCCGCGTGGTGGTACGGCGATCCCAGTCATGAGCTCGGCGGTCATCGGCATCACCGGCACGGACGGGAAGACCACGACCTCGTTCCTGGCCGTGGCGGCGCTCGAGGCGGCCGGGGTCCGGACCGGGATGACCGGCACGGTCGCGACGCGCATCGGCGGCGTCCAGGTGGACCATGCGGAACACGCGACGACGCCGGAGGCACCGGAGCTCCAGCGGGCCATCCGCGCCATGGCGCTGGCCGGCGACGCCGCCGCGGTCATCGAGACGACCTCGCACGGGCTCGCGCTCGGGCGCGTGGATGCGGTCGCCTACGACGTCGCGATCCTGACCAACCTGACCCATGAGCATCTCGAACTGCACGGCACCTGGGAGGCGTATCGCGACGCGAAGCTGCGGCTCTTCGAGCGACTCGCGCCGCACGTCGCGAAGCCCGGGTCCCGGCCGTGGCCCGCGACCGGGATCGTGAACGCCGACGATCCGACCGCCGGCGCCTTCATCGGCGTCAGCCAGGAGGCCGGCGCCCGGGTCCTGACCTACGGCACCGATGCCGCCGCGGACATCCGCGCGACTCGCATCGAGGAGGACCAGCACCGTCTGCGGATCGCCTTTGACGCCCCGTCCGGGAGTGCGATCGTCGACCTCCGGCTCGTCGGTCGGTTCAACGTCCACAACGCGCTCGCGGTCGTGGCGCTCGGCGAGGCGATCGGCCTCGATCCGGCCGCCGTCCGGGAGGGGCTCGCCTCGGTCCCGGTCGTGCCCGGTCGGATGGAGCGCGTCGAGCTCGGGCAGCCGTTCGGCGTCATCGTCGACTTCGCGCACAGCCCGGCGTCGCTCCAGACCGTGCTGGACCTGCTGGCGCCGCTGGCGGCCTCGGCGGGTGGGGGACTGATCGCCGTCTTCGGCTCGGCCGGCGAGCGCGATACGGCCAAGCGCCCGCTGATGGGTCGGATCGCGGGCGAGCGGGCGCGCATCGTCGTCGTCACCGACGAGGACCCGCGCGGCGAGGACCGCGACGCCATCCTCGACCAGATCGCGCGAGGCGCGGAGGCCACCGGCAAGCGGCGCGACCACGATCTCCTCGTCATCGCCGACCGTCGTGCCGCGATCGAGGCCGCGATCGAGCGCGCCCGCCCGGGCGATATCGTCCTGTTGGCAGGCAAGGGCCATGAACGGGCGATCATCGGCGCCGACGGACCGCGACCGTGGAACGAACGCGAAGAAGCCGAGGCCGCCCTGCACCGGGCCGGCTACGGCTGAGGGTATCCTTGCCCGCGATGGCGACCACGACCCCACGAGCGAAGGCCACGACCGCGCCGCCCGCCAAACGCGGCCCGCGTCGCGCGCCGGCGATCGCTTCGGACAAGGGCGCGGCGGCCCCCGACCTCGAGGCACTCCGGGCGAACCTCTACGCGGCGATCCTGGCCGAACACCCGGGCAGCGACCTCGAGCCGGTCGGTCGCGCATTCGACCTCGCGGTCGCCGCCCATGACGGCCAGCACCGGGCGACCGGCGAGCCGTACGTCACGCACCCGATCGCCTCGGCCCAGATCCTGGCCGAGCTGGGGGTCGATACCGCCGCCATCCAGGCCGCCCTCCTGCACGACGTCCCCGAGGACACCGAATACAGCCTGACCGACGTCGAGGAGCGCTTCGGCGCCGAGGTGGCGCAGCTGGTCGACGGCGTCACCAAGCTGTCGAAGTTCAGCACCCACAGCCACGAGCAGCAGCAGGCCGAGAACATCCGGAAGATGCTCCTGGCGATGGCCCAGGACATCCGGGTCGTCCTCATCAAGCTGGCCGACCGGCTGCACAACATGCGCACGCTGTACGGCCTCCCGTCCGAGAAGCAGCAGCGGATCGCCCGCCAGACGATGGAGATCTACGCGCCGCTGGCCGAGCGGCTCGGGATCTGGCAGATGAAGTGGGAGCTCGAGGACCTGGCCTTCAAGGCGCTCGAGCCGGAGCGCTTCCGCGAGCTGGCGAAGCTGCTCGACACCCGGCGCAAGGGGCGCGAGACCTACATCGACCGCGCCATCGCCGAGCTCAAGCCCAAGCTCGAGGCCGCCGGCATCGAGGCCGACCTCCAGGGCCGCCCCAAGCACATCTACAGCATCTACAAGAAGATGGAGCGCAAGGGCGCCCAGTTCGGCGAGATCTACGACGTCTACGCCATCCGCATCCTGGTCGACGAGGTGCGCGACTGCTACGCCGCCCTCGGCATCGTCCACTCGATCTGGCGCCCGATCCCCGGCCAGTTCGACGACTACATCGCGGTCCCCAAGAACAACCTCTACCAGTCGCTCCATACCGCGGTCATCGCCCTCGACGGCAAGCCGCTGGAGATCCAGATCCGGACCCAGGCGATGCACCAGGTCAGCGAGGTCGGGATCGCCGCCCACTGGCGCTACAAGGAGGGCACCAAGTCCGACCGCGAGTACGACGCCAAGCTCGCCTGGCTCCGCCAGCTGCTCGACTGGCAGCGCGACGTGTCGGACGCCACCGAGTTCGTCGAGGGCATCAAGCTCGACATCTTCCAGGACCAGGTCTTCGTGTTCACCCCCAAGGGCGACATCAAGGACCTGCCGGCGGGCGCCACGCCGCTCGACTTCGCCTATCGGATCCACACCGACGTCGGCCACCGCACGATCGGCGCGAAGGTCAACAACCGGCTCGTCCCGCTCGACTACCGGCTCAAGAACGGCGACATCGTCGAGGTCGTGACGACGAAGGGCGAGCACGGCCCGTCGCGCGACTGGATGAAGATCGTCAAGACCAGCCATGCGCGCGAGAAGATCCGCCAATGGTTCAAGCGCAAGGACCGCGACGAGAACATCGTCCACGGCCGCGAATCGCTCGAACGTGAACTGCGTCGACTGGCGCGGACCTCGATCGGCGCGGTCGGCGCGGACCCCATCGCCGAGGTCGCGAAGCACTACAACTACGACACGATCGACGACTTCTACGCGGCCATCGGCTACGGCGCGGTCAGTGCCCAGACGGTCGTCATGCGGCTCGGCGTCGTCGACGACGTCCAGGGCACGCTGCCGACCGTCGCCCCGCCGCAAAAGCTCGAGCGGACCGGCGGCGTCCGGGTCAAGGGGGTGGGGGACCTGCTGGTCCGCTTCGCCAAGTGCTGCCACCCGATCCCGGGCGACCCGATCGTCGGGTTCATCACCCGGGGCAAGGGTGTGACCGTCCACCTGCAGGCCTGCCCCACGGTCATCAATGAGCGCGAGGTCGGGCGGTTGATCGACGTCGAGTGGGAATCCGCGCCGACGGAGACCTATCCGATCGCCATCCGGGTCGAAGCGTACGATCGGACCGGCCTGCTCTCCGACATCACCCAGGTGGTGGCCGAGAACAAGGTCAACATCGTGGCCGCCCACGTCGGCGTGACGCCGGACCACACGGCCGTCGTGACCGCCACCATCCAGGTTCACTCGGTCTCGCAGCTGGCCCGGGTGATGGGCCGGATCGAGACGCTCAAGGACGTCATCTCGGTCCAGCGCGACGTCGGGTGAGCGCCAGCGACGGACCGATCTTCCGCCATGGCGTCGCGAGCGGTGATCCCGCCGCGGACCGGGTCGTGATCTGGACCCGGGTCACGACCGACGACGGTACCGAACCGGACGTGACCTGGTGGATCGAGGATGCCGCCGATGCGCGCGCTCGACAGAGCGGCCATGGTCCGCGCCCTGGCCGCGAACGACTGGACGGTCCACGTCGATGTCGACGGGCTGGAGCCCGGCCACCGCTATCGCTACGGGTTCGAGGCGCTCGGCGAGGCGTCAGAGGTCGGTCGCACGCGGACCCTGCCGACCGACGACGTCAGTCGACTTCGCTTCGGCCAGGTGTCGTGCGCCAAGTTCAACGCCGGCTTCTTCAACGCCTTCGCACGGCTGGCGGAGCGTGACGACCTCGACGCCATCATCCACCTCGGCGACACCATCTACGAGGCCTCGAACACGCCGCCGGCGACCCAGACCCCCGGCGCGGACATCGGGCGTCCGTTCGACCCGCTCCACGAGTGCAAGACCCTCGACGACTACCGCCGCCGATACCGGCAGTACCGAACGGACCCTGATATCCGTGCCGCGCATGCCGCCCATCCATTCATCTGCACGCTCGACGATCACGAGTTCGCCGACGGCGCGTGGCGCGACGGCGCGGACAACCACGACGAAGGTCGCGGACGGGCCGTGGAGCCGGCGCAAGGCGGACGCGTTCCGGGCGCGCGCCGAGTGGCTGCCGATCCGACCGCCGGATCCGGTCGACCCCAGTCGGGCCTTCCGGACCGTCCGCTTCGGGCGGCTCGCCGACCTGTTCCTGATCGACACGCGCACGCGTCGCGACCAGCCGGTCCCACCGCCGGATCTGTCACGAGCCGATCGGACGGCCCTCGGTCCCGAGCAGAAGGCCTGGCTGTTCGGCGAGCTGGAGCGCTCGACGGCGACGTGGCGCCTGCTCGGCAACCCGTCGGTCATGGCCCGCACCTGGAACGACGACCTGCCGGACGCGGTCAAGGCGGCCCTCGTCAAGGTCAAGCTCATCGACGCCGACGGCAGCGGACCCGACTACGACCAATGGGACGGTTATCCGGCCGAGCGGGCCGAGGTCCTCGCGCGGATCGGCGCGACCGGCCCGCGCAACGTCGTCGTCCTGAGCGGCGACGTCCATGTCGGGATGGCGATCGAGCTGGCCGTCCAGCCGGCTGATGACCCGGTCGCGGTCGAGTTCGTCAACTCGAGCCTCACCTCCCAGAACCTCGACGACAAGATGGGCTGGCAACCGCTCACCGAGTCGATCCCGCTGGCCGACGCGTATGTGGCTGGGATGAGCCACATCCACTGGGTCGACTTCGACAGCCACGGCTACAACCTCGTCGACGTCACTCCTGAGCACGTCCACGTGGAGTGGTGGGCGGTCGACACGGTCCTGAGCCGCACGAAGGTCGAGCGCCGGGTGGCCACATGGAGCGTCGCCCTCGGCGAGCCACGCCTTGTCCCGGGCATGGGGTCTTGACACTCAAGATTAGTCCGCCTAGACTAAGTCAATGACCACCGAGATCGTCAACGTCCACGCTGCGAAGACCCACTTGTCGCGACTCCTCGAACGGGCCGAGGCCGGCGAGGAGATCGTCATCGGCCGCGCCGGCAAGCCCATCGCGAAGCTCGTCCCGTACGTTCCAGATCGACCGAAGCGCGTGTTCGGTGCCCTGAAGGGTCAGATTCGCATCCTGCCGGGCTTTGATGAGCTGGATGCCGAGATCGCACAGGACTTCGAAGACAGCATCGCGCGTCCACTCGAGCCGTGAACCTGCTGCTCGATACCCATGCCATCCTGTGGTTCGTCGGCGGCGAGGCTGAGCTTCGAGACGACGCACGAGCGGCGATCGAATCTGCGGATCGCACCTACGTCAGTGCCGCGTCGATCTGGGAGCTGGCCGTGAAGCACGCGCGCGGGCGGCTCGTGGCGCCCGAGAATCTCCCCGAGCGACTACGAGAGCTTGGATTCATCGAGCTGGTTCTTGGCTGGGAGCACGCGCAGGTGGCGGGCGAGCTCCCGCGGCATCATGGAGACCCGTTCGATCGGATGCTCGTGGCCCAGGCGATGGTCGAGCGCCTGACCATCGTCACACGTGACGCCCTGATCGGCAGGTATGGCGTGCCCGTGATCATGGCCTGACCCTCTAGACTCCGCGTCGATGCCATCGTTTCGAGCCCCGCGCGGGACGCGCGACCTGCTGCCGCCCGAGACCGCGACCTGGACGCGCCTGGAGCACCTCGCGGCCGACCTCGCCGCGCGCTATGGCTATCGCCGGATCGAGACGCCGCTGTTCGAGCTGACCGACGTCTTTGAGCGCGGCGTCGGCGAGGTCACCGACATCGTCGAAAAGGAGCTGTTCAGGCTCGCACCCCGGACGGAGGAGGGCGAGTCGTGGGCACTCCGGCCGGAGCCGACCGCCGGCATCGTCCGCGCCTACGTCCAGCACGGGATGCAGACCTGGCCGCAGCCGGTCAAGTTGACCGAGACCGGGCCGATGTTCCGCTACGACCGGCCGCAGGCCGGCCGCTACCGCCAGTTCTGGCAGTGGGACGTCGAGGCGATCGGCGATCCGGGACCGGCCGTCGACGCCGAGCTGATCGAGCTCGCGATGCGCTTCTATCGCGATGCCGGCCTCGAAGGCGTCACGCCCCACCTGAACTCGATCGGCGACTCGACCTGTCGCCCGGCCTACGTCGCCGAGCTGACCGCCTACTACGAGGGCCACCGGGGCGAGCTGCCCGACCTCGAGCGAGCTCGCCTCGGGCGAAACGTCCTGCGCCTGCTCGACTCGAAGGATCCGGCCATGGCGGCCCTCAACGCCTCGGCGCCGAAGATCACCGACCGTCTATGCGACGCGTGCGCCGAGCACTTCGCCGGCGTCCGCGCCCACCTCGACGTGCTGGGGGTAGCCTATCGGCTGGAGCCCGGGCTCGTCCGCGGGCTCGACTACTACACCCGGACCGCCTTCGAGTTCTACGTCACCGGCCGCGAGGGCCAGCAGCAGGCGGTCGGTGGCGGCGGACGATACGACGGCCTGGTCGAATTGCTCGGCGGGCGCCCGACCCCCGGGATCGGGTTCGGGATCGGCCTCGACCGACTCATCCTGTCGCTCACCGAGACCGGCGTCGCCACGGCGCCTGAACCCGCCCCGGTCGCCGTGGTCGTCGGCGCCGATCCGGACGACACGGCAGGGCGCCTGAGGGTCGCCACGGATCTACGAGGCGCCGGGATCGCGGCCAGGGCGGAACTGGGCCGCCGCAAGCTCGGCAAGCAGCTCGAGTCGGCCGCACGCGACCAGGCGCACTTCGCGGTCATCCTCGGCGACGAACTCGCCGGCGGCGAGGTCGGTCTGCGCGACCTCCCGGCCGGAACACAGAAGCTGGTCGCGATCGGCGACCTCGCCCGCGAGATCGAGCGTGCCCACGGCGCGCACCGCCACGGCGCCGGGCCGGACTGACGGTCGCGCCTCAGCCCTTGCCGGGGCGTAGACGCCTGCGCCAGCCCGCGCCCGCGATCGCGGCGACGGAACCGCCCAGCACGACCGCCAGGACGACCCATGTCGGCCAGGCCGCGTCATCCGCCGGGGATGGCAATTCGGCTAGGGCAGTGTCGATGGCGGGGGTCGGGACGGGCGTCGGGTTCGAGATGACGGCCGCCATCGGAGGGAGGCTGGCTGCGACCGTCGGCGCAGCGCATGGCAGATGGGCCGGCCGATGGCGTCGCACTGAGGGAGGCCGCGGCCTTGGGCGTGGGCGTCGCCGCAGACGCCCTGGCGGGTGCCTTCGCCGGGATCGGTTGGATGGACACGTACCGGCCGTCCCAGATCATCGGCTTCGGCGCGTACTTCCAGGGCGTGAAGTAGCGCTTGAGCTGGGCTGTCGTCAGCCTCGTGTTCGGTGGCATGTCATAGCCGTTCTTGCTCTGCAACCCGTAGAGCGGTCCGACGACCCGGACGCTCGTCACCTTGAACGAGTCGGTCGCAGCCGGATCGGCCGACGCCCGGAACCCGGTCAGGATCCAGCCGTGGCCGCCGTGCGAGACCGTGATGGCCACCGGCAGATTCGTCCGGCGCAGGTTCTTGACGGCCGATCGCAGCGCGTCTTCGAAGCTGCGGCTCGAGACCAGCCGATAGCGGTCGTCGACGAAGTGGCGGAGTCCGGCCGTCCAACCCGCCGGGTCGACCCCCGCCGAGACGGGCAGCGCGTAGCGGTTGTGCTTGCGCATCCAGTCGAAGTAGCGCCGCTGACCGGACGCCGAATGGTCCTTCCGGCGCTCGACGATGTTGTCGACGATCTGGACGCCGGCGGCCGTGCACCACAGCCACGACTTCTGGGTCGTGAACGTGCCGGCGCGGTAGAGGTCGACGCCTCCATTCCACGCGGGAAGCGCCGCCCCGGCGGCCGCCGTCGGCTGGGGCGCACCTGCGCCGACCACGAAGCCAAGGACGACGACCCACCCGATGATCGAACGAAGGCGCCCGGATCTCGCCATCGCGTCCATCCTGCCCCGATTCGGCCGATCGCGCACCCAACAGCCGTCTGCGGCGATCAGCCGATGAGCAATCGGAGCGCGACCGTGACGCCGATGACGATGATCGCGACCCGCAGGGCGAACGGCGACAGCCGGCGGCCGACCACGGCCCCAAGCTGACCGCCGATCGTCGAGCCGACCGCAAGCAGGATGGCCGGGATCCAGGCGACCGGCGCGAGGGCGATGAACAGGATCGCCGCTACGGTATTGATGACCGCCGCGATGACGTTCTTCAGCCCGTTGAGGCGCTGCAGGTCGTCGTCCACGAGGATCGCCAGCAGCGCGATGAGGATGACCCCCTGGGCGGCCCCGAAGTAGCCGCCGTAGATGCCGGTCAGGTAGACCCCGACGACGAGCAACGGGCCGCCACCGGCGACGACGACCCCTGAACGAGCCCGTCGGCTCACGACCCAAGCCGTCAGCCGTGGCTGGACGGCGACCAGGGCACAAGCGACGAGGATCAGGATCGGCACGATCCGAGCGAACGCGCTGGCCGGCAGGACGAGCAGGAGGCACGCGCCGGTCAGGCCGCCGAGCGCCGCCGCCACGAGCAACGGCCTCGCGCGCTGGCGTTGGCCTGCGAGTTCCCGGCGGTACCCGATCGAGCCGCTGATCGCGCCCGGGACCAGTCCGATCGTGTTCGAGACATTGGCCACGAGGGGCGGGTAGCCGAGGAAGAGCAGGGTGGGGAAGGTGATCAATGAGCCCGCGCCGACGATCGTGTTCATGATCCCGGCGACGACGCCGGCCGCGACGACGATGATGGCGCTGACCGGGTCGATCAATCCACGCTCCAAGGGTGTAGGCGGCGGAGCGTACAGAACCCGGGGTACACTCGTCGGGTCGTCCACGAGCCGGAGGGACCCGACCATGCGCCCGAGACGGGTTCTCCACAGTCCGACCGTCGAGCCCGAGCCGTTCGATCCGACCGCCTTCCCCGGGATCGAGGAGCGCCGACGCGCCGACGGCGGCGCCGCGAGCCAGCGCTGGCGCGAGCTCGTCGCCGCCAACGACACGATCATCGCCGACGGCGCGATGGGCACCATGCTGTTCGCCAACGGCCTGCTGTTCGGTGACCCGCCCGAGGTCTGGAACCTGTCCAAGCCCGACGTCGTGCGACGGATCCACCGCGGCTACCTTGAGGCCGGTTCGCAGATCCTCATGACCAACACGTTCGGCGGCAACCGCATGCGACTCAGCCTCCACGGCCTGCAGGATCGCGTCGCGGAGCTCAACCAGACCGCGGCGATCCTGGTGCGCAGCGAGGTCGACGCTGCCGGCGGGACGGCCCTGGTCGCGGGCGACATCGGTCCAAGCGGCGCGATCCTGGCGCCCACTGGCACGCTCGACTACGACGAGGCGGTCGATATCTTCACCGAGCAGGCAGCCGCCCTGGTCGCCGGCGGCGTCGATCTCATCTGGATCGAGACGATGTCCGACCTGCCCGAGATCAAGGCGGCCATCGAGGGCGTCCGTCGTGTCTCACCGGGGATCGCGCTGATCGCGACGATGACGTTCGATACCCGCGGACACACGATGATGGGGGTCTCGCCCGAGCAGGCGATCGCGTCGCTCACCGCCTGGGGCGCGGACGCCGTCGGCGGCAACTGCGGCAACGGCCCCGATGAGCTCATCACCGTCATCGAGCGGATGCATGCGACCGACCCGGTGGTCCCGCTCGTCGCCAAGTCGAACGCCGGGATGCCTGAGCTTGTCGACATGCGTGCCGTCTACAAGGCCGACCCCGCGACGATGGCCGCCGCAGCCGTGACGATGCGCGAGGCCGGCGCGTCGATCGTCGGCGGCTGCTGCGGCAACACGCCCGAGCACCTGAAGGCGATCGCGACAGCGCTCTCGGACTGACCCTCAGTAGACGAGGACCCGGTCGGCCCCGAAGGCCAGCTCGACGAGGCGGTCGGGCGGCGCCATGGTGACGGGCAGACCGCCAAGCGCGTCGGGACCGAGCCCTCTGGCCTTGCTCGACATGCCCGATGCATACAGGGTCGCGCCACCCGCCACGATGGCGTCGATGTGCTCGCGGAAGCTGCCCGTGCCGATGCCATGGCCGACATCGAGCGTTTCGGGCCGGAGTATGCCCACGCCGTCGCCGGCGATGAACAGGTCGACGTCGTGGCCACCTGCCAACGCGGTCCGCGCCACGAGCAGGCCGAGAGCTGCGCGGGTCGGATTCTCCGGGCCCGTTGACGATGTGGACCAACAGCCGTGACATGGTCGACACCTCCAACGATCGCGGGCCAGCATCGGACGGCCGGTCAGCGGCTACGATACGCCGGCCATGTCCGACACCAGCCCGAGTCTCGCCACGCCCTACCGAACGCACACCTGCGGGGAGCTCCGGGCGCCTGACGCCGGTTCGACCGCCCGCCTGGCCGGTTGGGTCCACCGCCGGCGCGATCATGGCCAGCTGATCTTCCTGGACCTGCGCGACCGCCACGGGATCACCCAGGTCGTCATCGACAAGGCCGATGCGCCGGCCGCCCACGACGAGGCGAGCCGGGTCCGCCCGGAGTTCGTCGTGACCGTGGCCGGGACCGTCGCGCCGCGCCTGCCCGGAACGGAGAACCCGAAGCTCCCGACCGGCGCGATCGAGCTCCAGGCGACCGAGGTCGCGATCCTGTCGGAGGCGAAGACGCCGCCGTTCTACATCAACGACCCGGACGCCCCGGTCGACGAGATCCTCCGGCTCAAGTACCGCTACCTCGACATCCGCCGCGAGCCGATGCAGCGGCGCCTCCTTCTGCGCAGCCGGATGGTCCAGGCGATCCGCGACGTCCACCACGCCAACGGCTTCGTCGAGGTCGAGACGCCGACGCTCATCAAGAGCACGCCGGAGGGCGCCCGCGACTTCATCGTCCCGAGCCGGCTCCAGCCGGGCACCGTCTACGCGCTGCCACAGAGCCCGCAGCAGCTCAAGCAGCTGCTGATGGTCGGCGGGATCGACCGCTACATGCAGATCGCGCGCTGCTACCGCGACGAGGACCTGCGCGGCGACCGGCAGCCGGAGTTCACCCAGCTCGACCTCGAGATGAGCTTCGTCGACGAGACGACGGTGATGGGCTTCGTCGAGGCGATGGCCATCGCCGTCTCGGCGGCGACCGTCCCCGAGCGGCCGATCCTCCAGACGCCGTTCCCGCTGTTGACCTACGACGAGGCGCTCGAACGGTTCGGGTCGGACAAGCCGGACGTCCGGTTCGGGATGGAGCTGGTCGATCTCGGGTCGGTGCTCGTGACGGGCGGACGGGACCCCGTCGTCGGGCTTCGGCGTCTTCGACTCGGCGCTCGCGGCCGGCGGCCGGGTCAAGGCGATCGTCGCGCCCGGGATGGCCGGTGTCACCCGCCGCGAGATCGACGAGCTGACGGAGCGCGCCCGACGGTTCGGCGCCAAGGGGCTCGCGCACCTGGCGCTCGAGACGGGCGGCGAGATCAAGGGCCCGATCGCCAAGTTCCTGACCGCCGAGACGCAACGGGCGATCGTCGAGCAGACCGCCGCCGGCGAAGGCGACCTGATCCTCATCGTGGCCGACTCTGCCGGAGGTCACCGCGGACGTCCTCGGGCGTCTTCGCGTCGAACTCGGCGAGCGGCTCGGCCTGGCCGACCCGAACGTGCTGTCCTACGTCTGGATCCATCGCTTCCCGATGTACCAATGGGACACCGACAACGGCCGCTGGCATGCGACGCACAACCCGTTCAGCGGCGTCCTACCCGAGGACGAGGCGCTGCTCGTGACCGCGTCCGGCGATCCCGCTCGTCCGACCCCCGACGACCCGGCGGGGCGCGCTCGGGCGCTCCAGTACGACCTTGCACTCAACGGCTGGGAACTGGGCGGCGGGTCGATCCGGATCCATCGCCGCGACCTCCTCGAGCGCTCGTTCCTGCTCCAGGGTCATTCGCTCGAGGCGATGCGTGAGAAGTTCGGCGCCGTCCTCGATGCCTTCGACTACGGCGCACCGCCGCACGGCGGGATCGCCCTGGGCATCGACCGCTGGGCGGCGCTGTTCGCGCTCCAGACCAATATCCGCGAGGTCATGGCCTTCCCGAAGACGCAGTCGGGCAGCGACCCGATGCTCGATGCGCCGTCGATGCCCGAGCCCGGCCAATACGAGGAACTCGGCCTGCGCTTCGTCGGCGTCGCCGACCGGTCCTGACCGACGCAGCGGCCGAGCGACACCTGAGCACCGACCTCGGCGCCCTCGGCTGGTTCGCGGCGCGACCACGCCTCGCGGCGCTCCTGGGCGCCACCTGCATCGCGTTCTCGGGCGTCTTCTACATCTACGCCGCCGTGTCGCCATCGACCGGGTCCTTCTACCGTGCGGTCTTCGGGCTGCCGCTGCTCGTGCTCGTCGCGTTCGTGGAATGGCGGCGGTTCGGCCCGCTACCGCGCAAGACCATCCGCCTGGCCGCCATCGCGGGGCTCTTCTTCACCGGCGACCTGATGTTCTGGCATCACGCCATCGAGGCCGTCGGGGCGGGACTCGCGACGGTCCTCGGCAACCTCCAGGTCATCATCGTCGGGTTCTTCGCGTGGCTGCTCCTCGGGGAGCGTCCGTCGCGCTCGACCCTGCTTGCGCTCCCGGTCGTGCTGCTCGGGGTCATCCTCATCTCGGGCGTGGTCGGCGAGGGGGCCTACGGCGCGGCGCCACAGCTCGGCGTGATCCTCGGTATCGCCACGGCGTTCTGCTATTCCGCGTACCTGCTCATCATCCGCTGGGGGGGTCGGGATCCGCGTCGCCCGGCGGGTCCGGTAGCCATCGCGACGGCGGCCGTGGTGGTCGCCTCGTTCGTGACCGGGGAGGTCGTCGGCGACCTCGACCTGACGCCCGGGCCGGAGAGCCTGTTCTGGCTGGCGCTCCTGGGGATCACGGCACAGTCCGCCGGCTACCTGCTCATCTCCATCTCGCTGCCGCGCCTGCCGGCGATCATCACCTCGGTCATCCTGCTCGCCCAGCCGGTCATGTCGATGGGCCTCGCCATGGTCCTGCTCGGCGAGACGCCGTCATCGACCCAGCTACTCGGCGTCGCCCTCGTCATCGGCGGCATCACCGCCGCCACGATCCCGCTGGCCAGGTTCCGGGACGGCATCCAGCGCGCCCGCTCGGGCCTTCCGAGCGGCTGAAGGTCAGGACGTCGCTGCCAGTCGGTCGAGGAGGGCGAGGGTCGCCCGCACGACCTGTGCCTGCTGGTTGACTCGCGCGATGGTCGCCGGCGGGTCATTCGGCTGGCCCGTGTACCAGCCCATCTGCTCGTGATTGCCGCCGTCGATGGCGTCGAATGTCAGGTTCGGACCGAGCTTGGCGACATTCGCTACGCCGGTGTACGACGTCACCCCGGAATCGAGCGTGCCGTAGGCCGACAGGACGGTCAGCCCGTCGCTCGACAGGTCGGCTGCTGAGTAGGACGCCCAGAGCACCAGCCCGTCGACTTGTCCCGGATGCGCGTCGATGAACTGCGCGGCCATCGACCCGCCCAGTGAATGACCTCCCACGGCCCAGTGGGTGATCTCCGGGTGGTCGGCGATGATCGGTCCGGCGGACTCGATGCCGAACACCGCCAGGTTGAACGGCACCGACACGACGACGACGAAGTAGCCGTGTTCGGCGATCGCCCTCGCCTGCGGTGCATAGGCAGCGGACGGGACCTTCCCGCCCGGATAGAGGATGAGCCCGGTCGTCGGGACCGCTCCGACCGGCGTGTACTCCAGGTTGCCGCCATCGTCCGCGAAGGTCGCCGCCGGCGTCGACGCGAGCGCGGCGCTCGCCTCCGGCAGGAGGGGTTGCGGCTTCGCCCACCACAGGAAGCCGACGACGGCGACCACGAGGATGATGGCGACCGCGGCGAGCGCCCCCTTGAGGATTCGGGACCGTGTCATGCCCGAGGTTCGTGCGCCACCGCTCGGCGGATGGAACTCAGGGGTCGCTCGGCGGCGCCAGGCCGGCCTCGGCCGCGACGTCGGCGCCCCATTCGTGGCTGTGGCCGGCCGGTGGATCGGGCGGTCCCTCGTAGGGCGGCAGGTCGGCCACGGCCGTCTCGGCGTCAAGGACCACGCCGGGATCGCCCATCTCGACCTCGCGGGTGGCGATCACGCTCGCCAGATCCACGATGACGTCGGGCGGCATGCGGCCCGGCGGAACGGTCCGGAGCGCCTCGAGGTGGGCGGTCGGTAGCAGGACCGGCCAACCCGGGTCGCCGTGCCAGGTCGGCCGCAGCATCGTGACCGGATCCATCCCGTGGGCCTCGATGAGCGAGGTGATCGTCTCGGGTCCCACCCAGGTCATCCGCCCCGGCCAGAGCAGGACCGCGGTGGTGTCGCTGACCTCGGCGATGGCGAGCTCGGCGCCGCGGACCATCTGACCCACGGGCCCAGCCTCGGACGGGGCAGGGGAGCCGTAGACCGCCTCGGAACCCGCCAGGGCGGCGGCGACCGCGCCATCGGGGTCGGGCGACACGACCATGATCGGAAGCGCGCCACCGGACCAGGCAAGGTCGGCCAGACGGCGGACGCGGGGCTGGCCGAGCGTGTCGGCGATCGAGCCATCGGCGGTCGCGGACAGGATGACGGCGGCAACGGTCATGGCTCGGAGTGTAACGACCCGAAGGTGGCCGACTGCGGTTCCCGACGGTTCCATGGGACAATCCGGTGTCCCGCCCGAGATGGAGACCCCGCTACCCGTGCCCGAAGCCCAGATCCCGAACCCCACGCGCGCGACCCGCGCCGACCTGCGCAACGTCGCGATCGTCGCCCACGTCGATCACGGCAAGACGACCCTCGTCGACGCCATGCTCCGCCAGACCGGCGCCTTCCGGTCGAACCAGGCGGTCGTCGACCGGGTCATGGATTCGGGCGATCTCGAGCGCGAGAAGGGGATCACGATCCTCGCCAAGCAGACGACCGTCGACCACGCCGGGGTCCGGCTGAACATCGTCGACACGCCCGGTCACGCCGACTTCGGCGGCGAGGTCGAGCGCTCGCTGCTGATGGTCGACTCGGTCCTGCTGCTCGTCGACGCGGCCGAGGGGCCGCTGCCGCAGACGCGCTACGTCCTCCAGAAGGCGATGGCGCGCCGGCTCCCGGTCGTCGTCGCGATCAACAAGATCGACCGCGGCGATGCTCGCGCGGCCGAGGTCCTCGACGACATCTACGAACTGTTCATGGACCTCGGCGCCGACGCCCACCAGATCGAGTTCCCGATCGTCTACACCAACGCGAAGGCGGGCACGGCCACGCGCGACCTGGCGAAGCCCGGGACCGACCTCGGCCCGCTCCTGGACCTGCTGATCGAGGTCACGCCGCCGGTCAGCTACACGCCCGACCACCCGCTCCAGTTGCTGGTCACCAACCTGTCGGCCAACGACTACGTGGGCCGGATGGCCGTCGGCCGGATCTGGAACGGGACGATCCGGACCGGCCAGCGGATCGTCGTCGTCCGCGAGGAGGCCGATGACACCGCCGGGTTCCGTCGAGCCCGGACGGACGATCACGCTCAGCGGCACCGTCACCAGCCTGCAGACCGCGCACGGCATCGACCGGGTCGACATCGAGGAGGCCGGGCCGGGCGACATCGTGAGCGTCGCCGGGCTGCCCGAAGTCACGATCGGCGACACGCTGACCGATCCGGCCGACCCACGCCCGCTCGATCGCCTCGACGTGGACGCCCCGACCCTGCGGATGACCTTCGGGGTCAACACCTCGCCGCTCGCCGGCCGCGAGGGCAAGTACGTCACCAGCCGGCAGATCAAGGCCCGCCTCGAGAAGGAGGTCCTTGGCAACGTCTCGATCGAGGTCCGCCCGTCCGAGTCGAGCGAGGCGTTCGAGGTCCGCGGCCGCGGCGAGCTCCAATTGGCCGTCCTCATCGAGCAGATGCGCCGCGAGGGGTTCGAGCTCACGGCATCGCGCCCGGAGGTCCTCCTGCGCGAGGTCGACGGCGAGGTCCAGGAGCCGTACGAGCGGATCACGATCGACATCCCGCCCGACTACATCGGCGAGATCCAGACCGCGATCGCCGGTCGCAAGGGTCGCCTCGAACAGATCTCGACCGATACCGACGGCCGGGTCCGGATGGAGTACGTCCTCCCGGTCCGTGGGCTGATCGGCTATCGCGGGCAACTGCTGACCGACACGCGCGGCACCGCCCTTCTGCACCAGATCGGCGAGGGTTACGGGCCGTGGGCGGGCGAGGTCACCCACCGCACCAACGGCGTCCTCGTCTCCGACCGGGCCGGGATCTCGAACGCCTACGGCCTGTTCAACCTCGAGCAGCGCTCCGAGCTGTTCATCGGCGCGGGCGTCGAGGTCTACGAGGGGATGATCGTCGGCGAGAACGCCCGGTCGGGCGACATGGACGTCAACCCGACCAAGGAGAAGAAGCTCACCAACATCCGGACCCACTCGCACGACGAGTCGCTCCGGCTCACGCCGGCCCGCCTGATCACGCTCGAGACCGCGCTGGAGTTCATCTCGGGCGACGAACTGGTCGAGGTCACCCCGCAGTCGATCCGATTGCGCAAGCGAGCCCTCTCCCAGCACGACCGGCGCCGCGAGGCGGGCCGTGCCGACGATCTCCGCCGACGCCGAACGCGAGGCCGCCCCGGCCGGCTGATCAGAGCGGCCGGTCGAACAATTCGACGATCTCAGGCGGCTCGATCGGGTCCTCGCCCGGTGGTGTGGCGGCGCGTCGGATCGCGTCGACATGGGCGACATCGAACCGCGGAGCGTCGGCCTCCTGGACGCCGGGCGGCCAGTCCGCGATGGCCTGCGACGCGAACAGGCCCGCCATGAGGTCCGGGGACCCGTTCGTCAGCCAGGACCCGGCGACGAGGACGAACCCGAAGGCAAGCGCCAAGACCGGCAACACGATGCCATCCGGCATGACCCGATCGTGGCACCACTGTCAAGCGGCTGGAATGGCGCCCGTGGAAGGTGTACCGTCGCGGGTGCCGGGAACGGCAGCCGCCGCTTCCTGACCTTTGAGGGAGGGTGGTTGCATGCGACGTTCGTTGCTCGGCGCACTCGTTCTGGCCGCGCTTGGCATCCTGGCCATCGCCGCCCCGGTGGCGGCCTTCCCGCTGACGAACTGCACGCTCCAGGCCAGCTCGCTCAAGGCGGACGGCTCCGCGCTCGACTCGATCACGGGTGGCGCGATCGACGCGACGCAGACCGACCCGTTCATCGTCGACTGGGACGGGAAGATCACCTACGCCGGCGGGTCGAATGTCGAGATGAAGAACAACACCTGGGCGATCGCCGTCTTCAACTTCCCGACCCCGCTCCAGGGTGGCGATGACAACCCCGGGGACGATCGGGCCGGTGCCGGCACGGTCGGCGTCAAGGAGAACGCCCCATTCCGGTTCACCGGCCTGTATTACGTCCACGGCACCCTCAAGGGCAGCGGCGGGGAGTGTGTCGGGAGCGGCTGGTTCAAGCTGGCCGGCGATCCGATCGGGACGATCCCGTTCTTCGGTGGCCTCGGCGTCCTCATCCTCGGCTTGGCGATGCTCGCCTTCGGCTCCCGCGGCCACACGATCACCGCGGTGATCGGCGGCATCCTGACCGGTCTCGGCGGGGCGACGATGCTGATCATCTACAGCACCTTGCCGCTCGGTGAATCGACACCGCTGGCGCTCCTGCTGATCGGACTGGCGATCGGGCTCGTGATCGGCATCCTCGGCCGTCGCGGCGGAGGCGACAAGGACACGCCGCCGATGCTGCCGCCGACCAACCCGCCGGAGGCCCCGACCCCCGCCTGACCTCGCGATCCGGCCGTCGGCATGGGCCGGGTGTACGATCGGGCCCATGCCGATCTATCTCGACCACGCGGCGACGACCCCCCTCCGCCGCGAGGTCCTCGACGCCATGCTGCCGTATCTCACCGAGTCGTTCGGGAACCCGAGTTCGGCACACGTCTTCGGGCGCGCCGCCCGGGCGGCACTCGACGACGCCCATACGCGGGTCGCGCGACGCCTTCACGCGGAGGATCGCGAGATCGTCTTCACGTCTGGCGGCACCGAGGCCAACAACCTCGCCCTGAAGGGCGCCGCGTGGGCCGGCAAGGCGCGCGGCCATCGGATCGTGACCTCATCGGTCGAGCATCACGCGGTCGGCCACACGCTCCGCTACCTCGAGAAGTTCGGCTTCGAGATCGTCGAACTGCCGGTCGATCGCTATGGCCGGGTCGACCCCGACCAGCTGGAGGCCGCCCTTACCGACAAGACCATCCTCGTCTCGATCATGCTCGCCAACAACGAGGTCGGCACGATCCAGCCGATCGCCGATCTCGCGGCGCGGGTCAGGACCCGCAAGGGCGTCCTGTTCCACGTGGATGCCGTCCAGGCCGCGCCGTATGTCGACCTTGACGTGACGAAGCTCGGGGCGGACATGGTCTCGCTCGGCGCGCACAAGTTCGAGGGGCCGAAGGGGGTCGGTGCCCTGTACGTCCGACACGGGACCCACATCCTCGCCCAGCAGCAGGGCGGGACCCAGGAGCGTCACCGCCGGGCGGGCACTGAGAACGTCGCCGGCGCTGTCGGGCTGGCTGCCGCCTACGAGTTGTCGTGTGCGGAGCGCCCGGAGACGGTCGCCCGCCTGCGCCGCCAGCGCGACCGACTCGCCGCGCCGATCCTGGCGGTCCCCGGCGTCGAACCGACCGGGCATCCGAAGGACCGGCTGCCCGGATTGTTGTCGATCATCGCTCGCGACACGGATGGATCGTCGGTCGCGATGTCGCTCGACCTCGAGGGGATCGCCTGTTCGATCGGGTCGGCGTGCACGACCGGATCGACCGAGGTGAGCCACGTCCTGACGGCGATGGGCTATCCCGAGGAAGAGGCGCGTGGTGCCCTCCGCCTGTCGCTCGGTCGGACGACGACCGATGACGAGATCGCGATCGCCTGCGACGTCGTCCCGCGGGTCGTAGCCTCGATGCGCCTCGGCGCCGTGGCGGTGGCCGCAGATCCGCTCGGCCAGGGTGTGCCGGCGTGAGTCGGGTCCTGGTCGCGATGTCCGGTGGGGTGGACTCGTCGGTCGCCGCGGCCCTCCTGCACGAACAGGGCCACGAGGTCGTCGGGCGTCTGGATGCGGCTGCACGACGTCGCCGACACGTACTCGGAGTTCAAGAAGAGCTGCTGCTCGCTCGACGCGGCCGATGACGCGCGCCGAGTCGCGGCCCAGCTCGACATCCCGTTCTACGTGATGAACCTGGAGCGCGAGTTCGACGCCGGCGTGCTCCAGCCGTTCCTCGATGCCTACCTGGACGGCCGGACGCCGTCGCCGTGCGTCGACTGCAACACCTACGTGAAGTTCGGGGCATTCCTTGGCCGCGCGCGTCACCTGTACGACTGCGAGGCGGTCGCGACCGGGCACTACGCACGGCGTGACGTGGGACCGGACGGGGCAGCCCGCCTGCTGCGCGCCCGCGACACCGACAAGGACCAGACCTACTTCCTGTACGGCCTGCGCCAGGACCAGCTGGACCACGCCCGGTTCCCGCTCGGCGACCTGACCAAGCCCGAGGTCCGCGACATCGCCCGATCGCTCGGCCTGGCGACCGCCGACAAGCCCGAGAGCCAGGAGATCTGCTTCGTCCCGGGTGGCGACTACCGCGACGCCCTGCGGGATCGAGCGGGTTGGGTGCCGACCGCCGGCCCGCTGCTCGACGGCGACGGGGAGCGGGTGGGCGAGCACGGCGGGACCCCGGGCTACACGATCGGCCAGCGACAGGGTCTGGGCGTCGCGCTCGGCGAACCGCGCTACGTCAGCCGGATCGACCCGCTGACCAACACGATCACGCTCGGCAGGCGCGGAGGACCTCGAGACGACGTCGATCGGCCTGGACGGGGTGACCTTCGTCGCCGGCGACGGGCCGCGCGGCCGATCCCCGTTCCGTGCCGAGATCCGGATCCGCCACCGCACGACGCCGGTCCCGGCCACGATCCGGCCGCTCTCGCCGGCCGAGCCCGCGCGCGGCGGCCGCTGGCTGGCGGAGACGGATAGCCCCGTGTGGGCCGCTGCCCCGGGCCAGGCTGCCGTCCTGTACGACGGCGAGGTGGTGCTCGGCGGCGGGCGGATCACCCGGCCGGTGGCCGCCGGGTCAGACGCGACGACCTCCCGCGACCTCGTCGCCTCGGGCGCATGATCATCGGCCCGGCGCTGATCCTGTCGATTCTCGTCGGCATCTTCCACGCGTCGCTGTTCGTGCTCATCCGGGGCAGCGCCGGCGGCCGCCTGTTCATCGTCGTCCTGGCGTCGATCCTTGGGGCGTGGGCGGGCGACGCGCTCGCCGATCGACTGGAGTTCGACCTCCTGATGATCGGCGACTTCCACCTGCTCGCGGCGTCGATCGTGGCCTGGATCGGGATCGGCGTCTCGTCGGCGGTCGCCATCCTCGGGCCCTCGGTGCGACGAACGTGACCGACCGCGACGATGGCCGGACGGCCGCCTCGTTCGTGCGCGGGATGACGCTCGGCGCCATCCTCGGGGCGATCATCGCCGGGTCGTCGCTGTGGCGGGTCAGGCGTTCGCAGCCACCAGCACCGCGGCAAGCGCCAGCGCCGCCGGGATCGCCTGGACGACCAGGATCCGGCGACTGACCGTCGCCGCCCCGAAGACCCCCGCCACGATCACGCAGCACGAGGAAGAAGACGGTCACCTGGAACCCGATCGGGTCGGCGGCGATCAGGCCCCACGCGAGTCCCGCCACGAGGAACGCGTTGTAGAGCCCCTGGTTGGCGGCCAGCGGCGCCGATCGATCGGCGAACGCCTGGTCGGTCCCGAACGAGCGCAGCCCGCGCGGCGTCCGCCACAGGACCATCTCCAGGATGACGATGTAGACGTGGATCGCCGCGACGATCGCGACCAGCACCATGGCGACGATGGCCATCTGTCCTCCTATTCGTTGATGTCGAGACGCCGGAACCGGGCGACCGCCAGCCCGATCGGCACGATCCCCCAGGCGAGCAGCGCCGCGAACGAGACGCCTGCCGGTGCGATGGCGGCCAGCGGTGATTCCGGGCCGCCGACCAGCCGCGTGATCGAGCCGCTGACGGTCACGACCTTGATCCACTCGAGCGTGGCATTCGACCAGACCGGCGCTCCGGTCACGGCCAGGTCCAGGACGAAGAACAACAGGGTCAGCAGGAAGGCGAGACCGATCGCCCTGGCCAAGACGGACATCAGGATCGGGATCGCGACGAACGGCAGGACGATGGCCAGCCGGATCGCCATGCCGCCCCACAGATCCGGGACCGGACCGGCCCATGCCTGCAGCGGCTTGGCCTCGAAGGCCAGCAAGAAGGGGATCACCGAGGCGAACACCAGCCCGGCGCCGACGACGAGCGCCATGAGGCCGATGACCACCCCGGCCCTGACGGCGAGGGTCCGGGCGCGACGCGACGTCAGGTGGACGGTCCGGACCGTGCCCCACTCGAATTCGCCCGCGACGAGCGCGGTCGCCAGGTAGACGGAGAGCAGGATCAGCGGGCCGGTATTGCCCGCGACTTTGAGCAGGCTGGCCGGGAACGCAAAGGCAGGCAGCTCGGCGTCGACCCGCCCGCGCCACTCGGCGATCATCTGGTCACGCATCTCGGCCTCGGCGACCGGATCCGGCGGATCGAAGACGACGTTGTTGAAGAAGTCCGGCTGGGTGGTCAGCGCGTTGAACTCGGCGACGAACATGACCGCCAGGATGACGGGGACGAGGACGACCAGGATCCGCAGGTCGCGCCGGTGGCCGAAGCGGACCCAGTCCGCGCGAAGGAGGTTCCTCACGACGGATCCTCGCCGCCGGTGAGGCGCAAGAACACGTCCTCGAGCGAATCGCGTCGGCGGATCAGTTCGTCGGGGTAGGTCCCGGCCGCGCCGAGCAAGCGGCTGACCGTCGCCCCGTCGGGCGCGCCATCGACCCACAGCCCGCCGGGTTCCATCGTCGGGGCGACCCGGAAGCCGGCCGCCTCGAGGACGCCCCGGGCCAGGGCCACCTCTTCGACGGCGACCCGCAGCTCGATCCGTTCACCGCCGCCGGCGAGCGCCTCGGGCGTGCCGCTCGCGACGATCCGGCCGCGGTCGACGATCGTGACGTGATCGCACGTCTTCTCGACCTCGGTCAGCAAGTGGCTGGAGAGCAGGATCGTCCTACCCTGCCCGGTCAGCGCGACGAGCAGGTCCCGGATCTCCACGATGCCCGCCGGATCGAGGCCGTTGACCGGTTCGTCGAGGATGAGGATCGGTGGATCGGCCAGCAGGGCCAGGGCGATGCCGAGCCGCTGGCGCATCCCGGTCGAGTAGCCCTTCGCCGCGCGACCGCCCGCCGCCGTGAGGTCGACCTGCGCGAGCGCCGCAGCGATCCGGACGTCGGCCGTGGCGCGCGTCCAGCCCCAGGTGGCCGCCAGGACACGCAGGTTTTCGACTCCCGACAGGTGCGGATAGAAGACCGGCGTCGCCACCATCGCGCCGACGCGCTCACCCGCGACCCAGCCCTGATCGACCGGCTCACCGGCGATCGAGACGGATCCAGCGTCAGCGCTGACGAGCCCGACAAGGATCCGAAGGGCGGTCGTCTTGCCGGCCCCGTTCGGGCCGAGCAGGCCGACGACCTGGCCTTCCTCGACGGCGAGGTCGAGCCCGTCGAGCGCAGCCACGCTGCCATACCGCTTCCGGAGGCCGGTCGCTTCGATCGTCACGGGCATGGCGCGGAGCATTCTTGAGCGATTGGGCGGTGTCAACCGTGTTCGCTACCATTGCGTCCGATGCCGCCACCCGTCCAGACCCCAGATCCGCGGATCGTGGCGTTGCCCGCCGCCGAGATCCGCCGCCGGTTCGTCGAGTTCTTCGCCGAGCGCGGGCATGCCGTGGTGCCCAGCGCCGGGCTCGTGCCGGCGGGTGACGCCACGCTCCTGTTCACGAATTCCGGGATGGTCCAGTTCAAGGACGTCCTGATCGGGGCGGAGACCCGCTCGTACACCCGGGCGGTCGACTACCAGCGCTGCCTCCGCGTCGCGGGCAAGCACAACGACTTCGAGGAGGTCGGCCGGACGCCCCGCCACCACACCTTCTTCGAGATGCTCGGCAACTGGTCGTTCGGCGACTACTTCAAGCGCGAGGCCATCCACTGGGCCTGGGAGTTCCTGACCAGGGACCTCGGCATCCCGGGCGAACGGCTGGCGGCCACGACCTACAAGGACGACGACGTCGCCTGGGACATCTGGGCGGACGAGATCGGCCTGCCGCCCGAACGGATGGCCCGCTGGGGCGATGTCGACAACGGCGACGACAACAACTTCTGGCGGATGGCCGACACGGGGCCGTGCGGACCGTGCAGCGAGATCCACTTCGATCGCGGGGCGCACCTCTCTGAAGGGCCGCACTGCGTCCCCGACCACAGCGAGCACTGCCCGCGTTGGCTCGAGATCTGGAACCTCGTGTTCATGGAGTTCGACCAGCTGCCAGACGGCCGTGTCCCGCTGCCGTTCACGAGCGTCGACACCGGGATGGGCCTCGAGCGCCTGGCCAGCGTCCTCCAGCAGGTCCCGACCAACTACGACACGGACCTGTTCACGCCGATCCACGCCCGCATGCGCGAGCTGCTGGGGCACGATCCGGACGCGTTCGAGAGCGAGCGGTTCAGCTACCAGGTCATCGCCGACCATTCGCGGGCGGTGACCTTCCTCATCGGCGACGATGTCCTGCCATCCAACGAGGGTCGCGGCTACGTCCTGCGCAAGCTCTTCCGACGGGCCGTTCGTCACGGCCGGCTGCTGGGGAGGCGCGAGCCGTTCATGGCCGAGGCGGCTGCGGTCGTCATCGAGGTCATGGCTGACGCCTACCCGCACCTCGTCGCGCGGCGGGACGAGATCCTGTCGGTCATCGGCCGCGAGGAGACCCAGTTCGCCCGGACCCTCGACGCCGGGACGAAGCATCTCGAGGAGGCGCTCGACGGCCTCACCAGCACGGATCGGAGGATCGGCCGGCGGCCGGAGGACCTACCCGCCGACGCCTCGCGGCTCGATGGCGCGATCGCCTTCCGTCTTCACGACACGTACGGCTTCCCGATCGACCTGACCGTCGAACTCGCGGCGGAATATGGCGTCGCGATCGAGCGCGAGGGGTTCGACCGCGCGCTGGCCGAGCAACGCGACCGGAGCCGCTCGGGCAAGAAGGCCGACCTCGCGAGGCAGGCTGGATCGTCCGCCCTGTATGGCGCGGTCCAGGGTCGCGTCGGCGACACGCGGTTCCTCGGCTACGAGAGGACGACCGCCGAGGGTCGCATCGTCGCCATCCTCCGCGACGGGATGGAGTTCGAAGAACTGACCGGGCATGGCGAGGCCCAGCTCATCCTCGACCAGACACCGTTCTACGCGGAGGGTGGCGGACAGGTCGGTGACCAGGGCGTCATCCGCGAAGCCGACGGCGGCAGCGAGCTGTTCACGGTCAGCGACACGCAGCGGCCCCACGGCGGGCTGATCGTCCACCACGGCACGCTCCATGGCCGGCTCAGGGTCGGGGAGACGGTCGAGGCCGTCGTCGACGCCGAGCGGCGCGCCCACACGATGCGAAACCACACGGGCACGCACCTGCTCCACCGGGCGCTCCGGAACGTCGTCGGGGAGCGGGCCCGCCAGGCCGGCTCGCTGGTCACGCCCGACTACCTGCGCTTCGACTTCCCGTTCGATCGGGCGCTGACCGACGACGAGAAGCGCGCCATCGAGGACGAGGTTCGCCGAATCATCCGCGACGATCGGCCCGTCTCCATCGCGTTCATGACGATGCCCGACGCGATCGAGGGAGGCGCCGACGCCTTCTTCGACGAGAAGTACGGCGAGACGGTCCGGACCATCCGTGTCCAGGACTACAGCTTCGAGCTGTGCGGCGGGACGCACTGTCGGGCCAGCGGGCAGATCGGCGGCTTCCACATCACCGGCGAGCGGAGCATCGGCTCCGGGATGCGCCGGATCGAGGCGGTCACGGGTGCCGCGGCGGATCGTCATGTCGCGGACCGAATGCGACTCCTCGACGAAGCGGCCGACCTCGCCGGAGCGCGGACCGTGGAGGCGCTGCCGGACCGGATCCGCAGCCTGGCCGCGCAGGCCAAGTCGCGTGGCGGGGTCCAGGTCGCGGCCAGTGTCGGTGCCAACACGATCGTCGAGCGCGCCGTCGAGATCGCCCCGGGGGTTCGCGTCGCGGCCTACGCGGGCGGTTTCGGATCGATCGAAGCGCTCAAGGCGATGGCCAAGGACGTTCGCGGGCTGATGGCCTCGGGGGTCGTGGCGCTCGCGCTCGATGCCGACGAGCCGCAGCTGTTCGTCACCGTCTCCGACGATCTCGTCAAACGCGGCATCGCCGCCGGAGAGCTGGTCAGGGCCGCCATGCCGGCGATCGAGGGGCGAGGCGGCGGAAGACCCGAGATGGCCCAGGGCAAGGGCACCCGGCGCGACGGCATCGAGGCGGCCCTGGAGGCGCTCAAGGCCGCGGCCACCGCGGCGGCCTGATGGCCTTCTGGCGGAGGATCTGGCAGCGGGACTCGGCCGAGGCGCTGGCCGCCTGCACGGCGCTCGATGTCGGGACGGAGTTCGCCAAGGCCCTGGTCTTCGATATCGACGCCGGCGGGCACGGCACCGTCCGCGGCGTCGGCCGTAAGCGCCAGGGCCTGTCCCACATGCAATCGGGGACGGTCGCCGATATCGCCGCCGTCGTCGACAACTGCGCTGTCGCGCTCCAGGAGGCCGAAGAGATGGCCGGCTTCCGCCCGACCCAGGTGGTCATCGGGATCGCCGGCGAGCTGGTCAAGGGCTTCACCACGACCCACAGCCAGGAACGCAAGAAGCCGGACCAGCCGATCAGCGAGGGCGAGCTCCAGAAACTCATCGACGTCGTCCAGCGCGAGGCCCTCCACGAGGCGGAGCGGGCGATCACCTGGGAGACGGGGCTGCCCCATGTCGACGTCCGGCTCGTCCACGCCGCGGTGACCGGGGCCTCGATCGACGGCTACGCGTTGACCAACCCGGTCGGGTTCCAGGGCCGCCACGTCAAGATCGGCATCTTCAACGCGTTCGCGCCGCTCGTCCATCTCGGTGCGCTCCAGAGCGTCGCCTCCCAGCTCGACCTCGAACTCCTCGAGATCGTCGCCGAACCCTATGCCGTCGCGCGCGTGCTCGGGTCGGACCACATCCGCCAGGCCGGGGCGCTGTTCGTCGATGTCGGTGGCGGTACGACCGACGTCGCGCTTGTCCGCCAGGGCGGGATCGAGGGGACCCGGATGTTCGCCCTGGGTGGTCGTGCCTTCACCAAGAGCCTCGCCGACCGGCTGGACCTGCCGTTCCCGCGGGCGGAGGCGCTCAAGGTCGACTATGCGCGCGGCCTCGCCGTCGACAACGCGTCGGAGGTCGCGACCATCGTGGCCGACGACGTCCGGGTCTGGGCCGCCGGCGTCGAGCTGGTCATGGAGGAGCTGTCGGGCGGCGATCTCCTGCCCGGGCGGATCTTCCTGTGCGGCGGCGGCTCACGATTGCCGGAGATCCCGGCGGCCCTCTCGTCGGCTGCGTTCTACGAGCGGCTGCCGTTCGCCCGCCCGCCCGAGGTCACGGTCATGGCCCCGGACCAGATCGAAACGATCTCCGACGCGACGGACCTGCTCATCGACCAGCAGGACGTCACGCCGCTCGGCCTCGCGTTCCAGGCGATCGACCTCCAGACCTCCGAGGATCCGCTCGACGCGGCGCTGCGCCGGGTCCTCAAAGCGATGAAGGTCTAACGCCGTGGCGGGCCGGATCATCTATCTCGAGGTCGATGACGAGATCACCTCGGCCGCTGCTCGCATCCGCGGGTCCGAGTCGGCGCGGTTGGCCGTCGTCCTGCCGCACGGATCGCGGGTCGCGACGTCACGGATCAACTTCCGGCTGCTGGCGCGTGATGCCCTGACCCACGAGAAGCGGCTGTCGATCGTCGCCGCAGACCCGGCGACCCGGGCGCTGGCGGCCTCGGCGGGCTTACCGGTCTTCAGTTCTGTGGCGGAGTACGAATCGTCGCTCGTCGGGGTCGACGAGGAGCCCTCGCGGGACGGGCAGGCGCCCGCCGCCGCCGTGGTTGTCGCAGCCGCGGTCACGCCGGCCCCGCCCCAGCCGACCGAGGCGCCGCCGTCGGACGGGACCCTGGGCCTGGTCGTGCCGGTGGCCGCGGTCGGCGCGGCCGGACTTGCGGCTGCGTCGGCGGACGTGCCGTCCGGCGAGACCATCCGCACGACCGTCCCTCGACGAGAGCCGACCGCCGACCCCTATCCCGTCGACCGGGGGCGGGGAGCAGGCGGCCCTCCCGGTCCGGTCGCACCCACCCGGGCCGGGTCGAGCGGGGGTCGGCGGACCCCGTGGCTGATCGGTGCCGCGATCCTCGCGCTGGCCGTTCTGGTCGCGTCGGTCGGCGCCTATCTCCTCCTGCCGTCGGCCAAGATCGTGGTCACGCCTCGGCCGGAACCCGTCGGGCCGATCCACCTCACCGTCGTGGCCGACCCGAACGTCACGCAACCCGATGCGGCCGCCGGTGTCGTCCCGGCCAAGGAGATCTCCATCCCCGTCGCGGTGGACGACACGTTCAGCGCCACCGGCAAGCGTGTCGAACTGACCAACGCCACCGGTGTGGCGCGCTTCGAGAACCGCGATCCGACGAGCGTGAACCGGATCGCTTCAGGGAGCATCGTCCGGACCGCCTCCGGGGTCCGGTTCCGGACCAACGTGGCCCTCACGGTCCCACGGGCCGAGCTCGTCGGCTTGACCATCTTCCCGGCGCGGGCCAGCGTCAGGATCACCGCCGTCGATGGAGGCCCGGAGGGCAATGTCGATGCCGGCACGATCGTCATCGGGCCGAGCGCCGAGAACTCGCTGTTCCTGAAGGTCACCAACCCGGAGCCCACGACCGGGGGGACCCGCCAGGAGTTCACCACGGTCACCCAGAAGGACGTCAACGACGCGCTCGCGACGCTCGACACGTCGCTCAAGACGGCCTTTGTCGCGGCCATGGTCGATCCGGCGCTGACTGCAGGTGGAGCAACGGTCTTCCCGTCCACCGGCGAACTGGGTCCCTCGACCCCGACCGTCCCGCCGGAGAGTCTCGTCGGGCAGGAGGTCACGACGTTCGCACTCGGCCTGTCGGCGACAGGCACCGTCATCAGTACGGACACCGCCCCGATCGAGGCGATCGCGGCCACCCAGGTCCGGACGGCGGTCAAGCCGGACTACCGGCTCGTCGTGGGGTCGATGAAGGTCGAGGTCGGCGAGGCGATCATCGTCGGTCAGTCGGTCAGCTTCCCGGTCACCGCGTCAGCCGAGCAGATCGCGATCCTCGACCCGGACGAGCTGACCACGCTCGTGCTCGGCAAGCCGATCGCGGAAGCGCAGGCGATCCTCGCGCCGTACGGCGAGGTCGTCCTGTCGGTCTCGCCCGACTGGGCCAACTCCATCCCGACCTTCGAGAACCGGGTGGACCTGACCATCGGCCACGCGGTCGAGATCGAGACCCCGGCGCCGAGCGGATCGGCCGGCCCATGACTCGGTTCCTCGGCGTCGACCTCGGGGAGCGGCGGATCGGACTGGCGCTCGCCGACGACGATGGATCCGCCGCCCTCCCGCTGACGACGCTTCGACGCGGGGCGGATCTCGACGCGGACACCGCCGGGCTGCGCGCGGTGGTCGATGCGAACAGCGTCACGGAACTCGTCGTCGGGCTCCCGCTGGAGGCCTCCGGGGCGGAAGGCCCCCAGGCGGCCCTCACTCGCGCCTGGGCGGAGGCCATCGGGACACGCCTGGATCTCCCCGTGACCCTTCGCGACGAGCGGCTGACCAGCCACCTTGCGGAGACGCGTCTGGGCCCCATGAAGCGCGGCCGATCCGGTGGCCCGCCGACGAAGATCCAGCGGGACGGGTATCGTTCCCGGGTCGATCGCGAGGCGGCCGCCATCATCCTCCAGGACGAGCTCGACACACGAGCGGGTACCCGTTCGTCACTGCCACGCACCCCAGACCCCCAGGAGACCAGCCGATGACGATCCGCTCCGGCGGACGCCCACGGGACAGCCGCGCCACGCCGGCTCGCCCGTACGATGAAGACGCCTACGCCACCGAGAGCATCCCCGAGTTCTCCGAGCCGGTCCCTCGCCGGGACAACGGCCGGGGTCGCGGTGGTTCGGGCCATGGGCTGATCGGCTTCCTGAAGTTCGTCGTCTTCGCGGTCGTGCTGGCGGTCGTCGTCCTGGCCGTCTCGCTGACGGCCCTGCGACCGGTCGTCGCCGAGGCGGTGGTCGGGATCGCCGGCGACAACCCCGCCGCCCTCCGGCTGCCGTTCGTCAAGGAGATGGTCCAGGAGAACCTGGGCGCGACCCTCACGACCGCGGCATCCACGGATCCGGCCCAGGTCGAATTCCTGGTCGAGAAGGGTGATACCGCGAGCTCGATCGCCGACCGCCTGGAAGCTGACGGGCTGCTCACCGACAGCCGGGCGTTCGTGTTCATCGCCATCGACCAGAGTCTGACCGGATCCCTCCAGCAGGGAACCTTCGTCCTGCGCAAGAACATGACACCCGACCAGCTCGTCCGGGCGCTGCTGGCGCCGCCGACCGTCAAGTACGTCGACATCGCCCTGCGCAAGAGCCTTCGCCTCGAGCAGATCACCGCCAAGCTGCAGACCCTGCCCCTCCAGATGGACGTGCAGGAGTTCTACGAGATCGCCAAGTCGCCCCCGCCGGCTCTGCTCGCCGACTATCCGTGGCTCAAGAAGATCCTGGCCGATGCCCCGAAGGGCGCGTCGCTCGAGGGCTTCCTGTGGCCGTCGACCTATCGCGTCCTGCCCGACACGACGCCCGAGGAACTCATCCGCCTGATGCTGGACAAGTTCATCAAGGATGTCGGCGAGACCCGCCTGGTGGTGCCGGCTTCACGCGGCCTGACCTTCTACCAGGTGATGGCGCTTGCCTCGATCGTCGAGCGGGAGGCCGTGCTCGACGAGGAGCGCCCACTCATCGCCGGGGTCTACCAGAACCGGATCGATGGGATTCCCGGGATCAAGAACAAGATCCTCAATGCCGATCCGACCGTCCTGTACGCCATCGACACGATGGAGCTCGACAAGCTCGATTTCGATACATGGCAGCAATACGCCTTCTGGAAGCCACCGGGAACGCCGCTGGGCGAGGTGGTGGTGCCCGACGAGCTGCACGGCTACCAGACGTACAAGACGCCGGGCCTGATCCCGGGGCCGATCGCCACGCCGAGCCTGCCGTCCATCGATGCGGCCCTCGAACCGGACACGGCCGCCAAGTACCTCTACTTCCTGGCCATCCCAGACGGGGCCGGCGCTCACGCCTTCGCCAAGACGGCGGCCGAGCACGACGCGAACCGGAAGAAGTACGGCTACATCCCGTGACGGGGCTGCCCGTCCCGGCCGATTTCGCGCCGGCGCCATCACCGGCCGCGCTCGCCGGCTGGGAAGCCGCCGACCGCCTCGCCCGTCCCGATCGGCTGGGGCGCCTTCGAGCGCGGTTCGCCGCCGCCGGCATCGATGCCTACTTCGGGGTTCGGCGCGAGCACATGCGCTACCTGACCGGGTTCACCCTCGCTGACGGCGAGGAGAAGGTCGCGGGGAACTCGGGGCAGTTCCTGGTGGGTGGCGAGGAGGTCGCGGTCCTCGCCGATTCCCGGTACACGGTCCAGGTCCGTCGCGAGGCACCGGATGTGCGCCTGTTCGAGGCGTACAACGACCTGCCGAGCCGCTGGGCGGCGCTCGTGGCGTCGGTCGGGGCGCGACGCGTCGGTGTCGAGGCGGGTTTCGTGTCGCACGCGCTGTGGGAGCGTCTGGCGGCCGCGGCGCCGGACGTCGAACTCGTCCCCGTCGAGGGCTGGGTGGAAGCCGACCGCGCCGTCAAGGAACCGGCCGAGATCGAGCGGATCGCCGCGGCGTGTGCCGTGGCCGACCGCGCCCTGGCCGGCCTGCTGCCGGAGATCCGGCGCGGGATGACCGAGGTGGACCTCGCCCTGCGGCTGGAATGGGCGATCCGGACCGGCGGCGCCGAGGCGCTCGCGTTCGACGTGGCCTGCCTGTCCGGGCCGGAGGCGGCGCTGCCGCACGGCGCTCCTGGCGAGCGGCCCATCCTCGATGGGACCGTCCTGCTGTTCGACTTCGGTGCGCAGGTTTGCGGCTATCGGAGCGACATGACGCGCACCCTGTTCGTCGGCGAGCCGTCGGCGCGCGACCTCGACATCCATGGTCTGGTGGCGCGCGCCCAGGCGGCTGCGATCGATGCCCTTGGGGCCGGCGTGGCGCGTGCCGCCGACGGCGACCCACTCCCGACCGGCCCATCGGTCGACGCGGTCGCCCGCGAGGTCATCGCCGCGGCCGGACACGGAGCCCATTTCGGCCACAGCCTCGGACACGGGATCGGCCTGGCCACGCACGAATCTCCGTCGCTCGGCCGCCTGGCGGCCGACATGCCGCTCCCGAGCCCGACCGTCTTCTCGGTCGAGCCCGGTGTCTACCTCGAGGGCGAGATGGGCGTCCGGATCGAGGACCTCGTCGTCCTCGATGCCGCGGCCGGGCGCCTCGAGCGGCTGACCAACTTCCCGCGCGAGGCGCTGGTCGTCGGGGGCTGACAGGGCGGCGAGACGCCCGCTACGCTGGCGCGACCATGGATTCCCTTCCGTTCGATCTGTTCGACTTCATGGGCCCGATGCTCGTCGTAAGCCTGGTCGTGCCGCTCGTCATCACGGGACTCGTGGTCGGCGTCATCGTCTGGGCGATCCGTCGCAGTGCCCCGCCGAGCGAGGATCCCGCCGTCGCCGAGCTGAAGGCGCGGCTCGCTCGCGGCGAGATCTCTCCGGTGGAGTACCAGGTTCGGATGCGGGCGTTGCAGGACGCCGAGGAATGAGGAGCACGAACAGATGATCAGCACCGGAGAACTGAAGAAGGGGGTCGCCATCGAGCTTGACGGTGAGCTTTGGCAGATCCTCGACTATCACCACATCAAGATGGGCCGCGGGTCGGCCCAGGTGCGCATCACACTGCGCAACATCAAGCGCGGCCAGACGGTGGAGCGCTCGTTCCAGGCCGGCACCAAGTGGCCGCGCGCCTCGATGGAGAAGCGACCCGTCCAGTTCCTCTACCGCGACGGCGACGACCACCACTTCATGGACAACGACACCTACGACCAGTTCGTCCTGACCACCGAGCAGCTCGGGGAATCGGCCCTGTACATGAAGGACGGGATGACCCTCGACCGGACCAGCTACCAGGGCGAGACGATCGGCGTGGAACTGCCGGTGACCGTCGACCTGTCGGTCGTGGACACGGAGCCCGGGTTCGCCGGCGACACGCAGACCGGCGCCCGCAAGCCGGCGACGACCGAGACCGGCCTCGTCGTCCAGGTCCCGATCTTCGTCGAGACCGGCGACACGATCCGCGTCGACACGCGGACCGGGGACTACCAGACCCGGGTCTGACCGACCCGATGGACGACACCGACCCGCCGGACTGGGCCTTGCCGAGCTGGGATTCGATCACGGCGTCGGGTGGCGGTGGTCAGGGGCCTCTCGAGGCGGCGGCACGGGCGCCGTCGGCGCCGTCGGCGCCGTCGACGCCGTCGGCGCCCGGCACCGTTCGGCGTCCGGATCCTCGGCGTCAGCGAGGTCACCCGGGCCATCCGGGGAGCGGTTCGCGCGGATCCACGCCTTGCCGACCTGTGGATCGAGGGTGAGATCGGCCGGGTCACGATCTCGTCGGCCGGCCACGCCTACTTCGCGCTCAAGGACGATCGCAATCAGCTCCAGTGCGTCTGGTTCCGCGATGACCGGCTGCGCTCGGCGTTCGAGGCGCAGGCCGGGCTGCGGGTCGTGGCCCACGGCCGGATCGACCTGTTCGAGCCGCAGGGCGCGCTCCAGCTCTACGTCGATTCGATCCAGCCGGCCGGGCTCGGCGACCTGACGCTCCGATTCGAGGCGCTGAAGGCGCGGCTTGCGGCCGAGGGACTGTTCGACGGGGGACGCAAGCGTCCGCTGCCGACCCGGCCGGCGACCATCGCCGTCGTCACCAGCCCGACGGGCGCGGTCTGGAAGGACATCTGCCAGGTGCTCGGGCGGCGCTGGCCGTTGACTCGGGTGATCCTCGTCGCGGCCCAGGTCCAGGGCGAGGCGGCGCCGGCCAGCCTCGTCGCAGCACTGCGCAAGGTCGAGCGCTACCGCGATGACCGGATCGCCGCCGGCCGGCCGGCCGATGCACCCGAGGTCACGATCGTCGCCCGGGGCGGCGGGTCGCTCGAGGACCTGTGGGCGTTCAACGATGAGGCGGTCGTCCGAGCGGTGGTCGCCCACGGGGTGCCGGTCATCTCGGGGGTCGGGCATGAATCGGACGTGACCTTGGCCGACCTTGCGGCGGACGTCCGTGCGCCGACCCCATCGGCCGCCGCCGAGCTCGTCGTTCCGGATCGCGCCGAGTTCATCGCCGGCGTGCGCGGGGCGGGCCGGCGCCTCGATGGAGCCGCGACGACCAGATTGCGTGCCACGGCTCGCGAGGTCGTCGCCGAGCGGCGCGCGCTCGAGCGGCTGAGCCCGACCGCGCAGCTCGCGGCGGCGCGTGAGCGAGTCGGGCTCCTGCTCGACCGGGCGACCCGGGCCATCGATGCCGAGGTTTCGGGTCGTCGAAGGGTGGGGGAGCGCCTTGGGGCACGGCTCGCGCCGATCCTCCCCGGGCGACTGGCGCGTGACCGGGCACGTCTCGGGCGCGCCGGCGTCCTCGGCCCATTGGCGGCAGGCCGGGTCGCCTCGGCTCGGGGGTCCCTTGGCGCGGCCGGAGCGGCGCTCGCCGTCCTCGGGCCCCAGGCCACCCTCGACCGCGGCTACGCCATCGTGCGACGGGCCGACGATGGAGCGATCGTCCGCGACCCGACCGAGGCGCCGCCGGGGTCGCGGCTGGCCCTGCGGGTCGCACGCGGCGAGCTGCCGGCCACGGCCGATGACCGATGACGGGACTGGGCGAGCGTCGATGGGCGAGCTGATCCCGGTGGTGATCTTCGGCCTCGTCGTGGCGGTCGTGGCGGTCGCCGGGGTCAAGCTTGGTATGCTCCTCGCCCCGCGGATCGACCGGCTGACGGAGCCCGGGGACGAGGAGCGACGTGCCGACGACGACTGACCCGCCGATCGATGGCCTGACCTTCGACGACGCGCTCGCGGAGCTGCAGAAGACGGTCGCCGAGCTCGAGGCCGGCGGGCAGCCGCTCGAGGCCGCCATCGCCCTGTACGAGCGCGGGGTCGCCCTCCAGGCACGCTGCGAGAAGCTCCTCGCCGATGCCGAACTGCGTGTCCAGCAGCTCGTGGCACGGGCCGGCGGCGCCCTCGAGGTCCGTGATGTCCGCCCGGAGGACGCGACCGACGATCAGTCCTGAGGCGGCCGGATCACCGCGGGCCCGATGTTGAGATTGAACCGGAAGCGATTCTCCGGGTCGTAGCTGGCCTTGATCTGCGCGAGCCGGCTGAAGCGCTCCGTGCCGAACGCCGCTCGCACGCGCTCGTTGGTCTCGTCGACCGGGGCATAGTTGGCGTAGCCGGCACCGCTGAACGATCCGACCGCGAGGCGGTCGACGGCGGTCCGCGACCAGGCGATCTGGAGGTCGTCCTCGGCGCGGTCGTCCCAGATCGCCAGGGCACTCGCGTTCCAGCGTCGCCCCGCGCTGGGCGAACGCGGTGCCGCCCTCGGGCTCCGGTCCGGCCGGCGCCGCGGATCGATTCGAGGAGGATCCCGCCGCGGCCGCCCGGATGCTCCGCCATCGACTCGACGACCGCGGCGATGATCGCCTCGTCGATGGCGCCCAGGAAATGGCCCTTCCAGTAGTGCCGCAACCCGAACGGCAGCGTGCCGTTCATCGCCTGGAGGGCCGGGTACGGCATCGGACCGACGTCGTCGGAGCAGGACGGGCAGGCCCGACCGAAGCGGCGCGATGATGGCGTCGGCCTGGGCCGGGTCGCCGGCCCAGCAGAGGCCCAGCCCCACCACGGCGTCGGCCTCGGGATCCGAATCGTGTCGGCCGATCCAGGCCATCAGTTCGAGGCCGTCGGGAGCCGTCTCGGCGACCTCGGTCAGGCGTCGCATCACCTGCTTGACGGCGCCGATCGGGTAGTCGATCGAGCCGGCCACGATCGGGCCCGGGTCGCGGGCCTGGAACTCGAAGCTCGTGACCACGCCGAAGTTGCCGCCGCCGCCGCGCAGGGCCCACAGGAGGTCCGGGTCGCCGTCCGCGCCGGCCACGACGCGTTCGCCCGCGGCGGTGACCACCTCGGCGCGCACCAGGTTGTCGCAGGTGAAGCCCTGGACGCCCATCAGCCAGCCGATGCCGCCGTTGAGCGTCAGGCCGGCCACCCCGGTGTCGGAGAAGGTGCCACCGACGACCGCGAGGCCGTGGGCCCAGGCGGCCGGGTCGAGGTCCTCCCACAGAGCGCCGCCGCCGACCCGGACGATCCCGCTCCGCGGATCGACGGCGACCTCCCGTCGATCACGCAGGTCGACCACCAGGGCCCCGTCCGCCATGGCGTGGCCGGCCACGCTGTGGCCGCCGCCGCGGATCGCGATCGGGAGCCCGAGGTCCCTGGCCGCGATGACCGCCGCCACGACGTCGTCGTCGGTGCGGACCCGGACGATGACCGCCGGCCGACGTTGGACGGTCGCGTTGAAGGTCATCCGGGCGGCGTCGTAGCCCGCGTCGGCGGCGGTGATGACGCGATCGCTGAGCCGTTCACGCAGGCGATCTACGACGAACCGGTCCACGATCCCTCCCGATGCCGTCCCGCGTGTCGCGCGAAACGCGCGACCCCGGAGGGACAGGCTTACACTCTGCCGTTGACGGCCATCGCGATGGCCACCTGTCGCGAATCATCATCACACGCGGGTCGACCGACTCGTCAGCCGACAGAACGCCGGGACCATGCCGGCCCGACCCGAGGAGTCTCCGTTCCGTGCCGATCTTGCCGACCATCCAGGATCCCGCCGACCTGCGCGGCCTCAACGAGGTCCAGCTGGCCCAGCTGGCGCTCGAGATCCGCGAGACCATCGTCGGGACGGTGGCGACCACCGGCGGGCATCTCGGGTCGTCGCTCGGCGTGGTCGAACTGACGATCGCGCTCCATCGGCTCCTTGAATCGCCGCGCGATCGCATCGTCTGGGACACCGGGCATCAGGCCTACCCGCACAAGCTCCTGACGGGCAGGCTGGAGCGCTTCGGGACGCTCCGCCAGCTCGACGGCGTCGGTGGGTTCCCGCGTCGGTCCGAATCGGCGCACGACGTGTTCGATGGCGGTCATGCCGGGACGGGCCTGTCGATCGCGGAGGGGCTGGCGGAGGCGCGCGACCTGCGACACGGGATGGAGCGGATCGCGGTCGTGGTCGGGGATGCGGCGCTGATGAGCGGGTTGTCGCTGGAGGCGCTCAACGACATCGGCCATCGGAAGACGCAGATGCTCATCGTCCTCAACGACAACGAGATGTCGATCAGCCCGACCGTCGGGGCGTTTTCCAGGTACCTGTCGCAGATCAAGCTGTCCCGGACGTGGCGGCAGGGCAAGGGCGTATACGACCGCAACGTCGAGCGGATCCCAGTCATCGGCGCGACGGTCCTCGAATGGTCAAGGCGCTTCCGCAAGTCGGTCGTCAACTTCGCGCAACCGGGCCAGTTGTTCGAGGATCTCGGCGTCACCTACATCGGGGTGGTCCCGGGACACGACATCCATGCCCTGCTCGAGACGCTGGGACGGGCGCTCGACCTGCCCGGTCCGACGATCGTCCACGTCCGAACGCAGAAGGGCCGCGGCTTCCGGCCGGCCGAGGCCGACCAGGTCGGGTTCCACGGGGCGGCCCTGCCACCGATCGCGATGAAGACGCCGCTCCCCGTGAACGGCGCCGGACCCGGGAATGGTGCGGCGGGCGCGATGCCGACCGAGTCGATGACCGACGATGCCGCCCCGCCGGCGCGCGTCGCCGAGGCGCCCAGGAAGAATCCGAACTACACCGCCGTCTTCGCCGCGGAATTGATCGAGCTGGCCCGAGGCGACCGCCGGATCGTCGGCATCACCGCCGGGATGCCGACCGGGACCGGGATGTCGAAGTTCCAGGCCGAGTTCCCGGACCGGATGTTCGACGTCGGGATCGCCGAACAGCATTCCATGGCCCTCGCGACCGGTCTGGCGATGGGCGGGATGCGGCCGGTGGTGGCGCTCTACTCGACGTTCCTCCAGCGGGCGTTCGATCAGACCGTGCATGACGTCTGCCAGAACGACCAGCCGGTGCTCATCGCGGTCGACCGTGCCGGACTCGTCGGGGAGGACGGGACGAGTCACCAGGGGATGTTCACCCTGCCGGCCCAGCGACAGTTGCCGAACCTGGTCATCGCCTCTCCCCGGGATGAGCAGGAGCTGCGGTCGCTCCTCCACACCGCGTTCAGCCAGGACCACCCGTTCGCCCTGCACTACCCGCGCGACGCCGGGTTCGGGCTGGCGCCGGTGACGCCGGCGGCCATCCCGGTCGGGCGTGGCGAGGTGCTGCGCGAGGGCCGTGACATCCTGTTCGTCGGCTTCGGGCCGATCGTGATGCGGGCCCTGGAGGCCGCCACCGAGCTGGAGGCCGAGGGCTGGTCGATCGGGGTCATCAACGCCCGCTTCGCGCGGCCACTGGACCGGCAGCTGATCCTCGATCAGGTCCGCGGCAAGCGGATGGTGGTGACCTTCGAGGAGAGCGTCGTGACCGGCGGGTTCGGGAGCGGCGTCCTCGAACTGATCGAGGAGGCCCGGCTGGCCGATCCGGCCTATCGCGAGACCGCGGTCCGGATCATCGGCATCCCCGGCGAACGATTCGTCGATCACGGATCGGTCGCCGACCTGCGCCGCGTCCTCCGCCTCGACTCGGCCGGTCTCGCCGCCCAGGTCCGCGAGGCCCTCGAGACATCGCGGGCCACCCCCGACCGCTCCGAGGTCCCTACCGGCTGACTGGCCCGGCGTGCCCGCCCCGAGTCCATCGTCCGGCGACTTACCCGCTCCGCGCCCCACCGGGTAGGGCGCGACAGGTGAGTCCCCGTGAAGCGGGCTGTGCCACGATAGGCGGGTGAGCCCCGCACCGACCCGCAAGCCCGCACGCGTCCGACTCGACCAGTTGCTGGTCGAGCGGGGCCTTGCCGAGTCGCGCAGTCGGGCGCAGGCGCTGGTCCTGGCCGGTGTCGTCAGGGTGGGGGAGGGCGATGCGGCCCGCGGCGATCGGAAGCCGGGCGACCTGCTACCGGCGGACATTCCGGTCGCCGTCACCCAGCGCGACCCGTATGTCAGCCGCGGCGGCCACAAGCTGGCAGCCGCCCTCGACGCGTTCGGGATCGACCCGACCGGGATGGTCGCCCTCGACGTCGGCGCCTCGACCGGCGGCTTCACCGACGTCCTGTTGCAGCGTGGCGCGAGCCGGGTCTACGCCCTGGATGTGGGTCGCGGGCAACTCGCCGACGTGCTCCGACGCGATCCGCGGGTCGTCTCGATGGAGCGGACCAACGCGCGGACGCTGGACGCGGCGACGCTCCCGGAGCCGGTGGACCTCGCGACCATCGACGTCTCGTTCATCTCGCTGGCGCTCATCCTCGCGCCGGTCGCGGCGACCCTCGCCCCACGCGGCCAGGTCGTCGCGCTGGTGAAGCCCCAGTTCGAGGCGGGCAAGGGTCGCACCGATCATGGCGTCGTTCGCGATCCGGCCGTCCACCGCGAAGTCCTCGACCGAACGGTCGAGAACGCCCAGGCCGCGGGTCTCGGTGCGCGGGCGGTCATCGCCTCGCCGATCACCGGCCCGGAGGGCAACCGCGAGTTCCTTCTCCATCTCGCGCCCGGACCGGGCTGCGCCGAGATCGGCGACGAGATCGCCGAGGTCGCCGCCACCGACCGGGAGCGCCAACCCATGACGGTGACCCGCATCGGCTTCGCCTACAACCCGACGATCGAGGCGGCCGTCGAGCTCAGCGCCCGCGCCGCCGGCTGGTGCCAGATGCGTGGGATCGGGGAGTGGCAACTCCCCTCGGGCGACACCCCGGCACTCGTCCGCGAGCTCCCGACGACCGACATCCTCGTCGTCCTCGGTGGCGACGGCACGTTCCTGCGCGCCGCGATGGCCGTCACGGAAGTGGACGTCCCGTTGATCGGGATCAACCTGGGCAAGGTCGGCTTCCTGTCGAAGGCGGAGGCCGGCGACATGGAGGCGGTCCTCGCCGCGATCGAGGCGGGCGACTACACGATCGAGGAACGGATGGTCATCGAGAGCCGGATCATCCGCGGCGGCGCCGCGACCGGGCAGCGGCTGGTGGCCCTCAACGACATCGTGGTCGCGCGCGGCTCGCTCGCCCGCGTCTGCCGGCTCGACGTCTCGATCGACGGCTCGCATCTCGCGACCTTCATCGCCGACGGCCTCGTCGTGGCCAGCCCGACCGGGTCGACCGGCTACTCCTTCTCGGCCGGCGGTCCGATCCTCGATCCCGGCAGCCGCAACCTCATCGTGACCCCGATCGCCGCCTACCTGTCGGCCATCCGCTCGGTCGTGGTCGGTCCGAGCCAGGTCGTCCGATGCACGGTCGTCGACGCGTTCGAGGCGCTCGTCTCGGTCGACGGACGCGAGGACCTCCCGCTGGCCGTCGGCGACATCGTCGAGGTCCGCGCCCTGGAACGCCCGATCCGGCTCGTCGTCCCCAGGGGCGCGCAGCCCTTCTGGGACCTCCTCCGCCACAAGGTGGCGCTGCTGCCGTCGTGAGCGCGGGACGACTCCTCGAGCTGACGGTCGGCGACCTGGCCCTCATCGATCGCCTGCGCCTCACGTTCTCGCCGGGCCTCAATGTGGTCAGCGGTGAGACCGGCGCCGGCAAGAGCCTGCTGATCGATGCCCTCGGGCTCGTTCGCGGCGAGCGGGCCGACACGACCCTCGTCCGCCACGGGGCGGAGTCGGCGCGCGTGGAGGCGCTGTTCGACCGGCTCCCGGAGCCGCTCATCGCCGTTCGCGAGGTGAGCACGGGCGGCCGCTCCACCGCGCGGCTCGACGACCTGGCCACGACCGCCTCGCGCCTCGCCGACGAGGTCGGGCCGCTCATCGAGATCCACGGTCAGCACGACCAGCAACGGCTCCTCGACGAGCGCTGGCAGCGCGATCTTCTCGACGCGTTCGGTGGACTCGGGGAGGCCCGTGACGCCACGGCCGGCGCGGTCGAACGATGGCGCGCCAACCGCGCCGCCCTGGCCGAGCTGGCCATCGACCCGCGCGAGCTGGCCCGCCGGGTCGACCTCCTGGAGCACGAGGCGGACGAGATCGCGGCGGCGAACCTCCGACCGGGCGAGGCCGACGGGATCCGGGCCCGACTGTCGGCCGCGCAGCATGGCGAGGCGATCGCCCGGGGAGCGGCCGCGGTCCGCGACGCCCTGACCGCCGACGGCGCCGGCGCCCGCGATTCCGCGGCGGTCGCCGTCCGCGAGGCGCGCGGCCTGTCGCGCCTCGACCCACGGTTCGACGCCCTCGCTGACCGCCTCGCGGGCCTGGAAGCGGAACTCGAGGACGTCGCGGCCGAGATCCGCGGCCTCGCCGACGAGATCGAGCACGACCCGGCCACCCTGGCCGCCCTGGAGGAGCGGCTCGGCACGATCTACGCCCTCGAGCGCCGCTATGGCGACGGCGAGGCCGAGGTGATCGCCCACGGCGAACGTGCCGACGGCGGAACTGGAGCGGCTCCGCGGCCTCGACCAGGAACGCGCCCGGCGGGAGGGCGAGGACGCGGCCCTGCTGGCCGAGGTCGCAACGCTGGCCGGCGCGCTGTCCGGCGGTCGCCGTGCCGCGGGCGATGCCCTGGCGACCGCGGTCGGCGAGGTCCTCGAGGAACTCGGGTTCGGCCCGGATGTCTTCGAGGTGAGCCTCGGCCGACGGGCCGCGGGCGACGACGAACCGGCGATCGAGCTCGACGGTGACGCGGTGGCCTTCGACGCGAGCGGGGTCGACCAGGTCGTCTATCGCCTCGCCCCGAACGCCGGTGAGCCGCCCCGGGCCCTGGCACGGATCGCGTCGGGCGGCGAACTGTCGCGCGTCGCACTGGCCATCAAGGTCGTCCTGGCCGAGGCCGACGAGACCCCGGTCCTGGTCTTCGACGAGGTCGATACCGGGATCGGCGGTCGGAGCGCGGACCCGGTCGGTCGCAGCCTGTGGGCCCTCGCACGACGGCACCAGGTCCTGTGCGTCACCCACCTGCCGCAGATCGCGGCCCACGCCGACGCCCACTACCGGATCACCAAGCGCGAACGCGACGGCCGGACGGTCACCGAGGTCGAGCAGCTCGATCGCGAGGGGCGGATCGTCGAACTCGCCCAGATGCTCGGGGGCGACGCCGGCGGGGCCGCGACGCTCGCGAGCGCCCGTGAGCTCCTGGACCGGGCCGAGGCCTGGCGCGGCAGCGTCGCGCAGGCCGGCTGAGGCCGGACAGGGCCATGGCGGACCTCGACGCCACGATCGAGGCGTACCTGACCTACCTGCACGTCGAGCGCGGCCTCGCCCCGGCCACCATCGTCGCCTACCGGGCCGACCTGCACGATTTCGCGGCCTCGCGCGGGGTGGAGCGCCGATGGGCGATCTCGCCGGACGCCGCCATCGGCTATCTCGCGGCGCGGACCCGGCGAGGCCGGCCCGGCGACCCGGGACTGGCCCCCAGCAGCCTCCGACGACGGGCCGCGGCCCTCAAGGGCTTCTATCGGTTCACCTACGGCGAGGGATCGATCGCGGTGGACGTGGCGGCCCACCTCGACCTGCCCAGGCCCGGGCGTCTGCTCCCCGAGACGCTGACGGTGGACGAGACGGACCGACTCCTCCGGGCCGCCGGTGGCGACGACCCCAACGACCCGAACCTGGCCCATTCGCTCCGGGATCGGGCGCTGCTCGAACTCCTGTACGCCGCCGGGCTGCGGATCTCGGAAGCGGTCGGGCTCGACGGCGACGACCTGTCGGTCGACGGGGCGTTCGTCCGCGTCATCGGCAAGGGCGACAAGGAACGGCTCGTGCCGGTCGGCGACGTCGCGCTCGACTGGCTCGGCCGCTGGATGGCGGGTCCGCGTGCCGCGCTCCTCGCCCTCGGGCACGTGGCGCCGGACGGCGCCGGGCCGCTCTTCCTCGGCGACCGCGGACGACGCCTGGCGCGTCAGCAGGCCTGGGCCGCGGTGAAGCGCGCGGCCGAGCGGGCCGGCCTCGGCGGGCGGGTGAGTCCCCATACCCTCCGCCACTCGTTCGCGACGCATCTCCTCGAGGGTGGCGCCGACCTGCGCATCGTCCAGGAGTTGCTCGGGCATGCGAGTATCTCAACCACGCAGCTGTACACGCATCTGACCGGCGAACGGATCCGGGATGTCTACAGTCGGGCCCATCCGAGGGCCTGAGAGGGAGGCACGCGCCACATGAGCTACGCCGATGGGTTGCTGTCGACGGGTGAGCAGATCATCTACCGCAACAAGCAGCATCCATTCATCTTCGTCTGGGGCGCTCGCTGGACGATCCTCGCCGTCGTCATCGCGATCGTCTTCTTCTGGTTCGGCGGCCAGCTTGACCCGCAGGGCATCACCGGCACCCTCCGCCAGGTCCTCGGCTGGATCACCGCGATCCTGTTCTTCGGCGGCATCGCCGTCTTCATCTGGACGGCGTTGCGCTACATCAACCAGGAATACGCCTTGACGAACCGGCGCGTCATCCAGGTCGAGGGCGTGCTCAATCGGAGCGCCACCGACAGCTCGCTCGAGAAGATCAACGACGCCGTGCTCAGCCAGTCGATCTTCGGGCGGATGTTCGACTTCGGCGACCTGACCGTCCTGACCGCCTCGGAGAGCGGGATCGAGCGGATGCGGATGCTGCGCAGCCCGGTCGAGTTCAAGAAGAAGATGCTCGACGCCAAGCACGAGTACGAGGTCGCGATGGAGCGCGAGGGGATGGCCCCGAGCCCGCCGATCCGGGAGGGCTCGCCCGCGCCCGTCCCGATGGCCGCCGCCGCGGCCCCGGCGACGTCCGACCCCGACGACGTCACCAAGGCCCTGGCGAGCCTCGCCGACCTGCGCGATCGCGGGGCGATCTCGGCCGCGGAATACGACGCAAAGAAGGCGGAACTGCTCGACCGGCTGTAGGCGGCTACCATACGAGCGACCCCCTGCTAGAGGAATCGCGTGGATCAGCAGCTGCTGTCGACCCTCATCGTCATCGCCATCATGTTGCTGGTGGGATTCCCGGTCCACGAATTCGCTCACGCGCTGGCGGCCTATCGCCTTGGCGACGGGACCGCCAAGCTGTTCGGCCGGCTCACGCTCAACCCGATCGTCCACTTCGACCCGATCGGCGGGACCATGCTGGTGCTGACGATGCTCGTCTCCAAGGGCGCGTTCGGGTTCGGGATGGCGAAACCGACCCCGGTGAACCCGATGAACCTGGACGGGGGCCGTCGCGGCGAAGCGATCGTGGCCGCTGCTGGACCGCTGTCCAATCTCGCGCTCGCGGCGGCTGCGGCGATCCCGCTGCGCTACCTCCTTGCGACTGAAACGCTCGACCTCCCGCTGCTGATCCAGGTTCTCGCGATGTTCATCCAGATCAACCTGCTGCTGATGGTCTTCAACCTGATCCCGATCCCGCCGCTCGACGGATCCAAGGTGATGTTCGCGTTCATGGATCGCCGGACCGAATACCAGATCCGCCCGGTCCTCGAGCAGTACGGGCTCTTCATCCTCATCTTCCTGATCCTGCCGATCCTGCCCGGTGGATCGGTCCTTGGGCAGGTCGTGTCACCGATCATCGATGGGATCTTCGGCGTCCTGGTGGGGGTCTAGGACCCGCCAGTTCCGCGCGCACCTGCGGGCGAGCGTGACGCCCGGGGAGCGAGCGGCGCTGGTGGCCTGGACCAGCCCTGCGCAGCGCACCATGTTCGACGTCATGCACGTCGCGGATCGCCGTCATGGTCTGGACGTGGTCGTCTCGCTTCGAACGGACCGCGTCTCGGACCCCGACGTCCTTATCGCCGGACTCCTTCACGACGCCGGCAAGGGTCAGACGGGCGTGTGGCCACGGGTGGCCTACTCGCTCGGCGAGCGGTACGGCCCCTGGGTCTGGCGAGCCGCCGCCATCGTGCCCGGGTACGGCTCGGCCCTGGAACGACTGCACCGCCACGCGGAGCGCTCGGCGGTCCTGGCCGAGGCGGCCGGCTGTTCGGCCCGCACGGTCGAGCTGATCCGGAACCAGGACGCCCCGACCGATCCCGAGTTCGGCGAGATCCTTCGCCTCGCGGACGAGGCCAACTGATGGCCGGCGGATCGCCCGGGATCCCGGTCATGGCGCCGGTGGCGGTCGGCCCCGGGCGGCCCTCGACCACGGCCGTCACGTTCGGCGAGGGTCGTCGGCCGGAGAGCCGGACGCAGGTCCAGATCGCCGAGTTCGACGGGCCACTCGCTCTCCTGCTGTCCCTCATAGAAGCGCGCCAGCTGGACGTCCTGACCGTTCCGCTCGGCGCCCTCGCGGACGCGTATCTCGATGCCCTCGGCCGGCTCGAGGCCGACCGCCTCGGCAACGTCAGTTCGTTCGTCGCCATCGCCAGCCAGCTGATCCTGATCAAGAGCCGAGCGATGCTGCCGCGGCACCCGGATCCCGCCGATCCGTCGGCGCTCCCCGACGAGGGGACCGACCCCGAGGCCGAGCTGCGGGCGCGACTCCTCGTCTACCGTGCGCATCGCGACGCGGGCCTCCGCCTCGCCGAGGAGGCGATCCGCCGGGTCGGGCTCTTCAGGCGGGAACCCGGGGCTGCCCACGCCGCGGCGCTGGCGGGCGCCCGACCGGCCGACGCACCGACCCTCGATCCGCTCCGGCTCGTCCGCGCCCTCGACCGCCTGGCCGTCATCGCCCCACCGCCCGAACCTCCCGCCGAGGTGCTCGGCCGGACCATCACCATCACCGAACGGGCCGAGATCATCCGGGCCGCCCTGCTCGGTGCGCCGACCGTCGTCCTCCAGGAGTTGCTCGAGGGCGTCCGTGATCGCGTCGTCATCGCGGTGACCTTCCTGGCCATGCTGGAACTCATGAAGCGGCGCGAGATCGTCGTCGAGCAAGCCGAACCATGGGGTCCGATCGTCGCCCGCGCGACGACGGCCCAGGAACGGGCCGCTGCCGGTGTCGATCCGGAGGCGACCACGACGCCGCTCGACGAGTCGCTGGAGTCGTTCGCGTGACCGACGTCGTCGAACCGATCGAGGACGCCGCCACGGACGAGGTCGCGACGCCCGCGATGGTCCCCGCGGATCCCCTGCCGCCGATCGAGTTGACCGAGGCCGCCCTGGAGGCGCTCCTGTTCGTCGCCGAACGACCGCTCTCGCGACGCGAGATCGCGACCCTCGCCGGCACGGACCGGGCGACCGTCGATGCCCGGCTGGGCGACCTCGAGGTCTCGCTGCATGCCCGCGGGATCCGTCTGCTCGTCGACGGCGATCGGGTCGAGCTCGCGACCGCCCCGGACGGCGGTGCCCTCGTGGCGCGCTACATCGGCGCCGACGCCGTTCGACTCTCGCCGGCGTCGCTCGAGACACTCGCCATCGTGGCCTATCGCCAGCCGGTCACGAAGTCGGCGATCGAGCGGATCCGCGGCGTCGATTCGGACTACACCATCCGGACGCTCCTCCACCGCCGGTTCGTCGTGGAACTCGGGCGCTCCGACGCGCCCGGACGCCCGTTCCTGTACGGGACCGGGTTCGAGTTCCTCGAGCGGTTCGGGCTGACCAGCCTCGACGAGCTGCCGCCACTCGATGTCGATGTCGCGGCGCGACTCGCGGAAGAGGGCGGCGAGCCCGTCACCGAACCGCTCTTCCCGGACGACGGCCAGGCTGCCCCTCCCGGGTCCGACGAGGGACGCTGATGCCGCTCGAGCGGCTCCAGAAGGTCCTCGCCGCATCCGGTGTCGCCTCGCGACGGGCGAGCGAGGTCCTCATCGCCAACGGGCGCGTGACCGTCGACGGCAAGCCGGCCAGGCTCGGGATGCAGGTCGATCCGGAGAAGGCGATCGTCGCCGTCGATGGTCGGGTCATCGGCGCCCCGTCCGCTCCGGCGTACCTGCTCCTCCACAAGCCGGGCGGCGTGACCTCCACCGTCCGGGACCGCCATGCGTCCAAGACCGTGCTCGACATGATCCCGACCGCGCTGCTCCCCGATGGCGGCCGGCTGTACCCGGTCGGCCGGCTCGACCAGGACTCGGAGGGGCTGCTCGTGCTGACCAACGACGGCACGTGGGCCGATCGCGTCCTCCATCCTCGCCACGGGATCGAGCGCGAGTACGCGATCGGGCTTCGGGCGCCGCTGACCGGCGAGCAGGTCGCCGGTCTGAAGGCCGGGATCCCGCTCGAGGAGGGGTTGGCGACCGTGACCGGGCTCCGGCCGACGACGGAGATCGAGACGCGTCGGCTCGTCGCGCTCATCGCCCCGCCTCCGGGCAACCTCGTCTGGTACCGGGCGATCCTGGCGCAGGGCTGGAAGCGGCAGTTGCGTCGGATGTTCGGCGCGGTCGGCGCCCCGATCGACCGCCTGGTCCGCGTCCGGATCGGGCCGGTCCGGCTCGACGACCTCTCAAGCGGCCGTGCCCGTCGCCTTCGCGCCCCCGAGGTGCGCGGCCTGGGCGCGGGCGCCGGGACCAGCCGGGCGGGCGCCAGGTCCGGTCGCGAAGGAAGGTACGGCGGAGACCCGCCGATGAGCCCGAGGTGACGCCGCCATGACCGGTCCGCGGCTCCTCTGGGACGCGCGGCTGATCGACGGCCGCGGTGGCGCCCCCGTCGAGCACGCCACGGTGGCGATCGAGTCGGTGGCCGGATCACGGCGATCGGCGAGGCGGCGGGGGAGCGGCCGGCGGATGCCGTCGACCTCGGCGGCCGGACCTTGATGCCCGGTCTCATCGACGCCCACGCCCACGTCTCGAGCGACACCGAGCGAAGCCCCGGGTTCGGCCCGCCACCGGCCAGGCACGGCGACGACCCGCGGCCACCCGAGCTGGGCTACTTCGTGCTTGCGCGGCTGGCGGCCACGATGCTCCGGGCCGGGATCACGACCGTGCGCGACGTCGGGAGCTATGGCGGCGAGGCGATCATCCTGCGGCGTGCCATCGAACTCGGCCTGGCGGACGGTCCCCGGATCCTGTCGTGCGGGAAGATCGTCACGGCCACGTCGCCCGGTGCCCGGATCTTCGGGACGATGTACCGCGAGTCTGACGGGCCATGGGAGATGCGCAAGGCGGTCCGCGAACAGATCCGCGACGGCGCCGACTTCATCAAGATCATGGCCACCGGGGCGCGCTCGGTGGACCGCGAGGACCCCGAACCGGCCCAGATGACCCGCGAGGAGGTCGCTGCGGTGGTCGACGAGGCGCATCGGATGGGGTTCCGGGTGGCCGCCCACGCGGAGGGCCTCGGCGGCGCCCGGATCGCGATCGAGGAGGGGGTCGACACGATCGAGCACGGCCTCTCGCTCCACCGCGCCCCCGACCTCCTCGACCGGATGGCGGAACGCGGCATCGTCCTCGTCCCGACGCTGTCGACCTTCCACGATCTCGCCGAACGTTTCGCCGGAGCGTTCACACCACGCCTCGTCGAGCAGGCCAAGCGGCAGGCCGACGATGCGGCGCGGACCCTTGTCGCCGCCCAGGCGGCGGGCGTCACCATCGCCATGGGGTACGACAGCGGTCCGCCCGGGGCGAGCGCAAACGAACTGGTCAGGCTTGCGGAGAGCGGTCTGGGCAACGCCGCGGCGATCCGCGCCGCCACGTGGGGCTCGGCCCGGGCGCTGGGTGTCGACGACCTCGGGACCATCGAGGTCGGCAAGCACGCCGACCTCCTGGTGGTCGACGGCGATCCGCTGTCAGACCCGACGATCCTCCTCATCCCGGAGCGCGTCGCGATCGTCGTCCAGGCCGGCGTCGTGGTCGCGACAGCCGGGAACTCGGCGTCCGCCTGGCCGGGCGGGTGAGCGACCGGCCGATCGCCGAGGGCTCGCTCCTGTGGGAGCCGACGGCCGAGGCCCGGGCGGCCACGAACCTTGTCGCCTTCGAGGCCTGGCTCGAGGGCGAGCGCGGCCTCCGGTTCGACGACTACGGGGAGCTCTGGGCCTGGTCGGTCGACGATCTCGAGGGGTTCTGGACGTCGATCGTCGACTACTTCGAGATCCCGATCCGCGGCGACCGGAGTCGGGTCCTAGGCAGCGCGGCGATGCCTGGCGCGACCTGGTTCGAGGGCTGCGAGCTCAACTATGTGGAAGCGGTCTTCCGGCGATCGGCGACCGACCGACCGGCGCTCGTGGTCAAGTCCGAGCGACACGCGCTCCGCGAGATCTCGTGGGCGGAACTGGAAGCCAACGTCGCGGCCGCCGCGGCCGGACTCCGGCGACTCGGGGTGGGTCGTGGCGATCGCGTGGTGGCCGTGCTGCCGAACATCCCCGAGGCGGTCATCGCGTTCTTCGCGTGCGCCAGCCTCGGCGCCGTGTGGGCGTGCTGTTCGCCGGACTTCGGGATGCAGAGCCTGATCGACCGCTTCGCCCAGATCGAACCCACCGTGCTGATCGCGGTCGACGGCTACACGTACGGCGGCAAGCCGTTCGATCGCCGGGCGGTCATCGACGAGATGCGCAACCGAGCTGCCTTCGGTCCGGCACACGATCCTCGTACCGTATCTCGATCCGGAGGCGATGCCGGGACCGGACGGATCGACCTGGGAGGCGCTCCTGGCCGGGCCGGCCGAACCGCTTCGGTTCGAGCCGGTGCCGTTCGACCACCCGCTGTGGGTCCTCTTCTCGTCGGGGACCACCGGCCTGCCGAAGGCCATCGTCCACGGCCACGGCGGGATCGTCCTCGAGCACACCAAGGCGCTGAGCCTCCATTGCGACATCCGCACCGGCGACCGGATGTTCTGGTACACGACGACCGGCTGGATGATGTGGAACTTCCTGCTCGGATCGCTCCTGGTGGGTGGCACCGCGGTCCTGTATGACGGCAATCCGGGCTACCCGGACCTCGAGGTCCTGTGGGAGCTGGCGGCCGAGGCGGGCGTGACGACCTTCGGGACGAGTGCCGCCTTTCTCGCGGCGAACATGAAGGCCGGCGTACGGCCGGCTGCCGGGCGCGACCTGTCGCGGTTGCGGTCGGTCGGGTCGACCGGTTCGCCGCTCGCGGTGGAGGCCTTCGGCTGGGTCTACGACGCGATCAAGCCCGACCTCTGGCTCGTCTCGCTGAGCGGCGGGACCGACGTCTGCAGCGCGTTCGTCGGGGGCGTGCCGACCCTCCCGGTCCACGCAGGCGAGCTCCAGGCGCGCTCGCTGGGGGCCCGCGTGGAGGCATTCGACGACGCCGGGCGGTCCGTCGTGGGCGAGACCGGGGAGCTGGTCCTGACCGCCCCGCTGCCGTCCATGCCGGTGATGTTCTGGAACGACCCCGACGGCGTCCGCTACCGCGAGAGCTACTTCGAGATGTACCCGGGCGTCTGGCGCCACGGGGACTGGATCCGGATCACGGAGCGCGGCAGCGCGATCATCGAGGGCCGCTCGGATTCGACCCTCAATCGGCAGGGGATCAGGTTCGGGACCGCCGAGCTGTACGGCGTCGTGGAGCGGCTCCCGGAGGTCAGGGACAGCCTGGTCATCGGACTCGAACTCCCTGGTGGCCGCTACTGGATGCCGCTCTTCATCGTCATCGCCGACGGCGTTACCCTCGACGACGATCTCGAGGCGCGCATCAAGCGGAGCATTCGCGAGGCGCTGTCGCAGCGCCACGTCCCCGATGCCCTCGTCGCCGTTCCGGCGATCCCGCGAACCCTGACCGGCAAGAAGATGGAGGTCCCCGTCAAGCGGTTGCTCCAGGGCCGCCCGCTCGCGGACGTCGCCGCACCCGGAGCGGTCGGTGACCCGAAGTCGCTCGATTTCTTCGTCGACTACGCCCGGGTCGTGGCTTCGATGGCGCGCTGAGGCGCGCTATCCTGCGTCCATGGAGACCTCCCGTTCGCGTCAAAAGCTCGTCGTCGCGCTCGATGGCCCCGGGTCGTCCGGCAAGAGCAGCGTCGGGGCGGCGGCGGCCCTGGAAGTCGGCTATCGCTTCTGCGACACGGGCCTGCTCTACCGCGCGGTGACCTGGCTGGCTCTGGCTCGTAAGGTCTCGGCCTCCTACCCGCACGCGATGCGCGGACTCGTCGACGAGGTCGAACTGGCGCCGGATCCGCAGGGCCGCCTCGCTCGCGTCCTCGTCGATGGCACCGATCACACCGCCGACGTCCGCGGTCCCGCCGTGGACGCCGCGGTCTCGGCCGTCTCCGCGATCCCGGAGCTGCGCCTCGCCCTCCTCGAGCGCCAACGGTCGCTCGCGGCGCCCGGCGGGATCGTCATGGCGGGGCGCGACATCGGGACGGTCGTGCTGCCCGATGCCGACCTCAAGATCTTCCTCGACGCGTCCGTGGAGGAGCGGGCCCGCCGCCGGACCCAGGAGCGCGGTCTCGACGCGGACGCACCAGAGGCGATCGCGATCCTCGACGCGCTTCGGCGCCGCGACGAACTCGATTCGACCCGCGCCGTCGCACCGCTTCGCGCCGCGGAGGATGCGCGGATCATCTCGACCGACGGCAACCGCTTCGAGGACACGGTCGACGCCGTCGTCAACGCCATCCGCGACGCCGAGGCCCGCCGGGCGGCGGAGCCCGAGCCGAGTGGCGCCAGCGCATGACCGATGACGCATCGATCGACAGCTCGCTCACGCCGCTGATCACGACCCTGACGTTCGGCGGGCGCATCTTCGGACGCGCCATGAGCCGGATCGCCGTCGAGGGTGCGATCGACGAGATCCCGCGCGAGGGGCCGGTCATCATCGCGTCGAACCACGCGTCCAACCTCGATTCGATCGTGATCGGGTCGTGGCTGACACCGAAGCTCGGACGGCGGATCCAGTGGCTCGGCAAGAAGGAACTGTTCGATTGGCCGATCGTCGGCTGGATCGCCGCGAACGGCGGCGTCCACCCGGTGGACCGGGGCGCCGCGGACGTCGAAGCCTTCCGGCTGGCCCAGCGGATCCTCGATGAGGGCAACGTCCTGTTCGTGTTCCCGGAGGGGACGCGCAGCCCCGACGGGGCGCTCCAGGAGGCCCACGACGGCGTCGCGCTGCTCGCCCTGCGGACGGGCTCGCCGATCGTCCCGCTCGGTATCGCCGGGTCGAGCAGCGTCTGGCGAAAGGGGCAGAAACTGCCGCACCCCGGCGGTCACGTCACGGTCCGTGTCGGGCGCCCGTTCCGTGCCGCGGAGGTCATCCCCGAAGGCACCGACCGGCGGACCGCCAAGGGCCTCACGACGTCCGCGATCATGAGCCGGATCGCCGCCCTCCTGCCGCCGTCGCAGCGCGGCGTCTACGCGACGCCCGCCCCCTAGGACTGGGTCCGCGGGACCCCGTGCGATAATCCGAGCGTGGGAACCGTCGAGGAAGTCCGTATCGCGAAGCGCACCGGCTTCTGCTATGGCGTGCGTGAGGCGATCGACAAGGCGAAGGAGGCGTCGGCCGCCGGCAAGGCGACGCATACCCTGGGCCAGGTCGTCCACAACGAGGGCGTCGTCCGCGACCTCCAGGACCTCGGCATCCAGACCGTCGAGTCGCTCGACGAGGTCGACCACGGCGCGGCGGTCGTGATCCGGGCCCACGGCGTACGCCCGGACGTCATGGAGCGCGCCGAACAGCGTGGCCTGGAAGTCATCGACGGCACCTGCACCTGGGTGATCCAGGAGCAGCGGGAGCTCGTCAAGCTCGTCGAGGATGGCTACACGATCGTCCTCCTCGGGACCCCGAAGCACCCCGAGGTCGTCGGGCTCCTCGGTTTCGCCCCGGACGCCATCGTCGTCGACGAAGAGGAGGAGTGGGAGGCGGCCATCCCGCGCCGCAAGCGGATGGCGCTCATCTCGCAGTCGACCCAGCCGCCCTGGAAGTTCGAGCGGCTGGCGGCGTTCATGGTCTCGCGCGCCCACGAGCTCAAGATCGTCAACACGGTCTGCCCGGTCACGATCCGCCGTCAGCAGGACACGCTCGAATCGGCCGGCGAGGTCGATCTGATGGTCGTGGTCGGCGGACGTTCGAGCGCGAACACGAAGGAACTGACCCGCCTGTGCGAGATCGCCGGCACGGCCGCCATCCAGATCGAGAGCGTCCACGACCTGACCGACCCCGCGGTCTTCGCCGATGCCCGCATCGTCGGCGTGACCGGTGGGACCTCGACGCCGATCGAGGACCTGCGCGACGTCACCGAGCGGATCCTCGAGATGGCAGGGACCCCCGAGGCGAAGGCGCGAGCCGCCGAACTCGCCCACGCCGCGCTGGACCGCGCCGCCACGCCGGCCGGCCGGACGACATCGCTCACGGCTCAGCCCAAGGTCGACCAGGTCGCCGCCACCGGCGCGGCCTGACCCGTGGCGAGCAGCACCGCCGGGATCCCGGTCGTCGCGATCGTCGGGCGGCCCAACGTCGGCAAGAGCACCATCTTCAACCGGTTCCTGGGCCAGCGGACGGCCATCGTCGAGGATCGCGCCCGGACGACCCGTGACCGCCTGTACGGCGACACCGAATGGAACGGCCGTCGCTTCGTCATCGTCGACACGGGCGGGCTGGAGTTGGACCCCGACGACCCGATCGAGGCGCGGGTCCAGGAACAGGCCCGGCTGGCGATCGCCGAAGCGGACGTCATCCTGTTCGTGGTCGATGCCACGACAGGAACGACGCCGGCCGACCTGGAGGCCGCCCGGATCCTGCGCCGCGCGACGGCCCCCGTGATCGTGGCCGTCAACAAGGCCGACAACGAGAAGCGCGAACTCGAAGGCGCGGAGTTCCACGCCCTCGGCTGGGAGGAGACCTACGCGATCTCCGCCTCGCACGGGCGTGGGACCGGCGACCTGCTCGATGCGATCGTCTGGGCGCTCCCGCCCGAGAGCGAGGCCGAGACCGCCCGCAAGGCACGCGAGGCCGAGGCCGAGGCGTGGGCTGACGAGGTCGCCGCCGGACATCTCGATCCGTTCGTCGTCGGTGACCCCGAAGCCGGCGATGCCGACGACACCGATGGCGCCGAAGCCCCCGACCTCGACGGCGTCGACGCCGAAGCCGCCCGCTGGGATGCCGCGATGGCCGCCGAGAAGGACGGCGAGCCAGCCGCGATCGCCTTCGTCGGACGGCCGAACGTCGGCAAGTCGAGCCTGCTGAACGCGTTGCTGGGCGAGGACCGGGCGATCGTCTCGGAGATCCCGGGCACGACGCGCGACGCGATCGACACGCGCCTGGCGTGGGGCCGAAGCGAGATCGTCCTGATCGATACCGCCGGGATCAGGCGGCGCGGCAAGGTCGCCGGTGGACCCGCGGCCGAACGCTATTCGACGCTTCGGGCGCTGCACGCGCTGTCGCGGGCGGATGTCGCGGTGCTCGTCATCGATGCCGTCGAGGGCCTGACCTCGCAGGACGCCCACGTGGCGGGCTACGTGATCGAGGAGGGGAAGGGCCTGGTCATCGCGGTCAACAAGTGGGATCTCGTCGAGGACAAGACCGATCGGACCTTCGACCAATACGTGGAGTGGATCCGCAACGAGGTGCCGTTCCTCGACTTCGCCCCGATCGTGTCGATCAGCGCCAAGACCGGCCAGCGGGTCGGGCGCGTGCTGGAGGCCGCCATCGAGATCTGGGGTGAGCGCCGCAAGCGGATCTCGACCGGGGAGCTGAACCGGGTCCTGTCGGCCGCGACGGAACGGACGCCGCCGCCACCGGTCCGCGGGCATCGGCCGCGGCTGTTCTATGCGACCCAGGCCGCCGTCGCGCCGCCGACCTTCGTCTTCTTCGCCTCGGACGCCTCGGCCGTCCACTTCTCGTATCGGCGCTATCTCGAGAACCGGTTGCGCGACACGTTCGGATTCGATGGGACCCCGATCCGGCTCGTGTTCCGCGACCGCTCGTCGGTCAAGCTGCCGCGCCGCAAGAAGGCGCGGAGCGCGCCGACCAAGCCGGCGGCCAAGGGGAAGGCATCGGGCCGCAAGCCGGCGACCGCCTCGCGGGCACCCAAGAGCCGCTGATGGCCGGTCCGCGGGTCGCGGTCGTCGGGGCCGGGGCGTGGGGGACCACGCTCGCACGACTCGTTGCGCGGGTGGAGTCGGTGACGCTCCTGTGCCACTCCCCGGAGACGGCGGCCCGGATCGCCGCGACCGGGCGGAACGAGGCGCGACTGCCGGGTGTGGAGCTACCTGCGACGGTGATCGCCACCGCGGATCCCGCCGCGCTCCGCGACGCGACCGATCTCGTCATCTTTGCCGCCCCGTCGGCGCACCTGCGGGCGACCGTCGAGGGTCTGGCGCGGCAGCTGGCGCCGGACGCGGACTTGTTGTCGGTGGTCAAGGGACTGGAACGAGTAACGCTGCTGCGGATGAGCGAGGTTGTGGCCGAGGCGGCGGGCGTGCCGGTGGCGCGTGTCGCGGCGCTGTCCGGACCCAACCTGGCCGCCGAGGTGGCACGCAACCTGCCGGCCTCGGCCGTCGTGGCGGCCGCCGACTTGGAGCTCGCGGAGCGTGTCGTGGCGCGGATCGCCCGGCGTCGGTTTCGCCTGTACGTCAACGAGGACATCCTCGGGGTCGAGCTGTGCGGGGCGCTCAAGAACGTCGTCGCGATCGCGGCGGGCGCCGCCGACGGGCTCGGGTTCGGCGACAACGGCAAGGCGGGGCTGCTTGACGAGGGGCTTGGCCGAGATGACCCGGCTCGGGATCGCGGCCGGCGCGAACCCGCTCACGTTCGCCGGGTTGGCCGGGATGGGCGACCTCATCGCGACCGCCGGCTCCACCCTGTCGCGCAACCACCGCCTCGGGGAGGAACTGGCCAAGGGTCGCACCTGGGCCGAGATCGAGGCCACGTTGCCGGGCACCGCCGAGGGCGCCTACACGGTCCAGGCCGCGCTCGCGTTGGCGGAGCGGTTCGGGGTGGAGATGCCGATCGCCCGCGAGGTCGAGCGCGCCCTGTTCGAAGGCAAGAGCGTCCAGCGCTGCCTGGTCGACCTGCTGGCGCGCGAGTCGAAGGACGAACTGGCCGACTATGCGAGCTGGATGGCCCGGCTCGGTGAGGCGCCGGACAAGCCCGTGACGCGGGACTGACGGCCTGCGACCATGATCAGGTCATCGCATCCCCGACGAAGAGGCGTCGCCCATGCAACCCCCTGACGGTGACCATGTCCCGGAGCCGGGGTCTCCGCAGCCGCCGCCGCTTGACCCGCGGCCGGATGTCGAGACCACCCGAATGCCGTGGGCGCCCGCGGAACCTGCGCCGGCGTCCGCCACGCCCGCGCCCGCCGCGCCCGCGCGCGCAGCGCCGGGACCCATAGCACCGGCGCCCGCCGCACCCGAGCCGGAGCCGGCGCCAGTCGCGCCGACCGGCTGGACGCAGCCCGGCGAGCCCAGGCCATCAGGATGGACGGAGGCCCCGGCCCAGCCGGTGACGGCCTGCCTGATCATCATCCTGATCGGAGTCGTCGGCTTCCTCGTGTTGATCGTCGCCCTCATCTACATCGGCAGCCAGGTCAGCACGATCCTGAGCACGGTCGGCGACTCGGTCTGACCGCGGCCGGACCGACGGTCAGTCGGAGGGGGCGGGATCTCGCGGTGCTGGCAATGGCCCAGCCAACTTGACATAGGGCGGGTTGTAGACATAGCCGAGCGATTCGTTGAGTCCACGGATCCGCTGGTTCGTCCCGTCGTTGAACGTCTCGATCCGGCGGATCCCGGCCGTCCTGGCCCGCCGTTCCAGCTCGGCCTTGAGAAGGCGGGCGATCCCACGCCGGCGAGCATCGGGATGGACGGCGATCATCCCGATGAATACGACCTGGTCGGCGTTGTCGTAGATCTGGATGGACCCGAGGAGTCGTTCATCCTCGATCGCGAGGAGGGAGAGCCCCGGCAGGTAGCCCGGGTCATCCAGTCCCATGGCACGCCAAGTATCGAACGTTGGCAGCGGCTCCCCGGTCAGGAACGGGATCTCCGGGTGGACCAGCATGTCGAGGTCGTACACCGCCCGTTCGAGGTCCGGCCGATCCGCCAGTGTTGCGACCTCGACGCCGTCGGGTGGCTCGAGGCCTCTGTCGATCGGTGGCCCGGACAGGTCGAGACGGCCGAGCTGGCCGCCACCATCGGCCTGCAATCCACGCCGCTCGACGAAGCCGATCGCATCCAGATCGTCGGCATACACGAGCGTCGTCATCCGCTCCATCCCATGGTCGCGCGAGAACGTCACCAGGCGGTCGAGCAGTCGCCCGCCGATCCCGCGGTGGCGATGGTCGGGCAGGACCCAGACGAAGATGAAGACGTTCCTGGATTCGACGCTCATCGGCCCCCACGCGACGCTGCCGGCGCCGACATCGGTGCCGCCAGACTCGGCCATCAGGTCGAGGGTGGCGGTCGCGGAACTGCGCTCGGCGTGCAGGCCGGCGACGCTCAGCCGCTCGACTTCGATCGCGTTGCGGACGGCCAGTACGCGCGCCAGGTCGGCGTCGCCCGTCGCCTCGCGGATCGTGATGTCCATCGCGACAGGATAGACGGGCCGTGGCCGGGGTTTACCGCCTCCCGGGTGCTAGACTCCGGGTTCGTCGGGGCGTGGCGCAGTCTGGTAGCGCACCAGTCTGGGGGACTGGTGGTCGTCGGTTCAAATCCGGCCGCCCCGACCAACATCCGGCTGACCGCGCGTTCTTACGCCGCGATGACACGCCGTTGGATCCCCACGGACCTGGTGTGCCAGGCCCCTGCGTAGGTCGCCGGCCCACGGTCCCGGAGCCGGGATAGCCGTGCCTGTCCCTAGGGGCTGGCTGGCCGATCGATCTTGACGCTCGCGATCACCTCATCCAGGGTTGCCCGGAGTGCCGGGGCGTCCGGGCCGATGATGCTCGCATTGATGCCGAGTCCCGTGTCCCCGAGGCGGACGGACCAGAAGCCATCCTCGTCGGCACCCCCGCCCGACGCAGGTCCCCAGGAGTGGTAGGCGGGCTGCCCGGCAAGGGTCGTTGGAGCCGCGCTCCAGTCGATGCCCGGCACCGCCCCCAGGCTGAACGTGATCAGGATCGTGCCGGGTGACTGGCTGTACGCGCCGGGGATGAACGGCTCCCACAGCGGGTCGTGCAGGCACGACGGGCTCGGCGCGCCCGACGGGCACGGAGACTCGACCAGCGGGGCCATCAACGGCTTCGAGGCCAGAGTCACCAGCGGTGCACCCCGCATCGAGAAGACCAGCGGGTAGTAGACGCTCCAGCCCGCCGGGTAGTCGAACGAGAACCCCTCCTCGAAGGCGAGGTGGACGCGTCCATCGACCGCCTCCTCGGGGATCGACCAGGGCGTCAGACGCAACGTCCCGAGGATCGTCTCGACCTCCGCCTTGCGCGATGCGAGCTCGGCTACTGGCGCGTTCGCCGTGACGTAATACAGCCCACGATCTGGCCCCTCGATGCCCCAGCCGATGTTCGCGTACGGGTCGTCGGATTGCTGGATCTGCCCGCCCCACACTGGATAGCCGGCGATCGTCTGATGGTTGGGCGATTCTTGCTGATGCGGTGGCTGGTTCGCGAACTCGACGACCCAGAGGACCATCGATCCCGGTTTCGTCGGACGCTCGTCGCACGTCCCACGTGTCGCGTTGCCCGTCCCCGACCACGACGTTCCCGGGCAAAGCGTCATGCCGTCGGTGAGCGCGGCGATGCGTCGCATCCCCGGGCGCATCGAACTGTCGGTGGCATCCGTCTGGTCGTTCCAGGCACTGGGGTAGTCGAAGGTGATCCCGGGAGCCTCGAACCTCCGGAGGCCTGCAGCCGGACGCGGCGAGTCAGCGGACGTAGCGGTCGGCACGACTGCTGGCGAGACGATCGGCGTCGAACCGGTGAGGAGGACGGTCCCGACCGCCAGGCCGATGACCACCATCGCAACGGCTGCAACGAGGGCAGGGCGTCGGGTGCCCCGCCTCGAGCTCGGTTGCGGCGGTCGCCCGGCGAGTTCCGCGACGTAGGCGTGAAGGGTCGTCGGCGCCTCGGGTAAGCGGGCGTCGTGCAGTCCCTCGCGCAGGCGGTCTTCGAGGTCGTCGGTCATCGCTGATCCTCGGCGGCGGCAGCCGACAGCAGTCCGCCACGCATCGCAGCGAGCGCCCGATTGAGCCTTGACTTGACGGTCCCGACCGGCCAGCCAAGGCGCTCCGCTACTCCTTCGAGCGTCAGGTCCGCCCCGTAATGAAGGAGGATGACGATCCTGAGGTCGGGGTCGAGGGAGGCGATAGCGCGAAGGACCTCGTCGCGATCAAGGACGGCCCGGAACGGGTCCCGGATCGCGGTGGTCGCTGTCGCATCGTCGATGTCCACGAACCTGACCCGACCGCGACGCTTGAGTCGATCCCGACAGACGTTGACGAGGATCCGGTCGAACCAGGCCTGGAACCCCGCGGGGTCGCGAAGGGAGCCGGCGGCTCGCCAGGCGCGGAGGAGGGCATCCTGCGTCGCGTCCTGGGCCTCGTACTGGTCGCCCAGGATCAAGCCCGCCAGGCGGTAGGCACGATCAAGCTCTCCGTCGGCGAGACGAAGGACTCGTTGGGCGGCGTCGAACTCGTCCCTGTTGGCCAGCGGACCCTCCGTCCAGAGAACCGTGCGGCCGCTCGCTGTGGCAAGCATCACACCAAATAGACTCTGTGGCGCGCCAAACCGTTCTCAGCCGGCGCCGCGGTCACGTCCTGGCAGGATGCCGTGTCGCTTCCGCACTCGGGCGGCGGCGACCTTGTCGTCCTGGTCGATGGTCAGCATCTCTTCGACCAGCCCGTCTAGCGCCGCCGGCCAGATCGCAAGCCAGCGGGCCGGGCCCGACCCGACGATCCGGAGGCCGTGCTCGGTATCGGGCGGGACGAGGACGAACGTGCCTGTTGCGATCCGCGTGCGTGACGAGGCGCCGAGGAGCTCGATCTCACCCTCGAGGACGAAGAACCCTTCGGGCTCACCTTCATGGACGTGGGTCCGGCCGCCCTCGCCCGGGACTCCGCTCACGACGGCAACGCCCCACCGGCCATCGGTCTCCGTCGCCTGGAGCTTGACCACGATGTCTCCTGGGCCGGCGAGTCCTTCGTCCGCCCCCACCACGAGCAGTCCGTCGTCGGTGCGCAGTTCGCTCCTCCAGTCCTATCGGTCAGCGTCAGCCATGCGGCCTTGGCGGCTCCTTGTGCGGTCGGCATGCACCCCAGGCATACGAATCGGCTCGAGTGAGCGTGGCCGTACCCTGATTCTGACGTTTCTGCGGTCTGCCGAGCGTGCCAGAGCCGAATCTGATGCCTGTGCTGCATATCGCACGGTCGCGCGCGAACTCAGTTGGCGAGGCGCTGCCAGCTGGCCATTCCTTTGACGAGGTTGCCGCCCTCGTCGGGCGACTCGCGCGGCGGGAGGGCGACCGACGTGCCATCGGCGATGTCGATGATGATGATCGAATCCTGGAACGAAACCGCGGCATCGTCGTAGGCGGTCCCGACCAGTTTCGTTCCATCCGGCGACCAGGCCGGCCCACTCGCGACCAGCGGCGCGAACACGGTCTTGCCCGAGCCATCCGGCCTGATGATCTCGAACTGGCCGTCCGAGCGGTACCCCTCCGGCGTCGTGAAGAAGGCGAGCCAGCGTCCGTCCGGCGACCAGGTGGGGAAGTCGCTGTGATCGGTCGCATTCGAGATCCGCCGCGCCAGCCCATCCTCCACATTGACGACCCAGAGCTCCTGATCGAGGGTCTCCGACCGTGTCAGGAAGGCGATCAACACTCCGTCGGGTGACCAGCTCAACGGCCCCGCCGACTCGGTCAGTCCGATGAGGCGGCGAACGTTGGAACCGTCGACGTTCATGATGTACAGGGCCCGATCACTGTCATCGGTCCAGCCTCGGAACGCGATACGTTCTCCATCCGGCGCCCATGCCGGATCCTGACCCTCCAACGCGTCGTCACCGATCATCCACGAACCTGTTCCATCAGCGCGAGTCACGAAGATCCGCTGGATGGCACCGAACTGGCCGGCGTAGACCAGCTGGCTGCCATCGGGGGACCAGGAGGGACCCGACCCATAGTGGCTCGGGTCGTCGAAGGCTGACCAAACGCCCGACTTCGAGGTGATGACCGTGCGACGCGTGCCGTCTGCGGCCATGACGACGAACTCTTCCGTCGGTGGGGTCTCGATCGTCGCAGAGTGGATCAGCGATACGTATGCCACCCTCGTGCCATCGGGCGCCCAGATCGGCTGAAGATCGGTCGCCGATCCCGACGTCATCTGTCGGCGGCCGGTGCCGTCGGCATTCGAGACGAAGATGTCGCCGCCGGCATCGAACGCGATGAGGCCCGGCCTGGCCAATCCGAATGGCGCCGGCAGCCGAGGCCTGCTCCCGACCAGTGCCAGGACGCCGACCATCAGTGCCAGAAGAAGGCCGACCGCAACCACGAGACCGGCTCGCTGCCAGCGGCTCGGCGAGGCCGAAGGGTCGATGCTCGGCAGACCGACCGTCCACCGCCAGGCGAACACGGGCCTGCGCCGTTGCGGGGTCGCCGCGAGCGCGACGCTCAGCCGGCGACCTTGCACGTCGGCGAACCCGGACGGCGACTCGATGGTCAGCGCCGACCGGATGAGGCGGTCTGTCAGGACTGGCGATCGATCGTCATTCATCGTCGTTCCGCCTTGAGCGCCCGCTCCAGCGCTTGACGCGCGGAGAAGAGGCGCCATTTCGCTGTTCCCTCGGGGATCGACAGGAGGGCCGCGATGTCGATCACGGATCGCCCTTCGACGTGATGCAGGACGAGGATCGTCCGCTTGTCGGAGTCGAGGCGCCGGAAGGCGCGTTGGACGAGGTCCGTCTCGGACAGGTCGTCGCCGAGTGGGTGGCCGGGATGGACGAGTTCCCGTCCGGCCGGCATCGCATCGACGGCGATCTCGCGAATCGTCGTTCGGCGCCGCGCCCGCAGCCTGCTCCGACATGCGTTGATGGCGATCCGCCACAGCCACGCCTCGAACCGTTCCGGCTCGCGCAGCCTTGGCAGTTCCCGCCAGGCATGGAGACAGGCCTCCTGGACCGCGTCGGAAGCGTCGGCGTCGTTCGAGAGGATCGACAATGACAGGCGCAGCAGCCGATCCAGCCGCGGCGCGACGAGGGCCTCGAACGCGAGCGTGTCGCCCGCCTGCGCGCGTGCAACTAGGGTCGTCTCGCTGGAGCCGACCTGCGCGGGCTTGGTCGCGACCACCTGGGCCAAGAGCCCTCCGATGTACGTCATAGTGCTCGACGCTACGGAAGGGCGCCAGGTTTGCTCGATTCTCGGAGGACGACGCTGATCTCGCGAGGATCGTCACCGGGGCGGTCGCGCCAGGTCAGGAACAGGGTGAGGCGGCCCGACGGCAGGGGACCGGCCAGTGTGATCTTGGCCGTGAAGCTGCCGAGGCCGAGCAATCCTCCGCCGAAGGAGCCCGGGCGCCCGTCCTCCTGCCCGATCGAGGGCGTTGAGGTGGCGAGGACGCGGTCGTCGGCCGCTCGGACCGTGATCTCCAGATCTTCGGTCGACACGCTGCCGAACCCCTCGACACGAACCGTTGTCCCCGCCGGGGCGGGTTCGACCCTCGTTCGCCAGAGGCCGACCGAGGACGCGGCATGTAGGCGGAACGCGACGACCGTGGCAAGTCCTTCGCCAGAGCCGGTCGTCCCGCTGTCGATCCGAAGCTCGACCGGGGCTGTGAACGGCGGCGCAAACACGCGGATCGAGGCGGTGACTGGTCCGGCCGACGGTACGTCCACGTTCGTCCAGCCGAGGACGACATCACCCAGCCAGATGGCCATGTGGACCGAGCCAAGCGGCCGCGCCGCGATCCCGTGGACCTCGACGAGTCCGCCTTCGAGGCGGGTACCGGCCGCGGGAGATGTGAGTTCGAAGGGCGCCTGCGAGTCGGATGAGGTGGACGGCTCGCCGCCGTCGACCGCTCCCGGATCGTGTGCCGGCTCGAGCGCTCGCGCGCGCGGTGTCTGAACACCGGTCGACCAATGGCCGACGAAGCCGAACCCGACGATGGCGACCGCGATCGCGATGACGACCCCCAGCCAGCGGTTCGACCAGGTCGCGCCGCCCACGTGCTGGATCTCGGTGAGGTCCTCGATCTCCCAGTCCGGGGTGTCGGCCGTCGAACTGAGCGCTGCGTTGTACTTCATGACCGTACCGACGCCGGTCGGGGCGGCCGCGTTTGGTCGGCGATCGCGGTGGCGTCGAATCGGCGAGGTCGGCGAGCCGCCGCTCGGCTACCATGACGTTGACCACCACGAGCTGGAGGCCGATGAGCTGGCAGACGCCGGGCGGTGACCCGCCCCCCGATCCCGCGGCGCCGACATCCCCGGTTCCAGTGACCCCGTCGGCCGAACCGCCGGTCCCGGAGCCTGCTCCCGAGTCCACTCCCACCACTCCGCCACAAGGTCTGATCTCCGCGGCGCCCGTCGGCTGGGCTGCGACTGATCAGCCGGCGGCGTCGGGCGCCGCGCCAAGCGGGCCGGAGGTCGCCTGGGCCCCACCGGCAGCAACGGCCGCCGTGTCCATGGGCGAGGGTTGGGTCATCGCCGGGGTGTTCTCTCGGCTGGTGGCGTATTTCATCGACTACGCGCTCCTTGCCATCGCCAGCCTTGTGATCTTCTGGACACTCGGACGGTTCCGTGGTGGCAGCCTGACGGATGCCTTTGTGCCGACGACGGGCTGGCTCGTGGCAAGCGTCGTCTTCCTGCTCGTCGACGCGATCTACTTCGTCGCCTTCTGGCGGAGTCCGTGGCAGGCCACCATCGGGATGCGCCTGATCAAGGTGCGGGTCCTTCGCTCGGTCGACGGTGGGACGCTTTCGATGAATTCGGCGGTCACCCGCTGGTTCGGCCTCAGTGGCCTGCCTCAGCTGCTTGGGTACATCCCGTTTCTCGGAAGCTTCATAAGCCTCATCTGGGAGATCATCCTGCTGATCACGTCGGCCAGCCACCCTCTTCGCCAGGGACTTCACGACCGGTGGGCTGGCTCGGTGGTCGTGCAGCCGGCGCCGGGTGGATCGGGCGCGGCGATCATCGGCTGCCTGCTCCTGATCGCGATCCCGATCATCCTGTTGATCGTCCTGCTGTTCATGCTTGGCCCCCAGATCCGCGACATCTTGTCGCAGGTAGGAGATTCCATCTGAGAGCCATGACCGAGCCCCACGACGTGCAGTTCTTCGCCACGGCGTCGGAGCTGCAGGCTTGGTTCGACGAGAACCACGCGATGGTCAGTGAACTCTGGCTCGGGTACTTCAAGAAGGGGTCGAGGCGCCCGAGTGTGACCTGGTCCGAGGCGGTGGACGAGGCGCTGTGCGTGGGCTGGATCGACGGGGTCGTGCGCCGATTGGACGACGTCAGCCACGTCCAGCGGTTCACGCCGCGTCGCAAGGGGTCGACCTGGAGTGCCTTCAACGTGGCGCGGATCGCGGTCCTCACGTCGCAGGGTCGGATGCGTCCGGCCGGGACGCGCGCCTTCGAGGCCCGGACGGTCGCCCGGACCGGGATCTACTCGTATGAGCGGCCGGTCGAGGCGCTGACCGATGAGGAGCTGGAGCTCTTCCAGGCGGATCCCGATGCCTGGGAGGATTGGGAATCGCGCCCGCCGTCGTATCGCAAGGCGGCCCTCCACTGGGTGGCCAGCGCCCGCCAGGTGTCGACCCGGGAACGTCGGATCGCCGCATTGATCGAGGAATCGAGGGCGGGTCGGCCGATCAAGCCGCTGGCCTGGACGCGGAAGAGCGCCTGACGATCCTCGCCGGGCGGCCGCGCATGCATCCCACTCATGGAAATCGCCCCGGACGAGCGTGGCCACCCCCGTTATCTGACGAATCCTGCCCACGGCCAAGCGCGTAGAACGTGATTCTCATGCCTGAGACGCATGGCCCCGTGCGTCCCGCCGTTACCGGGCGAGCGTCGGGCGAGAAGGGTCGGGCGCATGGCATCATCCCCCCATGCCACCGATCTACGAACTGACCCGCATCGAGCCCGCCCACATCGAGCGGCTCGATCACCAGGGGATCTTCACGACCGGGCTGCTGCTCGAGGTGTCGGAGACGCCGACGCGTCGCCAGACCCTCGCGGACCAGGTCGCCGCGGATACGACCGACGTCCTGATGTGGCGCGATGAGGCGCTGATGCTCAATCTGGCAAGTTTCGGGCCGGCCGAGCATCAGCTGATGATCCAGGCCCGCATCGAAGGGCTCCGCGCGATCCTGGACGTTGACCTGCCCACGTTCCGGGAACGGGTCCATCGCGCCTCCGGCGAGCTGGGCGTGGACCCGCCCAGCGACCTCACCCTCGAGGGTTGGTGGGACCAGGCCAAGACCCTCGAAGACGAATAGGCCGTCCTCGACCGGCCTCCGCGCGCGAACGGGCTAGGATGACCAGGTGAAGCGCCGTGTCACGTTCTTCCTGATCGCCCTGGCTACCGCGATCGTCATCGTCGCGGCCGGGATCCTGCCGTTCCTGACGCCCCAGTGGATCGCCTTCGAGCAGGGACGATCGGGGGCCGCGGCCTGGACCGGCTTCACGCCCGAGGAGCTTCGAACCGCCACCGACGCGATCCTGGCCGACCTCGTCTTCGGCGGCGACTTCGACGTCGAGATCAACGGAGCGCCCGTCCTGACCGAACGCGAGCAGGCGCACATGGCCGACGTCCGGACGGTCTTTCGCGGGCTCTGGATCCTCGCTTCGATCTCGCTGCTGCTGCTTGTATTCGCGAGCTGGCGGCCGGATCGGGTCAGGACCTGGCAGGCGGTCCGGCGCGGTGCGCAAGGATTGACGGTCGGGGTGGTCATCGTCGGCGTGGTCGGGCTGCTCGCCTTCGACCAGCTATTCGAGATCTTCCACAAGGTCTTCTTCCCGGCCGGGTCGTACCTGTTCGACCCGACGACCGACCGCCTCGTCCAGCTCTTCCCGTTCCAGTTCTGGCAGGAGACGGCGATCGCCGCCGGTGTCGTCATCATCGCGATCTCGCTGGCGACGGCGTACGTGGCCGGTCGGCGGATGCGACATCACGCCGACGTGGTCGACCGCCCGCCGGACTTGCTGCCGGTAGCGGAACGAACCGCGTGAGCGCACCGATCGCGCCCGGGCTGCTCTCCGTGGAGGCGGCACGGGATGCCATCCTGGCCGTCGCGGAACCGGTCGACACCGAACGGGTGGCCGCCGCGGACGCGCTCTCTCGCGTCACGGCCGAGACCGTCACCGCCGCCGTCTCCCTGCCGCCATGGCCGAACTCCGCGATGGACGGGTATGCGATCCGGGCCGCCGACACGAGCGGCGCAGGCGAGGCGACCCCGGTCGAGATCCAGATCATCGGCGACATCGCGGCGGGTGCGGCTCCGGACGTGGTCGTCGGCCCCGGCACCGCGGCCCGGATCGCGACCGGCGCCCGCCTCCCCGATGGCGCCGATGCCGTCGTGCCGGTCGAGGCGACGACTCCGCTCGATGCCGCGCGGCGCCTCGGCCCACGCGGCCGCGACGCCACCGGCCCGCTGCCGGCGGCCTGCCTCGTCCACGAACGGGTCCCGCTGGGCGGTTCCGTCCGTGCCGCCGGCAGCGACCTGACCGCCGGCGCCGTCCTGCTCAGACCTGGGACCGCGATGACCGCGGCCGCTGTCACCCTGGTCGCGGGAGCCGGCGTCAGCGAACTGCTTGTCCATCGCCGGCCACGCGTCGCCGTCCTCGCAACGGGCGACGAGGTCCGCGCCCCCGGCCAGCCGCTCGGTCCGGCCGGGATCCCAGATGCGAACGGCCCGGGCCTTCGTGCGCTGGTGACCGCCGCGGGCGGCGAACCGATCGACCTCGGGATCGCCACCGACGACCTCGACGACGTCCTGACCCGCCTCCGCCGAGGCCTCGACGAAGGCGCAGACGCCCTGATCGTCTCGGGCGGCGTCTCGGTCGGGCCGTACGACGTCGTCAAGACCGCCATCGAATCGATCGGCCGGATCGACCTCTGGCGCGTCGCGGTCCAGCCCGGCAAGCCGTTCGCCTTCGGCGTCGCGACGCGGCCCACCGGCGGCGCCCCGGTCCTGCTGTTCGGGCTTCCCGGGAACCCCGTCTCGTCCGCGGTCACCTTCGAACTCTTCGTGCGCCCCGCCATCCGCAGCCTCGCCGGCCGCACCGACCTCCTCCGGCCGGTCGATCGCGCGGTCCTCGGCGAGCCCGTCGAGAAGAGCCATGGTCGGCGCGCGTTCATCCGGGTCGAGGTCGATCGCGACGCGACCGGCGCCCCGATCCGCGACGCCAGGGGCCGCGTCCCCGTCCACCTCGCGGGCGGGCAGGGGAGCCACGTCATCTCCGCCCTGGCGGCCGCGGACGCTCTGGCGGTCATCCCCGAGGCCGACGATTCGCTCCCCGCCGGCGCCGAGGTCGCGCTCTGGTGGCTCGACCGCGGGTGATCCGGCGCGTCATGATGCGTGCCTGACGCGATCGCCCAGACTCCGGAGGACCTCATGGAATCGAGACCGCAGCCGCGGGCCGAACGGCGGCGGCTCTCCCACGTCGACCGGGCCGGCCGGCCGCGGATGGTCGATGTCTCCGACAAGCCGATGACCGCGCGCCGCGCCGTCGCCGAAGCCCTGGTCGCCGTCTCGCCCGAGACGATGAGCCTCGTGATCGACGGGGGTGGCAGCAAAGGGGACGTCCTGGGCGTGGCGGAACTCGCCGGCGTGATGGGCGGCAAGCGGACCAGCGACCTCATCCCGCTCTGCCATCCGCTCGCGCTGACCGACCTGAGCGTGGCGATCACCCCGGACCGCGCCGCCGGCGTCCTCCGCATCCGTGCCGAGGCCGCCACGACCGGCCAGACCGGGGTGGAGATGGAGGCGATGACCGCCGCGTCGGTCGCCGCGCTGACCGTCTACGACATGGTCAAGGGCGTTGAGCGCGGCGTCGAGATCCGGGGGCTTCGGCTTGTCTCCAAGACCGGCGGCAAGAGCGGGACCTGGGTCCGCCAGGCGCCCCCCGAGGTGCACACGAAGCCTCGCCCGGGTTCCCGCGTCGCCGGTCGCGTGGGGTCGAAGCGCAAGGGGCCTGGGTGACGCGCTCCGCCCTGGTCATCACCGCCAGCGACGGCGCCGCCGCGGGCGTCCGCGAGGACGAATCGGGCGACCGTGTCGGGGCACGCTTGACCGCCCTCGGCTACGTGGTCGAGCGCCTCGTCGTCCCCGATGACCGCCCCGCGATCGAAGCCGCCCTCATCGACGGCGCCGCGCGCCACCCGCTCGTCGTGACGACCGGCGGCACAGGGCTGACGCCCCGTGACGTGACCCCCCAGGCCACCCAGGCCGTCGTCGACTACGAAGTCCCCGGGCTCGCCGAGGCGATGCGCGCCGTCGGGCGCACCTCGACCCCCTACGCCGACCTGTCGCGCGGCGTCGTCGGCGTCCGGGGTCGATGCCTCATCGTCAACCTCCCCGGCAGCCCGAAGGGCGCCCTCGAGTCGCTCGAGGCCATCGTCCCGGTGCTGGATCACGCCCTCGAGACCCTCGCCGGACCGTACGATCACGCGATCACGCCCGAGGGAGGCTAGCGCGCGCGATGTTCGACACGTTCGCCACGGTCCCGTTCTACCCGCTCGTCTTCTTCGTCTTCTGGGGCGCGGCCGCGTTCTTCCTCCTCGCGATGGCCCGCCACCTCCGGGTCTTCGCGGTCGCCCGGCCGGACAGGCCGTTCGCGAACGTGCCGGTCCGGGTCGTCAGCCTCGTCCAGTACGCGTTCATCCAGTCGAAGATGTTCAAGGACCCGGGCGCCGCCGTGATGCACGCCGGCATCTTCTGGGGCTTCGTCCTGCTGACGATCGGCACGGCGAACATCGTCACCGGCGGGATCATCCAGGAGATCCTGTCGATCCCGCTCGACGGCCTGCTGTGGGCGCTGATCATGGCGATGCAGAACGTCGTCGCCTGCATCGTCCTGTTCTCGATCGGCTGGGCGTACTACCGCCGGCTGATCAGCAAGCCGCGCCGCCTGACGTTCAACCGCGACGCGCTGATCATCCTCGGGATGATCGGTGGGGTCGTCGCCACCGAGCTGTTCGCGCAGGTCTTCGAGGTCGCGGCCCACGGCGACATCCCGGGCGCGTTCGTGGCCAACGCCCTCGCCATCCCGCTCCAGAACGTGCCCGACGCGATCCTGGAGGACATGTTCGCGCTCCTGTGGTGGGGCCACATCGCGCTGGTCGCGGCGTTCCTGTGCTACCTGCCGTTCAGCAAGCACCTCCACATCGCGACCGCCTTCCCGAACATCTTCTTCCGCAAGCTGGCGCCGCGCGGGGAGCTGCCCAAGCTCGATCTCGAGGACGAGAACGCGACGTTCGGGCTCAAGACCCTCCAGGACCTCGGCTGGAAGGACCTGCTCGACGGCTTCACCTGCACCGAATGCGGTCGCTGCCAGGAGGCCTGCCCGGCCTACAACACCGGGAAGCCGCTCAACCCCAAGGAGATGATCATGGGCATCCGCCACATGGCGGTGGATGCCGAGCACGGGATCGACATCATCCCGAACTCGCCGATCGTGCGCGAAACCTACGGGCTGGAGGACACGAAGGTCTCGGCGGCGGCGCTGGCGAAACCGATCGTCGACGACGCCATCCCGTACGACGCGGTCTGGGACTGCGTGACCTGCGGGGCGTGCGTCGAGGCCTGCCCGGTGCTCATCGAGCACGTCGACAAGATCGTCGGGCTGCGGCGGAACCTCGTGCTCGAGGAGAGCCGGTTCCCGAGCGAGCTGACGACGGCCTTCCGATCGATGGAGAACCAGGGCAACCCGTGGGGCCAGCCGGCGTCGGCGCGGCTCGACTGGACCAAGCCGCTCGAGTTCGAGGTCCCGACGGTGGCGTCGATGGCGGCGGAGGGCCGACTGGGCGAGCTCGACGTGCTGTATTGGGTCGGTTGTGCGGCGGCGTTCGACACCCGCAACCAGAAGGTGGCGCGGGCGGTCGCGACGTGCCTGCACGCGGCCGGCGTGCGCTTCGCGATCCTCGGCCAGGAGGAGTCGTGCACCGGCGACCCGGCGCGGCGGATGGGCAACGACTACGTCTTCCAGATGCTGGCGATGGGCAACGTCGAGACGCTCGACCGCTACGGGATGGGGGAGCGGACGATCGTGACCGCCTGCCCGCACTGCTTCAACACGCTGGGCAACGAGTACGGACAGCTCGACGGGCACTACAAGGTCGTCCACCACTCGCAGTTCCTGGCCGACCTGGTGTCGTCGGGGCGGCTTGCGACGGTCCCGGAGGACGCGGGCTCGGAGACCGGCGACCATCGACCGGGGAGCGTCACCGTCCACGACTCGTGCTATCTGGCGCGCTACAACAATGTCATCGCCGCCCCGCGGGACGTGCTGGGCGCGGCGGGCGTGTCGATCACCGAGATGGAGAAGTCCGGCAAGTCGACGTTCTGCTGCGGCGCCGGCGGCGGCCGCATGTGGATGGAGGAGACCCGCGGCACCCGGATCAACGAGGAGCGGACGCGCCAGGTCCTGGCCACCGGCGCCGAGACGGTCGCCACGTCATGCCCGTTCTGCATGGTCATGCTGTCGGACGGGCTGGCCGCCGCGGATGGCGGGACCGCGGTCAACGCGATGGACATCAGCGAGGTGTTGGCGGCTCGGATCGCGTCCGTGCCGGTGGAGCGGCAGCTGCCGGTGATCTAGGGGAGGCAAGTGATTGGATCACGACGACGCGATGCGGATGCTCAAGTCGATCGCGAGGGCATTCGACGAGCACGACCTCGACGGCATCATGGCCCACTTCGCTGACGACGCAGTCTTCGTGGGCCCGCGGGGCGTGGACGCATGGGGTACCCGGTTCGTCGGCTCGGATGCGGTCCGCGAGGCGTTCGCCGCGCGCTTCTCCGGGATCCCCGACATCCGATACCAGCAGGATGAGCACTTCGTCGACGGTGACCGCGGGGCGTCCGAGTGGACCTTGTCCGGAACGACCACCGATGGCCAGCGGATCGAAGTCCGGGGCTGCGATCTGTGGACCCTTCGCGATGGCAAGGTCATCAAGAAGGACTCGTACTGGAAGATCCAGACCACCGGCTAGGGGTCTGAGGCGAACGTCCGCGCACAGTGCTCGCGTGAGCGGGCTAGGGACGTATCCTCGTCGGCGTGGGCGACGTGTTGGGTGTTCCTGTCTGGCTGATCGTCCTGCCGCCGCTGGTCGCCCTGATCGCCGTGATCGTGTGGTTGGCCGTTCCGTCGCTCCGACGGAATCTGGGGCTTCGAATCGCCCTGATCCTTTCGGTCGGGATCGCCGGGATCGAGGCGATGATCATCATCCTGGTGATCGTGATGCTGGCTCTGTTCTCGGCCAGCGGCGGGACCGAGGCGCTCTAAGGCGTTGCTACGCTCGCCGACGGAGTAGTCGGTCGAGGATGGTCCGCCGAGGTTTCGTCGTGGTCGCGATGGCCTCACCGATGGCCGGCGTTTGGCCGTAGTACTCGGCATGCTCGAATTCGCGCAGCTCGGCCTCGTCGAGCGCCCTCTGCGTGTCGCTCTTACCTGCCGGACCATCCGGAGCCAGGGCCTTGAGGATCGCGTCGCCCGAGATCGCAGGATTCGGTCGTCCAGTCATCTCGTCAAACCGTGTACCCGGCCCTAGTCGTTGTCAAGGGACACGGCACTCGATCAGTCCCTGGTGGTGGCGGTCAAGTTCATCGTGAGGAGCACGCCGGGCTTCGGGAGCTCGTTGACGCCGATCACCGTCCTCGCCGGTCGATGGGCGCCCATCTTCTCGATGTAGGCGACGTTCATCGCGTCGAAGTCGCTCATCTCCTTCAGGAAGACGTTGACGTGGACGACGTGGTCCAGGTCGGAGCCGACGGAGTCGAGCATCACCGAGAAGTTCTCGAGGATCTGCGCCGTCTGCGACTCGACGTCCCGACCGGCAAGCTCGCCCGTCGCGGGATCGATCCCGGCGGTCCCGCCGATGGTGATCAGCCGGTCGACCCGCGCGATGTGGCTGTAGGGTCCGATCGGGGTCGGTGTGTTCGGTGGCGTGCTGGTCCGCACGTCAGGCATGACGGGCTCCTAGGTTGGGTTGGCGGATGAGTGGCGCGGGTTCGTGGCGGCGAAGATCGCCATCGAGCCGACGACTTCGAGGTCCACGTGCTCGAACGATGCCGCGAGGATCTCGCGGAGACCGTCCTCGGTGTCGTCGAGGTTGTCGAAGCCGCCCTGCCGATTGAAGGCCCACAGGTAGCGGCGGGCCAGCCACGAGTGATTCCCCGATCGCCCAAGGACCGTCGCCCCGAAGAGCACCCCGGTCGGGGCCAGGACGGCAGCGATGTTGGCGACGGCCGGCGCCTTGCGCCCTATCGGTCCCGGAAGGCAGTGGATCACGGCGTGCAGCGCGGCCGAGTCAAACGGTCCATCAACAGGCAACGGCTTCAGGACGTCCGCTTCAACGGCGGTGACCCTGAGCCGGCGCAGGCGCCAGGAGGCGTACTCGAGGACGTCCGGGTTCGGGTCGAGGATCGTCACCTCGCTGCCGTCGGCGAGCCCGGAGTGGTCGATGAAGTAGCCCGTCCCCGGACCGACATCGAGGTGCCGGTCGCGGATGTGCTGGCGATAGCCGTCGACCAGCCGGGACGTCGGGCTATGCCACACGAACCTGGCTGCAAAGCCGACAACGAGCGGGTCGTAGACCCTGAGCAGGCGCCGGCTGTAGTCGCGTTGCCCTTTCCAGGCCGGGTCGTCGCGGTCCATCGGTCGGACTCTACCTGCGACACGACGGGCGTGGGAAGATGCCGGCATGGCCGAACCCACCACCGTCGACGAGTACCTGGCGACCCTGGCCACCGATCGGCGCGCCGGGATGGAGGAGATCCGAGGGGCGATCAAGGCGGTCGTGACCGAGGATGATGCGACCGAGACGATCGCTTACAAGATGCCGGCGTTCCGGAGTCCGGACGGCCGCTTCCTGGTCTCCTACGACGCCTTCAAGAACCACTACAGCCTGTTCCCGGCCAGCGACGCCGTGGTGACCGGGCTCGGCGATCGGCTGACGCCCTACCTGGCGGGCAAGGGCACGATCCGCTTCCCCGCCAGCCGGCCGATCCCGACCGACCTCATCACCGAGATCGCTCGCATCCGGCTCGTGGAGCACACCGCCGACCGCGGTTGACCGACCCCGGTCGGCTGACCCCGGTCTCCGCGCGGGAGGCGCACTGCTAGGATGCCGATGGTGACCGAGTCGACGCCGCCTACGTATCGACTGACCGAGGAGCAAGTGCTCCTCCGCGACGCCGTCCGCACCCTCGCCGACGAGCGAGTCGCGCCGCGAGCCGCCGACATCGATCGGACCGGCGAGTTCCCCCAGGACATCCGTCAGCTCCTTGCGGCCCAGGACATCCTTGCGCTGCCGTTCCCCGCGGAGTACGGCGGGCTCGGTGGGGAGCTGCTCACGCTGTGCCTGGCGATCGAGCAGCTGAGCCGCGCCTGTGCCACGACCGGCCTCATCCTCGCGGTCCACGGGCTGGGGGCGCTGCCCCTCTTGATGGCTGGTACGGAAGCACAGAAAGCGCGCTTCATCCCGAAGCTGGCGTCCGGGGAGCAGCTCGTGGCCTTCGCCTTGACCGAAGCCGACGCCGGCTCGGACGCGGCGGCCATCCGAACCCGAGCCGTCCGCGACGGCGACGAGTACGTCATCACCGGTTCGAAGCGGTTCATCAGCCAGGGTTCGGTGGCGGACGTGATCACGGTCTTCGCCGTCACCGACCCGGCCGCGCGCAAGCATCGCCACCTGTCGTGCTTCATGGTCGAGGTCCCGACCCCCGGCTTCGCGGTCGCTCGTGTCGAACACAAGATGGGCCTGCGTGGCAGCCCGACCGCGGAGCTCGCCTTCGATGGCGTGCGCGTCCCGGCGGCTAACCTCGTCGGGGACGAGGGCGACGGGTTCAGCCTCGCGATGGGCACCTTCGACCGGAGTCGGCCGGGGATCGCCGCACAGGCGGTCGGGATCGCCCAGGGCGCCCTGGAGGCGGCCACCGCATACGCCAAGGAGCGCCGCCAGTTCGGCAAGCGGATCGGCGATCACCAGATGGTCAGCGCACTCCTCGCCGACATGGATGCCGCCACGGAGGCCGCCCGTCAGCTCCTCTACAAGGCGTGCGTCGAGATCGACACCGGATCGCCCGACGCCAGCCGCTGGGCGGCGATGTGTAAACTCGTGGCCGGGGATGCCGCGATGCGAGTCACGACCGATGCGGTGCAAGTCCTGGGCGGTTACGGCTATATCGATGAGTTCCCGGTCGAGCGGATGATGCGCGACGCGAAGATCACCCAGCTCTACGAAGGAACGCAACAGATCCAGCGGCTGGTCGTGGCGCGGGCATTGCTCGGCAAAGGCGACTGAGCGCGCGCAGGGAGGGTACCTCGGCTTCGTGCGCATCGTCGTTCTCGTGAAACCCGTCCCGGACCCCGCGTCCGCGGGCGAACGCCTCGGCCCGGATAGCCGGCTGGACCGTGCCGCCGTGCCGGCCGTCGTCAACGGCAACGACGAATACGTCCTCGAGGCGGCCCTGAAGCTCGTCGAGGCGTCGGCGGTCGAGGGCGAGATCACCCTCCTGTCGATGGCGCCGACCGAACGCCCCCGAGACGCTGCGCAAGGCGCTGGCGATGGGCGCGCATCGAGGCGTCCACGTGACCGACCCGGCGCTGGGCGGCTCATGCGCGGTCTCGACCGCGAAGGTCCTGGCGGCGGCGCTTCGGACGCTCGAATTCGACATGGTGTTCGCGGGCGTCGACGCCTCCGACGGCGTCGGCGGGATCGTGCCGGCGGCGGTGGCCGCTCATCTCGGGCTGCCGTATCTCTCGTCGGCCGCGCGGATCGAACCCGATCTGTCGACGCGGAGCGTGCGCGTCCGGCGCATCAGCGCGACCGGCTACGACCTGCTGGAGGCGCCGTTCCCGGTCGTCATCAGCGGGACCCAGGCGCTTGGCGAGCCGCGCTACCCATCGCTCAAGGGGATCATGGCCGCGCGCGGCAAGGAGATCGTCACGCGATCGCTGGCGGACCTGGGCGTGGATGCTGCCGGGGTGGGCGGTGCCGTGGCGACCACCACGGTCCTCGACAGCCGGAGCCGCCGGCGCGCGGCGCCACGGAGATCGTCCGCGGGACGCCGGACGAGGGTGCCGCGCGGATCGTCGACTTCCTCGTCGAGCGGCGGATCATCTGATGAGCGTGCTATGGGTCATCGCGGAGCCGGGACCGGATGGCGGGCTGGCCAACATCAGCGCCGAGGCGGCGACGCTGGCGCGCGAGCTTGGGCGCGGCCACGGGACGGGGCGTCGAGGGGATCGTCGTCGCGGCCGATCCTGCGGCCGCCGCCACGGACCTTGCCACCTACCTGCCGGTCGTCCGGACCGTCACGGAGCCGACGGCCGCCGAGCACGCCTGGTCCGCGGTAGCCGCCGGCCGCCTCGCGGGCCTCCTCGCGACCGAGACGCCCGATGCGATCTTCGTCGGGGCCGGGGCGGACGGCCGCGATCTCGCCGGGGCCCTCTCGGCACTCACCGGTCTGGGCGTCCTGGTCAACGCCACGGCGGTCACCTGGGGCGACGGCGGTCCGGTCGTCGACATGAGCGTGTTCGGCGGCAAGCTGACCACGACATCGGGGTTCACCGCGGGGCGCGGCATCATCACGGTCCGCCCGAACGTCACGACCGCGGTTCCGGCGGCCTCCGCCGGGCCGGGTGGAGGCCGCGGCCGTCGCCGACGCCTCGCCACTCCCCGCGGTCCGCGTCATCGACCGCGTCAGTGAGGCCGGCGCGGCCGCCCCGATCGAGGAGGCGCGGATCATCGTGGCCGGCGGTCGCGGGGTCGGTGGCCCGGACGGCTTCGCGATCGTCGAGCAGCTCGCCGACGCGCTCGGCGGCGCGGTCGGGGCCACGCGGGCCGCGGTCGATTTCGGGCTGGATCCCGTACAGCCAGCAGATCGGCCAGACCGGCAAGATCGTGAAGCCCGAGCTCTACCTCGCGCTCGGGATCAGCGGCGCCATCCAGCACAAGGTCGGGATGCGAACGTCTGGCGCGATCGTCGCGGTCAACCGCGACGCCGACGCCCCGATCGCGGAATTCGCGGACCTGTTCGTGGTCGGCGACCTGTTCGAGGTCGGCGCCGCGCTCGTCGACCGCCTGCGCGCCCGGTCGGGCTGAGCGCACGGCCGGGTCGGGACCGCATGGAACTCGCCATCCTGCTGCCGATCGCGGCGTTCATCGCCCTCGCGGCCGGCCTCGCCGTCGTCCTGCGCGGGACCGGCAGGATCGTCGCCAGGACCCGGGAACTCGAAGGGTTCAAGGGTGCGGTCAAGGATCTCGCGGCCCGGGTCGACGTCTCGCTCGGCGGCGCCGCGGGCCAGATCGATGCCGTGCGCCGCCGCACGGTCGGTCCCGACACGATCGGCGACACGATCGTCGCCGCCACCGATGCCGTCGAGCGCTACACCGACGAGGCGCGCGCCCTCCACGGGCCACGCGCCGCCCAGCCGATCCAGGCCGAGCTGGTCGCCGAACTGGAGCGGGCACAGCGGGCCCTCGGGATGGTCGAGCATGGCGCGACCATCCTGGTCATGGCCCGCCGCGGCCCGCGCGAACTCGAGGCGCAAACCTCGATCAAACGCGGCTATCTCAACCTGATCCACGCCCGCGAGGCGATCGCCCGGTACGCGCTTGAAGCCCAGGACCTGGAGGGCGAGGAAGCCACCCAGCGAGCCGGTCGCCGAAGCGCCTGAGACTGCACCGGACCACACCATCTAGTGGTATCCTCGCCCCATACCACTATCCCTAGTGGTGTCAGCCGACAGGAGTGCGATGCGCTGCCCCCAATGCGGCGAGCGGGAGACCCGCGTCGTCGACTCGCGCGACCTCGACGATTCGGCCACCATCCGCCGGCGCCGCGAGTGCGCCGCGTGCACCATGCGGTTCACCACCTACGAGCGAGTCGAAGCCGCCAGGCTGGTGGTCGTCAAGCGTGACGGGTCGCGCCAGGAATTCGACCGCGAGCGACTCGTGTCCGGGCTCCGCAAGGCATTGACCCGCCGGCCTGTTCCCGACGGCGCCGCCGAGGCCGCCGCCGAGGCGATCGAGGCCGAACTCCGCGCCGCCGGTGTCACGGAGATCCCATCGTCGCGCATCGGCGCGCTCGCGATGGAGCAACTTCGCGGGATCGACCAGATCGCCTACATCCGGTTCGCCAGCGTGTATCAGAGCTTCGAGGACCTCGAGGCGCTCAAGCGCGAGGTCGACACCCTGTACGCGGAGCGCGGCGAGACGGTCGCCATCGACCTGCGCGACCCCAGCGTGCGGCGGACGCTGGCGTGAGCGTCCTGTCCGATCGGGATATCCGCGCGGCCCTCGAATCCGGCGCCGTCCGCATCGACCCGTACGATCCGCACGACCTCCAGCCGTCGTCGGTCGATCTGCACCTCGACAAGAGCTTTCGCGTCTTCCGAAACAACCGCTACCCCTACATCGACGTCCGCGCCCCGCAGCCCGACCTGACCGAACTCCTCGTCGTCGATGAGGACGAACCGTTCATCCTGCACCCCGGCGAATTCGTCCTCGGCCAGACGCTCGAATGGGTCGAGTTGCCGGACGATCTCGTGAGCCGCTTAGAGGGAAAGTCGAGTTTGGGGAGGCTCGGGCTGTTGATCCACTCGACGGCGGGGTATGTCGACCCGGGTTGGAAGGGCAATCTGACGCTCGAGTTGTCGAACGTGGCCAACCTGCCGATCGCGCTGTACTTCGGGATGCGGATCGGGCAGATCAGCTTCTTCGAGATGTCGAGCGCGGTCGACCGGCCGTACGGGTCCCCGGAGCTGGGGTCGAAGTACCAGGGCCAGTCGGAGCCGACGGCGTCGGCCTTCCATCGCGACTTCGATGCCGGGCGGGCGACCGGGGAGCCGACGCGCAAGTAGCCCGATGGCGATGAACGATGCCGTCGACTGGGCGCGCGACCTCGGCGGCGGCGTGCGCGTCGCGCTGGTCCAGGCGGGGACCTTCCGATCGGACGCGGGGACCCTGTTCTGGCCCTGTGCCGTGGGTGCTGTGGGGCGGCCTCGTGGCCGACGAGGTCGACGACAAGCGTCGGCTGCTCCAGGCGCTGAATTGCCTGTTGATCGAGACGTCGGCGGGGCGCGTCCTGGTCGAGACCGGGATCGGCGAACGTGTCGACGACAAGACGCGGACGATGCGGGCGTACGAGGGGCCGTGGATCGTGGCGGCCCTGGAGAAGGCCGGGTTCGCGCCGGAGACCGTGGATGTCGTGGCGATGAGCCACCTCCATTTCGACCACGCCGGCGGGCTGCTTCGGGCTGACGGTGATCGTGCGTTCCCGCGGGCCTCGATCGTGGCCCAGCGGGCGGAGTGGGAGGTCGCATTGGGCGACAACCCGCGGTTGGTGGCCTCGTACGTCCAACCCGAGCTGCGGCTCGTCCGCGACTGGGGCGCGGAGGGCTGGGCCGATGGCGAACGCGAGCTGCTGCCCGGTGTCTCCGTGGTGCCGACAGGCGGGCACTCCGCGGGCCATCAGGTCGTCGTCGTCCGGGGTGGAGGAGCCGGCGGTCGGACGCTGGCCTTCTTCGGCGACCTGCTGATGCGGCCGTGGGCGGCCAACCCGCGCTGGGTCACCTCGTTCGACGACTTCCCGCTGGATTCCGTCGCCCGCAAGGCCGAGCTGTTCGCACAGGCCGCGGACGAGGACTGGATCGTGGTCCTCTCACACGAGGCCACGCACCCGATCGGACGGTTGGTCCGGGATGACGTGCCGCTTCCGATTCGAGCCGGACTGAGGTGGAGGCCATGCACGACACGCGACGCCGCTCCCGATCGCTCCTCGTCACGCTGCTCGTCCTGGTGGTGCTTGCGTCGTCGGCCGCCGCGCCCGGCAAGGTCGCCGCGGCGTTCACGATCTCGCTCAGCACGGTCGCCAGCGGCCTCGTGTCGCCGACCCAGGTCACGAACGCCGGCGACGGGACGAACCGGCTCTTCGTGGTCGAGCAGCGGGGGACGATCCGGGTCATCGAGAACGGCGTGCTGCAACCCGGCTTCTTCATGGACATCCGATCGCTGGTGGCGGAGGGCGGTGAGCGCGGCCTCCTCGGCGTGGCATTCCACCCGAGCTTCGAGACGAACCGCTACCTATTCGTCTACTACACGCAGAACGGCGGCGACATCCTGGTGCAGCGGTTCACGACGAATGCCGCAGGCACCGACGTCAACGAGGCCAGCGCCTGGCGGATCATGCTCATCGAGCACAGCGCGGCGACCAATCACAACGGCGGCTCGCTGGCCTTCAACCCGAAGAACGGCTACCTGTACATCGCCGTCGGCGATGGCGGCGGCTCGGGCGACCCTGGGAACGACGCGCAGGAGAAGACCTCCACGTTCCTGGGCAAGATCCTTCGGGTCAACGTGAACGGCTCGGGTGCCGGCGCGTACGGGCGCTATTCCATCCCGGCAAGCAACCCGTTCGCCGGTCCGATCACGGGCTACGGCGAGATCTGGGCCTATGGGTTGCGGAACCCGTGGCGGGTCACATTCGACCGCAGCACCGGCCACATGTGGGTCGGCGACGTCGGGCAGAACAAGTACGAGGAGATCAACCGCGAGGTGTACAGCTCCAAGGGCGGCCGGAACTACGGCTGGAGCACGATGGAGGGCATGCACTGCTACAAGCCGTCGAAATGCCCGATGGCCGGCGACACGCTACCCATCGCCGAATACGCCCATACCGGCGGGAACTGCTCGATCACTGGCGGCTACGTCTACCGCGGACCGACCCAGACGAACCTCGTCGGCCAGTATGTGTTCGCCGACTTCTGCAGCGGCCGCATCTGGACCATCCCGCACGCGTTCACGGCGCGGACGCAGCGCGCGGACACCAACCAGAACATCACGTCATTCGGGGAAAGCGAGGACGGCGAGTTGTACGCGGTCGCGCTGTCCGGCAACGTCTACCGGGTCCTCGCCAACTAGGCGAGCTCACCGAGCGGGACTGGGACTCGCGGTCGGGGTCGGCAGGATCGCCTCGATCTGCGCCGAGGCCGCGGCCGCATCGAGCGGCGCCCCGACGATCGAGGCGATCACCCCGTTCGGGTCGATGAAGATCTGCGTCGGCAGCCCATAGCCCTTGTACGCCCGGAAGACCTCGCCCGAGCCATCGAACCCGATCGTGTAGCCGAGCTGGTAGCGCGCGGCATAGGCCGCGACATCGGACGGCGAGGTCTCCTGGACGCTGACCGCCACCAGCTCCAGGCCCCGGTCGCGGTACTTCTCCGAAACGGACCGCAGGATCGGCACCTCCGACTGGCACGGCGGGCACCAGGTCGCCCAGAAGTTGACCCAGACGGCCTTGCCCCGCAGGTCGGCCAGGCGGATCGGCTTCCCGGTGAGGTCGGTCAGCTGGTAGGTCGACCCGTCGGCGCGGGTGACCGCGAACTCGGGGGCGCTGGCTCCGACCTTCAGGCCGATCGGGGGCGGCGAGGAGATGATGTAGGCGGTCGCCTTTGGGTCGACGATCCCGGGTGCGGCGGCGGTGTTGCCGAGCGGCGTCGTGACCCCGATGAGGACGACCGCGAGGATGAGGACAGCGGCGAAGGCCAGCGTGAGTTGCCGGCCGCTGAACGGCCCGACGAGCCCGTGGCGCTCCTTCTTGTGGCTGAACTCCGGTCGGTCGGTCACTCAGACCGCCGTGTTGAAGTTGAAGTAGCGCGGGAAGAGCGCGAGCCAGTCGAACAGCATCGCGACACCGATGAAGGCGACGAGCAGGCCACCGATGAGCGACACCGTCCGGCCATGGCGGACCAGCGGCGCCATGACCCGCGGCGCCCGGTCGTAGACGGCGGCGATGAGCAGGAACGGCAGCCCGAGTCCGAGGGTGTAGGCAACCAGCAGGACGGCCCCCTGGAGGACCGTGCCGGTCGAAGCCGCCAGCATCAGGATCCCGCCGAGGATGATCCCGATGCACGGGGTCCAGCCGATGGCAAAGATCGCCCCCAGCCCGAACGACGCCAGCCAGCCGCCGCGCGGGTTGACCACGCGCCCGCCGATCCGGTCGCCCATCGACGGGGTCGTCGAGCCACTGGCGAGCGCGATCGAGCCGGTCGCCGAGGCGAGCGAGGTGGCGGCGCCGGTCTCGAGCGGTCGCCAGGTGCGCTCCAGGACGGGGATGTGGATGAGGCCGGCAAGGTTGAGGCCCATCACGATGAGGATCACGCCGCCGATCATTCGGAGCGCCGGGAGGTAGTCGACCAACGGCCCCGCGGCAAAGGTCGCGGTGATGCCAAGGAGGGTGAAGACGGCCCCGAACCCGGCCACGTAGGCGAAGGCGTGGCGCATCGCCAGCCAGCGTGACGGGGTGGCCCCATTGGCACGGCCCGCCACGGTGATCGCGGTCAGCTGGCCGAGATAGGCCGGCACCAATGGCAGGACGCATGGCGACAGGAAACTGATGATGCCGGCGGCGAAGGCGACGAGGATCGTGAGGTCGGTGCCGGACATCGTTGTCTCAGGCGTCCAGGACGTCGGTCATCAGGCGGCGCAGCTTGGCGACGCTCGTCGCGAGCTCGAGGCGTCGGTCGCCGAGCTCGACGACCGGGATCGAGGCGAAGTAGGCACGCTCCCAGGCCGGGTCGGTCTCGATGTCGCGTTCCTGGAGCCTCGGGGAGGGGAGACCGGCTCGTGCCCGCTCCTCGAGGAGGGCGTCGAGGGCCGCGCGTGCCTCGTCGCACAGGCCGCAGCCGGGCCGGCCGTACAGGACGAGGTCGGGAAGGGGAGCGTCGGTCATCTCGGTCCGGATTGTAGGCGAGGGTCGCCCGAAGCCTCGATTCCGCTGCCCGCACCGGCCGATCACACGCCCGCGCCGGCCGATATGCGTCTCAGGAGTGAATCTGTGCCTGACTGAGCGTGGCCGACCTCCGATCCTGTCGGAATCGGCCTATGGCCAAGCACGTAGGGTCCTGAATGTATTACTGAGCCGCATATCGGACAGCGCAGCGGGCCCGCCAGCACGGCGCGGTAGGATGGAGTCCGCGCCCCCGTAGCTCAGTGGACAGAGCGAGGCCGTCCTAAGGCCTGCGTCGGCGGTTCGAGTCCGTCCGGGGGCGCCAGCTGCCGATCATGCGCGGCCGCGTCGACGAACAGCATCGTCGGCTCCCCGGTCGGCTATCGAGCCGAACCCGGGCGATCGGTCCAGTACAGACACATGCGCTTGTCGTGCTTGGCCCAAATGAACTCGCGCATCGCAGGATGGACCTTCGAGGCCACGGCGCGAGATGGCGCATTCTCCGGGGACACAAGGGAGCACACGACGTCAAAGGGCGTGTCGGCGAAGACCCAGGCGACGCACGCACGGGCAGCCTCGGTAGCGTATCCGTGGCCCTGTTCGGCCGGCACGATGTGGTAACCGACCTCAGGGATCATCACGTCCTCGACGTGTTGGAGCATCGGTCCGCAGTCGCCGAGGAATCGCCCGTCTGAGCGACGTTCAACGGCCCACAGGCCGAACCCGTTGTCGGTATAGCTCCGCCGAGCCCAGTCGATCCAGGAGGCGACCGCGTCGCGGTCGAACGGCGCCGGGTAGTAGCGCATCGCGTCGGGATCGCCCAGGACCTCGATGAGCGCGTCGAGGTCATCGGGTTCCAGCTCCCGTAGGAGAAGGCGCTCGGTCTCCAACTTCGCACGCATTAGCGGAGAATAGTTCGCACCGCCATTCGATGCCCCCGCGTGGCGAGCGGCGTGGGTCGAGCGGACCGGGTGACCAACGTCTGTAGCCGCGCCGTGCCCGACCAACCGTGAGGCTCGTGCACTGAGCCCATCCCAGAGGAAGACAAGATGAGCGATCCGCAGGCGAACAAACAGACCGCGATCGACTTCTACGAACTGATGTTCAACGACAACCGGCCGCGAGAGGCACAGGAGCGATACACCGGTAGCGACTACCGGCAGCACAACCCCGGCGTAGGTGACGGCAAGGAAGCATTCATCGATTACTTCGACCGCATGGCCCGCGAATACCCTGGCAAGCGGGTCGACGTGAAGCGCTCCATCGCCGAGGACGACTACGTGGTTCTCCACTGCTACCAGCACTGGCCGGGCGACCACGACTACGCGGGCATCGACATCTTCCGGTTCGACGACAACGGCAAGATCGTCGAACACTGGGACGTCCTCCAGGTCGTCCCCGATCCGGCGGATGCCAAGAACGACAACGGGATGTTCTAGCGGCCTCGGACCTCGAGCGGTGTTGGTGCACGCTCGGTCACCTCCAGATACCAGTCCAGGACGCTGCGTTGCTGCTGGGGGCCGGAGTCCGTCCGGGGGCGCCAGATTGACCGGCACACCATCCGCGAGACTCGCGACGGATGCCCTGCGCACGGGAGTCTCCGCATACGCTCCGCGCGGTGTTTGCCGTCTACGGGCTTGCCCAGACCCCATCGCCCTCCGCTGTGATCACGATCTTGCCCGGGATGCCGATCTGGTCCGCGCTGACCAACGATCCTCCTTCGCCCGGTCGCGCGTTCACGTAGATCCAACCGTCGTCGTCCGTAGGGAAGCGGAAGGTCACCTGCACGGTGGCGCCGGCTGGGACCACGTTCGGCGTCGCGGACCCGACGAGCCGCAGCAAGCCGTTCCCGTCGTCCTCGGCCACGAACAGCGTCGCGGGCTCGGAGCTCCTGTTGTCGACCGAGACCTTCCAGGACCGCGCATTCGGCGGAACGGGACCGGACGCGGGCGGGAGCGGCGTCGGGACCGGGGTCGGGCTCGGGAAGGCTGGCGGGAGCGGGCTCGGGAAGGCCGGCAATCGCGGCAGGGGCACGCCGGCAGGGACGTATAGCTCGGCCGCGCCATTCGTAACACACGCACCGTCGCCGTTACAGTCGCGGCCACCTGCTACGAGAACCGTGCCATCGAGCAGGGGCGTGAACGAGGAGCCGCTGGCGCACCGGCGCAGGCTCGGGGCGGTCGTCCACGACCCGGTGCGCGGGCTGTACAGCGCCGCGGCTGTACAGGGCTGAGGGGGGCCCTCGGGATCGTAGGGACCTGCCACCAGCACAGTCCCATCCGACAACAGCGTTGCCGTTCGGTAGCCGAGCTCGGTCGGCTGAGCGAGTACGGTCCAGGTTCCGGCGGCCGGGTCGTAGATCTCGGCGAACGGGGCCTCGGACGACCTGCGCATGAAGAGCACGGTGCCATCCTGCAGGAGGATGGCCCACCCATCATAACCACCGCAGCCTAGGCACTTCGGACGACCGTTGCGATGCGTGTTCGCGATGGCGGTCCAGGACCCCGTGTCCGGATCGTACAGCTCGGCCGCGTCCACCGTGTAATCGCCACCGTCGTACCCGCCTGCCACGAGCACCTTGCCGTCGCGGAGCAACGTGGCTGTGTGGGAGTGACGCGGAGTGATCATGTTTCCGGTCGCGGACCAGGTTCCGCTGTCCGGGTCGTACACCTCTACGCCGCCCTGGCTTGCCACCAGGACCTTACCGTCGCGCAACATGGTGGCGGAGGAGCCGGAGTCAGACCCCCAGACGGCCGCCCCCCCGACCAACGGTCCGGTGGCCGACCAGGTCCCGCTTTGCGGGTCGTACACCTCAGCGCCGATGGTCGAGACATCCGACGCCGCCCTGGCGAGGCCCCCGAAGAGTATCCTGCCGTCGCGCAGCAGCGTGGGCGGGAAGCCTTCCTGGGGCTTGAGCATGTTCCCTGTGGCCGACCAGGTCCCGCTGACCGGGTCGTACAGACCTGCGGAGGTGAGGTTCCTCTGGTCTTCCTCTCCTGGCCGGGATCCGTCCGAGCCACCTGCAACGAGGACCCGCCCATCGGCGAGCCGCACCGCAATGTGGTCAAAGCTCGGCTTGCCCATCGACCCGGTCGGGATCCAGACGCCTCCCGGACCCGCGACAGGGATCGGACGTGCGGATGGTGCTGCCGACTGGCTCGGGGTCGGGGACGTCGCGTCTGGCGATGCAGTGGCGACCGCAACGACCGATGGGGCAGGGACAGGCGGGACGACGGTCGGCAGCCGCAGAAGGCCGGAGCCCGCCAACGCCCCACCGACGAGCAACAGGGCTGCCGCCGCGAGAAGCGTCATGTCGCGACCCCGGCCGAACCGTCGGACCGGGAGGGTCGTGGTCCAGCCGGGCCGCTGGCGCAGGGTTCGGGCGCGATCCATGACCGACGCGTGGAAACCTGCCGGTGCGCTCGCGGGCGCCTCGGCCTGGAGCCACTGCGCCAGGTCCCGTTCGAACTGCGCGTTCGGGTTCATCGGGCCACCTCCATCGCGCCCACGGCGGATCGCTCATCGGCGTCGAGGGCCGCCCGCATCGCCTGCGTCGCCCTGCTGAGACGGGATTGCATCGTGCCGAGCGGGATCGCCAGCGCCTCGGCGGACTCGGCCAGCGAGAGGCCGAGGTAGTGGTGGAAGACGATCACGGCCCGCTGCTCTGGCGACAGGCGCCGGAAGCCCCGATCGAGCTGGTCACGCACGGCCACGGAGCGCTGGGCGTCGGGCGTCATCGGCTCCAGCGTCGCCTCGAGGGGGAGCTCGACGACCGCCCGCTGTCGGCCCCGTTTCGCGGCGCGGTAGCAGGCACGGACGAGCAGTCGATGCAGCCAGGCATCGAACCGGTCCGGGTCACGCAGACCGCGTATGTCGAGCCAGGCTTGGAGGAGCGCATCCTGCACGGCATCGGCGGCGTGCTCGTCATCGCGGAGAATGAGCCGGGCCGCCCCGAAGAGCCGATCGGTCGCGCCGGCGGTCAATGCCGAGAAGGCATCGAGATCCCCCTTCTGCGCCCGAACCACGAGGTCTCGCTGCATCGGTCAACCTTCGGCGTGGCGGTCGTCTGGCCGCTCTGTCCAGTCTGGGGCAGGATCTAGCCGGTTTGTTCCATCTTCGCGAGTCGCCGGGTCATCAGCCTGCACGGGGGCGCGCCCGACCTCGTGCGGGCCGTCACGCGACGCCCGCGTATCATGCGAGAGAGTCCTCATGCGACGCCCGTTCCCCGGGGACCGTCCGGGGGCGCCAGAACATCAAAGTTGTCTCGATGAAGGGCCGGGCCGGCGCGTCCTGGCCACGGAGAGGGCGATGCAGATCCCGAGACCCACACCCGCGGACATGGATCGGTTCCGGGCAGCCGTACCCGACGACCCCCGGGTGCAGGTCAAGCCCATGTTCGGGAACCTCGGGGCCTTCGTGAACGGCAACATGTTCATGGGCCTGTTCGGGGCGGACATCGGGCTCAAGCTGGCGCCCGACGACGCCGCCACACTCATGGCGATCGAGGGGGCGGGGCCGTTCGGTCCAGCCGAGCGGCCGATGGGTGGGTATGTGACCATCCCGCCGGCCGTCATCGGCACAACCGACGGCGACCAGTGGACGGCGGCCGCCCTGGCATACGTGGCGGCGATGCCACCGAAGGCGCCGAAGACATAGCGATCCGGCACGAGCGCCCCGCGTTCGCTGCCCCGGCGTCCGTCCGGGGGCGGCCTGGGTTCAGGGTGCTGGCCGCAGGTAGACGGGGTACTCGCGCACCGCGGCCGGCTTGCCGCTGTACTCAGAGATATCCCAGACTCGGAGCGTGCCCCACTGGGACGTCGACACGGCGTAGTGCAGGGTCGCGTCGAACTCGCCCCAGCATCCGGTTCCGCAGCTCGCCAGCACCGGAGTATCGAGCAGGACCTTGTCGTTGCGGTCGAGCACGGCGATCCGGAACTGCCCTTCGAAGACGTTGGCAAGTCCTGCGACCGGGCCGGGGTTCAGCAGGGCGGCGCCCCACGCCGGCCGATCGACGAAGATCAGGGGCAGGTACCGGTCGCGGTAGGTGGCCCGGGTGACGGGCTTGTCCAGAACGATCTCCTCGGACGAGAACACCGTGACCGGCTTGCCCTCGAGCTTGAAATTGACGCGATCCACGGTTGTGAATTGGGTCATGGTGTAGACGACCTGGGCCAGGCGTCCGCGGAGCGAGAAGATGCCGTCATCCCAGGCGTCGTCAGGGGACAATGAGGCGAACTCGGCGGACAGGTCGACCGTCGCGAGGCCTCCCGAGATCTCGATCCCGACGAGCTTTGAGCCGGCTGGGATCAGCGTCTTGATCGGCGGAAGCGCCGTTCGTTCCTTGGCCGACGGACCGGCGAGCAGCGCGTTCATCGCGGCGGTAGCAGCGTCCGGGCTCTTGGGCACGGTCCGGAGGACGGGCACGAGGGTGGGATCCTCGCCACGCGGATCGTGCAGCAAGAAGTACGCACGAACGATCATGGTGGTGGGGATCGGTGGCGCGCCCGTCGGGCTCGGCGTCGCCGGAGTGAGGGTCGGTGACGGCGTCGGCAGCGGCGTTGGAGCACCTGTAGGCGGCGGCAGCGGCGAGGACGTCGGCGACGGGAGGCTCGCCATGGGGGTGCCCGAGGCCGTCGCGCTCGGGGTTGCCGCGGGTGCCGCGCACCCCGCGACGAAGGCAAGCACCAGGAGCGCGACGACTGGCTGGAGACGAAACATGTCAGGTCCTTCCCGAAGGGAGATTCATCCACCCTCAGGATCGATGCTCGGCTCTCCGCACGCATCTGCCGCCGGTCATGAACGCATCGGCCAACCGGCCCGCGGCCCGCTCGAGATCAAGCAGGAACGTAGGTCAACCTGATCACATCCTCGTCGATCCGATCATCAGCGATCAGGCGAAGCGGCGGCTGGGGTCCGGCGAAGAATGGCTTGCCGTGACCGAGCACGACAGGGTGCAGGTAGATCCGGTACTCATCGATCAGGCCAAGTTCGGTGAGACTGTGAGCCAGGGCCGGGCCACCGACTTCGATCTCCCCGTCGCGCTCGGCCTTCAGTGCGCGGATCGCGCCCTCAAGATCATCCTCGACAAGCTTGGCGTTGGCGCCGACCGACTTCAACGAACGCGAGACGACCCATTTCGGTTGGTTCCGCCACGCCGTCGCGAAGGCGCGTTCGTCTGCGTCCCATTCAGGTTGGTCGTCGTCCCAGTAGCGCATGACCTCATACAGCCGGCGACCGTAGACACTGCCTGCGTGCCGCTGAGCCTCCTCGATGAAGTGACGGAAGAGCGTGGGGCTTGGACCAAACGCCGTGTGGTCGACGTAGCCGTCCAGGGACTGATTCATTCCGAACACGAGCCTTGCCATGTCCACGTCCTTTCCTAGCGCCAGCCGAGCTCAGGGGCTACGAATCTGAGGATGCTCTCGATCGCATGGGCGTTGTACTCGACGCCGAGCTGGTTCGGGACGGTCAGGAGGAGCGTGTCCGCCGCCTGGATCGCCTTGTCCCCGGCGAGCTCCTTGACCAGGACGTCAGGCTCCGCGGCGTAGGAACGCCCGAAGATCGCCCTGGTCTGGGCGTCGATGTAGCCGACCTGGTCCGACGCCTGGTTGCTGCGCCCGAAGTACGCTCGGTCGCGGTCGTCGACCAGCGCGAAGATGCTTCGACTGACCGACACCCGCGGCGTACGCGCATGCCCCGCCACGTCCCACGCCTCACGGAACAACCGGATCTGCTCCGCTTGGAGCTCGTGGAACGGCATGCCGGCGTCCTCGGTCATGAGCGTCGACGACATCAGGTTCAAGCCATTCGTGCCCGCCCACTCCGCCGTCGCGCGCGAACCGGCGCCCCACCAGATCCGGTCGCGCAACCCGGGCGAGTGCGGCTCGGGACGGAGCAGGCCGGGCGGGTTCGGGAACATCGGGGAGGGGTTGGGCTGGGCGAACCCGGCCCCGGACAGCGCCTTGGAGGAAGACGTCGGCGTGCCGGCGTGCCATGTCGGCGTCGGTCTCGCCGTCCGGCGGAACGTAGCCGAAGTATCGGAAGCCATCGATGACCTGCTCGGGCGATCCGCGGCTGATCCCGAGCTGCAGACGGCCGCCGGCGATGAGGTCGGCGGCACCCGCATCCTCGATCATGTAGAGCGGGTTCTCGTAGCGCATGTCGATGACGGCGGTCCCGATCTCGATGCGCTTGGTGCGAGCACCGATCGCCGCCAGGAGCGGGAACGGCGACGCAAGTTGCTGGGCGAAGTGGTGGACTCGAAAGTAGGCGCCGTCGGCCCCCAGGTCCTCGACCGCCTCGGCAAGCTCGATCGACTGGATGAGCGCGTCCGAGCCCGAGCGGACTTGCGAGTGGGGCGACGCGGACCAATGTCCGAACGACAGGAAGCCGATCTTCTTCACTCGCCGATTCTAGGGACCTGCGGGCCCGCCAGATGGCATCATCGGTCGGAGAGATGCCGCCTTCACAAGACGATCCGCCACAGGCGCCCTTGGATCCCGGACAGCCGGTGACTCCCGACGACGTGCCCGACGGGGCCACTCGCGTCCTGTCCGAGGAGCTCGTGGCTGCGGCGTCGTCGCCGGGCGGAGGCTTGAACGTCATCCAGCGTTCGCTTCAGGGGCCGCACTGGAAGGAACCGATCGATCTCCAGATCCAACTTCAGGTTGGCCGTGATGCCGGTGGCAGCATCGCCGTCCTGATCACCGAGCCATACGAAGGGCCGAAGGCGCCGGACACGATCTTCCGGATCGACCCATCCGATCCGATGACCATGGAGGCGATGGTCGTCGAGCTTCGTCGGATGTTCGCAGCGTGGCACGCAGACCGCGAGTCGCCCTGGCGGTTCGAACAGCATCGCTCGGGCGCACAGGGACCGGTCGACGAGGACTGGCAAGCGCACCCCACGGCGTCGGATCTGCTCGATCGCCTTCGACGAGTTCGGTCGGGCCGCGGCGGCGTGGTAGCCGTCGCAGCGATCGATCGTCCCCTGACTGTCATGCGGTTGTCCGTGTCGGGCCGGGTCGCAAACATGCTGGTGACGGGCCGCACCGAGCCGCTGCTGGAACGGTGGCCGTCGAATGAACGCTCACCTGATCGATGGTCGGTCCGAGGCAGCAAGTCTGCGCTCAAGCTGCTGCGAGACCTGTCAGCCGCGCTTGGGGAGGTGACTCACCCTGACGATCCTGCGCCGGGCGCCAGGCTGGCCCTTCGGTTGGAGACGAATGCATCGTCGAAACGGGCATCCGAAGCCGGTTGTGTGCCTCTCGTCATGGTCGCCCTACTCACCGTCGTCGTCGGCTGGGTGCTGTACTACTTGGGGTGGCCTCAAACCGGGATCTACGCTCACTTGGCGCGCCAGGTTCGTGAGGGCGAGACGAATGACCCGCAGGGCGGGGCTCTGATCGTCACCATCGCGCTGGCGATCGGTGTGGTCCTGGCGCTCCTCGCCATGAAGGGCGTCGAGCGGATGGTCGATCGCTTTGGACTCCGATATACCCTCGAAGGCCCCGTGCTGAAGGCAGCGGCACTCGGCGTGTACGGCGTCTGGGTGGCCGCCCTGATGCTGACTCCACTTTGGTCGCTCCTCGAGGGGCCTGTGGTCATCATCGTGCTTGCGTTGGTCGCCCTGCTTGGAGTCGTGCTTGCCCAGAGCTGGCTCGAGGACCGGAGACGATCCCAAAAGCAGCGCTGACGGCTACGCCCCAGCCGGGGCTACGGACGGGAGTATCGCCCGGCGCGCCAACCTGTCATCTTGGATCGATGGCCGCAGATTCTCCCCAGCGGAAGGGTGCACGCGGTCCCGCCGACGCGCGACCATCGTTCGACGAGACGCTCGGACACTACGTCCTCGACCAGCCGCTCTTGCGGTCGGTCCGGGAGCATCCTGAGACCGCCGTGCCATGGATCCTGCTCGGTGTCCTGGTCGTCGTGGCCGCCCTGCTCGGCGGGATGCCTGCACTACTCCTCGCGCTGTTCTTCGGGCTCCCGGTGCTCTTGCTGGTTCGTCTCGTTCTGTCGAGGCGGCGAGGCCGGACCTCTGCACCTGCTCGAACATCTGACCCCGGGAGCCCGTTGCGGTTGGTGCTCATCCTCGCCTGGGTGGCCGCCGTGATGGGGTCGATCGTCTCCTTAGTGATGGTCGATATCGGAGCGGGCGATACCGGGATCATCCGCGTGGTCGCCTTGATCATCCTGTTGCCGATCGCCGGCAAGGCACTCCAATGGGTCATGCGCCAGTAACGCCGACTTCGGAACGCCAGCGTCATACTCGTCATCCGTCACCCTCAGAGGTCGGGAGGAGCCATGGGTGGGTTCGAAGCGATCGAGATCGGCGACGCCACGACGTCGCTCTACGTCGCCGGCGATGAGCCATCCGCTCCGGGCGTCGTCGTGTTCCACGCCTGGTGGGGCCTGAACGAGGACGTCGTCGCGTATGCGGACCGGTTGGCCGGGGCCGGGTTCGCGGTCGTGGCCCCGGACATGTTCGGTGGCCGGGTGGCGACGACGATCGAAGGCGCCGAGGTGCTCGCCGGCAGAGCCGACGAGGAGGCGATCAACGTCATCGCGCTGGCAGCGGTCGATCACCTGGCGAGCCGCCTGGATCCAACGGCGAAGCTCGCCGCGGTGGGGTTCTCGTTCGGCGCCCACTGGGCCATCTGGAGCCCGAGCAAGCGGGAGCGCGTGATCGCGTCGGTCCTGTATTACGGGACGACAGGAGACGCGCTCACGGACGCGTCCACACCCGTGCTGGGCCACTTCGCCGAGGCGGACCCGTACGAGTCGGACGAGTGGGTCGACGAGTTCACTGGCGAGCTTCGGTCCGCCGGTCGTGATGTCACGATCCACCGCTACCCGGGAACCGGGCACTGGTTCGCGGAGCCCTCACGCGACGCCTGGCGACCCGACGCCGCGGACCTCGCCTTCGAGCGAACGGCGGGATTCCTGCGCCGGCACCTGGTGCCGCGGCCGTAACAGCAGTCGCGCACAGGCGTCCTACGGTTGGTTCGACGTTCGGGCCGCTCCTGGGCACACAGGCGGTTCTGAGAGGCACTCGATGGATGGCGTTGCAGCGATCCGGCGTCTGCCGATGACCATCCTCGCGGTCCTGCTCGTCGCGGGATGTGCAGCCGATCCGAGTGCATCCTCGACGGCCACCGCGTGGTCGACAGTCGCACCGTCGGAGTCGCCGAGCGGAGCCCCGACGCCGTCACCCGAGCCGACACCGATGGAGACGTCGACACCGACGTCAACGCCGACCGCGGTCCCGACCGCGCCCGCGAAGACTCCGGCGCCGATCGCTGCACCCTGGCGTGAGGTCCCGTCGCAGGCTTCGGTCAAAGGCGTCCAGTTCCAGGATGTGGTTTGGGCGGGGACTCGCTTCGTGGCCGTCGCCGTGTCGAATGACAAGGCGCCGGGCCGCTCTCTGGATTCGCTGGACGGAGTGACCTGGCATCGCCAGACGAGCGGTGCCGCAACTGGACACCCGATGCGCCTGGCGGCCGGGCAGGGTGGGGTCGTGGCGGTGGGCACGATCGGCGATCAGCCGGCGAGCTGGTTCTCGAGCGATGGCCTGACCTGGACGGCGCACCCGAAAGCGTTTCCGATCCCCGCCCTGGGTACCGACACGGTCGAGATCACCGATATCGTCGCCCGGGGCAACGGCTGGCTGGCAGTTGGCCGCCGGGACCCGCAGTGCTTCATCGGGTGCGGGTTGGAGCCCAAGCGCGCGTACGTGTGGTCCTCGGCCGACGGAAAGAACTGGACGAGGAATCCCGATCAGGCCGCATTGAAGGACGGTGGCATGGATGCGGTCGCCCATGGCGAAGGTGGGTTGGTCGCCGCCGGGACCTCGAAGCAGGCCGCCGCTATCTGGACATCGCCCGACGGCCTGATCTGGTCACGGGTCCCGGAGGCCGCGATGTTCAAGGGACCGAGCACGCCGGATGGGCCGTCGCCTGTGCACACGATGAGTGTTGCCGCACGAGACGGGATCATCGTGGTCATGGGCAATCTCGGGTATGGGGAAACTCCCGCTGTGCGCGCCTGGTGGTCGGCCGACGGAAAGGCATGGGCGAAAGCGCCCGTCGAGAAAGCTGCGGAGGGCCAGGTGTTCAGCGTTGCGGCGACGCCCGATCGGTTCCTCGCGACGGGACCGTCCGGTGAACCGAGCTGTCGCGGCGGTATCTGGGCCTCCAACGACGGCCGGGCATGGCGGTGCGAGGCGTCGGGCGCGCAGTTCAAGGGGTTCGGGCCGTATGCCGCCGCCGCATCCGACTCCGTCGAAGTGGCCGTCGGCCTGGATGGCGGCGTCGATTCGCCAGATGGTGCGCCTGGGGCGGCGTGGTCGCGGATGGTGCCGTGACCGGTCGCAGCATCACGCGCCAGGCCGGAGCGTGGGGAGCAGCCCTTGTGCTGACCTTCGTGCTGGCGGGCTGCGCGGCGCCTCTCGGTTCAGCAAGCGTCTTCCCGGGCGCTTCCGGGTCGGTCGGATCGCCGTTGCCATCGTCGAGCCCAGCGCCCACGCTCCTTTCGCCGCGACCTTCGCTGGCCACCGCCAAGCCGTCCGCGTCACCCTGGTCGAGTTCCGCGAAGACGCTGACATGGCATCGCCTCGGCGCGTTCGCGGCGTCCGGCGTCGATGGCCTCATCGGCTTCGCCAAGGGATACGTGGCGCTTGAAGGCTCCGCCGGTGCCGTCTGGCACTCGCCGGATGGTCGGTCGTGGAAGCGGGTCAAGCTCCCGTTCGATCTCCCGCTCAAAGGCGCGCAGGATCCGAACGGCTTGCTCGGCCGCGTGATCACGACGAACGGCGAGGAGGTGTTGGTCGTCGGCGGGTACAGCCACCAACCCTGCGAGGAGCAACCGCCCGGCGACACGGGCGGCGACCCGGAGTGCGCGATCAGCCCCATCGCCTGGGTCTCCGATGACGGCCTGACCTGGCGCCGACTCCATCCGGAGCAAGTCGGAGGAGTGGAATTGGTCGCCGCGTGGCCGGCCTCGGCCGGCGGCTGGAACGCCGCGGCCTCTGATTGGTATGGCGTCGCGCTGGGCGGCAACGCTCTGTCGCATTCGGAGGATGGGACCCGTTGGGTACCCGCATCGAAACCCCCGGCAGGATGGGAAGGCTACGAACACGCTCCCCTTGGAGTCGCGAACGGCTCTGGGCAGTACCTCCTGGCCGCGAGCGAACGCGGTGGACCCGGCACCACACTGGCAGCGATGGTTGATGGCGGATCGTGGCGCGTCCTGGACGGCTTCCCGGGCAAGGGCGCCGAGGTGACGTCCGGTATCGGGTCGAACGGAGTCCGACCCCGCTGGGTCCTCGGCGGTACGAGCGGCTGCGTCGTCGAGGAAGGGTGCAATGGTGGTCCGACCATCTGGACATCCACCGACGGCGTGGCCTGGACGACGACCACCCTCCCGACGGGTGCCGGGGTCCCCGGTGCGGACCCGCCCGTGGTCGTGTCGTCCGTGGCAAGCCTCGCGCGCTCGGAGCGCGGCTACGTCGGCGTGGGTGTCGACGGATCCTGGTCGGAAGGCGCCCGGCATGAGACCTGGGTGAGCGACGACAGCGCCTCCTGGACGCTGCTCCCGCAGACCGACCGGCCGCGGTTCGACTACGGCCCTGGGATCGTCGCGAACGGCCCACATGGCGTCGTCGGCATCAGCGCATCAGCGAAGGACAAGGAATCCATCGCCTGGGAGCTCCGCTAAGGGATCTGCCCGATGGGCTGGTGTCAGCCGCCGCCGAGGGTCGGCTGGAACGCCACCTGCAATGCGCCGCCGGCGTCGCGAAGCTCCAGCTTGTCACCGGAGATCGTGTAGGTCGTGGCCGCCGACATGGCCGCGAAGAACTGCGCTTCCTGGTCGTCGACGCCGGCCGGGGTGTTGCACAGCATCCGGGTGGCCGCGAGTGGACCGATCTTGATACTGGATGCGTCGCTGGTGTATGGCCCGCTATACGTGTTGCAGCCGCCCGACCCGGCAACGGTCCCTCCAGCCGCGAAGACTGCCGTCAACGTCGTGCCCGCCACGATGCTGGTAACGCCACCCTTGCCATTGTTCACGCTCGTGGCGACCCACCGGGTCTTCGTCAGGCTGGCGGCCTCTGTCGCGGTGAAGTGGAGGCCGACCTTGTTCTCGGCGGTCTTGAGGTCGAGCGACTTGCCGCTGACGGTGTAGGTCGCGACCTTGGCTAGGGCTGCCAGGTAGGCGGTCTCGAGGGCCGTCTGGGCCGGTCCGCAGGCCTTCTTGGTCGTTGCCAGCGGTCCGATCGTTAGCTTGTCACCGTCGACGGTGTAGGTCCCCGTGTAGTCATTGCAGCCCGCGTTGCCCGACACCGTGCCGGCGGCGAACGTGGCCGTGGCGGTCAGGTCCTTCGGGACAGGGACCGCATTCCCGCTCGGTCCGAGGTACTCCGCCAGCCCCCAGAGCGTGCCCTCCAGGCCGGACCCCGCCGACGCGGACGCCGACGCCGCGGCTGACGCCTTCGGCGAAGCCGATTGGCCGGCGCTGGACGTACACGCGACCAGCGCGAACGCCGCGAGCATAGACATTGCGCTCACGATGGCGCCACGCGAAGGTCGGATCGACACAAGCAAGTCCCCCTATCGAACCTGGGTGATCGCCCGTCGAACATCGAGCGAGGACCAGATCACCGGCGCGATGGTAGTCGCCTCGGCGGATCCGTGCCGGGGGAAGGGGACCGGACCGCTACGAGGACCTGCCGAGCGTGTAAGGGCGCGGGTGTCACACGCGCTGTGTGCCGGCCGGTGGAGAATGTCGTCGGAGCAGATCACAGATCGGAGGAGCGTGAGCGCGGAACCACAGCCCTGGCAGGACCCGGGATGGTTCACCGAGATGGTGGCCTGGATCGACGGGCGCCTGGCGAACATCGGGCTCCGTCGGCGGAGCGAGGCAGTCGTCATGCGGGCCTGGGCGCGGGGCGTGACGCTCACCTTCGAGACCGACCGTGGGCAGATGTGGGCCAAGGCTGTCCCGGAGGTCTTCGCCCACGAGGTGGCCGTCACCGAGCTCCTCTTCGATATCGACCCCGGGGTCGTGCCGCCGGTGGTGGCGGCGGACCGAGCCCGTGGTCGGGTCATCACCGAGCACGTGGCTGGACCGTCACTGGCATCGCTCGGCAGCGACCCGACGGTCTGGGCGGCGACGCTCTCCAGGCTCGCCGAGCTCCAGCGCGTCCTCGCGGCGGATCCTGGAGCCCTCGCCGTCGCCGGTGTCGCGTCGGCGCCGCTCGTGCGACTGGCCGAAGTCACGCCGGCCCTGCTCGGCGACGACACGTTGCTGCAGGTCGAACGAGCCGGCGGCCTGACGGCAGGTGAGGCGATGACCATCCGGTCGCGGCTCCCGGAGCTGGTCGACGCCTGTCATGCCCTGGCCGCGAGTGGCGTCCCCGACAGCCTCGAACACGGCGACCTGGCCGCGGACGAGGTCATCATCGGGGAGATGGGGCCGGTCTTCCTCGATTGGTCGGACGGATCGATCACGCACCCGTTCCTGTCGGCCGCGTCCTTGCTGGGCGCCGGGGCCGATCCGGTGGAGACGCACGACGCGCGGGTGACGGCCTACCTCGGGCCGTGGCTGACCGCCGGGATCGGGTTGACCTCCGAGGCCGGGCATGCCGCCATGGCGACCGCACGCACCGTGCTGCCGCTCCACCTCACCGCGCTCTACGCCGACCGGGTACTTCCGGGCGTCGGCACGGACCACGAGCTAGCCGGGATCGTGCCCACGGCGCTCCGGACACTTCTGCCGCGATGACCAGGGTCCGGATCCCCGACGAGGTCCTGTCGGCGGCGCATGCCCGGGCGGCCGCGCGCGAGGCCCGCGACTGGGCCGAGGCCGACCGACTGCGCGACGAGATCGAGGCCGCGGGCTGGAAGATCGTCGATCGAGGGACCGATTTCGCGCTGACGCCGAACGCTCCGCCCGACGTCGCCGAGGGCGACCGGATCCGATACGGGTCGAGCCGGAGCGTGCCGTCACGGCTCGACGTCGCGCCGGCGGGCCTGGCCACGATCGTGCTGATCGCCACCGACTGGCCGGACGACCTGGCCCGCGCCCTCGCCGGGCTGCGGGATGGGTCTCCGGTTGGGACCTCAGTCGTCGTCGTCGCCGATGCCCCGAGTCCCGACCAGGCGACGGCGCTCGAAGCGCTTCAGGCCGCACCACCGGCCGATCAGCCCACCGAGATCGTCTGGACGAGTGAGCGGCTCGGTCACGCCGCGGCGACCAACATCGGCCTTCGCCGGGCAGCCGGCCCGATCGCGATCCTGATGGACGCGAGCGTCGAACCGACCGGGGACGTCGTCACGCCCCTCGTCGCCGCGCTCTACGACCCGACCGTGGCTGTCGCCGGCCGCTGGGGGATCGTTTCTGACGACCTGCGGACGTTCACCGATGCCCCGGCCGGTGACGTCGACGCCATCGAGGGCTACCTGCAGGCATTCCGTCGCGCCGACTACGGGACGCGCGGCCCGCTCGACGAGCGGTTCCGCTTCTACCGGAACCTGGACATCTGGTGGAGCCTGGTCCTGCGCGACGAGGGGGAGGGGAGCGCGCCCCGGCGGGCGGTCAGCCTGGAGGCGATCCCGGTCGCCCGCCACGACCACCGTGGTTACGCGAGCCTGCCCGACGACGAGCGAGACCGCCAGAGCCGGCGCAACTTCTACCGGATCATCGATCGGTTCGGGGTGCGGCGGGATCTGCTGGTCGGCGGCTGATCGCGGTCAGCCCAGCCGGCGGACCGTCGACCCTGTCGGGCCGTCCACGACCTCCCAGCCGAGGGTCGCGAGTTCGGCGCGGAGCGTGTCTGCACGCGACCAGTCACGCGCGGTCCGGGCGGCATCACGGGCATCGACGAGCGCCATGACATCGTCGGGCGTCTGGTCGGCGGCCACCGCGTCCGACCAGACCTGGTCGAGCCCGAGCCCGAGCACGGCGTCCGCATCGAGCACGAGCCAGCGTCGTTCATCGGCCGACAGCTGCGCCTTGAGGATCTCGCGCAGGAGCGCCAGCGCGACCGGCATGTCGAGGTCGTCCTCGATCGCGGCGACGAACCGACCGTGCAGCTCGCGGCCTTCGCTCGTCAACGGCGCAGCCGGGTTGCTCGCGCGGTCGCCGATCTCGAAGCCAGGCCCACCGTCCCCACCGTGTCCCGAGGCGCCGGTCGCCACCCCGACCGGCCGATCACCCGCCGCGCCCGCAACCAGGACCGGCGGCGCAGCCCATGGACCATCGACCGGCGCCGGCCCGAGGGCCCGCAGACCGGCACGAAGCGATCCGAGGGCCGCATCGGCCGCCGCGATCGACCGATCCGAGTACTCGAGCTTCCGGCCGTACCGGGAGGTGAGCGTCAGGTAGCGAAAGGCGAGTGGATCGATGCCGCGCTCGACGAGCTCGGTGACCCGCTGGAAGTTGCCGGCCGACTTCGACATCTTCTTGCCGTCCATCTGCAGGAACTCGCCGTGGACCCAGTGGCTGGCCGGGACCTCGCCGACGATCGGGGTCGACTGGGCGATCTCATCCTCGTGGTGGGGAAAGACGTTGTCGATGCCGCCGGTATGGATGTCGAAGCGGGGACCCAGGTAGCGCATCGCCATCGCCGAGCACTCGAGATGCCAGCCCGGGAACCCCTCGCCCCAGCGAGCCGTCGGCCATTTCAGGAGTCGCCCGGGTCCGGCCGACTTCCACAGCGCGAAGTCCGCCGGGTCGCGCTTGTCGGGTTCGATGTCGCCACGGTGACCGGCTCGCAGGTCGGCCAGGCTGTTGCCTGACAGCCGGCCGTATCCCTCGAACCGGCCGACCTCGTAGTAGACGTTGCCCTCAGGCGTCGCGTAGGCGTACCCCGCGTCCTCGAGCGCCTCGGCAAGCGCCAGCATCTCGGGGATATGCTCGGTCGCGCGAGGGAAGACATGCGCCGGCAGGATGTTGACGAGGGCCTCGTCGGCGTGGAACGCGGTCTCGTAGGTGGCCGCGATCTCGGCCGGCGACTTCGACTCGAGACCGGCGGCCACCAGCATCGGATCGGCGCCGCGGTCGAAGCCCTCGTCGCGCAGGTGGCCCACGTCGGTGATGTTCTTGACGTGCAGGACCTCGATCCCGTGGTAGAGCAGGACGCGGCGGATCAGGTCGGCCAGGATGTTGCTGCGCAGGTTCCCGACATGGGCGTAGCGGTAGACGGTCGGGCCGCACGTGTACATCCCGATTCGTCCTGCCACGAGCGGGGCGACCGGGTCGACCCGGCGGGTCATCGTGTTTCGCAGGTGGAGCACCAGGCCATGCTAGCGACGCCCGGCCGGCACCGCACCAGACCGCCCCGGACCGCACCGAATGACCGCGGCGATCGCCCCTAACGTTTCCCGACCGCCATCGTTGTCCCACCAGAGGCCTCGCGGTCCAGTCCCATCGTTCCCCCGGCGGTGTGGACCTGCGAGGCCTCATGCCGTGTCCAGTGTCCGACCATCGAAAACGAGGCCTCCGGGCGACCCGCCCTATACTCCCGGCGATGCATCGCCTCATCGCCCTCGCCATCCTGGCGACCCTGTTCGCCGCGTGTGGGGGGTCGGCCGGGGCGGGTTCGGATCGCCCCGTCAGGATCCTGACCGGCGAGCCGACGAGCCTCGATCCCGCGGCCCAGGGCGACGCGGGGAGTGCGGCGATCACGGCCCAGCTGTTCGAATCGCTGACGACCTACGATGCGGATCTCCAGCTTCGCCCGGCCCTCGCCGAGACCTGGCGGTTCGAGGACGGCGGGCGTCGCGTGACGTTCCACCTCCGGCCTGGCATCACCTTCTCGGACGGCAGTCCGCTGCGTCCGTCCGACGTCGTCCGGAGCTGGCTCCGCCTGATCGACCCGGCCCATCCCTCGCCGCTCGCCTCGCTCGCGTTCGATATCAAGGGCGCCGAGGCGTACCTGCGCGGGACTTCGAAGGACCCGGCCACGGTCGAGATGCGCGCGGACGACGCGGTGGGCGACCTGGTCATCGACCTCGTCCGGCCGGCGACCGATTTCGTGACGATCGTTGCTGCGCCGATGTTCGGGATCGTCCCGCCAGGCGTCGGGAGCGACCCGGACGCGCTCAAGCCCGGCAAGGGGTTCGTGGGGAGCGGCGGGTATGTCCTGACCGGTTCGACGTCGTCGGGGCTGACCGCCACCGCGAACGCCCGGTACTGGGCCGGCAAGCCGGCCGTCACCACGATCGAGCTGGTCGGGGATCTCGGTGGTCGCAACTCGATCGACGTGTTCCTCGAGGGGAAGCTCGACTACCTCGGCGTCGGCGGCTGGGATGCGGCCTGGATGCGCTACGACAAGGCATTGGGGTCACAACTGCGCAAGGTCGCCTCGCTGTCGGTCACTTATGTCGGGTTCACCACGACCCGTCCACCGTTCGACGAGCCGAAGGTCCGCCAGGCCTTCGGAAAAGCGATCGACTGGCGCAGGATGGCGGCCCTGAGCGGCACGAGCGAGTCCGTCCAGGTGGCCAACTCGATGGTCCCGCCGGGGATCCCCGGCCGCAGCGCCACGGATTTCCTGCCGACGTACGATCCGACCGAAGCCCGGCGACTGCTGGCCGAAGCCGGCTATCCCGGCGGGGCCGGGTTCCCCGACACCGTGCTGCTGACCGGGGGCTCCGGCTTCACCGAGGCGATCATCGGCGAGGTCAAGCGTGAACTCGGGATCAGCCTGCGATCCGAGACGATGGCCGACGGCTACTTCGACCGCCTGTCGAGCGAGCCGCCGACGATCTGGTCGCTCGGCTGGGTCGCCGACTACCCAGGTCGCAACGACTTCCTCGGCGTCCTCCTCGGATCGGGCGCCTCCAACAACTACGGTGGCTGGAGCTCGGCGGCGTTCGACGCGGCGATCGCGGAGGCCGTCGGCTCCACCGACGCGGCGGTCGCTGCCGCAGCCTTCGACCGGGCCGAGGCGATCGTCCGCGACGACGTGCCGGTCGTGCCGCTCCTGTACGGTCCAGGCTGGGCCCTGTCGCGGACCGGTCTGCTGGGTGCCGGGCAGAACGGGCTGGGCACCCTTCGTATGGCGGGGCTGGCATGGGAAGACTGATCCGCCGAATCCTCGCGCTTGCGATGACGAGCGCGCTGCTGCTCGGCGTGGCGCCTGTCGCGGCCGCCGCCGACCTGGCCGACTTCGGGACAGCCACCGCCACGTCGGACTACGGGACCGGGATCACCTTCGAACAGCCGGTCACGGTCACCCAGCCACTCCGTCGGCTGGAACTCCTCCTCACCTTCGCCGACGCCATCGGCCCGACGATCATCGAGGTACCGAACCCGCCCACCTCCGGCGCGGCCACCCTGCGCCACGTCCTCAAGACCGAGGGAAGCGACCACGTCCTGCCGAACACGCCCATCGTCGCCCGATGGCGCCTCGTGGCGGCCGATCCGTCGGCCGGCACGGAGACCGGCCCGGAGGTTCGGGTCGTCTACGAGGATGACCGGTTCGACTGGCGGACCGACGCCGGCGATATCGTCCGGGTCCACTGGTACGAGGGGTCGGCGGCCTTTGGCGCGAGAGCCTTGAAGATCGCCGAGGAGGCGGTGCGAGACGGCTCTAAGCTGCTCGGGGTCACCGAGACCGAACCGATCGATTTCTACATCTACGCCGACCAGGATGCCTTCCTCGAGGCGCTCGGCCCGTACTTCACCGAATCCGTGGGTGGGCTGGCGAACACGTCGATCCGGACCCTGTTCACGCACATCGCGCCGGACGGGATCGATGCGGCCTGGGTCGTCCACGTCATCCCGCACGAGCTGATGCACGTCGTCTTCGACACGGCGGTCAAGAACCCCTACCACTTCCCGCCGAAATGGCTAGACGAGGGACTGGCCGAGTATCAGAGCGTCGGCTACGACGCGGCGGAACGTTCGACCGTTCGGGCGGCCGTCGCGGCCGGCACCATCATCCCGCTGGACGGGCTGGTCGGTCAGTTCCCAGCGAGCGACGAGCAGTTCTACCTCGCGTACCGCGAGAGCAATGCCGCGGTCGACTATCTCGTCCGGACCTACGGCACCGACGCCCTCGTCTCGCTGGTCGGCTCGTACGCCGAAGGACGAACGGACGACGAGGCGTTCAGCGCCGCCCTCGGGGTCGACCTGGCGGCCTTCGGATCGGCCTGGCTCGCGGACCTCGGTGCCCCGGCCCCGGCCCGCCTCGGGCCGCAGCCGGCCCCAGCCGGACCCGTGCCGTCGTCCTGGGCCGGGCCCCCGATCGGCGGGGTCGTGGCCACGCCGCGGCCGGTCGCCTCCGCCGAGGCCCCGGCCCCGACGACCAACGCGTCACCGGCCCCCGCGCCGGGTGCTGGCCAGACCGCCGCCACCGAGTTCCCGGCCTGGGTCCCACCACTCTTCGCCCTGATCGCCATCGTGTTCGCGGTCGTGCTCTTGCTCGCGGCCCGAAGCAACCGGCGCACGGGTCAGGGCGGATGACGATGGTGGGCCGTTTGCGCGCCATCCCGAGCTGGCAGATCACCCTTGGCGTGGCGCTCCTGGCCCTGGGCTTCCTCATCGCGGCCCAGCTGGCGACCGAGGGACCGCGCGTCCGCTACACCACCCAGGAGCGCACGCCGCTGTTGCAGACCGCCGATGAACTCCAGGCCGAGCAGGACGGGCTCAAGGCACGGATCCTTGAGCTCCGCGCCAAGATCCAGGCGGTCGAGGGCCAGGGGGCGGGTGCCGAGGACCGGGTCCGCGTGCTCAACGCACAGCTCGAGCAGGCGCGCATCGCGGCCGGGCTCATCGCCCTGACCGGGAGCGGCATCGTCCTGCAGCTGGAGGACTCCAGGGCGCCGGTCCCGCCTGACGGTCGCGAGTCCGATTACCTCGTCGGCTCGCGCGACATCCGGGTCGTGGTCGAGGAGTTGTGGGGCGCGGGGGCCGAGGCGATCGCGGTCAACGGCGAACGGATCACACCGACCTCCGCGATCATCGATGTCGGATCGTCGCTGCTCGTGAACTCGGCCTACCTGACCCCGCCATACCAGGTCACCGCCCTCGGGTCAGAGGAGCTGTATGGCCGTCTGAGCGCGTCGCCCGGGTTCATCGATTTCGTCCGCGCACGCGGCGAGGGCTTCGGCATCCGGGTCTCGCTGGCGGAACCGGACTCGGTCGATGTACCCGCCTTCGTCGGCACCGTCACGTTGCGTTACTCGCGCCCCAACCTCGCGCCATCGCCGAACCCGTCGGCGGCTACCAGCCCGGCAGCGGTGCCCTGACGATGCATCGCCTGCGAAGCCAGCTCACCATCGCCACGGTCGCCTTCGTCCTCGGTCTCCTCGTCGTGATCCAGTTGCGATCGCAGGCCGGCGAGCCCGGATTCGCCGAGCTGTCATCGCAGGACCTGACGGTGCTGGTGGCCAATCTCAACGCCCGGAACGACCAGCTCCGACGCGAGGGCTCGACCCTGGAGGGGGAGCTCGCCACGCTCGAACAGAACCGCGCTCGCGGCGATGTCTCGGTCGATGAGATCGCCGCCGACCTGCAACGGGTGCGGGCGTATGCCGGGCTCGATCCGGTGGCGGGTCCCGGGGTGACGATCTCGATCAGCGGGCCGATCGACGGGGCCGGGGTCGAGGAACTCATCAACGAACTGCGCAACGCCGGAGCGGAGGCGATCGCCGCTGACGGGATCCGGGTCGTCACCGGCGTCGTCGTGACCGGCGCGCGCGGCGAGGCGCGGATCGAGGGCCTGCCGCTCGGGGACCTGCCGCTCGGGGACGGGTTCGAGCTGGCCGCGATCGGGGCGCCCGACAAGCTGACCGGGTCGCTGACACGGTCGGGTGGCGTCATCGCCCAGCTGGCCGCGACCCAGTCGGATGTGGTCGTCACGGTCACCCCGCTGGACCGACTCGAACTGCCCGCCACCACCCGGACCTTGGTCCCGGCCCATGGGCGTCCTCGCCTTTGATACCCTGACCGGCCGATGCCTGACAACCCTGTCGTCACGTTCTATCTCGGCGACGTCGTCCGACTCCGACGTGCCCACCCGTGCGGCGGCGACGCCTGGCTGGTCGATCGCCTCGGCGCCGATATCGGCCTCCGGTGTCGGACCTGTGGCCGGCATATCCTGCTCGAGCGCCGAGTGCTGGAGGGGCGACTCGTCGAGTTCGTGTCGCGCGGCGACCCGGCGATGACGGCCGCCGCATCCGTCGCGACCGACGGCCCGGCCTCGTGACGGCCGCAGAGGCGACCCCCGGACCGTCGGACACCGGCGCGCTCGCGGTCTTCCGGAATGGGGGGTTCCTGCGGCTGTGGCTGTCGCAGGCGTCGACGCAGATCGGCGGCAACATGGTCCTCTTCGGGCTGACCGTCATCGTCAGCGATACCAGCTCGAAGACGGCCGTCAGCCTCCTGATCCTGACCTTCCTCGTGCCGGCGGTCCTGTTCTCGGCGGTCGCCGGGGTCTACGTCGACCGGATCGACCGGCGGCTCATCCTCGTGTTCACCAACCTGCTACGCGGGTTCGCGTTCATCGGCCTGTACCTTGTCGGGACACAGATCTGGCTGATCCTGCTGCTGAACATCTTCATCTCGACGGTGACCGTGTTCTTCGCGCCGGCTGAACTGGCGATGATCCCGGTCCTCGTCAAGCGCAGCCAGCTGCTCGCGGCGAACGGGATCTTCACGCTGACCCTGAATGCCGCGTTCGCACTAGGGTTCGCCCTGCTCGGGCCGCTGGTGGTCAAGGTGGCCGGAGCCGAGGCGGTCATCGTCGTGGTGGCCGGGCTCTACTTCCTGGCGGCCGCGTTCTGCGTGACGCTGCCGGCGGCACCACCACCGAGGGCCAGTGACGACGGCCCGCATTCGACCCTCGGCGTGGGGGAGGCCGAGCAGGCGATGGGCTCGACGTTCGACCAGCTCCGCGAGGGATTCGCGTTCATCCGGGCCAACCGGACGATCAGCTGGTCGCTGATCTATCTCGCGATCGCGGCGTCGCTGGTCGGGGTCCTCGGGGTCCTTGGCCCGGCCTTCGCACGGGAGACCCTGGGTCTCAGTGGCGAGGACTTCGCAGTCGTCGTCCTGCCACTCGGGTTCGGGATCGTGATGGGGATCCTGCTGCTCAACTCGTACGGCCGCTACTTCCATCGCCGACGCGTGATCGAGGGCGGCCTGATCGCCCTCGGCATCCTGCTGGCGGCCCTGTCCGCGTCCGGACCGATCAGTAGGTTCCTCCAGGGTGCGGACCGGCCGGGCGGGCTCGACCTGTCGGGGGTCACCTCCCTCCTGGCGGTCGTCGTCGTCATCGCGTTCTTCGCCGGGATCGCCTACGGCCTCGTCGCCATCCCGGCGCAGACAGGACTCCAGGAGGACCTGCCCGAGGACGTCCGCGGGCGGGTCTTCGGGGTCCTCGGGATGTTGGTCTCGGTGGCGAGCTTCCTGCCGATCATCATCGTCGGGCCGATCGCCGACGTCGTCGGGACGACCGTGGTCATCTTCATCATGGCGGTCGGGGTGATGATCGTCGGGATCGTGTCGGTGGTAGCCCGGGGTCCGTCGGCCGCGGATGCGCAACCGGCTGCCGACCCGAAGGCGGTCGATCCCATCGCGTCCGCCCTCGGCGCGGACCGGCCGACGTGGAGCGAGCCGGCAGCCGAACCGGTACTCATAGGCGTCGAGGCCGACGTGGCGGAGGTCGGTTCCGGCAGGCTGGCGACGGTCGCCGGCACCGAGCACGCCGGGCCATCCGACCCGACCGACCGCGACTGAGCGGCGATCGTGGCGCGCGTCGCGGTCGTGTTCACGGGTGGCACCATCAGCACGGTGTTCGACCCGGCCGCTGGCGGCAATGTGCCGATCCTGGACGGGGCCGCGATCCTGGCGCGAACGCCCGGACTCGACTCGATCGCCGAGGTCGTCGCGATCGACCTTGGACGGACGCCGGCCAGCCACTTCACGTTCCCGGCACTACTCGGGATCGCCGACACGCTTCGCGCGTCGCTGGCGGACCCGACGATCGATGGCGCCGTGGTCGTCCAGGGCACTGACACGATCGAGGAGACCAGTCTCTGCTGGGACCTCGTCCTCGAGGGACCGAAACCGGTCGTCGTGACGGGGGCGATGCGGGCATCCGATGCCCCAGGGTTCGATGGGCCGGCGAACCTCCGCGACGCTGTCCGGGTTGCGGCCTCGACGCACATGCGCGGGGCGGGCGTCGTCGTGTGCCTCGCCGGGTCCGTCGAACCGGCCGATGACGTGATCAAGATGCACGCCTCGGCGCTCGACACGTTCGCCAGTCCGAACGGCGGGTCGCTCGGTCGCGTGGAGGCCGGTGTCGTGACCCTGCTCCGACCGCGGACGGGTCGAAGGCATGTCGAGACCTCGCGCGCCGCTGAGCGCGTCCACCTGATCACCGCGACCGTGGCGATGGACGCCCGCCTGCTGGATGCGGCCGTGGCGGTCGGGGCAGATGGGATCGTTGTCGCCGCGACCGGGGCCGGCAATACGGACCCGGCGCTGCTCGCCGCCGCCGAGCGTGCGATGGACTCGGGGATCCCGGTCGCCCTCGCGACGCGGTGTCCATCGGGACGAGCCGGCACCGACTATGCGTTCCCAGGTGGCGGGGCCACCTGGATCCGGGCCGGGGCATTGCCGGTCGGGCACCTTTGCGCGATCAAGGCCCGCGTCGCCCTGGCGCTCGGGATCGGGGCGGGGCTGGATCATGACGGCCTGGCGCAGCTCCTTGCGGATCCCGCGGCCTGAAGCCGTGCCGCTCGACCTGCTGATCACGGGACGGATCGCGACCCTCGCCGGGGAGTCCGGCTTCGGCTGGGTCGAGGCCGTCGGGGTCCGGGCCGGTCGCATCGCCTTCGCCGGTTCCGAGGTGGCGCTCGAGACGCGCGCCGACCCGTTCACCGAACGGATCGCGCTCGAGCCGGACGAGGTGGCCATCCCGGGCCTGACCGATGCGCACATGCATCTCGCGAGCGCGGCCGCAGCGATGGGCCATGTCGACCTGTCCGCGGCGGCCACGCTGGCTGACGGGTTGGCGATGATCGGGGCGGCGCACCGTCGCACGGACGACCCCGACACCTGGCTGGAGGGGCACGGCTGGGATCCGGACCGGTGGGGCCGTTGGCCGACCGCCGAGGACCTCGAGCGTGTCGCGCCGGGTCGCCGCTGCACGATGTGGGCACACGACCATCACGCACTCTGGGTGAGCCGCGCGGCCCTGGTGTCGTGCGAGGTCGACGCGTCGACCCCGGATCCCGAAGGTGGCGTCGTGCGGCGCGGTTCCGGTGGAGAGCCGGACGGCGTGCTCCTCGAGGAAGCGGCCGGGCTGGTCGCGAGTCACGTTCCACGCATCACGGTCGAGGCATTGGAGCAGGCGATCGTGACCGTTTCCCAGGAGCTGCTCGCGCTTGGCGTCGTGGCTGTCCACGATCCAGGGGACATGTCGGACGATCCGGATCTCGGCTGGTCGTATCCGGCGTACGCGCGCCTCGGAGAGCGTGGGCGATTGCCCGTGCGGGTCATGGCGTCGCTGCGTGAAGGCGGGCTGGCGACAGCGCTGGCCGGCGGACTTCGGAGCGGCGACATCCTCGGCGCGGATCCGGACGGACGGGCGCGGGTCGGCTGGTTGAAGGTCTTCGCCGACGGGACGCTCGGGTCGCGGACCGCGGCCCTTCTCGCCGACTTCGAACCCGAGCCCGACCGTCCGTTGGCGGCTGACCGCCGACGAGGTGTGTGGCTGACGCCGGAGGGGCGACTGCGCGACCTCGTCGAGCTCGCCGCGGTCGGTGGGATCGCGACGCAGGTCCACGCCATCGGCGATGCCGCGGTGCGTACGGCGCTCGGGGTGCTGGCGCCGACAGCTGGACGAGCTGCATTCATGCCCAGGATCGAGCATGCCCAGTTGGTCGATCCAGCCGATCGGGGACGGTTTGCGTCCGGCGGGATCGCCGCCAGCGTGCAGCCGATCCATCTCGGCAGCGACGCGCTCCAGGCGAGGAAGCTGTGGGGCTCGCGAGCCGAGGTGGGCGGGTATGCGTGGGGGTCGCTGGCCGCGGCCGGTGCCGTGCTGGCGTTCGGGACCGATTCGCCGGTCGAACCGTTCGACCCGTGGCCCGGGATCGCGCTCGCCATCTGTCGTGCGGATCCGCGCTGGCCGGCGGGGACGCCGGCGTTCGGGCCCGGCGAGGCGCTCACGATGGAGCGGGCGCTCCGCGCGGCGTGTATCGGTGGGCCGCTGTCGGCGGCAGAGACCGATCGAGGGCGGCTGACGGTCGGTCAGCGCGCCGACGTCGTCGTCATCCCGGCGGCCTGTGTCGACGACCCGGTCGAGCCGGGCGGTGCGCTGTGGACCGCGCGTCCGTCGATCGTGGTCATGGATGGACGGGTCGTGTTCGAGGCCTAGCCGCCCGGCGCCCTCACGCCCGCGGAGGACCAAGCTCCCGACGCGCATCGGCGAACAACCCGTTGAAGATCCGCGATGTCGATGGGAACGCGTGGATCGTCTCGGCGAGCACGTCGATCGGGACCCCGGCCTTGATCGCGACCACGCACTCGTGGATCGCCGCCGACGCATCGGGACAGGCCATCGCCGCGCCGACCAGTGCACGCGTCCGGCGGTCAACGACGATCGTGACGTGCCCGAGCGACGCCTGCACCGCGTAGCCCTTCGTGCTCGTGGCGAAGTCGGCGACCACCTCGAACGCATCGAGCCCGGCGCCAAAGGCGTCATCGAGCGTGAGTCCGACCGATGCCGCCTCGGGGTCGGTGTAGGTCGCCCTCGGAAGGGCGCGATAGTCGGGCAGGACCGCCTCGCCGAGGGCCATCCGGACGGCGACCTCACCCTGGTAGTGGGCCTGGTGGGTGTGCAGCTCGGGTCCCGCGGGATCGCCGATCACCCACAGCCCGTCGGCGACCCGGAGCCGTCCGTCACGCGGGAACGGCGTGCGTCCCGACGGATCGATCCCGTAGTGCTCGAGACCGAGATCGTCGATCGGGAACGCGCGGCCGACGGCCAGCAACACCGCGTGGCCGGATGCGGTCGAGCCATCGTCGAGGTCGATGACATGCGCGCCATCGGCACCTTCCCCGGCTCGTGCCCGGAGCGCCCGGACGCCCGTCCGCACGACCACCCCGTCGCGCTCGAGCGCGGCACGAACGACCACGGAGTTGCGCGGATGATCGGTCGGTGCCAGCCGCGGCCCGGACTGGACGATCGTGGTCGGAACCCCGAACCGGACATACACCTGCGCGAGTTCGCAGCCGGTCGGGCCGCCGCCGAGCACGACCAGGCTGCGTGGCAGCTCACGCGCCAGGGTCGCGTCGCGATTGGTCCAGGTCGGTATCCCCTCGATCCCTTCGATCGGGGGCCGCTTGGCGACCGACCCGACGGCGACGACCACGTTGTCGGTAGCAAGGTCGTGGCTGACCGCGTCGTGGCGGACCGCCACCCGACCGACGCCCGAGATCGATGCGGTCCCTCGATAGGCCGCGGCGCCGGCGGCGACAAGTCGCTCGAAATGACCGGAGTCATCGGGCTCCGCCGCTCCCGGCGGCCGATTGATCATGTAGTCACGCTGCGCGGATGCCGCGGCCCAGTCGTAGGTCGCGGGGTTCCTGGCGTGCCGCGCCGCCCCGTCGAGCAACGACTTGGACGGCAGGCAACCGATATGCGGACAACTCCCACCGAACCATCGACGATCGACCACCGCGACCGACGCCCCGAGTTCGCGCGCCTTGAAGGCGGCGGCTTCCCCGGCCGGCCCCGCCCCGATGATCACGAAATCGAACCGCTCCACGGTCAGGCCCCCCTTGCTCCGGTCGCGAACCCCCGCTGCCGACGGGCCTCGTACAGCAGGATCGCCGCGCTGATCGAGACATTGAGGCTGTCGGCGGCGCCGAGCATCGGCAGCCGAACGGCGTCCACGCCGCCGCTCCAGGCGTCGGACAGCCCGGCGGCCTCGGCCCCCAGGACGAGCGCCAGCGGCCCTCGCAGGTCGATGTCGGTGTACAGCCGCGCGGCATCGACCCGGGCCGCCACGATCCGGAGGCCGCCCGCCCGCAGCCACGCCAGCACATCGGCCGTCGACCCAGCCGCGATCGGGACGGTGAAGACGGTGCCGGCACTCGCGCGGATGGCGTTCGGGTTGAACAGGTCGGTCCGCGGCGAGGCGGCCACCAGGGCGTCGGCCCCGGCCCCATCCGCGCTGCGCAGGACGGCCCCGACGTTTCCCGGCTTCTCGACGCCCTCGATGACCACGACCAGCGGGTCGACCGGCAGCCTGAGGCCAGCGAGTTCGGTCGACGGGATGCGGACGACCGCGATCAGGCCCTCGGCCCGCTCCCCGAACGCAAGCTTGGCGAAGACCGCCTCACTGGTCACGGTCATCGACGCCCCGTCCGCACCGAGTCGATCGAGAGCCGCCCGCGCATCCGGCCCGGCCAGGAGCGGTTCGCAGACGAACGCCTCGACCACCTCGACCCCGGCATCCAGCGCCCGCCGGACCTCCCGGGCGCCATCGATCAGGGTGAGCCCGGTCCGGTCGCGCTCGCGCCGGTCCCGCAGCGCGACGGCGGCCTTGACACGGGGGTTCGCGGTACTCGTCAGGATCGGTCGGGTGGGGGAGGCCATCCCGCCAATCATGCCCCGCCCCGGGTCCGCGCGAAGGCCCCGAGCCCAAGCACCCGACCATCGGGCGTCGCCAGCCCGAGGTCGCCGGCGTCGACGGCCGGCGACGACCGGCCGAGCGCGCGCATGAGCGCATCGGCCAATCGATCGGGTCCGAACCCGACGGTGTGCGCCGTCAGGAGGACGAACCCGGCGGGTTCCAGGATCCGGGCGCAGGCCGCCAGGAGACGTGGCAGGTCGTCCTCGATCCGCCACGCGCGCGCATCCGGGCCGTGTCCGTAGCTCGGCGGGTCGAGGACGATCCCCGCGTACTGCCGTCCGCGTCGGGCCTCGCGATCCACGAACGCCGCGGCATCGTCGACGATCCAGCGGACCGGCCGATCGGCCAGCTTGGAGAGCTCGGCATTGCGGCGCGCCCAGGCGACGGTCGGTCGTGAGGCGTCCACGTGCGTGACGCTCGCCCCGGCCGACGCCAGGGCAAGCGTCACGAGTCCGGTGTACGCGAACAGGTGCAGGACGGCGCCCGCCGCGGCCGAGTCGCGCAGCCACGGCAACATCGCGGCGTGCTCCGGGAAGACGCCGACCTGCCCCGCGTCGGTCGGTCGCAACTCCAGGCGCACGCCCCCGATCTCGATCGGCCATGGCTCGAGCGCGGCGGGGGCACCGACCCAGCCACCGTCACGATCGTAGCGGAGGTCCGACGTCCCCCAGGCGGCCGGGTCGCCGCGCGCCCCCAGGGCGCCCGGGTGCGGGCGATCGGTGACCCTCCCGCCGAATCGTTCGAGTCGTGCAGCGCCCCCGAAGTCGAGCAGCGCGTACGCCTCGTCCACCTTCAGGGGACCGCGTCGATCGGGACCAGTTCGTACAGGACGCGGTCGAATTGCGTGTAGCGCTTGCCGTATGGAAGGCGGATCGTCGTCGATGTCGGGACCGGCTCCAGCCCGGTCTGCTTCCGGAGGTCGCTCGGGGAACATCATCAGCGCGTAGACCGGCCGTCGCTTCGCGACATCCGTCAGGGGGCGTGGGATCGGGTCGCAGGTGACGAGCGCGAACTCGTCGTAGGCCCGCAGGCTGACGTCGGGTCGGACGCCCTCCACGCAGTGCTTGTAACTGAGCGTCGTCAGCGCGTCCCAGTACGTCACCAACACGGCGTCCTGCGGGAGCGCAGCGAACACCCTGGCCGCGAAGCGCTCCCCGTCGTGGTTGGCAGACTCGTCGTGGGTCGTCCAGTTCGAAGCGAGCAGCACGACCGGCAGGACCAGGATCGCGTACTGGAGCAGCCCGGCCCGGCGACCCATGACGCGCACGGCAGCCTGCACCAGCGCCTCCGCGACGACCGCGAACCCCAACGTCAGGATGAGCCAGCTGAGGAGCAGGTAGTGGTGCAGGTCGCCGAGGTAGTTGGCGTACATGTAGACGTTGACGACCCCGAGCACGACCAACATCGAGCCGAGCCATCGGTCGCGCCGCAGGATCAAGGCGACCCCGAGGACGCCGATGACGACGAAGACGACATTCGACACCGACACGACGTGGTCGACGACCTTCGGCATCGCGTCGATGGCCGTCTGGACGCTGGCCAGGGTGCCGAACTTCATGTCGCCGCGGAACTGGGCCCCGCTGACGTGCGCGAAGAAGCCGTCCCAGGTCAGGAACCCGCGGTAGACGTCGGCCGGACCGGCCATCGCGCGTACCGGCAGGTAGAGGTACGGCAGCAGCCCTAGCGCGAAGGCGCCGGCGGCACCCACCAGGGCAAGCGGTCGCGCGCGGATCTCGGGCCGCGCATCCCACAGGATGAACAGGATCACGATCGGGACCACGGCGATCGCGAGGCCATGGTTCGAGACGCACAGCCCGGCGATCAGGGCCCCGATGAACAGGTCGCGATAGCGGCCTTCCTGGTGCCACACCAGGGCGCGATGGAGCAGCAGCGCGACGAGGAACAGGTGCAGGCTGTTCATCTCGGAGAAGTTCGCTTCCTGCCAGAGCGTCCCGGTGAATGCCAGGCCAAGCGCCGTGCCGGCGGCGATCACCGGTCGGACGCCGAGCCGGACGGCGATGAGGACGGCGATCCCGACGGCGCCCGCGGCAGCCGTCGCCGACAGGAGATTGGCCCGGAAGGCCACCGATTCGACCGGGATCATGCTGAACGCCTTGCCGAGCAGGGAGTAGAGCGGGTAGCCGGTCGGGTGGAGGATCCCGAGCCGGGAATGCAACAGCTCGGATTCGGCCCAGTCGCCGAAGCTGACGCCTGGGAGGAGCGTCCGGATGTAGACGATCGCGGCGATCACGAACGCCACGACGGCCGCGAGGTTGCCGGCGTTCAGGCCCGCTCGAAGCCGGTCGACGGGTCGCGCGCGCGAGGTCGATGCTGGCGACGCCGCGATGTCCAGATCGATCTCCTGCGGAAGGTTGCGGGTTCGAACCGCCCCGGAGGCTAGCACAGGATGCTCGCGCGTGCGCCGGGCTGATCGGGCATGGGTGCCGGGTACGCGGCCCGACTCGGGGTATGATGCCGGTCGCCGCTGGCTCCTCGGTCCGGCGGTCTTGGCTCCGGCACGGACGTGGAACACCCGTGAACCAAGCGGGACCTTGACCAGCGGAACGGGGACCGGCGACGTTCGGGCGGCTAGCTCAGCTGGTTAGAGCACTTGCTTGACATGCAAGAGGTCACTGGTTCGAGTCCAGTGTCGCCCACCATACAAGCGTCGATCGGGACACCTCGGACGGCACGCGATCCACAGAGAGCCGGGCCACGGCTGGAAGCCCGGCGGTCGATCCGCACCGAGACCACCCGTGAGCGGCCGGCGAACCGGCCCGGGCGTCGCCCGTTAGCGCGACCATGAGCGCGCGAGTCACCGACTCGCGAAGGCGGGTGGGACCGCGGGAGTGAACCTCTCGTCCTGTCGATGGGCGAGGGGTTTCGTGATTCCCAGACGGAGGCCACGACGATGAGCGACGAACAGGCGAACGAGGACGAGGGGCTCGAGGCCCCAGAACGCGGCTCGGCCGACGAGCTGATGGACCATGGCGCGGCCGGCGAGCTGGGCCCGATGCGGCATTCCGCCGCGCACGTCCTGGCCGAGGCCGTCCTGGAGCTCTTCCCGGGCACGAAGCTCGGTATCGGCCCGGTCATCGACGACGGGTTCTACTACGACTTCCAGCTTCCGCGGCCGTTGACCCCGGACGACCTCCCGGCCATCGAGGCGCGGATGCGCGAGAGCATCGCCGCCGACCACCCGTTCGAGTTCAGCGAGCTGTCGCCGGCGGATGCGCGGGCGTTCCTCGTCGAGCGCGACCAGCCGTTCAAGGTCGAGATCGTCGACGACCTGCTGGCGAACGCGGAGCGGGACGGCGCCCCCACGCCACCCACCACTTTCTACCGGCAGGGCCCGTTCATCGACCTGTGCCGCGGTCCGCACGTGGCGAGTACCGGCAAGATCGGTCCGTTCAAGTTGCTCGGGACGGCCGGGGCGTACTGGCGCGGCGACGAGAAGCGGCCGATGCTCCAGCGCGTCTACGGGACCGCGTGGGCGACCCAGGACGAGCTCGAGCAGTTCCTGTGGCGCCGCGAGGAGGCGCGCAAGCGCGATCATCGCCGGCTCGGCGTCCAGCTCGACCTGTTCAGCTTCCACGACGTCAGTCCCGGGTCGGCCTTCTGGCACCCGAAGGGCCAGTCGATCTGGCGCACCCTCGAGACCGCGATGCGCGGCCTTCAGGAACGGCGCGGCTACCAGGAGATCAGCACCCCGATCGTCGTCAGCGAGCGGCTGTGGCGGCAGTCCGGTCACTGGGACCTCTACCGCGACAACATGTTCCTGATCGAGTCCGAGGGTCAGACGTTCAGCCTCAAGCCGATGAACTGCCCGGAGAGCACGTTCGTCTACCGCTCGCATCTGCGCTCGTACCGTGACCTGCCGCTGCGCTACAACGAGTACGGCCGACTGCACCGCAACGAGCGGTCCGGGACGCTCAGCGGCCTGACCCGTGTCCGCCAGTTCATCCAGGACGACGCACACCTCTACGTCCGACCGGACCAGCTGACCGACGAGATCGAGGCGCTCCTTGGCGAGGTCCGCGAGTCGTACGGCTGGTTCGGCCTGGAGCCACGCTTCGCATTCGCGACCAAGCCGGACAAGGCGCTCGGCGACCCTGCGCTCTGGGAGCGGGCCGAGCAGCTGATCCGCGAGGCGTTCGCCGCGGCCGACATCACGTACACCCTGAAGCCGAAGGACGGGACGTTCTACGCGCCCAAGATCGACATCTACATCGACGACGCGCTCGGTCGCGAGTGGCAGATGGCGACCATCCAGGTCGACCTCGTCATGCTCCCCGAGCGGTTCGACCTGACCTACATCGACGAGACCGGGCAGCCGCAGCGACCGATCGCGATCCATCGCGCGATCTACGGCTCACTGGAGCGGTTCATCGGCATCCTCGTCGAGCACTTCGCGGGCGCCTTCCCGCTCTGGGTCGCGCCGGTCCAGGCCGTCGTCATCCCGATCGCCGACCGCCACATCGGCGCCGCGGACGAGCTGGCCGGGGTCCTGCGGGCTCGGGGCCTGCGGGTCGAGGTCGACCGCTCCGACAACCGGATGCAGAACAAGATCCGGTTGGCCCAGGAGCAGAAGGTGCCGTACATGCTCGTCTTGGGCGACCGCGAGGCCGAGGCGCGGACCGTGGCGCCACGTGCCCGCAACGCCGAACGCGGCGAGCAGCAGGAAGCCATCCCGTGGGACGCCTTGGCGGACCGGCTCGCACAGGAAGCGGAGGCGCGCACGGTCTAGGCGAGGGCGGCCGGACGGGCTACGATGGTCGAGATGGTCAGGCGCATCACGCGGCTCGTCTCGGTCGTCGTGGGATCGATCGTGCTGGTGGCCGCATGTTCCGGGGCAGGCGCGACCGGGGCACCGGTCGCCGCCGGTGGCAACCTATGCAAGCTCGTCGGTCCGGGTGACTTCGCCGCGGCCGGCATCAGCGGCGCAGGTGGCCCGAACGAGAACAACAGCCCGCCGGCGTACTTCTGCGTCTACCGTGGCCAGTCGAGCGCGACCGGCGGGATCGAGTTCGACGCCTGGACCTCGGACACCGTCGGCGAAGCCCACGACGGCTTTCTGGACCTGTTCGGCGAGTTCGATCCGAGCGACGATGACGTGGTCCCGATCGCGGGCGCCGACGAGGCGAGCCTGAGCCTTCCGGCCTCGGCCAGCAGCACCGACCCGGCGCTGATCGGCGTCCGCAAGGGGACGCTGACCTTCGGGATCGGGGTCGGCGTCCCGTTCGCCGACGCCGCCAAGACCGGCGACGCCTTGAAGGACCTAGCCGCCTTGGTCGTCCAGCGAGCGGCGGCCGTCGGCGGCTAGCCCGCGTCGGCTCGGCGGGCCGGCCACGTGGCCAGATTCACACCACTGGAACGTTAGGACCGATCTCCAGGGCCCCCGAGACCCGGATCGACCGCCACGGATAGCGCGGGTGTCGTCGCCAAGCGTGGGCTGGGCGTTTTCGGGTCACGCCGGCGAACGCATTCGACGGCGCACTCGTCCCAACGTTCCATGGGCGTGCATATGGCCACGGCCTGTGCCGTGCTGGATCGAGCGGTAGCGTCGGCCGCGGTACTCATCCGATTGTCGCCTCGAAGCGGCCTATGCTATCCTCCCGCTTCGGCCGGAATCGGGGTCGTCGTATACCCGCGCCGGTCGCACGGAACCGCCAGACAAAGGGGACCAACCATCAGTCGAGACCTGCGTGTCAATCAGATGATCCGGATCCCACAGGTACGGGTCGTCGATGAAGAAGGTGCCCAGCTTGGGGTCATGCCCACGCCCCGGGCGCTCGAGATGGCGCAGGAACGCGGCTTGGACCTCGTTGAGGTCGCACCGATGGCAGCCCCGCCGGTGGTCAAGTTCCTCGATTTCGGACAGTACAAATACGACCTGACCAAACGCGAGAAGGAAGCCAAGCGCAAGCAGCGCTCTGTGACCTTCAAGGAGGTTCGCCTCTCGCCCAAGATCGGCACCGGCGACTTCGACACCAAGGTCCATCGCGCCATCGAGTTCCTCGAGGACGGCGACCGGATCAAGGTGACCGTCCGCTTCCGCGGACGGGAGCTGACCCACCCGGAGCTCGGGCGGGCCCTGCTGGCGAGGTTCGTCGACCGGGTCAAGGAGCACGGAGTCGCGGAGCGGACGCCGCTCCTCGAGGGCAAGTCGATGCACATCACGATGGCATCGCTGCACAAGCCGAAGAGCCACGAGGCGCCGAACCCGCGAAGCGACGAGGCGCACGAACCGAAGACCGAGACAGCGCCGCCCGAGCCAACGGCAGCGGCTCCCGAGCCGAAGCCAGAGGCAGCGGCACCTGAGCCAAAGGCAGCGGCTCCCGAGCCGAAACCAGAGGCAGCGGCGCCTGAGCCAAAGGCGGCGGCTCCCGAGCCGAAGGCGAAGACGCCGGCCCGAGCCGGCGCCGACGAAGGCCAAGGCCGCACCGAAGAAGGCAACCGAACCTACGCCGGCCCCGGAGCCGGTGACGTCAGGAGAGTGAGGCCCGCGTGCCAAAGATGAAGAGCCACAAGGCGGCCCAGAAGCGGATCGGCGTGACCGGCAGCGGCAAGGTCATCCGGGTCAACGCCTGGAGCGGCCATCACCTCGAGATCAAGTCGTCCCGCAGGACCCGCCGGTATGCCGGCAAGTCCGTCATCGGGCCCGAACACGCCAAGCAGGTCCGTCGCCTGCTGCCGTACCTCTAGGAGCGGATCCTTTCCATGGCACGAGTCAAGCGGGGCGTCACGTCCCACCGGCGCCACAAGCGCCTCATGCAGGACGCTGAGGGCCGCAAGGGCACCAAGTCGCGCCTGGTCAAGCCGGCGCGCGAGGCCCTGCTCCACGCGCTCGCTTACGCCACGCGCGACCGAAAGCAGCGCAAGCGCCAGATGCGCCAGCTGTGGATCATCCGGATCAACGCGGCCGCCCGCCAGAACGGACTGACCTACGGCCAGTTCGTGGCCGGTCTGAAGAAGGCGGACGTCCAGATCGACCGCAAGATCCTGGCCGACCTCGCGATCCGCGACGCCGCGACCTTCGGGCGGATCGTCGAGCTCGCCAAGACCGCCGAGCCCGTCGGCCAGAGCGCCTGAGCGCGAGCCGGCAGCCGCCGACCGCGACCTCACCAAAGCCTCCGACCGACCGGACGTGGATCTCGCGGACCTGACCCGCGACCTCGAAGCGCTCCGTGACGACGTCCTCGCCTCGGTCGCCGCGAGCACGGACGCCGCGACGCTCGACGCCCTCGAGCTCGATGTCCTTGGCAAGAAGGGCCGGCTGACCAGCGTCCTGCGCGGGATCGGCGGCCTGCCCCCCGATGACCGGCCGCGCGTCGGCGCCGTCGCCAATACGGTTCGTGGCGCGATCGAGACCGCACTCGCCGAGCGCGGGACCGCCCTGCGTGGGTCGGAACTCAGCCAGCGCCTGGTCGCCGAGGCGGTCGATGTCACCACCCCCGGTCGCCCGATCCGCCGAGGCCGCCTCCATCCGAGCCTCGAATCGATGGCCGAGATCGCCGAGATCTTCGGCCAGTTCGGATTCGTGGTCTATGAGAGCCCCGAGATCGAGGACGACCTGACCAACTTCCAGATGCTCAACATCCCGCCCGACCATCCCGCCCGCGACCTGTGGGACACGCTCTACGTCGACGTCGAGGGCCATCTGCTGCGCACCCACACGTCACCTGGCCAGATCCGGGTCATGCAGACGGTCAAGCCGCCGATCCGGGCGCTGCTTCCCGGGCGTTGCTTCCGCTACGAGGCGATCGACGCCTCGCACGCCTCGGAGTTCTTCCAGGTCGAGGGCCTGATGATCGACGAGGGCACCACGATGGGCGACCTCAAGGGCCTCCTCGACCAGTTCGCCAAGGCGATGTACGGCGCGGACAAGAAGACCCGTTTCCGGCCGGGCTATTACCCGTTCACCGAACCGTCGGTTGCGTTCGACGTGGAATGCCTGGTGTGCGGCGGCCCTGGCTGCCCGGCGTGTGGGCGGACCGGCTGGATGACGATCCTGGGCGCCGGGATGGTCCACCCGGTCGTCCTCCAGTACGGCGGCCTCGACCCGGAGCGCTACCAGGGCTTCGCCTTCGGGATGGGCCCCGAGCGGATCAAGATGCTCAAGCACGGCATCACCGACCTGCGCCTCTTCCTCGAGGACGACCTCCGCTTCCTGGGGCAGTTCCGGTGAGGGCGCCTCTGTCGTGGTTGCGCGAGTTCGTCGATGTCGACCTGACGCCCGAGGCGCTGGCTGAGCGGTTCACGCTGCTCGGGCTGGAGGTCAAGGGGATCGTCCGCTGGGGCGAGGACTGGCGGAACGTCGTCGTCGGTGAGCTGCTGTCCGTCGAGCGTCACCCGCGCGCGGACCGGCTGTCGCTGACCCGGGTGACCCTGGGAACCGGCGAGCCGCTCGAGATCGTCTGCGGTGCCACGAACATCGCGGCGGGCCAACGGATCCCAGTCGCCTTGCCCGGCGCCGTCCTGCCGGGCGACCGGCGGATCGAGCGGACCGAGAAGATGGGGGTCGTCAGCAACGGGATGCTCTGCTCGGGCGACGAGCTCGGGCTGACCGCCGATGCCGACGGGATCCTGATCCTGCCGGCCGACACGCCGCTGGGCAGCCCGCTCGTCGACCTCTTCGGCGATGTCGTCCTCGATGTCGACGTCAAGCCGAACCGCGGCGATGCGCTGTCGATCGTCGGGCTGGCCCGAGAGGTCGCCGCCGCGACCGGTGCCCCAGTGCGGTTCCCCTCGACCGACCTCGTCGAGAGCGGCCGGCCGACCTCGGAGCGCCTCAGCGTCGAGGTCCGCGACCCGGATCTGTGCCCACGCTTCGTCGGCCGCTGGGTGAGTGGCGTCAGCGTCGGCCCGTCGCCCGACTGGGTCCAGATGCGGCTGCTGGCGGCCGGCCATCGCCCCATCAGCAACGTCGTCGACGCTTCGAACTACGTGATGGTCGAGCTGGGCAAGCCGATCCACACGTTCGATGCCGCCGCGGTCCACGGCGGCCGGATCATCGTCCGGCGCGCGACCGCAGGGGAGCGGTTCGAGACGCTCGACCACGTCACCCGCGAGCTCGACCCCGACACGCTCGTCATCGCCGACCCGGCCGGCGCGATCGGCATCGCCGGGGTCATGGGCGGCGCCGCCTCGGAAGTGGGGGAGGGGACGACGGACGTCGTCGTCGAGTCGGCCATCTTCGACCCGATCAGCATCCGCCGGACCGCGTTCCGGTATGCGCTGCGCTCCGACGCCAGCCTGCGCTTCGAGAAGGGCCAGGAATGGCGGCTCGCCCGGCTCGGGGCGGACCGGACCGCGCGCCTCGTGTCGGAATGGGCGGGCGGGGAGATCGCCCCGGGCGCGGTCGACTCGAACCCGGTCGATCCTCCGACGGCCTACGTCTCGTTCCGTCCGGCCCGCGTCAATCGGTTGCTGGGGACCGCCCTGGACACGGGCGAGCAGCGAGACCTGCTGGCCCGGGTCGGGATCGAGACGGCCCCGGCGCCCGCCGGAGCCGCGATCCGGGTGGCTGCCGGGACGAAGCCCCTCGACGTCACCCCGGGTGCCGACGACGAGGTCATCTCGGCCACGGTCCCGACCTGGCGCCGCGACCTCTTCGTCGAGGCGGACATCGCCGAGGAGGTCATCCGCGTTCGCGGGTACGACCTCGTCCCGGCCACCTTGCCGCACACCCCGATGCCATCCTTCCGCCACGATCCACTGGCGACCCGAAACGCCGTGCGCCACGTGCTCGTCGGGGCGGGCCTGACCGAGGTCGCGAGCTTCGCCCTCGTCGCGCCCCGGATGGTCGAGCGATTCCCGGCCCATGACGACGGTCCGCTCGACGGCGAGCCGGAACAGCGTCCTGCCGGTCGGCCGATCGTGGTGACCAACCCGCTCTCCAGCCAGCACTCGGTCCTCCGGCAGAGTCTCATCGGGAGCCTCCTCGAGATCGTCTCGACCAACCTCCGTGCCGGCACGGACGATGTCGCGATCTTCGAGGTCGGCAAGGGTTACGGGGCGACCGGCGAACCACCGACGCACGAGTGGTGGCGGCTCGGCTTCGCATTGACGGGCGCCGCCGACGGCCCGACCTGGGACCGACCCACGCCCGACTACGACCTCGGGGACGCCAAGGGCATCGTCGAGGCGATCTGCGACCGACTCGGGTTCCCGGCGCCGACCTACACGCCCATCATCGATGACCCGAACCTCCATCCCGGCCGGGCCGCCCATGTCCGGGCGGGCGGTTCGCTCGTGGGGCGGCTGGGCGAGCTCCACCCGGACATGGTGGCCGCGCTCGACCTGCGGGCCGACCGGATCCTCGTCGCCGAGCTGGCGATCGCCGGGCTGGCCGGCGGGCAGCCCTCGACACCGCGCGTCGACGCCCCGTCCCGCCACCAGTCGGTCGAACGCGATCTGGCCGTGATCGTGACTCAGGACCGGCCCGCGGCGGACGTGGAGGCCGCGATCCGGCGCCATGGCGGTCGGCTGCTGCGGGCCGTCACGCTGTTCGACATCTACCGAGGCAAGCCGCTGGCCGAGACCGACAAGAGCCTGGCCTACCGGCTGACGCTTCGTGACGACGAACGAACGCCCACCGAGGAGGAGCTGGAGGCGGCCGTGGCGGCGGTCGTCGGCGGCCTCGAGACCGATCTCGGGGCCCGCCTGCGGACCTGACCGGACCGCACCGGACGACCCGCGACCCGACCGCACCGTACCAGTCGACGATGGTACTCGCGGGTGCCTTGTCGCTCGCTGACGGCCACTGCTACCCTTGCGCGGCTCCGGCTCTGTCGCGAGCACGGATCACGGAGGCCGACCTTTGGACATCGGGGAATTCTTCAGCAGTGTCAACACGGTCGATCTGCTGATCGTCCTGTACTTCATGGGATTCTTCGTCCTGGGATTCGCCCAGGGGACGATCCGACGCCTGCTCGGGATCGGTTCGATCCTGTTCTCGTTCTTCCTCGCCGCCAACCTCGCGGAGCCGCTGGCCGACTTCCTCGGCGCGAACTGGACCCAGTTCCCGGCGGAATACAGCTACATGGTCGGCTTCCTGACGGTCTTCCTCGCTGGGGCCATCTCGTTCGCGCTGGTCATCCAGGGCTTCTACAAGCCGCAGCCGTTGTTCGCCAAGGCGCGCTTCGCCGATGAGATCATCGGCGGCATCCTGGGACTGGTCCAGGCAGCCATCATCTTCGGTGCCCTGCTGATCATCCTCGACACGTACTTCCTCATCCCGGGCATGCCCGACGATGCCCAGGAACTGCCGTTCCTGCGCGAGGTCTGGACCGCGGTCGACCCCACGAAGTTCGCCGAATTGTTCCGCGAGACCCTGATCCCGGCCTTCTTCGTCCTGACCGGCTTCCTGGTCCCCGACAGCATCGAGGACATGTACCCGGGCTGATCATGCTCGACCGGGCGGTCCTCGCAGCGCCCACGCTCGAGGCGGCCCGTGCCCTGATCGGAGCGCTCCTCGTTCGAGACGACGAGACCGGGCGTCGCGTCGGGCGGATCGTCGAGCTCGAGGCGTACATCGGCCGCGACGACCGAGCCTCGCACGCCCGCTTCGGCGAGACGCCGCGCAACCGGGTCATGTTCGGTCCGCCCGGCCATGCCTACGTGTACCTTGTCTACGGGATGTACGACTGCCTGAACGTGGTGACCGAGCCGGCCGGCGAACCGGCGGCGCTGCTCGTGCGCGCCGTGGAACCGCTCGATGGGATCGAGGCGATGCGCGTGGATCGCGTGCTCCGTGCGACGACCCGTCGCCGCAGCCTGACCGCCGACCGGGCGGCAGCGGCAGCGGAGCGGATCGCGTCCCTGCCATCGGACCGCCTGGCGAGCGGCCCGGGCCTCGTGGCGGCGGCCTTCGGACTCGGCACCGGGTGGACCGGCCTCGACCTGTGCGACCCGGCCTCGCCCCTTCGACTCGAGCCGGCCGCCGAGGGCGAACCGCGACGCGAGATCGACGCCACCCCACGGATCGGCATCGACCATGCGGGCGATCCGTGGGTCAGCCGAGCGTGGCGGTTCATCGAGCGCGGCCACCCTTCCGTCTCGGGCCGCTGAGCGGGCGAGCGCGGTGGATCGGCGATCGCTCGGTCTCCTCGAGTTCCCGGCCGTCCAGGCCCGGCTGGCGGCCGTCACCTCGTTCGGCCCGTCACGTCGGCTGGCGGAGGCCCTCGAGCCGTCGAGCGACCCGGTCGTCGTCGCTCGTGGGCTCGACGAGACGGACCAGGCGCGAGCGCTCCTCGGCGAGCGTCCGGGGACCGGGATCGGTGCCGCCCGCGACATCGGACCGGCGATCGGCCGTGCGGTCCGCGGCGGACGCCTGGAACCCGCCCAGTTCCTGGAGATCGCGGAGACCCTCGATGCGACCGCGCGGCTGGCGACCGTCATCGCCGACGACCGTCGCCCGCTCCTGCGCGATCTCGCCCGCGACCTGCATGCCCTGCCCGCCCTGCGATCGACCCTGGCCCGCAGCTTCGATCCGGTGGGCGAACTGCTCGATACGGCCTCGCCCCGGCTCGGTGGCCTGCGGTCCGCCGTGCGGGTCGCCTACGAGCGGCTCCGTCGCCGGCTCGACGCCCTCGTCGGCGCAGAACTCGGCAGTGCGCTCCAGGAGCCGATCATCACCCTGCGCAACGGGCGCTATGTCGTGCCCGTCAAGGCCGAGGCGCGCGCCCGGGTCAAGGGGATCGTCCACGACGCGTCGGGGAGTGGCCAGACCCTGTTCATCGAGCCGCTCGTGGCGGTCGAACTCGGCAACGCCTGGCGCGAGGCCCAGGTCGCCGAAGCCGAGGAGGTCGCCCGGATCCTCGACGAGCTCTCGGCCTTCGTGGCGGCCAACGCCGAGGCGCTGACGCAGACGCTCGAGGCGCTCGCCCGGTTCGACCTGTGGGCCGCCAAGGCGTCGCTGGCGGCCGAGATGGAGGCGACCCGGGCGGAGACGGCGGAGCGACCCGAGGTGATCCTCCTGTCCGCTCGCCACCCGGGCCTCAGCGGCACGGTCATCCCCATCGACATCCGGTTGGGCGACGGCTACACGGCGCTCGTCGTGACCGGCCCGAACACCGGCGGCAAGACCGTCACCCTGCGCACGCTCGGCCTGCTCAGCCTGATGCACCAGGCCGGCCTGCACGTGCCGGCCGCGCCCGGCAGCCGGTTGCCGATCTGGGGCGACGTGTTCGCCGACATCGGCGACGAGCAGTCGATCGCCCAATCGCTGTCGACCTTTTCGGGGCACCTGCGCTCGATCATCCGGATCGTCGAGTCGGCGCAGGCCCGGGACCCTCGTCCTGCTCGACGAACTGGGCGCCGGGACCGACCCGACCGAGGGTTCCGCCCTGGCCCAGGCCCTGCTCGACCATTTCATCCGCGCCGGTGCCCTGGTGGCGGCCACGACGCACTACGCGGAACTGAAGGCGTACGCGCACACCACCCCCGGGGCGCGCAACGCCGCCGTCGAATTCGACCTCGAGACCCTGTCGCCGACCTATCGCCTGACCATCGGGCTGCCCGGCGGGAGCCAGGCCTTCGCCATCGCCGAGCGGCTCGGGCTCCCCCAAGGGATCGTCGAAGACGCCCGTTCGCGCCTCAGCGAGTCTCAGCGCTCGTTCGAGGCCACCCTCGCCTCGATCAAGGCGACCGAGGGCGCGACGAGCGACGCGCTCGACCGGGCCCGTGCCGCCGAGCTGCGCGCCACCGAGGCCCTGCACGCGGCCCAGGAGGAGCGGCGGCGCGCACGACGGGAGCGGGAGGAGGCCGTTCGGGCCGCGCGCAACGAGGCGGAGCGGATCGTCGACGACCTGCGCACCGAGGTCCGGACCACCCGCGAAGCGCTCGAACGCGAGACCGTCACGGCCCCGGTGCTCGACGAGGCAGTCGCCCGGGCCGAGGAAGGCCTCGAGCGCCTGCCCGCCGGGGAGGACCCAGCTGCGCCCGACCGAACCGGCTGTCCCGCGGACGTGGCGCCTGGGCGAACGCGCTCGAAGCCGAACGGGTGGCTGGGAAGGTCGGATCGCGGCCCTCGAGCGTGGCGGGAAGCGGGCGACCCTTGAGGCCGGCGGGATGCGGGTCACGGTCGATGTCGATGACCTGGTCCCGGCGTTGAGCGACGGGGCGACCGAGCGCGCCGGCAACGGCGCCGGCGCGATGGCGGGTGGCGCCGCCACCTCCAACGCCGGCGAGTTGCGCCTCGATCGAGCGCGCTCAGTGGCGTCATCACTCGATCTTCGGGGCGCGCGGGTCGATGAGGCGCTCGACGCGTTGACGCGCTACCTCGACGATGCCAGCCTGGCCGGACTCGACCGGGTGCTGATCATCCACGGGATGGGAACGGGCGCCGTCCGGGATGCGGTCCGATCGACCGCGGCGAGCCATCCGCTGGTCAAGGCCATCCGGCCGGGCCAGCGCGGTGAAGGCGGGGACGGCGCGACGATCGTGGAGTTCTAGCGGCTAGTTCCGGAAGGTGGGCCGCGGCCGAGGGGTCCGGTTCGGGTTCCCGTCACCGCCGCCGCCGCCGTTGGCGTCGGTCGGTCGCGGGATGCAGGTGGGCGTGGGGACGTCCGGAGTCGGGGTCGGGAAGAAGAACCCGAATGGATCGCAATATTCAGGCGGGACGTACTTCGGACACAGTTCCTTCGGTGCGAAGGGGGCGCCCCAGGTCCGACCGAACGGCGTCCATGCCCCGTTGTAGAAGTACGCCGTGCGCGTGCCCTTCGGGCCGCCGCGGACCCCCGACCCCCTGGCAGCGCGGGCGCCCCATGCGGCATTGGCCTTCTGCCAGGCCGGGAAGTTGGACTCGACCTCCGACATGTTGAAGAAGCCGCGGGTGACCTTCGGTCCCTCGCAGCCTTCCTGCCACAACAGACCGGTGGCCGCGTCGACGGCGGCCGCACTCCGGATCGTCTCCTTCTGGGTCGGGACCGTGCCGGGCACGAAGTACTCGGTGACCTTCTTCTTCGTGTACGGCCCGGGCTTGAGCCCGGTGAAGGCATCGACCTCGGCCGTCTCGATGTCGGCCGGCGGCTTGAAGTTCGCGATCTTGTCGCCCTTGCTGACCTCGGCCAGGATCGCCGACCAGAGTGGCGCCGACGTGTCAAGTGACAACTTGCCATCGTTGGGGGTGCTGTCGCTGTTGCCCATCCAGACCCCGACGGCGAGGGCCGGGGCCTTCTTGTCCGCGGGTGGTGCCACGTAGCCGTAGGCGGCAACGTCCTTGTTGTTGCTGGTGGTGCCCGTCTTGTAGGCAGCGGGCCGGCGGGTCTTGCCGTCGTAGATCGCCCATTTGCCCCAGAACGGATTGATCTTCATGTCCGTATTGCCGGCCATGATGTCGGTGACGATGAAGGCCGCCGCGGGATCCATCACCTGCGTCCCCTTGGGGACCTGGTCGGCCAATGGCCAGATCGTGCGGCCATGCTCCTCGATCGAGCTGATGACCCGCCGTGGCATCAGCACGCCGCCGTTGGCGATCGTGCCGTACGCGCCGAGCAGGTCGATCGGATGGACCTCCAGCGTCCCGATGCCCATCGACATGACCGGCACGGTCCCCTTGAGATAGGACAGGCCGAACTCCTTGGTCCGGTCAAAGACGTGGTCAAGCCCGCTCATGATCGTCGCCTTGACGGCCGGGATGTTGAGCGAGAACTGGAGCGCCGAGCGGACGCGGACGGGGCCGCGCTCCATGTTGTCAGCCTGGGTCGGGATGAACCCGCCACCGAAGTTGGTCGTGACGTCCATCAGCATCGTCGAGGCGGTCAGGGTCTTGTCGTCGATGCCGATGGCGTAGTCGATCGGCTTGATGGCCGACCCGGGCTGGCGCCAGCCGTCGGCGAGGACGTCGAACTGGGGCTGGAACTTCTTGTTGCCCTTGGACGTGTAGCTGGCCGAGCCGGCATAGGCCAGGACCTCGCCGGTCCGGTAGTCGGTGACGGCGGCCGCGGCGTTGTTGATGTTGTGGCCGCGCAAGCCGAGGATCCACGAGCGGTCCTTCTTGGGGATCTTGCGGCTGGCCAGGATCGCGCTCGGGTCCTTCGAGTTGGGCGCGCGCGCCGCCACGTAGACCCACTTCTCGGTGGTCCGCTGCATCTCCATGTTCAGCGTGGTGATGACCTTCCAGCCGGCGGTGTCGACCTCGGGGCAGTCGTTGGGGGTCGCCGGGCACTGCATCCGGCCGAGCTCACGACGGACCTGCCAGACGAAGTGCGGCGCCTTCCAGTCCGCCGAGATCTGCTGGCGGAGTTCGACCGGCTCGGACTTGGCCGCCTCGTACTCGGCGGTCGTGTGCTGGCTGCCCGTCAGCGTGCTGCGGGTCTTCATGAATTCGAGGACGTGATTCCGTCGGATGACGACCTCGGAGTCCTGCGGCACGACGAGCTTGAACTTCGTGCATTCCTCGCCCTCGGCCACGTTTTCGAGGCAGATCTCCTCGGCGTTGCGCACGAGGTCGAACTTCGTCGGTGACTGCGGGATCGCCGCCAGGAGGGCGCTCTGGGCGAGGGTCAGGTCGGCGAGCGACTTGCCGAAGTAGCCCTTGGCGGCCGCCTTCACGCCGTAGCTCTGGTTGCCGTAGAAGTTCTGGTTGAGGTAGGCGGTGATGATCGCCTTCTTGCCGTCCTCACCCGGGAACGCCTGGGTCAGCCGGATCGACTGGATGATCTCGCGCGCCTTGCGCTCGTAGGTCGTGCCTTCGAAGGCAGCCGCCGGGAGGAGGCGAGCGCGGACCAGCTGCTGGGTGATCGTGGACGCGCCGCGGGGGCGGCCCTCGAGCGTGTCGATGCCGGCCGCGACGATGCCGGCCGGATCGAACCCGGGATTGACCCAGAAGTCCTTGTCCTCGATGGCGGTGGTCGCATCGAGGATCTCGCCGGGCAGCTCGGCGAAGGTGACCAGCTCGCGCTTCAGGTCCCCGAGGCGAGCGAGTTCGATCTTGCCGGTCCGGTCGTAGAGGACCGTCTGCTGCTCGAAGTCGATGTTGGTGAGCTCGGTCTTCGGGTCGGGCAGCCCTTCGGCGTAGTGGTTGTAGGCGCCCACAGCGAAGATCGCACCGGCGCCCGCGAGCGTCCCGGTGGTCAGAACCATGACCATGAAGATGACGAGGAGGATCTGACCGAACGTCGTTCCGGCCCGTCCTTGCGGTCGGCGCTGGAGCGCCCTTCGGCGGCGCTGGCGCCTCGCGAGGGTGGTCTGCATCTAGGGCCGCACGATAGCATAGGGGGGTGATTGCACGGTTCAGGGCCTCCCGCTTGGTCGAGACGACTCGACGCTCGCGCCTGTGACGGGGGCTCCCGTGGCCGGTCCGGGCGGGCTGCTGGCCGAACTCGAGTGGCGGGGGATCCTGCACGCCGCCACGCCGGGCCTGCCGGCGAGACTGGCGACCGGGCGACCGATCAGTGGGTACATCGGGTTCGACCCGTCGGGCGCGTCGCTGCACGTCGGCCACCTCGTGCCGATCTTCGGCTTGCTCCGGTTGCAGCGGTACGGCGGCCGGCCGGTTGCCGTGGTCGGCGGCGGAACGGGGATGATCGGGGACCCGTCGGGTCGGTCGTCGGAGCGGAACCTGCTCGATCGCGAGACGCTCGCGGCGAACGTCGCCGGGATCCGCGGTCAGCTCGAGCGGTTCCTCGACTTCGCGCCCGGCTCCGGCGCGGTGATGGTCAACAACCTCGACTGGCTCGAGCCGCTCAGCCTGGTCGACTTCCTGCGCGACACGGGCAAGCACTTCACGGTCCCGTACATGCTCGCCAAGGACTCCGTCCAGGTCCGCATGGAGCGCGGGCTGTCGTTCACCGAGTTCAGCTACATGCTCCTCCAGGCGTATGACTTCGCGCATTTGCACCGGACGCTGGGGGTCGAGCTCCAGATGGGCGGCGCCGACCAGTGGGGCAACATCACCGCCGGGCTCGAGTTGATCCGACGGACGAGCGGCCTGGGGGACGACGCCGATCCTGCTCACGGGCTGGCCTACAAGCTGCTCCTGTCGTCGTCGGGTACCAAGTTCGGCAAGAGCGAGTCAGGCGAGTCGGTCTGGCTCGACGCGGCCCTGACATCGCCGTATGCGTTCTATCAGCATTGGCTCAACACCGACGACCGCGACGTCGGCACCTACCTGCGCTGGTTCACCGAGTTCACCCGCGAGGAGATCGAGGGGCTCGAGGCAGAGGCGCCGGAACGACGCGCCGCCCAGCGAGCGCTGGCGCGCGACGTCACCGTGCGGACCCACGGTGCGGCGGCCGCGGACCAGGCGATCGCCGATTCCGAGGCGCGCTTCGCGGCCGGGGCGATCGTCGACCCCGAGGCGCTGCGCCGGCTGTACGCGTCGAGCGGTGGCTTCGAGTTCGAGCGGTCGGCGCTGGCCGCCGGGATCGCGGTCCTGCTCGCCGACGCCGGCGTCTTCGCGTCACGAAGCGAAGCGAGACGGACGATCGCGGGTGGCGGGGTGACCGTGAACGGCGTCCGTGTGGGGGACCCGGCAGACCAGGCGACGCCGATCGGCGGGGAGTGGCTCGACGTCCGCATCGGCAAGCGTCGACGGGAGATCGGGCGGGCGCGGGCGTAGGCGAACGGTCGATCGCGTCCGTAACGTGAGGCGGCGCGCAGCGTCATACAGGTCGGAGGCAACGTGACCACCGATCCTGGCGACATGACCGGCGAACCACCGACGATCGACTGGCAGTGGTCCAGGTTCGACCGGTGGGCGGGCGCCCTACTGATGGTCTTCGCGGTCGTCTCCTCCGTTGCCGCCGTCTTCGTCGCATCGACCGCCGACGAGGCGATCATCGGGGCTTCGGTGCTCGTGAGCGGGTTCGCGACCGGCGGCATCCAGCTCGTCACGGTCTACGGCCTGGCGTTCGGACGTGCGTGGGCGCGACCGGTCGCGGTGACGCTCCTCTGGGTGGCCATCGGCATCGGCCTGGCGCAGGTCATGATCGCCTTGACGAGGAATAGCCTGCTCATCCCGTTCGGCGCTATCGGGGCGGTCGCGGTGCTTCGGGTCCGGCCGGCGGAACGGCCGGCCTGGCCGGAAGGGCACGTGCTGGCGGTCATCGTGGCGCTCGCCGTGATGGCGTTCTCGTTCCTACCGCCGGCCGCCGCCGAGTATGCCCTGCGGCCCGGCAACAGTCAGCTCTCGGTGGCTCCGGCCGCATGGTTTGGAGCGACCTCGTGTCGTGCAGCTGGTGAGTCAGCCGGCGTGACGCGCCCGGAGGGTCTCCACGACGGATGACGGTGGCACGCCGCGCTCCGCGAGCAGGACGAGCGCGTGGTACACGAGGTCCGCGGCCTCGCCGGCGAGGGCCGCGCGAGTCGCCTCTCGATCGATCCCCGACACCTCGGCTGCGGCGTCGTCCTTGGCGGCGAGAAGGACTTCGGTCGCCTCCTCGGTGACCTTCCGACCGACGGCGTCGACCCCGCCGCCGAGAAGGGTCGCCGTGTAGGAGCCCTCGGGCCGGGTCGCGGCTCGCTCGTCGATCGTCGCCCAGAGTGCCTCCAGCCACGCGAACCCCTGGGTCGTGCGCTCGGCGGGCGCGCCGGCAGGGTCGAAGCAGCTCCGCGTGCCGCGATGGCAGGTCGGCCCGACCGGATCGACCGTGACGAGCAGGGCATCCGCGTCGCAGTCGGTGTCGATCGAGACCAGGCGGAGCACGTTGCCGCTCGTCTCACCCTTGCGCCAAAGGCGATCGCGCGAGCGCGAGTGGAGATGGACCTCGCCGGTCACGACGGACGCCGCGAGCGCCTCGGCGTCCATGTAGGCGACCATCAGGACCCGGCCGTCGTGGGCGTCCTGGATGACCGCGGGCACGAGTCCGTCGGCGGCGAACGCGACCTCCGGCGTGCCCGTCACGCGACGGCCTGCGGGACGAGCCGGACGGGGATCCCGGCTGCCGCCATGACCGCCTTGACACCCTCGATGGCATGGATCCGGCGGTGGAAGATGGACGCCGCGAGCACCGCGTCCGCGCCGCCGTCGCGGACGGCCGCCACAAAATCGTCCGGACCGGCCGCACCACCCGAGGCGATCACCGGGACGCCAACGACCGACGTGATCGCCCGCAACAGCGCCGTGTCGAAGCCCGAGCCGGTCCCGTCGCGATCGATGGCGGTCACCAGCAACTCGCCGGCGCCGAGGTCGACCGCCCGGCGCGCCCAGTCGACCACGTCGAGTCCGGTCGCCTCGCGCCCACCCTTGACGATGACCTCCCAGCGATCGGGGGCGACCGCGAGGGCGTCGATCGCGACCACGACCGCCTGCCGGCCGAACCGGGCGGCACAAAGACTGATCAGGGAAGGGTCGGCGACCGCGGCCGTGTTGAGCGAGACCTTGTCCGCCCCGGCGCGAAGGACGTCGCGCATCTCGTCCACCGATCGCACTCCGCCACCGACCGTCAAGGGGATGAACGCTCGACGGGCCGTGCGCTCGACGACGTCGAGGAGCGTGGCGCGTCGCTCCGGGGCCGCCGTGATGTCGAGGAAGACGAGCTCGTCGGCGCCCTCGGCGGCGTAGCGCTCGGCCAGTTCGGCCGGATCGCCCTCGTCGACGAGGTCGACGAAGCGCGTCCCCTTGACGACCCGGCCGTCGGCCACGTCAAGGCATGGGATCACGCGCCGGCGGAGCATCAGGCGGCCCGGACCAGATCGACGAAGTTGCCGAGCAGGCGAAGGCCGTCGCGGCCGCTCCGCTCCGGGTGGAACTGGACGCCGGCCAGCGCGCCACGGGCGATCGCCGAGACGAACCGCCCGCCGTGCTCGGTCGTGGCGACGACGACGTCGCCCGTTGCCGCATCGGGCGCGCCGACATACGAATGGACGAAGTAGAAGTCGGCGTCGTCGTCGATGCCGTCGAACAGCGGGTGGGTCCGGCCGCGCTCGACCTGGTTCCAGCCGGTGTGGGGGAGGGTCGGAGCGTGCTCGAGACGAACGGTCCGCCCGGCCACGACGCCCAGGGTCGCGACGCCATCCTCATCGCTGCCGTCGAACAGGAGTTGGAGGCCCAGACAGATCCCGAGCAAGGGGCGTTCGTCCGTGATCCACGCCCGGATGGGGTCGACCAGCTCGTGCGACACGAGGCGGTCCATCGCCGGGCCTGCCGCACCGACACCCGGCAGGACGATGGCGTCGACCGTGCGAAGCACCGCGGGGCCGCGGACCAGGACGACCTCGGCGCCGACGGTCGTCAGCGCCTGCTCGATGCTGACGAGATTGCCCGCGCCGTGGTCGATGACGGCCAGGCGTGGACGCCCGGTCATTCCAGGACGCCCTTGGTCGAGGCGACGCCGACCCGCCGAGGGTCGACCTCGCACGCCGCCCGCAGTGCCCGGCCCAGCGCCTTGAACGCGGCCTCCGCCAGGTGGTGGTCGTTGCGGCCCGAACCGGAGACATGGATCGTCGCCCCGGCGGTCCGGGCGAACGCCTCGAGGGCGTGCTCGACGAGTTGCAGCGGAAGGCCACCGGCCCGTTCGCCACGGAACGGCAGCTCGATGACGGCATACGGGCGTCCCCCGACATCGACGACAGCGGTCGCGATCGCCTCGTCCATCGGCACCGAGCTCTGGCCGAACCGGGCGATCCCGGCACGTTCGCCGAGCGCCTCCGCGAACGCCGAGCCGAGGACCAGCGCGACGTCCTCCACGGTGTGGTGTTCGTCGACCTGGAGGTCGCCGTCGGCCGAGATCGCGAGGTCGAACAGGCCGTGGTGGGCAAGCGATCCCAGGAGATGGTCGTAGAAGCCGATCCCCGTGTCGATCGAGCGGTGGCCCTCGCCGTCGAGTCCGAGCGTGACCGTGATGTCGGTCTCCGCGGTAGCCCGGGCGACTGTCACGCGACGTCCCTCCCGCGGGCCGATCTCGATGGATCCGAGTGGCGTAGTCATCGTTGGGCCTCCTCGGCCAGGGCTGTGGCGACGGCGATGAGCCGGTCGTTCTCGCCCGGATCGCGGACGGTCAACCGAAGGTGGTCGGCGAGCGGATGGCCCTCGCCGAAGGTTCGCGGCACGAGGCCGCTCGCGAGGAGCGCTTCGGCGACGGCCGCGGCGCGTTCCACGGTCCCGAAGTCGACCAGCAGGAAGTTGGTGACCGACGGTCCCACCGACCAGCCGGCGGCGAGGAGCGCATCGCGCAGTCGGGTCCGCTCGCGCTCGACGCGCTCGAGGTTCACCTCGAGGATGGTCGGGTCGAGGAGCGCCTCCGTCACGAGGGTGACCGACACGGTCGACACGGAGCCTGGCGGTCGGTACGGGTTCATCGCGGCGATCACCTCGGGACGAGCGACCCCGAACCCGACCCGCAAGCCGGCCAGGGCATAGGCCTTGCTGGCGGTGCGGACCACGACGAGGTTCGGATACGTGTCGCGGAGGCCCAGAAGCGACGCGCCGACGAACTCCGCGTAGGCCTCGTCGAGGACGACGATGGGTGCCGATCGCCCGGTCGTGGCCGCATCTTCGGCCACGCCGGCGAGGAGGTCGCCGATCGCGCCATCCGGCTCGGGCAAGCGCGGTGGGGTTGTTGGGACTGCACAGCCAGACGACGGCCGCATCGGCCGCCGCGGCCCGGACGGCCGAGATATCGAGCGCCCACCCGGCGTCCTCGCCGAGCCTCGGAACGGCCACGACCGACGCCCGGCGCTGCTCGGTCAGGACGCGGTACATCGCATAGGTCGGGGTCGGGACCACGGCCTGTCCGCCCGCGGGGATGAAGGTCTTGGCCACGACATCGAGGATCTCGTCAGCCCCGGCGCCGACCAGGATCTCCGCGGCGGTCACGCCGTAGCGGGCCGCGGCGGCCTCGACGAGGCGTCGATAGTTCGTCGGAGGGTATTCGGACAGTGGCCCCTCGAACCGGCCGGCCGCCAGGAGGCGTTCCGCCAGTGCCGGCGGGGCAGGGGAGGTATTGAGGTCGAACCGCACGATCATCTCCGGGTCGACGCCGTAGCGCGCCGCGACCTCCTCGTCGGTCGCCTCCCAGGTGTAGGTCGACGGGGCGGTCGGGGAGCTGAAGGTGACCGGCGTCGGGCTCATCGGGTCGGCTCCTGCAGGCGATCGTCGAAGCGGCATTCGACCGCGTCGCGGTGGGCGAGGAGCCCCTCGACCTCGGCCAGGATCCCGATCGTCTCACGGATGGAGGCGAGCCCGACGCGGTCGATGCGCTGGACCTGGACGAACTTGCCGTAGGCATCGACGGACAGCGCGCCCGATGCGCGCGCCAGGCCGCCAGTCGGCAGGACGTGGTTTGCGCCGGTCGCGTAGTCGCCCGCGGATTCGGGCGCCCACGGGCCGACGAACAGCGATCCGGCGTTCCGGATCATGGCCACCGTGGGCTCGAGCGGCTCGACATCGATGGACAGGTGCTCCGGGGCATAGGCGTTCACGAACGCGACGGCCGTGTCGCAGGGTCGGGGCGAGGACGATCCGACCGTGGTCGTTGAGCGCGGCCCCGAGGATGACCTGGCGGCCGGCACGCTCCAGGCGGATCGCGACGGCGGCCTCGACCGCGTCGGCGAACGCGGGGTCCGTGGTGACCAGGATCGCCGGGGAATCCGGACCGTGCTCGGCCTGGGTGATGAGGTCGGCGGCGACTCGATCCGCGTCGGCGGGTGGGGCGGCCAGCACCATGCCTTCCGACGGACCCGCCGGCAGGTCGATCGCGACCTCGCCACTGACCTCGAGCTTGGCGGCGGTCACCCAGGCGTTGCCGGGTCCGACGATCCGGTCGACCGGGCCGAGGCCGGCGTCGGGGAGCCCGAAGGCGAGCGCCCCGATGGCCTGGGCGCCGCCGGCGACGATGAAGGCATCGACTTCGAGGAGCCCGGCGGCCCCGAGCAGGACCGGATCCGTCCGGCCGTCGCGGTCCGCGGGCGAGGCGACGACGACCTGGTCGACCCCGGCGACCCGCGCCGGGACGACGGTCATCAGCAGCGACGACGGATAGGCTGCAGAGCCACCGGGGACATAGGCGCCGACGCTGGTGAGCGGCGTCCAACGGCGCTCGATCTCGATACCCGGCGCGATCGTCGTCCTGGTCGATGCCGGTCGTTGGGTCTCGGCGAAGCGGCGGACGTGGTCGATCGCCTGGCCGAGGGCCCGACCGACGGCAGGCTCGAGTCGGTCGCGCGCCTCGCGCAGGTCATCGGGGTCGAGGACGAGGCGACCATCCGACCGGCCGCCACCGACGGCGGCATTGGCGTCGCGGACGGCATCGTCGCCCCGCGCACGGATATCGCCGAGGGTGGCCCGCACCGCGTCGCGGACGTGGGGATCGGGCGCCGCACCCCTGTGCACGAGGGCGTCGTGGTCGCGTCGGGCGTCCGCGTCGCCGGCGGCGGCAGCGACGAGGTCGAGGCGGCGGATCCGGAGCGTGGCTGGAGCGGTCACGGCACGATCTTCTCGATCGGCAGGACGAGGATCCCGGACGCGCCCGCCGCCTTGAGGCGGGGCAGGAGGCCCCACACGTCGTCGGCCCCGACGACCGAGTGGATGGCGATCATCCCGGCGTGGGCCAGCGGGATGACGGTCGGGGACTCGAGGGCGGGCAGGAGCCGCTCGAGCTCGGCTAGTTGCGGGGCCGGGGCGTTCATCATCAGGTACTTGCGGCCGCGGGCCGCGATGACCGCGCTCAGCATCGTGTCGACGGCGGCGACATCGGTGGCTCGCTCCAGGTTCGCGGTGGGGTTGGCCACCAGGACGGCCTCCGAGGCCAGGACGTCGCCGATCTGGCGGAGGCCGTTCATCTGGAGCGTCGAGCCGGTCGAGACGAGGTCGACGATCCCCTCGGCAAGCCCCAATCGAGGCGCGACCTCGACCGCGCCGGAGATCGGGACGACCTCGACCGGGATGTCGCGCTCCTCGAAGAAGCGGCGGGCAGTGTTCGGGTGGGCGGTCGCGACGCGGTGGCCGGCGAGGTCCTCGACGGTCCGGAACGCGGTGTCGTTGGGGACCGCCGCCGCAAGGCGGCACCGTCCGTAGCCAAGCGAACGGATCCTCGGCAGCTCCGCACCGGTCTCGCTCAGGAGGTCGACGCCGGTGATCCCGAGGTCGGCGACCCCGTCGCCGACGAACTCGATGACGTCATTGGTGCGGACGAACAGGATGTCGAGCTCGTAGTTCTGGACGAGGGCCACGAGACTCCGGTCGTGCTCCTCGAAGACGAGCCCGGCGTCGTGGAGGAGGCGAAGGGTCGGTTCGACCAGGCGGCCCTTGTTGGGAATCGCCAGGCGCAGCCGGCGGGTCATCGTTCGCCCGGAACGGGGTAGGGGGTCGTGCCGGCGCGCGCGGCGGCGTCGAGCTTTTCCAGCATCGAGCGATAGCCGCCTTCGCCATGGTTGAGCCAGGAGGCGATCCGGGTGATGGTCGCGGTGCTCGCGCCCGTCCGACGCGAGATATCGGCATAGTGGAGGCCGCTGTCGAGGAGCCTGACGACCGCCCAGCGCTGGGCCATGTCGCGGAGCTCATTGAGCGTGCACAGGTCGCGGAAGAAGCGCTCGGTCTCGTCGATCGTCTCGAGGCGCAGGATCGCCGTGAATAGCGCCTCGACGTCGGGGGTTCGCCAGTCTTCGGCCATGTCGACGTGTCCTCGGTACGGCGCGCAACCCGCCAAGCCACCGTGGTAGCGTATTAGCGTGCTACTACGATAACATGACGACATGGCGATGGCAACGACCTTCGAGATCCTCCCCGCGATGGACCTGCGGGGCGGCAAGGTGGTCCGGCTCAAGCAGGGCGACTTCGAGCGCGAGACGACGTTCTCAGACGATGCGGTCGCGGTCGCCGAGGGGTTCGCAGCGGTTGGCGCCCGATGGCTGCACGTGGTCGACCTCGACGGGGCGCGGTCAGGGACGCCCGCGCACGCGTCCGCGATCGCTGGGATCATGGCCGCAGTGGGGGATCGGGTGCAAATCGAGGTCGCAGGCGGCCTTCGCGATGAGAGGTCTGTCGCGCAGGTCCTGGCCGCCGGTGCGACCCGCGTCGTGGTCGGGACTCGGGCTATCGAGGATCCGGCATTTGCCGGGCGCCTGATCGCGACTAATGGCCCTGACCGTATCGTCGCCGCGGTCGATATCCGCGGCGACCGCGCCGTCGGTCATGGGTGGTCGACGGACGACCCAGGCTTCGACGCGGTCGAGGTGATCCGACGACTAGCCGGCGAGGGGGTCGTGACCTTCGAGGTGACAGCCATCGATCGAGACGGCCTGCTTGAGGGTCCCGACCTGCTCCTCTACGAGCGTCTCGTCTCCCTGGCCCCCGGATCGATCCTCGGATCGGGGGGTGTCGCGACCGTCTCAGATGTGCGAGCCGTTCGAGGGGTCGGCTGCGCTGGTGTTATCGTCGGACGGGCGCTCTACGAAGGTCGACTCGACCTCGCCGAGATGCTGGCGGTCGCGATGGAAACGAACTGAGCGTCAGGCGAGCGGGTCCACGACCTTGCGTCCCGGAACCGGAACACCGAGAGTGGCGACGTGGACGCCGTTGCACGCGACACCAGGTCGGCACCCTTCGCCGTGGCCGCCCTGGCTCTGATCGCGCTGCTGATCGGGGGCTGCATCGTCGAGCGATTGTCCACGTGGACGCCGATCGTGGTGAGTAACGAGTCCGGCCATGACGTCGTGGTCCGACGCGATGTCACGAAGTGGCTGGTCAAGGCAGGCGACTCGGGACAGCTCTGGCCCGTCGAGGAACCGGACCCGGACGTTCATGGCATCGACCTCGAGATCATCGATGGCACGACGTGTTCGACTGTCGCGACCGTGACCGTGCCGATCGAACTTGGAGCGAACGACGGTGTTCAGATCGTCGTGCCGACGAACGGTCCGCCGACCATGCGGCCAAAGCTCAAGAATGCCGAGGGGCCGACGACCGTGCGACCGGCACCCGCCGAGGTGTGCCCAGACCCACGGGATGGATGGGCGCTGTGGATCGCGAACGACTCGCCTGAGACCTACATCCTCTTCGAGTACGGCATGTACGGAGATCCGCGTGGCAACGCCACGATCGAACCGGGTCGATCCGGCCTGCTGAGCGCGAACGGATCGGGAGCCAACATGACCGGAGCCGGTACCTTCGTGCTGCTCGATGGTGCGTGTCACGAGCTCCAGCGCGTCAACCATGCCGACTACGGCAATCTGGTCGGCACGATCAACGCAGGCAAACTCGAGATCAAGCCCGGCCCACTGCCGGGCGATCGGCCGGATCTATGGGGATCTCCATGGCTCTGCCCGCCGACACGACCTTCGGGGTAGCCGACGGACCGGAGCTACGGCCCGTGTGCCTGTCAGGCGCGAAATCTGCACGAATGAGCGTGGCCCGCTCTCGATAGCAACCGAACCTGTACGAACTGGCTCGCGGCCATGCTCATCTATCTGAAATGTGTGCCTCAGCGGCGCATCCGCGGCTCTGCAGCCCTCGCCCGCGGGAACGTGGCCCTAGTGCCCGCTGGTGTGGCCCCCGGCGGCTTCGACCTCCTTGCGGTGGGCGTCCATCACCTTCTCGGCGATATGCCCGGGCACGTCGTCGTAGTGGTCGAGGGTGGCCGTGAACGAGCCACGCCCCTGCGCCAGTGACCGCAGCTCGGTCGCGTAGTTGAACAGCTCCGCCTGCGGGACCTGGGCGATGATCACCTGCAGGTCGCCGTCCGTGTCCATCCCGAGGACCCGGCCACGACGTCCGTTCAGGTCGCGATTGACCTCGCCGAGGTAGGCCTCCGGGATGCGGATCTGGACCGCCATGATCGGTTCGAGGAGGGCCGGCTTGGCATGGTGAACGCCGTCCTTGAGCGCCATCGACGCGGCGATCTTGAACGACAGCTCGTTCGAGTCGACCGGGTGGAACGACCCGTCGTACAGCGTCGCCCGGAAGTCGGAGAGCGGATAGCCGGCGATGACGCCGCCCTCGGCCGCCTCGCGGATCCCCTTCTCTACACCGGCGAAGAACCCGCGCGGCACCGCGCCGCCGACGACCCGCTCCGCGAACTCGACCCCGCCGTCGGGGTTCGGTTCGAGCTCCAGCCAGACGTCGCCGAACATCCCGTGCCCGCCGGTCTGCTTCTTGTACCGGCCGTGGACCTGGGTCTTGCCCCGGATCGTCTCCTTGTACGGCACCTTCGGCGTGTGGGTCACGATGGCGGCCCCGAACTTGCGCTTGAGCCGTTCGATGATCACCGACGTATGGGCCTCGCCCATCGTCCGCAGGACCTGCTCGCCGGTCGCGCTGCGCTCGAGCCGGACGGTCGGTTCCTCCTCGAGCATCCGGGCGAGCGCCGGGCCCATCTTGTCGAGGTCGCCCTTGCTCTGGGGTTCGATGGCGACCATCAGCGACGGCTCCGGGAAGCTCAGGACTGGCAGGACGAGCGGCTTCTCGCGGACGCTCAGCGTGTCGCCGGTCTCGGTCACGGCCAGCTTGGCGACCGCGCCGATCTCGCCCGCCTTCAGCTCGCCGATCGGTTCCTGTTCCTTGCCGTGGAGCAACAGCAACTGGCCGATCCGCTCGTCCTCGCTTCGCCCGCTGTTCCAGACGTGCGCCTGTGACCGGAGCGTCCCCGACAACACGCGCAGGTAGGTCAACCGGCCGACGAACGGGTCGGCGGTCGTCTTGAAGACCCGGACGAGGAGCGGTCCGGCCTCATCGGCGGCGACCTCGACCGTGGCGCCGGACTTGTCGGCGGGCTGCGCCGGCGGCTCGTCGGCCGGGGAGGGGAGGTAGCGGACGATGGCGTCGAGCAGGCCGCGCAGGCCGATCCCCTTGACCGCGCTGCCGACCAGGACCGGCGCGAGGACCGACTCCTTGACGCCCTTGCGGAGGCAGGCTTCGAGCTCGGCGTCGGCGATCTCCTCGCCCTCGAGGTACTTGGTCAGGACGTCGTCGTCGGCCTCGGCGGCCGCCTCCAGCAGCTGGTCGCGGCGACGCGCCACCTCCGACTCCATGCCGTCGGGGATCGGGATCTCGACCTCGGCCGTGCCGTTCCAGCGCCAGGCCTTGCGGTGGACCAGGTCGACGTAGCCCTCGAACGACTCGGCCGCCCCGATCGCCAGCTGGATCGGCGCGATCTTCTCGCCGAAGCTCGCCCGGAGGGCGTCGAGCGCGGCCGTCGGATCGGCGTTCTCGCGGTCGCTCTTGTTGATGAAGAAGCAGGTCGCGGTGTTGGTCCCGCGGGCGAGCGCGACGGCCTGCTCGAGCCCGGCCTCGACGCCGGCGGAGGCATCCATGACCAGGATCGCGCCATCGGTCGCGGCGAAGCCCTCGATGACGTCGGCCACGAAGTCCGGGTAGCCCGGGGTGTCGACGATCGAGATCCGGGTCCCATCCGCCTCGAAGGTCCCGACCGCGAGGCTCAGCGATTCGCGTCGCTTCTGCTCCTCCGGCTCGAAATCGAGGTGGGCAGTCCCGTCGTCGACACGCCCGAGTCGGGGGATGGCACCCGCCTTGAACAACAGCTGTTCACCGAGCGTCGTCTTGCCTGACCCTGCGTGGCCGGCGAGGACGACGCTCCGAAGGTGGGGGAGGTCGACGCTCTTCATGGTCATCGGCTTCGTCGGTCCTTCCTGGTGCTGGGGGACACGGGACGTCCGGGGGAGCGAGGGGTCCGTCCATGATAGTCCGCTATACTCCGGCCCGCGATGTCAGGTCATAGCAAGTGGTCCACGATCAAGCGCGCGAAAGGCATCACTGACGCCAAGCGCGGAGCCCTCTTCACCAAGGTCGCACGAGAGATCTCGGTCGCGGCACGGCAGGGTGGCGGCGACCCCGACGCCAACTACCGGCTCCGGCTGGCGATCGAGAAGGCGCGCTCGGTGAACATGCCCGCGGACAACATCAAGCGGACGATCGACAAGGCGACCGGCGGCGGGGAAGCCGAGCAGTTCGAGGAGATCGTCTACGAGGGCTACGGCCCGGGTGGCGTGGCGGTCCTCGTCGAGGCCCAGACCGACAATCGCAACCGGACCGCTGCCGAGGTCCGCTCCATGTTCGCCAAGTCCGGCGGCCAACTGGCCGGGTCGGGCGCGGTGGCCTGGCAGTTCGAGCCGCGCGGGCTGATCGCCGTCGTGCGCGACGGGGTCGATGCCGACGAGGTGGCCCTGTCCGCCATCGACGCCGGCGCCGAGGACGTCGACACCGATGGCGACGAGACGATCGACATCTACACGTCGCCGGGGCAGCTCGAGGCCGTCCGGAGCTCGCTCGAGGCGGCCGGCATCGCGGTCGACTCAGCCGAGTCCACGATGATCGCCAGGCAGACCGTTGAGCTCGATTCGTCGAAGGCGCGCCAGGCGCTCCGGCTGGTCGAGCTGCTCGAGGATCTCGACGATGTGCAGCGGGTGACCGCCAACTTCGACATCCCCGAGGACGTCTACGCCGAGGTTGCTGGATGAAGGTCCTCGGGATCGACCCGGGGACGGCCGCGCTTGGCTACGGGATCGTGGAGCGGACCGGCGGCCGCCTTCGCGAGGTCGACCACGGCTGCCTGACGACGAGCCCGGATCTGCCACTGCCGGAACGGTTGCTGGCGATCCATGCGCTGGTCGAGGAGCTGCTCGCGCTCCATGAACCGGACGTGATGGGCGTCGAGCGGCTGTTCTTCTCGCGCAACGTCCAGACCGCGATGGGCGTGGGGCAGGCGCGCGGCGTGGTCCTGCTGGCGGCCGCCCAGCATGGCACCGCGGTCCGCGAGGCCACCCCGAACGAGGTCAAGAGCGCGATCACCGGCTACGGCGCCGCGGACAAGGAACAGGTCCAGCGGATGGTCCAGCTGGTGCTCGGGATGAGCGAGCTGCCGCGACCCGATGACGCCGCCGATGCCCTGGCCATCGCCACCTGGGTGGCCAACACGGACCGGGGTCGGGGAGCGGCGACGGCCGGGGTGATGGACCGGGCCGCCATCGCGCCGATCACCCGGGGCGAGACCGGCTACGAGCGGGCGGTCCGGGAGGCTCTGGCCGCCGAGCGCGTGATCCGGGCCGACAAGCGCAGCGCGTCCTAAGGCGTGATCGCCTCGGTCGAAGGGGTGGTCGGCGCGGTCGCCGCGGATTCTCTCGTGATCGAGGTCGGCGGGATCGGCTATCGGGTCTTCGCGGCACCTGCGGTCCTGGCGTCTGCCCAGCCCGGCGGTCGCCTGAAGCTCCATACCTACCACCTCGTCCGCGAGGACCAGCAGGCGCTGTACGGGTTCCGCTCGGTCGAGGAATTGGGTTTCTTCACCCTGCTCCTGACGGTCAACGGGGTCGGTCCGAAGGTCGCCCTCGCCATCGTCGGCTCGCGGGCCACGCCGGACCTGCAGCTCGCGATCATGGCCCAGGACCAGGCGGTCCTGGTGGCGATCCCCGGGATCGGCAAGAAGCTCGCCGAGCGGATCATCTTCGAACTGAAGGAGAAGGTGACCGCGGCCGGGGTCTCGGTCGCCGGGCCGGCCATCCCGGGCGCCGCGGCCAGTGAGGGCGAGATCGTCGCCGCGCTCCAGGCGCTCGGCTACTCGCTGGGCGAGGCGCGCGAGGCGTCGCGGGTTGCGCTGGCCGATGTCGGCGTCGAATCGACCCTCGAAGAGCGGGTCAAGGCCGCCCTCCGGAGCCTCGCCCGCGACTGACCGGCGTCGTCAGGAGATCGCCGCGCGATCCAGTCCGAGCCTGACGGCGATTGCGGCGGCTTCGGTCCGCGACGAGACCCCGAGCTTGCCCAGGATGTTCGAGACGTGGACACCGGCGGTGCTCTCGCTGATGAACAGGGCCTCCGCGATCCGCCGGTTGGTGTAGCCCTCGGCGACCAGGCCGAGGACCTCGCGCTCGCGCACGGTCAACCCGAACGGGTCGGTGTCGGCCGGTGCGGTGTCGGTCGCCTCGGTGGCGTCCGTCGTGGTCGGGTCTGCCAGGTCGATGCGCAACCGTCGGCCAAGCCCCTCGATCCGCTCGAGCAGCAGGCGAGCCCCGATCCGGTCGGCGATCCGCCGCGCCTCGCGCAACCGGTCCGCCGCGGCTCCCACAGGGCCCCTCGTCCCCAGTGAATCCGCCGCACGCCACAGGACGTACGCCTCAAGGAACGGCGCCGGACGTGCCGTCAGTGCCGGACGGACCGCATCCCATCGTGCCGCGCCGTCGTCGCCGTTCGCCCGCGCGATCTCGGCGTCGCACAGCGCCATCCGCCAGCCGACCTCATGCGTCGCGAGCGCATCTGGCTCCGTCAGGCGCTCGGTCGCCGCTCGGTAGGCGGCCACGACCTCCTGCGCCGCGACGACCGCGTCGGCGGCGGCCCGCTCGTCCCGCGCGGCGCGTGCCATGACCGCCAGGTCTGCAGCTGCATGGACCGCCGGGATCGCGAGCTGGCCGACGATGATCCCGGCGTCCCGATCTGCCACGCGCGACAAGCCGTCGCGGGCGATCTCGAGGGCGGATGCCGGATCGCCGTCCCACAGCGCGATCTCGGTACCGAAGGTGTGAAGGTCGATGACGAACTGGGCGTCGTCGAGGCCGCTCGTCTCCTCGCGGGCGATGTCGATGTGGGTCCGGGCGGCGTCGAGGTCACCCATCCGAACGAACACGTGTGCCAGGGTCAGGTGCAGGTGGATCGTCGTCATCCCGGGCAGCACCCGCGAGACGCGTGGCGTCAGCAGCGCGACCGCGTCCGGGTACCGCCCGAGCTCGATGAGCATCGCCGCGGCGTTGACCTCGAGGAACGTCCGGAAGCTGAATTCGCCACCGTATCCCCGGGCGTACTCCGCTCCCTTGAGGGAGACAGACAACGCCTCCTCGACGAATCCGCCCATCTCGAGGACGCTGCCGAGGTTCGCATAGCCACGCGGCAATTCGGTCGGGTCGCTCATCGGGGTCGCGATGGCGAGCGACTGCCGAAGGAGGTCAAGGCCGCCGCCGATGTCGCCCATCTCGGCCCGGTCGACGCCCAGCACGTTCTGGGCAAGCGACTCGATCCCCTGGTCGCCGATCGCACGCGCGCATTCGAGCGCGCGCTCCGCGTACGGCACCGACGCGCCCGACCGTCCCGCCAGCATCAGATTCCTTGCCAGCCCGGCAAGGACGCGGGCCTGACGGGTCGATGGCGGCAACCCCTCGAGCAGGTCGACCGCCTCCTCGAGGAGGCGGATCGAGGTGGCGGTGTCGCCCGCCAGCGAAGCCGCGAACCCGTACCGCTCGCGGGCGGTCGCTCGTCGCTCGCGGTCGCCGTCGGGTCCGGACGCTTCGTCGATGTACGCCAACGCACGCCTGGCGAGGTGCACCGCCTGGGCGGCGTCGCCGATCATCGTGGCAGCCGCGCTGGCGGCGTCGTACAGGTCGCCGATGTCGCGGTCGGCCGGTCGGGCGGCCGGCGACGCCACGTCCCATAGCTCGATCGCCCGCTCGTATTGGCGGACCGCCTCGGCATACGCATAGACGGCGCGCGACGCGTCGCCGGCGGCCACGGACGCGACGAGGGCGCGGTCGTGATCGAGGGCGGCGGTCCAGTGGTGGGACGAGTTCGACCAATCGACTGGCGGTCATCGCTCCACCACTCGGCGGACGGGATTCGATGGCCCGCGCGTACGCCGCATGGAGGACGCGTCGTTCGGACGGCAACAGGTCGGCGTAGGCCGCCTCCTGCACGAGGGCGTGGCGGAACGTGTAGCGCTCGGCGGCATCGCCCCGGTCCACGACGAGCAGTTGCGCGTCGACGGCCTCATGCAGGGCGGCCCCCATCTCGGCATCGGACAGTCCGCAGACCTCGGCGAGAACGGCGTGGGCGACCTGGCGACCGGCCACGGCCGCGACCTCGACGAGCCGCCGTGCCGTGTCGGTCGTCGCTGCCAGGCGGACGAGCAGGACCCCGCGCAGCGTCTCCGGCAGGGACTCGCGCCACTCCCCGCGATCGTCGACCGAGGCGACCAGTTCCTCGACGAAGAACGCGTTGCCGTCCGAGCGTCGGGCGATCGAATCGATGAGCGCGGCCCGCGGTTGGGCGCCCGAGATCGCGGCCACGACCTCCTGCAGCTCGTGACGGTCGAACCGGTGCAGGTCGAGCCGCTCGACGCGGGGTAGGCGCTCGGTTTCGGCGAGCCAGCTCGTCAGGGGGTGACGCCGGTGCAACTCGTCGGTCCGGAAGGTCGCGATGACGCACAGCCGTTCGTCGCGGGCGTTGCGGACGAGGAACGCCAGCAGGTCGCGGGTCGATCGATCCGCCCAGTGGAGGTCCTCGACGACGAGGAGGACCGGCGCGTCCTCGCCGAGCCGGCCGAGCAATCGACGGACCCCTTCGAAGATGCGGACTTGCAGCCAACCGGCATCACCGGCCGGCTGGGCCGGGTCATCGGCGCTCGCAAGCTCGGGGACGAGGCGGGCCAGCTCGGGACGACTCTGGCCGACGGCCGTCGCGATGCGTTCAGGATCGACGTCGCGAACCAGCGCGCGCAGGGCTTCGACGATCGGGCCGAACGGCAGCCCATCGTCGCCGAGCGGCACGGCGCCGCCTTCCAGGACGAGCCACCCTCGCTCGCGGAGACGGGTCGCGGTCTCGGCCACGAGTCGGCTCTTTCCCACGCCGGCCTCGCCGCCGACGAGCGCGAACGACGCCTCGCCGGACGCCACGACGTCGGCCGTCGACAGGAGCGCATGGAGCTCGTTCGAGCGGCCGACGAAGATCGGGCTGGAGAGGTGCCGAGCCATGCCCGCGATGATAGGCCCTGCTCGCATCCCCTCAGTGCGAGCAGGGCCCTTGGTCAACGTGGGTCACGCGCCGGTCGAACCGGTCGGGTCGGAGGTCGTGCGGGGGCCGCCCACCTGGAGGCCGGACGCGCCGGCAACAGCGCCGCGGATCGCCTTCGCCAGGCTGGTGAGGCCGCCACGGAACAGGCCGGGCTGCGGGTTGCCCTCACGCGCCGCTCGTTCGAGGGCACGCTGGGCCATGAGGTGTTCGCGATCCTGCTCGATCATCCAGAGCTGCTGGTCCGGGTGCTGGTACATCATCGACTCCCAGAGCGGTCGACCCCGGGGGTGAGGTCGTTGGTGACACGCTATGGGCGAGGGGGGGTCCGGGACATCGGGAGGTCGCATGACCGATCGACCTCGGCGCCTTCATTTTCGGCCCATTTCGGTGGGCCAGCGTCTTTAGGACGCGCCGAGCCCTTTAGGCGGGTGCGATGCGGCGCTGCTTGATCCGGGTCGCATCCCCTGCGAACGGTCCATCGCCGGGCCCGTAGGTCGACAGGATCGGGAGCATCGCGCCCGGGAACTCGCCGAGCGACGAGCGGTAGTCCGTGTTCAGTGCCTCCAGACCGTCGCGCAGCCGGTGGGCGGCGTCGTCGCGCCAGGCGTCATCGATGCCGTCGAGGTCGTCAAGTTCGATGGCGACCGCCGGACGCGGCATGCCCCGCTCGTCGTCGACCACCGACAGCATGAACGAGCGCAGCCGCGGTTCGACCTGCGGATCGCGATACAGGACGGATTCGACGTCCTCGGGATAGATGTTCGCGCCCATCACGCTGATCGTCGCGTCTCGACGGCCGTGGACCCACAGGAAGGGGAGCGGGATGGGGCGTGCCCACGGCAGCGGTCCACGAGGACCCGCCACCTCGGGGGCCTCGCCCAGGCGGTCCACGTCGTAGCCGAACTCGGCCAGGACGTGACGGACGGTCGCGAAGTCGACGATCCCGCCCGAGTCGTGGACGTTGTACCGGATCCGCGGCGACAGCAGGTCCAGCCGACTGACGGTGCAGATCAGCTCGCCGACCTCGTTGACCTGCATGAAGTGGATGAGCGGGTTGTACTGGAAGACCATCGGCAGGCGCGCATCGGTGCCGAACAGGGCCCGTCGGATGTCGGGTCTGGCTCGCGCCAGCCGACGCAGCGCGATCGAGACCGGCGATTCACCGGCCATCCCGATCTCGATGTCGGTCGCACCATAGCCCGAGTAGACCGAGGCGAAGCGCCCGAGCAGCACGTCGCGCAGCTCCTCGGTCATCCCCTCGCCCCCGACCAGCGCGTGGAGCTCGTAGTCGGCCCACGGGAAGCCGCGCCGGTCGCCCTCGTCGAGCAGGTGCTTCATGAACGGCGGATAGCCCGAGATAAGGAAGCGATAGGTCGGCCCGAGGTAGGCCAGGGTCGACAGGATCTTGTCGAGATCCGGCCCGATCGACTTGACGATGCCGTGGCGCATCATCCCGAGGCTCATGTTGAAGCCGGCCGCCCAGGCGCCCATGGAGAAGGCGTTGATGGTCACCAGCGGGCCGTTGCCGAACGCGTACCGCGCGAAGAACCCGATGTTCCGGTGGGCGACCTCGCGCTCCCGGCTACCGCGGATCCAGTTATACGGCGTGCCGGTGGAGCCGCTCGATTCGTCGATCGTCGTACCGACATACGGAACGGCGCCACCGACGCAGCGGTCGATGAGCCCATAGCGGTCGACGTAGCTCGGTTTGTCGGTCTCCGGGAGTCGGGCGAGGATGCCGAGCGGGAAGAGTCCGGCTCGGTCGATGCCCGTGGCTTCAAGGTATGCGCCGTAGGCTGGGACGCGTCGCGCGGCTCGCCAGGCCGCCCGCTCAGCCCGCAGCTGGCCTACACCGCGCATGAGCGGCGCCGGCGTGACCATGAAGAACGCCTTGAGCCAGGCGTAGCGCAGGCCGATCGTCTTGAACGTGATGTCGAGGGGCAGCAGGTACAGACCCCGTCCGATCCCGACGAAGGTGGCGAAGCCGTGTCGCACCGCGAGTCGTACGAGGGTCATGCGACTGGGTCGCTCCTTCGAGGCGGGGGCCGGCCATGCGCTGTTCACGACCATACGACGCGCCGCCGAGCGCCGCGTTACCGAGGCGTCACGGCCTCCGGCCGGCGAGCGCGTCGGCGTGGCGGCCGCGCGGGTCGATCGAGGCCCGGCCGGGCCGCGCGGCAAGGTCGGCCAGCGTCTCTTGGTCGAGGACGTCGAGCATGGCGTCACGGACGTCGAGCATCACGTCGCGCAGCGGGCAGGTGGCTTCGTCGACGCACGAACACGGCTCGTAGTAGCGCAGCGACACGCAGGCGAGCGGCGCCAGCGCGCCGTCGAGCAGTCGGATCACGCGCCCGACCGAGACACCCGCCGGGTCCGCGGCGAGCGCGTAGCCGCCATGTGCACCGAGGGTCGAACGGACGATCCCAGCATGCTTGAGGGTCGACATGATCTGCTCGAGGAACTTGGTCGGGAGCCGGTTTCGCTCGGCCAGGGCGGCCAGCGCGATCGGGCCGTCATCCTGGTGACGAACAAGATCGACCAGGGCGCGGAGGCCGTATTCGGAGCGCCGTGAGAGCCGCATCCGCGCATCCTAGCCGGGAATGCCTAGTCGGGTGGTGGGACTTCCCCACGTATCGAACATGCGTGCGAAACACGTGCGCCCATGCTAGACTCCGGTCGAATGGCGGACGATCTCTCGCGCATCCTCTCGGCGGACCTCGAGGACGACGGCGACGTCGTCATCGAAGGCACCCTTCGACCGCGCACCCTCGACGAATACATCGGGCAGCGCGAGGTCAAGGCCAACCTGTCGGTGTTGCTCCAGGCTGCGAAGGGGAGGGGAGAGGCGGCCGACCACGTCCTCCTGTACGGCCCGCCTGGACTCGGCAAGACGACACTGGCCACGATCATCGCGCGCGAGCTGGGCGTCAACGTGAAGTACGCGTCGGGGCCGGCCATCGAGCGGGCCGGCGACCTGGCAGCGATCCTGACCTCGCTTGAGGAACGCGACGTCCTGTTCATCGACGAGATCCACCGGCTCAACCGGGCGGTGGAGGAGATCCTCTATCCGGCGATGGAGGACTACGCGCTCGACGTGATGATCGGTAAGGGCCCGTCCGCCCGTTCGTTGCGGCTCAGCCTCAAGCCGTTCACCGTCGTGGGCGCCACGACCCGGGCCGGTCGCATCAGCTCCCCATTGCGTGACCGCTTCGGCGCCACCTACCGACTCGACTTCTACACCGAACCCGAGCTGACCGCGATCGTCGAGCGGTCCGCGACCATCCTCGAGGTGACCATCGAGCCGGCCGCGACCGGCGCCATCGCCCGCCGCGGCCGGGGCACCCCGCGCATCGTCAACCGGCTTCTCAAGCGGGTCCGTGACCACGCGCAGGTCCACGGCGACGGCCATGTCGACGAGGCGACCGCGACGGCGGCCATGCGCGCGATGGAGATCGACGACGAGGGCCTCGATTCGACCGACCGCAAGCTGCTGGCCGCGATCGTCCAGAAGTTCGCGTCGGGGCCGGTCGGCGTGGCGGCGCTGGCCGCCGTCCTGTCCGAGGAGGTCGAGACGATCGAGGACGTCTACGAGCCGTTTCTCCTGCGCCTCGGGTTCATCGACCGCACGCCGCAGGGCCGGATCGCCACCGATCTCGCCCGCGCTCACTTGTCCGCGCTCGGTTACGAGATCCCGCCGCCGCGCCGCCAGGAACCTGGGACGCCCGGGCTGTGGGACCTGCCCGCGATCGTCGATCCGCCCGAGACGCCCGACGCGTGACGTCCCCACACCAGGGGCGGGCGTCGACCTACGAGGTCCTCGTCCCGCCGCCGGGCGACGGCGCCACGCGGGCACGGGCCGGGAAACTGACACTGACCCACGGCGTCGTCGAGACCCCGCAGTTCATGCCGGTCGGCACGAATGCCACGGTCAAGGCCCTGTCGCCCGACGACATCCGCGCGACCGGCGCCTCGATCATCCTGTCGAACACGTATCACCTGTACCTGCGCCCGGGACACGAGCGGATCGCCCGGCTGGGAGGCCTGCATCGGTTCATGGATTGGGACGGGCCGATCCTGACCGACTCGGGCGGCTTCCAGGTCGTCTCGCTCGGCGACCTGCGGGTCGTGGACGATGACGGCGTCACGTTCCGGAGCCACCTTGACGGGTCGCTCCACCGGTTCACACCGGAGGTCGCCATCGCGGTCCAGGAGGCGCTCGGCTCGGACGTCGCCGTCGCGTTCGACCAGCCGGTCTTCCCGACCTCGCCCCGGGCCGTCGTCGCCGACGCCACCGAGCGGACCCACCGCTGGGCGGAGCGGTCGCTCGCGGCGCACACACGAACGGACCAGGCGATCTTCGGGATCGTCCAGGGCGGCCTCGAGCCGGACCTGCGCGCCGACTCGACGCGGTTCATCGCGGGCCTCCCGTTCGACGGGATCTGCATCGGTGGACTGGCGGGCGACGAGACGCCGGAGCAGCGTGCGGCCGCCCTCGACGAGGCGATCCCGCTGCTGGCCGACGATCCGCGACCGCGCTACTTGATGGGGCTCGGTTCGCCGGCGGACCTGCTCGAGGCCGTCCATCGCGGGGTCGACCTGTTCGATTCGGTGATGCCGGCACGCGTCGCCCGCAACGGCCAGCTGTGGGTCCCGGGCGGCCGGATGAACATCCGGAACCAGCGCTTCATGGACGACCCGGGCCCGGTCCAGGACGACTGCCCGTGCCTCCTCTGCACGCGCTTCTCGCGGGCCTATCTGGCCCATCTCTTCCGGGCCAAGGAGCTCCTCGGCTACCGGCTCGCGACTTGTCACAACCTGACCTTCACCCTAGACTTCATGGCCAGGATCCGAGCCGCGATCCGGGCCGGAACCTTCCCCGCTTCGATGCCCGACCTGCGCGCCCGTGCGGGTCGGATAAGCGGCGGTGAAGTCACCGAGAAGTCGGCGTGAAGGATCGATCGGTAGGCTGCAAGACGACGCGGAGGCGATGGGATGGGCTCTCGAGATCGACCGAGCAAAGAAAAGAAGAAGCCCAAGGCAAAGACCACGCAGACCAGCCTGTCGCCGCTGTCGGAGCCACCGCAGAACGTCGAGGTGATCCGCAAGCCGCGCAAGGAACGGCACGTCGTCGAGGACGACGCAGAGGAAGGCTGATCGACCGGCGGACGCCATCGTGGTCCGCTCCGGCGAGCGGTCCATCGGATCGGATGAGGAGCGTGACGGACAGATGGCGATGACGGACGAACGAGCGGCAGAGCGCAGCACGGCCGAGCGCGGCAAGGCGGTCGACGCCGCATTGGCGACGATCGAGAAGCAGTTCGGACGCGGGGCGATCATGAAGCTCGGCTCGCGCGAGAAGCTCGTGCTCGACACGATCCCGACCGGGTCGATCGCGCTCGACCTGGCGCTCGGCGTGGGCGGCATCCCGCGCGGCCGCATCACCGAGATCTTCGGGCCGGAATCGTCGGGCAAGACGACCGTCTGCCAGCACGTCCTGGCCGAGGCGCAGGCGCGCGGCGGCGTGGTCGCCTTCATCGACGTCGAGCACGCGCTCGACCCCGGCTACGCGCGGGCGTGCGGCGTCAATGTCGACGAACTGCTCGTCAGCCAGCCCGATACCGGCGAGCAGGCGCTCGAGATCACCGAGACCCTGATCCGCTCGGGCGGCATCGACTGCGTCGTCGTCGACTCCGTCGCGGCGTTGGTGCCGCGCGCCGAGATCGAAGGCGAGATGGGCGACAGCTTCATGGGCGTCCAGGCTCGATTGATGAGCCAGGCCCTGCGCAAGCTGACCGGTGCGGTATCGCGCTCGAACACGGCGCTCGTCTTCACCAACCAGTTGCGCGAGAAGATCGGGGTCATGTTCGGCAACCCGGAGACCACCCCGGGCGGCCGGGCGATGAAGTTCTACGCCTCGGTCCGGCTCGACATCCGGCGGATCGAGACGATCAAGACCGGGACCGAGTCGGTCGGCAACCGGGTCCGGGTCAAGGTCGTCAAGAACAAGGTCGCGGCGCCGTTCCGCGTCGCCGAGTTCGACATCATGTACGGCGAGGGGATCTCCAAGGAAGGCGGGCTGCTCGACGTCGGCGTCGCGATGGACACGGTCACCAAGACGGGCGCGTGGTTCACCTTCGGCGAGACACGGCTCGGCCAGGGTCGCGAGGCGTCCAAGGAGTTCCTCAAGGCGAACCCACAGGTCGCCACGGAGATCGACGGCCTGATCCGCGCCAAGATCAACGACGTGCCGATCCCGGTCGAGGGCATCGAGGAGGCCTAAGGGCCGTCGGGAGGTGGCCCGATGACGTTCACGGGTCTCATCGTCCTCACTCACGCGCTGATCGCGGTCCTGTTCATCGCCGGTCTCGTCGGCCGTTGGATGATCCTCGGCGCAGCGGCCCGTGCCACGGAGCTCCCCGCCATGAAGACGCTGACCGAGGCGGCCGGGCCGTTCGAGCGAATCGTCATCGTCGGGTCGCCGCTCATCCTGCTGTTCGGCGTGATCGCGGCGTTCCTCCAGGGTCGATCGGTGCTCGGTCCGCTGGCGGGCGGCGGCGTCGATTGGCTCTTCGTGTCGCTGTTGCTCTACCTCTCGGTCCTGCCGTTGATCCCGCTCGTGTTCATCCCTCGCGGCAAGGTCTTCGAGGCGATCCTCGCGGCGGCCACCGTCGAGGGTCGGGTCACGCCGGAGCTCCGGGTCGCGTGGCGGGACCCGGTCGTGCGGGTGGCCCACCTGTATGAACTCGGGTCGGTGACGATCGTGCTGATCCTCATGCTCACGAAGCCGTTCTGAACGGCGCGGCCGCGCCCGACGGCCCCCGCCGACGTCCGTCGTACGCGGACCGTCGGGAGCGGAAGGCGGCCATCGACGATCCGGCGGTCGTGCTCGAGGCAGCGGCTCGGTTCCTGGAGCCGCGCGCCCGCTCGGTCGCGGAGGTCCGTCGGCGGCTGACCGGGGCCGGCTACCGGGCAGATCTCGTCGAGGGCGCGATCGAACGCCTGCTCGACCTCGGCGTCCTCGATGACGAGGCATTCGCGCGAGCCTGGGTCGAATCGCGCGACCGGGCGCGACCGCGCGGTGAGCGCGCCATCCGCCAGGAACTGGGCCTCAAGGGGATCGATCGCTCGACCGTGGATCTGGTCCTGGCCGAACGCCGTGAGGCCGTGGCCGGACTGCCCGCCGACGACGGCGTCACGGTTTCGGCGGAGCAGGCTGCCGCCGAGAGACTCCTCGCCCGAAACGCTCGCTCCCTGGCCCGGGTCGTGGATCCTCGTCAGCGCCGCCAGCGCGCGTACGCCCTCCTCGCCCGCAACGGCTTCGACCCCGAGATCTGCCGCTCTGTGGCGGCCACCGTGGACGCCGAGGCTGGGGATGCGGATCCAGATGGGGAGGAGTGAGGCTCGCGTTGCCGTTCGGGGTCGCTGCGGTTGACCCTCGGGGGTGCCCGCCGTAGGCTACGCACCAGACGCACCGAGGGTCGCAACGGCGGCCCGGATCACTGCCCGGCACGATCGCGGCCCAGGGAGGGGCCCACACCTCGCTCGAAGCGACCCGCCCAGCCCAACGAGCGATCGCGCCGCCCAAGCATCTAGCACGTCCGACCCGCAATCGGTCGGACGGGAGGAACCGAATATGGAACCCCTGCCCTTGCTGATCGTGGCCGTGGTGGCTGCGATCGGTGGCCTCGTCGTAGGCATATTCCTGCGCAGCCTGTGGGCGTCGCAGACGATGAAGGCGGCGACCTCGGAGGCGCGCCGGATCGAGGCGGAGGCCCGGGCCCGCCAGAAGGAATTGATCCTCGAGGCGAAGGACGAGAAGCTCCGCATGCAGCGCGAGGCCGAGGAAGAAGGCCGCGCTCGCCGGGCCGAATTGGCCGGTCTCGAAAGCCGCCTGCTCCAGCGTGACGAGCAACTCGATCAACGGACCGACATGCTCGAACAGCGTGACCGCAAGCTGCTGGACCGCGAGCGCGAACTCGACAAGACCCGCGAGGACCTCGCCCGCGCCCACGGCGAACAGGTCGTCGCGCTCGAGCGAGTCGCCGGGATGTCGGCCGAGGACGCCAAGGGCATCCTGATCGAGGCGGTCCGCGAGGAAGCCGAACACGACGCGGTCAAGGTCGCCCGCGCCATCGAGCGTGCCGCCCGCGAGGACGCCCAGGACCGGGCCCGCGACATCGTCGTGACCGCCATCCAGCGCGTGGCCGCCGACCACACCGCCGAGCACACGGTGTCGGTCGTTCACCTGCCATCGGACGAGATGAAGGGTCGGATCATCGGCCGCGAGGGCCGCAACATCCGGGCGCTCGAGCAGGCGACCGGGATCGACCTGATCATCGACGACACGCCCGAGACGGTGATCCTGTCGGGCTTCGACCCCGTCCGGCGCGAGATCGCCCGCTTGGCGATCACCAAGCTCATCGCCGACGGCCGCATCCACCCGGGACGCATCGAGGAGGTCGTCGCCAAGGCCCGCGCCGAGGTCGACACGATCATGCGCCAGGCCGGCGAGCAGGCCGCCTATGAGGCCGGCGTCCCGGGACTCCCGGCCGACATCATCAAGACCCTCGGCCGGCTCAAGTTCCGGACCAGCTACGGCCAGAACGTGCTCAACCATGTGGTCGAGACGAGCCACCTGGCGGCCGTGATCGCCGCCGAGATCGGAGCGGACGTCCAGGTCGCCAAGATGGGCGGCCTGCTGCACGACATCGGCAAGGCGGTCGACCACGAGGTCGAAGGCCCACACGCCGCCATCGGTGCCTCGATCGCGCAGCGCCACAACCTCTCGCCCAAGGTCATCAATGCGATCGCGGCGCACCACCAGGAAGTCGAGTACACCTGCCTTGAGGCCCCGATCGTCCAGATCGCCGACGCCATCAGCGCGTCACGGCCGGGTGCCCGCGGCGAGTCGATGGACACCTACGTCAAGCGACTCGAGGACCTCCAGGCGATCGCGGAGAGCTTCACCGGCGTCGAGCGCTCGTTCGCGGTCCAGGCCGGGCGCGAGGTGCGCATCCTCGTCCGTCCCGAGGAGATCGACGACCTCACGGCGTCACGTCTGGCGCGCGACATCGTCAAGAAGATCGAGGAGCAGCTGACCTACCCGGGTCAGATCAAGGTCACGGTCATCCGCGAGACCCGTGCCGTGGAGTACGCGAAGTGATCGCCAGGGGATGAACCCGCGTCGTCGCTGGCGCGCGGCGGGCCTGGCAGCTCTGGCGCTGATCGCGGGATGCGCAGGGGCCACGGGCACCGCGGGAACGGCGACCGTGTCATCGCCACCCGCCGCGGCCGCGCCGTCCGCTGCGCCATCGGCCGCAGGTGCGTCACCATCGACCGCCGCAGCCCCGTCGGCGCGGCCGGTCTATGCAGGGATCTCGGCGGGCCCCTTCGCGGCGGCCCTCGCCAAGGGGCTGCGGACCGAGGTCGACGTCCCATACACCGACATCGTGGGCTGTGGCGGATGGGGCGATTGCACGGTGCCGCTCGACATCCTGGCGCCGACGGATGGAGCGGGTTTGCCGACGGTCGTCTTGCTGCACGGCGGCCCGATCCCGTTTCACGAGCGCCGCTACCTCGATGCGCTGGCGGCCGAGACCGCACGTCGTGGCGCGGTCGTCTTCCTGGCCTCGTATCGCAGCGGCGCGACCGGCAATCCGGTCACGGATTCTCTCGCGGACGTCACCTGTGCCGTGCGGTACGCGCGCTCCGTGACGACGCAGTATGGCGGCGATCCGGCGCGCGTCGTGCTCGTCGGCCACTCCTACGGCAGCGAGCTGGCGCTGTCGGCGGCGACAAGCGCCGAGACCAAGACGCCCGACTGTCTCGCCGCGGGCGACGGACGACCCGAGGCGGCAGTCGGCCTATCCGGCTTCCAGATCTCGCTCGACACCGCCTCGGCACCCGGCCCACCCATCTTCATGGCCGGAGGAACCGACGATCCGGTATCCGTCATGGGCCCGGGTACGCTGAAGGCGATGAAGGCAGCCGGGTTCGAGGCCGAGTTCGAGGAGTTTCCGGCGACCTCGCACGAGAGCATCATCGATCCGGGAGCCAGCCCGGCCACGCTCGACCTGGTCTTCAAGGCCATCACGCGCGCCCGGCTCGGCTGACACTGCCCGAGCGACCGCCCGGCGTACCGCACGGGGCCGATCCGTCGTCAGGGCGTGCTGCGCACCGCCGACTGCGCACGGCGCCCAACGATGCTCGGCCGGGCGGCGCCTGCCCGGCGCCAGAGCGATGGAGCGGCTGCCACGAGCGGGACAAGGATCAGGGATGCGTTGGGCACCGAATACAGAACGGTCACGCCGTGCATGTCGACGAGCACGCCGAACCACGTCATCGTCATCGACCAGAGCGCGAGGGTAACCAGCGACATCGCGGCGACCGCCAGCCACCACGTCCGTGACCGCACACCGAGCAGGCCGAAGACGAGCAGGGTCGGCTTGGCCAAGACCAGCGCCGACCACCACGGCCAACGTGTCGCGAGCGCCACGAACATGACGATCCAGATCGTCGGCGTGCCCGCGGTGTAGTCGAGGATCTCCATCGGATTGGTCGAGAGGACGACCGCGATGAGGGCGAGACGCCACGGCCCCGGCCGGTGTGAGGCGATGACCGCCAGCGTGACCCCGAGCGGGACGGCGATCCACAGCCAACCCGGCAGGAAGCTGAACGGCACGAACAGGACGAGCGCGATCGGCGGATAGAGGATCGCGCCCCAGCGGATCTCGTACGGGCCGCTCGTCTGCCAGTCGGGATAGAACGGCCCGCCGGCGAGCCAGCCGCGGGTCGCGTCCATGTACAGGTCGTGGTCCTTGAGCCACAACGCCTCGACATGCCCGGTGACGAGAAGCGCGCCCCAGCGAAAGGCGAGATAGCCGGCGAAGACCGCCAAGACGAGCCGCGGCGCGATCCAACGCCAGTCGATATCCGCGGCCACAGCGGCCGCTGGAAGGGGTAGTACTTTCGTCATGGGCACGCTACCGAGGATAGGCCCCCGGAGGCCGGTTTCCAACACGGATTGTCCACATTCGGACAGGACCTTCGTACGGGGCCCGCGGAAATCGGTGCGACGGGGCACCAGACCGCGATGTGGGGGAGAGGACGCGGTCGAAACGCGGCGCGGTCGAGTCGACCGGCTACGATGCGAGCGTGACTGACGACCCGAACCCGACCGCCGGGCGGACCCGTCTCGGCAACCCGACGAACGGCAACGCCCCGCGGCCGCCGGGCGCCTGCCGCGTCCTGATGATCGGCGACATGATCGGCAAGCCGGGACGGGTGGCGGTCGAGGGCCTCCTGCCCGCCCTGCGCGACGAGCGCGGCATCGACTTCGTGACCGCCAACGGCGAGAACGTGGCCGGCGGGATGGGCCTCACGCCCTCGACCGCGGACGCCATCCTCGGCCTCGGGGGTCGACGTCATCACTCAGCGGCAACCACATCTGGGACAAGCGCGAGATCTACCCATACCTCGAGGCGACCGACCGCGTCCTGCGTCCGCTCAACTACGGCACCCACGAGGTCCCCGGTCGCGGCTGGGGAACCTACCAAGCGCTCGATGGCACGGACATCGCGGTCATCAACCTCCAGGGCCGGACGTACATGCCGCAGATCGAGAACCCGTTCACCGACGCCGACCGCCTGCTCGACGAATCGTCCGAGCCGCTCCCGCCCGTCCGCCTGGTCGACTTCCACTGCGAGTTGACGTCGGAGAAGAACGCGCTCGGCCTGTACCTGGACGGCCGGGTGAGCGTGGTGGTCGGCACCCATACCCATGTCGTGACCGGCGACGAGCGGATCCTCCCCAACGGCACCGCATACCAGACCGACATCGGGATGACCGGCCCGGTCTGGAGCGTCATCGGGTTCGATCCGCGGACCGTCATCCCGCGCTTCATCAACGCACTGCCGACCCGCTTCGAGGTGGGGGAGGGGACGGTCATCTTCAACGCGGTCCAGATCGACATCGACCCCGCCACCGGGCGCGCCCTCGCCATCGAGCGGATCCAGCGGCTCATCGAGGCGTGACGGGCGCTCCGCGCCGCCGACGCCACGATCCGCTCCCACCGGCAGGTTCGGGGCGGGTCGAGCCGCCGAGCGGATCGACGATCGACCTCCACACCCACACGACCCGGTCCGACGGCGTGATGCCGCCGCAGGCCTTCGTTCGGGCCGCCGCCGACGCCGGCGTCCGAATGCTGGCCCTGACCGATCACGACACCCTCGCCGGCTACCGCGAGGTCGTGGCAGCGGATGCGGTCCCGGCACGGATGACGCTCATCGCCGGGGTCGAGATCAATGCGATCGTCAACCGCGACCGCGGGCTATGGGAGGGCGAGCTCCACATCCTCGGCTTCGGGATGGACCCGGATGACGAGGCCTTCGAGGCGACCCTCGCCGCCCAGCGGGGACGTCGGCGCGACCGGTTCGACAGGACGGTTGCCCTCCTGCGCGACCTCGACCTTCCGATCGACGATCACGTCCTCGACGTCTCGACGTCGGGCGACGATTCGCTGGGTCGGCCGACCGTCGCCCGGGCGCTTGTCGGCGCGGGTCATGCCGCGAGCGTCGACGACGCGTTCCGGCGACTCCTTGGCTCGGGGAAGCCCGGCTACGTGCCGCGCAGCGGTCTCGGGCCGACCGAGGCGATCGCCGTGATCCGGGCGGCCGGTGGGTTGCCGGTCCTGGCCCATTTCGGCGAGGCGCCGTCGCGGGTCGACGTCGTCCGCGAGCTGGCCGAGGCGGGTCTCGGCGGGTTGGAGGTCTACTACCGTTCGTTCGATGCCGCCACGGTGTTCGCCGTGGGTGAGGTCGCACTGGCGTTGGCCCTCGTGGCGACCGGCGGGAGCGACTATCACGGCGACACGAGCACGTACGCCGAGGCCTATGCCGGCCTGTGGGTGCCGCCAGACGTTGCGGCCGGGCTTGGTGGCCGCTGGCGTCCGGGGCGCCGACGACGTAGGCTCGCCCGCACAGCCATGACCGAACGATCGACCACGACGCGCGCCCTGCCGATGCTGGAGCTCGGGTTGACGGCGGCGCCGCCCGACGCACCGCGACGGCCGGCCGCCCCCGACGACCGACGCCTCGCGGAGTACGTCCTCGACGCCAGGACCCTGCCGCGCTTCCACCTCTGGACACTCGGCTGCCAGATGAACCGAAGCGACTCGGAGGAGATGGCCGGGCGCCTCCTGACCGCCGGCTGCGAGGAATCGCCGACGCTCGAGACCGCCGACCTGATCGTGATCAACACCTGTGCGATCCGCGAAGGCGCCGAGCAGAAGGTCATCGGCCGGATGGGGCAGCTGACCCGGCTGAAGGCGGCCAACCCGGGGCTGCGCGTCGTCCTCACCGGTTGTTCGGTCCGCGAACCCGATCGGGCGGGTCTCCGCCGTCGCTACCCGGCGGTCGACCTCTTCCTGCGACCGGACGAGGAACCCGAGCTCGTCGATCGGCTCGGGCTGGCGTCGGCGCAGGCGCCGATCGGGGCGACCGGCGCGACGACGACGGTCGGACGGAGCGTGGTGGGCGTCGCGGACCACCTGGCCGGTACTCGCGCCAGGGCCGTCGGGGAGGGGAGTGTCGCCCGCGGCTCGGCGATCGCCGCCTGGCTGCCGATCATCTACGGCTGCGACAAGACCTGCACCTACTGCATCGTGCCGTTCAGCCGAGGGCCGGAGCGGAGTCGCCCGTTCGACGACATCGTGGACGAGGCCCGCAGCCTGGCCAGCGCCGGCTACCAGGAGGTGACGCTGCTCGGCCAGAACGTCAACTCGTACGGACACGACCTGCCGCCCGATCCTCGGTTCGGGCACGTCGCGGAAACGCGCTGGGCGGGCCGCCAGCTGGACCTCGCGGGTCGACCGGACTTGGCCGAGCTGATCCGCGCCGTCGACGCGCTGCGGACCTCGGATGGTCGACCGGCCATCGGGCGACTGCGCTTCGTGACGTCGCACCCGTGGGACCTCTCGGACCGGCTCATCGCCGCGCTCGCCGAATGCGATTCGGTCTGCGAGCACCTCCATCTGCCGGTGCAGTCGGGCTCGGACGCGGTCCTCCACCGGATGGGTCGCCAGTACACGGTAGAGCACTACGGCGAGCGACTCGGACGCATCCGGGACGCGGTGCCCGGGATCGCCGTCTCGACCGACATCATCGTCGGGTTCTGCGGCGAGACCGAGGCCCAGTTCGAGGAGACGCTCCAGCTGCTCGAGACCGTGCGCTACGACCAGGTCTTCGCGGCCGCATACTCGCCTCGGCCGGGGACCCCGGCGACCCGGATGGCAGACGACGTGCCGGCCACCGACAAGCGCCGGCGCCTCAACACCCTGCTGGCTCTCCAGGAATCGATCGGGCTCGAGCGGAACGAGGCGTGGCTCGGGCGCGAGGTGGAGGTCCTGGTGGACGCGATCAACCCGGTCCGGGAGCATGGCCATGACGCCGCTGAGTCGGCGCGGGAGGGGAGCCGGCTGTCCGGCCGGACCCGCGGCAACAAGCTCGTGCACCTGCACGGTGACGAAACACTCGTCGGTCGGACCGTCGCGGTCCGGATCGACCATGCCGGGCCATACGCCCTGCGCGGCGCCCTGACCGGAGCGTGACGACCGCGCCACCGCTCATCGTCGTCGCCGGTGCCACGTCGACCGGCAAGACCGAACTCGCGATCGACCTCGCGGAGTCGGTCATCGCGACCGGCCGGCCCGCGGCGGTCGTCTCGGCCGATTCGCGACAAGTCTTCCGCGGCCTCGACATCGGGACGGCGAAGGCGACGGCAGCGGATCGCGCCCGCGTTCCGCATCACGGTCTCGATCTCGCCGATCCAGACCAGTCGTTCAGCGTCGCCGACTTCGTGGGGCATGCCCGGGCGGTGCTCGACGACGTCGGGCACTCGGGAGGTGTAGCCATCCTCGCCGGCGGGACGGGCCTCTACCTCCGTGCGGTCGCACGCGGTCTCGACGCCGATGCCCTGCCGAGCGATCCGGTCGTTCGGGCGCGGATCGAGGCGGAGCTGGTGGCGGACGGTCTCGAGCCGCTCGTGGCACGCCTGCGGGCCCTGGCGCCCGTCACCGCAGAGCGGATCGACACCCGCAACCCGCGCCGGGTCGTGCGTGCCCTCGAGATCGCCGAACTGGCCGGTGACGTGCCACCGCCAGCCATGCGCGGGTATCCCGGACCAAGCACCTGGCTCGGACTGAGTGTCGACCCGGGCGCGCACGCGGACCGCATCCAGGCGAGGGCGCGGGCCCAGTTCGAGGCGGGTCTGATCGAGGAGGCCCACGTCCTGCGCGAACGGTTCGATCCGGCACTCCCGGCGTTCAGCGCGATCGGCTACCGCGAGGCGTGGGCCGTTCTCGACGGGGAGCTGACCCGCGCCGCGGCCATCGACCTCGATACGCGCCGAAACGTGGCGTTCGCCAAGCGGCAACGGACCTGGTTGCGCGCGGAACCAGGGATCACCTGGCTGGATGCCACGGCGGCGTTGCCGGTAGCGGCGGCCCTGGCATCGGTCCGGCCGATGCTGGACGGTTGACCGGACATGAAGAGACCGACCCTCGCGGGTCGGTCTCGTTCGTTGACGGAGGTGCGCCCTAGCTGGTGGGCGCGCCCGGGTCGGCCGGCGGTGGCGGCGGGGCCGCGGCGGGTGCCGGTGCCGCGGCGGGTGCCGCGGCTGGCACAGCCATAGCGGCCGCCGCTGCGGCGTTGGCCGCAGCCAGCTTCTCCATCGCGGCACGCTGCTCCGGGGTGAGCAGCGACATCTCATGCTCCACGAACACGTTCCGGACGCCGGGGTAGTTCAGGTACATGAAGATGGCGAAGGCCAGCAGCCAGCCCACGAACTCCGACTCCATCGACCCGGTGTTGTTCCCGATCAGCGCGAAGAAGCCGAAGATGACGGTGAACAGGCTGATGAAGATCCCGAACGACCAGGCGTAGCCGCGGACGTTCCAGAATCCCATCGCCACCCAGAACCAGATGGCCGCCAGGATGACCGCCCAGAGCGCGTATCCCCATTGCGGGTTCGGGACCGAGACTTCCTGGCCGACGAAGTTGAACTTCGCGATCCCAAGGAACACGAGCGTGCGCCAGATCTGCCACAACCCGGCCACACCGGCCCCGATCGCGAGCAACGTGACGCCGATAGGTCTGTGCATGTTTGGATGCGCCTCCTTCTTCGGTTCCCCGATCTTGGGGTTCCTCGAAACTCAAGGATAGCGCCGACCACCACCGGATTCACCCGGAAATCACGGATCCCCGTCGGGACTATCCTTCGCGGGCATGCCCGCCCATCTGATCGACCTCGCAGCGCCCGTCGAAAAGGCCTTCCTCGTCGCCGTCGATACCGGTAGCGACGACGGCTGGACGGCCGAGGATTCGCTCGCGGAACTGGCGAACCTGGCGGCCACGGCCGGTGCCGACGTCGTCGGTGCCGAGTGGCAGAACCGACGTCATGTCGATCCGAACTGGTACATCGGCAAGGGCAAGGCTGAGGAACTCGTCGCCGCCAAGCGCGAGACGGGCTTCGATGTCCTGATCGCGGACGACGAGTTGTCGCCGGCCCAGCAGCGAGCGCTCGAGGAGCTCCTCAGCGTCAAGGTCATCGACCGTAGCCGGCTGATCCTCGACATCTTCGCGCTCCACGCGCAGACCCACGAGGGACGTCTCCAGGTCGAACTCGCCCAGCTCGAGTACCAGTTGCCGCGGTTGACGCGGTTGTGGACCCACCTGTCGAGGACCGGCGGCGGGATCGGGACCCGGGGGCCCGGCGAGAGCCAGCTCGAGACCGACCGGCGGATCATCCGGACGCGGATCTCGAAGATGAAGGAGCGGGTCGACCAGGTCCGCCAGCAGCGCGAGACGGCAGCCCGCGGTCGCGATCGTCGGTTGTGGTCGACGGTCGGCATCGTCGGCTATACCAACGCCGGGAAGTCGACGCTGCTCAACGCGCTGGTCGGTTCCGAGGTCGCCAAGGCGGAGGACAAGCTGTTCGCCACGCTCGACCCGACGAGCCGCCAGGTGAAGCTCGGCGACGGCCAGACCGCGATCGTCACCGACACCGTCGGGTTCATCCACAAGCTGCCGCACCAGCTCGTCGAGGCATTCCGGGCGACCCTCGACGAGGTGAACCGCGCCGACGTCCTGGTCGAGGTGGTCGACGCCTCCGACGCTCATTTCGAGGAGCACCGGGCGACCGTGGAGACCGTCCTCGGCGAGCTCGGCGCGGGCGACAAGCCGCGCCTGCTGGCCTTCAACAAGGCGGATCTCCTCGATCGAGCTGCCCGTGACGCGGCCGTCCCGGCGCCGGCCATCGCTGGGCGGGTCTTCGTGTCCGCCCTGACCGGCTACGGGATGGAGACCTTGCGGGCCGAGATCGCGGCGCTCCTCGCGTCGCTCTGGGTCGATGTGGACGTGGCGCTGCCGTACGCGGCGGGCGAGCTGCTGGCCCGCGTCCGCGAGCGCGGGACGGTCGGGCTCGAGTACCGCGAACGCGACGTTCGGGTGACCGGTCGCGTGGCCCCGGCGCTGGCCGGGGAGCTGGAGGCCGCGGCTGCGCGCTGGGCGGCGGCGAGTCTCGAGGATTCGCCGGCCACGGTCGGGGCCGAAGGATGACCGGACCGATCCGCCTCGGGGGCCGAGCCGGACTGGACGGTGGCGGTACGGTGACCTGGTCGGTGGCCGAGGGCCGTCGCGGTCGACGCTGGCGCGAGGTCGTGACGCAGGGCGACGGAGTCGCTCGATCGGTGCTCCTCGAGGTGTCCCCGGCCGGCCGGCCGACCTACCTTGAACTGGCGACCCCGAGCGGGCTCCTGACGCTCCATCCCGACACACACGAACGCGAGTTGCACGGCAACGCGGTGACCTCCGACGGGATCCGGCATCTGCGGTTCGACTGGAGCCTTGACCACGAGCTGGACATCGTCGGCTCGACCGTCGCCGCTGCGGTGGCCACCCATCGATTGTCCGCGCTCGTCGCGGCGGGGGAGGGGAGGCGGACCCCGGTCCTCCGGATCGACGACGCGCTGGAGCCTCGTCCGGCGACCCGCCGAGTGACCCGGACCTCGAGCGGTGGCTGGCACATCGTCGATCTCGAGACGGACCAGGAGCAGACCGTGATCCTCGATGACGATGGCGTGCCCCTTCTGCCCGGGACGGTCACGTGGCCGCTTGAGACCGATCGATAGGCTCGTGGATGGGCTGTGGACAACGTCCCGAAACACCGGCGCATTCGCCCGAAAGTCGTGGATAAGTCCGTAGCCAGCACGCTCCGGCGTCGGCTATCGTAGTCCTTGCTCGAAGGGGCCCCAGACCGAAAGCGGTGTCGCGGATGCAAATCAGCGGTGCCGACTACGGACCGGCGGTTCCTTCGGGCGTTTCTGTTTCCGCCGCGGGCATCCGGGAGCCACGCCCCCGTTGATCACGATCCCCGACCTCGAACGCGCGGCCATCCGTGCCGCCCACGACCGGATCGATCGCGCGTTCGTCCTCTCACCGCAATACGTCCATGAGGGCCTGTCGCGGCGCCTCGGGATGCCGGTCATCGTCAAGATCGAGACGACCAACCCGATTCGCTCGTTCAAGGGCCGCGGGACGTGGCTGGCGGTCGGAGCGCTGGCAGAGGAGGGGAGGATCGGCTCGGATCGGCCGGTCGCGTGCGTTTCGGCCGGTAACTTCGGCCAGGGGGTGGCGTACGCCGCCAGGGCCCTCGCGCTGCCGGCCATCGTGTTCGTCTCGCGCAACGCCAATCCGGGCAAGGTCGAGCGGATGCGTGGGCTCGGCGCCCAGGTGATCGAAGCAGGCGAGGACTTCGACGCCGCCCGCGCGGCGTCAGAGGCGTATGCCGCGGAACACGAGGTCGAGCTCCTCGTCGATGGCGACGATCCGCGGATCTCGACCGGCGCCGCCACCCTCGCGCTCGAGGTGACCGACGCGGGTGCGGCGGGCGACCTGCCCGAACCGGTCGTCGCGTCCGTGCCGGTCGGCAACGGCGCCCTCATCAACGGCGTCGGATCGTGGCTCCGCGCGGAACTCCCCGACTGCCGGGTCGTCGGCGTCCAGGCCGAGGCGGCATCGGCGATGGCCCAGAGCTTCCAGGCGGGCTGGCCGATCGACACGGACTCGGCCGACACCTTCGCTGACGGGATCGCGACCCGGGTGGCCATCCCGCGGGCGGTCGCGCTCCTGCCCGGTCGGGTCGACGAGATGCGCCTCGTGTCCGAGGAAGCGCTGCGCGATGCGCAGGCAGTCCTGACCGAGGAACTCGGGATCACCGTAGAGGGGGCGGCCGCCGCGTCATGGGCCGGCCTCCTGGCCGGTCAGCTTCCGGATGGTCCTGCGCTGCTCATCGTGACCGGCAGTAACGTCTGACCCTCGGACCGTCGGCGGCGCGTGCGCCCCGTCAGTGCCATCATCGCGGCATGTCCCAGCAATTCGCCCGTATGCCGACCGACGCGGGCGCCGTCGTTCGCGAGGTCCGCGGGTTCGGTGGCGTCCCATGGGGGCGCCTGTTCCACTACCTGCGCCCGAACCTCGGGCGGTTCGGCATCGCCCTCATCGGGCTCGTCATCTCGGCGCTCATCGGCCTCGCCTTCCCGCTGGTCATCGCCGGGATCACCACCGAAGTCGTCGCCGGCGGCGACTCGGCCGGGCTCGACCGCCTCGTCGTCATCCTGCTCGGGCTGTTCCTGATCCAGGCGGTCGGATCCTTCCTGCAGACCTACCTGCTCGGGGTGGTGGGGGAGCGGGTGGTCGCCCAGCTCCGCGGCGACCTGTTCGGGCGGCTGGTGACCCTGTCGCTCGACTTCCACGCCAGCCGGCGCGTCGGCGAGCTCGTGTCGCGCCTGTCGAGCGACGTGACCTTGGTCCGGGCGATGCTGACCCAGACGGTGACGAGCCTGCTGTCGGCGGTCATCGGCCTGGTCGGCTCGGTCATCATCCTGTTCACCCTCAGCCCGACCCTGCTCCTGGTCGTGCTGCTGCTGGCGCCGGCCCTGATCGCGGTGGCGATCGTCTTCGGCCGGCCGCTCCAGAAGGTCAGCACCCAGGTCCAGGACACGATCGCGCGAAGCACGACCACGGCGGAGGAGGCGCTGTCGGGGATCCGCGTCGTCAAGAGTTATGTCCGCGAGGACTGGGAGCTGGAGCGCTACGACGCCGACCTGCGCACGGTCGTGGCGACCGGCTCGCGCCTCGCCCTCTGGCGGGCGATGTTCGGGGCGCTGATGGGTCTGCTCGGGTTCGGGGCGCTGGCCGGGCTGCTGTGGTACACCGGACACCAGGTCATCGATGGCTCGCTCGGCATCGGCACCCTGACCGGATTCCTGTTGTACGGCGTCGCGATCGCCGCGAGCCTTGGCACGATCGCCGGGCTGTACGGCCAGTTCCGAGAGGGGACCGGGGCTATCCAGCGGGTGTTCGAGATCATCGATGAGCGTCCCACGGTGCTTGACGCGCCGGACGCGCGGCCGCTGCCCCGGGTCGCCGGCCGGATCGAGCTCGACGGCGTGTCGTTCGGCTACGGATCGGACCGGCTCGTGCTGCGCGACCTGTCGCTGACGATCCCGGCGGGGGAGACCCTGGCCCTCGTCGGACCGTCGGGATCGGGCAAGACGACCCTCACCGCGCTCATCCCGCGACTGTGGGACGTGACGGCGGGCGTCATCCGGATCGACGGGGTCGATATCCGCGAGGTGACCGTGCCCAGCCTGCGCGGCCAGATCGGCCTGGTGGCCCAGGAGGCCACGCTCTTTGGCGGCACCATCCGCGAGAACATCCTGTACGGGCGGCTCGACGCGACCGAGGCCGAGGTGGTCGCCGCCGCCCGGGCGGCCAACGCGGACGACTTCATCAGCGCGTTGCCCGACGGCTACGACACGATCGTCGGCGACCGGGGCTCGCGGCTGTCGGGCGGACAGCGCCAGCGGGTGGCCATCGCCCGGGCGATCCTCAAGGACCCGCCGATCCTGCTCCTCGACGAGGCCACCAGTTCGCTCGACAATGAATCGGAGCGCCTCGTCCAGGATGCGCTCGACCACCTCAAGGTCGGTCGGACGACGATCATCGTGGCCCACCGACTGTCGACCATCCGCGCGGCCGACCGGATCGCCGTGCTCGACGATGGTTGGCTGGTGGAGCTCGGCTCGCAGGACGAGTTGCTGGCGATGAACGGGCTGTACGCACGGCTGCACCGGATGCAGTTCGCCGAGGAGCCGGTGTTCGAGGACGATAGCGTGGGCGTCACGGCCTGACGACCATCGGCGGGGGAGGCACGGATGGACGGGGAGTTCGAGGCGCTCGAGGCCCGCCTGTGGGCGATCCTGAAGCCCTACCGCGACCGGCTCGAGGATGGAAGCGTCTATGGGCTGGCGACCTTGAAGCGGGTCGGCGCAAGGCAGCACGACTTCTTCGCCGGCGTCCGCGTGGCGCCGCGCCACGTCAGCTTCCACCTGATGCCCGTGTACACCGATCCGACGTTGCTGGACGGCGTGTCGCCGGGGCTGCGCAAGCACCTGAAGGGCAAAACGACGTTCAACTTCACAACCATCGACGAGCCCCTGTTCGCCGAGCTCGAGGCCCTGACGCAGCGCTCCTTCCAGGCCTACGTCGTCGGCCGAGCTTGACGTGGTCCCTCGTTGTTGTAGTATGCAACAACGATGATGACCGTTCCCGAAGCAGCCCGGCGCGCTGGCCGAAACCCAGAGACCATCAGGCGATGGATCCGGGAGGGCAAGCTACCGGCTCGCAAGGTCGGGACGCAGCATGTCCTGGAGGAACGGGATCTCGAGGCGTATCTCGACGCATCGTCGGATCGCCTGCCGATCCCACCCGAATGGCAGCACACGTTCTGGGGCGGTCCGATGCCCGATGTCGTCGCAGCCATCCGGCGGTCCCGAGCCGAACATTGATCCGTTGAGGCTCGTCGTCGACGCGAATGTCGTCGTGCAGGTCAGTCTCGCCGGTGGCGGACTCGGTCGACTGGGGGGCCACGAACTCGTCGCACCACCGATCATGGCGTCCGAAGTCACATCGGTGTTGTCAGAGATGACCTTCCGTGGCGAGATCCCGGTCGACGCCGCACGACGGGCCATCGCCATCGTCAGAACACTCGGGATCCGCCGAGAGCACCCGGACGGGCTCTTTGAGCAGGCGTTCGACCTGGCCCGACAGCTCGGCTGGGCAAAGTCCTACGACGCCGAGTACGTCGCCCTCGCCGTCAGCATCGAGTCACCACTCGTCACCTTCGATGGACGACTCCGCCGAGGAGCGAGCCACCTCATCGAGATGCCATTGCTGACCGAACTCGAACCAGCCACTTGATCGGGTCGTGCTCGGCCAACGCACTTCCGATAAGGTGAGTTATGTCTGTAAGGTGAGTAGAATCATGAATGGGTCTCGAGCCTCGCCGACGATGTCGGGTGAACTCAACCCTCGACCTCGAAGTACGACTCATCGATCGACTTCACCTTGTAGGCATGGCGTGTGCGAACACCCACCTCGTGCTCGAACATCAGCTTCGCTACCTGGGCGCCATCGATGAGGACCACCCGATGGCCGATGCCGTCGAGATACTTCACCGCTGGCTGCGAGAATCCGGAGGTGGTGATGAATACGCCCTTCGAGGCCTTCTTTCCAACGAGGCTTCCTACGAAGTGCTGGACGTCCCCGATGCCCACGACGTGTTCAGCTTTCCAGCGTTTCGCCTGGATGTAGAGAGCGTCCAGGCCAAGTGGATCCTCGTCGATTACGCCATCGACGCCCTCATCGCCCGTTTTCCCGATTCGTCGTGCGGCATCTTCATGTGAGCCGCCGAACCCCATGGCCACGAGCAGATCGACAACGGCTTGTTCGAAGAATTCCGGCGTGGCGGCTCGGAGCCTTTCAAGGAGAATGGCTTCCAACTCGGATCGAAGCGCGACATAGCCTTGGTCAATCAGTTCCTCAGGTGAAAGAGCCGCTGACGGAACGATGACTGGACCTGCGGGATCGCCGGATGACGTGCCCGGAGCCTTCGTCCCGTCCATGAATTCGCGAAACTCCTCGAACTGCCGCAGCATCGCGTAGTCGATGCGCTGAGGATTGGTCGCGAGAAGCTGCGTGCCCCGCGCCGTGATCGAGATTGCGCCCGGCTTCGGTCGGCTGACGGCTCGCGCTTGGGCGAGGTAGGTTGCCGCCCAGGCAACTCGGCTCCACATCTTTAGGCGACCAGATGACGTAACCGCTGCTCGATCAGTTTCGGTGAGCCCAAATTCGTCGGCAAGGACGGGCAGTGCTTCCCTCAGGACGACGACAGACTCGCCGGCAGTGAGTCTCAGAAGCGGCAACATCACGCTTTGATAATCAGGGAGCGGCATCAAGACCCTCGTAGTTGAGAATTACGTCGGTGGGTCATACGGCGCCTCGCTCTCGGCCGCCCGAGCAGTTGCCCTCGCTGTACGCTCGATCCGACTCAAGAAGAAGTCCCGCGTCGGCGCGTCCGTGAAATAGACGTAGCAGCCGCGGAGACCGCGGGTCAGTAGGACGCGGTAGGTGCTCTTGACGAAGTCGGTGAACTCCAGGTCGGTGACACTGCGGCGGACGACGCGGTCATGCGATTGGTCGTGCTGGCCGACCCATCCCCCATCGAGCGTCCGGTAGACGAGATCGGGGCCGAAGATGACGCCGACGTAGTCGAATTCGAAGCCCTGCGCGGTGTAGACGCAGCCGACCTGCTCGAGTCCCCCGGGATCGTTCGCCCAGAAGTCGGACTTCGGGATTCCGGGCGCCAGGCGTCGAGCCTCCGACTTGGCGTTCCAGGGCATCGACCAGTCCCCTACCCTGACGTCCGGCTCGAGCTCGCCGGCGTCGTCAGGGTCCGACCACGGCCAGCAGAAGCCGGCAACGAGCCGTGCGGTCGCCCCCTCCCCTGCCCAGCCGCGGATGAGCGTGTCGAGCTCCTTGATCGAACCGACGACGCGGAAGTCGAACTCGTCGTCGGCCGGCCAGAGGACCTGGGGCGTCCGGTCCATCTCGAGCGTGTTGTCGACCCACTTGATGAATGAGTCCGAGCCGTTCGAGCGGAATTGGGCCTGGAGCTCGAACTCGCGCACCTCGAGTTCGCGCTTGCCGGCCGCCTCGCGGATCAGGTCGGTGCTTCCGACCTCGCCGGGGCGAACGACCTGAAGGTCATCGATGAAGAAGACCGAGACGCGACTGGCGTCGAGGATGTCGTCGATCTGGGCCTTGCCCGTCCGCGCCTTGGCGGGCGTGAAGCGGCTTGTGCTGATCGAGCGGATTCGATGGGCTTCGTCGAGGACCACGACATCGAGCGGCTCGTCGACGCTGGCGGTGTCGCGGAAGTACTTAAACATCGCGCCGGCACGTGTCCCGACGATCTTGCGCAGGTTCTCGGTGAACGCCTTCGAGCCGGTCACATGGAGGGTCCGAAGGTTCAGCGCAGAGAGCTCGGCGACGAGTTGGACCGCGATGACCGACTTGCCGGTGCCCGGGCCGCCGGAGACGATGAACGCGACCTTCTGCTGGTTTTGACCAGCCGCCCGAACCGAGTCCATGATCGCGTTGAAGGCGACCTGCTGTTCGTCGAGGAGCGTAAACACCGGTTCATGCTTGATCACTCGCGCGACGTGATCGAGCAAGCGCTTGTGTGGTCGAAAGGCGGCGTTGGCGACTCGATCGAGGATGGAGCCGTCGTCGGGCCCCGCAACGTGGTTGTCCAGGAAGGTCGCGAACGCGTCCGACTGATCGCCGGCGAAGGCCGGGTTCGTGCCGAGAAGGCTTGCGAAATCCGCGTGGTAAAGCGGTGACTTCGGGTCGTGCTGCGCGAAGTGCAGGTAGGCACAGGCGTCGAGCGCGATGGCCGGATCGTCCGAGAACGCCGGGTGCGTGTCGAGCAGGTAGCGCTGGTAGCGCTCGACCTGGCGGGACGGGTGCAGCGTGTCGCGCGGCTTACCGCCGTAGTCGACGGTGACACAGTCGGTGACGTTGGAGCGGCCGACCTCGGTCCACTGCTTGAGTTCGACGATGACGGCGGAATCGCGCTTCGTGTCGGGGTTGGAGCCCGTGACAAGCACGTCGAGTCGCTTCGAGGAGAGCGGGAGCTTGAGTTCGACGAGAACACCTTGATCGCGAAGATCAGCGAGCTGCAGGACATTGGCCATCGCCGCGAGCGAGTTGCGCCACGAGGTCGCCTCGGAAGTCGGCGGCCTGTACCGGAACTCGTCGAAGAAACGGTCAGCCAGCTGGTTGGCGAGCCTGGCCTGGACTGCATCTGCGATGAACTGCTCGCTCGTGCCCTGATAGAGGTGCATCGGCTACCTGTCGCCTTTGGCCTGACGGTGCAGGGCCACCCTTCTTAGCTCGTGGACGGTCCGCGGATTCGAGTGTACGGGAGTGGATGCCGCCTATCGTCCGAGGACGATGTCGATGCCAGACAGGACGAGCTCGAGTTTGGCTTCGGACAGCTTGCCGACCCGTTCGGTCAGCGTGGCCTTGTCGACGGTCACGATCTGGGAGACGTTGGCGACTGACTCACGAGGGAGGCCGGTGGCGCGGGCGGTCAGCCGGACGTTGCCCGGCGCATCGGCCCACCGGACGTTGCTCGTCAGTGGCACGGCGACCACGGTTCGAAGGGTGCTGCGATTGAAGGTATCGCCCTGGACCACGACGACGGGTCGCCGGAAACCCGGCCCCGGCCCGCTCGGCGCGCCGAGATCGGCCCACCAAACGTCACCCTGCGAGATCACCATTCGATCGCTTCGAGGGTCCTGGTTGACGCGGCTTCGACGAACGGATCGATTCCCTCCCCCACCTCGGTGACGACCTTGTCGAGCGCGGCGACGACATCATCGGGATCGTGACGGGCGACGTATTCGCGCAAGGCTGCGCTGTAGACCGCGCTTCGCGACCGACCCTCGCGGCGCGCGAGGCGTTCGGCTCCCAGGAACACCTCGTCCGGAATGGACACGGCAGTCTTCATACCCGGAGTATAACCGCGGGCGTCAACCCCGCCACCGGCGCCACGCCGGTCCCTTCTCCACGTTGTATAGTTGCACCGACAACTTCCTGCCCTGCCGGCTGCGCACCGGCCGTGGCAAGCACGCCTGCCACCAGTGGCGTCTGACCGGGGGATCGACCATGACCGACTACGCCGACTGGACGAAGAACCTGATCGCCGACATCCGCGCGAATGGCCTGCCGACGAGCGGCTACTTCGAGGGTCAGGCCGTGATGGTCCTCACGACGACCGGGGCGAAGAGCGGCGAACCGAGAGAGGCCGTCGTGACCTTCTCGGGCGATGGCGATGACTACGTCGTGGTCGGGTCGAAGAGCGGCGCACCGGACGATCCCGCGTGGTTCACGAACCTCGTCGCGAACCCGGTCGTGACGGTCGAGGCCGACGGCCAGACCTTCCAGGCCCGCGCGACCGTCGCGGAAGGGGCCGACCGCGACGCGCTCTGGGACCGCCACGTGGCAGAACACCCACAGTTCGCCGAGTACTCGTCCAAGACCGACCGGATCATCCCGATCGCCCGGCTCACGCCGCTCGGCTGACGGCCCACGGCGTCCGCCGTGGCATCCTCCTTTCGATGACCAGATACCTCGTCCTGCTTCGTGGCATCAACGTCGGCGGCCGGAACAAGGTGCCGATGGCGGCCCTTCGCGAGCTTCTCGAGGCGCACGGGCACACGCAGGTCTCGACCTACATCGCCAGCGGCAACGTGATCCTGAGCTCCGACCGATCGGCCGCAACGATCAAGCGACAGCTGGAGGCGGCTCTGCCCAACGCCCTCAAGCTCGACACCGAGCTGATCGCGGTCCTAGTCCTGACGCGGGCCCGGCTCCAAGCCGTCGTTCGTCGACGGCCGAAGGGCTTCGGCGACCATCCCGAGACGTATCACAGCGACGCGATCTTCCTGATCGGTATCGACGCGCCGACGGCGATGAAGGTCTTCGACCCACGGCCCGGCGTCGATGAGGTGTGGCCAGGCGTCGGCGTTATCTACTCGCAGCGGCTGAGCGCCCAACGGACGAAGAGCCGGCTCGGCAAGATCGCCGGGACGCCGGCCTACAAGTCGATGACGATCCGCAGCTGGGCGACGACGATGGCGCTCCTCGAGCGCATGGGGGCGCCTGACGCCGAGGTTTGATCGTCGATCTCCGATCGCAGGGAGCCCTGACCATGAAGCTGACCGCCACGATGTTCCTGACGCTCGACGGCGTGTACCAGGGTCAAGGCGGCCCCGACGAGGACCGACGTGGCGGGTTCGAGCGTGGCGGCTGGGTGTCGCTGCATCCCGACCCCGAGATCTGGCCGTACATCACGTCCGTGTACGCCCGTGCCGACGCGTTCCTCCTCGGTCGCGTGACCTGGGAGATCTGGTCCGGCTACTGGCCGCACCACGACTCGGGCGATCCGGTCTCCCACGGCCTCAACGTCCTGCCCAAGTACGTGCCCTCGACGACGCTCAGGGACCCGACGTGGCAGAACACCCACGTCATCACAAGCGACGTCGAGGCGGCGGTCCGCGAGCTCAAGGCGGCGCCCGGGCGCGAACTCCAGGTGCACGGCAGCGGCGTCCTGCTTCGATGGCTCCTCGAGCGCGACCTCGTGGACGAGCTCAACCTCCTCCTCCACCCCATCGTGGTCGGTGATGGCATGCGACTCTTCCCGGATCGCGGCCCGACGCACGACATGGCGCTTGTCGAGTCGCGGACGACCCCGTCCGGCGTGACGCTCGCGACCTATCGACCGACTGGCCGCGCCACCTTCGGGACCATCGGCTGAAGCCGACAGCGCCTCGGCGCGGACGCCCTCACTTCACCGGTCGCATGGGATGTTGCAGTAGTGGATCGATATCAGCGATGCGTCAAATGGGTCGATGAAGGCGATGGCCCAATGTCGGGGTACGCCCATCTCGCGGAATAGATCGAGCTCCCAGAACACACCTTTCGGGAGGATGCCCGTCTTGGCGGGCGTGCTGTACAGGAAGAGATTGGCGTTGCTCCAGGTGCTCGCCGGACGCTCCGCCAGCCATGCCGAGAACTTCTTGTCGGCGATCACGGCATCGATGACCTCACCGGGACCAGCCAGCGCCCTCCCCTGCCCGACGACCTCGATCGCGCCCTTGACCTCGAGCTGCTTGAAGTACGGGAGCCACGATCCTCGCGGGCCCTTGTAGTCGGGTGGATACGACGGTGGACCGTTCTGCAGGTCATAGGCGACCGACATCGTGAAGGGAACCGAGCCCGGGAGCGCGCCGATGCCCGTTTCGATCTCCGCCTTCCACGGCATCGTGGTGGTGATCGACTTGCCGGGGCCAAGTTCGGACGACAGCGTCCCGTCTGCGTCCGCGCACGATGGTGGCGACATATTGAACATGAGCGGAGCGAGCGCCGGGACTGCGCCGGGTCCGTAGCCCTCCTTCAGCACGTAGTCCTTGAACGTTTGCCGGATGCCCGACCACGTCCGACCCGCCGGTCCTTGAGGCAGATCGACAGACACGTACCCCGTTAGCCCCCCACCGCACAGAGGCCCCGCGACGTCGATCGGCTGAGCCGTCCCGTTGCGGAAGGTGGCGGTAAAGATGACGGTCTCACCGGGAGCAAGGGTGAGACGGTCGGTCGTGACTGTGAGGCTGTAGCCGTCGGCCTCGGCGACGAACGATGGCGCCCCTGATGGACTGGCGGCAGCGACAGTCGGAGAGGGCGTGGCAGGCGCCGTCGATGGCGGCTCGCTTGCCATCGTCGGCGACGAGCTGCGCTCATCGGCTGGCACCGCGCTGCAGGCCGCGAGGAGCAGGCATGTCAGCGAGATGGCGCTGACTGTGCGACGGGTCATCCGCTCGCCGATGACGTTCCTCCAGATGCGGTCGGTAGGACGATGCTACCCCGAGGTGAACAGGTCCATAGCCCGCAAGTCCGCTCATGCGTAATGGTCGGCTGGGCCACGCTCCCCTCCCCGTTCCTCGGTATCACGGCGAGGGTACGTGACCGCGGAGTCGTGGTGACCCGCGCAGAAGATGGAACCTTCGGGGGCGGCGCCTGCCACATCATTGGTAGCGCGGCATGTCGCCGCGGGCAGGCAGGTGATGGCAGTGCAGGATCTCGTGATCCGGGCGCGAGCGGGCGATGTCGATGCCTACTCGCAGCTCGTCGCGCGGTCGATCGGGCGGCTCACGGCGGTGGCCCGGATGATCCTGCGCGACGAATACGCTGCCCAGGACGCCGTCCAGGAAACCTTCATCGAGGCGTGGCGATCGCTGCCCGGGCTGCGAGAGCCGGACAAGTTCGAAGCATGGACCCGACGGCTGCTCGTGCGGGCGTGCTTCAAGTCCGGTCGACGGAACCGACGCGTTGGCGCCGTCGAGATCCGGTTGACGCCGGCCGACGAGCCGGCCATCCCCGGGGGCGAGCGCGCGCTCGACATCCACGACCAGCTCGAGCGCGGCCTGGCTCGGCTTTCTCCCGAGCAGCGCGCCGCCGTGGTTCTCGTCTACTACCTCGACCTGCCGCTCGCCGATGCGGCTCAGGCGATGAACATCCCGCTCGGAACAGCAAAGTCCCGGCTCAACCGGGCCACCGAGGCATTGCGAGCGGCCATCGATGCCGATGACCGAGAGCCGGCTCGGATGACGGAAGGGATCGCACGATGAACGACCGGTTCGCCGCCCAGGTGCGGCAGCATCTGCTGGAGACGGCCGTCGAGCGACCGAGCGACGGCCAGCTCGCGCGTGTCATCGACGGCGTGGCTGCCACGCGGCAACGCCATCCGGCCACGGCGCGACTGACGTGGAACCCGGGGTGGATCGGCCCGATCCCGTCCTCGGCGATCCGCTTCGGGCTGATCGCCGCCGCCCTCGCCCTCGCGACCGTGGCTGGCGGGATCATGGCCGGTGGCGCACAGCAGCCGAGCTCCGTGTTCGAGGGCACCTGGATCACGATCGACCCGGCCGACGGCAGCGGGATGACGCTGGTCGTCGGACCCGGACAGACGCCTGCCGTGTACTTCGAGGACGGCTACGCGTCCGGTCTCGCGTGTGTCAACGATGCGGTGAAGCGCTTCACGGCACGTGGCACCGGACAGATCTCGGGCAACCGCCTCGTGGCCACGTTTCCCGAAGGCGGCGGCTGTGGCCTCAAGAAGACCGGGGTCCGCGGCGTCTACGACTACGACCAGCGCGGCGACACGCTGTCCGACCAGGATGGCGTCGTGTGGACCCAGGCCCTCGGCGAGCAGCCGGTGAGCCAGGCGCCAGAGACTCCGATGCCCACCACATCGCCCGAGGTCCCGGCTCCCTCGGCGACATCGCGCCCATCACCTGAGCCCGGTGCCGTGACCTACACCTCGGCCGTGCACGGGTTGTCGATCGACCTCCCCGCCAGCTGGCAGATCCGGCCGGCGACCGAGCCGTGGACCGGGGAGGCGCTGTCGTTCGACTCGCCCGCGGCCGACATCGCCTTCGACCCCGCGCTCGGGGACGACCACTTCCTGATGATCGCATCCCAGCCCTACGGCGGCCTCAGCGAGGACGCCTGGCGGGATCAGGCCATCGCCTGGCTGTGCCAGGGGGATGCCGGGAACTTCGGGAGCCGGCGCGTCGACGATACGCGTGCATTCGCCAGAGGGTGCGGTGCGGCCAGTGCCACGTTCGTGTTCACCGATACCCGCGGCTACCTCTTCGTCGGGATCGGGTGGGAGGATGGCCAATGGTTCAGCGAGCAGCTCGAGACGGTCGATCTGCGCCCGGAGGAGGCCGTGGAGCCGTCGATCGCAGCGCCGCAGGCGTCGCCGGACCTGACTCGACGCCCGCGCCGGAGGAGTCCGGGGAGCCGTCGATCACGCCGCCGCAGGCGTCGGCCGGACCTGACTCGACGCCCGCGCCGGAGGAGAGCGCTCCCTGAGCCACGTCCGCGTCTACCAGATGACGCGAACGTCCTTGAAGGACTCGGCAGCGGCGCGCAGGCTCTCATCCTTGCTGATCAGCTGGACGCGCAGGTCACGCGCGGTGGCGTAGAGCAGCCGATCGATCGGGTCGCCCGGGAACGTCTCCGGCAGCGCGCCTGCCCAGGCCGCGGCTTGTGGCGTCAGCGATGCACTGGCGATGCGCTCGCCATCGAGCAGGTCGTGGATCCACTGCGTCGGGTCGCGATCGAGCTTGATACGCCCGAGCCGGTTCAGAGTTGCGATCTCCCAGCACGTCAACGGACTGATCAGGAGCTCGCCCGCGGCATCGATGGCAGTCTGCGGCCACGGGACTCAATCGGTCTCCACCAGCCTGCCACCAGAGCACGACGTGGGTGTCAAGGAGGACGTTCACCGTGAGTCAGGATCGGCGTCCCAGCGCTCACCCGTCGCGTAATACGCCTCGTCCTCGTGGGCGACAAGCCGAACGCTGCCCATCGTCGGCTGGGAACCGATACTGTCGATGGGTACGACGCGCGCAACCGGACGCCCGTGCTTGGTGATCACGACCGAAACCTTCATCGACTCGACCTGATCGAGGATCGCCAGGCACTCCGCCTTGAATCGACTCGCCATGATCACGCGGTCTTGGCTGGCTTCCCTTGCTCTCATCTGACCACAGACTATAGTCATTGGTCAGATCGTGTCAAGGGACGGCACTCAAAGCGCGGGCGCGATCAGTTCGACCTTCGGGAAGTAGGTCCGGTACCTCGACGCATTTCGCGTCAAGAGTCTGTAGCCGGCGACCGCGGCATGGGCGCCGATGTAGAAGTCGGGCAACGGCGACCGCTTCGTGCCACCTTCGCGTCGATAGCGGAGGAAGCACTTGCCGGCGAGGAAGGCGGCATCGTACGGAAGGTCCTCGCGGCGGTAGAGATCGTGCGGGAGGGCCGCCTCAAGGTCCTCGATCCTGTCGAAGCCGATCGACACCTCTCCGTACACGATGGGATCGATCACCAGGATCGACGCATCCGCAACGCGTTCGAGCGTCGTCGTCGACCAGGCGCCCCAGCGCGGGTCGTCGGTCAGGATGTCCAGGAGCACGTTGCTGTCGACCAGCACGGGCTCCATCAGTCGCCGCGGGTAAGTGCCATGATCTCGTCGGTGGTCCGCTGCACGACGGGCCGCTTCGCCCGCAGCAGGCGGACCGCCTTCGCGCCTCGCGTCGGCTGCCTGGCGGCCGACGCCTTGATGATCCGCACGCCGCGGCCGTCGAGCACGAACTCGACCTCCGTCTCGGGCAGCAGCCCTGTCCGTTCGCGAAGGTCCTGGGGGATGGTCACCTGGCCCTTGCTCGTGATCCGCATCGTCGGGCCTCCGTGCTCGTTCTTACTAGTGACGGTAAGACCGGGGCGCTTCCTGTCAAGCGTCCGACCAGCTTCATGTCGGATCGATCGCCAGATTGAGGTTGCCCAGTCGAGGTCGTCGCTCGTGACGGTGACCATGAGTAGGTTCCCATCGAGGACCAGGATCCCGGAGATTGCCCTGGAGGCCCGCGGCGAGTCAGGCACGTTGATCACCACCGCCCAGCCGTCGAGATGGTCAGGCAGGGGCATCCCCTCCCCTTCCATCGCCGGCATCCGGTCGAGGATCTCGCGCATCGGGACCGGGCGGCCGCGGCGGTCTGCCACGATCATGCTCGTCAACGAGATCGACCGATCCGCTTCCCAGGCGTGCCAGTAGCCGTCGCTCGCCACGAAGGTCTCGTCCATGTCCACGGGGATCGTGATCGACCATCGAGTGAAGACCCGACGATCCACCATCGGCTCGGCGTACCGCGCAGCTTTGACCATGGGAAGGAACGATACGAACCCGCACGTATCTACGGCTTATCTCAGGGTGCCGCCGCGGCATCTCCCGATCAGCCGCGAACAGCGAACAACGACCAGTCGCCCGGGACCCCCTTGAGGGCGTGCCGGCCGCGCTCGTCGAAGACGAGGTTGGAGCCGACCACGAGGTCCCTGACCGTACTCGACACGAGGACTTCGCCCGGGCCGGCGAGGGCGGAGATCCGCGAGCCGATATGGACGGCCAGGCCCGCGATGTCGTCGGCCAGGACCTCGATCTCGCCGGTGTGGACGCCGGCCCGGACCTGGAGGCCAAGCTCCCCCACCGCGTCGCGGATCTCGAGTGCGCACCGGACGGCCCGCGCTGGTCCATCGAACGTCGCAAGGACCCCGTCGCCGACGAGCTTGACCTCGCGGCCACCGAAGCGATCGAGTTCGCGACGGACGACCCGGTTGTGATCGGCGAGGAGGCCCTCCCACCGGGCATCGCCGAGCTGCGCCGCCCGTTCCGTCGATCCGACGATGTCGGTGAACAGCACCGTCGCGAGCACCCGGTGCGGATCGGGCGCCGGCCGGACGCCGGTCACGAAGTCCTGGATCTCGGCCACGATCGCGTCCTGGTCGCCGGCCCAGATGAGGTTGTCCCTGCCCGGCAGCTCCACGTACTTCGCGTCGGGGATGTGCTCGGCGAGATAGCGTCCGTGGTGGACGCTGAACCCGGTGGCCTCCGCTCGGTGGATGACCAGCGTCGGGACCCGGATCGCCGGCAGGACGTCGCGGACGTCGCTCTCGTAGATCAGGCGGACGATCGCCTTGGTGCTGCCCGGGGTCGTCGCGTAGCGCTCGTATCTGGCCCACGCCCGACGGACCCGCTCGTCGTCGGCCACCGTCGGCGCGAACAGGTCGATCATCACGCCAAGGCCGGTGTCGAGTCCCGCGAGGTCGAGCGCCGGGCGCGAGCGCCTCGGGCGGAGCGCCGATCGGGAAGTCGGGAGCGTCGAGGAACCTGGCGAAGCAGTCGACCAGGATGAGGCTCGAGACGCGCTCGGGATGCGCCGCAGCGAACGGCATGGCGAGGATCCCGCCGCCGATGTTCGCGATCATCGCCGCCCGTTCCGAGCCCACCGTGTCGAGGACGGCCGGGATGTCGGCCATGAACTCCTCGAGGGTCGGCAGCGAGGCGGTCGGGATCGGGTCGGACAGGCCGGTCCCCCGCTTGTCGAACATGATCAGGCGCCCGAACCGCGCCAGACGCTCCCGGAGCTCGGCGAGCGGCGGCACATCCCACTGGGCCTCCACATGACCGAACCACTGGTCGAGCAGGAGGATGTCGGGCGGCCCGTTACCGAGGACCTGATACGCCAGGTGGAGGTCGCCGAGGCGTGCGTAGCGGGTCTCCGGAAGCATCGAGGCCCTGAGCGTAGCAGTCCCCGGATGGTCTAGCGTGGGTCCGCGCTGTGCCACTGGCAGCCAGGCGCCATGAGGGAGGCGACGGACGGGCGGTGATGGGGAGTCATTGGTGGACCCGGTCCGTCGCCGCCTTCAGGTCGAGCACGACGCTCGCGGCCTTCCAGATCGGTGGCTACCCGGCATTGTGGCTGAGCGGCGCGTCGTCGGGGTTCGGCCGGTCGGTCACCCAGGTGGCGATCGGCTGGCTCACGCTCGCGGCGTCCGATTCGGTCCTGGCCGTGGGCGCGACCTTCGCGCTTCGCGTGGTTCCGGCACTCCTGCTCGGCATCCCTCTCGGGAGTCTCGTCGACCGCTACGACCGGCGAGTCACACTGATCCTCGTCAACCTCGCCGCGATCGTTCCCCTGGCCTGGGCGGCCGTCATCGGCGCGAACGGGACGTTGGCGGTCGCGCAGTTGCTCCTGCTGAGTCTCGCCCTCGGCGTCGTCGATACGCTCACCGGAACCACGACGCAGACGTACTCGTTCGATCTCGCGGGCGCCGCCGGGGCGACGAATGCCCTCGCGCTCGTCAACCTGGGCGTGTTCCTGGCCGGAAGCGTCGGTGCGATCGCGGGCGGTCTGGCCATCGAGCGATTGGGCGTCGCTTCCCCGTTCATCCTGGCGGCCGGGACCGCCGCGCTGGCTGCGCTCTGTCTCGTGCTCGGTGGCGTCCGGCCCCGACCCGAACGGCCCGCGCCACACCTGGTCCCCAGCTTCTCGCGGTCGATGACGTTGATCACCCGGAATCGACGCGTCGCACTCATCGCGCTGGTCGTCGTGATGGCCGAGGTCCTCGGCTTCTCGAGCCTCACGGTCTTCCCGACCTTTACCCGCGACGTCCTGGACTCCGACGCTGCCGGACTCGGTGCCCTTGCCATGGCGCGGAATATCGGTGCGGTCGCGGTCCTGCTGGTGCTCGCCCGTGTCGGCCTCGGCCAGGCCCGTGGTGGCCGCCTGATCCTGCTCGCGACGTTCGCCCTCGGGTCGGGTCTCACGGCGTTTGCCCTGAGCTCGTCATTCGCGCTCTCGTTCGCCATCCTCGTGGGCGTCGGGGCGGCGATGGCGGGCGTCGACACGCTGACGCAGTCACTGCTCCAGCGGAATGTGGACGATGCCGAGCGGGGGTCAGCCGCCGGTATCTGGTTCTTCGCGATCGGGTTCGGGCCCCTGGGCCTGGTCGGTCTGGGCGTCGCTGCGAATGCCATGGGCGCCCCGACGGCGCTCGCCATCAGTGGCGCCCTCCTCACCCTCTTCGCGATCGTGCTCTCGCGCGCCAGGGCGATCCACGAGCTCGTGTGACGCGCGACGACCGCGATGTCTCAGGCAGGGTGACCTAGCTCGAAGACCGGTCGGCCCTCCGATGCGGCGAGCGGGTCGCCGAGGTCGGTCCGGAGCATCGTGCGCATGAGCCAGGGCCCGAATGGGATCGCTCGTGCCACCGGCGTGAGGACGTCGCGGAAGAACGCCGCGCGCTCCATCGGGTCCAGCTCCGTGGCGGTCACCTCCTCGGTCCGGCGGCCGGCCGTGATCGTGGCCGTACCGGCCACTCGCAGGTTGCGCACCCAATCGACCTCGCCGAACGGCGCCCAGATCCAGCGTCGGCCCGAGTGCTCCACGATCGCCAGCGGCGTCGTTCGCGGCAGGCCGGTGGTCCGGCCGCGGATGGTCACCAGCACGTTCGGGCCCATCGGCGTGCCTGCCCGCAGTAGTCGGCGGGCGAACTTGTTGAAGAACGGGACATAGCGCGGCACGCGTGCGCGCTGCGGTGCGCCGGCCGTTCCGGCAACTCCATCGGTCATGCTGGTCGCTCCTGCCTGGTTGATCTGGCTCTACAGGGATGACCCGCCAACACGCACGAACGTGACCGATCAGCCGGCGACCTCCGTCAGATCGAGCCTGCTGAGCCGGTCCGGGTCCGCCAGCACCTCGATCGCGACGACGCGTCCACCCGCGACGGTCATGGCCAGGATCGCGACCGGCCGGCCGTCGGGTGACCAGGCGACCCCACCCGGGACGCCGTTGACGAGGACGCGGGTCGCGCTCGCCGCGAAGTTGCGGAAGGTCAGCGCCTGGCCGGCGACCGCCGGGGCGCCGCGCAGGATGGCCGTGAGGTCCGGGCGGTTCGGCCCCGCATCGGCACGGAGCACGACGTCAGGGTCGAGGATCGTTAGCAGGCGTTCGAAGTCGCCGTCGCGCGCGGCCGCCAGGAATGCATCGACGACAGCCCACTGGCCGTCGAGGTCTACGTCCGGCACCGGGGCGCCCTGGACGCGCCGTCGGGCGCGGCTTGCGAGCTGACGGGTCGCCATAGGTGTCCGGCCGACGATCGGGGCGATGGCATCGAACGGCACCGCGAACACGTCGTGGAGGACGAAGGCGACGCGCTCAGCCGGCGTGAGCGAGTCGAGGACGACGAGCAGGGCGAGGCCGACGGCGTCACCCAGGAGGGCCTCCTGTTCGGGATCGCTCCCCTGCTCCGGACCGACGATGGGGTCCGGCAGATGCGTCTCCAGCGGTGACTCGCGACGCGTCCGGCGGGAGCGCAGCATGTTGAGGCAGACCCGCCCGACCACCGTCGTCAGCCAGGCGCGCAGGTTCTCGACGTCGGTCGTGTCGGAGCGACTGAGCCGGATCCAGGCTTCCTGGACGGCGTCGTCCGCCTCCGACACGGAGCCCAGCATCCGGTACGCCACCGCCCGCAGGTGCGGACGCTGGCCCTCGAAGCGCTCGGCGAGCCAGGCGTGCTCATCCATCGGTCACAGTCTCGCGCAGGACATGGTCATCCGATTGACCCGAACCACGCGGCAGATGTGACAGGCGACCCACGTCGGGAACGTGAATGGTGCGAGCGGTGTAGATATGTCGCATGCGGCGCCGGCGCCCACGACCGCCGGTCACCCCGCCTGCGCGAACCAGTCGAGCACGCGCATCGCGCGGAGCGTGTTCCAGCGGCTCGGCTGTCCATCGCCGTTCTCCATCCGGATATGGACCTCGCCAACGTGGACGTTCTGGAGCGGCCATCGACCGTCGGGGTCCCGATTCGCCTCGACGAGCTCGATCGCCTCGGCGATGCGCTCATCCGGTTCGAACCCGGCGTCACGCAGGTAGTCGAGCCCACGTAGCACGTCGTAGTGCCACCAGGTCGGGAACGAGAACCGAAGCCAGTCCGGGTCGATCACCTCGCCGGACGATTTCCGACGGAACAGCCGGCGCTCCAGCATGTACGCCTCGCCGCGGCGGCGGGCCTCCCCCACCCTGACAGAGCCGCCGATCGCCCGCTCGTACTCCAGCAGTCCCTCGAGGACATTGATGGTGGTCCCGAACGACGAAACCGTCGCGCCGTTCTCGACCTCGCAGTTCCAGCCGCCGTCCCTGAGCTGCTCGCCGAGCAGCCGATCGACGAGTGGCGTCATGTCTACGCCGAAGTAGGCACCGGTCGAGACGACGTTGCCGTTGATGCACGGCTCCACCTCGCCTTCGAAGAACCGGTTGTCGGCCCAGGGGGTCTCGAATTCAGGGACTCTCCAAGTGACGCGCTCGTGGATCAGACCGACGGCCCGCCTGGCCTCCTTGCTCTCGGGATCCAACCCGAACCGTCGGAGGAGCTCCAGGACGTGGAACGTATCCGTGTAGTCCTGCGACCAGGGCCGGTCGCCCCACAGCCCGTCCGGTGCCTGGAGCGCGAGCAGCCCGGCGCCCCAGCCCTCGGTCGCGACCCTCGCCCGCTCGGCGGCGATGACGTCCGCCGGCTCGTGGGTCAGGTCGTGCATGACCTGCCAGCGGATCGAAGGATCGGCGTCGAGCAGCCAATCGATGACGGTCATGTCCCTCCCCTGCGGCGTCAGGCGAGAGCGTACGACGTCACGAAGGCAGGTCGGGAGCCGGTGCGTAGAACTCCGTGGTGTTCGCCATGGCGGTCGCCGCAGCCGCCGGATCCGCGCCGGCGGCCTCGTTCGCGGCGCCCCAGGCCACGCTGCTCCGGGTCGAGAACTCGCGTCCTTCGTCGGACAACTGCCACGCGATCGGATCCCCTACGGTGCCGCCACGCAGGTGGAGCGTCAGGCCAAGCAGCCCCCCGTCCCAGCCGACGCCGACGGCGCCCGGCCCGAACTGCGCCCACATCTCCTCGGGAACGATGGCGGTGTGCTCGAGCACGAGCGTGGTCGCCCCCTCTCCTGCCGAGGTCAGTCGGACCTCGAGTTCGGAAACGTCGGCTGGGCTGGTCACCTCGCCGTAGACCCACGTCACGGCCAGCCGGTTCGGCCGCTCGCAGGACACGATCTCGCCGCCGGCGTTGCCTTCGAACTGGTATCGGCCGCCGACGCGGTAGTCGCCACTGATCGGCAGGAACCAGCGGCCGATGCGCTCAGGGTCGGTGAGGGCGTCCCAGACCTCCTCGATCGACGCGTCGTAGGTGCGTTCGAGGCGGACCGACCGACCCTCCCCCGCCGCGGTCCGGCCGGGACCGACCTCGCGCTTGACGGCTTCGATCTCACGGACGATGTCGATCATCGATCTGGTCCTCCTTCGGCTTGTCGGTGGTCGCGGCGCCGAGTCGCCGTTGGCGTTTCCCGCGCGCCAGCTCGGTCGCCAGCGAGTCGAGACGTTGCTCCCAGAAGCGGCGGAACTGATGAAGCCACACGTCCACCTCCTGGAGCGGTGCCGAGTCGACGGCGTAGAGCCGCCGAACGCCATCAGGCCGCACCGTCGCGAAGCCGCTCTCCCGCAGGACCCTGAGGTGTTGCGAGACCGCGGGTTGGGAGATCCGGAACTCGGCCTGGACGACGGTCGTGAGCGCCCCCGAGGTCAGCTCCCCTTCCGCAAGGAGTTCGAGGATCCGACGCCGGACCGGGTCACCAAGGACATCGAAGGCGTGCACGAGCGCATTCTAGAACCGTCCGCTTATATAAGTCAAGACTGCGATTGACATGCATGTCGTACGGTTTCGGCATGACCCACCTCCTTGCCGGGCCCGACCCTGACACCATCGTCCAGTACATCCGCGAGACCTACCCCAAGACCGCGGTCCTCGAGGCCGGTGGGACCTGGTTCTTCTCCTTCGATCCCGTGAAGCATTTCCCGAACTACGCCACCATCGTCACCAACAACGACTACGACGATGGCTCCGATCTCGATCGCGAGGGCGTCTTCCGGCTGAACCTGGGCCTGAGCCGAGCCACCTTCGAGCGACTCGTCGGCGACGCGCTCGATCCGGCACCGCCGCCCGACTACACGGCCCTCGACACGCTCCTCCCCCACCCTACCTACGCGGCCCAGCTGTGGGTCTCGATCCTCAACCCGTCCGCGACGACCTTTCGTGACGTCGTCATCCCGCTGATCGCCGAGGCCCATGATCGTCTCGCCGCGCAGCGCGGACGCCACCGCATCGGGTGACTTGACAACTCCCTTATACAACCATATGGTTGTATCAATGCAGCTCGCCTTCAACGCCGACCAGATCTTCGCGGCACTCGCCGATGGCACCCGTCGTGACATCGTCCTGCGCGCGCTGGGTGGCAGCGAGGGCGTTGCTGAGTTGGCCGGGCACTACCCGATGAGTTTCGCGGCCGTGCAGAAGCACGTCGCGGTGCTCGAGCGGGCCGGCCTGGTCACCAAGGAGCGCACCGGTCGCCGCAAGGTCGTCCGGACCAACATGGACGGGCTCCGCCTCGCGCGCGGCTTGCTCGATCAGTACGAGGCCCTGTGGCGCGGCCGGATCGACCGCATGACGGACCTCATCACCAGCACGGAGGGCACCATCGCATGACCGTCACCGCTGTCCACAAGGACCCGGACGCCCTGACCATGACGTTGACCGCTGAATTCGACGCGTCGCCGACGCGGGTGTGGGAGCTGTGGGCCGACCCACGCCAGCTCGAGCGCTGGTGGGGTCCACCCACCTACCCCGCGACATTCACACGGCACGACCTGGCGGTCGGCAGCCACATCGAATACCACATGACCGGACCAAGCGGCGACCAGCCGCACGGCTTCTGGGACATCGTCGAGGTCGATCCGCCGCGCCGGCTCGTCTTCGTCGACGGGTTCGCGAATGAGGACGGGACGCCGAACGACGACTTGCCGCGCGGCGAAGGCATCGTGACGATCGAGCCGATCGACGCCGGCCGCACCCGGATGTCGATCGCGAGCCGCTTCCCGAGCATCGAGGCCATGGAGCAAGTGCTCGCCATGGGCATGGAAGAGGGCCTCACACTGGCGATGGGCCAGATCGACGCGATCCTCGCGGAAGGAGTTCCGGCATGACCACGATGACAAAGCCGACGACCCGCACCCTGGACGCGCCAGGAGCGACCATCACCTACGACGTTCGCCAGACCGACTCCCCCGCCCCGGCACTGTTCCTGATCGGGTCGCCGATGGGCGCCGGCGGGTTCGCGACGCTCGCGAGCCACTTTCCCGACCGCACCGTGGTGACCTACGACCCCCGAGGGGTCGAGCGCAGCGTGAAGGCGGACCCGACCACCACGTCCACGCCCGAGCAGCATGCCGACGACCTCCATCGGATCATCGACGCGCTTGGTGGCGGCCCAGTCGACCTCTTCGCCAGCAGCGGCGGCGCGGTGAACGCGCTCGCGCTCGTGACGGCGCACCCGGAGCAGGTCCGCACGCTCGTCGCGCATGAGCCCCCGCTCGCCGCGATCCTGCCCGACCGGGACGGTGCGATGGCGCTGACGCAGGCGATCGGTGACACCTACCAGCAGAGCGGGTTCGGCTCCGCCATGGCGCAGTTCATCATCGCCGTGAGCCACAAGGGACCGATCACCCCGGAGTTCGCCGCCCAGCCGGCGCCCGATCCGGCGATGTTCGGACTGCCCGCCGAAGACGACGGCACGCGAACCGACCCGTTGCTGTTCCAGAACATCGTGACCTGCACGCACTACGAGCCGGATTTCGAGGCGCTCAAGGCGGCATCGACCCGGATCGTCCTGGCCGCCGGCGTGGAATCGGACGGCGAGATGGCGCACCGTGGCGCGGAGGCCGCTGCCGAGCGCTTGGGCACGACCGCGGTGAGCTTCCCGAGCCACCACGGCGGCTTCCTCGGTGGCGAATACGGCCAGGCGGGCGACCCGGATGCCTTCGCCGCAAAGCTGCGTGAGGTCCTCGCCGAGGGCTGAACACGGCGGAGGTCCAACGGTGGACAGCGGGGCGACACCTAGGATGTGCGCATGTCGCGCCGCGAACGGGTGTCGCTTGTCCTGGGCGTCATCATCGCCATCGGCCTGGTGGTCTACCCACTCGCCTATCGGATAAGCACTGAGCGACAGGCGAGCGTCGCTGCCGTGCCGACGCCGAGCCCCGTGCGATCAAGGCCGTCGGCGACGTCGGCCGCCACACCGACCGGGACCTTCGCCCGACCCTCCGTCGCGGAGCCACCTACCGAATCAGACCCATCGCTGGTCATGGGCTCCTGGCAGGCAGAGGCCACACGCTACCGATCGCAGCTCGGCCAGATGTTCCTCTTTCTGTGCCCCGCGAACGGCACCTTCGGCCAGGTTTGGGGGACCGACACCTACACCGACGATTCGTCCGTGTGCACCGCCGCGGTCCACCGGGGATTCATCACCCGCGAGAATGGCGGAACGGTCGTCATCATCATCCGGAAGGCCCTCGATGAGTATCAGGGCTCGACCCGGAACGGCGTCACGACGGAGCCCTTCGGTGCGTGGGAGGGCAGCTACGAGGTCGTCTCGCCGTGATGAGGCGCCTAGGATCCGGGTGTTCCCTTGAACGGCCGGGCTAGCAAGGTGATGTCGACAATGCTGGACCGCTTCATCCACCCGCCGGTGACCCCGGAAACATTCCAGGAGCCCCGCTGGGCGAGGTTCCTGTTCGCCAGCCAGAAGGCGGCCTGGTTGTGGCTCGTGGTGCGCCTCTACATGGCGTACATCTGGGTGCCGGCAGGCTGGGGAAAGGTCACCAGCGGCGATTGGTTGTTCGCGGACGGTGCGCCGATCGCGAGCCTGGTCGGCAAGGCGATCGCGGATCCGGGAACGCCGTCGTGGTACGTGACCTTCCTGGAGAACGTTGTCCAGCCGTACGCCGGTCTGTTCGCGACGTTGGTCGCGCTTGGCGAGCTGGCGGTCGGGCTGGGTCTCCTCGTGGGATTGCTGACCGGGATCGCCGCCTTCTTTGGCGTCGTCATGAACGCGAACTACGTGCTGTCAGGCGTTCTCAGCTCCAACCCGGTCCTCATCGTGCTCGGCGCGCTCGTGATGCTGGCCTGGCGGAACGCGGGCTGGATCGGCCTTGATCGCTGGCTCATCCCGTGGGTCCACGAGACGTTCTACGCTACAGCGCGTCGATCGTGATCATGACCTTGCCGCTGGGACGACCCTCGTCGACGTAACGGAGCGCGTCGTCGATCTGGCTGAGCGGGAAGCGTCGATCGATCACGGGCATCAACGTCCCGTCCTCGATCCGGTCCGCGAGGGTGGACACGTCAGCCGGGTGGAACGGCTTCCACCACAGCATCAGGCCGAGCTGCTTGCCGCTGGCGAGTGAGATCACCGGTCCCAGCACCATCGCCGCCAGGAGCCTGCGCGTCGAGCCGCCGAGCGTGACGTAGACACCCTTCGGTCGCAGGGCACGCCGGCAGCGGAGGATCGGCTGGTGCGAATCGGTGTCGAGGATCCAGTCGTAACGCTTGCCCGTCGTCGTGTAATCGACGGTCGTGTAGTCGACGACATGGTCGGCGCCGAGCGAACGGACGAACTCGGCTCGATCAGCGCTGCAGACGCCGGTCACCTCGGCGCCGAGCCCCTTGGCGATCTGGACCGCAAACGGCCCGACATTGCCCGAAGCGCCGACGATCAGGACCTTGTCGCCCGGCCCGACCGATCGTCCATCACGTCGCCGGAGCCCCTGGATGGCCAGGATCGCCGAGTGCGGGAGGGTCGCGGCCGTCTCGAAGGTCAGATGGTCCGGGATCCGCTCGAACGCCTTGTCGGGCGCGCAGGCGTACTCGGCGAAGGCGCCGAAGTCGTACGGATAGAGGTCGGCGAAGACGCGGTCGCCGGGCGCGAACCGGGTGGCAGCCGGTCCGACCGACTCGACGACGCCCGCAACGTCCAGGCCGACCCGATGAGCCCTCGGCGCACGCAATCCCAGGAAGAGCCGGGTGAATTGCGGTTTCGGCCGCAGGACATCGAGATCGGCCCGGTTGACGGACGCGGCATGGACGCGGACCAGCACCTGGTCGTCGACGGGCGTCGGCCGCTCTACGTCCCGCAACTCCACGACGTCTGGCGTGCCATACCGATCTCGCATGGCTGCCTTCATGGTGCGTCCTCGGGGGCGTCTGGCGTGCCGTGCTCGGCGGCCGCCTGGCTGGCCCGGTAGGTCGCGAGGTCCTGCTTGGCCTTGCGGTCGAAGAATGGGATGAGGAATGGCAGCATGACGAGCCCGGCCAGGAAGAGTGGCAGGACCAGGACCGTGAATGCCCCGCCCGGCAGGTCCAGTGCCGTGACGATGGCTGCGCCAACGGTGTAGGCGATCGCCCCAACGGGCAAGGACAGGACGGCGAGGATCGTGGGCCAGGATCGCATCGCGCGATCGTACCCGTACGGACCTCAGCGCACCGCCTTCTTCAGGAGCGCGACGATCGTTGTCTCGTCGGCGGCTGTCAACTTCATGAGGGCGAATGAGGTCGGCCACATCGTGCCCTCGTCGAGCATCGCCGCGTCGTTGAAGCCGAGTGTCGCGTACCTCGCCTTGAACTTCAGTGCCGGCTGGAAGAAGCAGACGACCTTGTCATCGTTGGCATAGGCGGGCATCCCGTACCAGGTCCTCGGGGCGAGGGTCGGCGCGTTGGCCTTGACGAGGGTATGGATGCGCTCGGCCATCGCGCGATCCGCGTCCGCCAACTCGGCGATCTTCGCGAGCACGTCGCGTTCGTCCTCCTCCGGGCTCGCCTTCCCGCGACGGGCGGCCTTCTTCTGGTCCGCGGCGTGCTCCTTCATCGCGGCTCGCTCTTCGTCCGTGAACACCGCGCTGGCCTTGGTGGCCTTCTTCGTATCTCTCATGGTGGGCTTCCTCCGTCGTGCGTCTCGATGGTGACAACGCCCATCCTAGGGACCGGTTGCCGCGGTGGCTTCTCCAGAACTGCTCAGGTACCCTCCCGGCATGACGACCCGACGCGTGGCCTGGCGACGGTCCGACGAGGTGGCCACTGACGAACAGTGCACGCTGACGATCCGGGGTGGCGGCCTGTCGCTGGTCGGGACGGTGATCGGCGCGGAAGGTGGCGTTCCCGGTCCGGATCGAGTACCGGGTGCTGGCCGATGGGGCCGGTATGACGACCGCCGTCCACGTTCGCGATCTGCGCGGCTTCGAGACCCGGACGGTCGCCCTCGAGCGTGATGCCAAGGGCAACTGGACCGTCGACGGCGTCCGGGTGGCGGCGCTCAAGGGCTGCACCGACATCGACCTCGGCTGCAGCCCATCGACGAACACGCTGCCGATCCGCCGACTGCGGCTCGCCGTCGGTGCGTCGCACACGATCAAGGCAGCCTGGATCCGATTCCCGGACCTCACGATCGTCAAGGCGAGCCAGACCTACGCCCGCCTTGACGAGTTCACCTATCGATATTCGAGCGGAGACTTCTCGGCCGAGCTGACCGTCGACGACGACGCGCTCGTGGCCGCCTACGCGGTCTGGCAGCGGACCGGTTTCGCGATGGGTCCCGACGACACCGAGGCGCTCGACACGGTCCGCTAGTCCCTGCTCCGTCGCTCAGACCAAGGCGGTCAACATCGCGGACATCCGCTCGGCCAGCATGATCGTCACGATGTGAGGGAATCCCGACGGGGGCCCGGGGATGATCGACGCATCGATGACGTTCAAGCCTTCGATGCCGTGGACGCGCCCGAGGGCATCGACGACGGCGCCGGCTTCGGGTGACGGGCCCATGGCACAGGTCCCGACCACGTGCGGGATCGAGTAGCTGTTCTCGATGATCCGCCGACGCATCGCTTCGGGCGTGGCCGGCTCTGATGGCGCCGCGTCCGCAGCGAGTCGCCTGACCGACGGGTGGTTGGCGAGCTCCAGACCAAGCCGATAGGCCTCCGCGAGGCGGTCGATGTCCCGGGGTTCGTGAAGGCTGGGCAGGGTGATTCGCGGTGGGTCGGCAGGGTCGATGGAGCGGAGGCGCACGGAGCCCCGCGCCTCGGGCTTGAGGAGCACCGACTCGAACCAGAAGCCGGGCTCGTCGCCGTGGGGATCGGTGACCCAGAACAGCAGGTCTGGCGCGCCATCCGGCGAGGCGTACGAGGTACGGAAGGTCGCGATCGTGTGGAGGATCGGTCCGGTCGTTCCCGTGCCCCGCCAACCTGGATCGAGCTCCACGCCGGGGTGGTCGGCCAGGTTCGACCCGACGCCCGGCAGGTCGACTCGGACGTCGACCTCGAGGGCGCGCAGGTGATCGCCGGGCCCGATCCCCGAGCGCATCAGGATGGTCGGGCTGCCGTAGGTCCCAGCGCTCAAGACGATCCGACCGGCTCGGATCACCGTTCCGTCGACGAGCCGGACGCCGGTCGCCCGGCCCCCTTGGAGCAGCACGGCCGCGACCATCGAGTCGGGCCGGATCGTGAGGCTCGGGCGGCCCGCACTGCCGAGGTAGCCGTCGAGGGCCGTGACGCGCGCCCCGCCCCGGGAGCTCATCGGCATCCGGCCGGCCCCGAGCGCATCCGGCCGGTTGTGATCCTGGACCGACGGGAAGCCGGCGGCTGCGAACGCGTCCGTGGCGGCCGCGTGGATCGGCGATGGCGACAGCTCGGGGTATCGCGTGATCGGGATCGGGCCGTCCTTGCCATGCCACGGGTCGTCGCCGAACTCGGCGTCATCTTCCAGGCGTCGGAACGCGGGCAGGACCTCCTCGAAGGTCCAGCCGGGATTGCCACGCGCCGCCCAGCCATCGAAGTCCGCTGGGGCGCCACGGACGGCGAACCGGGTCAGCCAGGAGGTGCCGCCGAGGAGTCGGCCGCGCCTGAGCTTGTTCGTGGCGCCGGTGCCGTCGGGTTCGGATTCGAACCCCCAGTCCGGCAAGGTCGACATCCGCCAGCCGTCCCGCCACTCGGACGGGAGCTGCGGGCGTGGGTCCGATCCGGCCTCGATCAGGACGACCGAACGGTCGCCGGTCTCCGAGAGACGCCGCGCGACCACGCAACCGGCCGCTCCACCCCCGACGATCGCGATGTCGTACGCCTCGGTGGGCACAATGTCGTCAGGATCCGGCGGCTGCCCTGGCCGCACCGACCGCTTGACGCGCCTCGGCGGCACCCTGGACGATCCGCTCGACGGCCGCGTCGACGCCGACGCGCCCGAACACGACCAATTCGGCGCGGCCGTACGCGGCGAGCATGTTCCGAACCAGGCGCGCGGGTTCACTCGGGTCGTGGCCGAGCAGCGCGAAGGTCTTCTCGACCTGGATCGAATGCTCGCGGATATGGGACGACCATCGCGCGATCCGGAAGCCGACCGTCACCGGAAAGCCGGACCAGCGGCTCCCGAGGGCGATGCGATCGTCGGGCAGACCGGCCAGTCGCTCGGCAGCCAGGTCGAGGATCGCATCGAGCCGGGTGCGGAGATCGTCGAACGTCCCGGCTGCCTCGGTCGTCTCCTCGTCAGGCATCATCGCCCACATCGAATCCGGGGCGCCATCGGGCAGGTTCGGATCGGTCACCCCGAAGCCCTGTGCCTGCCACCACGCCGTTCCCCAGGCGTAGCCGCGCTGACTCGAGATGATGTGGCCCATGACCAGGCGGACGGACCACTCCCCTCCTCCGGGATCGGCGTCGAGCGTCGCGTCGTCAAGCGGCAGCAGCAGGCCGTATAGATCCCACCGTGCCGCCGTTGCCGGACCGACGAGCAGCGCCGCGCGCGGCTCCCGTGCGGTCGGCCCCAAGACGAGGACGCGCGCCTCGATCTCGGCCAATTCGAGGGCTTCGGCGGCGCGATATGCGCCGTATCGGATCTCCGCTTGGCTGCCACCGATCCAGGCCCAGTCTCGGGCCAGGGCCGCCTCCGGGATCGTGAGCAGGTCGCGAGCGGCCGCGATCACGTCGGCTCGGGCTCCGGGGATCGCCGCATGCAGCGGCCGGGCGAGGGTGGGGTCGGTAAATTCGAGGAGGGGGGCGTCTAGCGGTTCGGTCGTCATCGCTCAAGACTACGCGGTCGATGGAACCGACTGTACGCGGTCGCGGACTCGTAGCATCGTGGAGGGAGGCACCTGTTTCGAGCGGGGATCAAGCTAGATCCTGATCCAGGAGCGTCGTCCGAACCGGGAATTCAGAGTTCGCCAGCAGGAGCCTCTCCTGGAGAGCGCCGCACAGAGCCGCCGGTGCCGAGGAAGCGCCTCGGTGCGAACGCAGTGGCGAAGTCTGGTATGGCTTCGTCGAGTGCCCACATCGCGCCCAGTTCGCCGGCCGCGCACGCCATCATGGTCCCGAAGCCCGCCAGCCCGCCGACGACATGGATACCGTCGGGGCCGACGGGGCCGATGACCGGCAAGCCATCCGGGGTCCGTGCGTAGAACCCGCCGTCGTGGGCGACGACGTACGACTCGTCGTATGCACTCAGCCCCGGCACGATCGTGGCCGCCCGTTCCAGGACGCGACGCGGGAAGTCGGGCGGGCACGGCGGGTCCTCGACGGGATCGCTTGGCATCTGGTCGTAGGCCCATCCGAGCTTGATCCCGTCGCTCGCGATCGACTCATCAGGCTTGATGTGAACGCCCGCCGGAAGACCGTCGGCTGGATCGAGACCGATGGTGAATGGTGCATCGCGAGGCAGGACGCCGAGCGGGTCTCGCAGGACCACCTTCTGCCGCATGACCGTCTCCACCGGCAGCTCGGTGCCCAACCGGCGAGCGACCTCTGCAGCGAATGGCCCTGCCGCGTTGACGAGTCGATCGGTGACGATCGCCATGTCGCCGACCGGTGTCGAGACGGTGACCTCGGCCAGTCGGCCTGCGACCACAACGCCCGCGATCACCTCGCCACGGACGACCGTGACTCCATGCTCCACGGCGACCGCCAGCATCACGCGTCCAAGCCCGAGGGTATCGAGACTCCCAGCCCGACGCGCGTGGATCGCACCGAGGATCCCGGGACTGAGATGTCGGAAGCGGGTCATGACATCCGTCCGGTCCAGCAAGTCCGCGTCGGCCGTCGCGACACCGGCCGCGACATGGCGAGTGATGAGCCCCGGAAGGCCGTCGACAGTATCCCGGTCGGCGGTCACGTAGAGATAGCCACGGCGGTTCATCGCGAACGTCGCCCCGGCAGCAAGGAGGCCCTCGGCCAGTTCGATGCTCCGATTCGCGAGCGTGACCATCGAGGATCGTGGCCACCAATCGCGGTAGTTGGCACCCGGACGATCACTGGTCAGGGATAGCGGCGGCCGCGGATCGACAATGACCGCCGAAGTCGTCCCGAGGTGGACGGCGACCTGCCACGCCGTGGCGATCCCGGCGATCCCGGCGCCGGCGATGACGACGTCAGATGTCTTGCCCATCGGCTCGGCATTCTGGCAGGTAGACTCGCGGCCATGTCGACCGTGCGGATCGCCGTGGCCTCCACGCCGCTGACCGCCACGCTCGCGGACGCGGTTCCGGCGGCCGTCGCCGCGGTCGAGGAGGCGGGCCGACTGGGTGCCCGGATCGTCGTGTCTCCCCGAGACCGACCTGCCCGGCCATCGCGACCAGGTTCGACCGGTCGAAGACGCCTCGCGGCAGACCTGGACGGGGCATTGGACACGGTCGCCGCGGCGGCTCGCCAGGCCGGGATCGTAGCCATCGTCGGGATGGAGCGCCCGACGTCGGCCGGCCGTGAGATCGTGTCGGTGGTCATCGATGCCGACGGGTCCAGGCTCGGCGAGCAGGTCAAGACCCAGATCGACCCGTCCGAGGAGCGCTGGTACGTCGCCGGGCACAGGTCGCCGTGTCTTCACGGCTGCGGGGGTGACGTTCGGCATCGTCATCTGCCACGAGGCGTTCCGGTATCCCGAGATCGCCCGATCGCTCGTCCTGGACGGCGCACAGGTCATCTTCGTCCCGCACTTCGTGACGACTGACGGTGGCCCGCTGCCGACCCGATGGTGCGACGCCGCCAACCCGTACAACGAGAAGGCCGTGATGTGCCGGGCGCTGGAGAACACGGTCTACGTAGCCGCGTCGAACTCGGCCGGACCGGAGCAAGGTTCCGTGACCGGGATCATCGACCCGGACGGTTCGCTGGTCGCCAGTCTCCCGTACGGCCAGGTCGGCGTCGTGGCCGCGGACATCGACCTCGACCGGGCGGATCGTCGGCTCGCGCTCCGCTGGGCGCCGGAGCGCAATCGAGCGGTCTGAGGCAGATCCGGCGGTTCGGGCGGAGCCGGTCTACACTCACCGTCCCCAGGAACCGCCAAGGACGACCATGCCCCTCACCGGAGAATACGCACCGGGCACCTCCGAGTGGGCCCGCAAGCAGGCCGAGACGATCGAGGCGACCAATGGCGCCAAGGGCACCGAACTCCGTGGCCGACGCGTCGTCGTCCTCACGTCCGTCGGTGCGAAGACCGGCCTGTTGCGCAAGACCGCCCTGATGCGCGTCGAGCACGACGGCGTCTACGCGGTCGTCGCCTCGCTCGGGGGCGCGCCGCACAACCCGCGCTGGTACCACAACCTGAAGGCGAACCCGCACGTCGAGTTGCAGGACGGCCCGGTCAAGCTGGACTACACGGCTCGCGAGGTGACCGGCGACGAGCAGGCGGTCTGGTGGGACCGCTCCGTCGAGGCCTGGCCGGACTACGCCAACTACCAGAAGAAGACGACCCGCCAGATCCCCGTCTTCGTCCTCGACTCGCTCGATTAGTCTTCGTCGCCCCCGATCCCCAGTCGAGCCGCGATCCCGGCCGCCTCGGTCCGCGACGTGGCGCCCATCTTGCCGAGGATGTTCGAGACGTGGACGCCGGCCGTGTTCTCGCTGATGAACAGTTCCTCGGCGATCTGACGGTTGGTCCGGCCTTTCACGATGAGCGGCAGGACGTCCCGCTCACGTCGCGTGAGGCCGAACGGGTCCTCGGCGGACGTTTCCGTCAGCTCGGAGGCCTCGGCGGGGGTCGTCGCGAGGTCCAGGCGCGCACGTGCCGCGAGGGCCTCGATGGCCGAGCGGAGCGGACGAGCGCGCAGGCCCGACGCGATCCGGTAGGCCTCGCGCGAGCGACTCGGCAGCCGCCGGGCGATCGCCATCGCCGAGTCGGACCTCGGCGTCCCGCCACAGGCAATAGGCCCGCATGTACGGGTTGTCGCGGGCCTGCCATCGTTCGGCGACGTCCTGCCATGTGCCGGCCGTGGGCGCCGCCAGCAGTCGGCCGCGCTCCGCATCGATCGTTGCGGCCTCGGCGTCGGTGTCGTCGAGATCCTGCCCATGCTGTCGGGCACGGGTCTCCGCGAGGATCGGTTGGAGTGCCTCCCAGAAGTCCTCTCCGGCGCGGCTCGCCGATGCCCCGCCCGCCACGTCGCGTCGGGCGCGCGCGACCTCGGCGAGGTCCGCGGCCGCTCGCATCCCGACCCGGAAGAGCCGGAGATGGAAGCGCGGCCATTGATGCCCCTCGACTTCGTGGAGCCCGCGGAGGATCGACGCGAGCGCCGCCGCCGGCTCGCCCTGCCACAGCGCCGCTTCGGCGATGGCCACGCGGAGCGGACTGTTGAACTGCGTCTCGACCGGGAAGCCGTCGACCATCGTGCGGAGCTCCTCGATGTACGCGGCGGCTCGCGGATCCCCTTGGGCGACGAGCAGGGAGACCCACTGCGCCAGGCCGTACCGTCGCTTTGGCTTCCCTAGTGCCGTGATGGCGACGCTCTCCGCGGCGAACTCGTCCGCCTCGTCCCAGGCCCCGAGTTCGTAGTCGATCGAGATGCCGTTCGCCCGTACGAAGTTCCCGTACGTGCTGGCGACCCCGACGTCCTCGGTCGCGATGATCCCCGCACGAACCGCGTCTGCCGCGCCCTGGATGTCACCGGCGTAGCGCTTGGCCTCGCTCAGGTTCACGTGGGCCCGTCCGATGTCATCTGCGTTGGCCACCTCATAGGCGATCGCCAGGGCCGAATCGAGCGCCGTCACCGCGTCGGCACTACGACCCGCCGCGGCCAGCGCGAGTCCCAGCGTGTTCAGTGCGTGGCCCTCCGCCTGGCGTGCGCCGACCTGACGCGCCATCGCGATCGCAGCCTCGCAGTGGACCATCGACTCCGACCAACGATCAAGGAGCATCAGGATCTGGCCGTAGCCCGATAGGATCCTGGCACGCTCGGGCGTCGGCGGACGATCCGGCATCACGGCCACGGCCGCCTCGCATGCCTCGAGGGCCGCCTCGCTTTCCGCGTTCGCCCACAGCGAACGGCCGAGCTGTTCGAGGGCGATCCCCATCCGGACCGGGTCGCCGTCCGGGCCCAACGCCGCCACCGCCTCGCGACGCAAGCACGACCGGCCGCCGCGCGTCGCCGGCCAGCCAGGCGGCCACGGCAGCCCGATCGAGCAGCGTCACCCGATCGAAGCCGGCCAACTCGGCCGCTCCGTCGATCGTGGACCAGAGTTCCAGGGCACGCTCGTCGTGGCGCCGCGCATCGTCGAAGGCGAACGCACGTGCAGCAGCCCCACCGGCCCGGATCGATGCCTCGAACGCGCGCCGGTCGTCCCGGGCGGACGACCAGTGATAGGCGAGCTCAGCCCAGTGCCCCGCGGCTATCGCACCGGTCCCCGGAGTCCGTTCGGCGAGTACCTCGGCGAACGCGCGGTGGAGCCGTTGCCGCTCTCCCGGGAGCAGGTCGTCGTAGGCGGCTTCCTGCAAGAGGGCGTGTCGGAATGAGTAGTCGCTCGCCTCGTCGTCGGCGACTGATCCGGTCACGAGGATCTGACTGCTGACCGCCGTCCTGAGCGCGTCGTTGAAGTCACCGTCGTCCATCGTCGCGACCCGCTCCAGCACGTCATGGTCCACTCGCCTGCCCGCAACCGCCGCCACACCAACGACCGCCTGGGCCGGTTCCGGAAGCGCCACGATCCGAGCCAGGAGGACTTCGCGGAGGGTCGGTGGCAGGCGTCCGAAGGCCCCGTCCTCGCCGGCCCCAAGGAGTTCTTCGACGAAGAACGGGTTGCCGTCCGAGCGTTGATGGATGCGGACTACGAGGTCGTCGGCGGGCGGCTCGCCGAGGATGGCGGTGAGGAGTTCAGCCGTCTGCGCCTCGTCGAGACGATCCAGGTTCGATCGCTCGACCCGCCCACTTCGCTCGAGCTCGGCGAGCCACGGCAGCAGCGGGTGGCGACGGTGGAGTTCGTCGCCGCGGAAGGTCATCAGCAAGACCACGCGATCCGTTCGAAGCTGCCGGATGAGGAACGCCAGCGTCTCGCGCGTCGCAGGATCCGCCCAGTGAAGGTCCTCCACGACGAACACGACCGGGCCGACCTCCGACAATCGCTGGAACACGCCCAGCACCGCGTCCAGCAGCCGGGCCTGGAACGACTCTGTGACCGCCGCGGGCTCGGTCATCGCCGCGGCACCGAGCGAGGGGACGAGTCGTGCGAGCTCCAGCCTGGACGTGCCGATCACGAGGTCGAGTAGGTCCGGTTCTGCCTCCCGGACCAGCGCACGGAGCGCCTCGACGATCGGGCCGTAGGGCACGCCGCCGTCGCCGATGTCAGCGCAGCCGCCGACCAGGACGCGTATCCCGCGGGCCGAGGCCATGGCCGCTGCCTCGTGGACAAGACGCGACTTGCCGACCCCGGCCTCGCCCGCGATGAGTCGATGGACAGGAGCGCCGCTCATCGCCGAATCGAGGGTCCGCGCGACGGCCGCGATCTCCGTCTCGCGTCCAACGAGGGTCGGGCTGACGAGGCGACGGGACATGGCCCGATGATACGAGGTCGAGGTCGGCGGCCCGGTGGGAGAACCATCGACGGCGATCGTGGTGGTCACAGCCAGGGCGACGGCTGGTGGTCGTCGAAATTCCGCCACCTCGAGTCGGCTCCGGCCGCCACGGTCAGCAGATCGAACACGGCCAGGCCCGCGACGATGAGGATGATGATGAGTAACGCGTGCATCCGGTGGCGCTCCATGTGCTGTCGATCGTGTCGGCCCAAGCCTGACACGTCGGCATCCGCATGCCATCGCGAGGTCCGATGATTCGCGGACGCATCGCACCGTTATCTTCGGCAGGCGTGCCGTTAGGCCGCGATCACTCCGAACCGACCGCTGACGCCCGACGCGCCCCTCCACGGCGACTTCGCCATCCAGACGGCCAGGCCCGTCCTGTGCAGGAGCCGGGCGCTCTGGCAGGTCGGGCGGATCCCCGCCTCACGGGTGATCGCGGCCAGGAAGTGGCGGTCGAAGGCGCGCCGCGGGAAGTCGCGGACGACCCGGTCTCGGACCGCATCGACCGTCTCGTAGCCCTCCCCGCGGACATCGAGGCTCGTCGCGCGATCGAGCAGGACGGCTTCGACCCCGTCGTCGAGCGTCACCGACGGCTGCATGTGGAGCACGATCGCCCTCGCCACGACGTCAGCGTCGGCCGCCGGCATGCCGCGGCGTTCCAGGAACCGGCGCGCGATCTCGCCGCCCTCGACCTCGAAGCAGGCCGTGTTCCTCGGGATCCTGGTCAGGCCGTAGTCATGCATCAACGATGCGGTCCACAGGAGCTGCCGGTCGAACGACCAGCCCTCCCCGCCCGCGATCGTGGCGCCCCAGCAGTAGGCGCGGACCGAGTGGGTCAACAGGTAGTCAGGCAGTGAACGGTGGGCCCAACGCCACGTCGCGGCCGAGATGTCGTCCTGCGGGACGGCGATATCCGCGATCCGGGTCGGAAGCGAAGCGTCACGTCGCATCTCCGCCATCGTACCGAGGCCGCCCTGGACGAGTATCGTCGCGAGGCAAGCATCGGAGGCCGCATGACTCCCTGGTTCGGTCTGCACCTGCCCAACTACACGTTCGAGGGCGCCCCGCCGGAGCGCCTGTTCGATCGCATCGTCGAACAGGCTCGCGCAGCCGAGGCTGCCGGCTTCAGCCTCGTGACGGTCATGGACCACCTTTACCAGATCCAGGGCGTCGGTCCGGTCACCGATCCGATGCTCGAGGGCTGGTCAGCGCTCGCCGCGCTGGCCCGGGAGACCTCACGGGTACGACTCGGCACCCTGGTCACCGGGGTCACCTATCGGAACCCGGCGCTCCTCGCCAAGACGGCGACGACCCTCGATGTCATCTCCGGCGGCCGCGCCATCTTCGGGCTGGGCGCGGCGTGGAACGAGGAGGAGCACATCGGCTACGGCTACGACTTCCCGCCGATCCGCGAACGGATGGACCGGCTCGACGAGGCGCTGACGATCATCCGGGCCATGTTCACCGAGGAGCGACCCAGCTTCACCGGCACGCACTACCGGATCGAGCAGGCGCTCAACGTCCCGCGCCCGATCCAGCCCGGTGGCCCGAAGATCCTGATCGGTGGCGGGGGCGAGCGGCGGACGCTCAAGATCGCCGCCCGGCACGCCGACATGACCCACTGGTTCCCGCTCGGGCTCGAGGTCCTGCGACACAAGACCGAGGTCCTGCACGGCTACTGCGAGGCCATCGGCCGAGACCCGACGACGATCGAACTGACGATGGCCGCGCCGGTCATCGTCGGCAGCACGGAGGCCGAAGCACGCTCGTTCCTCGATCGGGTCCCACCCGAACGCCGGCCATTCGTGAGCGCCGGGACGCCGGAACAGGCGGCGGACGCGCTGGTGCCCTACCTGGACGCCGGGTTCACCGGCTTCACGTTCAACAATCCGATCTACCGGACGCCGGAGGCCATCGGCCGGGTCGGCGAGCTACTCCGCCTCGTGGGCGGCGTGGCCTAGCGCGGAGGTCGAGGTGACGCCGATCGGCCGCCGTTTCCCGCTTGGCGCGGCGCTCACGCTTGAGGCGCTCGACACGGACCCGTACGACGCGTTAGCGCGCCTCCGGGAGCATGAACCGGTGTCGTGGGTTCCCGTCCTCGACGGCTGGCTGGTGACGCGTCGCGACCTGTGCATCGAGGTGATGCGCGACGCCGAGCGGTTCACGGTGGACGACCCACGCTTCTCGACCGCCCAGGTCGTCGGTCCGAGCATGCTGTCGCTCGACGGCGACGAGCACCGACGCCATCGCGATCCGTTCGCCGGCGCCTACCGCAAGCCCGAGGTGATGGCCCGGTTCGCGGACGGGGTCGAGGCAGAGGCACGCAGTCTCGTGGACGGTCTGCGACCAGCCGGTCGGGCCGAGATCCGCCGTGACCTTGCCGGCCCGCTGGCCGTCCGGGTCGTCGCCGCTGCCCTGGACCTCATGGACGCCGAGCCGGCGGTGATCCTCGGCTTGTACGACGAGATCGTCGCCGCCGTGGACCGCGTCTCGGCGGGGGGCGACATCGGACCGGACGCGCGCGCCGCGGTGAACGCCCTCGGGCGCCATGTCGATGCGTCGATACGGAGCGGTCAAGGCGCGTTGGCGGCCGCCACGGCGACGCTGGCCCCCGCTGAGGTCGCCTCGAACGCCGCGGTGATGATGTTCGGCGGCATCGAGACGAGCGAGGGCATGACGACCACGCTGTTCTGGCATCTGCTCACGAATCCGGACCAGCTGGCGGCCCTGCGGGCGGACCGTTCGCTCGCGGTCAACGCGATCGAGGAGTCGCTTCGGCTCGAGCCGGCGGCGGGTCGTGTCGATCGCTACGCCACCGCCGATCTCGACATCGGCGGAGCAGCGGTCCGGCGTGGCGACCTCGTGATCGTCTCGCTGACCGCCGCCGATCGCGATCCGGCAACGTTCCCGGACCCCGACCGGTTCGACCTCGGACGGGCCAACGCGCAGGGCGCACCTCGCCTTCGCCCAGGGACCGCACGCGTGCGTCGGGATGCACCTCGCCCGACTCGAGACCCGGGCGGCCCTCGATGCGGTGCTGGACGGGTGGCCGGGGCTCCGACTCCAACCCGGGTCAGCGCCGCCGACCGGTGTCATCTTCAGGAAGCCGCGGTCGCTCCCGGTGACGCTGGGTCGTCTGAACGGGCCGACTGGCGGCCTTACCTGATCGGGACGGCCCGGACGTCGAACTCGTAGGGAAGGACGAGGACGTACTTGCCGGCCAGGTTCGAGAAGAACGAGGACGTGCGGCGCGGCACGAACTGGCGGCCGAGTTGCTTGAGGCTGAGTGCCTGACCCGGTGCGGGGCTCGGGCCCCACGTCTTCGAGCCGTGCGGATAGAGCGGGTCCTCGACGATCGCGGCCGTGACCTTGCCACCCTTGCTCGGGTCCGCGGTGGCACGGAAGCCGCTCATCACCCAGGCGTGTCGGCCGCGCCAGACCAGGAGTCCGACCGGTCGCCCGGTCTGTTGCATCGCCGTTGCCGCGACCTGGACGGCCTCCTCGATCGTGGTCGTGCCGACCAGCACGTAGGGCCCGGCACCGAGCAAGACCAACGCCGACGCCCACCCGAGCACGCTCGCGCCGCGCCGATCGTGGCCGTCCCGTCGCGGCCCGCTCCAGGAGCGAGCCAGCTTCTGCGCCTTCAGCTGCGTGGCGGCCGTCCGATCCACGCCGGGCCGGATCATGTTGAGCATCATCTGGACGCTTGCGCCGACGCATTGGACGTTGTTCGTCTGGGCGACGAAATCCGACCGGGTCCCGAGGTCGAGGACGTACGGCTTCGAGGCGGCCGCCGCCGTGGCCGGGGCGAGCCCGGCGAGGAGGACGCAGGCGATCGCGGCGATGGCCGCCCGCCGGGCGACGTTGGGACCGCGTTCGTTCCGTCGCATCAGCATCGCCACAGGATACGACCGTCGGTCGAGAACGGTTCGCATCCGTTGGTAGCCCCTACCAGACGTCGCCGATCCGCCACTCGCAGCTGATCGGGGACTCCACAGGCGATCGGCGGCGTGGACGGCGTCGCGAGGACCATCAGGTAGCCGTCATCGTCGGGTGTCGGGCGATCGCCGTCGGGCATCCGGACAGTCGAGGGGCCCGTCCACGTCCGCCAGCCGAGTCGTTCGTAGAACCCGTGGACGCCGGTCCCGAGGGCGCCGAGCTCGAACCGGTCGACGATGTAGCCGGACACGTCGCGCATCACGGCGGTTCCGCATCCCCTCCCCTGCCGTGCGGGCGCCGTTGCGACCGCCTCCACGTAGCCGGTCCGCAGCGGACCGGCCGTCGATGCGGAGTTCGCGCTCGACCACCGACGCGTGGCTGACGATGACGCCGTCGACGTCGAGGACGACATGAACGCCTCCGACCGCGTGCGCCCAGTCTTCGTCGGTGAATCGTTCATCCTCGTCGTCTCCGAACGCCGCGACGAGCATGGCGCGGATCGCGTCGATCTCGGTCGTCGTGAGATCGTTCGTCGTCGAGTCGTCGCAGGCGTGCTCCGTCGGGAAGGTCGGGCGTCAGCTCCACGACACCGACGCGACACGCACCGGAGCGCTGACACCCTTGACGGTCGCCTCGTGCGTGCCCGTGACCTGGACGTCGCCGCCTTCGTCGATCGTCTCGATCGTGGCCACGATCTCGCCACCACCGGCGAGTGCCGCGACGCGGACGCGAGGTGGACACCGACGCCGCTGTAGTCGCCGGCGCGCCGATTGGCTTCGGCCGTGTGCAGCCCGATCCGGACGGCCGGCACGAACGCCTCGGTCCGGCGACGCTCGGCCAGCGCGGTCTGGATCGCCCGAGCGCAATCGATCGCGCGCCGCGCAGAATCGAACGCCACGAAGAACCCGTCACCGGTCGGGTTGACCACCTCTCCGCCACCCTTCGCGATAAGCGCCCGGAGGGTGTCGTCGTGCCACTTGAGGACGCGCTCCCAGGCGACGTCACCCATCGCTTCGGCCAGGTTGGTCGAGCCGACGATGTCGGTGAACATGAATGTCATCCGGACCTGGGCGGGCGCTTCGGCACGCTGGGCGGCCGCCTGGATCGCGGCGTCGACGGCTTCCAGGTCGATCCGGCGCACCGAGCCGTTCGAATTCATCGCGTGCGGCGCGGAGTTCCAGGTCGGCCGCATCATCGTCGTCGAGGGCACGCAGAGCCGAGGCGAGCAGTGCCCGTGCCCTGGCGATCTCGTATGGGTTGGCGACGACACGCCATGACTTGATGGCGGTTCGCAGCTCCGATGCGGCCGCGGCCGCGTCGCCCTCGGCCAGCAGGACGCGGCCGAGCGACTGATGCACGGCTGCCTCCTGCGCAGGCAAGGAGTAGGTCTCGACCTGGTGCTGGAGCGCCTCGGCCGCCTCGCGGGCCAAGGTGAGGTCACGCGCAGCGATCGCGATCTCCACCTGGGCCGGCAGGAGTCGCGCGCGGGCCCACCGGTCGGTGGTCTGTTCGTTGACCGCGGCGTTGATGCCGGCCGAGGCCGCCTTGACCTTGCCCTCGGCCAGGCGGATCAGCGCGAGCGCCGGCTGTGGGATCCGGCCGTAGCCGTGCGCCTCCCGAAGGGCCGACTCGGCGCCCTCGAAGTCGCCCCGAAGCCGCCGGATGTCGGCCATCGCGTAGAGCCCGTCGGCCATCGGCGGGACGGCGTTGTAGGCGGCCAGCTCGCTCGTCGCGGTCCGAAGTTCCGCCTCGGCCTTCGCCCAGGCGCCGTCCATCGCCTTGATCTCCGCCCGATGGACGCGACAGACACCGGGGAAGGCGACGACCGACTGCCGCTCGCAGTACTTCTCGGTCGCCTCGATCCACTCGTTGGCTCGACCGTAGTCGGTCAGGTCACGACACGCGGAGATCATCGAGCAGCAGGCGACGCCGGCCGCGATCGGCGAGAGCTCGCCGTTGACCGCTGCGATCGACGCCTCCTCCATGAGGTTGAAGCCGTCGGCTGTCGCGCCGAAGGCGATCTTGATGCTGCCGAGGCTGGTCCCGGCGAACGCCTGGAGGTCCGCGTTCGACGTCCGCTTGCCGATCTCGACGGCCTGCTCGGCGAAGGCCAGCGCCGCGTCCATGTCGCCCGCCGCCCTGGCCGGTCGCTCCGATGGAAGGCCAGGTACCCGTGGGCGAACAATTCCTCCTGACCCTCGAGCAGCCCTTCGCCGCGACGGTTCCACGCCGACCCGATCGACGACTTGCCCATGTACTCGTACTCGCGACCGATATCGAGCGCAAGGTAGGCCGCCCGGATCGTGTCGCCCTCGGCAAGTCGCGCCTTGAACGCCCGTTCCTTGACCTCGACCCCGAAGACTCGCGTTGGCGGTGAAGAAGGCGGCATCGGCCAGCGACTCGAGGTCCGATCCGGAGAGCAGTCCGGCCTTGTCCGCCTCCGCCAGGCGATCGAAGGCTACCTGCCAGTCGTGGCGCCCGTAGGCGTCCAGACCGGCCTGCCGTGGGTCGGTCGCGCCCTGCGCCGGGGCCGGGACGTCGGTCATGGCGACGATTGTGTCACGCGCGCGGGAGGAGGACTATCGTCCGGGTGGTGTTGCCCCGAAACAACGGGTTGCATGGGCGCACCATGAGGCAGACCCTCCCGCATGTACATCCGTCTTGGCGCAGAACCCGTCCCGACGTCGCCGCCGCGTTCCGCGATCATGTCCGTCGCCTCGGCGCGCCCGACCGCCATCGAAGCGAGGCGATCCGCGTCCGGATCATGCTCAAGCGTGCATCGCGGGTCGGTCTTCGCGAGCGACTGGAGCACGCCGCCGTCACCACGCCGATGACCGGGGCGCGGCGCTAGGTCGTGTCGGACGCTGCATACTCGGGCGCATGCGTTTCCGACCACGATCCAGGGCGCCGGCAAGACCGCCGCCGGTATCGAGGTCCCGCCCGAGGTCGTCGACGCGCTTGGGACCAGCCGCAAGCCGCCGGTCCGCGTGACGATGAACGGCCACACGCTTCCGGAGCATCGGTCGCGACGATGGACGGCGTGTTCATGGTCGGTGTCACCAACGAGTTCCGGCGAGAATCCGGGGTCGCCGCCGGTGACATCGTCGACGTCGACATCGAGCTCGACACCGAGAAGCGCGAGGTCACGGTCCCGCTCGATCTGGCCGCGGCGCTGGCCGCCGACGACGCCGCGCAACGGTTCTTCGACGGCCTGTCCTACAGCAACAAGCGGCGGATCGTGATGCCGATCGACGATGCGAAGACGCCCGAGACGCGGGAGCGCCGCATCGCCAGCTCGGTCGCGAAGCTGCGCGAGGGTCGGCTCTAGGGATGCCGATGCCGCATCGCACGTTCGCCCAGGTGGCGAAGCGGCGACTGACGGGCAAGGAAGGTCGCGAGCGGATCCGGGAGGTCAACGCGCTGCTCGCCGAGACTCCCGGACTACAAGAACGGCCCGTACGCGGACCTGCGCAAGTGGCTCCTGTCCGAGATCGACGACACGCGCGTCCGGTCCAGCGCCGTCCACCGCGATTCGATCGCGGTCCGCCGCGAGGGTGCGGCCCAGATCGCCCTCGTCGGCCCGCCGAATGTCGGCAAGTCGTCGCTCCTCCAGGCCTTGTCCGAGATCCAGATCAAGACCGGCGACTACCCGTTCACGACGCTGCGGCCCGTGCCGGCCCTCACCCGGATCGGTGGCGTGCTGGTCCAGCTCATCGAGATCCCGGGGCTCATCGGCGGCGCGACGGACGATCGCGGCGGCGGGCGAGCGCTGCTCGGCGTCCTTCGCACGGTCGACGCCATCGTCTATTGCTGCCGCGCGGACGGCGATCCCGCGGAACTCCGCGTCGTCCTCGCCGAGGTCGCGGCCGCGGGGATCGAGAAACCGGCCGTCCTGGCGGCGACCCGGGCGGATGAGGCCGACGAGGACGACCTCGACCGGCTTCGCGGCGGCCTTTCCGGACCTGTCGATCGTGCGCGTGTCGGTCCTCGACGAGTCGTCGCTCGACGACTTCCGCGCCGCGGTCTGGGAGCTGACCGGGCTGATCAGGGTCCGCCTTCGAAAGGACGGCTCGGTCGACCCGGAGCCGGTCGCCCTGGACCCCGGCGCCACGGTCGCCGACGTCGCCGACTGGGTCCACCACGACCTCGGGGCGAGCGTTCAGCGCGGCCCGGGTGTGGGGCCCGTCGGCGCGCTTCGATGGGCAGCGCGTCGGACGCGACCACGAGGTCCTCGACGGCGATGAGGTCGAGATCCTGTCCTGATCGAGGCGGCCAGCTCGCTCGCTAGGCCCCGGCTTCGCCCTCCGCCACGAAGGCGACGCAGCAGAACCCGTCCGTCGGGCGCGCGCGGGCGACCAGGCCGTTCCCGGTCAGCGCCGCGGCGACCGATTCGAGCAACGCCAGGTTCATCGAGCAGGTCAGTGCGCGGTGGCGATCGACGAGGGCGTGGAACGGGCAGTTTCGCAGCCGGATCGTGCCGTCCACGTCAGGCGCTGGTTCGTAGCCATTGGCGACCAGGGCCGCGATGAGGGCCTCGACGCCGGTCCCGCCCGGCGCCGCGGCGGCAGCGATCCCCTCCCCTGCGAGGCGGGCGGACGCGAGGACTGCCGAGCCCGCGTCCGTCTCGTGCGCGCGGTCGATGCCCTCGGCGAGGATCTCGGCGGCCAGGGCGTAGCGTCGTGGTGGGAGGGACAGGTCGACCTGGCTGGCCGTCGCCCGACGGTAGAACTTCGCCGGCCGGCCCGCCCCGGGTCCGGTCCTCCCCGACCGTCGGTGGAACTCGACCTCGAGCAAGCCGACGGCGACAAGGCGGTCAAGGTGAAAGGCGGCCAGCGGTCGGCCGATCCCGACGGCGTGGGCGGCCGCTTCGCGATCGACCGGCGCCGCCTGGGCGACCACATGGTCGTACAACCGCCGACGGATCGGCTCCGACAGAACCCCTAGCCGGGCGAGCGGGTCGACCGGATCGTCGTGTTGTCCGTCCATGCCGACAACTGTATCGCACAACACGACTCACGAAAGACTTGACGTTGGCGCGCAGCGGTGTAACGATAGTACGGCCTAGCGATAGAGAGGGAGAACCCGTGAAGGCAAGTGATCGACCATCGGTCCCGGGCGTCGTCCGGGTCGGCGCCCTCGTGATCGGGTTCGGTCTCCTGCTCGACCTCGTCGAACACACCCTCGTCGTCGATGTCCCGATGCCGGGTGTCGGGTTCCAGCCGGGTGAGCACCTTGCCCACCTGCTGGTCCTCGTCGGGATGGTCGTCGTCCTGGTCGGCGTCGTCGTCGACGGGATGCAAGCGTCGGGCCGGCATGGCCGGCCGGAAGGGAGTCCTCGCGATGCCGTTCGGTGACTTCGTCAACAACATCCCGCCGATCGTCTTCCTGGCGATCCACGTCACGCTGTTCGCGATCGGCGCGTACTTCGCATGGCGCGCCTTCGGTGCCGGATCGCCGCTGCTCGGCTGGGGGTTCGCGCTGTTCGCCCTGGCCGAGATCAGCTACATGACCTACCACCTCGACTGGACCGTCTTCCTGTTCGCCCACACGATCAGCGAGGTGCTCGACCTGTTCGCCTTCGTGCTCATCTTCGTGGCTGCCGGTCGGAGCGTGCTGGCTCGCTCTGCCGGGCGCGCGACCGCCTGACCAGGATGGGTCGCCGGGGGCGCCTCCTCATCGCGGCCGTATTGGTCGTGACCGTCGCAGGATGTGGCGGCCCGCCCGCGTCGGCATCACCGGTGGCCGTGGCGAGCGTCGACCTGCCGCCGTCGTACCGGTTCGACCCGCCCGACATCGCTGTCGCCCAGGGCTCGACCGTGACCTGGACGAACCACGACAACTTCACGCACTCGGTCCACTTCCTCGACGGCGGCCTCCCGAGCGAGCCGCTGGTCATGGAGCCGGGCGCGGCCGCGACCTTCACGTTCGCGACCCCCGGCGTCTTCCGCTATGAGTGCCACCTGCATCCCCAGAACATGCGAGGCTCGGTCACGATCGCGCCGTGAGCGGGCCTCGCCGTTCGGTCATCCGGTCGGGATGTTGTGGTTCAGCCGGAACAGGTTGTCGGGGTCGTAACGACGCTTGAGCGCCACGAGTCGTTCGAACGCGGCAGGCCCGTACACCGACCAGGCGGCGGCCGCGGGATCGCCACCATCGCGTTCCCGGCCCAGGAAGTTGACGTACTGCGCACCCGAGATCCGTGCGGCTCCATGTCAGCCGCGAAGCCGCGCACGAAGGCGGTCCGGGCCGCGTCGTCGGCGGGATCCGGCCAGTAGCCGTACACGTTCAGCCAGAATCGGGCGGTCCGGCCGGGGAAGGGCGTGGCATCGGCCGGGACCCGCCCGAAGGCGCCTTCCATGTGGTGGAGGTCGAAACCGGTGCCCCGCCACGTCTGCTCGACCCCCCGGCGGACGATGATCTCGATCGTGGCATCGTCGAGGCGGTCGAACGAGGTGTTCTTCCAATAGGCCCGCAATCCCTTGGCGAAGACCCCGTCCACCTGCGACTGCCAGGCCGCCCAACCGGTCGAATGGATGGCCTCGTCGTCGGGTGGTGCCGCACGCCGCAGGTCGTCCGCGACCCGCTCCCCCGCCGCGCGGTCCGGGGATGCCCAAGCCCAGCCGATGAACATCATCGGCGCGTCGCCGAGCTCGAATTCGGCGGGCGGGACCATGAACGTGACGATCGTGGTCATCGCGTCGGGGGCACGGCGACACCACGCATCCCAGCCCCGAAGCGCGTCGACCCAACCACCCGCCCGATAGAAGAAGTTGCCGGCGACGATGTCAGGCCCCAGCGCATGAGCCTGGAAGGTGAACGAGGTCACCACCCCGAAGTTGCCGCCGCCACCGCGCAGGCCCCAGAGCAGGTCCGCGTTCTCGGTCGCGCTGGCGTGCACGAGCTCGCCCGACGCCGTCACGACGTCCGCTGCAAGCAGATTGTCGACCGACAGGCCGTGCGCCCGCGTGAGCCAGCCGACCCCGCCACCGAGCGTCAGCCCGGCGACGCCCGTCCCGGACACGACCCCGACCGGGACCGCCAGTCCGTATGGCTCCGTCGCGCGATCGAGGTGGCCGAGGGTCGCGCCGGCCTCGGCCCGAACCTCCCGCGCCTCGGGGTCCACCGTGACCGCGGTCAGGCGCCCGAGATCCAGCACGATCCCATCGTCGACCGTCCCGTTGCCGGCGACGTTGTGTCCACCGCCGCGGATCGCCAGCGGCAAGCCGAGTTCACGCGTCCGCCGGATGGTGGTGATGATGTCGGCGACGCCGACGGCCCGCACGATGGCCGCCGGACGGCGATCGATCATCCCGTTCCAGACGCTGCGCGCCTCGTCATACGCAGCCTCGCCAGGCCCGACGACCTCGCCTTCGATCCCGTCCTGCCATCCCTCGACGATCGACATGCCACACCCCTCCTCTGCCGAACGTGGTCCGGGGCCCATTGACCCATCCGGACCGGTCCGCTCTGGCCCTAAGGGGTGATTGTCCATGGTCCGGCCAGTGGCCATGCTAGGCTGCCCCAGTCAAGAGGTACCCCAATTGCCTCCGACCATCAGTCGCGCGATCCGACCCTCTGCCTCTCTGCCGGTCCTCCTTGTCACGGCGCTCCTTGCGGCCGTCTTCGTGTTCGCCGTCGGCGCGGTCGCGACGCCAGCGAGCGCGCTAGGCGCGAGCGTCCAGAAGGTTGCGGCCTGCGGCGCCAACCTGCGGACCAGCGCGACGACGAGCGCCAAGCTCAAGGTCTCGATCAAGAGCGGCACGCGCGTAACGGTCGCGACCAGCGTGACCGGCGGCAGTTGGAGGGTCACCTGCGCCGGCAAGACCACGTCCAGCAAGTACTGGTATCGGATCAGCGCGATCGGCGGGAAGACCGTCAAGTCACTCTACGGCGTCACCTACCTCTACGCCGCCCTGGGGCTGTTCAAGCCGTGGGTTGCCACGCCGGTCACCAAGTACGCTGCATGCAACCTGTACCTGCGCACGAGCGCGTCGACCAGCGCCCCGAGCAAGGCGCTCCTCAAGACCAACACGAAGGTGACGGTCGCGACCAGCGTGACCGGCGCATCGTGGAAGACCACCTGCAATGGCACGAGCGTGTCCGGGCCGTATTGGTATCGGATCAGCGCTGTCGACGGCAAGAGCGTCAAGTCGCTCTACGGCGTCACCTACGTGTACGCGGCCTTGGGGCTGTTCAAACCGTCCCCGACGCCGGCCGCGACGCCCCCGCCGCCAGACCCCGACCCGGCGCCGGCTCCGAAGATCTCGGAGGGGATCGATGTCAGCCATTGGCAGGGCCCGATCGACTGGGCCGCGGTCGAGGCGAGCGGCAAGAAGTTCGCGTATCTCAAGGCGTCGGACGACATCGACTTCGTGGACGACACGTACGACTTCAACCGGACCGCAGCGCACGCCCAGGGTCTGCACGTCGGTGCATATCACTTCGCGCGGCCGAGCGTCGAGCCGGGCGATGGGGCGGCGGAGGCCGACCACTTCCTCGACACCGCGCGGCCGGTCGCCGGCGAGCTGCTGCCCGTCCTCGACCTCGAGAAGAGCGGTGGCCTGACGGACGACGCCCTGATCGCCTGGGTCAAGGAGTATCTCGAACGGGTCCGCGAGCGGCTGGGCGTCCACGGCGTCATCTACTGCTCGCCGAACTTCTGGAAGACTTACATGAACGACACGACCTGGTTCGCCGACAACGGCTACGAGGTCCTGTGGGTCGCCCACTGGACGACCGCGTCCGGTCCGACGGTGCCCGGTAGTGCCTGGGGCGGCAGCGCCTGGACCTTCTGGCAATACACCTCGGACGGGGCAGTCCCGGGAATCTCCGGGCGGGTCGACCTGAACCGCTACAACGGGACGGACTTCACGCCGGTCCTCATCCCCTAGCCTCGCTAGACCGCCTGGCCGGGCGGCTCGAGGGCGACGGGGACGAACGCGATCGCGACCAGCTCTCCGGTCGCCTGATCGAGTGCGAGCTCGAGGTCGATCGCGCCGCGGTCACCACTGAGTCGCCAGCGTGCCGTCGTGGCGCCGTCACCGGCGACCGGATCGCCGAGCGCCACCGGTCCGAAGATCGCCTCGGCGGCACGAAGCGCGCGTCCGAGGGCGACAACTTCCACCGAGGCCGCGAGCGCGATGTCCGACGGCCAACCGGGCCCCGGCTCCCCGAGGAGTGCAGCCAGTCGCCTGGCGATGGCGGTCATCGCCGGCGGGGGTTCGGGTACCGAGCTCAACTTCAGCATCTGGACGCGGGGCGGTCGCTCCGGGCTGAGCAGGATCTCGACCTTGACCCGACCGGATCCGCCTCGCATCCACCAGGCCAGGTGCGCCGGGCTGCGGCGTTCGGTCGGCGCCCCAGCGTCGGGCACGAGGTTGCCATGGACGGCCCGGATGCGTTCGATCTCGCGTCGTCGCCGCTCGATGGGTTCGTCGAGATCGACGTTCATCGAGAACAGGCCGGCGGCAACCCGATCGTCCCAGCGCGCGAGGAGGCCCTCGACCGCCGACCGTGCGGCAAGCGTCTCGGGCCACGCCGGCACGGGTCGGACCCGGGAGGATCCGCGGGTTACCAGGGCGACCACTGCTTCGCGTGCCGGCCGGACGACCGGCGCGTAGCGAGCGTTCCCGAAGGCGACGACACCGATCCCGGAGGCGGGGTGCCAGCGCATGTGCGATCCGTAGCCAGGGTACCCGCCGCCATGGGACACCCAGCGACCGGTGCGCAGGTCGTCGGTGATCGTCAGTCCGTAGCCGTATCCACCGCTCTCGAGGTCAGGCTGCAGCTCGACACTCGGCCAGGTCAGCAACGGCTCGATCGAGCGATGGACCTGTTGCATCTCGCGTCGGGTCGCACGGCTGAGCGGGTGGGCATCGTCGGGGTCGTCGCGCGGTGGGACGGCGTCGGTGAAGCCCGCCACCCATCGGGCGAGATCGCCGACCGACGTGAAGACGCCGCCCATCGCCGCGAGCGCGCCGTACGGATCGATCGGCTCCTCCAGCCAGGCGTCGTCGCGACGGACGTAGCCGAGCGCCAACCGTTCGGTGGGCACGTCCGCGAGGTCGAACGTCGTGGCGGTCATGCCGAGCGGGGCGAACAGCCGCGCCCGGACGAAGTCCCGGTACTCGACGCCTGCGGCGGCCGTCACGGCCCGCCCGAGGATCCCGTAGCCGAGGTTCGAGTATTCGAACCGCGTGCCGGGGGCCCAGGCAAAGCCGACCCCGCCGCGCAGGGCCGCTGCGAACCGGTCGAGCGGCAGGCCCTGTTGCCGGTCGCCCCATGGATCGTCCGTCGGTAGCCCGCCGGACATCGTCAGCAGGTGTTCGATCGTGACCGCCGGCGAATCCGTCGTCGGTCGCAGCAGGCCGGCAAGGTCCGGGACCCAGGTCTCGGCCGGATCGTCGAGCCGGAGCCTGCCCTCGTCGCGCAGCAGCATGACGGCGGCCGCCGTGAAGCTCTTGGTCATCGAGGCGATCCGGAAGATGCTGTCGGAGTCCGGCAGCGCATCGTCACCGACCCGCAGCGTGCCGCGCCCGCCAGCCATCGCGAGCGCCCCGTCGACGATCACCCCGAAGGCGACGCCCGGCACCAGCCCCTGGGCGTGAAACCGGTCGAAGATGGCGTCGACCTCGGAGAGCGAGTCGACGAGCGTCATGCGGCCACCCTCTCGGCCCTTCAGGCGGGCACCCCGACCTCGATCGGGTTGTTGATCGGGTCCTGGCTCCATTCGAACCAGCCGCCGTCGTAGACCGCGATCCGCTGCCAATCCTGGAGATAGGCGTAGAACCAGGTCTCGCTCGCCCGCCAGCCGGTCCCGCAATAGAACGCGACCCATTTGTCGGGCGTGATCCCGGCTTCTTCCCAGTTGGCGGTGATCTCCGGATAGGCGCGCATCGTGTTGTCGATGTTGCGGTAGTGCTGCATGTGATACGCGTCGGTGCCGCAGTTGCCCCACACGTCGCCCTTGATCCGACCGGCCGGGCCGATGTAGTTGTAGCCGCTGACATTGCCGACATGCTCGCGCCAGGTCCGCACGCTCACCAGCGCCGCGCCATCGGGGTCGGCCAGGATCTGCTTGGCCTCCTCGATGTCGACGATCACCTCGGGCCGCAGCGGCACCCTCACTCCGAACGATGCGACCGGCGTCGGCTCGTTCGCCGTGGTCTCGACCGGGTTGCCGCCCTGGACCCACCAGTCGTACCCGCCGTCGAGCAGCCGGACGTCGTCGACGCCCGCGTAGCGCAGGATCATCAGGGCTCGCGTCGCGGCGATCTGCCCGGCCCGTCGACCGGGCCACTTCTCGTTCGCCTGCCCCTCCGTGTCGCGGCCATACAGGATGACCGTCGTGTCGTTGGTGACGCCGAGCCCGCGAAGGGCGGTCTCGATCACTCCGGGCGAGCGGCGGTTCCAGTCGGCCGGATCCTCGAGCCAGAGCGTGTCGAGATAGATGGCCCCCGGGATGTGGCCCTCGGCGTACTCCTCGGGGACGCCGAAGTTGACGTGGAACAGGAGGGCCTTGCCCGCCGGCGCGGCCTCCGGCTTGCCCCCGGCGAGGACCTGGCGAAGCCAGTCGATGTGCACCAGCGACTCGTAGTGGGCGAGACGCTCGAGCGGGAGCGAGGCGTCTGCCGACCACGCGATGGCCCCGCCCTCGAGGGTTCGGACGCCCTTGATGCCCAGCGCATCCAGCTTCGCCACGAGCGCCTCAGCGTCGACCGTTCCGTAGCCATAGACCACGATGTCGCGCCCGGCGCGCACGCCCTTGCCGTCGAGGAGTCGCTCGATCTCGGCCTCATCGACCGATCCGAGCCAGGCGGCCGGGAAAGCCACGGCGCCCGGGATGTGGCCACTGCGCGGTTCGCCCTCCAGGCGCCAGCCGTTGTAGGCCGCCAAGGGTCGTACGTCGACGACCGTCAGGTTCGGGTCGTCAAGTCGGTCGTGGAGTTCTGCTGTCGAAAGGGACGTCATGGTCGGGTTCCTCAGGTCGGTCCGGTCGGGGCATCAAAAACCCCCTGTCGTGGCAGGGGGTGCGGCGGCTGGCTGGCGTGCGCGTCACGCAGATCGCACGCCTAGCTACACCACCTGCCCTGCTTGGCAGACGGGCGACAGGGACAGGCGCACGTGTGGATGGTCATCGTTGCCGGATTGTGGCATGACCGTCTCTCACCTGACAAGACTTTCTAGGTTGCACCATGGTCGCAGAATCCTGACGTCGTGAGCCGACCCGTCGGCCGCGGCGAATGCCAGGAGGGCGGCCCCTTCGTCCGTCAAGGCGGCGACGTCCCGGCTGGAAAGCTGTCGGAACGGTTTCAACTCGAGCATCGCGGTCTCACGGTCGCGCCTGATGGCCCATAGCCCTGCCACGAAGCCATCGAGCGTGAATGTGCTCAACGATTCCTGCGTTCGAACCGGGAACGGGGGCAGCAGGCCCGGCGCGATCGCGCGGGACCGGTCGGCATACGACAGCAGGAGGTTCTCGTAGTCGTACAGGAAACGCGGTGGTGCGGGCGTGTCCGGGTCCGGTCGGGGCGCGTCCGGCAGGTCGAACAATTCGCGCCCGCCCTCATCGCGGAGGACGAGAAGCTCCGGACGCAGGCGTTCGAAGACCTCGCGGAGCTTGGTCAGGCCGCACCACGCCTGGGCATCCATCACGGTGGCGGGACCGAACGCGCGGAGGTACCGCATGACCATCGTGTCGATCGTCATCCGAGCGGCGGGCGGGTCACCCAGCCACGTCTCGATGGAGGTGTGCGCGATCGGTCCGCTCCGGCCCCACAGGCCGCGCGGCGGCACCTGCACGAGCGGAACGGCCGTTCGGATGGTCTGCTCCAGGGCCAGCCGATCGCGGTCCGGCCAGCGCGTCAGAAGGTGGTCGCCGAGCGCCTTGAAGGTCCGTGGCTCGGCGTCCACGAACGCGCGTCCCATGGCGATGACCGCATCGGTGTCCACACCGACGAGGCGCTTGCCGAACTGGCCCTTCTGGACCCGGTCCATGACCGGTTGGACAAGGGGTCGGAGGTTCCAGGCATCGGGCGCGGTGACCATGTGGATCGTTCCGCGCATGAGCGCCAGCCGGACGACCGAGCGATCGACCAGCCGGTCGGCGAGATCCGCCGGGCTCGAAGCCCTCGAGCCGATCCCACAACCCCACGTAGGCGGTATGGGGTGTCTGCGCCTGCAGCCCGACCAGCCGCTCGATCGCGTCGGGCACCGGGATCGAGACGCGACGCAGGAGCATCTGTCGGTCGAGGCTGGCGCGATTGAGCGCCCGCAGGCTGAGCGTCTCGCCCGGTCGCGTCTCGTGGCCCATCCGCCACATCGTGACAGCGGGAACCATCGGGCGTTGGGCGGTGTAGAGAGATCGACAGGCACCGTCCACCAGGAGGAACCCGCCATGCGCCGAACGTTCGTGACCCTTCTCGGTCTTCTCGCCGGGCTCTCGTTCCTCGTCGCGTGGCTCGTCGCCGTCCCGCTCGTGTCGGCCGGGAATCCGTGCTTCCACGGCTACGACATCCCCGCCGCGACGACGTCGACCACCAACCAGGTCTCGCTCGAACCATGTGCGTTCACGCCGACGGTCACGAAGGTCGCGGTCGGATCACTCGTCACGTTCAAGAACGGCGGGCAGTTCAGTCACCTCGTCACCGGCGCAGACCAGGCGTGGGGATCGCGGGAGATCGAGATCCAGCCGAACGCGTCGGCCGCCTACCGCTTCGACAAGGCGGGTGTCTTCCCGTACGCCTGCGCCCTCCATCCCGGTATGTCAGGCGTCGTCGTCGTCGGCGACGCGGTCACGACCGCCGCCGCCCCGGTCTCCACGGAAACGGCGACGTCGACACCCGCGCCGATCTCGTCAGTCGACGGTCTGGCGCTGGCGGTCGTGGCCGTCCTTGCCGCCATCGTGGGTGGCGTGGCGGGGGCCGCGGCGGTCTACCTGGCACTTCGCCCACGCCGGCAGGATCCGGCCTCGCTCGCCCAGCTGAACTGAGCGTCAGATCCGGGGGAAGATCATCCCCAGGACGAGGAGGACGGTCGCCGCCACGAAGGCGACGATGCCCGCCGCATCGGGCAGGATCGTGCCGTACGTGCCCAGCAGCCCGACGATCATCAGCACGAGCGCGATGATGATCGTGCGGGCCGTTGGTGCGAAGTTGGTTCGTCCCATCGCCTAGATCCCTGGCAGCAGCGAGCCGACCACGAGCAAGCTCGGGCAGGCGAAGAGGCACAGGTAGCCGAGCTCGCGATCCATCGCCAGCCCCACGTTCGACAGGATCTGGGCGACCGGGTCGAGGATCGGGACCAGCGAATCGATCGGCCACGCGTAGACCAGGCCGATCGCGCCGAGCACGAGCGCGATCCCGACCGTGATCATCCGGGGCGGGTTGGGCTGGAGTCGCATCGATCGGCAGTATGCATCGGGCTACCCCGAGGCGTACGCTTCGAACGCGCGCGACCGTCTGATGCTGGGGTGCAACGATGGACCGACGCTGGCCACCGCGGGGACAGATCGCCTGGGGGATCCTGGGAGCGACCGCGGCCGCCTGGTTCGCGATCTGGATGCTGTTCTTCCCGGGTTACGTGGCGGAGTACTTCGCCTGGGACGTCCATCCGCGCTACGCGATGGCGTTCATCGGCGCCGGCTACATCTTCCGGACAGCCTTCTTCCTGAACGCGGCGCGCGAGGGGAACTGGATCCGGCTGCGCTGGATCGTATGGGGCAACCTGGCGTTCACCGGGACGCTCCTGATCGCCACCTACTGGCACCTCGACGAGTTCCACTGGAACCCGTTCGAGACGCCGTTGGCGCATATCTGGATCGTCCTCTACATCTTCGAACCGGTGACGATGCTCTACCTCATCCCGCGCGGGACCTTCGCCGCCACCGCGCCGGTGACCGGCGGGGCGCTCCATCCGCTCCTGAAGGGGTTCCTCGTCTTCCTGACCGGGCTGCTGCTGATGCACGGCCTGCTGTTGCTCGGGAACCCGGAGTTCGCCGCGAACCGCTGGCCATGGGAGCTCAACCCGCTCGACTCCCGGATGATCGCGGCGTGGTTCCTTGGCTGGGCGTTCTGGTGCGGGACGATGGCCTTCGCCCAGGACTGGGATGAGATCCGACGGGCGGCCCAGCTGTTCATCCTGAACGGCGTCGCACTGCTGGCGACCGCCATCGTCTTCCGAGACGAGTTCATCCCGGGTCGCAACACGATCATCGGGTACGGCGGTGCACTGGTCCTGCTGACAGGCCTGATGGTCGCCGGGTACTTCTTCCAGGAACGACGCCGACCGACGCCCTACGCCTGATCGACACCCGTCTCCTGCCACCATGACCGGACCGCCGAGGCCACGTCGTCCGGCGCGTCCTCATCGATGAACTGGCCGACATCGCTGAGGATGACCGTGCGCGCCGCCGGAAACAGCGCCCGCCAATGGGCGAGCTCTGCGTCTCCGAAGCCCGGGTCCGAGTCCGGCCAGACGATGACAGCCGGCACGTCGGTGAGCCTTGGCAGGTTCGTACGCACCTCCTCAAGGTACGCGCGACTGCGCAGGATCTCGCGTGGGAAGACGCGCATCACGGCCCGCCGGCCGCCGCTGAAGGGACCGGCGTAGGCGGCCCGCTCGGCTTCGGAGAGACGGCCGCGTTTCAGGTTCAACGGCAGGTAGGCACGCTGCATGAGGTCGAGCCGGTCGACCAGCAGCGGGCTGAGTGGTCCGCCCATCAACGCGGCAAAGAGTCGGACGCGGAGCCGGTCGTCGGGCCAGGCCCAGGTGTTGGCGATGACCAGGCCACCGACGAGCTCGGGCCGGCGCCCGGCGAACCCGAGGCCGATCGGGCCGCCCCAGGCGTAGCCGAACACGACGATCCCCGACAGCCCGAGGCGGTCCGCCAGTGCCTCGACGACTCGCGAGTGCGACCGTGGGCGGAGGTCGTACGCGTCGGTCGGGACTGACAGGCCGAAGCCCGGGTAGTCCGGTGCGATGCAACGGAACGTGGAACGCAGGCCTAGGATGACGTCGCGCCACCCGAACGACCAGCTCGGATTGCCGTTGAGCAGCAGGAGCGGCGGGCCGCTGCCCTCGTCGACATAGTGGACGAGGTTGCCGTCGATCTCCTGCCAACGATCCTCGAATGGGTACAGGTCGTCGGGCACCCAGGCCGGGCGTTCAGGCCACACACGCGGCACTGACGTCACGTGGCCCCGCCCGGATGCCACAGGTCGAGGTGCCGAGCGTGGGCCTCCGTATACGCACCCGGGCGGTAGAACCGATCGTAGAAGGCCGTGTCGATGTGATGCGCCTGGAATGCCATCAAGGTCCGGATCGGCCCGAAGTTGCCGGGAAACTGGCCGTAGTGCTTGATCACGTAGTCGCAGTACGCGATCACGGCCTGGATGTTGGCCTCGGTGTACGGCGGGATCGACGCCTGGATGGCCGACGGGTCGAGCCACGCACTCGGTCTCGTGGCGTCCCGGAAGAACCCGGTGCCGGCCGCGAACTTGTAGTCGACGAATGCTCGGACGGCGGCTTCCATCGTCGGGTAATGCGGCGGGGCGAAGGGTTTGATGATCGTCCGACCATCGTGATCGAGCCCGACGGCCTGGGGGATCGAGACGTTCTTGTTCAGGATCCGCATCAGCAGCGTGCCGAAGACGCCCTTGTGCAGGACCTGCGCGAAAGTCCGCTCGCGCATCGTGAACCCGAGCGACCGGGTCCATGCGAAGCGATGCGCGGCGTAGTGCGGGAAGCCGCCGAGTCCGAGCGCTTCGGTCGCGAGCGCGATGTTCTGGATCATCAGGCCCTGCTCGAACCCGCAGATCTCGAGCAGGTAGGTCTCGATCTCATCGATCGTGCCGACCCGACCGTCGTGGACATCGTCGAGCAGGTGGCCACCCTTCGACCGCCCGAACCGGCCAAGCCCGGCCGAGCGGGTCAGGGCATCGCGATCGTCGTGGAAGTAGTACGCGAACTGCTCCCCGAGAGCGGCGAAGAGGATCGTCAGGTAGAGCGCGGTGACCTCGGTGACCGGGACGAAGTACGTGGTCCCGGGCAGGTTTGCGGACCACTTGTTGAACGGCGGGGTGAACGGCAGCTCGCGCGGGATCTCGGACCGTCGATCGGTCAGACGGATCCGCATCCGCTGGTAGGCGGCCGTGAACCGGCGCTCGTGGCCCATCGTGACGAGTGCCTCGTAGTCGTCCGACGGGAGGTCCTGCGGCCTTGGGACGACGAACGTGCCGTCGTCGCACATGACGAACAGCGTCGCGGTCGCCACCGCGTCCGCGCTCGACTGCGTGCGCCCGACCGTGGCCATCATGATCTGCCCGCCGCCGGTCTCCGGGCCGCCGTCAGGTCGGTACGGCAACTCCCCGTTGACCTGACCCGTGACGCCCGAGCCGGCGAAGACGAGGATCGCCTCCTCATCGATCGTCAGCGGCAAGGGGTTCGCCAGGCTCTTGTAGGCGAGGGCACTCCCGTACAGGTCGTTGCCGAGCGCGAACCGCCGGCTGCGACGCGTCAGCAGGGTGTCGATCAGCAACGGCGACCAATCATCGGGTGGAGACATGTCCTGCCCTCCGCTGCACGGGCGACCGGTCCCAGGGATCGGGGACGGCCCCGGACCACGGTACGCGTCGCGGTCGCAGCGAGGTAGTCGGCAGTTTCCCCTATCCGAGTCCAGTCGTGGACGCCGTGAACGTGCCCCGCCAGCCAAGGACGGACCCGGCGAGCGCGATCCCGCTGAGGGCCCCGGCGAACAGCGCAGTCGAGGCATCGGGCGACGTGATAGCGACGGCCAGCCACCAGGCGGTGATCGCGGAACCAAGGACCACGGACATGCCGAAGATGCGGTGCGTCGGCGACCAGGCCACGATCCAACCCATGACGAACGCGAGCCCCGCCGAGCCGATGGCGACAGCGATCACGATGGGGGTCGGCGGCTGCGCCGGCGGGCAGGGCGTGTCCGCGAAGCAGTCGCCAAGCTCAGGCAGGCGGTAGAACACCTGGGCCAGGACCGCGGCCGGGGCCGTGAGACAGGCGTAGACGAGCCAGGTGAGCGCTGTGATCGCGCGTGCCGGCATCCGGCGTCCCCAGCCGGTGCCGGCCGAGTCGGTCATCGCTCAGGAGGGGTCCTGCGCCTGACCTGTCTCGACGATCGTGGTCGGGGTGTTGTGGACGGCCGGAATGGACCCCAGCCGCCCGGCCTGGTAGTCGACGACCGCCTGCATGACCTCGTCGCGCGTGTTCATCACGAACGGGCCCATCCAGGCGACCGGTTCGCGGATCGGGCGGCCGCCGAGGATGATCACGTCGAGGTTCGGATAGCGGCTTTCCTGGACACTGTCGGCGGTGACGGTGATCGCGTTGCCCTCGCCGAGGACCGCCAGTTGCCCGGCCCCGACCGGCTTCCCCTCGGCACCCACGGTCCCCTGCCCCGCCAGCACGTAGACCAGCCCGTTGTAGTCCGACCGCCAGGGCAACGACAGGCGAGCGCCCGGGCTGAGTGTCGCGTGGACCATCGTCATCGGCGAATAGGTCGATCCCGGGCCGGCGTGACCGGCCACGTCGCCTGCGATCACGCGGACGAGCGCACCGCCGTCAGGCGACGAGACGAGGGCCACCTCACTCGCTCGGAGGTCCTGGTAGCGCGGAGCGGTCAACTTCTGGGCGGCCGGCAGGTTGACCCACAGCTGGAGCCCGTGGAACAGGCCGCCGCTGACGACCAGCCACTCCGGTGGCTTCTCGATGTGCAGGATCCCGGCGCCGGCGGTCATCCACTGCGTGTCGCCATTGGTGATGACACCGCCACCGCCGTTGGAGTCGGCGTGTTCGAAGACCCCATCGATCATGTAGGTGACGGTCTCGAAGCCGCGGTGCGGGTGCCACGGCGTGCCCTTCGGCTCACCCGGGGCGTACTCCACCTCGCCCATCTGGTCGAGATGGATGAACGGATCGAGATCCGCCAGGTCGACCCCGGCGAAGGCCCGGCGGACGGGAAAGCCCTCCCCTTCGAAGCCGCGCGGGGCGTTCGTGACGCTGCGGACCGCGCGCTGGCGCGCGACCGCCGGATCAGGTTCCGGGATCCGGGGAAGGACGGTGATGTCATCGACGACGACGGCTGGCATGGTGTTCGGACTCCTTGGGTCTGCTGCGGTCAGCATAGCAGGACGATAGTTGACGGCGCAACAGTTCGTCTGGTAGCGTCTTGGCGACGATCTGGCGGGGCGGGCCATCGAGGGGAGGCGACGAGCGACACGCGTTCGTCGCCAGGCCCGCCCGCCAGGCGTTACGCTCGCCGTCATGGACGACGATCCCCTCCTGGTCCGGCCGGCGACCGCCGCGGAGCGCGCGGATCGCGCCCTCATCCACGCCGCGAACCGTGCGGCCTGGGACGAGGCGGCCGAGCGCTACGAGGGCTGGTTCGATGAGGCGGTGGCCCTGATCCGGTCTGGCGGGACCAACCTGTTCGGCGTCGAGACCCAGCTCATCGGCGACCTCCATGGCCGATGCCGCCGGGCGATCCACCTGCAATGTGCCGCCGGCCGCGACACCCTGTCGCTTTGGAACCAGGGCGCGGACGAGGTCGTCGGGATCGACTTCAGTCCGCGGATGCTGGCCCTCGCCGAACGGCTCACGGCGGCGACCGGGGCGCCCGCCCGCTGGATCCTGTCGGACGTCCTGGACACGCCCCACGAGTTCGACGGGACCGCGGACCTCGTGTACACCGGTCGCGGCTCGATCATCTGGCTGGCGGACCTCGACGCGTGGGCCGCGGTCATCGCCCGGCTCCTCGCACCAGCAGGCCGATTCGTCCTGTTCGAGGGCCACCCGGCCGAGTGGTTGTTCGACGCGGACGCCGAGGGACGCTGGATCGCCACCGACTACGACTACTTCGGTGGCACGGAGGCGTCGAAGGGCTGGTCGGCGGAGTACATCGACCGGCTCTCCATCCCCGAACCCGAACAGAGCTGGAAGTTCGCTCGTGCCTGGACGCTCGGGGAGGTCGTCACCGCGCTCCTCGGCGCGGATCTGCGCCTTGAGGCCGTCGCCGAGCACCCGATCGACTGGTGGGGCGGCCACGACGACGTCCGCCCCGAGGATCGCGGGCGGATCCCGCTGTCGTTCTCGGTCGTCGGTCGGAAGGGTCCGTGAGGGACGCCGGCACGTCCGTCAGACCGCCCCGAGCCCTTGGAAGCGGCCGTCGACGTCCCGCTCGACGCGGCCGACTGCGATGATCGCATCCCGCACGATCGCCCCGTAGACATGCGGGTAGGGCGAGCCCGGATCGTCGAACCGCCACGGGACGTCGAGCGCGTCCAGGTCGACGGTCAGGGCCAGGAACGACCGCGGATCGGCGCCGTAGTGGCGATCGAACGTGACCCGCAGCGCGTCGAGCCCGTCCGTGCAATGGACGAATCCCTCCGCGGCCAGGGACACGGCGGCGTACGGCGTCGAGCGATCGGTCGCCGCCCAGACCTCGGCCGGCACGAGGTGGAACGTCGGGCGGGTCACCCGGGCGGTTGGTCGATCGACAACCAGCCCTTGTCGAGGGTGGCGTGGATGACCGTGGTGCGATCCGCGGCAAGGGCGGCTCGCAGCGCGGGCTCGAACTCCGCGTCGCGCTCGACACGCACTCCCCTTGCCCCGCAGGCCTTGGCGATGGCGGCGAAGTCGACCGCGCCGAGCTCGGTGGCGACCCCGACGCCGGTCCCTCGACGCTCCTGCCACATCCGGATGGTCCCGTAGCGTTCGTTGTCGAAGACGACGACCACGACCCGCGCCCCGACCCGGACCGCGGTCTCAAGCTCGGCCATCGTCATCGCCAGCCCGCCGTCGCCGACGAGGGCCACGACCGGGCGATCGCGATGAACCAGGGCTGCGGCGATGGCCGCCGGCAGGCCGTAGCCCATCGCCCCCGAGGTCGGGCCAAGGAAGGTCCCCGGGCCGTCGGAAGCGGTAGCCGCGACCCGCCCAGCTCGCGAAGTTGCCGGCGTCGGTCGTGACGATCGCATCGTCGGGAGGAGGCGCCGGAGCGTGGCGATCGTGGTCCCCGGGTGGATGCCGGGGCCGTCCCACGGCAGGGCGTCGACGACCGACGCCGCCTCCCACGCCGCGCGGTCGTCGCGGTTGCCGGCCTGCCGCGTGGCGACCAGCGAGGCGTCGAGCACCGCCCGACCGAGCAACCGCTCGTTGGCCGCCTTGAGGAATGCCTTCGCATCGGCGGCGACCGAGATCGTCGGGGGCGTGGAACCCGTCGAGACGCCCGGCACGACGTCGACCTGGGCCCACGGCAGGTCGGCGCGAGGCATCTCGTAGCCGAACGTGGTCGGCTCGTTCAGGCGTGACCCGATGACGACGAGCGCGTCGGCCGCATCCAGCCGGGCGCGGACGGTCGACGGCGCCCCGAACCCGGCCATCCCGAGGTAGAGCGGGTGGTCGTTCGAGACGACGTCCGCCCGTCGCCAGGCGGCGATCACCGGGACCTGGAGGAGTTCGGCGAAGCGGATCAGTTCGGTCGACGTTCGGGCGCGCAGGACGCCGCCGCCGGCGAGGATGACCGGACGCTCGGCTGAGGCGAGGAACTCGATGATCGAGCGGACCTCCTCGTCGGTCGGGCGCAACGTCGGCGGTCGCGGGGTCTCGAGGCGATCGGACTCCGCCATCGGCTCGTCGAACAGGTCCTCGGCGATCGACAGCAGGACCGGTCCCGGGCGACCACCCAGTGCCTGTCGGGTCGCCTCGGCCATCGCGCTGCCGATCTCGCCCGCTGTCTGCGGTTCGGCGGCCCATTTGGCCAGCCCACCGAGCGTCCCGACCTGGTCGACCTCCTGGAACGCCTCGCGGCCGCGGATGGCGCGCTGGACCTGGCCCGTGACGACGAACATCGGCGTCGAGTCCTGGCGCGCGGTGTGGATCCCGATGGCCATGTTCGCGCCGCCGACCGCGCGCGTCCCGAGGCAAACCGCCGGTCGCCCGGTCAGTTGCCCGTGCGCCTCGGCCATGAATGCCGCGGCCCCTTCGTGACGGGTGGCGATGACCCGGATCCCGGCGCCTTCAAAGGCATCGAGGAGCCCGAGGAACGATTCCCCCGGGACGGTGAACGCGTAGCGGACCCCTGCTGCCCGGAGCGCGTCGGCGATGTAGCGCCCGACCGTGCGCGGCCCGACGGCCACCTCCGGCTCGAGCTCGGGCTCGGGCTCAGGTCGGCGCGCGTTCGGGCTCGAGTCCCGGTTCGGGGAGGGCTTCCACGTCCGGCTCGGGCGCCGGCTCGGGTTCGGCTTCGGCTGGCGGCTCGGCCGCCGCATCGGGGGCCTCGCCAGGCAGGTCGTCGGTCTGGGCGGCTTCGAGCTCGGTCATGTCGACTGTGCTCCTTCGGTCGATGGACCCCGCGCGGGGATGGTCAGCGGTAGTTCTCGAACTGGAGCGGGACTGCCAGATCGAGCTCGCGCAGTCGAGCGATGACACGCTGGAGGTCGTCACGGCTCTTGCCGGAGACGCGGACGGCGTCACCCTGGATCTGCGACTTGACCTTCGGGAACTCGTCCCGGATCAGCTTGGTGATCTTCTTGGCGATCTCCTCCGATAGGCCTCGCCTGAGGCCGATGCGCTGGCGGACCTTGTTGCCGCCGGATTCCTCTACCTTGCCCCAATCGAAGATCTTGAGCGACAGGCTGCGCCGGATCGCCTTCGATTCGATGAGGTCCTTCACCGCGGCGGCTCGATACTCGTCGTCGGTGATCAGGATGAGCTCATCCTTCGATTGCGTCAGGTCGACCGTCACGCCCTTGAAGTCGAATCGCGTCCCGACCTCGCGACGGACCTGGTCGAGCGCGTTGCGCAGCTCCTGTTCGTCGAAATCGCTGACGACGTCGAATGACTGGTCCCCGGCCATCGATCCTCCTCTCCCCTAGCCCGCCGACCCCGGAGCGAACGACGCCCACCGTCGGAAGCGGCTGATCCTGCCGTCAAGCGCGACATCGGCGGTCAGGAACCCGGCGGTCTGCACGAAGCCGCCGTCGCGGCGTCGCGTCCACGATGCATGCCACACCGCGAGCACCGTCGAACCCGAGACCCAGTGGCGCTCGACCGTGAAGTCGACATCCCGTCCCGACTCGGCTGCGTCGAGCAGCCAGGCCCGCAGGGCGTTGTGCCCGACGAGCGCGTCTCCGAACGGCTCCTCATGGTACTCGGCATCCTCGCTGAACAGGGCGACCCACGCGTCGCCGTCGAACGCGGCCCACGCGGCGCCGTACGCCTCGAGCAGGTCGGCCGCGGTCGCGTAGTCGATCACCCGGCGCCCCCGAGCCGAGCGAGCAGGCGGTCGCCGATCCGGTACGAGTGGCCGCCACCCATCACCAGGACCGCATCGCCCGACCGGACCAGCTCGGCCAGGGCATCGGCGGTCGCGTCCACGCCTCCCGGGGCGATGACCGGGATCGCCGGGCGTCGGGCGGCCACGGCCTCGGCCAGCGCCGCGGCCGAGGTGATCGTCGTGTCCGGGTCGCGCCCGGCCCAGATGTCGGCGATGGCCACCGCATCGGCCTCGGCGAGGACCTCGGCGAACTCGTCAAGCATCGCCGCGGTCCGGTGATAGGTCAGCGGCTCGTAGACGGCCCACACCGGACGGCCCGGTTCACGCTGGCGGATGGCGGCCAGGGTCGCGCGAATGGCGGTCGGGTGGTGGCCGTAGTCGTCGTAGACGACCACGCCGGCTGCCTCGCCCTTTCGTTCCAGGCGACGTCCGACGCCGCTGAACGTGGCGAGACCACTCGCGATCCGGTCCGGCGCGAGGCCCAGGACGAGCGCGGCGCCGGCCACCGCCAGCGCGTTCGCGGCGTTGTGACGTCCGGCGGTGGCAAGCCGGACCGTGACGGCGCCGGCCAGCTCGTCGAGCCCGTAGACCTCGAGGGTCGTGCCGTCGGCATCGGCCGTCGACGACCCGGCCGAGGATCGCGGTGGCCGGACCGGCGGCCGTCGTGAACCGCTCACGGATCCCGCGCAGGTACCCGCCACGCCCGGGCGATGCGTCGACCAGGGCGTACGCCACGATCCGCATCGCCGGTCGAGGAGCTGGTCGATGACGATCTCGACGCCCGGCGTCGCCCACGTTGGCCACGACGCGTCGAACCGTCCGGCATCCTGCGGAGCCAGCGCTCGAACGCATCGGTCACCGCCGTGCGATCGGCGAACACGTCGGGGTGATCCCACTCGGCACTCGTCAGGACCGCGACGTCGGGCCGATACGGATCGAAGTTGCCCGGCGTACTCGTCCGCCTCGACGACGAAGGCCGGCCCGCCACCGTGCCGCGCGGTCGCCGGCGGTCCGCCGGTCAGCCTCGCTCGGCAGCAGGGCCCCGACGAACGCCGACGGGTCCTCGCCGGCCGCCACCAGCGCGTGGACGAGCCAGCCCGAGGTCGTGCTCTTGCCATGCGTCCCGGCCACGCCGACCAGGGTCCGTCCGACCGCGGCGTCCGCCACGACCTGCTGCCACGGTTCGAGCGGGATCCCCGCCGCCCGCGCCGCCGACGAGTTCCGGCTGGTCCGGGTCGACGGCGGTCAGCGCCTTCGTGACGGCGAGTCGGTCCGGTCGCGGCCCAACGGTCACATGCGCGGGATCATGCGCGTCCGCGACGACGATGCCGAGCGCCTCGACCGCCGGCGTGTAGGGCGATGGGCCTCCCGGGTCGCAGCCGCTGACGACGGCACCGGCATGCGCGGCGAGGATCGCCGCGGCGCTGGCGCCCGCGCCCGCAGCACCGACGACGTGGATGCGTTCCATGGGTCGGATGTGCCGGGCGTCGCGGGCTGCCGCGAGCCCGGCGCCGACCCGCTCGGCGGCCGACGTCACCCGCGCGCCGCCGCGCGACCGCCCGTCGTGGCGTCCGCGGTCTCGCCGGCACCATCGAGCCGCTCGAGGAGCGCTTCCAGGGCCGCCGCTGCGCTCCGGCGCTTGTTGTCGCTCCGATCGCCGGTCCAGTGGTGGCGTCGAACGTCCACGCCGGAGGCATCGGCCACGGCGACGTAGGTCAGGCCGACCGGTTTGGCGGGGCTCCCCCCGTCCGGGCCGGCGATCCCGGTCACCGCGACCGCCAGGTCCGCGCCCGTCCGCGTCCGTCCACCGCCGGCCATCGCCATCGCGACCTGGGCGGACACCGCGCCGTGCGCCGCGAGGACATCGGCGGGCACGCCGACCATGGCCTGCTTCAGGTCGTCCGAGTAGGTCACGAAGCCGCCGACGAACCACGCACTGGAGCCCGGAACCTCGGTCACGAGGTGGCCGACCAGCCCGCCGGTGCACGACTCGACGGTCGCGAACCGCAGGCCGAGCGCGGCGCATGCGAGCGCCGACGACGGCGGCCAGGTCGGCGAGCGCCGCGGCATCGTCGAGCGGATCGTCCGCCACGGCTAGTGCCGCTGGGTCTTCTGCGGCGGCTCGGGCGGGGCGAAGAGCCAGGTCTCGGGCACGCCGGACTTGCCGAGCGCACCGAGCGAGGTGCCGTTCAGCGTGAAGTAGGTGACGCCGGACGACCCGCTCCGGACCTCGACCAATTCCTTGCCGGTGAAGGTCAGGGTCTTGCCGTTCGAGATGACCTGGCCGGCCGCCCCGACGCTCTCGTCGATCTTGCCGTCGACCCAGACCTTGATCCAGGCCCGGCCGCCCTTGACCGTCACCACGAGGTTGACGCCCTTGTAGGCGACGGTCACGTTGCGGGCCAGCGACGCCGTCTTGCCCTCCGGGCTGCGGGCCGTGACGGTGATCGTCCAGCGTCCGGCGGTCAGCTCATACGGGGTGTTGAACGAGCCATCGTCGGCGACGGGGACGGTGATCGAGGCGGGGGTCGGTGGCGGGGCGGGCGTCGCCTCGCCGGGGACGGCGGGCGGTCCGGACGAACCGACATACGCCGCGCTCACGACGACCGAGGACGCGTTGGTGGCCTTGCCGGCGACCGGGATGGCGCCGTTCTCGAACGAGGCCCCCTCGGCCGGCTGGTCGACCGTCAGCGTCGGCGCCTCGATGACCAGGAACGGGACGGTGATGAACAGGCGGATCGTCTCCTCGGAATGCTTGCCGGTGTCCGGGTCGACGGCACTGACGTCGAACTGGTTGCGGCCACGACGGAGGTCGACCTGTGACGACCACTCGCCGTCCGAGGTCGCCGTCACCTGGTAGGGATCGCGGCCCGGGGTCGCGATCGAGACCGTGGCGCCCGGCAGGGTCGTCCCCTCCAGGAGGTAGGTGGTCGTCGTCTCCTCGACATCGATGACGGCGGCGGCGGGCTGCGTGACCGCGATCGTCGGCGGCTTGGCGAAGCGCAGGACCTGGACACCGAGGTAGGCGGCGAAGGCCAGGACGACGACCGTCAGCAGCGCGAAGACGACGATGCTCGGCGAGAAGGTCAGCCCCTGGCGTGGCGCCGCGATCGGCTTGGGGACGACGATCGCCGGGGCGGCCTCCTTGACGTCGCCGCGCTCGCTTCCGCCACTGGAGCAGGACCTCCTCGGGGTCGAGCCCGAGATAGAGCGCGTAGTTGCGCAGGAAGCCCTTGGTGTAGACCGCGCCCGGCAGCTCCTTGTAGTCGCCGCGCTCAAGCGCACCGAGGTAGCGCGCGCGGATCTTCGTGTCGCGCTCGGCGCGGTACAGATCGACGCCCTTGCGCTCGCGCGCGGCATACAGGCGCTCCGGGAGGCTGGGGCCGGGATCCACGGTCACCCGGCTCGCGTCGGACCGATCGACCCCCACCGCCCGCTTCAGCTGTTCTCGCGTCGTCATCCGTCATCCCCGTCGAGGCCGTCGTCCAAGCCGCCCGATCCAGTCGCCTCGTCACGGCGAAGGACCTGTCGGGCGTTCGACCCGTCGAACGCCCCGATATAGCCGCGCGCCTCGAGCTGATCGATCATCCTCGCCGCACGTGCGTAGCCGACCTTGAGGCGGCGCTGGAGGAGCGATGCTGAAGCCCGATCGTACTCCCGAATCACTTCGATGGCATCAGGCAACAATCGATCGGCATCCTCGTCGGTCAGATCGTCGGTCGAGCCGCTCGAATTCCTCGTCGTCGTGGATGATCGACATGTCGTAGTGCGGGTCCTCGATCTGCCCCTTCCAGTGCTCGACGACCCGGGCGATCTCGGGATCGGACACGAACACGCCCTGGAGCCGCATCGGGCGAGGCAGGTCGGACGGCTGGTAGAGCATGTCGCCGCGGCCGATCAGGTCCTCCGCGCCGGGCGCGTCGAGGATCGTCCGTGGAGTCGATCTGGGAGGCCATCGCGAACGCGATCCGGCTCGGGAAGTTCGCCTTGATCAGCCCGGTCACCACGTTGACCGACGGCCGCTGGGTCGCGAGGACCATGTGGATCCCGGTCGCGCGCGCCTTCTGGGCGAGCCGGACGATCGGATCCTCGACGTTCTTGCCCTCGCGCATCATCAGGTCGGCCAGTTCGTCGACCACGATGACGATGTACGGCATCCGGTCCTCGGGGTCCGCCCGGGTCTCGTTGAACGCGCGGATGTTACGGGCGGACGCCCCGGCCAGGCGCCGGTACCGGGCCTCCATCTCGTTGACCGCCCACTTGAGCGCCGCCTTGGCCCGCTCGGGCTCGGTGATGACCGGGACGAGCAGATGGGGCAGGCCGTTGTAGGCGGCCAGCTCGACCCGCTTGAGGTCCATCAGGATCATCCGGACGTCATGCGGGGTCGCCTCACAGAGGAGGCTGGTGATCAGCGCATTGACCATCACGCTCTTGCCCGAGCCGGTCGCGCCGGCGATGAGCAGGTGCGGCATCTTGGCCAGGTCGACCGCCTGCGCCTTGCCGGCCACGTCGCGCCCAAGCGCGAAGGTGAGGGTCGAGCCCGACGCCTTGAAGTCGACCTCCTCGAGGATCCGGCGGAGGGCGACGATGTTGAAGTCCTTGTTCGGGATCTCGATGCCGACTGCGCTCTTGCCCGGGATCGGGGCTTCGATCCGGAGCGACCGGGCGGCGAGCGCCATGGCCAGGTCGTCCGACAGCGCCTCGATGCGGCTGACCTTGATGTCCGGAGCCGGCTGGACCTCGTACTGGGTCACGACCGGCCCGGCATTCCGGGCGACGATCCGGGCCGGGATCCCGAAGCCGGCCAGCTTCTTGACGATGATCTCCTCGTTCCGGGCATGGACCGCGTCGTCGCCGCCGGCGTGGATCGGGGCGGCGATGTCCTCGAGCGTCGAGAGCGGTGGCAGGACGTATTCGATCCGGTCCTTGGTCAGCGGTGAATCGCCGGCGTCGGTGATGTCGTCGGGGTCGCGCGGCGGCCGGACCGGCGCGACGAGCGTCGCAGAGGCGGCCGCGCCACGGGCCGGGGCGAACGTGCTCGAGGTCTGGCCCTTGCTGGGCACGGCCGCCGGGATGACCATCTCCTCGTTCTCGCCCCACACCCCGGTCTGGCCCGGGGAGGGCGCAGGGGCGACGGTCTTGCCGTTGGTCTTGCCGCGTCCGTTGGTCGCGACCATGGCCTCTGCGGCCATGACCGGGCTGCCGGGCGCGTCCGGATCAGGCAGCGTCCGCTTGAGCGATGCGGCCGCCGTCGCCCCGAACCAGCGGGTCGCCCCCACCGCGGGGTGCATCAGCTGGCGGAGCGGGATCCCGAACCCGACGATGATCCCGAACACGGCGAGCGCGACGAGGAGGATCAGCGCGCCGGCGGGCGTGAAGAGGTCGGTCAGCGTCCCGGCCAGGGCGCGTCCGACCCGGCCGCCCGAAACGCCAAGCACCTGGGCCGCCCCGACGATCCCGACATAGGTGATGCTCAGGCCGAGGAGCGTGATCCCCCAGCCTGAGCCGGGCCGGGTGCCCGGGCCCCATTCCAGCCACCAACCGGCCAGCAGCAGGAAGAACGGGAGCAGCCAGCGCATCGTCCCGAACCACGGGGCGAAGACGCTCGTCCACCAGCTCGTCAGGGTCCCTTCGCCCGGCAGCATGAGCGCGATGAGGGTCATCGCCCCGAGCACCAGCAACGTGAGCCCGATGATCGATCGGACGACATCGGGCGTGAGCCGCGAGCCCCAGCTTGGGCTCCTGCGCGCCCTCGACGGACGTGCTGCTGTCTTGCGGGCCGTCGAGCGACGGCGGGTGGCCACGTCAGACCTCGACGACGACCGGGAAGACCATCGGCCGGCGCTTCGTCTGCTCGTACAGGTAGCGCGAGACGCCGTCCTTGATCTGGGTCTTGAGCAGACCGATCTCGCTGATGTGGTCGCCCGGGGTGTGGATCGCCTCGATCACTCGTTCGAGCGCCTCGTCCATGATCGGGTCGCGCTCGTTGAGGTGGACGAAGCCGCGGGTGATGATCTCGGGCCGGCCGATGACCGAGCCGGTCTGCTTGTCGACGGTGACGACGATCATGAACATGCCGTCGTTGGCGAGGGCCCGCCGGTCGCGCAGGACGATGTCCCCGACGTCACCGACCGACAGGCCGTCGACATAGACATACCCGGCGGACACCGGCGCTGCACGGCGGGCCGTGCCGTCGGCGCTGAACTCGATCGGGGTCCCGTTCTCGATGATGAACACGTTCTCCGGCGCGACGCCGGTCTCGATCGCCAGACGGCCGTGCTGGACCTGCATCCGGAACTCGCCGTGCATCGGGATGAAGTGCTTCGGCTTCGTCAGCCCGAGCATCAGCTTCAGCTCTTCCTGGCTGGCGTGCCCCGAGACGTGGGCGCGCTTGATCGTGTGGTAGTAGACGTTGGCGCCCGCCTTGAACAGGTTGTCGATCGTGCGCGAGACCAATTCCTCGTTGCCGGGGATCGGGCTGGCGCTGACGATGACCGTGTCACCCGGCTGGATCTCGACGAAGCGGTGGTCGCGGTTGGCCATCCGGGCCAGGCCGGCCATCGGCTCGCCCTGGGCGCCGGTCGTGGCGATGACCAGTTTCGCGTCGGGGTGGTCCTTGATCCGGTCCTTGGGGACGATCCGCGACGGCTCGTAGGTCAGGTAGCCAAGGTCCGTGGCGATCTTGAAGTTCTGCTCCATCGACCGCCCGATGACCGAGACGCTCCGGTTCATGTCGGCGGCCGCGTCGAGGACCTGCTGGACGCGGGCGATGTTGCTGGCGAAGGTCGCCACGATCACCCGGCCGTCGAGCGGCTCCATGATCTCGCGAAAGGCCTCGCCGACCGTGCGTTCCGAGGGGGTGTAGCCGGGGTTCTCGGCGCGCGTGGAGTCCGACAGCAGGCACAGGACGCCCTCCTGGCCGAGCCGGGCGAGGATCGCGAAGTCGGACAGCTTGCCGTCGACCGGGGTGTGGTCGAACTTGAAGTCGCCGGTGTGGACGATCGTGCCGACCGGGGTCCGCAGGGCGATCCCCATCGCGTCCGGGATGGAGTGCCCGACCCGGAACGGGATGACATGGAAGGCCCCGATGTCGATCTCGTCGCCCGGTTCGAGGGCGATCAACGGGTTGTTGTGGAGCTTGTGCTCCTTGATCTTGTTACCGAGCAGGCCGCGGGCCAGGGTCGAGGCGTAGACCGGGACCCCCGGGAACTCGGGGAGGACGTACGGCAGGGCGCCGACATGGTCCTCGTGGGCATGGGTGATGAGGAACGCCTTGACGTTGGCGCGGCGCTCCTTGAGATAGGTGATATCGGGGATGACGAGGTCGATGCCGAACATCTCCTCGTCGGGGAACATCAGGCCGCAGTCGATGACCACGATCTCGTCGCGGTATTCGAACACGTACATGTTCTTGCCGATCTCCCCCACCCCGCCGAGCGGGATGATGCGGAGCGGCTGGTCGTTGCTTGGTTGGGGCATCTTGGTCCTTGGCACGGGTCAGAACAGGGTCAGTTGCGGGGTCGACGGATCGTCGACGGGGATCGCGGAGGTGTCGATCGGTTCGAGGGCGTCGGGTGGTTCGTCGGGCAGCACCGTCTCGACGAGCGGCGCTGCCGCTTGTGACGGTTCGGAGCGCACCTCGCGTCGGCCGCGCGCATCGAGGAGCGCGGCCGGCACGGCCGAGATGTCGGCATAGCTGTCGCGCTCGATGGCCGGCGTCCGGAGCGCGGCCGCAGGGTGGTACATCGCGAAGACGAGGGCCGAACCCGCACCGGTCGCCGGATCGACCGGTCGGACGGTGCCGTGAACCTGCGAGATGCGCGCGCCCGGCATGAAGGTCCCCATCGAGTAGCGACCGAGGGTGACCACGACGGCCGGGTCGAGGACCTCGAGCTGGCGGCGCAGGAAGGGGGCGCACGCGGCGATCTCGTCGGGCTGCGGGTCGCGGTTCTCCGGCGGCCGGCATTTGACGACATTGGTGATGAACACGTCCTCTCGGCGCCAGCCGATCGACGCGAGCAACTTCACGAGCAGGTCACCGGCACGACCGACGAACGGTCGGCCCTGGCGGTCCTCGTTGAAGCCTGGTCCCTCGCCGACGAAGACGACCTCGGTCTCGGGGTCGCCCTCGCCCGGAACGGCCTTCGTTCGTGTCTCGTGGAGACGGCAGTTCGTGCAGGTCCGGACCTCGGCGGCGATAGCCTCGAGCGCCACGCGGCGCTCGACCTCCGTCACGCCGTGGCCTCGGGGGCCCGGTAGGGGTCCGCGCCGCGCGCGATCGCGGGGTGCACCCAGCCACGCTCGACCAGGATCTCGGCGAGCTCGACCGCATTGGTCGCGGCGCCCTTGCGCAGGTTGTCCGAGACCACCCAGAACGCCAGGCCCCGTTCGTCCGCGATCGACACGTCGCGCCGGACCCGCCCGACGAAGATCTCGTCGCGGCCGGCGGCCTCGGTCGCCAGCGGGTACTGGTGGGTCGATGGGTCGTCCTGGACGATGACGCCCGGCACCGCGGCGAACAGCTCCCGGGCACGCTCCGGGCTGATCGCGTCACGGGTCTCGACGTGGACCGCCTCGGAGTGGCTGACAAAGACCGGGATGCGGACGGCCGTGCACGACATCCGCAGGTCGGGCAGGCCCAGGATCTTGCGATCCTCGCTCACGACCTTCCACTCCTCCTTGGTGTAGCCGTTGGGGAGGAAGACGTCGATCTCGGGCAGCGCGTTGAAGGCGATCGGGTGCGGATAGACGGTCGCCACCGGCGCCTCGCCCGCCACGTGGGCGCGGATCTGGCCCTCCAGCTCGGCCAGTGCGTCGGCGCCGGTCCCCGACACGGACTGGTAGGTGTCGACGACGACCCGCTCGAGCCCGACCGCGTCGCGCAGGGCCATCAGGACCGGGGCGAGCTGCATCGTCGAGCAGTTCGGGTTGGCGACGATCCCCGGGTGGCCTTCCAGGTCGCCGGGGTTCACCTGCGACACGACCAGGGGGATCGTCGGGTCCATCCGCCAGGCGGACGAGTTGTCGATGACGGTCGCGCCACGCGCGACGGCAGCGGGTGCCAGTTCGAGGGAGACGTCGGCGCCCGCCGAGAAGAGCGCGATGTCGACGCCGTCGAAGGCATCCGGGACCGCTTCGCCGATCTCGAGCGTCCGTCCCTCGATCGACACGGTCCGCCCGGCCGACCGCCCGGAGGCGAGCAGGCGCAACTCGCCGACCGGGAATTCCCGCTCGTTGAGGATCTGGATCATCGTCCGCCCGACGACGCCGGTGGCTCCGACGACGGCGACGGTCAGGGGTTGAGGGTTCATGGTAGGGCGCGGCTCCGCTCGTCCTGTCGCAGGGTCGGGCACGGCGCGAGTATAGCAGCGGCCCTCTCCCGACCGGTCCGACGAGGCGCAGCACGGTACAGGTATCGCCATCATCGGTGGCATCGATCCGAGCCAGAAGGGGATCGGATGAGTCCGACCGGACGCGCCTCGAGACCGAGTTTGATCGCCCTCCGCTACGGGGCGAAATAGCCCGTCACGTCGAAGATGAGGGCCGTGCTTGCCCCGCTCGGGCCCATGAACGTCGCCGACGCCGATGCCGGTCGGGCTGAGCGAGATCGTCACGCCATTGGCTCGGTTGTCCTTGACCGGGAAGTTCAGGGTCGAGGTCGATGGGCTGTTGGTCGGCGTCGGGGTCAGCGCGACGAAGCCACCACTGGTCTGGGCGGTGACCGTGAGGTTGCCGGTGACGGCGACCGCGCTGGCCGGGACGATGACCCCACTCACCTGGAACGTCCCCGCCTTCGCGTGGGCGAACTTGGTCGGGAATCCGTACGACAGGCGCGTGTCCAGCAGTCGGACGGGCGCAAGCGGGACATAGGTCGCGCCCGATGCGTTCGGCAGGAAGTACCCGGTGACATCGAAGACGAGGGCGGTCTTGGCGCCAGCCGCGGCCATGTAGGTCGCCGACAGGCTGCCGGTCGGGCTGAGCGGGATCGTCACGCCATTGGCTCGGTTGTCCTTGACCGGGAAGTTCAGGGTCGAGGTCGATGGGCTGTTGGTCGGCGTCGGGGTCAGCGCGACGAAGCCACCACTGGTCTGGGCGGTGACCGTGAGGTTCCCGGTGACGGCGACCGCGCTGGCCGGGACGCCTCCCCGACCGGTCACCTGGAAGGTGCGCGCCGTGCCCGCCGAGAATGGGCCGGACAAGCCGTTGGCCACTCGCGTATCCAGCAGTCGGACGGGCGCAAGCGGGACATAGGTCGCGCCCGATGCGTTCGGCAGGAAGTACCCGGTGACATCGAAGACGAGGGCGGTCTTGGCGCCAGCCGCGGCCATGTAGGTCGCCGACAGGCTGCCGGTCGGGCTGAGCGGGATCGTCACGCCATTGGCTCGGTTGTCCTTGACCGGGAAGTTCAGGGTCGAGGTCGATGGGCTGTTGGTCGGCGTCGGGGTCAGCGCGACGAAGCCACCACTGGTCTGGGCGGTGACCGTGAGGTTCCCGGTGACGGCGACCGCGCTGGCCGGGACGCCTCCCCGACCGGTCACCTGGAAGGTACGCGCCGTGCCCGCCGAGAATGGGCCGGACAAGCCGTTGGCCACTCGCGTATCCAGCAGTCGGACGGGCGCAAGCGGGACATAGGTCGTTTCTGGAGAGACCGCTGCGGTAGGTGGGATCAACTCGAAAGAACTGACCCGTGTCGTCGAGCGCCACGATGCTACCGTCGACGAGCATCGCGGCGTCCTCGACGCGGGCACCTGGCCAGGACGTCAACGTGGTCCAGCGATTCTGCGCCGGGTCGTACAGCAGGGTCGACTCGGAGACGTCGACATGACTCTTGTCCCCGGCGACGACCAGCACCATGTCCCCGACCCTGAAGACGGCGTCGGCCACCGTCATCGCGTCGGGCATCGGGGCGACCGTCTTCATCGTCGAATGCAGCGGATCGAAGCGAACGACGTCGCTCGCCCAGGACTCGTCGTAGGGAAAGCCGCCGAATCCGCGAGCCCCCAGGTAGATGACCTCACCGTTCGGCAACAGGGCGCCGCCGCTGCAAGAGCCGGCACCCGTGCCCGCCGTATCGCTCGCGAGCGTGAATGTGAGGGCGGCGGGGTCGATCCACCAGAAGTTGCCCGACCCGGCTTCGCCATCGCCGACGCTTGTCTTGCAGCCCCCGTGGAGCAGAACCCGACCGTCGGCGACCTGGAACATCAGCGTCGTGCTGATACAGACGGATTCGTCGACGATCAGCGACTTCGTATCCGTCGTCGGATCATAGAGGTAGAGGTCCTTCTCGCATCCACTGTACGGGAAGACACCCCACAGCAGGACACGACCGTCGCGAAGCGTCAGGGCGACACGACCGATCGCTCCGCTGACCGTGGTCCAGCCTGGCCCTGACGGATCGAATCGATACCGCCCGTCGACGAGGACGTCGCCGTCCAAGAGCGTCGTGATGCTCGGTCGGTTCCAGTTGTACCCACCCGGGAGCGACGGCGTCGTCGTCCATTCGTCGGTCGCGGGATCGTAGATCTCGGGATTCGTGGCGGGCGCACTCACCACCATGACGCGACCGTCCGCCAGGGCCGCTAGTTGCAAATCCGGATGATGCGGACCATCGGAAGCCGGGAGCGCCACCCACTGGCCGATCGACTGGCTCGTCAGGGGGCTCCGGGGTTGCGTCGCAGCGGTGGCGGACTCGTCGGTGACCGCCGCCGGATTCGTCGAGCGGTCGTCAGTTCGGAACGCGACCATAGGGGGAGCGGCGACCACGGTCGTCACCGTCGAAACCATGATGACGACGGGCAGCCCCAGCGCGACGCATAGCCGGCGAACGGACCGTCGAATCATAGGATCGCCCTTCAGCTCGCGACGAACGGCCTCCCCGGCCGGCCCAGTCTCTCACGAGGCAAGGTCCTGTCAAGGCGCCGGGAGCACGCTTCGCCGAGTCCAGTGATCGAACGAGCCGCCGGTGACCGGCGGCTCTCGTGCGTGCTCGAACAGGGTCCGGGTTACGCGACCGGGTCCTTCGCGAGGTGTCGCTGCATGGCGGCCTTGCGCGAGAGGTTGATCCGGCCCTGGCGATCGACTTCGATCACGACGACCATGATCTCGTCACCGACGGCAACGACATCCTCGACGGTCGGGACATGGTAGTCGGCCAGTTCGCCGATGCGGACCAGGCCTTCCTTGCCTGGCAGGATCTCGACGAAGCAGCCGAAGCCCATGATCCGGGTGACCTTGCCCATGTAGAGCGCGCCCACCTCGACCTCGCGGGTCAGGCTGTTGATCCAGTCGATCGCCTTGCGGGCGTTCTCACCCGACACGGCTGCGATCTCCACGGTGCCGTCGTCCTCGACATTGATCTCGGTCGAGGTCTCTTCCTGGATCTTGCGGATCATCGATCCGCCCTTGCCGATGATCTCGCGGATCTTCTCCGGGTTGATCTTGATGGTCGTGATCCGCGGCGCGAAGTCGCTCATCTCGCCACGCGCCTCGGGCATGACCGCGGTCATCTTGTCGAGGATTTCGAGCCGGGCCGCCAGGGCCTGCTGGAGACCGCCGCGGATGATCGCCTCATTGATGCCCTGGACCTTGATGTCCATCTGCAGGGCGGTGATGCCGTCCCGCGTGCCGGTCACCTTGAAGTCCATGTCACCGACCGAGTCCTCCTTGCCGAGGATGTCGGTCAGGACGACGAACCGGCCGTCCGGTTCGCTGATGAGGCCCATCGCCGCGCCGGCCACCGGCGCCGAGATCGGCACCCCGGCGTCCATCAGGGCGAGGGTCGAACCGCACGTCGAGGCCATCGAGGTCGACCCGTTCGACGACAGGCACTCGGACACGAGGCGGATGACGTACGGGAAGTCCTCGGCGCTCGGCAGGACGGGGATGAGCGCCCGCTCAGCCAGGTTGCCGTGCCCGATGTCGCGCCGGCTGGGGCCGCGCATCGGCTTGTTCTCACCCGTGCTGTACGGGGGGAAGTTGTAGTGGTGGATGTAGCGCTTCTCTGTCTTCGGGCTGATCGTGTCGATGCGCTGGACGTCCGAGGACGAACCGAGCGTGGCCACGGTCAGGACCTGGGTCTCGCCACGGGTGAACAGCCCCGTGCCGTGCGCCCGCGGCAGGACGCCGACATCGACCGAGATCTGGCGCAGCTCGGTCAGGCCGCGGCCGTCCATCCGGATCCCCTCGTCGAGGGCGAGCTGGCGGGCGACCTTCTTGTTGATGAGGTTGAACAGGCTCTTGCTGACGCGGGCCTCGCGACGCGCGGCCTCCTGGAGCGCCTTGGTGTCGCCGCCGGAGCGGGTCGCGCGGATCGCGTCGGCGAGACCGGCCTTGAGGCCGGCGATTCGACCGGGCAGGTCGTTGCCGAACCAGATGAGCAGGTTCGCGGTCGCCTCGGCGTCCGGGCCGGCCCGGTGGGCCTGGGCGAGCTCGATGCCGAAGAAGTTCGACAGGGTCGGCAGCTTGTAGTTCTCGAGGTCCGGGTAGCCCTCGCGGGCGATGGTCAGGGTGTCGAGATAGCGGCCCTGCTCGAAATGCGTCCCGTCGCCGAGCGCGGCTTCGATGAACGCGAGGTCGAACCCGACCGAATGTCCGACGATGACCGAGTCCCCGATGAACTTGAGGGCATCCTTGGCGGCGTCGGCCGGCTTCGGGGCCTTCTTGACGTCGGCGTCCTTGATGCCGTGCATCTGGTTGCCGATGATCGGTCGTCCGGGGTTGACCAGGGTCGACCAGCGATCGGTGATCTTGCCGCCCTTGACCTTGACCGCGGCGATCTCGACGAGGTCCGCCAGCTTCGCATCCGTCCCGGTCGTCTCGACGTCGACGATGACGAACTCGTCACCGGCGTCGACCGCCTTGGCGAAGTCGAGGACCGTGCCGGTGCCCGCCTCGAGGAACGGCGTGCTCTTGGTCTTGCCGACCGCCTCGCGGAGCTGCTCCTGGATGTCGATGAGCGGCTGGAGGGCACGGTGGCCGAACAGGATCGCCTCGGCCATGACGGCCTCGGGCAGGAGCTTGGCGCCCGCCTCGACCATCATGATCGCGTCACGCGTCCCGGAGACGATGAGGTCGAGCTCCGAGTCGGCGAGCTGGCTGTAGGTCGGATTGACGACGAACTCGCCGCCGATCCGACCGATGCGGACGGCGCCGACCGGGCCCGCGAACGGGATCTCGCTGATCGTCAGCGCGGCCGACGCCGCGACCGTGCCGATGACGTCGGGCTCGTTCTCCTGGTCGGTCGAGAGGACCGTGATGACGAGCTGGATGTCGTCCTTGTAGCCCTCGGGGAAGAGCGGGCGGATCGGGCGGTCGGTCAGGCGGGCGGCCAGGGTGGCCGCCTCCGACGCTCGCGCCTCGCGCTTGATGAAGCCGCCCGGGATCTTGCCCGCGGCGTACATCCGCTCCTCGAATTCCACCGTGAGTGGGAAGAAGTCGAGGCCGGGGCGGGGGTCGGACCGGTTGGCCGTGCCGAGCACCATGGTGTCGCCGTAGCGGACGGTGACGGCACCGCCGGCGAGGCGTGCGAGCTTGCCGGTCTCGATGGTCAGCGTTCGGCCACCGAATTGCGTCTCGAATGTCTGAGACAAGGGAACAGTTCCTCCTTGGTCGCGGAGGAGGGCGACGACCTGCGGCAGGTCGGCCGACTGGGCCTTGGGCGCCGGATGCGACAGGACCCCGGTCTGTGCCGGGGCCCGGGGGCGGCGACGCCTAGCGGCGGAGTCCGAGTCGTCCGATGACGACCCGGTAGCGCGCGCTGTCCTTCTTCATCAGGTAGGCGAGAAGGCGGCGGCGCTGGCCGACGAGCTTGAGGAGGCCGCGGCGCGAATGATTGTCCTTGGGGAAGCGCTTGAGATGCTCGGTCAGCTCCTTGATCCGCTCTGTGATGAGCGCGACCTGGACTTCCGGCGATCCGGTGTCACCTTCCTTGGTGGCAAACCCGGTGATGATCTCCTGCTTCTGTTCCCGCGCGAGCGGCACTCGTTCCTCCGAACACGACGTGGTTACGTGATGTCTTCCATCTATGACCGGCGGATGGTAGCAGGCTCAGCCCGATGCGGCAAACGGTCGCGGCGTCCGTCAGCGCCGGAAGACTCGTCCGGCGCGCGCAGGGAGCGGGATGACCGCCCGTCCGGCCACGATCTCGACGGGCTCTGATGGAGGGTCGCCGGGAAGCGCGATCGAGCGCAGGCTCGAGGCTGCCGGCCCGGGGAGCTGGACGGCGATGCTCGCCGCGGCAGCGCCGTTGTTGAGCGCCACGATGACCGAATCATCGCCCAGCGAGCGCTCCCAGGCGATGGCCGGTCCGTCCGCCCCGAGGATGCGGAAGTTGCCTTGGCGCAGTTCGGGATGCTCATGCCGGAGCCGGGTCGCGCCCGAGACATACGCCAGCAGGTCCTGGTCCCACGCCTGCGGATCGGCCCACGGGAACGCCCTGCGACAGTCGGGGTCAAATCCACCCGGGAGCCCGACCTCGTCGCCGTAATAGATGCACGGCGCCCCGGGCAGCGTCATCTGGATGAGCGTGGCCAGCCGGACCGAGGCCACATCGCCGCTGCACATGGACAGGATACGGGGCGTGTCGTGGCTGCCGAGCAGGTTGAGCTGCAGCTCCGCGACGCGTTGCCCGTAGGCCGTCAGGATCGCCTCCAGCCGATGCGCGAAGGTCGGGCCGTCCTCGGAGTGGACGTTCTCCCCGATCTTCGCGTGCGTCCCGGTGACGGCCGCGTCGATGTGCCCGGCCGCCGCGAACGACAGCGCCGCGGTCCCGAGCGGGTAGTTCATCAAGGCGTCGTACATGTCCCCCTGGAGGACCTCGGGCCGCGCTTCCCAGATCTCGGCCACGATGTAGGCCCCTGGGTCGACCGCCTTGACGCGACGCCGGAATTCGCGCCAGAACTCGTCGTCCTTGATCTCGTCGGGAACGTCGAGGCGCCAACCGTCGGCGCCGAACCGGATCCAGTGTTCGCCGACTCCGAAGAGGTACTCGCGGACCTCGGGATTGTCGGTATCGAACTTCGGCAGGGCCGGCAGGTCCCACCACGCCATGTAGCCCAGTTCGCGCAGCGACCACGTCCCATCCCGGGTCTCCGACGGCGCTTCGGTGTGATCGACCGCCGGCAGCGGTCGGATCGGGTAGGCCTCGATCTGTCGGTGTGCCGCCAGGAAGTCGTCATTGAAGTAGAACCACTCGCGATAGGGCGAACCGGCCCCGACCTCGAGCACGTGATGGAAGGCCCAGAATCCGCGGCCGCAATGGTTGAACACGCCGTCGAGGATCACCCGCATCCCCCGGGCATGGGCGGCATCGAGCAGCGCACGGAGTGCGGCGTCGCCGCCGAGCAGCGGATCGACGGTGTAGTAGTCGTAGGTGTGATACCGGTGGTTGGCGGCCGATGCGAAGATCGGGCACAGGTAGATGGCGTTGACGCCCAGCGCCACCAGGTGGTCAAGATGGTCGATCACGCCGTAGAGGTCGCCGCCCTTGAACCCGTCGACCGTGGGCGGCGCGTCCCACGGCTCGAGCGGACCTGGCGGGTGGACCCGACCGCTCCGAGCGAACCGGTCGGGGAAGATCTGATAGAAGACGGCGTCGCGGACCCAGGCAGGCGTGTCGAAGGTCAAGGGGAAACCTCAGCTGGGTTCGATGACGGGCGCTCGTGCGCTATGGGGTGGGCGCCGGCCGGGCTCGCCCGACCTGTCAGCGGATCAGGCGTCGGCTCGATGCACGGTCGCGTGGAGGGGCTCGACCTCGACGGCCTGCCCCGCCAGCTCCTCGACGTCGAACGTCCCAGGTTCGGGATCGTCGACGGCGGCAACGCCGGCCGGGCTGACGGCGAGATCGCCCCAGGTCGGATGGATCGGGACGCGGCGCCGGCCGAACGATGACCAGTCGTAGCGGACGCTGTCATCCTCCTGGACGCCGCGCGGCCAGGGATCCCCGCGATACGGCCGGAAGACCGACAGCCGGAGCGACCTGGCGGGCTGGAAGAACCACTTGAGACCGCCGATCGCGGCAAGAAACCCGGCCATCGCCGCGGCGATGTAGATGATGCCTGCGACCACCTCGGTGCCTCCCGCGTCCGCGGCTGCTTCTCACCACTGATTCTACGCCCGGCTGTCACGGGCCGGTCGACCCCCCTGGTCATGCCAGGATGACCCCGGCGAACGGCCCGAGTTCCACGGTGGTGCCCGATCGCCGAACGCTGGCGTCGGTGGCGAGGGCGATCTCCAGCCCGCCGATCGCGTCAAGGGTCACGGACAGCGGAACGGGGCCGAGGTTCAGAACGATCACCACGTGAGTTGGTCCGTCCGCGCAGGCGTACGCGTAGCAGCCGGTCGCGTCGTCGATCAGGATCGTCGTCCGATGGGCCTGCCACACCCGGCCCATCCGCCGCCGAAGCGCGACCAACGCCCGGTAGTACTCGAGGAGGTCCGCGTCCTGCGCCGCTCCCCAGGGCATGGGCAGACGCGACTCCTCCGGATGGCCGCTGCCGTCGGCGGCGCGCACGTCGCGATCCTGCGACAGCCCGACCTCGGTGCCGTAGTACACGATCGGCGGTTCGGGCAGCGTGAACTGGCACATCGCGGCCAGCCGGAGCCGGCGGGTATCGCCCCCGACGACCCACAGGAAGCGATTCATGTCGTGGTTGTCCAGGAACGAAGGCAGCACGAAGTCGGCCGGCTTGAACGCGAGGTGCCGGCGCAGGAAGTCGTCCAGAGCGGTCGGGCCCAGCGTCGCCGAATGCGAAGGCACCCCGGAGCGCCCCGAGCAGGGTGAAGTCGAGACAGCCATCCAGTCGGCCGGCATACGTGCGCTGGAGCTGCGGCGTCTCGACGACTTCGCCAAGGCTGATGCTCTCGGGAGCAACCGCCCGCGTGGCCGCCCGGAACGCACTCCAGAACCCGTGCGAAGGTCCATTCGCGTAGTCGCACCGGAAGCCGTCCACGCCGAGCTGCAGCCAGTAGCAGGCACTGTCGATCATGTACGCCCGGGCCCCGTCGTCGTCGCTGTCGACCTGGGGGTGGTCCGCGACCCCGAAGAACGACAGGTAGGCATCCGGCCAATGCGTGAACGTGAACCAGCCAGCCTCGGGCCTGGCCTGGTCGAGGATCGCCGCCTGGAACGCGGGATGGGCCGACGAGACGTGGTTGACCACGTAGTCGAGGATCACGCGAAGTCCGCGCGCGTGCGCCAGCGTGACCAGCTCACGCAGCTCTGCCTCAATTCCGAGGCGTGGCTCGACTGCGCGGTAGTCCGTGGCGTCGTAGCCGTGATGGGATGGGCTGGGGAAGACCGGGGAGAGCCAGAGGCAGGTCGCACCGAGGTCGACGATGTGATCGAGCCGCTCGATGACGCCGCGCAGGGTCCCGCCGTAGAACCCACCGGGGGTCGCCGGCCGGTCGAAGGGTCGGCCCCCGGTGGTCGCGAAGCGGTCGACGAAGACCTGGTAGATGACCGCCTCGCGAAACCACTCTGGGACCTGCTCGTCGTCCACGTGGACGGCCTCCGGGCCCGTCCGGCGCACGGGCCAGAGCGACTCGCCGTCGAACGCGAACATCGCCGCATCGAGGTCCGACACCCCCGGCGGCCGCTCACCGGAGACCACGCCGGCGATCTCGGATGCCCAGACCGAACCCGGCGAATGCTCTGACCATGCCTCGATCCGATAGCGCACGAGCGTCCCGTCCGGCTGACCTGGGATCGTCCCCGACCAGGTCTCCCGGTAACCCCAGGTGAGCGTGTCCCAGGCGATGCCGACCCGCCGGCAGTCGATCGGCCGAGCCCGCCGTCGCAACCCCGTGGACGCCCGACGGATCGGTGCCATCGGTCGTCACATAGCAGGTCACCCGATCGGCGTGTACGGTCGGGCCGATCGTGGTCCGGACCACGATCGGTTCGCCGGGTCGCGGATCGAGGGGTTCGAGGTCATGGCCGTGATGCAGTCCGGATGTGTCGGCCCGCAGCCTGGCGAGGCGCAGATCATCGGTCGCCAGCGTTCCGAAGACGAAATCCGCAGAGACACCGCCTGCCGGTTCGGTCATGACGCCGGTTCGCTCGACGCGATCCAGAGCGCCACCCCAGGCGGCGTCGCCGGGAGGTCGAGGACGCCGTCCCGGACCGTGGACACGGCCCGGCTGAACGATTCGGTGAACCGCACGCCGTCCGGGATCGCGCCGTGCCGAACGGGAAGCGGGCCCGCCGGCCGGGCCACGGGACCCCGGTCGATGACGACCACGACCCATTCGTCGTCGGAGTCGCGCAGGAACGCCAGGTGGTCGTCGCCGATCTCCAGCACCTGGAAGCCGCCGCGGCACAGCGCGGCCGATCGAATGCGGAGCTGGATGAGATGCTGCAGGAACGCCAGTCTGCCCGGATCCCAGCGAGTCCGATCCCATGGCATCGGCCGGCGGGTGTCGATGTCGTCGGCGCCCCCGAGGCCGACCTCGTCGCCGTACAGGATCGACGGCACGCCGACGTAGGTCATCAGCAGCCCGAATGCGGCGCGGATCCGGCCGTCGTCGCCCTCGAGCTCGGTCGCCACCCGGGCCGTGTCATGGCTGCCGAGCAGGTTGTACTGGGAGCGCGCGACGTTCCACGCGATCGCGGCGCGAAACGACGTCAGGGTCCGGACCATCGACGCCGTGGACGACCGATCGGAGCGGACGACGAGCCCAGCTCGCGTGGCTCCACAGTTCCAGACCGCGCAACCACTCCAGGACGGGACGCTGGAAGCCCCAGTAGTTCATCACCGCGTCCCACTCGTCGCCGGCCAGGTGGTCGATCGCGTCGTAGGAATGCTCGCCGAAGAGATAGGCGTCCGCGTTCTCGGCCTTGACCGCCTCGCGAATGCCGTGAGCGACCTCGTGACCGAGCTGGACCGGCCCAAGGCGTCCCAGCATGTTGGCCACGTCGATGCGCCAGCCATCGATCTCGAACGGAGGTCGAAGCCAGCGGCGCAGGACAGCGTCCGGTCCGGCGTACATCGCGTCGCGCAGGGCGGCGGAGCGATAGTCGAGCTTCGGCAGCGAGCCCACCCCGAGCCACGATTCGTAGTCGTGTGGGTGGTCGCGGAAGACGAAGTAGTCCGAGGTCCGCGCGGCGGGGTCCGCCTGGGCATCGCGGAACCACGGGTGCTCGACGCCGACGTGGTTCGGGGCGATGTCGAGGATCAGGCGGATGTCGCGGTCCCGGGTCGCGGCGCGCAGGGCGACCAGCGCCGGATCGCCGCCGAAATGGTCGGCGACATGGTCGAAGTCGGTGATGTCGTACCCATGGTTGGAGCGCGTCGAGAAGATCGGCGTGAGATAGACGGCATTCACGCCGAGCTCGACCAGGTGGTCCAGGTGCGCCTTCGATGCCGGCCAGGTCTCCGCCGAAGAACTCGACCATGGCCGACGCGTCGTGTGCCGGCAGCGCATCCCACTTCCGTCGGCGTGCCACGGACCCGCGATACGACCAGGCGCCATCGACGACGTCATTCGTCGGATCCCCGTTGGCGAACCGGTCGGGAAAGATCTGGTAGAACACGCGATCGGCCAACCAGCGCGGCGGGTCGTAGCCGGCCAACAGGAGGAAGTCGTCCCGGTCGGTCGGCGTATCCTCGTGCAGCCCTGCCCCGTTCAGCCAGCGATGCCCGCCCTCGGTGATGACGAGGAACCGATACCCCGTCGACGGCATGGCGACCCGGAGGTCGATCTCCCACCAGCGATTCGCGGGGCCCGGTTCGACCTCGGGGACCTCGTCGAAGACCTGTTCGCCGTCGGGCGTGGTGCGCAGGAAGACCCGTTCGATCGGAGCATCGGGTCCGGCCCGGAGCCGGAGCCGGACGTGATCCGCGATCCGCAGTCGGTCGAGGTCGACGCCGGCTGCCGGGCGGACGTACCGGGCCGACCCATCGTGGTGCAGCGATGCAAGCCGCCGATCCGCGATCGACCGCCGGTCCTCGTTCAACGGCCGATCTCCGTCGACCGGAGAGCGACGCGCCACCCTCCGGTCAACGGCACCCCCGGGTAGATCAACCCTTGACGGCGCCCGACGTCAGGCCGCCGGCGATGTAGCCCTGCATCGAGTAGAACAGGATCACCGTCGGGATGGCCGTCAGCAGCGTTCCCGCGGCGAACATCCCGAAGTTGGCGTTGCGCTCACCGGCGACCAGTCCGAACAGGCCGACCGCCAGGGTCTTGGTGTCGTTCTGGGTCAGGAAGACGCTGGCCATGATGTACTCGTTGATCGAGGCGATGAACGCCAGCAGCCCGACCACGACGAGGATCGGGGTGACCAGCGGCAGGATGATCTGGCGGAACGTCGTCGTGTGCGAGGCGCCGTCGACCTTCGCCGACTCGTCGAGTTCCTTCGGCACGGTGTCGAAGAAGCCCTTGATCAGCCAGGTGTTGACGCCCAGCGCGCCGCCGAGATAGAGCAGCGTGAGGCCCCACGGCGTGTTGAAGCCGATCGGCGGGTAGAGGTCGGTGATCCGGGTGAACATGAGGTAGATGACCACGATCGCGAGGAACGCCGGGAACATCTGGACGATCAGCAGGAATAGGAGACCAGGTCGCCGTCCGCTGAACCGATATCTCGAGAACGCGTAGGCGGCGAATGTCGCCAGCGTCACTGCCAGGAGCGTCGACAGGCCGGAGATGAGGATCGAATTGAAGAACCAGTTCGGGAACGCGGTGTTGTTGATCAGGTTGGTGAAGTTGGCCAGCCCGAACTGGCTCGGGATGAGCGACGTCGAGCTCAGCGTACCGAGCGGATTGAACGCCGCCGACGTGACGAACAGGATGGGGACGAGCGCGAAGATGATCGCGCCGATGGCGACGATATGCCGCCAGCCGACGGCCTGGAACCAGCTCTGTCCTGTCATCGGTTGATCTCCTCGAGGGCGGCCGTCCGCCGGAAGCCGATGATCGAGACCGTGGCCACGATCAGGAAGATGAGGACCGACACGGCGGCGGCGAAGCCGTACTGGGCGCCGCCCTCAGCGAACGCCAGCCGGTAGACGTAGCTCACCAGGATGTCCGTGCCTCCCGCCTTTGGGTTGTCCGGTGGGAATGGCGCGCCGCCGGTCGTGAACTGGACCACGTTGAAGTTGTTGAAGTTGAACGCGAACGATGCGATCAGGAGCGGCGCGGTGGCGACCAGCAGGAGCGGAAAGACGACGGCCCGGAATGCCTGGAAGGGTCGCGCCCCGTCGACCGCGGCCGCCTCCGTCATGTCGTGCGGGATCGACTGCAGGGCGCCCAGGCAGACGAGGAACATGTACGGGTAGCCCAGCCAGAACTGGATGAGCAGGATCGCGAACCGGGCAGTCCACACGTCGCCATACCAGTTCACCTTGGCGCCGGTCAACGAGTTGATCAGCCCGAAGTCGGTATTGAACATGTCGCGCCAGACCAGCAGCATCGCGAACGACGGCATGGCATACGGCAGGATGATCAGGACGCGGTAGAACCGCAGTGCCCGCAAGCGAGGCGAATTGAGCGTCACCGCGACGAGGAGGCCGGCCGCGAACGTCAGCAGGACCGACAGGAAGGCGAAACCGAAGTTCCAGGCCATGATCGACAGGACGGGCCCGGTCAGGGTCGGGTCGGTGAAGGTCCGCGTGAAGTTGCTGAGGCCGACATTGACCAGCCAGCCCTGCGCGAGGAGCTCACCGGTCGTCGTACTCACGAAGCTGCCTCGTGACTCATCCGCCTTCCAGACCTCACCCGTCTGGGAGTTCGTGATGCAGTCGCAGGCGGGGTCATAGGCGTTGACCGCCTTGCCCTCGTAGGCGCGACTCAGTCCCGACGCCTTGATGGCACCGCCCGGCGTGGGGACGCTGATCGCCTGGATATCCTCCGATCTGGCGGCGGCCTGGCCGGTGGTCAGGATCGTCAGACCGGGTGCCGCGGTGACCTTCCCGGCCGGAGTGACCGTGGCGCCGGTCACCGGGGTCAGGCCCTCGTTCGTTCCCTGCTGGACGGTCTGTGTCGTCGGGTCGTACAACAGGAAGACGATCTCGCCGGTGGCCGGGTCTCCGGTGGTCGCGATGGTCAGGACGTACTCGGCGGAGCCTGGGACCTGCTGGACGGACGACGTCTCGATGGCCGTGATGGCGTCCTGCTTGCTGCCACGGTGGGCGTCGCCGAAGTTGGTGACCGACGTGGCGAAGGTCGCGACGACCGGGATGACCTGGAACAGGATCAGGAAGATCGTGCCCGGGACGAGATACTTGATCGGGATGTGCCAGGGCTGGAGATAGACGATGAAGATCGCGATCGTGGTCAGGAGCAGGAGCGCCAGCCAGACCCAGTCGCCGTTCGCGGCCAGTGGGATCGCCAGGGCGATGGCGATCGCGGCGACGACCCCCAGTAACAGCATCTTGCCGATCAACGCCCGCGTGCTGCCCGCCCTCAGGCCCCAGCGGGGCTTCGGGGAGGTCTCGCTCGTCGTCACCGCATGGACCCTCCATCGCACGGGAGTCGACGCCATCGCCGCCGCACGGGCGGGTCGGCCGGATGGTGCGTCGGGCCGCGACTGCGGCCCGACGCGCTAGCGCTAGGTGGCTACTTGATCCCTTCTCGGATGGCCTTGGCAGCCGCCGTCAGGGCGACCGCCGGGTCGGCCCCGCCGACGATGGCCGCCTCGGCGATGCCGAATGGCGTCCACACCTGTCCCATCGCGGGGATCGCCGGCAGGATGACCCCGCCGACCGCCGCCTCCGCGAACTTCGGGATGTTCGGGTCATTGGCCTTGACCTGGTCGACGGCGGCCGTCAGGGCGGGCCGTCGCGGCTCGGCCTGGTACAGGCCGACCTGGAAGTCGAGGGTCGGCACGAGGGTCGTGACGAATTCCTGCGCGAGCGTCTTGTTCTTGCCCTTGCTGGCCACGAAGAACCCATTGACGCCGATGAACGGCCCCGCGGCCTTGCCGTCGGCGAACGGCGGGATCGGGCTGATGTCGTACTTGACCCCTGACTTGATGACGTCCGCGACGGCCCAAGGGCCGGACACGAGGAACGCGGTCTTCTTGCCGGTGAACAGCGGGATCGCGTTCTTGTCGTCGATGGACCGCTTGAGGGCGCCGGTGCCCTTCTCGCCCATGTTGTAGAGCTTCTGGCCGGCGGCGATCGACTCAGGCGAGTCGACGGTCACGAGCTTCGGATCCGGGTCACCTGTCGAGGTCAGGCCGAAGAACGTCCCCCCACCCGACGTGTAGACCGGATAGATGTGATACGGGTCGCCCTTCTGGCCCACCTGCAGGGCCATGATCGCTTCGGCCTTCTTGTCGGTGATGAGCTGCTTGCCGACGACCTGGAGGTCTTCCATGGTCTTGGGCGCGTCCGCGGCAAGGTCGGTGTTGCGGAACAGCCCGATGTTCTCGACCGAGTACGGGACGCCGTAGACCTGGCCGGCGAAGGTCATGCCCTTGACCGCCAGTGGGTCGAACCCGGTGCCGGTGAAGCCCTGGATGGGATCGATCGCGCTGTTCTGGACGAAGTCGCCGATGACGTCATGGGCCCACACGACGATGTCGGGCGGGTTGCCGGCCTGGCTGGCCGTCTTGAACTTGGTCGTGAGATCCGACGCGATCGACTCGACGACGACGTTCACGCCGTTCGCCGTGGCCCAAGCGGCCGCCAGCGGCTTGATCGCCTTGGCGCGCTTCTCGTCTGCCCAGATCGTCAGGGTCGCGGCCCCGGCCGCGGCCGACGAACTGGCCGCCGGTGCCTGGCTGGCCGCGCTGGTCGCTGCAGCGCTCGCCGCCGTGCTCGGGGCGGTGGACGCCCCACTACTGCTGCACGCGCTGATGACGAACATCATCGTCATCAGCAATGCGCTGGCTCGCTTGATCATCCGAGATCCTCCTCCTTCGACTGCCTATCGACTAGACGTAGGACACCGACACCCCCATGGATTGGTAGCCCGTTCCACCCCCATCGACGTGATCGAGGCCTCCCCGCCTCGTACGTCGCGCTCCGGAACGGCCTGCCGCGTTTGCGGCCGGGGACGTCGTTGATGCCCTGATGATGAGCCGCGTCTCCAGCGCGACCCGCTCCCACGGACCGTCCTCCTTGCGGATCGGACCGTCGAGGAGCAGGCGGATGGCCTCCTCGCCCTTGAGGCGCGTCGGTTGGCGGACGGTCGTGAGCGGCGGATCGGTGTACGCCGCCATCTCGATGTCGTCGAACCCGACGATCGACAAATCCGACGGGACGCGCAACGACAGGCCTCGCGCAGCGTCCAGCACGCCGATCGCCATCGCGTCGCACATGGCGATCACGGCGGTCGGTCGGAGGCCTGTCGCCCACGCGCGCAGGAACGCTTCGGCCCCGCCCTGGACGCTGGCGACCGCGAATTCGACGGCGCCCGCCGGCAGCACGATGCCGTGGGCGGCCAGGCCGCTGCTGTAGCCGGACATCCTCCGCGCCCGGACGGTCCACGGATCACCGGCCGTCGACGGATAGGGTCCGAGGCTGAGGACCAGGAAATCCCGATGCCCGAGCCCCAGGAGATGATCCACGGCCGTGCGAGCCCCGATTTCATCGTTGACGATCACACTTGCCTCTTCGATCGTCGGCGCAGAATCGATCGCGACGAACGGGAGGCCTGACCGCCGGATCTCGGCGACCTCCGGCCCCTCGTCGCGCAGGCCGATGGCCACGACGCCGGCGACGCTGGCACGATCGATCGCCCTGGCCAGCGAGCCGTGCAGCGGCGAGATGAACTGGGCCGCGTAGCCGGCCGATTCGGCGGCCGCGACGGCCCCGGCGACGAACTCGCCGAAGTTCGGGTTCGCAAACATGGTGCCAAGCGCCTGGGGTGCGAGGATCGCGATCGTTCCCTGCCGGCGGTGGGCGAGCGTCCGCGTGATGGCCTGCGGGCGGTAGCCGAGCGAGGCCGCAGCACGGCGGATGCGCATGACGGTCTCGGGTCGCAGCCGCTCAGGGGCGTTGAACGCGAACGAGACCGACGTCTTGGAGACCTGGGCCGCGGCGGCGACATCCCCGATCGTCGCGCGACGGGCGTTGTGCTGCAATCGTGCCTCCGATCCACACCCGAGGCAGGCTCCCGGCCTCTCGGGGTCGCGTGACGTCTCCACACGAGTTTGCAAACTGGAAAGCCCGGCGAGTGTAGACGTGGCCCGACCCCGACGTCAATGGAATATCGACGCCGTTCGGGTGCGGGACAATGGCGCCATGCCGCGCCTGACGAAGATCTACACGAAGACCGGCGACGAGGGGACGACCGGCCTGGGCGGCGGCCAGCGCGTGCCCAAGGACTCGCGCCGGGTCGTCACCTATGGCACGGTCGATGAGCTCAACTCTCAGCTCGGAGTCGCCCTCGCCACGGGCCTGTGTGAGCGCCTGACCGCGGAACTGACGCTCATCCAGAACGAGCTGTTCGACCTCGGCTCCGACCTGTGCTGGCCGTCCGACGACGAACGACGGGGGCGGATCCCGACGGTCGAAGCGCGACACGTCGAGAAGCTGGAACGACTCATCGACGAGTTCAACCAGGTCGTCGGGCCGTTGACGAACTTCCTGTTGCCGGGTGGGTCGCTCGGCGCTGCCCACCTGCACGTCGCGCGGACCATCTGCCGTCGCGGCGAACGCGAGGCTGTCCGCCTCGGGCGGGACGAGGCGATCGGCGAGTACGTCCTCCCCTACCTCAATCGGCTGTCGGACGCGCTGTTCGTCATGGCCCGCTACGAGAACCACGAACGGAGCGTCGCCGAACCGCTCTGGCAGCCGGGCCGCTGACCGCGGTTCAGCCGCCGCCGAACACGGCCGTGACCCGCCGGTTCGAGAGGTCGCCGAGCAGGTAGGCGTCGCCGCGCACGATCCGCAGCGCGAGCAGCGCGCCGTCGACGTGGACGGGGTAGTCGCCGTCCGGTGGGAGCGCGACCGGCAGCCTGAAGTCGAGGCGGGCACGACCGTCCACGCTGCCGCCGATCGACCCGGTGATGCTGACCGGGCGGCCCAGCAACCGGGCGGCCCCGTCGAGGTCGCCGGCGACGATCGCCGCCCGGATCGCCGAACTCCGGACATCCTGGCCGTCCAGCGTGAAGGTCGGGACGACGACGACGTCGAAGCCGTCGCGCTCGCCGAGTGCCGCGAGCGTCGTCGGCGTCCCGCCTCGTTCGAAGCCGAACGCGGCGTCGGGCGTCATCAGGAACCCGGTCAGCGCGACACGGGCCCGGATCCGCTCCACGAACGCGTCGAATGGCGTCCGCCTGAGCGGCTCGTCGAAGTGCTGGACGACGGTGACCGCCACACCAGCCGCCTCGAGTCGCTCGAGTCGCTCCGCTGGGTCGAGGAGGAGCGCCGGCGCGGTCCCCATCAGGACCTCGTCGGGATGGTGATCGAACGTGATGACCGTCGGCCGCGAGCCCCGTGCGGTCGATCCGGCCACGAGGTGCTCGAGCAGGTACGCATGGCCCAGGTGCATCCCGTCGAACACGCCGACAACGACGAAGATCGGACCGAGCTGCGGCCCGAGCTCGTCGATCCCCTTGACGACGTGCATCGCCGCCTCAGCCGACGGGCACGGCCGGTGATCCGGCGGGCGCGACGAACACCTTGTCGGGCGCGAGCCGCCCTGCCGCGGCTGAGGCGATCGCGACGAGCGTTCCGCCCGGATCGCGGAGGCGATAGTGATCGGCCGGTTCGGGCAGGCCTCCGGCCGGTCGCACGAATTGCCCTCGCGAGATCGCCTCGACCTCATCGGTGCTCAGGTCCACGACCGGAAACCGATCGAGGCCGAGGTCGATCGGCCGCAGGAGTGGCAGCAGCCCGGTCGGCCCGTCGACCGCCGCGGCCCGGATCTCCTCGAGGGGCGTGGCGTCGGCGAGGGTGAACGGTCCCGATGCGGTCCGTGTCAACGCACCGAGATAGGCCGCGCTCCCGACCGTCGCACCGAGGTCGCGGGCTAGCGCGCGGACGTAGGTTCCAGCTGAGCACTGGACATCGAGGACCGCGATCGGCCGGTCGGGGTCCGTGTCGTCGAAGGACAGGATCTCGATGGCGTGGATCGTGACCTCGCGCAGGGCAAGCTCGACGGTTTCCCCGGCCCGCGCCATCGCGTACGCGCGACGGCCACCGACCTTGATCGCGCTGTAGGCCGGTGGTCGCTGCGAGATCGTGCCGGTCAGTCCGGGGAGTGCCGCTTCGACCGCCCGCCGCGACGGTGCCGGGCCATCCGCCGGCGTCAGCTCCCCTTCCAGATCGTCCGTGGTCGACGACGCCCCGAAGCAGACCGTCGCCCGATAGGCCTTGCGGTCGCCGAGGTGGTACTCGACGACTCGCGTCCCATGCCCGAGGAAGACGGGCAGGACGCCGCCGGCGAACGGGTCGAGCGTCCCGCCATGTCCGACTCGTTTGGTGGCGGCCAGCTTGCGGACGAGGGCGACGACGTCGTGCGAGGTCGGGCCGGCGGGCTTGCCCACGACGAGGATGCCGTCCAGCCCTGGACCGAGCGACGAGCGCGCCACGTCAGCGAGCCAGTTCGGCGACGAGCCTGGCGGCCTCGGCAAGGACCGGCTGACGCGCGTCGGCGAGCGGCGCGTCCACGGTCGCGCCGGCGGCCCGCGCATGACCACCCCCGCCGAACCGCCCGGTCAGGATCGTGGCGTCGACGCCGCCTGGCTTCGTCCGGACGCTCACCCTCGTCACGGGGCCAGCCTCCTTGAACAGGATGGAGACCTCGGCCGCATCGGCCTGCGAGAGGAGGTCGATGATCCCCTCGGAATCAGGACGGGCGGCACCGGTCGCTTCGAAGTCCGCGTCGGTCACGCTTGACCACACGACGCGACGATCGTCCGTGGTCTCGAGTCTCCCGAGGACGACCCCATAGAGCCGAAGCTGGACGTCTGGCTTGGAACGGTAGAGGCGTCGCGAGATGTCGGACAGCGGTGCACTCGCCTCGACCAGCGCCGCCGAGACGACCAGCGTGCGCGGCGTGGCGTTCGAGTGCGCGAAGGTCGCGGTGTCCATCACGATCCCGGCCATCAGCGCGGCGGCCAGGGCCCCGTCGTCCATGTCGAGCGGGAGCCCGAGCCGCGCCGCCAGGAGCGTCACCATCTCGCAGGTCGCGGCGGCACGGGGCTCGATCCAGTCGGACTCGCCACTCGCGTCGTTCGAGGCGTGGTGGTCGATGATCACCCGTGGCAGCCGCGCCAAGCAGGTCTGCATGGCGAACCCCGACCTCGCCGACCCGATCGAGCGAGCCGCAGTCGGAGATGACCAGGAGGTCGTAGGACGCCTCCGTGTCGGGGTCGGTGCGAAAGCGCTCGATCCCCGCGATGAAGTCGTAGAGCGGCGGGACCGGGTCGGTGCAGACGGCGTCCGCTCGACCGCCGAGCGCCTCGACGAGCCGGACGACGCCGAGCGTCGCCCCGAGCGTGTCCGCGTCAGGGTTCTCGTGCCCGACGGCCAGGACGCGCCGCGCGCCACGCAGGCGATCGACGACCACTTGGGGGACGTCGCCGAGATATGGCGAGAGATCGACCGTCATCGAGGCGCGTGCCGGGACGGCTTGTGCGAGCTGCCCTTCGACTTCTGCGGCCGCGTGCCGGACCGATGGCTCCGAGGTCGTGGCGGGACCGGCACCCGAACCGCCGACGGCGGCTCGTCGGGCAGGTCGTCGACCTGGTGGACCCGGGCGACCGGCGTCGGCAGCGATTCGGTCAACGGCAGGTCCGGGTCCGGGACTGCGCCGGCATCGATCTCGGCGAGGAGTTGCAGGATCCGCGTCCCGCGTTCGGCGGTGTCGTCGAGATGGACGTGCAGGTCCGGGATCCGCTTGATCCGCAGCCGCTTGCCGAGTTCGTGTCGGATGAACGGCATGGCGTGGCGGAGCGCCCCGACCGCCGCATCGCGCTCGTCCGGCTGGCCGATGACGCTGACCCACACCTTGGCATGACGAAGATCAGGGGTCGTCTCGACCGAAGTGATCGTCACGAACCCGACGCGCGGGTCGGCAACGTCCTTGGTGATGATCGAGCCGATCTCCTGCCGGAGCAGTTCGTCGACTTTCTCGGTTCGTTGGCTCATGACGCTTGAGCCGTCAGTTGGACGAGATCCGGGCGACCGTCTGGGAGGTGAAGCACTCGATGACGTCACCTTCGACGACGTCGTGGAAGTTCGCCAGGCCGATGCCGCACTCGTAGTTCTGCTGGACCTCCCGGACGTCGTCCCGGAAGCGCCGCAGCGACTCGATGCGGTCGGTGGCGATCACCTTGGAGCTGCGCCAGATCCGGGCGTTGCCACCGCGGACGATGCGCCCATCGGTGACGAACGACCCCGCGATGACCGTGCTCTTGCCGACCCTGATGACCTGGCGGACCTCCGCCCGGCCCTCGACCACCTCGATGACCTCCGGCTCGAGCAGGCCCTTGAGGGCCGCCTCGACGTCGTCGGTGAGCTTGTAGATGATGTCGTAGAGCCGGACGTCGACCCCCTCGGACTCGGCGGCGCGCCGCGCGGTCTCGGTGATCTTCGTGCTGAAGCCGACGACGATCGCGTTCGACGCCGCGGCCAGCATGATGTCGTTGTCGGTGATGTCGCCGGCCCCCTCGAGGAGGACGTTGAGCCGGATCTCATCCTGGTCGAGCTGCTCGAGCGCGTGGGTGATGGCGCCAAGCGAGCCCGAGACGTCCGCCTTGAGGATGATCCGCAGCTCCTTGGCCTGGCCGGCCTGGATCTGGCTGTAGAGGTCCTCCAGTGTCGCCCGACCACTGCCGTCGCCGGTCTTGGCGGCGGCCGCTGCCTTGCGAGTCTCGACCATCGTGCGGGCTTCCTTGTCGTCGCTCACGACGCGCAGGATGTCGCCGGCCTGCGGGACGTCCGACAGGCCGAGGATGACGACCGCGCTCGACGGCCCGGCCTTGGTGACCCGCTTGCCGAGGTCGTTCTCCAGCGCGCGCACGCGCCCGAACGTCTCGCCGACGACGATGATGTCGCCGACCTTGAGCGTCCCCGTCTGGACGAGCGCCGTCGCGACCGGGCCGCGGCCCTTGTCGAGCTTCGCCTCGACGATGGTGCCGATGGCGGATCGCTTCGGGTTGGCCTTGAGCTCCTGGAGGTCGGCGACGAGCAGGATCATCTCGATCAGCTCGTCGAGCCCGATCCGCGTCTTGGCCGAGACCGGGACGAGCGGCACGTCGCCGCCGTACTCCTCGACCACGATGCCCGCCTCGGTCAGCTCGGTCTTGACCCGGTCCGCGTTGGCGTCGGGCTTGTCGATCTTGTTGAGCGCGATGATGATCGGGACCTTGGCCGCCTTCGCGTGACTGATCGCCTCGAGCGTCTGGGGCATGACCCCGTCATCCGCGGCGACCACGACGACCGCGATGTCGGTCACCTTGGCGCCACGGGCGCGCATCGCGGTGAACGCCTCGTGACCCGGGGTATCGAGGAAGACGACCCGCTTGCCGTCGTGGGTGACCTCGCTGGCGCCGATGTGCTGGGTGATCCCACCACGCTCCCCAGCGGCGACCTCGGTCGTCCGGATCGCGTCGAGGAGGCTCGTCTTGCCGTGGTCGACATGGCCCATGACGGTCACGATCGGGGCGCGGGGCTGGAGCAGCGCCGCATCGTCCTCCTCGTAGAGGACCTCCTTGGTCGCCTCGGCGACCTGGCTGTCGGCCTCGTCGGCCCCGCCGCCGCCGGCGGCCTCGGTCTCAGCGACTTCGTAGCCGAGTTCGCCGGCCACGAGCGACGCCGTGTCACGGTCGATCAACTGGTTGATCGTGGCGAAGATCCCGCTCTTGATCAGCTCGCGGATGATGTCCGCCGGGTTGACGCCCAGCAGCTCGGCGAGCTCCTTGACGGTGATCGTGCCGGGCAGTTCGATCGGGCCGCGCTCGCGCGGATCGAGCGTCTGGACGCCCGATCCGTTGAACGTGCCGTCGCGGCGCGGCGGCTTGCGCGGCCCGCGACGGCCGCGGGTGCCGCTCCTACTCCTGGCCACGGGCTCCTCCTTCAGTCGGTGTGGTCGTGATCGTGAGGCTCCCTGCCAGCGCCGTTCGCAGATCGGCCGGGAGCGAGGTCTTGAGCGCCCGACTCAGGGCGCCCTTGGTGATGGCTTTGTCGAGACAGTCGGCGGTCCGGCAGACGTAGGCGCCGCGTCCGGCAGCGCGCCCGGTCTCGTCGGCGATGACCTCCCCGACCGGGGTCCGGACGATCCGCATGAGGTCTCGCTTCGGATGGACGGTCCGACAGGCGACGCAGGTTCGATTCGGGACGCGCCGCGGGGCGACCGTCCTCGCCACCCGGCCTACGACGCCACCTCCTCGGATGGCACGGCGGTCTTCTTCGACGCGCGCTTCGGCTTGGCGGGTGGCGCGGCCACGGCCTCGGGCTCGGGAGCGGGGGCGACTTCGGTCGCTGCTGCCGTTTCGGCAGCCGCAGCTGCGGCAGCGGTCTTCTTCGTCACGCGCTTCGGCTTGGATGCCGGCGCTTCGCCAGGAGCGTCCACGAGTGCTTCGGGCGCCGGCGCTTCGGGCGCTTCGACCGGCGCGACCGTCGCGGCATCGGCCGCGGCGGCCTTCGCCTCGGCGACCGAGACGTCGCTGCGGATGTCGATCCGCCAGCCGGTCAGGCGGGCGGCGAGCCTGGCGTTCTGCCCCTCACGACCGATCGCCAGCGAGAGCATCCGCTCCGGCACGGTGACGCTCGCGATGCGGTGCTCCTCGTCGATGTCGACCGAGATGACCTGCGCAGGACTCAACGCATTGGCGACGAACACGCTGGCGTCGTCGCTCCACGGGATGACGTCGATCTTCTCGCCTGAAAGCTCCGCGACGACCGCCTGGACGCGGGCGCCACGCTGGCCCACCGTCGCGCCGACCGGGTCGAGGCCCTCCTGGCGGGAAGCGACCGCGACCTTGGAGCGGCTGCCGGCTTCCCGGGCGATCGCCTTGATCTCGACGGTCCCGCTGTGGATCTCGGGGACCTCGAGTTCGAACAGGCGCTTGAGGAAGCCCTTGTGGGTGCGGCTGACGAAGATCTGCGGGCCCTTGGTCGAGCGGCGGACCTCGAGCACGAACGCCTTGACGTTCTGGCCGATCCGGTAGTGCTCGAGGGTCGACTGCTCGGTCGTGGCCAGGATCGCCTCGACGTTCTTGCCGACGTCGAGGATGATCGCGCGCGGCTCGACACGGTTGACGGTGCCGGTCATCAGCTCGCCTTCGCGGCTGGCGAACTGGTCGAAGACCTGGTCGCGCTCGACCTCGCGGATCCGCTGCAGGACGATCTGCTTGGCGGTCTGGGCGCCGATCCGGCCGAAGACGTCGCCATCGAGCTGCTCGGTCTCGACGAGGTCGCCGAGGTCGGCGCCCGGCTGGATGGCCCGCGCCTGGTCGATGGTCATCTCGGTGAATTCGTCCTCGATCTCGCCGACCACGCGGCGCGCGCGAAAGACGCGGATCTTGCCGGTCTCGGCATCGATCCGGACGTGGATGTCCTCGTCACCGGCCACCCGCCGGTAGGCCGACTGGATGCCGTCCTCGACGGCGCCGATCAATTGCTCGCGCGAGATCTGCTTTTCGGCATTGAGTTGGAGGAGGGCACCGACGAAGTCTCGACTCACGATGACCTCCGTTCGTTGTGCGTGTTCGGTTGCGGACGCTCAAAAAAGTAACGTGGGGGTCACCCACGTCACGGAGCGGCCGTTCAGTTGCCGCGGAGTATACACCCGGGAGCGTGGACGGCCAAGGGCACGGCCGTGCTGGCGGCTGCTCCATTCCCGATGCACGTAGGCTGCATCACCGTCGGGCTCGGCCACCCAGGTTGATGCAGCCGAAGGGCATCTGGGGCGACGACCTCGTCGTCGAACCAAGCAATGATGCGTCAGACGGGGGTCGGAAACCGCTGCGCGACGTATGCCTCGAGGATGTCGATGAACTCGGCGACGAGGCCGTCGCCACGCAACGTGCGATCGAGGCGCCCGTCGATGAAGACCGGCGCGACGGGTTCCTCGAACGTGCCCGGCAGGCTGATCCCGATGTCGGCGTGCTTCGACTCCCCCGGGCCGTTGACGACGCAGCCCATGACCGCGACGCGCAGCTCCTCGGCGCCCGGATGGGTCTCGCGCCAGACGGGCATCTGCTCCTTGAGGTAGCCCTGGATCTGCTGCGCCATCTCCTGGAAGAACGTGGAGGTCGTCCGGCCACAGCCGGGGCAGGCCGAGACCTGTGGCAGGAAGGACCGAAGGCCCATCGACTGGAGGACCTGTTGCGCGACCTCGACCTCGCGCTCGCGCGGCGCGCCCGGCTCGGGCGTCAGCGACACGCGGATCGTGTCGCCGATCCCCTCGTTGAGCAGGATCGCCAGCCCGGCGGTCGAGGCGATGATCCCCTTGTCGCCCATCCCGGCTTCGGTCAGCCCGAGGTGGAGCGGGTAGTCGCTCCGGGCGGCGAGGAGGCGGTAGACGTCGACGAGGTCGCGCACCCCCGACACCTTGGCCGACAGGATGATCCGGTCGTGGCGCATCCCGGTCGCCTCGGCCAGCTCGGCCGAGCGCATCGCCGACTCGAGCATCGCCTCGATCATCACGTCGCGGGCGTCACGCGGCTCGGTGGCCGCCGCGTTGGCATCCATCAACTCGGTCAGGATGGCCTGGTCGAGCGAGCCCCAGTTGACCCCGATCCGGACCGGAACGCCGTTGTCGTTGGCGACCTTGATGATGGTCGTGAAGTGTTCGTCGTGCCGCTTGCCGCCGACGTTGCCGGGGTTGATCCGGTACTTGGCGAGCGCCGCGGCCATGTCCGGGTAGTCGACCAGGAGCTTGTGGCCGTTGTAGTGGAAGTCGCCGATGATCGGGACGTCGACGCCGAGGCCGCGCACCTTGCGGACCATCTCCGGGACGGCTGCGGCGGCCTCGTCCGAGTTGACGGTGACCCTGACGAGTTGCGATCCGGCGTGCGCCAGGCGGGCGACCTGGATGGCGGTCCCGTCGGCGTCGGCTGTGTCGGTATTCGTCATCGACTGGACGACGACCGGGTGCGCCGACCCCACGAGGACGCCGCCGACGTCGACGCTGACCGTCGCGCGACGCCGCGGGCGGAGGGCGTCCGGGCCGCTCATCGGACCGTCAGGAGCCTCCGGCCAGTTTTGCGATGTCAAATGACGTGACCCAGATCAGGAAGGCAAACAGGAAGACGAAGCCGACCATGTAGGTCAGCTGCTCGGCCCGGACGCTGATCCGCGCTCCGAACAGGCGCTTGAGGGTGATCATCAGCATCCGGCCGCCGTCCAGCGGTGGGAAGGGCAGGATATTCACGACGGCCAGGTTCGCAGACAGGACACCCGCTACATACAGTGTGAACAGCGGGCCGAGCTGCCAGAAGACATCACCGATGCTGGCCGCGATCCCGACGGGCCCGGAAACCGGTGGCGGGGCGGTCGGATCTGCCACAACGGATGCGACGAGGCTGCCGAGACCGCCGACGATCAGGCCGAGGGCATCCACCGTGCGCTGGGCGCCGATCTGGACGGCTTCGCCCAGGCTGTAGTGGATCGGATCGGGCAGGACCGCCGCCTGCGAGATCGAGATGCCGAGCGCGCCGTGCGATGCATCGATCTCGCTGCGCGGACGCAGCGTGACCTGGACCTGCTCGATCGTCCCGTCCGGCGCCTTGACGCCCAGGGTGACGGTCTCGCCGGCGTGCGCCTGCAAGTCATCGACGGGCCTGACACGGCCGAATGCGGCATAGGTCTGCCCGTTGATGCTGACGATCGTGTCGTCCGCTGCGATGCCGGCCGCAGCCGCCGGCGAACCGTCCTGGACCGCCCCGACCTTCACGCCGACCGCCGGATCGCCATAGAGCGCGATCCCGGTGAAGATCGCGAACGCAAGAACCACGTTCATGGCGACGCCGGCCACGAGGATCAGCATCTTGGTGACGTATCGCTGCGACGAGAACGAGCGCGGATCGTCGGCGTCGGTGCCGTCCTCGCCCTCCAGCTTCACGAAGCCGCCGATCGGCAGCCAGTTGAGCGTGTAAAGCGTCTCGCCCTTGGATCGCAGCACCTTGGCCCGCGGCGGGAAGCCGACGCCGAACTCGAGGACCCGGACTCTCGCCGCTCGCGCGGCGAAGAAGTGGCCGAGTTCGTGGATGACCACGAGGATCCCGAGCATCAGGATGAACAGGACGATGGTGATCATCGACTGGATGAAACCGGTCACGCAGGTACTCCGAACTGGGCATGCAGGAAGGCCGCTCGAACGGCGGCGTCAAGGGCGACGAGCTCCTCGACGTCGGGAGTCGCGTCGCCGGTTCCCCCGAACCGGGCCACGGCCGCCTCGAGGAGGGCCGGGATCCCGGTGAAGCCCAGGGACCCGTCGAGGAATCGGGCGACCGCCACCTCGTCGGCGGCGATGAGGGCTGCCGAGGCGCGCGGTCCCATCCGTCCGGCTTCGCGGGCGATCCGGAGCGCCGGAAAGCGGGTCTCGTCGGGCGCCCGGAAGTCGAGCCGCCCGGCGGCGATCAGGTCAGGCGGTGCGGCCGGCGACGGTCGGCGGTCGGGGTAGGTCAGCGCGTACTGGATCGGAAGTCTCATGTCGGGGGTGCCCAGCTGGGCCTTGAGGGAGCCGTCCACGAACCGGACGGCGGAGTGCACGACGCTCTGGGGATGGATGACCACCTCGATGGCGTCGTAGCCGACATCGTACAGCCAGTGCGCTTCGATGACCTCCAGGCCCTTGTTGACGAGCGTCGCCGAGTCGATCGTGATCTTGGCGCCCATCGTCCAGGTCGGGTGGCGGAGGGCCTGCTCGGGCGTCACGGCGGCCATGACCTCCGCGTTCGCATCGAGGAACGGCCCGCCGGAGGCCGTCAGGATGAGTGCGTCGACCGTGGCCATCGATTCGCCGACGAGGCACTGCCAGAGCGCTGAGTGTTCCGAGTCGATCGGGTCGCAGCCATGCCAGCGGACTCGCGTACGGGTCAGCCGGCCGAGTCTCCGCGACGGCCGCGGCAAGCCCGCGGGCGAGCGGCATGACGAGATGGCCGCCGGCGACCAGGGTCTCCTTGTTGGCCGTAGCCACGACCTTGCCCGCGCGCAGCGCGGCGAGGACCGGTCGAAGACTGACGATCCCGCCGGTCCCGACGACCACGAGGTCGACGTCGTCCCGCGTCGCCAGGGACTCCAGCGCGTCCGTGCCGCCCACCCGTTCCGTGCCGGGCGGCAGGTCAAGGCCGACGACGGCCCGCGCCGTCGCCGAGCGCGACGGCCGCCGGTCGAAGCCGGGCCGCCTGTTCCGCCAGGAGCCCGGCGTTCGATCCGGCCGCCAGGGCGACGACCGAGAAGGCTTCGGGATGCGCCTCGAGGACCTCGACGGCCTGGCGACCGATCGATCCGGTCGACCCGAGGAGGGCGACCCGGCGCGGTGCCCGGTCCCCTCCCCCGCCTCGGTCAGCGGATGAGGGCGAGGACATACAGGGTCACCACCGGCGCGGCGAAGACGAACGAATCCACGCGGTCGAGCATCCCGCCGTGGCCGGGGATGAGCGTGCCGGAATCCTTCGCCCCGGCCGCCCGCTTGATGACCGACTCGGCCAGGTCGCCGGCCTGGGCGGCGAGGGCCGTCAGCGGACCGAGGACGAGCGCGTGGATCGGGTTCTGGCCGAGCCCCCAGAGCAGGATCGCGACCACGACCGTAGTCGCGACGACGCCGCCGACCAGCCCCTCGATCGTCTTCGACGGCGAGATATGGGTCAGGAACTTCGTCCGCCCGAGGTTCTTGCCAACGAGGAACGCGCCGGTGTCATACGACCAGACCGCGAGGATCAGGAGCAGGAGCCAGCCCCGCTCGGCGCCGATCGCGCTGAGTGGTGCATCGGTGGGGACGGCGGGGGCGGCATGGCCGAGCCGGATGATGAACGCGAGGAGCGAGATGTAGAGCGCGCCGAAGATGGTCGACATCCAGGTCTGGAGCCCGTCGTGCGGATCGACCTTGGTGAAGGCCGCCACCGCCACTAGCACGATGCCGACGGCCACTAGCAGCAGGCCGCTCCCGTCGAGGACCTCGGGGAATGCGGCATCGAGGACGACGACGAGGGCGAGCGCCGTCCCGAGTCCGACGAACGGGCCGTACCCCGCAGCCCGCAGGAGCCGGAAGACCTCGACGGCGGCGAGCACCGTGATGAGCGCCACGGCCGCCGCCAGGACGACGCCGCCCAGGGCGAGCACGACCAACAGGATCGGGACGAGCACGGCGGCACTGATCGCTCGCTGACGCATCTGCGTGTCCCTGCGTCAGCGGCCGAAACGGCGATGGCGGCTGGCGAATTCGAGGAGCGCAGCGTCGAAGGCGTCCGGGCCGAAATCGGGCCACAGGGCGTCGCACGTGTAGAACTCGGCATAGGCCGACTGCCAGATCAGGAAGTTCGAGAGCCGCTGCTCCCCACCGGTCCGGATGACCAGGTCGGGGTCGGGCAGTCCGGCCGTATAGAGCGCCGCGCTGATCGCGCTCTCGTCGATGGCGTCGGCAGGGACGCCGCTGGCGGCGAGGCGACGGAATGCATCCACCAACTCGGTCCGTCCGGCGTAGTTGAACGCGATGTTGAGTTGCAGGCGCTCTCCGCCGGCGGTCGCATCGAGGGCCTCGCCGATCGACGTGCGGGTCGCGTCGGGAAGCTCGTCGAGCCGGCCGAGCAAGCGGATGCGGACGCCCTGGGCGCGAAGCTCGTCGGTCTCACTCCGGATCGCCGCCTCCAGCAGGCCGAACAGTCCGGTCACTTCCTCGTCCGAGCGGGCCCAGTTCTCGCGACTGAAGGCGTACAAGGTCATCACCGGGACGCCGCGTCGGACCGCGTGGCGGAGGAGGGCTCGGATCGCCTCCACGCCGGCGGCGTGTCCATCGAGCTCGGGAAGATCGCGCAGCCGAGCCCAGCGGCGGTTGCCGTCCATGATGATCGCGACATGGCGCGGGAGCTCGTCTTCGGGCAGGAGCGGTGTCTCGCCGGGCGGGATGGCCGGTGCCGTCCCGGCCTCACCACCGGACGACGCCTCATGCGCCGTCGGCGGCGCGTCGGTCGGCCTGGCGAGGTGTGCGCGAGCCACTAGACCTCGAGGACCTCCTGTTCCTTCAACGCTCCGACGCGGTCGACGTCGGCGATGTGCCGATCGGTCGTCTTCTGGAGGGTCTCCAGCTGTCGATGCGCCTCGTCCGTCCCGACCTGGCCGTCGCGCTCCTCTTTCTTGAGGTGGTCCGCGGCGTCGCGGCGGAGGTTGCGGATCTCGACCCGGGCCTCCTCCATCCGCTTGTGGACGACTCGGACCAGGTCCTTGCGACGTTCCTCGGTGAGCGGCGGGATATTGAGCCGGACGACCGTCCCGTCGACGTTGGGCATCAGCCCGATGTCGCTCTTGGTGATCGCCTTCTCGATGGCGCCGAGGACGCCGCGATCCCACGGCTGGATGACGATCTGGTGCGGCTCCGGGACGGTGATCCCGGCCAGCTGGTTGAGCGGGGTCGACGTGCCGTAGTACTCGACGTGGATCCGCTCGACCAGCGAGGTCGACGCGCGCCCGGTCCGGATCCCCTGGAAGTCCCGCTCCATGGCCTCGACCGCGCGAGCCATCTTGTGATCGGCGTCGACAAGGATCTCGCTGCTCATGCTGGGGCACCTCCGGCGGCGCCCGAAGCGCCCGAGATGAGGGTCCCGACCGGTTCGCCGGCGGCGACCCGCGTGATGTTGTCCGGACGATTGAGATCGAAGACCACGATGGGCAGGTCGTTCTCCATGCACAGGCTCACGGCGGTCGCATCGAGGACCTTGAGCTGGTCACGGAGCAGATCGGCGTAGTCGAGGTGAGCGTAGCGCTGCGCATCGGCGTGCGCCATCGGGTCTTTGTCGTAGACGCCGTCGACTTTCGTCGCCTTGAGCAGGACCTCGGCGTTGATCTCGACGGCGCGCAGGGCGGCCGCCGTGTCGGTGGTGAAGTACGGGTTGCCGGTCCCGGCCACGAACAGCGCGACGCGACCCTTCTCGAGGTGTCGGATCGCCCGGCGGCGGATGTACGGCTCGGCCACCTCGTTCATCGCGATGGCGGTCATCACCCGGGTCGGGACCCCGGCTCGCTCGAGGGCGTCCTGGAGCGCCAGGCCGTTCATGACCGTGGCCAGCATGCCGATGTAGTCGCCCGTCGCCCGATCCATCCCGCGGGCCGAGGCGGCGAGGCCTCGGAAGATGTTGCCCCCGCCGACGACGATCCCGATCTGGACGCCCATCGCGTGGATCTCGGCCACCTGCCGTGCGATGAACACGCAGACCGCCGGGTCGACCCCGTACTGGCGGTCGCCGAGCAACGCCTCACCGGACAGCTTGAGCAGGATCCGCCGGTAGCGGAGGGGCTTGGCAGGAGCGGCGGCCGGGGCCGGGTCGGTCACAGCTCCTCCCCGAGCGCGTAGCGGGTGAAGCGCCGAACGCGGATGTTCTCGCCGATCGTGGCGATCCTCTCGGTGATCAGCTCGCGGACGGTCCGCTCCTCGTCGCGGAACGGCTGGTCATACAGGCAGACCTGCGAATACCACTTCTTGAGCTGGCCCTCGACGATCTGCGGTCGGATGTTCTCCGGCTTCTTCTGGGTCGCCTCGTCGGCGAGCAGTTCGGCCTGCTTGGCGGCGAGGTCTGCCGCCGGGATGCGCTCGACATCGACGTACAGCGGGGCCAGCCCGGCGACCTGGACCGCGAGGTCACGGACGAGCTTCTGGAACTCATCGGTGCGAGCCACGAAGTCGGTCTCGCAATTGACCTCGATCAGGACGCCGACCCGGCCGCCGGTGTGGATGTAGCTGGAGACGAGGCCTTCCCGGGCGTCGCGACCCGCCTTCTTGGCGGCTGCCGCCAGGCCGCGCTCGCGCAGGATCCCGGTCGCCTTGTCGAGGTCGCCGTCCGCCTCGATCAGGGCGCGCTTGCAGTCCATGAACCCTGCGCCGGTCCGCTCGCGCAGCTCCTTGACGAGCTCCGCACTGATGTCCGCCATGCCTGTTCGTTCTCCTGTCTCGCGTCGGCCCGCGTGCGCGCGGACCGATCTCGGGGTGTGGTTCGTGGTGTCCGCCGGCGGTCCGGCGGTGGATCAGCCCGCGGCGACGCCAGCCGGTCCGTCGTCCTCGATCTTCTCCGCCGCTTCGCGGGCAAGCTCCGCGGCGATCTCCTCGGGGGTGGCTTCGGGGACCGCCTCGGCCACCGCGGCCTCGGCTCGTGCGATGCGATCGCCGGGGAGCAGGTCCTCGTCGTCGACATCGGGCTCGAACGAGAGGGCGGCGCCGCCGGCGAGGGCGGCGACGAGTTCGTCGGTCGCGCCGGGTTCCTCGTCCTCGGTCTCCGGCATCGCCATGGCCTCGGCCTGGTCGGGCTCGGTGGCGCTCCGGGCGGAGCGCTCTCGGGCGCCCTCGATGGCCGCATCGGCGACCAGCGTGCACAGCAGCCGGATGGCCCGGATGGCATCGTCGTTGGCCGGGATGATGAAGTCGAGTTCGTCGGGGTCGACGTTCGTGTCGCCGGTGCCGACGACCGGGATCTCGAGCTTGTTGGCCTCGGTCACCCCGATCCGCTCGCGGTGCGGATCGACGATGAAGATGGCACCCGGCAGCCGCTTCATCTTGCGCATCCCGCCGAGGGTGCCCTGCAGCTTGACCATCTCCTCGGTCAGCTTGGCGGCTTCCTTCTTGGTCATCCGCTCGAAGTCGCCGTTGGCCTGGCGGGCCTCGAGCTGCTCGAGGAGCCCGATCCGCTTCTTGATCGTGACGAAGTTGGTCAGCATGCCCGCCCAGCCAGCGCTTGTTGACGTACGGCTGGTTGGCGCGGGTCGCCTCCTGGGCGACCGGCTCCTGGGCCTGCTTCTTCGTCCCGACGAAGAGGACCTGGTCGCCACGGGCGACGGTCTCGCGGACGAATTCGAGGGCGACGTCCAGGCGCTGGACGGTCTGGGCGAGATCGATGATGTGGATCCCATTGCGCTCGGCAAAGATGAATGGCTTCATCTTGGGATTCCAGCGGCGGGTCTGATGGCCGAAGTGGACTCCGGCCTCGAGCAGCTGCCGCATCGAAACGGACGGCACGGTGAGCGACCTCCTGTCGGTTCGTTCCTCCGCGGACCACGTCGCCGGGGGCCGGTGGGCCGTGGGCCCTGCCGGCACCGTCCCGGTCGGGAACGGTCCGCGTGTGTGCTCCGTGCCTCGAGGCACGGGCGTTGATCGTTGGTGGCTCGGGGTCAGGCCCCGGACCGGGCGGGAGTGTAGCACGGGTCCCGCAGGAGCCGCCCGCGACCGAGCCTTTACATGGCGTGCCGGTGGTGGCGGACCCGGTCGCCCGGTTCCACGACGACCAGGTCGAACCGGAGCGGCAGCCGCGGCACCGGCGAACCATCCGGCAGGGTCCCTCGATCCAGCAGCCCGTAGGCAGCCGACCGCACGCGGACCCGCTTGCGGTGATCCACCGTCTCCTCCGGTAGATCCGAAGTCGCGACCCGCCTCGCCAGCGAACTTCGACGATCACGAGCGCGGCGGGCGGACCCGGGTCGACCGCTACGAGATCGAGCTCGTGGCGGCCGATATGGACGTTCCGGGCCAGCACCGTCCAACCGGCTTCCGCGAGGCGCGCCGCGACCAGCGTCTCGGCGGCATCACCCGCCAGCTGCGCCGACGTTCGCGTCGGCTCGTCGGATCGGTCGGCCATCGGTCCATCGTCGCAGCGAGCTCTTATCTGCGACTTATGGGGCGGTCAGCTCCAGCGACGCGAGGTCCAGAGCGTCGAGCATCGCGTCGTCGGCCATGACCGGGACCAGCTCGCGCTCGAGCAGGGCGTGGGTCGCGTCGGACGCTCCAGGGTCCCCCAGCAGGTCCAGCGACAGCTGGTCGCCGGCCAGCGTCCGCTGGAGCGCCAGGAACGACCGCCGGTGGAAGGGCGTCAATCCCAGCTCGCGGATGGCGAGGCGGTGCTCCAGCGTCGCATACCCCTGGTTCCGCTCCCAGCCGTAGCCCGGATAGCGGACCGCCAGCCGCTCCATCATCCGGTCGCGGATCACCTTGGCCACGACCGATGCACAGGCGATCGAGTAGACCTTGGCGTCGCCGTCGACGATGTTCGAATACGGCCCGACCTGCGCCTCGAACCCCGCGATCCGGTTGCCGTCGACCAGGACGTGGTCATGCCCGCCGACCCGCGCGATCGCGCGGCGCATCGCCAGATGCGTGGCGTGGTAGATGTTGAGCTGGTCGATCTCGCGGACCGACGCGGCCCCGACGCCGACGGCGATCGCCCGGGCGCGGATCAACGGCGCGAGGCGATCGCGCTGCCCGGCGGACAACGTCTTGGAGTCACGCACTCCCGGGATGCGATGGCAGCCGGGCCGCATGATCACCGCGGCGGCGACCACCGCCCCGCAGGTCGGCGCCACCCCGACTTCGTCGACACCGACCACCCGCTCGAGGCCCTCGTTCCAGAGTCGGCGCTCGTGGCGGAGGGTCGGGACGATCGGTGCCATCGATCCGTAGCCTACCGGAATCGAACGACCCCGCCGGTTCGGCGGGGTCGGGTGGGGGCTCGGGCGACGGACCGGTCGGTCCGCTCCGGGATCAGCCGTTCGTGCGGCGTTCGCGAAGGGTCGCGGCCTTGCCGACCCGGTCGCGCAGGAAGTAGAGCTGGGCGCGGCGGGCGACGCCGTGACGGACGACCTCGATCTTCTCGATCCGCGGGCTGTTGATCTTGAACGTTCGCTCGACACCGACCCCCGACGCGATCCGCCGGACGGTGATCGAGCGCGTGATCCCGCCACCGCGCAGCCGCATGACGGTCCCCTCGAAGACCTGGATGCGCTCGCGGTTGCCCTCGACGACCTTGGCCGACACCTTGACCGTATCGCCGGTGGCGAGTTCGGGCAGGTCGGTTCGAAGCTGGTCCTTGACGATCTCGTCGAGCACGGTCACGGGCGGGTTCCTGACTCATCTGGGCAGCCGTGGCTGCAGGGCGGGACATCGGAAGCGACGCGGACGGGCGTCGGCGGCGGAGTATAGCACGGCCTCGTGGCGCGTCAGTCGGGCGGCCGGCGCTTCCGTCTCGGGCAGGAGGTCCGCGCGGCGCTCCCGGGTCCGGATGATCGCCTGCTCATGCCGCCACCGCGCGACGGCGCCGTGATCGCCCGAGGTCAGGATGGCCGGCACCTCCATCCCGCGAAAGACGGGCGGCCGGGTGTACTGCGGATACTCGAGCAAGCCGTCGGAGAAGGACTCGTCGGCCACGGACGCGACCTCGATCGCGCCCGGAAGCAGCCGGATGACCGCATCGATGACGACCAGCGCGGGGAGTTCGCCCCCGGTCAGGACATAGTCGCCGATCGACAGCTCGAGATCGACCAGCGAGCGGATCCGCTCGTCGACTCCCTCGTAGCGCGGGCAGACGAAGATGAGATGCGACCGCGTGGCAAGGTCCGCGGCCCGCGCCTGGCGGAAGACCTCGCCGACCGGATCGAGCAGGATGACGACCGAATCGGGACGCCGGAGGTCGTCGAGGGCGGCGGCGACCGGCTCCGGCCGAAGGATCATCCCCGCTCCGCCGCCGTACGGCGCATCATCGACCGAGCGGTGACGCCCGAGGCCCCAGTCCCGCAGGTCGCGGATCGTGATGGTCGCGAGACCCTGCTCCTGGATCCGGCCCGGGATGCTCTCGGCCAGCGGCCCCTTGACCATCGCCGGGAAGAGCGTCAGGACCTCGATCTCGAGGGTCATGACCCGGCGCCCGGTTCGGATGGAGGCGTGGCCGGCGCACCCGGCTTGCGCGTCCGGCGACGCGGGGCCTTCGGTCGGTCCGGGTCCGGCGTTCTCGACTTCGATGGCCGAAGGTCGAGCAAATCGGCGTCGACCACGATCTCGCCGCGGCGCGGGGCGAAGATCCGGATGAAGGCACGGACCGCCGGCAGGTCGAAGCTGGCGACCGGACCGCCGTCGACCGTGAAGACCTCGGTCTCGCCGATCCGGTAGATGTCCTTGACCGTCCCGAGCTCGGCGCCGTCGACCCCACGAACGGCGCAACCGATGACCTCGTGCCAGTAATACGACCCACGGGCGAGGTCCTCGTCCGGCCGGACGGCCGACTCGAGATAGACGCCGCGCAGGGTGTCGGCGCCGTCGCGCGAGGTGATCTCGCGGAACCTGATCCGCCAGCCCGGGCCATCCACGATGGCCTCCGCGCTCGCGATCGTCAGTGGACGGTCATCTCCCTCGCGAAAGAGGGCGTGACCGGCGACGAAGCGATCCTCCGGACGGTCCGTGAGGACCTCCGCGCGGATCGCGCCGTTCAGCCCGTGGACGCCCCGCACGAGGGCGACCACGAGCCGTTCGTCGTCGCTCAGAGGATCTCGAGCTGGACCGGCTCGCCGTCGCGGGCGGCGGTCACCTTGAGCAGCGTCCGGAGCGCCTTCGCGACGCTTCCGTTGCGGCCGATGACCTTGCCCATGTCGTCTTCGGCGACATGGAGTTCGATGACGGTCGCACCGTCCTCCTCGACCACCTCGACGGTGACCGCGTCGGGGTCATCGACGAGCGACTTGGCCACGTATTCGACCAGATCCTTGGCTGCCATCGTCGCGACCCCTACTTGGCGGCGGGCAGGATGCCCGCCTGTCGGAAGAGCCGTTCGACGGTGTCGGACGGCTGGGCGCCTTTCGCCAGCCACGCCTTGGCGCGGTCGGCGTCGACGACGAACTCGGTCGGATCGGTGCGCGGGTTGTAGTGACCGAGCGTTTCGAGCGAACGCCCGTCGCGGGCGCTTCGGCCGTCGGCGACGACGACGCGATAGCTCGGCTGCTTGTGCGCGCCGACGCGCGTGAGCCTGATGCGGACTGCCATGAGTGGTGGTGCTCCTCCTCTGGTGGTCGGGACGCTGGGGCGCCCCGCTTACTTGACGGTGATGTAGACGACCGACTCGGTCAGATCGCCCCCGGCCGAACTTGACGCGAACAGCGCGTCGAACGGGACGAGGAACGGCTTGACGTCGCTCTCGTACTTGGCCTTCTCGGCGGCATCGGCGCCGACCATGGCCTTTTCGACCAGACCGCGGATCGCGGTGATGTCGACGAAGGCGCTGGACGTACCGGCGCCCGCCCGGTCGGCAAGCCCCTTGTACTGCGGATCCGCGGCGAGCGAGGACGCCTTGGTGGTGTCGAGCACGGCCTTGACGAACCCGGGTCCGGAGCCGATGACGACGATGTCGTCGGTGGTCGCATAGGCGATCTCGACGTGGCCCTTCGGCAGCGGACCGGCAAGGATCTCGGCGTCGGCCATCCCCGTCAGCTTGCCGAGGTCCCCGAGGTCGACGATCGTGATCGTCGTGCCCGCATACGACTCGTCGCGGACGGTGATGCCCTGGGTCGAGCCACCGAGCGCGATGAGGGCCTTGAGCGCGGTGAGGAGCTGGCGGGCCGCGGCCTTGTCGGTCGGTTCGATGACCAGACCGGCTTCCGGGGTGTCGCCGGCGACGTTGACGACGATGGCGGTGTCACCGGCCCAGCCGAATGCGGCATCCGGGCCGCCCACGAGATCGAGTGCGGTGTCGAGCTGGGCGACCGTGTCCTTGAGCGCCGGGTCCGACCCATAGAGCGCCAGCATCTGCTTGAGCGTGTCGCCGAAGTCGTTGTTGACCGAGACGGCGACCGCGCTGGCCGGGACGTGCTCGACCACCGTGGAGGTGCTGTTCTGGGTCGGGCCGATCGCCGTATCCGGCTTCGGCGCCGCCGCTTCCATGACGATCGCGTCACTCTCGAAGCTCAGCCAGTAGGCGGTCCAGGCCGGGACGGTCTTGAGGAGCGCGCCGCTGAGCACGGTGGAGGCGGCCCCGCCGGCCCCGCTCGGGGCGGCCTTGGTCAGGTCGGTCGACCAGTCAAGCAGTTGGCGGACCGCGACGTAGACGAACCCGACGTGATCGCCGTCGGAGGCGGCGAGCGCCGCCTTGGGGCCGGGTTCGGCCGCGAACCCGCTGTTGCCGTTGGTGTCGATCGCCGCCTTGACGGAGGCGACGTCACCGATCGCCGCGACCTTGCCGCCGATCACCGCGAACGCGGCCTTTGGCTTGTCCGGGGCGGATGAGATGGTGAGCGTCGCGCCGCCGTACGACTCGGTCGTCGTCTTGGCGCCGGACTTCGTGATGACGCCGTCGAACCACGCCTGGGCAGCCGCCGGGTCCTTGATCGACAGGAGGGCCAGGTAGCGGGCTGCCTCCAGCGAGGACGAGTCCTTCGTGATCGAGGCGGCCGGCGGCAGGGGCCCGACGCTGAAGCCGAGTTGCCCGTCGAACCAGGGCTTGATGTCGGTCGTGTAGGTCTGGTCGCCACCCGAGGCGCTCTTGACGAATGAATCGAGCGCCTCGTCGATCTTGGTCTCGAGCGAGGCCTGGTCCTTGAACCCGGGGAACTTCGAGAGGAATTCACCGACCGCCTTGCGCTGGTCGCCCGGGAGATCGAGGCGAACCTCGCCATAGACGACCGTCTTGTCCGGCACGTAGCCGATGACGGTGGACGTTGCGGCGCTGCCGGTGATGAGCGCGGCGACGACACCGGTCGCCCCGATGACCAGCGCCACGACGGCGATCGCGGCGGCCCAGCGGAGCCGGCCACCGCGCCGTGGCGTGGACTTGGCCGGGACCGGGACGGCCGGCGCCCAAGCGACACCCGGTTCGAGTGGCTGGGGCGCGGCATAGCTCGGCGTCGGTGCTGCCCCGGCGGGGGTCAGCGGCGCCGCCGTCGGCACGGCCGAGGTCGGGTCGAGATCGGTCGACGTCGTGACGTCGTTTGGATCGTGTTCGTTCATGCTGGACCTTCCTGCCGGCTCAGCGCCGGCCCGTCAGCGCCCCGAGGGCGGCCCGTTTGCCGCCACCAGAGAGCTGCTTCATCAGTTTCTGCATCTCGAGGAATTGCTTCACAAGCCGGTTCACATCCGGCAGCGTCGTTCCCGAACCGGCGGCGATGCGCCGCCGACGGGAGCTGTTGAGAACCGTCGGGTCGCGGCGTTCCGCCTTGGTCATCGCCCGGATGATCGCCTCGGTCCGCTTGAGATCGCCCCGATCGACGGCGGCCTGCGCCTCACCCGCGAGATTCCCCATTCCCGGGATCATCGACATGATCTGGCCCATCGGGCCCATCTTCTGCATCTGCTGCATCGAGTCCAGCATATCGTCAAGCGTGAATGACCCCTTGCGCATCTTCTCTTCGAGCTGCGCGGCCTGCTTCTGGTCGACGTGCTCCTGGGCGCGTTCGACGAGGGTCATGATGTCGCCCATCCCGAGGATCCGGCTCGCCAGCCGGTCGGGGTGGAAGACTTCCAGGGCATCGGTCTTCTCGCCGGTGCCGAGGAACTTGACCGGGACGCCGGTGACCGCCGAGATCGACAAGGCCGCCCCGCCACGGGCATCGCCGTCGATCTTGGTCAGGATGAGCCCACTGACCGGGACCGCGGCGGCGAACGCCTGGGCGACCGCGACCGCTTCCTGGCCGGTCATGGCATCGACCACGAGGAGCGTCTCGACCGGCTTGACCGCTGCGTTGACCGCGGCGATCTCGGCCATCAGCGCCTCGTCGACCGACAGCCGACCAGCGGTATCGAGGATGACCACGTCGCGAACCTGGCGGCGGGCGGCTTCGACGCCGCCCTTGACGATGTCGACGACCGGCGTGCCCGCCGGTGCGCGGTAGACGGGGATATCGAGGCTCTTCCCGAGCGTCTCGAGCTGGTCCGCGGCGGCCGGCCGGTACGGGTCCGCGGCGACGAGGAGCGGGCGGCGGCCGAGCTTCACCACGTGGCGGGCCAGTTTCGCAGTGGAGGTGGTCTTGCCCGACCCCTGGAGGCCGACCATCGCCACGACGGCCGGGTTGCCGGACAGGTGGAAGGTTCGATCGCCGGCCGACAGGAGGGCGACCAGTTCGTCGTTGACGATCTTGACCACCTGCTGACCGGCCGACAGGCTGTCGAGCACCTCGTGGCCGATCGCCCGCTCACGCACCCGGGCCACGAAATCCTTGACGACCTTGAAGTTGACGTCGGCCTCGAGGAGCGCCAGCCGAACCTCGCGCATGGCGGCATCGACGTCGGCCTCGCTGATCCGGCCACGGCCGGTCAGGTTGCCGAGCGTCTTTCGCAGCCGCTCGCTGAGGGTGTCGAACATGGTTCGGGTGGGACTCCGTCAGTTGGTGGGCCGGGTCGGCGGCAGGCCGTCCCGGGGGGTGCGCGAGTTCTGACGCACCGAGCAGGCGGAGTGTATCGCAGGTCCGTCCGAACCGCCCTTGACCGATGGTCCTCGTCGGGCAATCCCGGGAGCACTATGCTCCGCCTCCGTGCGGAATCCCTTCGCGTCCCCACTCTGGCGGAACCAGGCGTTCCTCCGGGTCTGGTCGGCGGCCACGATCTCGATCTTCGGGTCGCTCATCACCCGGATCGCGCTGCCGCTCGCGGCCATCCTCGTTCTTGGCTCCGGGGCGCTCGAGGTCGCGATCCTGCGCGGCCTCGATCTCGGGGTCGACCCTCGTCTTCGGTCTCGTCGCCGGGGCGTGGGTCGACCGGTTGCGACGTCGGCCGATCCTCATCTGGGCGGACCTCGGCCGGGCGGCCCTGCTCGGCTCGGTGCCGATCGCCTTCGCCCTCGGCGTTCTCGGCTTCCCGCAGATCCTGATCGTGTCCGGGCTCGCGGCGATCCTGACCACCTTCTTCGACGCCGCCGACAACGCCTACCTGCCGACGGTCGTCGAGCGTGACGGGCTGGTCGAGGCGAACAGCGCGCTGGCGGCCAGCGGCTCGGCCGCCGAGTTCATGGCCTTCGGGATCAGCGGGTTCCTGGTCCAGCTGCTGACCGCACCGATCGCCATCGCCATCGATGCGCGTGACGTACCTCGCGTCGGCGCTCCTCCTTGGCACGATCCGCAAGGAGGAAGCTCCGCCCCCGAAGCCGGAGGACCGCGAACCGGTCCTGACCGAGATCCGGGTCGGGCTGAGCCTGGTCCGCCACGACCCGATCCTGCGGGCGTTCGTGGGGGCCCAGATGGCGCTCGCCGCGCTGTGGGGGATCTTCGGCGCGACCTGGTTCCTGTTCGTGCTCGACGACCTCCAGCTGAGCCCGGCGGTGCTCGGCGTGGTCGCGGGGGTCGGTGGGGCATCGTCGTTCATCGGCGCGGTCGTGGCGACCCGGGCGACGAAGCGGTGGGGCGTCGGGACGGTGGCGATCGGGGCGATGCTCCTGGCCGCATCGGCAACGCGTTCATCCCGCTCGCGCCGTCCGGGCTGCCGTTCATCGCCATCGGCTGTCTCGTGATGCAGCAACTGGTGGCCGACTCGGCGGTCACCGTCTACGACATCACCGAGGTCTCGGTCCGCCAGACGCTGGTCCACGACCGGGCGCTCGGCCGCGTGGCGTCGACCTTCACGGTCGCGGCGATGGTCGCGCAACTCGTGGCGACGCTCGGGGCCGGGCTGCTCGCGGAGGTCATCGGGTTGCGCGCGACCTCCTGGCTGGCGCCGATCGGCGGGCTGCTCGGCGCGGCGATCCTGTGGTTCTCGCCGGTGCGCCGGCTGGTCACGCTGCCGGAGACCGTCGGCGACGAGCCGGCGATCGATCCGCTCGCGATCGCGGTGGCGACCGAGATGGAGCAGCCGCCGGGCGCGTGAGGGCGACCGCGGTCAGGCGAACAGCGCCGCCACGAAGGCATCAGGGTCGAACGGGATGAGGTCGCCGACCGCCTCCCCGACACCGACGAACCGGACCGGGATCTTGAGCGCGTCCTCGATGGCGAAGACGATCCCGCCCTTGGCCGTCGAGTCGAGCTTGGTGAGGACGATCCCGGTCAGGCCGACTGCCTCGTGGAACGCCTTGGCCTGGGCCAGCCCGTTCTGGCCGGTCGTCGCATCGAGCACGAAGATCGTCTCCGGCTGTGCGCCCGGCAGCCGCTTGTCGACGATCCGGCGGACCTTGGACAGCTCGTCCATCAGGTTCGACTTGGTGTGGAGGCGGCCGGCGGTGTCGGCGATGACGAGATCGGCTCCGCGCGCGACCGCCGCGTCCAGCGCGTCGTAGACGACCGCACCCGGGTCGGCGCCTGGGGCGTGGGCGATCATCGGGACCTTGGCGCGGTCCGCCCAGATCCGCAGCTGGTCGATGGCGGCGGCGCGGAACGTATCGGCCGCCGCGAGGATGACCGACCGGCCCTCCGCGGCGTAGCGGCTGGCGAGCTTGCCGATGGTCGTCGTCTTGCCGGTGCCGTTGACGCCGACGACGAGAAGAACGGCCGGACCATCGGCGACCGCCGAGCGCGGGCTCCAGTGAAGGTCACGCGGGACCAGCAGGGCGGCGAGTTCGGCTCGGACCGCAGCCTCCGGTCCACCGGGATCGCGGCGCTTGCGGGCACGGTCGACGATGTCGATCGCGAGGGCGGCGCCGACGTCGCCGGCGATGAGCGTCTCCTCGACGTCGTCCCACGACGGACCCTCCCCTCCGGTCCCGAGGAAGCCGCGGAGGCGGGACATGAAGCCGCCACGGGTCCGTTCCAGGCCGGCCTCCAGGGCGGCCTCACCCGGTGGTTCGACCTGGTCGCGGACCGGTGCCGCCCAGGCCGGGGCGAGCGGTTCGGGGACTGGGACGGGGGCGGGCAGCTCGATGTGGACGACCGACGGTGGCGGCACGTCGAACGGGAGGATCGGATCGACCGCCGTGTCGACCATGTCGGCCTGCTCGTCGCCGGTCGCTTCGTCGACCGCAGCCCCGCCGTCGATCGGGTCGTCGAAATCCGACGGGTCAGGTTCCCAGGCGGGATCGACCGCCTCGGGGTCGGTGGGCTCAGTGGGTTCGGTGGGCTCGTCGCGGGACCGACGCCAGAAGGGCACGGGTCAGACCAGGCTCAGGTTGACGCCGATCGTCGCGTCGTATGCATCCCAGTCATGAGAATCAGCCTGACCACGCTTGGCCATGGGCGGATTCCGACAGAAGTCGGGGTCGGCCACGCTCGCAGATGGCGATTCTGATGCCTCAGATGCATACCGACGGCCGCGCTGCCCGTCGAGCGATGACATCACCGCGACAACCTACCCGGCCGCTGTCGCGACGGCGCGATCTCGTCCGGCGAGCGCCTGCGCCTCGTCGAGTCGAAGGCTGATGACGCGGCTCACCGAATCGTCGCCGACGGTCACGCCGTACAACGCGTCGGCGGCCTCGATCGTGCCGCGGTTGTGGGTGATGACGATGAACTGGGTCTGGTTCGCCAGGCTGCGCAGGGCCTCCGCGAAGCGGCCGATGTTGGCCTCGTCGAGCGCGGCGTCGACCTCGTCGAGGACGCAGAACGGGACCGGACGCACCTCGAGCATCGCGAACAGCAGGGCGACCGCCGTCAAGGCTCGCTCGCCGCCCGACAGCATCGCCAGGGCCTGGGCCTTCTTGCCCGGAGGGCGCGCCACGATCTCGATCCCGGTCGTCCCGAGGTCGGTCGGATCGGTCAGCGAGAGCTTGGCGAACCCGCCACCGAAGAGCTGCTCGAAGCGGGTCGAGAACGCCGCCTCCAGCGCCTGGAAGGTCGTCCGGAACCGGTCGGCGATCATCGTGTCGAGTTCGACGATGAGATCGCGCGTCCGGCTGATCGCCGACCGGAGGTCCGCTCCCTGTGCCTCCAGGGTCTCGAGCCGCACCCGGAGTTCCGCGTACTCCTCGACCGCGTATGGATTGACGGCCCCCAGGTCGTGGAACCGTCGCCGCAGCTGGCCGAGCCGAGCCGGACCCGGGACGGCCTCCGTCGGGGGTGCGGCGGCCCAGATGGGCGTGGCCTGCGCGAGCGCGGCTTCGAGCGCTGCCACCTCGTCGGAGATGGCGTCGTCGTCGGGTGGCGGCGACGACCCCTCACCGAGTCGGTGCGACGGGCTCGCACCGGCGACGTCCGCTCCCGTCACGGTCCGCAGGCTGGCGATCCCGAGTTCACCGAGGCCGCCGAGTTCGACGACCACGCTTTCGTGGAGCGCCTCGAGACCGAGCCGCGCTTCGAGCTCGACGTGATCGGTGCTGCGCAGTCGGGCATCGACCGACCGGAGTCGTTCGCGCGCGCCCGACGCGTCCCGTTCCGCGGCCGCCAGGCGCTCGCGGTCGGCGGTGTCGGCCGCATGGACCTCCGCGAGGGCGAGGCGCGTGGTGGTCTCCAGTGCCGCGGAGGTCGCCAGATCCGCCCGAAGGCTGTCGCGTTCCTCGGCCAGGGCGCGCTCACGTTCGCCGAGCGCCGCGACCTCCCGGTCGGCGCGGGCCATCCGTTCCTCCGCGATCGCCGTCGAGGCCTCCGCGCGCGCCCGTTGATGTTCGGCATCCCGACGGGTCGCGTCTCGAGCACCGACCTCTTCGGTCAGTCGGTCGCGGCGCGCGCGCAGTTCGGTGGCTCGCTCCTCCCATGCCGAGAGCGCCGCCACGTCGCCCGCGGCGTCATCGAGGCCTGCGCCGGGTGCATCCTCTGCCGGCGTCGCGTCGGTCGTCGCGGCGACCGCACGTTCCGCGCGATCCAGCTCGGCCCCCAGGCGTTCGGCCTGGGCGGCATGCCATGACGCTTCACGGATCGCCGTCTCGAGTTGTCGCGTCGCGATCCGCTCAGCCTCCTCGGAGGCTCGGTGCGCACCGGACGCCCGTCGTTCCTCGGCCACTGCCGCCTCCACGGCATCGGACGCGGCCTTGGCGTCCGCTGCGGCCCGCACGGCGACCGCGCGCAGGTCCGCGACGGCGGCGTCAAGCGATGCCGCCTCCTGGCCGAGCCTGGTCGCCTCGACACGGCGCTCGAGCACGGATTCGACCGCTCCCAGCGAGACGCCGATGTCGCTCACGACCGCCGAGCCGTCGCGAGGGACGGCGATCCAGCCGGGCGGGAGCGCGGCCTGGATCGCCAGGCAGGCGGCCAGGTCGGGAAGCCAGGCGGCCCGGGCCAGGATCCGGCGAGCCGCTCCGGTGGCATCACGACGCACGGCAACGTCGAGCGTCCCACCTCCGGACGCGTCAAGGGCCTCGCGGAACCGGCGATCACGTGCCTCGTCGGTGACCGTCTCGGCGGTTCGCTCGGCGACGAGGAGCGATCCCCGCTCCCCCGCTAGCGACGGGACTGCGTCGACCGCCACGACATATGCGCGCGTCGCCCCGGCGAGGGCGGCTTCGGCCGCCGTACGCAACGGCGGATCGATCACGAGGTCCTCGTCGAGACGCCGGCCGCCTGCCCGTCGCGCGGCCCGGGCGATCCCGCGTGTCTCCTCTTCGGCCAGGTGGGCTTCCAGCGCGTCGAGCCGCGCACGTGCGGCGGCAGCCGACGCACTCGCGCCGACGGCGAGTTCGTGGGCGTTCGCTCGGGCGGCGTCGGCGGCCGTGGCCCGCTCCCGGGTCGTCTCGCGCCGCGCCGACGCGGCTCGTTCGGCGTCCGCCGCCGCCGCGAGCTCGGTCCTCGCCGTGACGAGCTCCGCCTCGAGCGTGGCTCGCCGCTCGTCGGCCACCGCGGCCTGCTCGTGCTCCTCGCGAACGCGCTGCTCGATCTCGGCCAGTCGGCGTCGTGCCGTCTCGCCCTCCGCCTGGCGGGCCGCCGCCGCTCGACGGAGGGCCGCCAAACCCTCCCCCTTCGCCTGGCGAGTGGTTCGCAGGGCGGCGAGCTCGGCCAGCGCATGCGCCAGTTCCCGCTCCGCCTCGCCGAGGATCCCCTCGAGATCGAGGTCGCGGGGCGGGACCGGCGAGGCGAGCGACCGGCGGCCGGCCGTCATCTCGATCTCGGCCGCCGCCCGTTCGTCGAGCAGGCGTCGCCGATCCCGCTCGACCGCCTCGAGGTCGGACGTCAGCCGAGCGTCGCGAAGTTGGGCCGCCGTGAGCAGCAGCGCGCGCCCGTTCGTGCGCTTCGCGCCGCTCCTGCTCGACCGCCGCCCGGGCACCGAGTTCCACGGACAATGCCCCTGCCCTCGCCTCGGCTGCGGCCAGGTCGGTCATCGCCCGTTCGACCGCCTGGTGCGCCGCTTGGCGGTCGGCGGTCGCGGCCGCCAGGCGGCCGGCCCCGTCGTGCCAGCGGGCGTGCATCGCGACCAGGAGCGCGTCGGCGAGTTCCGCGGCCGTCGATTCACGGGTGGCCTGCTGCTCGGCCTGGGCCGCCAGCCGTTTCGCCTGCGGTCGAAGCTCGCCGAGGATGTCCTCGACCCGCGCCAGGTTCGCCTCCGACTCGACCAGCTGTTCCTCGGCGCGACGCCGCCGGCGCTCGTGGCGACGGACCCCGGCGACCTCCTCGAACAGCGGGCGGCGCTCCTCCGGCCGGAGGGCCAGTGCCTGGTCGACCATCCCCTGGCCGATGAACAGGAAGGCGTTGTCGGCGAGATGGGCGGCATCCAGCAGGTCGACCAGATCGCGCAGCCGGATGCGGCTCTTGTTGAGGAGGTAATCGTTCTCGCCCGAGCGGTACAGCCGGCGCCCGAGCTCGAGGACCCCGAAGTCGACCGGGAGCAGGCCATCCGAGTTGTCGAGGACGAGCGTGACGTCGGCCATCCCCTGGGCGGCGCGCTTCTCCGAGCCGGCCCAGATGACGTCTTCCGCCTTGCGCGAGCGGAGCGCCCGACCCTGCTCTCCGAGCGCCCAGCGCAGGGCGTCGGCCAGGTTGCTCTTGCCCGACCCGTTCGGCCCGACGACCGCGCTGATCCCGGGTCCGAACTCGACGTTCGTTCGCTCGGCGAACGACTTGAAGCCCTGGACTCGGAGCGCGAGCAGGCGCGGCTCGGCCGGTCGGTCGCTCACGCCGATGCTCCCAGACCGTCGATGGCGGTCGTCGAACCGGCGCTCCGTAGTCGCTCGAGGGCCTGCGCCGCGGCGGCGGTCTCGGCCGCCCGACGGGATGGCCCCTCCCCGACCCCGAGTACCTCGCCGTCGATCGACACCTCGATCCGGAACGAGCGTTCGTGGTCGGGACCGCTGGCATCCACGAGGTGATACGAGGGTCGATTGCCGGCACGCCGCTGGGTGAATTCCTGGAGCCGGCTCTTGGGGCTCTTGAGCGTGCCGATCGGCGATTCGGCCGCCAATTCCGGCTCTGCCAGCCCGACGATCCAGGCCCCGACCCGGTCGAACCCGAGATCGAGATAGAGGGCGCCCGCGACCGCCTCGAAGGTGGAGGCGAGGAGCGATGGCCGGCGTCGGCCGCTGCGCTGCGCCTCTCCCTCGCCAAGCAACAGCACCTGGCCGAGATCGAGTCGCCCGGCCAGGCGGGCGAGACCCGTGGTCGACACGATGGCGGCGCGCCTGGCGCTCAAGTAGCCCTCGTCCTCGTCGGGGTGGCGGGCATAGAGCGCCTCGGAGATGGCCAGGTTGACCACGGCGTCGCCGAGGAACTCGAGGCGTTCGTTGTGGCCGACCGCGGCGTCGCGATGCTCGTGATGCCAGCTCGAGTGGACGAGTGCCTGGTCGAGCAGGTCGAGGTCCCTGACGGGGAGCCCCGTCCGTGCTGCGACGGCTTCGGCGGGACGCACGCTGCCGTGGTCCGACCGCCGCTCGTCGGAGCGGCTAGGAGGAGCGCTCGTCGATGTAGTCGACGGCGTCCTGGACCGTGCGGATCTTCTCCGCGTCCTCGTCCGAGATCTCCGTCCCGAATTCCTCTTCGAGGCTCATGATGAGCTCGACGAGGTCGAGCGAGTCGGCATTCAGATCGTCGACGAACGACGCCTCCGGCTTGACCTCATCCTCGTCGGCGCCGAGTTGCTCGACGACGATCTTCTTGAGGCGCTCGTACGTTGTTGCCACTGACTCCCTCCTCGGAGTGGGGTGATGGTGCCGTCGGCCGGGGGCCGCTGGGCTCCGCTGCGATGTTCCCGAGGACGCCATTCATGAGGCGTCGCATCGGTTCTCCACTGTAGGTGCGTGCCAGCTCGACCCACTCGGCGATGGCCACCCGGGCCGGCGTGGCCGAGTGTAGCACCTCGGATATGGCGCAACGGAGCAGGGCGCGATCCATCCGCGCGAGGCTCGTGACGGGGTACTGCGGTGCCCAGCGGGTGATCTCCGCGTCGATCTCGACGCGGTGCTCCAGGACGGCAGCGACCAGCTCGCGGGCCAGCATCGCGGCCTGCTCGTCGCGCTCTTCCTCGGCCAGGTGTCGCTCCAGGACGGCGTCCGCCGTCCGCTGACCGAATTCCGCCTCGAAGACCGCCGCCAGGGCGAGCCGGCGACCGGTCCGCCGGCCGCGAACGCGGTCAGCCGCCGACGCCATCGACCAGGACGGTCACTGCCCCGAGTTCGAGACCGAGCAGGCGCTCGACCGTCGCCGCCACGGTGCTCCGGACCTGGCCGGTCAGGGTGGTCAGCGGTTGACCGGGGCGGGCGACGACGAACAGGCGCACCACCACTCGCTCGTCGCGGATCCGGACCGAGACGGCGGGCCCCCCGACAAGTCGTCGCCAGGCCGGACCGCCGCGGCCCACCCGCGCCACGCCAGGGACCTCGAAGGCCGCCAGCCGGACGAGTTCGCCGATCACGCCCCGGCCGACCGTGAGTTCCGGGCTCGTCACGATGCCACCTCCTCCGATCCCGACGCGGCCGACGCGGCCGACCCTGCCGACCCGCCCGATGTCACGCTGAGCGATTCGGCGATCAAAGCCGGCACGCCGGTCCGTGCGGTCGTGGCGGCCACCTCGATGGCGTAGGTCACCATCCGGCGCTTTGCCCGCCCGTGGGTGATGATGACCGTGCCGCGCACCCCGAGCAACGGCGAACCGCCGACCTTCTCGTAGTCGAAGATGGTCCGGATCCGGCCGATCCCCGGGCGCATCAACAGGTACGCCAGCCGGCCCCGCAACGAGCGATCGAATTCGCTTCGCCACAGGTCGAAGATGTGGGTCGACAGACCCTCGAAGAACTTGATGACGACGTTGCCCAGGACGGCGTCGCAGACGACGACGTCGGCCATGTGGCGGGTCAGGTCCTTGCCCTCGACATTGCCCTCGAACCGAAGGTCGGACGCATCGAGCAGCTCGGTCGCTCGCTGGATGCGCGCGTCGCCCTTGCCCTTCTCCTCGCCGATCGAGAGGAGGGCGACGCGCGGCTCCGCGACACCGAGCACCCGCTCCGCGAAGATCGCGCCCATCCGCGCGTACTGCACGAGGTTCTCGGGCGTCGAATCGGGGTTGGCGCCGATGTCGAGCAGGACCATCGGCCCGCCCGAGGTGATCATCTGGACGGCGAGCGCCGGGCGGTCGACGCCGGGCAGTCGCCCGAGCCGCAGGACCGCGGCCGCCATCCCGGCCCCGGTGTGACCGGCGCTGACCACGGCGTCCGCGTCACCGCGCCTGACGAGGTCGACCGCGACGAGGATGCTCGAATCCTTCTTCTCGCGCAGCGCGAGGGCGGGGTGCTCGTCCATCCCGACGACCTGGCTGGCATGGACGATCGAGACGTTGGTCGGCAGGTCGCCGGCGATCCCGCGCAGGACGGCTTCGTCGCCGACGAGGATGAGCCGGTCTTCCGGGTGCGTTCGCGCGTGGTCGATCGCCGCGGGCACGACCTCGAAGGGGCCGTGATCGCCACCCATCGCGTCGACTGCGATGCGGACCCCGGCGCCCGCCACGGTCGGCGCCGGCCCGGGTAGCGGCTCGGTCACCGCGTCAGCGCGCGGCGTCGTCGCCGCCGGCCGGCTTGATCTGGACCGCGAGCCGGCCCTGGTAGTAACCGCAGTTCGGACAGACGTGATGCGGCAGCTTCATCTCGTGGCAGTGCGAGCATTCCTCGAGCGCCGGGAGGCTGATGGCGAGGTGCGCACGGCGCTCGCCCTGGCGGGCATGCGAGACGCGTCGCTTGGGTACACCCATGAGGTCGAGGGCTCCTTCGGATCATCGCGCGATGCGATGCGCGGGTTGACGTTGGTGGGCGCCGGGACCTCGGGCGGAGGTGGCGGGACCGACGGCGGAGTGTAGCGCGAAACAGGTCCCCTTGTCAGGCGTCGTCGGCGGAGAACCCGCGGAGGGCCTCAAGACGCGGGTCGATGTCGTCGACCGGATGGTCGTGGACACCTTCGTCGAGACGTCCGCCGCAGACGATGCACAGCCCTGGGCAGTCGGGTCGACACAGCGGCGCGATCGGCTCGGCCAGGACGATGGCGTCGCGGACCGGCGGTTCCAGGTCGATCTCGTGATGGTCCGACAGTCGCTCGACGTCGGGCTCGTCGTCGGTCGGGAGCGGCCGGCCGGTCGCGAGGTCGAGCGACGGCAGGTACTCGTCCTGGAGCCGGATGGCCACGGGGAGGACGACATCGCGAAGGCAGCGGCTGCACTCGAGCGCGAGCGCCGTCTGCAGGTCGGTGGAGGCGAGGATGCCGCGGTTCGTGCGAACGAACCGGACGCGCCCGTCGATCGGCGCCGCCAGTCGCGGGCCGTCGCCGGGGTCGATCGTGACGCCGCCGACCGGGTAGTCGCGCTCGGCGCCGGGGTCGTCGGCCAGCAGCCCCGCGACGTTCCAGACGAGCGGCGCGTCCCCGGGTCCCGGGACGGTCACCTCGCGCTGCTGGACGACTCGGTCGCCACGTCCTCCCAGCGATCATCCGTCGAGGCGCCGCCCGCATCGGCCTCACTCGCGATCTCTGCCTGGCGCTCGTCAAGGAGGGCGATCCCCTTCTTGATCGACTCGAGCGTCCGTTCGACGTCGCCCTCCAGGCTGACCAGGACGCTCACCGCGTAGTCGTCGGCGCCGCGCCGGATGTCGTCCGCGTCGTGGTTCGCCTGGGCGATGATCTCGCGGCTCTGCGCCTCCGCAGCCTGGGTCAGGCCGCGCTCGTCGATCAGGAAGGCGGCCTGCTCCTGGGCCTTGGCGACGATCCGCTCGGCTTCGTCCTGTGCCTTCTCGATGATGCGCTCGCCCTCGGCGTTGATCCGCTTGGCGGCGCGGACCTCTTCGGGGACGGCGACACGCAATTCGTCGATGAGGCCGAGGGCGGCGTTCTGGTCGACGACGACATTCGTCGTGAGCGGCAACTTCTTGCCGTTGGCGATGAGGGATTCGAGGCGCTCGACGAGGAAGATGATGTCGATCGGAGTGCCCTCCAGGCTGGCGAGGCTCGGGTCTCTCAGGCTGACCGCAAGTATCGCACGGGAGCGTCCCGGTCAGGGCCTCCCGAATGCCGTTTCGAGGGCTCGTCGGGCCGCCTCCGGGACCATCCCGCTGATGTCGCCGCCGAACGACGCGATCTCCTTGACGAGGCTCGAACTCACGTAGCCGTTCTCGACCGAGGTCATGAAGAAGACCGTGTCGAGATCGGGCGCGAGGACGCGGTTGTTGTGGGCCAGCTGCATCTCCGACTCGAAATCGCTGATCGCCCGGAGGCCGCGGACGATCGCGGTGGCGTGACTCGCGTGGCAGAAGTCGACCGTCAGACCGTCGAAGGCCTTGACCTCGAGGTGGTCGAGGTAGCGGTCCGGCCTCGGCGCGAAGCGACCTCGCGGATGACCGCGATCCGCGTCTCGACCGGCAGCAGCGGTGTCTTCCGGGGGTTGGCGAGGACACCGATGATCACGGTGTCGAAGACCGTCAGCGCTCGCGCCACGATGTCGAGGTGGCCGTTGGTGATCGGATCGAACGAGCCGGGATAGACCGCGATCGTGTTCATCGATCCTCCTGGCGACGGTAGAAGGTCAGCATCGTCTCGCCGAAGCGTCGGTCCCGCTCGGATGCTAGCAGCCCGACCCGAGCCGGCGGGGCGTCCCGCCAGAAGTGCTTGGCGACCACCCGTGCCCCCGGGATCAGGCGCGCCTCGGGCGATCCGAGGGCGGCCAGCGTCGCCACCAGCAGTTCGGTCTCCGCGTAGGGCGGGTCGGCGAGAACGATCCCGAATGGACCGGCGGTCGGCGCCATCCGATCCACGCAGCCAGGCGAGAGCCTCCGATCGGACGATCCGCGCCCGCTGGACCGGCGAGGTGGGTCCGTCGCCAGGTTCGAGGCGATGACCGCGGCGGCGCCCTTGTCCATCTCGACGAAGGTGACGTGCGCCGCCCCACGCGACAGCGCCTCGAGCCCGGCCGCCCCCGAGCCCGCGAAGAGGTCGAGCACGTGGGCGCCGGTCATGTCCGGTTCGAGGATCGCGAACAGGGTCTCCTTCACGCGGTCCGACAGCGGCCGCGTGGCCGGACCGGGAGCCTCGAGCCGGATGCCGCGGGCCGTGCCGGCGATGATCCGGCCGGCGTCAGCCACGTCGCCCGCCTGTTCGGGGCGGTCGCCCATCACGCCCCGCTCGCCGGTTCGGCGGCGGCCACCCGGCGCAGCCACCCGGTCTCGAGCTCCGCCGTCAGCTCGGGGCGTGGCGGCTCCATCCGCCCCGCCTCGTCGAGCAGGGCCTCGGCGTGGGCGCGCGCCCGGACAGCGAGGTCGCGATGCGCGGCGACCTGGAGGGAGGCGACGCGCAGCCGCGGGAAGCCGCTCTGGGCGAGCCCGAGCACGTCACCCTCCTTCCGCAGTTCGAAGTCCTTCTCCGCCAGCGCGAACCCGTCGTGCGTCTCGGCGACTGCCTTCAGTCGCGCCTGCGCGGTCTCGTCGGTCGACTCGGAGACGAGGACGCAGAACGACTCGACCGTCCCGCGACCGACGCGACCGCGCAGCTGGTGGAGCTGGGCGAGCCCGAAGCGGTCGGCGCCCTCGATGACCATCATCGTCGCGGCCGGGACGTCCACGCCGACCTCGACGACGGTGGTCCCGACCAGGACGTCCAGCTCGCCGTCCCGGAAGCGGGTCATCTCGGCGTCGCGTTCGGCGGGCTTGAGCCGGCCGTGGACCATCCCGACCCGGAGCGGATCGAGCAGCGCACCGAGGCGGACCGCCTCGCTCTCCGCGGCCACCGCTCCGTCGCCGTCGTCGGCGCCTTCCTCGATGAGCGGAACGACGACGAAGGTGCGATGCCCGAGCGCCGCTTCTTCACGGACCTTGCGCCAGGTCCCCTCGAGGTCGGCCGGTCGGCGGATCCCGGTCCGATCTGGACGCGCCCGGCCGGCGGCGTCCGGAGGTCGGAGACGTCGAGGTCGGCGTAGAGGACCTGGCCCAGGGTCCGCGGGATCGGGGTCGCGGTCATCAGCAGGACGTGCGGCGAGCGCCCGCCCGCCTTGGCCTCGAGGGCGCCACGCTGGTCCACCCCGAAGCGGTGCTGCTCGTCGATCACGACCAGGCCGAGGTCGGCGAACGAGACGGCATCCTGGATGAGCGCATGAGTGCCGACGATGACGTGCGCCTGGCCCGATCCGATCGCCTCGAGCGCCTTGGCCTTGACGTCCGCCTTGAGCGAACCGGTCAGCAGGGTCACCCCGATCCCGACCCCATCGAGCAGGGCACCGACCGTCTCGAGATGCTGGCGGGCGAGGAGGTCGGTCGGGGCCAGCAGGGCGCCCTGTAGGCCGGCACGTGCCGTGGCCGCCAGGGCATACGCGGCGACCGCGGTCTTGCCCGATCCGACGTCGCCCTGGAGCAGCCTGAGCATCGGCGTCGGGCGGGCGAGGTCGTCGCGGATCGCGGTCATCGCCACGGCCTGGTCCACGGTCAGCTCGATCGGCTGGCCCACCCGCGCGCCGATCGCCTCGACGAGGACGCCCCGCAGCTGGTCGTCGGACGACCCGTCCAGCTCGATCCGCGGCGCCGCATCGCGGATCCGCTGGCGGCGCCGCTGGACCATCCCCAGCTGGAGGGCGAGCAACTCGTCGAAGGCCAGCCGTCGCAACGCCGCGTCGCGGCCATCGAATGAATCGGGGTAATGGGCCTCCTCGATGGCTCGCGCGATCGGCACCAGGCCCTCCTTGGCGGCGATCGTCTCGGGCAGGTATTCGGGGTACGCATAGCCGGCCTTGTCGAGGGCCTCGCGGATGGTCGCCCGCAAGCGGATGGCCGTCAGGCCTGCGGTCAGCGGATAGACGGGGACGATCCGACCGGCATGCAGGAGCTCGGCCTCGCCCATCTCGCCCGCGATGACCTGGAACTCCGGGTTGTCGAGCGTCAGGCGTCGCCCAAAATGCTTGAGCTTCCCGGACACGACCACCTTGGCGCCGACGTGGAGCCGGCGTTCGATGAACCGGCGACCGAACCAGGTCGCATCGATCCAGCCCGTGTCGTCCTCGAGCCGGGCGATCGTCCGCTGCGTCCGTCCCCGGAAGCCGGGTTCGACCCGGACGTCACCGACCGTCGCCTCGGCGGACACGACGTCTCCGTCGGCCACGAGGATGAGGTCGCCGAGCTTGCGCATCTCGCGCAGGTCGTCGTACCGCCGCGGCAAGTGGAAGAGCAGGTCACGAACCGTATAGAAGTCGAGCCTGATCCCCGCCCGCCGGAGGGCGGCCCCGGCGGTCAGCCCGGACTGCGCCAGTGGGGTCGACAGCAGCTCGACCGGGTCGGTCGGGGCCTTCCGGGCCGGTCGTGCGGGGTTGGTCGCCTTCGCCACGCCTACTCGGCTGCGATCAGGTACCGGTAGAACGGCTGTCCGCCGTGACGGACCTCCACCTCCACGCCCGGCGTGGCGGCCACGATCCGCTGCGCCATCGTCTCCGCCTCGGTCAGATCGGCGCCGTCGCCGTAGAAGAGCGTCAGGAGTTCGAAGCCCGGTGTCAGGGCCGCGACCGCCGCAAGGACCGCCTTGTCCCGATCGTTCCCCGACGCGACGAGCCCGTCGTCCGGGTCGAGGGCGATCGTCTGGCCGCGCTTCACCTTGCGGCCGCCGATCGTCGCGTCACGGACGGCCTCGGTGACGACGAGGGTCTGGATCGCTCGGCCCGACTCGGTCATCGGACCAGCGTTGGAGGTCGCGTCGAGACTCGGGTCGAGGGCCAGCAGCGCCGCGAACCCCTCGGCGGCGTTGCGCGTCGGGACGACGACGACCGGGCGATCGGCCATCGCGGCGACCTGTCGCGCGGCGAGCACGACGTTCGGATTGTTGGGCAGGACGATGACCTCGCGAGCGGCGACGCGGCCGATCGCCTCGAGCAGTTCGCCGGTGCTCGGATTGGCCGACTGTCCGCCCTGGACGACGGCGGCCACGCCGAAGTCGCGGAAGATCGCCGCGAGACCATCGCCGGCGACGACCGCGATGACGCCGAGGGCCGGGGCCTCGGAGGCGATCGCGGTCGTGGCGGTGGTCGCTTGCGCGTGCGGTTCGGTCGCATCCGGGCCGGTGAAGGCCGCGGCCCGTGTCTCGCGCACGTCGCGCGCCTGGTTGTCGAGGTTCTCGATGCTGATCCGGCTTAGGGCGCCCTGGCTCAGGCCGTACCCGACGATGAGGTCCGGCCGCTCGTTGTGGACATGGATCTTGAGCGCCCGGCTGTCGCCGGCGACGAGGACGGATTCACCGATCGATTCGAGGTGGTCGCGGATGGCGTCGACATCGAGGCTGCCGCTACCGTTCGGCTGAAGCAGGTACATCGTCTCGTAGCCGAACCCCTCGTCCGCGTGGGCGACCAGGGTGGACGGCTTCACCCCGGCGCCCACGTGCGACCGGTCCCTCGCCGCTCCGGCGGGTGCCTGGCCGACGAGGTGCAGCAGCGCGCCCTGGAAGAGCCGATAGATGCCCTGCCCGCCCGAGTCCACGACGCCCGCCTCGCGCAGGATGGCCAGCAGGTTCGGGGTCCGCGCGACCGACTTCTCGGCCGCGTCGAGCGTCGCCGTCAGCACCGTCTCGATATCGTTGTCGCGTTCCGCGGCGATCACGGCGGCATCGGCCGATTCGCGGATGACCGTCAGGATGGTGCCCTCGACCGGCTTGGCGACCGCGCCATAGGCCGTCTTGGCGCCCTGCGACAGGGCGTGGGCGAGATCGAGGCCGTTGAAGCGCTTCTTGCCGCCCAAACCCTCGGCCATCCCGCGGAAGATCTGGCTGGTGATGACCCCGGAGTTACCACGGGCGCCCATCAATGCGCCGAAGCTGATGGCGGCGGCCACGCGATCCGCGGGCTGGCCGGCGGTCGCCTCGGCTTCCTCGAGCGCGGCGCGGACCGTCGCAGCCATGTTGGAACCCGTGTCGCCATCGGGGACCGGGTAGACGTTGAGGGCGTTGATCTCGTCGACATGCGCCTCGAGGTTCTCGACCGCCGCCCGGAACGCGGCGAGCAGGCCCGCCCCATCACACGCGCGACGGGCCATCAGGCGACGTCCGTCCCGCTGTCAGCGAGGTCGCGCAGGCCGACGCTGCCGGGATCGGCGTGGACGACCGACGGCGGCGCCCCGCCCGGACCGAAGGTCAGCCCGTCGATGTGGATGGTCAGGCGACGGACGTCGCGCCCGACTGCGTGCTGCACGGAGTAGCGGACCGCCGAATCGACCTGGCGTGCGACCTCGGCGACCGGGACGCCGTAGGCGACCTTGAGGTCCAGGTCGATGTCGAGGCTGTCGCCGAGGTGGACTGCGATCCCCGGCTGGGCGAGGCCGAGACGCCCGAGGAGCCGTTGGTGCGGTCGGCCAGCGAACCCGGTCACGCCGTACGAGCCGACCGTCGCGGCGCGGACGAGGTCGACGATGGCCTGGCGGGTCACGAGCGATCGACCCGGTGTCGGATGGGTGGGCACGCGGGCGATCTCCTCCTGGCGCGACTCGATCGACCTCGTGACGACACGGGCGTCGTGAGGCCGTGTGCTATTCTACCGCTCCGTTCGGGCCCGCCCGGACACCCCACCTTCCATTTCGACCTCCAGAGGACCACGCATGGCCCGCTCCTGCGCGATCTGCGGCAAGGTTTCGATGGGCGGCTTCAACCCGCAGTCGTCGGGGATGAACCGCGTTCGAGCCCACCGCCAGATGAAGCCGAACCTCCAGCCCCTCGTCATCGACGTCAAGGGCACGCCGACCAAGTCGCTCGTCTGCACCCGCTGCCGACGCACCCAGCTCAAGTCGGCCAAGTAACCGCTGCCCGCTGACCGGTCGCCTCGGCGGCCGGTTCGTCATGTCCGGGCGCATTCGCACCGCCACGGGGCGGTCCAAGGTCGCGGTCCGATATTCACCCGGCGACTGTTATGACCGGCGGACCGGCCGCCGATGGCCGATCCATTCGCCCTGCGACTGAAACATGACGACTGACTGCCCGTCCGATCGCCCCTGAGTCGTCCCACGCATGAACCGGCGCCTCGGACCGTTGGCGGCGGTCCGATGAGCCGTGGGGAGAATAGCCAGCCGCGACGCGGCCCGAAGTGGTCGCCTCACCCCAGATCGTTGAGGTCCAGTCCCTCGATCCGGCGACCGTGCTCATCCTCGAGGCGCCAAGTCGCGCCGAGGTCGGGATCCTCGCCTGACAGGATGACCTCGATCGCGGCAGCCAGGGCGTCATGCACACCCTCGGTCGAAGACTCGATGGCGCCCAGTCGTCGCTCAAGGGCGAGTCGGGCCAGGGCGGGCTCTCGATCGACGATCTCCGCGCGAGCGATGGCCGTCGCGTCCGGCGATCCCGAGCGTTTCGAGGCGGGCGATCAGTCGCTTTGGCGCGGCGCCGGTCGCCGGCCTGAAGGGGTCGAAGCCAGGCAGGTTCGGGCGTCGCTTTCGGTCCGGCGGGCGGCTTCGGGGGTTTCGGTGTCTTCGCGGGATCGGCGACCACCTCAGCTGCCGTGGACGCCGATCGCGTCGGCGTCTCCCGGGCGGCCTGTTCGATCCGATCGGCCAGCGGCGACTCGACCGGCCCTTCGTCGCGAGCCGCCTCGATCGCCTCGCGGGCCGCGCCCAACGATCCATACGGCCCGCGGACCAGCGGCAGGCCGAACTCATTGGTCTGGGTCGTGTCGACGATCACCCACGTCCCCGACTGCGGCTCGATCTGGAACCGAGCGTCCTTGGTCTCCCAGCGCCCGCCGCCCAGGCGACGGAGGGCGTCGGGCTTGGCGTCAGGCTTTGCCATCGGCCGTGTCCAGCCAGATCGTGAACGGACCGTCGTTGACCAGCTCGACCGCCATCTCCTCGCCGAACCGGCCGGTCGCCACGGGCACGCCCAGCCCTCGAAGCGCCTCGGCGAAGCGCAAGTAGAGCCGCTCGGCCACCTCGGGCGCGGCACCACCGATGAACCCGGGCCGGCGACCGCGGCGCGTGTCCGCGTAGAGCGTGAACTGCGACACGACCAGGGCGCTCCCGCCGACATCGAGCAGCGCGAGGTTGGTCCGCCCGTCCCCGTCGCGGAAGATGCGCAGCTCGGCCGCCTTGCGCGCCAGGTCGTCGGCGGTGGTCTCGGCGTCGTCCGGTCCGACGCCGAGCAGGATCACCAGCCCCGGTCCGATCGACCCCATCACCTCGCCGTCGACCCGCACGGACGCGCCGGTCGTCCGCTGGAGGAGCGCCCTCACGGGTGGCTCGGCGGCGGGATGACGCCGTGCTCGGCGATGAACGCAACGCGCCAGGCCTCGGCGTCGCGTTCGTATCGGTGCTTGGCCTCGGTGTGTCGCTCCCTGACGATCGCCTCCGCCGAGGCCGGCACGAGGAGGTCGTAGTCGCGGACGCCGTCGGGGTTCATCTGGCCGCCGCCACGCAGCATCACGACGGGCACGCCGCCCGCCTCGATCTCGTCCATGAACGGCTTGGCGATATGCATCGGCAGCGAGGTGAAAGTGATCATCAGGTCGCGTGGGATCGGCGGGACACCGTTGTTGAGGGTGTACTGGTAGCCCTCGTCGGCGAGCGCCCGGATGAGCCGGATCTCGCGGCCCATGTCATGGCCCTTGATGAACAGCGCCGAGCCGACGACGAGGATGTCGACCCCGAGCCCGCCGGCGAATTCCGCCGTCTCGCGGTTGATCCCGCCGTCGACATGGACCTCGCCGCCGAACGCCTTGTGGCTGAGCAGATCGCGCGCCGCGAGCAGCTTCTCCTTCGCCACGTCCTTCATGAACGACTGGCCGCCGAAGCCGGGCTCCACGGTCATGACCAGGACGATGTCGATGAGCTCGCGATACGGCTCGAGGGCGGACAGCGGGGTGGCCGGCTTGACCGCCAGGCCGGCCGCCCGACCGGCGGCCCGGATGCGACGCAGGGTCGGCGCGATCTCCTCGTCGATCTCGACGTGGAACGTGATGGAGTCGCAGCCCGCCTCGAGGTACTCGTCGAGGAACCGCCCGGGTTCGTCGACCATGAGATGCGCGTCGAACGGGAGCTCGGTCCGACTGCGCAGGTGCTTGATCGTCTTTGCGCCGAAGGTCAGGTTCGGGACGAAGTGGGCATCCATCACGTCGAGGTGGATCCGGTCCGCGCCGGACTTCTGAACGCGCCGGATGGCGTACGCGAGGTTGGAGAGGTCGGCGTCGAGGATGCTGGCCGCGACCCGGGCGCGCCCTTCCGCCACGGCTACTCCCCCACCCCGGCCGGGACCGGCTCGTGACTGCGTTCGCCGAGGAGCGCGGCCGCACTCTCGGCGACGAGCCGAGCACGACGGCGTGCCACCGCCGGCGCGGGCGGCTCCCCCGCCCGCTCGGCTGCCAGCTGGCCGCAGGCGGCGCCGACCTCCTGGCCGCGGTTTCGGCGGATCGTCGTTTCTATGCCGGCCGCCCGCAGGGTCGCGGCGAAACGTTCGATGACGGGCATCGGGCTGGCGGTCCAGGGCGTGTGGGCGACCGGATTCATCGGGATGAGGTTGACGTGCGCGTGGTCGCCCCGCAACAGGTCGACCATCGCGTCGGCATCTTCCTCGGTGTCATTGACGCCGCCGATCATGGTGACCTCGTAGCTGATCCGGCGCCCGGTGGCCGCCGCATGGTCCCGCGCGGCGGCGACGACCTCGGCGACCGGCCAGCGGCGGTTCAACGGGACGAGGACGTCGCGCAGCGGGTCGCGGGCCGCGTGGAGCGAGACCGCCAGCGTGAACTGCGGCCCGAGGGCGGTCAGCCGGCGGATCCCGGGGACGACGCCGGAGGTCGACAGGGTGATGTGGCGGGCGCCCAGGCCGAACCGCCGCCGGTCGTTGAGCGCCTCGATGGCGGCCAGGACCCGATCGAGGTTGAGCAGCGGCTCGCCCATCCCCATGAACACGATGTTGGTCAGTCGCTGGCCCGCCGCGACCAGTCGACGCGAGGCGAAGCGGACCTGGTCGACGATCTCGGCGACCTCCAGGTCGCGCCCGAACCCGAGTTCGCCGGTCGCGCAGAACGGACAGCCCACCGCGCAGCCGGCCTGGCTGGAGATGCACAGGGTGTGTCGCTCGCGCGATCCGGGACGGGCCGGGTAATGCATCAGGACGGATTCGATGAGCGCGCCGTCCGCGAGCCGGTGGAGGGCCTTCTCGGTCAACCCCCCGTCGGCGACCTTCAGTTCCGTGTCGGCGACGGTGTCGAACGCAAAGGAGGCCTCGAGTCGCTCGCGCAGGCCTGCCGGCAACGTCAGCATCTCGGCGAACGAGCCGATCGCCCCGCCCCACACGGCGTCGGCGACCTGGCGGGCGCGGTAGGCGGGTTCGCCCTGCTCCGCGACCCAGGCGGCAAAGGCGTCCGGTGCGAGCCCCGACAGCCCGGGGCGTGGATCAGCCGTCACGGTCCGATGCTAGCGCAGCGCTGCCGACGATCCCTGGGCGACCGCGGAGGAAGGCCTCCCAGGACATCCGCCGGCCGCCGGCCGGTTGGACCTCGTGCAGGAGCAGTTCGCCGTCGGCGGTCTCGAGACCGACGGCGCCGAAGACGCCGGGTGCGCGATCGGCGCTGGGACCGACGCTCGAAGCCCAGACCACCAGTCGCCCGGCGACGGTATCGACGAACGAACCCGGCCAAGGCTGGAAGGCGCGGATCTGCCGCTCGAGCTCGGACGCCGACCGAGCGGCATCCAGCCTGCCGTCCTCTCGATGTAGTGCCCGAGTCAGGGTCGCACCGATCGCCGGCTGCGGCCGGGCCACCAGCTCATCGCGCGACCACGGCCCGAGGCTGTCGACGAGGAGCTCCGCGGCGACAGCGGCGAGAACCTCCTCGAGCCTCGGCGTCGTCTCGGAGCCGCTGAGCGCCAGCGTCCGCTGCGCCACGATCGGTCCCGTGTCGAGGCCCTCGTCCATGCGCATCAGCGTGACGCCGGTGACTTCGTCGCCCGCCAGGATCGTGGCCGGGATGGGACTCGCTCCGCGATGTCGGGGCAGCAGCGATGGGTGGAGGTTCAGGGCCTCGTGCTCGAGGCCCAGCAGCCGGGCCGGAACGATCTGGCCATAGTCGGCCAGCACAAGGAGCGCGGGTTCGAGGGCCAGGACGGCGTCGATCGCCGCCGGGTCGCGCAGCCGTTCGGGCGTCAGGATCGCATCGACGCCAAGGTCATCGGCGAGGCCGTGGATGATCGACGGCGTCGGTCGTTGGCCTCGACCGGCCGGACGGGGCGGCGACGTGACGACGCCGACCAGGCGCACCTCGTCGTGGCCGTCGAGCCTAAGGAGGCTCTCGCGCCCGAACCCGCCACTCCCCAGGAAGACGGTGCGCACGCGCGAGCCGTCGGCCCGCCCGTCGGTCACGCGAGGGTGCTCGTCGCCTCGCGGACCTCGGCGTCGTCCTCGTTGCCGGCGCCGACCGCCATCAGCTCGTCCATCGAGTCGAGATAGTCGATGTAGAGCTTGCCGTCGAGGTGATCCAGCTCGTGCTGCAGGGCGCGCCCGAGGAGACCCGAACCGGCGACCTTGATCTTCTTCCCCTGACGATCCTGGGCGACCACCCAGACCCGCTCTCGCCGGGTGACGTAGGCGACGTAGCCCGGGATCGACAGGCAGCCCTCAAGATCACGGTCGTCGCCCGTCGAGCGGACGATCCGCGGGTTCACCAGCTCGTAGAGCTGGCTCTCGACCTCGATGACGCAGGCCTGCATCGCCTCGCCGAGCTGTGGCGCCGCCAACCCGACGCCGGGGGCATCGCGCATCGTGTGCGCGAGGTCGTCGAGCAGCTCGTGCAGGTACTTGCCGAAGCTGTCGACGGGCTTGCCCTTGAGCCGGAGGCGCGGGTCACCGAGGAGGACGATCGGGCGGACGCTCATGACCGCAGAGTATAGGGAGCGACCTCAGGCGGGGGTCGGTCCGTCGGTCGAGCTCGGCGGGGAGGCCGGCGTCTCGGTCGCGGCCGGGCTCGGTGCGGATCCTTCTTCGGGCGAATCGGCGTCGGTCGACAACGAGGCACGGATATCGGCCGCCCAGAGGCGCGACTTCAGCGCGAGCTTGCCGCTGGCGTCGGAGGTCACCTCGCCGGCGCGCTTCGCGAGCGGCGCCGCCCGATCCGCCGCGACGGCGGCGAATTCAGCGGCGCGGGCCGAAAACTCGCGGACGGTCGGCGTGGCGCGGTCGGCCAGGTCGTCGACGGCATCGCGGATCGAATCGAGGATCGCGGTCGCGGTCGTGCCCGCGGTCGACGCGGTCGGGCCAGTCGTCTCGTCCGGCGTCGGCTCGTCGGCGCTGGAGGGGTTCGTGGTGTCGGTCATGGGTCTGCTCCTCGGTCTGGGGCGCCTATGGTCGCATGAACCGCCGAACCCGGCACATGCCGAAGGTCCCGGCTAGAGGAGGGACTCTGGGTCGACGTCGATCGACCACGGGGCATCGAGGCCGCCGTCGAGGATGGCGACCGGGTCGTCGCCGCGGAGGACGACGTTCCACCGCCACCGATCGGCACGCCGCGCGATGTACGCCGGCGCCGGCCCGACGACCGTCACCGCCGCGGCGCGTTGTGCGGCGAGCGCGCGCAGCCGGTCGGCCATGGTCGCCGCTTCCCGCTCGGCGGCCGCCGGGTCGGCCAGGCCCACCGTGAGCTTGACCAGCCGACCGAATGGCGGCGATCCGAACCGTTCGCGGAGCGCCAGTTCGGTGTCGTAGAAGGCCGTCCGATCGCCCGACGCGGCGGCCTGGATCGCCGGGTGCTCGGGCTGGTAGGTCTGCAGGATCGCCCGACCCGGTCGTTCGCCGCGCCCGGCCCGGCCGATCGCCTGGACGAGGAGTTGGTAGGTGCGCTCCGCGGCACGTTCGTCGGGGAGATTGAGGGCGACATCGGACGAGACGATCCCGACGAGCGTGACCGACGGGATGTCGAGGCCCTTGGCGACCAGGCTCGTGCCGACGAGGACGTCAAGCCGCCCTCCCGCGAAGGCGTCGATGACCCGTTCCGCCGCACCGCGGTGTTCCACGACGTCACGGTCCAGCCGTCCGACGCGGAGCGATGGGAAGGTGTCGCGGACCTCACGTTCGACGCGTTCCGTCCCGCCGCCGAGGTAGCGGATCCGCGGCGACGCGCAGGCGGGACAACGCGACGCCAGCGGGGTCGCCCGGCCGCAGTGGTGGCAGCGCAGCGTCGTCCCCGCCTGGTGGTACACGAGCGGCCGTTCACAATCCGGGCAGGCCTGGACGTGACCGCAATCCCGACACAGGACGACCGACGCCGTCCCGCGCCGGTTGAGCACGAGGATCGCCTGCTCCCCGGGCGTGTCCAGGGCGGCAAGGGCACCCGCGAGCGAGCGCGACAGCAGGCCGCGCTGCCCGGCCGCCAGCTCCTCGCGCAGGTCGACGACCTCGACCTCGGGCGCGGTCCCGACCGGTCGCCCCGGAAGGACCACACGGTCGTAGGTCCCGGCGCGGGCCCGGCCCACGCTGTCCACCGCGGGCGTCGCCGACCCGAGCACCATCGCGGCGCCGGCCAGTTCGGCGAGCCGGATCGCGGCGTCGCGTGCCTGGAGACGCGGCGTCCGGTCGCTCTTGTAGGCAGGGTCGTGTTCCTCGTCGACGACGACCAGGCCGATGCCGGCCAGCGGGGCGACGACCGCCAGCCGCGTGCCGACGACGATGTCGACGTCGCCGGCGCGGATCCGTCGCCATTCGTCGGCGCGCTCCCCTTCCCCGAGCCCGGAATGGACGAGGGCCACGCGAGCGTCGAGGTCGGCGCGCAGCCGGTCGACGAGCGGTAGCGCCATCGCGACCTCCGGCACGAGGACGAGGGCCGGACGTCCCGCGGCCAGCGAAGCCGCGATGGCCTCGACGTAGATCGCGGTCTTGCCGCCGCCGGTCACGCCGTCGAGCAGGAGGGGCCGCGGGTTCCCGCTCGCGATCGACGCCCGTATGCGCTCGACGGCGTCGGTCTGGGCCGGCATCAGGTCGGTGGACGGTGGCCGGCCACCCCGCGTCCCGGCGGGTCGGGCGGCCAGCGGTCGTCTGGGTCGCTCGCGGATCTCGGCCTCGGCGATACCCCGCCGGACCAGGCCGGCGATGGCGGCCTGCCCGTGGCGTCCCGCGAGATCGGCCCCGGCCAGTTCCCCGGTCGGGGCCGCGGCAAGCTCGGTCAGCGCGTCCACCTGGCGCGGTCCGAGTGGCCTGCCGGCGACGCGCCCGCCGCCGCCCAACGTCGCCGCCGTCTCGCGGCCGGCCTCGCTCAGCCGGATCCAGCGCTCGAACCGCGGCCCGGCACCCGCGCCGAGCAGCGTCCATTCCAGCGTGAGCCGCCCATCCGCGGCCAGGGCACGCAACCGGCGCAGGAGACCGGCACGGCCATCCGGGCCGGCGAGATCGCGCACCGGGCGCGGCCCGCGCTCGAGCTGTGCGAGGAGGTCGCCGTCGGCGACATCGCCGGGGAAGCCTGCAGCGTCGGGTGTGGCCTCGGCGACGAGCTCGAGTCGTTCGAGGAGTCCCGGTGGCAGCATCGCCCGCAGGACGAGGGCTGGCGGCGCCAGGTAGTGATCGGCGATCCAGCGGGCGAGCGCGAGGGTCAGCGGTGGCAACAACGGGCCGTCTGTGCGGACACGGGCCACGATCGGCTTGGCCGTCACGCCGGACAGATCCGCCGCCTGCCCGGCCTCCGCGATCACGATCCCGAGCGCCTGCCGCCGCCCGAACTCGACGAGGACCGCCTCCCCTACCTCGAGGTCCGCCAGAGCGTCGGGCACGAGATAGGTGTAAGTCCGGTCGCCGCCCCGTCCGGCGGCGTCCACCGCGACCTCGACCGTGCGCGTCGCCGCGCCAAGCCGCTCCCCGACCGCGTCGCCGAAGATCAAGGGGACCTGGAGTAGACCTCGACCCGCCGGTCCGGATGGGTCAGGTGCTCGTCCGCGATGATCTCGTCGATCCGCTCGGCCGTCCGCTCGACCTGGCCGGTCTCGTTGGTCACGACGTAGTCGTAGTCCTCCTGGCGCGCCAGCTCGATCGCGGCATTCCGCTGGCGGAGTTCGAGCTCGTCGGCCGTCTCGGTCGCGCGGCTGCGCAGGCGATGGAAGAGGTCCTCGAGCGACGGCGGGATGAGGAAGATCAGGAGCGCCCCGGGGACCTTGCCCTTGACGACCTGCGCACCCTGGACGTCGATCTTGAGGATGACGTCGCGGCCGGACGCGAGGGCCTCGCGGACCTGGCTGCGCGGGGTCCCGTACCAGTTCCCGTGGACGTTGTTGGCCTCCAGGAACTCGCCCGCCGCCCGCTGGGTCGCGAACGCGTCGCGGTCGAGGAAGTGGTAGTCGACGCCGTCGGCTTCGCCCGGGCGCATCGCCCGCGTCGTGCACGTGACGACGTAGTGGTACTCGGGGTCGTGCGCCCGTCGCTTGAGCGCATCGATGATGGTGTCCTTGCCCACGCCGGAAGGCCCCGAGATGATCACGAGCATCGCCCCGTCGACGGCGCCCATGTCGTCGTCGGCCGGCTCGGCGGCGTCGGTCATCGGACGACCTCGCGCATTCGTTCGAGCACGGACTCCAGTTCCGGGGGAAGCGGCGCCGTCGCCCGGATGAGATGGCCATCCGAGGGCGACGTGAGTTCGAGTCGCCAGGCGTGGAGGAAGAGCCGCCCGAGTCCCGCCGGGCCGCGTCGGGAGGTTCCGGTCCCGTACACCGGGTCGCCGGCGACGGGGTGTCCGATCGCGTCGAGGTGGACCCGGATCTGGTGCGTCCGGCCGGTGACGAGGTCCAGCTCAAGCAGGGTCCAGTCCGCGAATCGCTCGCGGACGCGATAGCCGGTCACCGACGGCCGTCCGTCCGGGACGACCGCCATCTTCGTCCGGTGCTTCGGATCCCGACCGATCGGCGCCTCGATCCGGCCGACCGCCGCCGAGACGCTGCCCTGGACCAACGCCTGGTAGGTCTTCTTGACCCGTCGTGCCTTCAGCTGGGCCATGATCGAGGCCTGTGCGGCATCGGTCCGGGCGACCATCAGCAGCCCACTCGTGTCGCGGTCGAGTCGGTGGACGATGCCCGGTCGCTGGACGCCGGCGATCCCGCCCCAGGTGGATCCATCGCCGTGGGCAAGGAGGGCGTTGACCAGCGTTCCGCCGGCGTGGCCGGCCGACGGATGGACGACGAGGCCTGCCGGCTTGTCGATGATGAGCAGGTCGTCGTCCTCGTGGACGACCCGCAGCGCGATCTCCGGCGCCGGGGCGAGATCGAGGGTGACCGGTTCCGGCACGTCGAGGGTCAGCTCGGTCCCGGGACCGACGATCGCGTTGGCCTTGAGGGCTTCGCCCGATGCCGTCAGGCGCCCATCCGAGATCAGCTTCTGGACGTAACTTCGCGACATCCCGGTCGCGTCGGCGACATACCGGTCGACGCGACCGCCCGGACCGTCCGGGACGCGCAAGACGCGGACGCCGGGCGCGAACGCCGGGTCAACCATCCGACCGCCGCTCGCCGAGCGTCACCAGCGACGGGATCAGGGCGGCCCCGATGAGCATCAGGATCGCCGTGCTGATCGCGGCGTCGCCCAGGTTGAACGTGTAGAAGCGCAGGTCGCCGATGCCGAGATCGATGAAGTCGACCACGTAGCCGAGCCGCAGTCGGTCGATCATGTTGCCGAGCGCGCCGCCAAGCAGCAGACCGAGCGCGATCGACAGGTAGATGCTCCGACCGGAGCGGGCGTGGTAGACGACGATCAGGCCCATCACCGCGACGGAGGCGATGCCGAACAGGAAGGCATTCTCGCGAAAGAGCCCGAACAGGGCGCCGGAGTTCTGGCTGAACACCAGGCGCACGAAGTCGCCCACGACGGTCACGACGTCACCCGGGTCGAGATTGGCGACGAGCGCTGCCTTGGTCAGCTGATCCAGGATCATCACCGTGCCGGCGATGCCCAGGAAGATGAGCCAATGGGCGCCGGCGCGCACCGAGACGGCCGGGGTCACCGCCGCGGCTCCCCTCGGCCTCATCCACCGACGGTCGCCTCCCGACCGGCGGAGCGGCGACGGAGCGCGATCACGACCGACCCGCCGTCCAGGTCGACCGACGCCTGGGCGGCCCCGACCGGCGGGTCACCGTCGACGACCGCCGCCAGGGTGTCGCTGGCGACCGTCCCGAGATGCGCCGAAACGGCGGACGGGACGGGTCCGACCCACAGGTCGATCCGATCGTCGAGCTCGAGACCCGCCTCGCGTCGCAGCTCCTGGATCGCCCGGGCGAGTTCGCGCGCGTCGCCCTCGGCCACGAGCTCGGGGTCGAGGGCCGTGTCGAGCACGACCACGAGGCCATCGTGATGCGCCACCGCGGTCCCCGGTCGCGGCGTCGCCTGGATCTCGACCTCGTCGGGCGCCAGGGTGATGCCGGCGAGCGTGACCGACCCGTCGGCCTCGATGGCGACGTCGCCCGACCTGGCTGCGGCCATCACCGCCGGGATGGCGGAACCGAGCCGCTTGCCGATCTTCGGCAACAGCGGCTTCACGCTCCGTTCCACGAGCTCGGAGTCGTCGTCGATGAGGACCACCCGCTTGACGTTGATCTCGTCGGCGATGAGCCCAAGCAGGTCGTCACCGATCCGCGTGCCGCGATCCGGCAACGCGATCCATGCGGTCGCCAGCGGCTGGCGGGTCTTGAGGTGCGCCGTGCTGCGCAACGTCCGGGCCAGTTCCACGGCGGTCTGCGCGAGTTCCATGGCGGTCTCGAGCCCCTCGTCGCGATGACCCGCCAGCTCATCGGTCGGCCAGCGCGTCAGGTGGACGCTGTCGGGCGAGTCTGGGAGGACCGTCGTGACGAGGTTCCCGTAGAGCGAATCGGCGAGGAACGGGAGGACGGGCGCGAGCATGCGCGCGGCCGCCACCAGGCCCTCGTGCAGCGTGGCAAAGGCGGCATCCTGGTCGGCCGGGTCGTCGGAGCGGGAGAAGCGGCGACGAGACAGGCGCAGGTACCAGGTCGACAGGCCATCGAGATAGGCGGACAGGGCGCGAGTCGCCCCGGGTGCGTCGACGTCGAGCAGGCGAGCCTCGGCGACGGCCGCGGTCCCGGCCGCCCGGGACAGGATCCAGCGATCGAGGATCGGGCGTTCCGCGACCGGCGGCGCGGCCTCGACCGGACTCCAGCCGGCCAATCGCGCATAGGTCACGAAGAAGGCGTACACATTCCAGAGGATGAGCAGCTCACGACGGGCCTCATCGGCAGCGTGCCAGCCGAACAGGATGTTGTCCTCGGGCCGGGCCTTGGCGAACATCCAGCGCATGACGTCGACGCCCATTCGGTCGGCGGCCTCGTCGAACTCGATCGAGTTGCCGGCGTTCTTGTGCATCGGCCGGCCATCCTCGGCGAAGAGCGTGGCGTAGCCGAAGATCGTCTTGAATGGCGGCTCCCGTCGCAGGACCGTCGACATGGCCAGCATCGAGTAGAACCAGTTGCGGAACTGGCCTGGGAAGCTCTCGGTGATGAAGTCGGCCGGGAACCACTCGCGCCAGTAGTCCGGATCCTCTCGGAAGTGGAGCGTCGAGAACGGCACGATCCCGGCATCCAGCCACGGGTTGCCGACATCCTTGATCCGCTCGACCGGAGCACCACAGTTCGGACAGGCGATCTTGACGACGTCGATGTGCGGACGGTGCGGCGTGTGCGCCTCGAAGGCCACCCAGCCCTCGACCGCACGCTCGCGCAGCTCTTCGCGACCGCCGATGACCTCGACCGTGCCGCACTCGGCGCAGTCGTAGATCGGCAGGGCCAGGCCCCAGTAGCGCTTCTTGCTGATCATCCAGTCGTGCATGTTGCGGAGCCAGTCAAGCTCGCGCTCGTAGCCGAAGTCGGGGATCCAACGGATCTGGTCGACCACGTCCATGATCTGGTAGCGCAGGCTAGCGTCGACCTGCTCCGTCGTCAGCGTCTCGCGCGGCTGGTCGTAGAGCGGGCCCATGCTGATATACCACTCGTCGACGAGGCGGAAGACGAGTGGCGTGTTGCAGCGCCAGCAATGCGGGTAGCGATGGACGATCGTCTCGAGCCGATAGAACCGACCCTCGCGCTTGAGGTGCTCGATGATCGGCTCGGCGACGTCGCGGACGTCACGTCCCGAGAGTGACCCGAAACCGTCGAGGAAGATCCCCGACTCATCGAGCGGCGCGACGACCGGCAAGCCGAGCACCTTGCCGAGCTGGAAGTCCTCGGCGCCGCAGCCCGGGGCGATGTGGACGATCCCGGTCCCCTCGTCCTCGCCGACCTCGGTCCAGGCTACGACACGGTGCTCGTACGGCGCCCCGGAGGGTTCGGTCGTCGTCGTGGCGAAGGCCTCGCGGACAGCCTGCAGCTCGTCGAACGGACCCGCATACCGCCAGCCGACCATCGCCGCCCCATCGAGCTCCTCGACGACCTCGAACGGGCCCGCGAGCGCCGTCTTGAGCGTGCCCTTGCCCAGCCAGAGGTCCTCGCCACCCTGGCGGACCCGGACATAGCGAACGGACGATCCCACCGCCGCCGCGACGTTCGACGTGAGCGTCCAGGGCGTGGTCGTCCAGACGAGGAGCGACTCGCCCGGCCGGTCCAGCAGCGGGAACCGGACGGTCAAGCCGGGATCCTCGCGATCCTGGTAGCCCTCGTTCATCTCGGTCTGTGACAAGCCGGTCCCGCAGCGAGCGCACCACGGCATCGTGTCGTGGCCCTTGTACAGCCAGCCGCGCCGGTGGCACTCCGCGAGGAAGCCCCAGATCAGGTCGTTGTTCTCGTTGCTGAACGTGAAGTAGCTGCCGCCCGTGTCGGGCATCCCGAGCCGACCGACCAGCATCTCAGCCGTGTCGGTCACCGGGCCATGCGGCCCTTCGATCGTCGCGATCGTCATCGGATCCACACCGAGCAGCTCCCCGAGCCGGCGCAATTCGTGCGGATCGTTCCAGTCCATCCACATCCCGAGGCGGATCGACTGCTCGGTCTGGCGCGCCGCGTAGGTCAGGACGCGCTGCTTGCAGAGGGTGACGAACTCGGCGATCCCGAACGCCTCGATATCACGCTTGGAGGTGAACCCGAGGTCGCGCTCGACGTTGACCTCGACCCACAGGCCCTGGCAGTCGAAGCCGTTCTGGTAGCGCTCATCCGCGCCGCGCATCGCGTGGAAGCGCTGGTAAAGGTCCTTGTAGGCCCGACCCCAGGCGTGGTGGACACCCATCGGGTTGTTGGCGGTGATCGGCCCGTCGAGGAAGCTCCACTTCGGTCCGCCCGCGTTCTGCGCCCGCAGTCGGGCGAAGGTCCGGCGATCGCGCCACTGGTCCAGGATCTCGAGCTCCTGGGCGACGAAGTCGGGCTTCGAGCTGACGGGTCGGAACATTCGGCCTCGGGATGGGTCGGGGTCGGACGGGGTCGCGCCGGGCAGGCGAGGGGCGCGGCTGCTCGATTCGATGGGTCCTTGTATCCTACCCGCGATGCACGAACCTGAGGGCGCGCGACCGCGCGTACGGTCGCCGTTCGCCGCGGCGTTCCTGTCCCTGATCTTCCCCGGCCTTGGCCAGCTCTACGCCGGAGCGCCCACCCGCGCCCTCGCGTTCGCGGCCCTGCCCATCCTGTTCATCGCCCTGGTCGCCGGCGTCACGCTCCGGATGGAGCGGATCGAACTGATCGGCCTCGTCCTGAACCCACTCGTGCTTAGCTCGGTCTTCGTGCTCAACCTCGTCATCCTGGTCTACCGGTTGATCGCGATCATCGACGCCTACCGGGTCGCCGAGTACATGAACGCCTCCACCGCCTCCGGCGACGGTCGCGCCGGCCGGGCCCGGATCCGCCACAACCCCGCGTCGATCGCCGGTCTGCTCGCGATCGTGCTGGTCATGACGGGGAGCCACGTCGTCGTCGCCCGGTACGACATGCTGGCGCTCGACGTCGTCGACAGTGACTGCATCTTCATCGGCGGTGACTCGAGCGCCTGCGACGTCGACGAGACCCCGTCTCCCGGTGCGACGACCCAGCCGAGTCGCGACCCATCCGAGCCCTCGGCCGAACCGACCGAGACCCCCGAGCCTGAGGCGACCCCGGCCGGGAGCGCGCTGCCGACCGTCGACATCCCGCCGTGGGACGGCAAGGAGCGCCTGAACATCCTGCTCATCGGCAGTGACCAGCGGCCGGGCGAGGGCACCCACAACACCGACACCCTCATCGTCGTCTCGATCGATCCGGTCACCAAGCAGGTCGCCATGTTCAGCCTGCCGCGCGACACGGTCGACGTGCCGATCCCGCCCGGGCCGGCGCGCGGGTACTTCGGGTCCGTCTACACCCGCAAGGTCAACGCGTTCTGGACCTCGGTCCGCAAGCGGAACGACCTGTTCGCGGGCGATCCCAAGAAGAACCTCCCCGGCTACAACGGCCTCAAGGCGTTGATGGGCAACCTCTACGGTCTCGACATCAAGTACTTCGTCGAGGTGAACTTCGACGGCTTCAAGAACGTCGTCGACGCGATGGGCGGGGTGACCATCAACGTCCAGGTCCCCGTCTCCGATGATCGCTTCCCGTCGGTCAACGGGAGCCTCCGGCGGGTCTACATCCCGAGCGGGATCCAGCACATGAGCGGCGCGGAGGCCCTGCGCTATGCCCGCTCGCGGCACGGCTCCAACGACTTCGACCGAGGCGTCCGCCAGCAGCGAGTCCTGCTCTCGCTTCGCGAACAGGCGGACCCGCAGGACCTCATCCCACGCCTGCCCGCCCTGGTGAAGGCGCTCCAATCGACGGTCAAGACCGATATCCCGGCGAACCAGCTCGCCCCATTGCTCGGGCTGGCGTCGAACGTCGACACCAAGAACATCCGCTCGTACGTCTTCACGCCGCCGTTCTACCAGAAGGAATTCCTGTCCAGCCCGCGCGGCTACATCATCGTCCCGAACGTCAGCAAGATCCGGTCCGCGGTCCGTGACGCGTTCACGACCGACCCGGCCGATGAGGCCCTCCGCCAGGACCTGGCCGAAGAGGGTGGCGTCGTGTGGGTCCTCAACGGCACGAGCGACGGCGGCCGAGGGACGCGGCTGGCGGGCTACCTCGACTGGCGAGGGCTGGCCGCCTCGGCGCCACGTCAGCGGCCGACCGGGCCTGTCCCGGCCGACACCAGCATCGTCGTCTACAACGGCGCGGCGGCCCGTCTCCCGGACACGATCGCGTACCTCCAGAAGACCTTCGGGGTCACCGTCGAGGAGCGGACGGACCCGGCCATCCGCACGGACATCGTGATCACGATCGGAACGTCGACACCGGACCTCGAGGCGCCACAGGCCGCGTAGGGCGCGAGCGCCGCTCGCTATTCGATGGGCGTGAGCCAGTGCGCGTACTCGGGCAGCCGGCCGCGCACCGCGTCGAAGTAGCGATCACGGACGAGCCGTCCGATCGGCCCGATCTGGCCCGACCCGACCGGCCGATGGTCGACCTCGATGATCGGCGAGACCTGGACACCGGTGCCGCACAGGAACGCCTCGTCGGCGACATACAGCTCGGAGCGGTCGATCGAGCGGACCTCGACCGGGATTCCCTCGTTGCCGAGCAGCTCGATCAGCGCCTTGCGGGTCACTCCCTCGAGCAGGTCGTCGCTGACCGGCGGCGTGAGGGCCACGCCGTCACGGACGACGAAGATGTTGGCCGCCGATGCCTCGTTGACGTGGCCGTCGGCCGTCAGGACGATCGCCTCGTCGAAGCCGTTGAGCTCCGCCTCGGTCTTCTGGAAGGCCATGTTGACGTAGCCGCCGACGATCTTGCCGCGTGCCGGGATGGCATCGTCGGCGTTGCGCCGCCAGGTCGAGGTCATCACCCGGACCCCGGACTCGGTGTCGATGTAGTTCCCGAACGGCAGGGCGATGATGTACAGCTCGTTGTCGAGGTCGTGCAGCCGAACCCCGATGGCCGAGGTCGACTTGTAGAACGACGGGCGGATGTAGACGTCCTCGCGGAAGCCGTTGCGGCGGACCGTCTCGACGATGAGCCGGGTGAGGTCGTCGACCGACGGCACGTCCTTCATCAACAGGATCCGGCACGATTGGCGGATGCGCTCCACGTGCTCGCGCAGCCGGAGGCCGTAGAGCACCCCCTGGTCGGCGTTCCAGTAGCCCCGGATGCCCTCGAAGGTGGCGGTCCCGTACATGAACGCGTGGGTCATGATGCTGACCTTGGCCTCGCGCATCGGGACCCAGTCACCCTCGAAGTAGCAGATCAGGTCGTCGAGCGACCCGGGCTTCGGGACATGGTGGGTGGTCGGTGCCGGGGTGGCGTCGGACTTCTCGGTCAGCATGCGGCAGGCTCCCTCGGATTCGGTCGGCCGAGTATATCAGCGGGTCGCGGCCGCTCAGCCCGGGGCGAAACGTGCGCCGAACGCGCCGCTGACGACCGCGAACACGAGGATGAGGTAGGCGACGTAGAAGAGGCCGCCGACAAGCAGTCCTCGGCCACGGAGGACACCACGCCGAGCCATCGGGATGAAGATCACGGCCGACGACAGGAAGGCGATCCCGGCCGACGCGAAGGCGACGTACGAACCCTCGGTGGCGACCCAGGAGTTCGGGGCGAAGACCAGCGCGACGACGGTCGGGATCGTCGACTGGAAGACCATCGCCCCGGTGATGTTGCCCATCGCCAGCGTGTCCTTGCCCTGGCGGACCCAGATGACCGAGTTGAACTTCTCGGGCAGTTCGGTCGCGATCGGGGCGATGATCAGCGCGAGCAGGACCGGGTCGACGTGGAACTCATGTGCCAGGTGCTCCACCGCGTTGACGAAGAACAGGGCGCCGAGGATGATCAGCCCGAGTGCAGCGAGCACCTGCAGGTTGACGACGCGCAGGCGCGGCACGGCCGGATCGGACCGATGGGCGGAGCGATCCAGTCGATGGAAGCGGAGTGGCGCCAGGTCGGCGGCGTCGACATCGGGATCCGCCTCGAAGTGGCCCTTGACGTACCACGCGTAGATCCCGATGAGCAGGACGGCGACGATGAACTTGAGCCAGACCGGCTCGAGTGGCAGGAAGGCGGCGCCGATCGCGATCGCATACGCGATCACGAAGTAGCGCATGTCGTGGGCCAGGACGCCGGTGTCGACCTTCATCGTGTCACCGGTCGTCCGCCGGCGAGCGACGTATAGCACGGCGATCCCGGTCACGAACATGGCCAGCGTGGCGAGCATGAACGGTGCCCCGAGGATCGCCCCGACCCCGACCTCGTTCGAGGATTCGCCGGTCGCGAACAGGATCGCGATGATCGGGATCATCGTCTCCGGCAGGGCCGTCCCGACGGCAGCCAGGACCGAGCCGACGGCGCCCTCGGCGAGCTCGAGCTTGCGACCGAACCACTCGATGCCGTTGGTGAACAGTTCGGCGCCCATCAGGATGACGATGAAGGCCAGGATCAGGATGAGGATGTCCATCGCCTAGACGGTACCAGCGATGGCGATGGCGGTCCCGAGCGCGATGATCGCCAGGATGGCCGCCGAGATCCCGACCATCACCCACTGCCCCGTCGAGCCATAGGAGATCGCAGCGCCCGCGACGCGGGTGATCGGCGTCGCGATGACGACGACGATCCCGAGGTCGAGGATCACCCTCGAGCCCAGGACGACGCCGACGACGAGCAGCACGACCGAGACGTAGGTCATCGCGATGAGCAGGCGGCCGATCGTTCGCTCCGCCCCGCTGTTCGGGTTTGCCATGGCAGCGCCGGATCGCTCCATCACAGGCCTCGGAGGAGCATCTGGAAGGCGGTGTAGCCGAGCACTACGATGAACAGCAGGCGGAGGTATCGCAGCTCGATCCGCGAGGACATGCGCGACCCCAAGGACGCCCCGACGAAGACGCCGATCGCGGTAGGTCCGGCGACGAACGGGTCGATCTCGCCACGAACCAGGTAGATGACCGCTCCCGCTGCGGCGGTGATCCCGATCATCAGGTTGCTGGTGGCCGTCGCCACGCGGAACGGGACGCCCATCGCCAGGTTCATCAGCGGGACCTTGATGATCCCGCCACCGATCCCGAACAGCCCCGACGCGACGCCGGCGCCAGTCGAGCCGACGACCCCGCGTCCCAGGTTGCGGACGCGATAGCCCTCGCCGGACAGGCGGTCCAGGGTCCCGTCGCTCAGCGTAGCTGGGGGCACGCCCCCGGCATCGTCACCCGGAGCGACCGGCGTCTCCGGGCCTGGATCGTCGCGCGGGGCACGCGCCATGGCGATCGCCACGTACGCCAGCAGGCCGGCAAACGCGATCGACAGCCATCGTTCGTCGAGCAGGAACGCGACGGACCCGCCGACGAGCGCCCCGATGGCGGTGAACATCTCGAGGGTCATCCCGAGGCGCAGGTTCGCCACGTGTCGCTCGAGATAGACCCCCGCCGCGGCGCTGCTGGTCATGATCACGCAGACCAGCGAGACGCCCACGGCCTGCGGCAGCGGCAGCCCGAAACCGAGCGTCAGGAGCGGCACGATCAGGATGCCGCCCCCGAGTCCGAGGAGGGACCCGAAGGCGCCGGCGGCGACCCCGCCGCCGAGCATCAGGAGACCGAGCGGCACGTCAGGCGAGGCCCGATACCGATGGCCGACGCGCTTCCCCCGACACGACGGACCGGGTCAGGGACGAAGATGCTGGGGCGCGTACGGGAGCAGGGCGACGTGACGGGCGCGCTTGAGTGCGACGGCCAGTTCTCGCTGGTGGCCGGCACACGTTCCGGTCTTGCGGCGCGGCTCGATCTTGGCCCGCTCGGACAGGTAGCGGCGGAGGCGATTGACCTCCTTGTAGTCGATCTGGACGGTCTTGTCGGCGCAGAACGCGCAGACCTTGCGGCGTCGACGATCTCGATAGAAGTCGTCGCGCTTCTTGGGTCGGACGGGGGGTGGCATTCGGGTAGGTCTCCTGGATGGCTAGAAGGGAAGGTCGTCTAGGTCGGAGTCGTCGACCGGTGGGCGGGATCCACCCCCGCCGCCACCGCCGCCGCCGCCGCTCGGGAAGCCGCCGGGTCCGCCGCCGGCCACAGCGACACCCGCAGGAGCCCCGACGAACCCGGCCTCGTCGTCGCGCGGACGCTTCTCGAGGCTGATGACGTTGTCGGCGGTGACATCGAGCGATGTCCGCTTCTGGCCGTCCTGGCCCTCGAACTCACGGGTCCGGAAGCGGCCCTCGACGAAGACGCGGTTGCCCTTGCGAAGCTGTTCGGCTGCGCGTTCGGCGCGGTCACCGAAGACGCTGACGCGGAACCAGTCGGTCTCCTCGATCCACTCGCCGGTCTGCTGGTTCTTCGTGCTCTGGTTGACCGCGACGCTGAACTGCGTCACCGGGCGCCCGGTCGGCGTGTAGCGCATCTCCGGGTCGCGCCCGAGGTTACCGATGATCATGACCTTGCAGAACGCCATGACACAGACCTCCTGTCAGTCGATGGCGGCCGGGGCCGCCTCGCTCTCAGACTCGTCGATGAACTCGGGCAGATCGTCGTCCTCATCCTCGTCGTCAAGCCCCGAGGGGAGATCGGAATCGTCGAGCTCATCGAGCTCGGACCCGTCTGCCCGCGTCGACTTGGAGGGACGATCCACCCGCGTCACGAGATGACGCAACACCTCTTCGGTGATGAGCAGGGTGTGCTCGAGCTCGACGATCGCGTCGGGCGGCGACTCGAACAGGATGATGTGGTACGAGCCTTCGCGATGGCGATCGATCTGGTACGCCAGGCGTCGGCGGCCCCAGGGGGCGACTTTCACGATCTGGCCGCCGGCGGTCACGATCCCGCGGGTCGTACGATCCACGAGGGCCTGGCTTCGGTCGTCCGGCACATCCGGCCGGAGGACGAGCATGAGTTCGTAGCGGCGCATACGCGCGACACTCCTTCCAATGGGGATGCCCCGCTGACGGATCACCGGCACGGAGCGGAAAGGATCAGACCGGGAGTCTAGCACGATGGTCGGTCGGGCTCGTCCGGCTGCCCCGGCTGGTCGCCTCGGCCGACGGGTCCCGGGCGGGGTCTCCGTTGTATCCTCTGGATGCGCCCGACATGACCTATCCACACGACGACACCGCGGAGGCTGAGTGCCCGCCAGTACCATCCTGCTCATCGCCACGGATCTCGCCGCGGGCGACGCCACCGCGGCGATCCTCACGGGCACCGGCTACACCGTCACCCTGACCAACGACCCGGACGAGGCGTTCCCCAAGGTCGCCGAGCACCAGCTCGTCATCATCGACGTCACCACCGGCCCCAAGTCGACCATCGAGATCTGCCGCGAGATCCGCGCGACTCCGTCGATGGCGGCCGTCCCGGTCATGTGCGTCGGCACCAGCGAGAATGTCGAGGAACGGATCCACTTCCTCGAGGCCGGGGCGGATGACGTCGTGGCCCGGCCGTTCGACGGCCGAGAGCTCGAGGCGCGGGTCGAAGCGCTCCTGTTGCGGTTCCAGCGCTCGCGTGACCTCTCGCCGGTCATCTCGGCGGACGGCCTCACCATGCACCGCGCGCGTCGGACGGTCGCCGTGTTCAGCCCGAAGGGCGGCGTCGGGACCACGACCATCGCCGTGAACCTTGCCATCGCGGCGGTCACCGTCCGACCCGATCGCGTGGTCCTGGTCGACCTCGCGCTCCAGTTCGGCGGTGTCGCAACCCTGCTCAACCTCGAACCGAAGCAGACCCTGGCCGATGTCGTCCGCGACGAGGCGTCGATGCACGAGGCAGAACTGCTTCGGACGTACGCGATGCGGCACGACAGCGGGCTTCATGTCCTGGCCGCGCCGGCGGCGCCGGAGGAAGCCGAGACGGTCATCCCCGCCCACGTCGCCGACATCCTGTCGACCCTGCTCGATGGCTACGAGATGGTCGTCGTCGATGCGGGCTCGACCCTCGATGAGCGCGTCCTGACCATCTTCGAGGCGGCCGAGGCGGTCGTTCTCGTGGTGACCCCCGAGATCGCGGCGCTCAAGGCGATGCACGCGCTGTTGGAGTACCTGAGCGAGGTCGGATCGGTCGGGTTGAAGACCACGTTCGTGCTCAACAACGTGTTCGCGCGCGAGATCCTGAAGCCACGAGACGTGGAGAGCTTCCTCGGCGCCAAGATGTCGGCCGAGCTGCCGTACGACCCGTTCCTCTACCTGAAGGCCGTCAACGAGGGCGTCCCGCTGGTGACCGGGGCCCCCCGCTCGACCCCGGCCGAACGCCTGGTCAAGCTGAGCGCGACGGCGTTCGCCGACGAGGGCTACCAGGTCGCCGCCACGGTCGACGATCGGAAACAGGGCGGCCTGTTCCGACGGCGCCGCTGACGGGGGTCACTGGATCAGCGTCGTCTCCTCGAGGTTGATCATCCGCGCGTAGAGGATCTGCTCGTTCACCTCCAGGTTGTTGATGAGCGACAGTGCCCGGATGATGCCGGCGCCGATCCGCTCACCCTCGACCTCGCCGTACTGGACCTCGATGAGCACGTTGTCGGCCCGCTCGTCGTTCGACACGCTGTCGGGGTCCTGCCAGGTTCCGGCGGCGCTCATCTCCGTCGAGGCGCGCATGAAGTCGAGTGCCGTGGCCTTGGAGCGCGGCATGGCCACCGTGAGCAGCTCCTGCTGGATTCGATCGAAGCGGGTGTTCGTCGAATCGTCCCCGAACAGCAGCCCGAACAGTACGTCCTTGGCGCGCTGGAGGAGCGCCTCGGCGGCGGCGGATCGGTGGGCGGACGTCAGCAGCGCGGTGCCCTTCGCGGGAGCATCGGGCGCGAGGTAGCCGGCACCGATCAGGGTCTCGCGCGTCGCGCCCCGGTGCTCATCTAGGAACCGCCCGAGAGCGGTATCGTCCAGGGCGATCGCCCGCACGCGATCGAGGCGCTCAGCGCGCGCCCGGGCCTTCGCCTCGACCACGCTCCGCCGATCGATCTCCTCGAGGCTATGTGCGTCGAGCGTCAGGCGCACGATCTGGTCGACCAGCCACTCGCGATCCTGGTCGGCAAGGACCGCCCGAAGGCGCTCCTCGAACTGGGGCGTGAGATCGCGCTGGATCGATCGGACGATCCCCTCGATGGTTGCCATGGTCGACCTCCTGGGCCAGCTGCCACCGCCCAGAGGGTACCGCGCCGACCTATCGGCGGAGTGCCTCGTCGTGTTGCCATGGTCAGGACGGCGGGAGGAACCCGTAGCCACTCAGGATGGCCTGCCCGTCCGGGCCTGCGATCCAGGTCAGGAAGGCCGACGCGGCCGCCTGGTTGGACGAGGCCTTGATCACTACCCCGGCATAGGTCGCGAGGACGTTCGCGTCGGGCGGGACATCGACCGTCGCGACCTTGGTCGAGGCTTTGGCATCGGTGACGTACGCGATCCCGGCGTCACCTTCGCCGAGTTCGAGCTTGGCGACGAGGGCCTTGACGTTGTCCTCCTTGGACACGATGTTCCTGTGGTAGGCGGCGTCGAAGTCCGGCGGATATCCGGGCTGCTTCGCGAGGTTCGCCACGAGCTGGTTGGCGTACTTGGTGATCGGCACGGCGTCCCCAGCGGCGATGATCTTGACGCCCGTCTTGGCCAGGTCTTTCGGGCTCGTGATCTTGGCGGGGTTCGCGATCGGCACGATGACAGTCAGCTTGTTGCCGGCGAAGTTCACGGCCGGTCCCGAGGTCAGGCTCTTGTCGACCAGCTTCTGCGGGTTGGTGGTGTCGGCCGACAGGAAGACCTCGACGGGGATCCCCTGTTCGATCTTGGTCTCGATCGCTGACGACGCGTCGGTCGAGATGAGCAACCTGACGCCCGGGTTGGCCGCTTCGTAGACCGGCTTCGCGGCGTCGAGCGCACCCTTGAGCGACGCCGCGGCGAGGACGATGACCTCGACCTCCGCGACCGTCGACGGCGACACCGGGGCCGACGGCGCAACCGACGGAACGACGATGCCGGCGGCGCCGACGCGACAGCGCTCGGCGCGCTCGATGCGCCGCCGCTCGAACAGGCGGCAAGGACCAGCGTCAGCACGCCGATGCATGCGACCGCACGGGACTTCATGCTGGAGCCTCCTAGGGATACCGATGAGTATCGCCTAGAATGGCGCATCGTGTCTAGAAGTACGGGCCGGTTGACCTAGGAGTCGCATACCGATAAGTATCGCCCGGATATGGCGTGGGTGTCTAGAAGTTTCACGACCGGCATGGAGGAACGGCCCGCGACGCGGCGTGGCGGGCATGCGCCCCGGGACAGCGTGGGGCGACGATGTCGTCCTCGAACGCCTCGTGGAGGCCGCGGTCACGTTCCGCTACGGCGGCCAGGTACGGCCGCTACGACCGCGACCACCGCCGCGATGGCGACGAACCCGATCTTGCGCGACGTCGAGCGGGCCCCAGCGCCGACACAGGCCGGGGGGCGCGCTCGGGGGCGACGCGCTCTACCTGGGTCGAACGCTGGGGCTCCGGTGATGATAGTCCACTCAATGGACCAAGTCAGCCCCAAATGGGCGCCCTGGCCTAGAGGCCGCCGAGCGCCCAGAGGGGGGCGATCGCCAGCAGCGTCACGGCCGCCACCTGCACGACGAGGACGGCCAGGGCCGGGCGCATCGCTGTCGGAAGCCACCGGAGCACGAAGTACGCGATGAGCGGGACCTGGCCGGCGACGAGAACCTGCCACAGGCGCGCTTGCGCGCTTTCATCGGCTTGGTGCACGACGCCGTGCACCGCCACGAACCAGGCGATCATCGCCAGCGCACCCAGGGACATCGCCACCGGCACGAACCCTGTTGGTTGCCGCATCAGCATCCCGACGGTCATCGGAGCGTCGGTCTGGTGCCTCGGAGCCACCATCGCATGAACGAGCGTGGAGCAGCTCGGTGTTGCGACCCCTTGTGGTGCCGGAGCCGAGATTCGAACTCGGACGCCCTTGCGGGCCGCGGAGTTTAAGTCCGCTGCGTCTGCCGTTCCGCCACTCCGGCGCAGGCGCAAGGGTACCGGAGCCGTTCTCGCGCAGGGTCGGTGTACCATCGGACTGTCCGGGGGCCGAACGAGGCACGGATGCCATGACGACCAGGCGGCAACGGCTCGCCACAGTCTCGATCGCCCTCGTCGGGCTCGGCGTCCTTGCCGTCGCCGCCGCGTTCATCCTGACCGTACCGCCGAAGCCCGCCGCGCTCGCGTCATCGGCCCCGAGTACCAGCCGGCCGGTCGGAGGCAGCTCCTCGCCGGACGGCGTCTGGCTCGCCACCGAGTACGGGACGCCCACCGCGTTCGTCGGGTACCGGGTCTACGAAAAGCTGGGGCTCGACTTCATCACCTGGCCCAACGAGGCGGTCGGGCGGACAGCAGGGGCGAGCGGACGCCTCGAGATCCGCGATGGGGTCCTCCAGGCCGCCGAGATCAACGCCGACCTCCGGGCCCTCCTGAGCGATCATTCGGAGCGCGATGGGGCGGTGGCCGAAAGCGCGCTCGAGACCGCCCGCTTCCCGACCGCAAGATTTCGACTGACCGAGCCGGTCCCCGTGACCGGCATCGACCCTGGCAAGGCCACCGACGTCGTTGCCCACGGGGACCTGACCATCAAGGACGTCACGAAGCCCGTGGTCTGGCCGCTTCGAGCCCGTTGGGACGGCGACAGCATCGAGGTGGCCGGTCAGGTGCAGATCGACCGCCTCGAGTACGGCGTGGACATGGGGCGGTTCCTCGTCCTGCGCGTCGCGAATGACGTGACCCTAGAGGCGCAACTGCAGTTCCATCGCGACTGCGTCGGCCCGTGCTCCAGCCCTGGATCGCCCCCACCCGACCTCGTCGCTGCATCGCCGTCGCCGTCCCAGCAGGAGACGCCGGCCCCGCTCATCGGGAAGTTCGAGGGGGTCGGTGAGATCGCCTTGATGGGTGGGGCCGGCGATCGGTCCCATATCTATGTCGTCAACCTCGCGGACGGACGGCTCCGAGCCGTCACCGATGGCGAGACGCTCGAGTTCTTCCCCTTCTGGGCGGCGAACGGAGATCGGCTCGGGTACGTCCAGCTCGGGTCGTTCCCGGCACCCAACGAAGGCCCGCCGCCGGTCCATCTCGTCCTGGCGGATCCGGATGGTTCCAACGGCCGCCAGATCAACAACACGGAACGGTTCCTCACGCAGCATCCAAGTCTCAGTCCTGACGGGAAACACATCGCGTTCATGGCCATGGACGACCTGGCAGGAGGCGACATCTGGGTCACCGACCTGGCCGGCAAAGCAACGCAGCTCACTCGCGACGCCGGAGCCGAGGACGAGCCGCGATGGTCGCCGGACGGTCGCTTGATCGCCTACACGCGCTTCGCGACCGACTCGAACCGCGAGGACATCTGGGTCATGCGCAGCGATGGAACGGCCGGACACGCGCTCGCGGCAGCCGATGGATATGAGTACAACCCGGTCTGGTCTCCGGATGGGACGCGGATCGCCTACGTGCACGACGGCCACATCGCCCTGATCGACGCGGACGGCTCGGCGGCCGTCGCGCTGACCGACGCAACGACGGATTCATCGCCGACCTGGTCGCCGGACGGTCGATACCTCGCCTTCATCCGGGATCGGCAGCTGCTGGTCATGCGGTCGGACGGCTCAGGGCTGGGGAGCGTCGCCGTCGACCTCGAGCAATTCTCTGCCCTGGCGTGGCGCCCCTGACCAGTTCGTCAGTGCGTCGGCGGGTCGACCCGTGGCAGTCGGCGGGCACGTCGCAACCCGCGGAGGTGTAGCGTCGTTCCGATGACGACAAGCGGGATCGACCAATACGGGATCGTCCGGGCCACGAGATCCGGCAGCCAGATGTCGGAGACCGATCCGCTGCTCGCGCCGTACCGTTCGGCAAGCGGCGTGAGCGGACAGATGCGGTCATTGCCGATCCAGACCGCGCCCTCGATGGCGACCAGGCCCACGGCGACACCGACCGTTCGATCTCGCCGGCCCGTCACTCCCGTCGCCACGAGCCAGCCGATCGCGCCGAGCTCGATCCAGAAGACCGCCGAATGGACGGCGCGGATCAACGTCACTCGCCGTCCATCCGTTGTCATCGAACCCATCAGGCTCCCTCCGCGACAAGCCTGCGGCAACGGCTACCCCGAAATCGAGGGACGAAGCGATCAGATCACGGGACAGACGGCCCCTTCCCGGATCGTCGGGCTGACGATCGCGCGCCAGCGCGCCTAGACGGCCACCGGATCCGGCCGGGCTCCGACATAGCCGGCGAGGTGCTCGCCGGTGAGGGTCGAGCGGCTGGCGACGAGGTCGGCGGGCGTGCCCTCGAAGACGATGCGACCACCGTCGTGGCCGGCGCCGGGACCGAGGTCGATGATCCAGTCGGCGTGCGCCATGACCGCCTGGTGGTGCTCGATGACGATGACCGACTTGCCCGGCGTCGACCAGCCGGTCGAGCAAGCCGAGCAGATTCTCGACGTCGGCGAGGTGGAGGCCGGAGGTCGGTTCGTCGAGGACGTAGACGCCGCCCTTCTCGCCCATGTGGGTAGCCAGCTTGAGCCGCTGCCGCTCGCCGCCGGACAGCGTGGGAAGCGGCTGCCCGAGCCGCAGGTAGCCGAGCCCGACGTCGGCGAGCCGAGCGAGGATGACGCCGGCGGCCGGGGTGCGTGCCTCGCCGGCATCGAAGAATGCCTTCGCCTCCGCGACGGACATCGCGAGCACCTCGCTGATGTCCCGGCCGCCGAGCTTGTAGTCGAGCACCGAGGCCTCGTAGCGCTTCCCCTCGCAGTCCTCGCAGGTGGTGGCCACGGTGTCCATGAACCCGAGCTCGGTGTAGATGACCCCGGCGCCGTTGCAGGTCGGGCAAGCACCCTCCGAATTGGCGCTGAACAGCGCCGGCTTCACGCCGTTGGCCTTCGCGAAGGCCGTGCGGATCGGGTCCAGCAGGCCGGTATAGGTCGCCGGGTTGCTGCGTCGCGATCCCTTGATCGCGGACTGGTCGATCGACACCACGCCGTCGCGGTCCGCCACCGAGCCGTCGATGAGCGAGCTCTTGCCCGACCCGGCGACACCAGTGAGCACCACCAGGACGCCGAGCGGGATGTCGACATCGACGTCCTGGAGGTTGTTGGTATCGGCGCCACGCACTTCGAGGACGCCAGAGGGGGTGCGGACGGAGGGTTTCACGGTTGCCCGGTCGCCAAGGTGTCGCCCGGTCAGCGTGTCGCTCGCCCGAAGCCCCTCGACCGACCCCTCGAACACGACCTCGCCACCCCCCGAGCCCGCGCCCGGCCCGAGGTCGACGACGTGGTCGGCGATCTCGATGACTTCGGGCTTGTGCTCGACCACGAGCACCGTGTTGCCCTTGTCGCGCAGTCGAAGAAGGAGTTCGTTCATCCGCGCGATGTCGTGCGGATGGAGCCCGATCGTCGGTTCGTCGAAGACGTAGGTGACGTCGGTCAGCGACGACCCCAGGTGGCGGATCATCCGCGTGCGCTGCGATTCACCGCCCGACAACGTGCCCGACGGTCGGTCGAGCGACAGGTAGCCGAGCCCGATCTCGACGAACGAGTCGAATGTGTGCTGGAGTCCGGACAGCAGTGGAGCGACAGACGGTTCGTCGAGCCCGCGCACCCACTCGGCGAGATCGTCGATCTGCATCGCGCAGGCGGCGGCGATGTCGAGGCCCTTGATCTTCGACGATCGGGCCGGACCGTTGAGCCGTGTACCGCCGCACTCGGGACATGCGGTGAAGGTCACCGCCCGCTCGACGAACGCCCGGATGTGCGGCTGCAATGCGCCGACGTCCTTGGACAGCATCGACTTCTGGACCCGGAGGACGAGCCCCTCGTAGGTCAGGTTGATGCCGTTGATCTTGACCTTCACGGCCTCCTTGTGGAGGAAGTCGTGCAGTTCGCTCGGGGAGTAGTCGCGGATCGGCTTGTCCGGGTCGAGGAAGCCCGATTCGGCGAACATCCGGGTGGACCAGCCGTCGGCGGTGTAGCCCGGGACGGTGATCGCGCCTTCGGCCAGCGACTTGTCCGCGTCGTACAGCTGGGTCAGGTCGATGTCGGTGACCGAGCCCATGCCCTCGCAGCGCGGACACATCCCGCCGTAGTAGATGGCGTCGCGCACGACGATCCGCTGGCCCTTGCCCTTGTCGACGGTCATCGCCCCGCTCGCCTTCCGCATCGGGACGTTGAACGAGAAGGCCGTCGGCGGACCGACGTAGGGATCGCCGAGGCGGCTGAACAGCACCCGCAGCAACGCGTTGGCGTCGGTCGCTGTCCCGACCGTGGAGCGGGCATTGGCACCCATCCGCTCCTGGTCGACGATGATCGCCGTCGTCAGGCCTTCCAGGGCATCGACATCGGGCCGCGCCAGCGTCGGCATGAAGCCCTGCACGAAGGCGCTGTACGTCTCGTTGATCATCCGCTGCGACTCCGCGGCGATCGTGCCGAACACCAGCGAGCTCTTGCCCGAGCCCGAGACGCCGGTGAACACCGTCAGCCGGCGCTTCGGGATCTCGACGCTGACGTCCTTGAGGTTGTTCACGCGTGCGCCCTGCACGCGGATCAGGTCGTGGCTGTCGGCGGCGTGCAGCGCGGGCTCACGGTCGGCCAGCTCGATCACCTCGTGGTCGGTGCTGGGAGGAGTGGAGGCGACGACCGGATTCGAACCGGTGAATAGAGGTTTTGCAGACCTCCGTGTTGAGCCACTTCACCACGTCGCCAGAGGTGGTTCGCAGACGGTCGTCCGCCGGATGCTGGCTGCCCCTCGAGGGTTCGAACCTCGGTTCACGGATTCAAAGTCCGCTGTCCTACCACTAGACGAAGGGGCAGCGGTCCCGAGAGTGTTTGGAGCGGAAGACGGGACTCGAACCCGCGACCCTCACCTTGGCAAGGTGATGCTCTACCAACTGAGCCACTTCCGCTCGAAGATCCGCCCACCCTGAGGTGGTGCCGAGAGCCAGATTCGAACTGGCGACACCGCGATTTTCAGTCGCGTGCTCTACCAACTGAGCTATCTCGGCCCGATGGTCAACCAGCCGTCGGCTGCCCGTCGGCGGGTGGAACGATACCACGGGCCTCGTGAGCCCATCAACGCGAGGCCCTATCGCGGGCCCTACTCCAGCCCCGCCAGGCCGGCCGCCTCCGACGACCCAAGCGGCGGTTCGCCGGTCAGTTCGCGGAGGCGATTGATCCGGTCAAGGATCGGCGGATGGGTCGACATCAGCCCCGATGACCGCTTCTCGAACTTCTTGATCGGGTTCGTGAAGTACATGTGCTGGGTGCCGCGGTTGGCGACCTCGAGCACCTCCTGGTCGGACGAGATCTTGGCCAACGCCCGCTCCAGCCCGTACGGATTGCGCGTCAGTTCGACCGACGAGGCATCGGCGAGATATTCGCGCTGGCGGCTGACAGCCAGCTGGATGAACCGGCTGATGATCGGCGCGAGGATGGCCAGCACGATGGCGATGACCATCACGATCGCCTGCGCCCCGCCACCGGAGCCGCCGTCGCGGTTGGAGGACCGTCGCCCGGACACGCTGCTCCAGAACGTGAAGCGAAGGAAGAAGTCGGCCAGGATGGCGATCGCCCCGACCATCACCCCGACGATCAGCGAGAACCGGATGTCGTAGTTGCGGACATGGGACAACTCGTGGCCGATGACGCCCTGCAACTCCTCTCGATCGAGCTTCTCGAGGAGCCCGGTGGTGATCGCGATCGAGGCATGCGCCGGATCGCGCCCGGTGGCGAAGGCATTGGGCGCCGTGTCGTCGATGATGTAGGCGCGTGGCATCGGGATGTTGGCGGCGATGGCCATCTCGCGCACGACGTTCATCAGCTGCGGCGCGGCGGCGTCATCGATCTCGCGCGCGCCGCTGACCGCCAGGACGAGCTTGTCACCGCTGAAGTAGGTCCCGATGCCGATGACCGAACCGATCCCGAGGGCAAGCGCGGTGACCGCCAGGCCGCCGGCCGGCGACCCGACCATCGCATACCCGATGGTGAACCCGAGCAGCCCGAAGATGATGACGACGAACGCCGCCAGCAGGAACGAATTGCGCCGGTTGGCCGATTGCTGCGCGTAGAACGAGGACGTGGCCACGGTCAGGTCCCGCGGCGACCGGTCAGCTCAGGCTGAGGTCGACATTCGGGACGTTGGCGGCCTCAGGCTCGGCGTCGAAGAAGTCACGCTTGGAGAACCCGAACGGGCCGGCGATCAGCACCGACGGGAAGGTTGCGATGTTGGTGTTGTAGTCCAGCACGGTCGCGTTGTAGTGCTGGCGCGAGAAGGAGATCTGGTTCTCGGTCGTGGTCAGCTGCTCCTGGAGGGAGAGCACGTTCTCGTTCGCCTTCAGTTCGGGGTAGTTCTCGACGACCGCGAAGAGCGAGCGGAGCGTGCCGGTCAGCGCGTTCTCGGCGGCAGCCTGCTGGGTCGGTCCTTGGGCGCCGGCGGCGACGGCCGCGGCCCGGGCGTTCGTGACGTCGGTCAGGACCTTCTGCTCGAACCCCATGTAGCCCTTCACGGCGTTGACGAGGTTCGGGATGAGGTCGTGGCGGCGCTTCAGCTGGACTTCGATCTGGGCGAAAGCCTCGTCGATCCGCAATCGCTTCTGGACGAGGCCGTTGTAGATCGAGATGAGCACGACGACCAGGACGACGACGATCGCGATGATGATGAGAATCGCTGGATTCATGCAGCTCCTCCGGACCGGATCACCCTCGGGCGACGCCCGCTACCGACCAGTCTACAGCGTGGTCGCCGAGACGGGTCTGGGGTCACTTCGTCTTGGGCGCCACGATCTTGATCGGCCCGCCGAACTTGGAGAAGCGGAACTGGGTCGTGCCCTTGACCGTGATCGACCCCTGCTTCGCCGAGTAGGTGGCCTTGACGAGGACGGGCGTGCCGTCCGAGGTGACCCAGATGTCGAAGGTGTCGTACTGCCCGGTCGCGCCGTTGCTTGCGAGGTACGGGATCGCGCGTGCTTCGCTGAGATGGTGCAGCTCGCGCTTCTCGATGGTCTCGAGTCCGACGTAGCGCAGGTCCGCCGGATCGTCGATCAGGCGGAGCCCCTCGATCGTGTCGCTGATGTCCTTCTCGAAGCCGTTTCGTGGCGCCTTCTTCCAGCCGCTGCCGCCCGCCCGAGCGTAGGCCGTCTTGCCCACGACGATCAGGTCGACCCCGGTCGTCTTGCCCGCCGACTTGATCACGATCGCGGACTTCAAGTCTCGCCCTGACAGGTCGAGGGTCATGGCCACTGTGCCCTTGACCGTCTGGCTGCCCTGGGTCGAGGTCAGGGTCGCGCTCTGCACGACATGGGCGACCAGCGGGTCGCTTCGGAATGCCTTGACCACGTCGAGGACGTACTGATGTCCGACCAGGTCCGCCGAGGCGATGGCCGACGGAGCCGATGCGACCGGGATCGCCGCCGATGGCGATGGTGCACGCGAGGCCTGGGGCGGCACCTTGACCAGATCGCAGCCGACGACCGTGACGCCGAGCGCCAACACGACGGCGACGCGGATGAGCCGAGCAGCGCCTGTGGAACGGAGGGCGATCAAGCTGGTGGTGTCCACTACGGTAGGTACGGCGGCGAAAGGATGCCGTCGGCCGGCCGCGCCGTCAAACGTACGTTCGCACTGGTGGTGGGCGGTACTGGGTTCGAACCAGTGACCTCCTCGGTGTAAGCGAGGCGCTCTGACCGACTGAGCTAACCGCCCGGGACAGCCTACCCGACGCTCCAGGAACGGTCCGGGCGTGACAGACTTGGCGGGCATGAAGCCGATGGACGGTCTATCCCTCCAGCTCGTGGACGGGGAACGACTCCGATACGTCGACCGGGGACTGGGCGATCCGGTGGTCCTGGTCCATGGCTTTCCTGGAAATCTCGATTACTCGTGGGCGCGCGGCATCGACCTGTTCGCACAACGCGATCGCGTGATCGCGATGGATCTCCTCGGCTTCGGTTGGAGTGACCGGCCGCGGCATGCAGACTACGGCCGTGCCGCCCAGGCGGACCGGATCGCCATGCTCCTTGATTCGCTTGACATTCGTGCCGCCACGGTGATCGGTGCCTCGTTCGGCGGTGGGGTGGCGCAACACCTCGCCGCGTCCCGCCCCGACCTTGTGTCCCGCCTCGTCCTGCTCTGTGCCGAAGACGCCAGCCTTCCGTGCGGCATCCTCGACTCGACGGTGACGTTTCGGTCGCTCCTCGGCGCGATGGGGCTGCCCGTCATCGGGCCGCACATCGGGCGGGTCGCGGCACGTGCCCTGGCGGCGCCTGACATGCGCGACGACGACAGCGTCGCCCTGGCCCTCGAACCGCTTCGTCGGCCGTGGACATCGGGCTGGTTCGGCAAGTTGGTCGCCGATCTCCGCAGCGAGCAGCTGCTCGATCTCGCGCGGATCGCGATGTCGACCCTCGTGATCAGCAGCGATGGCGACGAAACGATCCCACCCGCGATCGGTGCAGCGATCGTCGCCAAAGTGCCCGGCGCCCGACACGTCGTCCTCTCGGACCTACCACACGGCTTCTGGGGCCGTCGGCCGGAGCTACTCGCGCAGGAACTCGACGGCATCCAGTAGTAATGGTGCCCAGGCCGGGACTTGAACCCGGATGAGTTGCCTCATACGCCCCTCAAACGTACGCGTATACCAATTCCGCCACCTGGGCTAGAGGTGTCGCCGCGATCGACGGTCCACTGGTCGAGGCGATGGTACCGAGGAAGGGATTTGAACCCATACGCCCTTGCGGACACTAGCTCCTGAAGCTAGCGCGTCTACCAGTTCCGCCACCTCGGCGTGGGACCGTGCGCGACCGGCTTACCGGCCCGCAGCGAGGCGCCATGTTAGCACATCCCAAAATCGATCAGCCGGGTCGGCGACCTGCCGGATCGAGGGTCCGACGACGGTGTCGCGGACCACGACGGACTCGTCGGCGAACGCCAACGGGAGGAGGTATCGACCCTTGGCGAGCTGCTGCTGGAGGGCCGAATAGGCCGCTCGTCGCGCATCTTCCGACCCTGGACCGCGGGCGGCGACGAGCAGCGCGTCGAGCGCCGGATCCTGCAGGCCGATGACATTGGAACCGCCTGTCACCGTCTGGCTCGAGGCCAGCAACGGATAGAGGTCTGGGTCGAGCCCGACGGTCACGTCCCCGACCGCCGCACTGAAGTCGCCGGTCTTCAACCGTCCGGTCACGAACTCACCGGCGGGAAGCGGCAGGTGGTTGATGACGATGCCGAGCGCTCGCCAGTCGCGCGCGACGGCCTCGGCGGCGGCGAATGCCGCGGGGTTCGAACCCGCGTCAGGACTCAGGAGTTCGATGATCAAGGGGGTCGTCGACTTGGGTAGGTGCCACCCGTCGGCCGCGGTCGTCCAGCCCGCCTTGGTGAGCGCGGTCCTGGCCGCCCGCGAGTCGAACGGGACCGGGACGTCGGCGGCCGGATCGAGCAGCACCGACGACGGCGGGATCGGCCCGATCGCGGTCGCCGCGGCCGTCGCGAACGCATCGGTGATGAGTCGCGGACGGTCGATCGCTTCGAGGAGCGCCGTTCGCACCGCCGGATCTGCGAACTCAGGGTGGCCGGGGCGGAGGTTGAGCAGCACGGCGGTCATCGTGGCGCCCGGATACCGCAGCGTCCGGCTGCCAGGCTCGGAGGCGAGGTCCCGTCCGAGCTCAGCCGTAAGACCGGAGGCGGCGTCGATGGCGCCCGCGCGATACGCCATCGCCAGCGATTGCGGCGTGTCGAAGAAGGTGAACTCGATACCCGACAGGTAGGGCACCGGACGGCTCGGGCGATCGACGGGCGGCGCGGTGGCGAGCGAGTCGGTCGGTCCTGCCGTCGGCTCCGCGGTGACCGGAGGCGCCATCAGGTTCACCGCCGGGATGAGCGTCGCCGACGCATCACTGAGGCTCGCGACGGCGAACGGGCCGGATCCGATCGGCTGGCGACCGAACGAGTGGTCCGCCAGCTCCTCGATCGGGATGTCCGCCAGCAGGTGGGCCGGCGCGATCGGTTGCGTGGCGGCCTGGAGGAAGCCGCCGAGTGGCGTGGCGAGCTTGAAGATGACGGTCCCGGGCCCCTCCGTCTGGACCTCGACCTCATCCCACGACCCGGCAGCCGGGCCCGTGTAGCCGGGATCCTGGAGGACGCCGATCGTGTACTCGACATCGTCCGCGGTCACCGGCTCGCCATCGTGCCAGCGGGCATCCTGTCGCAGCTCGAAGGTCCAGATCGCGCCGGTCGGATCGACGGTCCAGCGCTCGGCAAGGTCCGGCACCAGCGAGCCGCCGGGACCGTTTCGGACGAGCCCGGAATAGACCAGCGAAACGAGGTCGCGGTCGGCCTGGGTCCGTGCCGACAGCGGGCTCACCGAGATCGGGCGGCCAAGGATCCCTTCACGATACGACCGACTGGCGACCAGGGTGGGCGCGGCACTCGGCGCGGCCGAGGTCGAGGCGGCGGGGAGGAGCGAAGGGACACCGACGAGGCCCGCGATGAACGCGAACAGCACGACGAGGGTCCCGACGACGAACGAGTCGGTGCGGGTCATCGGGCTCCGAGCGAGCGATTGGTCGCGGTGGGCCGCCGCGATCCCCGGGTGTCAGGCCGCGGGGGTGGACGATGCGAGGATGAAGGCGGCCAGGGAGAAGACGACGAACAGCACGAGCAGGACGATCGTGAACTGCCAGAGCCGACGCTCGACACCACGGCGGCTGCGGTAGACGGCGGAATCGCCACCGAACGTACCGGACAGCCCGACCCCGCGGGCTTGCAACAGGATCGCGATGATGAGCGCGATGCTCACCACGATCTGGCCGACGGCCAGGAGGGGATCCACGAGTAAGGCTCCTCTGAACGCTTCGGCGTCGGATGCTATCACAAGATCCGCGACGAGCCCGTCATCCCGGGCCAGCGCGGCAGGCCGGCGAACGACAGCAGGGTCGGTGCGACATCCGCCAGGATGCCGTCGCCGAGCCGGAGCCCGCGGGCCGCGCGACCGACCAGGACGAACGGGACGGGGTTGAGCGAGTGGGCCGTGACCGGTTGGCCGTCGGCGTCGCGAAGCTCGTCCGCGTTGCCGTGGTCGGCGGTGATGGCGAGGAGCGCTCCAGGCGCTCCCGGATCGGTCGCGTCGACGGCTTCGATCGCGGCGACGATCCGGGCCAGGCAGCCGTCGACGACCTCGAGGGCGGCAAGCGTCGCGTCCCAGACCCCCGTGTGGCCGACCATGTCCGGGTTCGCGTAGTTGGCGACGATGAAGTCGTAGCGACCCGACCCGATCGCCTCTACGAGGGCATCGGTGACACCAGCCGAGCTCATCGCCGGGGCGAGGTCGTAGGTGGCGACCTTCGGGCTCGGGATGAGACGCCGCTCCTCCCCGGGCCAGGGTGCCTCGACGCCGCCGTTGAAGAAGTAGGTCACGTGGGCGTACTTCTCGGTTTCCGCGACGTGGAACTGGCGCCAGCCGGCCTCGGAGAAGGTCTGCGCCAGCGAACGCGCCTGCTCGGGCGGGAAGGCGACCTCGACCGGGAGGCCCGCCTCGTATTCGGTCATCGTCACGATGAGGACCTCGTCGGGGCGCTGGCGAGCGAATCGGGAGAAGTCGGCATCGGCCAGGGCGTGGGTCAGCTGGCGGGCTCGATCGGCGCGGAAGTTGGCGTGGACGACGACGTCCCCCGATCGGACGGCGCCATCGACGGCGTCGATGACCGTCGGCGCCACGAACTCGTCGTTCTCGCCGCGAGCGTAGGCGGCCTCGATGGCGGCGGTCGCGCTCGACGCATGGGCGCCGCGGCCGTTCACGATGGCGTCGTAGCCACGTTCGACGCGGTCCCACCGTCCGTCGCGGTCCATGGCGAAGTACCGACCACCGACCGACGCGATGCGGGCATCCGGATGCGCCGCGTCGAAGTCGCCGCTCGAGGTCGGCGACGAACCCGAGCGCGGACCGAGGTGGCGTATCGCGCCCATCGAGAAGGGCATGCACGCGCACGCTCGGGACGCCGGACCGGGCCGCGAGGGCGACCACGGCCACGAGATGGCGGTCGTTGGCGTGGACGCCACCAGGCCCGATCAGGCTGATGATGTGCAGCCGGCCGTCCGGGTGCGCCGCCCGGCGACACGCGTCGAGGAGGGCGGGTCGCTGGTCGAAACTCCCGTCGTCGATGGCCGAGTCGATCCTGGGCAGATCTTGGAGGACCGGCCGGCCGGCGCCCAGGTTCAGGTGTCCCACCTCCGAGTTGCCCATCTGTCCGGGCGGCAGCCCGACCGCGTCCTCCGAGGCCCGGAGCGTCGCGTGCGGCCAGTCGCGCAACAGCCCGCGCCAGACCGGCATCGGAGCGGCGGCGATGGCGTCGGCAGACGGGTCACCGCCGATCCCGAACCCATCGAGGACGACGAGGACGATCGGGCGAGGTCGGGGCCCGGCCTCCGTCACGCGGCGGCGCCGCGGGCCGCTGCGGTCAATCCGGCCCGTGCCACGATGCCGGCGATCTCGTCCGGCTTGAGCGAGGCGCCGCCGACGAGTGCGCCGTCGATCGACGGCTCGGCCAGGAACTCCCCGATGTTCGCGGAGGTCACGCTGCCGCCATACAGGACCGGGATCGCCTCAGCGGTGCTCCCCCACCCCAGCCCGGACAGCACGGCCCGGATCGCGCTCGACATCGCCGCGGCGTCGCCGCCGCTCGCGTTCCGCCCGGTCCCGATCGCCCAGACCGGCTCATAGGCGATAACCAGTCCGGCCGCGTTGAGCGCGGTGGGATCGTGATCGCGGAGTGCCCCGCGCAGCTGGCGGTCGACCACCGCGTCCTGCTCGCCGCCTTCGCGTTCAGTCAGCTGCTCGCCCACGCACAGGATCGGGCGTAGGCCCGCGTCGACGGCCCGGACCAGCTTCCGACCGATCAGCTCGTCGGTCTCGGCTGCGTCGCGGCGGCGCTCCGAGTGGCCGACGATCACCCACGAGGCGAGGCCGGCCAACATCGGGGCGGAGACCTCGCCGGTGAAGGCGCCCTGCAGCTCGTGGTGGACGTTCTGGGCCCCGATCCCGACATCTGGGTCCGATTCCGCGAGGGCGTCGCGCACCGCCGCAAGGCCGACGAACGGCGGGCAGAAGACACGGGTCACGCCGGCGACCCGTGTCCGCGCGGCGATCGTGCGCGCCAGGTCGGCGGCTTCGGCGGGGGTGGTGTGCATCTTCCAATTTCCGGCCACGATGACGTCGCGCATGGTCCCGATCATGCCAGAGCCGCCCGGCCAGGAGGCGGCCCATCCGACTCGAGCGTGGCGGCCAGCCGCTCGAGTCGCTCGAGGGCGCGCTGAACGGCCGATCGGTGGAGCTCCAGGCGATCGGCCAGTTCCGAGAGACTCGCCTCCGGGGTCTCGCGACGAGCTTCGGCGACGAGCCGGACGACATACGGCTGGGACGGCAGGCGGCCGTCCGCATCGAGGGTCGCGATCGCATCAAGTTGGCGTCCGGCGGCACTCACCGCCCGCTGGAGGTTGGCCGACTCTGCGTTCAGGACGCGGTTGAGCTCGCCGCGCAGCGCCCGGGAGACCTGCCGCGCCTCGACCTCCAGCAACGCCCCCGACGCCCCGACCCGACGCAGGAAGGTTCCGACCGCCTCGCCGTTCTTCGACGTGACCACACCGCGGCCACGGCGCACGCGCCACGACACCGGTAGCCCGAACGTGCTGAGTCGTGCCGCCAGCTCCGGGGCGGCGTCGCGGTCGAGGACGAATTCGAGGTGGGTCCGGCCGCCCGCCAGGCTGAGCGAACCTCTGGCCAGGAACCGGCCGCGCAACCAGGCCGCACGGCAGTGATCGGCCGATGACGCCCAATCGAAGGCGCCGGCGTCGCTCCCCTCGCCGAGTCGCCGCAACCGGATCGCAAGCCGCGCCACCGACGCCTCGCGACCGGCCGGTTCGATGCCCAGCCCGTCCACCTCGGCGATCCGATCGCACGGCCGGGATGGGTCGATGGCGGCCAGTTCGTCCCGCAGGGCCGTGACGAGGTCGCGCTCGGATCTGCCCATCAGGCGGTCCGGCTCGCCGTCCGGCCGGTGTTGCGCCGTCGGGTCGCGGTCTCGCTCTCAAGGGCCGCGATGATGGCGGAGGCCAGCCGGGCAGGGTCGTGATGATGCGCATTCTCGGGATCGACCACGTCGTCGAGGATGAGTCGCGGCACCGGGTCGATCGCCGGTGGCCAGCGCAGGCGAACGCCGTGCGGTGAGCGCGCATCCGGGTCGGCCGACCCGCGCACGGCAGCCGCGGCGTGATTGTTCGCGAGAACGATGTCGACGAGTTCTGGATGCGTGTGTGCCGCCAGCGCTTCCACATGCGCGGACAGGTCGAACCCGGTCGTCTCGCCCTCCTGCGTGGCGACATTGCAGACGAAGATCCGCGGCGCTCTCGCCCGCTGTACGGCGTCCCGGATCGCGGGGATGAGGAGGCTCGGCAGGAGGCTCGTGTAGAGGCTTCCCGGCCCGAGCACGATGAGTTCCGCCTCCGCGATCGCGGTCAGCGCGTCGTCCGAGGCCTGGACATCCTCCGGGGTGACCCACACGCGATCGATCCCGCTCGTCCGCATCACCTGGGACTGACCGTCGACGATCGAGCCATCGGCCAGCCGAGCATGGAGTGTCAATGGAGTCGGCGACACCGGGAGGACTTGCCCGCGCACCGCCAGGATGCGGTTCATCAGCCGGATCCCGTCCTCGAAGTCGCCGTCCTCCACCGCGGTCATCGCCGCGATCAGGAGGTTGCCCAGGGCATGCCCGGCGAGACCGCTCGGATCGACCCCGTCGGCCGCCGGGAAGCGGTACTGGAGCACCTCGCTCATGGCCGGTTCTGCGTCGGCAAGGGCGACGATACAGTTGCGGATATCGCCCACCGGCGGGATCCCCAACTCGGTCCGCAGGACGCCGGATGAGCCGCCGTCATCGGCGACGGTGACGATCGCGGTCAGGTTGCTGGTGTGCTCCTTGAGGCCGCGCAGCAGGGTCGACAGCCCAGTCCCCCCGCCGATGGCGACGATCCTCGGGCCGCGTGCGAGGAATCGCTTCTGGTAGATCAATTCGACGAGCGGCTGTTCCGGATCGGCCGCGCGCAGTGGATCGGTCAGGACGTGGATCGCCCGGAACGCCCCGAAGGCGACGAGGACGACCCCGATCGACCCGGCGACGAGGCCACGCACGGCGAACGGCAGGAACTGGAGGGTCATGAGATCGAGGAAGGTGCCGGCGAGCCCGGTCGGGGCCATGTCGCGCGTGATCTGCCGCAGGAAGTGGGCGAACGCGATGGCGAGCAGGAGGAGACCCAGGAAGACGACGAGGAGCCAGCGCTTGATCCCGATGCCGGGGGTCAGCCAGCGCCGGAGGTTCATGTCCGGTCGAGCTCGCGGTGGAAGACCGACACCGGCCCGAAGTCCTGGCCGCGCAGCCACGTCGCGACCTCTTCGGCGACCACGATGGAACGGTGATACCCGCCGGTGCAGCCGATGGCGATCGTCAGCCGCGTCTTGCCTTCGGCGATGTAGGCCGGGATGGCGAACCCGAGGAACTCCTCGAGGAATGCCAGGAAGCGGCCCGCAACGGGCTGCTCCAGGACGAACGCGCGGACCTCGTCGGTCAGCCCGGACAGCGGCCGCAGGTCCGCCACGTAATACGGGTTCTGCATGAAGCGCACATCGAAGACCAGGTCCGCCTCGAGCGGGACGCCGTGCTTGAAGCCGAAACTGATCAGCTGGAACGCGAGCTGGTCCGGTCGGACGTCGCTCGCCAGGGCCGCGAAGACCCGCTCGCGGAGTTGCCGCAGCGACAGGTCGGAGGTGTCGAGCACGACATCGGAATCGGCGCGGACGGCCTCGAGTCGCCGACGCTCCTCGGCGATCGAGTTGGCGATGCCGCGATCGTCTCCGAGCGGATGCCGATGGCGGGTCTCGCTGAAGCGTCGGATGAGGACATCGTCGCTCGCCTCCAGGAAGACGACCCGGGGCCGGATCCCGCGGCCCTCGAGGGCGCCGCGCATGGCGGCCAGGGCGAGGGTCGCATCCCCCGCCCGGACGTCGAGCACGATCGCCACCCGGGCGAACCGCTCGCGATCGGAAGAGACGAGTTCGGCCAGGTCGGGCAGCAGCTCGCCGGGCAGGTTGTCGACGACCGTGTACCCGAGGTCCTCGAACAGCTTGGCCGCCGCAGTCTTGCCGCCACCCGACAGCCCGCTGACGATGACGACGGCCGGCTCGGTCACCGCGTCAGACGATGGCCGGGGCTCGGCCTCGCCGGTCACCGCCCGCTGCGCTTGATGAACAGGACGGTGAGCTCGAACAGCAGGTACATCGTCCCACCGAGGACGAACGGGCTGACGAGATCGCCGCCCGGCGTGGCGATGGCGGCGAAGATGGCGATCCCGAGGATCACCATCCGGCGCGACGATGCCAATCGGTCGGACGTCACGATCCCGACGCGCGACAGCCCGACGAGCAGGATCGGGAACTCCATCACCAGGCCGAAGACGAGGAACATCGTGGTGACGAAGTCGAAGTACTGCCCGGCCGCGGGGCGGGCCTGGAGGTTGTCGTCGGTGAAGCTGAACAGGAACTGGATGGCGTACGGGAGCACGACGTAGGCGATCACGACCCCGAGCACGAAGAAGACGAGCGCCATCGGGATCCACGGCCGGACCGACTTGCGCTCGGTGGGCGTGAGTCCCGGCGCGACGAACGCCCACACCTGGTAGAGCAGGACCGGCATCGCGAGGATGATCCCGACGACGAGCGAGATCTTGATCTGGATCACGAACGCGTCGCCGACCCCGAGGACCTGGAGGGCGACGCCGTTGAGCGGCAACATCAGGAAGTTGCGGATCTGGACCGCGAACATGAAGCCGATGACCGACCCGAGCGTGACCGCGATGATCGACCGGAAGAGGCGCGTCCGTAGCTCACCGAGATGGTCGACCAGCGACATGACCGTCTCGTCGCCGGGCGTCACCGCGGGCGGGATCGGTTCCGGGTCGGGTGTCGCGGGGAGCCCGGCGACACCCGGCTCGCGCAGGGCGTCGGCGTCGGCCATGGTCGGGTCGATGACGACCGGTTAGCTGGCGACGGTGGTCGAGTCCGCCTGGACGGTGGCGTCTGCGGTCGGCTCGCTGTACGGGTTGACGTACGGCGTCGGGGCCGGAGCCGCGGGCGTCTCGGCCTCGGCAGCCACGACCGCGGCCGAGGCGGCGGCGACAGGCGCAGCAACGGCGGCTGTCGCAGGCGCGGGTGCCGGTGTCGGGGGCAATGGCGACGTGTCGACGTTGACGGTGACCGCCTCCTGGACGTCGGACGACGCCTTGCGGAACTCGCGGATGCTCTTGCCGAGCGCAGAACCCACGTCGGGGAGCTTGCCTGGGCCGAGGATGAGGAGCGCGATCACCAGGATGATGACCAGCTCGAGAGGTCCGGGTGTAGGCATGATCGTCGTCGCTCCTGCGGGGTCAGAGTTCCGTTCGTGTGTGCGGGTTCGTGGGGGTCACGTATGGCCCTCTGCGCGGGCTAGGGTAGCACAGGGAGTCTGGATGCCCAGTCGCGGGCAGTCGCGGCCAGACGCTCGCCCGGATCGCGCGGACCGCTCGATCCGGGGTCGCCGAGGGCAGCCCCGGCGATGCCGCGCGACACGTTGACGAGGAGGCCGCCGCCGGCGGCCCGGCCAGCCGGCGCGGCCACGGCCGGACCGTCGCGCAGGACCGGCCCGATCTCCCCGCCCTGCGCCCCGACACCGGGGACGAGGAAGGCAAGCCCGGGCGCGACTGCCCGGACCTGCAGCATCTCGTCCGGGGCCGTCGCCCCGACCACGAGGCCGACCGTGCCGCCGGGACCCCAGCCGGCGACCTGCCGCGCGACACGCAGGTAGAGCGGTTCGGCCGGTGCGCCGCTCGCCGGGTCCTCGGCGACCGTGAGCCCCTGGAACTCCCCTGCCCCGGGGTTCGACGTACGGCACAGGACGTACGCGAAGCGCTCAGGGCGTTCAAGGAGTGCCGCGATCGCCTCTTCGCCGGTGTAGGGGCTGACCGTCACGGCGTCTGCCCCGAGTCGGTCGAACAGCGCGATGGCATGGTGCGCCGAGGTCGAGCCGATGTCGCCCCGCTTGGCATCCATCACGACCGGCACGTCGGCCGGGATCCGTGCCCGGAGGCGCTCGAGGGCCGCCAGCCCCGCAGACCCGTGGGACTCATAGAAGGCAAGGTTCGGCTTGACGGCGGCGGCGAATGGGACGGCCGCCTCGAGGATGAGGGCGGCGAATCGTTCCAGGCCCGCGAGGTCGCTCGAGAAGCCCGGGGGCAGTGCCGCCGGGTCCGGGTCCAGGCCCAGGCACAGGACGGTGCCGACGCCCACGGACCGGACCGCCAGGCGCTCCAGGTAGGTGGCCGTCACGGCGCGGTCGACGGGACCGGACTGGGGATCGGGGTCGGCGTCGGCTGCGGGAGCTGATCGGCCGGGACGAACCAACCCGGACGCGACGAACCGTCGAGCCCGGAGACCTCGGTCAGGGCCGTGATGTCCTTGACGGTCCAGTCCGGCGCGGTGCCGTCGAGCCGGGCGAGCTTCAGGTCCACGATCTGGCCCTGGATATGGAGGAACGCGATCGAATCGCCGAACGGCGACCAGACCGGCGCCCACGACGCGCCATCGTTGGTGACGCGCAACAGCTCGCGACCGTTCGACGCGTCGAGGATGACGACGTCGTTGCCGAAGCTGCTGGTCTTGGTCGCGGCGATGTAGCGGCCGTCGGGCGAATACGACGGCTCAAGGTAGCCAGGGCCGGTCACGGCGGTCGCCTTCCCGGTGCCCGCCGTCCAGCGGTAGATCACCGGAGCGCCCTTGCCGCCGTCACGCCCGTTCCGGACGTACAGGAGGTCCTTGCCGTTCGGCCGCCACGCCGGATCCTGGTGCCCGAGGGGCGGGGTCTCGACGACGCCCGGGACCTGCGACTTCTTCGTGGTCAGGTCGTAGAACTGGAGCACGACGTCGCTGTTCGCCGGATCGGGCCGGTCCGAGACCATCGCCAGGGTCCGACCATCCGGCGACAGGACCGGCTCTCGGATCCAGGCGAACCAGGTCCGATTGCCGCTGCTCACCTTGCCATTGAGGATCCGTTCCGTCCCCGTACCGTCCGCGTTCATCCGCATGATCGATGGCGTGGAAAGCTGGTACTCACGGGTCACGCCCTGGGAGGGCCATCGCCCGAGCCCCTCGGTGGTGCGGATGAAGTAGATGGACGTCCCATCGGGCGACCATGACGGCATCGAGTCGTCGCCCGTCGTCGTCAGCTGCTTCGCGACCTTGCCCGTCTGGACCCAGATGTTGCCGGTCTTGGCGTAGACGATCGAGCCCTTGAAGGTCACGACGTCCGGGACGATGACGACATTGGATGGGGCCGGCGTGACGACAGGCCCGCCGTTGCCGTTGCTATTGCCGTTGCCGTTCCCATTGCCGTTGCCGTTCGCGTTCGAGCCGCCGATGAACGGGACGTTGTTGTTGAGCAGGTTGAACGTCAGGATCGCCACGAGGGTGAGTCCGACGACCGATAGCGCAGGGGCCAGCCACGTTCCCGGCCGCCCGAGATCGAGGCGGCGACCGGCGCCCGGCCGCGACGACGACGAACGCGTCATGAGGCGCTTCCCGCCAGGATGGGCGCCATGCCGCGTCCCGCGAGGACCGCCGCGGCGTGGGGATGGCTTCCCGAGGTGGCGACGTCGCGGATGTCCAGCTGCAGCGATTCGAAGCCACCGAACCGGCGGCTCGTCAGCCGCGCGACGACGTCGACCCGGTCGCCCTCGCGGACGACCTCGGCCAGATCCGGACGACCGAACGCGATGCCGTCGAGCACGTCGCGGTCGCGGCGGAGCGTCAACTGGCTGTGGCCGCCGGTGGCGGCGCGGACGCGGGTCACGGTGAGCCCGAGGACGGCCACGAGCGGATCCGGGTTCCCGGGTCCGCACGGCGCCAGACCCGCGAGCTCGCGGTAGAGCGGGTAGTCCACGTCGATCGCCGGCAGCGCCAGGTCGACGACGAGCGAGACCCTCGGATCGGCCGGGGCCGCAGCGCCCGCGAGCTGGAGGAATCGGCGACAGAAGTCGTCCCAGCGCTCGGTCGGGAGCTCGAAGCCGGCCGCCCCGGCATGACCGCCGAACCGGATGAAGAGGTCGGCGCACGCCTCCAACGCGGCCCCGAGGTCGAGGGAACCGTCGCTTCGACACGACGCCCGGACGACCTCACCGAGGTCGGCCCCGACGACGGCCGGGCGGCCGCGATCCTCGGCCAGCCGCGCCGCGACAAGCCCGACGATCCCGACGCTCCAAGGACCCCGGACAAGGGTTGCAGGCGCGTCCGGCCGCTCGGCGACGATGGCGCGGGCCTCGGTCACGGCCGTCTTCATCAGGTCGCGGCGGGCGACGTTCGCGGCCTCCAGTGCGTCGGCATGAGCCGCGGCCGTCGCCACATCGGCGGCCAGCAGCAGCCGCGCGGCCTCGAGCGCCTCCCCCACCCGTCCGGCCGCATTGAGGCGCGGCGCGATGGCGAAGGCGATGGTCTCGAGATCGACTGCGGCGGGCGCGACCCGGGCGCGGTCAAGCAGGGCGGCGATCCCCGGCCGCGGAGCGTTCCGGAGGCGGTCCAGCCCGAGCCGGGCGATCGCCCGGTTCTCACCGACGATGGGGGCCACATCCGCGACCGTCCCGATCGTGGCGAGGTCGCTCAGATCCAGCGCCGCCGACCGGCCATCGGGTTCGTCCGCCAATAGGAGCTGGGCGACCTTGAAGGCAACGCCGCTGCCGGCCAGCCGACGATCCGGGTAGATCGAGTCAGGGCGATGCGGGTTGACCACGGCCAGCGCCGCGGGCAGCACCGCCGGCACCCGGTGGTGGTCCGTGACGATGACGTCGAGGCCGCGCGCGTTCGCCGCGGCGACCTCGTCGACGCTCGTGGTCCCGCAGTCGACGGTGATGATGAGCGAGGAGCCGCCGGCCTCGGCTGCGTCGAGCGAGGCGATCGACAGGCCGTGTCCTTCGTCGAGCCGACTCGGGACGTAGGGCTCGACCTCGACGCCGAACCGGCGCAGGGCGAGCGTCATGATGGCCAACCCGGTCAACCCGTCCGCATCGAAGTCGCCGAAGACGAGGACGCGCTCGCCACGTTCGCGTGCCTTGCGGAGCCGAGCCAGCACGATCCCGGCGTCGGGAAGGAGCGCCGGGTCATGAAGGCCGTCCAGCGGGTCGGCGAACCACGCGGTGATCTCAGCGCCCGTGACCGCGCCTCGGCTCGCGAGCAGGCCCGCCAGGCGCTCCGAGACCCCGAGATCCGTTGCGGCCTGCACGGCCGCTGCCGAGGGCGTCACGAGATCCTGGAACGTCCAACGAAACCGGGGTTCCACCACGGCGTCAGGATGCCATGCGAGGCTGCACCGCGGATCTACCGACCGACTTCGTCAGGGGCCTCAGGATGCCGCACGTCGGGCGCGCGGGGCCCGGGTGGTCGGCAGACGACCATGCCGGCGGTCGTCCCACAGCTGCCAGTCAACGAGCAGCGGCGATGCGACGAAGATCGACGAATAGGTCCCCGAGATGATGCCGACGAGCAGTGCCAGCACGAAGTCGCTGATCGCCGCCCCACCGAACAGGAACAGCGCCATGAGCGTCAGCACCACGGTCAGGCTGGTCATGATCGAACGCCCGAAGGTCTGCAGGATCGAGTGATTGACGATCGCGGCGAATGGCTCGCCGGCGTGGCGTGCCTTGTTCTCGCGGATCCGGTCGAACACGACGATCGTGTCGTGGACGCTGAAGCCGATGACCGTCAGCATCGCCGTCACGAAGAGCGAATCGATCTCGACATGGAAGAAGGTCCCGAGGATCGCGAAGACCCCGATGACGACGATGACGTCGTGGAGGAGCGAGACCAGCGCGGTCACCCCGAACTTGACGTCGCGGAACCGATACGTGATCCAGATCATGATCCCGAGCGAGCCGACGACGATGAGCTGGAGCGCGATGAAGATCAGGTCGGAACTGACGACGGCGCCGATCGTCGTCAGGCTGCGCTGTTCGGCGATGGGACCCAGTTCCGACTCGAGCGCCGCGGCCACCTCACCGATCTTGCCCTCGGTCGGGATGGTCGTGTTGCCGGCGGGCGGGGCCGGCGACGCGGAGGGCGCCGCTGAGGCGACCGGCGAGCCGGACGGCGACGCGCTTGGCGTGGGCGAGGCGGTCGGGGTCGGGGTCGGGCTGGGGCTCGGAGCCGCGCTCGCACTCGGCGCCGCACTGGCGCTCGCCGACGCCGTGGGGGTGGGGGCAGCGGTGGGACTGGCACTCGGCGCCGCACTGGCGCTTGGCGCAGCCGAGCTGCTTGCGGCTGGGGACGGTGAGGGGCTCGGTTCCGGGGCCACCGGGAGATCGTTCAGCTGTTCGGTCTTGATCTCGATGAAGCCCGATCCGGTCGTGATGGCGACCGCCTCCAGCCCCTGCTGGGCGAAGACGGCCTCGACCTGGTCGGGCGTGACCGACGGGTCCTCGAAGCGGATCTCCCACTTCGTCCCACCGGTGTAGTCGATCGTGAATTGCAGCCCATAGTCGGTGAACGGGGTCAGGAGGATGAAGACCAGGCCCGGGATGGTGATGATCAGTGAGAAGAGGTAGAACCAGCGCCGCTTGCCGATGACGTCAAACACGCCCGCGCGCCTCGCGTCGAGCCGATGGACGGACGGCACCGAGAGCCATGAACTCGTCGTCGCGCAGGCCGTACAGCGACGGCTTGCGGGCCCATTCCTGGCGGACCACCCAGCGCAGGATCGTGCGGGTGACCACGATGGCGCTGAACATCGAGACGAGCACGCCGATGATCAGGACGAGCGCGAAGCCGCGGATGACCGACGAACCGAGCGCGTACAGGATGGTCGCCGTGATGAGGCTCGACACGTTCGAGTCGAGGATCGAATTCCAAGCCCGGTTGAAGCCGGCCTCGACCGCCGCCGGGAGCGACTTGCCGACGCGCAGCTCCTCCTTCATCCGTTCGAAGATGAGGATGTTGGCGTCGACCGCCATGCCGACCGAGAGCACGAAGCCCGCGATCCCGGCCAGGGTGAGGGTCACCGGGATGAGCCGGAAGATGGCGTACATCACGAGCGTGTAGTAGATGAGCGCGAAGGCAGACACGACGCCCGGCAGCCGGTAGTAGACGAGCATGAACGTGAGGACGAGGGCGATGCCGATCATGCCCGCCAGCACCGTCTGGACCAGGAACTGGCTGCCCAGCGTCGCGCTGATCTGCTCGCTCGAAAGCGCTGTGATCGGGAACGGCAGCGAGCCGAAGCGGAGGATCGTCACGAGCTCGGCCGCCTCCTTCGGCGGGAACCCGGCGACGCCCTGGGTGATCTGCACCTGGCCGTTCGGGATCGAGGCCTGGATCTGCGGTGCGGAGATCACGACCCCGTCGAGGACGATCGCGAAGTAGTTGCCGATATTCTGGGCGGTGTACTGGGCGAACTTGGCCTTGCCCTCGTCCTTGAGGTTGAAGTTCACGGACGGACGGCCGTTCTCGTCGGTCCCGACCGTCGGCGAGGTGACCTGGTCACCGCTGAAGCTCGGTGGGTACTGCTCGAGGTCGATCGTCTGACCCTGCTGCATCTGGGTCGTGCCGAGCGGAACGAACTCCAGTCGCCCGGTCTGGCCGACAAGCCGGCGGACCGCCTCGGGGTCGGTGACCCCCGGCAGCTCGACGACCACGCGATCGCTGCCCTGGGTCGTGACGACGGGTTCGGAGACGCCGGTCGAGTTCACGCGGCGTTCGACGATGTCCTTGATGATCGCCATGTCCGCCGCCGACGGCTTGACCCCGTCGACCGGCAGCGCCTGGTACTCGACGCGAAGGCCGCCTTCCAGATCGAGGCCGAGCTTCGTCTGGACGGTTCGCCAGGCACCGTCGGCGCTCTGGGAGTCAGGAAGCTGCAGCCCCGGGAAGAAGCAGACGACGAGGGCGATGATCCCGATGACCAGGATCAGGATAGGACCGGCTTTACGCATCGAGGCGGGATGTTACACGGAACCCCGTCGGGCCGCGCCAAGCGCGAGGTGACTGGAAGAGGATCTCAAGGTGCATCTGGGCGGGTTCCTCTGGGCAGTGCGACCCGGTTCGGGCCGATCTCATGTGAAGGTACGTGGCCGCGGTAGCGTTGCGGTGAAGGGAACGATGAAGAACTCGCTACGAACGGCTCACGCTTCCAGGGTCGCCTTGATCCGTGCCGCCAGGGCGGCGCCGATCCCCGGGACCGCGGCGATCTGTTCGACCGGAGCGTCGCGGACCCGCTTGATCGACCCGAACACCTTGAGCAACTCGCGCTTGCGCTTCGGCCCGACGCCCGGCAGGTCGTCGAACGCCGAGCGGACCGTTCGGCGTGCACGCAGGTCGCGGTGGTAGGTGATGGCGAACCGGTGCGCCTCATCCCGAAGTCGCTGGACCAGGTAGAGCGCCGGGGAGGTGGCGGGCAGGAGGATCGGGTCGCCGGCGTCCGGGAGGAACAGCTCCTCGCGCTCCTTGGCAAGACCGGCCAATGGAAGGTCGTGCAGGCCGAGCTCGTCGAGGACGGCCTTGGCAGCACTGACCTGGCCCTTGCCGCCATCGACGATCACGAGGTCAGGCATCGCCCAGCGTCGCGCCTCCTCGACACCCTCCTCGCCGGTCCGGACGGAACGGAAGCGCCGACGCAGGACCTCCTGGTGACTGGCGAAATCGTTCGGGCCGGAGACGGTCTTGATCCGGAACCGGCGGTACTCGCCTGAGCGCGGTTTGCCGTCTTCGAAAACGACCATGCTGCCGACCAATTCGCTTCCCTGGAAGTTGCTGATGTCGTAGCACTCGATGCGCGCCGGCGGTCCCGGCAGTCCGAGCGCCTCGGCCAACTCCTCCAGGGCGGCCAGGGTCTTCCCCTGGTCGGCCAGCCAGCGCGCCTGCTCACGGGCGAGCGTCTCGCCCGCATTCCGGGTGGCGAGAGCGAGCAACTCGCGCTTCTCGCCGCGTTGCGGGACGTGGAGATGCACGGGACCGCCACGTCGCCCGGCCATGAACGCCTCGAGGTCGGGGGCCTCGGCGAGCTCGGCCGGCAGGTAGACCTCGCGCGGGATCGAGCCGGCACGGGCGTAGTACTGCTCGAGGAAGCTCGCGAGGACCACGTCGTCGGACGCCTCCCTCGCGGCGTCGAGGAGGAACACGTCCCGCCCGATCATCTTCCCGTCGCGGATGACGAACAGCTGGATGGCGGCCTGGTTGTCCTGCCGGGCCAGGCCCAGCAGGTCCAGCTCCGTCCTGGCGAAGGCCGCCATCTTCTGGCTCTCCATCGTCCGCTCGATGGCTCGCATCTTGTCCCGAAGGGTCGCGGCACGCTCGTACTCGGTCCGCTCGGCGGCGGCGGCCATCTCGACCTCGAGTGCCTTGACGAGGGTCTCCTGTCGGCCCTCCAGGAAGAGTTCGACCTGCGCGATGTCGGCCCGATAGGCGTCCTTGTCGATGGCGGTGATGCACGGCCCCTGACAGCGCTTGATGTGGTACAGCAGGCACGGCCGCTGGAGGGCCCGAACACCCTCCTTGATGTCGATCGTGCAGGTCCGGAAGGGGAACAGCCGGCGGACCATGTTCATCAATTCATCGACGCTCGAGGCGGACGCGTACGGCCCGAAGTAGCGGCTGCCGTCGTTGATCAACTTCCGGGTGCGCTCGACCCGGGGGAAGTCGTCGCCGAGCGTGACCTTGATGTACGGGTAGCTCTTATCGTCCTTGAGCCGGACGTTGAACCGCGGCCGAAATCGCTTGATCAGGTTCGCTTCGAGGAGGAGCGCCTCCGAGACCGAGTCGGTCTGCGTGACCTCGACGTCGGCGACCCGGTCGATGACGCTCCGGATCCGGTGGATCTCGCCGGTGAAGGCCTGTTTCTGCCAGTACGACCGCACGCGGCTGCGCAGGCTCTGCGCCTTGCCGACATAGAGGACATCACCGCGTGCGTCCTTCATGAGGTAGACGCCCGGCTTGTCAGGCAGCTTGGCGAGCGCGGATTCCAGTTCGGGGGTCACGTCCTGATGCTAGAGCAGCGCGATGATCGAGGCGTCGAGGTAGATCGTCGGTTTAGTCTCGCCGGTCATCCTTGGCCGCGATGGACCTTCCGACCTCAGTGGCAGACCGGCTCGCCCGCCTCGCCCCGGATCAGCGGGCGGCCGCGACCGCGCCGCCGGGCCCGTCGCTGTGCATCGCCCCGGCGGGCAGCGGCAAGACGACGACCCTGGTGGCCAGGGCGACCTGGCTGATCGCCACGGGGACCCCGCCCGAGGCGATCCGGGCGATCACCTTCAACAAGCGAGCCGCCCTCGAGATGACCGAGCGACTCGATGCGGCCGTCGCGCCTCTGGGGGTGCCACCGGGTGCGGTCCGCGTCAGGACCTTCCATGCCCTCGGCCGCGAGATCCTGCGCGACGCGGGTGTGGCCGTGGATCCGCTCGTGGATCGCGCGGCCATCCTGACCGAGGTGGTGCCGTGGGCCGACGAGGCCGTGCGGATCCGGCTCGATACGGTCATCTCCCGACTCAAGGTCGAACTGGGTTCCGCGCCCGCGGAGGTCGCCGCCGATCCGGAAGCCGGGCCGTTGGCCCTGGCCTTCGTCGCCTACGAACGCGCGGTCGCCGAGGGCGGCGGCCTCGACTTCGACGATCTCATCCTTCGGGCCATCGAAGCGCTCGAGCGCGACGCGACCCTGCTGGAGCGGTGGCGATCGCGCTGCGTTGAGCTGCTGGTCGACGAGGTCCAGGACGTCGACCGGGCGCAACTCCGGCTCGCCCTGGTGCTCGCCGCCCCGACGAACCACATCTTCCTGGTCGGCGACGACGACCAATCGATCTACGGCTGGCGCCTGGCGGACGTCCGGAGGATCCTCGATCTCGAGGCGATGTTGCCCGGCCTGCGACGCGTCGATCTCGTCGTCAACTACCGGTGCCCCGCCACCGTGGTCGAGCGGGCGGTCCGCCTGGTCGAGCACAACGCGGAACGGTTCGCGAAGTCGATCCGCGCCGGCCCGGCGGCTACCGGGCGGCTGGTCCTCGGAGCGGATGCCTCGGACGAGGTGGTGCGAGTCGAGCGGGCGATCCGCTCGTGGCCCGACGATGGGTCGACCCGGGCCGTGCTGGCGCGGACCAACCGGGAACTGCTCCCGGCTGTCGTGGTCGCACTCCGGCTCGGTCTCCCGTTCCGGGCCCCTCGGATCGAGCTGCTCCTCGACTCCCCGACCGTCGACCGGATGCTGGATCGCGCGGCGGCCGAGGCGGCGCCGGCCGAACCGCTCCTGCAGACATTGGGGCGCATCCGGAAGGCTGTCCGCGGCGACCCGGGATCCGATGAGATCGCGACCGCCATGCTCGGTTGGGCGGTGCGCTTCCGGGATCTCGCCGACTTCGCCGCGAGCATCCAGGAGACACGCGGTCGGCTCCTCGAGCTCCGAACCGACGACGCCCCGTTCACGCTGGCGACCGCACATGCGACGAAGGGCCTCGAATTCGACCACGTGGTCGTCGTCGGGATGGAGATCGGGCGGTTTCCGAGCGCCCGGGCCGTCGCCCAGGCCGACGATCCAACGCGCGCCTACGAGGAGGAGCGACGGCTGGCATATGTGGCCTGGACCAGGGCACGCCGCAGCCTGACGCTCGTGTACGACCCGACCGTCCCGTCGCCGTTCCTGCTCGAGGCGTTCAGCCCCGCGGAGCTCGGCGTGACGCCTACCATGCACCGATGACCCGATTGCCATCGCTCGGTCCTCGCGGCGAGGGGTGGGTAGCCATCCAGGCGATCCTCCTCGTCGTTGTGGGGGCGGCTGGTTTGCTGGGACCCTCGTGGTCGGGTGCGACGCGGATCGCGACCTCGGTCCTCGGCATCATCCTCATCGCCGGAGGCCTCTTCCTCGCCGCTCGGGGCTCGCGCGACCTCCGCGACGCCCTGACGCCGCTCCCCTACCCGCGCGACGATGCCAGGCTTGTCGAGACCGGGGTCTACCGGCGCGTCCGCCATCCGATCTATGGGGGGCTCGTGCTCGCGGCGTTCGGCTGGGGTCTCCTCACTGCCTCGACGGTCGCGCTCGGCGCCGCGGTCGTCCTGCTCGGGTTCTTCGAGCTCAAGTCCCGACGAGAGGAAGCGTGGCTCGAGGGACGGTTCAGCGGATACGCCGCCTATCGAGCCCGGACGCGTCGACTCATTCCCTGGATCGGTTGAGCTCGCGGACCAGCCGGTCGATCGCGTCGAGGAAGGGTTCGGTCAGCTCCGCCGGCAACGTGTCCCGGATCGAGTCCTTCACGCCGAACGCCGCCCGGCAGCGCGTCGCGGCCGCGCGAAGGGCGGGCGGCTCGTCGTCGCGCAGCCGATCCGGAAGGGGTTCGAAGTACGCCGTCCAGCGGGCCGAACCGATCGCCCTCGCAGCGTCGAGCAGCCGGTCGGCGTGCCGAGCCGCCGCCAGACCTGCCTCGTCGATCGCCGGCACGTCGTGGCGGGCCGGTCGCCTGGGCGGGCGTCCCGCCGGGGCCTCGGTCATCCGGGGTCAGTCATCCCCGGGTTTCGTCCCGATCGCATCGGCATCGTTCGCGTGGTCGGGCGGGGCCAGCAGCAGCAACGGGAGGCGCTTGCGCTCGGAGCCGTTGACGAGCAGACGGAACGAGTAGTCGCCGGGCGCTGGAAAGGACAGGTTCCAGAGGTCGATCGAGAAGGTCAGGACCGCGTCACGACCATCGCGCTGGCTGCGCGCCACCACGCTGCCGGTCGCGCCCGCAACCTCCCCGCCATCCGGGTCGAGCAGGACGAACCGGATCTCGTGTTCCCGGTCGGTCTCCGGAGCCGTCACCTGGAGGCCGATGACGAGGGCCAGGTGGGGATGGCGGAGCGGGAAGCGACGACCACCGATCCGGGCCACGCCACCGCCGAGGACATGGAACTTCTGGCCCGGGATCGTCTCGGCGGCGTCGGCAAGGAAGGCGAAGTCGATATCCGGCACGTTCCTATGCTAGCCCTTCGATCGGGACGTCAGCGCGCCTTCGTCGTCGCTGCCGCGCGCTTCCGCGAAGGCGCGATCCTGAGTGCCGGCTTGGTGTCGTGCCCGTTGCCTCGACCGTCGGCACGACCCCGACCGGCCTCCTCGGCGAAGGTCACGTCCGAGAGGGGCACGAGGGGCTCGCCGCGCAGGACCCGGGCGAGGTACTCGGCGGTGGCGGAACCGGCTGCGGCGGCCACCGTCTCCGGGGTCCCCTCGGCGATGATCCGGCCGCCCCGGTCGCCACCCTCCGGCCCGAGATCGACGATCCAGTCGGCCGTCTTGATGACGTCGAGGTTGTGCTCGATGACGAGGACGGTGTTCCCACCGTCGACCAGCCGGTGGAGCACCTCGAGGAGCTTCTCCACGTCGGCGAAATGGAGGCCGGTCGTCGGCTCGTCGAGGACGTACAGGGTCCGACCGGTCGCCCGTCGGGACAGTTCGGTGGAGAGCTTGACGCGCTGCGCCTCGCCCCCGGACAGCGTGGTTGCCGGTTGCCCGAGATGGACGTACCCGAGGCCGACGTCGTTCAGGGTCTGGAGCTTGGCCCGCACGTTGGGGACCGCTGCGAAGAAGTCGAGCGCCTCCGCGATCGTCATCTCCAGCACATCCGCGATCGACCGACCCTTGTAGTGGATCTCGAGTGCCTCGCGGTTGTAGCGCTTGCCGTGGCAGACCTCGCACGGGACGTAGACGTCGGGGAGGAACTGCATCTCGATCTTCAGGATCCCGTCGCCCTTGCAGTGCTCGCACCGTCCACCCTTGACGTTGAAGCTGAAGCGACCCGGGGTGTAGCCACGGAGACGGGATTCCGGGACGCCTGCGAACAGCTCGCGGATCGGGGTGAACAGGCCGACATAGGTGGCCGGGTTGGACCGCGGCGTTCGGCCGATCGGGCTCTGGTCGATCTCGATGATCTTGTCGACGTGCTCGGCACCATCGAGCGCGTCGTGCGCGCCGACCGGCTCGCGCGAGCCATTGAGTTCGCGCGCCAGGGCTCGGTACAGGACATCGGTGACGAGCGTCGACTTGCCGCTCCCCGACACCCCGGTCACCGCCACGAACGCCCCGAGCGGCACCCGAAGCTCCAGGTCCTTCAGGTTGTGCTCTCGCGCCCCGCGCAGCCGCAGCGACTTGCCGTTGCCGGGGCGGCGGGTGGCAGGGATCGGCACCGACCGCTCACCTCGCAGGAATGCGCCGGTCACGGACCGCGGCTCGGCGAGGACGACCTCCAGCGGTCCGTTGGCGATGATCTCGCCACCGTGCGCCCCCGCCCCCGGCCCGATATCCACGACCCAGTCGGCGGTCCGGATGGTCTCCTCGTCATGCTCCACGACGAGGACCGTGTTGCCGAGGTCGCGAAGCCGCGTCAGGGTCGCGATGAGCTTGGCGTTGTCCCGCTGGTGGAGTCCGATCGACGGTTCGTCGAGGATGTACAGGACCCCCATCAGGGTCGTGCCGATCTGGGTGGCGAGCCGGATCCGCTGCGCCTCGCCGCCCGACAGCGTGACGCTCGTACGGTCCAGGGTCAGGTAGTCGAGCCCGACGTCGACGAGGAAGCCGAGGCGAGCGACGATCTCCTTGAGCAGCTGGTGCGCGATCGTCCGTTCCCGCTCGCTGAGGGTCGGCTCCAGCGCGGTCGCCCAGCGCAGCGCGTCGGTGATCGACAGGGTCGAGATCTCCCAGACGTTTCGCTCGCCGATCGTCACCGCGAGGATCTCGGGCCGCAGGCGCTTGCCGGCGCAGACCGGACAGGGTCGGCTGACCATGTACTTCTCGAGCTCTGCCTTGATGTAGTCGGAATCGGTCTCGCGGTACCGCCGCTCGAGATTCGTGACGACGCCCTCGAACGTGGCCTTGTAGGTGTTCTCGCCGCGCTCGGTCCGATAGCGGACGATGACCTTCTCGTCCTTCTTGGCTCGGAGGACGTAGTCGATGGCGTCAGGCGGTAGGTCGTTGACCGACGCGCCGTAGTCCCAGCCGTGGGCGGCACAGATCGCCTCGAGGATCTTCAGCCGCCACGAGGCGTCGGTCGGCATCCGCGCCCACGGGACCAGGGCACCGGACGCCAGGCTCTTGGTTCGGTCCGGGATCACGAGGTCCGGGTCGATCTCCAGCTTCGTCCCGAGACCGGCGCAGCCTGGACACGCGCCGTGCGGCGAGTTGAACGAGAAACTGCGCGGCTCCAGTTCATCGGCGGTGTAGCCGTCGTACGGACAGCTGTACTTCTCGCTGTAGCGGCGCTCCTCGAAATCGGGCGTCTCGCCGTCGCGCGGGGCGGGCGCGATCAGGACGACCCCCTCGCCCAGGCGCAGGGCGGTCTCCACCGAATCTGCGAGTCGGCCGGCGTCGGGGTCCTGGATAACGAGGCCGGTCTCCGTGTCGATCGGACGGCCGTCCGCGGCCCGCGCCGCACCTTCGGGCGCCTCGGCGTGTCGGACGATGTAGCGGTCGACCACGACCTCGATCGAATGTCGCTTGTATTTATCGAGGCTGGGCGCGTCGGCGATGTCGACCATCTCACCATCCACCCGGACGCGGACGAAGCCCTGGCGTCGGGCGCCGTCGAAGACCCGGTCGCCCTCGGTCTTGCGATCCTTGATCAACGGCCCCAGGACGAGCAGGCGGGTGCCCTCCGGAAGGGCCAGCACCTGGTCGACGATCTGCTGGACGGTCTGTCGCTCGATGGCGTGGCCGTTCGGACAATGCGGCACCCCGATCCGGGCGAACAGGAGCCGGAGGTGGTCGTAGATCTCGGTCACGGTGCCGACCGTCGATCGCGGATTGCGCGAGGCACCCTTCTGGTCGATCGAGATCGCGGGCGACAGGCCGTCGATCTGGTCGACGTCCGGCTTCTCCATCTGCCCGAGGAACTGGCGGGCATAGGCGCTCAGGCTCTCGACGTAGCGTCGCTGGCCCTCCGCGTAGATGGTGTCGAACGCCAGGCTCGACTTGCCGCTCCCCGATAGGCCGGTGATGACCACGAGCCGGTCGCGCGGGAACGCGACGTCGACGTTCTTGAGGTTGTGTTCGCGCGCACCGCGCACGACGAGTCGGTCCTGGGGCACGACGCCATTCTAGCCGATGGGTACGAATTGGAACAGGTGTTCGCGGTTTCTCTGCGCGTCGGTCGGTCAGGAGGCCGCAGGCGCATCGCTGGGCGGCAAGGCCGGCTCTTCCACCTTGCACAGGACGACGTCCGGCGCCGGGACCGGGACCTCGCAGCCGATCCCGAGGTCGGCGCATCGGGCGAGCCCACTCGGGATGGCGGCACCGGCGGCGGCGGACTGGATGCACTGCACGACGCCACCGGACGGCCCGGGCGAGACGGCAGGACCGGGCGCCCCCGATGCACCCGGGACCGGGGCGCCACAGGGCGTCGCCGGGTAGGTGCCGTCCTGACCGATCCCGTCGAGCGGACCGAGCCAGATCGACGACCCGACAGCGACGAGGCCGTGCGGGGTCGCGGCGATCGCCTCGATCGTCCCATCCCCGAGATCGGCCTCCACGCGTGACCAGACCGCTCCATCGCTGGACGTCCAGATCGCCGCACGTTCGGCCACGGACCCGGCGGCGACGTACCCAGTCGAGATCACGATCACGTCCCGGAAATGTGCGTCGGTCAGCGACCCGGTGCACGGGCCGGAACGCCAAGCGGCCCCATCAGCCGAGACGGCGCTCAGCGGCCCATTGCCATCGCCGACCCCGACGAGCCCGCCATCGGGTCCGACGACGACGCTCCAGAACTGGCCGCTCACGAGCACGTCCTTCTGCTCGTGGAGGATCCACGCGGTGCCATCGGTCGAGGTCAGTGAGACGGCCCCGCCGATGCCGCCCACCGCGACCAGACCCGTCGTGGTCGCGACGACCTCGTGCAGCGGGGCGCGCAGCAATTGCGAGGTGGACGGAGCGATCGTCCAGGCTCGACCATCGGTCGACGTCCATGCCGCGCCGCCGAAGTCGTCCACCAGGCCGGGGACACTGACACCGACCGCCACGTACCCTGGTCCACCGACCGCGACCGAGGCCATCGCCGCATAGGACGACGCCCCGGCGGTGATCTCCGCTTGGGTAGTTGGTCTCGATGCGAAGACCTTCTGCCACGTCGTGCCGTCCGCGGTCGTCCAGACCAGCGATCCGGCATCACCGGCGCCGACCGCCAGCAGGCCAGTCGCCAGCGGCGCAAGCGCGGACATGCCGGCTCCGCCGGCCGACTCTATCGAGTCCGTCGGCTGGCGCGTCCAGGCGGTGCCGTCGCGGGACGTCGCGACGAGCGGTGCCGATCCGGTGCTGCCGACGACCACGACGGTCTCATCGATCGTCGCGACGTCCCGCATGCCGCTGTCCACGGGAAGGTCCGGGCTGACCTCGAGCCAGTGGGTCGGTCCCGGGACGATCGTCGGTGTCGCCGACGCCGGGGCGGTCGCCGAGGGAGCCGGCGCGATCGACGGGGTCGACGGTCCGACGGCGGTGCCGGGTTGACATCCCGCGGCGACGAGGATCGAGCCAAGGATCAGCGCGCGGGGTCCGGTCCACATGGACAGCCTCCGACCTACCTAGTCCGGCTCCAGACGGCACCGGCGCCACGGTCGATGCCGACTGCCACTTCCACCCCGGCGGAGGTCGCGACATCGTACACCGTGGATTCGACGCCTCCGATCGTGTCGGCGTCGCCGAGGAAGGCGCGTCCGTCAGTCGAGCGATAGACGAACGCGCCTTTCGGGCCCTTTCCCATGGCGACCACGCCATCGGGCAGGACCTCCATCGATTCGAGCGATCCGTCGACGGGCGGTGAGATCGCAGACGCGGACCACGTCAGGCCGTCGACCGACCAGAGGGGCTGTGGGCCTCCGACGGCGACCAGCGTCCCGCCGACGTGGCGGACATCCCGGGTCCGACCTAGATCCGGAACATCGTCGACCATCCGGTCCCAGCGGAGGCCGTCCAGCGAGCGATACGCCACGACCGGATCATTCAAGGGGCGTGCGATCCAGACACCGTCGGGCCGTCGGAAGATCAAGCCGAGGCTTGAGACGAACGCGTTGCCGCTGCTCACGCCGACCGACGGGATGCTCCCCTGCCACGTGAGCCCGTCGGGCGAAACCCACGTGGCGCCGGTCAGTCCAGCGGACCCGACGGCGGCACCGGCCGCGATCCAGCCGTCATCCGATCGACGCAGGACATTGACGACCGCCTCAGGGAAGACGTCCGCTGGACCGGCCGCCGTCCAGGTGACCCCGTCCGGACTCGTCCAGATCGCGCCGCCCGACCCGGATCGGCCCGCGGCCACGAACCCCGGACCGCCGACCTCCACCGCTACGAGCTCCGCGCCGACACCATCCGGCAGGTTCGGCGATCGCGGCCAGGTCGCACCGTCCGTGCTCGTCCAGGCTGCCGCCTGCCCGCCCGCCGATCCGACCGCTACGAAGCGATCCGACGCGGCCACCACCGCCCGGATCCTTGAGGTGGAGGCGCCGGCGGCCAGATCCGCCGCCGGGATGGCCTGCCAGTCGGCTGAAAGCTCGATCGCCGGCCGTTCGAACAGGCGCGCCAGGTAGGCGCCCGCGGTGAGTGCCCCGATGGTCGCGGCGACGGCTAGCAGGGCGGCGGCGACCAGGAGCCAGGCCGCGGGCCGGGCGCGTCGGTGCGTGGCAGCGAGCACCTGGCGCCGCAGCGCCGGACTCGTCGTCATCGGCCGGATCCCGGCCATTCGCTCGTGGTCCGTCCGCAGTTCCATGACCAAGGCGCGGCAGCTCGCGCAGCCAGTCAGGTGCGCCTCGAATTCGACACGCTCGTGCTTGTCCAGCCAGCCATCGATCGATCGCGCGGCGAGGGTCGCGAACGGAGGATGTTCGATCATCGGGCGCCCTCCCCGGTGGCCATCGATTCGCGCAGTCGGAGTCGGGCGCGACAGATCAGCGTCCGCGTCGCACCCTCCGAGCGGCCGATCGCTACGCCGATCGCCGCCGATCCCTCGCCGCTGGCCGCCATCAGCAGGGCCACGCGCATGTCCGGCGGAAGCGTCGCAAGCGCGGCGAGCAGGCTCACGTCGGTTTCGCGCTCGACCGTGGCGTCCTCGGGCGATCGGCCGGCGCCGCGATCGACGAGGAACGGCTTCGCCCGCTCGACGACGCTCCGGTGCCGACCGCGGCTGGCCAGCAGGTTCGCGCTGACGCGGAAGAGCCAGCTCCCCACGTTGTTTGGCAAGCGACCGGCCTGCACTTCCCGAACGAGGCGGATGAACGCCTCCTGGACGACATCCTCGGCCTCGTCGGCATCACGGACGGACGCGTACGCGAACCCCTTCAGTCGCGCGGCGTGGTCGTCGAATGCCGCGGCCACGACCGACTCGACGTAGTCGGCCGCGGTGACGGCGTGTAGTGCCGCGGCGGGCTCGGAACCGGACGCGTCGAAGTCGCTCACGGCCCTGAGACGCGTGGCGGCGACCATCGTTTCACTCGTTCGGCTCCCGCATGACGTGGACCGGTGCGAACAGCGCGGAGCCCCCACACGTGGGGCATCTTGCACGCCGTGCGTCACCGGGCGTCATGCACGGCCGAGCGATTCGGATGTCGCCCACCGACGCGATCACCACGGCCGTCGTGTAGGATCGCGGTCGCGCCGTCGGGCGGAGCGCGATCACCCATGAGGTCGGGCCAGTTCCAGGATGAAACCGCTGGACCTGTTCATCAGCCATAGCTCCGCCGACGTCGAGGTCGCGCGCGAGCTCCGAGCCGTCCTTGACGAGGCCGGGTACGCCTCGTTCATGGCGCCTGACGACGTCATCGGGACCGATACCTGGACGGCACAGATCCTCGACGCCATCGAACGCAGCCGGGCGATGATCGTCCTCGTCTCGGCACGGGCGAACCAGTCGAATCATGTGTCCCGCGAGGTCAGTCTCGCGCTCGGGCGGGGGCGGCCAGTCCTGCCCGTCCGGATCGAACGGGTCGGTCCGGAGGGATCGCTGGAGTACCTCCTGTCGCTCGTCCAGTGGACGGATGCGTTCCCACCGCCGATCAAGGCGTATTCGGCCACGATCCTCCGACGCGTCGAGGCAACGTTGCAGGCCGCCGACGGGACGGAGGCCGTGCCGGACGAGACCGTGCCGGACAAGGTGCCGGACGAAACGGCCCCGGACGATCGCCCGGGCGCGCCGTCCGGTGCGCTCGAGGCCGGCGCATCGATCGGTGGCTTCACGATCGTCGAGAAGATCGGCGAGGGCGGCCAGGCCACCATCTATCGGGCACATCAGGCCAAGCCAAGACGCGACGTGGCGTTGAAGGTCATCCGGGCCGATCAACGAGAGGACGCCACCTATCGGACGCGCTTCATCGAGGAGCAGGACACCCTGGCCGGCCTGGAGCACCCGAGCATCGTCCCGGTGTACGCGGCCGGAGCCGAAGAGAGTGTGCTGTTCATCGCGATGCGGTTGATCGACGGCCCCGATCTTGGTGCCCGGCTTCGTGCTTCCGGGCCTCTCTCCCCGGGCGAGACGGCAGGGATCCTGCGGCCGATCGCCGCCGCCCTCGACTTTGCCCACCAGCACGGCGTCATCCACCGCGATGTGAAGCCGTCCAACATCCTGATCGACAGCGGCGGCCTGCCGTACCTCAGCGACTTCGGCCTGGGCAAACGGAGCACCGGCGGCCCCGAGATCAGCGAGCCGGGACTCGCGATCGGGACCCTCGAGTACATGGCCCCCGAGCAGTTCGCCACGGGCGTTGCCGCGACGATCACCCCGGCCGCAGACGTCTACGCACTCGGCTGCGTGGCATACGCGTGCCTGACCGGCCGCCCGCCGTTCCGCGCCGACACTCCCGAGCGAACGATGTACGCCCACATCAACGAACCGGTGCCGAGCCTGGCCGGCAGCCGTCCCGACCTCCCACCGGCGATCGACGCCGTCCTCGCGCGCGCACTGGCCAAGGCGCCCGCCCAGCGCTTCGAGACGGCCGTCGCGTTCGTGGAGGCACTGGCCGTTGCCGGCGCCAGCGAGCAGACACGACCGATCCCCGTCCCTCCGCCCACGACACCCACGGGACGAGCGGAAACGTGGGTTCGTGCCAACAGGCCGCTCGCGGCGATCGGCGGCGTGCTCGGCGTCATCATCCTCGTCCTGGCCGGTTCCGCCGTCCTGGATGATGGTGACGGGAACGGCCCAACGGCAACCCCGCGTCGCACCACCGTCGCGCAGACGACGGCGCCGACGGCTACCCCCCGACCGGCGACGCCGGCACCGACGAGAACCCCCGTGGCGGATCTGTTCCCGAACGCGGCAGAACTGCAGCTCATCGCGTCGTTGCCGCAGGGACCGGGGTTCCAGGATGGATGTGAGCGCTATCTGAATCGGTACACCGGCACGACAGCAGGGATCAGCTGCGACGATCCGAGCGGCGGGACAGCGCCGTTGTTCTACCAGTCCTGGCCGGACAAGGCCTCCATGGACCGGATGTATCAGTCCGTGCTCGACTCAGCCAAGGTAGCGCGCACCGGCCAGTGCAAGAACGGGGCACCGGCTCACACATATTGGACTCTCGTGGAGGGGGGCGATCGGCTGGGCGAGCTTGCGTGCTATGAAGAACCGCGAGCGCCAGGTCGTGTCTCGTATTTCTGGACTCATGACCCGTCTCTGGTCATGACCTTCTGGTCGGCGCCCTCGAACGACGAAGGCTTCCAGTTCTGGGGTAAGTGGGCGCGGGCGCCCAGGTGACGGAGCCTCGCCGCATCGCCCCAGAGCCGCTAACCCTGGGTGACCGTCCCGTCATCAAGATCGGTCGCGCCGCGGACAACGACCTGGTCCTGGCCGATTTCCGCGTATCGCGACACCACGCCGAGGTGCGTCGACGCCCGGACGGGACCTACGAGGTCGTGGACCTGCAGAGCCGGAACGGCACGTTCCTCGGTGGCGAACCGGTCACCTCGGCCACCCTGACCGACGGTGACTTCATCGGCGTCGGCGGCCAGACGCTCGGGTTCGAGGACGGCATGCTCCGTGTCGTAGAAGACCGTCGCACCGCCTGGTTCGGCGCGGTCGACCTGGTCGTGGACATCGATGGCAACCGGATCCTCGATGAGGTCGGATTCGCCCTCGAGCCGGCCAGCGTGCTGGCGGTCATCGGTCCATCGGGCTCGGGCAAGTCGACATTCCTCAACGCGCTGACCGCCTTCCGACCGGCAGACAGTGGCCAGGTCGTGTTCGACGGCCGCGACGTCTACGCCACGTACGACCAGTTGCGGCTGCGGATGGGTCTCGTCCCGCAGGCGGACATCCTGCACACCCAGCTGACCGTCCGACAGGCGCTCGACTATGCCGCCGAACTGCGGTTCCCGACCGAGGTCACCAAGGAGATGCGCACCGCGCGGATCGACGAGGTCATGGACGAGCTCAACCTGAGCGAACGGGCCGACCTGCGCATCGATCGCCTGTCCGGCGGCCAGCGAAAGCGGGTGAGCGTTGCCTGCGAATTGCTGACCGAGCCGTCACTGCTCTTCCTCGACGAGCCGACCTCCGGGCTCGACCCCGGCAACGAGGCCGTCCTGATGGAGATGCTGCGCGATTTGGCGCGGGCCGGACGGACCATCGTCGTCGTCACCCATTCCGTCCAGAGCCTCGACCTGTGCGATCGGCTCGTCGTGCTGGCACCGGGTGGCCGCCTGGCGTACTACGGCCCACCGTCCGAGGCACTCGAGTACTTCGAGCGCGAGGGCGGCGGTTCCACGTACGCCGAGATGTTCCGTGCCCTCGAGGAGCAGCCCGAGACCGACTGGAAAGGACGATTCCGGGCCGATCCGGCGTACGCCCAGTACGTCCAGGGACCCCTCGACACCCCCGACCTGGAGGCGCTTCCGCCACGGCCCAATATCGACCCACCCCCACCTCCGACCCCGGTCGGCCGCCAGTTGCGGGTGCTCATCCGGCGCTACCTCGCGGTCATCCGGGCCGACCGCGGCTTCGCCATCGCCCTCGCGATCCAGGCACCCGTCTTCGGGCTGCTGTTCGCCCAGGTCATGCCCGGGAACGTGATGCATACCGGGGAGGCCCTGAACGCGAGCGTCCTCATCTGGCTCATCGTTCTCGGCGCGACATGGCTCGGGACCTCGAACGCGATCCGCGAGATCGTCAAGGAGCTCCCGATCTACCGGCGAGAGCGATCCATCGGCCTGAGCGCCGGGGCCTACGTGGCGTCCAAGGCGATCGTGCTCGGGGTGATCACCGCCCTCCAGGCGATGATCCTCGTGCCACTCGCGATGCGCGGCCAGACACTTCCACCGACGAACTCGCAGGCGGTGGCCGACAAGCTGACCCGCTCCGGCATCGAGCCGGAGCTCGCCCAGGTAGCATTCGTCGGCACGGGCTCGGTGCTGCCGTCGCAGATCGTCGAGCTCATCGTGGTCGCGATCGTCGTCGGGCTCGCCGGGATGGCCCTCGGGCTGCTGGTCTCTTCACTTGCCGGTAGCCTGGACCGGGCAGCGACCCTGCTGCCGATCATCCTGGTCGCACAGGTCATCGTGTCGGCGCCGCTGTTCATCCCGAAGCAACCCGTGCTGGCTATCCTCAGCTATGGGTTGAGCGCCGAATGGGGGATCGCTGCGGCTGCGTCCTCGGTCGAGCTCCAGGACCTTCGCCGGCCCTACGTCGCCTTGAGCGACGCGATGGCCGACCGACTGCCGCCTCCCGGCCAACCGCCGACCAAGGACCAGCACCCGACGCCCGACCGGGCGACCTGGCGCCACGGGGCCGCCGCCTGGCTGATCGACATGGGGGTGCTGGTGGCCATGATCTCCGGTGGCCTGATCGCCACATGGCTGGCGCTCCGCAGGACCGACCCGGACCTCATGGAGGGCCGCCACCCCGGACGACGGGGCCGACGCTGGTTCACGCTAGGCGGCTGACGCGCCCCCGGTGGTCAGCCGAACAGGTTGGCCGCGTTGGTGATCCCGCCGATGAGTCCCGCGGCGATCGCCAGCGCGAGCGGCAATCCGCCGATGAGTGCCCAGACGCCGCGCCGATCGTGCGAGAACGCGGCGACGGACAGGGCACCGACGAGGAGGACCAGCGCCGCCTTGGCCAGGACGACGGCCGCCATCCCATGCATGTCGAACATGTTGCTGACGATGGGGTTCGCCTCGGCGATCGTGCCGTGCCTGGCCACCATCATGCTGAAGGTGACGAGGTCGAAGGCCTGCGCCAGCGCAAGGGTGGCAAGTCGAAGGAACCCGACGGTGGCGACGCGTCCGAGCCCGACGGCGAGGAGCGCCATGATGTCGATCGACTGGGAGATAAGGAGCGCAGCCAGCCCACCGAGCACCCAACGAATCTAGCCCAGACTGCCCGGCTCCACACTGCAGTCCACAAGGAAGTGTGGCGTCCACGCACCACTTCTGGACGGCTGTCGGTCGTCAGCGTCGCCGCCCCGGGCGCTGGCCTGTCCGCCGCCTGATGTTCGGCGTGACGGTCCGGTCCCAGGTCGGGCGGTCGAGCCAGCGGGCCTGCCAGCCGGCCTCGTCCTCGTGCTCGTCCCGGATCCCCGGAAGCCAGTCGGCGATCGTCCCTTCGTCGATGCCGGGTTCGCCCGGAACACCGTCCAGGCTCGCCGCGGGCTCCTCGTCGGCGGGGAGGACCGTGATGCTGGTGACCTCCATCACGGGGCCGGCGGCGACCGCAGCCGCGGCACCGCGACGTCCGCGCGCCCGGTCCGCCGCCCCGGTCAATCCGCGTCCACCGGATTCGCTCCCGGCTCGCTCCGCCGCGCGACCGACCGTGATCGAGGCGTCCTCCTGGAGGACACGCAGGCGGATCTGCTGGATCTCGTCACGGAGCGCCGCGGCTCGTTCGAACTCGAGCTGCTTGGCGGCGGCCTTCATCTCTGCCTCCATCCGCGCGACGACCGCCTCGACCTTCTTTCGATCCGCCTCACTGAACTCGCCGTTCCGCTCCGAGGCATAGACGACCGTCGACTCCGCCACAGCGCGCAGCCGCTCGTTGAGGTCACGGATCCCCTTGACGATGGTGGTCGGTTCGATGCCGCGCTCGAGGTTGTAGGCCTCCTGGTAGGTCCGCCGCCGGTCGGTCTCGTCCATCGCCACCCGCATCGACTCGGTGACGCGGTCGGCGTACATGATCACCTCGCCACCGGTGTTCCTGGCCGCCCGGCCGATCATCTGGATGAGCGACCAGGCCGATCGCAGGAACCCCTCCTTGTCGGCGTCGAGGATGGCGACGAGGGTCACTTCGGGGAGGTCGATCCCCTCGCGCAACAGGTTGATCCCGACCAGCACGTCGAACACGCCGAGTCGCAGGTCGCGCAGGATGGCGACCCGCTCGAGGGTATCGACCTCGCTGTGGAGGTACTGGACCTTGACGCCGAGCTCCTTCAGGTAGTCGGTCAGGTCCTCGGCCATCTTCTTGGTCAGGGTCGTGACCAGGGCCCGCTCGCCACGCTCGACTCGACCGCGGATCTCCTCGAGCAGGTCGTCGATCTGGCTCTCGGTCGGCCGGACCGTGATCTGCGGATCGACGATCCCGGTCGGGCGGATGAGCTGCTGGACGATCCGCTTGCTGCGTTCGAGCTCGTACGGCCCGGGCGTCGCGCTCATGTAGATCGCCTGGTGGACGGTCGCCTCGAACTCCTCGAAGGTCAGCGGGCGGTTGTCGAGCGCCGACGGCAGGCGGAACCCGAAGTCGACCAGGATCTCCTTGCGCGTCCGGTCGTTCTTGTACATCCCGACGACCTGCGGGATCGTCATGTGCGACTCGTCGACGACGAGGAGCCAGTCGGGCGGGAAGTAGTCGAGCAGGGTCCACGGGCGCGAGCCGGCCTCGCGTCGTGAAAGGTGGCGCGAGTAGTTCTCGATGCCGGTGCAATAGCCGAGCTCGCGCATCATCTCGAGGTCGAAGGTCGTCCGCTGGCGGAGCCGGGCACCCTCGAGCGCACGGCCCTCGGCCTCCAGGCCGGTCACCCGCTCCTCCATCTCCGCCTCGATGTCGACGATGGCTTCCTTGAGCTTGTCCTGCGGGGTCACGTAGTGGGTCGCCGGGTAGACGTTGACCTCCTTGCGCTCGGCGAGCAGCTCGCCGGTCAGCGGGTCGAGCTCGGTGATCCGCTCGACCTGGTCGCCGAAGAACTCGACCCGGACGAGGATCTCCTCCGATGCCGGCTGGAGTTCCAGCGTGTCGCCGCGGACCCGGAAGCGGGCACGGCTCATCGCCGCGTCGTTGCGCTGGTACTGGAGGTCGACGAGGTGGCGCAGGACCGCGTCGCGCCGGTACTGGCCGCCGGTCCGCAACTTGAGCACCGTCGCGCCGTAGTCGACGGGGGCGCCCAGGCCGTAGATGCAGCTGACGCTGGCGACGATGATCACGTCGCGACGTTCGAACAGGGCGTGCGTCGCGGCATGTCGGAGCCGGTCGATCTCGTCGTTGCGCGACGAGTCCTTCTCGATGTAGGTGTCGCTCCGCGGAAGGTACGCCTCGGGCTGGTAGTAGTCGAAGTAGCTGACGAAGTACTCGACCTTGTTGTCCGGGAAGAACTCGCGGAACTCGGCGTACAGCTGGGCGGCCAGCGTCTTGTTGTGCGCCAGGACGAGCGTCGGCTTGTTGTGATTGGCGATCGTCCAAGCCAGCGTCGCGGTCTTGCCCGTCCCGGTCGCGCCGAGGAGGACCTGGTCGCGGAGGCCCTTCGCGAGGCCGTCCGACAGCCGCTCGATCGCCCCCGGCTGGTCCCCAGTCGGCTCGAACGGGGCCACGAACTTGAAGTCAGGCATCAGTCGAAGTCTACCAGTCCGCGCACGAACCGAACAGGTGTTCTGGCCTAGTCGTCGTCCTTGCCGATCGATGATGCGAGTCCCGACTCGACCAGCGCGCGCGTTGCGCCGACCTCGCCCGAGGTATCGATGACCAGCGTGGCGACGGCTTGGATGCGCTCGACGAGGTCGCTCTGGGCCGCGATCCGCTGGTCGGCATCGTCCCGCGCAAGTCCACGGCCCGTCAATCGAGCCAGTTGCGCGGTGGGGTCGCAGGTCACCAGCCACACCTCGTCGCACAGCTCGGCGAGGCCGCCGTCGACCAGCCGGATCGCCTCGATGACCACCGCGTCGGCGTCGGCCGCCTCGGCGTCGGCGATGGCCATGAGGATCCGTGGCCGGACAGCCGGATGCGTGATCGCCTCGAGGTCGCGGAGCGCGGCCGGATTCGCGAACACGATGCGACCGAGCGCGGCGCGATCAAGCGTCCCGTCCGCGCGCCGGAGTCCTTCGCCGAACCGCGCCAGGATCGCCTCGAGCGCGGGCTCCCCGGGTTCGACGACCTCGCGCGCCACCTGGTCGGCATCGATCACGACGACTCCCGGCCGCTCCCCCAGCCAGCCGGCCACGGTCGACTTCCCGCACCCGATCGGCCCGGTCAACCCGATCCGGACCGTCCGCCGTGTCACGGCGCCCGCTCCTCCAACTCCAGCCACGCATCCTCCGCAGCAGCCAGCGCGACATCGATATCCGCCAGCTCACTCGTCACCCGCCGCATCTCCACGAAATTCCCCTGAACAACCGGATCCCCCATCGCCAATTCCAAGTGATTCTTCCGCAACCCCAACCGCGTCAACTCCCCCTCAGCCACAGCCTTCTGCCGCCGATACGCCTCCTTCGAAAGCCGTTCCTTCTTCCCACTCTTCCTCCCAGATGATGCTGGTGGTGTCTGACCCGTGGAACCCGACAGACCGGTGGGCGTACGCCGGACGCTCCCGTCAGGCGATGCCGAAGCATTGCCGTAGGGAACGGCAGGTGTGCGACCGACGGGCTGGCGACTCCCGCCACGCAACCGCTTCGCCTCCGCCTCGAGCGCCCCCGCCACCGTCCACCCCGCCGCCACCGCCGCCCGCCACTCCCGATACCCCCCATCGAACGGCACGGCCGACCCCTCGCCCACGACCCACAACTTCTCGCACACCGTCTCCAGCAACCGCCGATCGTGCGACACCACCAGCAACGTCGCCGGCGACCCTGCCATGAACGCCTCGATCGCCTCGCGGGCCGGGATATCCAGGTGGTTCGTCGGTTCGTCGAGCAGCAACAGGTTCGACGGCTGGATGCCCAACAGGGCGAGCTCCAACCTTGACCGCTCACCGCCTGACAGGGACCGCACTTCCTTGAACGCGTCATCGCCACGGAACAGGAACCGGGCCAGATACGACCGCGCCTCGCCGGCCGTCAGCGGGATCGCTTCGGTCAGCGCGTCCAGCACGGTCGTGCCCGCGATGGCCGCGCCGCGGAGCTGCGCGAGGTAGCCGATCTGGACCGCGTTGCCGAACGTGATCGCCCCGTCCAGCGGCGGCAGGTCGCCGGCGATCGTGCGCAGCAGGGTGGTCTTGCCGGCGCCGTTCGGTCCGACGATCCCGATCCGCTCCCCGCGCTGCGCCGCCAGGAAGGGCGCTCGTGCCACGACCCGGGCCTCCGTCGCGGGAGAACCGTCCGCCGCCATCGCCCCGCGGCCCGGCAGGTAGCCGACGGCGGCCCCTTCGATCCGGACGGCGATCTCTCCACTGCGCGACGGCCCGGTCCCGACCAGACCGGCCGTCGGGATCGCCAGCTTCCGACGCGCCTTGGGCGCTTCGCGGCGCTCGGCCTCGAGCCGTTCCAGCCGTGCCTCGTGCTCGTGCATCTTGCTGAACTTGCGATGGCTCCGATAGCGCTGGACGAGCTCCTTCTCGCGCGCGATCGCGTCGGCCTGGGTCTCGACATCCTTGACCGTCCGCTCGTCGCGTTCGACGCGCTGGCGGTGGTAGGCGCTGTAGTCGCCCCGGAACGCCGTCAGTCGCCGGTCGCGGAGCTCCCACACCCGCGTCACGGTGGCGTCGAGGAAGGCGCGGTCATGGGAGGCCACGAGGAGCGACCCGTTCCGGCGTCGGAGGTGCTCCTCGAGCCATTCGAGCGCGTCGAGATCGAGATGGTTGGTCGGCTCGTCGAGGAGCAGGAGGTCGGGATCGGCGATCACCAGGCGCGCCAGCGACGCCCGGGTCTGCTCCCCGCCCGACAGCGCCGACGGCGGCTTCGCCCATTCGTCACGAGTGAACCCGAGACCTGTCAGAGCCGTGTCGACCCGCAGGTCGAGCGTGTAGCCACCGAGGATCTCGTACTGGTGGAGCAACTCGGCGTACGTGTGGTCGGTGACCCGACCGTCGCGCTCCATCTCGGCCAGCCGCGCCGCCATCCGGTCGAGGTGCGCGGCGCCCGTCCGAACCGCCGTCCGCAAGTCCGGCGAGGCCATGAAGACCTCGTCGAAGTGGGCCTCCTGCGCGAGCAGGCCGAGGGTCAGGCCGCGCTTCCGGTGGACCTCGCCGCGGTCCGGCTCGTCGCGACCGGCCGCCAGGCGAAGCAAGGTCGTCTTGCCGGCGCCGTTCGGCCCGACGAGGCCGATCCGGTCGCCCAATGCGATCGAGGCGTCGACCGCGTCGAGGATGACGAAGGTACCGACCTCGCGGGTGACGCCGGTCAGGCGGAGGATGCTCACCGGCCGGAACCCGCGGACGCGCGCGCGGCCGCCCGACGTGTCGCCGCGGCCCGTTTCGTTCGCTCGGTCCGTGCCCTGGTCGCGGCCAGGGCGCCTTCCTCCGGCGTCAGCCCGAGCACCCCCTCGCCGGCAAGCTCGGTCCAGCGCCGCCCGGACCGGCGCGTCCCGCCCGTCATCGTCCGCAGGATGGCTGCCGCGCCCTTGCGATCGGCGGCCGGCAACCGCTGGCACCACGTGCAGAGATGGGTCGAGCGTGCCCCGATGACGATCCGCTTGACCGGACGGCCGCAGCGCGGGCAAGGCTCGCCGGTCCGCTGGTAGACCTGCAATCGCTCCTGCATGGAGCCGTCACCGTCCGGTGCGGTGTAGTCGTCGATGGAGCTGCCGCGCCGCTCGACCGCCTCGGCCAGGATCGTCCGAAGCGACAGGTACAGGTGGCGCTCATCGGGTGGCCGGAGCGTGCCCGCCGTCCGGAGCGGATGAAGGCGAGCGGCCCACAGCGCCTCGTCGGCGTAGATGTTGCCGACGCCCGCCACGAACGACTGGTCGAGCAGGAGCGGCTTCAACCGGCCAGACCGACGCCGCAGACGACGCCGGAACTCGCGGACGGTGAATGCGTCATCGAGCGGTTCGGGTCCGAAGGCCGCGAAGACCGAGGTGCCGCCGACTTCGGTGACCAGCTCGCCGGTGACCGGGTCGCGCCCGTACAAGCCGATCTTCCCGAACTTGCGGATGTCGCGGAAGCGGATCTCCCGGCCGTCGGCCAGCTCGAGGACGAGCCGGACGTAGGGGTCCTCGGGCGCATCCGCGGCGACCACGAACAATTGTCCGGTCATCTTGAGGTGGATCGTCAGCGCGGCGCCACCCGACAGCTCGACCACGACCAGCTTTGCCCGCCGCCCTACCGCCTCGACCCGCCGACCAGCCACAGCCGCGGAGAACGCCTCTGGCGTGTGCGTCCGCAGGGTGCGCGCCCACGAGCAGCGGGCGCCCGTGATCGTCGCGCCCAGGATGCGTGGCCGCAGGTCGCGCGCGACCGTCTCTACCTCGGGGAGCTCCGGCATCGGACCCGCTACCCGATCGACGGCGCGAGCGGCGCCTCGAGGTCGGGCTCTGCTCCGGCTTCGGCGGCCACCGCGTCCGCCCGCGTCAGCGGCGTCATCGATTCCCAGTCGTCGCCGACCTTGACGTCGACCGTCAGCGGAACGTTCAGCGGGAGGGCGCTCTCCATGGTCTCGCGAAGGACCGGGACAAGTCGCTCGACCTCGTCGCGCGGGACCTCGAGGAGCAACTCGTCGTGGACCTGGAGCAGGGGCCGTGCCCGGAAGCCACCCGCCTCCAGTCGCTCCTGCAGCCGGATCATGGCGATCTTGACGATGTCCGCGGCCGTGCCCTGGATCGGCATGTTGATGGCCATCCGTTCGCCGGCGGCCCGGAGCGTCGGGTTGCGCGCTGCCAGTTCGGGGATCTGGCGCTTCCGCCCGAGGAGCGTCGTCACGTAGCCCTGGCTCCTCGCCTGTTCCTTGATCGCGAGCATGTAGTAGCTGATCCCGGAATATGTCGCGAAGTAGGTGTTGATGAACGACTGTGCCTCGGCGCGCGGGATGTTGGCGCGCTCCGAGAGCCCGAAGTCGCTGAGGCCGTAGGCGATCCCGAAGTTGACCATCTTGGCCATCGATCGCTCGCCGAGGGTCACCTCGGCCGGATCCTTCTTGAGCACGAGCGCCGCCGTCTCGCGGTGGAGGTCGGCGCCGCGGGCGAACGCGTCGCGCAGGTGCTCGTCTCCCGACACGTGGGCGAGGATGCGCAACTCGATCTGGCTGTAATCGGCGGCCACGAGCGTCAGGTCCGGGGCGCCGGCCACGAACGCGCGGCGGATCCGGCGGCCGAGCGGGGTCCGGATGGGGATGTTCTGGAGGTTCGGGTCCGACGACGACAACCGACCGGTCGCGGCGACCGCCTGGTGGAAGGTCGTGTGCAGGCGGCCGTCGGCGGCCATCAGGGTCGGCAGCGCATCGACGTAGGTCGAGCGGAGCTTGGTGTAGATCCGCCACTCGAGCAGCTTGTCGATCATCGGATGGGCCGGGCGCAGGTCCTCCAGGACCGAGGCGTCGGTCGAATAACCGGTCTTGGTGCGCTTGCCTTTCGGGAGGTTCAGCTCGAAGAACAGGATCTGCTCGAGTTGCTTCGGGCTGCCCAGGTTGAACTCGTGGCCGACATCGGCGTAGATCTCGGTTTCGAGCCGCGAGATCTCGGCGCCGAACTCGGCGGCGAGGACGCGCAGCGCCTCGAGATCGAGCGCGACACCGGTCGCCTCCATCCGGGCGAGGACCGAGATAAGCGGCAGTTCCAGTTCGCCGTAGAGCCGATCAAGGCCCTCCTCCGCAAGGCGTCGTTCGAGGGGATCACGGACCGCGATCGCGGCGAGCGCCTCCAGACCGACTCGAGCGGCGCTGTCCAGTTCCGCGACCGGCGGCAGGATGAGGTCCAGCTGTTCGGCCGCGACGTCGGCGATCGTCTGGCTCCTGAGCGCGGCGTTGAGGACGTACGCGGCGACCTGCGTATCGAAGGCGACGGGCGTCGGCGGCGCATCCGGGTCGTCGCCGATGCGCAGCACGAGCAGCGGCTTGATCTCGTGACCGACGACCGGCGTCCCGAGTCGCTCGAGGATCCGGCGCAGGGCCGTGACGTCGTCCGGCCCCTCGACCGCGACCGTGCGGCCGTCCGAGCCGGCGATGGCGAAGGCGACCGGCGATCCCCGACGCGGGCGTGGGTCATCAAGCAGGAGCCCGATCCCGACCGCAGGCTGCGCTGCCAACCAGGGTTCGAGCGCGGCGATCCGCTCGCCGGCATGAACCTCGATGCGGGAGGGGTCGGCGATGGCGGCAGCGAGCGAGGTCGGCAGGTCCCCGGGACCTATGTCGACCGTCGATGGACGTGCATCGGCGGTCGCCACACCGTCCTCTGCCGCGCCGACGGGCGCCGGGCGCGCCACGGCATCGAAGTCGAGCGACAACTGGAGCCCGCCGGCATCCGACGCCGCACGCGCCGGCCGGGCCGTACCCCAGCCCGACGGCCGCGCAGAACCCGCCACGCGGGCCGCCGGCACCGAACCGTCGGTCGCCACGCCGCGCAGCGTCTCGGCCGCATCGCCGGCGGTCTCGCCGGTCATCGCCGGAAGGCGCTCGATGAGCGAGCGGAACTCGTACTCGCGGAAGAGGCGGATGACCGTCTCGCGGTCGTAGTCCCCGAGCCTGGCCGCCTCAAGGTCGAACTCGACCGGCAGGTCGCGGACGATCGTCGATAGGTCCTTGCCCATGAACACCTGCTGGCGATGCTCGACGAGCTTGTCGCGCAGCTTGTCCGGCTTGACCTCGTCGATGCGCTCGTAGAGGGCCTCGAGCGTCCCGAACTCGCGGATCAGCTTGGCCGCCGTCTTCTCCCCAACCCCGGGGACGCCCGGGATGTTGTCGGTCGGGTCTCCCTTGAGCGCCTTGTAGTCGATCATCTGGCCGGCGACCAGGTCGAACCGGTCGGCGATCTTGGCGGGATCGTAGAGGATCGTGTTCTCGACGCCCGACCGGGTGGTCATGAGGCGGGTGTGATCGGTGACCAACTGGAGCATGTCCAGGTCGCCGGTGACGATGGTCGTGTCGAGGCCGCGACGCTCGGCGTCCACGGTGATCGTCCCGATGACGTCATCGGCCTCGTAGCCGGCCAGTTCGTAGACGGGGATGCGCAGCGCCTTGACGACCTCGCGGACCTTGGGGAACTGGTCGCGCAGGTCGTCGGGCATCCGTTGGCGAGTCGCCTTGTACTCGGCGTACTGCTCGTGGCGGAAGGTCGGGCCCTGGAGGTCGAAGGCGACAGCGACGTAGTCCGGGTGGAGGTCGGCGATCCCGCGCAGGACGATGCTGCAGAAGCCGAAGACCGCGTTGACCAGGTCGCCCTTGGCCGTCGTCAGGGGCGGGAGCGCGAAGTAGCCGCGGTAGATGAGCCCGTTGCCGTCAAGCAACATCAGGCGTTCGGTGGGCACGGACCAAGTGTAGCCGCGGACCCCGTCGTTTCCCCGTCAGTCGCCGAAGCGGCGGGCTCCCCAGCGCAGGGCGAACATCCCCAGCCCGACGATGAGCAGTGACCCCGACAGGAGGACCAGGGGCGGCACGCTCGGGGCTCCGGCAGCGGCCTGGACCTCGGATCCGGTCGCGGTCTCCCGGCTGGAACCCTTGCCGGTCCCGCTCTTGCCGTGCCCGGCTCGGCCGTCGCGGCGCCGTCGGTCAGGTTGTTCGGGGCTCGCGGCCCGGATGGATCGACGGCGGTGACCGTCGTTCGGCCCGACGCGACCGGGACCGGCCGGGCAGAGGCCACGAACCGGTCCGCCGGGTCTGCGGACGGCGCACCAGCGGCTGCACCCGGCGCCGGCTGCCCGCCACCGGTTTCCGGGGCGTTCACGGTGACATCACCAGGACGATCGGTCGCCGGCGCGCCAGCACCGTTGTCCAGCACCGGCGCGGCGCCCGATGTGGCGCCACCGACCATGATCGACGGGACGCTCGCGACGAGCAGGCCGGCCAGCCCGAGGGTGGTCAGACCGACCGCCAGGGGGCGGCTGAACGCATCCCGCGGGCTGCCGAACGCCGCCACCAACCGACGCCAGCCGCCTGGGCGAAGTCGCGCTGCATCGTCCGGGGTCAGGCTGTAGTCGCGCGGTCGTGCGGGGGTCGGCAGTGCCCGCGTCGCCGTCCGAAGCGCGTCGAGATCGGCGTAGAGCGCGGCGCACAGGCCGCACGACGCGACCTGTGCCTCGGCGATCGCTCGCTCGGTCGCAGGGAGGGAGTGATCGACGAGCGATGCCACGAGGATCGTGTCGTGCGAGGCGTGGGCAGCGGAGGTGGTGGTTCCTGTCATGTCCCCGCTCAGACGAGCGGTCGATGCGCCAGGTTCCCGGACCTCGGTCCCGGACAGGCGCGCTGCGTCGTCCGGCGGTGAGCATGAAGTCCCGGGTGCGGGCCGGGATCGGGAGGTCGCGGGTGGCGGACGCAAGCGCGAGGAGGTCGGCTCGCAGCGCGACGCAGTCCGGGCAGCCGGCGATCGCCGCTTCGGCGTGCTCGCGCGCTCCTCGGCGGACAGGTCGTCGTCGAGCAGCGACGCGACCAGCATCGGGTCGTGATCGTCATGCGGACCGCGGACGTCAGCCACGGAACAGCTCCATCCGGTCCTCGAGCAGGCTCCGGAGCGCCAGGCGTCCGCGATGGATCCGCGACTTGACGGTCCCGAGCGAGACCCCGGTCATCTCCGCGATCTCGCCGTAGTCGTAGCCCTCGACGTCGTACAGCACGATGGCCGCCCGCTGGTCGTCGGTGATCCCGGCCAGGGCCCCGGCCAGGGCCCGCGTGCGCTCGGCATCGATCGCCGTCCGCTCAGGGTCCGCCTCCGAGCCGGCGGGCGGTTGCCAGCTCTCGTCCTCGAGCTCCGGGTAGGGCGTCACCGGTCGGCGTTTCCGGGCGCGCTGGGTGTCCATCGCGGCGTTGACGCAGATCCGATTGAGCCACGACTTCACGCTCCCGCCACGGAACGAGCCGAGGTTCCGGTAGGCCGAGAAGAACGCCTCCTGGACGCAATCGGAGGCCTGGTCGCGATCCGGGACCATCCGCACGACGAGGGCGAACAACTGGTCCTGGTAGAGCACGACCAGGTCGTTGAACGAGTCGAGGTCGCCATTGCGCGCCCGCTCGAGCAGGATGAGGTCGCGACGTTGGACAGGATCGTCGTTGACCGTGGTCGAGCGCAGGTCCTCCACGGTCGGTGGGTCCCTCCGAACGGCGATTCTGAGGCTGGGCGAGTCTAGCATCGGTTCCGGCCGAGACGCGCCGAGCGTCATCCCGGTTCCGAGAGCGCCTGCCTCCGGCTACGGGAGGGGCGGGTGCAGGCCGGGCAACCCACCGGGCAACCCCGTGCCGGGGATGTCGGTCGGCACGAGCGAACTGATGTCCTTCGGGAGCAGCGGGCCGAGGACTGCGAGCACGAACGGGACGGTCGTGTGGATGAGGAACTGGCCGATGGTCGAGCTGTCGAGGGCCTGGCTGATCGTCTTGAGGAAACCGAGACCGGGGTCCTGGCCGAGCGCACCGGCGGTCCCGAAGTAGGTGTCGAGGATGACGATGACGACGGAGATGATCAGGACCGCCTCGATGGCGCCCAGGACCGCGCCGAGGACCTTGTCGAGCGCCCGCGATACGCCACCGACCGTGGCGCCCTTGAGGATCGGGCCGGTGATGATGTTCAAGCCGGCGACGAGCACCGTGAAGGCGACCGTGTAGCCGACCATATCGGCATAGGCCGGTGGGATCTGCGGAAAGATCCCGGCGAGGAGCGCCCCGACCGGCTCGCGCAGATATGCGCCCGCCACGAAGGCGGCGGCCATGAAACCGAGGCCGGCCAACCGCCGCAGGAAACCGGTACTCCAGCCACCCCGCACGAAGCCGGCGATGACACCGATGAGGATGAGGTCGGCCATGGCACGCACGATACGCCACGCCCCACCTCGGAGTACGGCTCGTCCTCCTACACTGACGTCCGGCCCGGAGTGGCGGAATGGCATACGCAGCCGACTCAAAATCGGCCGCCCGCAAGGGCATGAGGGTTCGACTCCCTCCTCCGGGACCAGTTCCGTAGACTTGGCGCGTGTCTGTCACGCGCCGGTCCATCGGCTACCCGACCAACCGGCTCCTCGCCGTTCTCGATGAGCCGACCGAGGCAGCCGCGGCGATGGCCGAGCTCCAGGCGTCGGGGGTCGCGACCCGCGATCTCGAGATCCTCCGTGGCGAGGAGGGCGCCGACCGGGTCGATGGCACAGGCGAGGTCGCCGGCTGGCTGGGTCGCCTCCGACGAGCCTTCGATTTCACGCTGATGGACCAGCTGGTCGATTTCGCCGCCTACGAGCGGGCCCTCCGCGATGGACGCGCGGTCGTCATGGTCCACGTCCACGGCGATGCCCCGAAGGCGGCCGCCCACGTCATCCTGAAGCGACATCGCGCCCATTTCATCAACTACTACGGACGGTTCGCGACGGAGGAGCTCGACCTCTGGAGAGGACCGGAACCCGACATCCCGGGTTACCTGCGACGCTGACGGCATGACCGCGCATAGTCTCCAGCAACGGTTCAGCCCAGATTCGAGTTGCTTCGGCTGCGGCCCCGCGAACGCGCACGGACTGCGGATCGAGAGCCACGACGCCGACGGTCATCCCGGCGAACTGCGCGCCGAGTGGCAGCCGCTCCCGCACCACGCCGCATTCGAAGGCGTCCTGAACGGGGGCATCATCGGGACGCTGCTCGATTGTCATGCCAACTGGACGGCCGCCATGCACCTGATGCGCACACGCGAACTCGCCGGTCCGCCGGGCTGCGTCACGGCCGAGTACGCTATCCGCCTTCGTCGCCCAACGCCGGTGGACCGGCCGGTCGAGCTACGCGCCTGGCCGGTCGACACGATCGGCGATCGCGTCGTCGTCGACGCCGAACTGGCCGTCGATGGCATCATCACCGCCACATGCCGCGGCACCTTCGTCGCCGTCGGTCCCGACCATCCCGCCTTTCAACGCTGGTAAGGAGTCTCATGTTCAACCGCTTCTTCGGACCCAAGCCCGCTCCGGAGTCCGACGTGGCCCCGCGCCCGGCCCCCGTCGCGGCCGACCCGTCAGGCGATACGGCCACCGTCCGGCGCATCGTGGCCAAGCTCGAGGCCATGCCGCCCGACCAGGCCCGCCTGCTCGCCTCGGCCGCCTATACCCTGGCCCGCGCCGCCAACGCCGACCTCGACATCAGCGACGCGGAGACGGCCGCGATCGAGCATGAGCTCCAGGCGCGCGGCACGATCGACGAGGCGACGGCCGTGCTCGTCACCGAGATGGCCAAGCTCCAGGCGCGGACCATCGGCGGCCCGGAGGACTTCAGCGTCACCCGGGAATTCAAGGCGCTCGCCAGCGACGATCAGAAGCTGGCCGTGATCCGGGCATGCTTCGTGATCGGCGCGGCGAACGGCACCATCTCGGCCGAGGAGACGGCGATCGTCAACGAGATCGCCGAGGAGCTCGACATCGACGACGCGACGCTCAATGCGATCCGGACCGAATTCCACGACATGCTCTCGTCGGTCCAGATGATCCGCCGGATCAGCGGAGAGGCCTGACCGTCGTCAGGCCAGCCGCAGGTCGATCAGGCCGTCGCCGAGTCGACGTCGCACCTCGGCCAGCAGCTCGGCGTCGTAGGCGACGCCTCGACTGAGTTCCATCGGCAGCGGCGAGCCGTCGCCCTGAGCCGGGACGTGGATGACGACACGCGTCGCCCCGGGACGGTCGCGGAGCACGGCCTTGAAGGCCTGCATCGCGGCGACGACCCGATCCGATGCCGCGCCGCCGGCGAACCGGACGTGGAGGACGGCGTCGGGACCCGCTTCGACCGGCGTGTCCGCGCTGGCGTCGGCGACGATCCGGGCACGTGCCTCGTCGGGGACCGGTGGTTCGTCGTCCTGGTCGGGACCCTGGGCGACGCCAGGGGTCTCGGGGTAGGTCGACACCGGCTCGGCCGGGGCGATCGTCGGCAGGCGCAGCTGGGACGTCGCGGCCTGAAGACGCTCCGCCCCGCCGCGGTGATACGAACGGGACGACTGGCGGAGCCGGGACGCCGGCAGCCGACGGCAACCGCCACGTGCCTGCCCTGGACCGACGGCCACCAGCGGTCGCGTCCCGTTGCCGTGGCCCGTCCCATGCCCGTTGCCGTTACCGCCGGTGCCCTCGCCGGCCGCCACCGCCTCGCTCACCCGCCGCCACCTTCTGGGCGAACGCATCCGGACCCGACGCGACGGCCTCGTCCCAATCGACGGCCAGATCGGCCAGCAGCGAGATCTCCTCGCCCTTGTGATCGACGCGCCCGGCCACCAGCAGGATCTCGCCGTCACGCCAGGTGCCGGCTCGTCTGCTCGTACAGGCGCGGGAAGACGACGACCTCGATCGACCCCTGGAGGTCCTCCATCGTCACGATCGCCATCGATGCCTTGGCCTTGGTGATGACGGTCCGGACACCGGTCACGATCCCGCCGACGACGACCCGCTGGCCGTCGAGCGACTCGTCGCGAAGGTCGCTCGAGTAGGCGGTGACGAAGCGGCCGACCTGCTCGGCGACCTCGCCCATCGGGTGCTCCGAGAGATAGAGCCCGAGCAGCTCCTTCTCCCAGCGGAGGCGTTCGCGGACCGGGACCTCGGTCGCGCTCGGCAGCGGGCGCTCAAGCGAGGCGGCATCGGCGGCGCCCAGGTCGAACAGCGAGGTCTGGCCGGAGATCCGGTCTCGCTGGGTCGCCTGGCCCGCCGCCACGGCATCGTCGAGCCCGAGCAGGATCTGGGCCGGGTGCCCGAACGGGCTCAGGGCGCCGACCTTGGCCAACGCCTCGAGGACCTTGCGGTTGGCCAGCCGCAGGTCGATCCGCGCGCAGAAGTCCGTCAGCGACCGGAATTCGCCGCCCTCGTCGCGCGCGGCGATGATCGATTCGATGGCGCCCTGGCCGACGTTCTTGACCGCCAGCAGTCCGAACCGGATGGCGTCGCCCTCGACGGTGAACTCGAGGTGGCTCCGGTGGACGTCCGGCGGCAGGACGTCGATCCCCATCCGGCGACACTCCGCGACGGCGGCCGCCACCTTCTCCTCGTTCGACCGGAAGGCGGTCAGGACCGCGGTCATGTAGTCGACCGTGTGGTTCGCCTTCATGTAGGCGGTCTGGTAGGCGATCAGGCCATAGCACGTGGCATGCGCCTTGTTGAAGCCGTAGCGCTCGAACGGCTCGAACGCCTTGAACACGGCGTCGATCACGTTGGCCGCGACGCCGCGCTCGGCGGCCTGGGTGACGAACCGCTCCTTCTGGGCGCGCAGGACGGCGGACTTCTTCTTTCGGATGGCATAGCCGAGCGTGTCCGCCTCGGGCCCGGTGAACCCGCCGAGGGCGATGGCCGCGGACATGATGTCCTCCTGGTAGACGAAGATCCCGTAGGTCTTCTCCAGGTACGGCTCGAGCAGCGGGTGAAGATAGGTCACCGGCTCCTGGCCGTGCTTGCGCCGGATATAGGCGGGGATGTTGTCCATCGGACCTGGGCGATAGAGGGCGACCATCGCCGCCAGGTCGTAGACCGAGGTCGGGCGGAGGTCGCGGACGTAGCGCCGCATCCCGGCCGACTCAAGCTGGAAGACCCCGGTCGTCTCGCCCGAGGCGAGCAGGTCGAAGGTCGTCGCGTCATCGAGCGGGATCGCGTCGAGATCGATCTCGACGCCCCGATTGGCACGGACCAGGTCGACCGCCTGGCGCAGGATCGTCAGGTTCGACAGCCCCAGGAAGTCGAACTTGAGCAGGCCGAGGGCCTCGATGGCGTGCATCTCGTACTGGCTCATCAGCCCGTCCGAGTTGGTCGCCTTCTGGAGCGGCATCAACTCGGTCAGCGGCTCACGACTGATGACGACGCCCGGCGGCGTGGGTCGAGGCGTTGCGGGCGACCCCCTCGAGGTGCCTCGCGAAATCGGTGATCCGCTTGACCGCGGGATCGCCCTCCACGAGACCGCGCAGCTCTGGCGAGGTCCCGATCGCTTCGTCGAGCTTGATCCCGAGCTGGTTCGGGACCGCCTTGGCGATTCGGTCGACCTCGCCGTACGAGTGCCCCAGCACGCGGCCGACGTCGCGGATCGCCGCCCGGGCGAGCATCGTGCCGAAGGTGATGATCTGGGCCACGTGGTCCTGGCCGTACTTGCGCCCGACGTAGGCGATGACCTCCTCCCGTCGGCCGTCCTCGAAGTCGACGTCGATGTCGGGCATCGTCACCCGGTCGGGGTTGAGGAAGCGCTCGAACGGGAGCTGGTAGAGGATGGGGTCGACAGGCGTGATGCCGAGGGTGTAGGTCACGATCGAGCCCGGCGCCGAGCCACGGCAAGTCGTCTGGATCCCTTGCTCGCGGGCGAAGGCGATGAAGTCGGCGACGATCAGGAAGTAGCCGGCGTAGCCCATCGACAGGATGACGCCGAGCTCGTAGTCGAGGCGGGCCTGGAGCTCTGGCGTGACGGTCCGATAGCGGCGCTCGAGGCCGGCCTGGCATTCGGCGCGAAGCCAGCTCTCGACCGTGTGGCCCTCGGGGACCGGGAAATGCGGGATGCGCAACTGGCCGAGCGGCAGCGACAGGTCGGTCATCTCCGCGATCCGACGGGTATTCCGGATCGCGTCCGGGTGATCTGGGAAGAGGCCGGCCATCTGGGCCGCGGACTTGACATAGAACTCGTGTGTGTCGAAGCGCATCCGGTTCGGCGTGTCGAGGTTGTTGCCCGTCCCGACGCACAGCAGGACGTCGTGTGCCTCGGACTGGTCCTCGCGGACGTAGTGCAGGTCGTTGGTGACGACGAGCGGCAGGCCGGCCTCGGGCGCAAGTCGGAGCAGCTGTTCGTTGAGCCGGCGCTGGTCCGGCATGCCGTGGTCCTGGAGTTCGAGGTAGAAGCGGTCCTTCCCGAAGATGTCCCCGTATTCGCCGGCGAGGTTTCGCGCCAGCTCCCAGTCCTCGACCTCGAGCGCCTTGGGGATCTCGCCCGACAGGCACGAGGAGAGCCCGATCAGGCCCTCGCTGTGCCGCGCCAGGTGCTCGCGATCGATCCGCGGCTTGTAGTAGTAGCCGTCGATGTGGGCGTCGGTGACGAGCCGGCAGAGGTTCCGGTAGCCGACCAGGTCCTGCGCCAGGAGGATCAGGTGGAAGGGCTGGGCGTCGGCCTTGCCTTCCTTGTCGGTCATCGACCGGCGCGCGACGTAGGTCTCCACGCCGATGATGGGCTTGATGCCCTTGGTCTTCGCGGCCTGGTAGAAGGCGACCGCGCCGTAGAGGGCGCCATGGTCGGTGATCGCCATCGAATCCATGCCCAGCTGGGCCGCCGTCTCGACCAACTCGGTGATGCGTCCGAGGCCGTCGAGCAGGCTGAACTCGGAGTGGACGTGGAGGTGCGTGAAGTCGTTCGGGGCGATGGTCACGGGAGGCCAATGGTAGCCCGACAACCCCTCCCCGGCGGGCCGGAGGCGATGAGGTCTGGCCGACGACGTCAGGACTGACCGCGTCAATCCGGCCCGGGGGTTGGACCCAGTTGCCACTCCCGGACCCGCCGACGCCATTCCGCACGGTCCCCCGGTGAGAGATCCAGCACAACCTCGAGCCCATGTTTCTCCCGGGAGCCGTAGATGTAGAGCCGGAGGATGCCGGTTGGTTGGTATTCGGCCCAGATCTGACTCGTCGAAGCGAGGCCCTGGAAGTAGAAGGCTGTCCGACCAATTTGCCTGTGCGGATGACGAAGGGGCTCGTGTTTCACTCGCGCGTCGAGTCCGGTGAGGAAGTTCAACTTGATCCTGTCACTCCCATCACCACCGAGAACCAGCCATTCACCCTCGTGCTGGAACTCGATTTCAGTCCAACCCGAAGGCTGGAAAGTGCGGAATGCCAACGATGAGCCACGGTGTGGGAGTTCAACTGAGATCCTGCCCGCGGATCGTTCGCGCTTCAGCACGTGACGCCCGCTAGCCGTGGAAGTTGAACGACGGGTAGCGGCCATCAGGGCGTGGCTCGATCGGGTCGCCCTTTCGCCACTGCGACTCGTACTCGATGAATGGGCCCTCGTCATCGTGGGCGATCCCGAGGTTCACCCAAATGCTGCCGAGCCCTGCCCAGTAGTCGAGCCACTCGACGCCATCACCCCACTGGCCCATTCGGTCGCCGTAGGTGTCGGGTTCGATCGCGGTGCCGGGATAGGTTGTTGGTTTCACGCGCAGGCGCTCGATGCCATCGGCCATGGCGTACTTGGTGGCAAGGATCCGCAGACAGCCATTGACATACGCGAGATGGTCCACCAGCGGGGCGTCGGCTCTTTCGGGGCCGCTAGGCCACTCGTCCTCAGTCAAGGTTCGTAGGGTCTGGCTTCGCACAGACGCCAGCCGTGATTGACTTCTCAGTCGTGCTCAGACTCCCACCCATTGACAGGTGGAGCTGCGTGAAGTCGTTGTTGGAAAGGGGTTGCTGACGAATCAACCCGACCCTGTTGAGGGACCTTCGGGTCATGGGCCGACCGCACTCAACACGGTAGAAGGGTAGCGGGTGGCGGGCAAACCATGAGTCGTCCGCCGAACCCGCCGCTCCGATAAGGAGTCCCTTCTCGCGATGACCGACCACATCGCTTTCACCGGTCCTGTTCGCGATCGACGGCTTCTGGGAGATGTTCCATAAGGCCGAAGGGGGCATCCCGCCAGGCTCATTCTTCGACGGCGACAGCCCCCAGCCCGCCGACGGCGCGGCCATCGCCGAATTTCTCCGGCAAGTGAAAGCCATGACCCTCGCCCAGGTGAGCCGTGTCGCGGAGCGTTGCGAGCATGTCGGCTATGTCGGCAGTCAGATCGATCACTACCGAATCGACTTGACCGAAGGAGCACGTGTTACCCGGCTTGAGGCCGAGGCTCGAGCATGCTTCGATTGGGGGCTGGCGATCGGTGCTTGGACAGCGGCCGGAGGTCAGTGTCACTCGTATCTCGCGGAGAATTTCTGGAACACTCGGACCGAAGGCACGTTCGCGGAGGCGACCGGACTGATGGCCGTCGCGCTGCTTCTTCGTCCGGTCCTGCATCCGGACACGTATGCCAACATCAGGTCCCCGTGGCTTGGTGTCATCCCGCCGGACTGGCCATGAAGAGACCCGTCGCCTTGGACCCGGTACCGTACCTCCCTCGAGGGTGCGAGCACGGGCGGGTGGTCTTGGCCGTGATGTCGTCGACCTTCGGCGGAGAGCAGCGGATCTGCGCTGGCGACGCGTGGGACTACGGCTTCTTCGCGAATGGATGGCCCGAGGCCGCTGGCGGGGCGCCCGACTCTCGGATCCAGGTCGCCTGCGAATGCGCCTGCGTCTGCCCCTGGTCGGGTCCGTTCGGTGAGACCAATCCCGATCAGGGCGTCCTGCGCTGCCACCAGTGCGCCCAACGGGACCACCCGCCGATCCCTCGCTGGACAGCCGACATCATGGGCACGGACCCGACCGAGTTGAGGTGGTGAGAGCGGGGTAGACGGCTGCGCGGGTCGAGGGCCGAGCCCGTTGGGGTCAAGCAGAGTGTGTGCCTGCTCCGGCCGCCTCACGGCCCCGTGACGTTCAGACTCGGCAGACGCCCTTCCTCGAGCGGCTCAACGGCAAGGACCCAGCCGACGGATCGAGGTTCGGTCAAGCAAGTGGCATGAGTGAGTCCGGAGGCGGGAGCGGATCATCTACGGTGATCACGACACAGCGATCGGCGAGCAAGCCATCGAGCACGTAGAAGCGATGCCAGCCGATGCCCGGACCGAACTCAGGACCGACCCAAGAGTAGTCCGAGGCATCGAGGCGAAGCCGCGTCCCCTGCTCGATGGTCATCGGGGCGTCCTCGTCCCACCCCAGTCCCGTGGTCTCATAGGCGGCGGTCGGCTCGACGACGAGCCACAGGCGCGGCCATGGTCCCGACGATGGCCCGCCGAGGCCGATGCGGTCCGGGCGGACCGACCGATGCCCGTGCTCGCAGTCTTGGTCGGTCATCTCGTCTCGCCGCACGGTCCCCATGATCTCGATCGTCGCCGTGATGAGCGGATCCTGCAATGGAACCAATGTCCCAGGTCGAGCCGGGGCATCGGCGACGTAGTGAAGTCGCCGTGCGTGAACTTCCACCTGTTGACAGGTCGAGCTGGGTGAAGTCGTTCGGAGCGAGGGTCGTCACGGGAGGTCAATGGTGGCCCGGCGCCCGGTCCGCGGGTGTCTAGCGGGCTGGGCCTACAAGTTCGCCTCGTCAGGCAGCCGGCCGATAGTCGCCGTCCATGGACGAGTGGCGGCATCAAACAGGTCCACCGAGATGACGTGCCGGAGCACCACAGCTTCGGTCGCCAAACGCAGCGCACTGATGGCCATCGGCCAGGAGGGATCCTTGAACTCGAACCCGGCAAGGTAGGTCATGCACTGATCGGTCCGGGAGGCCTCACCGGCAAGGTCGGCGATCACGGTCACTCTCGTGCCGACCTCGACCCCGGCGCCGCGAGCAGCCTTGACAAGATCGGCGCTGCGAGCCGCGTCAGCGATGCCGCCTGCGACGGATGGGTCGAGCGCGAAGGCCGTGATTCGGCCGGCTAGTCCCGTCTCGAAGGCCTGAGCGGCTTGGTCTGCCATTCGAGGCACGGCCGCTCCCCGGGGCCCCCAGGCGAGCGTATGAGGAACCTCCTCGAGGACGGTCAACTCCCAGCACCAGCCGCGGTGTCGATCGCGACCACGAAAGCTGTCGGTCGTCACCAGACGGGGTGCAACGCGGAATAGTCGACGGGGCGTATCCATCATCGAGAAATCGACCGCGGTCGGGCAGTCGTAGACGACTAGGCCCTTGTAGATGCCACCGACGCGCACCGTTGCGCCGACCTGAGGATCAGGACCGTCGACGGTCGATCGATCAGCCCAGCAGATCGGGCCAGCACCCGGCTGCGGGGGTGAAAACGCTAGGAGTCGGAAAAGGTCGCCCTTCCATCCCATGCCTTCACTGTCATGGGCGACCGGCTGCTGCGCAATACCCCGACAGTCCTCACCCTCGATGGGGTGCCGCCTGCAAACGGGCGACACGCAAGCTGCCGCGCGAGTGAACTCCCACCTGTCGACACTTGGAGTTGCGTGAAGTCGTTCGGGGCGATGCTCGTCACGGGAGGCCAATGGTAGCCCGGCGCCGACGGCGAGGTTCGTGACGCCGCCCGCGGCGGACTGGTCGATCAGTCCATCAGCGCCCGATGAACGAACGACCAGTACCCCTCGCCGAGACCGTCGGACCCGAATGGCTCGTATTGCGCGAGGAAGATGCCGATGAGCTCCTTGACCGGATCGATGGAGCTGGACGAAGTCCTGAGGCCGGAGGTCGTCACGAGAGGTCCAGGCAGTCCTAACCCGGAGCGGCGCCCGGTGCTACAGCCCGAGCGGCTCGAGGAATCCGAACACCAGCGGCATGACCAGGTCGAGGCGCGAGAAGGCCTGGAGGTGGTCGAGGTCTGGCAGGACCTGAAGGTCGACGCCAAGGGCGTCCGAGGTCTTGCGCTCCGCCTCGGGATCGTCGTTCCCCCCGACGTACACGAGGGCTGGCGCCTTGACACGCCCGATGTCGATCGCGCAGGTTCGGGCGTCCTCGATGGACATCGCCCCGAGCGCGATCGGGTCATTGACCTCCTGGTCGTACTTCCGGTCCTCCTCCGAGAACGAGTACTCATCCCACAGCGGCCCGAAGTCGCCACGGAACATCGCCTCCGTCATCGCGTCAGGAGGCGTGCCGTCCGGCTCAGCCGACGTCAGGTCCCCCCCGCCCGTCAAGATGAGTGCGGCCACTCGATCCGGGAACTCGCCCGCCACGGCGCCGGCGAGCGCAGCCCCGCGCGAATAGCCCCAGACGGTCGCCCGATCGACGCCCGTGGCGTCCATGACCGCGACCACGTCGGCCGCGACAGCCGGCCAACCATACGCATCGGTCTCGTGCGGCTTGTCACTGAGGCCGTTTCCGAGCGGGTCCACGGCGAGCACGCGATGCGAGCCCGCGAGGCGATCGATGTAACGGGCGTCACGCCAGTCGGCCGCCGACATCGTCCAGCCCGGGATCAGCACGATGGCTGGGCCCTTGCCGGCATCCTCGAAGCTGATCGTGTATCCGCGAGACCGGGTCGTCTTCGGGATCACCGAATCGGCGCCTGACGGGGCGGTCAATCGGTTCCGAGGATAGCCACGCATCCAGATCCCTCCGCCGATACCCAAGTTGTCGACGATGCTACGTACCCGAACTCCCACCTATCGATTGGTGGAGCTGCGTGAAGTCATTCGGCGCGAGGGTGGTCACGGGAGGTCAATGGTAGCCCGGCGGGCCTGGCCGGCGGGCGCTCCGCGCCACGAGTTGCCCCGGAGGCATCCCGGTTCCGGACGACCAGCCGATCATTCCCGACCGACATCGCCCATCGGGGACCTGTCTGAAAGTCGAGTCGGGTCTAAGGACCTCGGAGGCATTGCGCGTCCGTCTCCGGTCGTGCCACGGTCACGCCATGGCAGAACCGAGGTTCGACTGGCGGGTGCTCGCCGACCTCCGGGCGATCGCGGACGACGTCCGGAGCGTCAACCCGAAGGCGGCCAGCATGTGACGCCCTTTGATCTCTACCCCGTCCTGCTCCTCCTCGGAGCGCTCGGCCTCGCCATTCTATGGGAGGTCCGCCACCTCGCGAACGCTCGGGTCGTGGGCCGCCGTTTCGCGACCGCCGCGATCGGGTTGCTCGCCATCCTGATGGTCGTCTCGATCCCGGTACGGCTCGTGGCGCCGGCCCAGTCGATCCCATCATCGCGGCTGCTCAGCTGGCAGCTGAGCTCCGCTTTCGGACACAAACTCGACCCTTCCACGGCGCAGGCGGCGACCGTCGTGCAGATCGAGGTCGAACACCCCGGATGTGCTCCGATCGACGTCGGGCCCTGGCTCGCGGACCCGATCATCTCCTACACGCCTTGGTCGGTGACCATCACGATGCACATGAACGACACGGCGGATACGGCGAACTGCTCCTCACAGCAGGCCCCACACGATGGCCCCCTGCCCATCGTCGGTGGCTACCTGTCGGGCCTCTTCATCCCGGTGCAGCTGGGTGAGCCGCTCGGGGGCCGATTGCTGTTCGACGGTTCCGCGTTCCCACCGCAAGGGCGCCCGTATCGCTGACCCCCAGGGGAACGTCGAGGAGCCACGCCCGTTGGGCACCAGGCGCCCGAGCACGCCGCTGTCGTGGCCCGCGCCAGCACTTCGACGCTCCCGACGGCGTTTGTGCGTGAACTCGGACCTATTGACCAGTAGACCTGCGAAAAGTCATTTGGGGCGAGGGTCGTCACGGGAGGTCAATGGTAGCCGGGCGGCCGGGTCCAGACTTGCGGACGTCGTCCAGGACGTCCGCCTTGGCTCAGTCGATCGGGCGTCCTGCACCGGATCTTTGCATCCGTGACCTCCGTCAGCTGGAGATCGAACTCTACGCCTGGGCCCTCCACCTGGCGCCAGCAAGCCGCACGCTCGAGATCAAATCGTCACGCGCAAACTCGGAGCTTCGGCAGGTGGTGGTGCGTGAAGTCGTTCGGGCCGAGGGTCGTCACGGGACGTCAATGGTAGCCCGGTGGTCCGCGCCGGGCTGTTGAATCCGGACGCGGAGCCGCCTGGCCAGGCCGCGTCAGCGTGAGTCAGCTCCCCAGTGCGGGCCTACCGAACGTGCCGATCGCGGGTCGTAGATCTCCGCCGAGGCATTGAACGGCCCGTCGTACGCCCAATTCTCCGAATTGCCACCCGCCACGAGGACGCGGCCGTCGGCGAGCACGGTGGCCGTGTACCAAGTGCGGGCATCATGCATGGAGCCGGTGGAGCTGAACTTGCCGGTCTTCGGGTCGAACAGCTCCGACGAGGCGAGCGGGCGGTATTCCGCGTCGTTGCCTCCGGCGACAAGGATGCGGCCGTCGGCGAGCCGGGTCTCGGTCTGGCCGATGCGGGCAACAGCCATCGGACCGGTCCGGCTGAACTTTCCGGTCCTCGGGTCGTAGATCTCGGCCGAGGCCAAGGACGTCGGATCCCCGTACACCGCGTCGCCCCCGGTCACGAGGACGCGGCCGTCGGCGAGCAGGGCCGCCGCGTGGCCGCAGCGGGCGTCGGCCATGTCCCCGGTTGCCTTGAACGCGTTCGTCTTCGGGTCGAAGATCTCGGCCGAAGGGAGACACGGACCGCGCCCTCGATTGCGCCGGTCTTGTTCGGTGTGCCTCCGACGATGAGGAGACGGCCGTCCGCGAGGAGTGTGGCGGTGTGGCCCGTGCGGGCGGTCGTCATCGGGCGGCAGCGGTCAAGGTACCGTCTCGGGTCGAAGTCTCAGCGGAGGCGAGCCCACCCGAGTCACCGTCGCCTCCGGACACGAGGACACGGTCGTCGACGAGCGGCGTGGCCGTGGCGAAGATCCGACCGGCCGATCATTGGACCCGTCGCGGCGAAGGTGCCGGTCGCAGAGTCGAAGAGCTCCGCCGCAGCGATCGTGGTCGATGCCGATCGAAGCCCCCGGTCACGAGGATCCGGCCGTCGGCGAGCCGCGTGGCTGCCGGCCCCCTCGACCGAGCGGTCGCCATCGGGCCGGTCGGGCTGAAGATGCCGGTCTTCGGGTCGAAGAGGTCGGCCGAGGCAAGCGCTTGCGAACCGGCGGCGTAGCCCCCGAGGACGAGAACACGGCCGTCGGCGAGCAGGGCCGCCGCGTGGTAGCCGCGCCCGACGGTCATCTGGCCGGCGCCGCGGGGTGAAGGAGATGGCGCGGCAGTCGCCGGTGCCGGCGTCCGGACGGCGGTCGGCCCCGGGGTCGCAGCGGACGTGGCGGCAAGCGGCGAGGGCGTTCCGGCCGCGCTGGTCGCACAGCTGGCCACCAGGAGGGTGGCAGCCAGCCCCGAGAGCAGCCGCTTCGCCGATACGTTCTCGTTCATCGTCAGTGCCTCGTCTCGTGCATGCCTGACTTGGGCGCCACGGCTGGTCGTCGAGTGGCTGTTCGCCGGCGGCTGCCTGGGCAGGTCGCCGTTCGTCGAGTCACGGGGTTGGCTGCCAGGCGGCGTCGATGCCCCCGAAGGGGGGCGTCCAGGCCGCTCCCCCCGGGCACGAGGAGCACGGCGTTGCTGCCATCCGACTCCATCGTCCACAGACCACCCGACGCGGCGCAGTCCCCTCTGCACCCTGTGCTGAACAGGATCCGTCCGTCCGGCGTCCACGTCGCTCCGATCGAGTTCCCGTCGGTCGTCAACCGGCGCAAGTCGGTCCCGTCGGGGCGGACCGTGTAGACGTCTTGCGAGAGCTGTTGGAGTGTCCGTACCTGCCCGCGGACGATCTTCGAGACGAGGGACGTAAAGACGATCCGTGCGCCATCTGGCGACCAGTCGGCGAAATGGGCGGGGAGGGTTGCAGGGCTGAGCTGACGGAGGTTCTGGCCGCCCGCGTCGACGACGAAGACAGCGGAGCCGCCTCCGAACTTGTCCTGGCGGGAGAAGACGATCTGCGTTCCGTCGGGCGACCAACGGGGTCGCTCGTTGGCGGTGGCGGCCGTCGTGCCCAGCTCCACGACTCGACCGCTCGCGAGGTCCACCGTTGCGATGACCCCGGAAGCACCGCGCACAAAGACGAGCCGGGTGCCGTCGGTCGAAAACGCGGCCGACCGTCGGAGCAGGGAGCTGCACAACCGGTGTCAACGACATGCGGGCCGTTCCGCGAGCATCGGTCAGGTAGAGCCGGCCGGCATCGGCGTACACCAGGCGGGTGCCATCCGGCGACCAGGCCACGCTGCTCTGGTCCGCCCGTGCCACCCGGGAACAGCTCGTGGGCACCGGTTCCGTCCGCGCCGACGATCCACACCCGGCCGGTCTCCGCCAAGGAGCTGGTCCGAAACACGTACTTCGTGTAGGCGACCACGGCGGCGGGCCGTGGGGTCGCGATCGGGGACGGCGACGGCGCGACCGAGGATGAGGCCATGGGCGAGATCGCCGGCGGACTGGACGGCCCCCGATCAACGCCGGTGAGAGCCTCAGGAACAGGCCGGCCCCGGCTGCCACGACGACCACTGCTATCCCGAAGGCCCCGACCTGGAGGATCCGACGCGAAGCGAGGGTCCCCGGGTCCCGGTGTGTTCGCGAGGCCCCGCGTCCCGAGACTGCGCCCCGCACCCCGGGAGCCCGCTGGCCGGTCGACTCGATCGCGGCGGCGATGGAGAGGATGAGGTCGGCCGGCGCGCCCGGGGCCGCCCGCTGGGCGAGCATCTTCTCGATGAGGGCATCGCTGAACTGGAGGTGCGACTGGTCGGTCATCGCCGATCCTCCCCTTCGGCGACGAGCGCCCGCTGGAGTGCCTGACGGGCGTCGTGCAGGCGCCACTTGACGGTTCCGGTGGGGATCCCGAGCGACGTCGCGATCTGCGCGACCGGGGCGTGGTCGAGATGGTGCAGGACGAGTAGCGCCCGCTTGTCGCCGTCGAGCCGATCGAACGCGCGGGCGAGCAGGTCGGTCGCGCCGAGCTGTTCAGGCAGTCCGGGACCGGGCGCCACCGGGTCGACGGTCGCGTCTAGCGCGATCTCGCGCACGCGCTTGCGGACCCGCATCTGTGCCCGGCAGGTGTTGACGAGGATGCGCCGCAGCCAGGCGTCGAACGCCTCGGGGTCTCGCAGGCGCGGCAGCTCGCGCCAGGCCGAGACGAACGCTTCTTGGGTTGCGTCCCGCGCGTCCGACTCGTCGCCCAGCATCGCCCGCGCGGTGCGGAACGCCTGGTCGGCACGGGTTGCGACGAGGCGCTCGAAGGCGAGCGCGTCGCCCCGAGCGGCACCGCGGACGAGATCGGCCTGGCTCGAGACGGGCAGTACCTCCCCGATCGCCGCCACTCGGGTCCACCCGGCATCGTGCGCCAGGTGGCGGGCTGCGATCGGATCGTCGCGGCTGTCCATGCAACCAGTGATGATCCGGCGCACCCGATGGTTGGGTCTATCTTGCCGCAAGGCGGTGCTGGGCCCCTGTCACGTCGGCCGCCCGCTCAGCCGGACCGGGCCGCTCCCCTACCCGCCCGGCGCCGACTCGACGGAGCGGGGACATCGGATGCCACCATCGCTTGTCAGTTCGTGCGTGAACTCCCACCTTTTGACAGGTGGACCTGCGTGAAGTCGTTCGGGGCGATGGCCATCGGGAGGCCAATGGTAGTCGGCCGACTCGCTACAGTCAGGTCGTGATCCCGACGCCAGTCGCCGACCCGATCCGGTCCGTCGTGTCGATCAGCACGGGCTCGGTCCGGATCCACCCGGAGCACGCTGCGGGAAGTCGGTGGCCGACCGCCGTCTGGCTGCTGCTATCGCGGACGTGGGGCCCGGCCAGACCGGTCCACTGCTTCATCATCGAGCATCGCGACGGGCTGGTCCTGTTCGATACCGGCGAGGATCCGGCGTCCGTGTCGGATCCCGCGTATTTTCCGGTACGCGGTCCGGCGGGGCTCCTCTATCGGCGGCTGGCGCGGTTCGACCTCGGCCCTGAGGACGGCGTCGCCGGCGAGCTCAAGGCCGCGGGGTATTCGCCCGAGGATGTGCGGATCGTGGTCCTATCCCACCTGCATCTGGACCACGTCGGCGGGTTGGCGGATCTTCGCCACGCCCGGATCGTGGTCGACGAAGCGGAGTGGCGCCAGCTCGAGCGCCGGCGTCCCGAGATGCGTGGCTACCTGCGGCGCCACATCGACGTGCCCGGGCTTCGATGGGAGCGGATCGGGTTCTCGGCGACCGAAGAGACCGACCTCGCCCCGTTCACGACGCGACATGATCTCGTCGGCGACGGGTCGCTGGTCCTGATCCCGACACCGGGGCATACCGCCGGCTCGCTGTCGATGGTCGTTCGCGGCGCCGGCGGTGCCCTGCTCCTCGTGGGCGACCTTGCCTACGACGCCTCGTCCATGGACCGGGGCGTCGTACCCGGCGTCGGCGACCGTGCCCAGATCCGGATCTCGACGCAACGAGTCCTCGAACTCGCGACGAGACTGGGCGGAGCCGCCATCCTGCCCGCCCACGACCCCACGACCGCCGGTCGGCTGGTCGCGCACCGAGCGCCGTGACCGCATCCGGCTGTCCCCGCTATCGTCTCCGGGATGCTTCCGACTGACCCGGGCGATCCAGACATCGAAGCGATGGTCTTTGACGCCCTCGACCGGCTGCCGGCCGAGTTCCGCGACCGATTGGGCAGCGTCGCCATCGTCATCGAGGACGAGGCGACCGCCGGACCAACTCGCATCGGTCGGGGCGCGCGGCCTGTATGGCCTCTACCAGGGTGTGCCGCGGACGCATTGGTCCGCCGACGGCGCCCCGACGCCGAGCAAGATCACGATCTTCCGGGGACCCGCTCGTCCGAGCCAATCGAACCCCGGAACGACTCGCCGAGGCGGTCGCTGAGACCGTCTATCACGAGATCGCCCACCACTTCGGGATCTCCGACGCGCGGCTCCACGAACTGGAACGGGGCGCCCCCTAGGCCGGCGGCGCGACGAGACCGGGCGGCGGCGCGTATCGCCGGCCAGCCCGAGGCGATGGGCGATCGCTGCGGCTTCGGCGCGATTCCCGGCACCGAGCTTGTCGAAGATGTGGGAGGCGTGGACGCTCGCGGTCTTGCGACTGATGAACAGGGCGTCGGCGATCTCCTGGTTCGACCAGCCGGCAGCGATGAGCCGCAGCACCTCGACTTCGCGGTCGGTCAGGCCCAGTCCGGCCGCGCCATCCGCGACGGGTCCGGCGTCGGTCGCCGCATCGGCCGTCTCGAGATCGAAGCGGGCCTGGCGGGCGAGCCGGTCGATCTCGGTCAGCAGCGGCCGGGCGCCGAGTCGGGCCGCCGTCCTCCGCGCGTCGGTCAGGGCGGCACGGGCATCGGCCCGCGGACCTCGGTCGCGCAGGATCGAGGCCGCCGCCCGGAACCGCGCGTAGGCGGCGGGATATGGGCGATCGATCGCCTCCCACGCCGCGGCCGTCCCGGTCCAGGCCGAAACCTCGTCAAGGTCGTCCACGCGAAGCGCCTCGGCTCGACAAAGCGCGGTCAGGGCAACGTTCCGGGAGGGCGTTCCGATCACCGGGCTTCCGCCGGCCGGGACCCCGAGCAGTGCGGCGATCCGCTCGACCTGCGCGGCGATCCGTGCGGCGCGTTGGCGCGCATCCTCGAGCATGGTCGCGTCGCGACGCGCCCGAGCGCCGGCCGCAGCGTCTGCCTCGGCCCGCAGACCGGTGGCTGCGAGCTGGGCGAGCGACGGATCGGGGGGCGCCTCGGCGGCCATGCGCAGGCCCTCGCTGACCGCCGCCCTCGTCTCGGTCAGGTGTCCTTGCGTCGCGGCGAGCTCCGCGAGGGCCGCAACGAGGGCCGCCCGGTCGTCCGTGCCACCGGCGGCTGCGTCGGCGGCACGGGCCGCGGCAAGCGCGGCAATCGCCCTTGGGAGCTCGCCGCGGGCGATGTCGAGGCGAGCGCGCTGGATGCGAAGCCGGATCCCCGGCGTCCCGACCGGTTCACGGGACAGGCCGGTCGTCAGGTACCCGTCCGCTTCGTCCCATCGACCGAGGGCGAAGGCCGCCTTGGCGGCGATCGCGAGCAGCAGCCCGCCGTAGGTCCGCTCGATCCCGAGGGCCCGCGCCCGCTGCCAACCGGCGACGGCCACCTCCAACGCCTCCGCCGGACGGCCCACGCGATCGAGCAGGACGGCGAGGTTGCTTGCGCCGAGGGCGATGCCCTCGGCACTTTGGAGCTCCTCGGCGATCGCGATCCCCGCCCGAAATCGCTCCACGCCCTCATCGACGCGACCGAGGAGCGCCAGGTCCGAGCCGAGGATGCCGAGCGCGAGCGCCTCGTCCGGTGGTGCTCCGACCGCGCGAGCGACCGCGATGGCCTCCTCCGCGACGGGGATCGACTCCGCGAAGCGACCGCTCGACATGAGGATCCCGGCGCGATGGGCAAGGATCCGAGCCAGTGCGCCGGACGGTGGGTCGTCGGGGATGAGGCGCGCCGCCTCGGCCAGGGCGGCCGCGGCGGCGGCACGATCGCCGGACTCCCAGAGGTACCAGCGTTGGCGCTCGTGCAAGGCCGCGGCCCGTTGCGGGTCGACCTTCGGGTCCACGCTCGCGATGGCCTGCCGGCCGATCTCGACCGCCGCGGCGTACTCCCCGATCAGTACGGCGGTCTCCGCGGCGCGCACGAGGATCTCGACCCGCTCCGCTCCGTTGGCGGGCTCGGGGACGCGGTCCCGCAGCTCGAGGGCCCTCAGATGGTGCTGGTGCGCCTCGAGCCACGCGTAGCCGCGTTCGGCATCGCGGGCCGCATCGATCGTGGCGGCGAGGGCGCGCCGATCGTCCCCGGCCGCGTCCCAGTGATACGCGAGTTCCGCCGATGACGGGGCCGGGCCGGCAGCCCGTCGGCCGGCTTCCCGATCGGCGGCTCGTGCCTCGAGCGCGGCGGCGAACCTGGCGTGATAGCGGGCGCGCTCGCCCGGGAAGAGCTCACCATGGATGACCTCGCGCAGGAGCGCGTGACGGAAGATCAGATGCGGGTCCGCCGCCCCACCCGCGGCCACCAGGATCCGGCGGTCGACGACCTCGCGGAGCGCTTCGCGAACGACCTGCGACGACTGCTCCGCGACTGTGGCGAGAAGGTCGTCGTCGATGCGCGACCCGGCGGCCGATGCGACGCGGAGGATCTCCTGGCCTTCCTCGGAGACCGCCGCCATCCGCGCCAGGACGACATCACGGAGGCGCGGCGGCAGCTCCCCGTCTCCGGTCTCACGTGACACCGCCAGCACCTGTTCGGCGTAGAACGGATTCCCGGCGGTCCGATCCCAGATCCGATCGACCAGGTCCGCGGCAGGTTCGTCACCCAGCTCGTCGGCCAGGAGCCGGGCCAGGTCGCCGCGGTCGAAGCGGTCGAGATCGATCCGGTCGACACGCTCGCCGCGCTCGAGTTCCGCGACATAGGCCGTGACCGCGTGACGAGGCTCGAGGTCGTCCGTCCGGATGGTGCCGACGATCAGGACACGCTCCTCGCGCAGGTTGCGCGCCAGGAAGGCCAGCAGGTCGCGCGTCGATGGGTCCGCCCACTGGAGGTCTTCGATGACGAGGACGACCGGCGAGATGGCAGTCAGTCGCTCGACGACGCCGAGGACCAGCTCAAAGAGTCGACCCTGGGCAAACCGCTCGTCGGTGCGAGGGTCGGTCCGCGGGTCGGAGGCCTGGGTGTCGGTCCCGAGCCGGTCAGGACGGGCCCGGATCTCGGGCATCAGCCGGGCAAGCTCTCCACGGTTCGGCCCAAGTAGGGCCGGCAGGGCGCCCGGGTCGACGTCCTTCAGGAGCTCGCGGAACGCCTCCACGAAGGGGCCATACGGGAGACCACCCGTCCCGAGCGGCAGACAGCCGCCGACGAGGACGCGGGCGCCGCGAGCCGCCATCGCTTCCCCGAAGCGCTCGACGAGCCGCGACTTGCCGATCCCTGCCTCGCCGGCCACCAGCACGAGCCGCGATTCGCCGCCCGCGGCGCGCGCGTAGGCGGCGGCGAGCCGCTCCGACTCCGCCGTCCGGCCGATGAACGCGTTGCCGCGTGCGACTTCCACGACGCGGCGATGATAGGCGCGCCGGCGAGCCCGTCGTCTCGGCCCCCGGTCGACCAGCCGGAGGCGCAGGGTCACGCGGTCATGCCCGCGACTTCGAGCCGAGTCCGGAGCCGGCCGCGAGCGCGGCACAGCCGCGTCCGGGTCGCCGGACCGGACCTTCCGATAAGCCCGGCGATCTCCTCGGGTCGATAGCCCCGGGCGGCCAGGACCACGATCTCGCGGTCGGCGTCGGCCAGCGATCCGAGCGCGTCATGCAGGAGCAGGTCGCGCTCGCGGTCGAGCACCTCGTCCTCCGGCGATCTGACGTCGCCGCGGCGGACGAGTCCGGGCAGGGCTCGCGTTGCCACCGAGGCCCGACGCGCCCGGCTGACGACGAGGTTGGACCCGACGCGATACAGCCATGCCGGGGGGTCGTCCGGGGCCCGGCCGGCGCGGATCTGGGTGGCCAGCCGGATGAATGCCTCGCTGACCAGGTCGTCGGCGGCGGCCGGGTCGCGGGTCATCGCCAGGAGGCGGCCGCGCAGGGCGGGCGCATGAGCCAGGTAGATCGCCTCGAGCGCCTCGTCCTGCTCGCGGGTCGATCGCCGTACCGTCGGTAGCGGGCAGATCGCGTCGCTCGCCATCACTTGACCTCCGTCCATCGTCCGGCCATGACTACCGGTCGAGGAGACGGTCCATGTGAGGCGGGGATGCGGTCATGAGGCGGCAGCCGTATGGCGACTCGCGAGCCGCCTCAATCGATGACGATCTGCCCTCCTTGCGCGCGTCATGACCCTGCCCGACGGTCCTTTCCGGGACGGCCATGTCGTAGAGGCTTGCCGACGCTGTCACGGCCCCGTTACGATGCGGTACAACGGTCTGAACGCCCTTGCCGGGCGAGGCCCTGACGATCGCCATGGCGTGCCGGGGTCCCCGGACGCCGAGCGGTCAACCGAGGAGGAACCATGCGAAACCGAGCCATCGGGCTGTCCGCCCTGTTCGTGCTGTCAGGCGTGCTGGCGGCGTGTAGCGGGACGAGCGCCGACATCAAGAAGGTCGGTCTGGTGACCGACGTCGGGACACTCGAGGACAAGTCCTTCAACGAAGCGTCGTGGGTCGGCACCCAGGCCGGCGCCAAGGCCATCGGCGGCACAGCGTCGAACATTGTCACCAAGGCGCCCGCCGACTACGCGGCCAACATCAAGACCTTCGTGGACCAGGGCTACGGCACCATCGTCACCGTCGGCTTCGCGATGGGCGACGCCACGACGATCGCCGCCAAGCAGTACCCGGCCGTCAAGTTCATCGGCGTCGACCAGGGCGTCTGCATCGACGAGAACGCCAAGGGCGACCCGACCTTCGCCTGCAAGGGCGACCCGAAGAAGCTCCTGCCCAACTACCAGGGCCTCGTCTTCAAGGAGGAGCAGGTCGGCTACCTCGCCGGCGTCCTCGCGGCCGGCGTCTCGAAGTCGGGCGTCATCGGCACCGTCGGCGGCATCAACACGATCCCGCCGGTCGTCCGCTACATCAACGGCTACCGCAATGGCGCGGCCTCGGTCAACGACAAGATCGACGTCAAGGTCGCGTACGTTTCGACCGACATCACCAAGGCGTTCAACGACCCGGGCACCGGCAAGTCGATCGCCAAGCAGATGATCGGCCTCAAGGCGGATGTGATCTTCCAGGTCGCCGGACTGTCCGGCGCCGGTGCCATCGAGGAGGCATGCGCCGTCCCAGGCGTGATCGGCATCGGCGTCGACGTCGACCAGTCGAAGTCACTGCCACAGTCGGCCAAGTGCATCCTGAGCAGCGCCGAGAAGAAGCTGGTCGATGCCGTGTCGGCGGCGATCGGCAAGGTCGGCGCCAAGACCGACGTCGGCGGCACGTCCGTCTGGGACGCGTCGACCACCCCGGTCGGCGTCGGCCTCTCGCCATTCGGCAGCGATTACAAGGCCCTGGTCACCCCGGAGATCCAGGCCAAGATCGACGCCGCGCTGGCCGGGATGAAGGCCGGCACGGTCGATCCGTGCAAGCCGACCCCCTGCGACAAGAAGGACTGACGGCGGGCGCTCCGCGTCCGACAGCAGCACGAACGGGCCGACATCGCGTCGGCCCGTTCGACCATCCAGAACCATCCAACTCGATCCAGGGGCCAGCCTGATGGTCGGATCCACACCGGTCCTCGAGATGCGCGGGATCACCAAGCGGTATCCGGGCGTCCTGGCCAACGACGCGATCGACCTCGACCTGCGCCAGGGTGAGATCCACGCGCTCCTCGGCGAGAACGGCGCGGGCAAGTCCACCCTGATGAACATCCTGTACGGACTCGCCGTCCCCGACAGCGGCTCGATCCTGGTCGACGGTCAGCCGGTCGACATCCTCGGCCCGCATGACGCCATCGATCGCGGCATCAGCATGGTCCACCAACACTTCATGCTGGTCCCCGTCCTGACCGTTGCCGAGAACATCCTCCTCGGCGAGGAGACGATGGCCAATCCGGTCTTCATCGACCGGAACGAGGCGCGCCGCCGGATCGTCGCCCTCGGCCAGCAGTTCGGCTTCGAGATCGACCCGGACGCCAGGATCGACAGCCTGTCGGTCGGCTGGCAGCAACGCGTCGAGATCCTGAAGGCGCTCTATCGAAAAGCGCGGATCCTCGTCCTCGACGAACCGACCGCGGTGCTGACCCCGCAGGAGACCGAGGAGATCTTCGCCGTCCTGCGTCGGCTGACGGCCGAGGGACACTCGATCATCTTCATCAGCCACAAGCTGTACGAGGTCCTCGAGATCGCCGATCGGATCACGGTCATCCGGCGCGGCCGTGTCGTCGGTCAGCGGATCCCATCCGAGACGAACGAAGAGGACCTCGCCGAGCTGATGGTCGGGCGGAACGTCGAGCTGACGGTCGACCGCGGGGAGTCGCACCCGGCCGACGTCGTCCTGGAGGTCAAGGGGCTGCATGTCAAGAACGACCGGGGTCGCGAGGTCGTTCGGGGGGTCGACCTTGAGATCCGCGCCGGTGAGACGCTCGGCATCGCCGGGGTGGCCGGCAACGGTCAGGACGAACTCGTCGAAGCCCTGACCGGCCTGCGCAAACCGAGCGACGGAGTCGTCACCATGGGCGGTGCCGACGTTACCGGCTGGGGCCCGCGGCAGCTGTACGAGGCCGGGCTTGCCCACGTCCCCGGTGACCGCCATCGATGGGCCATGATCATGAGCTTCCCGCTGGAAGACAACCTGGTCCTGAGCCGGTACTACCGGGCCCCCTTTGCCCGAAGGTTCGTCCGGCAGGACGCCGCGATCGATGCCTGGGCGGTCGATCTCATCGAGCGCTTCGACATCCGGACGCCATCGGCGACGGTGGCCGCCGACACGCTGTCGGGCGGGAATCAGCAGAAGGCGGTCGTCGCCCGCGAGTTCAGCGCCGAGCCGAAGATGCTCGTCCTCGACCAACCGACCCGCGGCCTCGATGTCGGCAGCATCGAGTTCATCCATCGTCGGGCGATCGAGATGCGCGATGCCGGGGCGGCCATCCTGCTGGTCTCGGCGGAGCTCGATGAGGTCCTCGAGCTCTCGGACCGGATCGCGGTGATGTACCGCGGCGAATTGGTCGCCACGCTCGACGGTCGGACGGCCGTCAAGGAGGAGGTCGGCCTGCTCATGGCGACCGGCGGCCGCGATCCCGAGGCAAAGGCGGCCGCCTCGTGACCGACGACGGCGCGCCCCAGGTCCAGCCGTTCTGGCGACGCGGGCGCCTGGGGCAGATCTGGGAGATCGCCGCGGTCCCGCTGGCGTCCGTCTTCCTCGCCCTCGTGGTGGCCGCCCTGATCATCCTCGCTTCGAGCATCGTGACGACCGGGTCGATCGACTGGGCGTTGCCGTTCGTGGCCTACGCGGCGCTCCTGCAGGGATCGATCGGGTCGCTGTCGGCCATCTTCAACACCATCCTGCAGGCCACGCCGCTCGTCCTCGGCGGGCTCGCAGTCGGAATCGGATTCAAGGCCGGCCTCTTCAACATCGGCGGCTACGGTCAGTTCCTGCTGGCCGCCACGGCCGCGGCCGGCGTCGGAGCGGCAGTGGCGACGGCTCCGCCGCCGATCGCGATCACGCTGGCCCTCGCGGCCGGCATGGCTGCCGGCGCGTTCTGGGGCTGGATCCCCGGGGCGCTCAAGGTCTGGTCCGGCGCCCACGAGGTCGTCACCACGATCATGCTCAACTCGATCGCCGCCGCGTTGATCGGGTTCCTGATCCTTGGCCCACTGCTGGCTCCGGGGTTCACGTTCGGCCGCACCGGCGACCTCGGCAACAGCGCCCTGCCGATCATTCTCGGTGACAACATCCACCTCGGTGTCCTGCTTGCGGTCGCGGCCGTGCCCATCATGTGGTGGCTGCTCTACCGAAGCACCCTCGGCTTCGAGATCCGCAGCGTTGGGGCTAACCCGAGTGCGGCGCGCTACGCGGGGATGCGGCCGGGGTTCCTGGTCATGCTGACGATGAGCATCTCGGGATTGCTGTTCGGGGTCGCCGGCTCGACCGAGATCCTCGGCGTCAGCCACTTCATGATCCCGTCCTACGGGACCTCGATCGGGTTCGACGCGATCGCGGTCGCGCTGCTCGGACGGTCGCATCCGTTCGGGATCGCGGCGGCCGCGCTGCTGTTCGGCGCCCTGCGGGCCGGCGCCGGCCTGATGCAGGTGCTGGCCGGCATCCCGGTCGAGATCGTCGACGTGATCCAGGCCGTGATCCTGCTGTTCCTGGCGGCGGATATCGTGGTCCGGCGCCTGTTCCGGATCCGGGCGGCCGGGGGGATCGCCGATCTCAAGACGGTCACGAGTTCGTACGGCGGACGGGCGCGTTGATGGACCAGATCGCGACGTTCCTCGAATCGCTGCCGGTCCTCGGCATCCTCTTCCAGCTACTCGCCTATCTCATCGCGACGGTGCCCGACATCGCCCCGATCTTCGTCGGATTGGCGGCCCCGGTCGCACTCGGCGCCCTCTGCGGGATCATGAACGAGCGCTCTGGCGTCGTGAACATCGCCATCGAGGGGATGATGCTGAGCGCGGCCTTCACCGGGTTCCTCGCCGCGGCACTCGTGGCCCAGGCGATGGGCACGGCAACGCCGACGGGCGTCTTCGGCGTGACCTTCCCGCTCCTCCTCGGCGTCGCTGCGGCGGTCGCCACCGGGATGATCGTGTCGCTCCTGCACGCCTGGTTATCGATCACGATCCGCGCGGACCAGATCATCAGCGGGACCATCATCAACATCCTGGCCCTCGGCCTCACCAGCTACCTCAACCGGTTGCTCATCTCGCCGAATCCCCGGCTGGGCGCCGGGCTCTTCCAGCCGCTCGTGCTTCCCGAATGGCTCGTCGACCTGCCGCTCGTTGGCTGGATCATCGGGGCGTTCTTCTCCCATGGCCCGATCGTGATCTCCGTCCTGTTCTTCGTGATCTTCCTCCAGGTCTGGCTGTTCCGGTCGCGCTGGGGCCTCCGCACCCGGGCCGTCGGCGAGCATCCCAAGGCGGCCGAGACGGTCGGGATCGACGTCATCAAGCTGCGCTACCGGAACGTCATCCTGGGCGGTGTCTTCGCCGGGCTCGCCGGGGCGTACCTGACCCTCGAGCAGAGCGGGTCGTTCCAGAATGGGATGACCGCCGGGCGCGGCTTCATCGCCTTGGCCGCGGTGATCTTCGGGCGCTGGACGCCCCTCGGGGCGTTCGGGGCGGCACTCCTGTTCTACTCCACGGAAGCACTCCGGGTGGCGATCAGCCTCGAGCCGCCCACGGGCCAGCTTGGCGACGTCATCCGGTTCATCCCGGCCGAGTTCTACGGCACCCTGCCGTTCGTCATCACCCTGGTCGTCCTGGTGGCCGCGGGCGGACGGAGCGTCGCGCCGGCGGCGGTCGGGAAACCGTACTTCCGCGAAGCGCGGACCTGAGACGAGGCGGGTGACCAGGGAGGAGCGCGACCGGACCGCCGCGTTTCTGGATCTCGCCGAGGGCCGTGGGCCGGTCCCGGTCCTCGACGATGCCGGCATCGGGCGGGTGCTCCGCGAGACCCGTCGGATCGCGGTCATCGGTGCATCGTCGGACCCGGGACGACCGTCATTCGGGGTCTTCCGGTCACTGATCCAGGGTGGCTTCGATTGCGTCCCGGTCAACCCGCATGAGCATGAGGTGCTCGGCGTGCCAGCCTTCCGGACGCTCGCCGAGGCCGTCGGCGCGACCGGTCCGTTCGAGCTCATCGATGTCTTCAGGCGCTCGGAGGCGTGCCCGCCCCACGCGCGTGAGGCGGTCGCTGCGGGGGCGCGTTGCCTGTGGCTACAGCAAGGGATCGTGAACTGGGAAGCGGCGACGATCGCCTACGAAGGCGGTCTCGACGTCGTGATGGATCGGTGCACCGCGATCGAATGGCGGCGCCTTGCCGGTGCGGATCGCCCGCCGATCAGCGGATGAAGAAGCCGAGGAAGACGAGGACGACGCCCGCGATCGCGATCGCGCCGCCGACCTGGGCCTGCCGACGGAGCGATGCCATCGCGACCGACGCTCCGGTCGTCCCGTCGTTGCGGACGCCGCCCCGCCAGGATTCGTAGCGGGCGACGTTGGCGTCCTGCCGCTTGAGGTCCTGGTAGCGGGCCCATGGCCGCCTCGCCCGCGTGTAGCCGATGGCGATCAGGGCGATCCCGCCGAGCCAGAGCGCGATGTTCAGCGGTCCCACCGGTCAGCCCTCCCCTTCCCGCTCCGCCTCGAGACGCTCTCGAACCGCAGCCCCGACGAGCGCGGCGTTGGCCTGGCCGCCGGTCGCCTTCATGACCTGGCCGACCAGGAAGCCGACCGCCTGGGCCTTTCCGGCACGATAGTCGGCGACCGCCGCAGGGTTGGCGGCCAGGGCCGCCTCGACCGCCTCGGCGACGGCGCCGCTGTCCGAGATCTGGCGGAAGCCGCGAGCCGCGATGATCGATGCCGCGGACTCGCCGGACGACACGTGTGCTTCGAGGACCTCGCGCCCTTGCGCCCTTGAGATGGACCCGGACGACACCGCCTCGATGATCGCGCCGAGTTCTGCCGGAGCCACGACGACGCGTCCGTCGCCGGCGTTCCGAAGGCGGAGGTACTCCCCGGTGACCCAATTCGCGACGGGCTTTGGCTCAAGGGTTGGTGTCGCGGCCAGGGTCGCCTCGAACAAGGCCGTGGCGTCCGGGTCGGCCACCAGGACCGCCGCGTCGTAGGCGGTCAACCCGAGGGCGTCGCGGTAGCGCTCACGACGAGCGGTCGGGAGCTCCGGGAGGCCGGCGCGGACCTCGTCCAGCCACGACGCATCCAGGTGGAGCGGCGGCAGGTCCGGCTCGGGGAAGTAGCGGTAATCGTCCGAGGTCTCCTTGACCCGCATCCGATACGTCTCGCCGCGCTCCTCCGACCAGCCGCGGGTCTCCTGGATGAGCATCTCGCCGGCGTCCAGGACGGCGGCCTGCCGCTCGATCTCGAACGCGATCGCCCGCTCCACGGCGCGGAACGAGTTCATGTTCTTGACCTCGACGCGCGTGCCGAACGGTTCGAGCCCGCGCGGTCGCAATGACACATTCGCCTCGACCCGCATCTGGCCGCGCTCCATATCGGCATCCGACGCCCCGATCGAACGCAACAGGAGCTGAAGCTCCTCGGCGTAGCGACGCGCCTGCTCGGCAGTCCGGATCTCGGGCTCCGTGACGATCTCCATCAGCGGGGCGCCCGACCGGTTGAAGTCGACCAGGCTCACTTTCCGGCCGTCACCGTCCGTGGCGTGGACCAGCTTCGCCGTGTCCTCCTCGAGGTGGGCCCGCGTGATCGCGACCGTGAACGGCCCCTCGGACGTGTCAAAGGTCAGGCGCCCGAGCGAGGCCAGCGGCAGGTCGTACTGGCTGATCTGGTAGCCCTTGGGCAGGTCCGGGTAGAAGTAGTTCTTGCGATCCCAGCGGGTCGCGACCGGAGCGCTCGCCTCGATCGCCGCCCCGGTCGTCAGGACATGCTCGACGGCCCGCCGATTGATGGTCGGCAGGGCCCCGGGCAGCCCCAGGCACACCGGGCAGACGTGGGTATTCGGGGACGCCCCGTCGTACTCGGTCGAACATCCGCAGAACATCTTCGAGGCGGTCCGGAGCTGGCAATGGACCTCGATGCCGATGACGGCCTCATACCGCACGAGCGCGTCAGCGGTTGTCATTCCGCCCGGACGCGCTCAACGAACCGTCCGATCCGCCGAAGCGCCTCCTCGAGGCGTTCGTATGAGGTGGCGTAGCACATCCGGACGTGGCCGACGCCCGAGGGCCCGAAGGCACTCCCCGGGACGACCGCCACGTGCTCCTCGTTGAGCAACCGCTCGGTGAACTCGTCGTCGGTCAGCCCGGTCGAACCGATCCGCGGGAAGGCGTAGAAGGCACCGCGCGGTTCGAAGGTCTCGAGCCCGAGTGCGTTGAGCCCATCGACGATCAGGCGCCGCCGGCGGTCGTATTCGACCCGCATCCGCTCGACCTCGGGCTCGCCTTCCACGATGGCCACCAGGGCGGCGTCCTGGGCCATCGTCCCGGCCGACATGATCCCGTACTGGTGGACCTTGAGCATGCCTTCGAGGATGGCAGCCGGCGCGGCCACGTAACCGACCCGCCAGCCGGTCATGGCGTAGGCCTTGGAGAAGCCACCCATCACGATCGTCCGGTCGCGCATGCCGGGCAGCGCGCTCATCATCCGGTGCCGATAGGTCCCGTAGGCGAGTCGATCGTAGATCTCGTCGCTGTAGACCAGCAGGTCGTGGCGCACGGCGATCTCGGCGATGGCATCGGCCACGGCATCGGGCAGGACGGCGCCGGTCGGGTTGCACGGATAGCCCAGGAAGAGCGCCTTGGTCCGCGGCGTGATGGCCGCCTCGACCGCGGCAGGATCCAGCGCGAAGTCGTCCTCGAACCGCGTCGCGACGTGGCGGACCACACCGCCCGCGAAGACGATCGCCGGGACGTAGGCGACATACGACGGCTCGTGGAGGATGACCTCGTCGCCCGGGTCGCAGGTCGCACGCAGGGCGAGGTCGACCGCCTCGGAGGCGCCGACCGTGATCATCAGTTCGGTCGCGGGGTCGTAGCGGACGCCGTAGCGCGCCTCCAGATGACGGGCCAGCGCACGCCGCAGCTCGAGGGTCCCGAAGTTGGAGGTGTAGTGCGTCCGGCCCTCGCGGAGGCTCTCCACCCCGGCCTCGACGATGACCCGCGGTGTGTCGAAGTCGGGCTCCCCCACCCCGAGGCTGATGACGTCGTCCATCGTCGCGGCGATGTCGAAGAATCGCCGGATCCCCGACGGCGGGACGACCCTGACGCGCTCCGCCAGGGCGCGGTCGGCAAGCGGGGCGCGAGGGCTCGTGTCGGTCGCCATGATCGGCAAGCCTACGGCATCGAGCCCTCCGCGAACCAGTCCGACGGCGACCCGCCGGACGAAGTCAGCCGACGGGGACGACGGCCTCTGGCTTGGTGGCGCGATCCGCCGAGTGGCCGTTCGCCTTGAACGGCGCCACCGAGGCGGCCGGCGCGACGACGAGTGCGGCCGGCGCGATCGCGGTCCGTTCGGCTCGGTCGAGGATGCCGCGCAACTGGCGCTGCATCATGACGAAGACTCCGAACCCCATCACCGGGGCGATGACCCGGAAGCCGGGGTTCGCCACGCCGAACCGGACCCGGAAGCGCTCGATGAGCCGCGTCCGGCCACCCTCGAGCGGTTCGAGGGCGAAGGCCCAGCTGGCGGCGAAGTCGGGCGGGGTGGTCCGAAGGATCGCGCCCGTCGCGGCGAGTCCGGCAGGGACGTCCGTGCCACCGACCGGCCTGACCTCGGCCGCCTTGGCCGCCTCGGCCGCGACCGATTCCGTGTCCGAATACAGGACCAAAGCCCGGGACGGCTCGACGACCCGGACGACGAACCCGCTGTTCGGCGAGGTCGGCAGGACGTCCCCGACCGCGATGGCCTGGTAGGCCGGCAGGATCCGATCCGCGCTCTTGCCGAGCATGTCGATCTGGTCGTAGCTGTACCACCCACCACGCCCATAGCCCATCTGAACGAGCCACGGCCAGACCGCGTCTGGCGGCGCGTCGATGATGATCCCGCGGGTATCGATCGCCGTCGGGTTCGGGACGAGGTCGTCGCCGGGGAGCGGCTTGCGAGCCTCGACTGGATCGACGCCCCAGGTCCGCCACCAGCGGACGGTCCGACCGATGGTGATCCCGGCGGTGGTCCCGATGACCGCGCCGGCGATCGCGATGCGCACACGCATACGTCACCTCCTGCCAAGAGGTTGACCGCGAGGGCGTGCGATCGGCAGGGCCGAGCCGCCCGAAGGCGCGGGTCAGAAGGCGCGATTCAGTGGCTGGACGGCGACGACAGCGCCGCCATCCGCTCGGTCGGGGTGAGCGCGGCAGGGTCGCCCGCGGCGGCGAGATCGGTCGGCTCGAGACTGCGCCAGTCGGCCGTGGCCGTGATCGCCTCATAGCCACGGGCAAGGCCGAACAGGTCGGCCTCGGACCACGGCGCCCCGATGAGCTGCAATCCGACCGGCAGCCCATCCGACAGGCCGCACGGGATCGAGACGCCGGGGAGCCCCGCCATGTTGACCGGCAGGGTGCAGGCGTCCGACAGGTACATCGAGACCGGATCGGCCAGCCGGTCGCCGAGCCGGAACGCGACGGTTGGCGAAGTCGGTGCGACGAGTGCGTCGAAGCCCTGCGCCCAGAGTGCGTCGAAATCGCCCTTGATCAGGGTCCGCACCTTCTGCGCCTTCAGGTAGTAGGCGTCGTAGTAGCCGGCCGACAGCGCGTAGGTCCCGAGCATGATCCGCCGCTTGACCTCGGCCCCGAAGCCCTGACCACGCGTGGCCAGGTAGTTGGCCAGGACGTCCCCGTCGCCGAGCCGCGGGCCGTAGCGGATCCCGTCGTACCGGGCGAGGTTGGCCGACGCCTCCGCTGGCGCCACGATGTAGTAGGTCGCAAGGCCGTAGTCGGTATGCGGCAGGCTGACCTCTTCGACGGTGGCGCCGGCCGCCTCGAGCGCCGCCACCGCCTCGCGGATGCGCGCCTCGACCCCCTGCTCCATCCCCGTGACGAAGTACTCGCGCGGCAGGCCGAGTCGCTTCCCGCGGAGCGCTGGTCGCGGCCTCGTCGTCGCTCTCCGGCAGGGCCAGTAGCGCACCCGGGACCGGCACTGGCGACGACGTGGAATCACGATCGTCGCGTCCCGCGACAGCGTGCAGCAGCGCCGCCGCATCGCGGGCGTCGCGGGCGAACGGACCGATCTGGTCGAGCGAGCTGGCGAACGCGACGATCCCGTAGCGACTGACCCGGCCATAGGTCGGCTTCAACCCGACGATCCCGCACAGCGCGGCGGGCTGGCGGATCGAACCGCCGGTGTCGGTCCCGATGGCCAGCGGCGCGTGGTAGGCCGCCACGGCCGCCGCCGAGCCGCCGCTGCTGCCGCCCGGGACGCGGTCGAGCGCCCAGGGGTTGGCGGTCGGCCCGTATGCCGAATGCTCGGTGGACGAACCCATCGCGAACTCGTCCATGTTTGTCTTGCCGAGGATGACGGCGCCGGCATCGCGGAGGCGTTCGGTGATGTGCGCGTCATACGGCGCCCGGTAGCCCTCGAGGATCCGCGAGCCCGCGGTGCACTGGCCGCCCGCCACCGAGACCAGGTCCTTGAGCGCGATCGGGATGCCGAGCAGCGGCGGGAGCTCGCCGAGGGCCCCGGCGGGTCCCCGCGCTACCGCCAGCCGCGCGTCGGCGGCATCCGCGGCCGCAAGAGCGCCGTCGCGATCGAACGCCAACCACGCGTTGAGCGCCCGATTGTCGCGTTCCGCGGCGGCCAGGTGGGTCTCGGTCAGCTCGCGCGACGAGACCTCGCCCGCGCGCAGGAGGACGGCCATGTCGTGGGCACGCAGACGCGTGACGTCGGTCACCGAGGCCTCAGCGCTCGTCGAGGATCGCGGGCACGACGATGAAATCGCCGTCGCGAGCCGGCGCGTTCGACAGGACCGCCTCGACCGACAACGACGGCCGGACGACGTCCTCGCGCAGGATGTTCTCGAGTTCGATGGTCTGGGCGGTCGGGGCGATGTCGTCGGTCGGGAGTTCGGCCAGGATGGCGTACTGGTCGAGGATGTGGTTGAGCTCGGCTTCGAGTCGGGTCAGCTCGGCGTCGGTCAGCCCGAGGCGCGCCAGGTGGGCGACGTGCTCGACATCCGAGCGGGTCAGGGTGGCCATGGGCTCGATGATAGCCGACGAGCCCGCTACGATCGGCGGATGGAGCTCCCCGTGATCCGCCCGATGACACCCGCCGACATCGAACCGGTGGCCGCCGCGTTCCTGCGCGAGAACTGGGGCGATCGGCGGCTGAACCTCGAGTTCGTCACCCGTCACGACGAGACGCACCCGTTCGTGGCCGACGCCGACGGGGTCCCGGTCGGGACCGGGGTCGTGAGCGTCAACGGGCCGGTCGCCTGGATCGGGACGATCTGGGTCGAGCCGGCCTGGCGCCGCCGCGGCGTCGGCCTGGAGTTGACGCAAGCCACGATCGAGACCGCCGAGGCCGCGGGCTGCCGGACGCTCGTCCTGGTCGCGACCGACGCGGGTCGCCCGATGTACGAGCGACTCGGCTTCGAGGTCCAGACCGAGTACCGGATCCTCGAGGCGCCGGGGCTGGACGCCACCGACGCCGGACCGGTCGACCCGCGGATCCGGGCCTTTGAACCCTCGGACCTGGCGGCGATGGCGGCACTCGACGGCGCCGCGACGGGCGAGGACCGGGCCCATCTGCTCGGCGCCTTCGCATCGCCCGAGTCGACCCGCGTCCTCGTCGGGGACGATGGCTCGCTCGGCGGGTTCGTGGTCCGTGCGCCGTGGGGCGGGGGTGCGACGATCGCGCCGCGGATCGAGGACGCCGAGGCGATCCTGCACGCTCGACGCGTCGCTGCGGGGCCCGAGAAGCAGGTCCGAGCCGGCCTGCTGACCGACAACGAGGCCGGCCTTGAGCGCCTCGCTGCCTCGGGCTGGACCGATTCCTGGCACGCGCCCCGCCTCATCCGGGGCGACCCGATGCGCTGGCGGCCCGGCGCGATCTGGGGCCAGTTCAACCACGCCCTCGGATGAGCGTCGGGCGGCCAAGGCGCTGTCGATGACCCAGTCGGCTCGAGCCGGCCCGCCGATGGTGTGATGGCGGGCCGCCGCCCCGGTGGCGATGCTTCGGGGCATGTGGCCCCCCATCCATCGAGCGCGTCGTCTGCTGGCCGGCGGCACCGGTGCATCCCGCGATGTGGCGACGACGATGGCTGAGCTCGCGGCCACCCGTTCGACCTCCGACGCGGAGCTCGAGGACGTCGCCATCACCATGGGCGCCGCCGAGCTCGATCGCCTTCGACAGGCGCTCCAGCGGCTGCTTGGAAGCGCGGTCGATCGACCTGACACGCCTGCCCGGATCGAGCGGGCGCTCGCGCTCTACCTGACCTATCGTGCGGCGCCCGGCCGGCCGCGCGTCCTCCGCCGACCGGCCGCCATCTCGACGCCCGAGTGCTGGGAGATCAGCCTCGAGGGCACCGACCGGGCGACGGCCACGACCATCCGCGATGCCGGCCGCACCGGGAGGTTCGCATGATCACCAGCGCCGTCTGCCTCCAATGCGGCACCCCGTCCGACCAGGGACGCGGCACGTTCTGCCGTCGGTGCGGGCTGCCGTACGGCCAGCCGCCCCGGACGACCGCGGAACTGCCCGTCTGTCCGATCTGCTACCAGGCCGTGGACGACGACGGGCGCCTGGCGAGCCTGGACCGCACCGGGCTCCGGGTCGACCTCGTCCGCCACCAGGCCGAGCACGATCGCCACCCCGTCGGGGACGACGAGTGGCTCGAATCGCTGCGCCAGGGCGACCGGATCGCGATCGGCCGCTGGACGGCCCCGTTCGAGACCGTCCGCCGCTACCTCGTCACGGGGCAGGTCGATGCCGGCCGCAACCGGGCGCTGGCGCACGACACGATCGTGACGGCGATGACCCAGATCAAGCGCTGGGGTCCCGACGGCCAGGTCTTCGGCGACATGCCCGAATGGCAGGCTGCACGGGCCGCCGTCGTCGAGCTGATGGAGCGCTACGGCTTGGGTCGCCGCTGATCCGTCCCCAGCCAGTTTGACCCGTTGGGGCTTGTGGTTGGTTCTATCGTGGCAAAGGGACCCGCCATGAAGGACCCGGATGGAAGCGTCCAGCGCGCGACCCGAGACCGCGACCGAGGGTGAGACCGCCCTCGATGCGCTGACCCTCGACGCGTTCGTGCGCGACCACTACGACCGGCTCGTCCGATTGGCCCGGCTGGTCTCGCTCGATCCGAACGAGGCGGGCGACGCGGTCCAGGCCGGGCTCGAGCAGGCCTGGCGGCGCCGCGGATCGCTGCGCGATCCCGTGGCCCTCAAGGCGTGGCTCGACCGGATCGTCGTTCGCGAGGCGATCCGGATCGATCGCCGCCGGCGCTCGCCGCTGGCCCGCTTCTTCGGCGGACCGCGCGAGATCCCGGCAGACCTGGTCGATGTGCGCGCCGGCCATGCGTCGACGATGACCGAACTGCGGATCGCCTACGACGCGCTGCCGGCCCTCCAGCGGGCGGTCATCGCGCTCCATCACCACTACGGCTATTCGGTGGCCGAGACGGCCGACATCGTCGGCGCCCCGGTCGAGACCGTCCGGTCGCGCCTGCGGACCGGACGCGAACGCCTGCGCCATGCCCTCGAGGATCGGGACCGATGAACGACGACGTGACCGACGACCGCTTCGACGCCGACCTGGCGCTCTTCCTCGAGCGTCGCGCCGCCGACGTGGGCGGCGTCCGAGGCCCGGGCGAGATGATCCGGGCCATCGCCGGCGGTCCTGCCCTGGGCGCCGCCGGTCACGACCGGACGACCCGCCTCGCCTGGCTGGCCGTGGCTCTCGCCCTGGCGCTCGTCGCGGCCACGCTGGTATTCGTCGGGAGCCAGCGGCGCGACGATCTGAGCGTCGTGCTGCCACCTTCCATGTCGTTGCGACCGAGCCCGGCCGCCTCGACGGTGGCCGTCGTTCCCTCGGCATCGACCGACCCCGAGCGACTTCCGCTCGGTGACCTCGTTCGGGACCATCGAGTGGACCAAGGTCGTTTCGGACAACCCGATCCGTCCGTACGCCGAGATCGGCGACCAGATCCTGGGTAAGGACGAGTCGGGCGGTTGGTGGATCTCGGCCGACGCGATCACCTGGCGCCAGACTGATGGCTCCCGATCCGGACCCGTATGTGTTCGTCCCCGGAGGTGGCGAGACGCTCCTGGTGGACTCCCCGGACGGCATCACCAGGCCGGATGATGGGGCCGATATCGTGGCGCCAGGTGATCGATATCGACTGGGGCGACAGGCCCGGTGACCCGGCCATCCGCCGGCTGGTACGGCTCGGCATGGGTCGATGTACCGCTCCCCTCCACCCGCCCCCCGGCGACGCAGGGGCTCGTGATCCACGGGCCCGAGCTGGGAGGCGCCGTCGCCAAGGATGGAGCGAACTGGATCGTGACCGGCGAACTACTTCATCGAGATACCGTGGGGCGAGGTCTACGGCAACGTACCCAGCTGACACGGAACAATGGATCCGTCAGGACGATCGCTGGCCGATCTGGAACCCGGGCACAAATCGGCTTGAGATCGCCATTCGGGAACAGGGCATGGCATCGGTGACCGTCGACCTGATCGCGGGTAATCCACCGACGATCGAGTTCCGAGATCACACGACCCGGGCCGTGGTCCACAGGTTGCCCGCAACGTTGACTGGGTGGCGGCCCGAGGCGCTGCTCGCAGCGTACCGAAGTTGGGGGCTCGAGGACGTCTCATTCATCGTGAGCCGCGCGGGCGATATCAGTGTCGTGCGCCCCCCGTGGACGATGGGCGAGGAGTGGACCGGATCGATCATCACCGCGTTCGGCAAGTACTACACCTTGTCCATGCCGGTGAAGGAGGATTTCACCGCAACGGCGATCCACGTCTGGGAATCGAGCGACGGGCTGGCGTGGGATCTGGTGAACCTCCCCAAGGTGTATGACGGACCCCTTGATACGCCCCGTCTGAGTGGGGACGAGCACCGGCTGTTCCTGACCGTCCCCGAGACCCAGGGTGCCTACGCCATCTGGACGTCGACGGACGGCCGAGCGTGGCACAGCATCGACGTCGATCACATCACGGATCCAACGAAGACCGACTTCGGATGGTTGATGACAAACTTCGGCGGAGCTGGCCGTCGTCTCGACCGATGGTGATGCGTGGGAGGGCATCGAGGTCCCGCCGATCGCCGGGGACCGGTGGGTACAGACCATCAGCGACAGGCTGGTGATCGGTCCGGAATTCATCCGGCCCAAAAGGTACGAGACGTGGGTCGGACACCTCGTTCGCTGAGCCTGGACCCTCAGCGGGTGCTACGCCCCGCATGGACGCTGGTGAGCGCCCGCCGTGCCTGATCGAGGTGGACGCGGTCGTGGCCGGCGAGGAGCCGGAACGTCAGGTCGTAGCTCTCGGGACCTCGCTCGCGGTGCATCCCGATCCGTGCGCCTTCCGTCGCGCCGAATCGCGCCCACAGCGCGAGGTTCGAGCGTCGGAGCGCTTCGAACAGGTCGAGCAGCGCCGTCGGGTCGTCGTCGACATGACGGAGCCGGGCGACCCACAGCGCCTGGTCGTAGCCGACGAGTTCGGGCTCGTCATGGGCGATGATCCAGCGGTAGCGGCCGCTCGACACCAGCTCGGCGTCGACGATGTGGCCGAGGCACTCCAGCACCGACCACTCGCCCGGCTCGGGCGGCGTGCGCAGGTCCGGGCCGGCCTCGGCGAGCAGGTCGCGGATGGCTGCGGGCGTCGACGCCTGCGCCTCGGCCGGGTCGTCGTCGCCGAGCGCCGCGAGCAGGCTCGCCTGGTAGGCCGCCGCGTCCGCGACCGGATCGGGGCTGGTCATCGCATCTCCCATGGTCAGATGTCCTCGCCGGCAAGGAGTCGCCGGAAGTCGCCCTCGTCGAGGATCGCGACGTTGAGCTCCTGGGCCTTGGCCAGCTTCGAGCCGGCGCTCTCGCCGGCCACCAGGTAATCGGTCTTCTTCGAGACTGAGCCCGCGACCTTGCCGCCGGCGGCGCGGATCGCCTCCTCGGCTTCCTCGCGCTTGAAGCCCTCGAGCGTCCCGGTGACGACGAGGGTCTTGCCATCCAGCGGGCCGCCTGCTTCCTTCGCCTCGATGACCGGCGCCTCCGGGTCGACGCCGGCGTTGGCCAGGTCGTCGAGCACGCCGGCCGTCGCCTCATCGGTGAAGTAGCGGGCAAGACTGGTCGCCACGGTCGGACCGACCCCCTCGACCTCCTCGAACCGCTCGGGAGTCTCGCGCGCGACCGCCTTCAGGTGCGAGCTGATGCGGGACAGCCAGTCAGGCCCCGGCGCGACCTCGACCGTCAGCCAGCGAGCCAGGTCGATGGCGGTCGTCCAGCCGACCTGCGGGATGCCGAGGGCGTTGAGCACCCGGCCGAGCGGGCGCCGGCGCGACCGCTGGATCGCCGCATAGAGGTTCTCGGCGCTCTTCTTCGCATATCGCTCGAGTGACTCCAGGTCCTCCACCGTCAGCCGGTAGAAGTCGCCGCGGCGCTTGAGCATCCCGCGCTCGAGGAGCTGGAGGACGACCTTCCAGCCGGCGCCCTCGATGTCCATCCCGCCGCGCCCGGCGAAATGGCCGAATTCCTGGCCGACCCGCGCCGGGCAGGCCAGGTTCGGGCAGTAGACCCGGACCGCGCCCTCGTCCTGGACGACCGGCGTGTCGCAGACGGGACAGGTCGGCCGGCATGACGAACTCACGCTCGGCACCGGTCCGACGTTCGGCGATCGGTCGGACGACCTCTGGGATGACGTCGCCTGCTTTCTGGAGGACGACCCAGTCGCCGATCCGGATGTCCTTGCGCCGGATCTCGTCGAGGTTGTGGAGGGTCGCCCGGGCGACGGTCGAACCCGCCACCTTGGTCGGGGTCAGGTGGGCGACCGGGGTCAGCGTCCCGGTCCGCCCGACATACGGCACGATGTCCTCGAGGAACGCCTCGACCTGTTCCGGCGGGAACTTGAACGCGATCGCCCAGCGTGGCGCCCGGCTGACCATCCCGAGCCGCTCCTGCTGGTCGATCCGGTCGACCTTGACGACCACGCCGTCGGTCTCGTATGGCAGGTGATGCCGCGCCTCGCGCCAGCGTTCGGTGAAGTCGATGACGGCCTCGATGTCGAGGTCGGACGCATGATCGGGGTTGACCGGGAAGCCGAGGGCGGTCAGCCGTGCCAGCGCCGCTGTCTGGGTCGTGACCGTCTCGCCGTCCTCGACCAGCTGGTAGAACCAGGCCGACAGCTTGCGGCTGGCGGTCACCGTCGGGTCGATCTGGCGGAGCGAGCCCGCGCCGCTGTTCCGTGGATTGGCGTAGAGCGGGAGTCCGGCCTCCTCGCGCTCCTCGTTGATCCGCTTGAACTCCGCCTTCGGCATGAAGACCTCGCCGCGGGCCTCCAGCGAGGCGGGCTCGGTGAGTCGGGGCGGGATGACCGCGATCGTCCGGAGGTTGGCGGTCACGTCCTCGCCGGTGGTGCCATCACCGCGGGTCGCACCCTGGGCGAATCGCCCGCGGTCATAGCGCAGGCTGATCGCGAGACCATCGATCTTCAGCTCGGCGACGTAGCGCAGGTCAGCGGCGGGTTCGGGGGCCGTGGGCAGGCCCAGTCCGCGCCGGACCCGGGCGTCGAACGCCCGCAGCTCGTCGTGGCTGAACGCGTTCGCCAGCGACAGCATCGGTCGGGCGTGGCGGACCTCGTCGAAGGTGCCGGCGGGCGCGCCGCCGATCCGCTGGGTCGGCGAATCGGGGGTCGTCAGGTCCGGATGCGCCGTCTCCAGCGCGACCAGCTCGCGGAACAGCGCGTCGTACTCCGCGTCGCTGATCTCCGGCGCGTCCTGGCCGTGGTAGAGCTCGTTGGCCCGGTCGATCTGGGTGGCCAGCGTCGCGTGGCGCTCAGCCGCCGAGGCCGCGTCGAGCGCCGCAGCAGCCGTGACGAGCGCCGGATCGACCGGAGGAAGCTGGATCGTCATCGGATGCGAGGGTACCGAACGAGGCGCACCCGCGCATCCTCCGAAGGGTCAGGCAGCGAGATCCTCCGTGGGGTCCACGATCAGTCGTCGCGGATGCGGCAACAGGACCGCTTCGAGGCGCTCGCGAAGACCGGACGGTTCAGCCTCGGGCGTGGAGGAGCACTCCAGCCAGAGGCGGCCGTCCCGGTCGCGGACGGTCATCGGAGCGTGGCAGACAGGACAGAAGGGGTCGGTGTCGATCGACCGCTCGATGCGGTCGATGAGGCGGGCGTGGTCGAACATACGGATCCTCGGATGGGGCATGGGGATCGGCGGGACCGGAGCCTCGCGCCGATGTTCCTACCCTGCCACGGATCGCGTCCGGGCTCGATGCCCGCCGGGTGCCGGCGCGGTCGCGGTTCGGGGTCAGGCGACGGTCGCCGGTGGGTCGATGACATGCTCTGGCCGAAGGTGCGATGGGTCGGGCACGCCGAGGAGCGCGAGCGCGATCTCGAACTCCTGCCGCATGATCGCGAGAGCCCGCTCGACCCCGGCCTGGCCACCGGCGGCAAGCGCCCAGAACACGGGCTTCCCGAGCAGGACCCCCCGGGCGCCCAGCGCGACTGCGATCGCGAGATCGAGGCCGCGACGGACGCCGCCGTCGACCCACACCTCCGCGCCTGCCGTCGACCGCGGCGACGACCTCGGCGAGGACGTCGATCGGGGCCGGGCTCCGGTCGAGCTGCCGCGCACCGTGGTTGCTGACGATGATGCCGTCCACCCCCCGTTCGACCGCCAACCGCGCGTCCTCGGCCGTGAGGATCCCCTTGAGGACGAGCGGGAGGTTCGACCACGACCGGATCGTGGCGATGTCGTCCCAGGTCGGGGTCGCGAACGGGAGGCGGCCGTCGTCGCCCTCGATGATGTTGCGCAGCCCGGCTCGATGCGAAGGCGGGTCCGCCGCGAAGTTGCCGAGCGGTGGGAGCACGAACCCGGACCGCATGTCGCGCTCGCGGTAGCCGAGGACCGGCAGATCCACGGTCAGGACGATCGCCCCGAACCCGGCTGCGGCGGCCCGTTCCACGAGGGACCGCGAGACCGCGAGGTCGCCCTGGAGGTAGAGCTGGAACCAGCGGGTGACGTCTGGAGCAACGCCGGCGACCTCCTCCATCGACCGCGAGGACATGGTCGACAGGATGAACGGGACGCCGGCCGACCCGGCCGCGCGGGCCGTGGCGAGCTCCCCATCCGGATGGGCGATGGTCTGGACCGACATCGGGGCGATCGCAAGCGGGAAGGCGGCGGGCGATCCCACGAACGTCGTCGACGGGTCGACGTGCGAGACGTCGACGAGGACGCGGGGCCGAAACCGACGACGCCGCCAGGCCGCCTCGTTCTCCGCGATCGAGATCTCGTCCCAGGCGCCACCGGCCACGTAGTCGAAGGCGGCGGGGTCCATCGCGGCTCGGGCGAGCGCTTCGAAGTCGGCGACCCGGACGATCTCGGCGAAGGGCGCCTCGGACGGGCTCATCCGACGAGATCCAGGTTGGCGAGGCTGACGAGCATCGTCTTCCGCCCGACCGAGGCGTCCTTGAACGCCACGGTGACCTCCTCGTCGCTGCGGGTCAGCTTGCTCGTGACGACGATGCCGTCACCCCAGCGGGCGTGACGGACGCGGTCCCCGTCGCGGAACTGCCGCTCCCCGGGGATGATCGGGCGGGGCGGTTTCGCCGCCGTGGCCGCGGGCACGCCGCCCCCAACGTCGAGCTCGTCGTCCCATGCCCTCACCGGCCGGGCCAGCGAACCCGACGCCGCGCCATCGGCATAGGCCTCGCGTTTGGCGGTGAGGTCCCGGCCGGGCCGGAATGGCTCCCCGGAAGCCGGCGCCCCGGGCCGGCCACTCCCCTGTCGGAACGCCCCGCCGCTGCCGCGGACCGGCGTCCCGAACCGGCTCGTCCGTCGTGCCCCGAACACCAGATCGAGATCCAGGTCGCGGTCGTCGGCGCCGCCAAGCTGCGGTCCGACCATCAGTTCGGCCGGGATCTCCATCAGGAAGCGCGACGGCACCGTCGCCTGGCCCATCCCCCAGGTGGCCCGGCGCCACGCGTGCGACAGGAAGAGGCGCCGCTTGGCGCGGGTGATGCCGACATAGGCGAGCCGCCGCTCCTCTTCGAGCTCCTTCTCGTCGTCGAGCGCCCGACTGTGGGGGAAGAGGCCCTCCTCGAGCCCGGCGATGAACACGACCGGGAATTCGAGGCCCTTGGCGGCGTGGAGGGTGATGAGCGTCACCGCGTCCGCGTCGCCCTCGTACGAATCCTGGTCCGCCACGAGGGCCGTCTCCTCGAGGAGTCGGTCGAGCGCGTCGTCGGGGGCGAGGTCGTCGTAGCGGGTCGTCACCGAGCGCAGCTCGAGCAGGTTCGCCCAGCGCTCCTCGCCGTCCTCCGACCCGTCGGCGAGCATCGCCCGGTAGCCGGACGCCTCGAGGGCCTCGTCCAGCAACTCGGGGAGGCTGAGGACGCCGACGCGGGTCCGCAACCGGCGGACCAGGATCGCGAAGTCGGTCAGCGCGTTCCGTGTCCGGGGCGCCAGGCCCGGGAAGCTCTCCGTTGACGGCCGCCTCGATGGCGCCCCAGGTCGTGCCGTCGGGGCGGGCCGCGGCCGCGCGCAGCGTCTCGATCGTCTTCTCGCCGATCCCGCGCGACGGCAGGTTGATGATCCGTTCGAAGCTGACGCTGTCGGTGTCCGACCGCAGGATGCGCAGGTAGGCCAGGGCGTCCTTGACCTCGCGTCGCGAGTAGAACCGCGTCCCGCCGACGAGCTGGTAGCGAAGCCCGTAGCGTAGGAACAATTCCTCGATAGCGCGAGACTGGGCGTTCATCCGGTACATCACCGCGATGTCGCGGGCCCGGAAACTGGCGTCGTCGTCGGCGCGGCGGGTCAGAGCGCTGCCGCGACCGCCGGACAGGCCCTCGACCTGACGGGCGATCCATTCGGCCTCCTCTTCCTCGTTGTAGGCCTCGAACCGCTGGATGAGGACCCCGCCCGCGTTGTCGGTCCACAGCTTCTTGTCCTTGCGCGCGTTGTTGCGTGACACGACCGCGTGCGCAGCGTCGAGGATGAGCTGGGTCGAGCGGTAGTTCTGTTCGAGCTTGACGACGGCCGTATCGGGCCAGTCACGCTCGAAATCGAGGATGTTGCGGAGGTCGGCGCCGCGCCACGAGTAGATCGACTGGTCGTCGTCGCCGACCACGCACAGATTGTGATGACGGGCGGCAAGCGCCTTGACCCACAGGTATTGGGCGCGGTTGGTGTCCTGGTATTCGTCGACGTGGAGGTAGCGCCAGCGCTCCTGGTACTTGGCGAGGACCTCGGGCGCTTCGTCGAACAGCCGGACCGCCTCGAGGAGCAGGTCATCGAAGTCGAGCGCGTTCGACTTGTGCGAGGCGTTCCTGGTAGCGGGTCGCCAGGCGGGCGATCGTGCGCTCGCGGTGGTTCGATGCGTTCTCCGACAGGAAGGTCGGATCGAGCATCTCGTTCTTCGCCCGGCTGACGGCGCCGAGCACGGCACTCGGTCGGAACTCGCCGGTGAGCGGCATGTCCTCCTCTCGGAGGATCTGCTTCATCAGCGACTGCTGGTCGTCCGTGTCGTAGATGACGAAGCGACGGCCGATCCCGATCGCCTCCCCGTCCGCCCGAAGGACGCGGGCGCAGAGCGAGTGAAAGGTGCCTGCCATGACGTCGCGACCGCCCTCACCGACAAGGCTGATGATCCGTTCGCGGAGCTCCGCCGCGGCCCGGTTCGTGAAGGTGACGGCGAGGATCCGCCACGGGGCGACGTCCTTGATACTCACCAGGTAGGCGATCCGGTGCGCGAGGACCCGGGTCTTGCCCGACCCGGCCCCGGCGAGGATCAGGAGCGGCCCTTCCGTGGTCGTCACGGCCCGCGCCTGTTCCGGGTTGAGCGCCCGGACGATCTGCTCCTCGCGGGCCTTGATGGCGGCGGCGCGCGCGGCCGGGTCGGGTCTTGGCGGCGGGCGCGGACGGATCCCTCGTCTCGGTCGGGGCGTCGCGCATCCAGGCCGGTTCGTCCGGCGTCGCCGGGGCGTCTTCGAGGTCGGTGAACGCGGTCCCGGCCGCCGCGCTGGCCGCCTCCGCGGCGGCGTCGAGCGTGGGGTCGCCGGTCCGGCGACGTCGGGTGGGACTCACCCGACCATTGTAGGTCGGGCGACTCACCCGGCTCTTGCGTCGAGGTCCGAACGGACCGTGGTCAGCTCGTCTTGACCTGTTCGGGCGGCGGCGCCTTGATGGTCACCGGCTCATCCCACTTGGAGGTGGTCAGGACCGCGGTGACCGATGCATCGTTCGGCAGGGTCAAGACGGCTGAGACCTCCGACAGGTGGTTCGGCAGGTCTTTCTCGACGAGGATCGTGATCTTGAGCTTGGCGCCCGTGAGATCGATCGGCAGCGCCGAGATGGCCCCGGCCGTAGAGACGCCCAGGTCCGCGGCGGTCAGCTCGGTCGTGACCGTGTAGCACTGCTTCCCGCCACAGGACGTGTCGTCGCCCTTGACGAGGGTGATGCCGTTGTCGAGCAGGAGGTCCCCGAGGTTGTCGATCATCCCGCCCGCATCGCCCGGGTTCAGCGGGGCGCTCCCGGCGTCCTGGACCGTGTAGAGCGGCCCGGTCAACGACGTCTTGGTGTAGACCTTGCCGTCGACCGCGATCAGTTCGCCGCTGAACCCGAGCAGCTTCGGGACCTTGAAGCTGACATGCGTCGCCTTGTTCGCGAAGTCGATGTCGGCCTTGGCGGTCGTCCCGGTCAGGTCGATCGCGGTGCCGGTGCTGGAGCCCGGCAACGTGACGGTCGCCTCGCCATCGACGGTGATGTCGACGTGGACGCTCTTGGCGGCCTCCGTGGACTTCAGCGCAGCCGTGATGATCGCGGTCGGGTCGGTCAGGACCGGACCGGTGGCGCCACCACCACAGGCTATGAGCAGGATCGCCAGGCTGGCGGCGAGCAGGACGGCGGGAAGTCGGCGAGTCATGGGGCTCCTGGTGTGCTCGAGGCGGCCGTCCGCGCGACGACCACTGAACAGGGTCGGGCCGGGGGCTCGACCTGTCAAACGCTGCCGCTCACGGAAGGAGGGGAACCTGCCGGTGGTGACGTGATCGGACCCCAGACCGGCGGCGGCGGGGCGGGGATCACCGTCTCGACCTCGACCTGGATCCCTCCGACGATCCCGGCGGCGATGTTGTAGAACACGCACGCGATCGCGGTGAAGACCCAACCCAATAGACCGTAGATCGCAGCCGCGAAGAGACCACCGAGGAGGAAGGGCCCCGCGCTCAGACTCGAAGAGCTGGTCGGCCCGGCGAGCGCCACGATGATCGTGATCGGAAACACGAACGCCAATGTCACGAGCACGTACATCACGGCGGCGATCGTTGCCGTCTTGACGACGCCGAATCGACGGATCCGATACATCTCAACTCCCTTCGTGCACCCCGGGTCCACAGTATGACCGGCGACGTCGACGAATCGCGCCGGTCCGGATGAGGCCGGACGCGCCGTCTAGACTGGGCCTGATGGCCGACTTCATCCTTCGCCCGATGGAGCCGAGCGACGGACCAGCGATCGACCTCCTGATGCGGACCGAGGCACAGACGACCTCGATGTCGATGACGACCCACTACCGGCACGACGTCTACCAGGCCCTCCTGGCCCAGCATCCGACGCTGTATGGCGTCGTCGCAGAGGCTCCCGGTCACACGGGCATCGTCGGCATGGCGACGGCGTTCACCGACGAGGTCTCGATCGGCGGCCGGGTCATGCCCTCGGCCCACCTCGAGAACCTCAAGGTCCACCACGACGTTCGCCGCCAGGGGCTCGGGTCGCGGCTCGCGGCCTGGCGGATCGACGAGGCCCAGCGACGATTCGGTGGCGAGGGCGTCATCACGACCGGCGTCGAGATCACGCAACGCCGGATCGCTCGCGACCGCTCGACGCTGGTCGACCCAGACGCTCGGTCCCGTCCACGTGGTCGTCGCTCGCGTCCTGCGGCGGGCGCCGACGATGCGCGGGATCACGGTCCGGCCGATGGCCGACGGCGATCTCGAGGCCATCGTGGACGGCACGAATGGCTTCTACGCGGGATACGACCTGTATCCACCCCAGACCGCGACCGGATTGGCCGGCTCGCTCGAACCGACCGCCCTCGGGATCGCGCACCGCCAGTACCGGGTGGCGGTGCGGGACGACGGGACCATCGTCGCCGGTGCCCTGGTCAACGAGCGGTTCAAGTTACTGACCGACCATCTCGAGCGGATCCCGCGTCCGCTGGCCTTCGTTTCGCGACGTCGCTCCCCTGGTCCCGCGCGATGGTGTCATCCGCTCGATCGAATTGACGCTCGCGTGGCATGCGCCCGGGGAGCAGGCTGCGGGACGACACCTGTGGGATGCGATCCGCCACGAGTGGCGCGACGAGGCGACCCACGCCGCAGGTAACGCGGACCCGCGCGCACCACTCTTCGACATGCTCCACGTCGGCTGGACGATGATCCCCAAGATCCGCATCACGATCCCGGTCCAGAGCCCGATCCCCCTTGACGAGGCACGCCCGATCTACGTCTGGCGCTAGGCGATCCCGCGCACCCTCCCGTCTCGCGCTCATGTAACGTCTCGTGCCGCCCGGACGTCGTATCGCTGCCCATGACCACCGCCACTGACTCGCTTCCGCAACCAGCCGACACGTCGGTTCGACGCCGGGCGAGCGGCCTTCGCCGGTTCATCGCCGCCTTCGCCCTCGGGGCCATGGGCACGCTCGCCCTGGCCGGAGCCGCGGTCCTTGGCTACGACGCCTTCCATGAGGGCCGCGTCCTTCCCGGCGTCCACGTCGGGGCCGTCGACTTGTCGGGCCTCGATCGGCAGGCGGCCGCAGCGGCGCTGGCCGCCGGCTACGAAGGCTACGGGGACGGCCACGTCGTCGTTCGGACCGAGGCCGGCGAGGTCTTGATCCCGTACCGCGACTTCGCCCGCCGGCCTGACGTCGATAGGATGATCGACGCCGCGATGGCCGTCGGCCGGTCCGGTAGCCCGATCCAACGCGCCTTCGGCGAACCGAAGCTCGCGCTCAGCGGCCTCGAGGTCGCACCGCGTGTCACCTTCGACCGGGCGGTCCTCGCGTCCCGCATCGCGGCGGCCGTCGGCCCACTCGAGCGCAAGCCGTTCGATGCGACCATCGCCGTCGGGACCGAGAGCATCGTCACGACACAAGCCCACCCCGGGTTGCGGTTCGACACGTCCGATGCCCAGACCGCTGCGCTGACGGCGGTCGCCCAGGCCGACGCCGCGTCCGAGGTGATCGTCTACCCGACCGCGATCGCCGTCCCGCCGACCATCGATGATGCCGATGTCCAGGCCGCCCAGAAGGCAGCCGAGTGGACGATCACCGATGTCGTCGTCAAACACGCGACCAAGTCGTACACGATCCCGGCCTCGACCGTGCGTGACTGGGTAGGGTTCGAGTCGACGACCGAGGGAACCATCGCGACGACGATCGATGCGTCGAAGATCGCGCCGGCTCTCGACACGATCACGAAGGCGGTCCTCAAGAAGCCCGTCTCGGCCACCTACCTGGTCGGCAAAGACGGCGCCACTGTCGGCGTCGTGGCCGGCAAGGACGGCGAGCGTCTTGACACCTCGGCCATGGCGGCGGCCATCCGTCAGGCGCTGGTGGAGCGGGCGCATGGTGCCACGCCAGCGCCGATCCGCGCGGTGATGGTCGCGGTCGCTCCGAAGCTCACGACCGCGGAGGCGCAGAAGCAGGCGCCGCTGATGGTCCGCCTGTCCTCGTGGAAGACCTGGTTCCCGATCAGCGAGCGCAACCACTACGGCGCGAACATCTGGCTTCCCGCCAAGTTCATCAACGGCACCGTCCTGCAGCCGGGCGAGCGGTTCGAATGGTTCGATGCCGTCGGGCCGATCAGCACGGCGCGGGGGTTCGGACTCGGCGGCGTCATCGTCATCGATCACACCGAACCGACGGGCGCCATCGGTGGCGGGATGTGCTCGAGCTCGACGACGCTGTTCAACGCGGCGCTGCGAGCCGGGCTCAAGATGGGCTCGCGGGCCAACCACAGCTACTACATCGACCGCTACCCGCTCGGCCTCGACGCGACCGTGACGATCAAGGGCCGCAGCACGACGACGATGTCGTTCACGAACGACATGGACCACGCGATCCTCATCCGCGGGTTCAAGGTCGTCGGTTCCGGGGGGAAGGGCTGGGTCCGCTACGAGATCTGGGGCGTCCCAGACGGCCGGACCGTGAGCATCGGCAAGGCGGTCGTGACGAACCTCGTGAAGGCCACGACGACGACGGTCCCGGTGACCACCCTGAAGAAGGGCGTGCGCCGGCAGACCGAGTACCCCTCGAACGGCATGGACGTCTCGGTCACGCGCGTCGTGCGCGACCGCAACGGGAACGTCATCCACCAGGAGCGGTTCCGCTCGCACTACAAGAAGTGGAACGGTCGCATCGAGGTCGGGGCCTAGCCCGGGAATCGCGAGGCCCCCGGCGGTGCCGAGGGCCTCGAGGATCGTGGTCAGGAGCGGGGACTAGAAGTCCATCCCCCCGCCGCCGCCGTGGTCGTGGCCGCCACCGGCTCCGGCCTTCTCCTTCTCCGGCATGTCCGAGATCAACGTCTCCGTCGTCAGGACCATGGCGGCGATGGAGGCGGCATTCTGGAGTGCCGAGCGGGTCACCTTGGCGGCATCGACGATGCCCGCCTTGAACATGTCGCCGTACACGCCCTTGAGCGCGTCGTAGCCATGTCCGTTCTTGAGGCCCTTCACGTGGGCGACGATGACTTCGCCGGACTGGCCGGCGTTGTCGGCGATCTGGCGAGCCGGGGCCTCGAGGGCCTTGCGGACGATGTCGACGCCGACCTGGGCGTCACCCTCGAGCTTGATCTTGTCGAGCGCGGGGATGGCCTGCAGGAGGGTGGTGCCGCCGCCGGCGACGAGGCCCTCTTCGACGGCCGCACGGGTCGTCGAGAGCGCATCCTCGATGCGGTGCTTCTTCTCCTTGAGCTCGACCTCGGTGGCCGCGCCGACCTTGATGACCGCGACGCCGCCGGACAGCTTGGCAAGGCGCTCCTGGAGCTTCTCCTTGTCATAGTCCGAGGTCGTGTCCTCGATCTGGGCCTTGATCTGGGTCATCCGGGCCTTGATCTGGTCGGCCTTGCCGTCGCCGTCGATGATCGTCGTGTCGTCCTTGGTCGCGACCACGCGCCGGGCCGATCCGAAGTCCTCGAACGCGACCGAGTCGAGCTTGCGCCCGATCTCCTCGCTGATGACCGTACCGCCGGTCAGGACGGCGATGTCGCGGAGCATCTCCTTGCGGCGATCGCCGAAGCCCGGCGCCTTGACGGCGAGGACCTGGACCGTGCCGCGGAGCTTGTTGACGACGAGCGTGGCCAGGGCCTCACCGTCGACGTCCTCGCTGATGATCAGCGTGGGCTTGCCCTGCTGGACCGCCTTCTCGAGGGCCGGCAGCATGTCCGCGACGCTCGAGATCTTCTTGTCCGTGATGAGGATGAGCGGGTTGTCGAGGACCGCTTCCATGCGATCCGGGTTGGTCACGAAGTACGCCGAGATGTAGCCCCGGTCGAACTGCATGCCCTCGGTGTATTCCTTCTCGAGGCCCAGGCTCTGGCCCTCCTCGACGGTGATGACGCCGTCCTTGCCGACCTTGTCCATGACCTCGGCGATGATCTCGCCGACTTCCGGATCCGCGGCGCTGATGGCGGCGACGGCCGCGATCTGCTCGCGGTTGTCGACCGGGCGGGACTGCTTCTTGATCTCGGCCACGACGGCTTCGACGGCCGCCTCGATGCCGCGCTTGACGACCATCGGGTTGGCGCCGGCGGTCACGACACGAAGGCCCTCGGCGACCATCGCCTGGCCGAGCACGACCGCGGTGGTGGTCCCGTCGCCGGCGACGTCGTCGGTCTTGGTCGCGACTTCCTTGAGGAGCTGGGCGCCCATGTTCTCGAACGCGTCGTCGAGCTCGATGTCGCGGGCGATGGTCACGCCGTCATTGGTGATGGTCGGCGAGCCGAACTTCTTGTCGAGGACGACGTTGCGGCCCTTCGGGCCGATGGTCACCTTGACCGCGTCCGCGAGATGGTCGATGCCTCGCTTGAGTGAGCGACGAGCCGTCTCGTCGAAGATGATCTGCTTAGCCAATTCGTGTGTCCCTCCAGGAACCTACAGGGGTCCGGACCGTTCGGCGCCGAGCGCCGTCAGCCCTCGACGACCGCCAGGATGTCCGATTGCTTGACGATGAGCAGCTCGTCGCCGTCGATCTTGAATTCGGTGCCGGCGTACTTGGCGTAGAGGACCTTGTCACCGGTCTTGACGTCCATCGTCTCGCGCTTGCCGTCGTCGAGGATCTTGCCCGGGCCGGCGGCGATGATGGTCCCCTCCTGGGGCTTCTCTTTGGCGGTGTCCGGGAGGACGATCCCGCTCTTGGTCATCTCCTCGCGCTCGCTGGGCTTGACGACCACGCGGTCACCGAGCGGGCGAAGCTTGGTCGCGGGAGCTTTGGCAGTGGCAGTGGCTTTGGCCAACGTGCATTCCTCCTGTGACGGCCAGGGCCGGCCGCCGGGCGTGGACTCGCGGGACATCGAACCGGCCGGATCGGGGCCGCATGGGGATGTCCCTCGGAACCTCTGCGATGCATCGCGTCGATCACCGCCCGACCCTCCAGCCGTTCTCGTCGGCGTCGTCGGATCCGGTGGTTCGCGATGCTGGCACTCTCACTGCGAGAGTGCCAATGAGAGACTAGCGAACGCGGGTGTCGCCTGTCAACCCGGACCGAAGTCGATCGCGAGCACGAGGTCGTCTCCTTCGCGGCTCAGGCTGAGACAACTGGACGAGTCGTACCCGACATACCAGCCGATCTGCCCCTCCGACTCGTCGAAGATGATGACGTCGCGAAGGCTTCGCGAGGTGTCGCCGATCTGGATGCGGCGCTCGCCGGTGAATGTGGGTTGCCCGACGTCGTTCTGGAGGGACATCCCGCGGAAGACGACCTGGAGCGCCTGCTTGCCCTTCAGGTCGATCGGGCGGCCGCTCGGGCCTTCGGTGAACGGCGGCTTGGCGACACTGATCGTTTCCGTCGGCGGGCCGGCCGGCGTAAGCGACCCGTTGCCGAACACGAACCGGACGACGTCGCGACCCGGCAGACCGAGCACGTCGATCCCGGTCAGGCGGTCCGACGGCGCGGGTCCGGTCTGTGGCAGCACCAGGCAGGCAGCCGCGGACGGGGATGCGACCGGGGTGGGCACGGCGGTCGGGCTGGCCGTCGGGACGGCGGTCGGGGTCGGGGCCGTCGTCGGAGTGGCCGTGGGGCTCGGCAGGGCTGATGGTGAGGCGGCCGGCGTCGGCGACACGGCCCCGGTCGGACCGCAGGCGACCACCAGGAGGGTGATGGCAAGCGGCAGGAAGGCGGCGCGAGGGGGGCGGCGGAGCTTGATCATCGGTTGATCCTCCGAGGGTTCGGAAAGGTCCGGTCATAGGCGGCGATGAGGGTCGGGCCGAGCATCTCAGGGTCCGTTTCGCGGCGATCAGCCAGCCACGCCCCTGTGACGCGCACCCACTCGGGTTCGTTGCGGGAGCGAGGCGCACCGGGTGGTGCCAGGAACGGCGCATCGGTCTCGATCAGGAGTCGATCAGCGGGCACGATCGCGGCGACCTCGGCCGACGCCTCCTCCCCGGCCCGGAAGACGAGACCGGAGAAGCTGATCGCGAGCCCGAGGTCGATCACGGTCCGCGCGTAGTCGAGCGGGCCCGAGTACGAGTGGATGACGGCGGGCGGCCGCTCCCCGAACGCCGCGGCCCAGGTCGGGCCGCCGAGGCCGGCCGCACGCAGCTCGCTGACGAGGGCGTCCTGCGCGTCCTGCCGGCCGATGGCCGAACGGCAATGGAGGATGGCCGGCTTGCCGGTCTCGAGCGCGAGTGCCAGGTTGCGCCGCAGGTTCACCGACTGATCGGCGACCGGGCTGAAGACGCGGTCGTAGTCGAGCCCGGTCTCCCCGATGGCGACGACCCGTGGGTCCGACGCCCAGGCCACGATCGTCGCCCAGCCGGCCTCGTCCACCTTGGCCGCATCGTGCGGATGGACGCCGACCGCCGCATCGAGCCATTCGAACCGCTCGACACAGGCCAGCGCCCGCTCCGACGATGCGACGTTCCAGCCGGGAACGAGGATCCGCTCGACACCCGCGAGGCGTGCGCCACCGACGACCTGGTCGGCGTCGGACGCGAACCGGTCGGCGTTGAGGTGACAGTGGCTGTCGACAAGGCGCATCCCGGCCATCGTAGGCGGGACCGCGCCGAAGGGTCAGCCGGGGGTCGTCGTCTCGAACAAGCCGACCTCGTTGCCTTCCGGATCGAGCAGGGCCGCGTACCGACCCTGGCCCGGGACGGGCGACGGTGGCGTCACGACGGAGCCGCCGTTAGCTTCGGCCGCGGCGATCGCCGCGTCGAGGTCGTCGACGTCGATGTAGACGCGCACGACGTTGCCGACCGTCTCCCCGCGCTTGCCGAGCCCGCCACCCGCTTCCGCGGTCGTGCGGAAGAGCCAGTAGTCCGGGAGCCCCTCCATCGGGCCGAACTCCCAGCCCGCGATCGCGCCGTAGAACCGCTTCGCCCGTTCGACATCGTCGGCCGGGAACTCGATGTGGGAGATGGTGCCCTTGGCCATGATCGGTGCCCTCCAGCGCGCCGGGCCTGCTGGCCCGTTCATCAGAACGACGTTCAGGTTGCCTCGGTTTCGACATCGAGGCGCGGGAAGAGCGGCTCGGCCGCTGTCAGCCGACCGGATTCGGACGCATGGGCGCCCCAGACGAGCTCGGCGAGGATCGGGGGTCCGCCGTTGCCGTCGGGGCCGTACGGATACGCGTGGCCGAGTTGCGCAAGCAGCCGCGGCGCGGTCCCTGGCAGGAACGGCGCGACGGCCAGTCCGACGAGGCGGCACGCCTCGACGAGATCGCCGAGCACGTCGCGCAGACGTGCCTCGGCGTCCGCATCGCCGGCCTTGGCCGCCTTGGCCAGGACCCACGGCTGTTCGGCATCGACGACCTTGTTGGCGGATCCGACGTACTCCCACAGCCCAGCCAGGGCATCGTGCAGGAGGCACGCCTCGACGTTCTCGCGATACGCGCCCAGCGTCGATCCCCAGTCGAACCCGAGCGGCGAATCCCCAACCGCGCGCGGTGCCGGCCGCTCGCCGTCGAGATAGCGGTTGGTCATCGATACCGTCCGGTTGACGAGGTTGCCGAAGTCGTTGGCGAGATCGGCGTTGTAGCGCCGGACGAACGAATCCCACGACACCTCGGCGTCGCGATCGAAGGGGACCTCGCGGAGGACGGCGTAGCGCGCCCCGTCCGAGCCGAGCGCCGCCACGAAGTCGTTCGGGTCGAAGAAGTTGCCGCGACTCTTGCTCATCCGTTCGCCACCGGCCGCCAGCAGCCAGCCATGGACCCACACCTGGCGCGGCGCCTCGATCCCGGCGCTCCACAGCATCGCCGGCCAGAAGATCGTGTGGAATCGGGCGATGTCCTTGCCGATGATGTGCAGGTCCGCCGGCCACCAATGTCCGAACGCCTCGACGTCGTCCGGGAAGCCGGCGCCGGTGATGTAGTTGATGAGGGCGTCGAACCAGACGTAGATCTTTCCGGCCTCGGGGTCCCAGGAGCCGTCCTCGCGGAGCGACGTCTCGCCGTTCTCGGCGATCGGGAACGGGATCCCCCAGTCGCCCGGGGTGCGTTCGCGACTGATCGAGAAGTCCTCCAGGCCGCCGCGGATGAAGCCGAGCATCTCGTTACGCCGGTAGTCCGGCTGGACGAACTCAGGATGTTCCGCGAAATGGCGCTCGAGCCGTTCCTGGTAGGCCGACAGCCGGAAGAACCAGTTCCGTTCGGTCAGCCACTGGAGCGGGACCCCGGGATGGTTCGGGCAGATCGTCCCGCGAGGGGTCTCGTGCACGTCGGATGCGTTGCGGAAGCCCTCGTTCGGGCAGTACCAACCCTCATAGGTCCCGAGATAGATGTCGCCGTTGGCGTGGGCGCGGCGGACCATCTCCTGCGCCGAGCGGACGTGGTCAAGGTCGGTCGTCCGGATGAAGCGGTCGGGCGTGATCGCGAGCGCCGCCTCCGCCTCCTCGAACATCGCGACCTTCTCGTCGACGAACTCGCGCGTCGGGCGCCCCTCGTCGACCGCGGCCTGGGCGATGTTGATCGAGTGCTCGTCGGTCCCGGTCAGGAAGCGCGTGTCGTCGCCGATCATCCGATGCCAGCGCGCGATCGCATCCGCCCCGATCACCTCGTACAGGGTGTGCAGGCCCGGCTTGTTGTTGGCGTACGCGATCGATGTCGTCAGGTAGTAGGAGGGTCGGTCGGCCATCGGAGCGCGATGGTAGCAGCGGCCGCGGCGGTCAGGTCGGCGGTGGCTGGTGTCCGGTCGTGATCATCGATTCGAACGCCTGCCAGCCGGTCAGCTGGTCGCGGCTCAGCGACGCCGGCTTGCCCGAGTAGATGTGGTGCTCGACGGCGCGCAGCCAGCGGCGCCTCGACCTGGGCAACGCCACGTGATCGTTGACGACGAGGCCGGTCACCGTCTGGCGGTGGTGCCGGCGCCGGATCTGCAGCTTCCGGTCCAGGTGGAGCTGGTAGCCCTCCTGCCGCACGATCTTCTTGGTCGCGGCCAGCAGGTCGGCGCTCGCGGCGTGGTCGGGCGTGGCGAACGAGAAGGTCAGGTCGTCGGCGTAGCGGGTGTATGTACCGCCGAGCACCTCGGCCAGTCGCGCCAGCCGGGCGTCGAGCCGGACATTGACGAGGTTCGCCAGGCGCGGGCTCGTCGGTGCGCCCTGGGGCAGCGCGCCACCGTCGGTGGCGAGGCTGGTCAGGAGCGCCGCCGTCTCGGCGTCCCAGCCAAGCACGCGGAAGAGCCGCCCGACGCGACGAGCGCTGGTCGACCCGAAGAAGTCGACGATGTCCATCTTGACGACGACGGCGCGACCGACATGCGGCTGGGCGTTGGTCACGATCGACCGACCCCGCTCGAAGCCGTGCGCAGCGCTGGGTGGATCGGGATGCCGTCGAGGACGCTGTGCAGGAGGCGGCGCTGGATCGCCTTCGTGGCCGGGTCCGGGACGCGGAGCACGCGCTGCCCGCCGGATCGCTTCGGGACGGTCACGGATCGGTAGGTCGGCGTCGCGGCGAGCAACGCCTCGGCGCTCAGGCCGCTGCGCGACACCAGCTCGTCCAGCCCGAACCGGACTGGACTGCGTGGCGATCGTCGCCCTCGGCTCGCGCGAGGTGGGTCGACCACGTCTTCCCAATCTCTCTGGGACGGCCGATCCTCGACTACCTGCCGATGGCCCGAGGCAGGCAAGCCTGACAATTCGTTCAGCCGGCGCTGGAGTTCGGCGTTATCGTCCTGCCCGCCCACTAGCGTGCCGACTGCGCGGATGATCTTCCGCAACAAGCCCAAAGCTCACTCCGACGAGGTGTGGTTGGCCGGACCCGGATGGTACCCGGGCCCGGCCCCGCCCTGCCAGCTCCGCGGTGAGCTACACGTGACCCGTCACCGGGTCGCGGGTTGCCGGCTCTTCAACGAGCCCGTTGAGACCTGGTCGACGAAACATCGACCTGTGCCCTGCGTTCGGGCACCACCAGGACGGTGGACCGATGGTACGCGCCGATCGTCAGCGGAGCGACTCGTCGAGGGTCTGTTCGACCTCTTCGTCGTACGAGGTCTGCCGGACGCGACCGTGGTACTGGCGCAGGGCTCCGGCGAGGACGCCCGTGTCGGCGCCGCGCTTGACCTGGAGGAAGAGCGCGGAGCCGCCGGCCGGAAGGTCCTCGCCGACCTCCTTGACGAATCCGCCATCGATCCCCGGCGCCGCCGCACGCCCGACGATGCCACCCGCGACGGCGCCGCCGACGACCGCAGCGACCGGGAAGACGACGAACAGGAGCCCACCGAGGACGGCGCCGACCACCGCGCCCGTCTCGGTCCCGCTCGACATCTCGTTATGGATCGTGACCTTGCCGTCGGCGTCCTTGCGGACGACCGCCGTGTCCTCGAGCCCGATCCGGCCTTCCTTCTCGACCAGCCGGATCGATCGAAGCGCCGCCTCGGCGTCGTCGGTCCCATCGAAGGTGATCGCCAGGAACTCCGCCATCGTGGTTTCCTCTCCGCAGCGTGCATGTCGAGCCGTCAAGATACCGCGCATGCCAAGCACGGGTCCGACCTTTCGGATCGATCCGATCGAACCGGGCCAGGTCCGAGCCCGGTTCCTGGCCTTGATCGAGCGGCTCGCGCCGGTGCTGGCCGCCGATGACGTCGCCCTCCTCCGGACGCAGGTCGAGGCCGGCGATCACGCCACGGCCTTCGCGCGCCTCGACGAGATCACCAACGACGGGATGATCAGCGTCGACACGGCGCTCCTCGTCGAGCTGGTCCTCCTCGGACAGGCGGTCCGGGCGCGCTGAGCCGAACCCGCGATCCGTTCCCGCCATTCGCCCCAAGGCTGAACCGACCGACGACCGACCGTGCGGCGGTGCGGTGAACCGTCCCACGACTGAACTGGCCGCCGGCAGGGTCGCTCAGGCTCGTTCGCCTGTCGGCTGAGCCGTCGGGTGCATGGTCCGGACGATGTCCGCGGGTTCGCCGGTCGTAACAGGCGCCCCATGAATAGCAGGGGCCCGACCGTGGTGGAGCGGCGCCCGCAGGCTGGGGCGTCAGTGGCGGAAGTGGCGTGTTCCGGTCATGAGCATGGCGCCGCCGGCGGCGTCCACCGCCGCCACGACATCCGCGTCCCGCATCGAGCCGCCGGGCTGGGCGAACGCCGTCACGCCGGCCGTCAGGCAGACCTCGACGGCATCGGGGAACGGGTAGAACGCGTCCGAGGCGCAGGCCGCGCCCTGGAGGGCCGCGACGCCGGCGTGGGCCAGCGCCTTGTCGACCGCGCCTCGAGCCGCGTCGACGCGCGAGGTCTGGCCCGAGCCCATCCCGATGAGCCGGCGGTCGCGGACGAGGACGATCGCGTTGGAGGTCACCCCGCGGACCAGCCGCCAGGCGAGGTCGAGGTCGAGGAGCTCCGCGTCGGTCGGCGCACGACGGGTCGCGAGGGTCCAGGTGGTCGGGTCGTCGGCGGTCGAATCTGGGGCGGTGACCAGGATCGCCCCGCCGGCGCTACGGATCGAACCGGTCGGGTCGGGCGGCGGCATCGGCTCGTCGACGGCCGAGAGCGGGTCGAGGACGAGCCGCAGGTTCGGCTTCGTCGCGAGGATCGCCAGCGCCGCGTCGTCGAAGGCCGGCGCGACCACCACCTCGAGGAAGATCGAGACGAGCGCCTCGGCGACCGCTGCATCCACGGGTCGGGTGAGCGCCACCACGCCCCCGAAGGCCGAGATCGGGTCGGCGGCCAGGGCCGCCTCCCACGCCGCCATGAGCGCCGGCCGCTCGGCGGCGCCACACGGGTTCATGTGCTTGACGATGACGCAGCCGGGACCCCGCAAGGCCCGCCCGAGGGCCGCCGCGGCCGAGGCATCGAGGACGTTGTTGTAGGACAGGGCCTTGCCCTGGAGCGGCGGCTCGCCGGTCGCGAACGGGCCGTCGGCGGCGGTCGACCCGGGTCGGCGATAGCGGGCCGCCGGCTGATGCGGGTTCTCGCCGTAGCGCAGCGTGTCGACCTTCTCGAGCGCGATCGACAGGCTGGCCGGGTACGGGTCGGCGGCTCCCGGGAGGCCGGGTTCGTCGGGCAGAGGCACACCGGCCTGCGCCATCCGCGCCGGCAGGACTTCGGCGATCCGGGCATCGTAGGCGGCCGTGTGGCGGAACGCCTCGATGGCAAGGGCGGCCCGGAGGCCCGGCCCGACGCTTCCCTCCCCGACGATCGCCGCAAGGACCGTCGAGTACCGCGCGGGTGAGGTCACGATCGCGACGCTGGCGTGGTTCTTGGCCGCCGCCCGGACCATGGACGGGCCGCCGATGTCGATCTCCTCGACAAGCCCGTCGAGGGTGATCCCGGGCCGTTCCGCCGCGGCCGCGAACGGATAGAGATTGACGACGACGAGGTCGAACGGCGCGATCGCGGCCGCCAGCAGCTGATGCCGGTGGTCGGCGAGCCGCCGGTCGGCGAGGATGCCCCCGTGGACGCGCGGATGGAGCGTCTTGACACGCCCGTCGAGCATCTCCGGGAAGCCGGTCACGGCGGCCACGTCGGTGACGGACAGTCCGGCGTCGCGGAGCGTCCGCGCCGTCCCGCCGGTCGACACGAGTTCGAACCCGGCGCGCACCAGCCCGGCCGCGAATTCGGTCAGCCCGGTCTTGTCGGAGACCGACAGGAGGGCGCGTCGGGGCACCGGGAGGGTCGCCTCCGCTCGCGCGAGATCGACCGCCACCCGCCGACCCCCCGGGGCGACGGAGACGGCATCCGCGAGGACGAGCCCGACCGCCCGTGGCAGCAGGCGGTGCTCGACGGACCGGATTCGGTCGTGCAGCGTCTCGACGTCGTCGCCGGGCAGGATCGGCACCGCCTCCTGGGCGAGGATCGGGCCACCATCGAGGGTCTCGTCGACGAGATGGACGGTGCAGCCGGTGACCACCACGCCGTGCGCCAGCGCGTCGGCGACCGCATGGGCGCCGGGAAACGCCGGCAGGAGCGATGGATGCGTGTTCAGGATGCGGGCGGGGAATGCCCCGAGCACCACCGGTCCGACGATCCGCATGTAGCCCGCGAGCACGACGACATCGGCCGCTACCGACGCCAGGGTCGCCGCCAGCGTTCCGTCGTCCCCACCCGGGATCAGCGCCGTCTCCAGCCCGTGCTCGGTCGCCCAGTCGAGCGCCGGACAGGCCCGGTCGGCGAAGACCAGGACGATCGCAGCGCCGAGCTCGCCACGGTCGACCGCGGCCGTCAGCGCACGCAGGTTGGACCCGGCGCCAGAGACCCCGACCGCGATCCGTCCGGGCCGAGCGGTCACGCAACGCCCTCGAGCGGTCCCTCGACGTAGCGCGCGCCGCCGTCTCCGAACGTCTCGATCACCTCGCCGACGACCAGCGCCGGGATCCCGTACTCGGCCACGGCGCTGATCGCCGACGCGACCGCGGCCTGCGGCACGACCATCACCATCCCGAGACCGCCGTTGAAGGTCGCCCGAAGCTCCTCGTCGTCGAGGCCGCCGAGCGCCCCGAACAGCCGCATGACCGACGGCATCGGCCAGCGCGCCGGATCGAGTCGCGCGGTCAGCCCGGTCGGGAGGGCGCGCGGAACGTTCCCGGGCAACCCGCCCCCGGTGATATGGGCGAGCCCGTGGACATCGAGCCCCTGCGCCCGCACGGCGCCCCGCACCGCGAGGATCGCCCGCGCGTAGATCCGGGTCGGGGTCAGGAGGATCTCGCCGAGGGTCGCCATCGCCTCGTGGGGTGCCGCGGCCATCGCCCGCTCGGTCTCGGCGTCGCCAAGCGATCGTCGGAGGCGCGCCTGGTACGGCTCCGAAAGGTCGAGATCCCACTGGGCGATCAGGGACGCGGACGAGGGAGAAGCCGTTGGCGTGGAGGCCGGATGCCGCCAGGCCCACGATGGCGTCGCCGGCGCGGACCCGCGAGCCATCGATGATGTCGGCGCGCTCGACTACGCCGACGCAGCATCCGGACAGGTCGAAGCCGTCAGGATCCATGAGGCCCGGATGTTCGGCGGTCTCCCCGCCGACGAGGGCGCATCCGGCATCGCGACAGCCGGCCGCCACGGACCCGACGAGCTCGGCCACCCAGGCCGGTTCGACCCGGCCGACGGCCACGTAGTCGAGGAAGGCCAACGGCTCGGCGCCGCTGCACACGACGTCGTCGGCACACATCGCCACGAGGTCGACGCCGATCGTGTCGAACCGCCCGAGCGCGGCGGCGATCGCGGTCTTGGTCCCGACACCGTCGGTCGAGGCCACGAGCAGTGGCTCGCGGTATCCGGCCGGGATGGCGATCGCGCCACCGAACCCGCCGATCCCGCCGATCACCTCTGGGCGGCGGGTCGATTCCACGTGATCGCGCATCAGTTCGACGGCGCGTTCGCCGGCGGCGACGTCCACCCCGGCCGCCCGATACGCGTCGCGTCCGGCCTCGCCCTTGGCGGTCGTCACCCGACCAGCCCCGCGACCGGCTCCTCGAGCATGAACTTGCGGCTCTTGGCGTCGTACGGCACGGGATCCGGGTAGTGGCCGTCGAAGCAGGCGAAACAGAACCGCTCGTAGGGCAACTCGAGCGCGGCGAGGACGCCGCGGATCGTCAGGTAGCCGAGCGAATCGGCGCCGATGAACTCGCTGATCTCCGGCTCCGTGTGCGTCGAGGCGATCGAGCTCGGTCTCGATCTGCGTATCGATGCCGTAGAAGCATGGGTGGTAGATCGGCGGGGCGCTGATCCGAACGTGAACCTCGGTCGCGCCCGCCTTGCGGAGGAGCTCGACGATCCGCTTGGTCGTCGTCCCGCGGACGATCGAATCGTCGACGACGACCAGCCGCTTGCCGTTGACCACCTCGCGCAGCGGGTTGAGCTTGATCGTCACGCCGCGGTGGCGCAGGCCGGCCGATGGCTGGATGAAGGTCCGGCCCGCGTATCGATTGCGATACATCCCCTCGCGGTATGGGAGCCCGGAGGCCTCGGCGAAGCCTGCCGCCGCCGGCGCGCCGGTATCGGGCACGGGCATCACCAGATCCGCGTCGATCGGATGCTCGAGCGCGAGTTGCATGCCCATCTTGCGCCGCGCCTCGTACAGATTGCGGCCCTCCATGTACGAATCGGGGCGCGCGAAGTAGATGAGCTCGAAGACGCACAGCGCCGGGGTCGCCTCGGCGAAGCGGACCGAGCGCGGCGCCTCGCCTGGCTCGAGGATGACCATCTCGCCCGGCTGGACGTCGCGGACGTACTCGGCGCCGACGATGTCGAGGGCGGCCGTCTCGGACGACAGGCACCAGCCCACCGCGGCGTCGTCCCCGTGCCACAGCCCGTCGTCCTCGCCGGTGAGCGCGGTCCTGGGCAGCCGGCCGAGCACGAGCGGCCGGAACCCGAACGGGTCGCGCACGCCGATCACCCGTCGCTCGTCGAGGATCACCAGGCTGTAGGCGCCCCGGACCCGCGGCAGGACCCGCTGGAGGGCATCCACCGTGTCGCGTGCCGGCTCGTCGGCGATGAGGGCGGTCAGCAGCTCCGTGTCGGTCGACGCCGGGAGGCGCGTCCGGCCACCGCGGAGCTGGGTCAGCAGGTCGCGGGTGTTGATGAGGTTCCCGTTGTGGCCGATCGCCAGCCCGCGTCGCGGGCCGAGCCGGTAGGTCGGCTGGGCGTTCTCCCAGATCGTCGAGCCGGTCGTCGAGTAGCGGCAATGGGCGATCGCGAGCTGACCGCGCAGGCTGGGCAGATGCCGCTCGTCGAGGACGGTGCTGATCATCCCGAGGTCCTTGTAGAGCATCAGCTGCTCGCCGTCGCTGACCGCCACGCCGGCCAATTCCTGGCCGCGATGCTGGAGCGCGAAGAGGCCGAGCGACGCGATCGAGGCCGCGTCAGTCGGCGCTCCGCCCGGGCAGGACCGCTCCGAACACGCCGCACATCGGTCAGCCCTCCCAGCCCAGCGCACGACCGAGGCCGTGCTCCCAGGCGTGGCGGAGGTCGCGCAGCGGGACCTCGACCGCGTCGGCGACCCGGCCGCCACGATCCTCGGCGTTGCCGGTCGCTCCGGCGTCGGCGAGCTCGATCGTCAGGCGGTCGCCACCGACCGACCCGATCGCCTCGATCGGCAGGCCGTGCTGGCGGGCAAGCAGGGTGAGCGCGGCCGCATACCGGGGTCGGCAGCTCACGATCAGCCGGGACGGGCCCTCACCGAACAGGTCGACCGCCGGCGAGTGCGTGATCGCGATCCGGACGGTCGCGCCCTGCTCGCCCCACATCGCCGATTCGGCCAGCGCGACCGCGAAACCGCCGCCGGCGATGTCCTGGGCCGACGCGACCAGGCCGCGCCCGATCGCCTCGCGGATGAAGGCCTGGAGCGTGCGTTCGCGTCCGAGGTCGATGGCAGGCGGGTCGTCCTCCGGCGCCGAACCCGCGAGCGCGGCATAGGCGGATCCGGCCAGCCCCGGACCGGCTTCGCCGACGACGACGATCGTGTCGTGGGCCAGCGCGAACGCCGGCCCGACGAGCGTGGCGATGTCATCGAGCAGCCCGACCACCCCGATCTCCGGGGTCGGCGCGATCGCGCCCGCGGGCGACTCGTTGTAGAGCGAGACGTTGCCGCCGGTGACCGGCAGGCCGAGCGCCAGGCACGCGTCGGCGAGACCGCGGACGCCCTCGGTCAGCTGCCAGAAGGCCTCCGGCCGGGTCGGGTCGCCGTAGTTGAGGCAGTTCGTCACGCCGAGCGGTCGGGCGCCGGTGATCGACACGTTGCGTGTCGCCTCGGCGACGGACATCGCCGCGCCGAGCCATGGATCGATGACGCCGACCGCCTGGTTGCCGTCGGTCGAAGCGACGAGGGCCTTGGTCGTGCCCTTGACCCGCAGGACGGCCGCGCCGTGCCCCGGTCCGGCGACCGTGTCGGCCCCGACCGTCGAGTCGTACTGCCGGAAGACCTCGTGGCGCGACGCCAGGTTCGGCGAGCCCAGGAGCGCCAGCAAGACCGCGCCTGGGTCCGTGCCCCGCTCCGGGAGGCGGTCGCTGACGAGGGTCGGGGCGCCTGGGGCCGGGGCGCCACGCTGGTGGGTCGGGGCCGCCGCCAGACGGTCGTGGACGATGGCGTCGCTGGTCAGCGCGGCGGCGGGGATGCGTGCCAGTTCCCGGGCGCCCGGCGCGGGCCGGCCATCGGGGTCCAGGCCGCCCTCGATGACCGCGATGTCCCCGTCCGCCGTGACGCGACCGATGATCGCCACCGGCAGGCCCCACCGTTCGCAGACCTCGCGGACCGCCGCCCAGCGCTCGGGCAGGACCGCGGCGCACATCCGTTCCTGCGACTCGGAGATCAGCACCTCGAACGGTTCGAGGCCCGGTTCACGCCTCGGGATGGCGTCCAGGTCCACGACGATCCCGGTGCCGGCCCGGTCGGCCGTCTCCGAGGTCGCGCAGGTGATCCCGCCGGCACCCAGGTCCTGGAGACCCTCGACGAGTCCCCGCTCGATGAGTTCCAGGCTGGCCTCGATGAGCAGCTTCTCGGCGAACGGGTCGCCGACCTGGACCGACGGTCGCTTGGAGGGATCGTCGTCGGTGAAGGTCGCGCTCGCCAGCACGGATGCCCCGCCGATCCCGTCGCGGCCGGTCGCCGAGCCGTACAGCACGACGAGGTTGCCGGGCCCGGGTGCCGCAGCGAGGGTCAGCAGCCGCTCCTCCATCAACCCGACGGCCATGACGTTGACCAGGGGGTTCCCGGCATACGACGGATCGAAGACCAGTTCGCCGCCGACCGTCGGGACGCCGACGCAGTTGCCGTAGCCGCCGACCCCGCGGACGACCCCGTCGACCAGGTGGCGCGTCCGAGCCTCGGACGGATCGCCGAAGCGGAGCGCATCGAGCACGGCGATCGGCCGTGCACCCATGGTGAAGATGTCGCGCAGGATCCCGCCCACCCCCGTTGCGGCCCCCTGGTACGGCTCCACCGCCGACGGATGGTTGTGCGATTCGATCTTGAACGCGACGGCCAGGCCGTCCCCGATCGAGATGACCCCGGCGTTCTCACCGGGGCCGGCGACGACCCCTTCGCCGGCCGTCGGCAGCGTCCGCAGCAGCGGCTTGGAGCTCTTGTACGAGCAATGCTCGCTCCACATCACGCTGAACATGGCCAGTTCGAGGTCGTTGGGGTCCCGCCCGCCCAGCCGATCGCGGATCGCCTCGAGCTCCTCGTCGGTCACGCCGAGTCGGCGATGGAGCGGCTCGACCGGACGCTCGGCCACGATCACCGGGTCCCCGCCCCGACCACGAGCGGTGCACCGGCCACGGCCCGCTCCGCACTCTCGACGAGCGATCGGACGATCCCGAACCCATCGTCGGAGCCGAGGACCGCCTCGGATGCCCGCTCCGGGTGCGGCATCAGCCCGGCGACGTTGCCGGCCTTGTTCATCACCCCGGCGATCGCCCGGAGCGCGCCGTTGGGGTTGGCCGCCGACTCCGGCCCGGCCGCTGCGCCCGCCGCGTCGACGTACCGGAAGAGGACCTGCCCATCACGCTCGAGGGCGTCAAGCGTCGCCTCGTCGGCGTAGTAGCGCCCTTCACCGTGCGCGACCGGCATGCGCAGCGGTCGCCTGGCGCCGATCGCGTGCGTGAAGGCGGTGTCGAGTCGTTCGGGCGTGATCCGGACCTCCTGCCCCACGAACCGCAGCGAGGCGTTCCGCAGCAGTGCCCCGGGCACGAGGCCGGCCTCGGCGAGGACCTGGAAGCCGTTGCAGATCCCGAGCACGAGCCCGCCGTCCGCGGCGAACCCGGCGACCGCCCGCATGATCGGGCTGAACCGGGCGATGACTCCGGCCCGGACGTAGTCGCCGTAGGCGAAGCCACCGGGCAGGACGACGGCCGCAGCCCCGTCGAGCGTGGCCTGTTCGTGCCAGAGCGCAACCGGGTCCGCGCCCGCCAGCGCCAGGGCGTGGAGCGTGTCGCGATCGCAGTTGCTGCCCGGGAAGACGACGACCCCGATCCGCACCCCCATGGTCACCCCTCCCCGACGCCGCTGCTGACCGCCGACGACGCTGCGCCGAGCGGTTCGATGGCATACGCCTCGATGAGCGGGTTCGAGAGCAGTTCAGAGGCGAGCCGTTCCACGACGACACGGGCCGCCCCCTCGTCCGCCGCGTCGACGGTCAGTTCCGCGCGACGGCCGATCCGGACGTCGTGGACCCCATCGATCCCGAGATGGCCGAGGCTGCCCTCCACCGCCCGGCCCTGCGGATCGAGGATGCCGGGCTTCGGGGTCACGTTCACCGCGTAGCGGAAGCTCGTCATGGGGCGATCACGTCCTCCCGAAGGTAGCGTTCGAAGCTGGCGCCGGTGATCCGCTCATACGCCTCCACGTAGCGGGCGCGCGTGCCCGAGACGACCTCGTCCGGGAGGGCAGGGCCGGGCTCGGTCCGATCCCAGCCCTGCTCGTCGAGCCAGTCGCGGACGTACTGCTTGTCGAAGCTCGCCTGCGGTCGCCCAGGGGCGTACGACGCGGCGTCCCAGAAGCGCGACGAGTCGGGGGTCAAGGCCTCGTCGATCAGGAGCAGCTCGCCGGTCGTCGGATCGATCCCGAACTCGAACTTGGTGTCGGCAAGCAGGATCCCGGTCGCCTCCGCGACCGAAGCCGCGTACGTGTAGAGCGCGATGGCGCGGGCGCGCACACGCTCGGCGAGCTCGCCGCCCACGAGCCCGGCCATCGTGGCGAAGTCGATGTTCTCGTCGTGTTCGCCAAGCTCGGCCTTCGTGGCCGGCGTGAAGATCGGCTGCGGGAGGCGGTCGCTCTCCACCAAGCCGGCCGGCAGTGGGACGCCGCACACCGATCCGCCGGCCAGGTATTCCTTCCAGCCGGAACCGGCCAGGTACCCCCGCACGACCGCCTCGATCGGGATCACGTCGGTCCGGCGGCAGATCATCACCCGCCCGCGGAGCTCGTCGGACAGGTCCACATCGGTCGGCAGCAGGTGGTTCGGGACGATCCCGTGCGTCTCGGCGAACCAGAAGCGCGAGAGTCCGGTCAGGACGCGGCCCTTGTCCGGGATCGTCGTCGGCAGGATGACGTCGAAGGCCGAGAGCCGGTCGGAGGCCACCAACGCGAGGCGCCCGTCGCGCATCGCATACAGGTCGCGGACCTTCCCGGATCGGAGGTAGACCTCAGCCAGCATCGGCCGTCGCCCTCGGTGCCGACGATCGTGCTGCCAGCCCGGCGGCGATCGTGTCGAGCCGGCCGATGACGTCCGGCACGTGGCGCAGGAAGGTCGCATCGTCGAAGCAGCCGTCGAGCTGGGCGAGCGACAGTCGCTGGGCGACCGCGGGGTCGACCGCCAGCAGGTCCCGCATCGGGGCGCGCTCGTCGGCGGCACGGAGGGCCGCCCGCTGGACGATGGCGTAGGCGTCGTCGCGACCCATCCCGCCGACATCGACCAGCGCGACGAGCACGTTCGATGACGCATGGAGACCGAGCCCGCGTTCGATGTTCTCGCGCATCCGCTCGGACCGGACGAGGAGCCCGTCGAGCAGCGCCGTCATCCTGACCAGCATGTAGTCGAGCAGGATGGTGGCGTCGGGCAGGATGACCCGCTCGGCGCTCGAGTGGCTGATGTCGCGCTCGTGCCAGAGCGGCTGGTCCTCGAGCGCGGTGTGCGCGTAGCCGCGCAGCAGGCGCGCCAGGCCGGCGATCCGCTCGGACAGGATCGGGTTGCGCTTGTGGGGCATCGCCGACGAGCCCTTCTGGCCCGCCTTGAACGGCTCCTGGAGCTCGCCGATCTCGGTGTGTTGGAGGTTGCGCACCTCGGTCGCGAAGCGTTCCAGCGAGCCGCCGATGATGGCGATCGCGGCCAGGAACGCCGCGTGCCGATCGCGCTGGACGATCTGCGTGCTGACCGGGTCGGCGTGCAGGCCGAGCGAGGCCAGCACCTCCGCCTCAAGGTCCGGGCCGAGATGGCTGTACGTCCCGACCGGGCCGGAGATCTTGCCCGTCGCGATCTCGTCGACGGCGGTGGCCAGGCGGACCCGCCCGCGTTCGACCTCGAAGGCCCAGCCGGCCAGCTTGAGCCCGAGCGTGGTCGGCTCCGCGTGGACCGAATGCGTCCGACCCATCATCACGGTCGCGGCCTCGGCCCTGGCTCGCCCGATGAGGACCGCGAGCAGCCGATCGAGATCGAGCAGGAGCCGTTCGCCCGCCGCTCGCAGCTGGAGCGCCAGGCCGGTGTCGACGACGTCGCTGCTGGTGAGTCCCAGGTGGAGGAAGCGACCCTCCGGACCGACCGACTCGGCGACCTGGCTGACGAACGCGATGATGTCGTGATCCGTGGTCCGCTCGATCTCGTTGATCCGCGCGACGTCGATGCGCGCCCGCGACTCCAGGGCGGCGAACGCCTCGGGCGGGATCTGGCCTCGGGAGGTCTGGGCACGCGCCACGGCCAGCTCGACACGGAGCATCGCCTCGAACCGGGCCGCCTCCGACCAGATCGCCCCCATCTCCGGGAGCGTGTAGCGCGGGATCATCGGGCAAGGGCCCCGATGGGTGCGGACGTTCCGATGTCGTGACGGCGCTGGAGGCCGGCGGCCCCGATGCGGTCGGCCGCGTCCGTGGCCGCTCGTCGGGCGTCCACGAGATCCCGGCCCCGACCGACGACCGTGAGGACGCGGCCGCCGGCCGTCCTGATCGTGCCGTCGGCGTCCTCCGAGGTCCCGGCGTGGAAGATCAGGGCCCCGGTCGCGGCCGCCTCGGCAAGGCCGTCGATCACGTCGCCGCGCGATGGCGCGTCCGGGTAGCCGGCGGCGGCCAGCACGATGGCCACCGCCGCACCTGGGAAGGTCGGGATGCGACCACCCGCGGGGAGGGAGACGCCCGGCATGGACCGGAGGTCGCCGCGCGCCGCGGCGAGGAGGATCGGACCGAGCGGAACGGCCAGCCGCGGCAGGATGGCCTGGGTCTCGGGATCACCGAAGCGTGCGTTGCACTCGAGGAGGACCGGCCCGTCGTCGGTCAGGATGAGCCCGGCGTACAGCGCGCCACGGAACGGGGTGCCGCGCCTTGCCAGCTCGGTCAGGATCGGCCGGTGGAAGGCGTCCAGCAGCGCGTCGGCGTCGTCGTCAGCGAGGTCGGGCAGCGGGCTGTAGGCGCCCATCCCACCCGTGTTCGGCCCGCGGTCGCCATCGAGCAGTCGCTTGTGATCACGCGCCAACGGCAAGGCGACGGCGTCACGACCGTCGCACAGGGCGATCAGGCTCGCTTCGGGGCCCTGGAGTCGTTCCTCGACGACGACCCAGGGCGCCGACGCGTCCCGCCCGACATCCGCGGCGAGTGCCTCGATCGCTGGGATCGCCTCGCCGAGCGAGTCGCAGACGGTGACGCCCTTGCCGGCGGCGAGGCCGTCGGCCTTGATCACGACACCCCGGCCGCCCTCCGCCAGTCTGGCCGCGAAGGCGCGGGCCCCGGCCGCATCCGAGAACGCCCGGGCGACGGCCATCCGGACCCCGGCAGCGGCGGCCACGTCGTGGCAGAACGCCTTGCTGGCCTCGATCCTGGCGGCCGCGGCCGACGGGCCGAAGACCGCGAACCCGGCCTCGACGAGGGCGTCCCCGACACCGGCCGCCAGCGGCGCCTCCGGCCCGATGACGACGAGCTCGGCGGCCTCGCGACGGGCGACGGCCACGACGGCTGCCGGGTCGAGCGGATCCACCCCCGGGACGACGCGGACCCTCGCCTCCCGTCCGATCGCCGCGCTCCCGGGCGCGACAACGACCTCGTTGACGCCGGGCTCGCCCGCCAGCTTCCAGGCGAGCGCGTGCTCCCGCCCGCCACCGCCGACCACGAGGATCCGGGTCGGCATGATCAGGCTCATACCGGCAGTCCCGGGCGGTTGCGCATCGGCCGCCAGGCGCGCTCGATCGTCTGGGTCCGCTCCGGCCCGACCGAGACGAGCACGATCGGGACGGCGGCGTATTCCTCGATCGCGGACAGGTAGCGGCGGGCGTTCTCGGGCAGGTCGGCGAGCGAACGGACGTCGTTGATCGGTTCCGACCAGCCGGGGAACTCGGCGTAGATCGGCGTGGCGCGCGACAGTGCGGCACCGCTTGACGGCCACGTCTCGACCCGCCGGCCGTCGAGTTCGTACGCGACGCACAGCTTGATCGTCTCGACGCCCGACAGGATGTCGAGCTTGTTGAGCATGATGCTGCTGACGCTGTTGACCGCTACGGCGTAGCGCAGCGGGACGGCGTCGAACCAGCCCACCCGCCTGGGCCGCCCGGTGACGGTCCCGAACTCATGGCCGCGGGCGGCGATGCCGGCCCCGACCTCGTCGTGGAGCTCGGTCGGGTACGGCCCGGAGCCGACCCGGGTCGAGTACGCCTTCATCACCCCGATGACCTCGTCGACCTGGAGCGGCCCGATGCCGCCGCCCGTACATGCGCCGCCAGCGACGGGATTGGACGAGGTCACGAACGGATAGCTGCCGTGATCGAGGTCGAGCAGCGTTCCCTGCGCCCCCTCGAGCAGGACGTGCTCGCCACGGGCGAGGGCCGCCTGGACCAGCCAGGTGGTGTCGTCGAGGTGGTCGCGCAATCGCTCGCCCCACGCCAGGGCCTGCTCGACCAGTGAACCGACATCGAAGGCGGGACGACCCATCGAGCCGAGGACCAGGTTCTTGTCGGGGAGCGCGCGGGCGATCCGTTCCTCGAGGACCGCGCGGTCGAGGAGGTCCTCCATCCGCAGGCCCAAGCCGCCAGGCTCGGTCGCCATAGGCGGGGCCGATCCCGCGGCCGGTCGTGCCGACCTTGGCGTCGGCCAGCCGATCCTCGTTGCCGAGGTCGAGCGCGACGTGGTACGGCATGATCACGTGCGCGCTGCGGCTCACCCGGACCCGTGACACGTCGATCCCACGCGACATGAGCATGTCGAACTCGGTGATGAGGGTCAGCGGGTTCACCACGACGCCGTTACCGATGACCGACGTGATGTGCGGGTAGAGCACGCCCGACGGGGTCAGCCGCAGCTTGAGGACCTCGTCGCCGCTGACGACGGTATGACCGGCGTTGTCGCCACCCTGGTAGCGCACGACCATGGCGACCTGCTCGGCGAGGAAGTCGGTCGTCTTGCCCTTGCCCTCGTCCCCCCACTGGAGCCCGACGATCACGGTGGCCGGCATCAGGGCGCCGCCCAAATGAAAAAGTCCCCGACCCGTAGGTCTGGGACTTGGATAGTCGTCTCCCGCGTCGCGCCGCCGGTGTTCCAGCGGACCGCCATCGTCTGGTCGCTCGGTCGCCTCGCGGGACGACCGATGCGCCGTGCTCGCGCGATCGTTGACCTCCTGCTTCGCGGACCCCGCCCGCTGGTGTCGAGGACCGCCGGAGTATAGCAGGGGCCCGACGGTGGCGGACCTGCCGGCCGAACCGCCGCAACGTGGTGCCCGCGGGCAACGAGGACGCCTTCGCTGGGGCGACTTCGAGCGTGACGGACCCGTCAGCCGTACTTCCTGCGCCCCCGTGGTGGTACGTCCGGTCGGTCCGGGCGACTGAGCGTGCCACGTAGCCTTGTCCGGTGATGCGCCTGCTGGGGGTCCTGGCGCTCGTGACCTCGGTCGCGGCGGGGATCCTCTTCCTGACGAGGCCGGAGTTGACGGCGTCGTGGGTCGATGATCGGTCACGCGCGATGGTGGTCGCCCTCACCGCCGTGACGATCGGCGTCGCCATGGCCGCCGGCCTCTCCTGGCTCGTCCTGCGCTTCCGATTCAGTCGCCTGGTCAAGGCCGCAGAACGGATCGCCGCGGGCGACTACACCGTGGCCGTCAAGACGAGAGGCGGGGGACTCGATTCCCGTCTTGGGGTCGCCATCAACACGATCTCCGCCTCGCTCGCCGATACCCACGACCGCGCGACCATCGATCGGCTGACCGGGGTCGCCAACCGCCAGGCCCTGCTGGCCGCCCTGTTCGCCGAAGTCGAGCGCGCGTCGCGCTACGAGCGACCCCTGTGCGTCGCCTTTGTCGATATCGACCACTTCAAGGCCGTCAACGACTCCTACGGGCATGCAGCGGGCGACATCGTGCTCCGCGGCGTCGCCCAGTCGATCGCCGAGAGCCTGCGCACGAGCGACCTGATCGGCCGCTATGGCGGCGAGGAATTCATGCTGATCCTGACCGAGACCACGGTCGACGAGGGCGCCGAACTCAGCGAGAAGCTCCGCAAGCTCGTGGAGCGGACCCGGTTCAGCGTCGAGGGCAACATGAACCTGTCGGTCACGATCTCGATCGGGATCGTCGGCGGGTCGGGTCAGCAGTTGCGGATGGAGACCCTCGTCCGCGACGCCGACGCGGCGATGTACTCGGCCAAGTCCCTCGGTCGGAACCAGACCTACATCTTCGAGGAGCCAGACGAGGATGCCCGCGTCCCCCGCGCACCGATCTCCGACGCCGGCCGGGCCCGGGCGATGGAGATCGGCCGGCGGGCGCGGGATGCCGCCACCGACATGCTGACCTCGGTGATCGCGCCGCTCCCCCACTATCGCGGCCAGCCGTCGGCCCTCATCGCCGCGATCGTCGTCGAGATGGGCCACCAGCTCGAGCTCCCCGATGCCGAGATCGACCGGATCCGGGTGGCCGCCCTGCTGCACGACGTCGGCAAGGTCGCCGTCCCGATCGAGATCCTCGACAAACCGGCGACCCTGACCTCGGCGGAATGGCGGACGGTCGTCCAGCATCCACGCATCGGCCAGGTGATCCTCGAGCACGCCGCGGCGCTTCGCGATGCCGTCCCGATCATCCTCCACCACCACGAACGGTTCGCCGGCCACGGCTACCCGTACGGGCTGCGGGCCAACGAGATCCCGCTCGGGGCCCGGATCGTCGCCATCGCCGATGCGTATGACGCGATGACCCACGATCGGCCGTACAAGCGGGCGATGTCCCATGACGCGGCCATCGCGGAGCTGCGCCAGCATTCGGGGACACAGTTCGACCCGGAACTCGTGACGCTCTTCTGCGACCTGTATGCCGCCAAGGCCCCGACCCCGGATCCGACCATCCTGGCGATCCTCGAACCGCCGCAGCCGGTGGTCGTCCCGCAACGTTCGCGACGGACCCGGACGAGCGTCGCCGCCGTCGATCCGGAACCGCCTGTCGAGACGCCGGTCGAGACGCCCGTCGCCGACGTTGCCGGGCTCGTGGACCTGTCCCGCCCCGGCAATCCCGCGAAGAAGCGTCGGGCCACCGGCACGGCCAAGAACCCGTCCAACCGGCGGACCGCGGCCAGCTGACGACCCGGACCACCGACCGCGAGATGCGGTTGAGTGGCGGTGCATCCCCCGATACGTCGCGGTGCAGCGCGTCCTGCTACGTTCGTCCAGCCCGCCTCCCCACGCCGGCCCCGCCGACCCGCCGACCCGCCAGGGCCCGGACCGCCGGGGCCGGCGACTCAGAAGTCGCGACGACCCCGGAAGTGCGCGAGGACCTCGGGGCGTGAGAGCTGGTAGACGGCGATGCGGTGTCCACCGGGTGACCGGAACGAACTGCACGGTCCCTGCGGGATCTCCAGAGAGCGCGCCGGCGTCCAGCCGCGTTTCTTGAGGTCTGCCACCGCCGCCTTGTGATCGGCCACGCGGTAGACGAGGATCGGCCGGTCACCGTCGACGTGATCGGTGAGCATGATCCTGGGTGGCTCCGCCGTCAGCTCCAGCATGGCGACCCTGATCCCGCCGTCCTCGATCGCGAACACGACATGAGCGCCGAGCACCTTGACGAAGTCCGCGGTGTCGGCCGCGACATCGCGGCTCGGTGTGTACAGGAAATCGAGCGCTTCGAAGTCCACCGCTCTCCTTCCGGATGCCGACGGCGCCTATGCGCCGCCCGGTGGAGGTGCCTGGTCGACCCGCGCCCGACGTCGCAGCTGTCGGCGAACCATCGTCTGGTCGCGGACCGGGAGGTACCAGTCGCAGCGACACAGCCCCTTGGAGCAACCTTCGTGCGGGAGACGCGGGGTCCGCAGCTCGAGCGAGATCTTGAACGTCCCTCCGCCATCCGCCCTGCACACGTCGCAACAACCCGCACTCACGAGTTCGGCCTGGCGGGTCATCTCCTCGATCCCGCGCAGCTGGGCGGTCGGCCCCTTCGCGGTGGAGCTTGACGATAGCCTCCGGCGGCGGGATCGGCGAGCCGGCGAAGCGGAACAGGACCTGGGCGTGGTCACGTCGGATGCGAGAGGCGTCCTCCCAGCGACGATCCTTGCGAGCCGCGCGGAAGGCGTGCTCGACCGTCGTCGTGTACAGCGTTTCCGCGGACGCAACAACCTCCGCCGAGATGGGCGCCGCGGCGAGCCTGGCGATCCGCGGCGATCGGAGCCCCGACGGTGGCCGCCACCTTGAGCCAGCGGTCGCGCTCGCGGGTCCAGCGACCCGCATTCGTCATCCGCCGGCGCTCTGCTTCGAAGACCGCGACCGAGGCCTCGGTGAGGTAGATGACGCGACCCTCCACCCGCTTGACCATGATCCGTTCGTGGCAGCGGGCGCAGCGTCGACTCGTCGTCGGCGGTGGATCGAGCCGGACGGCGCAGTACGGGCAGTACGGGACCGCGTCGGCGGACGGCGACGCGGTTCGAGACGCTGGGATCGGGAAGGCCGCCGGACGCGGACTGCCGACCGGCCGTCCCCCAGGAAAGGCCGGCGGCCCAGCGGGCTTGTAGGTTGCCTTGGCCCGTCGGGTCGAGGGCTTCTTCGTCGGGGTCGGTTTGGCCGGGGCGGCCCCGTCGGCTCCGTTCTCGGCCGGCTGGGACGTCTCCAATGGTTGGGCCACAGCGATCGGCGTGATCGCTTCGGCCAGCTCGATCGGTTCGGCCGGTTGGACCACTTCGGCCGGTTGGACCGCTCGGCCGGTCGGACCGCTTCGGCCGGTTGGACCGCTCGACCGGCTCGGACCGCTTCGGCCGGTTCGGACCGCCTCGCGGCGGGCTCGGCCGGTTGGATCACTTCGGCCGGCTCGCACCGGCTTGGATCGGCTGGGCAGGTCGGTCGGCTGCGACCGTCTCTGCCGGCGCGATCGTTTCGGCCGGCTCGACCGCCTCCGCGGGCTCGGGTTCCTCGGTCGGCGCGACCGTCTCGGCCGGCTCGACCTTCGTGACACGTCGCGGAGCCCGGCGCACGATCATCGGCAGGGCGGCAACGTCCCAATCGGGCTGCGGCGCTTCGGCCATGACCCCGACCACCGTCGCCGGGACGTCATAGGTCGTGACCTTGATCGATCGGATCCGCGTCTCGCCCGCGCTCGGCTCCGGGGCCGGCATCCGCGTGTTCCCCGTTCGTGGACGCGGGCGCGTCGATCGCGACCGCAGACGGTTCGGGCTCGGGGCCGTTCACGGACGGCGGCTCGACCGTCACCGGTCCCGTCTTCGTGAGGCGTGACAGCACTCGGGATTGGAGGAGCTCGAATTCGGCCTCTTCCATCTCCGGTGCACGTCGCAACAGTCGCTTCAGTTGCTGGTTCGCCATTCCCCGATGTCCTGCCTGCGTGGTTCCGCCATCTCGCCTCACCACCCGTCTAGCGCGACTGGTGGGTCGGCAGTGGACGAGAGTACTCCAGAGTGGAACAGTCTAGAAGGGACTGTTTGAAATCGAGCGGTGCTCAACGTCACCGTCGATGGGGCCGTCCGACACGGTTGACGACGGCGAATCGACCATGTCGGTCGCCATGACCGGCACCGGCCGACGCCGTTTGGCACGGCCCTTCTTCTTCGGCGGCGTGGCGATCCACCACTCGCAGCCGCACAGTCCCTTGGGGCATCCGGCGTGCGGCAGGCGGGGTTCGCGGAGCTCCGCCGCGATCGGGAACGCGGTGCCGTCGTCCGCGGCGCACGCACGACAGCAGCCCGTGCTGGCGAGCTCGGCGTGCCCCGACGACTCGGCCAGCGCTCGCAGGTGCGCGAGCATGCCCTCGCGCTGGAACGCGACGATCTCGTCGGGTGGCGGCACGGGCTCGCCGGCTTCCCGGAAGAGGGCCGTTGCCTGCTGGCGCCGGATTCGCGCCACCTCCGGCCAGCGTTTCGCCGTGCGGGCCGCGCGGACCGCTCTTTTCGGCATTGGTCATGTAGAGGTCGCGGGCATCGTCAACGACGGACGCCGAGAGCGGGGCCGCCGCGATCCTGTCGCGCCGTTCGACCGGCGCCCGAACATAGGCGGCGAGCTTCAGCCACCCTTCGCGCCCGGCCGTCCACGCCGCTTCATCCATCGCGCGCTGTCGCTCCCGATCGAAGATCGCGACCGCGCCCTCCGTGAGCAGGACGATACGACCGTCGGCTCGGCGCACGATGATCGGTTGCCTGCAGCTCGGGCAACGTCGGTCGCGGGCCGGCGGTGGATCGAGGACGAAGCCACAGGTCGGACAGACCGCGTTCGGGGCAGGCGGCGCCTGGAACCGGATCGGCTCGATCGGTTCAGGGTTCGGATCGGGGTCCTGGATCGCCGACGATCCTTCGCGCGGTTCCTCACCGCCGAAGAGTCGTCGAAGAAGCATCACGGCGCGCTCACCTCGTTGCCTTGGCCTGCCCGGACGGCCGCCCCGAGGCCCCGGTGCCGGTCAATGTACTCCCTCGTGTCCACCACCGGCGCGATGTCGGGAGGCGTCAGCGTGCGCCGGCCGTTGCGACAGTGAGTTCGCTCGCGATCGCGTTGGCCCACCCCCGGATCGCCCGCCAGTCACGATGGTCACCGTACGGCGCCTTCACCATCCGAAGGACGGTGCGTTCGGCGAACCCGAACTGATGCTTGTCGGCCTTGCCTGCGAAGACCTGGTGATCGCGGCCTCCGATCAACGCCAGGAGCTTGATGCCCTCCGCGGCGTCGGCTGGGTCGACGATATCGCGTCCCATCGGCCCGCTCGAGAACAGCCACACCGGCCGCGTCTTGAGCGCATCGACAGATCGGGTGACAAGCGTCCGAGCAGGCCCCATCCAGCGGCCCATGTAGACCGCGCTACCGACGATGACGGCGTCGTACGGAGCGACGGACTCGACGTCCCCGGCGTCGGCGACCTCGACATCGATCCCGGTGTCACGGATGGTCGCGGCGATCGTCCCGGCGATCTCGCGCGTGCTGCCGTGCTTCGACGAGACGGCGATCAGCAGGGTCATGGCGTGTTCCTCCTCGACTACCGGGAGTGTCAGACCGACCTTTCGCCTTCGCCAAGAGGCGTTTGTCACAAAAGCGTCGGGCGCTTCTGGTCGAGTCGGCGCAGCCGGCCGACCGGGAAGGAGATCGGACCGCGAAAAGGTCCTGCTCACGGGGCGCCTCGATCCGTCACCCGCGACCGGCTGACATCACATCCGGGGGGGACCGGAGCCGCCTACTCCGACCGAACGCTGGTCACAGGGATCGGCGTAGCGGTGAGGCGGACGGGCACGGTGCGGAGAGCCTCCTCCAACTCGATCGCCTGCTGGAAGTGCTCGACGAGGAATGGGAGCGACTTCGCCAACTCTGCATCGTCACGCCTCGGCACGCCACGATCGGCGTCCCTCGCAGCCGCGTCGCCGGCCAGCCACTCGAAGCCCTGCCACACACCGGGATCGTGACTGGCCTCGCGCGCGGCGAGGACTCGAGGCCGAAGCCAGGCCCACCAGTCCTGGATCTGGTTACCCAGGTGCTCGTAGATGAGTCGGCGGTCCATGTGGCCCCTCTGAGCCAGGTACCCCACCCGTTGCAGGAAGAAGCCGACGTGAGATAGCGCGCGGTCGGGCAGGTCGAGCGGGTCGGTCCCCGCCTCGAGGGCGAGGAGGACCGTGAGCTTGGCGCGAGCCATCCGCTCCGACGACCACTCGGTCAGGAGGTCGTTCACCTGCTCGGTGGCCGCTGCATCGCGCTGAAGGCGTAGCTGGCGGTAGATGACGAGGAGCGTGACCGCGACGACGATCCCGCTCAGTGCGGTCCAGAACCACTCCGAGCCCGGTCCGATCAACGCCAGCCCGTCGGTGTTGATGAGCTTCACACCTGCACCCTCCAGCCTGCTGCCACGACAGGCGGACGATAACCGGCGGTGCAGACCCGGATACGTGCCAGTTGAGCGGTCGTTGCTAGGTTGACGTCGTCATCCCGCCGGACGACGCAGGGTCGAGATCGGCGCAGCCGACCGACCGGGAAGGAGATCGGACCGTGAACAAGGTCCTGCTCACGGGGCGCCTCACGCGCGACCCGGAGATGCGCAGCCTGGCCTCGGGGAAGAACGTCACGACGTTCACCGTGGCCAGCAACGAGTTCCTCGGGGGCGGCAAGGAGAAGGCGGAGTACCACCCGATCGTGACCTGGGACCGCCTGGCGGAGATCGCCGGTCGCTACCTCGGCAAGGGCCAGCAGGTCGTGATCGAGGGACGGCTCCAGACACGCTCGTGGGACGACGACAAGGGCGCCCGTCACTGGAAGACGGAGATCGTCGCCTCGCACGTCGAGATGATGTCGGGCCGCCGGAAGAAGGACTACGAAGCCGAACAGGCGGCCGAGTCGCTTGCGGCGCAGGCCGTGGCGATCGGTGCGGCGGCGGCCTCGGATCCCGTCGCTGAAACGTTCGACTCCGCCTCGACCGACGAAGGCGATGAACCCGAACTCGAACCTCTCGACGATGAGGCGACCACAGGGGTCGCCGCCTGACCGATCGAAGCTCCCGGGCGGCGGCGCGTTCCCCTCCGCGCCGTCGCCACCTGGGTCAGTGTTCGAGCGGACCGACGAACTCGAAGAAGGAGATGGCCAGGATCGCGTAGACGAGGACGAGGAGCGCGCCCTCGAGCCAGTTCGTCTCGCCGTCGATGGCGATCAGCGCGCTGATCCCGACCGCGGCGGCTACGGCCGCGACCTCGAGGGGCGTGAACACGAGGTTCATCGGTTGGCCGATGACGACCCCGATGAGCACGAGCACCGGCGCCACGAACAAGGCGACCTGGAGGCTTGACCCGAAGGTCACGGCCATCGCGAACTCCATCTTGTCCTTGGCGGCCAACTGAACGGCGACAAGGTGCTCGGCCAGGTTGCCGATCGTCGGGATGATGACGACGCCGACGAAGAAGGCCGACAGCCCGAACGTCGCGATGAACGGTTCGATGGCGCCCACCAGGATCTCCGAAAGGACGGCCAGCAGAACCGCCGCGCCGAGCAGGACGAAGATCGCGACGCGGGCGGTCCAGGCCGGCCCGGCATGACCCTCGGGTTCCCCGTGACCGCCGAGCGTGTCCTTCGGATGGGTGAACTGGAAGACGAGCGACAGGGCGTAGCCGATGATCAGGACGACCGCGACCAGGACCGACTCCTCGGTCAGCGTGCCGACCGTCTGATCGCTCGTCGTCAGCGCGAAGATGGCCGGGACGAAGAGTCCGATGAGCGCCAGCACGAGGAGCGCCGCGTTGGCGGCCGCCAGCTTGGCGCTGAACGTCTGGATCCCATGTCGGATGCCGCCGATCAGGACGCTGGCACCCATGACGAGGAGCAGGTTGCCGATGATCGAGCCCGTCAGCGACGCCTTGACGACCTCGATCAGGCCGGCCTGGAGGGCGAAGAACGCGATGATCAGCTCGGCGATGTTGCCGAATGTCGCATTCAGGATCCCGCCGACCTGGGGCCCGGTCAGCGAGCCGAGCCGCTCCGTCGACAGGCCGACCACCCAGGCCAGCCCCAGGATCGCGGCCGCGGAGACGACGAACAGGAGGGTTTCGTCGGCGTGGAGCCCGAAGTCCAGGATGATCGCCGCCGCGCTCAGGAGCACCGTCCCGATCAGGATGACGCGGGCCAGCATCGTCAACTGGCCGAGGATCGGGAGACCTGGAGAGGGCGAGGGTGGCGAATCCGGCGCGGTCGGGGACGTCACCCGGTCATCCTAGCGAGACGGATCGCCGCCGTAGAGACGCCGACGCGGAAGGCCGGTCGCGGCAGCCACTCGCCTGGCCGCCTCGCCTCTTGCCACGCCCGACCCGACCAGGGCCTCGACCTCGCGCTGGGCCGCCTCGAGCGCCGCCACCTGGTCATCCTCGGCCGTCGGCGAGGTCACGGCCCAGGCCCCGACCACGAGGACGAACTCGCCTCGGGCCGGGATCGCGCCGTCCGTGACTCGGGACCCGGAGGCCGCGTCGGCCAGCTCGCCGAGCGACCCGCGCACGATCGACTCATGGAGCTTGGTCAGTTCGCGGCAGACGGCCGCTGGTCGATGCCGGCCCGCACGCCTGGACCAGGTCGCGCAGGGTGGCGGCCACGCGTCCGGGTGCCTCGAACAGGATCGTCCCCCGCTCGTCTGCCGCGATCCGCTCAAGACGCTCGCGTCGCTCACGTCCCGATCGTGGCAGGAATCCCTCGAACGACCAGCGCGGCCCGGCCACGCCCGACGCCGCGACGGCAGCGGTGACCGCGGAGGCGCCCGGGATCGGCACGACCAGCCCACCGGCAGCCGCCCAGGACGCCACGAGCTCGCCGCCCGGGTCGCTCACGGCGGGCGTGCCGGCGTCGGTCACCAGGGCGAGATCCGCCCCGCCCCGCAGATGATCGAGGAGCGCCTCGGCCCGACCGGGGCCGCTCCGGGCGTGATAGCTGGTCGTTCGCGTCGCGATCGCGTGGCGTTCCAGGAGACGGCGGGTATGGCGCGTGTCCTCGGCCGCGATGAGCGGCACCTCGCGCAGGACCTCGAGGGCTCGAAGGGTCACGTCGCCGAGGTTCCCGATCGGTGTCGCGACGACGTACAGCGTTCCGCCGGGACCCCCGCTCGTGGTCACTCCCGACGCGATCCCGGGCGCCGGCGCGGATAGAGGTAGTCCACCCCTGTCGTGCGCGGCCCCAGCTTGGCGATCGGTGGCACCTGCCGTTTGAACTCCGCCCCGGCGATCATCCGATCGACACGCTCGACGGTCGCGGCCTCGAACCCGAGCCCGACCATCTCGTCCATCGAACGGCGCTTGTCGACCCGCCAGAACAGGAGTCGGTCGAGGGCCGGATAGCTGAACCCGCCTTCTCCCTCATCGGTCTGGCCCGGCCACAGGTCGGCCGATGGCGCTTTGCGGATGATCTCGTCCGGAACGCCGAGTGCCACGGCGAGCTGGCGCACCTGGCTCTTGTACAGGTCGCCGATCGGATTGAAGGCACATGCCGAGTCGCCGAACAGGGTCGTGTAGCCGATGAGCGACTCGGTCTTGTTGCCGGTCCCCACGACAAGGCCGCGCCAGGTGACGGAGCGGTCGTACAGGACCGCCATCCGCATCCGCGCCGCGAAGTTCCCGCGACGGAGCGGCGAAGCGGTCGAGCCCTCGGGCCCGGCCGCGCCCGCCACGCCACCCTCGACCTCCCGCCCGAAATAGCCGTCGACCATCGCGCTGATCTCGACGAGCTCACTGGCGCAGCCAAGATCGGCGACGACCGACTCCGCGTCGGCCCGTGACGCGGGGGCCGAGCTGCGGATACGGCATCATCACCGCGAGCAGTCGCTCCGGCCCGATCGCCTCGGCGACGAGGTAGGCCACGACCGCCGAGTCGATCCCGCCCGACAGTCCGAGCACGGCGCGTTCGAAGCCGGCCTGCTCCAGCTGGCCGCGGATGAACTCCGCGACGACCCGTCGAGCGACGTCCGTGTCGATCGCGAGCTCGTCGGGCAGCTCGAACGGCGGGTCCACGGTTCCGGCGCCGGTCTCGGTCATCGTCACGCCCCCCGATCGATCAGGCGCACGGGCGGTTCGGGCTCCGCGGTCGAATCATCGGCCAGTCCGGCGCGCTCCGCGATGATCCGGTCCAGCTCGCGCGACTGCAGTTCCGGCCGTTCATCGCGCAGGAGCGGGAGGGCGATCCGTTCGCGCCTGATGTCCGCCGCCGCGATCTCCACGACGTAGAGCGCCTCGTCATAGAGCGGGGCGCTGAAGACCGCTTGACCGTTGGGCGCGATGACCTCCGACCCACCCCAGAACGAGATCGACTCGTCGACGCCGACCCGATTGCAGAACACGACGAACGACGTGGTCAGCTGGGCGTAGGTCCGCATCAGGGTCCGCCACGACGTCGCGGTCCCGAGGCCGACCTCGTTGGTCGCGGCAAGGTCGCGGCCGGGCGACGACGACACGTTGACGAGGATCTGGGCGCCGTCGAGGGCAAGCAGCTGCGGGACCGTGAGGTGCCAGAAGTCCTCGCAGATCCCGATCCCGATGCCGAGGCCCAGGCGCGATGGCACGGCCCGGAGGAGATCGCCGGCGGCGAAGAAGCGACGCTCATCGAACAGCCCGTAGGTCGGCAGGAAGACCTTCCGGTGGACGTGCGCGATCTCGCCGTCCTCGAGCAGGGCCGCCGCGATGAAGAGCCGATGGTCGGCCGACTCCTCGACGAAGGAGACGACCGCCGACAGTCCCCGGGTCGCCGCAGCCAGTCCGGCCAGGCGCGGATCGTCGAGCCGCATGGCGACCTCGGCGGCAAGGTCCTGGAGCTGATAGCCGGTGAGGCCGAGCTCCGGGAAGACGACCAGGTCCGCGCGCTGGTCGCGCGCCTCCTGCAAGCGGTCATGGTGCGTCGCCAGGTTCGCATCGAGCGACCCGAGCCTGGGTGCGATCTGGGCCAGGGCGATCCGGAGCGTCTGCACGTCCGCGAGCATACGCGAAGGTCCCTTCGCGAAGCGACGGCCCACGGATCACCGGCCCCGGCGCGACGGCCGTGGCGGTCCGATGCTAGGCTTCCGGACGCTCGGCGGGGGTCCCTCGGGACCGCGCGCGACGATCCGGACGATCAGGACGGGAGCATCTTCGAGTCTTGCCACGCACACGTACTCGGCCGCCCGGATCCGCGATCCGGTTGCTCCTCGTCGGGCTGCTGGTCGCCGCCTGTGGCGCGACCGTCAAGCCGACGCTGACCCCGGGACCGACGCCGAGCCGGCCGCCGGCCACGGCGGTCCCGAGCCAGGGTCCATTCGTCCCCATGTCGTACCCGGCCGATGGCGACGCCCCGTGCGGCCAGGCGAAGGCGCCGGACGCCCAGCACGCCGCGTACGCCGGCAACATCCGCAGGATCACGGCCAGCGATGCCGCGACGGTGACCTTCGAGCTGTGCGACCCGGACGTCGCCTTCCTGTCGCGGATCGCCGCCCCCGCCTTCGCGATCAACGACGCATCGTGGCTCGGGTCACGGATCGACCCGGCCGACAGCGGGACCCAGGCGATCGTCACCGACGTCAACGGGACCGGCCCGTACCGACTCGAGAGCTGGAAGGCCGGCTCGGAGATCAGCCTCGCACGCAACGACGCGTACTGGGGCCCTTCGGCCCTGAACGAGCGGGTGATCGTCCGCTGGCGCGAGGGCGCAGCGGCGCGCCTCGACGAACTGGAGGGGGCGACCGTCGACGGCGTCGACGACCTGGACGCGACCGGGGTGGCCGAGGTCTCGGACGACGTCAGCCTTCGACTCGGGCCGCGACCGGGGCTAAACGTCTTCTACCTCGGCTTCACCAATTCGTTCGCGCCATTCGACAACGAACGGGTGCGTCGCGCGATCGCCATGGGAATCGATCGGGGACGCATCGTCGAGCGCTTCTTCCCGCCGGGCTCCGAGGTGGCCAGTCACTACACGCCGTGCATCATCCCGCATGGCTGTGCCGGCAGCGCGTGGTACGAGTTCGATGCCCGCCAGGGCAAGGAACTGCTCGTCGCGGCGGGCTACCCGGACGGCTTCGACACGAAGATCCAGTTTCGCGCGGAATCGCGACCGTACCTGCCGGATCCGGCGGCCGTCGCCGCCGAGCTGAAGACGCAGTTGCTCGAGAACCTCGGGATCCGGGCCGAACTGGTGGTCGAACCCGATGACACCTTCCTCGCCGATGCCGACGCGGGCAAGCTCGATGGGATCCACCTGCTAGGGCAGATGGTCGACAACCCCGATGCCAGCGCCGTGCTCGACCCGCGCTTCGGCGCCGGCGCCTCGAACGAGTTCGGCAAGAAGTCCGCCGACATCGTCAAGGCGCTCGCCGCGGGGCGATCGACCGTCGATCCGACCGCCCGCGACGCGGCCTATGTCAAGGCCAATAACGCGATCCGGACCCACGTCCCGATGATCCCGGTCGGCCGGGCGGGATCGGCCGCGGCGTTTCGGGCCGACGTGGCGGGCGCGAGCGTCTCACCACTCCGCCTCGAGCGGTTCGCGGCGATGACGCCGGGCGATCGCCGCCAGCTCGTCTGGCTGGCCGCCTCGGAACCGGGCGGCCTCTATTGCGCGGATGAGACCGGGGCCGTCGCGGAACTCGTGTGCGCCCAGACCTCTGAGGGCCTGTACGGGTTCGACCCAGTCGGGACGACGCCGATCCCGGCACTCGCGACCTCGTGCGTTCCGAACAAGGAACTGACGGTCTGGACCTGCACCCTGCGGGCCGGTGTTCGGTTCGCCGACGGGGCGGTGCTCGATGCCAACGACGTCGTCCACAGCTACGCCGTGCAGTGGGACGCCGAGCACCCCCGGCACAAGGGTCGCGACGCCGCGTTTGCGCGTGTTCATCGAGGCCTTCGGCGGACTCCTGAACGCTCCATCCTGAGCCTCTCGTCTGGGCGCGCAACATCGATACGTGACGTTCAGACGGACTGATGCTAGGCTTCCGACGACCTGCGCCAGGGACCCTCGGGCTCAGCGCGGGGTCAAGCACGCTCTACGGGCCGGACCGGGAGGCAAACAGTCCGCGCCGAGAGCTCAGAGGAGGAGACTGACAGCATGTCCCAGACACCGAGAAGGTGGTCGGTCAAGGGCGCGGTGTTCGCCGCGTCGTTGTCGATCGTCCTCGTGGCGTGCAGCAGCGCGGCGACTTCGCCGAGTGCGAGCAGCGCGCCCGCGACGGCGGCTCCATCCGTCGCCGCTCCGTCCGCGGCAGCATCGACCGCCGCCTACGCCGGCAAGAGCCTATCCGGAGACCGGTGACGCACCCTGCGGCCAGGCCGCGGCGCCGGACGCGACGGTCGGCAAGTACACCGGCCAGATGAAGAAGATCACCGCGGTCGACCGTCTCACGGTCGAGTTCCAGCTGTGTGGCCCGGCGGCCGACTTCCTCCCGAAGATCGCGTTCAGCGCCTTCGGCATCCAGGACGCGGCCTATCTCGAGGCCCACATGAAGGACAAGTCGATCCTGACCAAGCCGAATGGGACGGGACCGTACAAGCTCAAGGAATGGAGCAAGGGCAACCGGATCGTCTGGGAAGCCAACGCCGCGTACTGGGGTGCCAAGGCCCTGACCCCGAATGCCGAGCTGCGCTGGAGCGACCAGGCGGCGCAACGCCTCATCGAGCTCAATTCGGACACCGTTGACGGCATCGACAACCCGGGCTTGGCAGACATCGCCACGATCCAGGGTGACGCAAAGCTGCAGTACAAGGCCCGCCCGGGCCTCAACACGTCGTTCCTCGGCTTCAACAACACGATCAAGCCGTTCGACAACGAGAAGGTCCGCCAGGCGATCGCGATGGGCATCGACCGCGAGGCGATCGTCAAGAACTTCTACCCGGCCGGGTCCACCGCGGCCGACTACTTCACGCCGTGCGAGATCCCGTACGCCTGCGAAGGCGACAAGCAGTGGGCGTTCGATCCGGTCAAGGCCAAGCAGCTCCTGACCGAGGCCGGGTTCCCGAACGGCTTCGAGACCAAGATCCAGTTCCGGGCCGCGGTTCGCGGCTACGTGAACGATCCGGCTGCGACCGCGACTGAGATCTCGCAGCAGCTCAAGACGAACCTCAACATCACCGCGACTCCGGAGCTCCTGGAATCGGGCGCGATGACCACGGGCTTCGCGGCCGGGACACTGACCGGCATCGCGATGATCGGTTGGGGCGCGGACTACCCGGACCCCTCCAACTTCCTCGACTACCACTTCGGCTCGGGCTCGGGCAAGAAGTTCGGGGCCCCGTTCGACGACATCGTCGCTGAGCTCAACAAGGGCGTCGCCACCGCCGATCCGGCGGCGCGCACCGCTGCCTACACGACGGCCAACAACCTCATCAAGCAGCATGTCCCGGCCTTCTTCATGGTCCACGGCGCGTCTGGCGCCGCGTACAAGGCCGACGTCACGAACGCCTACGCCTCCGTCTTCGGCGGAGAGGTCTTCGCGTCGATGAAGGCAGGCGCCCGTGACACGTTCGTGTTCATCGGGAATTCCGAGCCGAACAGCCTGTACTGTGGTGACGAGGAAGACGGCGAGAGCCTCCGCGCCTGCGAGCAGAGCAACGAGTCGCTCTATCGCTACGAGATCGGCGGCGCCGCGGCCATCCCGTCCCTCGCGACCGAATGCACCGCAAGCGCCGACTCCACCACCTGGACCTGCAAGCTCCGGGACGGCGTCAAGTTCCATGACGGAGCCGACCTCGACGCGAATGACGTCGTGCTGAGCTACGCCCTCCAGTGGGACACCAAGCACCCCCTGCACGTGGGGCGCACCGCCGCGTTCACGTATTGGGCCGGCCTGTGGGGTGGGTTCCTCAATCCGCCTCCTCCGAAGGCCGCCCCGTAGAAGCCGTTCGCTTCGCGAACGATCGAGTCGAGGGCGCCGCGCTTGCGGCGCCCTCGACGAATCCGCGACCACGCAACCCGTGGTGACGACACGTGACCCAATTCATCCTCCGCAGGCTGCTCGTCACGATCCCGGTCCTGCTCGGGATCGTGTTCGTGGTGTTCGTCCTGGCACGCGTCGTGCCTGGCGATCCCTGTCGCGCGGCCCTCGGCGAACGCGCCACCGACGCGGTCTGCGACGATTTCATCCACCGCTACGGCCTCGACCAGCCGATCCCGGTCCAGTTCGTCGCCTACGTCCAGCAGCTCGCCAGCGGCGACCTGGGCACCTCGATCAAGCATTCGCGGCCGGTCACCACGTTGCTCATCGAGCGGCTGCCGACGACCATCGAGCTGACCCTCCTGGCGATGCTCATCGCGGTCGCGGTGGGCGTCCCGCTCGGTCTCATCTCGGCGTACCGCCGCAACTCCACCGCCGACGTCGGGACGATGATGTTCGCCAACCTCGGCGTGTCGGTCCCGGTCTTCGTCCTCGGGCTTGTGCTCGCGTTCGTGTTCGCCGTGGTATTGCGCGACACCCCGTTCGCGCTGCCCCCGTCGGGTCGGCTGAGCTCGGGCGTGAGCGTCGTCCCGCTCGCGACCGTGTGGGGCCTGGAAGACTGGACGGGGGCCCCGCGTGGCATCCTCGACCTCGTGTCGGGGATCTACCTGTTCAGCGCCCTGATCACCGGCCAGTGGGGGGCGTGGTTCGATGCGTTTCGTCACCTGATCCTGCCGGCAGTCGCGCTGGCGACGATCCCGCTGGCGATCATCGCCCGGGTCACGCGTTCCAGCCTGCTCGAGGTCCTCGGCCTCGACTACGTCCGGACGGCACGAGCGAAGGGCCTGGGCGAACGGGCCGTCGTCCTGCGCCATGCGACGCGCAACGCCCTCCTGCCGGTCGTCACCATCATCGGCCTCCAGCTCGGCCTGCTGCTGTCCGGCGCGGTCCTGACCGAGAGCGTGTTCAATCTCACCGGCGTCGGACGGACACTCTATGAGGCGATCACCGGCCGCGACTACGTGGTCGTCCAGGGCTTTACGCTGTTCATCGCCTTCATCTACGTCATGGTCAACCTCGTCGTCGACGTGTCGTACGGCTTCCTCGACCCTCGGATCCGGCCCAGATGAGTGACCGCGTCCTCGCTCCGGACGTCGTCGAACCGCTGGCGACCGACACCGCTCGCCCCGAGCGCACATCCGGCCTGTGGCGCGACACGATGCACAGCATCCTGCGCCAACGCTCCGCCGTCATCGGGCTGGCGCTCCTCGGCCTGCTGGTCTTCGTGGCCGTCTTCGCCGACGTGATCGCGACCCACGACCCGAACGGCCGGCTCCTCGGCGTCGAACCGGGCGTCAAGCAGCGTGCCGCGCCGTGCATCCACCTGCTCGGCTGCCCGGCGGACCAACCGCAGCACCTGTTCGGCACCGACGGCAACTTCCGCGACGTGTACAGCCGCGTGGTCTTCGGCGCCAGGACGTCGCTCGTGGTCGGGCTCGCGTCGATCGGCCTGGCGATCCTCATCGGCTCGACGATCGGCGCGCTCGCCGGCTACATGTCGGGTTGGGTCGACAACACGTTCATGCGATTCATGGACGTGATCCTCGCCTTCCCGTCACTGCTCCTTGCGATCGCGATCGTCACAGCCGCCGGCCCGAGCCTGTTCAACGCCCTGCTCGCGATCGGCATCGTCGCCATCCCGATCTATGCCCGGGTCGCACGCGCCTCCGTGCTCGCGTCCAAGGAGAACGACTACGTGACCGCATCGCGCGCGCTCGGCGAGTCCACCCGAGGGGTCCTGGTCCGACGGATCATGCCGAACTCGCTGACACCGATCGTCGTCGCCGGCACGCTCGGCATCGGTGGCGCCGTGCTCGAGGTCGCCGCCCTGACGTTCATCGGCGTGACCGGCGACCTGTCCCGCCCGGAATGGGGTTCGATGATCGGGCTCGAACGGAACCAGCTGTTCAGCTCCCCGCACATCATCATCGCCCCCGGCATCGCGATCGTCCTGACCGTGCTCGCCTTCAACCTGCTCGGCGACGGGTTGCGCGACGCCCTCGATCCGCGGCTGAACCGGTGACCGATCTAGCATCGGCGGAATCGCCGCCGATCACCCACGAGTCCCTCGGGCCGTCACTCGACGAGACTACGGTCGAGGAGCTCGTCCCCGCCTCGTCGCGTCGCCCGAAGCCCCAGCGTGGCGATACGCCGCTCCTTGACGTGCGCGGGCTGCGGACCTCGTTCTACACCCGCGACGGCGTGGTCAGGGCCGTCGACGGGATCGACTTCCACGTCGACCGTGGCGAGATCATGGGTCTCGTCGGCGAGTCGGGCTGCGGCAAGAGCGTGACCAGCCTGTCGATCATGCGTCTCGTGGCCAACCCCGGTGTCACCGAGGCGGGTGAGGTCATCTTCGACGGGGTCGACCTGCTCAAGGTCTCGTCCGAGGAGATGCGCAAGATCCGGGGCGACCGCATCTCGATGGTCTTCCAGCAGCCGTCGTCGTCGCTCAATCCCGTCTGGGAAGTCGGCCAGCAGATCACCGAGGTCCTGCGCATCCACCGGAACATGAAGGGCAAGGCGGCCGAGGCCAGGGCGCTCGAGTTGCTGCGGATGGTCGGGATCCCCGATCCGGCGCGCCGGCTCAAGGCCTTTCCGCACGAGATGTCGGGCGGGATGGCCCAGCGGGTGATGATCGCCATGGCTCTCGCCTGCGAACCCGAGCTGCTGATCGCCGACGAGCCGACGACGGCCCTCGACGTGACCATCCAGGCACAGATCCTCGACCTGATGCGGAATCTGCGCGACGAGTTCGGGACCGCGATCGTGCTGATCACGCACGACCTCGGGGTCGTGGCGGAGATGTGCGATCGAGTGGCGGTGATGTACGCCGGCGAGATCGTGGAGCACACCGACGTGACCACGCTGTTCCGCGAGCCGCTCCATCCCTACACCCGGGGCCTCATCGGCTCGATCCCGGTCGTCGGCGCGGTGAAGGACGAACTGGCGGTCATCCCCGGCAATGTCCCGAACCTCATCGACCTGCCCAAGGGCTGTCGCTTCGCGCCACGTTGCGTGGCGCGGGTGGAGGAGGACGTCGCGATGGCGCTCGAGATCCATCCCGACCTCCACCCGGTCGATGACGGCCACGACGTCCGCTGCTGGCTCTACCACGACGTGCGTGGCAGCCTCATGCCGCGCCCCGCGCCGCCTGCGGCCCCGGTCGCGTGATGGTCGAGGCGCCGAACGCCGATCGCGGGTCGACGACGCCACAGCCTGCCCAGCCCGAGCGGCCGCTGGTCAGGGTGCGCGACCTCGTGAAGCATTTCCCGATCCGCGGCGGGGTCCTCCAGCGAGTCATCGCCACGGTCCAGGCCGTGGACGGCGTGAGCTTCGAGATCCGCCGCGGCGAGACGCTCGGCCTGGTCGGCGAATCGGGCTGCGGCAAGACGACGGTCGGACGCCTGATCCTGCGGCTCATCGAACCGACCGCGGGGTCGATCGAGTTCGACGGCACCGAGCTGACGACGCTCAAGGGCGCGGACCTCAAGCCGTTCCGCCGCCGGATGCAGATCATCTTCCAGGATCCGTATGCCAGCCTCGACCCGCGAACACCGATCGGCGACAGCATCGGCGAGGGCCTGCGCATCCATGCGCTCGGCACCGATGCCGAGCGACGCGAGAAGGTCCGCAAGATGATGGACCTCGTGGGGCTGGCGCCCTACCACGCACGCCGCTACCCGCACGAGTTCTCCGGCGGTCAGCGCCAGCGCATCGGCATCGCCCGGGCGCTCGTCCTCGAGCCCGACCTGATCGTCTGCGACGAACCGGTCTCGGCGCTCGATGTGTCGATCCAGGCGCAGGTCCTGAACCTGCTCAAGCAGCTCCAGCGCGACCTCGGGCTGACCTATGTCTTCGTCGCCCACAACATGGGCGTCGTCGAGCACATCAGCGACCGGGTGGCGGTCATGTACCTCGGTCGCATCGCGGAGATGGCCGAGCGGGACGACCTGTTCCGAAAGCAGGAGCACCCGTACACCGAGGCGCTCATGTCGGCCATCCCGGTCCCGAACCCGGAGCTGCGCCGCAAGCGCGTCATCCTCAAGGGCGACGTCCCGAGCCCGGTCAACCCGCCTTCAGGCTGCCGCTTCCACCCACGCTGCCAGCTTCGCCAGGCGATGGACTCCCCGGCCATCTGCGCCGAGGTCGTGCCACCGCTCATCCAGCTCGGTGGCGACCACCTGTGCGCCTGTCATTTCCGCGCCCCGCAGGACGCGCCGGCCGAGGCGAGCGCCTAGCGGCCGAACCGCCCCCGGCGCCAACGATCGGCGCGCCTCGAGGGCGCGTTCGTGTCCGACGCATCCTCGGCCGTGGCGCCGTCGGTGATCTCGATCGTCGACGTCTCCGGTGACAGGTCCTCGAAGGCGGGCGCCTCGAGCTCGACCTCCGGGATCGGCGGTCCGCCGCCGGCCGCGAGCGAGGCCAGCGCGGATGCCGGCGTCCCGCGTCGGGCGAGGACGTGGCCGATATGGGCGACACCGACATCGGTCTTGAGCGCCTCGTCGGCATGATGGCAGGCCGCCCGATGCTCGGCCGTGTCGGCCATCGCGGCAAGTGGCGGATCGATCGTGCGACAGTCCTCGGGCTGGCCGAGCTGCTCGTAGAGCCAGCACCGGGTATGGAATCGACAGCCCGGCGGCGGGTTGACCGGGCTCGGCACGTCCCCCTTCAGGATGACTCGCCGCCGCTTGCGCTCCGCGACCGGATCGGGGACCGGGACCGCCGACAGCAACGCGCGCGTGTAGGGGTGGCCAGGCGCGGCGTAGAGCTGGTCCGGGGGCCCGACCTCGACGATCTTGCCCAGGTACATGACCGCGACCCGGTCGCTGATGTGCTTGACCACCGACAGGTCGTGCGCCACGAACAGATAGGTCAGCCCGAGTCGGTTCTTGAGGTCCGTGAGCAGATTGAGGACCTGGGCCTGGATCGACACGTCGAGCGCCGAGATCGGCTCGTCGCACACGATGAACTCGGGCTCGACGGCGAGGGCCCGGGCGACCCCGATGCGCTGACGCTGACCGCCGGAGAACTCGTGCGGGTAGCGCGACACGTAGAGCGGGTCGAGACCGACCAGGCGGAGCAGGTCGGCGATCCGATCTTCCTTGTCCGCGCCGCTGGCCAGCTTGTGGGTGTCGATCGGTTCCGCGATCGTGGCCCCGACCGTCATCCGCGGATCGAGCGACCCGTACGGGTCCTGGAAGATGATCTGCATCCGGCGGCGCATCTTGCGCAGGTCGTTCGTCGCCAGCGACGCGAGATCCACGCCGTCGAACCGGACGACCCCCTCGGTCGGTTGGCGGAGCCGGATCATGGCGCGTCCGATGGTGCTCTTGCCGCAGCCCGGATTCACCGACCAGCCCGAGCGTCTCACCCCGTCGGACCTCGAACGTCACGCCGTCGATCGCCTTGACCGATCCCTTGACCCGTTGGAAGAAGCCCGCCCGGATCGGGAAGTAGACCTTGAGATCATCGACTTCCACGATGTTCGCCGGGTCGTGCGCCCGGGGGGCCGGTGGCGGTCGCGGTCGCGGTCGGCGTCGCGTCGCGGTCGCGGTCATGCGATCCATCCCTCGGGCGCGGTCGCCCAACAGCGGGCCAGGTGGCCGGTCTCGCCGCGCGCGGTCAGCTCCGGTTCGCTCGTGCGGCAGATGTCGCGGGCATACACGCAGCGGGGGCTGAACCGACAGGCATCGGGTGGCTTGATCAGGAGGGGCGGCATGCCCTCGATCGTGCGCAGCCGGTCGCCGCGGACGTCGTCGATCCGCGGCAGGGAGTCGAGCAGACCCCAGGCGTAGGGCATGCGCGGGTTCTCGAACAGCTCGTCGACGGTGCCCGTCTCGACGATCCGCCCGGCATACATGACGTTGACCCGGTCGCACATCCCGGCCGCGATCCCGAGATCGTGGGTGATCAGCAGGACCGCTGTCCCGAACTCCTGCGACAGCCGCTGGATGAGTTCGAGGATCTGCGCCTGGATGGTCACGTCGAGCGCGGTCGTCGGCTCGTCGGCCAGGATGAGCTTCGGGTCGCACGACAGGGCGATGGCGATCATCACGCGCTGGCGCATCCCGCCCGAGAACTGGAACGGGTAGTCCTTCAGCCGCTCCTTGGCTCGCGGGATCCCGACCTTGGACAGCAGTTCGATGATCCGGTCCTGGGCGGCCTTCTCGGACAGGCCGAGGTGCTCGCGGATCGCCTCGCCGATCTGGTAGCCGATGGTCAGTGTCGGGTTCAGGCTTGTCAGCGGGTCCTGGAAGATGAACCCGATCTCCTTGCCCCGGAGCTTGCGCATGTCGTCGGCGCTCAGCTTCAGGACATCGATCCCGTCGAACAGGATCGATCCCGCCACGATCTTGCCGGGTGGATCGGCGACGAGACGCGCGATCGACAGCGCGGAGACGCTCTTGCCGCAGCCCGATTCTCCGACGAGGCCGAGCGTCTCGCCGTAGCCGACGTCGAAGCTCACGTCATCGACCGCCTGGACGACTCCGTCGGGCGTGAAGAAGTGGGTGGACAGCCCGCGGACCTCGAGTAGATGGTCGGCCTTCTGCCCGATGCCGGACTTGGTGACTACGTCGGTGCGTGCGCGAAGGACGTCTTCGGCCGACAGCTCCACGATCGATGGTGCGTCGGCGGCAGAGATGTCGTCCTCGGCCGGGACCACCTATTGCTTTCCCTTGAGCTTCGGATCGAGGGCGTCGCGCAGGCCGTCTCCCAGGAACGTGAAGCAGATCAGCGCGAACGCGATCGCGATCCCGGGCAGGTACACGAGATGTGGGTACGACCGGATGAATGGGGTGCCGTCCGCGATGAGGCTGCCCCACGACGCACGAGGCGGCTGGACGCCGACGCCGATGTAGGCGAGCGCCGCCTCCGCCAGGATGGCCGCCGGGATCCCGAGGGTGATCGCCACGATGATCGGGCTGACCCCGTTGGGGAGCAGGTGACGCATCACGATGTTCCGGTCGGAGACGCCGACGGCCTGGGCCGCCTCCACGAACTCCATCTCCTTGAGCGACAGGAACTGGCCGCGCACGAGGCGGGCGACCGTCACCCATGACACGAGCCCGATCGCCACGAACACCAGGAGGAGCCCGTCCATCGCCTGGCCGAACGCCGTGTCCCGGAAGGCGACGGACAGGAGGATGATCAGGAGCAGGTCCGGGAACGCGTACACCACGTCGGTGAAGCGCATCAGCCCGCTATCCATCCGGCTGCCACTGCGCCAACCCGCGATCGCCCCAAGCGGAACGCCGATCCCGATGACGACGAGCTGGACGACGAGCGCCACGGTCAGGCTGATCCGGGCGCCGTCAAGGAGACGACTGAGCATGTCCTGGCCGAGTCCGTCGGTGCCGAGGGGATGCGCCGGGTCCACGAACGGCGGGATCGGCTTGGCGCCATTGGCGAGGATGGCCGCCGTGTCCTGTGCGTAGTACTCCCACGGCGCGAGCATCGGTCCGAAGATCCCGATGAAGGCCAGGAAGCAGACCCCGAAGAATCCGACCACCGCGAGGCGATTCTTGCGAAGGCGGCTGATCGCGTCGCGCCAGACGCCGGAACTCTTCCGGGCCGGGACGCCGACGACGGCGGGGATCGCCTGCTGATTGGTTGCCATCGCGCTCGACTCCTAGCTGTAGCGGATGCGCGGGTCGATGAACGCGTACAGGACATCCACGATGACGTTGAGGACGGCGACCGTGAGCGCGAAGATGACCGTGGTCGCCATGATCAGGCCGTAGTCGCGGCCGGCGATCGACTGGACGTAGTACCGTCCGATGCCCGGGATCCCGAAGAAGTTCTCGATGATGAACGAGCCGGTCACCAGGAAGGCGAAGATCGGGCCGAGGATGGTGACCACCGGGATGAGGGCGTTCCTGATCATGTGGCGGCTCACCACGGCGCGCGCCTGCAGGCCCTTGCTCTGCGCCGTTCGGATGTAGTCCTTGCGGGTCACCTCGAGCATCGACGCGCGGGTATAGCGCGCGATGACCGCCACCTGGTAGCCGGCCAGGGCGATCACCGGGAGGACCCACGTCTCCGGGCCCTTCCAGCCGCCGGTCGGGAACCACTTGAGGATCACGCTGAAGAGGACCACGAGCAGGATGGCCATCACGAAACTGGGCGTGGCGATGCCGATGATCGAGACGCCGGTCGCAAGGTAATCGGGGCCCCGGTTGTGGCCCAGGGCGGCGAAGATCCCGAGGGGGATCCCGAGCGCGACGGCCACGATGAACGCCATGATGCCCAGCTGGATCGATTTCGGGAGGCCGTCGGCGAGGATGGCGTTGACGCTGCGGTCCGCGTACCGGAACGACGGGCCGAAGTCACCCTGGGCGAGGTTCACGACCCAGTCGACGTATTGCAGCGGGATGGGCTTGTCCAGCCCGTACTCCGCGTTGATCTTGGCCTGCACGCCCGGTGAGACGGCCTTCTCACTCGACCAGGGACCGCCCGGCACGGCATGCATCAGCACGAAGGTGATGAACGTCACGGCGAAGACGACTGGGATCAGCCAGAGCACTCGCTTGAGGATGTAGGTTCCCACTGGATCCCGTTCGCTTCAGTTGGAGGGAGATGACGGTGGATAGGCATCCGGGCCGGCCTCGCGGCCGGCCCGGATGCAGTCGTCCGTCGGACGACTAGTGCGCCTCGATCTGGATCGTCTCGTAGAAGACGTCCCCGATGTTCTGGTGGTTGGTGGCCGTCGAGGTGACACCCTTCACGTATGGCTTGACCATGTCGCGATCGGTGTCCCACTTGAGCCAGATGACAGGAGCGTCGTCGACGAGCATGCGCTGCGCCGTCTTGTAGAACTCCTGGGCCTTGGCGGGATCGGTGGCAGACGCACCCTGCCCGAGGAGGGCATCGAATGCCGGGTTCTGGTACCCGCTGTTGTTGTTGCCGGAGCCGGTCGCGAACAGGTCGCGCAGCTGGTTGTCCGGGTGCGGGAAGTCCGCGCCCCACCCGTTGCGGGTGATGTCATAGGTCTTGCCGGCGCGCCGCTCGGTGCGGAACACCGCGAAGTCGGTGCAGGAGATGTCGAACTGCGACTCGGAGAAGCCGAGGTTGGTCCGCCAGGCACCGGCCATGTAGGTGACGCGCGGCGTGTGGCCGGCGTCGCAGTTGTAGCCGAACTTGAGCTTGCCGACGTCGCGGACCGTGACCTTGCCGTCGGGCTTGCCGTCGGCGGTGCCGGTCGTGTCCTTGACGCCGAGCTCGGTGAGGGCCGTCGCCATCGCCGCGTTGGCCGCAGCGACGTCGAACGGATACGGATCGTAGTCATCGGGCCAGCCGGGGATGCCCGGCATGACGCTGCTGCTCGCGACCGTTCCGACCCCAGCCGAGACGACCTTGAGCATTTCCTTCTTGTCGATCGCTCGCGTCATCGCGATGCGGAAGTTCTTGTTCGCGAGCGGCGTCTTGCCGTCGGCGGTGGCGGTGCTCGGCGGGCACTTGACCGGGTTCTGGCAGGTGGCGAAGTCGTAGTAGGTGACGCTGGCGACCGGGGTATCGATGACCTGCGGCTTGAGGGTCGCGTCATCGACCACGCGCTGGGCGCTGGTGCCCGGGACCGGGACGATGTCCAGGTCGCCGCGCTCGTAGCTGGCGACGGCCGCTTCCGGATCGCCACCGATCTTCAGCACGATCTTGGTCAGGGTCGGCTTGACGCCGTACCAGTTCGGGTTCTGGACCAGGACGAATTCCTCGTTGTGGGTCCAGCTCTCGACCATGAACGGACCGGACGCGCCGAGGTCGGCCGCGTCGGCGTACTTGGTCCACTTCTCCTGGGTCGGGACGGTCAGCCACATCGCCATGATCTGGTCGAAGAAGCTGGTCGGGGCCGCAAGCTTGACCTCGAACGTCTTGTCGTCCGGCGCGGTCGCACCGATCTTGGTCAGGAGGTCGTCGATGACGGCCGGGTCGGTCGGGGTCGCGGGACCGGTGCCGCAGAAGTCCACGCCCATGACGTCCACGGCGCCGGCGACCAGGCACATCTCGTAGCCGTAGTCGAAGGCGTTGCGCGGATCGGCGAGCGAACGGAAGCTGCGGACGATGTCGCCGGCGACGATCGGCGTGCCGTCTGCGTACTTGGCGTCACGCAGCTTGAAGGTGTAGGTCAGGCCGTCGGCCGACACGGTCGGCAGCGCCTCGGCCAGCGAGGGGACGAGCTTCAGGTCCTTGTCGTAGTACAGCAGCCCGCGATGGATCGCGCTCAGCACGGAGATCTCGTCGGAGCCCGACGCGGCCTGCGGCCTGAGGGACCGTGGATCGGTGGCGCCGAAGTAGAGGCGCAGGGTCTGATCCGGGGCCAGGTTGGCGCCCTGGCTGGCTGCGGCCGACGGCGCGGCGGCCGACGCGCCCGGCGCGACCGATGCCGCCGGCGCCGTCGACGGCGCCGTCGAGGTAGTGGCACCACCACAAGCCGCCGCGATCACGGCGACAGTGGCAACGATGCCAACGAGTCGTTTGTGCATTGATTCTCCTCCGCACGGGTGTCTTACCCGATGTCTCAAGCCACTGCGGCCCGCCAGTGCATTGTCAGGGTCGCCGTGTCTCGCCAGGGTCCCGCTTCGAACCTCCCGCTCGAAACGAGCCGATGGGCGAGCAGCGGCGGCTGCACGGATCGGGTCGGTGCGCTGCCGGTACTATCCACAGGGTTCAGCAGGCTGTCAACATCGAGCCTAACAAACGTTCGTATGGCATCCCCGACGGGGCGAATCAGTCGGGGCAGGGTGTCTCGGCTCCGGCCATCGCACGCCAGCGCAGGTTCGGCTGCCGGGCGGCCGTCGCCTCGTCGAGTCGGCGGACGGGGGCGCTGTGCGGGGCGCCCGTCACGAGCTCCGGGGTCGCCTCGGTCTCGGCCGCGATGGCGATGAGCGCGGCCGCGAATGCATCGAGCGTCTCGAGCGATTCGGTCTCGGTCGGTTCGATGAGCATCCCCTCCTCGACGATCAGCGGGAAGTAGATCGTCGGGGGGTGGTAGCCGTAGTCGATGAGGCGCTTCGCGATATCGAGCGTCCGGACCCCGGTGTCGCGCTTGATCGTCGCGGCGGATGCCACGAACTCGTGCTTGCAGGCCCGGTCGTACGGGATGTCGTAGGTCCCCGCGAGGCGAGCCTTCAGGTAATTGGCCGCCAGCACCGCGTCGTCGCTGACCTCGCGCAGCCCCGACCCGCCGTGCGCCCGGATATAGGCGTACGCGCGCACGAGGACACCGGTGTTGCCGACGAAGCTCCGGAGGCGCCCGATCGAGGTGGGCCGCTCGCCGGATCGCTCCAACCGGTACGTCCCGTCGTCGTCGCGCAAGACGCGCGGGGTCGGCAGGTACGGGAGGAGCGTCTCCCCCACTCCGACCGGCCCGGCCCCTGGGCCGCCGCCGCCATGGGGGGTCGAGAAGGTCTTGTGAACATTGAAGTGCATGACATCGAAGCCGGCCTCGCCGGGCTTGAACCGTCCGAGGATGGCGTTGAGATTGGCGCCGTCCATGTACGCCAGCGCGCCGGCGGCGTGGACCGCCTCGAGCAGCTCCCCGATCCTCGCCTCGAACAGCCCGAGCGTCGAGGGGTTCGTGATCATGACCGCCGCCGTCCGCGGCCCGAGCGCTGCCCGGAACGCGTCGAGATCGACCCCACCGTCGGCCGCCGACGGGATGGTGATGGTCCTGTAACCGGCCATCGACGCGGTCGCCGGATTGGTCCCGTGGCTGGAATCCGGGACGAGGACCTCGTCGCGATGACCCTCGCCACGCGCCCGGTGGTGGGCACGGATCATCAGGATGCCGGTCAGCTCGCCCTGGGCGCCCGCCGCCGGCTGGAGCGTGACCGCACGCATCCCGGAGATCTCGGCGAGGGCTCCCTCGAGGTCCCACAGGAGCTGGAGCGTCCCCTGGGCGATCTCGTCGGGGGCGAGTGGGTGCAGGTTGGCGAAACCCGGCAGACGCGCGGCCCACTCATTGAGCTTCGGGTTGAACTTCATCGTGCACGAGCCGAGGGGATAGAACCCGGTATCGACCGCGTAGTTGAGCTGCGACAGGTTGACGTAGTGGCGGACGACCTCCGGCTCGTTGATCTCGGGGAGCGCCGGGGGGACGGCCCGTCGAGCCTCGGGCGGGATGCGCGCGAGGGCGTCCTTGGGCGGATGCGGGATCTTGTCGCCGCCGCGACCCGGCTTGCTGAGTTCGAACAGGGTCGGCTGGAGTCGGTCGCCGATGACGCTCATCGCGCGACCGCCGCGAGTGGCGCCGCGAGGGCGCGTTCGAGGGCGCCGGCGAACCGGGCGATCTCCGCGCTCGTGGTCACCTCGGTGGCGCACACGAGCAGGCCGTCGGCCAGGGTCGGGTCGTCCGGTTCGGCATCGGCCAGGACCAACCCGGCCAGGACACCGTCGTCGAGCAGCCGTCGATGGACGGTGCGGGCATCGGGGACGCGGACCACGAATTCGTTGAGGTACGGCGCCCGATGCAGCCGCGTCGCGCCGACCGCGGCGAGCGCCGCCTCGAGCTCGGCGGCCCGCGTCGCGCCCAGGGCCGCGACATCGCGCAGTCCGTGCGGACCGATGGTGGCGAGATAGATGGAGGCGGCCAGGGCGAGCAGGGCCTGGTTGGTGCAGATATTGCTGGCCGCCTTGTCGCGGCGGATGTCCTGCTCACGCGCCCGCATCGTCATGACATAGGCGCGCCGTCCGTCGAGGTCGGTCGTCATCCCGACCAGCCGGCCGGGGATCTGGCGGACGAGCGCGTCGGTCGAGGCCAGGATCCCGAGATACGGGCCGCCGTATTGGGGTGCGATGCCGAGCGGCTGGCCTTCACCGGCCGCGATATCGGCGCCGTACGCGCCGGGCGGGGCGAGGACCGCCAGGCTGACCGGCTCGATGACGGCGACGAACAGGGCGCCGGCCGCGTGTGCCAGTCGACCGATCTCGGGCATCGGCTCGAGCAGGCCCAGGAAGTCGGGCTGGGCCGCGATGACGCCGGCGACCGGACGGTCCGGATCGGCCAGCATCCGCTCCAGGGCGGCCAGGTCGGTCGTCCCGGCGGCGTCACCCTCGGCGACCAGCGGGATCTCGTCGAGCTGGAGCCCGCCTTCGAAGTAGGTCCGCGTCGTCTCGCGATAGTGCGGATGGACGCCACGCGAGATGAGCACGCGGTCGCGCCGGGTGGCGCGACAGGTCATCAAGGCCGCCTCGGCGGTGGCCGCCGCGCCGTCGTAGTGCGACGCCGACACGACGTCCAGGTCGACCAGCTCGGCCAGCAGCGACTCGTATTCGTAGATGCTCTGGAGCGTCCCCTGGCTGATCTCCGGCTGGTACGGGGTGTAGGCCGTGTACCACTCCCCTCGCAGCAGCAACTGGTCGACCGCGGGCGGACTCCAGTGGCGATAGACGCCGGCCCCGAGGAACGAGGCCAGGTCGACCCGGTTCCGGGCGGCCAGGCCGCTCAGCCGCGCCGCCAGCTCGAGCTCGGGTTCAGGATCGGGAAGGTCGAGGCGCGACGCGCGGAGCCCCGCCGGGATGTCCTCGAACAACTGGTCGACCGAGGTGAGCCCGAGCGCCGCGAGCATCCGCTCGCGGTCGTCGGCGGTATGCGGACCGTAGGGCATGCCGGTCGTCAGCCGGCTGCGACGAGCGCGTCGTAGGCGGCGGCGTCCAGCAACCCTGCGAGCTGGTCGGCATCGCTCAGGCGGACGCGGAGCATCCAGCCGTCCCCGAAAGGATCGCCGTTGACCCGCTCCGGGTTGCCGGCCAGTTCCGCGTTGGTCGCAGTCACCTCGCCGCTGACCGGCGCGAACAGGTCACTCACCGCCTTGACCGATTCGACGACGCCGAACGCGGCGAACTGCTGGAGCGAGCCGCCCACGTCCGGCAGCTCGACGTAGACGATGTCGCCGAGCTGGTCGGCGGCGTAGGCCGTGATCCCGATGGTCGCCTCGTCGCCCTCGACGCGGACCCACTCGTGGTCGTTGGTGTAGCGCAGGTCGGTCGGCACCATCGGTTCAGGCTCCCCTCCTGTAGAACGGCAAGGCGACGACCCGGGCCGGGACTCGGGCATCGCGGACCTCGACATCGACAACGGTACCCGGCTCGGCGTCCTCGGGTGCGACGTATGCCATGGCGATCGGGACACCGAGGGTGGGCGACTGCGTTCCGCTGGTCACGACCCCGCTGCGCCGATCGGCGGACCAGACGGGATAGCCATGGCGGGCGATCCCGCGACCTTCCACGATCAGGCCGACGAGGCGACGCGAAGGTCCGTCACGGCTCACCTTCTCGAGAGCAGCCCGTCCCACGAAGTCGCCCGCCTTGCCCAGTTTCACGACCCGCCCGAGTCCGGCTTCGTACGGGGTCGTGTCGAGGTCGAGCTCGTTGCCGTAGAGCGGCATCCCGGCCTCGAGGCGCAGGGTGTCCCGCGCGCCGAGGCCGATCGGTCCACCCCCTGCCGCGCGCACGGCGCTGATCAGCGCCTCCCACAGCGCGACGGTCTGCGCCGTATCGACGAAGACCTCGAAGCCGTCCTCGCCGGTGTAGCCGGTCCGCGCCACCAATGCCCGGATGCCGGCGACGGTCCCTTCGGCGGCCGCGTAGTAGCGCAGGCCGGCCAGATCGACATCGGTCAGCGGCGCAAGCAGCTCGGCAGCCCGCGGGCCCTGGACGGCGAGCAGGCCGGTCGCCAGCGACCGATCGTCGAGGATCGCCTTGAACCCGTCGAGGCGCTCCGCCAGTGCATCGGACACGATCGCGGCGTTGCCGGCGTTGGCGACCACGAGGAAGCTCGATTCGCCGAGCCGATAGACGATGAGGTCGTCGATGATCCCGCCATCGGGCGCGCAGATCATCGAGTAGTGTGCGCGCCCGACGGCCAGGCTCGGCGGATCCGACACGAGCGCCGCAGCCAGGGCGTGACCTGCCTCGGGGCCTTCGACATAGAGCTCGCCCATGTGCGACAGGTCGAACAGGCCGACCCGCTCCCGCACGGTCCGGTGCTCGTCGATGATCGAGCCGTACTGGACCGGCATCAGCCAGCCACCGAACTCGATCAGCCGCGCGCCCAGGGCGGCGTGGATGTCGGCAAGGGGGGTGAGGTGGATCTGTGGTGCCAGCTCGTCGGTCACGATCCGGCCTCGGCTGTCGGCTGACCCTGGGCGGGGGCGGCGGACAGGATCTCGGCGGCGCGGACCACGAGCGCACGTTCGGTCTCGAAGGTCAGCATCGTCGCCGCCGCGTCGAACCCGACCCAGCGCACCTCATCGAACTCGTGATCGTGACCGGCCAGGTCGCCACCGATCGGGTCCATCAGGAAGTAGTGGACGGTCTTGTGGATCCGCGTCCCCGATTGGACGAACCAGTACTCGATGGAGTCGAGCGGCCCGCTGATCCGGACCTTGAGCCCGGTCTCCTCCTCGACCTCGCGGATCGCCGTCTCCTCGCGGGTCTCGCCGGATTTCGGGGTCCCCTTCGGGAGGGTCCACGTCCGCCCATCGCGTTCCCGTCGGCGGCTGCCGATGACGAGCGAAGGCGTGTCCGAGTCGTATCGGACGACGATGCCGCCGGCCGACGTGGCGGTCGTGGTCCTCAGGCGGGCCACGGCGCCGACGCGGCACCCGGGCGTCGGGTCGTGCCGGTGCGCCCGGACCTGGCCCACTCCATGGTCACCTGGGGCCGCAACCGGCCGGTCCGCTGGCGTCGCGAGACGGCGGGCTGGATCACCCGCCAGTTGGCGCGAAGCCTGGCCACGGCGGCGAGTTCGGGACCGCGCAGGTTGGTGGTTCCGGCGACGGGTGAACCGAACGACCCGGACGGCCGCAGGCCCAGGCGACGCTCGCGCAGGCGGGTCGAGGGGTGGACGAATCGGGCCGCCGGTCGGGCCGCGTACCTGGCCGCGATGCTGTGATCCATGGGAGGCTATGGTACCGGTTCGGGGACGGCTTGCAAGGCCGAGCTGAGCGCGACCTGCATCTTCGCTGCGTCCTCCGGTGCGAGGGCGCCACGGTCCTGCGCCAGATCGATCTCGCGCCGGGCCGCCGCGACGTACAGGTCCAGCACGCCCGGAGCGTGGCGCCGCAGCGTGTCGATGTGCGCGCGGACCGTCCCGACGTCGCCACGGGTCATCGGCCCGGTGAGGGCTTCGCGGATGCCGAGCGATCGGGCGTTGCCGAGCGTGCCCTCGATCAGCGGACCGTAGATCGCGAGCGACCCGCGCTCGTCGAGCCCGGCGACTCGTCCCAGTTCGGCGATCGCGTCCAGCAGCGCGATGAACCCACCGGCCGCCAGGACCGCCGCGGCGTGATAGGCGGCCTTCGTCCCGGGCGCGAGGCGGACCGGCGTGGCCCCGATCCGCTCGGCCATCCCGGCCAGCATCGCCGCGAGCTGGTCGTCGCCCTCGATCGCGACGGTGGCCCCGTGGAGCGCGGCGACCGCCCGCTCCGTGTCGGCGAAGGCGACGAGCGGATGGAACGCGCCGATCTGGGTGCCCGCGGCCATCGCCGGGGCGAGGACTTCCGCCCCGAGCGCGCCGCTGGTATGGATCATGGCCTGGCCGCTGTACATCCGGAGCGATCCTGCCAGCTCGGCAACGGCGTCGTCGGGGACGGCGAGGATGATCAGCTCGACTTCATCGAGGATCGGCTCGGGGTCGGCGAAGACGCGGCTGACCTCGACCAGCGAGCGGAAGCGCTCGCGGCGTCCCGCGTCGCGACTCGCGACGGCGTGGATCGGCCAACCGCCGCGGGACAGGGCGACGGCGAGGGCGGTCCCGACGGCCCCGGCTCCGACGATCCCGATGACCGGCGGTCCGCCCGGATCCGACGTGTGATGCGGATGGGCGTGGTCGCTCGGGTGGGTCTCGTCGCCATGTCGATGGTGGCCCGGCGGGGTCGGGTCGAGATCGATCCCGGCAGCCTCGATGGCGGCCTCCTTGGCGGCTCGGTCCCGTTCCGGGTCGTCGCCGGGAAGGTCCCCCCAGGCCTTCATGGCCCGTCCGGGGCGGCGGGCCCGACGGCGCGGTACGCTTGCACGCATCGAGTGTACCCAGCCAGCGAGGACCGACGCGGTGGCACGGATCGACCCCTTCGGCGCCAGGACAGCCCTCGGTCCCGGGCTGCCCGACATCTACCTGCTCGACGCGGTCGTCGACCGGGTCGACCTCGGGACCATGCCGGTCACGGTCAAGATCCTGCTCGAGAACCTCCTCCGCCACGCCGGCGCCGGTGTCGTCCGCGGCGAGGACGTCGAGACGCTGCTCGCCTGGCGACCCGGCGTGGCGGCCGAGGCGGAGATCCCGTTCATGCCGGCCCGGGTCCTCCTCCAGGACTTCACCGGGGTCCCGGCGGTCGTCGACCTGGCGGTGATGCGCGACGCGATGGGCGATCTCGGCAACGACCCGGCCAAGGTCAACCCACTCGTCCCGGCCGACCTGGTCATCGACCACTCGGTCCAGATCGACCAGTACGGGACGCCGGGTGCGTTCGCCTTCAACGTCGGGCGTGAATACGACCGCAACGGCGAGCGCTACCAGCTGCTCCGCTGGGCGCAGACGGCCTTCCGCGACCTGCGCGTCGTGCCGCCGGGGACGGGCATCATCCACCAGGTCAATCTCGAGTTCCTGGCGACGGTCGTCGACGACCGCGACGACGGGTCGGGTCGGCGGGTGGCCTTCCCCGACACCGTGGTCGGGACCGATTCGCACACCACCATGGTCAACGGGCTCGGCGTGCTCGGCTACGGGGTCGGCGGGATCGAGGCCGAGGCGGTCCTCCTCGGTCAGCCGCTCTACCAGCCGATGCCCCACGTCGTCGGGGTCCGCCTCCATGGCGCCCTGCCGCGCGGATCGACCGCCACGGATCTCGTGCTCGTCGTCACCGAGATGCTCCGTGGGCACGGGGTGGTCGGGTCGTTCGTCGAGTTCGCCGGCGACGGCCTCGCCACCCTTGCCCTGGCCGACCGGACGACGATCAGCAACATGAGCCCGGAGTTCGGGGCGACCGCGACCCTCTTCCCGATCGACGATGAGACCCTGACCTACCTCCGGCTCACCGGTCGCCCGGAAGCTCGGATCGACCTCGTCGAGCGCTACGCCAAGACCCAGGGCCTGTGGCGGCTGCCCGGCGATGGGCCGACCTTCGACGCCCTCCTCGAACTCGACCTCGCGAGCGTCGAGCCGTCGGTCGCCGGACCGCGACGGCCGCAGGACCGTGTCAGCCTGCCCTTCCTCCCCGACAACTTCCGGGCAGCGTTCCCCGCCGCCGCTCCATCGGCGACGACCAGGGAGGACCTCGGTCGGCTGACCGACGAAGGCGGCACGACCGGGGCGACGGACAACGGGTCGGTCGCCATCGAGATCGACGGGTCGTCGGCGGTGGTCCGCCACGGCTCCGTGGCGATCGCGGCCATCACCTCCTGCACCAACACCTCGAACCCGACGGTGATGGTCGGCGCCGGGCTTCTCGCCCGCAACGCCGTCGCGCGCGGCCTTCGCGTCGGTCCGGTCGTCAAGACGTCGCTGGCGCCCGGCTCGCGCGCGGTCACCGGCTACCTCGAGGCGGCCGGGCTGATGGATCCGCTCGAGACCCTGGGCTTCGCCCTGGCGGGCTATGGCTGCACGACCTGCATCGGCAATTCCGGGCCGCTCGACGATGCCGTGGCGGGTGCCATCGAGGCGAACGACCTGGTCGTGGCCGCGGTCCTGTCCGGCAACCGGAACTTCGAGGGCCGCATCCATCCGCTCGCTCGCGCCAGTTACCTCGCCTCTCCCCCGCTGGTGGTCGCGTTCGCGCTGGCCGGTCGGGTCGACATCGACCTGACCACCGAGCCGCTCGGGCGCGGATCGGATGGCGCGCCGGTCTTCCTGGCCGACATCTGGCCGGGGCCCGACGAGATCCGTTCGGTCATCGCCGAGGCGATCGATCCCGACCTCTTCCGACGGACCTACGCCACGGTCTTCGAGGGTGACGACCGGTGGCGGGCGCTGCCGATCCCGGCCGGCCAGCGCTACACGTGGGAGGACGACTCGACCTACATCGCGAAGCCGCCGTTCTTCGACGGCGTGGGCCTGGAGCCGCCGCCCGTCGGCGACATCGTCGGCGCCCGTGTCCTGGCCGTCCTCGGTGACTCGGTCACGACCGACCACATCTCCCCCGCCGGGTCGATCGCGCCCGGATCGCCCGCCGGGCAGTGGCTCCAGGCCCGTGGCGTCGGACCCCTCGAATTCAATTCCTACGGGGCAAGGCGAGGACACCACGAGGTGATGATCCGCGGGACCTTCGGCAATATCCGGTTGCGCAACCGGCTCGTGGACGGGACGGAGGGCCCGTACACGATCCACCTGCCCGATGGCGAGGCGGGCTTCATCTATGACGTGGCGATGCGTTATGCCGCTGAAGGCGTGCCGCTTGCGGTCATCGCCGGGCGGGAATATGGATCCGGTTCATCGCGCGACTGGGCGGCCAAGGGGCCGGCGCTGCTCGGCGTCCGATTCGTGATCGCCGAGAGCTATGAGCGGATCCATCGCGCCAACCTCGTCGGGATGGGGATCCTGCCACTCCAGTTCGGCCCGGGCGAGAGCGCCTCGACCCTCGGCCTGACGGGACGCGAGACCCTGTCGGTCGGCGGTCTCGAGACGGGCCTGACGCCCCGCCAGACCGTGACCGTCACGGCCCGCACCGACGACGGCGCGGAGCGTCGGTTCGACGCCGTCGCCAGGCTCGATGGCCCGATCGATGTCGAGTACTACCGTGGCGGCGGGATCCTGCCGACGGTCCTGCGCCGGCTCGCGGCGGGCGACTAGCGGCGTCACCTGCGGGACACGAAGAAGCCCCCGGGGGAGGAACCGGGGGCTTCCGCGCGGAGGAGCGAGTGTTGCTGTCGTTCTGACGCGCGATGCCGGTCCCGCGTGACGCGCGTTCGGCTACGCTCCGCAACGTCGTTCCAGTCGACCACGAAGCCGAGGACCCGGTGAACAAGCCGACGCGTTCAGCTCGCCTTCGCTACGTCTTCGACAACTTCATGGCTCGCGGGACGGTTGCGCTCATCGCCGGCCTCTTCCTGGTCGCCGCGATCGGCGTCATCGCGATCACCCTCATCGTCGGCTTCCTGGGCTTCGCCGGCGAAGGGGTCCGGCTGTCGGACCTCCTGTGGGACAGCCTGATGCGGACGCTCGACCCGGGCACGATGGGTGGCGATACCGGATCGTTCGGGTTCCTTGTCGGCATGCTGGCCGTGACGCTGTTCGGGATCTTCATCATCAGCGCGCTGATCGGCATCATCAACACCGGGCTGGAGGGCAAGCTCGCCCAGCTCCGGAAGGGTCGGTCGCGCGTCGTCGAGACCGGCCACACGGTGATCCTCGGCTGGTCGCAGGAGATCTTCACCATCGTCTCGGAGCTGGTCGTCGCCAACGAGAACCAGGGCAAGAGCTCGATCGTCGTCCTGGCCGACCGTGACAAGGGCGAGATGGACGACGAGATCAGGGTTCGCCTCGGTCGCACCGGGAAGACCACCGTCGTCTGCCGGTCCGGCAACCCGACCGATATCGACGACCTCGAGATCGCCAGCCTGGAGACGTCGCGCGCGATCGTCATCCTGTCGCCCGAGTCGGACGATGCCGACACCGACGTGATCAAGACGATGCTGGCCATCACGAATCACCCGAGGCGCCGAGCGGAGCCCTACCACATCGTCGCCGAGCTCCGCGACAGCACGAATCTCGACGTCGCCCGTCTCGTCGGCACCAGCGAAGCCCAGCTCATCGTCGCGAGCGACCTGATCGCCCGGATCACGGCGCAGACGTGCCGTCAGCCGGGCCTGTCCATCGTCTACACCGAGCTTCTCGACTTTGACGGCGACGAGATCTACTTCTCGCGCCAGGGCGAGCTGGCCGGGCGGACCTTCGGCGAGGCGCTCCTCGCGTTCGAGGATTCGACCTTGATCGGCCTGCGGGCCGCCGGCGCGACGCCGCGACTCAACCCGCCGATGGACACGGTCATCGGCCCCGAGGACGAGCTCATCGCGATCAGCGCCGACGACGACACGATCCGCCTGACGAACGCGTCGGTCGAGCCTGATGTGACGGCCATCCGTGTCAAGGAGCCGAGCCCGGTGCCGCCGGAGCGCACCCTCGTGCTCGGTTGGAACGCACGAGCGGCGACCGTCATCCGGGAACTCGACGGGTATGTCGCGGCCGGTTCGAAGGTGACGGTCGTCGCCGACCTCGGTCACGTGGCGGGGACCCTCGACGCACTGCGCCCGACGTTGCACAACCAGGAGGTGACCTTCCTTCGGGCCGACACGACGAGCCGGGCCGTGCTCGAGGGACTCGACGTCCCGTCGTTCGACCACATCGTCGTGCTGTGCTATTCGGACACGCTGGAGACGCAGCGGGCCGACTCGAGGACGATCATCACGCTGCTCCACCTGCGCGACATGGAGGAGCGGGCCGGCCTCGACCTGTCGATCGTGTCGGAGATGCTGGACCTTCGGAACCGGGCGCTCGCGGAGGTCACCCACGCCGACGACTTCATCGTCAGCGGCCGCCTGGTGAGCCTGCTGATGGCCCAGGTCGCCGAGAACGCCCAGCTCAACGCGGTGTTCGCCGACCTATTCGACCAGGCGGGCTCGGAGATCTACCTGCGCCGGGCGGGAGACTACGTGGCCATCGACACCGAGGTCACCTTCGCGACGATCGTGGAATCGGCCCGTCGACGCAACGAGCTGGCGATCGGCTACCGCGTCCAGCCGGCGGCGGGCACGTCCGGCGGCCATGGGGTCACCATCAACCCGCCGAAGTCGAGCCGGCTGACCTTCGGTGCCCGCGATGGGGTCATCGTCCTGGCGGAGTGATCGCGCTCTGGCTCTTCGTCCGCGGCCACGTTGCGCCTGATCGACCCCCCGATGTTGCCGACCAGGAGCGCGACCGCGGACACCAGGTAGAGCTGCCCGACGAGACCCTCCGAAACGGCGATCATCCGCCCGAGGCTGGTCGCTGCCGTGTAGTCGCCGAAGCCGATGGTCGCCAGGGTCGTGTAGCTGAAGTAGAGGTAGTCCTGGGTGCCGGGGGTCGCGGTCTGGACGAAGAACGGTTCGCGGCTGAGGATCGCGATCAGCGGGAACAGGTAGGCGTAGGCGAGCCCCAGGAGGAGGTAGATCGAGAGCGCTCCAAGGATCAGCCGGAACGGTGATCGTCGGCGCCAGGACGATCCGACGCAGGATGACGATCGGCGCGACGACGGCGAGCAGCAGGCCGACCAGGCCGGCGGTCGCCGACGAGACGGTATCCCCCAGGAGGACAGCTCCAGACGCTGCGATGATCGATCCGACGACGATGACGGCCGACGCCCGGAACGTCCTGCGGTGGGCGCCCGCCGTGTGCAGCACGAAGAGCAAGGTCCCGCCGCTGAGGGCGATGCTGACGAGCTGCCCGAGCGGCCCCTCCGCGGCGGCGAAGACGATGATCGTGACCAGGATGAGGACGAGGACGACGCCGAAGTCGTCCTCCCTCGCCAAGCGCGGCGTGGAGTTGTTGGCGCCGCGTCTCGCCCGGGGCACGTGTCGGCAGCATCGAGCGATGGTAACGGACGGCGTCGGCCGCCCGGCGGGCCCGTCCGGCGGTGGCGTGAGGCCCTCGCTAGCGCTCGATGGCTGCGCAGTGGGAAGACGTCGCCGAGGAACGGCCACAGCAGCGGGAATCCGGTGACCGTCCACGCCACGCCGAACCAGACGCTGTCCGTCCCCGACCAGCGTCGGATGACGATCTCGTACGTCTCGCCGCGCACGGCTTCGAACTCGACCACCTCGTAGCTGTTGTCCCACGATGCGGCCGACGCGACGTGCGAGCCGCGGCTGTCGCGGACGATCAGGTCGAGGTCCACGGTCAGTCGTGAGGCGGTCGCAGTCTCGCCGGACGAGGTGACCGCACTGTCCCAGGCGAGCGCGACCTTCACCGTCGGGAACCACAGCCGTGATGGCACCGCGACGCGGTACCGGAACGTGGCCAGGCGATCCGCGCCGAACGAGGCGGATGACAAGGTCCCAACGTCCCAGCCTCGGCGTGTCGCCGGCGCGTCGCGCCAGCGGCGCTGCTGCGCGATCCACACCCCGGCCTCGGCGTCGACCGCGCCGGCCCCATCGGACGCGTCGACGTCGGCCGCGACGTCGTGCCACCACGTACCGTCCTCGACATTCCGGCCGGCCGATGCAAGCAGGATGGCGCGACAACCCTCGGGCCAGGAGCAGAGGGTCGAGTCGACGTCCTGCAGCAATGCGGTCACGCCGGCCGCTGCCGGGGCGGCGAAGCTCGTGCCCGACATCGACTGGCCGTTCGCCGACACCCCGGTCCCGTTCGCCGAGATCTCGGGCAGCTCGCGGTCGCCGTGCGAACTGGCCGGGTTGCGGAAGACCGAATCGCCGGCCATCGCGGCCGCGGTGTCGTTATGACTCCCGACCGCGAGGGAGTTGAAGCCCTTGTGGTTGACGAACTCATCCTCGGGCGGCGAGATGGCGTCCGCATCGCCGAGCCAGAAGTTGCCGGCCGCCTGAAGGATCGTGGGATACGGCCAACGCAGCGCGAGCCAGTCCTTGAGCAGGTCGTCGGACTGGAGCCCCGACCCGCCCGGCTCGGTGGATCGGTGGAAGCTCTGGCTGATGACCGTGCAGCCCTGGTCCCGGGCCGCCCAGCGGAGGGCATCGACCCCGCTCGTGTTCGCCGAATAGAGGTCGCAGTCGGGGGCATGGCCGTGCGGCAGGCTCGCCTCGGTGTTCTTGATCACGGCCGAGGTCAGGCGGGCATGGTTGCTTGCGCTCGGCGACGTCGTGAACCGCCCGGCGAAGGTCAGGTTGGTCGTGACGCTCGGTCCGGTCTCCCAGACCGCGACCCGGATCCCGGTGCCGTCAAAGCCCGCAGCGTGGGCGCGATCCGAGCGCGCGATCGCGATCGAATCGCCCAAGTCGAGGATCTCGGTCTGGTCGTCGAGATGGATGATGCCGACCGCGTCATCGGCGGCCAGGTCGCGGATCTGGGCGACCGTCGCCGTGGCGTGGACGAACGGGTCGTCACCGCCGCCACCGTCCGACCCAGAGAGCTCGATCCCCGATCGCTTCAAGACGGCGCGGAGCCGGCTGGTCGCCTTTCGGACGGTCGCGCCGACCTCGCGCTCGCCGGCCGGGATCTCCAGGCTGCGACGGTCGGTGGGCTTGTCGTAGGGGGCCGGCGGGAGCTCGAGCCGAGACCAGATCACGATCGCGATCCGATCGCCGTCCTTGGCGCGCTCGAGGTGCGACCACAGGGTCTCGTCGAGCCGTCCGAACTTCTCCAAGCGTCGTTTCGCCAGGTCGCCGAGGAGCTCGTCGACGTCGACGCGACCGCCGCGCTCATCGAACGCGAGCTGGACCGGTTGCCCGTCCTTGCGGCCGACCGCCTTGAGCACGTCGACGTGGCCGGCCCTCCCGGTGGTCCCCGGTGCGAATCGGGCCACGGCGAGGTCGCCGACATGGAGCCGGACGGCGTGCTCGACCCGCAGGTCCTTGGGAACCTCGCCCGAGATCGGGACGATCAGGAACGGGATGACGAGCCGGTCGACCAGGCGCTCGCCCTTGGCTCCCAGCAACTCGCTGATGACGAGGTCGTACCCGCCGGCGGCAAGGCCTTCCGTGGCGATCCTGAGGAGGCGACCCTTGGCCGTCACCCCGACGGTCACGGGACGGGCGGCCGCGCGCGACGTGAGTCGGATCGCGCCCTGGGCGAAGCGGGGATCGACGGCACGGCCGGTCCGGATCTCGATCACGGCGCCTGGCTGCAGGATCTCGCCCGGGGTGATGCTGACGCTGACGGACTCGGCCACGAGACACCTCCATCGAGTCGTGCGACGGCCCTCGGCTGCGCGCTCGTGTCGGTCGACGGTGGCGCCGAACCAAGGGCCAGGGCGATGGGGCAGACCACCCGTCCGGCCACGACGGCAGCGTCTCATTGGGCAGCTGCGACGCGATGGGTGTCAATCGGGACCTTCGACCTATGACGAGGTCGCTCGAGGCTCGGGCGCTAGTCGATCTCGACCCCGAGCGTCCGCCAGAACGCGGGTTCGGCCATCCGCCGGATCCCGAGTTCGCCGGCACGGCGGGCCTTGGTCGAGGTCGATGTCGGATCGGCCAGGACGAGCAGGTCGAGCCGGGCGGAGACCACCTGGCGGACTTCCAGGCCCGCCTCGGTTGCAAGCCGCTCCTGGTCGTCGCGGGTGAGGCGGACCCCGCCGATCGAACAGACGCTGCCACCCGTGAAGCAGACCGACGACCCGACCAGGCTGTCGGTCGCCACGGTGCGCTCGATGTCGCCATCGGACGTCGTCGAGGCGTCGGTACCGGCCGGTGACGCGGGCAATACGAGCTCGGGCTCGTCGATGGCGACCTCGCGCGGCTCGGGTGCCGCCTCGGGATCGTCGACCAGCCGGACGATCCGGTCGAGGACCATCGACGGATCCTCGCACCAGTCGCGGCCCAGGACATGGACGACCCGCCAGCCGGTCGCGCGCAGGACTGCCGGGTGGTTGAGGATCCGCTCGGCGAGCGGTTCGGCGGCGATCCGTTGCGCATGATCGACGAGGACCGCGACGCGGTAGGCCGTGTCGCCCTGCCGGCGGAGCGCCAGGTCGCAGCGGAACGCGGATTGGCCGACGCGTTCGGCGACGACGAGGCCCCGCTCCCGGAGCGCCGACGCGAGCTGCCCGACGATGGCGGGATCGGCCGCCGACGGTGCACCAGCCTGGGTCCGCCGGTCGCCGAAGCCGGCCAGGATCGAGCGCGCCGCTCCCGGGTCGCCGCGCGAGACGGCGGCGGCGTACTGGAGGAAGCGGCGGAGCGTGTTCGCCCCGTCGTTATAGGTGTTGGTGATCGCCTCCGGGTCGATCGACGACACGATCGCCATGTGGACGCGGGCCCGGCTGAAGATGACGTTGAGACGCTTCTCGCCGCCGTCCTGGTTGATCGGCCCGAAGTTCATGACCATCCGGCCGTCGGGGTCGGGTCCGTAGCAGACGCTCATGATGATCACGTCGCGCTCGTCGCCCTGGACGTTCTCGAGGTTCTTGACGAACAGCCCGACGACCTGGTCGTCGTCCTCGCGGACCAGTTCGGCCTCGTAGAGCGCCTCGAAGACCGGGTCCGTGTCGGCGAGGCGCTCGAGGGCTCGCTCGATCTCGGTCTGCTGCGCCTCGGAGAAGGCACAGATGCCGATGGTCAGGCCGGTCTGCCGAGCCAGCAGGTCGCGCACGAGGCCCGCGATGTAGGTCGCCTCAGCCGGGTTCGTCCGATGCGTGTAGACGCTTCCTGACAGCCGATGCAGGCTGATCGGCCGGGCGAGGAGCGCATCGACCCCGGCGACGATGCCTGCCTCGTCGTCGAGGCTTCCGTCGCCGGCGACCGTGACGGTGATCGGGTCGCGCGCCGACGGGGCCGGCGTGCGATCGGGGATGGTCGCCAGGCGACCCTCGTAGAAGGCGGCGTTGCTGAACGCGATGAGCGCCTCGGAGCGGCTGCGGTAATGCCAGGTCAGCATGGTCGACGCCAGGCGGCCCGCGGCCTGGGCGAGAAAGCTGTCGCCGTCGAGCACGACGCCGACCTCGCGATCGTCGTCCGCGTCGTCGTCCGACGCGTCGGCCCGGGCCGCGAAGAAGGTCGTGGGTGGAAGTTGCATCCGGTCGCCGACGACGATGACCTGGTGCGATCGATGCATCGCGGGGACGGCCTCCTCGACCGGGATCTGGCTCGCCTCGTCGTAGATCACGACATCGAACAGGTTCGGGTCGAGTGGCAGTGTGTCGGACACCGAGGTCGGGCTCATCAGCCAGATCGGCCGCAGCGCCGCGACCACGGTCCCGCTGTCATCGGAGGCCAGGTCGCGGATCGAGCGGTAGCGCATCGTCTTGCGGAACTCGTTCTCGAGCTCGCGGCGGCCGACCGTCCAGGTCTTCTTCTCGGCACGTCCCTCGGGCGACATGCCCGTCACGCTCAGGGCGGCGTGGGCGACCCCGCGGACGAAGCGCTCCCGGACGCGGGCGATGATCGCCGCCGCATCGGCCGAGTAGAGCCGCGGCAGGGCGGACTCAACCTCGGCGATCAGCCAGTCGAGGCGGCCGCCATCGAGCCGAGCGAGGTCGCGTTCGCGAGCGGACAGTTCGTCGAGGGTCGCCGCCATCACGGCGTACTCGATCTCGTCGGGGGTGGCCGCCAGACGTCGGAGCGCGACCGCGACCTCGGGATGCTCGGCCAGCGCCGCGAGCGGTCGCGCCGTCGCCCGGATCAGGGGGGCCGTCGACGGATCCGCGAGCGCGTCGAGCATCGCCGTGAGCCGGTCGAGGGGCAGGTCGTCGACGTCGACCACGAGACCGGCCAATGCGTCGCGGGTCCGGGCCAGGTCCGGGCGGAGACCATCGAGGACCACCGCGATCGGGCCGACAGAGCTCCCGGCGTCGTCGGCGATCCGGTCACGCCAGCGGGCGACCTCGGGATCGCGTTCGTCGCGGATCGCCTGGATCCGCTCGGCCAGGACGACCGGGTCCGGGTAGCCCCACCCGCCGTCGGACTCCTCGGCCGCCTCGTCCATGGCGGCCCGGGCGTCGTGCGCCGCGACGAGCCGCTCGAACGCGTCGGTGACGCTCGGTGCCGCCTTGCCGGTGACCCGGTATCCGCGCTTGACCGAAGCCGCCGCACGTCGCCAGTCGCCGCTCAGGATGCGGAAGAACGAGCCCTCCTTGGCGCGCGCGACCGCCAGCGCCGAGGATGCCTCGGCGGGACCCGGCGGATCCTGCCAACCCTCCGCTCGCTTGTCCGCCTTGGCCAGCGTGGACTGGAGCTTGGTCCACGCCCTGACATCCTTGCGCAGCGTCTCGGCCGACTCGGACGAGGCTCGCAGGACGGCGCCGCGACCACGTGTGGCGAGCGGAGCCATGAACCCGCCGAGGGACACGATCGTCGTGAGCGCCCCGAGACCGAGTTCGGCCCGCTCGCCGGCGGCACCCTCGACGGCTCCCTGGAGGGCGCGCACTTCGCGAGTGGCATCCCGTGCCCGGAATGCCACTTCTGAGTCGGGCCGGACCGCGTCGAGGACCTCCGGGGCGAGGTAGCGGACGACGCTGTCGGCGAGGACCGGCCGGCCGCCGGCACCGTCCAGTGCGGCGGCGACCGCGTCAGCCGCCGGCCGCCCGTGCCACCAGGCGTCGACCCGCGGCAGGAGTCGACGCAGACCGGGATCGAGGTCGTCGCCCCAGTGCTTCGCGCGCAGCTCGATCAGCCGCTCGATGACCGACCGGAGCGTGGGTCCATCGTCGCCCGCCGGACGCGCGAGCACCGCCTCGTAGCGTTCGATCTGGTCAAGGACCCCGGCGACCTCGCGCAGGAGGTCCGTCCTGCGGAGCTCGGCGTCGTCGACGGTCTCGCCACCGGCCAGCCACGCTTCGTAGGTCGTCCGCAGGGCGTGCACGAACGCCTTCTTGTCGGCCTGTGAATCGTGGATCAGGCAGCTCAGCTCGTCGAGGCCCCGCTGGCGGAGGCGGGCGTACACGACATCGATGGCCGCCCGCTTCTGACACACGAACAGGACCCGCTTGCCACGCGCCACGTAATCGGCGATGAGGTTCGTGATGGTCTGCGACTTGCCCGTTCCCGGCGGCCCCTGGATGACGATGCTCGCACCACCGCGCGCCTTGGCGATGGCCGCGATCTGCGACCCGTCTGCGGGGACGACGAGGAACCGGTCGCCGGGCGGGAGGTCGGCTGATGCCGCCGGCTCGAGCGGCTTCGGCTCGAACGAGAAGATCCGGTCGAACGAATCGGCCACCAGCCCCGTCTCGAGGAGCTCGCGGTAATCGCGAACGAGGCTCATCGTCCGATAGTTGAAGTTGGCGAGGGTGACCGCGCATAGGTCGATATCCCAGGCGTACGGGTTCCCCGTCCCCTGGTCGTCGAGCGCGTAGGTCCGCGCCTCGTTGACGATCGATGGCGCCATCGACGGGGCGCGAACCTCGGGGACCGCCCCGAACGTGATCGCCAGTGGGACCTGGCGCACGGCGATGCTGTCGCGGTAGATCTGGATCCCGAGTGGCCGATAGTCGCGCCGCCGATATGAGTAGGCGTAGACCCGGCGCGCGACCGTGGCGTTGCCGCGCCCGGCCCGACGCTGGAACGCCTCGACCCGGATGAGCGCGCGCTGGTGGATGAGCTCGATCCTCGGCCGGTCCTGGAGCGTCAGGACGACGGCCGGCTCGGACCGGCCGATCGCCGCGGCCAGCGACGCATGGAGGTCGGCCACGGTCGTCGTCGACAGGTCGACCGTCGCGGGGAGTTCGAGGGCGTACAGCTGGCGGAGCAGGTGACGAAGGGACGGGTTGACCTCCGCCTCGCTCGATTCGGCCTGGAGGACGTAGGTGTCGCGAACGCCGCGCTTCTTGGTCAGGCTGACCGGCACCAGGAGCAGTGGCGACGAGATGCGTTCGTCGATGTCGCCCTTGAGGTCATGCCAGCGCAGGAAGGCCGCGACGAGGCGGAGCTGCGCCTGACCGTACTCCGACCGGTCGCGGCGCGCGGTCGAGATCAGCGTGTCGAGGACCCCGCTCGCGTACGGCGCCTCCTGCCAGCGGATGATCGAGCCGAGCGAGACCTGCCGTCCGGAGATGACCTCGTCCGCCACCTTCCTCGACCACGTGTACAGCTGTTCGGGGCGGATGTTGCGAGCATCGAGCACCAGCGGCACCGACACCTCGGTCAGATTCAGCGACTGCTGGGTCTGGCGGAACCAGATGAGCCGGTTGCGGCGCGAAAGGTCGAACAGGCGATCGCGCAGGACGCCCAGGACCGCGCTCCGCCGGTCAGCGACGGGGGTCGTCGACGCGAGCCCCGCGAGGTCCAGGTCGAGGGGCTGGTCGCGGTAGGTCTCGAGGCGGTCGATGATCGAGGCGAGGTCCTGCGCCCGGCGGCGTCGATCCGGATCGAGCATCCGCATGACCACCTGGCCGACGACCGGGTGGAGGTCGGGCGCGATCGCGAACAGGTTGTCGCGCGCCTTGGCAAGTCGGTCGACGTCGTCGGCGAGACCCAGGTCGAGACCGGCCGACAACGCCGCCAGGAGGGCACCGAGACTGGCGATGTCGGTCAACGCGTCGTGGTGGTCGATCCGATGCTCCCAGGTCTCCCAGGCCGGCACCAGCACAGGCCTGGTGACGGCCTCGTCGGCCCCGAGGACGTCGAGCGAGTGGACCTCCATGGTCCCGGCGAGGACATCGGCGGTCGTTGCCGTGTGACCGACCACTTCCACCGCGCCGGGCGCCGCTCCGAGCACCGTCGCGACCCGACGGTCCTGGCGCTCCGGAGTGATCGCCCGGTCCGGGTCGAACCGGAGCTGGAACCGATCGTCCACATCGAGCGCATCGATCCCGCGCAGCGGAGCGACCAGACCCGAGGCGTGGACGTCGGCGACCTGGTGCAGGAGCGGCAGGCTCACGGCGAGCAGGTCGTCGGTCCCGAGACCGCCCTGCTCGCGAGCGAAGTCGATGAGGGTCTGGGCGGTCATGGCGGCGCAGACGCCCTTGCGGCTCGCTCGCCTTCGCGGACCGCGGCCGCCGCCGACAGCTTCGCGACCGCCCGCTCGCCGATCCCCAGCTCCTTGCGGATGACGCCGTCGAACGCCGGCCCGAGACCGGCCAGGCGGGCCACGGCCAGCAGCTCGATCAACGCGGGGTCGTCGTGGTCGGGGTCGACGGTCGCCAGGTCGAGCAGGACGTAGGCGAGGTAGCGTTGGGTCTCCGTCGAGGCCCCGGCCGGGATCGGCGTCACGGCCAGCCCATCGGGGAACCGGACCGCCGCGCCGGTGCCTCCGGCCTCGACCGGGAAGAACTGGCGGGCGTGCCCGAGGACGGGTTCGGTCCGCAGCCACTCCCCCGCCGCGAGCGACTCCATGACAAGGGTCCGGGTCACGCCCGCCAGCCGGTCGGCATCGATGAGGTCGAGGTGGTCGAGATCGAGTGCCGGCTGGAGGAGGGCTGCGACCGCCGCGACGGCCTCCGCCTCGTCCGCCGCACCACCGGGATCCCAGCGCGCCAGGACCCAGGCCCGCAAGACCGTCTCCGGGTGCGTCTGGCCGCGACTCCCCGATCGAGGGTTCGCGGCTTCCGCCTGGGCCAGATAGGCGACGTCGTCGACCTCGGCCAGCCCGGTCGCTACCTTTACCAGGCTCCGGATCGCGGCGCCGAGGTCTCCGCAGGCGAGTCGCGCCCCGCGATCGGCGTACAGCTCGGTGGCGAGGTCGTAGCGGCGGGCGGTCTCGTAGTAGACGGGCGGTGTCCGGGCGTCCATCGTCAGCCCCGCGAGCAGCCGATCCGCGGTCAGGATCCGACCGCCATCGGTCGACCACAGCAGGTGATGGGCGAGTTCGTGTCCGAAGGCGGCGGTCAGCTCGTCACCGTGGAGCAGGCCGAGGGTGTTGCCCGAGAAGGCGACGATCGCCTCCCCTGGTCGGAAGATCAACTCGGCGTTCGCTCCGTCCGACCCCTCGAACTGGTAGACGACGACCGGCACGGTCACCCCGAGCGCAGATGCGGCACGGGTCGCCGCAGCGTGGACGGCCGGATGCGAGGCCGGGTCGAGCCGATACGCGGACCGGAGGAGCGCTTCCTGCAGCTCGTCGGGCGCCGTGATCGAGATCGGCGCCACCGCCGCGTCACCTGACGGCGCGGACGCCGGAGCGGCGGCGGGCGTCGGCGGTTCACCCAGTCGCGAGGTCGCCTCGCCGAATGCCCGCCAGAGGTTCGGTTCGCGGACCGCGAGGCGGTCGGCGATCTCGAGGTGGTACGGCAACGGCCGGAGCCCGGAGGACGAAGGCGCGGGCGGCGAATCCAGGTCGCTCATCCATTTCGGGGGGCGATGTGGTGGGCGATACTGGATTCGAACCAGTGACCTCGCGGATGTGAACCGCGCGCTCTAACCGACTGAGCCAATCGCCCGAGGAGGCCGCGCCGCCGTACGAGACGCCGGCCGGGCACCGATCATACCCGCAGGCCGGGCCAGCGGGCAACGATCGCGTCCGGATCGACCCCATCGACCACGACCAGCTTCTGGCGGCTGGTCGCCCCGGCGACGATCTGGACATCCCGGCGGGCGATCCCGAGCTCTTCGGCCAGCACCCGGATCAGGGCGTTGTTGGCGGCCCCTTCGACGGCCGGCGCCATGACCCGAACCTTCAGGACGCCGTCGACGACGTCCTCGACGCGCTCGACCGCGGATCGCGGGGTCAGGCGGACGGCGAAGCGGACGTTGGAGAAGCTCAAGGTCTCAGAAGGCGCGCCACAGCAGGAACAGGACGGTCACGACGACGAAGCCCGACCAGTCGATCGTCCCGGTCGTCGGCAGGACCCGCCGGACGGGACCGAGCAGCGGCTCGGTGACCCCGATGAGTCGGACCGACACGGGATTGCGGCCGCGTGGGTCGACCCATGACATCAGGATCCGCGCGAGGACGAGCGCCCACACGACGAACAGCACGAACTGGACGAGGTTCAGGAGGGCCGCCACGGGCCCGAGTCTACCAGCCGACGTCGATCCGGCCGTTCGGGCGTCAGTGGGCGTGGTCCGCGACGGCTCCGGGTCGTGGTCGTGGTCGTGGGCGCGCTCGCCGAAGATGGCCCGGCCGACGCGGACGATGGTCGCGCCCTCCTCGATCGCGACCTCGAAGTCGTCGGTCATCCCCATCGACAGGTCCGCGCCGACCCGGGCGCCCGCGTCGCGCAGTCGCCCGGACGTCTCGTGCAGTGATCGGAAGGTAGGCCGCGCGTCCTCCGCCCGCTCGACCAGCCGCCCGATCGTCATCAGGCCGCGGACCTCGAGAGCGTCGAGACCGCCGATCGCGTCGAGCGCAGCCGCCAGCTCCCCAGGCCCGAAACCCGCCTTGGCCGGGTCGTCGTCGACATTGACCTGGAGCAGGACCGGGTAGCGCGTCCCCGGCCGGACCTCCCGGGCGAGGCGATCGAGACGCTGCGCCAGCCCGACCGAATCGACCGACTGGATCGACTCGAAGACCTCCAGCGCGCGGCGGGCCTTGTTCGACTGGAGCGGCCCGACGAGGTGCCATCGTGCGCCGGGGACCTCGGCGACCTTGGCAGCCCCCTCCTGGACCCGGTTCTCGCCGAGGAGGTCGAGCCCCGCCGCCACGGCGTCACGAAGGGCGTCGGCGGGCACGGTCTTGGACACGGCGACCAGGGTCACCTCCGACGGGTCCCGGCCGACGCGGGCGCAGGCGGCCGCGATCCGCTCGAGGACGCGCTCGCGGGCGGCACGGTACCGCTCGACGCGGTCGTCGGGTTCGCTCATCGCCTCGTCGCCGGCGTCACGCCGGCGCGGGTCACTTCCGACGCAGGAAGCTCGGGATCTCGAGGTCGTCGGCGTCGTAGGTCGTCGTCGGCCGCTTGGCGGTCGCGGTCTCGCCGACCGATCGCTCGACGCGCGGGACCGCGACGACCGCAGCCGCCTCGTCCTCGCGCGGCTGCGATGTCGGGAACGAGCCGCCGTCGACCGCCTCGTCGCGCTGGCGCTGGAGTTCCTCGAGGAAGTCGCGCTCACGCGACGGTCGACCCGCCGCCGACGAATCCATGACGCCGGCCGACGCGTCGGCGCGGGCGATCTGGCGCTTCTTGCCGCCGTCGAAGCCGGTCGCGATCACGGTGATCATGACCTCGTCGCCGAGCCGCTCGTTGAAGCTCGTCCCGAAGATGATGTTGGCCTCGGGGTCGGCCGCGGCGCGGATCTCCTCGGCTGCCTCGGTGACCTCGTACAGGCTCAGGCTGGACGAACCGGTGATGTTGAACAGGATCCCCTGGGCCCCGGCGATATCGACCTCGAGGAGCGGGCTGGCGATCGCCTGGCGAGCGGCCTCGACGGCTCGGTTCTCGCCCGATGCCCGGCCGATCCCCATCAGGGCGGACCCGGCGTCCTTCATGATCGCGCGGACGTCCGCGAAGTCGAGGTTGATGAGGCCCGGCATCGTGATGATGTCGCTGATCCCCTGGACGCCCTGGCGCAGCACGTCGTCCACGACCCGAAAGGCATCGAGGATGCTCGTGTTCTTCTGGACGACATCCTTGAGCCGGTCGTTCGGGACCGTGATCAGGGTGTCGACCTGGGACTTCAGTTCCTCGGCCGCCTTCTCCGCCACGAGCTTGCGACGGGCGCCCTCGAAGCTGAACGGCTTGGTCACGACGCCGATCGTCAGGGCGCCGCTCTCCTTCGCGATCTGGGCCACGACGGGTGCGGCGCCCGACCCGGTCCCACCCCCGAGCCCGGCCGTGATGAACACCATGTCCGAGTCGACCAGCGCCTGGCCGATCTTCTCCGCGTCCTCTTCCGCCGCCCGCTGGCCGATCGACGCGTCACCGCCGGCGCCGAGACCGCGGGTGATCTTGTCGCCGATCCGGATCTTGTGCGGGGCGTCAGCCTGCAGGAGCGCCTGCGCGTCGGTGTTCAGGGCGATGAACTCCACGCCCATCATCTCGGCCCGGATCATCCGGTTGACGGCGTTGCTGCCGCCGCCGCCGACGCCGATGACGCGGATCAGCGCGAAGTTCTCGGAATCGGAACGCAACGGCATCGGGCTCTCCTCGGCGACCCTCGAATGGGGTCCTGCGACGACCTGACGTGGCTCGAGTGGACCCGCTCGGCCTTCCCGGTGCTGCGCGGTTCCGTGGGGTTGCGCGGAGTATAGCGCCGGCCCGTCCGCGGTGGGTGGCGGAACCTCACCGACGGCCCGCCGAAGGGTGCCCGACGGTGCCTAGATGCACCGTCCAACAGTCAGGGGAAGATGCTCCGGATGGCGTCGCGCAGGCGACCGATCCCGCCCCCGGCCGGCGCGGATTCGTACCGGGGCTCGCCCGAGGCCAGGCTCGAGGCGCCCCACTGCAGGAGCCCGACGGCGGTGCTGTACGACGGGTTCAGGAGCGTGTCGACGAGGCCGCCGATCCCCGCCGGCGCCGCGATCCGGACCGGCATCTGGAGGACCTCGCGGCCCAGTTCGGCGACCCCCGACAGCTGCGACGCGCCACCGGTCAGGATGATCCCGGCCGGCAGCATCCCGACGCCGGCCGCCCGGATCTCGTTGCGCAGCAGTTCGAACGTTTCGCGCATCCGCGCCTCGATGATCTGCGAGACCTCGAGTCGGCTGACGGTCCGTCCGGCGTCCTCACCCAGGACGGAGACCGCGATCTCCTCGCCGGCGTCGATGCCGCGCAGGTCGCACGTCCCGTGCTGGATCTTCAGTTCCTCAGCGACCTGGATGCTCGTCTTGATGCCGATCGCCACGTCGTTGGTCACGTTGGCGCCACCGACCGGCAGGACGCGGGTATGGAACGGCGAGCCGTCCTGGAAGAGGGCCAGGTCGATGGTCCCGGCACCCATGTCCGCGACGGCGACGCCGAGATCCTTCTCGGTCTCGGACAGGACCGCTTCGGCGGCCGCCAGCGAGTTGGCGACCAGTTCGTCGAGCTTCACCCCGGCCGCGGCCACGCACTTGGTCAGGTTCTGGACGGCAGTCGCGGAGGCAGTGACGATGTGGGTCTCGACCTCGAGCCGGAGCGCGCTCATCCCGAGCGGATCCTTGACCCCTTCCTGGCCGTCGACCGTGAACCCGCGGCGTTCGACGTGGAGGACCTCGCGGTTCGATGGGATGGAGACCGCTCGGGCGACCTCGATCGCGCGGTTGACGTCCTCGCGGGTGACCTCCCGGTGGTGGGCCGTGACCGCCACCTGTCCACGCGAGTTGAGGCTCTCGACGTGCTGGCCGCCGACCCCGACGAAGGCCCGGTCGATCTTCCAGCCTGACAGCCGCTCGGCACGCTCGACGGCGTCGGCGATCGAGCGGACGGTCTGGTCGATGTTGATGACCACGCCCTTCTTCAGCCCCGAGGCGGGCACGGTCCCGTGACCCATGATCGTCAACCGGCCGTCGCGACTCACCTCGCCGATGAGTGCGCACACCTTGCTCGTGCCGACGTCGATGCCGACGAGGACCGCTTCTCGTTCCACCGTTCCGTTCGTCTCCGTTAAGGACCCGGGCCTACAGGAAGTGGCGCCGGATCAGTGCCACGTTATCGAAGATGCGCAGGCCGAAGGTGATGAGCGCCACCAGGTAGAGGTCGAGGCCGAGGCGGTCGCCGATGAACGTCAAGAGGACCGCGACGATCGCGTTGACCAGGAACCCGCTGATGAAGATCCGATTGTCATAGACGCCGTCGAGCTCCGCGCGGACCGCTCCGAGCACCGAATCGAGCGCGGCGAGGATCGCCACGGCCGAATACCGACTGAGCTCGAAGCCGACGTTGACGTTGAGGACGAGACCTGCAAGGACACCCACGAGGAGTCCGAGCAGGGGTAGCAGCACGGGGTGATCGTCCTCGCTCCAGTGATTTCGGCAAGGCTACCCGACGCGACCCCGCCACGCCAACTCACGGCGCCGCGCTCGGCCTGGCGGATGCGGGCGGCGTGGCCCTCGGGATGTAGGTCCCGTCGGTCTCCGAGGCAAGGATGACCCGTTCGACGAGCTGTTCGCGCCCGATCAGCAGGCTGCGCAGGAGACGGACCTGGCCGGGCACGAGTTCGGTCGTTCGCAGGCTCGGCGTGTAGAAGCCGAAGACCGCCGACCAGCCCTTCGGGCGGGCGGCGACCACGAACCCGTTCTGGTCGGTCACCTCCACCGCGAGCGAGGCCGCGTCGCTGCCGACGTCGGCCGGGACGAGCGAGGCCAGTCGGGTGGCGGCATCGAGATCGACCGGGTCGAGTCGCGAGCCGACGACGAGGTCGCCCGAGCCGCCCCGCCGATCGACGACGACGGGCAGTGCGGCGGCCGCGGCCGGCGGCGTGTCCGACAGCGACAGGAAGAGCGTCCCGTCGGCGTCGACCAGATAGCGCGAGTCCCCGACCTGCCAGACGAGCACCGGTCGGCGTTCGTCGATCGTGACCGCCAGGGTGCCGGGCAGGTTGACCTCGACCCGGGCCTGCTCGACGGTCGGCATCGCCTCGAGGGCGACCTGGAGCGGGCCGGTATCCAGGCCGAACAGGTTCTCGCCGCGGGCGTCGGCGAGCGCCGCCTCGACCGCGACCTTGTCGGTGAAGACGAGACCGTCGAGCTGCAGCCGGACATAGTCGAAGGCGGGCGACGATCCGACGCCATAGATCGCCAGGGCCGACAGCAGCATGGCGAGGGCTGCCCCGGCCCGCGTCGCCGACAGGCCGGCCGAGGCCCGCCGGACCGGCCTCGAGCGCCGGCTCGGGAGCGGGACACGCGATCGAGAGGCGACCGGTCGGCCGTTCATCTGGGCAGGTCGGCCGTCGTCAGGCGGCGGTCGGCGCGCGCTTCGTGGCGCTCGATCGCCAGCTCGACGATCCGGACGCAGACATCGGCGAAGGTGTGACCGCCCTCGGCCGGCATCGTCGGGAAGAGGCTGATCGGCGTGAACCCCGGGATCGTGTTGATCTCGGACAGGTAGATGGCGTCGCCCGCGACCAGGAAGTCGATCCTGGCGAACCCCTCCGCCCCGATCGCCCGGTACGCGTCGCGGGCGAGCTTCTGGATCGTGCGCCGCGTCCCGTCGGGGACCTCGGCCCGGACCGCGGACTCCGAGAGCCCCGGGGTGTACTTGGCGGCGTAGTCGTAGAACTCGTTGCCGGACACGATCTCGCCCGGACCGTAGACCTCGAGACGGGCATGGTCGTTGCCGATGATCGAGATCTCGAGGTCGCGGGCACCCGGGACGTACGCTTCGGCGAGGGCCACCGGGCCGTAGCGGAAGGCCAGGTCGAGCCCAGCGGCGCGCTCGCCGCCATCGTGCGCGAGGGTCATCCCGACCGAGCTGCCAAGCCCCGACGGCTTGATCATCAGGCGCGGGTCGCCGGTCCCCCCGGCGAACGCCTCCAGTTCGGTCAGCACCGCGTCGCGGGCCGCGGCCCAGCGTGTCGCGCGGACCTCTCGCCATTCGACGATCGGCAGCCCGATGCCGCGCATCATCCGCTTGAACAGGGTCTTGTCCATCCCGAGCGCCGATGCGGCGACACCCGAGCCCGTGTAGGCGAGTCCGGCGGCGTCGAGCATGGCCTGGATGGTCCCGTCCTCACCGAACGGGCCATGGAGGGCGATGACGACGACCGGCGCCGGCCGCGCCGCGGCAAGCCGATCGAGGGCGGCCCCGACCAGGGTCGGACCGGGCGACCCGAGCCCCCCAGGGTCATCGTAGGCCGACACCGGCAGGTCCCCGCGGCGATGGTCGGCCGGCAGCCACCACCAGTGGCCGGCCAGGTCGATCACGACCTGCTGGACCTTGTGGCCGGTATCGGCCAGGGCATCGGCGATCGCGGTCCCCGAGACGATCGAGACGTCGTGTTCGGCCGAGGGTCCGCCGAGCAGGACCACGACGTCCGGCCGCTGCGCGCTCACGGTGCGGTCTCCCAGTCGGTCCAGTCGCCGACGAACTCGATCTCGAATCGCAGCTCCACGCCGGCGCGGGCCAGGATCTCGGCGCGAACGTGCTCCGCCAGGCGGCGGACGTCGGCAGCCGTCCCCTTCTGGTCGTTGACGATGAAGTTGGCGTGCTTGTCGGACACGACGGCCCCGCCGATCCGCAGCCCCTTCAGTCCCGCGTCGTCGATCAGGCGGCCCGCCGAGTCGTCCGTCCGGGTTCCGGAACACGCTGCCGGCCGACGGCAGGCCGAGCGGCTGGTGGGCTTGCCGCCAATGGCGGATCTCGTCGAGCCGCGCCTTGATCACCTCCGGATCGGCCGGGCTGAGGAGGAATGTCGCATCGACGACGACGTCGCGGGCGGCCGTGGCGTCGCCGGCATCGATGCCATCGATGTGCTTGAAACGGCTGTCGCGATAGGTCAGCCCGAGATCGGCGGCGGGGACGACGGCCTCCGTCCCGTCGGCGGCGAGGACGCGCGCCGACTCGAGGACCCCGGCGATCTCGGCGTCGTGCGCCCCGGCGTTCGCCCAGACCGCACCGCCGACCGTGCCCGGGATGGCCAGCCCGAACTCGAGGCCGGTCAGGCCGGCGCGCTGCGTCTCGGTCGCCGCCCGCGCCATCTGGACTCCCGCCTCGGCGGTGTATCGCTCGCCGTCGATCCGGGAACCCTCGGCGCGGACCTGGATCACGAGGCCGCGGATCCCCGCATCCGAGATGACCAGGTCGCTCCCCCGGCCGAGGACGAAATGCGGAAGCCCGCGCGTGCGCGCGAAGCGGACCAGCGCGCGCAGCTCGTGGGCGTTGTGGACCGTCGCGAACAGGTCGGCCGGCCCGCCGACACGCATGGTCGTGAACCGCGCGAGCGGTTCGTCGCGCGAGGTCTTGACCCCGATCCGACGCTGGATGTCGGTCCCGGTCGCGATCGGGTCGAAGCTGGCGATCATGCCGCCAGCCCGCGAGCCTGGCGTTCGATCACGGCCGCATCCGGAAGCGCGCCGCCCGCCGCGGCCGCCAGGACGAGCCGGGCGACGGCATCGGCCGCGAACGGACGCCCGAGCGCCCGGGCCGCCGCCGACATCGCCGCGTGCGCCGCCGGATCGTCGAGCAGGCGGGCGGCGTCGAGCAGCGCGTCGGCATCGAACGCCTCGTCGTCGATCAGGCGCGCGGCGCCGGCCTCGACCAGGCTCGCGGCATTCGCCCGCTGGTGGCCGGCCGCATGCGGGTAGGGCACGACCACCATCGGCAGACCCATCGCGGTGACCTCGGCCAGCGTCGAGGAGCCGGCGCGACCGACCACGAGGTCGGCGGCGGCGAGGGCGGCGAGCATCTCGTCACGCAGGAACGGGTACGGCCGGTAGCGACGCCGCACGGACTCGGGCAGTCCCTCGCGCCCGGCGAGTGCCGACGGCATAGCCGTCGTCGCCGGTGACGTGGATGACCGTCACACGCTCGACGAGCCGCGCGAGGGCGTCCGCGACGGCCGCATTGAAGCGACGCACGGCCTGCGAGCCGCCGAAGATGAGCAGGACGCGCTCGCCGGGAGCGACATCCATCCGCTCGCGGGCCGCCTCCCGATCGATCGCCCCGATCTCGCGGATCGGCGTGCCGGTGACGTAGCACGGCCGACCCGGAGCCGCGGCCGACAGCGCCTGGCAGGTGGCGTCGAACGAGACGGCCAGCGCGTCGGCGAGCCGGGCGGTCGCCCGGACCGCCCGACCGGGGATGACGTTGCCGTCCCACATCACGACCGGGATCCGGAGCGGCTGGGCCGCGAGCAGGACCGGGACCGCGACATACCCCCCGGTCGTGAAGATCGCGGCGGGACGATGCCGGGCAAGGATGGCGGCCGCCTGCGGGACCGACGCGGCCAGCCGGATCGGATCGAGGATGGCGTGCACGTTCGCCTCGGTCGTTCGCAGCGAGCGGGCCGCCAGTCGCTGGAGCGGGATCCCCGCGGCAGGGACAAGGGTCGCCTCGAGGCCGCGGTGACCGCCCAGCCAGCGCAGCTCGGGGGCGTCAGGCGTCGCGCTGAGCGACCGGGCGACGGCGAGAGCCGGGTAGATGTGTCCGCCCGTCCCTCCTGCCGCGATCAGCAATCGCATCGTCGTTCCACGTCCCCTTGTCCACGGTCTCGCGCGAGATCGAGAGGAGGATCCCGACCGCCGCAAAGCTGATGATGAGGGATGAGCCGCCGGCACTGATGAACGGCAGGGTGATCCCGGTGATCGGGAGCAGGGCCACGACCACCCCGATGTTGATGAACGCCTGGAGGCACAGCCAGGCGGTGATCCCGGCGGCCAGCAGCGCGCCGAACGTGTCGGGTGCGGCGAGCGCGACCCGGACCCCGGAGTACGCCAGCAGCAGGAACAGGGTGATCACGACGATCGCGCCGACCATCCCGAACTCCTGGCCGATCTCGGCGAAGATGAAGTCGTTGAACGCGTTCGGGACGAAGACGCGGCTCTCGCCGAGCCCGGTCCCGAACAGGCCGCCGACGCCCAGGGCCAGGAGCCCCTGGACCGTGTGGAAGCCGTCCCCGAGGCGGTCCAGCCACGGGTTCTGCCAGACCCGGATCCGTTCGAGCTGATAGCCACGCAGCCCGACGGTCAGCATCGCCAGCGCCGCGACCGAGATCATCGCGGTCAGGTGCATCAGGTTCGCCCCGGCCACGAAGAACACGGTGAACGCGGTCAGGGTGATGACCATCGTCGTCCCGAGGTCGGGTTCCTTGAACACGAGCGCGGCGACCGGCGCCAGGATGATCAGGAACGGGACGGTCCCCGCCCAGAACCCGCGGATCCCGTTGCCGCGCTTGGCGAACCAGTGGGCGAGGTAGATGACCAGCGCGAGCTTGGCGATCTCGGCCGGGTGGATCGCCGGCAGCGGACCGAGCTTGAGCCAGCGAGCCGAACCGCCGACCACGATGTTGAACTCGGGCACGAAGACGAGCACGAGCAGGACGATCGTGACGACGTAGAACGGCACCGACACCAGCCGCAGGTAGCGGTAGTCGACCCGCATCATCAGCGCCATCGCCACGAACCCGAGGAGCGCCCACTGGATCTGGGGACCGACCGTCGCGAACGTGTCGGAGTCCTGCGACAGGTAGCCGCGCAACGCCGACGATGAGTAGACCATCAGGATGCCGATGGCGGTCAGGGCGACGACCGCGACGAGGATGACGTAGTCGGCCTGGTGGCGTTCGCGACGGACGGCGCCCGGACGGCTCTTGACCGGGGTCCGATTGGTCGTCGCGCGTTCCTCGTCACCCTTGGCCCGCGGGTCGCGCCGCGAGCGATCGGGGTGCGGGCGCTCGAGACGCGGGACCGGCGGCGCGAGGTTCATCGGTCCCCTCCCGTCAGGCGTTCGGCGGCCAGCGCGGCGACGGCGGCCTTGAACGCTCGACCACGCGCGGCGTAGTCGACGAACATGTCGAAGCTGGCCGCGGCCGGACTCAGCAGGACGGTCGCCGGACCGTCCGTCCGCGCCACGCGATCCACGGGCGATCGCGTCGGCTCGCCGGACGGCGTCTTCGAGATCGCTGGCCGTTTCGGTCCGGGCCAGGCCCGCCGCCCGGAAGGCGGCTCCGAGCGCCGGGCCACTCTCGCCGATCAGGACGGCGGCCGTCGCCCGCTCGGCGACCACCGGGGCAAGGGCGGTCAGGTCGATCCCCTTGTCGCGACCGCCGGCGATGAGGACGATCGGCGGGTCGAAGGCGCGCAACGCCGCCACCACGGCATCGGGCTGGGTCCCCTGCGAGTCGTTGATGAACCTGACGCCGTCGATGAGCGCGACCGATTCGAGACGGTGCTCGACGCCGGTGAAGGTCGCCGCAGCCGACCGGATCGCGTCGGCGGCCAGGCCGAACGCGAGCGCGACCGCAACCGCCGCGAGCGCGTTGGAGACGTTATGGGCGCCGGGGACGGCGAGCTCGCTCGATCGGCATGATCCGGCCGTCCGACCCGGCGGCGGCATGGCCACCCCCGGCGAGCGCCAGGCGCTCGACGTCGTCGGCCACGATCCAGCCGTCGACGACGCCGAGACCACCCGTGCGCCGGCATCCCCCGGCGATAGCCGACCACCCTCGCCCGAGCCGCGGCGGCGTACCCGGCGACCAGCGGGTCATCGAGGTTGAGGATGAGCGCGCCGGCCGGGTCCACGAGGTCGGCGAGGCGACGCTTGACGGCGCGGTAGGCGTCGAGCGACCCGTGGCGGTCCAGATGGTCCGAGGTGACGTTCGTGTAGACCGCGACCGTCGTTCCCCGAGACAGGGTCGGCAGCTGGAGCTCGGACAGCTCGTCGACGACCCGGTGCGACGGGGTCAGCTCGAGCAGCCGCTCGACGATCGGGATCCCGAGATTGCCGCCCAGCACGACGGGATGATCGGGGTCGCTGGCGAGCAGCGCCGCCGTCAGGGTCGATGTCGTCGTCTTGCCCTTGGTGCCGGTCACGCCGATGGTCGGCGCCGGACAGAGGCGAAGGAAGAGGTCCGCCTCGGATACGAGGGCCGGAGCGTCCGGAGCGCCACCGGCACGGGCATCGACCAGCCCACGGAGCGCGGCGCGCAGTCGCGGCTCGGTCGTCGGATAGTCGGGCGTGATCGACGGTGAGGTCGCGACCAGGGTCGCGTCGGCCCACGAACTCGCCGGATCGACGTCCGGTCCGAGTGCGAGGGTCACGTCGCGATCGCCAAGGGCCTCGATCACATCCGCAAGGTCGGCGGCCGGGCGACCGTCGTAGACCGTCACCCGTGCCCCGGCATCGGCCAGGAAGCGGGCCAGCGCCAGACCGCTGCGGGCGAGCCCGAGGACCGTGACCGGGAGGTCGCGCAGGGCGCCGGACGCGGATCCCGTCCACGGTCAGCGCGTCGAGATCGACCGGACGGGTCGTCATCGCCGTCATCCGAACCGGCTCAGGTAGGCCAGGAAGAGCGTGACGCCGAGCAGCGCGGCCAGGATGCCGACGATCCAGAACCGGATCGTGATCTTCTCCTCGTCCCAGCCGCCGAGCTCGAAGTGGTGGTGGATCGGGCTCATCCGGAAGAGGCGCTTGCCGCCCGACACCTTGAAGTAGCCGACCTGCAGGATGACCGACAGGGTCTCGATCACGAAGATGATGCCGATCAGCGGCAGGACGAGGATCTGGCCGGTGATGAGCGCGGTGACCGCGAGCGTGGCGCCGAGCGACAGGGCCCCCGAATCCCCGATGAAGATCTGCGCCGGGTGGACGTTGAACCACAGGAACCCGAGCAGCGCGCCGATGATGAGCGAGCAGAGCAATGCGAGGTTCGGCTGGGCCGGCGTATTGAGCAGGGCGATGATCATGTAGGCCACGAACGCGATGGCTAGCGTCCCGCCCGACAGCCCGTCGAGACCGTCGGTGATGTTGACGCCGTTGGCGGCCGCGACGATGGCGAACGCGGCGAACACCACGTAGACGCGCGGATCGATGTCGACCTTCCCGACGAACGGGACGGCGATCTGGTTGATGTCGTAGGTCTGCTGGATCTGCCAGGCCGCCACGAACGCCACGACGGTCAGCCAGATGAGTTTCTGGCGGACCCGGATCCCCTCCCCGGTCCTGGCGTTCAGGTAGTCGTCGAAGGCGCCGAGAGCGCCGACCCCGGCCAGCGCGGCCAGCGGTGCGAAGGTCGAGGCGTCGGGTCCCCCGCGCAGGAAGAAGTAGATCGCGACCACGACGCCGACGATCAGGAGGCCGCCCATCGTCGGGGTCCCCTCCTTCGCGTAGTGGCTCTCGGGGCCCTCCGCCCGGATCCGCTTGCCGAAGCCGAGCGCGTGAAGCAGGCGGATGTACGGGGTCATGAAGATGACGATCAGCGCGAAGGCGAGCAGGAGGCCCTGGATCAGTTCGACCGTCACCGGGCGGGTCCGCCACCAAGCTCCCGTCGAAGGCCGTCGACGACGCGTTCGAGCGCGACCCCGCGCGACGCCTTCAACAGGACGACATCGCCATCGCGCAACCTCGGCGGGATGACCTCCAGGGCGACCTCGGCATCGCGGACTCGGACGACCCTCGCCGGGTCCATCCCCGCCGCAACGGCGCCGTCCGCGATCCCGGCCGCACCGTCGCCGACGACGACCAACCACTCGACGGTACGCGCGGCGGCCCCCCCGACCGCGCGATGACCTTCGTCCGCGCCGTCGCCCAACTCGAGCATCTCACCGAGCACCGCCCCACGCCGGCCCGGCAGCCCCGCCAGGAGGTCGAGCGCCGCGATCATCGAGCGCGGCGAGGCGTTGTAGGTGTCATCGACCAGGGTCACGCCACCGAGACGGACGAGGTCGATCCGGTGCGCCGCCGACCAGCCACGGGCAAGACCGGCCGCGATCTCGTCGATCGACAGGCCGGCCGCCCGGCCGACCGCCGCGGCGGCGAGGGCGTTGTGCACGGACAGGCGGCCCAGGGTGGGGATGACGACCGACCGGCTGGCTCCGTCCGCGTGGAGGACGAAGCGCATCCCGTCGAGACCGGCCGAGGTCACCCCTTCCGCCCGGATGTCGGCGTCGGGGGCGAACCCGTAGGTCACGCTCCTGGCCTGGGTTCGGACGTCCATCCGGCGGACGATCGGGTCGTCGGCGTTGAGGATGGCCGTCCCGTCCGGGGGAAGCGCCTCCACGAGTTCCCCCTTGGCCGCCTCGATGGCCTCGATCGATCCGATCCGCGAGAGGTGGACCGGCTGGACGGCGGTCACCACCCCGATCCGCGGCCGCGCCATGCGCGCCAGGTCGGCGATCTCGCCGCCGACGTACATCCCCATCTCGAGGACCGCGGCCTCGTGCTCCGGCCCGAGGCGCATGAGGGTCAGCGGGAGGCCGATCTCGTTGTTCTGGTTGCCTTCGCTGCGCAGCGTTCGGAAGCGGCCGGCAAGGACCGTCGCCACGGCTTCCTTGGTCGAGGTCTTGGCGATGCTCCCGGTGACGCCGACCACGAGCGGGTCGAACCGCCGACGCCAGCCGGTCGCGACCGAGCCGAGCGCGGACAGGGCGTCCGTGACGCGGATCACGGTCACGTCGCCGAGGGCCGCGGGATCCGCCAGCGGCCGCGTCACGATCAGCGCGGCCGCTCCACGGGCGACCGCATCGGCGACGAAGGCGTGTCCGTCGGCTCGTTCACCGGGCAGGGCCACGAAGACCTCGCCGGCGGTCACCAGGCGGGAGTCCACGGCGGCGCCGCGGATGGGTCGCTCCGACCGGGCGAGCAGCCGGCCGCCGGTCAGGCGGACGAGGTCCTCGGCGCTCAGCGCGGGCGAGCTGGACGGCCCTGCCCCCGCGGTCGACGGTTCGACGTCGGTCACGGTCGCCAGTGTCGCATAGGCCCGGCTCACCGGACCGTGGTCGACGTCACGTTCGCCGGCCGGTCGACGAGGAGGTCGGGCGTCGTGATGGCATCGGTCGCGATGCGCCGGAAGAGCTCGAACGACATGACCGGCATCTCCAGCCGGCCGACCTTGACGACCGTCGGCTTGGCTTCCTCGATGCGGATCGCGACGACGAGGTCCGGGACGCCCGTCTCGCGACCGATGAATCCGACGAACGAGTAGTTGAAGAGGTTGTGCTTCCAGGCGCCCCGGCCGCCGTTGGCCGCCGGGTCCCAGATCTGGGCGGTGCCGGTCTTGCCACCAACGTCGTAGCCGGGCACGAGCGTCCGATCGCGATAGAACGGGACCTCGGTCACGACGTGCTGCATCATCTTGATGAGCGTCGTCGACAGGGCGCCATCGACGACCTGGCCGCGCTGGGCGACGTTGACATCGTGGTCGCCGACGGCCTTGACGACATGGGGCTGGACGATCGTTCCGCCATTGGTCAGCGCGGCGTAGGCCATCGCGAGCTGGATCGGGGTGACCGCGACACCCTGTCCGAATGCGCCGTTGGCCAGGTCGATCTCGCGCCACGTGGTGAGCGCCGGGTCGCGGACGATCCCGCCGACCTCGCCTGCGACGTCGATCCCGGTCGGCTGGCCGTAGCCGAGCCGGAGCCACATGTCGTGGAGCAGCGTCGACGATTCGCGGGTCGTCTTGCCGAGGCCCAGGGCGACCTTGGCCGCCACGACGTTGCGCGAATAGGCGATCCCGTCCTCGAACGACATCCAGCCCATCCCCTTGCGGTCGGCGTCGTCGATCTTCGTCTTGCCCTTGTCGAGCTTGAGGGTCCCGACGTCCTTGATCCGCGTGGACGGGGTGACCGTGCCGGCCTCGAGGGCCGCGGCCGCGGTCATCATCTTGAACACGGACCCGGGCTCGTAGACCGTCGACACGATCGGGTCGACGAACCGGCCCGGATCCTCCGACGCGATCGTCTTGTAGTCGTTGGCGTCGTAGGCAGGGTAGGTCGCCATCGCGTAGATCTCGCCGGTATACGGATCCATCACGACCGCCGACGCTCGCTTGGCACGATCGGCGACCCAAGCGGCAAGGAGCTCCTGCTCGACCCGCAACTGGAGGCCGGCGTCGATCGTCAGGCGAAGGTCCGTCCCCGGTTCACCCGTCCGCGACACGGTGGCCTCGTCGAGCAGTGCCTGGCCGCTGCCGTCGCGCTGCGCGAGGAGGATCCGCGACTGACCGGCCAGCGTCGCGTGGTACGACTGTTCGATGCCGTACTGGCCCGCTCCTTCGCGATTGACGAAGCCGAGGAGGTGCGCCGCAAGCGTCGAATCGGGACCGCCCCCCGATTGCGGGTAGACCCGCTCCGCCTCGGGTTCGAGGGTCAGGGCGAACGCCCGTTTCTCTGCGATGGCGGTCCGGATCTGGTCGGCCACCGCACGCTCGATGTCGTGCCGCAGGATCAGGTACTTCGCGTCGCCGGCGAGGCGGTCGCGGAGGGCCACCGACGGCGGCGGCGTCGAGCTCGAGGATCCGGGTCAGTTCGGCGACCGTCGAGCGCCGTCGCTCGGGCGTGAGCTGGTCCGGCGCCGCCACCAGTCGCTCGCGCATGACCGTCGTGGCCAGGACGACCGTCCCGGTCCGGTCGTAGATATCGCCGCGGCGGCTCGGGACGTCGATCGTGACGGTCGTCTGGGCGAGCGCCTCGGAGGCGAGCCGGTCCCGATCGATGACCTGCCAATACGCGAGCCTGGCCGTGAGCGCGACCGAGCCGACGATGAAGACGCCGAGGAGGAAGAGGTGGCGGCGGCGCGAATCGGTTCGGCCCAGCATCGGTCGGTCGATCGCCTAGCGGGCCGGCAGGATGATCGGTTCGGACAACTGGCCGAGCCCGGCGTCGATCCCTTGCTTGCGGATGGCCGGCTCGCGACCCAGCCGGTTCAGATCGGAGCGAACGTCCAGGGCGGCGTCCTCGAGGCGCTGCCGCTCGAGCTCGAGCCGCCCGATGTCGAGGCTGGTCGCGGTCACCCGGACCTGCTGGGCGAGCGAGAAGAAGGCGAGCATGAAGGCGACCACGATCCCGCCCAGGACGAGACCGAGCCGGTTCGTCCGACGACCGGCCCGGAACGCGCCGCGGACGCGCCGTCGTTCGAGCGTCGGTCCCGCGGCGATCCGCGGACCGCGGGGCAGGGCGATCGTGCGAGGGCGGGCGCCCTCGTAGACGGCCACCGGTCAGTCGCCGAGCGCGAAGCGGATGCGCGGACTGCGCGGATCGAGGAAGCCGAGCGGGTCGGCCTGGGCCGCCGAGCCCCAATCACCGAGCTCGAACTCGAAGCCCTCGGCGTGCTGGCCGCGGTCCTGGCGCTCGCGTACCTCGTGCTGGCGACGGCCATAGGTCTTTCGACGACTCGATGTGTGGCGCTTGCTCACGGGACTCCTCCTTCCGATCCTGGGGCTAGGCGGCGAGTCGCTCGGCGGCTCGCAGGCGGGCGCTTCGGGCACGTGGATTGGCGGCGACCTCCGAGGCCGTCGGGGTCAGCGACGGGGTCGTGACGAGTCGCAGGCGGGGGTTCCGTCCGCAGACGCAGACCGGCAGCTCCGGCGGGCAGACACAACCCCGCCGTTCGGCCTGGATGAACCGCTTGACGATCCGGTCCTCGAGCGAGTGGTAGCTCAGGACCACGAGTCGGCCGCCCGGGCGGAGGAGGTCCAGGGCAGCCGCCAGGCCGGCCAGCAGGGCGTCGAGCTCCTCGTTCACCGCGATCCGCAGCGCCTGGAAGACCCTCGTCGCGGGGTGGGTCCGGCGGGGCTGGCGAGGGTTCGGCGGGAGGACCCGTTCGATGAGGGCCGCCAGGTCCTCGGCGGTGGCGATCGGCGCGACGCGGCGGGCGTCGATGATCGCCCGGGCGATGCGCGGCGCCTTGGGCTCCTCCCCGTAGCGACGGAACAGGGCGGTCAGTTCGGCGGCGTCGAGCGACGCGAGGAGCTCGGCAGCCGGGACGCCCTGCGTCGAGTCGAAGCGCATGTCCAGCGGACCGCCGGCGCGGAACCCGAAGCCACGCTCGCGGTCGGCCAGCTGGAAGCTGGACAGCCCCAGGTCGAACAGGCAGCCGTCGACCGCCCCGAACCCGGCGGCCGGCCCGACCTCGGCGAGTTCGCGGAAGTTCGCCTGGCGGAGGACGAGCCGGTCGCCGTAGCGCGGTCCCAGGCGCGTCCCGACCCGAGCGACCGCGGCTGGGTCGGCATCGAGGCCGAGGAGCCGACCGTCAGGACTGGACGCCTCCAGGATCCGCTCGGTGTGCCCACCGCCGCCCAGGGTGGTATCGATGTGAAGGCTGCCGGGCGCAGGGGCGAGCATCTCCATGACCTCATCCACCAGCACCGGCAGGTGCCCTTCGTGCATCTCTCCTCCATCCCGAACGAATCGGATCCCGAGCGGATCCCAGAAGCGCATGTGGTGGGAGCTAGATCCCGAGTCCTTCGAAGGCCCTGGCCAGCTCCTGCGGGTCGTCGAGCGCGCGTCGGTAGGCGTCCCACCGGTCGGGTGCCCAGATCTCCGCGTGATCGCGCGACCCGACGACCACGGCGTCGCCGCCAAGGCCGATCGACTCGCGCAGGTAGGCCGGGAGCAAGACCCGGCCCTGCTTGTCCATCTCGGCCTCGAGCGCTCGTGAGAACACGAAGCGCTGGAAGAGGCGCGATTTCTGATCGGTGATCGGCAGGGCGGCGACCTTCTCCGACAGGTCGTCCCAGACGGCCTTGGGATGGATCGCGAGGCAGTCGTCGAGCCAGCCCGAGACCATCGATCCCGGGTCGAGCTGGGCGCGGAACTTCACAGGGACGGCGATCCGTCCCTTGTCGTCCACCGTGTGCCGGTACTCGCCGGTGAACACCTGTCGGGCCTACCCCTGCGACGTGTGGGCTGGGCGATCGGGGTTCTGTTTCCCCACTTCTCACCACTTCTCACCACTTCGCTGCATGATAGCGAGCAAACCGGCCACGTCAAGGCGGATTTCGTACTGGGAAGGGGCGCGGCCCCGGGCGGACCGCCGCTACTCGCCGCGTTGGGGCTCGCGGCCGCCACGTTCGTCGCCCGTAGGCGTCTCAGGCATCAGATCGGGCTCGATCACGCTTGGCGATGCCCCGAATCTGTCGAATCAGGGGGGTGGCCACGCTCGTCCAAGGCGATTCCCATGCCTGGGATGCATACCGCGTACGTTTGCCCGTTTCGGGCCGGCCCGAGTTCCCTAGCGGGTCGGGGGTGGGATCCGGAGGCCGCGGCCGACCTTCAACCCGTCGGCCGTCCAGGGGTTCCACGACCGGACCGTCGCCAGCGACACGCCGAAGTAGTTGACGATGCTGTACAGGTTGTCCCCCGACCGGATCCGGTAGACCCAGCAGTCAGGCTGGTCCGGGCAGGGCGTCAGCAGGTCGTAGCGGTTCGACGACGGCTTCTTGGTCGGCTTCGGGGTCGCCGTGGGTTCGGGGGTAGGTGTCGGCGTCGGTTCGGGCGTCGGTTCGGGTGTCGGGCTCGCGTGCGGGCAGCGGGGTCGGGCTCGGGCTCGGCGTCTGGGCCGTCGTCGCGGGTGCGCTCGGGGCGGTCGTCAGGCCCGGCGTCGGCTCCGCCGTCGGGGCCTCGGTCTCGATGACGCCCAGCACGTTCCCGGATGCCGTCGGGGTCGGCACCGCGGCGACCTGCAGGGTCATCCCGTCGTTGGCCACCACGAACACGATCGATGCCACGAACGCGACCAGGAGAAGCGCGATCGCTCCGGATGTGGCGGGCGTGACCGTGCGAGTCGCCGAGGCGCGAGTGAGCGGTTCGGTGGTGCCGTGCGAGCCACGCAGGTAGCGCGGGCAGTTGACGTGGCCGCTCGTCAGGCAGACGAGCTCCTGCTGGCGAAGCGACTGGGGCACCGGGTCGCGCAGGGCCACGCAGCGGTTGGCCGGATGGGGCGCCTCGACCGGCGCACCGAGTCGATCGTCCTCGTCGATCGCCCGCAGGAAGGGGCAGACCCAGTCCTTGGCGGACCGTTCGTCAGCCGCCGACCACGGGCGCGCCATGGTCCATGTCTCAGGGTCGGCGCGATGATCGAGATCGATCGGAGCATGCTGCGGCAGTCCCGTCGCCGGATCGTCGTACACGCGCCCTCCCTTGCCCCGTGGGTGGAACGGCGCGGAGTCTAGTACCTTTCGCGTGTTGCCGTCATGCACAGGTCGGTGCTAGGCTCCGGCGCCATAGTCGGGCGGACGGTCCGCACGACAGCGTTCCAGGGGTTCCACGACCGAGATATGGCACTCCCGCTCCCCGTGATCCCGCCGCAGCCCGACGCCTTTCACCTGGCGCCGCACCGCATCAAGCGCTGCACGTTCCGGCGGTTGATCAACGTGGAATCGAGCGGCGACCGGATCTACGACGTCGAGTGCCTGTACCCCGATCGCAAGGTCCCCATCCCGCTCGGCGACCTCGAGGCGGCGACCCCGATCTGCAACGCCTGCATCGCGCCCCACATCTTCCGCCCGGACGAGGATTGACCGCTCGCTGAGATGGCGAGGTCAGTCCAAGGCGGAGTCGAGCACGGGAGCGAGCGCACCTGAAGGTGCGTGAGCGAGCGCGCGGAGGCGACAACGCGGGAATGGCCCGCCAGGTCAGCGAGCGAACGTCAGCGAGGCGGTCTGTAAGCCGAGTTCTGTCCCGCCGTGCCTTGCGGCAAGCGGGGATGGCCATCCATCTGGGGCCGCCGGTCGCCCGACGGCTCATGCGGCCGACCCGAGGGCTGGGCAGCGCACCTCTCCCCCGCTGACGGTTGCCCGCCCGCGGGTTGCGCCCTCCTATTTGGCCTTGCTCCGGGTGGAGTTTGCCCGTTTCACTCCGCCCGACGGCTTGCGCCGCCGATCGGCATCGTCACTGTGGCACTGGTCCTCGCCTCACGGCGGGCGGGCGTTACCCGCCACCCTGCGCTGGGGAGCTCGGACTTTCCTCACGCATCGAGCGGGTCGCCCCGATCGTCACGCGCGACCATCCGACCGCCTCGCTGACCGACCGATGGTACGCCCTCGGGCCGCTTCCGCCGGCCAGACCACCCGATCAGTCGCCGGGGCGCCTGGACAACGGATGCGGGTCCGCCGCTCGCGACCCGGTCGATGGCGTCGTTGGCCAGCGCGTCCGCCACGGAGTTCAGGGCCCGCGGGACGTGGGTCGCGGACCACCGCTCGAAGCCCGACAGGGTCCGGCGGGCCGCCGTCCAGAGCGGGATGAGCTTGGCGTCCTTCACCCGCCACCGGCCGGCGAGCTGCTCGACGATCAGCTTCGAATCGAGCAGCAGGTGGACCTCCCGGGCCCCAAGCTGCTCGGCCAGGGCCAGGGCCCGGACCACGCCCGTGTACTCGGCCACGTTGTTGGTCTGGATCCCGAGAAAGTCGGAGATCGAGGCGTCCGGCGTCGCACGGTCGTCGCGCGCGTCCGGACGGCCGAGGTCGTACAGCGCTGCGCCGAGCGACGCCGGCCCCGGGTTGCCACGCGCGGCACCATCGGTTCGGATGACGAAGCCGCGGGCCACGCGTCCACGGGGTGGGTCGTCGGTGGCGTCGGGTTCAAGATCGGGGAACAGCGTATCGCTCAATCCGGCGCCTGATCGGGCGGCGGCGATCCCTGCAGGACGGGCAGCTCGGTGCCGGCGCCCGAGTCCGGACCTCGGCCGCGGAGCTTCCGCCACGCCCACTGGATCGGATCGTAGTACGCGTCGGCGACCCGCTCCTTGAGCGGGATGATCGCGTTGTCGGTGATCTTGATGTGTTCCGGGCAAACCTCGGTGCAGCATTTCGTGATGTTGCAGTAGCCGATCCCGCCGCTGTCCTTGAGGTAGCCGCGACGGTCCGCCTGGTCGATCGGGTGCATCTCGAGACCGGCGGCCCGGACGAGGAAGCGCGGGCCCATGAACGGCTTGGCGGTCTCGTGGTTGCGCAGGACGTGGCAGACGTCCTGGCACAGGAAGCACTCGATGCACTTGCGGTATTCCTGGACCCGTTCGATGTCCTCCTGCTGCCAGCGCCAGTCCTCCTGCGCCAGGTCGGTCGGTGGCGTGAACGGCTCGATCGTCTTGTTGACCTCGTAGTTCCATGACACGTCGGTGACCAGGTCGCGGACCAGCGGGAAGGCGCGCATCGGCTCGACGGTGATCGGCTGGTCGAGGTCGAAGTCGGACATCCGCGTCTTGCAGGTCAAGCGCGGGCGTCCGTCGACCTCGGCGCTGCACGACCCGCATTTCGCCGCCTTGCAGTTCCAGCGGACGGCGAGGTCCGGGGCCTCGTGTCCCTGGATCCAGTGGAGGGCGTCGAGGACGACCATCCCCTCCTCGACCGGGACGTCGAACTCGTCGAAGTGACCCTCCTCGCCCGGGCTGCCGCGGAAGACTCGCAGGTGAGCGGCTGGCATCCGATCCTCCGTCGTCAGTGGGTGCTCGGACCGAGCAGGCTGCGCAGCTCGTCCGACATCGTCGGCAGCGGCCTGGTGGCCACCGACATCGCGCCGTCGGCGGCGCGCGCGACGACGCTATTGACGGTGCCCCAGCGGGCGTCGTCGGTGTCGGGATGGTCGAGCCGGCTGTGGGCGCCGCGGCTCTCGGTGCGCAGGAGGGCACTGCGGGTGATGGCCTCGGAGATGGTCAGCAGGTTGTCGAGCTCGAAGACGAGGTTCCAGCCCGGGTTGTAGGTCCGGCCGCCGCTCGCGCTGACGCTCCCCAACCGACGGCGGAGTTCGGCCAGCCGGCCGAGCGCCTCGTCGAGATCGGCCTCCACCCGAAAGATCCCGACCAGTCCCTGCATCGTCGCCTGGAGGTCGCGCTGGATGGCGTAGGGGTCCTCCCCCGCGATCCGTTCCAGCGGCGCGGCCAGTTCGGCGACGGCGGCCTGGACCTGGACCGGGTCGAGGTACGGCGCGTCCCCGGTCGCCGACGCGTGGGCGGCCGCCGCCCCACCGGTGCGCGCCCCGAACACGAGCAGGTCCGACAGCGAGTTGCCGCCGAGCCGGTTCGCGCCGTGCATCCCGCCGGCCACCTCGCCCGCGGCGAACAACCCCGGAACGGAGGTCGCGCCTGTCTCCGCCTCGACCCGGATCCCACCCATCACGTAGTGGGTCGTCGGCCCGACCTCCATCGGCCCGGCCGTGATGTCGACATCGGCCAGCTCCTTGAACTGCTCGTACATCGACGGCAGCTTGCGCCGGACGGTGGCCGCCGGCAGGTAGCTGATGTCGAGGAAGACGCCGCCGTGCGGTGAGCCGCGACCCTCGCGGACCTCGGTGTAGATGGCCCTCGCCACGTTGTCGCGGGTCGACAGCTCCGGCGGACGGCGGGCGTCGGTCGGCTGGCCCTCGGACAGCGCCGTGACCCAGCGGGCGGCCTCCTCGTCGGTCGCGGCGTACTCGGCGCGCCGCTCCTCGGGGAGGTACTTCCACATGAACCGCTCGCCGTCCTTGTTGCGCAGGATCCCGCCCTCGCCGCGGACGGCCTCGGTCACGAGCAGTCCCCTGACGCCCGGCGGCCAGACCATCCCGGTCGGGTGGAACTGGACGAACTCCATGTCGATGAGCTCGGCGCCGGCCGCGTAGGCGAGCGCCTGGCCATCGGCGCTGTACTCCCACGAGTTGGAGGTCACCTCGTAGGCCTTGCCGATGCCACCCGTCGCCAGCACGATCGCTTTAGCCGGGAAGACGATCGGAATCCCGCTCGTCCGCCAGTATCCGAACGCACCACTCACGCCGCTGCTCCCGGTGATCAGGCGGCTGATCGTGCATTCCATGTAGACCGGGATGCCAAGGGCGACCGCGCGGTCCTGGAGGGTCCGGATCATCTCGAGGCCCGTCCGGTCGCCGACGTGGGCGAGGCGCGGATGGGAGTGTCCGCCGAACGGCCGCTGGAGGATCCGGCCGTCCGCGGTCCGATCGAAGACGGCGCCCCACAGCTCGAGTTCACGGACCCGCGCCGGGGCCTCCTCGGCGTGCAGTTCCGCCATCCGGGGGTTGTTCAGCAGCTTGCCGCCGACCATCGTGTCGCGGAAGTGGACCTGCCATGAGTCTTCCGGTGCGACGTGGGCCAGGGCTGCCGCGACGCCACCCTCGGCCATCACGGTGTGGGCCTTGCCGAGCAGCGACTTGCAGACGAGCCCGACGTCCGCCCCGGCCATCTTCGCTTCGATGGCGGCCCGCAGACCGGCCCCGCCCGCCCCGATGACGACGACCTCGTGCGGCCGGACCTGGGGTTTCGTGGTCGACGCGGCGAGGGTCATCGCGGGCGCCTAGAAGTGGATCGCCGGGTCGGTGATGACGCCCATCGCCAGGAGCCGGACGTAGAGGTCGGTCATCGCCACCGAGATGAAGCTGATCCAGGCCCACGCCATGTGGTGCCGGTTGAGCGTCGTCAGGCGCTGCCACAACGAGTACTGCGTCCGCTGGGCGCGCGTGCACGAGAAGCAATCCAGGCGGCCGCCGGCGATGTGGCGGAGCGAGTTGCAGGACAGCGAGAAGCCCGACAGCAGCGCCACGTTGACGAAGAAGATGACGCTCCCGAGGCCGAGCCGGGGCCCGCTCGGGGGGACCAGCGACAGGACGGCGTCGATCCACAGGAATGTCAGCGGCACGAACGCGAGGTACAGGAAATAGCGGTGGAAGTTCTGGAGGACGAACGGGAGATGGGTCTCCATGGCGTACTTGCGGTGGATCGTCGGCTCCCCCACCGCGCAGCCCGGCGGGTCGGCGAAGTAGAACCGGTAGTAGGCCTTCCGGTAGTAGTAGCAGGTCGCCCGGAAGCCGAGCGGGATCCACAGGATCAATAGCCCCGGACTGATGAACCACGGTAGCCAGGCCGGCGCGATGAGCGGCGAGAAGAGCGGCGACAGGTAGCCGTCGACCTCGTAGGCCGTCCCGAACAGCGGCGTCCAGACGATCCCGGAGAAGAACAGGTAGCCGGCCAGGATCGTGAACAGCGTGCCCTGGACGGTGGGCGCCACCCACCAGCGGTCGACCCGCCGGGTGAGCCCGAAGCCGGGCGCCTCGGTCCCCGGCGGCTTGCGCGGGACCCGAAGGCTGGCGGGCAGCCCGGTCACGGGATCGCCGGGGTCGCGCCGAGACGGGCGATGACCGCGTCCGCGAAGGCGGCCGTGCCTGCGCGTGCCGCCCAGGTCGTAGGTCGTCGAGGTTCCTTCGGCGATGATCTCGCGGACGGCGGTCTCGAGCCGGGTCGCGTCGCTCGGGTAGCCGAGGTGGCGCAGCATCAGCGCCCCGGACAGGATCATCGCGGTCGGGTTCGCCTTGTCCTGGCCGGCGTACTTCGGCGCGGAGCCATGGACCGGTTCGAACACGGCGCCATCGGTCCCGATGTTGGCGCCCGGGCGCGACGCCGAGCCCGCCGACCAGCCCGGCCGCCAGGTCGCTGACGATGTCGCCGTACAGGTTCGGCAGGACGAGGACGTCGTACAGCTCCGGCTTCTGGACGAGCTGCATGCACATGTTGTCGACGATGCGGTCCTCGAAGGCGATACGACCCTCGTAGTCCGCCGCGACCGTCCGACAGCTCTCGAGGAAGAGCCCGTCGGACAGTTTCATGATGTTGGCCTTGTGGACCGCGGTGACCGTGTGACGGTCGTTCGCGACGGCGTAGTCGAACGCGAAGCGCGCGATCCGCTCCGAGGCGGCCCGGGTGATGATCTTGATGCTCTCGGCGGCATCACGGCCGACCATGTGCTCGATGCCGGCGTAGAGGTCCTCGGTGTTCTCGCGGACGATGACGAGATCGACGTCCTCGTAGCGGGTGTCGAGGCCCTTCATGGAGCGCGCGGGTCGCAGGTTGGCGTACAGGTCGAGCGCCTGGCGGAGGGCCACGTTGACGCTGCGGAACCCGGAACCGACGGGGGTCGTGATCGGGCCCTTGAGCGCGACCTTGTTGCGCTTCACCGACTCGAGGACGTGAGTCCGGCAGGGGCGTGCCGTGCTCCTCGATCGCGGCTTCGCCGGCCTCGACCGGCTCCCACTCGAAGCCGATCCCGGTCGCATCGAGGACGCGGCAGGTCGCCTCCGCCAGCTCCGGACCGATGCCGTCGCCGGGGATCAGGGTGACACGGTGGGCCATGGCCCGATTGTAGCCGCGCACCGGGACCGGATGCGGCCGGCCACGAGGGGAGGCCGGCCGCATCGCATGGTGGCGCCTGGCTTCAGCGCGCCAGACGCTGCCAGGTGGGGGGCGAGATGGCGCTCGTACGCCAGCTGGGTGCCGGGACCGCCGCCCGGATCGAGCAGCCAGGACGTCCGGTCGGCGTTGTAGTACGCCATGAGCCGGGTGCCGTCGGGCGAGAACTGGACGTCGGCGCCGCCGGTCTTGTCGGGTCGTGTCGGGCCGATGCCGGTGACTGGCCCGCCGGTGACGGACCCGATCATCAGCTGGAAGGTATCGCCGCTGGACCGCTCGAAGACGAGCTTGGTCCCGTCCGGCGACCAGTGCGGTCGCATGTCGGGCCGCCGTCCCGTCGAAGGCGACCAGGCGGTCCGCCCCGGTATCGACGATCCACGACATGGATCTGCCGTGTCGCGCACCGATCGTGTAGGCGACCTGGCTGCCGTCCGGCGACAGCGAAAGTCGGTCGGACCGTCGAAGGTGGCTGGGGCGATCAGACGCAGTCCAGTGCCATCGGATCGCACGAGGTAGAGGCCCGATCGAGCGGCCATACGCCGCTGCCGAGGAAGACGATCTCCTGGCCGTTGGGTCGCCATGCGGGCGTCGATGATCTCGTTCGCTTCGCCCGGTGGCTGCGACGGACGGTCGTGCGGTCCCATCGAGGGATAGATGGTCACAGCGTCGGATGTCGTCGACGATGCGCGTCGACGCACGGCAGCGCGACCCGTCGGCGACCAGCAGCCACGTGAGCTCGGCGATGGCGGTCGGACACCGGGTAGCATCGATAGAGCCGTCGGCGTTGGCCACCATCGAGGACCAGATGGTCCATCGCCGTCGCCCTCGCGAGCGAACGCGATCCGCGATACCATCCGGCGAGACGGACGGGCGCGCATGTCGGTCGCTCCGTCCCGACGATGAGCGCGCTGCGACTTGTCCGGTGGCGAGTGTCAAGGGCGTAGATGTCGCCGTCCATCGGCCGCCATACACGACGGTCGCCGTTGCGAGCCGGACCGAACGGGTCGGGTCGGCGCGGCCAGGCACCGGCGGCGATGACGGCGGCGCCGATGGCCACGATGAGTGCCACCGCGACCAGCAGCCAGGCGGACCAGGGTGTCGGGGCGATGCGAAGAGTCGTCTCCATGGGAAGCCACCTTTCGAGGCTCGACCATGCCGACCGTTGTCGCTCGGTCCGGGTTCGCCGCAAGATCGCGTCGAGGTGTGCCGGCACCCGGTGATCCGCATCCGCGTGGAGCCAGTCGGAGACCGTCCGGCCGAAGCCGTCGCTCTGATTCATGCTGGCGTGCAACTGGACAAGGTTCTTGCGGCCATCGAGACCGATGGTCCACAGCCCTTGGGTGCCGTTGACGATGCCGACGACCGCAAGCTGGTCGCTGTTCGGCGACCACACCATGGACTGCGGGGGGTCCGACATCCCGGGCAGCTCTTTCACGTTCGAGCCGTCGACGCTGGCCACCATTGTGGCAACCGAATCGGACTCAGGGACGCGGCGGGCGAATGCGACCTTGGTCCCATCCGGAGAGACGGACGGGCCGCTGTCGGTCGCCGGACCGACGATCAGCGGATGCGTCTTGTTCGTTGCAGTCAGATCGCGAACCGCGGGCGTACGATAGGTCGCCGTCCGCGGCCGCATACAGGAACGGTCCCGTGGGCCGCCGACGGGATCGCCGAACGGCGCTGGTGCCGGTTTCCGCGACCCGATCGAACGCGCAGGACGCGCGGACGGCCGAGGGCGACGATCACGAGGCCAAGCGACGATCAGCGCACCCAGAGACCATGCCGCGGAACCTGTGCGAAACGAGCTGTCGACTGCATGGGGAGCCACCTTTCGGGGCTCGACCACCATGGCCGTTGTCGTGTCCGATCCGTCCGCGTCAGGATCTCGTCGAGATAGCCGGGCGTGCCGTGCCCTGCCTGTTCGTCGAGCCATTCGGTGACGGTCCGGTCGAATCCGTCGTGGTACGTCATGCGAGTCGTCCCTCCGGGAGGTCCGACCGAAGTCGGGCATCGGCGTCGAGGGCCGCTCGCATCGACTGGAGCGCCCGGTGGAGGCGCGATTTCGCCGTCCCGAGCGGGATCCCGAGCACGCTGGCGACTTCGGGCAATGGCAGGTCGAGATAGTGGTGAAGGACGATGAGGGCCCGCGCCTCCGGCTCGAGACGGCGGAAGCCGCGTTCGAGCTGGTCGCGGTCGCTGACCGACGACGTCATGTCGTCGACCAGGGGTGAATCGATCGGGGTGAGCTCCACGTCGACGCGATGGCGCCGGAGCCGGCGCGCCTCATCGATACAGGCGCGATAGAGCAACCGGTGGAGCCAGGCGTCGAAGCGGTCGGGGCTGCGCAGGGTGGGCAGGTCACGCCAGGCTCGGACGAGCGTCTCCTGGACGGCGTCCTTGGCCTGATCGGGATCGCGCAGGATGAGCCGGGCGGCGGCATCCAGCCGGAAGAGCGCGGCGCCTGCCAGCTCGGCGAAGGCGTCATGATCGCCCCGTCGCGCTCGCTCCACGAGTTCCTGCTGCATCACGCCCCTCGGCGGTGGCGCGGCTCATGTGGTCGCGCTCACCGAGTATGGCGAGGCGACCCCCCGGGACCGTTCCGATTCCATCGTCGCACGCGGCGCCGCTCGGCTACCATCTCGCCTCCCCGGCCATCCGCCGCCATCAGTCCCGTGCGGAGCCCAACATCGCGTGAAGATCCAGGAAGCCGACGCCAAGAAGCTGCTCGTCGCCCAAGGCCTGCCGGTCCCCGGCTGGGAGGTCGCATACACCGTCCCCGAGGCCCGCGCAGCGACGGGACGGTTCCTCGCCGGCGGCGCCTCCGCGGTCGTCATCAAGGCCCAGGTCCTCGTGGGCGGGCGCGGGAAGGCGGGCGGCGTGAAGCTGGCGGCCAGCCTGGATGAGGCGGAGCGGGTGGCGGGCGCGATCCTCGGCATGGAGATCAAGGGAATCCCCGTGCGCAAGGTCCTGGTCGCGCCGGCCGCGGAGATCGCCCGCGAGTTCTACATGTCGGCCGTCCTCGACCGGGCGGCGCGCAGGATCCTGTTGATGGGCTCGGCCGAGGGCGGCGTCGAGATCGAGCAGGTGGCGGTCGACCACCCCGAAGCGATCATCCGCCTCCATGCCGACCCGATGCTCGGGCTGCTCGACTTCCAGGCACGCGAATTCGCCTTCGCGATGGGGCTCGGCGGGCATCTCAAGGCCGCGGTGGCGATCGCCAAGGGGCTCGTCCGGACGATGGTGGCCTACGACGCCGACCTGGTCGAGATCAACCCGCTCGCGATCGTACGTGAAGCCGACACCGCCGCGGCGGTCGTCGAACGGCTCGTCTGCCTCGACGCCAAGGTGACCCTTGACGACTCGGCGCTGCCGCGCCATCCCGACCTCGAGGCGCTGCGCGACCCGGATGAGGAGGACCCGGCCGACCGTGAGGCGCGCGAGGCTGGCCTGACCTTCATCAAGCTCGACGGCACGATCGGCTGCATGGTCAATGGCGCCGGGTTGGCGATGACCACGATGGACCTGGTCAAGCGCGCTGGCGGCGAGCCGGCCAACTTCCTCGACATCGGTGGCGGGGCGCGTTCGGACCGGGTCGCGGCGGCGATGCGGATCATCCTCGGCGACCCGAAGGTCGATGCCATCCTCGTCAACATCTTCGGCGGGATCACCCGTGGCGACGAGGTCGCCCGCGGACTGATCGAGGCGCGCGCCCAGCAGGTCCGCGACGTGCCGATGGTCGTCCGGATCGTCGGGACGAACGCGGTGGAGGCCGCGGCGCTCCTCGAGGAGGCGCATTTCGCGACCGCGGCATCGCTCGACGAGGCCGCGGCCAAGGCCGTGGCGGCATCCCGGGGAGCGACCGTGTGAGCATCCTCATCGGGCCCGGGACGCGTCTACTGGTCCAGGGGATCACCGGGCGCGAAGGTGAGTTCCACAGCCGCGCCATGCAGGAATACGGCACCCGGATCGTCGCCGGCGTCACCCCGGGCAAGGGCGGCCAGACGGCCCTCGACGGCACGGTCCCCGTGTACGACACCGTCGCCGAGGCCGTCCACCAGAGCGGGGCCAACGCGTCGTGCATCTTCGTCCCGGCCGCCGGCGCGCCCGATGCGGTCATGGAGGCAGCGGCCGCGGGTGTGGCCACCATCTTCTGCATCACCGAGGGGATCCCGGCGCTCGACATGATCCCGGCGGTCGAGGCGGTGGTCCGGGCAGGGTCAAGGCTCATCGGACCGAATTGTCCGGGCGCGACCTCGCCCGGGTCGGCCAAGGTCGGGATCATCCCCGGATCGGTCCATCGCGAGGGGCGGGTGGGCGTGGTCAGCCGGTCCGGGACGCTCACGTATGAGGCCGTCCAGGCGATGACCGACGCGGGCGTCGGCCAGTCGACGTGCGTGGGGATCGGCGGCGATCCGATCATCGGGACGACCTTCCTCGATGTCCTCCAGCTGTTCGCGGCCGATGACGCGACCGACGCGATCGTCCTCATCGGCGAGATCGGCGGGGCTGCCGAGGAGACCGCCGCGGCATGGGCGGCCGACCATCTCGCCGATGTCCCGAAGGTCGCCTTCATCGCCGGCCGGACGGCGCCCGAAGGCAAGCGCATGGGCCACGCCGGGGCGATCATCTCGGGCGGCGCCGGGACCGCGGCCTCCAAGGTGGCCGCGCTCGAGGCCGCCGGGTTCCGGGTGGCGGGATCGCCCACGGAGCTCCCGGCGCTCCTCCGCGATGCCGGGTACCGGGGCTGACCGACCATGAGCAGGCTGATGGACCTGATCGCGGGCGAGACGGCGGAGATCCTGATGGTCATCGGACTGGACGATCTGGCCGCGCTCGATGACGCCCGACGGTTCCCGGCCCATCTCGCCCTCGGGAGCGGGTTGGACCCGACCTGGCTGGACCTGTTCGCGGAGGCGGCTCGATCGGTGACTGGCTCCTCGGAGCCGACCGATTTCATCGATGCCCGGCTCGAGCTCGACGGGCCGGGCGAGGGTGATGGACGGACGATCGAGCGGGTCGACCGCGCCTGGATCGGCACCGTGGCACGCATCCCGGACCAGGACCTGGGCGCTATCGCCGGCCGCTGGATCGACCTCGTCGAGGATGAGCTCGGAGAGCTGCCGCGCGAAGAGAAGCCCTGGATCCGCGATCTCGCGGGGCGGCTCGTGGCGTTCTGCCAGGCCGCGGATCGGGCTCCCGACGTCCTCTTTGCGTGGTCACTCAACTGAGCGAGACGGTCCGCCGGAACGAGGCGTCGTTCGCGGCCAATGAAGCGCTGTGGGATGCCTGGACGGCCGTCCACGCGGCCGGCGACTTCTACGACCTCGAGGCGTTCCGGGCCGGCGGCGTGCGCATCCGGCCGTACGAGATCGAGATGGTCGGCGATGTCCGCGGCAAGTCGCTCCTGCACCTGCAGTGCCATTTCGGGATCGACACGATCTCCTGGGCGCGCCTCGGCGCACGGGTCACCGGTGCGGACTTCTCCCCCGCGGCGATCGACCTGGCGCGGCGGCTGGCCGACGACCTGGGGTTCGCCGAGGCACGCTTCGTCCGATCGAACCTGTACGAACTCCCGGAGGCGCTGGACGGCCCGTTCGACGTCGTGTACACCTCGCGCGGCGTCCTCGGCTGGCTGCCCGACATCAGTGGCTGGGCCCGGGTGATCGCCCATTTCGTGGCACCCGGCGGCACCTTCTTCATCACCGAGATCCACCCGGTCGCGCAGGCCATGGCCGACGAGGATGTCGGGCCTGGCGAGCTCCGTCTCGCCTACCCGTACTGGGAACACACTGAGCCGCTGACCTTCGAAGTCAAGGGGTCATACGCGGATCGAGACGCCGACGTCGGTGAGCACACCGAGCACGGCTGGGATCACGGGCTCGGCGAGATCGTCAGCGCGCTGACGGACGCCGGCCTGCGGATCGAAGCGCTGGTCGAGCACCCGTTCCTTGCCTGGGAACTGCCGTGGCTCGTCGAGGACGGCGAGGGAGACTGGCGCCTGGCGCCAGATGCCAAGGGCGAATTGCCATTGATGTTCTCGCTCCGGGCGACGAAACCCGCCTGACCCGCCGGGTCAGAGCCCGAGCGAGCGCCAGGACGGCCCGCCGGGCGCCTCGATCAACTCGACGAGGACCCCGTGGCACGAGCGTGGATGGAGGAAGGCGACCGGGCCCTCGGCGCCGCGGCGGGGGGCGGAGTCGATCAGCTCGATGCCGTCGATCTCGAGGCGCATGAGGGCCTCGGCGAGGTTCGGCACCTCGAAGCAGACGTGGTGGAAGCCCTCCCCCTTGCTCTCGAGGAAGCGGGCGACGCCGGTCGTGTCGTCGGTCGGCTCGACCAGTTCGATCTTGGACTCACCCACGCCAAGGAACGCGATCCGGACGTGGTCGCCCGGGATGTCCATCACGGTCTCGAGCTCCAGGGTGAGGGCGTCGCGCCAGAGCCCGAGCGAGTCGTCGATCGACCGGACGATGAGCGCGACGTGGTGGACCTTGCCGATCCGGGCGAGGTGATCGGGGAGGCGCGAGGTCGGCGCGGGCGACATGGGCGCAGCGTACCCTGTCGGCATGGCCGCGACCGAGCCTGCCAGCGCCGTCGTCGTCCGCGTCCCGCTCCCGCCGTCGGCTCGCCGGGCTTCGGTCGCGTTGGGACCGGGCGGCCGGGCTCGGCGTCCCACCGCACGTCACGGTGCTCTTCCCGTTCCTGTCGCCATCAGCCCTCGATCCGGCGGTCCGGCGTCAGCTGGCGGTCATCGCGTCGGCGGTCGCGCCATTCGATGTGCGGTTCGCGAGGGTCGGACGGTTCCCGAACGTCGTCTACCTCGCGCCCGAGCCGGCCGACCCGTTCGTCGCACTCACCGAGGCCGTCTCGTCACGCTTCCCGGAGCACCCGCCGTACGAGGGCGCGTTCGAGGTCGTCATCCCCCACCTGACCATCACCGAGGCCGCCGACGCACCGCTCGACGAGATCGAGGCGCTGGCCGACGGTGCCCTCCCGTTCAGCTGTCGGGCGACCGCGCTCGAAGCCATCGTCGAGGGTCCCGACGGTCGGTGGCGCAGCCGATGGCGGATCCCCCTCGGCGTCAGACGGTGATGAGTTCTCGGTGCTCGCCCCAGGCGACCCGGAGGCGGTCGCTGATCTCGCCGACGGTGGCATAGGCGCGGACGGCGTCGAGGATCGGCGGAAGGAGGTTGCCGTCGCCGCGGGCGGTCACCTCCAGCGCGTCCATCGCGGCCGACCACGCCGCCGCCGACCGCTCCGCCCGGACCCGCCGGACCCGTTCGACCTGGCGACGCTCGCCATCGGGATCGATCTTCTGGAGCGGCGGCGTGTGGATCTCGTCGTCCCGGAACTTGTTGACCCCGACGACGACCTGGTCCCCGGACTCGATCGCCCGCTGGACCCGGTAGGCGGCCTCCTGGATCTGGCGCTGCTGGAAGCCGGCCTCGATGGCGGCGAGGGTCCCGCCCATCGTCTCGATCTCGTCGAGATAGGCCCACGCCGCGGCCTCCAGCTCGTTGGTCAGGCTCTCGACGTAGTAGGAGCCGGCCAGCGGGTCGGGCGTCTCGGTCACGCCGGCCTCGTGGGCGAGGATCTGCTGGGTCCGCAGGGCCAGGCGCGCCGCCTCCTCGGTCGGGAGCGCGAGCGCCTCGTCGCGCGAGTTGGTGTGGAGGCTCTGGGCGCCGCCGAGGACCGCGGCCGAGCGCCTGGACGGTGGTTCGGACCACGTTGTTGTCGACCGACTGGGCGGTCAGGCTCGATCCCGCGGTCTGGACGTGGAACCGGCAGACCATCGAGCGCGGGTTCGGTCGCGCCGAAGCGCTCCTTCATGATCGTCGCCCACATCCGCCGGGCGACCCGGAACTTGGCGACCTCCTCGAACAGCTCCGACCAGGCGGCGAAGAAGAAGCTGAGCCGGCCGGCGAAGTCATCGACATCGAGCCCGCGCGCGACGGCGGCGTCGACGTAGGCGATCGCGTCGGCCAGCGTGAACGCCAGCTCCTGGGCGGCCGTCGCCCCCGCTTCGCGCATGTGGTAGCCCGAGATCGAGATCGTGTTCCACTTCGGGAGCTCGCGGGCGCAGAACTCGAAGACGTCGGTCACCAGCCGCATCGAGGGTCGTGGCGGGAAGATGTACGTGCCCCGCGCGATGTACTCCTTCAGGATGTCGTTCTGGGTCGTGCCCGAGATCGCCGCTCGCTCGACGCCCTGCGCCTCGGCTGCCGCCACGTAGAGCGCGAGGAGGATCGGCGCGGTGGCGTTGATCGTCATCGAGGTGCTGACCTCGGCGAGTGGCAGCCCGTCGAGGAGCACGGCCATGTCGGCAAGGCTGGAGATCGGGACCCCGACCCGGCCGACCTCGCCCTCCGCTTCGCGGGCGTCGGAGTCGTAGCCCATCTGGGTCGGCAGGTCGAAGGCGACCGACAGCCCGGTCTGGCCCTGTTCGAGGAGATAGCGGAAGCGGCGGTTGGTCTCCTCGGCGGTCGCGAACCCCGCGTACTGGCGCATCGTCCAGAACCGGCCGCGGTACATCGTCGGCTGGACGCCACGGGTGAAGGGGTACTCGCCCGGGTCGCCCCAGGTCCCGCTGCTCGTCCAGGGCTGCCGTGTCGGCGGGCGTGTACAGGTCGCGGATGACGATCCCGGATGAGGTCTCGAACGGCTCGCGACGCTCCGGGGCGCCCTTCAGGGCCTTGGCCCGGATCGGTCTCGCGCCAGCGGTCGCGGCCGGGGTCCGGACCTTCACGGGTCGGGCGTGTCGGTCGCGTCACCGGATGACCACCAGGGGATCGCCGAGCTCGACGGTCTGGCCGACCGCGACGGCGACGCGTTCGACGGTCCCGTCGCGCGGCGCCCGAAGCTCGTTCTCCATCTTCATGGCCTCCACCGCGAGGAGCCGCTGGCCGGCTGCCACGTCATCGCCGGCCATGACGGCGACCGAGACGACGCGTCCCGGGATGATGGCACGAACCTCGGTCGGTCCGTCGTGGACCGTGGCGGTCCGACCGGCCGTTGCCCGCTGCTCGGAGGTCGGCCCGGTCGGCATCCTCGGCCTCGACCACGAACCGCCAGCCGCCGATGACGACCTCCAGGACGCGGCGACCACGAGTCGTGGGCGGCGTCGAGGCTTCGAGGACGATCGGCCGCTCGTCGGTGGATGGCACGGGCTAGCGGCGTCTCGGCGACCTCGACGTCGGCGAGGTGTTCCCCGGTCCGCCGGTCCGTGATCCGCCGGCGACTCATGCCGGCCACCGGTCGATGGCATCGACGCGTGACGCGGTGCGCCAGGCGTTCGTGGGATGGCGGTGGCGCGGCGATCGGGCGCTCCCGTCGTGGCCGTCGTAACCGGCCGGCGGCTCGATCGAGGCCGACGGCGGCGGCCTCGGCGGCGGCCGTCACGAACCGGGCTCGGTCGGCCGGGCCGTCCCACTCCTCCGCGACCCAGTCGATCGACAGGTCGCCGGCGCGAAAGCCGGCGTGGCGGGCCACGTGTCGGTGGAACGGCAGGGTCGTCTGGATCCCGGCGATCTCCGTCTCGTCGAGGGCCCGGCGGAGTCGGTCGATCGCCGTCCCTCGATCTCCGGCATGGACCATGATCTTGGCCACCAGGTTGTCGTAGTCGGGCGGGACGACGTCGCCGACGTCGAGCCCGGTGTCGACGCGGACGCCCGGACCGGCGGGCATCACCCAGCGTCGGATCCGGCCAGGCCCGGGAGCGAAGTCATTCGACGGGTCCTCGGCGGCGAGGCGAACCTCGATGGCGTGACTATCGGGACGAGCCGCGCGGTCCGCGGCCGCGACCGCCGCCTCGGACAGCGGGTGCCCGGCGGCCAGGCTGAACTGCTCGCGGACGATGTCGAGGCCGCTCACCAGCTCGGTCACGCCGTGCTCGACCTGGAGTCGGGTGTTGACCTCCAGGAACCAGAAAGCGCCGTCGGGGGCGCGCAGGAACTCGGCGGTGGCGGCGTTGCGCAGCCCGGCGGCGGAGGCGATCCGGACGGCCATGGCGTGGAGTCGCGTTCGGTCGTCGACCGTCAGGCCCGGAGCGGGCGCCTCCTCGACGAGCTTCTGGTGGCGGCGCTGGAGCGAGCAGTCGCGCTCGCCAAGGGCGATCACCTGGCCGGTCGCATCGCCGAGCAGCTGGACTTCGATGTGACGAGCCGGCCGGATCTCGCGTTCGAGATAGACCGAGCCGTCCCCGAATGCCGACGCCGCCTCCGCCGACCCGGCGGCCAGCGCGGCGGGCAGATCCACCGCGCGGACGACCCGGCGCATCCCCCGTCCCCCACCCCCGGCCGCCGCCTTGACCAGGAGCGGGAATCCGATCGCCTCCGCCTCGACGATGACGGCCGCCACTGCATCCGGTCGGTCGACCGCCACGGGATCGAGTAGGCCCGGGACCGCGTCGACGCCGATCGAGCGGGCGATGCGCCGCGCATGCAGCTTGTCACCGAGGGCGTCGATGACCGACGAGGGCGGCCCGACGAAGACCAGGCCCGCCTCCTCGACCGCGCGCGCGAACGCAGCCCGCTCCGACAGGAAGCCGTAGCCCGGGTGGATGGCCTCGGCGCCGGTGGCGAGTGCCGCCTCGACGATCGCGTCGATCCGGAGGTAGCTCTCGGCCGGCGGCGGTGGCCCGAGTCGGATGGCGGCATCGGCCATCCGGACATGCATCGCGTCGGCGTCCGCGTCGCTGTACACGGCGACTACCTCCATCCCCGACTCGTGGCAGGCGCGGATGATCCGGACCGCGATCTCGCCCCGGTTGGCGACAAGGACCCGGCGGAAGGGAGGCGTCGATGTCGTCATCGCGGCCGGATGTCTTTGCGCAAAGACATCCGGTCCAGGGTCAGGTCAGAGCGGGATGTTGCCATGCTTCTTTCGGGGGTTCGTGTCCCGCTTGTCGGCCAGGACCTCCAGCGCGCGGATGAGGCGCGGCCGCGTCTCCGATGGCCGGATGACGTCATCCACGTAGCCGCGCGCGGCCGCGATGTACGGGTGAGCGAACTCCGCCCGATAGGCGGCGACGAGTCGCGCCTGCTCCGCGTCGGGGTCCGCCGCAGCCGCGATCTCGTCGCGATGGATGATCCCCACCGCGCCCTCGGCACCCATCACCGCGATCTCCGCGGTCGGCCAGGCGAAGTTCATGTCGCCACGGATGTGCTTGCTGCTCATGACGTCGTAGGCGCCGCCGTACGCCTTGCGCGTGATGACCGTCAACTTCGGGACCGTTGCCTCGGCGTACGCGTAGAGGAGCTTCGCGCCGTGGCGGATGATGCCGCCATGTTCCTGATCGACACCGGGCAGGAATCCCGGGACGTCGACGAACGTCACCAGCGGGACGTTGAACGCATCGCAGGTTCGGACGAACCGCGCAGCCTTGACCGATGCGTCGATGTCCAACGCGCCGGCCAGGACTGCCGGCTGTTGCGCGATGACGCCGACACTGCGGCCGGCGAGTCGGGCGAATCCGACGATGATGTTCTGCGCCCACCCCGGCTGGATCTCGAGGAACGCCGCGTCATCGACGATCGGCCTGATGACGTCATGCATGTCGTACGGCAGTCGCGGATCATCCGGGACGACGACATCGAGCCGCTCATCCATCCGGTCGCTTGGATCGGAGGTCGCGGCGACGACCGCGTCGGCAAGATTGTTCTGTGGCAGATGCGCCAGGAGGTCGCGCGCAGCGTCGAGGGCTCCCGCTTCATCGTGCGCCGCGATGTGCGCGACGCCGCTGCGCGTCGTGTGCGTCGTCGCGCCGCCGAGGAACTCCGCGTCGACATCCTCGTGCGTCACGGTCTTCACGACGGTCGGCCCGGTGACGAACATGTAGCTCGTGCCTTCGACCATCACGGTGAAGTCCGTGATCGCCGGTGAGTAGACCGCGCCACCGGCACACGGTCCGAGGATCACCGAGATCTGCGGAACGACGCCCGACGCCATGACATTGCGCAGGAAGATCTCCGCGTAGCCGCCGAGCGAGACGACGCCTTCCTGGATGCGCGCGCCGCCGGAGTCGTTCAAGCCGATGATCGGCGCACCCACCTTCATCGCCAGATCCATCACCTTGCAGATCTTCTCGGCGTAGGCCTCCGACAGTGAACCGCCGAACACGGTGAAGTCCTGACTGAAGACGAAGACCGTTCGACCATCGATCGAGCCATGGCCGGTGACGACGCCATCCCCGAGGAACGATTCGGTCGCCGTGGCATCGCGGTTCGTCACGAACGCATCCAGTTCGACGAACGACCCGGGATCGAGCAGCAGGTCGAGACGCTCGCGCGCTGTCAGCTTGCCGGCGTCGTGCTGCTTTGCGACGCGGGCAGCGCCACCGCCGAGTCGCGATGCCGCGCGCATCTGCTCGAGACGGTCGAGTCGCTGTGCGTTGGTGGACACTGCTCGCGACTCCTCATCGGCTGTCTTTGCGCAAGGACAGACCCATGATAGCCATCCGGATGGCCCTCAGAACGATGCTCGGATATCCACAGATTCGGTGAACAACTCTCGAACCGTGTGGATAACCGGGGTGCCCGAACCACCATCTGCGGGGGTACCATGGGGGACACTCGCTCCCCTCCCCGACGGCCCACGTGCCGCCCCCAGATTCTGAGGTGATGCCCTGGTGACGAATGTGATCGCGATCGCCAATCAGAAGGGGGGCGTCGGCAAGACGACCACGGCGATCAACCTGGCGGGCGCGCTCGCCGAGGAAGGGCTATCGCGTCCTGTGCGTCGACATGGATCCGCAGGCGAACCTGACGGCCGGGCTCGGCATCAATCTCAATACCGTCGAGCGATCGATGGCCGACGTCCTGGCCGACGGCCGATCGACGTTGACCGAAGTCATCCTTCCGACCGAGACCGCCGGGATCGACGTCGCGCCGGCGCACATCGACCTGGCGTCGACGGAGGGCGAGTTGTTCACGGCGCTCGGACGCGAGCAGATCCTGCGCGAGGCGTTCGAGGGACACATCTCGACCTACGACTACGTCCTCATCGATTGCCCACCGAACCTCGGTCTGCTGACGGTCAACGGCCTGGTCGCCTCGACCGGCGTGATCATCCCGGTCCAGACGCAGTACTACGCGATGAAAGGCCTGAACAACCTGGTCAAGGTCATCAACGCGATCCGGCTCAAGTTGAACCGCGACCTGAAGATCCTTGGCCTGCTGCCGACGTTCTTCGACGGCCGGACGAACCTCGCGCGCGACATGCTCGACGAGCTGCGTGTCGTCGGCGACCACCACGTCTTCACGAGCATCATCCGGAACAAGGTGAAGCTCGGTGAGGCCCCGCTCGTGGGCCGCCCGATCACGACCTACGCCAGCAACAGCGACGCCGCGCGGAGCTACCGCGACCTCGCCCGGGAGGTGATCGACCTTGGCCCGAACTGATTTCCGAGCCGCGGCCGCGCGGCGCCTGTCCGAGGACACCCAACTCTCGCCCGCGATCGTCAGTCTGCTGACGCCCGACAGTCCCACCCGCTCGATCGGCGTGCGCATCGTTCCGATCGATCACATCGAGCCGAACCCCGAACAGCCGCGGATGGTCTTCGAGCAGGACGCCCTCAACGAACTGTCGGCGTCGATCCGGGAGCACGGCGTCCTCCAGCCGATCCTCGTCCGACCGCTCGGCCCGAACACCTACCAGATCGTCGCCGGCGAACGACGCTGGCGTGCCTCGCGACTGGCCGGTCTCGAAACGATCCCGGCCCTGATCGAGGACATCGACGACGACACCGCGCTCGAGATCGCGATCATCGAGAACCTCCAGCGCGAGGACCTGACGCCACTCGACGAAGCGGCGATGTACGACCGGATGGTCCACGAGCACGGCTATAGCATCCGCAAGCTGGCCGACAAGCTCGGCAAGGACAAGGGCTACCTGGAGAATCGGCTTCGTCTTGCGGACGCCCCGCCCGAGATCCGGGAGCTGGTGTCTTTGCGCAAGGACAGCCTGTCCCATGCCTACGAACTGATGAAGGTCGAGGACCCGAAGAAGCGCCGCCGGCTTGCCGAGCAGGTCGCGCGCGGCGAGCTGACGCTCATCAAGTTGCGCGACAAGATCGAGGGCCGACGGCCGCGGGCCGACGCGAGCCGGTCGACTCGATCGAGCCGCCCGACGACCTCGACTTCGAACCCGGGCAAGCCGCGCTGGCCGACGACGATCGCGAGGCTCCATGGGAGGCATCCGACGCCTCGACGCCGGACGTTCCCATCTCGGACGATTCGCTGGTCAATGCCAAGCAGAGCCTGGCCGATGCCGTCGACGAACTGGTCGGGGTCCTCGGGAACCCGGACGTCCGCGGGTCGATCGGCGCGACCGATCGGGCGAACCTCGCCAAGTACCTGACGATCGCGAAGCTCCGGCTCGAGAATGCCATCGCCCTGGTCCGCAGCGACGATCCCGGCTACTGACCTGGACCTCGTCGGCGGCTAGGGGCCGACGCCAAGGGCGGCAAGCCACGCTGCGGCGAGCAACCCGCAGCCGACCGCCTCGAGTTCCCAGGCACGCTCCAGTCGGGCGCTCGTCGCCGACTCGCCCGATGACGATCCCGGTCGCGATCGACGAGGCCGGCCCCGAGGGCGGCGAGCAGCCATCCCCGATCGGCGTCGCCGGCGGCCAAGGTGATGATCGCCGCCCCGACGACGAGGGCCAGCATGGCTCCCTGGATCCGCCACGCTCGCTCCGACCCGAGCCGAGTCGCGACCGAGTCGACGCCGGCCGCGTCGTCGCGTTCCATGTCTGCCCTCGCATTGGCGATCGCGAGGGCCGCCCCGGCGATCACCGCCACCGGGAGCAGGACCACGAACGACCTCGGGAGCGATCCCGACCGCCCCGTACCAGCCAAGACGGGGAGCAGCGGTATCCCGACGGCGAACGGCAGCCATGACCACGCGGTCCCCTTGAAGACGAGGTCGTAGCCGTAGCCGATCGCGAGGACGACGAGCGGCGAGCGCGACCGTCCACACCCCGGACGGGACCGACAACCCGAGCCCGACGCCGGCCGATCGCGACGACCACGAGCCCGAGCCGCAGCGACCGGGACGAGTCCGAGCCGGGATCGGCTTGCCGGGCTTGTGACCCGCATCACGGGGAGCGTCGACGAGGTCGTTGAGCGTCCCGATCGAGGCCTGGAGCGCGGTCATCGCCAGCCCCAGCCGGAGGGCGGCGGCACCGTCGCCGGCCGCCGCGAGAGCGACCGTGGCGACGACGAGCCCGTCGAGCGCGGACGGGAACGGGTGGGTCAGCCGGACCAGCCCCCCGGCCCGGTCGAGGACGCCCGGAGCGTCAGACGTAGACGATCTCGTCGAAGTTCTCGGCGAGGTATTCGATCAGGCGACCGCGGCCGTCCGGGACCTGGGCCCGGATCCCCGGCACGAGCGCGAAGAGCGTCGTGGCCGGCACGACCAGGCGGCCCTTGGCATCGCGGCCGATGACCGCCGGCGGTCCACCGCCAGAAGCGAACACCCGTTCGAATCCACGTTCGTCCAGGCGAGTCGCCTTCCGGAAGTCATCGACGACCTTGACGATACCTCGCCGGATCACCACGTCGCGCAGGAGCTCGGCGGCCCAGGCGTCGATCTGTTCGTCGCTCTGGTCGGCCAGACGCGTTCGATACTGCTTCGGGTCGGCCGATAGACCGGTCGCTGCCACGGTCCCTCCTGGGTCATTCGGGTGGGATCGAGTATGCCAGACCAGGCCCCGCCGACGCCGCCTCGGCGGCCGCCCTCGAACCCTCCGGCCAGTCGTTGAACCGCTCGGTCACCCAGCGCCCGACCCGACCCGGGACCGGCAGGTCCGGGGTATCGGCGACCAGATCGTGGAGCTCGGTCCAGAGCCGCTTCGTCGCCTCGTCGACCCGCTCGCGAGTCGGGCGTCCCTCGACGTCGATCGGCTCCCCCACCCTGATCCGGATGCGTCCTCCGAATCGGAGCCAGCTGGTCCCGTTGATGGCGACCGGCACGAGCGGCACGCCCGAGCGCATCGCGAAGTAGGCCGCCCCCTCGCTCAGGGGCAGGAGTTCCGATTCGTGGATGTGGATCCGTCCCTCCCCGGCGATCGCCACGACCGAGCCGGTCGCGATGACCGCCCCGACGCGACGGGTCGCGTCGAGCAGGTCGTTCTTGCCCGGCTTGTACGGGATAGCCGTGCCGGTCCAGTGCATCAGGCGGTTGCGACCGCCGACCCGCATGTCCTCCTCCTTCGGCCCGAAGAACCACAGTCGGGGCCGGAACGGCAGGACGGCCATCAGCACGAAGGGGTCCGCCCAGCTCATATGGCTGAAGCAATAGATGGCCGGACCGGGTGGCAGACGATCACGGCCCTCGAGTCGGACGCGCAGGTAGCCTCGGGTGAGCCCCGCCACCACGATCCGCGAGAACCAGTACCGGATCGTTCGCCGGATCGGACTGATCGACGGACCCGGGAGCGACGATCGGTCGGTCGCAGACGACGGCGCCGTCATGCCCGGAATGCCCCGGGGTCGAGGTCGGCGAGGGACGCGAGCACGGCATCCGCGAGCTCCTCCGCACCGGGTGCCGGCGGGATGCTCGCGTTGGGAACCAGGGCGACCGTCATCCCGGCCGCTTTGCCGGCCCGAACGCCGTTCAGCGAATCCTCGACGACGAGGCACGCCGACGGCACGATCCCCAACCGCCTGGCAGCCTCGAGGTAGACGTCAGGGGCCGGCTTCCCGTGCGGCACCTCGTCGGACGACACGACGACCCCGAAGATCTCGACCAGGCCCGTCCCCTCGAGTGCCGCGGCGATGACGTCCGCGTGGGCGGACGAGGCGACCGCCACCGGCCAGCCCGCGGCGATCCGTCGGACCGCATCGGTGGCGCCGTCGATCCGAGGCGCGCCTTCCCGGAGGTACCGCTCGACCACGCCCCCCACGATCGCCTGCTCGATCTCGGCGTCGGGCATGTCGAGCTCCAGTCGTTCGCGCATCGTCCGTGCCCACGCCGCCGAGTTCGCGCCCATGACCGCCTCGCGATCGCCAGTGGTCCAGGTTCGGCCGTGGCTCGCACTGAAGGTCGATCGCACCTCGTCCCACCAGATCTCGGAATCGACGAGGACCCCGTCGAGGTCGAAGATGACGCCCTCGATCAGCGCGTCGATCCCTTCGAAGGGGCACGGGCGGGCGGCTTGGCGGTCGCGGATCTGGTGCCGGCGGTGGACGGCTTGGCGACTGTCCCGCGCTTCGCGGCGGCCCGACCCTTTGCAGCCGGGATCTTGCCGGCGCGCGAGACCGGCACTGGGCGCCCGTCGACGGCCGCGAACAGCGCCTGGGCGAACCCGGCGATGTCGTCAGCGACGACATCGACCCCGTTGAGCACCTGTGACTCGACCTGGAACGCGACGAGCCGGTGGCCTCCCTGGATCTCGACGCCGAGCTCGCCGAGCTGGACTCGGTTCCAGCGGACCACCTTGCCGCTCGCGCGGGGACCCTCCCCCTGGACGTTCACCCGGACATTCAGCTGGACAAGCCCACCCGGCGTGGGCGCGAAGAGCAGGTATCGGACGGTAGGGTCATCGCCCCAGGCGACCCAGCACTCGGGGTCCTGGTCGGCACCGAGGGTGAGGAGCGCGGCCTCCACCACGGCGAGGACGCGGGGCGAGGTCGAGTCCTTGTGCGGCGCCCGGGCGCGCCAGCCGCTCAACCGCATCCGATCCCTCCGTCCAGCAACGGATCGGCCGGTCAGCCCGGCCCATCCTGGCGCGAGGCTAGCACACGCCTGTCACGCCATGATCGTGACATTCGGCCGTTGCGGTCGGCCGGTCGTGAGGTACCGTTTGGACCATGCGTCTTCGTCGTGGATACCTCGGATGGGGCGTCTTCCTGATCGTGACCGGCGCGGTCCCGCTGCTCGTCCGGTCGGGCTACCTCGAGGGCGAGCAACTCGACCGCGCCTGGGAGCTCTGGCCGCTGATCCTGGTCGGCATCGGTGTCGGATTGCTCCTGCGCCGGACGCGGTTCGACTTCGTCGGCGGGCTCATCGTGGCGGCCACGCTCGGCCTGATGGTCGGCGGGCTGCTGAGCAACGGGGTCAGCGCTTTCGCCGGGGGCGGATGCGGATCGGATGGCGCGACCTCGACCTTCCCGACGCGTGACGGCAGCCTGACGGCGACGAGCGGCTCGGTGGAGGTCCAGCTTGATTGCGGGACGTTGACGATCGGCGTCGGCTCGGGCCCCGGCTGGAAGGTCGAGGGCAAGGACACCGACCCGGCCGGCCCCGAAGTCTCGTCCGATGCCGACTCCGTGAGCATCGAGTCTCGCCACGGCGCAGGGTCGTGGTGGCTCATCGGCCAACGCTCGACCTGGGATGTCACGCTCCCGGACACGCTCCGCCTCGATCTCGACCTGCAACTCAACGCCGGCTCGGCCACGGTCGATCTCGGCGGCGCGACGATCCGCGAGGTGGACCTGCAACTCAACGCCGGCTCGGCCACGGTCGACCTGACCGACGCCAAGGCGATCGAGGGGATCGGGTTCGAGATGAATGCCGGTTCGCTGGCGCTGACGCTTCCGAACCTGTCCATGACAGGATCGATCCACGCCAACGCGGGGTCCGTGAAGCTGTGCGCCCCCGCCGGGGCGGCCCTCCGCCTGGAGACGGGTTCGAGCGTGATCTCCTCGTACGACTACGACGGACACGGGCTGGTCCAGGACGGCACGACCTGGACGACCCCTGGGTTCGACACGGCGGCGGTCAAGATCGACCTGCGCACGGAGGCGAATGCCGGGTCGTTCGTGCTGGATCCGGAGGATGGCTGTGACTGAGCGGATCTATCGGTCCCGCGACGATCGGATGATCGCGGGGGTGGCCGGCGGGGTCGCCGAGAATCTCGACGCCGATCCTTCGATCGTGCGGATCGTCTGGGCGGTGCTCATCTTGCTGACCGGTGGCATCGCCCTGCTGGTGTACGTCGTCATGGCGATCGTCGTCCCCGTTCGTCCCGAGGGCATGCCGTACTCGCCGGCCGACGGCCAGGCCGGCGCCGCCGGATCGACCGGATCGGCCGATGGCGCTGCGCCCCCGTCCGAGGGTGGCTGGGTGGCGCCCGATGGGTCGACGGTCCCGCCCGGCGCCGCGCCGACCGGTCGTCGCGGGAGACGCGACCGTGACGATCGCGCTCGTGGCGGGTTGATCGCCGGACTCGTGCTCATCGTCCTCGGCGGGTACTTCCTCGTCCGGCAATTCCTGCCGGCGTTCGATCTCAGCTTCTGGTGGCCGACATTCGCCATCGGCCTTGGTGTCCTTCTGGTCGTCGTCGCCCTGCTGCCGTCGCGTCGTTCGGGCTGACCTGCCGGTCCCGTACGATGGGCTGAGTGGATGCGATCAACGAGCCGTTCGTCGCGGCCCTCGCCGGGATCGGCGTCGTCGTCGGCCTGATCGTCCTCTGGCGGGGCTTCCTCGACTACCGCACGCACCTGCGCGTCGCGGATACCTCGACATCGACGATCGGTTCGATCGCGGCCGGTGAGGTCCGCGTCAGCGGCGTCGTCGAACCCGCCGAGCTGACCCTGATCTCCCTGCTGCAGAGCATCCCGTGCGTGTATTACCGCGCGACGGTGGACAGCGGCGGCGGCGAGCGGACCCCGGAGTCCGGATTCACCGATGAGCGATCGATCGGATTCCGGGTGCGCGACGCGACCGGGACGCTGCGGGTCTTCCCGCGTGACGGACAGTTCGATGCGCCGGTCCGGTTCGAGGGCGAGACCGACCTGTTGGGCGATGAACCGTCCGGACTCGACATCCGTCGGGGTGGCTCGTCACGACCGGCCGAACCCGATCGCGAGGCGGCGGTCGCCGCCCTGCTCGAACCGCAGGACTCACCGGTGCCCCCGGACTGGGCGGGCCTCCGCGACCGGCGAGGCCGACGGTCCTACCGTGAGGCGAGGCTTGGACCCGGCGATCCGGTCACGGTCGTCGGTCGTGCGCTCCCCTTCTCGGACCTCGATGATCCCGACGCCGCTGACGCCGGCAGCGGGTCCGTGATCCCGCTCGACGACCCGGAGGTGATGGCCGACCTTGCCGCGGCGCGGGCATCGGGGACCCTTGCCGGCAATGCAGCCGAGGCGTGGGGCAATGCGGCGATCGCGGGGTTCGGGATCGGACGACCGGTGTCGACGCCGACCATCGACGCCGAGGCCGACCCGCTTCCACTCGCCGACCCGGAGACGGCGGCCCGTTCCGCACGACGCTTCGAGATCGCGCCCGAGACGCTCGTGATCGCGGCCTCCGCCGAGGTGCCGCTGCTGATCGCATACGGCGCCCCAGGCGCGGTCGTGGCCCGTGGTCGGGATCGGTTCGCGGTCGGCCTGCTCGGAGCGCTCCTGGCGATCGCATCGGCCATGGTCCTCGGCCATCAGCATCAGCGGTGGGGTCGCACCGTGAACCCGCCCGAAGCGGCGGCGACCTTCGCCGTGGGCGTGCTTGCCCTCGTCGTCGGGTTCATCGTGCTAACAAGCTACAACGCTGTCGTGGCACTCCGTCAGCGGATCGACAAGGCCTGGGCGAACATCGACGTCGTGCTCAAGCAGCGACACGACCAGCTCCCGAACCTTGTGGCCGCCGTCCGTGGGCTGATGGACTACGAGCAGGATGTCCTGATCCGCGTGACCGAGGCGCGGGCAGCCTACACGCCGACCGCGCCGATCCCGGACCAGGCGGCGACCTCCGAGGCGACCAGCGCCGCGGTCCGCTCCCTGTTCGCGGTGGTCGAACGCTACCCGGACATCAAGACCGCGACGAACGTCCTCGACCTCCAGGACGAGATCGAGCGCCTCGAGGGGATGATCGCCGACCGTCGCGAGCTCTACAACGATCAGGTCTATCGCTACAACACGCGGATCTCCCAGGTTCCTGGCGCCCTCCTGGCACCACTGTTCGGCTGGCGCGCCCGCGAATTCTTCGTCGCAGACGCCGCGGATCGGGCGCGTCCCGACACGGACCTGGGGTCCGCCTGAGATGGGCGACGTCTGGCTGGTCCGCCACGGCGAGACCGAATGGGCGCGCCTCGGACGTCACACCGGCCGCACCGACATCCCGCTGACCAGGCACCGGACGCGAGCAGGCGCGAGCGCTCGGCCGCGCGCTCGCCGGCCACGGATTCGAGCTGGTCTTGACGAGTCCCTTGTCGCGCGCGGCCGACACTGCGGCGCTGGCCGGTTTCGCGGACCGGGCCGTCCCGGACCCGGATCTCCAGGAGTGGGATTACGGGGCCCTCGAGGGCCGACTGACCGCGGAGATCCGTGACGACTACCCCGGTTGGACGATCTGGCAAGGCCCGTGGCCCGGCGGCGAGACGATCGACGAGGTCGCGCAGCGGGCGGACCGGGTCGTCGCCCGCGCCCGTGCGGCAACCGGCGATGTCCTGATCTTCGCCCATGGCCACCTTCTGCGCGTCCTCGCCGCCAGGTGGCTGGCCCTGCCACCGTCCGGTGGCGGCCTGCTCGCCCTCAGCACGGCGACCATCTCCGTCCTCGGCTGGGAGCGAGAGGCGCCGGTCATCGAATCGTGGAACGAGGACTGCCACATCACCTGAGCCGGCTACTTGACATGATCGTCCACCGGGTATATATATCGCGTAACGATATAGCGGTCCACGCTATATGAGCGACGGAGGCAGCGGATGGGCTCGCCGTTCGATCAGCTCGGCCGGTTCGCCAGGCCGGCGCAGCAGGTCCTGAGCATCCTGGCGAATGGACCGCGCGCGCCCTTCGCCATCCGGAGCGAGGCCGTCGCGCGCTGCGGCGTCGAGCTGGGCCCAGGCACGCTCTTCGGCACGATCGCCCGCCTTGAGCGGCGATCCCTGATCGAGGTCGTGCCGGCGTCGGATGCGCCTCGCCAGTATCGATTGACCGCCCTGGGCGCCGAGACCCTGGAAGCCCAGCTCGCCGCAGTCACGCGGAGGGATCCGGCCGCCTCCCCTGCCCCGAACGCGAGCCCGGCTCGATGAGCACGATCCTCGATCTCTATCCGCGCGCCTGGCGCGAGCGATACGGCGACGAACTGGCCGCCCTGCTCGAGGAGCAGCCGGCGACCCTGTTCGACGACCTGGACCTCATCCGGGGCGCGATCGACGCGCGCCTCCACCCGCAGGTTCCTGACACGAGGAAGACACCAGAGAAGGAGATCCCGATGAACACCCGGCTGCTGGGCGTACTGGCCGCGATCGGCGGCATCGCTTGGCTCGTGGCGATCGCGTCGCTATACGTGTTGCCGCTCGACTTCGAGGGTAACCGCGACACCTCCGTCGCGTCGATCGGCCTGATGATCGGCATGACGCTGACCGGCATCGCACTCGGTGAGCTCGGGTCCCGGCGCGGCTCGACGGCGAGCGCCCGCGCGGGACATGTGATCTCGGTCGTCAGCCTCGTGATGGCGGGAATCCTCGGGTTGGGCTGGCCCTTGTTCGTGATCCCGTTGTTCGGGTTCCCGGTGGTCGGGTTGATCGCCGCTGCTCGAGGTTGGCGGAACGAGGCCTTGCCGCGCTGGGTCGCGGTCGCCGTCGGGATCGCGTCGATCGGGATGTTCGTAGGCTTCGCGGGTTCCGGGGGTGGGGAGGCCGAGCTGGTCCTCATCGGTGCGCTGGGGATGGCCGCGCTCGCCCTCGGCTGGGTGGCCGTCAGTGGCAGGACCAGCCAGACACCCGAGATCAGAACCGCATGAGTGGCGACCTCGGCGACCTCGGACGCTTCGCGGAGCCGTCGCTGTTCATCCTCGTCTCGCTCGGTGCCGGGCCGAAACACGGCTACGCGATCATGGAAGACGTCGAGGCGATCGGCGGGACCAGGATCGGGCCGGGAACGCTCTATGCCGCGCTCGCCCGGCTTGAGTCTCGCGGCCTGATCGAGGCGCTCCCACCCGAGGACCGCCGACGGCCCTACCGCCTGACCGGGCTCGGCGCGACCACGCTGAGGGCGCAGCTGGAAGGACTGGCGGGGTTCGCGAAGACCGGACTCAAGCGCCTCGAGGAGAGGCGGCTAGCCAGCCTGGGCGGCGGTCCCCGGCGCGAGCCGCGGGACGCGAGGCGCGACGACCTTCTTGGGTGACGCTGCGGCGCGGCCCTTGTCGGTCGTGCCCGCATCGACGGCCGACGACGTCGCGAAGGTCGCGAGCAGCTCGTCGGGCGTCAGCGGTGCGGCGAACGCGTATCCCTGACCGAAGGCGCACCCGACGGCGCGCATCCGATCCGCCTGTTCCTGGGTCTCGATCCCCTCGGCCACGGTCTCGATCCCGAGCGACCGGCTCATCGCCACGATGGCGCCGGCCAGCGCCGACGACTTCGAGGCCTCGTCCATGTCCTGGACGAACTCACGTGCGATCTTGAGCGTGTCGATCGGGAACTGCCGAAGGTGGCTGAGCGAGAAGTAGCCGGTCCCGAAGTCGTCGATGACGGTCCGAACCCCAAGGGCGCGAACACCCTGGAGCGTCGCGATCGTGGCCGGGGTCGCCTTGAGCAGGGCCGTCTCGGTGATCTCGAGCATCAGCCGGCGCGGGTCCAGCCCGGACTCGGCGAGGACCGCCTTGACCGCGTCAAGGAACCCTAGCTGCTGGATCTCGCGCGCCGAAACGTTGACGCTGACGAACATGTCTGCGGGTGCAGTCCCCTCCTCGATCCATTCGGCGGCTTCGCGACAGGCCTCGCGCAGGACCCAGTGACCGATCGGCAGGATGGCGCCCGACTCCTCGGCGATCTCGATGAACCGGTCCGGCATCACCAGGCCGTGGATCGGGTGGAACCAACGGACGAGTCCCTCGATGCCGGCCAGCTTGCCGGTCCGCAGGTCCATGATCGGCTGGTAGAGAAGCTTGAGCTGGTCGAGCGCAACCGCGCGCTGGAGGTCGACGCTCAACTCGTGTCGCTCGCGCATCGCCTCGTGCATCCCCGGATCGAAGATGGCGAACCCGGACTTGCCGTTGGCCTTGGCCATGTACATCGCGACGTCGGCGTTGCGGACGAGGTCCGCTGCTCCGGCGACCGCATCGCGGGCGCTGGCGATCCCGACCGACGCGGTCACGACCACGGTCTTCTCACCGATCACGTACGGAGCGCGCAACTCGTAGACGAGCCGAGCGGCCATCGAACGCGACCGGGTGAGGGTCGGATCGTCGTCGGTCAGGATCGCAAATTCATCGCCGCCCAGGCGCGCCACGAGGTCGCCGGAACGGACAAGGTTGGTGATCCGCTCGGTGACCGCGACCAGCAGGGCGTCGCCGGCGGCATGACCGAGGGTGTCGTTGACGATCTTGAAGTCGTCGAGGTCGAGGAAGAGGACGGCCGTCACCTGATCGGCACGACGCTCGCGGCCACCGGACCGCAGCGTCCGCTCGAGCGAGAGCTGGAACATGCGGCGGTTGGCCGCACCTGTCAGCGAGTCGCGCTCGGCGAGGTCCTGGACGTGCTGGAGGAGGGCGGCATTGCGCAGGTTGAGCGCTGCGATCGACGCGAACTGGCCGAGCATGGCCGCGACCCGCCGCTCGACGCCGGTCCGCCGCGCCCGATGCTCGACGACCAGCGCACCGATCGTCCGGCCCTCGGCGATCATCGGCGCAACGAGCACATTGCGCGCATCCGGCATCAGGCGGGACAGCAATGGATCGCGCGTCGGGTCGAGTCGCTTGACCGGCAGCGTGTCACGTCGTTCCCACGCCCGGCGGATGATCCAGTCGGCGTCGGTCGATGCTGTCGGGGCCTCGGTCGTGCCATGCGTCGCGAGCACGACGACACGGCCATCCGATTCCCCGAGCAGGACACCGCGTTCGAAGTTGAACCGACCGACCACGGCCTGCAGCACGATGTCCGACTGCTGGACCGCGTCGGCGATGGTGTCGAGCTTCGTCCCGACATCGACGAGCGCCTGGAGGTCGGCCCGGCGGAGGCGCAGTTCCCGCTCGTTGAGGGCCGAGAAGATCGACGTGGCGATCGCGAACAGCCAGAACGCGGTGACGTTGAGGACGGGCATCCGATCGAATTCGACCCCGACGCCCGGCGTGATATCGACCGGCGCGACGAGGCGGGCCGCCTCGGCGTAGAGGACGACGAGGAGCAACAGTGAATGCCAGAGGGCCATCTTGAGGCCTGTCCGGTAGGACGCCAGAAGGGAGACCGCGACCAGGTGGAGGAACAAGAGGAAGCGGATCGGGCTCTGGGTCGCACCGGTCGCATACATCGTGGTGGCAAGGTACAGACCGTCGATGAGGAGCAAGCCGGTCAGGATCCAGTAGTCGAAGCGGCCTGACCGGATGCGTGCCCACTCCCCCGCGGTCGAGATCGCGATGTAGGCGCCGGTCAGGGCCAGCACCGCGGTGAGCGGTAGGGCGAGCGCCTCGGGACGGAGGACCGCCCAGGCCGCAACGATGCCGCCGATGGCGAGGCGCAGGACGAGCAGGTAGCTCATCCGATCGCTCAGCGACGTGAACTCGGCCTTGGAGGTGAGGGCCGATTCCGTCGATCCGGTCGATGGGCTGGTCGCGGCCGGTTGGGTGACCGTATTCGCGACGGTCGCCTGGGTGGTCACAGCAGGTCCTCATCCTGGAAGTTGATCTCGCGCTCGTCGGACGAGGCCGACAGCGCGCGGAGGCGGGGATCGCGTCGGTCGACCCGCGGCTGGACGATCAGGAACAGGACGACGATCACCATCAGCGCGAGCGGGAAGCTGAAGCTGTTCGCGACGGTCGCGGCCGCCTGCGGCTTGACCACCGTGTTCACGCCGGCGACCACATCATCGGCCGCTTCGCTCACCGCGTCGGTCACGACGGTCCCGAGGTCCGGCGCCGGCTTCTTCGTCGGCTTGGCGGCGGCTTCCTGATCCGGGGGAGGACCCGCCTCCGGCCCGCCGCCCGAACCCCCTTGGGGAACGACCGCGATGACCGGAGGCGGCGTCGCGGACGGCTCGGCGCTCGGTTCCGGGCTGCCGCTTGGGATCGGTGATGCGTCCGGGCTGGGCGACGCTTCGGGCGTCGGAGTCGGCTCGACGGTCACCGCCGGTTCCGCCGTCGGCGTGGGCGTCGGAGCCGGCGTGGGCTTCGGGGTGGGGGTCGGCGTGGGAGTCGGGGTCGGGGTTGGCGTAGGCGTCGGCGTCGGCGTCGGCGTCGGCGTCGGGGTCGGCGTCGGCGTCGGCGTCGGGGTCGGGGTCGGGGTCGGCGTAGGCGTCGGCGTGGGGGTCGGGGTCGGCGTCGGCGTCGGCGTCGGGGTCGGGGTCGGCGTGGGCGTCGGGGTCGGGGTCGGGGTCGGGGTTGGCGTAGGCGTCGGGGTCGGGTTGGCGTAGGCGTCGGGGTCGGGGTTGGCGTAGGCGTCGGCGGGGGTTGGCGTCGGCGTCGGGGTCGGCGTGGGCGTCGGAGTCGGCGTCGGGGTCGGCGTCGGCGTGGGCGCGGCCGACGTGACGGTGATTCGCAGCAGATCCGCGAGATCGTCGCGCTCCGGTGCATCGACCCCCTCGAAACACTCCCACCAGGCCGGCGAGGCGACCGCACAGATGTAGTCGGTCCCGCTCTCGTCGGCGTCATAGGTGACCGCGCACTGGCCGTCGTCCCCGGTCTGACAGGTCATGTCAGGGCCGTAGCCGCCATGCGGATCATTCGGGCTGCTGAATGCGAAGAAGAACCGGACCTGGGTGCTCGTCCCGTCGCCGGCGAAGACGTTGCCGTCCTCGTCGTAGACCACGGCCGTCAGGGTGACCGTCGAGCCCTCGGAGACCGAGTCCGTGTCCGGTGAGACGTCGAGGGCGTCGAGCGTCGCAGGCTCGGCGGCCACGACGGGAGCCGCCAGGGGGACCGCGACCATCCAGACGAGGGCGATGACCAGCCACGCGGCGGCGATCGACCGGTGCGATGCTCTTCGACTGCCTCGACGGTGCATGTAGAAGCTCGCTAGTGGCTGGGTGCCTCGATACCGAGGCTGGATGAATACGAGCAATTCATACCTGCGGCCCGATCGGGCCGAACCCGCCTAGTCGTCAGGCAACGGCCTATGTGCACGAGCGCAACGTGCGTCGGCACCCCAGGAGTACGCCGGGTCCCAATCACCACGGGTGACCATCGGGATACCGGAGTCCACCCAGCCACCCCCGACTCACCCGGACCGTCGACCGCGGGCGGATGCGTGCCGTCGTCGGTCCGCGGACACCGCGTGGCCTCAGGCGGAACCGAACGAAGGACGCGATCGGCCGTTTAGCGGCTACGCGCTGCAGCGACGAACCGTAGGCCATCACGATGTCGGCTTTACGGTATTCGAGCGCGTCCACGACCACGTGAGCCGGTCGATAAAGGTCACGTAGACACCCGCCGGCGGTGCCTCTCCGCGCGGCACGGCGAACCAGAGACCCTCCAGGTCAGTCGCCGGATCATGCAACCCGCAGAAGCCGTAGAGTCGGTCGTCACCGGAAGCGTCCAGACCTCCACCAGGTCCGCGACGCAGCCTAGCAGGTCGCGAACGGCGAGGAAACGGCAGGCCGACGCAAGAAAACGGCCGGGAATCGTTGCAGTCCGAGACGTTGAACTGGTAGGACGTCCAATCGCTCCATTCGCGGAGTAATCACTTGTCCCGGTGGGCGCGATGACCGGTGTGGCGAGCGGGGATGAAGCTCGGCCGCCGACCGGCTCGACCGAGCTCCCGACGAGCTGATCGGGACAACCAAGCGCGACGATGGCGCGATGCGCGGAGCGATGCCGTCACGGGCGAGGCTCGACATGACCCTGGCCAGCGTGGTCGAACGCACCGACACGACCGGCCGCAAGAGCTTTCCGTCGGTGGCGGGAATCGGAGCCAGACGCTAATTCCGGACGGCGCGTGGATCTCCAGCGCGCCTGTGTCGTCGAAGCCCGCATTTGCGTGTCCCTCGTCGATGATCAGGGCATGAGCAGCACGGTAATCGTCGAGCGACTCCGGCGGGACCATCCATCCCGAGGCGCATGAGGCGATCGACTGCGTCAGCAGGCGCTCCAGACGGAGCTCACGAAGGGCAAGCAGGCAGAGCGTCATGGCGGTCCATACGGGCAGCGGCCGAGAACGAGTTTCGGCGGCGTCGATGGTCGCCGGGGCGTCCCAGCGCTGGCGTCGTTGATCGGCCGCGGCAGCCACGGCGGGGACGTCGACACGGAGCGGCAAACGAGTTACCACTGGAACCCGGATCGCAGCCGAGCGGGGCAGCGACGACGACCACCTGATCACCTTTCGCAAGAGGGGTTCGAGCTTATCGGAGTCGGCGGCGACACGGGGTCGCGTGCGCAAGCGCAAGCCGTCGGTGACGACCTTGGCGATCGAATTCGCGTTCAAACCGATCGAGCTGTCGGGAGAGGGCGTCGTCGCTACGATCGCCGTTGTCCCGGGCCTGAACGGCGATGGGTTGGTCTGGATCGTCGGCGCCGAGAGCAGCCTCGGGGATGGCGTCGCGATGGAAACGGGCGATCCCGTCGGGCTCGTCGCGGAAGTGCAACCTGCGACGAAGGTCGAGAATCGTGACGGCGCGAGCCGCCGGCTCGAGAGGGCGAGTCGCCTCGCGCGCTCCGATGGCCAGATCGCGTGGGCTTGCGTCCTTGCGACGTTCACTCGGCCCGGACGTTACCAGCGTGGCCGACGATTCGAGGTCGTTGTCGAAGACCGTCACGTCGGCGGCCTCGGCCGCGGCGGACTGGGTGTCAACCGGGGCGCAGGAGGAGGATGGCTCCGGCGGTAGGACTCGAACCTACGACCAAGCGGTTAACAGCCGCCCGCTCTACCACTGAGCTACGCCGGAGCGAAGGACGCCGGGTGCGGGCGAGGCCGTACCGCGAGCGTCTCGGGCGCCGGGGAAGGCGCCGCGCGACAGGATAGCACGGAGGTCGGAGGGGTCCGGTCATACTCGACCGAACATGACCAATTCGCCGATCATCGCCGCGGAGGACCTGTACAGGCGCCTCGATTCGCCCGAGCTCCGCATCGTCGACGTCCGCTGGGTCATGGGCTCGCCGGGTGCCGGCCGGGTCGGCTACGAGACGGGCCACATCCCCGGCGCCATCTTCCTCGACCTCGACACCGACCTGGCGGCCGCCGAGGGCCCTGGGCGACACCCGCTGCCGGACCCAGCCGACTTCCGCGATCGACTCGAGGTTGCCGGGATCGGTGACGGGGATGACGTGGTGGTCTACGACGACGTCGGCGGCTGGATCGCCGCCCGACTGTGGTGGATGCTCGACGACCTCGGACATGCGCGGGTCGCGCGTCCTCGATGGCGGCCTGCCGGCGTGGCTGGCGGCCGGCTTCCCGATGACGACCGAGCCGCCCGGCCCCGCGCCGCGCGGACGGCTTCGAGCTGCGCGACGCCTGGTCCAAGGTCATCGATCGCGAGGCAGTGGCGGCGGGACTGGGCGAGATCGTCCTGCTGGACGCTCGCGCGGGTCCACGCTACCGCGGCGAGGTCGAGCCGATCGATCGCGTCCCCGGTCACATCCCGACGGCCGTGCATGCGCCGGCCGATGGCAACGTCGGACCGGATCGTCGGATGCTCCCCGTCCCGGCCCTGATCGAACGATTCACGACCCTCGGGGCGGTCGATGCCGCCGGCCCGGTCGTCACGTCGTGCGGCAGCGGCGTGACAGCCTGCTTCAACAGCCTGGCGATGCGTGTCGCCGGGCTCCCCGACCCGATCCTCTACCCCGGTTCGTACAGCGACTGGACCACCGCCGGGCTGCCGATCGCCGTCGGGCCGGAGCCGGCGGCGACGCGCCGTGAGCCGCCAGGAGGGCGCACGACAAGGGCCGCATGACCGACCCGGGACGACGACCTGTACGGAGCCTCGCGCCCTGGTTCCACCTGCTCACGCCACCCGAGGAGTACGCCGGCGAGGCGGCCTTCACGCTCGGCCTCCTGCGTCAGCACCTTGTCGGGCCGCTGGACACGATGCTCGAACTCGGATCGGGTGGCGGGAACATGGCCTCTCACCTGAAGGCCGCGGCGCGGCTCACCTTGACCGACGTCTCGCCCGAGATGCTCTCAGCTGAGCGCCACGATCAACCCCGAATGCGAGCACCTCGTCGGCGACATGCGCACGTTGCGCCTCGGGCGGATGTTCGACGCGGTCCTGATCCACGACGCGATCTGCTACATGACGACCGAGGCCGACCTCCGGCGGCGCTGGAGACCGCGTTCGTCCACCTGCGACCGGGTGGCGCGGCCGTGTTCGAACCCGACCACATCGCGCGAGACGTTCGAACCCGGCACCGACCACGGCGGCGAGGACGGCCCGGCAGGTCCCGACGGGCGACCTGGGCGGGCGCTCCGCTACCTCGAATGGATGACCGACCCCGATCCGACCGACACGACCTACCGGGTCGACTACGCGGTCCTCCGCCGCGAGCTCGATGGCAGCGTGACGGTCAGCCACGACCAGCACATCGAGGGACTGCTTCCCGCGCGCGACCTGGCTGGCGTCTGCTCGCCGACGTCGGTTTCGACGCCTCCGCCGTCGTGCGACCCGGAGGACCGCACCATCTTCGTCGGGACGCGCCCCCCAGCCACGGGCGATCGCGCGCACGGCCTGACCGGCGACGCGGCATCGGGCCGGAACGACCCGTCGAACGATGACCATCGACCCTTGTCGTCGCGCGCGCGTCGGATGTGTCATGGCCTTGGCTCACCGGACCGCCAGGGAGGACACGACCGATGCCGACGACATGCCTGGATCGAGGGCGGGCGGTCCACGAGATCCCGCCGTCGCACCGCGATCTCATCGAGTGTCCGCCGGTTGCCGCGCTGACCACGCTGATGCCCGACGGCTGTCCACAGACTTCGGTCGTCTGGTGCGACTTCGACGGTGACTGCGTGCTCGTCAACACGATGCGCGGCTTCACCAAGGAACGGAACATGCGCCGCGACCCGCGGGTCACCATCCTGTGCTATGACCCGCGCCGGCCGCTGCGCTATCTCGAGGTCCGCGGCACGGTCGTCGAGATGACCGAGGAGGGCGCCGGCCGACACCTCGACGAGATCGCCTCGAAGTATGTCGGACGACCGGTCCGCTACTTCGGCGACGTCATCCCGGCGCGCTTCGCCGAGACCGAGGTCCCGGTCCTCTGCCGGATCCGACCGACTCGCGTGGCGGCATTCGACTCGACCGGAACCGGCGGCACGACGTGATCGTCGCCCTGCGGCCCGAGACGGTCCCGATCCCGGCCTCTCACGTCGACCTCCTGACTCGACCGATCTGCGGTGTCCTGACGACATTCGGTCCCGGCGGCCAGCCCAGGTCGAGCCTGGTATGGGTGGACTTCGACGGCACGTTCGCGCGGGTGAACACGACGCTGGAGCGGTTGAAGGGGCGCGACATGATCGCCGACCGACGCGTCAGCCTTCTGGTCGTCGACCCTGACGACACGGCCCGCTATCTACAGATCCGCGGCGATGTCGAGTTGGTCACCGACGGCGCGCTCGAGCACCTCGACGCGCTCACCCGGCAGTACACCCGCCATCCGCAGTTCTACGGCTACATCTACCCGGTCGCGCAGCAGTCGGTGGAGACGCGGGTGACCGGCCGGATCCACGCCCGTCGGGTCACCAGGGACGCGATCCACGCGTGACGCCGCGCCCCGGATCACTCCAGGTAGTCCTTGAGCTTGCGGCTGCGGGACGGGTGGCGCAGCTTGCGCAGCGCCTTGGCCTCGATCTGGCGGATCCGTTCGCGGGTGACGTTGAACTCCTTGCCGACCTCCTCGAGGGTCCGGGCCCGGCCGTCCTCGAGTCCGAAGCGGAGCTGAAGGACGCGCCGCTCACGACCGGTGAGCGAGTCCAGCACCGCCTCCACCTGCTCCTTGAGGAGCTGATGCGAGGCGGCCTCGGCCGGGGCCAGCGCCCCCCGGTCCTCGATGAAGTCACCGAGGTGGGAGTCCTCCTCCTCGCCGATCGGGGTCTCCAGCGAGACCGGCTCCTGCGAGACCTTGATGATCTCGCGGACCTTCTCGGGCGTGACCTGGACCTCCTGGCCCTTGGACATCGCCTCGGCGATCTCCTCGACCGTCGGTTCGCGGCCCAGCTCCTGCAGCAGCCCGCGCGAGACGCGGATGAGCCGGTTGATCGTCTCCACCATGTGGACGGGGATCCGGATCGTCCGGGCCTGGTCGGCGATGGCGCGGGTGATCGCCTGGCGGATCCACCACGTCGCGTAGGTCGAGAACTTGAAGCCCTTCTCGTAGTCGAACTTCTCGACCGCCCGGATGAGCCCGATGTTCCCTTCCTGGATCAGGTCCAGGAACGACATCCCGCGACCGATGTACTTCTTCGCGATCGACACGACCAGCCGCAGGTTGGCCGAGGTCAGCTGCTCGCGCGCGTCGCGGCCGATGACGACGATGGTGCCCTTCCGGTCGCGCAGCTTGGTGTTGAGCGGCACCTCCGGGTCGTAGCCCATCCGCTTGAGCAGGTCGGCGTCGTTGCCCGCCAGGATCCAGCGCTCGAGGGCCGGATAGGCGACCTCCTCGCGGGTCCAGTCCCAGATCGCGCGCAGTCCGATGTTGTCGCGCGAATCGAGGTCGCCGTTGTGGACGGCCAGGAACGCCCAGTCGACAAGCGGCAGGAACGACTCCGCCGACAGGCTCTCGTTGTAGGTGTGGACGAGCTTCTTCGCCTCCTTGAGCCGCTCCTTGGTCCCGTCCGACTGCGCGTCACGACCGGCCTTGACGAGGTGGAAGTCGGGCGACGGGACAAGCAGGTCGGCCGCTCCCCCATCGGAGATGGCGCGCTGGACGAGGTCGTGCGCCTCCTCGCCGAAGGGCAGTCGGTGCTGGGTCTTCGTCGTGCGCGTCTTGCGCTCGGTGTCGTGGAGGGTCCACTCGTGGAGCGAGACGATCCCCTTCCAGGGGGCCTCGACCATCTGCTCGCCGAGCTCGATCGCCTTGGCCAGGACGACCTCTTCCTCGGCGGTCAGCAGGGCGACCTTGCCGATCTCCTTGAGGTACATCCGGACCGGGTCGTCGATCCCGATCATGTCCGCGGAGATCGCCTCGAGCTCCTCGGCGGAGGGCTCCTCGACCTCCTTGGGGTCGAGCTTCGCCGGCGCATCGGACGGCAGCTTGGCGGACGTCTCCGCCGGGCCGTCCTCGGCGACCACGATGATGCCGACGTCGGCGCCGTCCTCGCCGGCGAGCTCGGGCCCGAGATCGAGATCTTCGTCGTCGTCCTCGTCGTCGTCGTCACCGGCCACGGCGACGCCGGCCTTCGGGCGCGACGGGCGCAGCCCGGCGAGCTTGGCCTCTTCGAGGTCCGCCTTGGCGCGACGGGGCCGCGACAGCACGGCCTCCACGAGTTGCTTGTCTAGGGGATCGGCGGACATGGGTTACCTCCGGTGGCTGGCGAGCAGCCGGGTCTGGTCTCGACGCCGGTCCAGTGACAGGCGCGCTTCGTTGATCTGACGTCGTTCGAGCAGCAGCCGGCTGATCGTGTCCCGATCGCCGGCCCGCTCGGCCTCCCCCTGGGCGGCCTCGTTGTAGTCGCTGCGCTCGCGCAGCTGGTCGTCCTCGAGCTCGATCAGGAGCCGCGACACTTCGTACTCCAGGTGACGCGGATCCAGCTCGCGCGGATCCGGTCCCGGCTTGGCATATAACGCTCGAGCGAGGGCTGCCGTTTCGTCGTCGAGCGCGAGGAGCAGCGCCGCGCCGTCGAACGGCGGGTGGATCCCCTGGTCGGACGGGGCGCGCTGCAGGACGATCGCCCGGAACAGCTCGCGGGCGACCGTGCTCGGCAGCTGGTCCGGCCCGAGCTCGTCCACGACCCGAAGCTGCTGGTCCGGGACGAGGAGCAGGAGGCGGAGCAGCTCCGATTCGACCGGCGTGATCGCGCGCAGGATGTCGTTGATCGGCAGGGCGTCCGGCGAGGCGAGGACGGCGTCCGCCGTGATCCGGGTGCCCGGCGCCTGATTGATCGGATTGCGCGCAGGCCGCTCCAGGACCTGGCGGAGGACCCGATCCTCGACGCCGGAGGCGAGGCGGACCTGACCGAGCGCCTCATCGCGCCGCAGCGGGTCGGTCGACCTCGCGGATCGCCGGCATCACGGCCTCGACGAAGCCGATCCGTCCCGAGCTCGTCTTGAGATCGAAGCGTTCGATGTGGTGATCGATGAGGTATTCGACCAAGGGCTTCGCCTTGGCGATCGCGGCCTCCCAGACAGCCGGCGACTCGCGAACGACGTCGTCTGGATCCTTGCCGTCCGGGAGCCGCGCCACGCGGACGTCCTCGAGCTTGACTCCCGGATGTGTCGCGCTGGAGATCGCTGATGAGGCCGACGAGCGCGCTCATGCCCACGCCCCCTGCCTTCTCGCCGGCCGCATCGACGTCGTAGGCCAGCACGATCCGCGACGCGTACCGGGTCAGGAGCGCGACCTGCCCCGGGGTGAGGGCGGTCCCGAGGCTGGCGACGACGTTGTCGAAGCCGGCCTGGTGCGCCATCAGCGCGTCCGTGTAGCCCTCGACGATGACCGCCTGGCCGGTCTTGCGGATCGGGCCCTTCGACTTGTCGATGAGATAGAGGGTCCGGCTCTTGTCGAAGAGCGGGGTCGCCGGCGAGTTGAGGTACTTGGGCCCGTCGCCTTCCAGCAGTCGCCCGCCGAGGCCGACGGCGTGGCCGTTCTGGTCGCGGATCGGGAAGATGACCCGGGCGCGGAACTTGTCGTACACGCCGCCACGCCCACCCTGGCGCGGTGAGGCCAGACCGACCTCGACGAGTTCCTCCGGACGGACGTCGCGCTTCGTCCCGAGCGTCCGGGTCATCTGGTCCCAGCCACCGGGCGCCCAGCCCAACTGGTAGCTCTCGATGGTCGCGTCGGTGAAGCCCCGACCGTGGAGGTACTCGAGGGCGCCGGCGCCCGCCTTCGAGGAGGTCAGGACGGCGTGGTAGAACGCGATCGCGCTGTCGAGGACCTGGCGAAGGCGGGCCTGACGGGCGTCCTCGCGCTTGGTCCGCTCGTCGATCTCGACACCGGCACGCTGGGCAAGCGTCCGAAGCGCCTCCGGGAAGGTGACGCTGTCTCGCTGCATCACGAAGCTGAAGATGTCGCCTCCAAGGCTGCAGCCGAAGCAGTGCCAGGTGTCGCGAGCTGGGGTGACGACGAACGACGGTGTCTTCTCGCCGTGGAACGGGCAGAGGCCCTTGTAGGTGCTCCCTGCCTTCTTCAAGCTGACGGTCTCGCCGACGACCTCGACGACCGACAACTTGTTCTTCACTTCGGCTGCGACACCGACCGCCAAACGGCGCCTCCCGGACCTGAACATGGCTGTGGGCCTGTCAAGTCTTGACAAGCCCGGATGCACGGATTATCGCCGCGCAAGACGCCGATTGTCAACCCCTTTGTCAATACCCGGTAGGGGTATCGCTCCAGGTGGTCGGCGTCTGCCGTGCGTGTCGTCTGTGCCGCATGCTGGGCTCGGCCATAGCCTCATCTGCCGATCGCCTCAGCGGTCGTGTCGAGCGCGGCGACTTCAGCCTGGTAGATGGCGCCGAGCCGGTCGCCGAGATCCTCGAGGATCGACGCGATGCGGTCTGGCGGCAGGGGGAAGGCGTCGGCGTAGCGATCCCGGATCGCCCACGCGGTCTCCGCGGCGGCGCTCACGCGCGACCGGCCCCGTTCGCCGGCCATCACCGCCTCGTGAAGCGTCTCGACCGCCTCGACCGCTTCGGCTGCACCGTCGAGATCTGGCGGGACGGCCGCGTCCGCGAGTTCCTCCCACAGGTCGGCGACGCTCCGCCAGGCCCGCGCCGCGTCACCAAGGGCTGGGTTGTCGAGGGCTACGGCCGCTTCGTCGAGCGATGCGGCATACAGCTCCCGCAAGTGCCCGCCCGATGGCCCGACCTGGCCGTCGACGCGTTCATGGATCGCCGACAGCGCGCCGAACAGGCCGTGGCCGTCGGCGAAGACCCGCGGCCACGCCTTCGCGTTCCGCTGGTCGGTCATCAGGCGGGCCCACTTGCGCCAGGCCGGGAGCGAGAAGGAGTCGGACGGGGATCGAAGGTGATCCACCTGGTCTGCCAGACCAACGCGGATCGCCGCCCGAAGCCGTTCGGCCGGGATCGGCCCGGGCGTCGTTCGAAGGCCGACGATCCGGTGCTTGAACGAGCCGACCCGTCCGCGTGCGGCGGCCATCACGGCCGGTGACACTCGGAATGGGCGCTGGCCACGGTCGTCCACGAGGTACGAGCCGTCGGTGTCACGTCCGAGAACCACGACGACCAGACCTTCGTGCCCAGCCAGGTCGTCGGGCTGGCCCCAGATCCCGATCGATTGGAGATCGACCGCGGCGATGACGAGCTCCCCCGCGTCCAGGCGTGCATCGAGCGCCTCGCGAGCCCTTTTCACGCCGGCGGTCTCGTGCATGTCGGTCTCGATGCCGAGCCGATCGAGCAGCTTGCCGGTCCAGCCGGGGATCCACGGGTACTGCCATTGGTTCCGGAACCCCAGGGTGAGGACCGGCCCACGGTGGATCTTCCCGCGGTGTTCCGCCTGGAACTCCCAGAGGATGTAGCCGGCGCCCAGGCCACCCCCGATGCCCAGGATCGCGGCCTCGGTCACCGGTTCGCCCGTCACGCCCGAGACGACACCCTGATTCGCCAGGACGTTCGCCAGCGTGGCCGTCTCCGGGTGCAGGCCACCGCGCATCCGATAGCCCGACGGGGTGGCGCCGTCGGCCGTCGGCTCCGCGTGGTGTCCGCCCGCGGCACCCTCGAGAAGGGCGCGTCGGGCGGCGGCATATCGCTCGCCGGTCTTGGCCATGCGCGCACGCACGACCCGCTTGAAGGCCTTGTCGGTGGTCATCGGTCAGTCCTCCGTCACGGCCGTCGACGCACGCTCCCACACCGCCACGTCGTCGGCCGGTCGGATGGTCGACCGGTTCGTCCCGAGGATCCGGATCCCCTTTACCGCCGCTTCGCCGCGCCGCGTGGGGGCTCGGTCTGGCAGTCGGGCGCGGGAGGGCGCCGTGGCCAGTGTACGACGCCGAACAACCGCACCGATATCCACTCGCTGCCGCACTGGACGTCGGCGCATCACCACGGGATGGCGTAGCGTGGCGCCGTGAGCCGGGAAATCGAGGATCTGAACCGGCGCCTGCTGCGCGCCCGCGACGCCATGGACCGCGCCTACGCGGAGCCGCTCGACGTGCGCGCGGTGGCCGCGGTCGCCCACATGTCCGAGGCGCACTTCATCCGCAGCTTCCGAGCGGTCTTCGGGGAGACGCCGCACCGTTACCTGCAGCGGCGGCGGGTGGAACGCTCGATGTTCCTGCTGCGCGAGACCGACCGCAGCGTCACCGACATCTGCCTCGATGTCGGCTTCACGAGCCTGGGGACCTTCAGCCGCACGTTCCGGGAGATCGTCGGCGAGACGCCGTCGGGCTACCGCGTAGGCCATGGACCGATGGTGGCGCCCAACTGCTTCCAGATGGCGGCAACGCGGCCGTGGGCGGCGGCGCGACCGCCGAACGAGATCGAGCAGTTCTGGAGAAGCCGTGGCGGCCGCGGCTCCGTAGCATGAGGGTCATCTCGATCGAACCGCACACAGGAGAACACAAGCGATGACCACCAAGCTCGCCGTCACGTCCGTCAAGGTCCTCGACCAGGACGAGGCGCTCGACTTCTACGTCAACAAGCTCGGGCTGGAAGTGGGCCAGGACATCAAGCAGGGTCCATTCCGCTGGCTGACGGTGCGCTTCCCGAGCGACCCCGCCGTCGAGATCTTCCTCGAGGAGCCGGGCCCGCCGGTGCACGACGAGGCCACCGCTGCCCAGCTCCGCGAGCTGATCACCAAGGGCGCCATGGGCTCCCTCGTCCTCCACACCGACGATGCCCGGGGCCTGTACGAGACCCTCAAGGCGAGAGGCGTCACCGACTTCACCCAGGAGCCCACCGACCACTTCTACGGCACCGACATGGGCATCCGCGACCCCTTCGGCAATGGCATCCGGATCCTCCAGCCGGCCAAGCGCGCCCGAACGGCCACGGCCTGAGACAGCACGTGCCGGGAACATGGACGACCGAGCGAATCCTGAGCGTCCTCACAGAAGGGCCGGCACGGCTCGCCTCGCTGACACCGGGAGTGCCACCGGATCGGTCGCGGACGAGACCGGTGCCCGACGCCTGGTCGGCTACTGAGGTCCTCGCCCACCTGCGCGCTTGTGCCGATGTCTGGGGCGACTGCATCGCGACGATCCTCGCCGAGGACGCTCCGACGATCCGGGCGGTCAATCCGAGGACGTGGATCACCGCGACGGACTACCTTGAGCAGGAGCTTCGAGCCTTCGCTTCGCCACTTTGCCAGGCAGCGCGGCGATCTCCTGTCGGTCCTGGAACCGTTGCCGCCCAAGGGCTGGACTCGCGCGGCGACCGTGACCGGGGCCGGAACACCACTCGTCAGGACCGTGCTGTCCTACGCCGATCGGCTCGCTCGTCATGAGCGACAGCATGTCGACCAGATCGAGTCGATCGTCAGCTCGGTGTGGTCAGCGTCTGGTTAGCGACGTCAGGACGAAGGTGGTCCTGCAGCGATGCACGATGGACTCGGGTGCCGGATCGGGGACGTTGCCCTGGGCGGCCAGCACGCAGGACGACGCCGCCGGGTCGTCGAAGTGACCGCGCATCGACCAGGTGGCGAACTCTTCGCGCGGCAGGACGATGCCGGTCGATGGCTCGGCCGCGATCGGGGTCCCGCAGGCGCCGCAGGAATCGCCCGCGAGGACGCCGCAGCGGACCGCCAGCCATGCCGGGTCGATCGGATCCGGCTGTTCGCAGTGGATGTTCGCCTCGACGTCGAAGGCAAGTTCGGTGCTGCCGAAGCAGTACAGCAGGACCTCCTCGGGCAACGCGCCGACCACGTCGCGGCCTTCGTCGGGGATCTCCGGGCAGCCCGTCCGCCCACGATCCTCGATCCATTCCTCACCGTCCCGACTCGCGGCGGCGACCCAGCCGAATGGACCGCCGTCGGCGTCAAGGTCCGTCCCGCCCGGGAGCGATTGGACGAGGTACCAGGCATAGCCGTCGGCCTTGACGGGGCCGTCGATGATGAAGACGGCGTCACCGCGTCGCAGGAGCGGCTCGTACTTGACCGACGCCGCATCGACGGTCGGGCGGCTGCGGACCCGCACCCCACCGTCGACGACGACCTCAGCGATGGCATCACGGTCGAGGCCGTCGCGGCAGACCGCGCGGCGCCGGGGTCGATCGCCACCCGGCGTCGCCGCTGGTGATCGCGCCGAGACGGTGGAGGCGTAGGGACCGGGGACCTGCTTGGGGCGGTCGGTGTTGCGACCGTCGGGGATGGGGATGCCGCGGGACGGAGGCGGCGGCCGAGGAAGCGGACCCTGTCGGTGATCCCGTTGCAGATCCGGTTACCGCGGCGCTGCACGCGGCAAGGAGCAATGCCACCAAGGCGACCGAGACGAGCGATCGCGGCTGTTGGTTCACAGACCTGAAAACGTCCGACTAGTCCTGTGTGTTACGGGTCCCGGGAACCGAAGGCCGTCGGGTATCGTCCCGAGGCCATGAGACACCTTGCCTTCTCCTTACTGACCGCCACGATCCTGCTCGCCGGATGTTCGAGCGCCGGTGGGGCCGCCAGCCCGTCGCCGACCGCCGCCTCGCTCGAGGGCCGCACCTTCCTCTCCACCGGGGTCCAGGGCCAGACCCTCGTCCCGGGTTCCACGGTCCGGCTGTCGTTCAAGGATGGGCAGCTCGGCATCAACGCCGGCTGCAATCACATGGGCGGGGCGTATTCGATCGCCGATGGCAAGCTGACGACCGGCCAGATGATGATGACCGACATGGCCTGCCAGGAACCACTGATGAAGCAGGACACGTGGGTCAGCTCGTTCCTCGCCGGGGCGGCGGTCACGCTTGCCGGTGACACGCTGACGCTCAAGAACGGCGACGTCACGATGACCCTCACCGATCGCAAGGTGGCCGACCCCGACCGCCCGCTCGTCGGGACCAACTGGGTGGTCGACGGGATCATCAGCCATGACGCCGTCTCGAGCGTCCCGGTCGGCGTCACCGCCGGGTTCACGATCACCGGCGACACCATGCAAGTCGACACGGGGTGCAACACGGGGAGTGCCTCGGTGCAGGTCACGGCGACGACCATGACGATCGGTCCGATGACGCTCACGAAGAAGGCGTGCCAGGCCAACGAAGGGGCCATGGAAGCCGCTGTCGTGGCCGCGCTCACGGGCGAGGTCACCTACGCGATCGAGGCGGACGTCCTGACCACCACCTCGAAGAGCGGCGCCGGATTGATGCTGCGAGCCGCCTGATCCGCTAGAGCCCCGCTAACCGGCCCGCCCCGGTGCACCCTGTCCACAGCGCCTTGGACGGACGGGCGGTCGCGAACCGGACCATCGGACCCCTGACGTCGGGCTGGGCTCGCCGTACGGTCGAGCGACATGATGCGACTGCCTGCGTTCTTCGTGGCATCTCGACTGTCGGTCCTGTACCGGGTCGCAGCTGCGTGCGTCCTCGGGCTCGGGATCGCGCTGGTAGCGCTGCCGGGAGTCGCGATGGCCGCCGATCCATCCGCGTCACCGTCCGACGCGCCGGTCGCGACACCCACGTCCGACCCGACGCCGACCCCGGACCCGACGCCGACGCCGGAGCCGACACCCACGCCGGAGCCGACGCCCACGCCGACGCCGGAGCCGACGCCCACACCAGAGCCGACACCCGCCCCCGTGGCGCCGCGGGCGATGAACCTGTTCGTCGCCAGCGGGTTCAAGTTCCAGGACCCGAACTCGGCAGCCTGCACGGCGACTGCCGCACGGAGCATGTTGAACTTCATCGCCCTGCGCTCCTATGGCGGCGACGGGTTCCTGTGGCAGACGACCGTGTGGGGCTCCGTCCGAGACAAGATCCTGGCCTGGCAGCGCACCCATGACACGCTGATCGGCGGCCGCGGGTCGGACCCGCACGGTTGGCGGAATGCGCTCAACTTCTACGGTTGGGGGGCGGAGGCGCTGGTAGCGGGGTCACGCGTCTATGACGACCTTCCCTACAACTCCTTTGCCGGGGCCATGAAGGCAGCCGTCCGGGCGCTCATCCTGACCCACAAACCGGTCGGGATGCTCGGCTGGCGGGGGGCGCATGCCCAGATGATCACCGGCTATTACGGGCTGTCCGGCAACCCGTTCGCGAAGGACGCCTCCGGTCGCTACCTGAACAAGTTCTCGGTGGCCGGCTTCTACATCACGGATCCGCTCAAGAAGTCGGGCATCGTGAACAAGGGCATCCGCTACGTGACCCTGAAGACCACGAAGAACTACAAGATCCGCTTCCAGCGCTACTACGAGAAGGACAGCGGCTACGACGACCCGTACACCCCCGGCTATAAGCGTTCGACCGACGAGTGGTACGGCAAATACGTCCTGGTGGTGCCAATCCGCTAGCGTTACGCGATGTCGATGGAGTCGCCGGCCAGCCCGCCCGGGCGCGAACCCGCCACCGTCCGCATCGCGATGTGGAGCGCCCGCCATCGCTGGCCCGTGGTCGGGCTGTGGTTCCTGTTCACGATCGGGCTCCTGCTCGTCAGCATCGGGATGGGCGGGATCGATGCTGCCGCGTCGGACGAGAACCCGAACGAGCAGCCGTTCGAGTCGAGCGAGGCCTACGAGGTCTTCAACGCGGGCGGCACGAACGACCCGTACGAGCAGCTCCTGGTCGTGGTCGGTGGTGGCCCAGGCGCCACGACAGACCCGGCGTTCAAGGCGGCCGTCGCCGACCTGGTCGGTCAGCTCCGCGTGGTCGGTGCGCCGATCGACGGCGTCCAGACGACGACCTTCGAACAGCTGGCCGACCCATTCACCGCGCCACCCGCGCTCGCGTTGGTGTCGGCGGACGGGACGACGGTCCGGATCGCCGGGCGCGTGGCCGGTGATCCGGAGCGGACCGGACCGCTGCTGGCGCCCGTCCTGCCGATCCTCGCCAGCGCCCGCGCGGCCCATCCCGACCTGGTCATCCATGCGGTCAGCAGTACGTTCATCAACGACGACATCAACGAGCTGATCTCGTCGGGACTCGATTCGACGTTCGCGCTGACGATGGTCCTGACCTTCCTGATCCTCCTGGTGGCGTTCGGGGCGATCGTGGCGTCGATCGTCCCGCTGGTCCTCGCCTTTACCTCGCTGCTGGCCGCGTTCGGGATCCTGGGTATCTACAGCCAGCTGGTCGGGCCGGTCAGTCCGAATGCCACGCAGCTGATCCTGCTCATCGGGCTGGCGGTCGCGGTCGACTACTCGCTGTTCATGATCACCCGCTTCCGCGTCGAGCGGCGGGCAGGGCGCGACCGGGCCAAGGCGATCGAGGTCTCGAGCAGCACCGCGGGTCGGGCCGTCTTCTTCTCCGGCCTTGCGGTCATGATCTCGCTGGCAGGGCTCATCACCCTCGGCGTCTCGCTCTTCACCTCGATGGCGATCGGGACGATCTCGGTCGTCCTCGTCTCGGTCATCGGCAGCCTGACCTTCCTGCCGGCGACGCTGGCGATCCTCGGCGATCGGCTGAACCTCGGACGTCCAGCGACGTGGTTACCGCGCATCGTCACGGCGGAAGCGCGTGGCATCGATGGTGAGTCATACCCTGTCCTGCCGCTCGGGCCGGTCAGCCGCTGGGGCCGTTCCGCCCTCGCCTGGCTCGACCGGCGTGCCGCGAAGCAGGAAGGCAGCGGCTTCTGGGGTCGACTCGTCACCTGGGTGATGGCCCGGCCGGTGACCATGACCATCGCGTCGGCCGGCCTCCTGCTCGTCCTGGCCCTGCCGGTCCTCGGCCTGCGGACCGGGATCACCGACATCACGGCCTTCCCCGACTCGATCGACGGCGTGGCCGGGATCAAGCTCCTCAACGAGAAATGGCCGCAAGGGACCGACATGAACCTCGCGGTCGTCGTCACCGGCGCGGACCGCGCCGACACGAAGGCCGCCATCGAGCGACTGAAGGCCGACGGGCTGGCGATCGACGGACTCAACGAGCCGGTCGAGGTCACGCCGTCGCACGACGGCAAGGTCGCCCTCGTCTCGTTCACGATGGGCGGCACCCGCAACGACGAGGTGAACCGGGCGATCGTCCGCCAGGTGCGGACGGAGCTGGCGCCGGCGGTCTTCGCCGGTCTCCCGGACGTCCGGGCGCTACGTCACCGGCGACGCGGCGTTCACGGTCGATGTCACGCAGGTCTACACCAACGGCGTGCCGGTCATCTTCGCCTTCGTGCTCGGTCTGTCATTCCTGCTGATGCTGGTCGCCTTCCATTCGATCGTCATCCCGATCAAGGCGATCATCCTCAACCTGCTGTCGGTGGCCGCCGCGTACGGCGTGCTCGTGCTGGTCTTCGAGGAGGGCTGGTTCGCCCGGCTGCTCGGGATCACGCCGAGCGGGGTGATCGAGAGCTGGGTCCCGCTGTTCATCTTCACGATCCTGTTCGGCCTGTCGATGGACTACCACCTGTTCATCCTGACCCGGATCAAGGAGGCGCGCGATCGCGGGCTGGACTCCCGGGCGGCGGTCGCCAAGGGCATCTCGGTGACGTCGGGGACGATCACCAGCGCCGCCTCGATCATGGTCGTCGTGTTCGCGGTCTTCGTGACCTTGCCGTTCGTGTTCATCCAGCAGCTTGGGCTGGGCCTGGCGGTGGCCGTGTTCATCGACGCCACGGTCATCCGGAGCGTTCTCCTGCCGGCCTCGATGACGCTCCTCGGCGACTGGAACTGGTGGATGCCGCGCTTCCTCGACTGGATCCCGCGGGTCACCATCGAGGGCGACCCCGACGAGCCGGTAGAGACCGGCGCCGCCGGCGCCTCGGCCTAGATCGACCGAGGCGGATCGACCGACGTGGGGGACGGGACGGTCGGCGAGGTCTTCCGCGCGTCGCTCGGGCTCGGCCTCACGTCGTTCGGGGGCCCGATCGCGCACATCGGCTACTTCCGGCGCGAGTACGTCACCCGCCGCGGCTGGCTCGACGAGGCATCGTTCGCCGACCTCGTCGCGCTGTGCCAATCACTGCCGGGACCGGCCAGCAGCCAGCTCGGGATCGCGATCGGGACGCGTCGGGCCGGGAAGCTCGGGGGGATCGCGGCGTGGCTCGGGTTCACGCTGCCGTCGGCCATCGTCCTGGCCATCCTCGGCGTCGTGGCGGCGTCGATCGATCTCTCGGGGGCGGGTTGGGTCCACGGCCTGAAACTGGCGGCGGTCGCCGTCGTCGCCCAGGCTGTCTGGCTGATGTCGCGCAGCCTGACCCCGGACTGGACGCGAAGGGCGGTGGCGATCGCGGCCGCGGCCGTGGCGCTCGCCTGGACGACGCCGTTCTCCCAGGTGGTCATCATCGCCGCCGGGGCGCTAGTCGGCCGGTTCGTCCTGGCGCCACCGCCGGCGGCCACGACGGGTCCGGAACCCAGCCCGATCTCACGACGGCTGGGGCTGGCCTGTCTCGCGCTGTTCGGGGCACTGCTGCTCGGCCTGCCGCTGATCCGCGACGCCGGGAGTCAGCCCGTCGCCCTGTTCGACGCGTTCTACAGGTCCGGTTCGCTCGTGTTCGGTGGCGGCCATGTGGTCCTGCCGCTACTGCACACGACCGTCGTGGAGCCGGGCTGGGTGACCGATAACCAGTTCCTGGCGGGCTATGGCGCGGCGCAGGCCGTCCCTGGGCCGCTGTTCACGTTCGCCGCCTACCTCGGCGCGGTGGCAACGCCGCAGCCCAACGGGATCCCAGGCGCCGTCCTCGCCCTCGTGGCGATCTTCCTGCCGGCGTTCCTCCTGGTCTTCGGGGCGCTGCCATTCTGGGATCGGCTGCGCGGATCTGTCGGCGTTCGACGGGCCCTCACCGGCACGAACGCGGCCGTGGTCGGGATCCTACTCGCCGCGCTGTACACGCCCGTCTGGACCGGTGCCGTCGCCGCGCCTGTCGACGTCGTCGTCGCGGTGGCGGGCCTGGCGCTGCTGCTGACCGGGCGCGTGCCGCCGATCGTGGTCGTGGCACTCAGCGCCCTGACCGGCCAGCTCCTGGCGCTGCTCTGACCTACTCCAGCTTGCCTTCGCCGAACCGGGTGAAGAGCTCGCGGTACCCCTTCAGCCCGCGCTCGTAGCCGATCGCCCAGAAGCCGGCCCCGGCCAGGCCACGGTCGTCGGCCAGCGCCATCTTCGGTGCCAGGGTCGCCGGGGAATCGACATAGATCGCCTGCCAGCCCGCGGTCGCGCGTGAATCGCCGGGGACGGGGCTGACGGTCGGCGCGACCGAGTAGAAGTCGACGATCTCGATCGGATCGAATTCGGGAGGCTTCGGTGGATTCGCCAGGAACCTCGGGTTGTCGGCCGGCACCCAGATGGCGCCGTCGCCGAGCCGTGACGCGCCGATCTCGGGCCCGGACACGCGCCAGCGCATGCCGTACAGCGGAAGACCGAGGATCGTGCGCTCGACCGGAACGCCGAGCGACGCCCACGTGTCGAGTGACCAGACGATGTCGGGGGTCGCCCCGTCGCGTCGGTCCATCGGGGCCGAGGCCCCGACGTCGGAGCCGGCGTAGTGGTAGTCGTAGGCCATCATGAACAGGCGATCGGCGCCGGCTGCGGCCGCCGCCAGGGCCATCCCGCCACCGATCGGCCCGGACGTCGTCGCGGTCGAGACTTGGGCACCGGGGATCTTCGCCCGCAGCGCCTCCCGGAGACGTCCGACGAACGCGCCGTAGGCCGGCGTGAGGTCGGCATCGATCCGCTCGACGTCGACGTTGATTCCATCGACGTCGATCCTGACTGCCAGCGCGACCAGCCCCTCGATGGTCGCGTCCTGCAACGGACGCGACCCGAAGAACGTCTTGTTGCGGGCGGTCCCGAAGCTCGTGTAGGTGAGCTCCACGTGGACCTTCCGAGCGTGGGCCTCGCGGATGAGCTGCTTCCCGATCGCGCCGGTGATCCGCTTGTAGCCGGTCTGCTTGGTATCGATCGCCCCGTCCTTGGTGTGGGTGACCGAGAAGAGGGCGAGCGTCGTCAGCGGCGTTCGCGCCAGGTGGTCCGCGATGCCGTCGTTCATCTCCCAGTACGGCACGAACCCGAACAGTTCGTGTTTGGGGACCGGGCGCTCGGTCGGGACCGGCGACGCCTCGGTCGTCGGGTCGGCCAGACCACCGGGGGCACCGGACGCCGGAGCCGAGGGCACATCCGCGCCGGCGGTGGCGGCAGGACTCGCCTTCGGGGCCGCGTTCGAACCAGGTCCGAAGGCGAACACCAGGGCGATGATCGCGACGGCGGCAACGGCACCGACGCCGATGATGGGCCGTCGGGTCATGGCGTTAGCGTGGGTGCCCGCGGGAATCCGGTCAAGCGCCCCGAAATGACGAACGCCGGTGGGCCCGAGCGGGTCGCACGGACAGGGAGGAGACGTCCGTGCGACCCAGGCCCCCCGGCGGTTCGTGCAGGAGGAGAGAACACCTGCGATGTTGGCGCCGGAATCTGAGACGACGCTGAGAATCGCATCGTTGACGACGAAGATCGAAGAATCCGGGGACGAACGTCCCCATCCTTCCTGAGTGGTCCCGGACGTGGGCCGCGCGAACGGTGGAGTACGCGATCGTGCAACGAGACCTGGTGGAGCGAGCCGCGGGTGGCGATCCGCCGGCCTTCGACGCCCTGGTCAGGACGTCCTCGGGACGTCTGTTCGCCACCGCCTATCGGATCCTCCACGACCACCACCAGGCCGAGGATGCCTTGCAGCAGACGCTGATCACGATCTGGGACGAGCTGCCACGGCTGCGCGACCCCGATCGATTCGACGCCTGGAGCTATCGCCTCATCGTCCGCGCAAGCGTCGCCCTCGCCAAACGGGAACGTCGCGGCGGACCGGTCGTCCGGCTCCTGCCGGACGACGCCGATACGGACCCGCTGGCAGCGCGCGGTCCCGACGACTTCGCCCGTGTCGCTGACCGCGATCAGATCGAGCGCGGGTTCCGTCGCCTGACGCCGGACCAGCGCGCGATCCTCGTGCTCCAGCACTTCAACGGCTTCTCACTCGCCGAGATCGCCGACGTGCTCGGCATCCCGATCGGGACCGCCGGCTCCCGCCTCCATCACGCGACGAGGGCCCTGCGAGCCTCCGTTGAAGCTGACGACCGCACGAACCACCCGAAGGAGCGCACGGCATGAATGCCCCCGATGACATCGATCGCCGTCTCGCTGACTACCTGGCCGATGGGCCGTCGCGGGCGTCCGAGCGGTCGATCGCCGCTGCGCTCGACCACGCCAGTGCGCACCCCCGCCGGCGCGATCCGCTGGCGGTCCTCAGGCGCGATCCGATGGGATCGGGCGGGTTCGGCAGATCGAGCGGGATGCGAAGCTTGCCGCTCCTGGCCGCTCTCGGGCTGCTGCTCGTCGGGGCGCTGGCCGTCGCGTCGGTTGGCGGCTTCTTCGATCGGCGACCGCTTGTGATCCCGCCCGTCTCCACGGCAACCCCGGCGCCGAGCGTGGCGCCGAGCCCCTCCCCGACGGCCGTTCCGACTGCCGTTCCGACTGCCGTGCCGAGCGCGTCGCCGGCCGTCATCCGGATCGACCTCGTCGACGACATCGGCGGCGACGCCTTCGTCGAGATCACCGATCAGTCGGGCACACTCGTCGATGCCCGTTCGGGGCAGGACAGTGAGGCTGGCGATGTCGTCGACGACATCGGCGTAGCGAACGCTCCGACCGACCCGGCGACCATCGTGCTGACCTGGGTCGGCAGCCCATGCGATACGCGCCACGTCCTGACCATCGCCCCGGACGGGCGGACGATGACCATCTCGCGGACCGCCTGCCAGGGCGACGCGATGGCGATCGGCCGCGTCCTGGTGCTGACGTTCGAGGCAGCCCTGCCCGCGGGCGACGTCAGCGCGTCGCTCGTGGAGACAGGCCCCTGAGTCGAACCGTCAGCTCCAGCGGTCGAGCGGCGCGAGGAAATCGGAGATCGCCGAGGCGAGTCGCCTCGGTTCCTCCATGCCGATCATGTGGGCGACGCCCGGCCAGATCAGCGCCTTTGCCTGCGGCGCATTGGCCTCGAGGTGCTGCGCGGTCTGGACGACCTCGGAAAAGTCGAGCATCCCGGCGACGGCGAGGACCGGGCAGCGGAGATCGGCGAGCCGGGCGTTGGCCGGCGGCTCGAGCCGGATCGCGCGCCCGACGGTCCGGCCCATCTGGTTGAGCGGGAGGTTCATCTGGTAGACCAGATCGCGCACGGCGGGGTCGACGCGATCGGTCGGTTGCCCGGGGCCATCCACCCAGATCTTGGTCTCGAACTCGGTCAGGGCCGCCGGATCGAACGGCACCGCCTTGTCGATCCGCTCGTACTCCTCGAAGATCGCCAGCTCGTCCGGACCGGATTCCGGGTCGAAACCGCCGAGCCCGGCCCCGACGCCGACCACGGCCACGACCCGGTCGGGCGATTCGATGGCGGTGTCGAAGGCGAGCATCCCGCCGAGCGAGTTGCCGACGAGCGCGGCCCGGCCGATGCCGAGTGCGTCCATGACCGCCCGCAGGTCGTCGCGGTGGGAGAACTCGACGTCCTCCGTCGTCGAGTCGCCGAAGCCGCGAGCGTCGTACCGGACTGCCCGGTAGCCGGCCGACGTCAGCAGCGGTGCGAGCGCATCCCACGCCCGATGATCGGCGACGCCGGCGTGGAGCAGGACGATCGCCGGCCCCTCGCCGTCCTCAACGACGAGGAGTCGACCGCCCGGGACGTCGATGTGGCTCGTGGTCATCGAGTCTCCTTGTGCGCTGCGTCGGTCAATGGTCCCACACGTGGCCGGTCGTGCGAACCGGTTCTCCGGTCCGGGCGGCCAGATCGATGCACAAGCCGAGGTAGTGATCCTGGGCGGCGTCGGCGAGCGAGCAGACGTCCGGGCCGCCGTCGAGCCAGTCTCGCATGCCGGCGAGGCAGGTTGCCACCGCGATCTCGTCGTCCGATAGGCGCGCCGGGACGAACGGGTTGCGATAGACCCATTCGTCGCCGAGGGTGATGCCCTTGTGGTGGTAGCCCTCCAGGTTGCCGTCGTGGCCGGCATCCTGGCGGATCAACTCGCCGATGGCCGGCGTCCGGTGATCGAGCAGGGTCCGGACCGACTTACCGTTGATCTCGCCTCGGTCGCCCCGGACGAGGACGCGACTGGCCCGGATCCACGAGAAGTACTGGTCCGGGCTGAAGTCGTAGATCCCGAGCCGATCCCCGGCGTCGATGAACGCGAGCACCTGGTCGGACTCGACGATCCGTTCCTCCGCCGGCGGGCCGGCGCGGTCCGGGCTGGCGACGATCGGCGAGACGAATCGGTGGGCGGTGATGGTCAGCGGTTCCCGATCGAGCTCCAGGAACCGTCGGATCAGGTCGACCCCGTGGTAGCCATGGGCCGCGGAGACCCGCGCCTGCGAGATGTGCCCGAGCTTCCCGGATCGGGCGACCGCGAGTCGCGCCGCGTGCAACGGCTGGTACTGGTATTGCTCCGCGACCTGGATCCGGCCGACGCTCGCCAGCGGCGCGAGCGCCCGAAGGCCTTCGAGATCCGGCGCGGGCGGGGTCTCGGCGAGCGCCGGCACGCGTCGGCCGGTCAGCTCATCGAGGAGCTCCGCGGTGACCGGCCACGGCGTCGCGACCACGACGAACGGCGGGTCCGTCGCGAGCAGGTCGTCGAGCGTGGCGCAGGCAGCAACCGGGAAGGCCGAGGCAAGCGCCGCGCGGCGTTCGCCGTCGCGAGTGAAGAGGCCCGAGACCTCGAACCGCTCGGGCAGCGCCGCCGCGACCCGGAGGTAGAACTCGGCTCGCCAGCCGCCCCCGATGATGGCGAACCGGCTGGCCGTCACCCCTCGCGCGCGATCGGCTCCAGGTCGATCGTCCGGACCTGGCGCGTGCGACCCGCCTCCGTCCGCACGAGCGCCGCGGGGATCACCCCGGACGTCAGCTTCTCGATCACCGCGGCCTCGCCGGCGTACAGGCCGCCTCCCGCGATCCTGACCCGGTCCCCGACCGACAATCCTGCTCTCCCGCTGCCGGCGGTGAGATCGATCGTCGCTACCGTGGGGCGGACATATGGTTCGGGTCCCGCTCCGGCTCGTTGGGCTGGCTTCGTATCGGTCCGGGCCGGCGGGTAGACGGTCTTGCGCTTGCGTGTCGCCACAGTGGCAGGAACCCTCCTTCGGCCGCGACCTAGTTGTGCGGCGCGAGGCGATGCTACATCGAGCCGTCAACATCCGTGGGCACGTCGAGCCCGTATCGTTCATCGAGATGACGGATCCGCAGCCCTACCAGGACCCCGGGCCCTGGACGCCCGCCCCACCGAGCCGCCTGCGGCGCGGCCTGCGGATCGGCGTCCTGCTGCTCCTCGTCGTGTCGATGGTCTTCCTCGCCTGGGTCTCCGGTCGTGGCGAGCTCACGGTCACACCGGTCGCGACGCCACGCGCGACCCCGGGCGTGGCCACGGCGACGCGACTGGCGATCGTGGACGCGGCCGGTCACCTCGTGACCAGCGATCCCGACGGGGGCGCACCCCTCACGCTCGGTCTGGCCGGTTCGGCCTACTCGTTCCCCGCCTGGTCACCCGACGGAAGCCGGATCGCGGCACTGGCCGGGCGCGCGGACGGAACCGCGATCCACGTCTTCACGCTGCCTGCGCCAGGGCTTCCCGCGGTCGCGCCGACGGTCGTGTACGACGATCGGGATCAGGGCCCGTTCTACCTCTATTGGGCGCCGGATGGTGCTCGGATCAGCTTCTTGACCAACGAGGAGGTTGGACTCGCGCTCCGCGTCACCCCGGCCGATGCGGCAGCGGCGACCGTGGTCCGGAGCGGCTCACCGATGTACTGGACATGGACCGGGGCATCCGAACTACTGGTCCACGACGGCGGCGACGCGAGAGGCGCCTTCCTGGGCACGATCAACGCTGACGGCACGCGCCTTCGTCCCGCGACCGATCCGCCCGGCAGGTTCCGCGCTCCGGCGGTCGCACCGGACGGCCGGTCGCGGGCGTTCGTCGCCAACGGGAGCGACGGGCAGGCCCGCGTCGTCGTGGCGGCCACCGATGGGTCGGCTCGCCACGAGCTCCCGGTCTTTGGCACGGCCGCCTTCGCGTTCGGTCCGACGACCGCCCAGTTGGCGTTCGTCGCCGCCGACAAGCCAGGCGATGAGGCGCCGCTGCCGATCGGGCCGTTGCGGATCCTCGACGTCGGCAACGGCGCCATTCGAGTCCTGCTGCCGAGCACGGTCGTGGCGTTCTTCTGGGCGCCGGACGGCCGGACGATCGCCGCGGTCGAACTGCCCGGCCCCGGCGACGACAAGGTCGCCGATGCCGGCGGCGGTCTTCGTCGGGTCGCCGCGACGGCCGGGTTCCCGTTGCGCCTCGCCTTCGTCGACGCCGCGTCGGGCGCGATCCGCTCCCGACAGGCGATCCGCCTCGGCGACCTGTTCGCGAACCAGGTCCTCCCCTTCTACGACCAGTACGCGCTCAGCCACCGCGTCTGGTCGAACGACAGCGCGACCATCGCCCTGCCGTTGGTCGCCGACGACGACACGACCGGGATCGTCGTGCTCCATGCGGACGGCTCCGCGGCCCGGCGCGTGTCGGACGGCGTGGCCGCGTTCTGGAGTCCCTGACCGCTACCCGCCGGGCTCGACCCAGCCGAGTGTCCGCTCGACGCCCTTGTGCCAGCGCGCGATCCCCGACGCGCGCGTCGCCTCGTCCATGTCGGGCTCCCAGCGACGCGCCGCCCGGTCCATGGCGCGGAGCTCGTCCAGCCCATCCCAGAAGCCGACCGCCAGGCCGGCCGCGTAGGCGGCCCCCAGGGCGCTCGTCTCCGCGATCGGCGGGGCGACGACCGGCCGGTCGAGGATGTCGGCCTGGAACTGCATCAGCAGCTCGTTGCGGATCATCCCGCCGTCGACCCGCAGTTCCGCCGGGAGCGGCCGACCGAGATCGGCCGCCATCGCGACGCCCAGGTCGTACACCTGGTAGGCCGTGGATTCGAGCGCGGCCCGCGCGATGTTGCCGCGCGACGCGTAGCTCGTCAGGCCGGCGATCACGCCCCGCGCGTCGCTCCGCCAGTGCGGTGCGAAGAGCCCCGAGAAGGCCGGGACGAAGACCACGTCGCCGCTGTCGGGGACCGAGCGGGCAAGCTTCTCGACCTCGGACGCGTCGCCGATGATGCCGAGGTTGTCGCGCAGCCACCCGATGAGCGAACCGGCCACCGCGACGGAGCCCTCCAGCGCATAGGTGGCCGGGCCGTCGCCCAGCCGGGCAGCCACCGTGGTGATCAACCCGTGCGCGGAATGGACCGGGCGCTCACCCGTGTGCATCAGCATGAAGCAGCCGGTCCCGTAGGTGCACTTGATCTGACCCGGCTCGAAGCAGGCCTGCCCGAAGAGGGCCGCCTGCTGATCGCCCAGGTCGCCCGAGATCGGGACGCCGGCCAACTCCCCCACCCCGAGGCCGTAGACCTCGGACGACGAGCGGATCGCGGGCAGCATGGCCGCCGGGATGCCGGACCGCGTCGAGCAGCGCCGGCTCCCAGGCCAGCGAGTCCAGGCCCATCAGCATCGTTCGCGAGGCGTTCGTGACGTCCGTCACGTGGACGCCCCCGTCCGACTCCGCCGGTGAGGTGCCAGATCAGCCACGTATCGATCGTGCCGAACAGCAGGTCGCCGGCTTCGGCCGCCACCCGACGCTCCGGCCCACCCTCCTCGAGGATCCAGGCCAGCTTCAGCGCCGACGAGTAGGTCGAGATCGGCAGCCCGGTCAGCCCGCGGAACCGGTCCATGCCCGAGGGGATCGCCGCCGGCCAGCCGCTCGCAGGCGTCGGCCGTCCGGGTGTCCTGCCAGACGATGGCGTGGGCCACCGGCCGACCGGTCGCCCGCGACCAGACGACGGTCGTCTCGCGCTGGTCGCTGATCCCGACCGCGGCCAGGGCGCCGGCGTCGGCGTCGATCTCACGCAGCGCGACCCGGACGCAGGTCCGCACGCGCTCGAGGATCTCGTCGGCGTCGTGCTCGACCCAGCCGGGTCGCGGCGTGATCTGGGCGTGCTCCAGCTGGTGGCTGGCGACCGGCTGCCCGGCCCGGTCGAACAGGATGCAGCGGCTGCTCGTCGTCCCCTGGTCGATGGCGGCGACGAGCGACCGCGGCTGCACGATGGCCTAGTAGCGGTACGAGCTCCGATCGATCGACGTGATCGACGAGCCGACGTCGCGGATCTGCCAGAAGAGCGCCGCCGCCGCCGAGGACGAGGAACGACACGATGCCGACCACCCCGTTCGCCAGGAGCGAGCCGAAGATGCCGTCGGTTGAGCGCTTCGAGCTTGATCGTCGCCGAGGAAGATCAGCGCGCCGTTGACGACGGCCGCCGCCCCGCTGAACGCCGAGAAGGCCATGACCAGCAGGATCGGCACGCCGAGCATGAAGGTCCCGATGGCGAAGACCGCGCCGACGACGAGCCCGATGAGCACGACGATCGGATGCCGTCGCCCAGACCCAGCCACTCGAAGAAGCCGACGCCAAGGGCATAGCCGACGGCGCCACCGAGGATCACGATCGCGGCGTAGTACCAGAAGAACGAGATCGCGGCCAGGACGAGCCCGAGGACGAGCCCGATCCCCCACGACAGGACGGTCGAGAAGAAGCCCTTGCCCGAAGACATCGACGCCCCACTGGGCGCCCGCCACGAGGCCGAAGAAGAACGCCCACAGGGGCAGCAGGATCGTGAACAGCTTCAACCCGTAGAACGCCCAGGCGAGGCCGATGCCGATCGCCAACAGGCCGATGAGGATCCCCTCAAGAGACATGAACGTCCTCCAACCCTCTTGACGTCCGCCGCCGGGCACCAGCGGACATTGTTCGGACGTCTCTCGGTGCGGACTATACGCCCCGAATCAAGCGTGACAAGGCCCGCGGGCGCTCAACCGCGCTTGATCGAGCGGCCGACCGAGTCACGGCTGCGCATCGGTTGGCGCTGTCGTAGTGGACCTACTTGAGCGCCGACGCCGACATCGGGGCGGCAAAGACGCGTTGCTCCTGCCCGAGCGAACCGCATCAGCTCGCCCATCTCGGCGTCGTCACCGGCGTATCCCGGCGATCCGGTCGACGGTCCCCTGGAGGATCCGTTGGGCGCCCGTCGAAGTCGCCCGAGCGATTGCGAGCGACCGCTTCCTGGCGGGCCCGCGCGGCGAACAGCCGAGCCACCGCACGATCGACCTCTCGATCGCGCTGCTGGGCATCGTTCGCCCGGTCGTCGGCATAGGTCCACGTCAGGCGGACCGACTCGACGTCAGCCGCGCCGCCGGGCCCGAAGACGCCGTCGCGGTCGGTCAAGGCCACGATCGCGCCGGTCTCCTGGCCGACCGTGCCGTACGGGAAGGACAGCCGCACGACGACCTCGACGACCTGCTCCGAACCGAGGTCGCCGAGCGCGATCGCCGTCCGGTTGCCACGGGACGTCGCCCGGTACGGGCTGATCGGGTCGATCCGGATGTCGTCACGCGCGGTGATCTCGAGGTTCACGTCGCGGGCGACGACCTCGAGCGTCTCGCCCACCTCGGAGGTGATCGCGTCGCGGATCTGCGGCGCGTCGGCGATGTAGTAGAAGTGACCGCCACCGGCGTCCGCCAGCTCCTGGAGGAGCTGCTCGTCGAAGTCGTTGCCGACCCCGAATGTCGTGGTCGAGACGCCCCGGGCACGGAGCTCCGCGGCGTGACTGGCCAGTTGCTCGCGATCGGTGATGCCCACGTTGGCGAGCCCGTCGGTCAGGAGCAGGCAGCGGTTGACGCCCTGCTCGGCGAGATGACCCGCGACCTGTTCACAGCCGCGCAGCCAGCCCTCGCCGAGGTTCGTGCTGCCACGGGCCTCCACCGACCGCAGGCGGTCGACGGCGCCGCGACGCGCCTCCGCCGACGCCGCGGTCGACTCGATGACGACGTCGACGACGTCGTCGTAGACGACGACGCTGAACCGGTCCTCGGGCTGGAGACGGCCGATCGCCTCCTCGACGGCCGCCTTGGCGACGCGGAGCTTGTCGCCGGACATCGAGCCCGAACGATCGAGGACGATGGCCAGGTTGACCGGTGGCCGGGCACGCTCCGTCGTCGCGCGCGGGGCGGTGATCCGGGCGAGCAGGAAGCGCTGGCTGTGGCCGTTCGGGCGGATGAGGTGCCGGTCCGGGCGGACGCTGAAGGTGGTCTCGGTTCGTGTGGTCATGATCGGTCCTCCTCGAGGAGTTCACGGGCGATCGTCACGAGGCGATCGACCTGCTTGTTCTGCGCCCGCGTCAGCGGCCGCCTGATGTGGAGCTCGACATCGGGCGCCAGGACGATGCGTTCCCACTGGGAGCGCTCGATCGGTGTCGGCTGGGCGGCCGCAAGGGCGGTCGCCGGGGTCGAGTACGGTGCGTCGCCGAGGCGTTCGGCGAGGACGTCGGGGGCTGGTTCGGATGCGGGTAGGGCCATGGACAGTCGCGCGAGTCGGGCCACCGGAGAGGCTCGCTGGCGCGAGGCAGGCGGCTCCAGGACGGAACGCAGGTAGTCGAGGGCGGAGTCGGGTGGCGCCGACGGCAGGTCCGTGCCGGCCAGTTCGCGGATCTCGTCCTCGCTCGAGCTCGTCAAGCCGGCGCCGGATCTCGGCCAGCGGGAGGTGCTCGGCCTGGAGTCGGCGGATCAGCGAAGGCGGGCGAGGTGTCGATCGTCGTACTTGCTCCCGGGACCCGACTGACCGACGGCCGGCAGGAGTCCCTGCGACAGGTAGTAGCGAATAGTCCGCGTGGTGACGCCAGCAAGATCCGCGAGTTCGACGAGGGAGTACGCCGCATCGGTGGTCATGGGACGCATAGTAACAGTGTAACGTCACACTGTCAATACGCGGTCGAAGGTGTCCATCCGGCCTCCATATCCACTCCACATCCGTCCGCCAGGCTGCAGGCAGACGGGATCCGAGGTGGGTCCCGCAATCGGACAAGGAGTCCGTCCCATGGGCCGCGTATTCGCCGCCATCCTGCTCGTCGTCGTCCTCGTGATCGGCGGCGGGATCATCGCCACCACGGCCTACCAGGCCGGACTGAGCACCGCCGTCACGACCGCCACGGGGAGTGGCGGGACCGTGGTCGCGCCGGTCGTCGTCCCGGTCGCTATGGCTGGGGGGCCGGCTGGGGCTGGGGCCCCATCGGCTGGTTCTTCGGGTTCCTGGCGACCCTGTTCTTCCTGTTCCTCGTGTTCGGGCTGATCCGGGCGATCGTCTGGGGCGGCCGACGTGGTCAGCGCGGCTGGGGCGGTCCCGGCTATCGGGGCGGCAACGGCGGTTGGTCCGACGGGGCGGATCCGGCCACGGACGTTCCCCGTGGGAGGCCAGGGCACACGAGACCTTCGAGGACTGGCACCGTCGAGCCCACGGCGAGTCAGCCGACGCGGGTCCGACCGACCCGCCGACGACCCCGACCGGCGTGGCCTGACCGACCCGCTCCCCCACTCCCTCGCGCCCTCGGACCTCGCGTCCGGGGGCGCATCCGGCTCTACGATGGCCCGACATGAAGACCATCCTCGTCGTCGATGACGAACCGAAGATCGCCACCCTGGCCCGCGACTACCTCGAGCACGCGGGCTTCGCGGTCCTCACGGCGAGCGACGGTCCGACCGCGCTGACGACGATCCGCCAGCGCCGTCCGGATCTGGTCGTGCTGGACCTCGGCCTGCCCGGGCTGGACGGGCTCGATGTCACCCGCGAGCTGCGGCGCGAATTCGGCGATCCCGATCGTGATGCTCACCGCGCGCGACGACGAGCTCGACAAGCTGCTCGGCCTCGAACTCGGCGCCGACGACTACCTCACCAAGCCGTTCAGCCCGCGGGAGCTGGTGGCGCGAGTCCGGGCCGTCCTGCGCCGGGCCGACCGGCCGGCCGAGGCCGCCGAGACGATCCATGCCGGCGATCGTGGTCCTGGACCTGCCGCGGATGCGGACCGAGGTGGGTGGCACGGCCGTGGAGCTGACGCCGACCGAGTTCCAGCTCCTCGCCGACCCTCGCGGCACGGCCCGGGCGCATCTTCACGCGCGCCCAGCTGCTCGACGCGCTCCACGGCGTGGCGTTCGAGACCTACGAGCGGGCGATCGACTCGCACATCAAGAACCTGCGCCGCAAGCTCGAGCCCGATCCGCGCCGGCCGCGCTACGTCCTGACGGTGTACGGCGTCGGCTACCGGTTCGCCGACGACCGGGCGACCGACTGATGTCCGTCGACGGTCGCCGCCGTCCGCCCGACTGGCGGCGAGGCGACTGGTCGCGTGGGCCCGGGCCATGGGGGCCAGGCCGGCGCGGTCGAGGACCGTGGCGCGGGTTCGGCTGCCTGTTCGGGCTCGTCTTCCTGGTCGTCGCCGGATCGCTGGTCGCCGCGAGCGCGTTCGTCCTGTCGCAGCTCGGGCCGTTGCCCGGACTCGTCGCGTTGCTGCTCGTCGTCGCCGTGCTGGTCGCGATCGGTCGAACGTTCCGGGCGACCGGCGAGACGCTCGACGAGCTGGTCGAGGCGACGCGTCGGGTCGAGGCGGGCGACTACAGCGTTCGGGTGGGCACACCGCGAGGGAGGCAGTCGCTCGGCCCGTCAGCTGGCCCGCGGCTTCGACACGATGGCGGACCGCCTCGAGACCGACGAGCGCCAGCGCCGGACGCTGCTCGCCGAGGTCAGCCACGAGCTGCGGACGCCGCTGACCGTCGTCCAGGGCAACCTCGAGGCGATCATCGACGGCGTCTACCCGGCCGATCCGGCCCATCTCGCGCTCATCCTCGACGAGACCCGGGTCCTCGGCCGACTGATCGACGACCTGCGGACGCTGGCCCTGTCCGAGGCGGGGACGCTGGCCCTCCACGCCGAACCGACCGACCCGGAGATCCTCGTCGACCGACGTCGTCCGCTCGTTCGAACCGGCCGCGGCGGCCGCCGAGGTGACCCTGACCGCCGCCATCGACGGCGACCTGCCGATCGTCGAGATCGACCCGGTCCGGATCCGCGAAGTCCTCGCCAACCTCGTCGCGAATGCGCTCCGACACACGCCGGCCGGTGGCCGGGTCACGGTCGCTGGGGCGGTCGCCGACGCGTCGCTGGATCCGCCTCGAGGTCCGCGACACGGGTGCCGGGATCGACCCCGCGCTCCTCCCCCACGTCTTCGATCGGTTCGTGAAGGGCGACGATTCACGCGGGTCCGGGCTCGGGCTCGCCATCGCGCGACAGCTCGTGCTCGCGCATGGCGGGGAGATCGCCGTCGAGTCGACGTCGGTGCCGGGACGACGTTCCGGGTCCGGCTCCCGCTTACGGGCGCGTGATCCGGACGTCGTCGATGCCGGCTTCGACGGTGCTCGCGCGCCCGAGGTCGGCCGCCTCGAACACGATCCGGACCGTCTGACCGGCCCACGGCGTCATCGGGATGGTCGCCGTCGCCCAGGCGGGCAGGTCGGTGTCCATCGCGCCGAGCTCCTGGAAGACGCGCGTCCGGACACCGCTCTCGTCCTCGACGTAGGCGCGCAGGTAGTCCATCACCGACGAATTCGAGCTGTGGGCGAGGTAGTAGCGGAAGGTCAGCGGACCGACCGATGGCCGGGATGACGACCGGCGCCGAGCGGATCGAGGTGACGCCGCCGTCGACGTCGTTGGAGTCCGCGGTGCTGCCGCGCCTGGTAGCCGGTCACGAAGTCGCGCGACCCCGACGTCGTCGTGCCGGCCTGGCGGGTGGTCGTGGCCGGGTTCGCGCGCTGCCAGACGCCGCCGGTGGCGGTGTCGGTCCCGAGCTGATTGCGGATCCAGCCGCCGTAGGTCTCGAAGTCGTCGAGCAGGGCGCCGCAGTGGGTCTTGGTCTTGCCGGTCAACGCGTACGGGCAGCCGGCTGCCTCGATCAGCTGGAAGATCGCCTCGCGGTTGCGCTCCGTCTGCGGGCCGATGACCTCGTCGGGCGGGTAGAAGCGCGCCGTCGAGCTCACCTGGCTGTGGCTCGGGTAGAGCTCGAAGGTGTACATGAAGATGTGCTCGATGCCGTACGCCCAGTCGATCTCGTCACCGTCGGTGACGTACAGGCTGCTCGACTGCATCGCGGTGTAGCCGTTCGTGGTCGCCATCTTCTTGCCGAGCGCGACGAGGGCGGCGTGGTCGTCGCCGGTCATGTCCGCCGGCACGTCGGTCTTGGTGTAGCCGTACGGCCACAGGATCTGCTCGCCGGCCGTGTGGAAGGTGATCGCGGTCTTGATCTGCTGGCGACCCCAGACCCGTCGGCTGGCCATGAAGTCGCGGATGGCGCGAGCCTCCGGCGTCGAGAACGCGCTCGAGCCGCGGTACGTGTCGGATGACTTCGTCCCGACGAGCCGCCGCAGCAGGCCCACTTGTAGCCGTAGTTGCGGTTGAGGTCCGTGCCGATCGCGCTGGAGCCCGCGTTGGGTTGGCGGTTCTTGCGCCAGATGCGATAGGGCGAGCCGGTGATGTCGTACTCGGCGCCATCGGGGTTGACGGCGAACACGATCCAGATCTCGCGCGTGTCGACCATGGTCGTGATCCTGGTGTCCGTGCCGTAGCCCACGGTCAGCCATTTCAGGATGGCCAGCGTTTGCTCGAGTGACAGGTGTTCACGGGCGTGGTGGACGCCGTCGAACATGACCTCGGGCTCGGGCTCGTCGGTGGCGACGTTGTCGGACACCTTGGCGACCCAGATGTCCCGGTTCTGGTAGCTCTTCCCGATCGAGGAGAGCTTGACGATGTCGGGGTGAGCGGCCTGGGCGGCCTGGATCTCGGCGACCATCTCGGCGTAGGTGTGGTACTTGGCGTCGGCCGCGGGGAAGTCGGCGGCGGCGGCGGCTGGGGCGGTCGTGAGTGAGGCCGCCGTCGACAGGGCGAATGCCAGGGCGAGGGTCAGGGCGGACACCCGGCCCGGCCGCGAGACGCGGTGGTGCATGCGGACATCATCGCCGGTCTGGGCGTCGAACGACATCCCGCGATGGGGCTACTCCGGACCGGGACCGTGCCGAGACGGCGACCGCTCATGCATCTCACTCATGCGATTCGGGTCGCGCACGCTCGACGGTCGCCCGATTCCGACGAAAGTTGGGGACCGTCACGCTCGTAGGTCGCGATTCTCATGAGTGAGATGCATACGGGACGACGGGGACCGGCGCGCGGCGGCCACGGGGAACGCAGGGAACCCATCCGGCACCACCGGAGTCTTGAGCCCCAACAGGACCGGTCCAGGCGGGCCGGCCGCCCAGGGGAGATCGACGATGAACCGTTCGATCAGCCGAGCCGGCGCCGCACTCGGTGCCGCGCTCGCCGTCATCGCTCTGTCGGCCGCGCCGGCGTTCGCCTGTGGCGGACTCATCGGCCCGAACGGCGCGGTGAACCTACTCAAGACCACGACCCTCGCCGCGTACCACGACGGGGCGGAGCACTACATCACGGCCTTCCAGTTCGCCGGTGGCGGCGGGGCGTTCGGATCGCTGACGCCACTCCCCGGGGTCCCGTCGAGCGTCGAGAAGGGCGGCGACTGGACGCTCCAGCGCCTCGTCCGCGAGACGGACCCGCAGCCGCTCTTCCTCGCCGACGCGGCACGGGCCACGGCCGGATCGGCCGAGGAACTGATGAAGGTCCGGATCGACGCCCTCGACGTGACCGTCCTGCGGGGCGGCGCCGCAGAGGTGGGCACGTGGGCCAAGGCGCACGGCTTCCGCCTCCCGCCCGACGCCCCCGAGGTCCTCGACTTCTACGCCGAACGCTCGCCGATCTTCCTGGCCGCCGTGTTCGATGCCGATGCTGCCGCGGCGCGCGGTCAGGGTGTCGGTGACGGGACGCCGGTCCACGTCACGATCCCGACCGACAACCCGTGGGTCCCGCTGCGCATCCTCGCGCTTGGCAAGTCGGCCGCGGAACGGGTCGACGCCAGCGTCTACCTGCTCACCGACCGTCGTCCGGCGCTCCTCCCCGCGCCGATCGCCGAGAACGGCCTCGGCCTGGGGCACAGCGCGCCGGCCACGGTCTCGCTGCTCGACGACCTGCGCTCCGATCGCGGGATGGGCTGGGTGCCATCCACGGGCTGGCTGACCAAGGTCACCATCGACGCCGCCGCGCCGGATCTCACCTTCGACCTCGCGATCGACGCCTCGGGTGCCGGCGCCCCGTCGCGGATCATGGCCGGATTGGACCTGCCCGGAACGCCCGCCGTCCCGGGCGAGACGCGCGACGCCAGTTCGCTCGTCGTCGGGCTCGGGCTGACGATCTTCGGCATCGGCGGGATCGCGCTGATGCTCTATCGTCGGCGCCCGCCGCTGACGATGGCCTGAGCGCCACGGACCGCCCGATGACCACCATTCGCCGGCCGGGGCGCCTCGCCCTGGCCGGCGGTCTCGCGCTCTCGATCGGCCTGGCCGGGATCGCGGCCGCCTGGGCCCACGCGCCCGGCCTCGGACCCGTGACCGCCGAGATCGGCATCCACTACTCGCGCTTCACCGAGTCCCGTGTGACCGTCCGTGCCGGGGCTCCCGTGGCCTTCGTGCTGCGCAACGATGACCCGATCGACCACGAGTGGATCGTCGGAGACACCGCCAGCCACCAGCGCCACCGGACCGGCACCGAACCGGCCCACGGGGAGCGTCCTACGGAGGTCTCCATCCCGGCCGGTGCGAGCCGCACGACCACGGTCACGTTCCAGACGCCCGGGACGTACCTGTTCATCTGCCATCTGCCCGGTCACGAGGCCTACGGGATGACCGGCGTGGTGGTCGTCACCGGCGACTGAACCCGGCGGCGACCCGTCGCTATCCTCGGAGGGATGCGACCACTGCCCGCCCCGTTCGACGAGATCGCCGCGGGCGGCCCGGCGTCCATCGCCCTGGCCGGGCCGGCGCTCCTTGGCAGCCGATTGCTGACCAAGGACATGGCCTTCAGCTCGGAGGAACGGGATCTCTTCCGGCTGCGCGGCCTCCTGCCGGACCGGATCCTGACCATCGAGGAGCAGATCGACCTCGAGCTCGAGCACCTCCGTCGGAAGGATGACGCGCTCGAGCGCTACATCGGGATGGCGGCGCTGCAGGACCGCAACGCCACCCTGTTCTATCGGCTCATGGCCGAGCACCTGGAAGAGTTCCTGCCGATCGTCTACACGCCGACGGTCGGCCGGGCGTGCCAGGAATTCAGCCACATCATCCGCCGCACCCGCGGCACCTGGATCACGCCCGCCGATGTCGATCGGATCCCGTCCCTGCTCCGACAGGGTCCCTACGAGGACGTCCGACTCATCGTCGTGACCGACAACGAGCGGATCCTGGGGCTCGGCGACCAGGGCGCCGGCGGGATGGCGATCCCGATCGGCAAGCTGGCGCTGTACACCGCGGGGAGCGGCATCCACCCGGCCCTGACCCTCCCCGTCTCGCTCGACGTCGGCACCGACAACCCGGCGCTGCTGGCCGATCCGCTCTACCTCGGGCATCGCGCCCCGCGGCTTCGCGGTCCGGCCTATGACGGGTTGGTCGAGGCGTTCGTGGCCGGCGTGGCCGAGGTCTGGCCCGGCTGCGTCATCCAATGGGAGGATTTCAAGGGCACCAACGCCCTGCGCATCCTCGACCGCTACCGGGACCGCGTCCCGTCGTTCAACGACGACATCCAGGGAACGGCCGCGGTCGTCGTCGGCGGGGTCCTGGCGGGGCTGCGCGCGCTGGGCACGACGCTCGCCGAGACGCGGGTCGTGCTGGCCGGGGCGGGTGCCGCCGGGATCGGGATCGCGCGGCTGCTGCGACTGGCGATGCTCGATGACGGCATGCCGGAGGCTGCCGTTCGGCGAGCGTTGGTCCTGGTCGACTCGCATGGCCTGTGCCACGAGGGTCGTGCGGGACTCGACCCGACAAAAGGCGAGCTCGCGCTCCCGGGCGACGCGTTCGCCGGCTATGGGTTCGAGAGCGAGGTTGCGGACCTCGTTGAGACGATCGAGCGCGTCCGGCCGACCGTCCTGGTCGGAACGACCGCGGTTGGCGGCACGTTCACTGAGGCGACGATTCGGGCCATGGCGGCCGGGACCGACCGGCCGATCGTCATGCCGCTGTCCAATCCGACCTCGGTCGCCGAGGCGACGCCGATCGACGTCCTGCACTGGACCGACGGCCGGGCGCTCGTGGCGACGGGGTCACCGTTCGACGCGGTCGCGGTGGATGGGCACCGCCACGAGGTCGGCCAGGCGAACAACGTGTTCATCTTCCCGGGCCTTGGGCTCGGCGCGATCGCCGCCGAGTCGACGACGATCACCGACCGGATGTTCCTGCTCGCGGCGCGGACCCTCGCCGCTGCCGTCACGGCCCGGCGACTCGAGGCCGGAGCGCTCTATCCGCCGGTCGGAGAGCTGCGGGCGGTCACCCGGGCGATCGCGATGGCCGTCGCCCGCGAGGCGATCGAGGCCGGTCTGGCCGGGGTCGCCGCCGACACCGACGTCGACAGGCTGATCGACGGCGCCATGTGGTGGCCGGCCTACGTCCCGTACGTCCCCGTCCGCCACGCCGAACGCCGCCGCGCGGGCGAGACGTGACGAGCACGCGTGCCGCCGTCCTGCGAACGCCCGGGGAGCCCGTCACGGTCGAGGCGCTCAGCGTGGCCGAGCCACGGGCCGGTGAGGTCCTCGTCCGGGTCCTCGCCTCGGGCGTCTGTCACTCCGACCTGCACGTGCGCGACGGGGAGTGGCCACGCCCGACGCCGATCGCGATGGGTCATGAGGGCGCCGGGGTGGTCGAGGCGATCGGGCCGGGGGTTCGCGCCCTCCGGGTCGGGCAGCCGGTGGCCCTCTCCTGGCTCGTGCCCTGCGGCGCCTGCCGGTCGTGTCGGGCTGGCCGACCGTGGGCCTGCCCGGACTCCCCGTCGTTCAGCCACCGGCGCCCGGATGGCTCGACCGTCCTCCGTTCCGCGGCCGGCGAACCGGTCCTGTCCTACTGCGCGATCGGGACGATGGCCGGGGCCACGGTCGTGCCCGCCGCGGCGGCCATCCCGCTGCCCGACGGCGTGGATCCGGGCGTCGCGGCGCTCATCGGCTGCTGCGTCTCGACCGGCGTCGGGGCGGTCCTCAAGACCGCCGAGGTCCCGGCCGGCGCGAGCGTGGCGGTCATCGGTCTGGGTGGGGTCGGGCTGTCGTGCGTGATGGGCGCCGCGCTCGCGGGTGCCTCGCGGATCGTCGCCATCGATCGGGTCGAGGCGAAGCTGGCGGTCGCCCGCTCGGTCGGCGCGACGGACGGGATCGTCGCCGCGGGCGATCCGGCCGACACGATCGCCGCGCTGCGTGACCTGACCGACGGGCGGGCCGGACTTCGTGTTCGAGGCGATCGGCCGCGTCCCGACCGTGGAACTCGCGATCGACAGCCTGCCGCTGGGCGGGACGGCGGTCCTCGTCGGGATGACGCCGTTCGCGGCCCGGGCCTCGTTCTCGGTCTACCCGTTCGTCGACGGCAGCCGACGGATCCTCGGGTCGAACTACGGTTTCGCCGATCCGCCCGTCGACTTCCCCCGTTACGCGGCGCTCCACCTTGCGGGGCGATTGCCGATCGAGCGGCTCATCGACCGCCGGATCGCTCTCGACGAGGTCGAGGGCGCGTTCGACCGACTGCGATCCGGCGAGGGCCTTCGCCAGGTGATCGTGTTCGCCTGAGCCGGGTCAGTTCCCCGTTGCGGGAGCGGCCGGCGCCGCGTTGCGCAACCGGCCGTCGGCCAGGTTCTTCGTGACTCGTTCGAGGATCCGGTCCGCGCGCGGCTGCCGGATCGTGCCGGCCGCGACAGCCGCGTCCAGATCCGCCTTGACCGACTTCAGGACGGCGGCGCTGACGACCTCGTACGGGACGCCCTTGACCGTGGCGACGTCCTTGAGCGACTTGCCGGCCTTGAGCTGGGCGCCCAGTTCGGCCGGGGTCATGTCGAGCGCATCGGCGGCGGCGGTCACCGCGTCCTTCACCGCGCCCACGGCAGCGCCGACCTTGGCGATCCGACCGGCCAGCAGCTTGCAGCCGTCGGCGTCGGCCTTGTCGATCCGGGCCTTGAGCCGATCGGCGGCGGCCTGCTTCATCTTGCCGTCCTTGACGGCCTGGTCGATGGTGGCGATGGCCGCCTTCTTCGCCGCCGGGGCAAGCGCGGATTCGTCGACGCCCAGGTTGGCCGCGAACGCCTTTCGGAAGGCGGCGCAATACTCGCCGGGGGCTTCGGCGGCGACCGTCTCCGGGGCCGCGGCGGCCGGTTCCGCGATCGCGGCGGGCCGATCGGCGGCCGGTGCCGCCGTCCGTTGCGTGGTCGCCGCGGCGACCGAGCTGATGATCGTCCCACCGACGAGTGCGGAGACGACAAGCAGACCGGCAAGACCCGTGATTCGGAGCCTGGACATCGTCATGGACCTCAGGTTGGTGTGCTGTGCGGCCGGCGTTGGCCGCGTCTTGTGGGGCCTACGTTCGGACGGTCATGTCAAGAACGTGTGTGGATATCCGATCGGGTCTTCACGATTCCTTGACAGGCGCCCGGCTAGGATGCCCGCATGCCCGCCCGAGCGCGAATCCTGGTGGTCGAGGACGAGCCGCGCCTCGGTGAGATCCTGCGCCTCTACCTTGAGCGTGACGGCCACCAGGTCACGGTCGTCACCGACGGCCGTGCCGCGATCGCCGCCGTCGACGCCGACCCGGTCGACCTGGTCGTCCTCGACCTGATGCTGCCGGGCGTGAACGGTGAAGCGGTCCTGGGCGCCATCCGCGATCGCGGGGACACGCCGGTCCTCATCGCATCGGCGAAACGGAGCGACCTCGAACGGATCGCCGGCCTGCGGATGGGTGCTGACGACTACCTGGCCAAGCCGTTCAACCCCCACGAGCTGACGGCCCGGGTCGCGGCGGTCCTCCGCCGGAGTCGCGGGTCGACGGGTCCATCGACCGCGATCGCGCTCCTCGAGGGCGACGAGGCCGCGCTGTCGTTCGACGGCGGGCGCCTGGTCGTCGATGTCGTGAGTCGGCGGTTCACCCTCGCGCCCCCGGAGGGCGGCGACCCCATCGAGGGTCGACTGACGCCCGGCGAGCTCGGCCTGCTCGCCTCGTTGGCGCGACGACCCGGCGCCGTCCTGACCCGCGACCAGCTGCTGGAATCGGTGACGCGACGGCCCGACGAGGTCTATGACCGGGTGATCGACGTCCACGTCGCGAACCTCCGCCGAAAGCTGGGTGACGACGCCGCGGACCCATGGCTGATCGAGACGATCCCGCAGACGGGCTACCGGCTGGTGGCCGGACGCGACGCACGCCATGAGCGAGGTCGGCCGCGGCACCCGTTCCGGCGTCGGCCGGTCGTCGGTCCCTCGCCTGGCGGCTCGGGCTCCTCATGGGCGTCGCGGTCGTCGCGGTCCTGCTGCTCGTCGGGGTCGTCGTCAACCGGGTGGTCAGCAACAGCTACGAGATCGTCCTCACCAACCAGCAGCAGCAGCGGCTCGACGACGCGGCGGTGACGCTCGCCGACCGCCTGTCGCGACCGGCCGGGCTGGCCCGGGCGCAGGCGTACGTCATGCGACTGGCCAACCAGCTCGGCGGCGAGATCCGGGTGATCGGGACCGACGGCACGACGCTGGCCGCGTTCGGGCAAGCGCCCCCGATGGGGATCGGACCCACTACGAGGCGCCGATCGAGCTCGATGGCGAGGTCGTCGCGACGCTCGAAGGCGGAGCTTCCGGCCCGCGGGGCGACCGCGGGTTCCTGCCGTTGTTCAACGTGACGCTCGCCGTGGCCGGTCTGGTCAGCGTCATCGGGATCGTTCTCGTCTCGACCTGGATCGCCGGCCGACTGACCCGGCCGCTGCGTGACGTGGCCGTCGCCGCTCGCCGGCTCGAGGCGGGCGAGGCCAGCGCCCGCGCGAGCGGGGGCGACGACCTCGAATCGACCGAACTGGCCGAGGCGTTCAACAGCATGGCCGACCGGCTCGAACGCTCCGAGATGCTCCGCCGACGGGCGGCCAGCGACATCGCCCATGACCTCGCGACGCCCGCGACCGTCCTCGAGTCGCAGCTCCAGGCGATGATCGACGGCGTCGTGCCGACCGACCTCGCCGGGCTCGAGGCCGCTCGGTCGACGGCCGCCGCCCTGGGCGGGGTGGTCGCCGACATCAACGACCTGGCGAGCGCCGAGGCCGCACCCCTCCAGGCGCGCCCGGCCGCGGTCGACCTCACGCTCGCCATCCCGGAGATCGTGCTGGCCCTCGACGGGCCACGGCGCGATCGCTCGGTCCACGGATCGACGTCGCGGTGGCACCCGGGACCCTGGCCTGGGCCGATCCCGGGCACCTCGCGCGCGCGGTGCGGAACGTGGTCGCCAACGCCATCGCGCATAGCCCGGACGGCGGCGTCGTCTCGGTCGTCGGCGGAACGCGTCGGCAGCGTCGTCCGGATCCACGTCGCCGACCAGGGGCCGGGAATCGCGCCGCCGACGTCGACCACGTCTTCGAGCGGTTCTACCGCGCCGACACGTCGCGCGCGACGAACCCGGTCACGGGCGACCGACCGGCATGGGGCTCGGCCTGACGATCGCCCGGGAGCTGCTGTCGGCGAGCGGCGGCCGGATCGCGGTCGAGCGAACGGGCCCGGACGGCACGACGTTCGTGCTCGAGGTCCCGGCCGCGACCAGCTGACCGGCCGGCCGGTCATCACTGCCGGAGGCGGGTCTGCGTCCGGCGTCGAACGGCGCCATGACCGGCGGCTCGGCTGCCTCGATCGGCGGCAGCAGCTCGAGCCCGGTGATGAGCCGGATCGCGCGGCCGTGGGTCAGGAACGTCCACGCCCAGCGGACGAGGACCACGAGCCGGTTCGAGAAGCCGATCAGGTAGAAGATGTGGATGCCGAGCCAGAGCGCCCAGGCCGGGAATCCACCCTGCTGCCGGCCGAACGGGCCAAGCCAGCTGATGTTGGTCACCCCGGACAGGCGGCCGATGACCGCGGCGTCACCGTGGTCGCTGTAGCGGAACGGCTCGTGCGGGCGGCCCAGGACGCGGCGGCGGATGACCTTGGCCGCGTACGACCCGCCCTGCATCGCGCCCTGGGCGACGCCCGGCGTCGGGTGAGCCGGCTTCCACGGCTCCACGGCTGCGTCGCCGACGACGAAGATCTCGGGATGGCCGGGGATCGTCAGGTCCGGCTCCACGATCACGCGTCCGGACCGGTCGGTCGCCGCTCCGGTGGCTGCCGCGACCGTCCGGGCGAACCGCGACGCGAGCACGCCGGCGGCCCACAGGGTCGTGCGGGTCTCGATGACCTCCTCGGCGCCGTCGGGGCCGATGACCCGGACGGAGGCCTCGTCGATCGCGACGACGCGCGTCCGCGTCCGGACCTCGACCCCCAGCCGCTCGAGCTGCCGCTGGGCCGAGGCCGACCGACCCGGCGGATACGGCGGCAGGACGCGATCGACCGCCTCGACCAGGATGATCCGGGCCTCGCCCGGGCCGGATCGAGCGGAAGTCGCGCTTGAGCGTGTCGTGGGCGATCTCGCCGAGCGCACCGGCCAGTTCGACCCCGGTCGGGCCGCCACCGACGATGACGAAGGTCATCCAGGCGCCCGGCGCCGGTCCGGATCGGCTTCCCGTTCCGCGGCTTCGAAGGCGATGAGGATCCGTCGTCGGATCTCGGTCGCATCCTCGATCGTCTTGAGGCCCGGGCGCGACGGCCGCCCACTCCGGGTGGTCGAAGTACGCGTGATGCGCCCCGGTCGCCACCACGAGCGTGTCGTAGGCGATCGGCCCGCCGTCGGCCATCAGGACCTCGCGTCGCTCCGGATCGATGCCGACGCCTCGCCGAGGACGACCGTCGTGTTGCCGCTGCCGCCGCAGGATCGATCGCAGGGGCTGGCGATGTCGCCCGGCGACAGGGCGCCCGTCGCGACCTGGTAGAGCAGCGGCTGGAAGAGGTGGAAGTTGCGCCGGTCGACCAGGGTCAGGCGCACCTCGGGGTCGATCCCGAGGCTCCGGGCCGCATACAGGCCGGCGAACCCGCCGCCGACGACCGTCACGCGGTGCGGAAGGCGGGCGGCTACGGCGGTCGGCTCCATGTCACGAGTCTAGCGAGGCGCGACCGAGGCGGCCGACCGATGACGTGGCGAGCGAGCTCCGGGAATCGTCGCGCGACGACCCCGACGCCCAGATCACGCAGGCGATCCCGCCCGACACGACGGCGAACTGCGGGGTGGTCAGTGCCGCGACGACCGCCGCCTCGATGTCGCCGAGCCGTGGCCCGCTCGTCACCACCAGGATGTGGATCGACGTGACCCGGCCGCGCAGCTGGTCCGGTGTCTCGAGCTGGACGAGCGTCGAGCGGAAGACCGCCGAGAACACGTCCGCCGCGCCGGCCACCGCGAGGCACACCAAGGCCAGCGGGAACGAGACGGTCACCAGCCCGAAGGCGGTGATCGCCAGGCCCCACACGGCGACCGCGGCCAGGATCGCCCGGCCCGTCCGCCGGACCGCCTTGACCCAGCCCGAGAACAGGGCCCCGAAGAACGCCCCGAACGCCGGCGCCGCGGCCATCAGCCCGAACCCGGCCGGACCGGTCCCGAACATGTCGAGGGCGAGCACCGGGAAGAGCGACGTCGGCATCCCGAAGATCATCGCGTTGAGGTCGATGACGAACGTGCCGAGGATGGCCCGTCGCCGGCGGGCGAAGTCGAGGCCCTCGCGGATGGCGGCCATGCCCGGTCGCATCACCACACCGAGGGGCGGCAATGGACGGATCGCCAGCAGGGCCGCGAACGACGCGATGAACGAGACGAGATCGACCGCGTAGGCACCGGCCAGGCCGACCGTCGCGATCAGGATCCCACCGATCGCCGGTCCGACGATCGAGGCCATCTGGTAGTTGAGCTGGTTGAGCGCGATGGCCGACGACAGCCGCTCCGGCGGAACAAGACGGGGGATGGACGACGCGCGAGCCGGCTGGTCGACCGAAGCCAGCCCGGCCGCCAGGAAGGCCACTGCGAAGAGGGCGATGAGCGGTGGGTCACCCTGCAGCGCCAGCACGACGAGGACGAGGCTGCAGGCCGCCAGACCGGCCTGGGTGGCCATCAACAGGCGACGCCGATCCACCGCGTCAGCCAGGGTGCCTGCGCCCAGTGCGAAGAGCAGGATCGGGATCAACTGGAACAGCGTCAGCGCGGCGATCGCCAGGGTCGAACCCGTCAGGACGTAGACCTGGTACGGCAGCGCGATCCGGGTGATCTGGTTGCCGATGCCGTTGACGACCTGGCCCGACCACAGCCAGCGGTAGTCGCGGTCCCGCCGGAGCGGCTCGGTATCGAGGAAGAGGCGGCGGACCCGGCGGTTCAACGGCGCCGGCCGGTCAGCGGATACGCGCTACTTGTCGCGTTCCGCGCTCGCCAGCACCGCCTGTGCAGCGGCCAGACGCGCGACCGGGACGCGGAACGGTGAGCACGAGACGTAGTCGAGCCCGATCCGCTCGCACTTGTGGATCGATTCGGGATCGCCGCCGTGCTCGCCGCAGATCCCGAGCTCCAGGTCGGGGCGGGTGGCGCGGCCCTTGTCGACCGCCGTCTTCATCAGGCCCGCGACCGCATCGTCGAGGGTCTGGAACGGATTCTCCGGCAGGATCCCGTCCTCGACGTACTTGAGCAGGAAGCCGCCCTCGGCATCGTCGCGGCTGTAGCCGAATGTCATCTGGGTCAGGTCGTTGGTGCCGAAGCTGAAGAATGCCGCGTGCTTGGCGATCTCGTCGGCGGTCAAGGCCCCGCGCGGGACCTCGATCATCGTGCCGAAGACGTACTCGACGTCGACGCCGCCGGCAGCCGCCTCGACCGCCTTCGCCTCGGCCTCGAGGATGTCCTTGGTCGCCTTCAGCTCGTTCACGTGGCCGACCAGCGGGATCATGATCTTGGCCTTGGGGTGGCCGCCGGCCGCCGTCACCGCGATGAGCGCGTTCAGGATGGCCCGCGTCTGGACCTTCACGAAGTCCGGGATCATCAGCCCCAGCCGGCAGCCGCGCAGCCCGAGCATCGGGTTCTGCTCGTGCATGCTCTTGATCGTGGCGAGCAGCTCGCGGTCCTCGTCGGTCGCGGCGTCGCCCGCCTTGGTCACCTTGACCAGTTGCTCCTCGAGGTTCGGCAGGAACTCGTGGAGCGGCGGGTCGATCAGCCGGATGACGACCGGGAGGCGATCCATCGCGCGGAAGATGCCCTCGAAATCGCCCTGCTGGAGGACTTCGAGCTTGGCCATCGCGGCGTCGAAGATGGTGACGGCCTCGGATTCGTCGGCCGTCAGCGTCCCGCCGGCGGCGGCCTTCGCCTTCGCCCGGGTCGCCGCGTTGGCCACCAGGATCGCGCCACGGACGATCTCCAGGCGCTCCCCTTCGCGGAACATGTGCTCGGTCCGGCACAGGCCGATCCCCTGCGCCCCGTAACTGCGGGCGAGGGCGGCCTCCTCGGGCTTGTCGGCGTTGGTCCAGACCTCCATGCGGCGCACGTCGTCGGCCCAACCGAGGATCGTCTGGAGCTCGGGCTGGTCCTCGAACCGGGCGGACACCGTTGGCAGGGCTCCGAGGAAGACCTCGCCGGTCGAGCCATCGACGCTGATCCAGTCGCCCTCGGCGAAGGTCACGCCGTTGGCCGAACCGGTCCCGGCCGCGTAGTCGACGGTCAGCTCGTGGCAGCCGGCCACGCACGGCTTGCCGATCTGGCGAGCGACGACGGCGGCGTGGCTGGTCGCGCCACCGCGGGCGGTCAGGATCCCCTGCGCCACGGCCATCCCGTGGAAGTCGTCGGGCGAGGTCTCGACCCTGACGAGGACGACCCGCTCACCCTGGCCCACCCAGTCGACCGCGACATCGGCATCGAACACGGCGCGCCCGACGGCGGCGCCCGGCGAGGCGTTGAGCCCCTTGACGATCCGCGTCGCGCCGGCCCGGGCGCCCGGGTCGAACTGGTCGCGGAGGAGCTGGTCGACGTGTGCCGGCTCGATCCGGCCGAGGGCCTCTTCCTTGGTGATCCGGCCCTCGGCGACGAGGTCGACCGCGATCTTGACCGCCGCCGCGGCAGTCCGCTTGGCGCTCCGCGTCTGGAGCATGTAGAGCTTGCCGCGCTCGATCGTGAATTCGAGGTCCTGGACGTCCCGATAGTGGTTCTCGAGCTGCTCGCCGATGCGTACGAACTCGGCGTACACGGCGGGCATCTCGGTCTGCATCTGGCTGATCTTGGGCGCGGTCCGGATGCCGGCCACGACATCCTCGCCCTGGGCGTTGGTGAGGTACTCCCCGAACAGGACCTTCTCGCCGGTGTTGGGGTCGCGCGTGAACGCGACGCCGGTCCCCAAATCGTCGCCCATGTTGCCGAAGACCATGGTCACGACGTTGACGGCCGTGCCCAGATCGTGCGCGATCTTCTGGTTGTTCCGGTAGTCGACCGCCCGCTTGCCGAACCAGCTGGCGAAGACCGCCTTGATGGCCAGGTCGAGCTGCTCGTACGGGTCGCCCGGGAAGTCGCGGCCGGTGTCCTCGCGGACGATCGCCTTGAAGACGTCGACCAGGGCTCGGAGGTCGTCGGCGGTCAGGTCGGTGTCCTGCTCGACGCCTCGGGCGTGCTTGGCCGCGTCGAGCGCGTGGTCGAACCGCTCGCCCTTCACCTCCATCACGATCCGACCGAACATCTGGATGAAGCGGCGATAGGCGTCCCAGCCGAACCGCTCGTTGCCGGTCAGCGCGATCAGGCCGTGGAGCGTCTCCTCGTTGAGCCCCAGGTTGAGGACCGTGTCCATCATGCCCGGCATGGAGAACTTGGCTCCCGAGCGGACCGAAACGAGCAGCGGGTCCGCGGCATTCCCGAACCCCTTGCCGGTCAGCCGCTCGACCTCGGTGACCGCCTCGAGCACGTCGTCCCAGACGCCATCGGGGAGCCGCTGGCCGGCGGTGAAGTAGTCGTTGCACGCTTCGGTGGTGATCGTGAAGCCGGGCGGGACCGGGAGGCCGGCATTGGTCATCTCGGCGAGGCCCGCGCCCTTGCCGCCGAGCAGGTCGCGCATCGTTGCGTCGCCCTCGGCCCGGCCGCCGCCCCAGGCGTAGATGTAGCGCTTCGCCGCGCGGTGGGGTCGGTCGGCGGCGGACGTCACGGTCTGGCTCATCTCGGTTCGGATCCTTCCCGGCAGGGCGGGCGGCGGGGATGCCGCGGTTGGGGCTCGGTCGCGTCGGGTCGGATTGTACTGCCGGCCATCGTCGGACTCGGGTTGCGGTCCGGTTGCGGTCGACTCGCGGGATCTCAGCGAGCGGCGGCGCTCCGCTCGACGGTGCTGGCCCAGGTCGCGATCTCGGTCCGGCGGGACGCGCCCAGCTTGGCGAGGATGTGCTCCACGTGGCTGCTCGCAGTCTTGGGCGCGATGCCGAGCGCCTCAGCGATCTCTGCGTTGGTCAGGCCCTCCGAGACCAGCCGGGCGACCTCGAATTCGCGCGCCGTCAGCGGGCGCCACGGCTCGTCGTCGACGATCCGGCCGCGGGCCGAACGGACGAGTTCGTCGGCCCGGGCGAGGAGCACCGGGCTCGGCAGATGGGTGGCGGTCTCACGGACCTGGCCGGCCAGCCCTACGGCGGCAGCGAACCGGTTCGAGCGGGCCAGCGCGGTCGCGAGGTCGAGGCGCGCCCAGGTCGCTTCCCAGATGCGGCCGCGGCGCTGCCAGCCCGTGACCGCCGCCTCGAGGCAGGTCCGGGCGACCCCGGTCGAGCCGGCCGCCAGCGAGACCAGTCCCTGGCCGTGCTCGAGCGCGGGTTGCGCGAACGCCGGCGTGGGTGCGAGATGCTCCGTGCAGGCGGCCAGCCAGCGCTCCGCGTCGCTCGGGCGACCGGACGCCTGGTACGCCCGTACCCCGGTCACGACGAACGGGGCGAACGCGGCGCGCTCCGTGCACGCGCGGGCCAGCTCGAGCGCGGTCTCGGCGTGGGCGATCGCCGTTGCCGGGTCACCGGCGACCAGCGCGGTCTCGGCCAGGCCCCAGCGCGGCGGCAGCCGCCACTCGATCATCTCGCTGGCGTCGCCGAAGGCGAGGGCCGACTCGAGGGTCTCGCGCGCCGTGTCGACCTCGCCGCGGCCGAAGGCAACCCAACCGAGCGACCAGCGGGCCATCGCAGGCGCTCGACGACAGCCGTGGTCGGCGATCGCCTGTTCGGCCGCCCGGGTCGCCTCGTCCCATCGGCCGTCCGCCCAGTCGAGCTCGGCCGCGAGTGCGGACATGACATGCGCGCAATGGGATTGCTGGATCGAGTCGGCGTAGACGAGGCCCTCGGCGAGGGCGTCCCGGCCGGCCTCGTAGTCCATCGCCCGCAGCGCGTACACCGCCGTGTCGCGAAGACCCGTCACACCGGTCTCCTCGGCGCCGGCGTCCTTGGCTTCGCGGGAGATGCGGGCCATCGTCTCGAGGCCGCGATCGACATCACCGGCGACGACGTCCGCCATGGCGCCGCGGATCAGCACGGCCTGCCGGTAGCCGTCCGGGTCGCTCCCGTCCAGCGACTCGAGCAGCTCGTCCAGGGTCCTCCGAGCCGATCCCAGGTCGTTGGCGTCGACGGCGATGACGAGGCGATCGTAGGTGAGCTCCACGATCCCGAGATCGCGCTCCGGTCCGGGTGGCAAGGCCTGGAGCTCGGCGAGGGTCTCGTCGACGAGCCGGCGCCGCTCACTCAGGGCGTGGCCGTTGCGACGCCACACCGTGGCGATCCACGACATCATGCGCGCGGCCGCCACCGGGCGACCGGCCGCGAGATACGCTTGGCGGCTGTCCCTCGTCGCTCGTTCGCTGATCTCGTTTTCCTCGATCGCGCTCGCCTCCAGGGCGTACGCGTCGAGCAACTCGGCGCGCTCGGCGTGCGGCAGGTCGGCCGGCATGTTCGCGACGGCCCGCCGGTAGAGCCAGAACGCCTCGCGGTGGGCGGACACGCGGGCCGCCGCCTGGGCGCTCTCGAAAGCGGATCGGTACGCCTGCTCGGGCAGGCCGGCGAGCTCGTAGTGGAGCGACGTATGGACTCCGGTCTGACCTTCGAGCCGTGTCCCGAACTCGCCGGCCCGGGCATGGAACCGGCGTCGATCAGCCTCGGGCGTGCTCCGGTACAGCGCGTCGCGCAGGAGTTGGTGACGGAAGTCGTAATAGCCTTCGTCCACCGTCCCGAAGTCGTACAGGATGGCGTGGTCGACCAGCTCCCGGAGCGCGTCCTCCAGCTCCGCCTCGGGGACATCCATGACGCCGGCCAGGATCGACGGCACGAAGCAGCGACCCAGGACCGCACCGGCCCGGCCTACCGCCTGCGCGCCCGGTGATCGCCGTGCCGCCCGCGCGAGGATCGTGTCCTCGATTGAATCCGGGACCGACGCGTCACGGATGGCATCGACGTCGACAGGGCCGGCAAGGCGGACCGTGGCGATGAGTTCCTCGATGTGCAATGGCAGTCCGTCGGATCGTGCATAGATCGCGTCGACGATCTCGCGCGGGGCCGGGTGTCCGGTGGCGAGCAGCAGCGTCGTGACCGTCGCGGTCTCGTCGCGCGTGAGTCGTTCAAGCCGGATCTCGGTCGCCAGGCGTTGCGTGAGGAGGCGCGCTCGCCAGTCGCGGAGGGGCGTCCCGGGGGGCATCTCGTCAAGGCGATACGCGCAGACGATGAAGACCGGGTGCCGATCCGATCGGCGGGCGAGTTCGCCGATCGCCTCAAGGCTCAGGTCATCGGCCCACTGACAGTCCTCGAAGACCATCAGCGTCGGCCGATGGATCGCCCCACGGATCCTGTCGACGAGCTCGACAACGAGTGTCCGGCTGTAGGTCCCGCCGTCGGTCTGCGCTTCAGCGAAGCGACGGAGCAGGTCGTTAGCCAGGTCCTCCATCGACGGCTCGGATCGCATGGTCCGGATCATGTCGAGCAGGAGCGCCCCGGGATTATCACGGTCCTGCGGCGCGAGGTCGCCCTGGAAATGATCGAACTCGAGCGACAGCGCGCGACGGGCGATGGCCCGCAGGAGGCGCGTCTTGCCGACGCCCGCCTCACCGGCGACCAGCAGGACCCGGCCGTGGCCGGCGGCTGCCTCGGCGAACCGGCTATCGGCGAGCTCGAGTACATCGTCGCGACCGACGAGGATCGGGCTGAGGATCGGCTCGAGGGCAGGCATCGCAGCGAAGTGTAGGCCGAAGTCGGCCCGGGTCATCGGTCGTTCGACCGATGCCGGGTCGGAAATGGCATCGCACTATCCCGGGCACGGAGCCGGTCGTTCGACGGGCCGACGCGATTGAGGTGACCGATGGCGACATTCATGGACGTCCACTCCGGCTTCTTCGGCGTGACCGCCGAGCAGCTGCGCGAGGCGCATGAGCGCGACCTCGCGATCGAGCGAGACGAGGATGTGCATTTCGTCCGGGCCTGGCTCGACCCCGAGGCCGGGAAGGTCTTCTGCCTCGCGACCGGACCGTCGCGCGACGCCGTCATGCGGATCCACGAGCGTGCGGGCCACCCGACGCCCGAGGTCTACGCCGTTCCGATCGAGGTTTGAGATGACTCGTCGCTCATTCCGGATCCTGTCGGCCATCTCCGCCGCCGTGCTGCTTGCCTCGCTCGCTGTTGGCAGCGCGTCGGCGCACGGGTCGTCATCCGCTCGCCGCGACCTGTTCAAGGCCGCGGCGGCGACCGCCAAGTTCCACTCGCTGCGCCAGGCCACGAAGGCCGGCTACGGCGCATTCCCCGAAGGAGCCCCGCTCCACGAGTGCATCTCGAACCTGACCGGGCCCGGCGCCATGGGCTTCCACTGGCTGAAGGCTGACCTCCTGACGACGGACCTCGATCCGACGCGTCCCCAGGTCCTCGTCTACGCGCCAGACCGGCACGGCGGGCTGCACCTCGTGGCGCTGGAGTTCGTCGTGTTCAAGGACGCCTGGGACACGGCCCATCCGGGCACGATGCCGATGCTCTTCGGTGAGCCGTTCATGGAGACGCCGGCCCCGAATCGGTACGAGATCCCGGCGTTCTATGCGCTCCACGTGTGGCTGTTCCGCTACAACCCCGCCGGTCTGTTCGCCCCGTTCAACCCACGGGTCTCGTGTGAACCGGGGAACAAGACCAAGCCGGTCCGTCATCGCCTTGCCGTCAGCGGCGCGTCAGCCGCGCTGTTCGAATGCCGCATGCCGGCACGCACCACCAAGGGGTCGTCCGCACGCAGCACCTGACCCCGACGGGAGGACTCCCACCCCACGTTGCGGGTATGTCGCGGTCCGGGTCGCCATCGCGCGATCCGGACCGCGTTCGCGACCTTCGGCCCTCCCAACGCCGGTCCTCCGCCGGGTACCATCCCGGCATGACCGACGTTGCGACCGATCCCCGGGTCATCGAGCCCGAGGCACCGCAATACAATGCCACGCTCGTTCGGCGCGAGGACGAGACCGATTCGCTGTCGTACTTCTGGGTCCGGTTCGACGGCGAGCCGACCCCGTTCGAGACCGGCCAGTACATGACCATCGGGGTGATGGTCGACGGCCGGATCGTCCAGCGGCCGTATTCGGTCGCATCGGCGCCGGCGACGGCCGGGTCGGACGGCTACGAGTTCTACGTCCGGCTCGTCCAGGGCGGCACCTTCACGCCGTTGCTGTGGCGGCTGCCCGTCGGCCACGGGATGCGGATGATCGGGCCGAAGGGCAAGTTCACCCTCCAGCCCGACGACGACCGGACCCACGTCTTCATCTCGTCGGGGACCGGCAACGCCCCGTTCGTGGCGATGATGCGCCAGCTCCTGATCGACGGGCGGCCACGGCCCGTCGTCTTCCTCAACGGGGTCTCGTACGCCGACGAGCTGGGCTACCGCGGGGTCCTCGACGACTGGGAGGACAGCGGCCGCTACCCCGTCACCTACGTGCCGACGGTCTCCCGGGCGAGGGACCCACGCAACGCCGGCTGGACCGGACGGACCGGTCGGGTCGAGACGATCCTGGCCCCGGTCCTCGACGAGCTCGGCCTGTCGGCCGACGATTCGATCGCCTATATCTGCGGCAACCCGGACATGATCCTGGCCGCCGAAGCGACGCTCCTCGAGCGCGGCTACCCCGAGGACCAGGTCCACAAGGAGCTGTACTGGCCGAAGGGCAAGGAGCCGCGCGGCGTGACCGGCGCGGCGGACCTGGCAGCCAACGCGGACGAATAGGCCGCCCCCCGGCCCGATCGGGCGAACGAGGAGCGGCCTTCGATCCAGCGGGTGCGGGGTCGGGTCAGCGAGCGACGCGCTGCCAGGACATGCCGGCCGGCGCCGACCAGGTGAGCTGTCGTCCGTTGCGGCCATCGATATCGAAGATCCAGGCCCTGCCATCCGAGTAGCTCGCGACGATCTTGGTGCCGTCGGGTGAGAAATGCACGTTCGGCTGCGGGTTCCCGGCCGTCGGCCCCATCGTCGTGACGGATCCCGTCCCCACGTCGATGATCGCCACCTGGGCCACCGGCGGGTCGCTTTCCTGGAGGAACTGATAGGCCAGCAGTTTGGTGCCGTCAGGCAAGAACTGCGGCTCCTGCCAGAGGTACGTGGCGAACGTGTCGGTCGGGAGCGGGTGGTCGCCGCCGGCGTCGATGTCGACGACCCGGATGGGACCGGGCGTGGGTTCCCAGGTCGCGTAGGCCAGCGTCCTGCCGTCCGGTGACAGGGTCGGCTCGTTGATCGCGTACTTCGAGGCGGCGATCGATCGAAGGCCGGAGCCATCGGTGTTGACCACCCAGTACCCGACCGATCCGCCCGCTTCGACCGCAACCGATCCCGCCGCTGCCGTGACGACGAGTTGCTCGTGGTTCGGGCGCCAGGTGGCGGAGACCACGTCCAGCCCGAGGTCCAGTTCGGTCCGCCTGGCGTTTGCGACGTCGGCGATCGCCACCCGACCATGGCCCGCGACCTTGACGACGCCGAACGCTCGACCACCATCAGGCGAGATCCCCGCCCAGCTGACGGACGCGGCGGGCGCGAACAGCTCGCGCCCGTTCGAGCCGTCGGCATCCGCGATGAAGATGGACGCTGCGGCGTCGGTCGCGGACGTCCGCCGGTCGAAGAGGAGCCGGCTCCCATCGTTCAGGAAGTATGGAAAGCTGTCATATGAAGGTCCGCCGATGAGCGCGCTCGTCCTCCCGGTCACCAGGTCGACGGTGGCGATGTCGCCATCCGCGGTCCCGATCGCGAGCGCGCCGTTGGCGGCCGGACCGAATGGCGCAGGGATGCGCCGCTGGCTGCCGACGTACAGCAGGGCCGTGGCGGCGAGGAGCCCGATGGCCGCCACGATGGCGATCATCCTCCAGGGGATGGGTCGGTTCGGAAGAGGTCGGGCGATGACGCCCATGGGAAGCCACCTTTCAGGGGCGCTCCAGGCCGGTCGCTGCCGAGACCGCGCGGCGGCCTGGAGCATGTCGTCGAAGTAGTCGGGGAGGCTCGCCGGCGCCAGCTCGTCGAGGAGCTCGGGGAGCCGTCGTTCGATGCGGTCGAAGGCGGTCATGCCAGCTGCCCTCCCGCGACCGACGATGTCGAGCTTGCCGCGTCGCCGTCGATCGCCGCACGCATCGCGGCGAGCGACCGGTGATGCCGGGACTTCGCGGTCCCGATGGGGATCCCGAGCGCCGTCGCCACGTCGGGCAACGGCATCCCGAGGTAGTAGTGCAGGACGATGACCGCGCGCTGCTCCGGTTGCAGGCGCCGCGAGCGCCGCATCGAGCAGGTCGCGATCGGCCACGATCGCCGAGATGTCCGCCACCGCCGGTCCGTCGACCGGTGCAGCGATCGGTCGTCGGCCCCGTCGCGTCGGAGCGTACGCCCGACTCCATCCGACTCGTCGCGACGACCCCGATCGCCCCGACGAGCGGCACGCCCATCAGACATCGATACAGGACTGGAAGATCGAGACTGCGGAGCCAGGCCTCGGGTGGGAACCGAATCCGAAGCGTCGAGCAGGTTCCGCCAGGCTCCGGAAGAAGCCCGCCAGGCCAGCGCTCGGCGAGATCCGGGTCCAGGAGCGCCCAGGCGGGCCGCACCGCCCAGCCGCGCGAGCGAAGGAACGCCGCCAAGCAACGCAAAGGCGTCATGATCGCCCCGTTGGGCTCGCTCGACGAGTTCTCGCTGGTCCACGACTCACCTGGTGTTGGCGCGCCGGTTTCGTGCGCGCTCGCATGGTAGTCGTCGGGCGTCGCGAAAAGGTTCCCGGGGCTCGGGAGCGGCGCGTCTTCGCGGATAGACGCGTCAGGGCAGGGCGATGCAGAGCGCCAGGCCGGCGACCCGTGACCAAGGTCACGCGCTCCCCTCCCCGCGCGCGGCCTCCAGTCGATCGAGGATGAGCCGCGTAACACCTTCGACCGGCACGCGCTGCTGCTCCATCGAATCGCGGTCACGCACGGTGACCGCACCGTCCTCGAGCGAATCGACGTCGACGGTGATGCACCACGGCGTCCCGATCTCGTCCTGGCGGCGATAGAGCTTGCCGATCGCCGCGGTGTCGTCGTAGACCGCCATCGTGTGGCGCTTCAGGTCGTCCTTGATCCGGTGGCACAGCTCGACGATCTCGGGGCGCTTCTTGAGCAGCGGCAGGACCGCGACCTTGTACGGGGCGAGGTCCGGATGGAGCGCCAGCGAGACGCGCGTCTCGCCCCGGACCTCCTCTTCCCGGTAGGCGTCGATGAGGAACGTGAACGCCGCCCGATCGGCCCCGGCCGCGGTCTCGACCACCCACGGGATGACGTGCTCGTTGGTGGCCTGGTCGAAGTATTCGAGGGTCTCGCCCGACGCCTCCGAGTGGCGCGACAGGTCGAAGTCGCCGCGGTTGTGGACGCCCTCCAGTTCCTTCCAGCCGAACGGGAAGCGGTACTCGACATCGACCGCCTTCTTGGCGTAGTGGGCGAGTTCGTCCGGAGCGTGCTCGCGCAGCCGGAGCCGCTCGGGCGTGACGCCATATCGCTCGTACCAGGCCCGCCGCTTGGGCAGCCACTCCTCGAACGCCGCCGCTGCGTCTGCCTCGGGCCGGACGAAGTACTGCATCTCCATCTGCTCGAACTCACGCATCCGGAAGACGAAGTTGCCCGGGCTGATCTCGTTGCGGAACGACTTGCCGATCTGGGCGATCCCGAACGGCAGCTTCTTGCGCGACGACTGCTGGACGTTCTTGAAGTTGACGTACGAGCCCTGCGCGGTCTCCGGGCGGAGGTAGATGACCGACGCGTCCTCCTCGACCGGGCCCATGAACGTCTTGAACATGAGGTTGAACCGGCGCGGCGCGGACAGCGGGCCGCCATCGACCGGGCACTTGAGCCCCAGCCGCTCGACGATCGTCGGGTCGCGCAGGTCGGTCGCGCTCAGGTTCTCGGCGCCGGGCAGCTCGTCGAGCCGGAAACGGCGGTGGTCGGTGGCGCATTCGACGAGCGGGTCGCTGAACGAACCGACGTGGCCGGACGTGATCCAGACTTCGGGGTGCATCAGGATCCCGGCATCGAGCCCGACGATGTCGTCGCGCTCCTGGACCATCGACCGCCACCAGGCGCGCTTGACGTTGTTCTTGAGTTCCACGCCGAGGGGGCCGTAGTCCCATACCGCGTTGATCCCGCCGTAGATCTCGCTCGACGGGAAGATGAAGCCGCGCCGCTTCGAGAGCGAGACGATGGTGTCGAGGTCGGCCACGGCAGGCGCGACCTCGTTGGGGTCGACGGTGGGGGTGGTCACGAGAGGACTCCGCTGATACGCGACCGTGGAATGGCCGCGCGGGATGACTGTCCCCAAGATGCTACCAGAGGCGGGTCGGTCAACCGGCCGGGCTGGCCGTCGTGCGCTTGCGGAAGCCACGGACCTCCGTGACGAACAGGATCGCGAGGGGGAGGACCACGAGCAGGATGACGGCCGGTGGGCCTTGGAGGACCGTGACGACGGTGCCGAGCCCGCGGATCTCCCACCCGACGATCCCCCGAACCGACGTGATCGGCACGTGCAGCGGATCCGCCGTCAGGTTTGCGTCCCCCTTGGTCTCGAACCTGACTGGCGTTCCGGGCACGACCCGGACGACCCGGTGGGCCACGAGATGCGACGGATCGATCGGATCGACGAAGACGATCGTCGTGCCCGGCCCGATCCGCGTCGGGTCGACGGGTTGGACGACGGCAAGGGCACCGGCAGGGATGGCGGGCGCCATGCTGCCGGTCTCCACTGGTTGGAACCGCCAACCGAACAGCCACGCGGTGCCGAGCAAGATCGCCAACGGCAGGAGGATCGCCAGGCCGAGTGCGGCAACGGGCAACCAGAATGCCCGTCGCCGCGTGCCGGCCTGTGTCCGCAGGTCGGCGGTCAGGGCGTCGCCACGGCTGTGAAGCGGAACGTCCAGGTGACCGTGTCCGACTGGGCCATCTGCAAGTCGGCCACCGGATAGCCAGTGGGTCCGTCGGGTTCGCTCATCTGGATGTCGAAGCACACGGCCGTGGTCGATGCGACACCGTTCGCGCTGATGACCGGATTGCCCACGAGGTCGCCGAGGTTGGACCCGAACGACAAGGCGCTCTGCCCGCCGCTCGTGCAGTGGATCGGCACGAACAGGACGTCGATCACCGAGGATAGTTCGCCCGTCGTATCGGGGCCGTTCGGTCCGCAGGACGTGTCCCCGTACGCGGCTTCGTCACCCGTGCAGTCGTAGTCGTAGTCGACCAGGTTGATAGCTTCTACCGCCAGGCTGACGGTTTGGCTGCCTTCGTTCCAGACACACAGCCGATTGCTCGTCCCGCCGCCCGGAATGAGGTTCCCGGCGTCGATGAACGCGGTCACCAGGTTGTCCTGGAACGTCCCGCATACGTACCCGGTCGGGCTCTGTGGGTCGACTGCGAGGACCGCCACCTTCAGGTCCGCTGAGCCAGCCAGCGGCGCCGTGTCGAGGTGATTGGGACCCACGTCGGCGGTGTCGGTCAGGGCGGCGAACAGCCCCGTCCCACCGAGAAGACAGATGAGCACCCCGAGGGCTGACAAGGTGATCAGCAACGAGCGGCGCATCGAATCCCCTCCTCGCCCGATGGGCGGCGAACGGGGCGGCGGCTCCAGGGCGGGGCGTTCCCCGTTCAGTTGTGCCGGAAGTCTAGGCACGTCATCGGAGCCTTGACAAGAGACGAATACCGTGTAGATTCGGTCGACTGACCGATATCGGGCAGTCGACCGATACCGGACCCGCTCGTGGAAGGAAGGGCGCACGATGGCGTACGAGATCGAAGGGAAACTGCTCGAGGTCTGCAGCTGTAACGTCCTCTGCCCGTGCTGGATCGGGGAGGACCCGGACGGCGGGACCTGTGACTCGGCGCTCGCCTGGCACATCGACGGCGGCGTCATCGAGGGTGTCGATGTCAGTGGCCGGACCGTCGCCTTGTCCGTCCACATCCCGGGTAACGTCCTGACGCCCGCGTCCTGGAAGGCGGCCGTGTTCGTCGACGACGGGGCCACGGATGAACAGCAGGGCCAGTTGCTCAAGGTCTTCACCGGTCAGCTGGGCGGCGCCATCGCCGATCTCGCCGGCCTCATCGGCGAAGTCGTCTCGGTCGAGCGCGTCCCGATCACGTTCACGGTCGAGGATGGTCGTGGCCACCTGACCGTGGGCTCCGTGGCCGACGCTGAACTTACGCCGTATACCGGCGCGACCGGCAAGCCGACCGTCCTCCAGGAGACCGTGTTCTCGACCATCCCAGGGTCTCCGGTCTACGCGGCGAAGTCCGACTACTTCACGCGCGACGGCGAGCCCCACGGTCTCCCGAACGTGAACTTGAAAGGCCGGAACGCGCTCCAGGGTCATTTCCGCTTCGCCGCCTGACCGCTCGCCATCGTGTTCACTGCGTCCCACCTGCGCGCCCCTGTCCGCGATCGGACGATCCTCGCCAGCCTGCTCTTGGCGCTGGCTGCCACGGCGTGGATCGTCCTGTGGGTGTGGGACGCCTCGCCCTACGGTCGCTATCTCCACCACGACACCCCGACCGGCCTCGGCACCCCACTCGAACTAGGACTCTTCGTCACGGGCTGGACGTTGATGATCGTGGCGATGATGCTGCCGACCGCGATCCCGCTGGTCGTGACGTTCCGGGCGATCGTCGGGCGCCGGCGTCGGCCGGGATTGCTCGTCGTCCTCGCCGTCCTCGGCTATCTCGCGATCTGGACGGTCGTCGGGCTGGCGGCCTGGATCGGCGACCGCGCGATCCACGCCACGGTCGACGCGATCCCGTGGCTGTCGACGCATCCCCAGGTCGTCCTGGCCGCGACCTTCGCCGTCGCCGGCGTCTACCAGTTCAGCGCGCTCAAGTACCGCTGTCTCGATGAATGCCGCTCGCCGCTCGGGTTCGTCTTGAACCGCTGGCGGGGCGTGGCCGAGCGCCGCGAGTCGTTCCGGATGGGCGTCGCCCACGGGCTCTTCTGCGTCGGTTGCTGCTGGTCGCTGATGCTCGTGATGTTCGCCGTCGGGCTCGGCAGCCTGGCGTGGATGCTCGCGCTCGGGGCCGTCACCGCGGTCGAGAAGAACGCCGCGTGGGGTCGTCGCCTGTCGAAGCCGCTTGGGGCGATCCTGCTCCTGGCCGGTCTGACGGTCCTCAATGGGTGAGACGCGACCGTATGCTTCCCGGATGGCAGTCGAACCGCGAACTGGCAGCCGGGCGGAACGCCGAGACCGTGCCAGCGCGGACACCCGGGCCCGGATCCTGGACGCGGCGCGGGCGTGCCTCCTCGCCGACGGATACGCCAACCTCTCCACGAGGCGGGTGGCGGAGGCCGCGGACGTCCCGCTCAGCCAGATCCACTACTACTTCGGGTCGAAGCAGGACCTCATCCTGGCAGTCCTGGCTGCTCAGAACGAGCGCCTCCTGGCGCGGCAGGCCGAGATGTTCGCCAGCACGGAGCCGTTGTGGCGGCAATGGGAACAGGCCTGCGACTACCTCGACGTCGACCTCGAGTCTGGCTACGTCCGGATCCTGCAGGAGATGATCGCCGCCGGTTGGTCGGATCCGACGATCGCCGCCGCGGTGCGGACCTTCCAGCGTGGCTGGTACGACCTGCTGACCCAGGTCGCCGAGCGTGAGGCTGATCGACCTGGAGGACTCGGCCCGTTCACCGCCGCGGAAGTCGGCGCGCTCATGGGCCTGCCGTTCCTCGGCGCCGAATCGGCGATCCTGCTCGGGTTCACGGAGACCGAGATCCCGGCTCGATCCGCGCTCCGCAAGATCGGGATGATCCTTCGCGAGCTCGCGTCCGACCGCCAGGAGGACTGACATGACCGAACTACGGACCGAGGCCTGGATCGCCCCGCCCACTCGAGAACCGACGACCGACGACCTGGCCGCCATTCGCGCGACGGTGCTCGACTACTTCGACGGTTGGTTCGAGGGCGACGCCGAGCGGATGGACCGGGCCCTGCATCCCGGCCTGGCGAAGCACTCGCTCGGACAGGACGCTGCGCGCTCCGATGTCCTTGACGTGACCACCAAGTCGGAGATGATGGAGGCGACCCGGAACGGCCGGGGACGGCTCCGGGACAGTCCCGATCGGGCGATCCGGATCGACATCGCCGGCGTTTCGGGCGACATCTCGAGCGTGATCGTCCACTCGGCCGTCTATGTCGAATACGTGCTCCTCGCCCGGACCAGCGACGGCTGGCGGATCACCGGGACCCTGTGGCGGTGGTCACAGGCCATGGTCCGCACGCCTGACACGGCCCGGGCGGCTCGACCGTCCGCCTCGGACGGAACGAGGCGCGAGCAACATCGAGCCCGATACCCGGATCGAACGGGGTTCGCCGAGCGCGATGGTGTCCGGACGTTCTACGAGGTTTACGGTGACGGCGAGCCCGCGATCGTCTTCGTGCCGGCCTGGTCGCTCGTGCACTCGCGCGCCTGGAAGGCCCAGATCCCAGACTTCGCACGCCGTCATCGGGTGATCGCCTACGACCCCCGTGGCAATGGCGGGTCGGACCGCCCTGTCCTCGCCGATGCGTACTCCGAAGACGCGATGGCCGATGACCTGCTCGCGGTGATGGACGCGACGGAGACGGAACGCGCGGTCGTGGTGTCGTTCTCGCTCGGGGCGCAGCGCGTCCTGATCGCCGCCGCACAGCAGCCGGAACGGTTCGCCGGTCTCGTCTTCATCGGACCGGCGGTACCTCTCGGCGAGCGGATGCCAGAACGCGCTGCACCGTTCGAGGCGGAGCTGGAGTCGAACGAAGGCTGGGCCAAGTACAACCGACACTTCTGGCGTACCGACTACGAGGCCTTCCTCGAGTTCTTCCTGTCGCAGTGCTACTCGGAGCCGCACTCGACGAAACAGATCGAGGACGGCATCGGCTGGGGGCGCGAGATCGGGCCCGAGACGCTCATCCTGACCCACGACGCTCCGGGACTCGATGCGACGGCGACCCGGGCCCTGTGCGCCGTCGTTCGATGCCCGACGCTGGTCATCCAGGGTGACGGTGATTCCGTCACTGGGCCGGCCACTGGGCCCGCCCTGGCCGAGGCCATCCCCGGCGCCCGTCTCGTGACGCTGACCGGCGCCGGCCACATCCCGAACGCCCGGGACCCCGTTCAGGTCAACCTCCTCATCCGGGACTTCGTGGCCGGCCTGGGGGTCCCGACGTGAGTGGATACGTGCTGCAACCGTCGACCGCGAGCACGTGGACACGCTCGCTCGCGCGGCGCCGACGCGCGCTGTACCTGTCCTCCCCGATCGGTCTTGGGCACGCGATGCGCGATGCGGCGATCGCCGATGAGCTCCGGGTGCTCCACCCGGACCTGGAGATCGACTGGCTGGCGCAGCACCCGGTCACCGCCGTGCTCGAGGAGCGCGGCGAGCGGATCCACCCGCTGAGCGGCGAACTCGCCTCGGAATCGGCACACATCACGGCCGAGTCATCGGACCACGTACTGAACGCCTTCCAGGCGATCCGCCGGATGGATGAGATCCTGGTCGCCAATTTCATGGTCTTCCACGATGCCGTGACCGAAGGGGAATACGACCTCGTCATCGGCGACGAGGCGTGGGATGTCGACCATTTCCTCCATGAGAACCCTGAACTCAAGCGGACGGCCTTCGCCTGGATGACCGACTTCGTCGGGTGGCTGCCGATGCCGTCCGGCGGTGAGCGAGAGGCGTTCCTGACCGCCGACTACAACGCAGAGATGATCGAGCACGTCGAACGCTTTCCCAGGATCCGCGACCAGGCGATCTTCGTCGGCGATCCCGATGACATCGTGCCCGACGACTTCGGCCCCGGGCTGCCATCGATCCGCGACTGGACGGAGCGCCACTACGCGTTCAGCGGGTACGTCACCGGGTTCGATCCGACACCGCTCATCGACCGTCGCGAGGAGCTGCGCGTGGGGCTTGGTTACCGACCAGACGAGCGGGTCGTGATCGTCACGGTGGGCGGATCCGGAGTGGGGTCATCGCTCCTGCGGCGAGTGATCGCGAGCTTCCGTGACGCGGCACGTCGCGTGAACGGACTACGGATGATCGCGGTCGCCGGGCCGAGGATCGATCCGGCGACCCTGGACGCGCCGGCCGGAGTCGAGGTGCTGGCGTTCGTCCCGGACCTGTACCAGCATCTCGCCGCCTGCGACCTCGCGGTCGTCCAGGGTGGCTTGACCACCACCATGGAACTCGCCGCCGCCCGGAGGCCGTTCCTGTACTTCCCATTGCGCGACCACTTCGAGCAGAACCGCCACGTCCGCCATCGCCTCCAACGCTACGGCGCCGGGCGCTACATGGACTACGACGCCTCGCCACCGGAGGTCATCGCCGAAGCCATCGCCGCCGAGATCGATCGCCCGATCGACTACCGAGCGGTGGAGACGAACGGCGCGGCACGAGCCGCTGCTCTCATCGCTCCGCTGATCTGACCGATCGTCAGGCCGAGGGGAGCGTCTCCGCCAGGAGGTCCCTGGCGTTGCCACCCATGACCTTGGCCACGGCGTCCTCGTCGAGACCGGCGTCCAGGAGTGCCTCGGTCAGCTGGACGAGCCCGGTGGCGTCGAACGGGGTCGGGACCGCGCCGTCGAAGTCGGAGCCGAGCCCGACATGCTCGACGCCAGCGACGTCGACGGCGTAGCGGATCGATCGCGCGATCCAGTCGATGCCCTCGCCGCCCGAGGCCGTGGGCCAGAACCCGATGCCGACGAGGCCCCCGGTCGCCGCGATGCCGCGGAGGTGGTCATCGGACAGGTTCCGCGCGTTGTCGGCCACGCCGCGAACGCCGGTGTGGGAGGCGACCACCGGGCGCGTCGCCATCGCGAGGACGTCGTCGATGGTGGCCGACGAGGCATGGGCCACGTCCATGAGCATGCGGCGCGCCTCCATCCGTTGCAGCATCTCGCGGCCGGCGTCGGTCAGCCCGCCCTTCTCGACGCCGTGCGCCGAACCGCCGAACGCGTTGTCGAAGAAGTGGCTCGGCGACATCATCCGAAAGCCGGCGTCGGCGACGACCTCGACGTTGGCCGGCGTCGCCGTCGAGCGCGTGGGCGCCCTCGATGGCGAGGAGGCCGGCGGTGATGCCGGGCCGGGCGGCACGGGCCAATTCGTAGGCAGCGAGGTCTGCCCTCGAGCGGATGATCGTGAGGCGCCCGTCCGATCGGGCCGCCATCGCATCCGCTCTGGCCGCCATGTAGAGCGCCCGCGGCAACAGCCGACGCCAGGTCGCCGGCGGCCAGCCCAGGGCGAGCGCAAGCAGGATGACGTCGTCGCTGCTGTCGTCGTTGCGATCGATGTTCAGGTGGCGCGGCGACTTGGTCGAGGCGGCGAAGACCTGGAGCGCGACATTGCCCTCGATGAGTCGCGGGACATCGACGTGACCGCGCGTTCCACGCTTGAGCAGGTCGCGACCCCACAGCAGCGAGTCCGCATGCAGGTCTGCGACCCACAGCGTCTCGTGCAGGGCCCGGGCGCGCTCCGAGGCGCGGTACGGAGGCAGATCCATGGTCAGGCACAGCCGTCGCTCGGTCCGACCGACCATCGCCCGACCACCGAACCGGGCTGCCGACGCGCCGTGGCAGTCCCGACCGCAACGCCGCACCGCCCCGACCGCGGCGACCGTGGCCAGACGCCTCGTCATCGGGCCGATCCGTCGAGGTCGAGGCGGAGGACGTCCTCGCCCCACTTCGCCTCGCCGGTGTGGCGGAACCCGTAGCGTTCGTAGAACGAGCGTGGACTCCCCTCCCCCAGGCCCGAGGTCGTCCAGAGGACGTCGGCACCCGGACGGTCGTGCAGGTACGCCACCACGGCGTCGAGCGCGGCTGTGCCGTAGCCGTGTCCCTGGGCCGCGTCGTCGATGAGGAGGCGCCACAGGAAGTACGGTCCGAGGAGGTCCTCATCGCGGGCGAGGCGCTCGAGCGGGATCCGCATCGCTGATCATCACGAAGCCGACGACCGCGATCGCCATCGTTGACCGACCACATCCGCGGACATGCACGCGCCTCGTCGATCGCGTCCTGGAACGACTGCTCGACGCTCTCGACGAAGCGACCGACCCGGGCCAGGGCGGATCGCCAGGACAGCGGCCCGACGGCCTCGCTGACGATGTCGCGGAGGACGACGGTCGCCATCAGACGGGGCGAGGCGCCGTGCGGACCTCGTCGAGGAACGCGAGCGAGCGGGCGTCGCGCTCGAGGGCGGTCCGGACGAAGTCGCGCAGCGCGGCCTCGGTCTCGCGCTCGACGCCCGGCGCGAGGCGGAGCGCGGCGATCGCCTCGATGTCGAGCCGCTGGTAGGCCTTCAGCAGCTTGAGCGCCTCGAGCGTCAGGCCGGTCCGGTCATGAGGCGGCCCCGGGCAGCGCTCGCACAGGATGCCGCCGAGCGGCGGGACCCAGCGGAACCGCTCCTCGGCCTCCAGCACCCGGTCGCATTCGACGCAGCGGTCGACTTCCGGCCGCTGCCCGAGTTCGTCGAGGAGGTGCATCTCGTACCAGCGCGCGACCCGCCCCGGCGCCATCCCGGCGTCGAGCAGCTCGTAGGCCCGCCGGAGCAGCGTGTAGAGCGGTTCGGCGGCGTGGCGCTCCTCGAGCGAGCGGTCGGCCAGCTCGGCCAGGTACCAGGCGGTCGCGGCGGACTCCAGCGAATCGCGAAGGTTGAGCCAGGCGTGCCCGACGCTGACCTGGGTGACGACGTCGAACGTCCGGCCACGGGCGAGCGCGACCGTCAGTTCGGCGAACGGCTCGAGACTCCCGCCGAGCCGCGAGGTCGGCCGGCGGACGCCCTTGGCGATGGCCTTGAGCTTGCCGATCCCCGGGGTGATCAGCGTCAGGACACGATCCGCCTCGCCCAGGTCGAACCGGGACAGGACGATCGCCTCGGTCGTATATCGGCGCGGGACGGGCATCCTCGCGACGGTACCACCGGACGCCACGGGACGCGCCCGATCCAGGCCCGAGGCAATCAGGCTACCTGCGTGGTACACGTTTCGTGTACACTCCGCTGGCCATGGCGACCACGTCCCCGGAGATCGACCTCGCCGCGCTCATCGCCGACACCGAGGGCGAGATCGTCCGCCTCGTCCGCGACCGCGATCCATCCACCCACGGCCTCTACGAGATGGTCCGCTACCACCTCGCGCTCGATGGGTCGGGTGCGTCGGGCGGCAAGCGGATGCGCCCACTGCTCGGCCTGCTCGCCTACGCCAGCATCACCGGCGAGCACCAGCGAGCGCTGCCGGGAGCCGCCGCGGTCGAGCTCGGCCACAATTTCTCGCTCGTCCACGACGACATCGAGGACGGCGACATCGAGCGACGCCATCGCCCGACCCTGTGGGCGATCCACGGCGTCCCGCAGGCGATCAACGCCGGCGACACGCTCTTCAGCCTGTCGCGGGTCGCGCTCCACCGCCTGACCGATCTCGGCTTCCCGGACCGGACGGTCCTGCGCCTCATGCGCCTCTTCGACGAGACCTGCTTGGCGCTGTGCGAGGGCCAGTACCTCGACATCGCGATGAGCGGATCGAACGACCTGATGAGCGTCGATCTCTACTTCGACATGATCGGCCGCAAGACCGCGGCCCTCATCGCCGCCTCGATCGAGGCCGGCGCGCTGCTCGCGACCGAAGACGAGGAGGTCATCGCCCGGTATCGGGGCTTCGGCTGGGCGCTCGGCCTCGCCTTCCAGCTCAACGACGACCTGCTCGGGATCTGGGGCCCGGAACAGGCGACCGGCAAGGAGGCGACCGACGTCGCCAACCGCAAGAAGACCCTGCCGGTCATCTATGCCTGGGAACACGCCGGCCCCGAGGACCGCGAACGCCTGGCCGCGCTCTACGCGACCGCCGAGCCGACCGCTGACGAGGTCGTCGAGGTGATGGCCATCCTCGAGCGGACCGGTGCCCGCGACTACACCCGCGACCAGGCCCGACGATATCGCGACGAGGCGCTCCACGAGCTCGACGCGGCGGGCGTCGTGAAGCCGGAGGCGCGTGCCCGCCTCCAGGAGATCATCGTGTCGGTGATCAGCGCGTAAGGCAGGCCCAGCGACGGCAAGTGCCTGGCGGCGTGGGTCGGACCACCGGACTGGCAGCGTGTCGACCTCTCGTCCGGTGGGTGTCCGGTCGTCCCGGACCGGAACCAGTTCATCGCCCTGGCCGATGGCTGGCTGGTGGTCACCGCCCGCGCAGCGTCGTCCGACCCGGCCGTCTGGGCGATCCGTCCGACCGGGACCGTCCCGTCAGCGGGGGCGCCCGGCGACTCGGCACGCCCACCCACGAGCGCGATCCCCGCGGTGCCGACCGGAGCGCTGACCGCGGCCGGGTCATGCCCGGGCGGCACGCCGTCGATCGGGGATCTCGTCGGCCTGAGCGCGTACGACCGGGCGGCATGCTTCGGCTCACGGGACCTCACGTTCCGCGCCTGGGTGGTCGATCCCGGCGAGGGATACGGGGGGCACCTGCGAACCGTTGACGCCGAGGTGGCTCTACGCCTGCGTCCTTCCGGATTGGTGGCTGGCCGAGGCCAAGGGGAGCTCGCAGATGCTCGACGGGCTCAGGCACCCCGAAGCCACGGGTGACCTGAAGGGGGTTGGCCGCTGGGTCACCGTCACCGGCCATTTCGACGACCCTGCCGCGGCAACGTGTCAGCTCGAGGGCGGTCCGGCACGGAACAGCAGACCACCGACGGGTTGGTACGTTCTTCGCTGTCGCGAGCAATTCGCGGTCACGAGGATCGTGACGACCCGCTAACGGTCCGCCTCGTCGTCGTCGGGGTCCCGGTAGTCCCGATCGCGGACCGCGAGGACCTTGCCGACCCGCCGGCCGTCGGTCGTCTCGACGGTCAGCGTCAGCCCGTCCACGAGCACCCGGTCGCCGGGCTTCGGGACGCCGCCGATGCGGTGATAGATGAGCCCGCCGACGGTGTCGTACTCGTCCTCGTCCTCGAGGCCAAGGTTCGTGTCGAACAACTCGGCGAGGTCGTCCACGTCGGCCCGCCCGTCGATCCGTGCCTCGTCGTCGGAGATCTTGACGATGAGCGGCTCCTCCTCGTCGTACTCGTCCTGGATCTCGCCGACGATCTCCTCGAGCAGGTCCTCGATCGTCACGAGACCGGCGGTACCGCCGTATTCGTCGAGCACGATCGCGAGATGGACCTTGCGCCGCTGGAACTCGTGGAGCAGGTCGTCCACGCTCATCGATTCGGGGACGAAGACCGGCGTCCGCAGGATCGAGCGGAGCGACGGTCGTTCCGCCACCGAACCCTTGAGGAATGGCAGCAGGTCCTTGGCGTACAGGATCCCGACGATCTCGTCGATCGTTTCCTCGTAGACCGGGATCCGGCTGTGTCCCTCCTCGATGACCGTGTCGATCGCCTGCTCCATCGTGGCATCCGACGCCAGCGAGACCATCGCGATGCGCGGGACCATGACCTCGTGGACGCGCTGGTCGCCAAGCTCGATGACCGCGTGGATCATCTGCTCCTCCTCGGCCTCGAGGATCCCCTGCTCGCCACCCTGCTCGATGATCAGGCGCAGTTCCTCGGCGCTGATCCGCTCGTCGGCCGCGACATCGGCACCGAACAGCCGGCTGATCCGGCGGGTCGTCCAGGTCAGGAAGCCGACCAGCGGGCCGAAGACCACGCCGAGGACGTCGATCAGCCGGCTCGTCGACATCGCGACGCGCTCGGCGTGGGCGAGGCCGATCTGCTTGGGCACGAGCTCACCGAAGATGATCGTGAAGATCGTCAGCACGCTCGTCACGACGACCAGCGCGAGGCCGCCGGCGACACCCTGCAAGGCACCGAAACCCGGCCAGCCACGTCTCGAGACCGGCGACCAGGCTGACCGCGGCGAACGCGGAGGCGAGGAAGCCAAGGAAGTTGATGCCGATCTGGATGACCGCCAGGAACTGGCCGGGCGAATTGCTTCAAGTGCAGGACGCGCTTGGCGCTGCGTGACCCCTCATCCACGAGCTGCTGGAGCCGGCTGCGGCGGACCGTGACCAGGGCGATCTCGGTGGCCGAGAAGACGCCGTTGAGCAGGATCAGCACGACGATGATCCCGAGTTCGACCAGCGGGCTGCTCATGTCGTGTCGCCGGCGGGCGGATCATCGACCGGCGGCGATTTCGCGCGCGGTTCCCTGATCCGGGCGGGCACCCCGACCGCCAGCTTGCCGGGCGGCACGTCACGGGTGACCACGGCCCCGGCCCCGGTCCGGGCGCCCTCGCCGATGATCCGCGGCGCGACGATCATGGTGTCGACGCCGATGAATGCCCCGTCGCCGATCGTCGTTGCGTTCTTGTTCGTACCGTCGTAGTTGGCGGTGATCGTGCCGGCCCCGATATTGACGTCCTCGCCGACCTGCGCGTCGCCGAGGTAGCTCATGTGGTGCTGCCGGGAGCCGGCGCCCAGTCGGGTGTTCTTGAGTTCGGCGAAGTTGCCGACGGCCGCGCCGCGACCGACGACGGATCCCGGACGGAGGTGGCTATACGGCCCGACACTCGCCTCGTCCTCGACGACCGACGATTCGATGATGCTGGCCCAGACCCGGGCGCGGGCGCCGATCGAGGCGTCGATGAGCTGGCTCCCGGCGCCGATCACGCTACCCTCGCCGATCGTGGTGGCGCCGCGCAGGATGACGTTGGGCTCGAGGATGACGTCCGCGCCGAGGTCGACCGTCCAGTCGAGGTAGACCGTGGACGGGTCGCGCATCGTCACGCCGTTGCGCATGTGGGCCTCGTTGAGCCGGACGCGCATCGTCCATTCGGCGGCGGCCAGTTGCGAGCGGTCGTTGATGCCATCGAACCGGCCGTCGTCCTCGAACCCGACCGCACTGACGATCCGGCCGTCCTCGCGTGCGAGCCGGACGAGGTCGGTCAGATACAGCTCCCCGGTCGTGGCCGATGGCTTGAGGGCACCGATCCGCCGCCGCAGCCAGGCGCCGTCGAAGGCGTAGATCCCCGCGTTGACCTCGTTGCCGGCCAGTTCGTCGGGGGCGGCGTCCTTGGCCTCGACGATCCGCTCGACGGTCCCGAAGTCGCCGCGCACCACGCGCCCGAGCTGCGCCGGGTCGGCCGCGAAGACGCTGGCCAGCGCGATCGCGGCATCGTCCTGGCGCCGGGCTTCCAGGATGGCGTCCAGGTCGCCTCCGGTCACGAGCGGCACGTCCCCGGACAGGACGAGGATCTCCTGGGCATCGGCCGGCACGACGGCCATCGCGGCCCCGACGGCATCTCCGGTCCCGCGCGGCTCGTCCTGGAGCGCGAACACGGCTCGGTCGGTGAAGACGTCCAGGATCGCGGCGACGGTCGGCGAGAACACGACGATCGGTCGACCGGCGGTCGTGCCGTGGTCGGTGCTCGCCCAGGCGTCGAGGACGTAGGCGAGCATCGGGCGGCCGCACAGCGGATGGAGGACCTTGGGGACCGTCGACTTCATCCGGGTGCCAAGCCCGGCCGCCAGCACGACGGCGACCGTGCCGGTCGACGATGCGGGATCTGGGGGGTTCACGGGGAGCGGCGCCGTCGGGCCGGGGTCACGGAGCGGTCGTCGCTCACGACCCATGTCGGGCCCGTCGCGATGGGTTCAGCAGTCATCAGTGGGTCGGGGCATCGTAGGGGCGCCTCGTGAGGGGTGTCAACCGAGGCGGGCGATGACCTCGATCTCGACGCGGGCGCCCTTTGGCAGCGCGGCGACCCCGACGGTGGAGCGCGCCGGGGGCGGGTCGCTCACGAAGCGGCTGTAGATGCCATTCATGGCGGCGAAGTCCGCCATGTCGACCAGGAAGACCGTCGTCTTGACGACGTCGCTCCAGGCATAGCCGGCGGCGCTCAGGACCGCGCTGAGGTTGGCCATGACCTGCTCGGTCTCGGGCTCGATGCCGCCCTCGACGAGCGTGCCTGATGCGGGGTGAAGGGCGGCCTGGCCGGCACAGAACAGGAAACCGCCGGTGAGGATCCCCTGGCTGTACGGGCCGATCGCCGCGGGCGCACCCGTGGTCTGGACGGCTTTGTGGGTCATGACTCGCTCCCCTGCTGGCTGTGGCCGACGATGGCCGTGGCGGTGACGAAGGGCTCGGCGGTTCCCGGGGCGGTCAACTGGCCATCGCGGAGGGCCTTCCGGACGGTCTCGGCCGCGTCGGTCGCCTCGTGCTCCGAAGCATAGAGCGCCCATAGCGTCGGTCCCGAGCCCGACAGGCCGATCGGGCGGTGGAGCAGGCGGCTGAGGGCGCGCTTGAAGGGGACGAGCTCGGGGACGACGAGCGCGGTCGCGGGGAGCAGGTCGTTGGCGGAGGCGAGGACCCCCGCCCGGGCGACGAGGTCGGCGGCCGAGAGCTTCGCCCGAAGTTCCTCGGCGAGGTGGGCCGATGACTGCCGGACCGCCCCGTCGCCGTGGGTCCGGATGGCATCGAAGGCAGCGAAGACGTCCGGGGTGGAGACCGCGATCACCGGCGTCACGAGGACGACGCCGGGCGCGCCGTGGAGCCCGAGGAGCGGGACGACCTGCTCGCCGCGACCCTCGACGAGGGCGGGGCCGCCGGCGAGGAAGAACGGGACGTCGGAGCCGAGGCTGGCCGCGACGTTGTGGTGGGTGTGTTCGTCGAGTTCCGCACCCCAGGCTTCGAGAGCGCCGTCGATCGTGGCTGCGGCGTCCGAGGAACCGCCAGCCAGCCCGGCCGCGACCGGGATGTGTTTCTCGAGGCGTGCCGCGAGCGCCGGTGCGGGGCCGGGTCCGCCCGCCCATCCGGCACCGACGGCAGCCCTGGCGGTGGCGAGCGCTCGAAACACGAGGTTGTCGGCCGGTGGGCCGGCGTCGAGGCCGGTGACGTGGAGCGTGTCACGGTGGCCCTCGATCGGGGCGAGACTGAGCCGGTCGGCGAGGGTCAGCGGCACGAAGACCGAATGGAGGGAGTGGTACCCGTCGTCGCGTCGCCCGATCGACGGCCAGGGTCAGGTTGAGCTTCGCCGGCGCGAGGCGGACGACCGGTGAGAGGCGGCGGAGCGGGTCGGTCATGCCTGGCCTCGACGGCCGCGGCCGTCTGGCCCGATCGGACCCAGCGCCTCCCGGAGGGCCAGCCACTCCCCCACCGCGAGCGTCTGCGGTCGGCGGTCTGGGTCGATGTTGGCCGAGGCGAGCGCCGCCTCGACCCGGCCGGCGTCGACGGGGAGCTGCCGCGAGAGGACGTTGTGGATCATCTTCCGACGCTCGCGGAAGGCGGCCTGGACGAGGCGCCACAGCTCATCCTCCGTCTCGGGGTCGAGACGATCGTCGAGGTCGTAGGGCTCGACGACGATGATCGCGGATTCCACCGCCGGTTCGGGTTCGAAGGCTGCGGCCGGGACCTTGAGCGCGATGCGGACCCTGGCGTGGTACTGCACGAAGACCGACAGGTAGCTCATCTTCCCTGGCGGCGCCGCGATCCGCTCCGCGACCTCGCGCTGGACCATCAGGACGAGTCGCTCGGGTCGAGGCGGCGTGCCGAGAAGCGCGTGGAGGATCGGGCTGGTGATGTGGTACGGGATATTGGCGACGACGTCGTACGGCGGCTCGACGAGGTGGGTGAGGTCCTGGTCGAGCGCGTCTCCTTCGATGAGCGTAAGCGTCTCGACTCCTTCGAAGCGGTCGCGCAGGAAGTCGGCCAGCGCCCGGTCGAGCTCGACCGCGGTCACTACGGCTCCGGAGTCGAGCAGCGCTCCGGTCAACAGCCCTAGACCTGGACCGATCTCCAGGACGGGCCGGCCGGGCGCCGGATCGGCCTCGGCCAGGATCGCATCCAGGACGTCCGGGTCGGCGAGGAAATTCTGCGACAGGGAGTGGCGGGCACGCAGGCCGGCTGCCCGAAGCGTCGCCCGGACCGCTTCGGGATCGACCCGCGGTGTCGCCGATCGACCCGCCGGCGCGCTCAACGGACGGCCAGCGGCAGCGACGGCCGCGCGTCGAGGTCCAGCCCGGCCCGGTCGCCGGTGGCGAACCGTCGGGCACCGGCCGCCCCGATCATCGCTCCGTTGTCGGTGCAGAGGGCTGGCCGCGGCACGATCAACGGGAGGCCCAGTGCCTCGGCCTCGCCAGCCAGCCGCGCTCGGAGCGCGCCGTTCGCCGCGACCCCGCCGCCGACCACGATCGAACGGGCGCCCGTGGCCCGCGCCGCCCGGATCGTCTTGGTCGCGAGGACATCGACGACCGCGTCCTGGAACCCCCACGCGAGTTCCGCGACGACATCGTCGGGGAGCGGCGCGTCCGGGGTGTCGGCCAGGCCCGCGTCGGCGCGCGCCTCGGCGATGATCCGGCGGGCTGCCGTCTTGAGGCCGGAGAAGCTGAGATCGTACGTATCGCCAAGCCAGGCTCGCGGAAAGACGCGGTCGTGCTTGGTCGCCGACTCCGCCGCGCGTCCGATCGCCGGTCCGCCCGGATAGCCGAGGCCGAGCAGCCGCCCGACCTTGTCGAACGCCTCCCCCGCCGCATCGTCGAGCGTCGCACCAAGCAGCCGATACGTCAGGTGGTCGCGCATCTCGGCGAGGAACGTGTGCCCACCCGAGACGACCATGGCCACCAGCGGGAACGCCGGGTCCTCGCGCTCCGCTTCGCCCGGGTCGCGCAGCCAGGCGGCGTACACGTGCCCTTCAAGATGGTTGACCCCGATGAGCGGCCGATCGTGGACCCATGCCAGCGCCTTGGCGAAGTTGATCCCGACCAGGAGTGAGCCTGCCAGCCCCGGTCCATACGTGACGGCGATGGCCTCCACGTCCTCCCAGGTCGCGCCGGCGTCGGTCCACGCTTCGTCGAGGACCGGCACGATCCAGCGCAGGTGGGCGCGCGCGGCGACCTCCGGCACGATCCCGCCGGTGGCCGCGTGGAGGGCGACCTGCGAGGCGACCACGTTCGAACGGATGAGCCGTCCGTCCTCGATGAGGGCGATCCCGGTCTCATCGCACGAGGATTCGATGGCGAGGATGAGCCCGCCGCTCATCGCGCGTCCGTCACCGGTCGACCTGGTCCGGGCGCGACGGCGCGGGCGCCGCATCGATGGCGGCGCGCAACCGGGCGATCCGCTCGCGCATCGGGGCCTCGGCCAGCGGGTCCGTGGTCATGATCAGCGCGTCCTCGCCGTTGTCGCTGTAGTACCGCGGCCGCAGGCCGACGGGCCGGAAGCCGAACTTCTCGTAGAGCCGGCGGGCGGGCAGGTTCGAGAGCCGGACTTCGAGCGTCGCTTCGTGGGCGCCACGATCGACGGCGAGGTCGATGAACGACAGGAGCAGGCGCTCGCCGATGTGCTGGCGACGCCAGGCGGGGTGGACGGCGAAGGTGATGATGTGGCCCTCGTCGACCATCAGCCACATCCCGCCGTAGGCGGCGACCTCGTCGCCGATCTTCGCCACGAGATACTGCGCCAGCCGGTTCGTCTCGAGGTCGTTGCGGTAGGCCTCGGGTGGCCAGGGCGCATCGAAGCTGGCTCGTTCGATCTCATGGACGGCGGGCAGGTCCTCCATCCGCATCGGTTCGATCAGCAGCTTCATCGGGGGTCGCGCGACCACGACACCTCCCCGACCTCCGCGCGGATCCCGCGCGGCAGGGTCACGTATTCGGGGACGAGCCCGGCGAGGTCGTCGACGTCGCCGGCCGACAGCCGGGCGGCACCAAGCGAGACCAGGGCGGCTCCGAGGCCTCGGCGGGCGGCCTCGCCGCGTTCGAGCGCTTCGGCGTCGGCGCGACCGTCGAGATCGATGGCGACGATCTGCTCGCCCGCGGCGAGCTCCGGTTCCATGCCGGCCGGGAGGAGCGCGGGCGGGCTGCCGCCACGAACCACGATCCGGTCGGACGGGCCGGCAGGCAGCAGCAGGACCGCGGTGCCGGCGCGTTCGTCGGTCATGGCGGCGGCTAGCAGCGCCTCGGCGGTCGAGACCCCGACGAGCGGCAACCCCAGGCCGTGCGCCAATCCCTTCGCCGTCGCGATCCCCACGCGCAGGCCGGTGAACGCACCCGGGCCTGTCCCGACGATGATCCCGACGAGGCGCGAGCGGCGGATGTTCTGCTCGCCGAGGAAGCGCCCGATCGTGGGCAGCAGGGTCTCGCCGTGTCGGTAGCCCGCCGGCCACGTCGTCGCACCATCGATCTCGCCGGTCGGTGAACCGGTCGCCACGACGACCTGCGTCGTCGCGCAGTCGATGGCGAGGATGGCGTGGCGCCGGCCGTCGTGGGTCGAGCTCATCCGAGGGTGACCAGGTAGCGGCGCAGGTCCTGGTGGGTGGCGCGCACGCCGATCTCCCGCGGCTCGTCGCCGGAGCCATCGATGACGATGTCGAGCCGGCGTGCCGGGAGCGCGGGGCCGAGCCGGTCGGGCCACTCCACGAGCGTGACGCCGGCCGCCTGGCGGTCGTCGATCAGACCGCCCGCCAGGGCGTCCGTCGCGTCTGCGAGCCGGTACAGGTCGATGTGGAAGAGCGGCAGGCGCCCGGTGTACTCGGCCATCAGGATGAAGCTGGGCGAGGTGATCGTGTCGGTGACGCCGAGACCCGCCCCGAACGCCTTGGCGAGGTGGGTCTTGCCCGCCCCGAGATCGCCCCACAGACACAGGACGTCGCCGGGCCGGGCCGCCGCGCCGAGCGCACGGCCGAGCACCGACGTCGCCTCGGGATCCGGGCAGATGAGCAGGCGTTCAAGATCGGTCGCGGACGGCATCGCCCGAGCGTAGCCGAAGGACCGCGGCCCCGCCCGACGACCGTTGACTCCGCGCATGCATCTGAGGCATGAGAATCGGCCGCGGCACGCTTGGCCATGGGCCGATTCCGACAGACGTGGGGGTTGGCCACGCTCGCTGGATGCGGTTTCTATGAGTGGGATGCATGCCCTGGGTTGCCGTCCGCCCGCGCCTGGTCCCTAGACGAACCGCTCCAGGTCGCCGAGCGGCACGGCCGCGTTCGTGCCGTCGGGGAGATGGACCAGGCCCGCCTCCAGGTGGACGCCACCCGCGAATCGCCGTCGGCCGATCGCTTCCACGAACCGGCCCTCGCGCCCGGCAAGCGACCCGGCGCGGATCCGGACGAGATCGACCGGCGGGTCGGGGATGACCAGGTTCGGCATGTCGAAGACGAGCATCGGCGGGTCGGTGACGATCGCGACCTCGTGACCGGCCAGCGCGGCGAGGACCGCCTGGACGGCACCCGCCAGCGGCCGCCGGATCGCCCCATCGAGGACGAGCACCGCGAACGATGGCAGCCGATGCAGGGCGGCCCGCTGTCGCGCCTCGGACGCCAGGAAGTCGCGGCGCTCCTTGCTCGACAGCCCCGACACGATCACGCCACCGACCCCCATCGCCCGGGCGCGCGTGAGCGTCTCCGCATCCACCCGCGAGCCGACCACCAGGATCGTTCCGGCCGACCCGACATCGAGCCCGCCCGAGCGTAGCTCGCCGTCCGAGCCGGCCTGGAGCCGACCGCGCGTCGGCCCGCCGAGGGCGACGATGCCGCGGATCCCGCGACCCGCGGCGCGGATGGTGATCCCGGTCCCGGGCTGGACATGGCGGACGATCCCGGCGAACGGCGTTTCGACGGGATCGGCGATGTCGCCCGCCGCGACCCACCAGCGGTCGTGCCAGAAGTACATGTACTCGCCGCCTGGACCACGCTCGTTGCCGCGGCGCGGCGGTTCCAGCCAGCGGTCGCCGGGGATCGGATCGGTCGCCGGGGGAGCTACGAGATCGTCGAGCCGCGCGTCGCGCAGGCGCTCCGCGATCGGCGCCCCGACCACGACCGAATCGCCCGCCGACACCAGTGGCCGGTCGCCCGGCGCGAGCGCGAAGACCGCGTCGACCGGGGCGTCGATGAGCCGTCGGGCGGGAACGAGGCGGACGTCGGTCGAAGTCACGGCTCTCGCCCGGTCACGAGCGCGGTCTGCCACGATTCGAGGAGCTCGCCTCGGAGATCCGCCCGTTCCGGGAGCTTCAATGGAACGTCGCGGAGGTCGACCACGAGCCCGCCGAGGCCGCCGGTCACGTCGATGGCGAAATGACGGCCTCGGGTCCCGAGCCGGATCGTGTCGCGGAACTGGAACTCGGCGACGGCCGAGGTCCCGGGCGGCAGGTCGACGAGGGCGAGGCCGCCGGGCATCAGGTCGAGCCGCATCGACCCCGTCTCGGCGTGGACCATGACCGAGCCGGCACTCCGTCCGGGCCGCATCCCCGCCGGCGTCACGATCGTGCCGAGCGGTGCCAGCAGGTCATCGACCAGGTCGGAGATCATCGCCCGTCGCTCATCGGGATCCGGGATGGACCCGAGCGGCGCGAGCAGCCGAGCGTGGTCGAGCGAGAACTGGCCGGCGCCCGGTCGACGCAGGACGTCGACGAGGGCGAGTGCGACGATCGGCGCCGGGGCCACCGCCCACGCCCCGCCGGTCGCGACGACCAGGTCCGGGGCCGGGCGCTCGGCCCATTCCGGGGTCCACTCCGCCAACCGGCCGAGCGCAGCGCGCGCGGCAGCCATCCGGAGCGTGGCCCCGTCCCCGGTCGCATCGGCCCAGGGGGCGATCCGCAGTTCGCGCATCCGGTCGCGCAGGCGATGCCGGTCGGCACCCCAGGTCGACCACATGCCGACTCGATCGATGACCGAATCGTCGGGTTCCGAGGGCGCGAGCGCCGCCGTCGGCACGACCGCGAGGTCGAGCGTCGGTGCACCACCGGCGACACCCGGCGATCCGGCGGCCCGGGTCCCGGCATCGAACCCGATCTCGACCACGTCGACCCGTCGGTCCAGCACTTCGGCGAGCGCCACGGCACCGGCCCCCAAGGCTCGGCGCGCGTCGTCGGCGGGGAGTGCCAGCTCGGTCAGCAGGTCCGCCAGCGGTCCGCCGGGTACGCCGCGCTGCGCCGCCGGCCCGAGCACCACCTCGCCGACCCGCTCGCCGACATCCCCGAAGGCGCGCAGGTGTTCGGCCATGCCGCCGGCGAGGACCATGGTCATCCCGGGTCGCCGCGAGGCGACTGCGGCGACCACGGCGGCCAGTTCGCCTAGCCAGCGGCGCTCATCCGCGCCGGGAGGATCGCTGGCACCGACCAGGACCGCCGACACGCCGGCCTCGAGGAGGAGGGTGGACATGCTCAGCTGATCGGTCGACTCCATGCTCCGCGAAACGGTCCACCAACCGCTCCGCGAGGCCGTCGCCACGAGCGGGGCAAGCGCCCGTTCCGAGGCGGCGATGACGGCCAGCCGGCGTGGCGGATGACTCCGGACCTCGAGGCGCGGCAGGTCGGTGGCCTCCCCGACCCGCAGGTCCAGGGCGGAGGCGAGCCGGCTGTTGGCGGCGACCGCACGATCACCGAGGGCGGCGATCACGGCCTCGACATCGGTCCCGGCCGGCATCGCCAGGGAGCCGATGAGGCGCCAGCGTCCGCCGACACGGCCGATCATCGCGGCGGCGATCGTGGCGGCGCCCATGTCGAGGGCGAGGAAGGCTCGGGGCTCGCTCGTCACCGTTGCATGCTACCCGGCGTCGGGGCGGACCGGTTCGGGCGACCGGCCTCGGGGATCAGGCGTCCCAGGCGATCTCGTCATCCGTCTCCTCGAGACGGGCGATGAGGAGCTCGATGCCGGTGTCGTCGGCGAGGATCTCGCTGGCGGAGGCAAGGTCGCCCCCGAACACCCCGCGCAGGACCGGGTCGAAGAAGAGCATCGCGTTGGCGCCCAGCGCCCGGTACGGCCGGCTGGCCTCGAGGAAGTGGACGGCCGGACCGGTCAGGCCGCGCAGCTGGATCTCGCGGGCGACCTGCTCGACGAGTTCGTCGCGCTGCTCCTCGCTGGCTTCGTACGGCGTCATCCGGCGCCACCGCCGATCGTCTCGGGCGTCCGATGGAGCACGACGCTGAAGGCCTGGTAGGCGACCGACCCGCGCAGCGCGAAGATGACGTGGGCGATCGCAGGGCTGCGCGTCAGTTCATCGCGAACGGTCTCGACCATGATCCGTGCGCCCTCCTGGAGCGAGAACCCACCGACCCCGGTCCCGAGCGCCGGGAAGGCGATGCTGGTGGCGCCGATCTCGCGCGCCCGGGCCATCGCACTGCGGACCGCGGCCTCGATGACCGGGCCGCTCGTGCGCCGGTCGCGATCGAGCGAGACGGCGTGGATGACCGCCTTGGCCGCGAGCCGTCCAGCAGGCGTGACGATCGCCCCGCCGAGCGGCACCGGCGCCTGACGGACCGCGGCGAACTCGATCGAGTCGCCGCCGGCGCGCTTGAGCGCACCCCCGACCCCGCTCGACATCCACAGCGACAGGTTGGCGGCGTTCACGATGGCGTCGACCTCCAGGTCGCAGATATCGCCATTCCACAACTCGATGCGCGCCAAGGTCTACCCTCTCCGCTCGGTGAGTGTTCGCAGACCCACCGGCCTCGCCGCGGCATGGTACACCCGAGGCAGGCGGCGGGACATGGCTGTCACCACCTCCCACGTATTGGTGGTGCGCTCCCGCGCCAACTGCTCCGCACCGATCCGCTCCGCACCCATCGACCCCAGCAGGACGAACTCGTCGGAGCCGTCGACGGGGCGGCCGGGAACGTCGGTCACGTCGGCCATGACCGCATCCATGGCGACGTTCCCGACGAGCGGCACGCGTACCCCACGGACGATCGCGCTGGCGCGGTTGGAGAGGGCCCGCGACCAGCCGTCGCCATAGCCCAGCGGGAGGGTCGCGATCCGGCTGGGGCGTGTCGTCCGGAAGGTCGGTCCGTAGCTCACGCCCGAGCCTGCCGGCAGGTCCGCGACGCGGACCGGCCGGGCGACCAGGGACATCACCGGCTGGAGGGCGGGTCGGGGGCTCCTCGAGACGGTCGCCGGATCCAGCTCGTCGGGGACCAGGCCGTAGATGGCCAGTCCCGGACGAACGCCGTCATAGGCCAGCAGTCCGTCCGTCAGCAACGCCGCGCTGGCCGACACGTGCCGGGGCGGCAGGGCGACCCCGGCGGCAGCGACCGCCTCGACGGCGGAATCGAAGCGGGCGACCTGCGAGGCCGTGGTCGCTGGATCCTCGACCGCCTGGAAGTGGGTCCACAGCCCCGACAGCACGAGCCCCGGCGCATCGGCGACCAGCCGCGCCGCTTCGACGAGATCGGTCTCGGCGAACCCGCCCCGGCCGAGGCCCGTCTCGATCTCGAGGTCGACGGCCAACGGTCGCGCCGGGTCGAGACCGGCTGCCGCCCGGGCGGTCTCGGCAAGACCGGCGAGCTCGCCGCCGGCCACCGCGACCCCCAGTCGTGCGGCATCGGCCACGAACGCGGCCGGCACCGGGTAGAGGACGAGGATCGGGGCTCCGACGCCGCCCTCCCTGAGCGCGACGGCCTCGTCGAACGCGGCGACGCAGAACCCGTCCACGCCGGCGGCCTCCAGGGCATGCGCGACCGGCAGCATGCCGTGGCCGTAGGCATCCGCCTTGACGACGGGCTTGACCGGGATCCCGGGGCCGGCCAGACGACGGACGATGGCCAGGTTCGCGCGGAGCGCGTCGAGATCGATCTCCAGCCAGGCGGTCCGCGGCAGCGGCGGCAGACCGGCCTCGGCGAGGCGCCGTTCGATCGGCGGACGCGGTTCGACCGTGGTCATGACCCGGCTCGCTCCAATGGACGGTTCAGCGCGCGACGCCGGGCGGGTCGGCGAACCCGAGGCGCTTGCTGGCCCGCCCACGCTCGGCGATCGCCGCCAGCCGCTTGCGAGCGATGGCGATCCCGTCCGGGAGGTCCGATGCGAGGAGCCCGGCATCGCCCAGCCGCTCGCGGACGCCGTCACCAGAGAGGCCGTGGAGGTAGACCCCGAGCCGAGCCGCATCGAACGGCGCGAGCCCCTGCGCGAGGAGCGAGCCGATCGTCCCGCTCAGCACGTCCCCGGTCCCGCCGCTGGCCAGTGCCGGGTTCTCGAAGGGAGCGACGGCGGCAGTCCCGTCGGGCGCGGCGATGATCGTTCGCGCACCCTTGAGGACCACCACGGAGCCCCACGTCGCGGCGGCATCCAGGGCGGCCGCGAGCCGCGCGACGTCGTCACCGACCACGTCGCCGTCGTCGGGCGGTTGGTCGCCACTCCCGGTCCGAAGGCGGATGAACTCGCCCGCATGCGGGGTCAGGACGGCGGGCCGCCGCTCCCCGTCCCACCAGCGATCCATCGTCGCCATGGACCGGAGTGCCTCGGCATCGAGCACGATCGGCGCAGCGTCCGTCTCGCCGGCCACGGTCAGCAGCGACCGGACGAGTTCGGCGGTCGCCAGACCGGGTCGCAGGCCCGGACCGACGACGATCGCGTCGTGCTCGTGGTCGAGGATCCGCGCCAGCGCAGGTTCCGGGTCGATCTCCTCGACGTCGTCCTCGGGCAGCGCCATCGTCGTCGCCTCGACGACCTTGGCGGCGAACAGCGGTTGCAGCGATTCGGGGACCGCCAGGGTGACCAGGCCGGCCCCCGCCCGACCCGCCGCCCGGCAGACCAGGAGCGCGGCGCCCGCGTAGTCGAGCGACCCGGCGATGACCAGGAGCTTGCCGAACGAGCCCTTGTGGCCGCGGACCGGTCGGTCGGGGATCAGCGCCGCCGCGATGTCGTCGTCGAGCTTCGTGGCGCCCGGTGGGAAGGGTGTTGCCGCCGATGGGCCCGCCGCCACTTCGGCCGATGCCTCGCGACGCCCGAACCCGACCGGACCGCGCTCAGGCACCGGGTCGACCCGCGCTGCCGGGCTGCGGGGCATCCGAGGCGAGCGCCGCTGCGCCGCCCGCCTCCGCCGTCGCCCGAAGCCGCTCGATCCGCGCGAGGATCCGGCGCTCCCGCTCGTCGAGCCGCTCCTCGATATCGGGCGGGAAGATGAACCGGCCGCCGGCGGTCCGGACCCCGAACGCGATCGCCACCGCGTAATCGGATTCGTGCGTGATCGAGACCGCGATCCGCTCCATCCCGAGCTGGTCGGCTCGAGCCGCGGCGCGCCCGTGCAGGCGGACCGCCGGCTGGCCGGTCGGCAGCCGCTCGATCTCGATGTCGCGCCAGCCGATGCCGCGGACGCCGAGGCCGAGCACCTTGGAGACCGCCTCCTTGGCCGCCCAGCGGCCGGCCATCGTCTCGGGGCGGCCGCGGACGTAGCGCTGCTCGGCGTCGGTCAGCACTCGTTTCGTGAAGCGCGGGCCGAAGCGGGCCAGCGACGCGCGGATCCGCTCGACCTTGATGATGTCGATGCCGAGCTCGGTCGTGCCGGCTGGGGCCAGTCCGGGCGGGACGGCAAGCTCTCCGGACGGGTCGGCGGCGGCCACGTCGGCCCTACTCGACCGTGACCGACTTCGCGAGATTGCGCGGCTGGTCGACGTCCGTCCCCCGGGCGACCGCGATGTGATACGCGAACAGCTGGAGTGGGATGATGGCGAGGACCGGGCTCAGCGCCTCGTGGGTGTCGGGGACCCAGCAGATATCCTCGGCGTAATGCCCGATCGCCTCGTCGCCCTCGGTCGCCACCGCGATGACCCGGGCGTCGCGAGCCCGGCCCTCCATCACGTTGCTGATGAGCTTGTCGTAGACCGGCGAGCGGGTCGCGATCGCCACCAGCGGGCATTCGGCGTCGAGCAACGAGATCGGGCCGTGCTTGAGCTCGCCCGCGGCGTAGCCCTCGGCGTGGACGTAGCTGATCTCCTTGAGCTTGAGGGCGCCCTCCAGCGCCGCGGGGTAGGTCGGTCCGCGCCCTACGAACATGAACCCGCGTGAGTTGACGTATCGCCGGGCGAGGTCGGGGGTCGAGATCGCGGCGGACTCGAGGGCCCGCGCCGCTGCGGCCGGAAGCGCGCGAAGGGCGGCGCCCAGGGCCAGCTCCTCGGCATCGGGGAGGCTCTCCCGTGCCTTGGCGATGGCCGCGGCGAGGATGACCAGGGTGGTGACCTGGGTGACGAAGGTCTTGGAGGCGGCGACCGCGATCTCCGGCCCGGCCTGCAAGAACATCACGGCATCCGCCTCGCGGGTGATCGCCGAACCGACCGTGTTGGTGACCGCGATGATCGGGCAGCCCCGCTCGCGGGCGAGGCGGGTCGGCGCGATGGTATCGGCAGTCTCGCCAGACTGCGTCACGGCGATGACGAGGGTGTGCTCGTCGAGTGGCGGCGGTCCATAGCGGAACTCGGAGCCGATGTTGGCGCGGGCCGGCAGCCCGGTCCAGGCGGCGATGACCGAGGCCCCGATCATCGAGGCGTAGTGGGCGCTCCCGCAGGCCACGAGTTCCACCCGGGTGATCGTCCGCAGGACGTCGGCCAGACCGGCCAGCTCCTCCACCGAGATCCGGCCGGCGCGATCGACGCGGCCCGTGATCGACTGGCTGAGCGATTCGGGCTGCTCGTGGATCTCCTTGAGCATGAAGTGCTCGTAGCCGCCTTTCTCGGCGGCCTCGGGCGACCAGTCGATGGTGGTCACCGGCCGTTCCAGCAGGGCGCCGTGGACGTCGGTGATGGTCACGCCCCAGGGGCGGATGTCGGCGACATCGCCGTCCTCCAGGAAGACGATCCGATCGGTGTGGGCGAGGATCGCCGCGACGTCCGAGGCGAGGAAGCTCTCCCCGTCGCCAAGGCCGACGACCAGCGGCACGTCCTTGCGGGCGCCGACGAGGCGGTCACCTTCGCCGATGTGCATGACCACGATGGCGTACGCCCCCTCGAGCCGTCGCAGCGCATCGCGCATCGCCTCGGCGAGGTCGCCGGTGTAGGCCTCCTCGACCAGGTGGGCGATCGCCTCCGTGTCGGTCTCCGAGGTCAGCGTGTGGCCGCGGGCCTCCAACCCGTCACGAAGGTCGCGGAAGTTCTCGATGATCCCGTTGTGGATGACGGTGATCTCTCCGGTGCAATCGCGGTGCGGGTGGGCATTCAGGTCGTTCGGACGCCCGTGGGTCGCCCAGCGCGTGTGGGCAAGGCCGATCGCGGCATGCGGGGTCCGATCGGCGATCGCCGTCTGGAGGTTGACGAGCTTGCCGGCCCGCTTCTCGACGAACAGGTCGCCGGCGTCGTCCACGAGCGCGATCCCCGCCGAATCGTAGCCGCGGTATTCGAGACGCTTGAGACCCTCGATCAGGATGGGGCCCGCCTCCCGCGGGCCCGTGTAGCCGACGATGCCGCACATGCCGTCAGGTCCTCCGTTCGTGCCCGCCGGCCGTCGCCGACGGGTCGTGGTGACTCCGATGGATGGGCACCGGGCCTAGTCTAGTCGCTCCCCCGCGAGCGCCGCGAGCGAGTCGGCCAGTTCGGCGACGACCGCCTCGTCCGGTCCTTCGACCATCACCCGCAGCGCGGGTTCCGTGCCGGAGGGTCGGACGAGGACCCGACCGGTCGGTCCGAGGCGAGCGCTCGCCGCGGCGATCGCGCGCTGGAGGACCGGGTCGCCTTCCCACTGGTCCTTGTGACGCGCCTTGACCGCCCGCTGTTGCTGTGGGAGGAGCGGGATGGCGGTCGCGAGCGCTTCGAGGCTGGCGGATCGGCGGACCATCACCCCGAGCACCTCGAGGGCGGTGACGATCCCGTCGCCCGAGGTCGTGTGCTCGAGGACGATGACGTGACCGCTCTTCTCGCCCCCGAGGACCGCGCCCGAGACCTGCATCCCCTCGAGGATGTACTTGTCGCCGACCGGCGTCCGCACGACCTGGCCGCCGGCGGCCTCGACCACGGCCTGGAGCCCGCCATTCGAGAGGACGGAGACGACCAGCCCGCCACCGGGTAGTGCATCCCGGCTCAGCCGGTCGAGCGCCAGGATGCCGAGTACCTGGTCGCCGTCGACGACACGCCCTGCCTCGTCGACCGCGATCAACCGATCGGCGTCGCCATCGAGCGCGAACCCGACGTGCGCGCCGCGGGCGACCACCGCCGCCGCCAGCGCGGCCGGTGAGGTCGCACCGGAGTCGCGATTGATGTTGGTCCCGTCCGGCGCAGCGGAGATCACTTCGATCGAGGCGCCGGTCGCGGCCAGGATCCGCGGGCCGACGGCCGACCCCGATCCGTTCGCCGCATCGAGCAGGATCCGCAGGCCCCTGGCGTCGATCGATGCTGCCATGTCGAGCCGATGGGCGAGGTAGTCGTCCAGTCGCGCCGAGGCATCCACCATCCGGCCGAGTGCGTCATTCCTCGCGCCGACCAGTTCCTCGGTGCGCCAGATCAGTCCTTCGAGCTCCTCCTCGACCGAGTCATCGAGCTTGAGCCCGCTCGCGTCGAGGACCTTGAGGCCGTTGTCGGCGGCAGGGTTGTGCGAGGCGGAGACCATGATCCCGGCGGCGTACGGACCACTCCCGGCGATGAACGCGAGGGCCGGCGTCGGGACGACGCCGACGACGTGGACGTCGACGCCCAGGCTGGTCGCGCCTGCGACGATGGCCGCCACGAACATGTCGCCCGACCGCCGCGTGTCCTGTCCGACGACGATCGCGCCCCCGGGCCCGGCCAATCGGTGCGCGACGGCCCGGCCCAGCGCGTAGGCGGTCGTCGGCCGCAGGTCGACATTCGCGACACCGCGGATCCCATCGGTGCCGAACAGGCGAGCCATCGTCGGTCAGCCCGGCGCCGACGGCGAAGGAGACGGGGCCCCCGGTGACGGTGCCCCCGGCGAACCCGAGGGGGCCGCCGTGATGATGGTCACCTCGACCGTCTCCGGACTCGCCGCGACGAGCGTGGTCCCGGCCGGCAGGTTGGCGGTCACGGTGACCTGGTGGACCCCCGCGGTCAGGCCCGCGACATCGAGGTCCATCACGAGGGTCGCGCCCTGGAGCCGATCGAGATCCGCCGTCGAGCCGCCGACGGTGACAAGCACTCGATCTTTGCCGAGCGAGTAGGCGAGGTCGCTCTTCGCTCCGACCAACCGCAGGCCGGCGGAGTAGGTCCGGGTAGCGGTCACCGGACGGAGCGTGATCGTCACGGTGATGATGTCGTCACCGACAGCGACGACCCCGGTCGGCAGCGCGAGACCGACCTGGACCGTCTCGTTGGACGGAGACCCCGGTCATCGGGATGGGGTCGGTATCGACTCGCGTCAGGTCGGCGAGCTGATCGGCGTCCCCGGCGACGAGGGCGACCTGCGGGTCGAGCGTCACCGAATTCGATCTCGAAGCCGGCGGCCGGCGTGCCGGTGATGATCGGGTTGACCGGCAGGGTCCGGCTTTGGCGATCGGAGAAGACCGGGATGACGACGCGAGCGCTGGCCGGTGTCACGTCGAGTGGGCTCAGGGCGTTGCCGAGCTTGTCGATCGGGGTGAGCAGGACGTCCTGGTCGACGTCGATCCCGGTCGGCTGGATCAGGACATCGGCCCGGGCCGCGTCGACCCGAAGGACGATGGATTCGGCGCCGGATACGACGACGGTGGTCGGGGTCACGACCGTCTCGCCAAGCGTCAGGCCATCCGGGACGACCCCGTGCTCGACCTTGACCGGGACCTCCTTCGTCCTGAGTGGCTCGAGCTGGATGCTGGCAGCGGCGGGGTCGTAGCCGAGGATCCGGATCCGACCATCCACCGCGATCACCTGGATCGGTGCCGTGGCGAGGCCGTCCTTCGGGACGACGCCCTCGAGATTCACGGTGGCGACGAACGAGCTCGCCGCGACGGGGACGCCGCTCGGCGCGAAATAGCGGATCGAGGTGACCGGCGCCGGGTTCGCCAGGAGGACCGTATCCGGCGGCTGGTTGACGACCCGGACCGTGACGATCCCGACGTAGGTCTGCGTGTTCTGGGTCAGTGCCAGCCCGCCGTACAGCAGCGACGCGAGACCGATGGCCGCGAGCTTGAGTGGCCAGTTATGGACGACTCGCCCGAGGATCCGCCTCACCGCTGCGCCCGGGCCACCGTCGGAGCGACCGCGTCGTCGTCCGGGCTGGATGGCGCCGTGGCATCACGGGCCGTCGTCGGGCTCGTCCCGCTCGGGTCGGCCGACGCGGAGCCGTTGCCGGCCGGTCCCGGATTGCCGGCCGGCACCGGGTTGCCGGCCGATCCTGTCGGGGCCGTGACCGGTGGCGGCGCGACGGCGGCCGCGACGGGCACCTCGGCGGGTCGTCCGGGACGCCCGACCAGCCGGCCCAGCTCACGAAGGCGCGGCGAACGCCCGTCCAGGCTGCGGCTTCGACTCGCCGACCGCCAGCCGAACGCTCCGCGGCGGCCACCGGCCGGATCGAGCAGGCCCTGGATCGCCCGGGCGAGGCCCGCCTCGGTCAGGTTGCGCACGATCCTGGCGCGCTCAACGAGGCTGATCTGGCCGTTCTCCTCGGAGACCACGACGACGACCGCGTCGGTCTGCTCGGTGATGCCCAGGGCCGCTCGATGGCGGGTCCCGAAGCGCTCGGTGTGGATCGAGGTCTCGGCCAGCGGCAGGAGCGCCCCGGCGGCGACGATCCGCTCGTCACGGATGATGACGGCCCCGTCGTGGAGCGGCGAGCGAGGCGTGAAGATCGTCAGCAGCAGGTCCGCCGACACGTCGCCGTGGATCATCACCCCGGTCTCGGCGACCTCCTCGAGACCGGTCTCGCGTTCGAGCACGATCAGGGCGCCGTGGCCGTCAGCGGACAGCTCGGCGGCGGCGCGGGCGACCTCGGTCGAGACGTGGACGACGGCTCGCGATTCCGCGGGTGACAGGAGCCAGCCGAACGAGCCGACGCGACCGATCCGTTCGAGCGCGCGGCGAAGTTCGGGCTGGAAGATGACGACGAGGGCGAACAGCCCGACGACGGCGCCGCCCTGGAGGATCTGGGTGAGGAGGCGCAGGTCGAAGGCGACCGCCAGCCCATAGACGAGGACGAGGACGCTCACGCCGATCACCAGGCGGACCGCGCGCGTTCCGCGGATGAGGCTGAACAGCCAGTAGATCAGGAGCGCGGTGATCCCGATGTCGACGATCGTCGACAGGTGGACCTGGTCGAGGATCGATCCAAGAAGGGACATCGTCCCCGAGTGTAGCATCGCCCCTCCGCACGGTCGGAGCAGCGAGCGCCGCGATCGTCGAGCGTCAGGCGCAGACCGCCGCGAGGCGCGGGTCGTCCGGGAACCGCGCGGCGGCCAGGTAGCACAGCCGCCCGCGCGTCATCCCGTCGCCGGTCAGCAACGAGAGTCGGCCCAGCAGGACGAGCTTGTCCGCCGCTGGGCCCCGCCAGCCACGGTCGAGGTAGAGCTCTGCCAGCAGCAGGTGGATGTCCGGGTCGGACGGCAGGATCGCCAGGGCCTGGTAGCAGGCGTCCATGGCCGCGTGGAACTGGCCGACCGTCCGGTGTGCCTGGGCGGCGACCAGGGCCCGATTACGAGCCTCCTCTAGATCGCCGGCCTCCAGCGCCTCCTCGACCGCAAGGGTCAGCAGCGCCGGGTCCGGTGGCGGCGGCTCGGCGGGTATCGCCTGGGTGTCCGGACCGCCGGCACCTGCCCCGTCGGTCGTCGATCCGGGGACCGATCGTGGGTCCACGCCCGGCACGGAATTCGAGGACGCCGAGGGCGCGTTGCAAGGCCTCCGCGGCCGCGGCATCCCCAGGCGCCGAGGCCTGGAGCCGGGCGACCAGGGTTTCCACCTGTCGGCGCCGTCCACGGGCCTCCGCCAGTTCGAGCGCGCGACGCGCCACGTCGCACGCGTCGGCGAGGCGGCCCTCGCGCTCGAGCTCGTTCGGCGAGACGGTCGAGCGTCTCGGCCGCCTCCGCCCGCCGGCCCGTGACCGCGAGGATATCGGCGCGACCCTGCATCGCACCCTCGTCGGTGGGCGTCCGCTCGAGCGCGCTGTCATACGCTGCGAGCGCGTCGTCCGATCGGCCCATCCGGGCGAGGACCCCACCGAGTCCGACGTACGGCAGGGCCCGGTCGGGCGCCACGCGGGCGGCCTCACGATAGGCGGCCGCCGCGGCATCGAGCCGTCCCCGCAGCGCGGCCACGTGGCCCCGCCGCAAGCGCCTCCTTGTACTGCTCGTAGAGCGCTTCGCTCATCCGACCTCCGACCCGCCGAGCACCTCGACGAGCAGCGCCTTCTGGACATGCAGTCGGTTCTCGGACTGCTCCCAGATGAGACTACGCGGTCCGTCCATCACCGAGGAGGTGATCTCCTCGCCGCGATGGGCGGGCAGACAGTGCATCGCGACGGCGTCGGGTCCGGCAGCGTCCATCAGCGCGTCATCGACCTGGAACGCCGCGAACGCGTCGCGACGCGCCTCGGTCTCGACCTCCTGGCCCATCGACGTCCAGGCATCGGTATAGACGACCGCCGCACCGCCGACCGCCTCGACCGGATCGTGGCCGAAGGTCAGGCGCCCACCGGATGCGGCCGCCAGTTCACGGGCCCGGGCGACGATCCGCTCGTTCGGCGCATACCCCACGGGATGCGCCAGGCGGACCTCCATCCCGAGCGCCGCACCGAGCAGCGCCAGCGAGTGGTAGACGTTGTTGCCATCCCCGACGAAGGCGATCGGGAGGCCTTCGACCCGACCGAACCGCTCGGCGATCGTGAACACGTCGGCCAGCGCCTGGCAGGGATGCTCCCGAAGGGTGAGGCCGTTGATGACCGGGATGTCGGCCTGGGCGGCAAGTTCGATCGCCGACCTCGTGCGATCCCGTCCGAACGACGATCGCATCGACGAATCGCTCCAGGTTGCGGGCGACGTCGCGGACGCTCTCGCGCGCCCCGAGCACGACGTCGTGGGTCAGGTAGATGGCGTGACCCCCGAGCTGGACCATCCCGGCCTCGAAGGTGACCCGGGTGCGCAGGCTCGGCTTCTGGAAGAGCATCGCCAGCGTCCGCCCGGGCAGGGGCGGCGCGGCGTGACGTCGCGTCGATCGGAACTCCGCCTTGAGCGCGGTCGAGGTCTCGAAGACGCGCCCGACCTCGCCCGCCGAGAAGTCAGCGACACTCAGCAGATCCCGCCCGACGAGCGACACCGGAGCTCGCGCGGACCCTAGCGCTTGGTGTACTGGGGAGCTTTGCGCGCTCGCTTGAGCCCGTACTTCTTCCGTTCCTTCATCCGGGGATCGCGGGTCAGCAGACCGGCCTGGCGGAGCGGCAGGCGGTGGCCCTCGGGATCGAGTTCGAGCAGCGCGCGGGCGATGCCGTGGCGGATGGCGCCGGCCTGGCCGGTCACGCCGCCGCCCTCGACCTTGATCATCACGTTGAAGCGGCCCTCGGTACCGGTCACCCGGAAGGGCATCCGGACATCGGACTCGTTGACGGCGTTGCCGAAGTGCTCATCGAGCGTTCGGCCGTTGACGACGATCTCGCCCTCGCCCGGCAGGAGCCGGACACGGGCGATGGCCGTCTTGCGACGGCCGGTGCCGGAGTAGAACGCTTGCGTCGGCATGGTGGTGGGCTCCTGGTCAGGCGAGCGGCTCAGGCCGCTGGGCCTGATGCGGATGATCCGACCCGGGGTAGACCTTCAGCTTGCGCAGCTGCTGGGTCCCGAGTCGATTGTGCGGCAGCATCCCCTTGACGGCCCGCCGGATGACCTCCTCGGGCCGCCGCGCGAGCAGATGGCCGAGGGTCTCCTGCTTGAAACCCGCCGGGTAGCCGCTGTGACGGCTGTAGAGCTTGCTCTCGAGCTTGTCGCTCGTGACCGCGATCCGCGCGGCATTGAGGACGATGACGTGATCGCCCGAGTCGAGACTGGGCTGGTAGGTCGGCTTGTGCTTGCCCTCGAGGACGCGCGCGATGCGCGAGGCGAGGCGACCGAGCGTCTCGTCCGTCGCGTCGACGACGTACCAGCGTCGTTCGATCTCGCTCTCTCGGACCGAATAGGTCTTCGCGTTCATCGTTCCTCGTGTTCTCCGTTCAGTTCGCCTGGCCGACGCCCGATGGCGACGTGCCTGAGGCACAGACCCTTCGCCGGGGCCGCTGCCCCGTCGAGTGCCGGTCCCGGACCGGCGAGCGCCGCCGGGACCTCGGTTGCATCCATCTTGCCGAGACCGACCTCCAGGAGGACGGCCACCATCCGGCGGACCATCCCCCGCAGGAAGGCATCGGCAGTGACGTCGATCGTCACCAGCCGGCCTGCCCGCCTGACCCGGACCATCGTGACGGTCCGGACCGACGTTCGGTCCGCTGCCCCGATGGCACTGAAGTCGTGACGGCCGATGAAGGCCGACCCGGCTCGCTCCATCGCGGCGGTATCGAGCGGGATCCGGATCCCGAGCGCGGTGCGCTCGCGAAGCGGACTGCGCGGCCCGTTCCAGACGGTGTAGCGGTACTCCCGGGACCGCGCCGCATAGCGGGGGTTGAAGTCGATCGAAGCTCGGCGCACATCGCGCACCGCCACGTCCGGCGGGAGGAGCGCATCGAGCGCTCGACCCAGGTCCGCTGCGGCGAGCCGCCCGGCGTAGGTGAAGGCGATCACCTGTCCGCTGGCATGCACTCCGGCATCCGTTCGGCCAGCCCCGTCGACCCGTCGTTCCGCCCCGTCATCGAGGCGGGCCACTGCGGCCTCCAGGACCCCCTGGACCGTCCGTTTCCCAGGATTGACCTGGAACCCGGCGAAGTCCGTTCCGTCGTATTCGACCCGGGCGCGATAGCGCCTGGGGACGCCCTCTCGAGCGCCTGCTTCAGACAAGCTCGATCTGGACGATCATCGCGGCATCGCCACGACGCTGTCCCAAGCGGACGATCCGGGTGAACCCGGAGGTGCGATCCGCGTACTTCGGGGCGATCTCATCGAAGAGTTTCGCCACGACCAGTGGTTCGTTCGGGAACTGGGCGACGACGGCCCGGCGCGCCGCGAGGTCGCCGCGCTTGGCGAGGGTGATCGCCTTCTCGACACGGCCGCTGATCTCCTTGGCCTTCGCCTCGGTGGTCTTGACCCGCTCGTAGCGGAGGACCGAGACGGTCAGGTTCTTGAACAGGCTGAGCCGCGGCCCCTGCTTGCGGCTCAGCTTGCGCCCACCGACGCGATGCGACGCCATCGGTCAGGCCTCCGCCTCGTCGTCGAACGGCTCGTCGATCTCGACGTCGTCGGTGCCGTCGCCCTCGGTTTCCGGGAGGATGAAGCCGCGCATGCGCAGTCGCTCCTTCATCTCGTCGAGCGACTTCTTGCCGAAGTTGCGCATCCGCAGCAGGTCGTCGTCCTTGAGCTGCAGGAGCTGGCCGACCTTGACGATGTTGTTGCGCTTGAGCGAGTTGTAGGCCCGCATCGGGAGGTCGAGCTCCTCGATCGGCATGTCGAGCATGTTGGCGGGCAGCGCGGCGGCGCCGGTCGCGGCGGCCACCGGGACGGCGGCCATGCCGACCGTGACGAACGGGCGGAACTGGTTGACGAGGATCTCGGCCGAGCGGCTGAGCGCCTCCTCGGGCCCGATCGTGCCGTCGGTCTCGATCTCGATCGTGAGCTTGTCGTAGTTGGTCATCTGACCGACCCGCATGCTCTCGACCCAGTAGTTGATCTTGCGGACCGGGGTGAAGATGGCATCGACGGCGATGACCCCGATCGGCAGCGCCTCGGCGCGCTCGGCGCCGAGATAGCCGACGCCGCGCTCGACGGTGAGGTCCATCTCGATCGTGACGTCATCGGTGTCGAGGGTCATCAGGACGAGGTCCGGGTTGACGATCTCGACGTCGGCCGACTCGGCGATGTCGGCGGCGGTGACCGAACCGGCACCGCTCTTGATGAGCCGGAGCTGGACCGGATGGGCCGCGTAGCTCTTGAGGCGGAGCTTCTTGACGTTCAGGACGATCTGGGTGACATCCTCCTTGACGCCGGGGATCGTCGAGAACTCCTGGTAGATGTCACGGATCTGGATGCTCGTGACGGCCGCCCCCTCCAGGGACGACAGCAGGACCCGACGAAGCGCGTTGCCGAGGGTGACCCCGTACCCGGCCTGGAGCGGACCCGCCTCGTACTTGGCGTACGTGCCGGCTTCCTCGACAGGCTCGATCTGTGGGCTCTCGAGTTCGATCATGAGTGGGGCTTACCTCGAGTAGTACTCGACCACGAGCTGCTCGTTGAGATCGAGCGGCATCTGGTCGCGGGATGGCGGGGCGACGATCGACCCGGTCAGACTGGCGGCATCGATCGTCAGCCATTCGGGGGCCTGGTGTGACCGGAGGGTCTCCTTGGCGATCTTGAACGGTTCACGCGCGCGATGCGCCTCGCGGACCTCGATCCGGTCGCCCGGCTTGAGCTGGAACGACGAGACGTTGGTCGGCCGGCCGTTGACGGCGAAGTGGCCGTGGCCGACGAACTGCCGAGCCTGCGCTCGCGACGAGGCGATGCCCATCCGGTAGACGACATTGTCCAGCCGCAGTTCGAGCGAACGGAGCAGGTTCTCGCCGGTCACGCCGGGCCGGTTCTCCGCATCGACGAAGTAGTTCCGGAACTGTCGCTCGAGGACGCCGTAGGTGCGGCGGACCTTCTGCTTCTCGCGAAGCTGGAGCCCGTACTCGCCGACCTTGCGACGGCGGACGCCGTGCTGGCCGGGCGGCGTCGGGCGACGCTCGAAGGCGCACTTCTTGGAATAGCAGCGGCTCCCCTTCAGGAAGAGCTTGGCGCCCTCCCGACGGCAGAGTCGGCAGACGGATTCGGTGTAACGGGCCATGGGTCCTCGGAGCTCTAGACGCGACGCCGCTTGGGCGGGCGGCAGCCGTTGTGCGGGATGGGGGTGACGTCGGTGATGGCGCTGACCTCGAGGCCGGCCGCCTGGAGCGAGCGGATCGCCTGCTCACGGCCGGCGCCCGGACCCTTCACGTAGACCTCGACCTGGCGCATGCCGTGCTCCATCGCACGCTTGGCCGCGCCATCGGCCGAGAGCGCCGCCGCGTACGGGGTGCTCTTGCGGGAGCCCTTGAACCCGGCCACGCCGGCCGAGCCCCAGCTGATGACCGCGCCGTTGAGATCGGTGATCGTGATGATCGTGTTGTTGAACGTGGCCTGGATGTGAACGTGCCCCTGCGGGACGTTCTTCTTCTCACGCCGACGTGTCTTGACCGCTCGCTTGCGTTCCGCCATGCCTGGTCAGTCCCTCGTCACTTCTTGCGCCGGACGCCGACCGTCTTCTTCGGTCCGCGACGCTGGCGAGCGTTGGTCTTGGTCCGTTGGCCGCGCACCGGCAGGTTGCGTCGATGACGTACGCCGCGATACGAGCCGATCTCGATCAGGCGCTTGATGTTGAGCGCGACCTCGCGACGAAGGTCGCCTTCGACCTTGTAGCGCCGGTCGATGAGCTCGCGCAGCCGGTTGACCTGCTCTTCGGTCAAGTCCCGCACCCGGGTGTCGGGATTGATGTTGGTCTGGGCGAGGATCTTCTGGCTGGTCGGCAGACCGATCCCGAAGACGTAGGTGAGGGCGACCTCGACCCGCTTCTCGCGGGGGATGTCGACGCCGGCGATACGTGCCATCGGTTACCCCTGCCGCTGCTTGTGCTTCGGGTTGGTGCAGATGACCATCACGGTGCCGTGGCGACGGATGACCTTGCAGTTGTCGCAGCGCGCCTTGACGGAAGCTCTGACTTTCAACGGATCCTCGATCGTGTGCTGCTGGGGCTGGTCACTTGAGTCGGTAGGTGATGCGACCGCGGGTCAGGTCGTACGGTGACAACTCGACCCGGACGCGGTCGCCCGGCAGGATGCGGATGAAATTCATGCGCAGTTTGCCGCTGATGTGGGCGAGCACCCGGTGGCCGTTCTCCAGCTCGACCGCGAACATGGTGTTCGGAAGCGGCTCGATGACCGTTCCCTCGACTTCGATCGCGTCTCGCTTGGCCACTGGTCTACGTGCTTCCCTTTCTCACGCGCAGTGTCGGCCCGACCGGGCCGACACACGAACGCGTAGCGTATCAAAGATGACCGTTCCCGGCAACCGAAGGCTCATGCGACGGTCAGGATCCGGGGACCGTCGTCGGTCACGGCGATCGAATGCTCGAAGTGCGCCGCCATCGAACCATCGGCGGTGACGACCGTCCAGTCGTCGGGCGCGATCCGGGTGTCGTGGCCGCCCAGGGTGAACATCGGCTCGATGGCCAGGCACAGCCCCGCTTCGAGCTTGCGCCCGGGACGCCCGGTCCGGTAGTTCGGGACCTGCGGCTCCTCGTGCATCTCGGTCCCGATTCCGTGGCCGACGAACTGGCGGATGACCCCCAGGCCGCCCCGCGCAGCGACCGCTTCCACCGCGGCCGAGATGTCCTCGATGTGGTTGCCGGGCACCGCTGCGGCGATCCCAGCGAGCATCGCCTCGCGGGTCAGGGCGATGAGCTCGGCCACCTTGGCGGGTGGGTCGCCGACGAAGAAGGTGCGCGCCGCGTCGCCGTGCCAGCCGTCGACGATCGCCCCGGCGTCGACCGACACGATCTGCCCGGCGCGGATCGTCCGCTCGCCGGGGATGCCGTGGACGATCTCGTCATCGATCGAGATGCAGACCGTCGCCGGGAAGGGCCGTCGCGGGTTGATCCCCGGGTAGCCCTTGAACGAGGACGTCGCGCCTGAGGCACGGATGTGCGCCTCCGCGATCGCATCGAGGTGCGCGGTCGACACGCCTGGTCGGAGTTCCGCCTCGATGCGGTCGAGCACCTCGGCGACGACCTGACCGGCTCGGCGCATCCGCTCGATCTCGGCGCGGGACTTGCGGGTCACCACGTCAGGCAGCCCCGGCGTCGGTCAGGACGGTCATCAAGGCGTCGGTGACCGGTTCGATCCCGAGCCGACCGTCGACCGTGGTCAGGATGCCTTGCGCCCGATAGTGGTCGACGACCTCGAGGAGAGGCGGGACCTGCTGGGCCATCCTCGCCCGGACGGTCGCCTCCGCGTCGTCGGCCCGCTGGGCGAGTTCCGACCCGTCGAGGTCGCAGATGCCGGCGACGCGCGGCGGGTTGGAGACGAGGTTGTAGACGTGGCCGTTGGCGGCGCAGATCCGTCGGTTGGCCATCCGCGTCACGAGGTCCTCGAGCGGGACTTCGATATAGGCGGCCCGGTCGACCTGACGATGGGCATCGCCCAGGGCCGCTTCGAGTGCCTCGGCCTGGACCCGCGTCCGGGGGAACCCGTCGAGGATCGCGCCGTCGGCGGCGTCGGCGGCCTCGAGGCGATCGAGGAAGACGCGGACGATCGTGTCGTCGGGGACGAGCTGGCCGCGGCTCATGTAGCGATCCGCCTCACGACCGAGCGGCGTGTGCTGGGCCACGGCGGCGCGCAGCAGGTCGCCAGAGGCAAGGACCGGGATCGCGAGTCGCGCCGCCAGCGCCGGTGCCTGGGTCCCCTTCCCGGCACCAGGGGCGCCCAACAGGACGACAACCGTCATCGAGTGGCCGGGACGCAGCTCCGTGTCGCGACGAACCTGGCGGCCGATCCGTGCGTTGTCGCCTCCGGGCGGCCACTCACGCACCTTGGGGTGCGCTCGCGGCCGTCCTCGGCTCCGCCTTCGGCTCGACTCGCCATCTTCGCCGCAATCAACGGATGAATCCCTCGTAGTTTCGCATCATCAGCTGGGCTTCTATTTGCTTCATCGTCTCGACCACGACCGAGACCACGATGAGCAGGCTGGTGCCGCCCAGGCCGACCGCGGCCATCTCCGGGAAGAACAGGGCGATGACCAGCGGGGAGACCGCCACGATCGCGAGGAAGAGTGCGCCGGCGAACGTGATCCGGGTCACCACCCGTTGCAGGTAATCCTGCGTCGGCCGGCCCGGTCGGATGCCCGGGATGAACCCGCCGTTCTTGCGTAATTGTTCGGCCGTCTCGTCCGGTTTGAACGTGAACGCGGTGTAGAAGTAGGTGAAGCCCATCGTCAGGAAGAAATACAGCGGGATGTAGAAGGGCCCGGTCGAGCTGAAGATCGTCACGATGAGCTCGGCGATCTGCTTGACGATCGGGATGTCCGAGGTCGAGAAGTAGGTCGCCAGCTGATGCGGGAAGAGCAGGATGCTGACCGCGAAGATGATCGGGATGACGCCGGCCTGGTTGACTCGAAGCGGCAGGAAGGTCTGCCCGCCCGAGTACATCCGGCGGCCGCGGACACGGCTGGCGTACTGGATCGGGATCCGACGCTGGCCTTCCTGGATGTAGATGATCACGAAGACCGCGAAGATCGCGAAGAGCCCGATGAGCAAGGCCTGCAGGAGGTTCGGGTTGAGCCGGAACGCGTTGAGCGCGCCCGGTGCACGGCTGACGATGCCGGCGAAGATGATGAAGCTGATGCCGTTGCCGATCCCCCGCTCGGTGATCAGTTCACCGAGCCACATCAGGACGACGGCCCCCGCCGTCAGGGTCGCGATCTGGGTCAGGGTCGTGAAGCTCGACAGGTCGAACGTCCCGGTCATGACGCCCTGCGATGCAAGCAGGGCCAGCACGCCGTAGGCCTGCAGGATGGCCATCGGGACCGTGAGGTAGCGGGTGTACTGGTTGATCTTGTTGCGCCCGAACTCACCCTCGCGGCTGAGCGCCTGGAGCGACGGCACCACGCCGGTCATCAGCTGCATGATGATCGACGCGTTGATGTACGGGTTCATCCCGAGGGCCACGACCGAGAAGTTCGACAGGCCGCCACCGGAGAACAGGTCGAGCAGCCCGACCAGCGCATTGCCCTCGACGAATGTCTTCAGCGATTCCTTGTCCACGCCCGGGATCGGCACCGACGCCAGGAAGCGAAAGACGATCAGCAGGGCGAGGACATAGATGATGCGGCGCCGGATGTCCGGCGCCCGGAAGGCATTGAGGAGGGATTCGAACACGGGTCAGGCGTCGTCGTCGGCGGTCGGCCCAGCCTCGACGGCGGTGTCCGCGCCGGGGGCAGCCGTCTCGTCGGCGTCGTCGGACGCTGCGGCGGCGGCCTTGGTCGCCCTGGCGCTCGGGGCCTTCGCGCCCTTGGCCGGCTTGGTTCCCGTGGTCTCCGGGTCCGTCGCCGGGGTCGCCTCGGCCGTGGCTGGTTCGGGCTCGGCAGCTGCCGCCGCCTTCGGCTCGCGCTCGGGCTCGGGCTCGGGGGCCACCCCGAGGGCGGCCAGCGGTGAGGTCGGGATCTCGAGGACGTTGACGCTGCCGCCGGCGGCCTCGATCTTCTCGCGTGCCGACTTGGTGAACGCGTCAGCGACGACGAAGAGCGGCGTCGACAGCTCGCCCGCGCCGAGGATCTTGAGCGGCTTGTTCAGGGTCCGCACCAGGCCGACCGCGCGGAGGAGCTCCTGGTTGACGGTCGCCGGGGCCGCTTTGGCCGCCTTGGCGGCCTTGCCGGCCGGCGTGTCGACCTCGAAGGCCCCCTGCTCGGCGAGCGCCCCGATGGCCCCGATGTTGACGACCTCGTACTCGATCCTGAAGCGGTTCTTGAAGCCGCGCAGCTTGGGGATGCGCATGTGGAGCGGGGTCTGGCCGCCCTCGAACCAGGGCGGGATCGAGCCGCCGGCGCGTGCCTTCTGGCCCTTCGTGCCGCGACCCGCGGTCTTGCCCTTGCCCGCGGCGATCCCGCGGCCGACGCGGGTGCGCGGCTTGCGGGACCCCTCGGCGGGTTGCAGATCGTGGAGTTTCATGCCTTCTCCCCGGCGTCGGATCCGGTGCCGTCCGCGATCTCCTCGACGCTGACGAGGAACCGCACCTGGCGGACCATGCCACGCGTGGCCGGGTTGTCGGTCACGGTGCTCGTGCTGCCGATCCCGTGCAGGCCGAGGGCCCGGATGGTGGCGCGGTTCCGCGCGATATGACTGATCGTGCTCTTGACCTGGGTCACCTTGAGCTTAGCGGCCACCGGGCACCTCCGCGACCGGGGCGGGCTGGCCGGCGATCCGGCTGACCAGCTTGACGCCGCGTCGGGCGCCCAGCTCCTCGGCCGAATGCAGGCTGCGCAGCGCCTCGATGGTGGCCCGCGTCACGTTGACCGGGTTGGTCGAGCCATGGATCTTCGACAGGATGTCGCGGACGCCCGCCGACTCCAGGACCGCGCGGACCGAGCCGCCGGCGATGACGCCGGTGCCCTGCGAGGCGGGCTTCAGGAGGACGCTGCTCGCGCCGTAGACGACCTGGACCTCGTGCGGGATGGTCGTGCCGACCATCGGGATCCGGATCAGGTTCTTCTTGGCGTCCTCGACGCCCTTGCGGATCGACTCCGGCACTTCGCCGGCCTTGCCGATGCCGACCCCGACGTGACCGGCGCCGTCACCGACGACGACGACCGCGCTGAAGCTGAACCGCCGGCCGCCCTTGACGACCTTGGCGACTCGGTTGATCTGGACGACGCGCTCCTCGAGCGCGAGCTTGTTGGGGTCGATGCGTGCCACAGGTGGCTCCTCTTTAGAACTCGAGGCCGGCTTCGCGGGCGGCATCGGCGAGCGACTTGATCCGCCCGTGGTACCGGAACCCGGCTCGATCGAAGACGACGCGCTCGACGCCGGCGGCCTTGGCCCGCTCGGCGACCATCCGGCCGACGACGGCCGCTTCCTCCGACTTGGTCTTCTTGGAGCCCTTGAGCTCCTTGTCGACGGTCGAGGCCGCGGCGAGCGTCCGGCCGGACGCATCGTCGATGACCTGCGCGTAGATATGGTTGAGGCTGCGGAAGACCGCGAGGCGCGGCCGCGCATCCGTGCCCGCCAGGGTGAGGCGGATCCGTTCGTGGCGCTTGCGGCGGGCGGCGCCGCGGCTGGCGACCTGCGTCATCGTGTTCGTTCCTTGTCAGTCATCAGTTACTTCTTGCCGCCGATCTTGCCGGCCTTGCCGGCCTTGCGGCGGATGTACTCGCCGGAGTAGCGCACGCCCTTGCCCTTGTACGGCTCCGGCTTGCGGGTCGAGCGGACCTTGGCGGCGATCTGGCCGACCAGCTCCTTGTCGATGCCGACGACCGCCAGGCGGGTCGGGTTCTCGACCTCGAAGGCGATCCCCTCGGGCGGGTCGATCTCGATCTGGTGGCTGTAGCCCAGGTTGAGCTGGAGCTTGCGGCCGTTGAGCGCCGCACGATACCCGACGCCGGTGATCTCGAGGCCCTTGCGGTAGCCGTCGGTCACCCCGACGACCATGTTGTTGACCAGGGTCCGGGTCAGGCCGTGAAGCTGCTTGTGGGTCTTCTGCTCGGTCGGGCGGGTCACGACCAGCGTGCCATCCTCGCGGCTGACGATCATGTCCGGGTGCAGCGCACGGCTCAGCGTGCCTTTCGGCCCGGTGACCGTGACGTTGCGCCCGTCGATGGTCACGTCGACACCCGACGGGACAGTGATGGGCAGGCGTCCGATGCGCGACATGTCGTACCGCCTACCAGACGAACGCGAGGACTTCGCCGCCCAGCTGCGCCTGGCGCGCCTGCTGACCGGTCATGATGCCCTGGCTCGTGCTGACGATGACGATGCCCAGGCCGCCGAGCACCCGCGGGATGTCCGTCTTGCGCGCATAGACGCGCAGGCCGGGCTTGCTGATCCGCTTGAGGCCGCTGACGACCGGGACCTTCCCGTCGACGTACTTGAGGGTGATGCGCAGGACCGCCGTGGGGCCGTCCTGCTCCTCGGTGACGTCGGCGATGAAGCCCTCGTCCTTGAGGATCCGGGCGATCTCGCGCTTGGTCCGCGAGGCCGGCACGACCACGTCGGTGTGTCGTGCCCGGGATGCGTTCCGGACGCGCGTCAGCATGTCCGCGATCGGGTCGGAGATGTTCATCGGTTCCCTACCAGCTCGACTTCGTGACGCCCGGCAGCTCGCCCAGGAGCGCACGCTCCCGGAAGCAGATGCGGCACAGCGCGAACCGCCGGATGAAGGCTCGCGGTCGTCCGCACACGGTGCAGCGGTGGTAGCCGCGGACCTTGTGCTTCGGGGTCCGGTTCGCCTTGGCGATCATCGATTTCTTGGCCATGATTCTCCCTCCCCGCGCCTACGAGGCGAAGGGCATGCCGAGGAGTTCGAGAAGCTTCTTCGATTCCTCGTCGGTCTTCGCCGTCGTCACGATGCTGATCTCCAGCCCGCGGAGACGGTCCACCTTGTCGTAGTCGATCTCCGGGAAGGCGAGTTGCTCCCGGAGGCCCAGTGAGTAGTTGCCTCGTCCGTCGAACGACCGGCTCGGGATGCCGCGGAAGTCGCGGATCCGGGGCAGGGCGAGCATCGTCAGGCGATCCATGAAGTCCCACATCCGCTCGCCGCGGAGGGTGACCTTGGCGCCGATCGAGTTGCCCGTCCGCACGCGGAACTGGGCGATCGACCGCTTGGCCTTGGTCACGATCGGCTTCTGGCCGGTGATGGTGGTCAGGTCGCCGAGTGCGGCATCGAGCGCCTTCGCGTTCGACAGCGCCTCGCCGAGCCCGATGTTGACGACGATCTTGGTCAGCCGCGGGACCTCATTCGGGTTCGCATACTCGAACTGCTTCTGGAGCGCAGGGACGACCTCGGCCGTGTAGCGCTCGTGGAGCCGGCTGGTCATGCCTTGCCCTCCATCTGCTGCCCGCAATGGCGGCAGATCCGGACGCGGCGCCCGGTCTCGAGGGTCGCATGCGCGATGCGGGTCGGCTTGCTGCACGACGGGCAAACGAGCATCACCCGGCTGATCGGCAGCGGCTGCGCGATGTCCAGGATGCCGCCCTGCTGCATCTTCGGGATGCGGTCGCTCGTCCCGGCGGACTGGCGCGGCTTGGTATGCCGCTTGGCGATGTTGAGGCCTTCGACGACCACGCTCACGCCACCGGCCGACGAGCCACGCCGGAAGACGCTCCGGGCCGCGCTCGGGGCGGGCCGTCGGCGGACGACCCGCTCGACGGTGCCGCGCTTGCCGGCGTCCTTGCCGGCGAGGACGACGACGGTGTCGCCCGTGCGGATCTCGGGGACCTTGGGGGTTCGCGGGGTCGGGGTCCGGACGGCCATCACAGCACCTCCGGCGCGAGCGAGACGATCTTCATGTAGTTGCGGTCTCGCAGCTCGCGAGCGACCGGGCCGAAGATGCGGGTCCCGCGCGGGTTGCCCTGGTTGTTGATCAGGACCGCGGCGTTCTCATCGAACCGGATGTAGCTGCCGTCGGGCCGGCCGTACTCCTTGGCCGTGCGGACGATGACGGCACGGACCACGTCGCCCTTCTTGACCGCGGCGTTGGGGATCGCCTGCTTGACGCTGGCGATGATCACATCGCCGACGCCGGCGTCGGTCTTGAGCGAGCGACCCATCACCCGGATGCACTGGATCGTCCGGGCGCCGGTGTTGTCGGCCACCTTGAGACGCGTCTGTGACTGGATCACGAAGCGGTCTCCTCGTCGGCCGCGGGCGCGTCACCGTCGGTGCCGCGGGTCCGGCCGGGATGGGCCGCCGAGTGGATGGCCTCCGACGTCGCAGTCTCATCGGTGACGACCTCGCCCGGCAGGACGTGGTCGCCGCCGCGCTGGACGACCGACACGAGCCGCCACCGCTTGGTGGCGGACAGCGGGCGCGATTCCTCGATGATCACGGTGTCGCCGATGTGCGCCTCGTTGGCCTCGTCATGGGCCTTGAACTTCGTGCTCAAGCGGATGACCCGCTTGTAGAGCCGATGTCGCGCCAGGCGCTCGACGGACACGACGATCGTCTTGTCCATCCGGTCGCTCACGACGCGACCGACCTTGGTCTTCCGCTTGCCTTGCACCTGGGTGTCTGCTCCTGTCATCGCGTGATCTCCTTCGAACCGACCAGCTGAGCGCCTCGCTCACGCTGGACGGTCAGGATCCGCGCGATCGTTCGCCGCGTCTGCGGGATCGTGCTGTAGTCCTTCAATTGGCGGGTGGACAGGGCGAACCGGGCACCCCACAGGTCCTGCTTGGCCTCCCGCAGGGCGGCCTCGAGCTCCGGGTCGGAGAGCTGACGAACCTTGTCGATATCCATCAGTTCGCTTCCTTCGCCGATTCACGGACGACGACGCGGGTCGCGACCGGCAGCTTGTGGCTGGCCAGGCGCATCGCCTCGACGGCCGAGTCGTGGTCGACGCCGGCCATCTCGAACAGGATCCGGCCGGGCTTGACGACCGCGACCCAATGGTCGGGGGCGCCCTTGCCCGAACCCATCCGGGTCTCGGCGGGCTTCTTGGTCGCGGGCTTGTCCGGGAAGACGCGGATCCAGATCTTGCCGCCACGCTTGACCGAGCGGGTCATGGCGCGCCGGGCCGCCTCGATCTGGCGGCTGGTGATCCAGGCCGGTTCCTGGGTGGCCAGGCCGTACTCGCCGAAGGCGACGGAATGCCCACCCTTGGCCATCCCCGACATCCGTCCGCGCATGACCTTGCGGTGCTTGACTCGCTTGGGCATCAACATCGGTCAGACCCCCGTCCCGACCGCGGTCGGGACGCCGGCATCGCGCGCGGCGCGCTCCGGGGTGATGTCGCCACGGTAGATCCAGACCTTGACGCCGATCCGACCGTAGGTCGTGTGGGCGTGGACCTGGCCGTAGCTGATGTCGGCACGCAGTGTGCCGAGCGGGATGCGGCCTTCCTTGTCCCACTCTCGTCGACCCATCTCCGAGCCGCCGAGGCGGCCGGCGACGGCGATCTTGACGCCCTTGGCGCCCGCCTTCATCGACCGCTGGATGGCCTGCTTCATCGCCTTCTTGAAGGCGATACGGCGGCTCAGTTGGCCGGCGATGTTCATCGCCACGAGATACGCATCGAGCTCCGGCTGGCGGATCTCCTTGATCTCGAGCTTGACCTTGCGGGTCGTCAGGGCACCGATCTGCTGGCGCAGGATCTCGACGTTCGCCCCGCCCTTGCCGATGACGATCCCCGGCTTGGCCGTGTGGATGGTCACCGTCACGTGGTTGATGCCGCGCTCGATCTCGACGCCGCTGACGCTGGCGTTGGCCAGCCGCTTGTCGATGAGCTGGCGGATCTTGATGTCCTCCTGGAGGGAGGCGGTGTATTCCTTGTTATCGGCGTACCACTTCGCGGTCCAGGTGCGCGAGACACCCAGGCGGAAGCCGTACGGATGGACCTTGTGTCCCATGTCAGGCCTCCTGGTCCGCGACGACGATGGTGATATGGGTCATGGGCTTGTGGATGGGGAATGCCCGACCCTGGGCCCGCGGCTGGAAGCGCTTGATCGTCGGGCCCTCGTTGGCGATGGCATCGACGATGACCAGATCCTCGGCGGACAGGTTGTAGTTGTTCTCGGCGTTGGCGGTCGCGCTCTTGAGCACGCGCGCGACGTCGGCGGCGGCCTTCTGGGGCATGAACCGCAGCAGGGCGGCCGCCTCTTCGACCGGCTTGCCCTTGATCGCCTCGGTCACGAGGCGGGTCTTGCGGGTCGAGGCTCGCAGGTACTTGGCGGTTGCTGAGACACGCATGGTCGGCATCTACTTCAGGGCGGTCGAGCGGTCGGTGTGCTTGCCGTGCCCGCGGTAGTTGCGGGTCGGGCTGAACTCACCGAGTCGATGGCCGACCATGTTCTCGGTCACGTAGACCGGGATGTGCTTCTTGCCGTTGTAGACCGCGATGGTGTGGCCGATGAAGGTCGGGAAGATGACCGACGCGCGCGACCACGACTTCACGACCTTCTTCTCGTTGCGCTTGTTCATCTCCTCGATCCGGCCGAGGAGGCGGGCCTCGACGAACGGGCCCTTCTTGACTGAGCGAGACATCGGTTTCCTCCTCCCCTGCTACTTGCGATGCCGCGAGCGGACGATGAGCCGTCCGGTCGTCTTCGACCGTCGGGTGCGATAGCCCATGGCGGGCTTGCCCCACGGGGTCTTGGGCGGCATCCCGGTCGGGGACTTGCCTTCGCCACCACCGTGCGGATGGTCGCGTGGGTTCATGACGACGCCGCGGACTTCCGGCCGCTGGCCGAGGTGGCGGGCACGGCCCGCCTTGCCGAGGTTCTGGTTCTCGTGGTCGAGGTTGCTGACCTGGCCGACCGTGGCCATGCAGCCGATCGGCACGCGCCGCATCTCGCCCGACGGCAGCCGGACGGTGGCGAACGCGCCCTCCTTGGCGAGGAGCTGCGCCGAGACGCCGGCGGACCGGACGATCTGGCCGCCCTTGCCGGGCACGAGTTCGATGTTGTGGATCGTCGTCCCGAGCGGGATGTTGGCCAGCGGCAGCGCGTTCCCGACCCGCGCCTCGGCGTCGGGACCGGCGACGACCACGTCGCCCACCTTCAGGCCGTGGGGCAGGAGCATGTAGCGCTTCTCGCCGTCACGGTAGTGGAGCAGGCCGATCCGGGCGGACCGGTTCGGGTCGTACTCGATGGTGGCCAGCCGTGCCGGGACGCCAAGCTTGTCGCGCTTGAAGTCGATCCGGCGGTAGTGCTGCTTCTCGCCGCCACCGCGATGGCGGACGGTCAGCCGGCCCTGGTTGTTCCGCCCTGAGCCGCGGATCTGCGCCTCGAGCAGGGGCTTGTACGGCTCCTTGGTGGTGATCTCCTCGAAGGTCGAGCGAGTCATCTGCCTGAGCCCGGGGGAGGTGGCCTTGTAGCTGCGAAGCGGCATCGGTCAGACCCCCTCGAAGAATTCGATCTTCTGGCCGGGGGCCAGGGTGACGATGGCCTTGCGCCACGGCGTGGTGTGGCCGATGGTCTGGCCGCGGCGATTGCCGCGTCGCTTCTGCTTGGCCTTGGTGGTCAGGACGTTGACCGCCACGACGGTCACGTTCTCCTTCTTGTAGAGCTCCTCGACGGCCGCCTTGATCTGGATCTTGTTGGCGTCGTCGTGAACGGCGAAGGTGTACTTGCCACGCCCGGACTCGTCGATCGACTTCTCGCTGATGACCGGGCGCAGGATGATCTCGGGGGCGGTCAGGACGCTCATGCGTAGACCTCCTGCATCCGCGCCAGCGACGGCTGCTCGATGAGGACGAGGTCCGCGTTGAGCAGGTCGACGACGTTGAGCGAATCGGCGAGGATGATCTCGACGGTCGGCAGGTTCCGGGCCGACAGCTCGAGCTTCTCGTCACGTCCGGGGGCGACCACGAGGACGCGGCCGCTGGCCTGGAGCGCGCTGAGCACGCCGACGAGGTCCTTCGTCCGGATGGCGTCGAGCCCGAAGGTGTCGATGACCTTGATCGCCTCGTCGCCGAACTTGGCGGTCAGCGCCCCGCGCAGCGCCAGGCGCTTCATCTTGCGCGGCAACCGTTGCTCGTACGAGCGCGGGTGCGGGCCGAAGACGGTGCCGCCGCCGCGGTAGTGGGGGGCGTTGGTCGTGCCCTGGCGGGCGCGGCCGGTGCCCTTCTGGCGGTACGGCTTCTTGCCGCCGCCACGAATCTGGCCGCGGGTCTTGGTGTCGTGCGTCCCCGTCCGCCGGCCGGCCAACTGCGCGGTCACGACCTGGTGGAGGA
>CAVVDB010000004.1:0-20000 GCA_963746865.1 uncultured Chloroflexia bacterium
CTGGCTGCCACCGAAGAATTCCTTCATGGCGGCGACGACCGGGCGGATGTTGATGAGCGCGTTCGGGGTCGCCTTGTCCAGCTCCTGGATCGTCATCCGCTCGCGGACGACGCGCTCCATGCGGAGCAGGCCGATGCGGAACGCGTTCTGGATCAGCTCGCCGTTGGCGCGGATCCGGCGGTTGCCGAGATGGTCGATGTCGTCCTTGGGATGGAGCCCGCGGTTGCACTCGATGAGGTGGCCGACGATGGCCGCGATGTCTTCGCGGGTGATCGTCCGGCCCTCGCGCGGCAGCTCCACGTTGAGCCGCGCCGCGACCGGGTCGAGCTTCTTGTTGAACTTGTACCGCCCGACCCGACCGAGGTCATAGCGGCGGAAGTTGAAGAACAGGCTCTCCACGAGTTGGCGGGCGTTGTCGCCGGTGGGCGGATCACCCGGACGAAGCTTCTTGTAGACCTCGATGAGCGCCTCGGCCTGGGTCCGGGTGAGGTCTTTGTCTAGAGTCCCGCTGACGTACTGGTGGTCGAGGTCGACGTCGACGCTCGTGAACAGCGCCGCGATCTCGTCGTTCTGCTCGTAGCCGACCGCGCGGAGCAGGGTCGTCGCCGCGATCTTGCGCTTGCGATCGACCTTGACCCACAGCTGGTCCTTGTTGTTCGTCTCGAACTCGAGCCAGGCACCGCGGTTCGGGATGACCTTGGCGCTGAACAGCATCCGGCCCGACGCCGGGTCCTCGGTCTCGCTGTAGTAGACGCCCGGCGAGCGGACGAGCTGGCTGACCACGACGCGCTCGGCGCCGTTGATGACGAAGGTGCCCTGGTCGGTCATCCACGGGTAGTCGCCCATGTAGACCCGCTGGCGCTGGATCTCGCCGGTCTCCTTGATGAGGAGCTCGACGTTGACGTAGAGCGGCTTGCTGAAGGTCAGGTCCTTGGTGCGGCACTCCTCCTCGGAGTACTTCGGCGCCCCGAACTCGTAGTCGAGGAACTGGAGCTCCATGACCTTGCCGGTGAAGTCCTTGATCGGGCTGATCTCATCGAACAGTTCGCGCAGGCCCTTGTCGACGAACCAGGCGAACGAGTCGAGCTGGAGTTCGATCAGGTTGGGGATCTCGAACTTCTCGTGACTGACGCCGTCGATCTTGCGATCGATGCGGGCGTACGAGATCCGGCCGGATGGGGTCCGGGCGCGAGTCGAAGACTCAGCAGACAGCATGAAGCACCGCTCCTTGACGGAGGAAGAGGAGGGAAAGAGAGGCCGGGCTCACAGAAGGAGTAGGATACCGCGATTCACAGGATTGTCAAACACCCCCAATTCGTGGTATAGGGCCAAATTCGCGAGCCAGGGCCGAAATCAGGAACCGCGAAGCCGGCACTCGGGCGAGCGCAGCCGAAGGCGCCCCGTGAGCAAGGTCGCGAGCGCACCCCAAGGTGCGTGAGTGACCGGCGGAGCGGGGCAACGCGCGGATGCGCCGCCCCAGCGCCGGCCGATCTACTTGATTTCCACCTTCGCCCCCTGCTCTTCGAGCGCAGCCTTGATCTTTTCAGCTTCGTCCTTGGTCACGCCTTCCTTGACGGCCTTGGGCGCGGCATCGACCAGGTCCTTGGCCTCCTTGAGGCCGAGGCCGGTCAGCTCGCGGACGACCTTGATGACCGGGATCTTGTTCGGGCCGATCTCGGTGAGGGTCGCGCTGAACTCGGTCTGCTCCTCGGGGGCCGCGGCCGCCTCCGTGGCGCCGCCACCGGCGGCCGGAGCGGCGGCCGCGGCGACCGGGGCCGCTGCGGTCACGCCATAGCGCTCCTCGAAGCGCTTGATGAACTCGGACAGCTCGAGGACGGTCATCTTGTCGATCGCTTCGAGCAGATCGTCCTGGGTCAGGACAGCCATTGGAACGTCTCCTTCGGTGGTTTCGTGTCTACGGTCAGTGCTGGTGTTCGGTCAGGCGTCGGCGCGGGCCTTCTGCTCGGCGACCTGCTGGAGGGCATAGCCCAGGTTGCGCAGCGGGGCGGCGAGGAGACCGGCGAGCGTGCCCACCGGTGCCTGCATCCCGCCGGCCAGCTTGGCCAGCAGGACCTCGCGGGGGGGAAGCGCCGCGAGTCGAGTGACGTCGTCGCCGCTGATCGCCCGGTCGCCGAGGACGCCGCCAGTGATCCGGACGACCCGGCTGTACGGTCGGGTGGCATCGAGGACGGCCTTGGCCGTCCCCGCCTCGTCGGTCCCGAAGGCGATCGCCGTCGGTCCGATGAGCAGCGGGGCGAGCGCCTCGCCGACCGAATCCTCGGCTGCGATGCGCATCAGGCGGTTCTTGACGACGCGATACGTGACGTCCTGCTTGCGCAGGGCGCGTCGGATCTCGGCGATCTCCTTGACCTTGAGGCCGCGGTACTCGGAGACGATCATCGTCCGGGCGTTCGCGAGTTCCTCGCGAAGCTCGGCGACGGTCTCTCGTTTGGCCTCCGTCGGCATGTGACACCTCTATCGTTCGGCACGCGGCCGGCGTGCGCGGTGGGGCCCGATCGGTCGATCGGGCGGCCCCTGCGACGTCCCTGGTGGCCTCCATCGGAGGCCGACCCCAACTCGCAGGGGCGCTGCCCACCCGAAGGTGAGGCGGCACCTGGCTGCCTCGGCGTGCTCGTCGGCGTCCCCGAGCGATCCCCTCGCGGGTCCGCTTCGGTCCGGTCCGACGGATCAAGCTCCGACCGTCGCGCGCCGGTCGGGCGCGAAGCGGTCTGGGAGCGCAGGCTGTCTGTGGCGGTCCGTCTTCTTGATAGGTAGGCGCGCCTCTCGGCCGCCACCGTGGCAGGTGACCGGCGATCGCCGGCCGTGACTCCCTGGGGCTACGCGACCGCGGCCGCGAGCACGCCCGGCACGTCGACCCGGATCCCCGGGCCCATCGTGCTGGCGATGGTGAGTGACTTCAGGTACTGGCCCTTGGCGCCGGCCGGCTTGGCCCGGTTCACGGCGTCGACTAGGGCGGCGAGGTTGTCGACGAGCGCGTCCGGCTCGAAGCTGCTCTTGCCGATCGGCGCGTGGACGATGGCCGACTTGTCGACGCGGAATTCCACCCGTCCGCCCTTGACCTCCTTGACCGCCCGCTCGACATCGAAGGTGATGGTGCCAGCCTTCGGGTTCGGCATCAGCCCGCGACGCCCGAGGATCTTGCCCAGCTTGCCGACCAGGCCCATCGAATCGGGGGTCGCGATGGCGACGTCGAACTCGAGCCAGCCCGCCTCGATCTTCTTGACCAGATCCTCGCCACCGACCTCGTCGGCGCCGGCGCGAAGCGCCTCCTGGGCCTTCTCGCCCTGGGCGAAGACGGCGACCCGGACGACCTTGCCTGTGCCGTGCGGGAGGACCACCGTGCCCCGGACCATCTGGTCGGCGTGGCGTGGGTCGACCCCGAGCCGAAGGTGCGCCTCGACCGAGGCGTCAAAGGCGACGTAGGTCGTCTCCTTCACGAGTTCGACCGCGGCGAGGGGGGCGTAGACCTGCTCGCGATCGACCAGTTTCGCCGCCTCGACGTATTTCTTGCCGTGCTTTGCCATCTACCTGTCCTTCCTGTCGGTCGGGTCGAGCCCGACCTCCCCCGTGTCGCGGGGTGAGCGTCCGGTGCGTCCGGAAGTGCTAGCTGACGACCTCGATGCCCATGCTCCGGGCCGTCCCTTCGATCTGGCGCATCGCCGCGTCGACGTCGTTGGCGTTGAGGTCGGCCATCTTGATCCCGGCGATCTCGCGGACCTGGTCGCGGGTGACCCGGCCGACCGTCTCGCGCTTGGCCGTCATCGCGCCCTTGTCGACCCCGGCGGCCTTGCGCAGGAGATCGGCCGCAGGCGGTGTCTTGAGGATGAACGAGAACGAGCGATCCTCGAAGATCGTGATCTGGGCCGGGATGATCTGGCCCGACTTGTCGGCGGTCTTCTCGTTATAGGACTTCGTGAATTCGACGATGTTGATGCCGTGCGGGCCCAGCGCGGTGCCGACGGGCGGGGCAGGCGTTGCCTTGCCGGCAGGCAGCTGCAGGGTCAGGACGATGCGGATCTTCTTGGCCACGGGGTTGGGGATTCCTTTCTAGAGCTTCTCGACTTGCAGGAAGTCGAGCTCGACCGGGGTCTCGCGGCCGAAGATGCTCACCAGCACCTTGACCTTGTTGCGCTCGGGGTTGACCTCGTCGACCGTGCCGATGAACTCGGCGAACGGCCCGTCGGTGACCCGGACGCTCTGGCCCTTGGTGAATGCGACGCGGTACTTGGGTGTCTCGACGCCCATGTGCCGGAGGATCTGCTTGACCTCGTTCTCATCGAGCGGGATCGGCTCGCTCCGAACGCCCGGGATGTTGGCCCCACCGACGAAGCTCGTGACGCCCGGCGTGTTGCGGACGACGAACCAGCTGTCGGGGTCGAGGATCATCTCGACCAGGACATAGCCCGGGTAGACCTTCTTCTGGACGGTATGGCGCTGGCCCTGGCGAATCTCGATCTCGTCCTCCATCGGGACGAGCACCTGGAAGATCTTGTCCTCCATGCCCATCGACTCGATGCGGTGTTCGAGATTGGCCTTGACCTTGTTCTCGTAGCCCGAGTAGGTGTGGATGACGTACCAGCGCTTCTCGGGCGCCCTCGTGATCTCGGTCGTCGTCTCGGTCATCATCGTCCCCTAACCCGCGAGCTGCGCGATGATGGTCTGGAAGAAGGCATCCAGGATCGAGATGTAGATGCCGACCACGAGGCTGATCGCGAAGACGAGGACGGTCAGGTCACGGACGTGCGCGCGCGTCGGCCAGGTGACCTTGCGGAGCTCGGACATGATGTCGTCGAAATTGCGGCGGATGCGGGTCACGTCAGTGGTTCTTCTCTCAGGGCTACGGAAGTGAAGTGGCAGGGGCGATAGGACTCGAACCTACAACCGCTGGTTTTGGAGACCAGTGCTCTGCCAATTGAGCTACACCCCTACGGGTTCGCCCGCCTACTTCGCCTCGCGGTGAAGTGTATGCCGTCGGCAGCGCGGACAGTATTTGTTGAGCTCGATCCGGTTCGGGTCGTTCTTCTTGTTCTTGCGGGTGGTGTAGGTCCGCTCCTTGCACTCGGTGCAGGCGAGCTGGATCGTGGGACGGGCTTCGACTCTCGCCATGTCGTCCCTACTCGACGATGCTGACGATGGCGCCGGCGCCGACGGTCCGGCCACCCTCGCGGATGGCGAAGCGCTGGCCGATCTCGATGGCGATCGGGGTGATCAGGTCGACGCTCATCTCGACGTTGTCGCCGGGCATGATCATCTCGGCCCCGTCGGGCAGGCCGATGGCGCCGGTCACGTCGGTGGTGCGCAGGTAGAACTGCGGCCGGTAGCCGTTGTAGAACGGGGTATGGCGGCCGCCCTCCTCCTTGGTCAGGACGTAGACCTGGGCGGTGAACTTGGTGTGCGGCTTGACCGAGCCGCTCTTGGCCAGCACCTGGCCGCGCTCGATCTCCTCGCGCTCGATGCCCCGGATGAGGCAGCCGACGTTGTCGCCGGCGCGGCCCTCGTCGAGCAGCTTCTTGAACATCTCGACGCCGGTGACCACGATCTTGCGGGTCGGCTTGACGCCGACCAGCTCGACCTCGTCGCCGACCTTGACGATGCCGCGCTCGATCCGCCCGGTGGCGACGGTGCCCCGGCCCTTGATCCCGAAGACGTCCTCGACCGGCATCAGGAACGGCTTGTCGACCGCCCGCTCGGGGGTCGGGATGTAGCTGTCGACCGCGTCCATCAGGGCCTGGATCGGGGCGTACGCCGGATCGGCCGTGTCGTCGCCGGCCTCGAGCGCCTTCAACGCCGAGCCGCGCACGAACGGGATGTCGTCGCCCGGGAAGCGGTACTTGGTCAAGAGCTCGCGGACCTCGAGCTCGACCAGGTCGAGCAGTTCCTCGTCGTCGACCATGTCGACCTTGTTGAGGAACACGACGATGTACGGGACCTCGACCTGGCGGGCCAGCAGGATGTGCTCGCGGGTCTGGGGCATCGGCCCATCGGTGGCGGCCACGACCAGGATGGCGCCGTCCATCTGGGCGGCGCCGGTGATCATGTTCTTGATGTAGTCGGCGTGGCCCGGGCAGTCGACGTGGGCGTAGTGGCGGGCGTCGGTCTCGTACTCGACGTGGGCGATGGCGATGGTGATCCCGCGCTCGCGCTCCTCTGGCGCGTTGTCGATCGTGTCGAAGGCGCGGTACTCCGCCTCGCCCTTCAGGGCGAGGTACTTGGTGATCGCCGCGGTCAGGCTCGTCTTGCCGTGGTCGATGTGGCCGATCGTGCCGATGTTGACGTGCGGCTTGGTGCGCTCGAACTTCTTCTTGGCCACGAGACCGTTTCACTCCTTACGAGGCGCGGCTTCGCCGCTGCGTTTCTACTTTTTCAGGAAGCTTGAGCCGCCTGGGCGTGGAGCCCACAATCGGACTCGAACCGATGACCTCTTCCTTACCAAGGAAGTGCTCTGCCAGCTGAGCTATGTGGGCCCGGGACCGATCGCGAGATTGTTGGTGGGCAGGGAGGGAATCGAACCCCCACAGCCGAAGGCGGCTGGTCTACAGCCAGCGGAGCTCACCACCTGCTCAACCTACCCACTGTGGCAGCGGCACCGGGCCGAGACTGCGGTCTCATGGTGAACCCGCCACCGGATCATGTTCGCTATGGAGCCGACGACGGGACTCGAACCCGGAACCTGCTGTTTACAAAACAGCTGCTCTACCAATTGAGCTACGTCGGCGCGACGCGCAGGGTCTTACCGCAGATGACCCCATCGGCGCCGGGGAATGATAGGGCCCGGTGGTCGGATGGGTCAAGCGTGGGGACTACAGCTAGGCAGCCATCCGGACATGGGGCTCGGCCGTTTGGCGGGGCTGCACTTCGTCGGGCTGCAGGCCGCGGACGATCAGCCAACCGGCGAACACCATCTCCTGGAACGCCAGCGGCATGGCCAGAAGCATGTAGGGCGACCCAAGACCGCCGCTAACGCCGAAGACGCCGAGCGATCCGTAGATGAGGACGCCGGTCGCGCCGATCAGTCCCCATGCAGATAGCCAGCGGGGCACGAGGCGGGACCGATACAGGACGGTGTTGAGCGTCAGGCAGCCAAGACCGGCGAACACCAAGCGTCCCGAGCAGGACCGACCAGGAATGCAGCGCGAGCAGGGTGGTGCCCAGGAGGCGCAGCTCCACGGCGCCGGCCGTGCTGACTGCGTCGCTCTCGCTGACAGTCAACATCATCAGAAGACCGATGACACCGGCGACGTAGAAGATGTTCTCGAAGGCCCTGAGGCCGACGTATCCGGCCGCCAGTCCCTCGGCGTGCTTCCTGAGGATCGGGAACAGCAGCACCGATGTCCCAAAGGCGGATATCGCCGCGACCAGGAAGAGCATCGCCGCCAACGTGATGCGGCCGCCGTCCGCGCCAAGAGTGGTGAGGTAGTCTGGTTCGTCGATAGCGGACCCGAGCGTGACTGCTCCAAGGATGGATGCCACGGTCGCCAGGATGAACAGCACGCCAACGACAACCGCCGTCCGTCGATTCGGGTCCATGATGTTCACCTGACTTTCATCGTGTCGAAGGCCGCGCGGAACTCACCGCACCATCACGAGCATGGCGGTCACGCCGGCGTCGACAAGTGCCGCGAGTCACCTACGTGGCCACTGAACGGCCTCTGACGAAAACCGTCGCGCGCCGGTCCGCCCTTCGTCGTTCAGGCGGGGACGATCTGCAGCTCGATGGCCGTCAGGTCGAACCCCCACCGACTTTGGGCGCGCGCGGTTTGCGCGCCTTTGCCGGCTTCGGCGCCCGCGACTCACCGGGCAGCAGGTCCGTCTCTGGCTCGACGGCAGGGTCGGCTGGGGCCTCGATCTCGGTGTCGGCTGATGGGTCCGACGGAGGTGCCGACGACTCTGTGGCCGCGGCAGGGCGAGCGGCGCCGGCCCCAGTCGGTGTCGGACCGCGTCCGTCCGGGTCGCGCTGGGCGAGCGCCTCGAACAGCAGGACCGATCCCGCGACGGCGGCGTTCAGTGACCCGATCGCCCCGCGCATCGGGATGCGCATGAAGATGTCGCAGCGGCGCCGAACGGCCGGACCTAGGCCCTGACCCTCGCTCCCGACGACGATGGCGAGGGGTCCGCGCAGGTCGGTCTGACGCGCCGTCAACGGGGCGTCCGCCTCGGACCCCGCGATCCGCAGCCCGCGGACGTGGAGGTCGGCAAGGGCTCCGGCGAGGTCGTCGACCGGGCAGAGCAGGAGATGCTCGACCGCTCCGGCGGACGCCTTGACCGCGGCCGGACTCAACGGCGCCTGGCGTCGCGTCGGGAAGAGGATGCCGTGGACCCCGGCCGCCTCGGCGCTGCGCAGCAAGGTGCCGACGTTCTGTGGATCCTCGAGCGAATCGAGGACGAGGACGAACGGCGGCTCGCCACGGTCGGCGGCTCGCGCGAGGACGTCGTCCAACGACGCGAATCGCCGCGGTTCGACCACGAGCGCGATCCCCTGGTGGCCGTCGAAGCCGGCCAGCGCGGTCAGCGATCCGCCTTCGACCTCGACGATCGGGATCCGCAACCGCGTTGCGTGCAGGACGAGCTGCTCCAATGCGTTGCGCCGCTGCGGGACGACGAGCAGGCGATGGGCGGCACGGCCGGCCGCGAAGACCTCCTCGACGGGGCGGCGGCCGGCGACGAGCTCCTCGTCGGGTCCGAGCAGGTCCGGTGCAGGCAGCGATGCCGGCGGCCGCGGCCACGGCGCGGCGTCTGGACCGGGGCGGACCCACGGTCGCAGACCCTGGGGGCGCGCGGGGCCTCCTTGGGGGGAGGGCCGGTAGTCCGGTCGGTATGGTGGCCGGTCGCCCGGCGGGCCGCCGCGATACGGTGGCCGAGGACCCGGACGGGACGGTCGCGGTGGGCCGGTTCGCGGATCGGGTCCCGGGTAGCGGTCGCGTGCTGGGCGCGACGGCGGTCCTCCGACGCCTGCGGTCGGGTCGCGTGGGCTCCACGGAGCTCGGTCGAACCCATCGCGGCCGGTCGGATGCGGACCATCGGGGACGTCGCGGCGCGGCCCCTTGCCGGGTGGCCGGGAGCCGGTCGGTGGACCGCTCCGCGGATGGCCGAAGCCGCCACGGCCGGGCGACTTGGCGCCATACGGCCGTCTCTCGCGGCCAGCAGGGTCGTCGCCGGGTCCGCGCGTGCCGGGCGGGCGGCCATGGCCGGGCTTGCCGGGCGGGCCGCCCTGGCCGGGCTTGCCGCCCCGGCCCGCCTTGCCGCCGCGACCCCCAGGACCCGGGCCGGCTCGGTGCTCGTCGTCGGGCCGCGGGCGGTCGGGCCGCGGTCGGTCAGCCACGCGCCGTCTCCACGGTGCGCCGCCAGCGCTGCCCATCACGAGTGTCCTCGACGGTGATGCCGTGCTCGGCGAGCACGTCGCGAAGTCGGTCGGAGGCGGCGAAGTCCTTCGCGGCGCGGGCGACGGCCCGCTCGTCGAGCAGCGCCACGACCGCGGGCTCCAGCTCGTCGGCCGGATCGGCCAGGATGCCCAGGACCCGATCGATGTCACGGAGCAGCTCGAGCGCCCGGCCAGCGTCGGCGGTCGACAGCGAGCGGCGCTCCAGCCGCCGATTGAGATCGCGGACGAGGTCGAACACCGCCGCAAGCGCCGCCGACGCGTTCAGGTCGTCATCGAGCGCCGACCCGAACCCCTCTCGTGCCGCGTCGAGGGCCTCGGCCAGGGCCGGGTCGTCGGGGCGGTCCTCTGTGTAGACCGCGAGGGCGGCGACCGCCGCGTCCAGCCGGTCAAGGGCGGCCACCGAAGCCGCCAGGGATTCGTCGGAGTAGTTCACGCCGGCCCGGTAGTGCACGGAGATGAGCGCAAGGCGCAGCGCCCGCGGTGAGACGCCGGCCGCCAGCAGGTCCCCGGTCCGCGCGATGTTGCCGGTCGACTTGGCCATCTTGGTGCCGTCCATCTGGAGATGGGCGCAATGCAGCCAGGTCGCCACGAAGGGCTGGCCGGTTGCCGCCTCGCTCTGGGCGATCTCGTCCTCGTGGTGCGGGAAGATCAGGTCCACCGCGCCGGTGTGGAGGTCGAACGATGGACCCAAGTGGGTCATGCTCATCGCCGAGCATTCGATGTGCCAGCCCGGCCGGCCAGGCCCGATGGCGGTCTCCCACGACGGCTCGCCGGGTTTCGGAGCCTTCCACAAGGCGAAGTCGCGGACGTCGTCCTTGCCGTATTCGTCAGCCTCCACCCGCTCCCCGACCCGGAGGCCCAGGGGTTCGAGCCGGGCGAGGACCCCGTACGACGGCCACGACGAGATCCGGTAGAAGATCGAGCCGTCGTCGGTCCGGTAGGCGTGGCCACGCTCGAGGAGCGTTTCGATGAGCGCGACGATCTGGTCGATGTGGCGGGTCGCCCGGGGGAGGACATCCGGCGTCGTCATCCGGAGCGCCGCCGCGTCGGCGAGGAACGTGGCCAGATAGCGTTCGGCGACGGCCTCGGTCGTCTCGCCGGTGGCGGCGGCACCGCGGATGATCTTGTCGTCGATGTCGGTGATGTTCATGACCCAGGTGACCGCGTAGCCGCGCCAGCGAAGGTGGCGGACGAGTAGGTCGGCGAACAGGAACGAGCGGAAGTTGCCGATATGGGCGGGGCCGTAGACCGTCGGTCCACAGGAGTAGATCCCGACCCGGTCGGCATGCAACGGCACGAACGGGCGCGTTTCGCCGGACAGCGTGTCGTGCAGTCGAAGGCTCATCGCGGGGCCTCGATGGTAGCCACGACCAGGGCCGAGATCGATCGCCCGGCCCCTTCTGCGCCGTCGAGGTTGCCGCTCGACGCCTTGACGTTGACCGCGCCCCGATCGACCCCGAGCAGGGCCGCGATCGAGTCGCGCATCGCGTCGAGGTGGTCCCCGAGCCGTGGGCGCGCCGCGACTACGGTCGCATCGAGCGTCGATGCTCGCCATCCGGCGGCCTCGATGCGGCGCCGGACCTCGCCGATCAGCAGGGCGCTATCGATACCGCGCGGGGTCCGCGCGTCGGCCGGAAAGAGCCGCCCGAGATCACCGAGGCCCGCGGCCCCGAGCAACGCGTCGGCGACGGCATGCAGCAGGACGTCACCGTCCGAGTGACCGGCCAGCGCCGGCGCGCCTGGGATCTCCAGCCCGCCGAGGCGTAACGGCATCCCGGGCCCGAACGGGTGACTGTCATGGCCGATCCCGGTCCGCGGCGTTCGAAGGCCCGCGAGCAACGAGGCCGCACGACGGAGATCGGCGGGGAGGGTCACCTTGAGGTTGTCCGGGTCCCCGGCCACCACGTGGACCGGCGTGCCGGCCGCCTCGAGCAGGGCCGCCTCATCAGTGAACGTGTCGGGGCCGTCTGCCGGGAACCGGCGCCAGGCCGCGCGGAGCAGGTCGCGCCTGGCGCCTTGGGGGGTCTGGGCGGCGCCGAGCCCATCCCGGTCGACCGTCCCGACGACCCGGTCGGCGTCGACCCGCTTGAGGGTCTCGGCGACCGCCACGATCGGGATCGCGGCCCCGTACCTGGCGGTCGCGGCTGCGACGGAGGCGACGAGCGCCGGGTCGATCAGCGGCCGGGCGGCATCGTGGACCAGCAGGACGCCGGTCTCGTCGGAGCCATCGCGATCAAGGGCCACGAAGCCCGCGTGGACCGATTCCTGGCGACGGGCGCCACCGGCGACCACGTCGATGACCTTCGCAGGCAGCCAGGACGCCCCGGCGATCTCGGCGAGCCGCTCATCCGCGGCGACGACCACCATCCGGGCGACCACCGGGGCCGCGGCGAGGGCCTCCAGCGTCCAGGCGAGGAGCGGCTTGCCGCCGACCTCGGTCGCGAGCTTGTCCACCCCGCCCATCCGTGTCGAGCGTCCCGCGGCGACGACGATGGCGTCCGCGCGCACGGCGGGCGCTGGCCCGTTCAATCGAGCCGAGGCTGGGCGAAGATCATCCGGCCGGCCACCGTCTGGAGCACCCGCGTGACCGACACGTCGAGCTCCCGGTCGATGTGTCGCGCACCGCCCTCGATGACGATCATCGTCCCGTCGTCGAGGAAGCCGACACCCTGGCCGGTCTCCTTGCCCTCCTGGATGACCCGCACGCGCAGCTCCTCGCCCGGGAGGACGGCCGGCTTGACCGCATTCGCGAGGGAGTTGATGTTCATCACCCGGACGCCCTGCAGTTCGGCGACCCGGTTGAGGTTGAAGTCGTTGGTCAGGATGACCCGGCTCCTGGCCAGCGCAAGCGCCACGAGCTTGGCGTCGACCTCGCTGATGTCCGGCACGTCGTCCTCGACGATCTCGACCGGGGTCCCGGGCTCCTTCTGCATCCGGTTCAGGATGTCGAGCCCGCGCCGTCCGCGATTGCGCCGGAGCGCGTCCGAGCTGTCGGCGATGTGCTGCAGCTCGTCGAGCACGAAGCGTGGGATGACGAGCGTGCCGTAGATGAAACCGGACTCGACGATCTCCGCGATCCGGCCATCGATGATCGCGCTCGTGTCGACGACGATGTGCGGGTCGCCCTTGCGCAGGCCGGCAGCCTCGTCCGGGTCGTGCGAGCGGATCAGACCGATCGCCTCCGCGGCAACGATCAGGTCGGCGCGCTTGGCGACCGTCAAGCCAAGCATCCCGAAACCGAACAGGAGCGACACGCCGAGCGGCAGCCACGTCCCGAACGGCGCCGGGAACTGCGAGAGCGGCAGACCCAGAAGCAGGCCCATCAGCAGGCCGATGAGCAGGCCGATGACGGCGGCGACGAATTCTGCGGTCGAGAGCGCCTCGACACGACGCAGGAGCCAGAGGGCAGGGACGACCGTCAGGTAGGGCAGGATGGCGAACCCGACGACGATCCAGGCGACGACCCAGGCGGCCAGGAACGCACCGGCGTTGGGGCTGTTCGAGAAGAGCGTCTGGCCGTTGACCTCGATGCTGGCCAGCGCGAGGCCGACCAGACCGCCGAGCGCGGCGCCAAGGACGCGGATGTAGCGGATCAACGAATCCCTCGACGGTTCCCGACGTCCCGGGCCACGATCGGCACCGGCGGACGGTCAGCCTAGCATCGCGGGGACGGCCTCGCCACGGGGGGCAGGACCAGGGGCCAGGGCCGCCTCGATCGCGTCGCGCAGCGTGGCGACCGCCACGACCTCCAGCCCCTGGATCGGTGCGGCGCTCGACCCGCCGGTCAGGCGCGGGACGATGGCCCGTCCGAATCCGAGCCGGGCCGCTTCGCGCAGCCGACGCTCCAGCCCGACGACCGATCGCAGCTCGCCCAGCAGTCCGACCTCCCCGATGGCCACCGTCCCGACGGCCACGGGCCGGTCGCGCGCCGACGACGCGAGGGCCAGCGCGAGCGGGAGGTCGAGGGCGGGCTCCAACACCGACAGGCCGCCGGCGAGGTTGGCATAGACATCCTGGCTGCCCAGCGCGATCCCGGCACGCCGACCGAGCACCGCGATGAGCAGGCTGAGGCGGTTGGCGTCGAGCCCACTGGCCCGACGGGCCGGGGTCCCGTAGCCGCTCGGACTCACCAGCGCCTGCACCTCGACGAGCAGTGGCCGGCTCCCCTCGAGGGTCGGTGCCACGACGCTCCCGGGTGCCGATCCGTCGTGATCGGTCAGGAACGCGCGCGCCGGATCGCTGATCTCGACGAGCCCGGTCTCGGCCATCTCGAAGACGCCGACCTCGTCGGTCGACCCGAACCGGTTCTTCGTCGCACGGAGCAGGCGCAGCGTCGCGTAGCGCTCGCCTTCGAGGCCGACCACCGCGTCGACGAGATGCTCGAGGGTCTTGGGCCCGGCGATCGTGCCGTCCTTGGTGACATGGCCGACGAGGATGACCGCGATCCCGTCGCCCTTCGCGAGCTCCATCAGCCGGAGGGTCGATTCGCGGACTTGCCCGACGCTCCCGGCGGCCCCGTCAAGCTCAGCCTACCGTGGCCGTCTGGATGGAATCGATGATCACCAATCCGGGGCGCTCGGCGCGCGCGACCTCCACGATGCGGTCGACGTCGTGCTCCGCCAGGACCCTGACGCCGTCCGCGGGAGTGCCCGCCAGCAGCCCAAGGCGCGACGCGCGAAGCCGCACCTGGCCGGGCGATTCCTCGCCGGTCGCATACAGGACATGCGCCCCACCACCTGTCGCCCGGGTGAGACCGGCGGCGGCCTGGAGGAGGAGGGTCGACTTGCCGATGCCGGGCTCTCCACCGAGCAGGACCACCGAACCTGGCACCAGTCCCCCACCGAGGACGCGGTCGAGCTCGCCGATCCCGATGCTGAAGCGCGGCAGGTCCGCTTCCGCGATCGCGGCCAGACCGGTCGGCGTGTGCCCCATCGGGTGCCTTGGACCGGCTCGACGCACGCGCCCCTCGAGCGGGTTCGCGGACGACGGTCTCGACCAGCGTGTTCCAGCCACCGCAGGCGCGGCACTGCCCTTCCCAGCGAAGGAATGCCTCGCCGCAGGACTGGCAGACGAAGCGGCTCTGTGGCCGCGCCATCGCTAGGCCGCCGGGCGGGCGGCGCGGTTCACCGCGCCTCGACCGGCGTGCGCGGCTCCGCGAGGTGGATGTCGAGCCCGGCGTCCGGGTCCTTGTCCACGACGATCGTGGATCCCGGCTCGTAGGTGCCGAGCAGGAGCTGTTCGGCGAGGACGTCCTCGATCATGTTCTGGATGACCCGGCGCAACGGCCGCGCGCCGTAGGCCACGTCGTAGCCGAGCTTGATGATGTGCTCCTTGGCCGCATCCGTGACCTCGAGCAGCATCTGCTGTGCGCGGAGCTGGTCGCGGACGCGGGCCAGCATCAGGTCGACGATCTGGGCGATCTCCTCGACCGTCAGCGACCGGAACACGACGGTCGCGTCGATGCGGTTGAGGAACTCCGGCCGGAAGCTCTGCTTGAGCTCGGCGGCGACCTTCTCCTTCATCAACTCGTAGGAGCTCTCGGCGCGGTTCGCGTCGGTCGAGCCCATGGCCCGGAAGCCCAGGCTCGAGTTGGTCTGGAGCTGCTTCGCCCCGAGGTTCGAGGTCATGATGATGATCGCGTTCCGGAAGTCGACCCGGCGGCCCTTGGCGTCCGAGAGGTGTCCATCCTCGAGGATCTGGAGCAGGATGTTGAAGACCTCCGGGTGTGCCTTCTCGACCTCGTCGAGCAGGACCACGCAGTAGTTCTTGCGACGGACGGCCTCGGTCAGCTGGCCACCCTCGTCGAACCCGACGTAGCCGGGGGGCGCCCCGACCAGCCGGCTGACGTTGTGCCGCTCCATGAACTCGCTCATGTCGATCTTGATGAGCGCGTCCTCGCTGCCGAACATGAACTCGGCGAGGGCCTTGGCGAGCTCCGTCTTCCCGACGCCGGTCGGTCCCAGGAAGATGAACGAACCGATCGGCCGCTTGGGATCCTTCAGCCCCGCGCGCGCCCGACGGACCGCCTTGGAGACGATCCCGATCGCCTCCTCCTGGCCGATGACCCGGCCGTGGAGCGCCTCCTCCATGTTGAGCAGGCGCTGGGATTCCTCCTGCGCGATGCGCGTGACCGGGATCCCGGTCCACATCGCGACGACCTGGGCGATCTCCTCCTCGCCGACGGTCGGCTGATCGCTCGAGACCTGCGCCTGCCACTCGGCACGCAGCCCGTCGACGGTCTCGCGCGAGGTCGCTTCGGCCTCCCGGAGGGTCGCGGCTTCCTCGTACTCCTGGTTGTTGATCGCCGCGTCCTTCTCCTTGGTGATCCGCTCAAGCTCCTTCTGCGCCTCGCGCAGGGCAGGCGGGGCCGAGGCGTGGCGCAGCCGGACGCGCGAGGCAGCCTCGTCGATCAGGTCGATCGCCTTGTCGGGCAGATGCCGGTCCGTGATGTAGCGGATCGACAGGTCCGCGGCGGCCTTGACCGCCTCGTCGGTGATCGTGACCTTGTGGTGCTGTTCGTAGCGCTCGCGGATGCCGAGCAGGATGTCGATCGTCTGCTCGAGCGTCGGCTCCTCGACCATGACCGGCTGGAAGCGACGTTCGAGCGCGGCGTCGCGCTCGATGTACTTGCGGTACTCGTCGAGGGTGGTCGCCCCGATGCACTGGAGCTCGCCGCGGGCGAGCGGCGGCTTCAGGATGTTGGCGGCATCGATGGCGCCCTCCGCGGCGCCGGCGCCGACGAGTGTATGCAGCTCGTCGATGAACAGGACCGCGTCATTGGTGTTGCGGAGCTCCTCGATGATCTTCTTGAGGCGTTCCTCGAACTCGCCGCGGTACTTCGTGCCCGCCACGAGCGATCCGATGTCGAGGGTCAGGACCCGCTTGTTGAGCAGCGTCTCGGGGACGTCGCCGGCGACGATCCGATGGGCGAGCCCCTCCGCGATCGCGGTCTTGCCGACCCCCGGCTCGCCGATGAGCGCCGGATTGTTCTTGGTCCGTCTCGAGAGGATCTGGATGACCCGCTCGATCTCCTTCTCCCTGCCGATGACGGGATCCAGCTTTCCTGCGCGGGCGGCGTCGGTCAGGTTGATCCCGAGCTGGTCGACGGTCGGGGTCTTGCTGGCCCGCTTCGTCTCCGGCGTGGGGCCGGCCGAGGAGCTCTGCGACAGGACCCGGATGACCTCATGGCGGACCTTGTCGAGGTTGACGCCAAGCGACTCCAGGACGCCCGCCGCGATCCCCTCGCCCTCGCGGACCAGGCCGAGCAGCAGGTGCTCCGTGCCGATGTAGTTGTGACCGAGCCGGCGGGCTTCGTCGATCGCGAGCTCGATGACGCGCTTGGCGCGTGGAGTCAGGCCGACCTCGCCGACCACCGGCCGGTCGCCGCGCCCGATGATGAACTCGACCGCGGTGCGGACCTTGGCCAGCTCGACGTTCATGTTCTCGAGGACCCGGGCGGCCACGCCCTCGCCCTCCCGGACGAGGCCCAGGAGCAGGTGCTCCGTGCCGATGTAGTTGTGGTTGAACCGCTGCGCCTCGTCCTGAGCGAGCGTCAGGACCTTGCGCGCGCGATCCGTGAACTTGTCGAAGCGATCCATCGAGTCGAACGCCTGTTCCCTTCCCCGAGCGGCACGAACGTGGCGCTCGGGCCATGCTAGCACGACACCCCGGGCCGCACGCCGGTCGGGGACGCGGTGCTGTCTACCCGTAGCAACGTCGCCGGGCACCCTCCGGATGCCCTCGCGACAGTAAGGAATCGAAACGACCCACCGGGATCCGGTGGGTCGTCGGGAACCGAGAGGGCGGCGGTCAGCCCTCGGTGTTCTTCTCCATGGTCTTGCGGGCGATGGTCTTGACCTTGTCCGCGGCGACGGCCTCTTCCTCGGCTTCGTCCTCGACCACGGCCTCGACGATCGTCTCGATCGTCTCCTCGGCTGCGGTCTCCTCGGCGGCCTCGTCCTCGGCGACGTCGGTCACGATGGTCTCGATCGTCTCGGCGGCGATCGCCTCCTCGGCGGCTTCGTCGGCGGCGACCGTCTCGACGATGGCCTCGACCTTGTCGGCGGCGAAGGCCTCCTCGATCGCCTCGTCCTCGGCCACGGTCTCGACGACCTGTTCGATCCGCTTGGCCGCGAAGGCCTCCTCGATCGCCTCGTCCTCGGCCACGGTCTCGACGACGCCTTCGATCTTGTCGAGTGCCGTCGCCTCCTCGAAGGCCTCCTGCGCGGCGACCGACTCGAGGACATCGGCGGCCGCATCGGCCGCGGCCGGGGCGTTCGCCTCGTTGGCGGCGGCCGCATCGGCCAGCCGGTCGATCTCGACCGCAGCGGCCGACTCGAGCGCAGCCTCATCGGCGGCGACCTTGTCGACGATGGTCTCGATCGTCTCGGCGGCGATCGCCTCCTCGGCGGCCTCGTCCTCGGCGACGTCGGTCACGATGGTCTCGATCGTCTCGGCGGCGATCGCCTCCTCGGCGGCTTCGTCGGCGGCGACCGTCTCGACGATGGCCTCGACCTTGTCGGCGGCGAAGGCCTCCTCGATCGCCTCGTCCTCGGCCACGGTCTCGACGACCTGTTCGATCCGCTTGGCCGCGAAGGCCTCCTCGATCGCCTCGTCCTCGGCCACGGTCTCGACGACCTGGTCGATCATCTCCGCGGCGACCGCCTCCTCGGCGGCTTCATCCTCGGCGACCGCCTCGACGACCTCGTCGACCTCGGCCGCCGCCAGTTGCTGGCGGACCTGGGCGAACGCCGAGGCGAGCGTGTTGTCGATCCCGCCCTCGGGCTCCTGGACCGCGTCCGACATCGAGTAGCTGCGCTCCGGGCGCGGTCGGCGCTCGGGGCGGGCGGCACCCGCACCGGCACCGGCCGCGACGGCCGCGCCGGCAGGACCCGCTTCGACGACCGGGCGAGCCGGCGGCTCCTCCGCCTGCTTCAGGCTGAGGCCGAGGCGATGCCGCTCGGAATCGAGCGAGATGATCTTGAGCTTGAGCGACTGGCCCTCGTGGACGACGTCGCCCGGGTGTGCCACACGCTGGTGTGACAGCTCGCTGATGTGGATGAGGCCCTCGAGTCCGTCGCGCACCCGCACGAACGCCCCGAAGTTGACGAGCTTGGTCACGGTGCCGTCGATGACGTCGCCGACCTTGAAGTCCGCGACCGTGGAATGCCACGGGTCGGGCTGCAGGCGGCGGATCGACAGGCTGATCCGGCCACGCTCGTGGTTGATGTCGATGACCTCGGCCTCGACCTCCTCGCCGACGTGGTAGCCGGACTCGGGGTTGTTGACCTTGTTCCACGACAGCTCGCTCTTGTGGACGAGACCGTCGATGCCGCCGAGATCGATGAACACGCCGAACGGGGCGATCGAGCGGACCGTGCCGGTGACCTTCTGGCCGACCTGCAGGCTGCTGAACAGCTCGTCTCGCTTCTCGCGGCGCTCCTCGTACAGCGCGACCTTCTCGGACAGGATGAGCCGGTTGGCCTTGCGGTTGACCTCGAGGATCTTGAGCCGGAGCTTGCGGCCGACGAACGGCATCAGCTTCTCGGCGATCTCCTGGGCCGCATCGCGCGGCTGGTCGTTCTGCGGGCGGCGCGGGAAGTCGACGATCTGGCTGATCGGGACGAACCCTCGGATGCCGCAGTCGACGATGAGGCCGCCCTTGTTGTGGTCGATGACCGGGGCCTCGATGATGACGCCCGCCTCGAACTGCTCCTGCATGGAGCGCCACTTGCGCTCCAGGCCGGCGCGGCGCAGCGACAGGACGACGTGGCCCTCGGGCGACTCCGGCTGCAGGACATAGACCAGCACCGTGTCGCCGATGGCGAGCGCCGGCTGACCCTCGCCGTGGCGCCCGAACAACTCGCGGTTGCTGACGACGCCTTCGCTCTTGGCACCGATATCGACCAGGATCTCGTCCTTGTCGATCCGGACGACCTGGCCCTCGACCACGTCGCCGTGCTTGAAGCTCTTGATGTCGGAATCCTGCTCGGCGAGCAGCTCCTCCATCGTCGTCGGCTCCGGGCCGAGCGGGCGTGCCGGAACGGGCTCGTCCTCCTCGTCACCGGCGGCGGGTGCGTCGGCGGTCTCCTCGGCGCTCAGCGCGCCGGCACCGTCGGTCGATGCCACGATCGCCGGCTCGGCGTCGGCGTCGACCGCAGCGGTCTCGGCCGTGACGGCCTCGGCCTCGGCTACGACGGCCTCGGCCTCGGCCACGGCGGACTCCACCTCGGCTTGGGCGACGGGTTCGGGGTCTTCCGCTACGGCAGGTTCCTGGTCATCGGTGCTGGTGGCGGGCTCGTCGGCGACGGCGACCGCCGCGACGGTGTCCTCGGACGCCTGGTCGGCGACGGCGGCGATAGCCTCCGGCTCCGGCGTGGTCCCGCCCTGCTGCTCTTCGGTCAAGGGTCTGGTCACTCCTGTGGTGGATTTGCGCCCGAGAAATCACGAACGGCCTGAGCGACGCTCAAGCCGTTTCCGAAACGATCGGGTGGTCCGTGGTGATCGACTCCGCGGTCCGCTCCTTCGTGCGTCGAATGGGGCTCTATGTCGCTCGTGCACTGTGCGTGCCCCTTGGGGCCGGGAGAGTCTAGCACACGCC
>CAVVDB010000004.1:25000-556906 GCA_963746865.1 uncultured Chloroflexia bacterium
GCTTTTCGCAGCCTGCCACGTCCTTCTTCGGCTCTTGGCGCCAAGGCATCCACCTCGTGCCCTTTGTAGCTTGACCCCCTCCAGCCTCTGACCAGGCGGCCAGTCGCTGAACGGGATCGGATCGGGATCATTTCGTTTGACTACTCGGCGAAATCGAAGATTCATTCAATCTGCCGAAACATATCCAGTTGTTAAGGTGCGGCGCGCTCGCAAGGAGCGCGCCTCCCGACGGCCCGACCGAGGTCGATCCGTCGCCCAGCGATCCGCTGGTCCGTGGCCTGCCGCAGGTGGGAAGGACACGGATCAGGGGCTCGTTGATCGGGACATGGTCCCGGGCGATGGGGCGGTGACATCGGGGATGGGACCCGATCTGTTCGATTTGCGATGGCGCCGGCGCTCAGGCGATGGTGGAGACGAGGAGACTCGAACTCCTGACCCTCTCCTTGCAAAGGAGATGCTCTACCAGCTGAGCTACGTCCCCGCGCCAGGGGTGGGGATGGTGGGCGATTCTGGACTCGAACCAGAGACCTCTGCCTTATCAGGGCAGCGCTCTAACCAGCTGAGCTAATCGCCCTCCGCGGGTGGTCGCCGTGCCTGACGTTGACGACACGGTCGTCGCCGCGGACGGCTGCACCTTGACCCTTGAAGAGTGACAGGAAACCCGATCAGCAGGATGCGATCGAGTGGGTTCGGTGTTCTTTCCAGGTCGCGTATCGGCCTCCGGCATCGATCCTTGCGGATCGGTCCCGGCGAGCTCCACCTGGCGGGGAGACTCGAGCGACCGTGCGATCAACCCTAGGAGCCATCAACGCCTCGACCCCACCAAGAGTCGAGACTCGGATCTCCCTAGAAAGGAGGTGATCCAGCCGCACCTTCCGGTACGGCTACCTTGTTACGACTTCGTCCCAATCACCAACCCCACCTTCGACGGCTGCCCCCCTTGCGGGTTGGCCCACCGGCTTCGGGTGTTGCCAGCTTTCATGACGTGACGGGCGGTGTGTACAAGGCCCGGGAACATATTCACCGCCGTATGCTGACCGGCGGTTACTAGCAACTCCGGCTTCATGCAGGCGAGTTGCAGCCTACAATCCGAACTGAGACCGGCTTTAAGGGATTCGCTCCACCTCGCGGTTTCGCCGCCCGTTGTACCGGCCATTGTAGCGTGGGTGTAGCCCAGGACGTAAGGGCCATGCTGACTTGACGTCATCCCCACCTTCCTCCGAGTTTCTCTCGGCAGTCCCGTGTGAGTGATACAACACACAGTAGGGGTTGCGCTCGTTGCGGGACTTAACCCAACATCTCACGACACGAGCTGACGACAGCCATGCAACACCTGTGGCCAGGCCCCTTGCGGGGAACCGACGTTTCCGCCGGGATCCTGGTCATGTCAAGCCCTGGTAAGGTTCTTCGCGTTGCGTCGAATTAAACCCCACGCTCCGCTGCTTGTGCGGGCCCCCGTCAATTCCTTTGAGTTTTAGCCTTGCGGCCGTACTCCCCAGGCGGGACACTTAATGCGTTAGCTTCGGCACTGGCGGGGTTGATACCACCAACACCTAGTGTCCATCGTTTACGGCTAGGACTACCGGGGTATCTAATCCCGTTTGCTCCCCTAGCTTTCGCGCCTCAGCGTCAAGAACAGGCCAGGTAGTCGCCTTCGCCACTGGTGTTCCTCCCGATATCTACGCATTTCACCACTACACCGGGAATTCCACTACCCTCTCCTGCCTTCGAGTCGATCAGTATCGAATGACCCTCCCCAGTTGAGCCGGGGGCTTTCACACTCGACTTGATCGACCGCCTGCGCGCTCTTTACGCCCAGTAAATCCGGACAACGCTTGTCACCTACGTATTACCGCGGCTGCTGGCACGTAGTTAGCCGTGACTTATTCATCAGGTACCGTCATTATCTTCCCTGATAAAAGAGGTTTACAACCCGAAGGCCTTCATCCCTCACGCGGCGTTGCTGCGTCAGACTTTCGTCCATTGCGCAAAATTCCCGACTGCTGCCTCCCGTAGGAGTCTGGGCCGTGTCTCAGTCCCAGTCTGGGTGATCGTCCTCTCAGACCACCTACCGATCGTCGCCTTGGTGAGCCGTTACCCCACCAACGAGCTAATCGGACGCAGGCCCCTCCCGAAGCGCCTTGCGGCTTTACTGGTGTGAATGAACACACCACCACATGCGGTATTAGCCACCCTTTCGGGCAGTTATTCCCCACTTCGGGGCAGGTCACCTACGCGTTACTCAGCCGTCCGCCACTAACGATCAAGGCAAGCCTCGATCGTCCGTTCGACTTGCATGTCTCATGCACGCCGCCAGCGTTTATCCTGAGCCAGGATCAAACTCTCCAAAAAGATGCGCGGCCTTGCGGTCGCGACTTTTGTCCGAGGGTTTGACCACTCGCACATCCTTATCACGGATTTCCTGTCACTCTTCAGTTGTTAAGGTGCAGCGGCCGAGGGCGCGACGGCCCGCGGCGCAGAAGGCGAATGATGGGGCTTGGCGGCCGAGGTGTCAAACCGCACCGACCCGCCGCCGGCACGCTCGCCCGCTCAGATGATGCCGGTCTCCACGAGGAGGATGAAGGCCGCGGCACTGAGCCAGCAGAGGAGCGCCAGTTCGACCGATCCGGTCGCCCCGAGCGGGCCGACGAGGACGACGTACAGGACCAGCGCCAGGACGGCCGCGACGCCGGCCTTGGCCAGCCGGATGAGGATCTCGGTGACGAGGTTGCTCATGGCCTCCCTCAGACCGCTCGCCGGCCCTGGAGGGCGCGGATCAGGGTGACCTCGTCGGCGTATTCCAGGTCTCCCCCGACCGGCAGTCCGCGGGCGATGCGGCTGACCATCCCGACGACCGGCTCGAGACGCTCGGCGAGGTACATCGCGGTGGCCTCGCCCTCGAGCGTCGGATTGGTGGCCATGATCACCTCGACGAACGGCTCGCCGTCGCGGGCGGCCGTGTCGGCGCGCTCGAGCAGCTCGCGGATCCGGAGCTTGTCCGGCCCGATCCCGTCGATCGGCGAGATGGCCCCGTTGAGGACGTGATAGAGGCCCTTGAACTCGCCGGTCCGCTCGAGGGCCAGGACGTCGAGCGGCTCCTCGACGACGCACAGGCGGGTCGTGTCGCGGGCCGGGTCGCGACAGATCGGGCAGAGCGGCTGGTCGCTGATGTTGAAGCAGCGCTCGCAGAAGACGACCTTGTCGCGAACGTCGATCAGGGCGGCAGCGAGGGTCCGGGCCTCCGACTCCTGCGCGCGCAGCAAGTGGAACGTGAGGCGCTGGGCCGTCTTCGGGCCGATGCCCGGCAGGCGGGCGAATGACTCGATCAGGCGAGCGACCGGCTCGATGACGGCGTTGGTCACGTCCGCGAGGGTCCTACATCCCCGGCAGTCGAAGCCCGCCGGTCACGGCAGCCATCTTCTGCTCAGCGAGCTCGCGCGAGGCGCGCAGCGCGTCGTTCACGGCCGCGACGACGAGGTCCTGGAGCATCTCGACGTCGTCGGGGTCGACCGCGGACGGATCGATCGTGATGCTGACCAGCTCCTGCTTGCCGGTCACGGTCGCGGCGACCACGCCGCCGCCCGCCGACCCGTCGACCAGGGTGGCCTCGAGTTCGCCCTGGATCCGCAGCATCTCCTGCTGCATCTGCTGCGCCATCCGCTGCAGGTTGGCCATCCCCATCGGGTCGCTCCTCTCCTTGAGTCCGTGGTGGTCAGTCTGGCGCAACCGCCCCGCGGCTGCTGCCCATGTCGATGTTCGACTGCGTCAGCTGACCTCTCCGACGTCGGCCAGTTCGTCGGCGAAGATCCGTCGCGCCTCGGCGACGAGGTCGTCGGAGCCGGTCGGGGGCAGTTCGAGATTGGTGGCGACGCTCCGGACGCTCACGGTGCGCCCGAAGAACCGCCCGAACGCCTCCTCGAGCTCGGGCCGCTTGCGCTCGGCGACATCCTTCAGGAACCCCTTCGCCTCCGGGAACCCGAGGGTCACGATGTTGCCGTCCACGCCCATCGGTCGGCACTCGTTGATGACGGCTCGCGTCGACGGGCTGACCGATGCGACGATGCCCGACCACCCCTCGCGGAGTCTGGCAAGATCGTCGTCGGATCCGGGGGCCGCCTCGGAGGTCGATGCCTTCGAACCGTTGGCCGCCGCGGCGGCCGGCTCGATCGCGGTCGCCCCGGGAACGGCGTGCCCCGCTTCGGTCGCGGTGGGCGTCTTGGCGGGCGACGCCTTGGCCGCGGATGCGTGGGGTTGCGATGCCTTGGCGGTCGGCACCGGTGGCGCCTCGGGTCGCGTCACCGGCGGCGTCGCAGGCCCAGACGTCGCGGGCCCGGACGTCGCGAGGGGCTCGACGCGAGCGGGATGCGACGCGACGCCAATGGCCGGGCCGGCGCTGAACATCGCCAGTTCGAGCTGGAAGCGGAGGCCACCGATCCCGGCCCGGTTCGGATCGATGGCCACGAGGCGGCGACCGGCGTCGGCCAGCGCCGCCGGGTCGTGGCGCGCGGGGGTCGGGTCGGTCAGGCCGGCAACGAGCTCCGTCCGGATGGCCTCGACCGCCTGATCCAGGAGGGCACGGATATCCCGACCACGCTCGTCGAGGCTGTCGAGCAGGGCGACCCCGGCCGCCCCATCGCCGCCGACGAGGTGATCGACGAAGGCCTGCACGACATCCGCATCGGCCAACCCCAAGAGGTCGCGGACGGTCGACTCGTCGATCCGGTCGGGCGCGGCCGAGAGCAGCTGGTCGAGCATCGACTCGGCGTCGCGCATCCCGCCGGCGGCCAGGCGTGCGATGAGGTGGACCGCGGCAGGATCGGCGTCGCGCCCGTCGGCGGCCAGGATCCGCGTCAGCTTGCCCTCGATCTCCGGGACGGTCAGGCGACGGACGTCGAACCGCTGGAGCCGCGACAGGATGGCCGTCGGAAAGCCCGACGGTTCGGTGGAAGCGAACATGAAGATGACGAACTCGGGCGGCTCCTCGATCGACTTGAGGAGCGCGTTCCAGGCGGGGGTGGTGATCTGGTGCGCCTCGTCGAGGATGTAGACCTTGCGGCGGAGGTGGCCGGGCGGGTACGGGAGGCGCTCGCGCAGGCTGCGGACGTCGTCGATCCCGCGGTTGCTCGCGGCGTCGATCTCGATGAGGTCGAGGGTCGTCCCCTCGCGGATCGAGACGCACGACGGGCAGGCGTCGCAGGCGTCGCCGTCGCGCAGGTCGGTGCAGTTGACGGCCTTGGCCAGGATCCGCGCGAGCGAGGTCTTGCCGGTCCCGCGCGGGCCGACGAACAGGACGGCGTGGCTGACCCGGTCGGTCCGGACCGCGTTGCGCAGCGTCTCGACGACCGCTTCCTGGCCGACGATCTCGGCGAAGGTCTGGGCTCGCCAGCGGCGATAGATGGCCTGGTGCGGAACGGTCGTGGTCACGACCTCCTCCGGTCTGGGCAGACGCGCGAAGTCGAAATGCCGTGCACCCTCCGTCGACCTGAGCGTTCCCGTGCCCACCATGACGAGCGGCTCGGACCAGGCCGTTCCGCGGCACCCGACGATGATCGCTTAGTGCTGCTTCCTTCCGGACCTGACACGGTTCGCGGTTCGCCGCTGCGCGGGACCCGGTCCTCAACGTCGCGTCGTCGGGCGGCGTCCGAGAACGGAGACCTCGGGAGGGGATTCAGCCCTGCTGGAGCGGATTGCAGGTACAGGGCACCGCTAGTTCCCCGCCTAGCACGGCTCGGGAAGGATACCGCCTCGGCCCCTAGCGCGCCGCACCAGTGGCACGCGGAGATCGCGGGGCGGCAGGGAGTGGCGGAGAGGGCGGGATTCGAACCCGCGACGGGTTTCCCCGAACCGCATTTCCAGTGCGGCGCCATAGTCCACTAGGCGACCTCTCCGGGAGGCACGAATCCACATCGTGCCACGACGTTCCGTCGTATGGCGGTCCCTGGCAAGGCGGAGCCGAGCACCGGAGCGAGCGCACTGAAGGTGCGTGAGCGAGGAGCACAGGCGACAACGCGGCCAGGGGCCGTCAGACGGCGGAACGTGGCGGAGAGGGCGGGATTCGAACCCGCGGTGCTTTCGCACACCGCTTTTCGAGAGCGGCACCATCAACCACTCGGACACCTCTCCGCGGGAGAGGATACCAAACCGGCCCCGCGGGACCGGCCGACCGAGGCGGACCGTCAGGGAGCCACGGTGAACGGCGCGACGGCCAGCGAGACGTAGCCGTCGTCGAGCAGGTAGTGGGCGTCGTACTCGCCGGGCGGGATCGGCCAGTCCCCTTCCCCGCTCGCGTCGACGACCACCGACCCCGCGACGGACTGGTCGGTGTAGGCGTAGTACAGGTAATCATCGGCCAGCGGGTCGCCGCCTCGGGCATAGACCCCGATCCAGTCCCAGCGGGACCCGGGCGCGTCGCGCCACGAAGCCTTCATCGGCTCCCCCGTCTTATAGGTCGCCATGTCCAGGACCAGGGTCGGCACGGCGTCGCGCGTGGCGATCGAGAACGGCGTGCGCGAGATGGTCTGGCCACCGGCGATCAAGCGGACCTCGTAGTCACCCGCCAGGAGACCGACCGTGGAGCTTGCCCACTGCCCGTCGACGGCAGTGACCGGGTTGGTCGACGCGGTCGCGCCCCCGATGGCGGCGATGGCCAACTGGTCGGCCGGACCGTGGAACCGGACCTGGACGCGGTCGCCGCTGGTGACGAGGCGCTGGTCGACCGCGACGTACGGTGCCGCGACCCCCGGCGTGACGGTGAACGTGGCCATCACGGCCCGATGGTCGGTGCCCCACGGGTCGACGCTGATGTCGACCTGCGGCCCGCCCGCTTCGCCGATGATCCGGGTCTCGGTCACTTTCGCCTGTCCGGCCGCATAGATGATGTCGATCCGATCCTGCGGGTCGGCATGGTCGGGGTAATCGTCCACCAACGGTCGACCTGCCCACCAGGTCAATCCCTGGTCCTTGACCGGATCGGGATGGAGCTCGCGGTAGACGTCGCGGAAGCCGGCGGCCTCCACGGCCTTGCTGACCGGCCAGTCAAGCGGGTACTTGACGTGCGGTCGGAGCCCGACCGTTGCGGCCGTCCAGTCGAGATGCGAGGGAGCGTTGAAGTCGCCGGTCAGGAAGGCCGGGATCCCGGCGTTGACAAGCGCGGGCAGGACGTCAAGCCGCTCCTTGACCGCCGGCAACCGGGTCGCGGTCTCGAGGGCGATGACTTCCGCCGCGGTCTTCCCGTCGCGCACGTCATACGGTCCATACGGGTCGGACGGCAGGTGGACGTTCGACACCGCGACGACCCTTCCTGGCACGACTTCGATGTAGACGTAGCGTCCATCCGCGCCCGGCGGATCGATGATCGGGAATTTCGAGATCGTCTGGGTCCGGACATTGGCGTACGGCCAGTCGAGCGCATCGGCCAGCCGCTGGGTATTGCCCTCCGCCTCCTCGAGCGCGATCACGTCCGGATCGGCTGCCTTGGCCGCCTCGACGATCTTGGCGAAGTCGATCTGGACCCCGCCGTACTCGATATTGAAGTCCATCAGCTTGAACGTGGATGTCGTGGCTATCGGGCTCGGGGCGGGCGTCAGGGTCGGGGCACGGTGGCTGCCGCCGAGGCGGCCGCGGTCGACGGCGCGGCCGATGGCGCCGGTGAGCCAAAGACCCAGTCGCTGGCGGGGACCGACGACGAGCAACCTGCGAGCAGGATGGCGGCCAGGACGACGAAGACCCGAGAACGCATCCTGTGAGGCGATCAGCGAGCGGGGAGAGGTGCGAACATCGCCTCGGCTTCGTCCCGTCGGATCCCGCTGACGACCTTGATCCGTCGTGGCAGGTCGGGGTGCTGGGCGAGCTGGATGACCGTGCCTGCGGCGCCGTCATGACGGTTGGCCACCGCGTAGACGAGCGCCTCCACGTCGCTCTCGAGGAGCGCTCCGACACACATCGAGCACGGCTCCTGGGTGGTGAAGATCGTGGCATCGGCCAGCCGGACGGCGCCGAGCTTGCGGGCGGTCTCGCGGAGGGCCACGACGACGGCGTGGGCGGTCGGGTCGTTGGTCTCCTGGACGCGGTCGCTGGCGCGCACGACCATCGCCTCGTCAACGACGGCGACGGCGGCATTCGGGCGCTCACCACGAGCCAGGGCGAGCTGTGCCTCGGCCAGCGCCTCGCCCATGAACAACTCGTAGTTCATGGCGCGATGCTAGCAGACGGGTCGCGGCCGACCGTCACGGATCGGGGCTCGCCGACCCCGAATCGCAACCGGCCTGGGATCGGCCGGAGCGGTAGCATTGCGCCCGCCATGACTGCACCCAGACGCATCGCGATCCTGACCGGCGGCGGCGACGTGCCCGGTCTCAACGCCGTCATCAAGAGCGTCGTCTACCGTGCCACCGAGGCCGGGTACACCAGCCTCGGGATCCGGCGAGGATGGGAGGGGTTGACGCACGTCCGACCCGCCAGCGAGCCCGACCCCGACTACCTCCGTCCGCTCGACCGGATCAACACCCGGACGATCGAGCGGACGGGCGGGACCATCCTCCACACGTCACGGACGAACCCGCGCAAGATGCGCGAGGCCGGGTTGCCGGCGTGGATGGGCGACGCCGAACGAGCCCGCTATCGGGTGGCTGACGGGATCTACGATCTCACGCCCCGGGTGCTCGACAACCTGCAGGCGCTCGGCATCGACGTCCTCGTCACGATCGGTGGCGACGACACGCTGTCGTACTCGCAGGTGCTGGCGGATGCCGGCGTGCCGTTGCTGGCCATCCCCAAGACCATGGACAACGACGTCCAGGGGACCGAATACTGCATCGGCTTCTCGACCGCGATCACGCGCGCCAAAGAGGCGATCAACCGCCAGCGCACGACCCTCGGCAGCCACGAGCGGATCGGCGTCTTCCGGATCTTCGGTCGCGACGCGGGGTTCTCCGCCCTGTACACCGCGTATGTGACCTCGGCACGCTGCGTCATCCCGGAGGCGCCGTACGACCTCGATGCGCTGGCGGCACTCCTGGCGGCCGATCACGCGGCGAACCCGAGCCACTACTCGTTCGTGGTCACCGCCGAGGGGGCCATCTGGAAGGGCGCGCAGATGACCGACGTCGGTGGGGCCGACGCGTTCGGGCATCGCCACAAGGCGAACGTCGGCGAGGCGCTGGCGGCCGAGCTCCGCGATCGGACGGGGATCGAGACGCTGGCCTCCGAGCTCACCTACGACCTGCGCAGCGGCGAACCGGACTCGATCGACTCACTCGTGGCAACCACCTTTGCGAACATCGCGATGGACCTCATCGAGAGCGGGATCACCGGCCGGATGATGGCCATCCAGGACGGCAAGTACGCGCACACCGCGCTCCCCGACCCGGCCCTCGGCCCGCGCAAGGTCGACGTCCCGACGATGTACAACACCGAACGCTTCCGACCGAGATACAACGGAAAACTGGGCGACCCGATGCTGCTGGTCGGTCTCGACTAGGAACGGAGAATCGTGCGCGACGGACGGTGCCGGCGAAGGCGGCGCCGAGCACCGGAGCGAGCGCACCTCAGGGTGCGTGAGCGAGGAGCCGCAGCGCGCCAACGCGCGCCCGCGCCGTCCCGCGTCGCGCCAGCTGGTTCACTGATCAGCTGTCCAGGGCTGACAGCGCGCGAATAGCGCGCGCCAACGCAGACATGTCGTCGTCGCCGTGGCCTGAGGCGACCAGTCCCGTCTCCAATTGAGCCGCGAGCGCGCTGACCGGGAGGACGGCGCCGAGCTGGGCGGCGAGGGCGAGTGCGATGTTGAGGTCCTTGCGGTGGAGGGAGACCTTGAACCCGAGCGGGTAGTCGTTCTCCAGCATCCGCCCGCTGCGATTGGCGAGGACCCAGCTCTGCGCCGCGCCGCCGCCTAGCGCTCCGACGACCTGTTCGACGTCCAGACCGGCCTTGATGGCGAGCACGATCCCCTCCGCGACGCCGAGGTAGGTGCCGGCGAGGATCACCTGGTTGACCGCCTTGACCGCTTGCCCCGCGCCGATCGGTCCGACATGGGTGATCGTCCGACCCATCGCCGCGAGGACCGGCCGGGCGTGCTCGACATCGGCGGCATCGCCTCCGACGAAGATGGTGAGGGTCGCGTTGCGCGCGCCCTCGCTCCCGCCCGAGACCGGGGCGTCCACCATCCGCAGGCCGCGCTCCGCCAGCCGAGCCGCGAAGTCCCAGCTGCCGGACGGGGCGATCGTCGAACAATCGACGATGAGCGTGTCGGGGCGCGCGCCGTCGACGACACCGTCGGGACCGAACAGGACGGCCTCGACGTCCGGCGTGTCGGAGACGCAGATGACCGCGATCGTCGCCTCGGCGACGGCCGCGGCTGGTGTCTCGGCCATGGTGACGCCGAGGTCGGCGAGGGCCGCCGCCCGGCCGGGCGTCCGGTTCCAGGCGGTGACCGTGAACCCGGCCCTGGCCAGGTTGGCGGTCATCGCCTCGCCCATCGTCCCGAGGCCGAGGAAGGCGACCCGGCCACGCTCCGGCGCCGGAGCGGTCGTCATCGCGGGCCGGCCGGATCGGTCGGATCGGTCGGGGCCGGATCGTCCGGCGCTGCGGCTGCCGTGCCCGCGGCGGCGGCTGCGGTCACCGCGTCCGTCGAGTTTCGTCCACGCACGATGAGGAAGGCGGCGATCGCGGCGATGATCGCGATGAGGATGATCCAGATCAGGAAGCCGCCGCCCGACGTCTCCTCCGGGACGGGGGCCGGTACCGGAGCGGCCGACGGGCTGGGACTAGGCGATGGAACGGCGACCGCGGTGACCACGACCTGGACCCCGGACTTCGGGTTGCCCTTGGTGATGACCGGGACGCCAGCGACGTTCCGCCAGGTCGACCCGTTGTCGCCGACCTCGGCGGTCACGACGTAGTCGCTCGTGCGCTGGATGTCGGTGATCGTGAACGGGATCACGAACGCCACCGGCAGTCCGTCAGTGACGGTCTTGACGTCGATGCCGAGGGATCCGCCGGTCGCCGGGTCGACCAGGACCGCCATCGAGTAGGCCGTCGGGGAGAGCGCCACGCCGACGGCCGTGATCTGGCCGCTCACGGCGCCCTTCAGGAGGTCCGGGCGGTAGCCGAGGGTGATGGCCACCGTGCTGGGATTGCCGTTGGTCAGGACAGGGACGCCCGTCGAGGTGACCCAGGCTTGATCGCCGTCGACGATCGTCGCCTGGATCGTGTAGGTCTGTGACGGGTCGATCGTCACGCCGGCGAGCGAGAGGCTGAACGAGACGGGCACCTTCGTGATGTCACGATCGATCGTCGAGACGACGATCGAGTTCTCCGTCGCGCGCGCCGAGCCACGAACCAGCGCGACGGCCGCGAACGCGTCTCCGGTCAGGGCGTAGGGCTCGCGATAGGTCAGCGTTCCGGTCACGGCCGCGATCGGCGTCGGGGACGGGGCGGCCGACGGTGACGCGGACAGGCTGGGCGCCGTCGAGGGGACAAGGGTCGGTGTGGGTGTGGGTGTGGGTGTCGGCGTGGGCGTGGGTGTCGGCGTGGGTGTCGGCGCAGGCGTCGGGGTCGGTGCCGGGGTGGGGGTGGGAGCCGGCGACGGGGTCGGTGCTGGTGTCGGCGTCGGCGCGACCGTCGGAACCGGCGTCGCGCTCGGGTCCGGGGTCGGAAGGGCAGTAGCACTCGGATCGGGAGTCGGCACGGCGGTGGGTGTCGAGGATGGTGCGTCCGACGGAGCAGCCGAGACGACCGGCAGGTCGGTCGCGACGCGGGTCACCGGCAGCGACACGGTCGGGACCGCGACACCGCCCTGGATCGCCGGGACGCCATCCCGGTTCTGCCAGACGGCGGCGCCGTCGATGATCCCGCCCTTGATCACGTAGGTCGCCGCCGGATCGATCAGCGCCGGGTCGTACCCGATCGAGAACGACAGGGCGGCCGGATCGGCGATCGGCCGGACCTGGCGCGCGACCAGGGTCCCGGTCTCGACCTTGATGAGGGCCGCGATGGAGACGGCCGCGCGGTCCGAGGGTCGTCGCTTCAGGCGGCACGATGGCACCGCCGATCGCAGCCGGCGACGTCGGCGGCACGGCCGTCAGGACGAGTTCGATCCCTTTCGACGGGCCACCGGTGATCACCGGCTCGCCGACCCGGTTCTGCCAGGTCGCCCCGCCGTCGATGATGGTCGCGAAGAGCGCATAGGCGTGCGTCTCGTCGATCGTGTCGGCGTTGACCAGGACCGAGAAGTCGATCGGCAGCGTGGTCGGCCCGTCGATCCGCTGCTGGCCGATCACCGAACCTGCGTCCGGCGCGGCCGCGGCATCGACGATCGTGACGATCGCAACGGCTTCAGGGCGTGAGGGCGACCTGTTCGCGGAAGGTCAGGGTCCCCGTGACCGCCGTGTCTGCCGCCAGGAGCGGGACGGCGAACAGGCCGGCCAGGAACGCGACGACGATCGCGAGGACGCTGGCACGCCTGGGATTCGGGCGGACGGACGGCACTGGCTTGACCTCGAGTGCGGGTGGTCGGGAGCATCCTCCGCCGCCCGAGCCGGACCCGAAGCCTAGCAGCAGGACGGCGGACATCGCTCGGGGACGCGCGTGTGGCAGACTTCGACGCGTGTCCCCCGAGCTCGCCTCCAGGATCGCCCCGACGACATCGTGAGCGCGCGCACCCTGGTCTTCATCGATCGCGCGGACGGTCTCCCGCCGCCAGACCCATCGACCGACATCGTCGTCCTCGACGCCGCCTGGACGCCTGCGCCGGGCGATCGGGCCGACGTCAGGCCGATCCGCCCGACCCTCCAGTCGATCATCTTGGGCATCGACCTGTTCGATGGGACGCTGGACCGGCTGGATGGCTGGGCGGAGGCGACCGGGATCGCCGACCGGCTCATGTTCGGGGGCGTGACGTGGTGGAACCGGGTCCGGATGATCATCCGCTGGGACGTCCATGAACTGACCCTGTGGCGGCATGTCCTCGACCGCCTCGCGCCGCCTGGCCGGTACGCGGTGGTGGTCATCCCGGCCGACCGTCCGTTGTTGGCCGCGGCCGCGCGCGCCGGTGCACGGACCGCCGGCGCCCCGGCCGTCCGCACCGTCGGGGCGCCGGTCCGTCGGATCCGCCGACTGCGCGGCTGGGTCCGCCGCCATCTCCGGCCCTCGGTCCGACGCCGCATCCGGGCCGGGATCGACTACGTTCGCGTGGGTCCGCGACGTCGCCGCGAGCTGCGACGGCGGAGCGAGATCCTCGATCGGCGACTTGATGCGCTAGTCGGCGGCGCCGCCGGACGTGGTCTCGATCGTCTCGGCGCGGGCCTTCCAGGCCATCCGGGTGGACGGCGAGGATCGGTTCATCGACCCGAATCTCGCGTTCGCCCTTGATCGGCTGGCGGGTGAGGGCTGCCGAACGGCGAGCGTGGCGGTGGCGTTCGATCACGGGGATGACGCCGACTGGGCTCGGATGAAGGACGACGACCGTCTGCTGCCGCACTCGATGATCAAGGCCCGCTACGCGGGCTCGGACGACCCGACAGCGGACGGCGGGGCGGCGCACACCACCGTCCCGCGGGTTCAGGTTGACGTGGGAGGGACCGACCTCGGTCGCGAGGTTGCGGCCATCGTCGAGGGATACATGGGTGGCTGGTTCGATGGCCAGCGGCGCTGGACGCTGCTCGCCGAGCGGCTCCTGGCAGACCTGCGACCGCGCGTCGTCTTCCTGGACCGGGAGGACAGCCGGACACTCTGGTTGGCCGCCGCTCGCCGCCGAGGCATCCCCATCGTGGCCGCGCAACACGGGGTGATCTATCCCAACCACCCCGGCTACAGCCATCGACCACACGCGGGGGTCCTGCTCCCGGACGTCACCTGCGTGTTCGGCAGCTACGAGCGCGACGTCCTCATCGAGCACGGCCTGTTCGACCCGGAAGCCGTCGTGGTGACCGGGTCCGGTCGTGCCGACCCTGACGCCGTCGACCCCGACAGCGCGTCGGCCGATCGAGTCGCGATCCGACATGAGCTCGGGATCGCCGACGACGACCGCCTGCTGGTGATCTCGGTGGCGAACAACCCGGTCGGTGGCGACATCCACAGCCTGTGCATGGTCGCCCGGATGCTGGACGGGCCACTGCCCGGGGTCCACGTCGTGGTGAAGCTCCACCCGATCGATCGGGTCGGCGGGCGCTACGAGGCGCTGGTCAAGGGGATGGCCCTGGCCGGCGGGTACGCGCCGACGCCCGTGACGGTGGTCCGCGAGATCGATCTCTACCGATTGCTGCGCGCGGCCGACGCGCACCTCGGGCAGTACTCGACGGTGCTGACCGACGCCGTCGTCGCCGGGACACCGAACATGATCGCGGTCGGGGCGGCGTTCAACGACCACATCGGCTACGAGGCGGCGCGCGTCGCGGCACCGGTTCGCACCGTCGACGACGTGCGGGTGTTCATGGCGGACCCCCGTCCACCCGACCCGGACGATCGGGCGCGCTTCCTGGCGGCCCACTTCCTGCCCGGCGACGCGACCGGTCGGATCGCCGAGGCCGTCCGCGGCGCGATGCTCCCTTCCGCGGTGGAGGCGGGCGCGTGAACGTCCGGACGCTCGCCTTCGTCGAGGCGCGAGACGATGCGCCGCCCGCAGCCCCAGGGTCGGAGATCGTCATCCTCGACACCGCCTGGACGCCCGGGCCGGGCGAACGCTCCGACCTCATCCCGATCCGGCCCGCGGTCAGATCCGTGCTCGATCGGGTGAACCTGTTCGACGAGGCACTCGAGCGTATCGACGCCTGGGGCGAGGCCGCCGGGATGGCCGACCGCCTGACCGACGGCGGCGTGTCGTGGTGGTTCCACGCCCGCAGCTTCATCCGGCTCGACCTGCACGAGATGCTGCTGTGGTGTCACGTCCTGGCCGAGCTCGCCCCGGCGGGTCGTTACGAGCGGATGGAGATCCCTGCAGCGCGCGCCTGCCTGGTCGCCGCTGCGCGAGCGTCGCGTTCGTCCGGACCGGCGCCCGAGGTGGTCACCTACGGGCCTCCGGCCATCCGCCGTTCAGGCCGACCAGTGACGGGCACGGCACGGCTCGCACGCGCGGGTCCCGTCGGCGCCCTGCGGCGACCGGTCGGGCAGATCCTCCGACGGATCGGCGTGCTGCCGGGTCACCCCCGGCGCATGGCGCTGCTGGAGGCCCGCCTCGCGACGCTGGCCGCGGAGCCGTCGGGTGTCCTCGCGGTCGTCCGGTCGGCCTCGTTCCATGTCGTCGGGACGGCTGGCACGGTCCGACGAACGGATCCGTACGTGACGCCGGTCCTCGATGCCCTGGCGGCCGGGGGCCACCCGGTGGTCAGCGTCGGGCTCGCGCTCGACTATCGCGAGGACCCCGACTGGGCGTTGATCGAGCACGAAGAGCGACTCCTCCCGATGTCGTTCGTGAGCCGGCGATCGGTCCTGCCCGAGGACGATGCGCGGATCGCGTCGGAGGCCGCGGCCCGGATCGCCGGGATCCCCGAACTCAGTCTGGACGTCGAGGGGTTCGACCTCGGACCGGCGCTGCGGGCGATCGTGACCGATCTCGGGCCGTGGTTCGAGCGGCAGCGACACGGGATGCTGTGGGCGGAGCGGATCATGCGCGAGCTGCAGCCCAGCGTCCTGTTCACCGGTTGGGAGGGCGCGCGGACGATGTGGCTGGGCGCGGCCCGTCGCCTCGGGATCCCGAGCCTCGCCGTCCAGCACGGGGTCATCTACCCGAACAACCCCGACTACTACCGTCCCCTCCATCCGGGTCTCGTGCGCCCCGACGTGACCTGCGTCTACGGCACGTACGAGCGCGACCTGCTGATCGATGGGGGGCGCTACGAACCGGCCAGCGTCGTGGTCACGGGCTCGCCGCGGGTCCACCCCGATGAGGCCCCGGTGGCCGCGGCGCCAGAGGAGCGCGCTGAGCTCAGGCGTGAACTTGGCGTAGCCGATGGGGACCGGCTGCTCGTCGTGTCGGCGGCCCGGAACCCGATCGGTGACGAGATCCACAGCGTGACCATGGCTTCGCGGCTGTTCGATGGACCATTGCCCGGTGTCCACGTGGTCTTCAAGCTCCATCCGGAGGAAGGGAGCGGGGAGCACTACCTTCGGCTCCTGGACGGCCTGGCGCGGGCGGGCGGCTTTGCGCCCGCGCGAGCGTCGGTCGTCCGTGACATCGATCTCTACCGGCTGCTGCGGACGGCAGACGCCCACCTCGGCCAGTATTCGACGGTCCTCACCGACGCGGTGCTGACCGGGACCCCGAACATGGTCGCCGTGGGGCAGGCCTACGGCGACATCATCGGCTACGTCGACGCCGGCGTCGCGGTCCCGGTCCGGACCGTCGACGACGTCCGGGCGTTCATGGCCGACCCACGACCGCCCAGCCCGGCCGATCGCGCCGCGTTCGTCGGACAGCACTACCTGCGAGGCGACGCCACCGGCCGGATCGCGGCAGCGATCACCGACCGGATCGCCCGTCCGGCCGCCGAGGTGACCGGATGACCCGGACCGTGGCGATCATCCAGGCCCGGACCGGCAGCACGCGCCTTCCGGGCAAGGTCCTGCTGCCATTGCTCGGCGAGCCGCTGCTGAGCCACGTGGTCCGACGGGTGGCCCGGGCCGCGTCGGTCCAGTGCGACGGTGGTGGCCACGACGACCATGCCCAGTGACGACGCGATCGTCGAGCTGGGTGAGCGCGAGGGCTGGCTGGTCGAGCGCGGCAGCGAGAACGACCTGCTGGCGCGGTACCTGGGGGCGGCGCGCGCCCACGGGGCCGAACGGGTCATCCGGATCACCTCGGACTGCCCGTTGATCGACCCGGCGGTCATCGACGAGGTCGTGGCGGCGCTGGACATGTCCGGCGCCGACTATGCGAGCAACACGCTGGAGCCGCGCACGTTCCCGCGCGGCCTGGACGTCGAGGCGATGACGATGGCGGCCCTGGAAGCGGCCGACCGGGCGGATAGCGACCCGGCGTCGCGGGAGCACGCCACGCCGTACCTCTACCGGCATCCGGAGCGGTTCCGGCTGGCCGCCGTCCGGCTCCCGGACGACCTGTCGGCGCATCGCTGGACCGTGGATACGCCCGAGGACTACGACCTCGTCCGGCGCATCTACGACGCCCTCGGACGGGACGACTTCGGGTGGCGCGACGCGCTCCGGGTGGTCGACGACCACCCCGACTGGTCCGATCTCAATCGTCACATCGAGCAGAAACGGGTACCGCCGTCGTGACCGACGGGCGGGCGCGCCTGGACGGACAGCCGCTCGTGCTCCGCGCCGATGCGTCGACGGCCGACGGGACCGGGCACATGATGCGGACCCTGGCGCTCAGCCAGGCTTGGCTCGACGCCGGTGGTCGGGCGACCTGGCTGGTGGCGGAGGCACCGTCCGCGCTGCTCGAGCGGATCGCGAACGAGGGCATCGAGGTCGCGCCCGTCGCGGCACCGGCCGGCAGTCCGGCCGATGCGGCACTCGTCCGCGAGGCGCTCGCCCGGGAGTCGCGCGCCGTCGCCGTGATCGACGGACTCCAGTTCGACAGCGCGTATCTCGAGGCGCTCGGTGACGTCGGCGACCGCGTCCTGCTCATCGCCGACGAGGCGGACCGGCAGACCTACCCCGTCGGCTACCTTCTCAACCAGAATGCGCATGCCGACCGGGCGGCCTACCCGGCCGATGCCAGCTGCCGGTTCCTGCTCGGAACCCGGTACACCGTCCTTCGACGCGAGTTCGCGGCACCGCCCCCGACCCGCGCCACACCGCAGGTCGTCCGCCACCTCCTGGTCACGTTCGGTGGCTCCGACCCGACCGGCATGACCGCCCGGACCCTCGCGGCCCTGCGCCGGCTCCCCGAGAAGCTGCGCGGTCCTCTCCAGGTCCGGGTCATCGTCGGGGCGGCCAATCGCGACGCGGCGCGCATCGACGCGGCCGTGGCCGATCCGGACCTCGGCTATCGGGCCACCGTGGAACGAGCCGTCGACGACATGCCGGCGAGGATGACCTGGGCGGACCTGGCCGTCACGTCCGGTGGCTCGACGGTCTGGGAACTGGCGCGGATGGGTTGTCCGGCGCTCGTCGTCGAGACCGTCCCGGTCGAGGAGGCCCTGGTGTCGGGGCTGGCCCGCATCGGGCTGTTCGGTCGCCTCGGGCCTGCGGCCCAACTCGACGAGCGGGACATGGCAGACGAGATCGCGACGAAGGCCGAAGATATGGCGTGGCGCGCCGACATGACCGAGCTGGGCATGCGCGTCATCGATGGCCGAGGGGCGCGGCGGGTCGTCGCGGCCCTGACGGCCGAGCGCGACACGAGCGAGGAGCGGACATGACGGTGGGGTCGATCGAGGCGTTGGCGGGCCAGCGCGTGGTGGTGACCGGTGGTGCCGGCGTCATCGCGCGCGAACTGCTGGACCGCCTGTCGGAGGTCGGTGCGACGGTCCTGTCGGTCGATCGGCTCCCGTTGCCCGGCCCGACACCCGCGGGTGTCGACCACCTGATCGCCGACCTGGCGTTCGCCGACCTCGATCCGATCGTTCGCTTCGCCCCGCGCCACGTCTTCCACCTCGCCGCGACCTTCGAGCGCTCGGTCGAGTCGCCCGAGTTCTGGGACCAGAACTGGAACGACAATGTCGTGGCGACCCATCGCCTGGCGGATCTCGCCGGGCGGATCGGTGGCGTCGAGGCGTTCGTCTTCGCCTCGAGCTATCTCGTCTACGACCCGGACCAGTACTCGACGGTCGCGGCGCCAAGCGATGCGGTCGCGCTCGCCGAGGATTCCCGGCTTGGCTCGCGGAACCTGTGCGGCGCCGCGAAGCTTTACGGGGAGGCAGAACTGCGGTTCGTCAGCGAGGTCGCCGGGGCCGGGTTTCGAACGAGCTACGCCCGCATCTTCCGGGTCTACGGCCGGGGCTCGCGGGACGTCGTCTCGCGCTGGGTCCGCGCGGCGCTCGATGGCCAGCCGATCGAGGTCTACCACCCGGAGAACCGCTTCGACTACATCTTCAGTGGGGACGTCGCCGACGGCCTCGCCCGCATCGCGGCATCGCCGGGGGCGACTGGGATCATCAACCTCGGGTCCGGGACTGCGCGGCCGGTCGGAGAGGTCATCGACGCCATCGAGCGGGCGACCGGGACGCGGCTGGTCGCCAGCCACCATCAGGCCGACGAACCGTTCGAGGCGAGCTGCGCCGATGTCCGACGCCTCCGCGCGACCGTCGGATGGACGCCGCCGACCCGGCTCGAGGCCGGTGTCGAGCGACTGGTCGAGTTCGAACGGGTGGCGCGACGCGAGGGGGTCTCGCTTGCCGCCGATCGATGAGCTCGACCTCGCACCCATCGAAACGATGAGCGCCGGCGACGGGGAGCACCGGATCGTCGTCGATCCAGTGTGGGGCTATCGACGGCTCGACCCGCTGCCCTCGAGCCCGGATCTCGACGAGTTCTACGAGAGCCACTACCGCGACCTGCTCGACGATGGCGGCCGGGCGCCGGACCTTGCACGGCTCGTGTCGGGCGGCGCGGACGCCACGATCGAGCGAACGTGGCAGGCCGCGACACTCCACGCGGATGTCCTGGCGGCCCTCGAACGCGCGACCGAGGACGGGCTGCCGCGACGCGCGCTCGACGTGGGCTGCGGCACGGGCGAGCTGCTTCGGACCCTCGTCGCGGGCGGCTGGGATGCGACCGGCACGGAACCGGCGCCGGCGATCGCGGAGGTCGGCCGCGCCGCCGGTCTGCAGGTCGAGGCGGCCACCGCCTCGGCGTACCTGGCCCGCTGGCGTGCCGATGGCCGGCCGCCGTTCACCGGGATCCTGTTGATGAACGTCCTCGAGCACATCCCGGACCCGGCGGCCTTGCTGCTCGAACTGGTCACCGCGCTCGCGCCGGGTGGGCGCCTCATCGTCCGCGTCCCGAACGACTTCAATCCGCTCCAGGACGCGGCGCATCGCGCCCTGGGTGGCCGGCGCTGGTGGGTCGCTATCCCGGACCACGTCAACTACTTCGATCTCGACTCGATCGCGGGGCTTCTCGAGCGGATCGGGCTCGATGTGATCGACCGTTCGGCGGACTTCCCGATGGAGCTGTTCCTGCTGATGGGCGACGACTATCGGGATGACCCCGACATCGGCCACGCGGTCCACGAGCGTCGGCGCCGCGTCGACTTGTCGCTCGATCCGGAGACGCGGCGGTCGATCGGTCGCGGCTGGGCGGCCGCCGGGATCGGCCGCAATGCGCTCGTGGTCGCCCGCAAGCCGGGGTTGATGGCGCGACCGTGAAGGCAGCGGCCGACCGACCGAACGTCCTGATCACGAGCGCGTCGCGTAAGGTCCTGCTGGTGCGGGCCTTCGCCCTGGCGCTCGCCCGGACCGGCGGCGGACGGGTCATCGCCGCGGACATCAGCCCGCTCGCGGCCGCCCTCTACGCGGCCGATGCCGCGCGCCTCATCCCACGGTCGGATGACACCGGGTTCATCGATGCCCTGCTCGAGGTGTGCGCCGCGGACGGGATCGGACTCCTTGTCCCCACGCGGGACGAGGAGCTGCCCGTCCTGGCCGCCGCCCGCGACCGGTTCGCGGCGGCCGGGACCGTCGTCCTGGTGTCGTCACCCGACGCCGTGGACGCCTGTCGCGACAAGGCCCGCTTCGATGCAAGGGTCCGGTCGGCCGGCCTGGAGACGCCGACGATCTTCGCGGACCCGGCGGCGGTCCGATTCCCCGCCTTCGTCAAGCCGCGCCAGGGCAAGGGCGGCCGCGGCGCCACCCGGGTCGACGATGCGGCCGAGCTGGCCGCGGCGCTCGAGGCGATCGTGACGCTCGGTGGCGAGCCGGTCATCCAGGCCTTCGTCGATGCGCCGGAGTTCACGGTCGACGTGTTCATCGACTTCGAGGGAGTGCCGATCTCGTGCGTCCCACGCGAACGGATCGCGGTCGTCGGCGGCGAATCGTGGGTCGGGCGGACGGTCCGCGACCCGGACCTCGTGGCGGCCGCCCTGCAGCTGTGCGGCGCGATCGGACTGGTCGGCCATCTCACGGTCCAGGCGTTCCGGACCCCTGATTCGATCAGCTTCATCGAGATCAATCCGCGCTACGGGGGAGCGGCGGATCTGGGCTTCGAGGCCGGCGCACCGACCCCCGAGTTCGCGATCCGGGCCGCGCATGGCGAGCGACTCGAGCCGCAGCTCGATGCGTACGAGGCCGGCCTGGTCATGCTCCGCCACACGGCGGACCTGTTCGTCCGCGAGGTCGATCTCATCGGGCCTGGGCCGGACGCGTGAGCACCCGCGTCCGAGCCGTCCTGTTCGACCTCGACGACACGCTCTACCCGGAGCGTCAGTTCGTCGATGGGGGGTTCGCGGCCGTCGCCGGGTTCCTGGCGGAGCGATTCGGTCGATCGGCGGCGGTGCTCGCGTCACGACTCCGCGACCTCCACGACCAGGACGGCCGCGGACGGCTGTTCGACACGCTCGTTGCCGAGCAGGGCCTGGGCGGCGAGTCCGATCTCGTGCCTGCCTGCCTCTTCGTCTACCGAACCCACACGGCCCGGCTGACGCCGTTCGCGGGTGTGGTCGGCCTGCTCGACGGGCTCCGCGCGGCAGGCGTCCGGACCGGCGTCATCTCCGACGGGAACGGCGCCGTCCAGTCGCGCAAGCTCGCCGGTCTCGACGGCCTCGCCGAGCGGCTCGATGTCGTGGTCCTGACCGATGACCTCGGTCCAGGGAACGCCAAGCCGTCGCGCGTCCCGTATGACGTGGCCTGCCGGCTCCTCGCGGTCGACCCGTCCGCTACCATCTATGTCGGCAACGATCCGCGCAAGGATTTCCGCGGCGCACGGGCCGCCGGGCTCCGCACGATCCGGGTCGGTCCGCTCCCCGATGAGGGCGGCGGCGCGACCATCGCGCTGACCGACGGCGACGAGGCCGACCTCGACGTCGACTCGATCGAGGCCCTGACCATCACGCTCTCGGGGTTGACCAATGACCGCTGACTTCACCATCGCCGGCCGCTCGATCGGCGCCGGGCATCCCGTCTACATCATCGCCGAGCTGTCGGCCAACCACCGCCAGCACGAAGAGGTCGCGGTCGAACTCGTCCACGCCGCCCACGAAGCCGGCGCCGACGCGGTCAAGCTCCAGACCTACACCCCCGACACGATCACGATCGCCAGTGACGCCGCATCGTTCCGGGCGGGATCGGGATCGCTCTGGGAAGGCACCACCCTGCACGACCTCTACCAGGAGGCGTACATGCCGTGGGAGTGGCAGCCGGGACTCAAGACCCTTGCCGAGTCGCTCGGGATGGACTGCTTCTCAAGCCCGTTCGACGCGACCGCGGTCGATTTCCTGATGACGATGGACGTGCCGGCCTTCAAGGTCGCGTCGTTCGAACTGGTCGACCTGCCGCTCATCCGCAAGATGGCCGAGACCGGGCGCCCACTGATCATCTCGACCGGGATGGCGACCGAGGCCGAGATCGACGAAGCGGTCGCGGCGGCACGCTCGGCGGGGGCGTCGGGGATCGCGCTGCTGAAGTGCACGAGCGCCTATCCGTCGCCGCCCGAGGCCGTCAATCTCCGGGCGATCCCGGCCATGGGCGAGCGCTGGGGCGTGCCGATCGGCTTGTCCGACCACACCCTGGGCGAGACCGTCGCGGTCGGGGCCGTCGCGCTCGGGGCCTGCATCGTCGAGAAGCACATGACCCTGTCGAGCGACGACTCGTCGCCGGATTCGGCGTTCTCGCTGGACAAGGTGGGGTTCCGCCGGATGGTCGACGCCATCCGGGTCGCCGAGCTCGCCCTCGGCCGGCCGGTCGTCGGGCCGACCGATCAGGAGCAGGAGAGCCGACGCTTCCGACGCTCGCTCTTCGTCGTGGAGGACGTGGCGGCCGGCGACGTCCTGACCGAGGCCAACGTCCGCTCGATCCGGCCGGCCGACGGACTCCACACCCGTCACTACGAGGAGGTCCTCGGTCGCCGGGCGGCACGTGCCATCGAGCGCGGCACGCCGCTCAGCTGGGACCTGTTGCTGCCGGCCGAGGCCGCGGTCGCGCGCTAGACGCGTCGGTTCAGCCGTCGGGCTCGGCGACTGGAGCGGCCGCCTCGGATCGACGGTCGCGCCGCCGCACGACGAGCGCCCAGGCGATGGTCACGATGAGCGCCGAGCCGGCGAGGATGAACCCGAGATAGGTGAACCCGGGTGCATACCGGAACACGACCTGGCGAGTCGAGCTGTCGACGGGCACACCCCGGAACGTCGCGTCGACGGTGGCGATCGGGAGCGCCGATCCGTCACGCTCGGCGATCCAGCCCGGGGCCATGACATCGGTGAGGACCAGCACGCCCGGACGTTCGGCTCGCACGTCGACGACGACCCGATCGGGCGCATAGCTCGCGATAGTGGCCACCCCCGCCGGCCCGCTCGGTGTATTCCCCGCGGGCCCTCCCGCGAGACGGTCCGCCTGCGCGCCGGCGACCACGAAGGCCGTCCCCTGCAGCCGCTCCAGGTCAGCCGTGGCGAGCCCGGCGACCACGTCCGCGGTGTCCGCACGGGTCTCGATCGAGCCGGCCACGAACGCGCGTGGCAGGACGCTCGGGACTTCGTAGACCGTGACTGCGCCGTCATGGAATCGTGCGACGATCCCGGGCACGGTCGGCACGTCGTCGCCGATGACGTACAGCCAACGCGCACCGGCAAGCGCGACCAGCTCCGGATCGACCTTCGGCCCGTACGTGATCGTCCGGTTGCCCCACTTGCCGTAGTAGATGGTGTGCCACGGTGACTCGGCGAGCTGGGGCGCGATCAGCCCGCCGAAGAAGGTGTGGTAGGTGAGCGGATAGATCGACTGATAGCCATCGACCTGGAGCATCCCGGCGGCCGCCATCTGATTAGGGCGCCCCCCGAACGACAGAACGCGATCGCGCTCGATCCCCGGTTGGGCCAGAAGGAATGCCTTGGCAGGCGTCACCCCGAGCGTTTCTGCCCACGTGCCGAGATACGCTTCGACATCGGTCAGGCGTTCGCCCCACGCGTAGACGGCCCGCTCCCCGACCAGCGCCAGCAGCAGCCCCAGGACCAGGATCGATGCCGGCGCCCACGAACCCCCGTGTCCGCGCCGGCCGCGGACCGCGGCGACCGAGGCGATCGCCAGACAGGACAGGCCCACGACCAGCGCGAGGCCGAGGAGGGACCAGCCGATGGCCGTGGGGTCCAGCTCGACGAGGTCGTGTCGTCGGCGGAGGACCTGCCTGGCCGCCACCGCCAGCGCGATGCCGAGCGGGACGAGACTCGCCCCGACCACGGCCCACCGCCAGCGCCGGCCGATGTCCAGCGGCCGACCGACCAGGACGGTCCGGCTCAGGAGGTCCACGCCGAGCGCCACGTTGGCGACGACCACGAATGGGAAGAGGTGGCGGATCCGGTCGAGCTGGAACGACTTGAGGAACCCGAGCTGCTGCTGGACGGGTGCCAGGAGCACGGCGATCAGGTCCCACGCCGGGATCGCGACCAGGAGGGCGAGCAGGAACCATCCGCGGCGGTCGCGGCGGATGCCCACGATCCCGAGGGCGAGCAGCGGCAGGGCGATCGCACCGACGAAGTACGTCCCGTAGCGCGCCGGCGATGCACCGGGACCATCGCCGATGGGCACGCCGAACAGCAGCTGGCTGTAGTGGAGGATGGTGTCGGCGATGGCCCCGATCGCGGTCGGGTCGTAGAAGGCCTGGAGGTCCCAGATGGTCCGGACCGAGATCGGGAGCATCACCAGCTGCGACAGGAGGACAGGCCCGTACAGGCACAGCGCGAGGATCCAGATGCCGGCCCAGATCCCGGTCCTGGACGCGATCTCCCGCCGGTTCGCGGCGGTGACCGCCAGGTAGCCGAGTTGGATGACCGCCACGATCAGGACGACTTGCGACAGCGCATGGTAGAGGACCACCGCGCCGACGACGGCTCCGCCCAGGATGAACCGCCAGCGATGCCGTCCGGCGACGAAGGCCCGATCCAGCAACCAGAACAGGAGCGGGATGGCCGGGCCGGCAAGGCCGTAGATGTAGTGCCAGAACCCGAACAGGTAGATGACCGCGCCCGCCACCACGGCCAGCGTCGAGAGGCGGAGGGAGTCGCGCAGGAACAGGTGCATCGACAGACCCGCGACCGCCGCCATCAGCCACACGTACACGACGTAGGCGGCGAACGGCCCGACGACGAACGCCAGCGCGACGTCGATCGAGAGCGGCGAATTCGACTGCTGGGCGAAATGGGCGTTGCCGGCGGTCAGATGGGTGTTCCAGAGGGTCAGCCCGTTGGCGAGCCAGTCCTCAAGCATCCCCGTCCGAGGCAACTCGAAGACATCGAGGGCGTAGACGAGGGCGTCCTCGCCGGCGACCAGGTGGCCGAGGGTCGGGAACGAGAGGAGCGCGAGCAACCCGTACAGGAAGGCTGGCCGGGCTCCGCCGCGCAGCGACTCCAGGCGGGTCACCGCATCAGTCGACCCGGTAGGCGTTCGTCACCTTGTCGAGAGCGGCGACCACGTCGTCCACGTCGGTCGTCGTCATCCCCGCGAAGAGCGGCAACGTCAACAGCCGCTCATAGGCGGCATCCGCGACCGGGAAGGCGAGTCCCGGATACCGGCCGCGGTAATAGGGATGCTGGTGCACCGGGATGTAGTGGACGTTGACGCCGATCCCCTCGGCCCGAAGCGCCTTGTAGACGCCACCGCGGTCGACCCGCAAGCGGTCGAGCCGAAGCTGGGCGAAGCAGAAGTGCCACGCCGGGTCGACTCCTGGCTCGACCGACGGGATGTCGAGGTACGGATGGCCGGCCAGGCGCTCCAGGTAATGCGCCGCCAGCGCGCGGCGGCGGGCGAGGAACTCGCCGAGCCGGGAGAGCTGCGAGCTTCCGAGCGCCGCCCCGATGTCGGTCAGCCGATAGTTGTAGCCGAGGTCGACCATCGCGTAGGTCCAGTCGGTGCGAGCGGCGAGCTCGGTCGCGATCCCGTGGTTCCGGAACCGCCGCAGGGTCGCGGCCAGCTCGTCGTCGTCGGTCAGGACCGCCCCGCCCTCCCCGGTCGTCAGGATCTTGGCCGGATGGAGGCTGAGGACGGTCATGTCCGCCAGGGTCCCGACCGCGCGGCCGTCGCGCGTCGCCCCGAGCGAGTGCGACGCGTCGGCGATGATCGTCAGCGGGCCGCCAGGTGCCCGGTCGGCGATCGCGCGGAGCGCCGTGTAGTCGGCCGGGTGGCCGGCGTAGTCGACCGGCAGGATGGCCCTGGTCCGTGGCGTGATGGCGGCCTCGACGAGACCCGGCTCGATGATGAGGGTGCCGGGGTCGATGTCGGCGAAGCGCACCTCGGCGCCGGCGTACAGGACGGCGTTGGCGGTGGCCGCGAAGGTCATCGGGGTCGTGATCGCCTCGTCGCCGGGACCGAGGCCGGCCGCCACGGCGGCGCCATGAAGTGCCGCCGTCCCCGACGAGAACGCGATGGCGTGACGTGCGCCCGTTGCCTCGACCAGCCCTGCTTCGAAGGCGGGGACGCGCGGCCCGGTCGTCAGCCAATCGGAGCGTAGGGCGGCCTCGACCGCGGCGATGTCGTCATCGGAGATCTGCTGATGGGCGTAGGGCAGGAAGGTCGCCCGGACCGGGAGGCCGCCGTCGACGGCGAGCGTGTCGTGTCGGGTCGTGGTCACCGCGGTTCCTCCTTCGTCCCCTTCACGCGACCGGCAGCCCGAGCGCGAGGCGTTCGGCCATCCACGAGCGTGTTCGGGCGAGACCCTCGGCGAGCGTGATCTCCGGGGCCCATCCCAGCACCTCGCGTGCCTTCCGCGAGTCGCAGCGCAAGACGGCGATCTCGCTCTGCGGATGGATGTGCTCGACATGGACGATCCGGCCGGCATCCGGCTCCACGAGCGCGGCGAGCGCATTGACCGAGACGTCCACCCCGGTCCCGGCGTTCAGCAGGCCGCCGATCGACCGCGTCGGACACGAGCGCGTCGCAGACGAAGCGGGCGCAGTCCTCGACGTACAGCAGGTCGCGGGTCTGCGTCCCGTCGCCGTAGATCCGAAGCTCCTCGCCGAGCAGGGAGCGGCGGGTGAAGATCGCCACCACCCCACCCTCCCCGACCGAGCGCTGGAACGGCCCGTACGTGTTGAACGGGCGGATGACGATCGTCGGCAGGCCGTAGGCGTGGAAGTACGACAGGGTCAGCGCCTCGCCGGACAGCTTGGAGGCGGCGTACGGCGAGGCCGGCTTGGTCGGGTGGGTCTCGGCGATCCCCTCGGGCGTACTGGCGCGGTCGTAGACCATGCAGGTGCTCATGAACAGGAGCCGCGCGCCGCTGGCCCGGGCGCCCTCGAGCAGGTTGAAGGTCCCGACGACGTCGTTCTCGAAGGTCGTCGCCGGGTCGTCGATGGAGTCCTGGACGGAGATCGACGCGGCGAGGTGGGCGACCGCGTCGACCTGCCCGGTCCACCGCCGGCAGGCGGCCGCGTCACGGACGTCGCCCTTCTCGAACGGCATGAAACCGGGCTGCCCGACGAACGCGTCGAGATTGGCCTCGTCGCCCTCGGCCAGGTTGTCGATGGGCAGGACCGTGTGGCCCCGGGCGAGCAGTTCCCCGACGACCCACCGACCGATGAACCCGGCGGCGCCGGTGACCAGCACGCGCACGGTCAGCGAGCCTCCGCGGCGAAGGCCTCCGCGACGACGGCGCGGACGTCGGCGGCCGCCATCGGGGACGGCGAGTCGGAACGGTAGGCCCCGATCGGCGAGCGCGGCGCGTCCTCATAGGCGGCCAGCACGTCGGGATGCGCCTCGATCGCGGGGAGGACCGCGTACATCTCTCCGATGTCGCGGGCGCGGGTCGATTCCTCTTCGGTCATGAGCTCCTCGTAGGCCTTCTCGCCCGGGCGTGGCGCGATGGACGTGGTCGCGATCGACGCCGGGTCCACGCCGTGCCGGCCGGCGACGACATCGATCGTGGCCGCGACCAGGTCGGCCAGCGTGGCGACCGGCATCTTGAACACGAACACCTCGCCGCCACGAGCGCGCCGGGCGGCCTCCAGGGCCAGCTCGACCGCGCGATCCGTCGTCATCACGAACCGGGTCATCGACGGATCGGTCACGGTGACCGGACCGCCGGCTTCGACCTGGCGGGCGAAGAGCTCGAGTGCGGAGCCGCGCGAGCCCAGCACGTTCCCGAATCGGACGCTGGCGAAGGTCGTAGCGTGCGGTCCGCGGTAGTTATTGGCCGCGGTGACCAGCTTTTCGGCCACCAGTTTGCTGGCACCCATCACCGAGGTCGGGTTGGCGGCCTTGTCCGACGAGGTCAGGATCATCGTGTCGACCTCGGCCGCCAGGCAGGCATCGATGACGTTCTGGGTGCCGTTGATGTTCGTCTGGGTCGCCTCGAACGGGTTGTACTCGCTCAATTCGACGTGCTTGAGCGCGGCGCAGTGGAAGACGACATCGATGCCTTCGGTCGCGCGCTGCAGGCGGTCGCGGTCGCGGATGTCACCGACCAGGAAGCGGACGTCATTCCGTGAGCCGAGTCGCTGCCGCTGGTAGAACTGCTTGGTCTCGTCGCGACCGAAGACGCGGACGACGGCTGCATCGGCCTCGAGGAGCTTCTCGACCAGGCGCGCGCCGATCGTCCCGGACCCACCGGTGACGAGCACGCGGCGGCCCTTCACTGACTCCAGATGGTTAACGGCGGTGGCCTCCTGCGCGCCGCTCAGGGGCGCTCGTCGCTCCGCATCTCGGGCGTGTCGGGTAGCGTACTATGCCGCGCCGCGTCGTTCGCGCCGTGGGTCGTCGCGGTCCCCGACGAGCCAGGCGACGGGACGATCGCGATCGGCGCCGACGACCAGCACCGTGCCCCGAAGGACGTCCATGCCGACCAGGCCGGACAGCGTCCCGATCTCGTCGCGAATGAGCAGCGACGGGACGGGGAACCGCGCCTCGCCGACCCGGAGGACGCGGTCGACGACCTCCGAGCCCGGCACGTCCTGCCCGCCGACGCCCTTGCCGAGCCGCTCTGGCACCGTTCCGTGCAGGCCCTCGAGCGATGCCGTCGTGAACTCGGTCGTCCGCCCGCCGGTGTTGAGCATCGTCCTGCCCGGGGCGAAGGGTTCGATCGACGCGGCGATGACCGGCGTCGGCTCGTCGGCGTCCCGCGTGAGCATCAGGCGGAACCGACCCGGCCAGCCCTCGTTGAGCCATGTCCCGATCGCGTCATCCTCGCCGTCGACGAGGAGGAGCCGGTCGCCGGTGAGGTCGAGCACGACCGCTGCCGTCGGGTGCAGGTGCTGCGGGCTGAGGAATCCGCCGACACCCCACCCTTCGAATGGCGGCGGGCCGGCGATGGCGACCGAATCCGTCAAGGCGACGGTCAGGTCACCGATGCGCGCGCGGACGTCGCCGAGGCGCCAGGACGGGACCGGCGCGCCGGCATGATCGACACCTGGTTCACCCGGCACGGCCGGCAGCCCGGCCGCACGGGCAAGCTCGATCGTGAACACGTGGTCGCTCGACCCCGTGTCGAGGATGAGCTTCGTCGTCGCCGCGCCGATCCGTGCCGCGACCATCGGGGCGTGGGTCGTCTCGCCGCCGACGTCGAACGTGATCGGGACGTCGAGGAGGACTCGCACGGACATGTGCGGTAGCGTACTGGCCACGACGCCGGGTGGATCGCCGCTCGGCCCTCTCGAACGCGAAGGAGGTCCCGATGGCGGACGGCGGGCGGGCGGCGGCCGAGGCCCTGATCGAAGGCCTCGACGAGCCGCGACGATCGCAGATGCGGCACTTCCACGAGGTCATCCTCGGCGCCCTGCCGGGGATCGACGTCGGGATCTGGCAGTACAGCGGGCCCCTCATCGGCTATGGCAGCTATGACTACTCGAACAGCAAGGGTCCGGCCGGGCGCTGGTTCTCGATCGGCATCGCCAGTCGCAAGAGCTTCATCTCGCTCTATGCGATGGCGTCGAGCAAGGACGGCTACTACGTGGAATCGGTCCGCGACCGCTTCCCCGGCATGAAGATCGGCCGAAGCTGCATCAACATCACGAAACCCGAGCAGGTCGACGACGACGCGGTCCGCGACCTCGCCCGGGTCAGCTGGGCGCAATACAAGAACGGCTTCCGGCGGTCCGACCTGCCCGCGCCGAAGGCGACCTGACCGAGGCCCGGCACAGCGCCGTTCTCAGACGCTCAGGAACGGGGTCAGGTGCGTGTTGCTGAGGGCACCGACGAGACCCGCCACGGTCCCGACGAACAGGACGAGCCGGGCCAGACCCGGCCGCCGGCGATCGCAGATCTCGGCGGTGGCGACCACCAGCGCGACGAGTGCGAGCTTCAGCGCCATTGCCAGCACGGGCTGGGCGACAAGGCTCGCGACGATGGGGTTGAGCTCCCGGGCGACGACAAGCGCGCTGACGAGATCCGCTGCCTGGGCCAGGGTGAACGAGACCACCAGCCACCCGAGCGGGAACGTCTCCCAGCGTCGGCGTGCTCTGGCCAGAGCAGTCACGGCTCAGCCTCCTGACCAGTTCCGAGACGACGAGATCTGGCGCGCCCGGCGGGACTCGAACCCACGACCTTTAGGTCCGCAACCTAACGCTCTATCCACTGAGCTACGGGCGCACGATGCTGGGAGGGCTGGCGGAGAGGGAGGGATTCGAACCCTCGATGCAGGTTACCCCACATGGCGGTTTAGCAAACCGCTGCACTAGACCTCTATGCGACCTCTCCGTCGCGACAGCGGCCGGAATCCTATCATGGGCACCACGGCGATCCCGCCGACCACCGCCGAGGAGCCAACGATGCTGAGTGCCGACCTGCGCAAGCTCCTGATCGCCCAGATCGGCAATGAGCTGGCCGCCCATCAGCTGTACCTCGCGATCGCGATCTACTTCGAGCGCCAGAGCCTCGACGGCTGGGGCAAGCTCTTCCGCGACCAGTCGATCGAGGAGGCGCAGCACGCGATGAAGATCGTCGACTTCCTCGTCGACAACGAGGTCGACTTCGACCTGCCGGCGCTCAAGGCGACCTCGACCCGCTTCGAATCGCCGGCGGCGGCCGCCCGGCGCGCGCTCCAGTCGGAGCGGACGGTGGCCGGCCAGTTCGACAAGGCGGTCAGCGTCGCGATCGCGAATAACGACCATCGCGGGCACCAGTTCCTGCAGTGGTTCGTCGCCGAGCAGGTCGAGGAGGAGGCCAAGCTCCAGCACGTGGTCGACCTCATCGAGAGCGGCATCAACCTGTTCCAGGCGGAAGCCCACCTCGACGCCCTCGAATAGCGCCGGTGGCGGCGGACCGGGAGGACCAGCTTCGCGCCGCGACGATCGGCGAACCGACCCGGATCGACGGACCGATCCACCTTGCCGAGTACGACAACGCGTGGCCGGGCCTCTTCGAACGTGAGGCCGGCCGGGTGCGCTCCGTCCTCGGCGACCGCGTCCGCCTGCTCGAGCACGTGGGCTCGACATCGATCCCGGGGCTCGCGGCCAAGCCGATCATCGACATGCTGCTCGCGGTGACTGACTCTGCCGACGAGCCCGCCTACGTGCCGCCGATGGAGGCGGCCGGCTACGTCCTGCGCATCCGCGAGCCGGGCTGGTTCGAGCATCGGCTGTTCAAGGGCCCCGACGCCGAGATCAACCTCCACGTCTTCTCCGAGGCGTGTCCCGAGATCGGACGGATGCTCACCTTCCGCGACACGTTGCGGACGGATGACGACGAGCGGCAGCGCTACGAGGCCGCCAAGCGGGACCTGGCGGCCCGGGACTGGGAGTACGTCCAGTGGTACGCCGATGCGAAAGGCGAGGTCGTCGAGGGGATCATCTCGCGCGCCCTCGCGGCGCGCGAGGGTCCCGAGGCGCGTTGACAGCGGACGCGTCAATGGATACCGTCCGGACACGCACATGAACCACACCTTCTACTTTCGATGCCCGGCATGACAGTTCCCGGTCGCTGAGACCGCGGGGCACGGGTCGTGCCGGGCAAACGAGGCAGAGGCAAGACCTCTGCCTTTTTGTTTGTCCCAGCCGGCCGACCAAGGAGAGACCAGCGCGATGTTCGTCGTGATGACCGTCGGCGCCAGCGAGGCCGAGATCCTCGGCGTCAAGAGCCAGATCCTGGCGGAGGGCCTGACGCCGTTCGATCACGTCGGTGCCGAGACGACCGTCATCGCGGTCGTCGGCGAGATCGGCGCACGCAAGACCGATCTCCTCGATCGGTTCGGGCGGCTGCCGGGGGTCGCCTCGGTCACGCCGATCAGCCGCCCGTTCAAGCTGACTTCACGCGAGTTCCACCCCGAGGACACGATCATCCGGGTCATGGACGCGGTCATCGGCGACGGATCGCTGACGATGATGGCCGGACCGTGCTCGGTGGAGAGTCGCGACCAGCTGTTCGAGACTGCGGACGCCGTCGCCGCGGCCGGCGCCACGATCCTGCGCGGCGGCGCGTTCAAGCCGCGGACCTCTCCGTACGCGTTCCAGGGGCTGGGCATCCAGGGCCTGCGCTACCTCGCCGAGGCGCGCGAGCGCACCGGCCTCCCGGTCATCACCGAGGTGATGGAGCCGAGCCAGGTCGACATCGTCGCGGAGTACGCCGACATCCTCCAGATCGGCACGCGCAACATGCAGAACTACTCGCTGCTGCGTGATGTCGGGCGAGTCGCCCGCCCCGTCATGCTCAAGCGCGGGTACGGCGCCACGATCGAGGAGTGGCTGATGGCCGCCGAGTACATCGTCAGCTCCGGCAATCCCAACGTCATCCTGTGCGAGCGCGGGATCCGGACCTTCGAGACCTATACCCGGAACACGATGGACCTCGCCGCGGTGCCGCTGCTCGATCGGCTGACCCACCTGCCGGTCATCGTCGACCCGAGCCACGCCACCGGCAAGCGCTGGCTGGTCAAGCCGCTTGCCCTCGGCGGCGTGGCGGTCGGGGCGGACGGCGTGATGGTCGAGGTCCACCCGAACCCGGACGAGGCGCTGTCGGACGCCGAACAGCAGCTCACCTTCGATCAGTTCCGCGACATGATGGTCGCCATCGTCCCGATCCATGCCCAGGTTCGCGCACTCACGGGGACCGCGTGAGCGCGACCGCCGCGTCCGGCGAGCCTGCCGCACGGGTCCGGGCGAGCGTCCGGCTTCGCGGCGAGCTCCGTCTGCCCGGTGACAAGTCGATCAGCCATCGGGCGCTGATCCTGGCCGCCCTGGCCGCCGGCGAGAGCCGGATCGAGGGCGCCGGCGATGGTGCGGACGTGCGCTCGACCGCGGGGATCGTGGCGGCACTGGGCGCAGCGGTCGAGCGGGTGGCCGAGCACGGTGCGACGGTCGGGTACGTCGTCCGCTCCCCTGGCGCCGACGGCCTTCGACAGCCGTCCGCCACGCTCGACTGCGGCAACTCCGGGACGAGCCTCCGGCTCATGGCCGGCGTGCTCGCCGGGTTGCCGATGACGGCCACCCTCGATGGTGACAATTCGTTGCGTCGCCGCCCGGTGGCTCGTATCATCGAACCGCTGCGCTCGATGGGCGCCGTGCTCGACGCCACCCGGAACGACTCCCTTCCTCCCCTGACCGTGGTCGGCCATACCCCGCTCCGGGCGATCGAGTACACGACGCCGGTACCGAGCGCACAGGTGAAGTCGGCGATCCTGCTGGCGGGGCTTCGGGCGGCGGGACGAACGACGGTCCGCGAGTCGGTCGCGACGCGCGATCACACGGAGCGGATGCTTCGGGCGCGCGGCGTGCCGGTCGAGCGGATCGATTCGCCGGACGGCTCGGTGACAGTGACGATCGATGGAGGTGAGCCGGTGGGCGCGGTGGCGGAGCGAGTCCCGGGCGATGTCTCGGCGGCGGCGTTCTGGCTGGTCGCGGGCGCCATCCACCCCGACGCCGAGCTCCTGATCCACGACGTCGGCGTCAACCCGACGCGCCGCGCCGTCATCGACATCCTCCGCTCGATGGGGGCGCGTATCGAAGAGCGCGCGCACGGTGGCCCCGACGACGGCGTCGGAGAGCCGCTGGCCGACCTGGTGGTGCGGTCGTCGACACTCCTCGCCGTGGATCTCGGTCCGGCCGACGTCGCCGCGGCCATCGACGAGATCCCGGTGCTCTGCCTGGCGGCCACGGCCGCGACCGGCACGACCGTCATCCGTGGTGCCGGTGAGCTGCGGCACAAGGAATCGGACCGGATCGCCGGGACGGCGGCGGGGCTGCGCGCGCTCGGCGCCCGGATCGAGATCGATGGCGACGATCTCCGGATCGAGGGTGGCGCGACGCTCCGAGGTGCCGAGACCGACAGCCTTGACGACCACCGGCTGGCGATGACCTTCGCCATCGCCGGTTTGGTCGCTTATGACGAGACGACGATCGGGCGACCGGGGTCCGCCGCGATCTCCTATCCCGGGTTCTTCGACGACCTCGAAAGGGTGCGAGCATGACGAAGCGCGTGGTCCTCATCGGGCACCCTGTCGCCCATTCGCTGTCCGGGGCGATGCAGCAGGCCGCGTTCGATTCGCTCGGCATCGATGCCCGCTACGAGCTCTGGGATCGCAGCCCCATCGAACTCGCCGACGCGATCACCGAGTTGCGGACCGACGACTTCCTGGGCGCGAACGTGACCATCCCGCACAAGGAGCGGGTGGTCCCGATGGTCGACCGATTGACCGAGGAGGCCCACGCCACGGGTGCGGTCAACACGATCACCAAGGAGGGCAAGCGCCTGATCGGTCACAACACGGATGTGCCCGGCTTCAAGGTCGCCCTCGACCGGCTGGTCGGGAAGCAGAAGATGCCACGCCAGGCCGTCGTGCTGGGGGCCGGCGGCGGCGCGCGGGCGGTCGTCTACGGCCTGATCACCGAGGGCTTCCAGCGCGTCGTCGTCTTCAACCGGCACCTCCATCGGGCCGAAGGCCTGGTCAAGCATTTCGGGCGGAGCGCGGCGCACATGGAGCTGCGCGCGATGCCGTGGCACGAATCGATCATCGAATCCGAGCTGGCCAAGACACGCGTGCTCGTCAACGCCACCTCGATCGGGCTGACCGCGGACGAGAGTCCGATCCCGGCCGAATCGCTCCATGGCGACCTGCTCGTGCTCGACCTCATCTACGCCCGGAGCCGCCTCCTTCGCGACGCCTCGGCGGCCGGTGCGACGACGGCCGATGGTGAGCTGATGCTGCTCCACCAGGGCGCGGCGGCATTCACGCTGTGGACCGGCCAGCCCGCCCCGCTCGAGCTGATGCAGCAGCGGCTGGCCGAGGCGCGGGCCGGTGGGCTCCGCTCGGCCGAGGGCGAAGCGACCGGTGCCCCGGCCGACGCACTCGCCGAACCCGGGGCGGAGCCCGAAGCCGCCACCGCCAGCGCGCTCGACTGATCGTCTGACTGGCGGACGACGCGACCGATGGGCGCCTTCCAATTCCTGACCGCCGGCGAATCGCACGGCCCCGCCCTCGGCGTGACGGTCGAAGGCGTTCCGGCGGGCCTGGCGCTCACCGCCGACGTCCTGGCGGTCGACCTCGCGCGGCGCCAGCGCGGGTATGGGCGCGGGGCACGCCAGGCGATCGAGCAGGACCGCGCCGAGATCCTCGGCGGGGTCCGTCATGGGGTCACCCTCGGCTCGCCGATCCTGCTCCTCGTCCGGAACCGTGACTGGGAGAACTGGACGCAGGTGATGGCCGTCGAGCCGCTCGACGACGAAGCGGCGGCAGCCCTCAACGATGCGGCCGCCGAGGGGAACAAGCGAGCGACCCCGGTGACTCGTGTCCGGCCTGGACATGCCGATCTGGCGGGCGCCCTCAAGTACGGCTTCAACGACGTCCGCAACGTCCTCGAGCGTGCCTCGGCGCGCGAGACCGCGGCCCGCGTGGCGGCCGGGGGGATCGCCCGCGCCTTCCTTCGTGAGCTCGGGATCGAGGCCTGGTCGTTCACCGCCGAGGTGGGCGGGGTCGCCGTGGATCCGGCGAACTGCACCCGCTCGCGCGACGAGGCCGATGGGTCGCCCCTGCGCTGCCCGGACCCTGACGCCGAGACCGCGATGATCGCCCGGATCGACGAGGCCAGATCCGCAGGCGACACGGTCGGTGGCGTCTTCGAGGTCGTCGTCCACGGCCTGCCGATCGGGCTCGGGTCGTACGTCCACTGGGACCGACGCCTCGACGGGGCGCTCGCCGCGGCAGTGATGAGCATCAACATCGTCAAGGGCGTCGAGTTCGGGTTGGGCTTCGAGCAGACGCGACGGTTCGGTTCGGCGGTCCACGACGTGATCGAGCGGCGCGGACAGGACGGCCGCTGGGTCCATCGCACGAACAACGCGGGTGGCCTGACCGGCGGCGTCACGAACGGCGAACCGCTCGTGGTCCGCGGCGCGGTGAAGCCGATCTCCACGCTCGCGCGGCCACTGCCGTCGGCCGACCTGGTCAGCGGCGAAGCGGTCGACAAGGCGCACTACGAACGGAGCGACATCAGCGTCGTGCCAGCGGCTGGGGTCGTGGCCGAGGCGATGGTCATGCTCACCCTGGCGGGCTTCGTGCTCGAGAAGTTCGGTGGCGACACGATCGATGACCTCCGCGCCGCGCTCGACCACTACCGGGCACGGATCGCCGAGCCCCCCGATGCGCCCATCGTCGGCGGCCAGCGCCCGGCGGCCGGCACGCCCGGGGCCGGAGCGACGGCCGGGCATGGCCTGACCGGAACCGATGAAGCGGGTTCCGGCGGGGACGACTGAGGCGACCATGGACATCGTGATGGTCGGCCTGCCGGGCAGCGGGAAGAGCGTCGTCGGCCGACGCCTCGCGAACCGGCACGCCGCGGCCTTCATCGACCTCGACGAACGGATCGAGTCAACGGCCGGCCGATCCATCCCGGAGATCTTCGAGGCGGACGGCGAAGCGGCCTTCCGGACGCTGGAGCGCGCCGCGATCGCGGAGCTCGGACCGGCCGACCCGGACCCTGCCGTCCGCCGGGTGATCGCCACCGGGGGCGGGGCCGTCGTCGATCCGCGCAATCGCTGGACGCTCTATCGCGGGCGCACCGCCGTCTGGCTCGACGGCCGGCCGGAGGTCCTCGCCCAGCGACTCCGCCGCTCCCCCCATGTCCGGCCGTTGGTCACCGGTCGCGACCCGATCGGCGCCATCCGCGACCTGGCGACGAAGCGCGAGCGGTTCTACGACGCCAGCCCGATCCACCAGTCCGGGGTCGCCGAGGTCCATGGCGTGGTCGACGCGGTGGAGGACCGGCTGGCCCGCCTCCCGTCGTCCGACGACGGCTCCGTCCTGCTCCGGGCGACGACGCCCCTCGGCCGGATCGTCCTTGGTGACGGCATCGCGGCGGCGGCCCTCGGCCGCGAACTGGAGGCCCTGCGGGCGCCGCGCGCCATCCTCGTCAGCGAGCCCGGGGCGTGGTCGGCAGTCGGTGAGGGTCTGGCCGACCGGCTGCGTCGCGGCGGCCGGACCGTCGAGCGCGTCCTCCTCCCGGAAGGGGAGGCGGCCAAGCGGCTGTCGGTCGTGGAGGCCGCCGCCCGGGAACTCGCCACGTTGCGGGTCGAGCGCAGCGAGGTCCTCGTTGCGGTAGGCGGTGGGGCGCTCGGTGATACGGCGGGGTTCCTCGCCGCGGTCTACCTTCGGGGTGTCCGCTTGATCCAGGTCCCGACCACCCTCGTCGCCCAGATCGATTCCGCGATCGGTGGGAAGACCGGGGTCGACCTGCCCGAGGGCAAGAACCTGCTCGGGGCGTTCCACCAACCGGTCGCGGTGATCATCGATGTCGCGGCCCTGGAGACGCTGTCCGAGCGCCAGCTCCGGGCGGCCCTCGGCGAGGCCGTCAAGATGGCGGCCCTGGGCGATGCGCGGCTGTTCGAAGTACTCGAGTCGGACGGCCCTGCGATCGCCCGCGGTGACCAAGCCGCGTTCGAGTCCGGGGTCGTCGCGGAGGTCGTGGAGCGTGCCGGCTGGGCGAAGGTCGAGGTCGTGCTGGCCGACGAGCGTGAACGAGCCGCGACCGGTGGTCGGATCGCGCTCAATCTCGGGCACTCCCTCGGTCACGCCTTCGAGGCGGCCGGTGGCTACGGCGGGCTGCTCCACGGCGAGGCGGTCGCCTACGGCCTGCGCGCGGCGGCGCGGATCGGCTCTGAGGTCGGGGTGACGCCGCCCGACCGGGCGGCGCGGATCGAGCGCCTGCTCGACCGCCTGGAGCTTGCCACCGAGCCGCTTCCGTACCCACTCAACGACGTCCTCGGTCACCTCGCCACCGACAAGAAGCACGCCGCCGGACGGCTGCGCTGGGTGCTGCCGACTGCCGACGGCGTCGTCGTCCGCGACGACATCGAACCGGCGGTCGTCGAACGCGCCGCGACCGCCCTCCTCGCCACGCCGAGCGGGAGCCCCCGATGACACGGGTCCTCGTCCTCCAGGGCCCGAACCTCAACCTGGTCGGGACGCGCGAACCCGAGATCTACGGTCGTGAGTCGCTCGACGAGATCCACGCCGGGATCGCGGTTCGCGCCGCCGAGCTCGGGCTTGAGGTCGACTTCTACCAGTCGAACCACGAGGGCGCCCTCATCGACCGGCTCCACCAGCGAGACTTCGACGTCGCGATCGTCAATGCCGGCGGCTTGACCCACACCAGCGTCGCCCTGCGCGACGCGCTGCTGGCCATCCAGCGTCCGTTCATCGAAGTCCATCTATCCGACCCGTCGAAGCGCGAGGCGTTCCGGCATGTCAACTTCCTGTCGGACATCGCCCTCGAGTCGATCGTCGGGCAAGGGGCCCGGGGCTACCACCTGGCACTCGAGTCGATCGCCCGTCGGTCCGGTGACGCCGATGGCTGAGCGACCAGCCGCGCCAGGTCGAGACCGCCGAGCTGCGTCGGCTGCGTCATCGGATCGACGCCCTCGATCGGCGGATCGTCGGGCTGCTCAACGAGCGCGCCGAACTGGCCCGCGATGCCGGACGAGCCAAGCACGCTGCCGGACGCCGGGCGATCCGCGACGTCGAGCGCGAACGCGAGGTCCTCCTTCGGGTGACGATGGCGAATACCGGCCCGCTGCCGCAGGCCGACCTGCTGGCGCTCTACCGGCGGCTGATGACCGCGACGCGAGCCCTCGAGGCGCAGGACCGGCGGCGTACCGAGCGACGGACCGACCCTCGCCCCGATGACGACTGAAGCCCCGCCGACGCGCTCGGGCTGGGAGCGGGTCGCGCTCCTGCGCGGCGTCATCGGCGTGGTCGCCGGGTCCATCGCGCTGTTTCGGCCGGATGACGCCGCCGTCGTCCTCGGGATCGCGCTCGTCGCGGTCAGCCTGCTCGAGCTGACGATCCGCGTCTCGACCGGCGAACCCATCATCGACGCCCGGCGCCGGCGACGGCGCCTCTTGCGCATCGGGGTGGGGGTCGTCGCGGGCATCGCGCTGGTCGCGTCGGCCCAGGGCGGCGCCGCGGCCGAGACGCGGATCGTGGCTGTCGCACTGGCGATCCTCGCCGTGGCGGACCTGTGGGGGGCGCGGCACGCGACGATCCCCGGGGTCCGTCGACTGCACGTGGCCCGAGCGGCGGTCGCGATGGCGACGGCCGCGGTCATCTTCGCCGTCCCGCTCACGGCCTATGCGATCGTCGTGTTCGTCGCCGCCGTCGGCTGGATCATCGTCGGCGCGATCGCGCTCGTGGCGGTCCTGCGCCCGGCGGCCATCCAGCAGCCGGGAGCTCCGGCTCCGACCGGGACGCTCGAGATCGTCGGGAGCTGGCTCCGCAGCCGAGACGTGGGCGATGAACGGCGCGACGAGATCCTCGACGCCTACGACTACGACTTCGGCGATCGCGACAAGCTGGCGCGGTTCTCGATCCTGCTGATCCTCGCCTCGATCATCGCCTGCGCCGGCCTCATCGCCAACTCGGTCGCGAGCATCATCGGGGCGATGATCATCGCGCCACTGATGGGGCCGATCGTCGGGATCGCTCTCGGCATCGTGGTCGGGATGCCGGCCCGGGCCGTCAGGTCGCTGGCCGTGGCCGTGGCCGGGATCGCGGTCACCATCGCCATCGGCGTCGCGATGGGGGCGTGGCTGGGCCGCCCAGGGGTGACCGAGAACAGCGAGATCCTCGGACGCACGGCGCCGACCCTCATCGACCTCGTCGTGGCACTGGCGGCCGGCGCCGCGGGCGCGTATGCGGCGTCGAATGCCAAGGTCGCCGACTCCCTCCCCGGGGTGGCCATCGCGATCGCCCTGGTGCCGCCCCTCGGGACCGTCGGGATCCTGCTCAGCGCCGGTGACTTCGCCGGGGCGTCGGGCGCGATGCTGCTCTTCCTGACGAACTTCGTGTCGATCGTCCTCGCCGCATCGGTGGTCTTCGTGCTGGTCGGGGTCGTGCCGTTCGGCGGTCTCGCCAAGAATGCGGAGCGGACCCAGGGCTGGTTCGTGACGTTCGCCGTGGCCGGGATCCTGCTGATGATCCCGCTCGCGGTCGGCGGCCAGCAGGCCGTCTCGGCCGCGAACGATGAGCAGGCTGCGGCAGCAGCCGTGGAGACGTGGATCGCGGCGTCCCCTGGGTTCTCGGTCGACTCGGTCTCGGTCGATGGGGATCAGGTCAAGGTCGCCGTCACGGGGCCGGGGGCGCCACCGGACACGGCGATCCTCCAGTCCATGCTGGACGCGGCCCTCGGCGGACCAGTCGATCTCGAGGTGGTCGTCACCCAGGCGGTGACCGCTCCAGCGCGGGTCCGCGCGAGTCCCTCGCTCGCGCCGTGACGCGGACCCGGTTCGCGCCCGCCCCGACCGGCTATCTCCATCTCGGTCACGTCGCGAATGCCGTCTATGTCTGGGGGATGGCAGCGGCTGCCGATGCGTCGGTCCTCCTGCGGATCGAGGACCACGACCGGGCGCGCTGCCGTCCCGAATACGATGCGGCCCTTCTCGAGGACCTCGCCTGGCTCGGGTTCGTGCCGGACGACGGTCCGCTGCGACAGCGCGAGGACGAGGCCCCGTATCAGACCGCCCTCGAGCGGCTGCGGGACGAGACGCTGGTGTACGGGTGCGACTGCTCGCGGACGACCTTCGAGGCGTGGGCGCACGATCACGGACGCCGCTGGCACGGACTCGGCTGCCCCGGCGGCTGCCGGGATCGCGGGCTGGCCGGGCCGGTCCTCCGGGTGGCCCTTGGCGGTGGCTCCGAGCGCTGGATGGACTCGCTCGTCGGGCCGTGCGCCGATGAGGTCGCCGCGGGGGGCGGCGACCTGTCGATCCGCGATCGCGACGGGAACTGGACCTACGGGTTCGCGGTCATCGTCGATGACCTGCGCCAGGGGATCGACCTGGTGGTCCGGGGCCGCGACCTCCTTGAGGCGACACCGACCCAGATCCGACTGGCGCGCCTCCTCGGCCGCGAGGCCCCAGCGACCTTCGCCCATCATCCACTCGTTCGCCGCCCGGATGGACGGAAGCTGTCCAAGGCCGACGACGACACCGCGGTCCGAGACCTGCGTGCTGCCGGGCGCACAGCCGCGGAGCTCATCGGCAACGCGGCAGCGCTGGTCGGCCTGATCGACGCTCCCCGACCGATCCAGCGCGACCGACGTCGCGGGGCTGTTCACCCGCCAGCGGTCGGTCTAGCCGCGATCCTCCATCTCCCAGGCGTGATCGAGGGCATGCCAGGCGATGCGTCGTGCGGCGTAGCGCGTCGTCCACTTGCGGCCCGCGAGCGGCGAACCGTCGGACGGCATGCCCAGGACGTCGAGCATCGCGGCGCGCAGCGCGTCGACCGCCGGGCGGTCGGTCGGATCGGGCTGCTTCGCCCGGAGCCCGATCTCGCGGGCGTAGTACCAGTCGGCCTCTACGACGTGCCCGACCATCTTGTCGCGGTCGCGACCACCACCCCGCGGGCCCTTGCGCAGCTCGGCCGGTGCGGTGGCGGCGACACGATCGAGGACCGTCCAGGCGGCCTCGACGTAGCGGGCAAGTCGGACGGCCTCGGCGGCGCCGACCGGCCGTCGATCGAGCTCGGTGATCGCCGACGGGACGCCGAATTCCGTTCCGCTCCCGCCATCGACCTGCTCGACGACCTCGTACGCTCCGGGCTCCAGGGTCTCGCCGGCTTCGGTGACGACGACCGCGTAGCGGGACGCGTAGGCAGCCAGCGCCGCGAGTGCCAGCCCCTCGGTCTTGCCGCCGCGCGACCAGCCCGGCCAGTCAACGGCCGTGGCGAATGCCTTCTTCGGGGTGGCCTCGACGCTGACCGCGACGGGCTCGGTCACGACGCGCTGGCGGTCACGAGCCGGGCGACCAGGTTCCCCATCCGCGCCACGTCGCGACCATCGTGGCCGAGCGCGTCCACGAGCGCCGACGCGACGATCACGCCGTCGGCGCCGGCCTTCGCGATGGCACGCACGTGGCTCGGCTGACTGACCCCGAACCCGACGGCGACCGGGACCGGCGAGACGGCCTTGACGTCACGAACGAGCCGCCCGACGACGCCGGCAGCGACGGTCCGTGCGCCGGTCACGCCGACCAGCGAGACGCAGTACAGGAAGCCGCCGCTCCGCGCGGCGACCGCGGCACGACGGGCCGGCGGCGTCGTCGGAGCGACGAGGTAGACGACCGCGAGTCCGGCATGCACGCGCGACGGCCTCGAACGGCGCGCCCTCATCGGGCGTCAGGTCGGCGACGATCAGTCCCGCCGCACCGGCTCCGGCCAGGCGCTTCGCCACGACCTCGCCGTCGCCGCCGCCGATGACCTGGTTGGCATAGCCCATCGGGACGAGCGGGAGCTCCGGCCGGGCGGCACCGATCCGCTCGATCAGCCGGAGGGAGCGCTCGAGGGTCGCCCCGGCGGCCAGCGCCACGCCCGACGCCCGCTGGAGGGTGGCGCCGTCCGCGAGCGGGTCGGAGTACGGGAGCCCGACCTCGAGCAGGTCGGCCCCGGCATCGGCGGCGGCGAGGGCGATCTCGAAACTCGTGTCGGCGTCCGGATAGCCGGCGACGACGTACGGGATGAGCGCCGCGCGACCCTCGGACCGGGCGCGGGCGAAGGCGGCGGCGATCCGTCGCGCACCGGCGGTCGCGTTCGTCCCGGTCTCGGTCCTTGGCGCCGCGGCCGCGGGCGTCATCGGACGCTCTCCCATGGTTCGACGTCGGCGAAGCGCTCGAGCGCCGCGAGGTCCTTGTCGCCTCGACCCGGAGAACCCGAGGAGGACCAGGATCTCGTCCGGCCACCCGCCACCGACGCCGCCGATGCCGGCGAGCAGCTTGGGGAGTGCCGCGACCGCATGTGCAGTCTCGAGCGCGGGGAGGATCCCCTCGGTCCGGGTCGTCGCCTTCATGGCGGCGACGGCCTCGCGGTCGGTGGCGGCGGCCACCTCGATCCGGCCGCCTTCTGCGAGCGCGGCGAGCTGCGGCCCGATCCCGGGGTAGTCGAGCCCGGCCGACGCCGAATGCGCCTCGGTCACCTGGCCGTCGGCGTCCTGGAGCATCAACGAGCGTGATCCATGGAGGATCCCCGGCGTCCCGCCAAGGATCGCGGCGGCGTGTCGACCGGTCTCGATCCCGTCGCCGGCCGCCTCGACGACCGCCAGCCGGACCGTTGGCTCGCCGATGAACCGCGCCAGGAGCCCGATCGCGTTCGAACCGCCGCCGACGCAGGCCAGCGCGAGATCCGGGAGCCGACCCTCGACGCCGACGATCTGGGCCGCCGCCTCGTCGCCGATCCGGCGCTGGAGGTCGCGCACGATGGTCGGGTACGGGTGCGGCCCCATCGCCGAGCCGAGCACGTAATGGGTGCCCACGACGTTCGTCACCCAGTCGCGCATCGCCTCGTTGACCGCATCTTTGAGCGTCGCCGTCCCCGACGTCACGGAGCGCACCTCGGCGCCGAGGGCGCGCATCCGCAGCACGTTGGGACCCTGGCGTTCGATGTCCTCGGCGCCCATGTAGACGACGCACGGGAGATCGAGCAGCGCGCAGGCGGTCGCAGTCGCGACACCATGCTGGCCGGCACCGGTCTCGGCGATCACCCGGGACTTGCCGAGACGGCGGGTCAGGAGCGCCTGGCCGAGGGCGTTGTTGATCTTGTGAGCGCCGGTGTGGGCGAGGTCCTCGCGCTTGAGGTAGAGGCGAACAGCAGGGATCGCCGGCGGTCGCGGCCCGGCAGCGGCACGCCGGGCAGCCTCCGCGCGGGCGGCGTCGGCGAGCCGATCGGCACGGTAGAGGGCGGTCGGTCGCCCGGCGAACCGCTCCAGGAGTTCACGGAGCTCGGCCCAGAAGACGGGATCCTGCCGGAGGGCGTCATAGGCCGTCTCGAGTTGCTCGAGCGCGGCCATCAGCGTCTCGGGGACATACCGACCCCCGAAGTCGCGCTCCATCCCCCACCGCCCGGCGCCATCGGCGTCGAGCAGGCCGGCGTGGATGGGGGTCGGCCCGAACGGCAGGTTCGGACGGTCGTCGCGCGCGGCCCGGGCCCGCTTGGTGAAGAGCGCGACGAGGAGCGGGTCCTTGGTCGGTCGAACGTCGGCCGCGCGCGGGCGCTCGACGCCCGACGCCACATCCACCCCGACCGCGGCGATCGTCCGCAGGGCGCCCGCGACGTTGGCGGGACCGAGGCCACCGGCCAGCGTGACCGGCAGCTCCCTCGCGATCGCAGCGGCCAGCCGCTCCGCCGAACGGGTCCCAGTCCCGCCCGGATGCGCCCCACCGGCCGTATCCAGCAGGAGCCGCTCGACGCCGGCGTCGAGGTAGGCGCGCCCACGCGAGATGAGCTCGCCCGCGACCGACGTGACGTTCGCCGGTTCTTCGGCGGGCAGATGGAGGACCTTCCACGTTCGGCGCCCGGTGCGCCGGACGGCGTTGACCGACTCGCTGCCGTTGAGCTGGACGACATCGGGGTCGAACGCACGCGTGATCGAGTCGAGCAGCTCCGCGCTCGCGTCGGTGGTGATCGCGACGACCAGTGGACGTCGAGCGCCGGCGCCCGCCTCGCGAGCGATCCGGGCGAGCGCCGCGGCCTCGTCGAGCCCGAGTACCCGGGGCGTGCCCGCCACCATGTTGAGTCCGATCGCATCCGCGCCGGCCGCGACCGCGGCCAGGACACCGGCCTCGTCGGTCACGCCGCAGATCTTCACGAACGCGCGGCGAGCGACATTGGCCGGGTCGGTCGGCACCGTGCCCGCGGCCACGAAGGATCGAACCGACGCCGTCGGGTCGCCAGCGCGGACCAAGGCCTCGCCGACCAGTGCGGCATCGAACCCGAGCGCCCGCCAGCGCCCCACGGTCGCCGGGTCGCGCACGCCCGATTCGGCGATGACGAGACGATCGTCGGGCACGGCCTCGCGCAATCGGCCGGCTCGATCGACGTCGACCTCGAGCGTCCGCAGATCCCGGTTGTTGAGCCCGATCAGCCGGGCGCCGGTCGCCAGGGCCCGATCAAGCTCGCGTGCGTCGTGAACCTCGACGAGCGGCTCAAGGCCGAGTTCCAAGGCCCGCTCGACGAGCCGAGCGAGCCGCTGGGCCGGATGGAGGACCGCGAGCAGCAGGACGAGGTCGGCCCCCGCCGCGCGGAGGATCGGCAGTTGGACCTCCTCGACGACGAAGTCCTTGGCGAGGACGGGGATTGCGACCGCGGCACGCACGGCTCGCAGGTCGTCCAGCGAACCACCGAACCAGTGGGGTTCGCACAGGACGGAGATCGCTGCCGCGCTGCCCGCCTCGTAGGCACGGGCCCTGGCCACGATGTCGTCGCCCGCCGCGGCGATCCGACCGGCCGAGGGCGACGAGCGCTTGATCTCGGCGATGAGATGGAGGCCGGGCGCGGCGAGGCGTCCAGTGATCGGTCGCGACGGTGGCGCGGCGGCCGCCTGCGCGTCGATCGCGCGCCGATCGGACCCGGCGATCTCGGACAGGACGTCCGCCCGCCGGCGTGCCGCGATCTCACCGACGACATCCCGCCGCGCCGGCGAGGCCCGGACCGGACGGTCGACGACGGTCATGCCGGAGCCCCCTCGGTCGTGGCTGCGGCGGCCGCCGCTTCGGCGGCGCGGCGCTCGGCCCGAAGCGCCTCGAGCAGTCCCGCCGCGAGCCCGGCGTCGACGGTCAGCGCGGCCAGCTCGATCCCCTCCTCCATCCGCTCGACGACGCCCGCCACGAGGAGCGCCGCTCCGGCGTTGAGAAGCACCACGTCGCGCCGGCTGCCTGGTTCGCCACGCAGGACCGCCTCGGTCAGCCGGGCATTCTCGTCCGGGCTGCCGCCGGCCAGCTTCGCCGTGGCGGCTTGCTTGAACCCGAGCGCGACGGCGTCGATCGGGTGGCGTTCGATGGTGTCGCCGGTGACGATGTAGGCCACGCCGCTGCCGTCGAGCGGCAGCTCGTCGACGCCATCGCCGTGGATGACGAAGGTCCGCTCCGTTCCGAGACGACCGACGACCTCGGCCATCCTGGCGGCCAGCGCCGGGTCGCCGACACCCAGGAGTTGGCGAGTCGTCCCGGCCGGATTGGTCAGCGGTCCGACCAGGTTGAATGCCGTCCGGACCCCGATCTCCCGCCGGGTCGGCCCGGCGTACTTCATCGCGGGGTGGAAGTTCGGGGCGAATAGGAAGGCGAACCCGAGCTCGCGAAGCGCGACCCCCGCGGACGCCGCGTCGTGGTCGATCCGGATCCCGAGCGCGTCGAGCACGTCCGCCGAACCGGCACGCGACGTGATGGCGCGGTTGCCGTGCTTGGCGACCGGGACGCCGGCGGCGGCGGCCACGAGCGCAGCGGTCGTCGAGATGTTGAATGTGCCACTGCCGTCGCCACCCGTGCCCACGACATCGATGGCCCCGGGGGGCGCCTCCACCTGCACCACCCGGTCGCGCATCGCGGCCGCGAAGCCCGCCAGTTCGTCGACCGTCTCGCCGCGCATCCGGAGGCCCATGAGCAACGCCGCCAGCTGGGCCGGCGTGGCCTCGCCATCCATGACCGAGCCCATCGCTCCGCGAGCCTCGTCCATCGACAGTGTCCCGCCATCGACGATCGTGTTGAGGGCGGCCCGCACGAGATCGCTCATCGGGCAGCCTCCGGGACGGCCTCGGCGAGGCCGGCTGTAGCGAACGACCCGGTCGCGTCGTCCAGTCGCGACGCCTCGCCCTCGCCGGCCTGGCGCAAGAAATTGGCCAGCAGGTGTGGGCCTTGCGGCGTGAGCACGGATTCGGGGTGGAACTGGACCCCTTCGAGCGGCAGTGAGACGTGCCGGATCCCCATCACGACCCGGTCGACCTCGCTCATCGCGGTCACGCGGATCTCCGGCGGGAGGGTCGCGGGATCCACCGCGAGCGAGTGATAGCGGGCGGCCATGAACCCGGGCGGCATCCCTTCGAGCAGTCCCGCGCCGTCGTGGGTCACCTCGGACGCCTCGCCGTGGACGAGCGTCGGCGCGCGGACGATCGACGCCCCGAACGCCGCCGCCATCGACTGCATCCCGAGGCAGACACCGAGCAGCGGCAGACCCCGGTCCGCCGCGACCCGAACGGCCCCGACCGAGATCCCCGCGTCGTCCGGGTCGCCGGGTCCGGGCGAGATGACGATGCCTCGCAGGTCGGCGGCCGGATCGTCCGCCATCGCCGCGACCGCCCCGATCTCGATCGCGTCGTTGCGCACGACCTGGACATCGGCACCGGCGGCCTGGAGCGCCTGGACGAGGTTGAACGTGAAGCTGTCGTAGTTGTCGATGACGAGGATCATGGCCGGGCCTCGACCTCGTCGGCTTCCTCGGCTCCGGCGGCTGCGGTGCGCGGCGCCTCGGGGACCCCGGCCGCCAGCTCGATGGCACGCCGGAGGGCCGCCGCCTTGTGCTCGGTCTCCTCGAACTCCTTCTCCGGGACGGACGCCGCCACGATCCCGGCCCCGGTGTGGACGTGGGCGTGGCCGTCCTTGAGGACCGCGCTCCGGATCGTGATCGCCGTATCGAGGTTGCCGTCATAGCCGAGGTAGCCGACGGCGCCGCCATACAGCCCGCGACGCTCACCTTCCGCCGCCGCGATGAGCTGCATCGCGCGGATCTTGGGTGCCCCGGACAGAGTCCCGGCCGGGAACACCGAGCGCAGGGCGTCGAGCGCGTCGAGTTCCGGCCGAAGCCGCGCCTCGACGTGCGACACCAGGTGGAGGACGTGACTGTAGCGCTCGACCTCCATGTACTTGCTGACGCTGACCGTGCCGGCACGCGCCACCCGGCCCAGGTCGTTGCGACCGAGATCGACCAGCATCACGTGCTCGGCCCGCTCCTTCGGGTCGCGCTGGAGCTCCTCGGCGAGGAGGGCGTCCTCGCGCGCGTCGGCACCGCGCGGGCGCGTGCCGGCGATCGGGTGGGTGGTGAGCCGGTCGCCCTCGGCCTGGAGCAGGAGTTCGGGCGAGGCGCCGACGACCTCGAAGGTCGGGGTCCGGGTAAAGAACAGGTATGGGCTGGGGTTCACGCGGCGGAGCGCCCGGTAGAGCCCGATCCCGTCGAGCGCGACGCCGGTGGCCGGGTCGTCCGGCAGTGCGAACGACTGCCGCCGGGCGAGCACGACCTGGATCGCCTCGCCGGCCGCGATCGCGTCCTTGGCGACCTCCACGGCACGGATGTACTCGTCGCGGCCGAGGCTCGTCTCGATCGGACGTCCGAGCGCGGGCGGCTTGACGGCCCCGCCGCCATCAGCAGGCCGCACGCTCGAGCCCGACAGCTCCGCGGCGCTCGGTCGCGAGGTCCGCTCGAGCGCCTCGTAGATGGCGGCCTCGGCGATCCGGTATCGACCCTCGAGATCGGGGGCCTCGGTGTGCAGCGAGGCGATGGCCGACAGGGTGTGGGTCAGGTGGTCGAAGACGAGGACCAGGTCGGTCTCGATGAAGGCGGCCATCGGCACCGCGACCGGGTCGCGTTCGGGGAGCGGGACGGTCTGCTCGAACGCGGAGACCGCGTCGTAGGCCAGTGCGCCCACGGCGCCGCCGGTGAACCGTGGCATCCCCTCGGTCGGCTGGACGCGGCGACGTGGGACGAAGGCGCGGATCGCAGCGAGCGGGTCGGCGGCCGCGACGGTCTCGATCGGCAGGTCTGCGGCGTAGACCGGAACGGTGACCGGGCGGGTCTGGATCCTGGCAAGGCCGTCGCGGACCTCGAGGAGGCGGCGCGGCCCGACGCCCAGGAACGAGTAGCGGCCGAGCCGCTCACCACCTTCGACCGACTCGAGGAGATACGCCGGGCCGCCGTCGTCGAGCCGCAGGAACGCCCCGATCGGGGTCTCGAGGTCGGCCGGACGCGTGGCGCGCAGGAGGATCGTGTCGGCATTGGCGGCAAGGCGCTGCGCCTGCGCCAGGCTGATCGGATCGGCTGTCGTCATCGCGGTTGGCCTCGGAGAATCAAAACGACCTTCGTCTCCGGGACGAAAGGTCGTGCCTTCCGCGGTGCCACCCTCATTCGGCGATGCCGCACTCTCGTGACCGACGGGTCGGTCGGTGTCACCACCGCCGCCGATCGGCGCTGCCCGCTATCGCTGGCGCTCTGCGCCGGAGCCTACTGGCAGCCGCGGGCTCGCACCGCTTCGCGTTCGGTCCGGAGGCTCCCGGGTCCATTCCCTGTCGTCGTCATTCCGGCTCACACCAGCCGCCGGATCTCTGTGTCGACGTGCGACGGGTACTCGTCCCGTTCACAGCCCGTTCTTCGTGATGTGGCGCGGAGTATGGGCGGCCCGCGCGCGAGGCGTCAAGCGCTGCCGCCTCGGTGACCGGCGGGCATGCGTGGCCTGCGACTCGAGGACGGACCTACGCTCGCGTCGGCGCTCCCGAGCCTGCGACGCACGATCGGCACCCACGCCAGCGCACCGACCGCCTGCAGCGCGACGACCAGGATGATGAGGAATCCCGGGAATGTCAGGACGAGGCCCGGAACCACCCACTGGAAATCATTGGCGAACGTGAGCACGATCTCTGGCTGGGCCCGGATCGGTGGATCGCCCGGACCTCCCCCATCGACGCCGGGCATCGAGATCCCGGCGCCCGGTTGGACGATGCCGGACGGCTCCGGCCGGTCCGGCGGACGCGGCGACGGCAGGCCGGCCGACCCAGCCGCGGGTGTCGCCGAGGCACCGGGTGCCGGCGACGGCGTCGCTTGGCCGGTCGGTACGGGAGTGCCCGAAGGACTCGGTAGCGGCGACGGCGACGGTCGGGCGGTGGCGCCGGCCGTCGGGGTCGGAGTCGGAGTCGGAGTCGGCGTCGGCCTCGGCGTGGGTGTCGGCGAAGGGGTTGGTGTCGGCTTCGGGGTCGGGGTCGGAATCGAAGTCGGAGTGGCCGTCGGAGCCGGCGTCACGAGTCCAAGCACCGTGACGGTCAGATCCTGCCAATCGTCGTAATCGACGTTGCAGTGCTGGTCGATGTGGGCGTGCGCGACCCAATCGAATTGACCCAGGGTGAGCGCGCTAACGAGGATGACGGTCGTCACCGAATCGTTCGGCGCGTCTGCATCGAGCCGATCGCCGCCGTTCGAGGCCTGGATCGCCACCGACGTGTTGCCGCTCAGCGAAGCCGACCAGTCGGTCCCGCTCGGCGCCGCGGTCACCGTGGCCGACACGACGACGAACGAGCTCGGGATGTCCACCCAGACGCAGCCAAGGTCATCGTCGCCGCTCGGGCCGCCCAGGTTCGAGAAGACGATCGTGATCGGTGTCGGGGCGCCGATCACGAGCGCGCCGGGCGACCGCGTGATCCGCCAGGTCGTGGCAGCCGCCCCGACCCCGGGCGGGAACAGGGCGAGCAGGCCGGCCACCAGGAGGAGCGCACTGGCGGCGAGGCGGCGCACGTCAGGCCACGTGGCGATACGGGGTCCAGAGCCCGAGGCCCTGGATCTCCGTGCCGGGCAGCGGCGCGTCGGCGGCGGTCTCGATGCCAGACACGAAGGCCTTCACGAGACGCTCGTCGAGCTGCGTTCCCGCGGCGTCCTCGAGGCGGGTGAGGGCCTCGCGGATCCCGAGGGCCTTGCGATACGGGCGGGTGGTGGTCATCGCGGAGAAGGCGTCGCCAACGGCGAGGATCCTGGCGATCAGGGGGATCTCCTCACCGGCGAGGTGATCGAGGTAGCCGTCGCCGTCCCACCGCTCGTGGTGGTGGCGCACCCCGGCCCGGATCAGCTCGATGTCGGGGAGGTCGCGGACGATGAGGTCGCCGAGCGCCACGTGCTGCTTCACGACGGCGTACTCGTCCTCGGTCAGGCTGCCCGGTTTGCGAAGGATCTGATCCGGGATCCCGATCTTGCCGACGTCGTGGAGGAGGCCAGCGATCCGGATCGTCGCGATCAGCTCCGGCGACGACTCGAGCTGCCGGGCCAGGAAGACGCCGTAGCGGGCGACATCCTCGGAATGTCGCTTGGTGTAGCGGTCCTTGGTGTCGACGGCGAGGATCAGCCCCTGGAATACGTCGAACGTGCGGGCCTCGGCGGGCGCGTCCATCCCGATCCCGGCGTAGCGAACGGCGTCGCCCCCGCTCGCCTTGGCCTCCTGGAGCGTGAGCGCCGCGACCGTGAGGAGCCCTGTCACGGATTCGGCATGGTCGGGATAGGTGCAGACACCGGCGCTCAGCGTGAGCGGCAGTCGTTCCGAGGTGTCGAACTGGAGCGCGTGGTCGACGAGGGCGGAGCGGACGCGCTCGAGGACGCCGTCGATGGCGTGGATCTGGTCGGTCGGCATGACGATCAGGAGCTCGTCAGGACCATATCGACCGAAGACGGCGCTCGACGGTAGCTCGCGGTCGAGCAGGTGCACGACGGTCAGGAGGGCATCGTCGCCGGCCGCGTCGCCGTAGGTCTCGTTGAGCAGCCGGAAGTTGTCGATGTCGAGGAGGGCGATCGCGAACGGGCGTTCGTCCGCCTCGGATCGGTCGACGGCGAGGGCGACCGCATCGACCAGTGCACCGTGGTTCAAGCGGCCGGTCAGGGTGTCGAGCTGGCTCGCATCGACGAGCGCCGCCGCCTGGCGGCTGATCCGGGATTGGGCGGACCGGAAGACGAAGTAGAGCATCAGTGCCGCCACGAGGCCGGCCGACAGGGTGACCAGCACGATGTTCCGGCGCAGCTCCTCGAGCTGGAGGAGAACCGGGACGGCGTCGCGCCAGACGCCGACGACCGCGCGAACCTGGCCGTCGGTGACCAGCGGGAAGTACTCGCGCAGGACCTGGGTCGTGCCGAGGGTAGGCCCGGCAGCCTCGCTCGACGCGATCTCGACGATCCCGGCCGTCGCACGATCGCCCGTCAGGGCCGTCGTGAAGTCGGGACTGAGTGCGCCGGTGGCGCCGCGCGCCAGCGGCTGACTCGATGCGACCACGTGGCCGTCGGGCCGGCGAACCTCGATCTGAAGGATCTCACCAGCCGAGGTCAGGGTGGTCAGCCGGCCTTCCAGGGCGGCGAGGCGCGTCGCCGATGGACCCGAGGCGGTGAGGTCATCGGGCGAGACCGTGCTGGTGACGAGCATCCGGATGAGCGCCGCGTCCGTCCCGACCACGGAGTTGAGCGTGGAGGTCGAGAAATGCGCTGAGACCAGGACGATCTGGGCCATCGCCGTGACCCCGACGACCATGAGGAAGACGCCGAAGACGATGAAGAGCAGGAACGGCCGCGGAATGCGACGTGGCGTCCCGAACATGACTGGCTGGCGGCCTCCGCTGTGGTCAAGGTCGATACGCAGGACCGTAGGTCGCTGATCGGGGTATCGACCAGACGACGGAAGTCCCATCGCACCCATGACCGGGGCGCTGCGCGGAGGGTCGCTAGGAGGAGTCGGGAGCGCGGCTCGTCGGGACGGGCGGCTCGAAGCCGGCACATCGAAGGACCGGCAGCGCCGGGTACCGCGCGTACCGCCGATCGGTCACCGAGCGCTCACAAAGCCAGAAGGTGGAGCCTGCCCGCGTCGCGATCCTACGTGCGTGCCGACAGCGTGCGCACAGACCGGCCTGCGGCCCCCGGCGCACACCCGGGGACGCCTGGTCCGTCACGGCAGCGTCGTGGCGGAGAGGGTGGGATTCGAACCCACGAAGTCTTTCGACTCAGCGCTTTTCAAGAGCGCCGCCATCAACCGCTCGGCCACCTCTCCGTCGACAAGGATATCGTGCCGTTCGCGTTCGCCCGATCCGCGTCAGGGCCGCTTGACGACGACCGTTCCGGCGATGAGGTCCTGCCAGCCCCGGCGTCGCTTGTCGACGAAGATCCAGATGAGGCCGATGTACAGCACGAAGATGGCGACCCACATCCCGAGCAAGCGAAGGATGGCCGTCCCCCAGCCGATCCGGCTCCCGTCGCTGTCCTTCACGACCCGCAGACCGAACGGCCGCATCCCGGGCGTCTGACCGCCACGCGCCCAGAAGAACGGGAAGTACAGGAGGTAGATCAGCGCCCCGAGCACGAACAGGAGCACGAACAAACCGGTGGCACCGCCGCTGACGCTCGTGACCCTTCCATTTTCGATCGTCGCGCCGCCAGCGAGGACGACGAAAGCGATGACGGTCAGGAGGGTCAGCACGAAGGTGAGGATGACGTTGTCGATGATGTAGGCGACCAGCCGCCCGCCGTGCGGGGCGAATTCGACGCCAGGCGCCGGGCCGGCCTCGGGCTCGGGGCTCTGCCAGCTGACAGCCGGCGGTGGCGGACTCGCTGGCGGTGGTGTCTCGTTCATGGCGTCCCTCCTCAGGCGATGGTAGCGCGCCCCACGTAGCTCCGGAGGACCTCGGGGACCTGGATCGAGCCGTCCGGCTGTTGGTAGGTCTCGAGCAGCGCGGCGACGACACGGGCCAGCGCCAGACCCGAACCGTTGAGCGTGTGGACGAGCTCCGGCTTGGCGCCGGGTTCCGGCCGGTAGCGGATGGCCATCCGGCGAGCCTGGAAATCGCGGAAGTTGGAGCAGGAACTGACCTCCAACCAGCGCTCGACACCCGGCGACCAGACCTCCAGGTCGTACTTGCGCGCCTGGGTGAAGCCCATCTCGCGAGTGCTCATCAGCAGGACGCGGTAGGCGAGCCCAAGGCGCTGGAGGAGGATCTCGGCCCGCTCGGTCATCCATTCGAGGGCGGCTGCCGAGTCCTCGGGCTTCTCGAACAGGACCATCTCGACCTTGTCGAACTGATGCACGCGCAGGATCCCGCGGGTGTCCTTGCCGGCGGCTCCGGCCTCTCGTCGGAAGCAGGGCGTGTAAGCGGCATACCGGATCGGTAGCTCCGTGGCGTCGAGGATCTCGTCGCGGTGGAGGTTGGTGACCGGCACTTCGGCGGTCGGGACCAGGTAGAGCTCGTCGCGGGTGACGACGTACATCTGGTCTTCCTTGTCCGGGATCTGGCCCGTTCCGCGCGCGGAATCGGTATTCACGACGGCCGGTGGCCAGACCTCGGTCATCCCGTTCTCGCGGGTATGGACATCGAGGAACCAGTTGATGAGCCCGCGCTGGAGGGCCGACCCGGCACCCTTGTAGACCGGGAACCCGGACCCGGTGATCTTGGCGCCGCGGGCGTTGTCGAGGATCCCGAGCGCCTCGCCCAGTTCCCAGTGCGGTTTGCGGGCCCAGGTCTCGCCTCCCGACGGGGCATCGGCGCCGATCTCGCCGACGAGCGGCTGGTCGTGCGGCAGTTGCTCGCCCCACATCCGGATCGTGACGTTGGCCTCCTCGCCGCCGACCGGGATGTCCAGGTCCGGCGGGTTCGGGATGCGCAGAAGCTGGTCGTCGAGCGCGGCCTCGGTCTCGGCCACGGCCGCGTCCAGGGTGCTGATCCGTTCACCGGCCGCACTCGAGGCTGCGCGCAGGTCGGCGACGTCGGGTCCGTCCGGAGCGGCGCCGGCCTTGATCGCCTCGCCGATCCGCTTCGAGGCCGTGTTGCGCTCGGCCTTCAGCGTCTCGCTCTCGGCCAGGAGGCGGCGGCGCTCCGCGTCGAGTTCGAGCGCTCGATCGACGAGCGCGGGGTCCTCGCCCTTGCGGATCGCGCCATCGCGGATGACCTCAGGTTCGTCACGCAGCCGCTGGATGCCGACGCTCACGGCGGGCCTCCCTCGGCCGTCCCGCCGGACGCCTCAAGGGTTCGTTCGACCACGAAGGCGGGGTCGAGGCCGGCCAGCAGCCAGCCGGCCCTTGGACCGTTCGGACGACCGAGGAACGCCAGGTAGATGGCTTCGAAGGCCCGGCGCGCGGGAAGGTCATCGGTCCGGGCGACGTCGAAGATCAGCGACTGCCACGCATCCCCCCCTGCGGGCGCCTCGCGCGTGCCGAGGTTCGAGAGGCCGGCGAGGAACCGGCGCTGGGCATCGTCGAGGTCGGCGGCGGCCTCGGGGACCGCATCGCGTCGGACCGCGAGCTTGGCCGACTCGGGAGCGTAGGCCTCCAGCCAGGCGCGCGCTGCCGCGATGCGCTCGTCGAGGATCGCCCGTTCCCGCTCGGTGAGCGGAGTCCCCTTCTCCGCCTCGACACGGGCGGCCACCTCCGCACCCGGGATCTGGATCAGCAGGGCGAGGTGGGCGAAGGCGGCCCGGAACGCGGCGGCCTCGGCCTCCACATCTGCGGCCGGATCGAGCAGCGAGTAGCGGAAGGTCGCCTCGAAACCGGCCGGGATCTCGCCCTTCACGTCGCGCCCGGCGGTGGCCGCCGCAAACCGATCGAACTCGTCGAACAGGCGCGGCACGGCGTCCGTCCCGTCGGGGTCGAACTCGATCGCATGGTTCGGGCGCGGACGCAGGAACATGAACCGGAGCTGTTCGGGCGGGATGACCTCCGAGATGGTGTGCGCGGCCGCCCCCCGACCCTTCGAGGTCGACATCTTCTTGCCGCCGATGTTGAGGAACTCGTACGGCACGTTGAGCGGCGGCTCGCGCTCGAAGACCTCACGGGCGATGGCGTCGCTGCGGTCGCGCGAGCCGCCGGCGGTCGAGAGATCCTTGCCGCCGGGTTCGATCGTCACGCCGAACAGCGACCACTGGGCGGCCCACTCGAGGTTCCACGGCAGCTTCGCGGCCCCGCCGAACGGGCTGACCCAGCCCGACGCACCGCAACCGCGCGCCCAGGTCACGAGGTCGGGCCGACATTCGTAGAAGACCCGCTCGCCGTCCCACGCGGTGACGATCGTCGTCCCGACCTTGCCGCACGTGGGACACACGACACCGACCGGATGCCACGTCTCGGGATGCTGGACGTTGGCGACGCGGCGGTAGATCTCCCGCACGAGCGCGGCCCGATCCAGCGCCAGCCGCAGGTACGGATCCATCGCCCCGGTCGGATAGATGTCGCTCATCCAGTAGTAGCGGTCGGGATGGATCCCGAGGCCCGCGAAGACGTCGATGAACAGCCCGGCGAAATGGCGCGCGTAGCTGGCGTGGCAATCGCCCGACCGGGTCGGGCACGTGGGCCAGCGGACGGCCCATCTCGCGGTCGATGGCGTCGGGGGTCAGCAGCGCCTGGGCATCCATCGGGTCCATGTCGTCGACGCCGTAGAGCAGCGTCGTCTCAAGCCCATTGGCCCGCAGGGCGCGGGTGATGACGTCGAGGATGACGGGGCCGCGCAGGCTCCCGACATGGACCGTGCCGGACGGCGTCTTCGAGTCGTTGACGACCTGCGGACCGCTGACCCGGGACGCGAGTTCGTCCGCCCAGTCCATGCGTTCCTCCGCGGTCTTAGGTGATGCCGACGATCTTGTAGGTGAAGTCGCCTGCGGGAACCTTGACGACGACCTTCTCGCCCTTCTTCTTGCCGAGCAGGGCGCGCCCGACCGGGCTCTCGTTCGAGATGCGTCCTTCGGCCGGCTTGGCCTCGGCCGAGCCGACGATCGTGAACGCCTCTTTGCCGTCGGGGCTCTCGACCGCGACCGTCGAGCCGATCTGGACGTGGTCGGTCGAGTGGTGCTCGTCGATGATGGTGGCGTTCTTGATCAGCGCCTCGAGCGTCTGGATCCGGCCCTCGACGAACGCCTGCTCGTTCTTGGCGTCCTCGTACTCGGCGTTCTCGGACAGGTCGCCGTGTTCCTTCGCGTCATGGATCCGGTTGGCGACCTCGGGTCGCTTGACCGAGACCATCTCGTCAAGCTCCGAGCGGAGCTTTTCGAGGCCCTCCTTGGAGAGGTATGTGGGCTTGTTGTTCACGGTCGCAGGCCCCCGCTTGCTGTCGGGTCGGTTGTGGGCAGACCGTGCTGGGCGGTCTTCGATAAAGGAAAGAACTCCAGGCGACCAGCAGCCGAGCCGCGCGCCTGAAGTTCCGACCGGGAGCGAATGGTAGTCGCGTCGGCGGAGCGTGTCAAAACATCCCGTCTCGTCCGCGGAGCGTCATCGCTAGGCGCGTCGGACCCACCAAAAGGCCAGGTAGAAGGTGGTCCAGCCGACGACGTAGATCGGGACGGCGGCCGATGGCGAGAGACCGGCGGCGCGGGCAAGGATGCCCACGAGGGCGAAGCCGGCGACGACCGGGACCAGCCGCGTGACGCGGTTGACCAGGGTGAGGCGGCTGATCGCGCGCCACCCTGGGTCGCCGCGCAGGTCGAGGAGCGCCACGACGTACGCCTTGAGCGGCAACCCGGGTCCGACCTGCGCGAAGCCGCGGACGGCCCCGTCGCGCTCGATCCGCCCCTGCGCCTGCGTCATGCCATGAGGCCCGAGGCCAGGTTGAAGCGCGATGAGCCGCGCCACGAGCGCCGGACGATCTCGCCACAGGTCGGTGAGCACGAGCGCCCCGATGACCGCGCCGACCACGGCGGCCACCAGGGGGAGTCCCAGCGCTGCCGGCGTGGCCAGGGCCATGACGCCCAGCAGGACGTCGGGAACGATCGGCAGCACCACGGCCTCGCCGAGACCCCACAGGAGCAGGATGGCCAGGACGACGGGCTCGCTCGTCCAGGCGACGAGCGCCGCGTCCGTCACAGGGTTCGTACCGCCGCCTCCAGCCGCTCGGTGAACGCCCGCGCCGATTCACCCTCGGCCGGGAGAAGGGGCTGGCCGAAGCGAACGCTCGTCCGCCTCCTCCGCGGTCGCCGGCTGCCGGGCGGCAGGACCTCCCACAGACCGTCGATCCGGACGGGGAGGACCGGCACCCCGCTATGGACGGCGATGAGTCCGACGCCCGCCTTGAACGTGCCGATCGCCCCGGTCCGGCTCCGGGTCCCTTCCGGGAAGATGACGACTCGCCAGCCTTCGTCGAGGAGGGCCTCGACCGCTCGGATGGTCTCGGCGCCGCGACCGACCCGACGGAACGGAACGGCCGCGAACCACGACACGACGAGCCGGTAGGCCGGCCGCTGGAACCAGTAGTCGTCGGCGGCCGCGATGGCGAGGCGATGCCGGCCATGACGACCCAGGGCGCGGCGGAGGACGGGGATGTCGAAGTGACTCTGGTGGTTGGGGCAGATGAGCAACGGTCGTGGCAGGTCGGAAAGCCATTCCCGGCCCTCGATCCGCGGTCCGCCGACGAACTCGCCAAGGACCGGGCCCACGAGGCGGTGGACGATCTCGCGCCCGACGCCTGCGGCCCGTGAGAGTTGCCAGGCCGTCACGTCAGGCAGACGCCGCGTCGAGGATCCGCACGGCCCAATAGGTGAGCGGCAACGCGAGCAGCAGCGAATCGACGCGGTCGAGGATCCCGCCGAACCCCGGCAGCCACGTGCCGGCGTCCTTGACTCCGAACTCGCGCTTCGCCGCGGACTCCAGGAGGTCGCCCCAGACCGAGCCGAACCCGACGATCACCACGAGGCCGAGCAGCAGGAGCGGGTTGCCGATCGACGACAAGGCGGGCGCGAGCACGGCGATGCCGACCGCCGCCCCGAGGATGTTGCCGATGAGCCCTTCCCGGGTCTTCGACGGCGAGAGCGACGGGGCCAGCGGCACGGTCCCGAACCGCTTGCCGACGATGAACGCGCCGACGTCGGACCCGGCGCAGCCGAGGCAGACCGCCGCCACGAGGAGGACGCCGGTCTCCCCCTGCTCGGCGGCTAGCGCCACCCCATGCGCCAGCATCACGCTCATGATGATCAGCCCGACCGCGGCCACGCCGAAGTCGCGGATCGCCCGTGTCGTATCAGCCCGCACGACCGGCATCAGGGCGCCGGCCAGGACCAGCCCGCCGACCAGCAGATCGGCGGCGCCAGCTCCACGGAGCGCGGTCGCGACCATGACCGCGATGCTTGCCACCTGGAGCGCCACGACGTGATGGACGGGCAGGTCGGCGAGACGGCTCCACTCGAGCAGGGCGACCGCGGCGATCGCGGCCAGGAGGACGGTCAGTGCCGGTAGGCCGATGGCGATGGCGGCCGCCAGGATCCCGGCCAGGACGGCATAGCTCATCGCCCGAGCCCGGACGATCTTCGGATCGGTCCCCCCGGGACGGCGCCCGAGGAGCGGTCCGACGAGAAGGGCGGCGGCGACGCCGATGCCGGCGATCACGACGAGGGTCGCGGCGGCGAGCTGGGTCGGGGTCACGGCAGTTCCCGGATCGACAGGACGAGCCGCTCGAGCAGCGTGAGCGAGGCGCCGATCAGGAGCAACGGTCCGAACGGCCCCCAAGCCTGGGGCCCGACGACCAGTACCGCGATCGCGCTGACGGTCAGCAGGACCATCCGACCGGGCTTTGAAAGGATCCCGCGGTAGCTGCGCGTCCCACCGGCGGCCTTGGTCGCCACGGACGTGAAGCTCGCCAGGACCGCGACCGTCACGCCGAGCAGGACCGTCGCCTGGTGGGCGCCGGGGACGAAGGCGACCGGGGCCAGCATCAGGACGTCGGCGAGTCGATCGCCGACTTCGTTGAACAGCTCGCCGCGGGCATGGATCAGGCCCGTCCGACGCGCAAGGGCCCCATCGAGCAGGTTGAGGACGAGGCGGGCGACGGCCGCCAGCGGGACGAGCAGCAGCGCCCATGGCGTCGACGGCGAGAGGAGGATGGCTGCCCCGGCGAGGGCACCGACGGGGACCGCGGCGAGGGTCAGGACATCGGGTCGGACGCCGGATCGCTCGAGACGCGCGAGGACCGGGTCGAGACCGCGCAGCAACGCCGGTTTGACGCGGTAGAGATCCACGGGCTCCGCCCTCCGGACCTTCGGCAGCCGAACGAGATGGGCCTCGTCCGACTCCATGACGCGACGACCCGCTTCGACGTTACCAGACCGACTGTCAGCTGCCCTCGGCGAGTCGCAGCAGCCGGCGCTTCACTCGCTGGAGCGAGCCGCGGTCGGGCATCGCCACGAAGAGGGTGTCGTCTCCAGCGACCGAGCCCGCGACCTCGGGCCAGCGGGCACGGTCGAGCGCCGCAGCGATCGCGTGCGCGGAGCCGGGCAGGGTCCGCACCACGAGCAGGAGCCCCGCTTCGTGGATCTCGACCGGGAGGTCCAGCATGAGCTTTCGCAGGCGATCCTCACCCGATGTCTCGGCTTCGATGAGGCGCGGCGGCAGGGCGTAAGCCGCGGTCCCCTCCCGAGTCACCTTGATCAGCCCCAGTTCGGCCACGTCGCGCGAGATCGTCGCCTGGGTGGTCCGGAAGCCACGCTCGCGGAGGGCGGCCGCGAGCTCCTGCTGGGTGCGGATCGGTCGCTGCTCGACAAGATCGCGGATCGCGCGCTGACGAAGCTGCTTCATGACTTCCATGTCGCGTCCCTGTCATCCACTACCGAAGCCACACGACCACCACGATGGCCGCCAGCACCAGCCGATAGGCCACGAAGATGTTCAGCGAACGCGTCCGGAGATAGCGGAGCAGGAACCCGATGGCGATCATCCCGGACACGAAGGCCGCGACCATCCCGACGATGAGCGGGCCGATGCTGACGCTGACCGCGGCATCACCGGACACGAGCTTGCGGATCTCGAACAGCGCGGCACCGGCGGTGATCGGGGTCGCCATCAGGAACGAGAACCGCGCCGCTGCCTCACGGTCGAGGCCGGCCAGGCGGGCCGCGGAGATGCTGATCCCGGAACGGCTGATGCCGGGCACCAGGGCGAGGGCCTGCGCGGCGCCGATCCCGATGGCGATCGGAAAGGTCACATCCTCGACGCCCTTCGTCCGGCCCCCCCACCGGTCGGCCAGCCACAGGCCCACCGCCCCGACGACGAGGGTCACGGCCACCAGGCCGATCTCGCGGAAGGCGGTCTCGATCAGGTCGTTGAGCAGGAAACCGGCCAGGGCCGCCGGGATGGTGGCGGCCACCAGCAGCCACGCCAGCCGACGATCCGGGTCGGCCGCAAAGGTCCGATCGCGCATCGCCGACAACCCCGCCGGGACGAGGCGGACCCAATCGGTCCGGAAATAGACCAGCAGGGCCGCCAGCGTGCCGATGTGGAGCATCACGCTGAACGCCAGCGAGGTGATGAAGGGGTCGGTCCAGCCGACCATGAACGGCACGATGATCAGGTGCCCCGACGACGAGATCGGCAGGAACTCGGTGAGTCCCTGGACGATCCCCATCACGAGCGCCTGGAGATAGATGTCCATCACGCCCCCGAGGCGCGGCGCGTCACCGGATGAAGAGCGGGGCGAGCACCAGCGAGATGGTCGCGAGGAGCTTGACCAGCACGTGGAGCGACGGACCGGCGGTGTCCTTGAACGGGTCACCGACCGTGTCGCCGACGACGGCCGCGGCATGGGCATCCGAACCCTTGCCAAGGACGTTGCCGTCGTCGTCCTTGAGGTGGCCCGACTCGATGTACTTCTTGGCGTTGTCCCAGGCGCCGCCGCCGTTGTTGAGGACCGTCGCGAGCAGGACGCCCGAGATCGTCCCCACCATGAGCATGCCGGCGACCGCCTCGAAGCCGAGGATCACGCCGATGGCGATCGGCGTGATGACGGCCACCATGCCCGGGGCGATCATCTGCCGGAGCGCCGCCTTCGTCGTGATGTCGACGACGCGGGCGTAGTCCGGACGTTGGGTGTAATCCATGATCCCGGGCATCTCGCGGAACTGGCGACGCACCTCGACGATGATCGACTGCGCGGTGTTGCCGACGGCGCGGATCGCAAGCGAGCTGAAGAAGTACACCAGCGTCGCCGCCAGGAGGGCCGCGATGAACACGTTGACGTTCGCGAGGTTGACCGAGTTGAGAAGTTCCGCCCCCGGCACATCGGCTGCGATCCGGCGGCCCTGGATCAGGTTGATCTTGTCGATGTACGCGCTGAACAGCAGGAACGCGGCGAGCGAGGCTGAGGCGATCGCGTAGCCCTTGGTCAGCGCCTTGGTCGTGTTGCCGACGGCATCGAGCCGGTCGGTGATCTCCCGCGCGCCGGCCTCGGCTCGGCTGAACTCGGCGATCCCGCCGGCGTTATCGGTGATCGGTCCGAAGGTGTCCATGGCGAGGATGTAGGCCGTCGTCATGAGCATGCCCATGGTCGCCACGGCGGTTCCGAAGATGCCACCGACGTCCACGCCCGTCGCCGACACGAGATGCGCCTGGCTGCCGAGCCAGTAGCTCGTGAACAACGCGATGGAGATCGTGATCGCCGTGACCGCGGTCGTCTCGAACCCGACGGCCGTGCCCGAGATGATGTTGGTGGCCGGGCCGGTCTTGGAGGCCTCGGCGATCTCCCGTACCGGGCGGAACGTGCCCGCCGTGTAGTACTGCGTGATGTACACGAAGGCCACGCTGGTCGCCAGGCCGACGATGCCGGCGAAGAAGAAGTAGACCCAGGTCGGGAGGCCGCCGTTGCCGGTCCCGCCGTTGGTGTTCATCATCACCGCGGTCGTGATGGCCAGGCCCACGACGGACAGCAGGGTCGTCACCCAGTACCCGCGGTTGAGCATGTTCATCGGATTCTCGTCTTCCTTGCCGCGGACGAAGAAGATCGCCACGATCGTCGCCAGCAACCCGAAGGCGCGGACGACGAGCGGGAAGAAGATCCAGGCCTGCGGGTTCGGCCAGCCTGACGTCGCCGCGATCGCGTACACCGCGACGCCGAGGATCATCGCGCCGATGTTCTCGGCGGCGGTCGACTCGAACAGGTCGGCGCCGCGCCCGGCGCAGTCACCGACGTTGTCGCCGACCAGGTCCGCGACCACGCCCGCGTTGCGGGGGTCGTCCTCGGGGATCCCCTTCTCGACCTTGCCGACGAGGTCTGAGCCGACGTCGGCCGCCTTGGTGTAGATCCCGCCGCCGAGCTGGGCGAACAGCGCCACGAACGAGGCACCGAAGCCGAAGCCGACGATGAGGAACGGCGCCTCGGCGACGGTCACCTCGCCGACGAACGTCGAGTAGAACATGAAGATGCCCCACACCCCGAGGAGCGACAGGGCGACCACGAGGAACCCGGAGACCGCGCCCGCGCGCATGGCGACCTGGACCGCCTCGACGAGGCTCCGGCGGGCGGCCGATGCCGTTCGCACGTTGGCCTTGACGGCGACGAACATGCCGATGATCCCCGATGCCATCGAGCAGATGGCGCCGACGAGGAAGGCGATCGCGGTCATGACGCCGATCGGGATCCCGGCCAGTTTGGGCACGTCGGCGACTTCGGCGGTCTCGATCAGCGCGATGACGATGCCGATGACGACGGCACCGACGACGGCCAGGATCGCGATCGTCGTGTACTGCCGGCGGATGAAGGCGACCGCGCCCTCATAGATGGTCCCGGCGACATCCTGCATCGCCTGGGTCCCCGTGTCGCGCGCCAGGACGTCCCTGGCCAGGTACACCGCGAACAGGATGGCGATGATGCCCGCCGGCAGGATGATCAACTGGAGTGTACTGGCGTCCATCAGGACAGAAGGTCCTCCACCTTGGGCTGATGACCGGGTTCCGACCCGGCGCGTGGCGTGCGCCGCTCGGGTGCGGGCGACCGGGGAGCACCTGCCCGGGTCCCCTGCTATGCGCTGCGGGGCGGGACCTTGCAGGCCGTCGCGGAGTGTAACAAGGCGCGTGAAGGCGGGTCAAACTCGCTCATCCGGGCGGTTATGCACCCGACGAAGGCGCATCGGCGGGTCCGAAGGCCAGCCCCTATACTGCCGCTCTTGTGACCCGACGACCCATCTTCGGGTGTCTCTTCGAGATCGTCGAGACGCTCGTCCTCACGCTCATCATCTTCTTCGTCATCCAGACGTTCATCGCCCAACCGTACAAGGTCCAGCAGCAATCGATGGAGCACACGCTGGAGCCCGATCAGTACGTCCTGGTGGATAAGTTGACCCCGCGATTCGACACCTACAAGCGTGGCGACATCGTGGTCTTCACCCCGCCCGACCGCTGGATCCAGGAGGACGACACGCCGTTCATCAAGCGGGTCATCGGGCTCGGCGGCGAGACGGTCGACATCCGCGACGGTCACGTCTTCATCAACGACACCGAGTTGGTCGAGCCGTACGTCTTCGCCCCGGAACCCGGCGACCCGCCGCAACCGACGACCGTCCAGGGCGATGAGGATCACTGGGTCATCCCGGCGGGTGAACTCTTCCTGATGGGCGATCATCGGTCCAACTCCGCCGACTCGCGAACGTTCGGACCGGTCGAGGACGACCAGGTCATCGGACGTGCCTGGTTGCGCTACTGGCCGCTCGATGTGTTCGGGATCCTTCCGACGCCCACCTACCCGGAGCTGGCGCCGACCACCCAATGAGCGGGCCGCCGTGAACCCGGCCCTCGTGGGGGTCGCGCTCGCGGTCGTGGTCGGAGCCGTCGTGGCCGGGTCCGCCCGAAACGCGCGCACGGCGATCTTCGGCCTGGTCATCACGATGGTCGGCGCCCCGTTCGTCGCCGATCCGCTGGCGGCGCCGCTCGGGCTCGCCGCCCGCCTCGTCGGGGCGGTCCTGGCCGGTTACCTGCTGTGGGTCGCCACCCGCGGCTACCGCGTCCGAACGGCCGGTTCCCTGGTCGGCTGGCCGACCGAGGTCTTCCTGGCCGTGGCCGCGGCCGTGGTCGGATACGGGAGCCATGGGCTGGGGGCTCCGGCGGGCGGCCCGGCCATCGCGGCGGCCGCGGGGTTCGCCCTGGCGGCCCTCGCCGTCCTGCCGGTGGTCACCGGGCGCGACATCCTGCGGGTCGGCCTCGGGCTCTGTCTCCTGCTTGGCGGAACCCTGCTCGTCCGAACCAGTCTCGGCGGCACGCCCGACGAACTGGAACAGCTGCTCACGGCCGGGCTGGTCGCCGCCCTTGGCGGGGCCTGCGCGATCCTGGCCATCGCGGCCCGGACCGACGGCGTCGACGGGTTCGAGCTGAGCTCATCGAGCGCGCCGCGCTCGAGCCATCTGCCCGACGCCCATCCGATCGATCGACCATGAGCCTGGTCGCCTTCGTCGTCATCGCGTTCACATTCGCCGGACTCGGGATCGCGCTTCGGGCACGCGGCCGTCTGTCTGCGATCGTCGGTCTCATCGGGCTCGTCGCGACGGCCGTGGCCGCGGCGGCCATCGATCCGGCCCAGGTCGTGCGCATCGACGTGAGCGGCCTGGCCACGACCGCCTACCTGCGGCTCTTCCTCGTCCTCGGTTCGCTCGCCGGGCTCGGCCTGGCCGTAGCCGGGCTGGCCGGTGGGACCCGTCGTGACGCACCGGCGGTCACCCTTGGCATCCTCGGGGCGGTCGGACTGACACTCGGGCTCGTGGATCCGCGAGCTGCCGTTCTCGCGGCCACGGCGGGCGGCCTGTTCGGGGTCCTCGTCACGCTCGTGCCGCGCGGCGGCCGGGTCGGGGCGAGCATCGGGATCCGCGAAACACGGGCAGTCATCGTGTCGGGCTGCCTGGCCATCGCCGCGACGGCCTGGATCGGCCGGGACCTCAGCCAGCTGGCGGCGCAGCCGGTCGTCTTCGGGCTTGCCTACCTCGCCTTCGCAGTGGCGGTCGCGATGCGCTTCGGTGCCATCCCGTTCCACCTCTGGGCGGCCCGTCTGACCGATGTCGTTCCCGAGACCTCACAGCCCATCCTGACGGCCCTGGCCCCCGCGTCGTTGGCGATCGTGGCGCTCGCCTGGGTGGACGCCTCGATCGCTCCGTTGCTCGTCGACCTGGCGCCCGAGCGCGCGCTGGTGATCGCCATCGCCATCGTGTCGATCCTGTTGGCGGCGATCGCCGCCTTCGTCCAGGACGACATCGAGCACATCCTCGGCTATTCGATCGTGGGCGACGCAGGCGTGGTCGTCCTCGCCCTGGCGGCGCTGGACCCGGACGTCTGGGCACCTGCCCGGATGTGGATCCTTGCGTTCGTGGTCGCCCGCTGCGCATTCGCGGCCTGGTGCGCGGGGATCAGGGCGGGGTTCTGGACCGGACGTGTGGCGGACCTTCGCGGTTGGGCCCGACGCTCGCCACCCATGGCCGTGGCCTTCGTCCTGGTCGTGATCGCGGGGGTCGGCTTTCCGGGCATGGTCGCGTTCGACGCACGGACCGCCATCGTCGAACTGGCCCTGGACGCGCCGCTGGCCACGCTTGTCTTGATCGGCACGCTCTTGCCGATCGCCTACTACGGGCGACTGCTGGTGATCGGCCTGTCGCGTCCCGATCGCGTGCTCGACCCTGTCAACGCCTGGCGTCCCCACCTGACCCGTCCCGACGTGACCGGGCTGGGCCGCTGGCTGCGGACGACGTGGCTCGCCAACCGGGCGTTCACGACCGGCTGCGTGGCGGTCCTCCTCGGGTTGCTCGCGCTGGCGACGTCGGCAGGCGCATTCGGCGGGCCCGCGGCGGCGGCCGGGTTGCCGCCGAGGCTGAGCGTGTCGGCCGATGTCGGGGCGATCGTCGCACCGGTTTCGCCGTCTGGGTCGGAGGCGCCGTAGCGGCCCGACGCCGTGCCCGTCACTCGTTCGGGGCGAGCACCCAGCGGTCGATGTCGCGCTCGTAGTCGTGCAGTTCGTCCGGCGAGAACCAGAGCGCGAGCTCGAAGGCGGCCGATTCCTGACTGTCCGACGCGTGGACGATGTTCTGGGCTGTCTCCAGGGCTAAGTCGCCACGGATCGTGCCCGGCGCCGCCTCGTGCGGACGCGTCGCGCCATTGATGGCGCGGACGACCGCGATCGCATTCGGGCCGTCGAACGCGAGGGCGACGAGCGGGCCCGAGATGATGAAGTCGACGAGGCCCTCGAAAAACGGCTTGCCGCGGTGGGCGGCGTAGTGCCGTTCGGCATGATCGCGGTCGACGCGGACGAGCTTGAGCCCGACGAGCTTGAGCCCCCGGGACTCGTAGCGGGCGAGGATCCGGCCGACCAGCTGGCGCTGGACGCCGTCGGGCTTGACGAGGACGAGGGTCCGTTCGGTGCCTGGCATGTCTACCTTGGCTGCGGTCGTGCTGGACGCGCGGGATTGTATCGGATAGCGCGGGTCCCGCCGGGCGCGGTGGTCCGCCGGTCATGCATCTCAGGCATCAGATCCGAGGTTTGCACGCTTGGCCATGCCCCCAGATCGACGAAACCGGGGGTGGGCCACGCTCGTTCGGGGCGATTTGCATGAGCAGGATGCATACCACCCGGCCATGGCCGGCCCGTCGCGGTGCCTGACATTCCGGTCACGAATGTCTTCCGGCCTGATCGAGCGTGGCCGACCCTCGAATCGGACGGATCCGAGCACCACCAAGCGTGGACGATCGGATCCGCATTACTCAGCGGAATGTTCGGCCTCGGGGGTCGCGGCCTCGCCGGCCGGCGGCTGCTCGGCGGAGGGCTGATCGTCGGCCGGCGCGACGGCCTCCTCGGTGGTCGCCTCCTCGCCGGCCGGCGGCTGCTCGGCGGAGGGCTGATCGTCGGCTGGCGCAGCGTCCTCCTCGCTGGTCGCCTCCTCGCCGGCCGGCGGCTGCTCGGCGGAGGGCTGATCGTCGGCTGGCGCAGTGTCCGCCGCAGGCGCAGCGTCCTCCGCTGGCGCAGCGTCCTCCGCAGGCACGTGCTCGTCGGGCGGCGCCTCGACCTCGCCGTTGACGGTGTCCTCGCCCGGACCTCCCGCCTCCGAGGCCGCCCCGACCCTCGTCTTCTGCCTCGGCCGGGGCCGACGCCGGCGCTCCGGGAGCCCACCCTGCGCGGCAAGCGCATACGCCTGCCGAGCCTCGTCCTCGTGGCCGGCCAGCCGATACGCATCCCCACGCACGATGAGGAGCGTCGTTCCCCGGGCGCCCGAGGTCGCCTCCAGCACCGCCGGGGCGAGCGCCGGGGCCATCCGCAGCGCGAGACTGAACCGGAACGCCGCTTCGTCGACCGCGCCGGCTACGAGCGCCGCCCGGCCCGCGTCGAGCTCCGCGCCGGCATCGGGCATCGGCGCCCGGGTCGCCTCCATCCCGGGCTCCGAATCCCAGAACCCGAGCGCCACCGAGGTGATCGGCGCGGCAGCCGGCGTTGGCTCGGTCGTCGGCCGGGCATGACCGGTCGATCCGCGGACCTCGGTATGGGCGACCGGTTCGGGGTCGCGGTCGAACAGGGTCGGGGCGGTCGGTGGCGGTTCAGCGGCGTCGCTGGGCCAGACACCGGAGCGCGGCATCCCCGCAAAGATGCGGTCGATCGAGCCATCCGCCTTCGCCATCGCGAGCGACGCCAGGCGGCGTGCCTCGGTCGGTCGGCCGAGCGCAGCGGCAGCTTCGGCGGCGATGACGAGGACGACCGCCGGACCCTCGTCGTCACGCAACGCGGCGCTGGCGGCCTCCCCTGCCCCGAGCAGGTCGCCGGTCCGCCAGCGGACCTCGGCCAGGTCGATCAGCCCTTCGATATCCAGCCGTCCCATCCCGGCCATCGTCTCGAGTTCGACGCGTGCCAGTGCCAGCGAACCGAGCCGAAGATGCGCTTGCGCCAGCACGAGTTCAAGGGTCCTCGCCCTCGGGCGATCCTCGCGCGGCGTGGCTGCGGGCGCGGTCATGCCGGCAACCGAAGGTGTCGCTCGAGCCCGCGCAGGTAGCGGGCCGGTGCGACCGCCGCGAGGCGCAGGAGTCCGTCGTCGTGGAATAGCGTCGCCGCGAGGCGTTGCACCGCGGCAGCGTCGACCGTCTCGACCGCGGCGAGCGCCTCCTCTAGCGTCAGGACCCGGTCGTGCAGCGCTTCCTGCCCGCCCAGCCACGAGGCGACGTGACGGGTGTCGTCCATGCGCAGTTCGAGGCCGCCCGACAGGTAGCGCTTGGCCTTGGTCAGCTCTGCTTCCGGGACCGGATCGTCGCGCAGCATCGCCAGCTGGACCATGATCGCCTCGAGGGTCGCCGGGATGGCCGCCGGATCCACGCCTGCCGTGACCTCCAATGCCCCGGCGTCGGCGTATTCGACGAGGCCGGACGAGACATCGTAGGCCAGCCCCAACTCCTCGCGGACCGACAGGAAGAGGCGGCTGCTCATCCCGTCGCCGAGGACGGCATTGAGGACCGCCATGGTCCAGCTGTCCGGATGATCGCGACGCAGCCCGGGGACACCGACGCAGATCTGCGCCTGGCTCGTCGCGCGCCTGCCGGTTCGAACGCGAGGGCCGGCCGGCAGGACCGGCGCCGGAAGGACGCCCGGGATGGCGCCGTTCCCCGTGCCGAACGCGGCCGAGGCGAGATCCTTCGCCTCCTCGTGCGGGAGATCGCCGACCACGGCGACCACCGCGTTGGCGGGTCGGTAGGCAGTCCGCCAGAACTCGTGGATCGCGGCTGCCGGCAGGCCCTCGATATCCGATTCATCGCCGCAGATCTCCCGGCCGAGCGGCCCGTCGCCGAACATCGCCGTCTGGAACAGGATCTGGCAGTACTCGGACGGATCGTCCAGGTACGAGCGGATCTCCTCGATGATGACCGCGCGCTCGCTCTGGATATCGGCCTCCTCGAGCCGGGGTCGGACGATGAGTTCGCCGACGACGTCCATCGCCCGGGCCGTCTCCCGGCGCGGCACGCGGACCCAGTAGACGGTGGATTCGCGATCGGTCGCGGCGTTGAACGAGCCCCCCACCCCCTCGATCGCCTCGCTGATGGCGCGGGTCGACGGGTAGGCGGCGGTCCCCTTGAACGTGAGGTGCTCCATGAAATGGGCGACCCCGACCTGCCCGGCCGTCTCGAGCCGCGAACCGGCCAGGACGTACGCGGCGATGGAGACCGATCGCGCCGAGGGAAGCCGGGCGCTGATCACGCGAGGCCCGGCAGGCAGCGCGGTCCGTTCGAACACGTGCGGATGGTACCGGAGGCTGCAGGATGGAACCAATGGCCCGGTGAGATGGCCCTACCTTGTGACAGCGCGGTCGAGCCGATCGCGTGAAACGGGTGACCTGATGCGGCGAGACCTTGTCGAACAGGCGCGAACCGGCGACCACGACGCGTTCACCGCGCTCGCCGCCGGCTCCCTGGCACGGCTGTACGCGGTCGCCGGCCTCATCGTCGGCGATGGCGACCTCGCGGCCGACGCGGTCCAGGAGGCACTCGTCGCTGCTTGGAGAGACATCCGCGGCCTGCGTGACCCCGACCGTTTCGACGCCTGGCTCCACCGGCTGGTGGTCCGCGCGTGCTATCGGCAGGTCCGGCGGGAGCGCCGACGGTCGGTGGTCGAGTTGCAGGTGTCCTCGCCAGGAGAGCCGACCGGCGCCGGCCCGGAGGCCTCGATCGCGACGCGCGACCAGCTCGATCGCGGTTTCGAGCGACTCGCGGTCGACCACCGCGCGGTGCTCGTCCTGCATCACTACGTCGGGCTGCCGCTCGATGCGGTCGCCGAGATCCTGGAGATCCCGCCCGGGACCGCACGGTCCAGGCTCAACCGGGCGACCGCTGCGATGCGCGCCGCGCTGGAGGCGGACGACCGCGCCCCGACCCTACACGTGGAGCGAACGACATGACCTCGATGGATGACTTCGACCGCGTCCCGACGGACCGCCTGATCGCCGACTGGCTGACGGCGCGGGCGCCGGGCCCGGTCCCGCCCGACCTGCCGACCCGGATCGCTGCTGTCACCCAGGCGATCGCGCCTCGCCCGGCCTGGCTCGCCCGGAGGGTCGGTCACCACCTGGCGTCCAGGGGCCGGCGCACCGGAGACCGGGATCGACGCTGGCTGCTGGTTCTGGGGGTCATCGGCGTGAGCGTGTCGGTCGTCGCCGCCCTGGCAGTGGGCCGGGCACCCGACGAACGACCGGCGATCGTGCCGCCGATCTCCACGATCGCCCCGTCGGTCGCACCGTCTGTCGAGCCCTCTGTGGAGCCGATCACGAACGCATCGCCAGTACCGACGTCGACGCCGGTGCCGACCCCCAGACCGGTGCCGCCCTTCGCCCGGCTCGTGCGCTACGTGGATCCTGACGACGGCTACGAGCTGTTGATGCCCAAGGCCTGGGAGCAAACCGCCACAGGGGAGGCGGATGTCGTCGAGTCGAAAAGGGGTCCGGGCGTGCGATGGTTCGGGTACGGCTGGTCGGTCTTCGGTGGCGGGCAACCTGCCCTGTCGATCAGCATCGGAGCGACGGACGGATCCCTGACGCTGTGTCGGTCCACCTGTGAGACCGTCGTCGTCCATACGGTCGATCAACTCGAGAAGGCGCTCGTCAGCTCCCCGGCATCTGATGCCTCGTATGAGACCCGCGGCGAAACGATGCTCGGGGGGAAACCCGCCCGATTCGAAGGCGCTGCCGTCACCCTCACCACTGAGGCGTCCGGGCGTTGGGCGATGTATCACGTCTTCACGATCCACGACAAGCGGCCGATCGTGTTGGCGTTCGCGTTCTGGAACGTCCGCTGGCAAACGCTCGGCCCGGCCGATACCACCGGGGGGTTGAGCCCAGCCGTCTTCGACGAGATCCTCGCCAGCTTCCGCTACCCAGACTGACCCTCGTTCCGATTTCGGTCCACAATGACGGCCGTCCGGGGGATATCCTTGCCGACGGCCATGCGGTCCGGGAGCCGCGCGGTTCGAGGCCCTGAGCGTGCTGCCGTGAGCGCGCATGTCGGCGTCCGGACGCGGGTTCCTGACGTCCATCTGGAGGAGACTGAGCATGGCCGCCTCGCGTCCCAGACTGCTGTCGCTCGTGGCGACGGCCGCGATCATCGTCGGTGCCTGTACCTCCGGCGGTGCGCCAACCGCTTCGACCGCAGGTGCGTCGACTGCCGCCTCGGCGGCGCCTCCCGCCCTGCAGATCCCGGAGATCGAGTCCGGCAAGTTCAACGTCGCGATGGTCCTGATCGGGCCGCATGACGACGGCGGCTGGAGCCAGGCCCATTACGAGGGCCTCCAGTATCTCGCCAAGACCATCCCCGACTCGCACGTCGCCTACATCGAACTCGTGCCCGAAGGCGCCGATTCCGAGCAGGTCTTCCGCAGCCTGTCGCGCAAGGGCTTCAATTTCATCATCGGGACCTCCTTCGGCTACATGAACTACATGGAGACGGTGGCCAAGGAATTCCCGGCCATCACCTACCTGCACCTGACCGGCTACAAGTCGAACGGCACGAACTTCGGCAACTTCTTCGGCGCGATGGAGGACTTCAAGTACCTCGCCGGGATGCTGGCCGGATCGCGTGCCAAGAAGGACGGCACCCCGAAGATCGGCTACATGGCGACCTTCCCGATCCCGGAGGAACTCCGCCTCGGCAACGCGATCATGCGCGGCGTCAAGCAGACCTGCCCCGAGTGCACGATGGACATCAGGTTCATCAACACCTGGCACGATCCGCAGAAGGAGCGGTCGGCGGCGGATTCCCTGTTCGCCGACGGCGCCGATGTCGTGTTCACCGGCGCTGACACGCCGGCGGTCGCGGACGCCGCCGCGGCCAAGGGCAAGTGGGCTGTGACCTACGACCACCCCACCTCGTGCAAGAACGACGCGTGCCTGACGGCCCCGTACTGGATCTGGGGCCCCGAGTACGTCCGGATCGCGAAGCAGGTCCAGGCCAAGACCTACAAGGCCGGCTACGAGTACTTCGACGCCGACTCGAAGGCGATGGGCCTGTTCGGCTTCATGGCCGGCGAGTCCCTGCAGAAGGGCGTCGCGGACCTGCCCGCGGCCGACGTGACCAAGGTCAAGGACACCCTCGCCAAGATGCTGGCCGGCACCTTCGGTCGGTTCGACGTCTTCGCCGGGCCGATCAAGGACAACACCGGCAAGGAGATCCTGGCGGCCGGTGCCAAGCTCGAGCAGTCCGACCTCGACCAATTCCCGCCCGGCGCGCCGGGGAACGCGTGCAAGGTGTGCATGTACTGGTGGGCGGACGGGATCACGGTCCCGCTCCCCAAGCTCACTCCGTAGCGGTGTGACGGGGCCCGCAGGCGATCGCCTGCGGGCCTTCTTCACGTTGCCATGACCGAGTCGACGGCGGCGCCTGCCCTAGAGGCGCGCGCCATCGTCAAGACCTTTCCCGGCATCGTCGCCAACGACGGGGTCGACTTCGATCTGCGTCGTGGCGAGATCCATGCCCTGCTCGGCGAGAACGGGGCGGGCAAGAGCACGCTGATGAACATCCTGGCCGGCCTGTACCGGCCGGACGCGGGCGAGATCCTCCTCGACGGGCAGCCGGTCACGTTCCGGTCGCCGCGCGACGCGATCGCCGCCGGACTCGGCATGGTCCATCAGCACTTCACCCTGGTCCCCTCGCAGACGGTCACCGAGAACGTGCTGCTGGGACTCGCCCAGCCGCGCTTCTGGCTCCGTCCACACCGGTCGGAGCAGGAGATCGCCGACCTCGCCGCCCGCTACGGGCTCCGGGTCGACCCGCGCGCCAGGATCTGGCAGCTGTCGGTCGGTGAGCAGCAGCGCGTCGAGATCCTCAAGCTCCTCTACCGCGGGGCGAGGATCCTGATCATGGACGAGCCGACCGCGGTCCTCGCCCCGCAGGAGATCGACGAGCTCGTCCGCACGCTGCGATCGATGGCGGCCGACGGGCGCAGCATCGTGTTCATCAGCCACAAGCTCGGCGAGGTCATGGCCACCGCCGACCGGATCACGGTCATGCGCCGGGGCAAGGTGACCGCAGCCGGGATCGCGGCAGCCGACACGTCACGTGCCGATCTGGCGCGCCGGATGGTCGGTCGCGAGACGTTCGACGTGCTCGACCGGGCCCCGTTCCAGCCGGGACCGATCGTGCTCCAGGTCCGCGACGTCAAGGCCGACAACGACCGGGGGCTGCCGGCGCTGCGGGGTGTGACCCTGGAGGTCAGGGCCGGCGAGATCGTAGGGATCGCGGCCGTGGCCGGCAACGGACAGAGCGAACTCGCCGAGGTCATCACCTCGCTCCGCCCCAGCCACGGCAGTGTCACGATCGGCGGAACGGAGGTCGCGAACCGGTCGGCCGGCGTGGCCATTCGCCAGGGGGTGGCGCACGTGCCGGAGGACCGGACCGGTGTCGGGTCGTCCCCGAACCTGTCGATGGCCGACAACCTCATCATGAAACGCTACCGGGACGCACCGATCGCCCGCGGCTGGTTCGTCGATGACGCGGCCGCCCGAGGGCTGGCCCAGAGCCTCAAGGACGAATACTCGATCGCGGCGCCGTCGATCGACACCCACGCCCGCCTCCTGTCGGGCGGCAACCTCCAACGGCTGATCTTCGCCCGCGAGATCGAGACCGGGCCGCGGTTCATCGTCGCCGTCCAGCCGACGCGAGGTCTCGACATCGGCGCGATCGAATCCGTCCATCGAGTGCTGCTGGAGCGTCGCGCGGCGGGAACCGCGGTCCTGCTCATCTCCGAGGACCTCGACGAGATCCTGGCCCTCGCCGACCGGGTCGACGTCATGTACGAGGGCCGGATCGTCGGATCGTTCCCGACCGATGGCGCCGACATCGCCAGGATCGGCCTGCTGATGACCGGTGGGGCAGACGCCGAACAGACCAACGGGGACGACCCAGCCGTCCCGGCGGGCGCCGGGCGATGAACCTCCGTCTGGAACCCCGGACCGACGCGCCGCGCTGGTTCGCCGCGGTCATGACCCTGGCGGCCCTGGCCTTCGCGCTGCTGTTGAGTGGGCTGATCATCTGGCTGGTCGGGGGCGACCCGGTCCGCTCATTCACCCATATCGTCAAGACGGCGTTCGGCAGCGTCGGGGCCATCAGCGACACGCTGGTCAAGGCGACCCCGCTGATCCTGACCGGGCTGGCCTGCTCGCTCGCCTTCCGGATGCGCCTTTGGAATATCGGGGCTGAAGGCCAGTTCCTGCTGGGGGCGTGGGGAGCGAGTGCGATCGTCCTCGCCCCGATCCTTCCGGCCGGGACGCCGGCGATCGTGGTCATCCCCGCGATGATGGTGGCAGGCGCGGCGGCCGGCGGTCTGTGGGGCTTCGTGCCGGGGATCCTGCGAGCGCGTCTCGGGGTCAACGAGATCATCACGACCCTGATGCTCAATTACGTCGCCCTGTTCTGGGTCCAGTACTGGGTCTTCGGGCCGTGGAGCAAGGGCGGCTTTCCCGAGACCGAGCCCTTCCCGCCCGAAGCCTGGCTGCCGCGCCTGACGGACCTCGCGGCCTCCTTCCCAGGGCTGGGCGGCCTGACCGTCCATCTCGGGCTCATCTTCGGGATCGTCGTCGCGATCATCATGTGGGTCGCCCTCGAACGCACGCGCTGGGGCTACGAGATCCGGCTCATCGGTGACAGTCCGCGGGCCGCTCGCTACGCCGGGATCGACATCAAGCACAAGATCGTCGTGGTCTTCGTGATCTCGGGCGCGCTGGCCGGGCTGGGCGGGATGAGCGAGGTGGCCGGCGTCATCCACGGCCTGCAGGACCACATCTCACCGGGCTACGGATTCACCGCGATCATCATCGCCTACCTCGCCCGGTTCGGACCGATCCGGGTGATCTTCGCGTCGATCCTGTTCGGGGCGCTCATCCTCGCCGGCCGCGAGATCCAGCCGTCCGGCGTGCCGGCGATGATCCAGGGCATCATCCTGTTCTCGCTCATCGGCGGCGACGTCCTGATCCGGTATCGGATCCGCCTTGACCGTCGCCTGGCGACGGCCTGATGGACTTCACCGCGCTCCTGGCGGCGGGCGTCGCCAGCGGCACGATCCTGCTGTTCGCCGCGATCGGCGAGATCTTCGCCGAGCGGAGCGGCGTCCTCAACCTCGGTGTCGAGGGGATGATGCTGATCGGCGCGGTGGCCGGCTTTTCGATCGCGGCGACCACCGGTCAGCCGTGGCTCGGACTGGCGGTGGCGATGCTGGCCGGCGGCCTGCTGAGCCTGATCCACGGCGTGATGACCATCCACTTCCGGGCCGACCAGGTGGTCTCGGGTCTGGCCCTGACCTTCCTCGGAACGGGCCTGGCGCGTGTCCTCGGCGAGGGCCTGTCGAGCGCCGACGAGGTCGCCAGGCTCCCCAACCTGACGATCCCGCTCCTCTCCCAGATCCCGTTCCTGGGGCCTGGCCTGTTCACGAACCAGAGCGTCCTCGTGTACGTCGGCTACGTCCTGGTGCCGGCCGCCTGGCTGTGGATCGTGCGAACCCGGCCGGGTCTCCACCTGCGGGCGGTCGGTGAGGCGCCGGCGGCGGCCGACGCGCAGGGGATCGGCGTCTATCGGACGCGCTATGGGTACGTGTTCATCGGCGGGTTGCTGGCCGGCCTGGCCGGTGCCGCCATCACCCTGGCCATCTACCCCGGGTGGTTCGGCGACCAGACCGTCAACGGGCGCGGCTGGATCGCCGTCGGCCTCGTCATCTTCGCCCAGTGGAGCCCCCTTCGCGCCGCATTCGGAGCGGTCCTGTTCGGGGCCATCTTCCAGTTCATCATCGACATCCAGGGCGTCGACATCATCCTCGGCTTCGAGAACCCATTCCTCCCCGGGCGGTCGGCGACCTTCTTCCTCGAGATGCTGCCGTACCTGATGGTCATCCTCGTCGTCGTCATCGGATCGCGCGAGGCGGTGCGCAAGCGAGTGGGCGCGCCGGCGGCGCTGGGTCGACCGTATGTGCGCGGCGAACGAGGCGCCTAGGCCCAGGACACCGAGGCGATCCTCAGGTCAGGAACGCTCCCGTGTGCTCGTCCCGATGCGATCGCGGAGGACGGCTCCACTCGCCGCGATCCGGTCCACCATCCGGGCGCGGACTGCCGGATCGGCGACGGCGGCCATGGTCTCCAGCCATCGAACGGTGCCGTCGATCAGCGTGACGATCGCCTCGGCATCCGCGGTCGAGAACAAGGGTCGGTCGACGACCTCCACGTACACGGGCGAGGTGTGGGCCGCCATGCTGGTGTTGTAGGCCGACTGGATCTCGTGATCGCTGCGCGAACGGGCGGCGATCCAGGCTCCCGCCTCGACCCTGATCCGGGCGTCGAGCGCGAGCTCGTCGGTGGCCTGCTGAGCCTCCTCACTGGCAACCACCCGACCGTTCACGACGAGCTCGACCGAGCCGATGATCGGCTGGGCTGCTCGGGCTCGGACGTGCGCCTCGAGGTGGCCGCCTCCGGCTGGCAGGGCCACGACGTCGCCTGGTTCGTGCCCGTCGAGCGACAGCTCGAGCCACGGTCCGGCGGTCGCGAATGTTCGTCCTGCCCGCACGGCCGCCGACCAGGCCGCGAACGTCGGGGCCTCCTCGGGATCGAGGCGGGCGTACGTCCGGATCGCCCCGAGCGGCATCTCGGCCGACATCTTGTCGGTACCGCCGAGGACCGGCAGCCGGTAGCCGCAGTTGAGGAACCGGTACCACTCGAGGATCGACGGGCTGTCGAGGCCCGGGGCGAACGTCAGCATCTCGACCGCGTCGATCTGGCCGGCCACGATGTCCGCGGCGATCTCCGCGAACGGCAACGGGAAGTGCGCACCGACGACGAGTCCGCCTTCGTCATGGCAGCGGTCGGCCCAGTCGCCCAGGAGCTCCGTGAGGGCCCCGCCGAGCCGGCCCTCCGGGCCGCCGCCGGAGGCGAGCGGGACGACGGGATGACGTGCTCCGAGCAAACCGAGATGGCCAAGGACGTTCTGGCGGTTCTCCGTCCCGACGACGACGAAATGGCGACCGCTGGGATCGGCCTGGGAGCCCCAGGCGAGGTCCGTCACGTTGGTGAACTCGTCGCCGAGTTGCGTGGCCAGTAGATGTACGAACATGACGTCCTCGGCGGCCGCCTGGAGCAGGGCGGTCGAGGGCGCCAGGAAATGGACGTGGGTATCCGCCGACCGCCAGCCTTCGGCTCGCCGGTCCATCGTCCGGTCAAGCGCGACCTCGACGTTGCGGGTTCCAGGTTCGACGAGCAGCGCGCGGCGCACCGGGCGTTGATCGAAGCCCTTGACGACCTCGATCTCGACCTCGCCGACCGGCAAGTCGATCTGGAAACCGCCCGGGACATAGGCGTAGGTGTCCCCACCGAGGACCACGCCGGCGCCGGTGTCCTCGAGGAGACCGGGGTTGATCTCCTCCCGGTGCCCGAGGGGCGGCAGGTACCGCCCGTCGGCGGCAACGAACCGCACTCGCGACGGGGTGGGTTCGTCATCGACGGTGACCCGCACGGTCACCCGGACGTCGGCGGGATCTAGCGGCTGGATCTTGATCCGGCCGTCGGGGCTGGACATCCCTGAGCCGATCGCGGCGACCGCGACCTCCCACTCGCCGATGCCGATCCGTGCGTCCGGCGCGGTGGCGACATCGACGAGGGTCCGCGACGGATCATCTGCCCTGCCGGGCGCGACGGTCGCGGGCTGACGGGCGGGTCCCCAGCCTGTCGGCGCCGACTGCAGGGTTCGGGCGGCGGGCAGCGACAGCGGGCGTGACGCGATGGCGACCCCGAGGTCCACCGTGGGCGGGCCGTCGGAGCCTTCGACCAGGAACTGCCTTCGAGGTGTCAGGACCAGCGGGTCGGCCGTCCCCCGAAAGAGGGTCAGTGCCGCCACGGCGACCGCCTGGCCGGGCCGGTCGCCGCCAAGGGGTTCGAGTCGCAGCTCGACCGGCTCGCTGTCGCTGCCCAGCGCGATCGCGTGGAGCCAGTATGTCGCGTCGTCGCTGAGCGTCGGAACGAAGTCGGCGATCCCGACCTTGTTGGCCCCCCATGAGCCGGGCAGGATCGCGAGCAGCCCGGCCTGGCCGGCGGCGACATGGCGCCCAGCCGCCTGGCGAGGGTGGGGTCCGCGCCAGTCCACCGTCTCGTCGGCGCGGTGACCGATGGCGGCGAACGGCACGAATCCCCAGCCGACGATCCCGTCGGCGATCTCGAACCGACGGCGCACCTCGACGACGCGCGTCCCGCCATCGGCGAACGTGATCGAGTATCGGGCGAGCGGCTCGCCGGTCGGCAGGACCCAGCCGACGGGGGTCCCGGGCGCTCGCTCGCCGGCGGCATCGCGCCAGCTGTCGGCAAAGTGGGCGACGACCAGGTGGCTCGCCCGGCCGTGGCCCCGGAGGTCGATGGTCAGCTCGTCGTCGAGCAGGAGCCAGCGCCGTCCGGCCGCCCGCCTGCCAAGCTCGAAAGGCAGGCCTCGGAACACTGTCGCGCCGTCGGGTAATCGCTCGAGGGCCTGCCCGTACAGGGGATGGAAGCGGGCCCCGACATCAGCATCCGAGGCGTTCCAGGCCAACGACAGATCGAGCGGATGCGCCAGAGGCGTCGCCAGCCCAGCAAGCCCGGTTGCCATCGCTGCCACCCTCCCGACCGACATGTTGACGTGAGGCGAACCGCGATGATACCGTCTCTGCAATCGGTTGCGCAAGAGGGCTCGATGGACGAGGCGATGGGCGCATCGGGCATCTACATGGACATGCCGGACGAGCTTCGCGGAGCGCTCGCCAGGGCCTGGACGGCCGACCGCATCACCGTGATCGCGGTCCTGACTGATCCTGAAACGCGCGTCCCCGGCTTCGGATCATGGTGGGACGTGCAGGTCGCCGGCGCCAGCGGACAGGCCTCGGTCGGCGCTGTCCGCACGGCCTGCGACCGGCAACGCCGCGAGCAGCGGATCGATATCCAGTAGCGGACATCCAGCAGACAGGAGACATCCATGCCCGGACCAGGGATCGAGCTCATCGGTGCCGAAGAGACGGCCGAGGTGATGGAGGTGCTGCAGAGTGGCTACCTGAGCCGCTACGGCCCTTCGGACGACCCCGCGTTCGGTGCAAAGGTGCACACGATCGAACGGACGATCGCCGAGCTGGTAGGCGTCCGCTACGCGCTCGGCCTGCACGGCGGTGGGTCGGCGGCGCTATGGATCACCCTGCTCAGCCTCGGCATCGGAGCCGGCGACGAGGTGATCGTGCCCGGGTTCACCTATGTCGCGTCCATCTCCGCGATCGTGTACACCGGCGCCACGCCGATCCTGGCCGAGATCGACCAGACCTTCGACCTCGATCCAGTCGACGTGGAAGCCAAGATCACCCCCCGGACGGCGGCGATCCTGGTGGTCCACATGCTCGGCGCACCGGCGCGTATCAACGAGCTGAAGGCGATCGCCGATCGGCACGGCATCCCGCTGGTCGAGGACTGCGCCCAGGCGTTCGGGGCGACCTACGAGGGACGTGCCGTCGGCGGGTTCGGGACGGCCGGCACGCTCAGCTTCAACGAATTCAAGACGATCACCTGTGGCGACGGTGGGATGATCGTCACCGACGACGAGACGCTCTACAAGCGCGCATTCGCGATGCACGATCAGGGTCATGCACCCGACCGGCTCGAGTCGAAGTACGCGCCGCGGCCATTCCTCGGGATGAACTTCCGGATGACGGAGTTGTCGGGCGCCGTCCTCCTTGGCCAGGTTCGCAAGCTGGATCAGATCACGTCGCACCTGCGGGCGAACAAGGCGATCGTCAAGGATATGCTCCAGGAGGTCCCGATCATCGACTTTCGGACCCTGACCGATCCGGAGGGTGACCTGGCGACGCACCTCGTCGCCGTGCTTCCGACGAAGGAGATCGCCCACAACGTCGCCGCGGAGGTCGGGGCGAAGACCCTGTCCGAGTCGGGCTGGCACACCTACAGCAAGATGAACCATCTGCTCGAGAAGCGGACGATCACCGGCAAGGGCTGCCCGTTCGATTGTGGTGACCCCGGTCACTCGCACGGAGAGTACCGGGTGGGCATGCTGCCCCAGACGGACGACCTGCTCGAGCGCTCGATGAGTATCGGGATCGGCGTGAAGGACCCGAACCTGGCGCCCTTCGGCCTGGGCATGCGCGACGGGCCGGAAGAGGCACGACAGGTCGGGGCCGCGTTCCGGGATGCCGTGATCAAATACCGGGCGTGACCCTCGGCGGCGCACCGTGTTCATGGCACTGGTCGTCGGTCGGGTCGGCGTCGACGTCACACCGGCCACGCCTCGGCTCGGGAGCGGGCCATTGACGACGCGCCGACCCCACGCTACGGTCGACGCAATCGGTTGCAATCGAATGGTGCGGTCAACGGTGCGAGCTTCTCCGCGCGATCTTCCCGCCGCCACGGTCGCCTGGTCGGGTGACCTGCGCTGCCTTCGTGCCGGATCGGCCGGACGGGGACGCCTGCATGCCACGCTGAGCCAGGTCGTGTCCCGGCCCGACCGCGCCGTTCGCGTCGCGGTCTAGGCGGGGCGCGGACGCGTGCCATCGAAGGACGACGACCTGCGTCGGCAGGACGGCCCGCGCCGCCGGGTCCTCCTCAACGACGTCGCCTTGCGCGCCAACGTATCCGGCTCGACCGCATCTCGCGCCCTCGCCGACGACCAGCGGATCAGCGCCGCCACGCGTCAGCTCGTCAAGGCCGCGGCCGCCGAGCTGCACTATGTCCCGGATGCGGCGGCCCGCAGCCTGCGGATGCGCCGGACGCGGACCCTGGGCCTCCTTCTGCCCGACCTGCGTGACCCGGTTCACGGCCAGGTCGCGTCGGCCTTCGAACAGGAAGCGCGCCAGCAGGGCTACTGCGTGATGATCGTGGCCGGCGAGCGGGATCCCATGCGCGAGCGTCTCGCGATGCGGATCTTCGCCGAACATGTCACCGACGGGGTCGCCGTCGTGTCCGGCGTGCTGACGCCGACGGAACTGCGGGAGAGGGTCGATCCAGACCGGCTCGTCCTCGTCTGGCCCGACCACCGGAGCCTCCCACGGCGCGATGGCCCACGCGTTCCGGGGGTCATCCAGACCGACGACGCGAGCGGGGTACGGGCCGCGGTCGACCACCTGGTCGATGCAGGCTGCCGGCGGGTCGCGTTCGCCGAGAGCGGCGTCCGCGCATCGAACACGATCCGCGCCGAGACCGCCGCCGCCACTCTCCGCGCTCGAGGCATCGAGACGCCGATGCGCAGGTTCGCCGCCCCGGTCGACGCCTGGCGCGCCCCCGGCGAGCTCGCCGCCGAGATCGCGGCCGACCTCCCCGAGGCGCTCGTCTGCTATGACGACCAGTTGGCGCTCGGGCTCATGGATGCACTGCGCAAGCTCGGCGTCCGGATCCCCGACGACATGGGGATCGTGGGCTTCGACGGGATCCCGTTTGCGGGCATCTCCAATCCCCGCTTGACGACCGTGGCCGTGCCGTCGGCGGAGATGGGCCGGGTCGCGGCATCATCGCTCATCCGGGCGGTCCACGAAGGCACGCTCCCGGACGGCGTGCTGCTGCCGGTCGAGATCGTCGTTCGCGATAGCACGCGGGGCGCGGCCGTGCCTGCAGGAGTGGCCTGATCCTGAGACCCACTGGGCGTCCGTCGGTACGACGGCTCAGGGTCAGCGCCCGCTGGCCGCCGGTCCCGGTCCGCGCCGATGACGTCGGAACGTCGCCAGGCTGGTGTCGAAGAAGCGGACCATCCGGTCACGTTCGGTCGGGTCCTCGACCGCGGCGAGTTCGGCGACCCAGGTCCGAGCACCGTCGATGAGCTGCTCGACGACGTCGGCTTCCTCCGACGGCGCGACGATCGGCCGGCCGGCGACCTCGACGTAGACCGGCGACGTGTGGGCCGCCATCGACGTCGCGAATGCCGAATGGATCTCATGCCGGCTGCGTGACCGCGCGGCGATCCAGGCCCCGGCCGCCACCTCGATGGTGTCGCGTAGGACCAGCTCGGTCGCCTCGGGCGCGCTCGTGGCCGCCACGACCCGGCCGTTGACCACGAGCTCGAGGTCGTTGAGCACGGCCTGGGCGGCGCGCGCGCGGGCCACGACCTCGAGCCGGCCGCTTGATGGGAGACGGATCACGTCACCCGGCTCGCGACCCTCGACGCTGAGCTCGAGGATCGGGCCCGATGTGACGAACGTCCGCCCCGCCCGGACGGCGGCTGCCCACGACTCGAACGTGAGCGGCCCGTCGGTCAGCAGGTGGCCATACGTCCGGACGGCTCCGATCGGGACCTCGGCCGACATCTTGTCCGTCCCGGCCACGACCGGCAGCCGGTAGCCGAGGTTCAGGAAGCGGTACCACTCGAGCATCGACGGATCGTCGAGGCCGGGCGCCAGCGCCTGTGTCTCGATGGCGTCGATCTTGCCGGCGACGATGTCGGCGGCGATCTCCGCGTAGGGCAGCGGGAAATGGGCCGCCACGACCAGCCCGCCGGCGGCACGACAGCGATCCGCCCAGTCGGCGAGGAGGACGCTCAGGGCACCGGACATCCGGCCTTCGGGCGGGCCCGCACTGGCGAACGGGATGACCGGCCGGTCGGCACCGAGCAAGGCAAGGTGGCCCAGCATGTTCTGGCGGTTCTCGGTCCCGACGACGACGATCCGGCGACCGGACGGATCGGCCATCGAGCCCCACGGCAGGTCGGTCACGTTCGTGAACAGGTCGCCCCACTGCGCCGCAAGCAGGTTCACCAGGTCGACGTCCTCGGCCGCCGCCTGAAGGAGCGCCGTGGACGGAGCAAGGAAGTGGACGTGGCTGTCGGCCGTGACCCAGCGGCCGGCATGCAGCTCGATCGTCCGATCGAGTGGGAGCTCGAGGCGCTTCGTCGACGGGTCGATCTCGATCCTTGAGCGATGCGGCACACGGTCGAATCCGCCGACGATCTCGACCTCGACCGCGCCGATCGGGAGCTCGATGGCGAACCGGCCCGGGACGTAGGCGTAGACGGACGATCCGAGGATGAGATCGCCGCCGGTGTCCTCATAGAACCCTGGGTTGACCTCGTCGCGGTGACCGACCGGCGGCAGATAGCGACCGTCGGCGGCGGTGAAGCGGACCCGGCCGGGCACCCGTTCGCCGGTCGACCGATCCACGATCTCGACCTCGACCGGAACGCGTGCCGGGCGGAGGACCTCGATCGATCGGCGGCCGGCAGCGTCGCGTGGCGGGTTCCCTGTCAGCAGGTCGGACCCGGTGACGCTCCACTCATCGAGGCTCAAGATCGCATCAGGCGCGATGGCGAGGTCGATGAGGCTGGATCCGGAACCCGCCGCGTCCGGACCGGCGCGTGGCGTTCCCCAGCCGACGATCCCGGTCTCGGGTCCGAGTGCCGGCAGTGGCGCCGGCGCCGGAAGGCTCCGGATGATCGTCCCGAGGTCGACCTCCGGTGGATGCCCCTCGAGACCGGCGACCCGGATCTGGAACCGCGGGCCACGAACCAGCGGGTTGGCCGATCCGCGAAACAGGGTCACGCCCGCGATGATCAGGTCGCTCCCGGGCCGCCCCCTCGCGAGCGGCTCGAAGCGCAGGGCGACCGGTTCGGCGTCAGCGCCAAGTTCGATCGCGTGAAGCCACAACAGTGCATCGTCGGTCGGGCTCGGCACGAAATCCGACATGCCCACCTGGTTGGCGCCGTATGCACCGGGCATGATCGTCAGGGTCCCGGACTGACCGGTGGCGGCGTACCGGCCGGGACCCTGGGCCACATGCGGTCCGCGCCAGTCGACGACCTCGTTGGCGAGGTGAGGGATCGCGGCGAACGCGCCCGACCCCCAGCCGAGGATCCCGTCGTTGACCTCGAACCGACGCCGGATGATCCGGCTGGTGGTCCGGCCGGTCCGATCCACGACGGTGTACCGGGCGAGTGGCTCGCCGATGGGAACGACATGTCCGATGGCCAGACCGGCCGGCCGTTCGCCGGCGTCGTCCCGCCACGCATCGCACAGATGGGCGACGACGACGTGGCTGACCGTCCCGCCAGGCGGCAGGTCGACCGTCGTCGCCGCGTCGAGGAGGATCCAGCGTGGGGCATCCGAGCCGGGCCCGAGCTCGAACGGCAGGCCGTGGAAGACCTGCCGCCCAGTCGGCAGACGAGCCAGGGCCGCACGGTACTGGGCCTGGAAGCGGGCGCCGACCTGTCGTTCCGTCGCGTTCCGAACGGGGTCGAGATCGACGGTCCGGGCGAGGGGGCTCGAGCGCGTCATCAGGCCGGCTGTCGAGGCGCCGACGGAGCGCTGTATTGACGGGCCATGGACCGGACGCTAGCATCGTACAAACGGTTGCACAAGAGGATGTGCGATGCTCGCCTCCTGTCCACTGGGCCCCTTTCCGCGAGTCGGGGCGTGCGTGCGCGTCGGTTTCGAACAGCGCGATCCAGGCCCGAGGAGATCGGCTGGCGGCCGCTCTGGTCGGCCGACTCGCTGCATCATCGAGCGCCTCGATTGAGCTCGGGATCGGCCGCGTCGACGCCGGCCATCGAGTTGCGCCACGTCACGAAACGCTACGGTGATACGGTCGCCCTCGACGATGTGTCGATGGATATCGAGCCGGGCGAGTTCTTCTGCCTGCTGGGACCGTCCGGCTGCGGCAAGACGACCACGCTCAACCTCATCGGCGGGTTCATCCCCCTGTCCTCGGGTGAGCTGCGGATCGAGGGCCGCACGGTCAACGACCTGCCGCCGCACCGGCGCAACGTCAACACGGTCTTCCAGAGCTACGCCTTGTTCCCGCATATGAACGTCGCCCAGAACGTTGCCTTCGGGCTGCGGATGGAGAAGCTGCCTGCTCCCGAGGTAGCCCGTCGGACGGGTGAGTACCTGGACCTCGTCGGGCTCGGTGGGTTCAGTCATCGCATGCCATCTGAGATGTCCGGCGGGCAACAGCAGCGCGTCGCGCTGGCGCGTGCCCTGGCCAAGCGACCGGCGGTCCTGCTCCTGGACGAACCACTCGGTGCGCTCGATCTCAAGCTCCGTAAACAGATGCAGACCGAGTTGTCACGGATCCATCGCCAGGTCGGCACAACGTTCGTCTTCGTGACGCACGATCAGGAAGAAGCGCTCTCGATGGCGACTCGGATCGCCATCATGTCGGGTGGCAACGTCATGCAGACCGGCACCCCGCGTGAGGTCTACGACCATCCCGTCGATCGGTTCGTGGCGAGCTTCGTGGGCGAGACGAACTTCATCTCAGGGTCGGTGACGACGGAGGACGGCCGACGCGTCTTCGCCATCCCTGGGCGGGGCCAGGTGGCAGCCCCGACCGGCTCGACCGACGGGTCGGCGACCCTCATGGTGCGTCCGGAGTACGTCCGGCTGCGGCCGGTCGACGAGCCCGCCACGGACCCTGGGATCCCCGGCCGGATCGTCAATGTGGCCTTTCTCGGCGACCACACCCGGATCACGCTGACATCGGATGCGGGCGATATCGTTGCGGTTCGTCCGCACGGCACGAACGTCCGATCGACCCGCCTGGAGGAGGATTATGGGGAGGAGGTGTGCGTATGGTGGCCCGCGGACGACGCCGCACTGATCGCGGACTGAGGCAGGTCCGACCCCTCGACGACGGAAGGAACGTGGAATGACGGATTCGATGCGCGACTACTACAACCGACGGCACTTCCTCAAGGTCATGGGAGCGGCCGGGGCGGTCGTGGGGCTCGGCGGCATCGTCGCGGCGTGCTCGACCGCAGCCAGCTCGCCGGCGGCCAGCAGCGCACCCACCGCAGCGGGCACGGCCGCAGCGGGCACGGCCGCGCCGAGCATTGCGGCCCCGTCCGCGAGCGCAGCGGCCGCTCCCACCGGCACCTTCAACTGGATGACCTGGGGGGACCACTCCTACCCGGCCCAGCTCAAGATCATCGCGGAGACCGCCGGCATCAAGACCAACCAGACCCTGTTCAGCGACAACATCGAGGCCTACACGAAGCTGAAGGAGGTCGGCGGACAGCTCGACATGGTGTCGGGCGACGCGTTGTGGGTCCCCCACTACTTCGAGAACGGCCTGATCGAGGCCTTTGACCTGGCCTCGCTCGCGGTCTCCAAGCAGCTCTACTCGGTCGCCCAGTCGTTCGCGATCTGGACCAAGCCGGAAGGCTTCCTGGGGTACCCGTTCGGCTGGTCCCCGATCCAGGTCTACTACGACCCTGCCAAGGTCTCGCCGGAACCGGATTCGTGGGCGGTCTTGCTCGACCCGAAGTACAAGAAGCGGATCGTGACCGAAGACCAGCCGGTCGAGGTCATGGCCTACATGGGCAAGCTGACCGGCGCGAAGTCGTCGTACAGCATGACCACCGAGGAGGTCGCCAAGGCCAAGGACGCCCTCATCCAGTTCAAGCCGAACGTCCTCAGGCTATCCAACCAGGCTACCGACACGGTCGCCGCGCTCAAGAGCGGGGAGGCCTGGATCGCGACCGGCAACCTCGGGACCGAGACGCGGGTCAAGGACCAAGGTGGCCCCGAGCTCAAGGTCTTCACGCCCAAGGAGGGGACCATCGGCTGGATGGACTCCGAGATGATCGTCAAGGGCGGTGCCAACGAGAAGCTGATCAAGCCCTATCTCGAGCTGGCCAACCAGGCCGAGTACATCGCCGCGAACTTCATGCTCAACCGTCGACCGCTGTTCAACGAGGCGGCCTACAAGATCCTGGTCAACCAGGGCCAGCAGGAGCTGGCCGATCGCTTCCTGTACAACAAGCCGGAAACCGTTCTGACCATGGACCTCAAGGGTCCGGGCACATCCACCCAGGCGGCGGTCGACGCCTTCAACGAGGTGTTCGGAGCCTAGTCCCTGGATCGGCATCGGACCAAAACGATGACCTCCGAGACCGCCGGCGGGGCCGATCAGGCTCCGCTGGCGGGTTCCGGGCGGGGAGCGCGCGCGCGGCTGGAGCGGGCCGCCCTATTCGTGCCGGGCTTCCTCATGCTCGCCCTTCTGTTCCTGATCCCGATGGCCATCATGCTGATCTTCAGCCTGTGGCGGACGAACACCGAGTTCAATATCGTCGCGGAATGGAACCTGAACAACTACGCCAGGTTCTTCAACCAGCCCACCTACCTCCGGACCTTCGCCAAGACCCTGGTGGTGGCGACCGCGGTAACGGTCGTCGGCATCGCCCTTGCCCTGCCGTTCACCTATTTCCTCGTCCGCTACGTCAGCCGGCGCGTCCAGCGCGTGGTCCTGCTGGCGGTCATCGTTCCGTTCTGGACCAGCTACCTGCTTCGGGTCTACGCCTGGCAGGCGATCCTGGGCGAATCCGGCGCCCTCAATCAGCTCCTGATGGGCATCGGCCTGATCAAGGAGCCCACGACCCTGCTCGCATACAACGACCTCGGGGTCTTCGTGGTGCTCGTGTACGTCTACTTCCCGTTCGCGGCGCTGGCGCTCTACGCGGCGCTCGAGAAGTTCGACTTCACCCAGCTCAATGCGGCCCAGGACCTCGGCGCGCGCCCCGACCAGGCGCTCCGTCACATCCTGGTGCCCCAGATCCGGGCCGGCCTTATCACCGCCTGTATCTTCGTGTTCATCCCTATCCTCGGCGAATTCCTGACGCCGACCCTGGTCGGCGGGGCCCAGGGAACGCTCATCGCGAACCTGGTCGTGAACTTCTTCAAGCAGTCCCAGGTCCCCGAGGGGGCGGCGCTGGCGATCGTGATCGCGACGTTCGTAACGGTCGTGCTGATCATCTTCCGGCGATACCTCAGGGTCGAGGACGTGGTCGCCCGTGGCTAAGGGGATCAGCGCGCTCGAAACGATGCCGGTCAGCCCGCTCGCCCGGCAGACGCGAGCGATCCTGGCGATCCTGGCCGGCGCGATCCTGGTGTTCCTCTATCTGCCGATCGCCTTCCTCATCCTGTTCTCGTTCCAGGACGCGGACAACCCGGGGTTTCCGATCACCGGTCTGACCACCCACTGGTACGAGGTGATGCTGGGCGACGGCGCCATCCACACGGCGCTTCTCAACTCGATCGAAGTGGCGGTCGCGGTCGCGCTGCTGGCGACGCTGATCGGAACGACGGCTGCGTTCGCGCTGGTCCGGGGCGGTAGCCGGTTCGCCGGCACGAGCCGGCTGTTGTTCACCCTGCCGATCATGATCCCGGGCGTTCTGATCGGGATCGGCCTGCTCATCTTCGTCCGCCGCGCCCTGGACCTCCAGCTCGGGCTGCACACGGTGGTCATGGGCCACCTGGTGTTCTGCACATCGTTCGTGGTGCTCATCGTCGCGGCCCGGCTGCAAGGCTTCGACCGGCGTCTCGAATGGGCGGCCGCCGATCTCGGAGCGAACCGGGGGCAGACCCTCAGGCACATCATCCTGCCGCTCATCGCGCCGGCGATCATCGCGGGAGCCCTGCTCAGCGTGACCCTCTCGATCGACGAGTTCGTCATCACGTTCTTCACGATCGGGCCGCAGACGACCCTGCCGCTGTACATCTACACCCAGATCAAGTTCGGGGTCACCCCGGAGGTCAACGCGTTGGCGACCGTGATCCTGGTCGTCACGCTGGCCGCGTTCGGGATCGGCTCGCTACTGCTGAGCCGCGGACGCCGGTTCCGGCGAGGAGCCCCCGAGTGATCCGGATCTGACGACCGCGGTCGTCACAGTGCGGTCTGGATGTGCACCTTGATGTTGGTGTCGGTGTCACGGGCCGCCGCGAGCGCATCGACCGCCTGCTCGAGTGGGAAGCTGGCGGTGACGATCCGCGCCGGGTCGATGGCCCCGCTGGCCAGGAAGCGGATCGACTGCGGCCAGACCCCGACCGAACCGATCATGCCCTGGACGCGCAGGGACTTTGACTGGATGAGCCCAAGGGCTGCCGGCGTGCTCGAACCGATGTTGATCCCGACGAATGCGATCCGCCCGTGCAGACCGACGACCTCGAGGGCCAGGGCCATGGCCGCCGGGACACCCGCGGCCTCGATGACGCCGTCGAATCCGCGCCCGGCGGTCAGCTCGGCCACGCCATCCCGGAACAATTCGCTGGTCGGATCAAGGGCCGCCATCGCGCCCATCTCCAGCGCCTTGTCCCGGCGCCCGACTCTTGGGCTCGATCACCACGACACGCGCGTTGTTGGCGGCCGCAGCCATGATCGCGAGGAGTCCGATCGGGCCCGACCCGATCACCGCGATGGTGTCGCTCGGATCGACGCCACCCAGGCAGACCGTGGCGTTGTAGGCGACGCTGAACGGCTCCACCAGGGCCGCCTGGGTGTAGCTCAGATGGTCAGGGATCCGGTGGAGCCACTCGCCGCGAGCCCGGAAGAACTCCGCCGCCGCGCCGCTGATGCTGAACCCGAAATGGTCGCGCCCGCCCTGCCCTACCACGCACTCGCCGACGACGCGGGCGCCGGGCACCAGGTCCTTGACGTTGGCACCGACTTCGACGACCTCACCGGACCACTCGTGTCCGGGCGTGATCGGGTATTCGAAGCCGATGATGTAGCGCCCCTCGAGGAGCTCGAAGTCGGAATGGCAGATCCCCACCACGTGAGACCGCACGAGGACGTCGTCCGGGCCGATCGCCGGCGGGTCGACTTCAAGGACAGCGGCCTCGTTCGGCTTCGAATAGACGAGTGCCTTCATCGACTGGCTCTCCTGGAGACGACGCACGGGTTGCCTTCGCCCATCCGACGTGCGTGCGAGTCCACGCCGGTGGCCAGGTGGTACCTGCCGGGCACCAGCGGGCCGCGCTTCACAGCTGGCCGCTCGTAAGCCGGGCCGCGAGATCGGCGAGAAACGCCGCTGCGTGCGTGCCGTCGGCGACCCGGTGATCGACCGACAGCGTGAGCGTCATGACCGGGGCGACCACCGCCACGCCGTCGCGCGCGACGACCATGTCGCGCACACGACCGACCGCGAGGATCGCCGCCTCGGGCGGGTTCACGATCGCAGTGAAGCGATCGACATCGTGCTGGCCCAGGTTGGAAACGGTGAAGACCGCGCCGATGAGCGCATCCACCGGGAGCTTCCCGGCGCGGGCACCCCCCTGGAGCTCCGCCCGCTCGCGCGAGATCGAGGCGAGATCCTTCGCGTCGGCGTCACGGAGGACCGGCACGAGCAACCCGTCGTCGAGCGCGACCGCGATGCCGAGGTGGATGCCGTCCGCCTGGATCAGTCCCTCCGCGTCGTAGCGCATGGCGAGTCGCGGATGGTCGTGCAGCGTGCGCGCGACCGCCCAGATGAGCACGTCCGCGTATGACACGCCGGCGGCGGTCCGTGCCGCATTCGCAGCGGACATGTCAACGTCGCGCGAGACCGAGAACTGTGGGACGTCGCGGAACGACTGGGTCATCCGCTCGGCGATCGTCCGACGCATCCGCGACAGCGGGGCGCGGGCGACCGCGGCTACCGGGGCGTCCAGAGGCACGACCGGCGAAGTCACGAGCGTGGCCCGGAGAGGCGCGGACGCTTCGACGTCCTCGACCGAGATCCGGCCTCCCTTGGCCGGACGGACCAGGGCCAGATCCATGCCAAGCTCCTTGGCCCGCTTGCGAGCCGCGGGGCTGGCCACGATCCTCCCCTCCGCAGGCAGGGCCGTGACGGGTGGTGCTGGCGTCTCGACGGCAACTGACGGCTCCGGCGCGACCTGCCCCGGCGGGACGGCCACGGGCTCGTCGGCCGTCGTGGAGATGAGTGCGATGACCTGCGTGACCGGGACGGTCTCCCCGGCGGCGGCGAGCAGCTTGCGGACGTACCCGGCGACTGGCGACTCCACCTCCATGGTGGCCTTGTCCGTCTCGACCTCGAACAGGATCTCACCCGCCTCGACCCGATCGCCCTCATGCTTCAGCCAGGCCACGACCGTGCCCTCGTCCATGGTCAGGCCGAGTTTCGGCAGGATGACCGAGGTCACGCTCATCCGACGAGCTCCTTCGCGACGCGGACGATGTCCTCCACCTGCGGGATGACGCCGCGCTCGAGATGCGCCGCGTACGGGATCGGCGTCTCGACGCCGGCGAGTCGGCGCGGTGGGGCGTCGAGATCGTCGAACGCCTCCTCGGCCACGAGTGCGGCGATCTCGCCGCCATAGCCGCCGCGCTTGATCGCCTCATGGACGACGAGCAGCCGCCGCGTCTTCCGCACGCTCGCCAGGATCGCCGCCCGATCGAGCGGCACGAGCGAGCGCAGGTCGATGACCTCGGCGTCCACCCCTTCCGCGGCCAGCTTCGCCGCGGCCTCGAGCGCGAACAGCACCGCACGCGACCAGGTCACGATCGTGAGGTCGCTTCCCTCGCGTTTCACGTCGGCCTCGCCGAGCGGGACGACGTACTCACCATCCGGTACCGGCCCCTTGGTCCGGTACAGGAGCTTGTGCTCGATGAACATGACCGGGTCATCGTCCCGGATCGCCGCGGTCAGGAGGCCTTTCGCGTCGGCGGGCGTGGCCGGCATCACGACCTTCAGGCCGGCCACGTGCGTGAACCACGCCTCCAACGACTTCGAGTGCTGCGCCGCGTTGCCTCTGCCGGAGCCACCCTGGGTACGCACAACGAGCGGCACCCGGGCCTGACCGCCGAACATGAACCGGTTCTGAGCGGCCTGGTTCACGATCTGGTCGATCGCCAGACCGGAGAAGTCGATATACATCAGCTCGACGACCGGCCTGAGACCGGTGAGCGCGGCGCCAACGCCGGCTCCGACGATCCCGATCTCACTGATCGGCGTCTGGCGGATGCGCTCGGGCCCGAACTCCGCGAGCAGTCCGGCGGTCACCTGGAACGCGCCGCCATGCTCGGCGATGTCCTCGCCCATGACCAGGATCCGCGGGTCACGCTGCATCTCGAGGCGCAGAGCGTCGCGAAGGGCCTCGGCGTAGAACAGCTCGGTCGTCGCGCCAGGAGCCCCCGCCGGGGCCGTCTCAGTAGCTGGCATAGATCTCCTCGGGCGTGATCGGCGAGGCGATCGGGCCGGTCTCGGCCCAGGCGATCGCGGCCTCGGTCTCGTCATCCACTTCGCGGTCGACCACGTCGATCTCCGCCTCAGTCGCCACGCCGTCGGAGATCAGCCAGGCACGGGCGTTGATGATCGGGTCGAACGTCGCCCGCCAAACCTCGATCTCCGCCTTCGCCCGATAGTGCTGCGGGTCGCCGTAGTAGTGGCCCTCGTGCCGGTAGGCCTCGGCGACGATGAGGGTCGGCCCGCCTCCCGCCCGGGCCAGCGCGATCGCCTCGCCGGCGACCGCGTAGACGAGCCGGACGTCGCGAGCGTCGACGTTGACTCCAGGCATCCCGTAGCCGACCGCCCGCGAAGCGATGTCTTCGGTCGCGAACGCCTTGCCGACAGGGAGACTCTCGGCGTACTGATTGTTCTCACAGACGTAGATGACCGGCAGCTTCCAGATCGCCGCGAGGTTGAGCGACTCGTGGAATGTGCCTTGGTTGGCGGCCCCGTCGCCGAAGAACGAGACGGCGACCTGATCTGTGCCGAGCTGGCGTGCGGTCAGGCCCGCGCCGGTCGCGATCGGGATGCCGCCGCCGACGATCCCGTTCGCCCCAAGATTGCCCTTCGACGTGTCGGCGATATGCATCGAACCGCCCCGACCGCGGCAGTAGCCGGTCTCGCGCCCGAGGAGCTCGGCATACATCTTGCCGAGGTCGGCCCGCTTGGCGATGCAGTGGCCGTGACCACGGTGGGTCGACGTGATCCAGTCGTCGTCGCGGAGGTGGGCGCAGACACCCGCCGCGATCGCCTCCTCGCCGGCGTAGCTGTGGATCGTGCCCCAGATCTTGTTCTCGCCGAAGAGCGTCGCTGAGCGCTGCTCGAAGCGGCGGATCCTTCGCATCACCCGGTAGAGGTCGAGCGCAGTGGCGTTGTCGATGGTCATGTGCAGGTCATCTCTACGGCTCCACGAATGCTGCGACGCGGCAGATGCTGGCCTCGCCTCCTTGCCAGCGCCACGGGAAGGCGCCGATGTCCACGCGTCGGCCGGCGACTTCGGCGAGCTCTCCGCCGAGGTTTTCCAGCATCGAGATGTCATTCCGTGCAGTCGCGTAGTGGATGTACTCGACATCCTTCACCGGCAGCGTGGTCTCGATCGGCCGACCAGTCAGCGTCTCGTACTCGGTGACCAGATCGGGTCGCATCTGGCGCACCCGGGTGTTCAGGGAGTGGTCGATCGAGGCGAGATCCGCACCGATCCACTTGATCCGCTTGCCGATGAGGAAATCGATGACCTCGGGCTGCGGACCCGGATGACGGTCGAAGTAGGTCACGTCGTCGCGTGTCGGCTTGGTCCAGTTGTAGCGGTCCCAGCCCGTGTAGAGCACGACGATGTCGCCCTCGCGGATCGACTCGCCAGGCGGGAGCTGGGCCTCGATGTCGGCGAGGCTGTAGTGGCTCCAGGGCTTGGTGATCGGCCGGAGGTCGATCACCAAGCCCGTCCCGTACAGCTCATCCAGCTCGATGCTGCCGAGGTCCCGGCCGGTCTCGCAGTAGTGGCTCGGCGCATCGATGTGTGTGCCGGTGTGCATATTCGTCTTCACGAGCATCGTGCTCTTGCGGTCCCGGTGATGCGTCGTGATGTCCGTGACTTCGATCGAGGCGAACTGGGGCCAGGTGGGCATCCGATCGCCCCAGGGCTGGGTCAGGTCGACAAGACGGGTCACGGCTGGACTCCAGTAGTCATGTGGGACTCCCTAACGGTGCGGCCGGGGCGGCCGTTGAGGCGCGAATGACGAGCTCGGTCGGGAGGGTCACGCGGACCTTGCCGATCGGTCGACCTTCCAGGCGGTCGATGAGCAGGTCGGCGCCGGCAACTCCCATCGCCAGTTGAGGTACGCACACCGTCGTCAGCGCAGGCTCAAGCAGGCCGGCCAGCGGGATGTCGTTGAAGCCGACGATCGAGAGGCCGCCGGGGACCGGAATGCCCATCTGGCGGAGTCGCTGGAGCATGCCGATGGCGATGAGGTCGTTGGCGCCGAACACGGCTGTCGGCCGGGCGGATCCGGCCAGCATGATCCCGAGCCCCCGGTGGCCAGCCTCCTCGGAGAATGCGGTGGCCTCGACCACGAGCTCAGGGACGTCGGCCAGGCCGTACGCGAGGACCCCGGCCCGGTAACCCTCGCGCCGGTCCACGCCCGTCGTCGTGTTCTGGGGCCCGGCGACGTGGCCGACCCTGCGGTGGCCGAGTGCGGCGAGGTGGGCGACCACGTCGAAGGCGGCGGCGTGGTTGTCGACCACCACCGCGAGATCCTCGGCGCTCTCGGTCGCTCGGTTCAGGAGGACGAACGGGAAGGCCTCCTGGCGCAGCTCGGTGATCGTGTCGTCGGTCATCTGCGAGGACGCGATGAGCAGGCCGTCGACCTGGCGATCGCGGAGCACACGCAGATAGGTCGCTTCGCGTAGCGGGTCGTCCTCCGAGTTGCACAGGATGAGGTTGTAGCCCCGCCGGCGGGCTGCGTCCTCGGCCCCCTTGATGATCGACGAGAAGAAGGAGTTCGTGATGTCCGGGACCAACATCCCGAGCGTCAGCGTCCGCTGCAGGCGGAGGCTACGGGCGAGGACCGAGGGCCGGTAGCCGAGGCGATCGGTGGCCGCGAGGACACGCTGGCGGGTCGCCGGTCGGATCGTGGAACCGGGATGGCCGGTCAGAACACGTGACACCGTGGACGGGTGCACCCCGGCCTCGGCCGCCACATCGACGATCGTGGTTCGTCCCTTCGCGTTGCCCATGTCGCTGCCGCCGTGCGAATCCATGCAATCGATTTCCGCATGGTACCGTTGGACGTGTCGGAGGTCAAGACGGCCGCTCGGATCGTTGCGGCCGTCTGACTGAAGCCGAGGATCCAGCGCTCCGTTGCGTTGAGAGGTGGTACGTCCAGTGGATTGGCCGACCGAGACAGGGACCTTCGAGGCGGGAGACCTTCCGTTGCGATCGGGCGAGGTCCTGCGCGGAGCGCGATTGTCCTGGAAGACGCATGGCAGGCTATCGGCCACCAGGGACAACGTCGTGGTCTACCCGACGAGCTACTCCGCACAGCATCCGGACCTCGAATGGCTCATCGGACCGACCGGCATCCTCGATCCAACGAGGTGGTTCGTGGTCATCCCCGACATGCTCGGCAACGGCCTGTCGTCGAGTCCGTCCAACACGTCGGGATACCCCGATCTGGTCACGATCTCCGACAACGTCCGCCTCCAGCGTCGCTTTCTCGAGGACCACTGGGGAGTCGATCGGGTGGCCGGCGTCTACGGCTGGTCGATGGGTGCGCTGCAGGCCTATCACTGGGCGGCGCTGTACCCCGACGCTGTCGAGTGCGCGATCATCGTCTGCGGCGCGGCGCGCACTGCGGTGCACAATCAGGTGTTCCTCCGGTCGCTGCTGGCGACACTCGAAGCAGCACCCGAGCATCTCGGACATGGTCGCTTCTCGACCGAGCCTTCGGCCGCCAAGCGCGCGTTCGGAAGCATCTACGCGGCGTGGTTCTACACCCAGGATTTCTACCGGGCCGACCGTCATCTGGCCACGGGCCCGGTGCCGAACCTGGGTGGACCTGACCTCGATACCTTCTTGAGGACCCAATGGCAGGATCGGTTCGAAGCCTACGTGGCCTCCGATCTCTACGCCCGGCTTCGAACCTGGGTGACCGCGGATATCGCCGACAACGAGCTGTATGGCGGCAACCTGGCGGGGGCGCTCGGCGCGATCCGGGCGCGGATGCTGTTGATGCCTGGGGCGACCGATCTCTACTTTCGCGTCGCCGACAACGAAGCCGAGCTGCCGTACCTGGACCGGGCCGAATTGCGCCCGATCCCGAGCATCTGGGGCCACGCCGCCGGCAACCCGAAGGACAATCCGGAGGACGTCCGGTTCATCCGTGATGCGGTCCGCGACTGGCTGGGTCGCTGAAGACGGCGGCTCCGATCTCGCGACCCGACATTGACGTCGAGCGAGCCGTGATGCTACGGTCCTGCAATCGGTTGCGCATGGAGACGGCTGATGACCCTTCCAACCGGCGCACCCGTGGTCCGCGGCGGGTTGCTCGGGCCGCGACCGGACCGGACCGAGCCGATCCGGCTCGGCTTCCAGATCTGGGAGCAGGCGGTCGCCTGGCCCGATCTGATGGCGGCCGGCGAGCGGATCGAGGCCATGGGTTTCGCCAGCCTGTTCGCCAACGACCACTTCATGCCGATCCTGGGCGACGCGGACGGTCCGGTCGTCGGCTCGAACGGCTCGGTGTTCGAAGGCTGGATGACCCTCGGGGCGTGGGCCGCGCGCACGACACGGGTGCCGCTGGGCATCATGGTCAGCTCGGTCAGTTACCGAAACGTCGGACTGGCGGTCAAGATGGCCACGACCCTCGATCACGCCAGCGGCGGGCGCGCGATGCTCGGCCTGGGCGCTGGCTGGCACGCGCCAGAACACCTGGCTTTCGGCCTCGACCTCCTGTCGTTGGGCGATCGGGTCAGCCGTTTCGACGAGGCCAGCCAGGTCGCCCGGGGCATGCTCGACGGCCAGTCGGTGACGTTCGACGGGCGCTGGGTCAGCGCCAACGGCTTGCGCAACGATCCACCGTCGGTGCAGCCGCGGATGCCGTTGCTGATCGGGGCCAGCGGCGAGCGACGGATGCTCCGGATCGTGGCCCGCGACGCGGACATCTGGAACGGCGAGGGCGACCCGGCGACCTACGCTCACAAGTCGGCGGTCCTCGACCGACACTGCGCCGAGCTGGGTCGCGATCCCAAGGCGATTCGCCGGACGGTCGGTGTCCCACCAGCCTGCATCCGGGCGACGCGCGAGGCGGCCGTGGCCGCCCTGGCGGCCATCTTCGAGCGAAATGGCAGCAGCCCCGCCGACGCGCACGCCTGGGCGGCGAGCTCGCCGCTCGCCGACACGCGGGACGCCGTCGTTCGGCTGTTCCGCGCCTGGCACGCGGCCGGGGCCGAGGAGGCGATCATCGACCAGCCGTCACCGCTGGACGATGAGACGATCGAGATGCTGGCCGGCCCCGTCCGCGAACGCCTCGGGTGAGGTTCGGCGGCGCCTCCTAGTCCTCGTCGGCGCGGACGTCGAGACCGAGCAACTCCATCTGGACGAATTCGCTCGTGTCGAACGCGAGTTGCCGCGGCGCGAAGGGCGACTCGTCGGCCGCGCCTGGGCCGAGCGGCGCGAACTCCACGACGACCTTCTCGTCGCCCTGGACGAGGGTGTAGACGAGCAGCTGGTCGGGGCGCGTCTCGAACTCGAGGTGCTCGAACGAATCGATGTTCAAGGTGATCGCCAGCGGCGTGAAGTAGGTAGACGTGTCGTCGTCGTCCACGACGATCCGCTCCATCCAGCCGGTCCCGTGGGCGATCGTCTCGCGCCCACGCAGGTAGCGATAGGTGATCGTCTGCTTGAGCAGCGGACGAAGCAGGTGGAGCATGTCCGTGCGGCTCGTCACGACGCCCTGATTGACGAAGAACTTGGCGGGGGGCGGGCTGGACAACCCGGCGTCTCCTCGGTGGGCTGGAGGGGGACGGACGCCACGGATGGTACCGCACGACGGGACCCGCGACGACCCCGGATCCGTCGGTCCCGCGGCGCGGCCACAGCGCATCCGCCGCGTATCATCCTCGCCATGCTGCTCGCCCTCGATATCGGCAACACGAACATCACGATCGGGCTCTTCCGCGCCGGGGCACTGATCGCGACGCGCCGGGCCGCGACCGACCCGCGGGCGACGACCGACGAGGTCGAACTCGTGCTCGATGGGTTGCTCCGGCTCGACGGCATCGCCGTGGCCGATCTCGACGCGATCGCGATGGCCTCGGTCGTGCCGGCGGTCTCGAGCGTGGTCGAGGCGATGGCCGCTCGCCGCGACCGACCGCTGCTCATCGCCACGGCCGGCACGGTCCCGATCCCGGTCCGGGTGGACCGGCCGGGCGACGTCGGGGCCGATCGGCTGGTCAACGCGCTCGCCGCGGCCCGGCTCCACGGCACGCCGGCCGTGGTGGTCGACTTCGGGACAGCGACGACCCTCGACTGCATCGCCGCCGACGGCGCCTATGTCGGAGGCGCCATCGCGCCGGGGCTCGAACTGGGGCTGGAGGCGCTGGCGGCACGGACCGCCAAGCTGCCACGGATCGAACTGCGGACCCCGGACCGCGCCATCGGTCGGGACACGGTGACCGCGATCCAGGCCGGGACGATCTTCGGCTACCAGGCGCTCGTCACCGGCCTGCTGGGGCGCGTCCGACGCGAACTGGCCGATGCGAACGGGGTCAGCCCGGCGGACGTCAAGGCGGTCCTGACCGGCGGGTTGTCGGCCGCGCCATGGGCCCGGGACCTCGAGGGCGTCGACGTGATCGACCCCGACCTGACGCTCAAGGGCCTGGCCATCCTCCATGCCGAGGTCGGCGGCGGCGAGCCGCTCGAACTGGGACTCCGATGAGCGTTCCGCTCCCGGGACGCCTCGCCGGCCGTCTTGTCGGCCTCGGCGTCACCGGTTCGATCTCGGCCTACAAGGCGCTCGAACTGCTCCGCCTGCTCCGCGCCGAGGGGGCCGACGTGGCGGTCATGTTGACGCCCGCCGCCACCCGCTTCGTCGGCCCGCTGTCGTTCGCCGCGCTGTCGCGGCACCCGGTCGAGACCGACGTGACTGCGCTCCTGCCCGACGGCCGGATCGGCCACATCGTGCTTGGCGATACCGCCGACGTGGTGGTCGTCGCGCCGGCGACGGCCAATTGGCTGGCGGCGATGGCCAATGGCCTCGCCGGTGACGTCGTCAGCGCCACGTGCCTGGCGACCTCGGCTCCGGTCGTCGCGGCGCCGGCCATGGACGGCGACATGTGGACCCACCCGGCGACGATCGACAACGTCGCCCGGTTGCGCGGGTTCGGCTACACCATCGTCGAGCCGGAGGCGGGACCGCTCGCGTCGGGGCAGACGGGCGTCGGGCGCCTGGCGGACCTGTCGGTGATCGTGGAGGCCGTGATCGCGGCCGTCGGCGATCGCCCGGTCCGTGCCCCGGACCCGGCGGCCCGGCCACCGACCGTCGGGCCGGCACGCGACGCGGACCTGGCCGGCCGTCACCTGGTCGTCAGCGCGGGCGGGACGCGCGAGGCGATCGACCCGGTCCGTTTCATCGGGAATCGGTCGACCGGCAAGATGGGCGCGGCCGTCGCCGAGGCCGCCCTGGACCGCGGCGCCAGGGTGACGATCATCGCCGCGAATACCGAGGTACCGCTCTCGCCTGAAGCGACCATCGTCCACGTCGAGTCGACGGCCGACCTCCGCGCCGCGCTGCTGCGGGTGACGCACGCGCCCGACGGCTCGGCCGGTTTCGATGCCCTGGTCATGGCGGCGGCCGTTGCCGATTTCCGACCGGCCGCCCCGGCCGAGTCGAAGCTGGCCCGTGGCGACACGCTGACGCTCCGGCTCGAGGCGACCCCCGACATCCTGGCCGAGATCGCGCGGATCGCCCACGGCCTCGACAGCGATGGCGCCCGGACACGCGATCCCCTCCGTCCCCTGCCGGTCCTCGTCGGGTTCGCGGCCGAGACCGGGTCGCTGGACCGCGCCGCGGAGAAGTTGCGCCGCAAGCGAGTCGACCTCCTCGTCGCCAACGACGTCGCCGAAGCGGGATCCGGCTTCGGGACCGATACGAACCGCGTCTCGATCCTTGCCGCCGACGGCTCCCGCGAGGACCTGCCGCTCCAGTCCAAGCGCTCGGTCGCGGATCGGCTGCTGGATCGGGTCGCCCTCGCGCTGGACGCGCGGGACGTTGCCGCGCAGACTGGTCCAACGACCGAGCCCACGAGGGAGCCAGCATGAGCGCCACGTCCGACACCGTCCGCCGCCTGTCCGTCGTCGACATCGCACGGCTCTATGCCGACGGCACCCGCATCGCGATGTTGACCGCCTACGACTACCCGACGGCACGGCTGCTGGACGAAGCCGGCATCCCGATGCTGCTCGTCGGCGATTCGCTCGGCCAGGTCGTGCTCGGCTACGAGACCACCGTCCGGGTCACGATGGCGGAGATGGTCCATCACACCAAGGCCGTCGTGCGCGGCACCGCCCGCGCGATGATCGTCGCCGACATGCCCTTCCTGTCGTACGCGACGCCGGAAGAGGCCATCGACAACGCCGGGATCTTCCTGCGCGAAGCCGGCGCCCAGGCGGTCAAGGTCGAAGGCGGCGTCCGGACCGCCCGGGTCATCGAAGCGTTGGTCCGGGCCGGGATCCCGGTCATGGGCCATATCGGCCTGACGCCGCAGACGATCAACACCGTCGGCAAGATCCGGGTCCAGGGCAAGACCCGCGACCAGGCCAGGACGCTCATCGCCGACGCCCTCGCCGTACAGGAGGCCGGTGCCTTCAGCATGGTCGTCGAGCTCGTCCCCGAACAGCTGGCCGCGGCGATCACCGAGCGCCTCAGCGTACCCACCATCGGCATCGGTGCCGGCGCCGGCTGCAGCGGCCAGGTCCAGATCATCACCGACCTGATCGGCCTCGGCGACTTCATCCCGAAGCACGCGCGGCCGTATGCCTATGTTCGCGACACGATCCGTGAAGCCGCGCAGGGCTATCTGGCCGACGTCGGCGCGGGCACCTTCCCGGGGCCGGAGCAGACGGTCCGGATGGATGACGCCGTCCTCGACGAGGTGCTCGGTCGCGGTTCGTCGGACCGGCCCGACTCGATCCCGGTCGGCGGCATCCCGCTCGATCGCGACCTCTAGATCCTGTCCCGGCTCGCTTGACCCAGGTCGTTCGAACCCGCACGGCCCTTCGCGACGCCCTCGCCGACGTCCGGCGGCCGGTCGGGCTCGTCCCCACCATGGGTTGGCTGCACGATGGCCACCGGGCCCTGATGCAGCAGGCGCGGACGGCCGACGCCACGACCGTTGTCTCCATCTTCGTCAACCCGCGCCAGTTCAACCTCGCCGCCGACTTCACCAAGTACCCGCGCGCCGAGGCGCGCGACCTCGCGATCTGCGAGGCCGAAGGGGTCGACATCGTGTTCGCGCCCGAACCGGTGGAGATCTATCCACCGGGCTTCGATACCGTCGTCTCGGTCGGCGCGGTCTCGCGTCCGCTCGAAGGGGCGGCGCGACCGGGTCATTTCGATGGCGTGGCGACGGTGGTCGCGATCCTGTTCGACCTGGTCGGAGCGGAGCACGCCTACTTCGGCCAGAAGGACGCCCAGCAGGTCATGGTCATCCGCCAGATGGCCCGCGACCTCGCCATCGCCACCGAGGTGGTCGCCTGCCCGACCGTGCGCGAACCGGACGGCCTCGCCCTCTCGTCGAGGAACGTCCACCTCTCCCCGGTCGAGCGCTCGGCAGCACCCGTCCTCCACCGTGCGCTCGTCGCGGCGCGCAGTCGCTGGGAGGCCGGTGAGCGCTCTGGCGACGTGCTGCGTGGCGCGATGCACGAGACGCTCGCGAGCGAGCCCCTGGCCGACCCGGAGTACGTCTCGGTGGCGGACGTCATGACCCTCGAGGAGCTCGACCGGGTCGACGGCCCCGCCCTCCTCTCGCTGGCGGTCCGCTTCGGGACGACTCGCCTGATCGACAACGAACCCCTGGGCGCCGGCCCAGCGACGGTCTGAACGGGGCGATCCGGCGCGGCCCTCGTTGGCCCGAGGCGGCCCTGACCCATGCGGCGCGGGGCAGCCCTCATGCATCTGACTCATGGGAATCGCCCCCGACGAGCCTGGCCATGGCCGACTTCTGTCGAATCGCGGGCACGGCCGAGCGTGCAGAAGTCGAACTTCATGAGTGGGATGCATACGGGTGCGTGGCGGGCGCGGGCGGCCTCGTACCCTCGCGCTCAGTCCAGGTGCGCCTCCTCGGCGACGTCGAGGACGCGATCGATGAACAGGTACTCCCACAGCAGGGCCTTGATCTCGGCGATCTTGCCCGCGTCGGCCGGGTGGGTCTTGACCAGCAGGTCGTGGAGCTCGGAGGCGACCTGATAGGTGTCCTCGGGAACGAGCGTGGCGAACAGGTCGGCCGCGCGGATCGCGGCGAGGACGCCCTGGTCGGGTCGATAGCCACCGGTCAGGACCAGGCCGAGTGCCCCTTCCCCGCCGTCCGAGCCGTCCGCGCGGGCGCCGACGATGGCCCCGATGACGTCGACCCGGTCGCCAGGCACGATCACCAGGCTGCGCGGGCCGATCCGCTGGAGCATGTGCCCGGGTTCCATCGCCCCGATGGCGATCCCGCCGATGACTTCGTCGAGGTCAGGCCCAGGGTGGATGGTCTCGCCGTGGACGCCCTCGAGGACCATCGCCAGGGTCGGGTTCGACAGGATCGGGCGGTAGGGCAGGACGCCGAGCAACGGGATCCCGTGACGGGCGAGTCCGCGCTCCAGGGTCCGGGCCAGCCCGGGTTTCGCATCGAGGTCGACCTTGTTGACGATGGCCCCAGCGACCTTGACCCCGTGTCGCTCGAACAGCGAGGCATTGAGCACGATCTCGTCGATCGGCCGCCCGACGCCGCCTTCCGAGACGATGACCGCCGGCGCCCCGAGCATCGCCGCGACGACGGCATTCGAGAGCCCGATCACGGCGCCGACCCCGGCATGCCCGGTCCCCTCGATGAGCAGGATGTCGCGGTCGGCGAACGCCGCATGGGCGGCGCGGATGCGGGCCGGCAGGTCCTCGACGACCGCGCCCTCGATGTAGGCCTGGGTGAACCCGCGCGGGATATGGACCGGGCTCATCTGGCCGAGCGGCTCGCGCAGCCGGAAGACCTGCTTCATGAGGACAGCGTCCTCGTCGGCGGGTACGCCGTCCTCGATGATCGTCCGCTGCCCGACCGGCTTCAGGAAGCCGGTCGACAGGTGGCGCCGGTGGAAGCCGTCGAGGACGCCGAGGCTGACCGTGGTCTTGCCTCGGTTCTGCCCGGTCGCCGCCAGATAGACATGCTTCATCCGGCCGCGGCCGTCAGGGGTGGCTGGCGGTCTTGCGCTCGATGAGCTGGATCGCGTCGCGCAGCCGGGCGAGCGTCTCCGCCTCCACGGCATCGGGCTCGAGATACGGGCCGAGCCGCTCCATGATGTCGGCCACGAGGCTCAAGAAGACGCTCGCGTCGGCGACGAAGAACTGCGGTTCGTTGTTGTAGCGAACGAGCGTCAGGCGGCCCTGGAGGACCCGGCGGTCCTCGACATGGGCGACCTGGGTCGCGAAGTTGTGGCCCTGGATGCCATCGGGGTTGTTGAGGAAGTTCAGGGCGTTGTCGATGGCCAGGCCGAAGCGGGCGCGCCACGCGACGAGGCGTTCGTGGACCTCGGACGGGATGCGGACCTCGGCGACTTCGTCGAAGACCTCGGGGGCCACGGTCAGCAGGCCGACGAGCGTCGTCCCGGCGCGCGGACCGAGCATCACCTGGAGGCTCCGCTCGAGGGTGAAGACCTCCGAATCGAAGCGCGGGCTGGTGATGACGTCGGTCAAGAGGTCCTCCACGTTATCGAGGACGCCGGGCTCGGCGACCGCGTTCGTGAGGTGGAGGATCTCCTCCTTGAACAGGAACTTCTCTTCGTGGTCGAGCATGCCCGGGATGGTAGCACCGCCCCGGGCACGACCCGACCGCAGGTCTATGCGGCGCGCCCGACGGCGGTCGCCTCGGCCACCTCGACGCAGATGGCCAGTCCGGACGTCGTACAGGAAGCCGTGGATCGGGATGCCGGCCGGGACCAGCGGATGCTCACGGATCCGGCGGACGTCATCGACGACGCTGCCGGTCTGGTCCTTGATCGTCAGCCAGTCGACATAGGCGGCTTCCGCCGAACCCGGGCCGCGTCCGACGTCGTAGAACCCGTCCGGACCGAGGGCCGCGGTCTCGAGGCTGTTGGCGAGCAGGTCGCGGATCACCTCGTCGGTGAAGAACTCCATGCCGCAGTCGGTGTGATGGATGACGAACCACTCGGCCGTGCCGAGCAGCTTGTACGAGATGACGATGGATCGGATCGCATCGTCGCTGGCGCGGCCGCCGGCATTGCGGATCACGTGCGCGTCACCCTCGCTGAGACCGGCGTACTTCGCCGGGTCCAGCCGGGCGTCCATGCAGGTGAGGATCCCGAACCGTCGGGCGGGTGGCAGCGCAAGGTCGGCCTTGGTGCCGAACGAACCGGCATAGGCCCGGTTGGCGGCGAGGACCTCGTCGAGGATGGTCGTCATGGCAGGGAACTCCTTTGATCAGGTGTCGCTCGACCGGGGACGCTGTCGGGTCCGGGCCGGCCGACTCGCCGGACCCGATCGGGGTCTGCGACCGGCCGCCGTCTTCGGGGCAAACAAAACGCCGTGGCTCCAGCTCTGGAACCACGGCCCGTTCGAAGCGTCGATGTCGGTCTCGACCGATCTGGATCGGGGGATCCCTCAGACGCGCGCCTCCGGACAGCGGGGCCGCCCGGGACAGCACTCGGCCACGCGGATGGCCGGCGCGGTGGATCGCGGGATGTTCACCCCGCAACGATAGCGGCGAGCGACGGCCGCCGCAACGATTACCGGCTCACGGGTAGAGGCCGCGCATCGACATCGCGTCGGCCACCCGCTCGACGGCCAGGAGATACGCCGCGGTCCGCATGTCGCACGACTCGCGCTCGGCGATCGCCAGGGTCTCGGCGAAGGCCTTGGTCATGATGACCCGGAGCTTCTCGTTGACGATCGTCTCCGTCCAATGGTCGCGATTGAGGCCCTGGACCCATTCGAAGTAGCTGACGGTCACGCCGCCGGCGTTGCACAGGATGTCGGGGATCATGAACACGCCGTTGCGGGCCAGGATCAGGTCGGCATCGGGGGTCGTCGGGCCGTTGGCCGCCTCCGCGACGAGACGAGCCTTGATCCGGCCGGCATTGCGCTCGGTGATCTGGTTCTCCAGCGCGGCCGGGATCAGGATGTCGCAATCGACCTCCAGGATGTCGGCATTGGTGATGTCGACGGAGCCCGGGAAGCCCTGGACGGTGCCGTGCTCCGCCTTCCAGGCGGCCACCTTGGCGATGTCGAGGCCGTCGGGCTTGGCGATGCCGCCGGTCGAGTCCGAGACGGCGACGACGATCGAGCCCTCCGCGGAGATGAGCCGAGCGGCGATCGAGCCGGCGTTGCCGAAGCCCTGCACGGCGACCCGAGCCTTGGTCAGGTCCATCTGGAGGTGACGGGCGGCCTCGACGATGGTGTAGACGCAGCCGCGCGCGGTCGCCTCGTTGCGACCCTCGGAGCCACCAAGGCTGATCGGCTTGCCGGTCACGACACCCGGGACGGTGTAGCCCTGGTGCATCGAGTAGGTGTCCATGATCCAGGCCATGACCTGGGCGTTGGTGTTGACGTCAGGGGCGGGGATGTCCCGCTCCGGGCCGATGAGGACCTCGATCTCGGTGGCGAACCGACGGGTCAGCCCCTCGAGCTCCTTCTGGCTCAGCTTCTTGGGGTCGACGATGACGCCGCCCTTGCCGCCGCCGTACGGGATGCCGACGACCGCGCACTTCCAGGTCATCCACATCGCGAGGGCCTTGACCTCGTCGAGCGAGACGTCCTGGTGGTAGCGCAGGCCACCCTTGGCCGGGCCGCGGCCCAGGTTGTGCTGGACCCGATAGCCGGTGAAGACCTGGACCGACCCGTCGTCCATATGGACCGGGAAGTGGACGGTCAGCTCGCGACGCGGCTCTCGCAGGACGGCGCGGATGCCCGCGTCCATCCCCAGGCGATCGGCGGCGAGATCGAACTGTCGCTGCGCGACCTGCCAGGCATTGATCTGCGCGGCAACGTGTTCGGTGGTCATGGAATGGAAGTCCTCACGTGTCGGGCGGTCAGTGGACCGCCGTCGATTCGGGTCGTCTCCCGGACGACCCCACGGGGCGCGCTGCCTGGTCAGGACGACCGTGTCGGATGGCTGGCGCGCGACTCATGTGCGGCGAGAGTATAGCCCCGACCGGCGGTTCGCGCCCCCCTGTTGGTACCGGTCGGCAACATTGCCGCAACGTTGTCGCAACCTGCGGGACGGCCCCTCTCGTCCTGCCGGCCGCCTCGCCGGCGGGTCGCTACGCCCGATACAGGATGGCCGCGCCGACGCAGCCCGGGCCGAGGTGCGGCCCGACCGATGCGCCGACCAGGCTGATCGTCACGTCCGAGGCGGCCAGGCCGCCCGGGGCCCGGGCGATGACCTCGTCGCGGAACGCCTCGACGTCGGGGCTGATCGTATGGAGGATCGCGAGGCGCTCGATCGGCCGCTCGCAGATGAGCTCGATCATCCGCTCGCGGGCCTTGCCTCGGGTCCTGACCCGGTCGACCGTATCGACGACGCCCTGGTCGACCCGGATGATCGGCTTGACCGAGAGGAGGGTGCCGATGGCGGCCTGCGCACCGCTGATCCGGCCGCCTTTCTTGAGGTACTCGAGGGTCTCGAGGGTCAGGTAGATGCGCATGTCGCTGGTCCTCGCCTCGAGGATCTCGGCGATCTCGGCAGCGGTTCGACCCTCGGCCGCCATGGCCACGCCCATCATGGCCAGGATGCCCTGGGCCATCGAGGCACCCTGCGAGTCGACGACATGGATCTCGCGGTCGGGCAGCATGTCGCGGGCGATCTGGGCGCTCTTGATGGTGCCCGATAGCGTCCCCGCCACGTGGACCGAGACGATCGCATCGGCGCCACGCGCGAAGGCGGCTTCGTAGGCCTCCTTGAACTCACCGGGCGACGAGGCGGCCGTCGTCGGGAACGGCGCATCCGGCGCGGTCATCCGCTCCCAGAAGGCCTCGGTCGTCAGGTCGACCCCGGCCCGGAAGCTCTGGTCACCGAAGTTGACCAGGAGCGGGACGATCGCGATGCCCTCGGCGGCCGCCAGGCCGGGATCCATGTCGGACGCGGAATCGGTGAAGATCGCGACTCGGCTCACGGGGGCTTCTCCTCGGGCTGGGCCAGCACTTGGTTGCAGGCATGATACGGGCCGGGTCCAGTCCGGTGGCGGAGCCGCTACCCTTCCGCGGATGGAACGTTCCCTCCGATTCGTCCTGCTCGGGACCTTCACGCTTCGGTTCAGCACCGGGCTGACCGGGGCGATGCTCGGCCTGTACCTCGCCGACCTGCCCGCGTACGGCGGGCCGGCGGTCGATGCCCGGCTCGTTGGCGTGTTCGCGGCGACGTTCTACCTGTCCGAGCTGGTCCTGTCGCCGATCTTCGGGATCCTGTCCGACCGCTACGGCCATCACCGGATCATGCTCTACGGGCCGATCTTCGGCGGGATCGCCGTGGTCATCACCGGCCTGACCGCGTACTGGTACAACACCGGCTTCCAGGTCGACGCCCAGATGCCGGTCCTCGGCCTCACGAGGCTGTTGGAGGGCGCCTCGACCGCCGCCAGCGTTCCGTCGATCCTCGGCTTCATCGCGCTGGCGACCGCCGGCAACGAGTTGCTGCGCGGCAAGGCGGCAGCCCGCTTCGAGGGCGCGACGCTGGCCGGCCTCGGCGTGGGCTTCATCGTCGCGCCTACCCTGTTCGACCAGCTGGGCGCGAACGCCTTCTACCTCAACGCCGTCGTGTACGCCGTCTCGTTCCTGATCTACTGGGGTGGTGTCAAGGACCCGGCCGGCGAGACCGAGTCGATCGAGTCGACGCACGTCGGATTCGGGCGGTATCTCGCCCTCGTGCGCTCGTCGCACGTCCTCCTCCTGGCGCCCACCTGGATCGCCCTCAACGCGAGCATCGGGCTGTGGTTCAGCCAGTCGCTCTTCCAGTTCTCGCAGGCCAACCCGGAGTTCCCCGACCAGTTCCTGATGAGCGGCTTCAGCACCGCGCAGATCACGGGCGCCGCGATCGCCATCGCGGTCGTCTTCGGGGCCGGGCTGCTCTACTGGGGCAACCGGTTCAAGACGATGCGCCGGACCACCATCATCCTGCTCGGAGTCATCGGGGGCGGCGTGCTCGTCCTCGCCGGCTTCGTCGTCAACCACGCCGGCGGCCTCATCTTCGTCGTGCCCATCGGCGCCATCGTGGTCGCAGCGGGCGGCCTGTTCGTGATGGCCGGCGCGACCCCGGCTGCCCTCGGGCCTGCTGGCCGACATCTCCGAGCGCTTTCCCGCCGATCGCGGCGCGATCATGGGGCTCTATTCGGTCTTCCTGGCGATCGGCCAGATCGCCGGCGCACTGATCGGTGGGTTCGCCGCCTCCTGGCGCGGGATCGACGGGATGCTCGTCGCGACGTTCGCCCTCCTCGTGGTCGCCCTCATCCCGCTCGGCCGGTTGCGGCGGCAGGAGCACGAGATCGACGGCACGAACGTGGCGGTCATCGGCGAGCTGCCCGCCTGAGCGGCACGACGCCTGTCCTATACTCGGGCGACCGGTGGCGGGCGGCGCTCACACGAGCCGGCCACCGGTCCGTCGTCCAACCGCTAGGGGGCGTCCCGTGAGCTCCAACGTCGGCCAGAGCTATCCCTACACGAGTGAATCCGAGGCCGACCGGTCCGCGAACGTCGCGGCCGTGGTCGCCGCCCGGGAGGGCCTGGCCGGCAAGCTCGCGGTCGAAGCCAGCCCACTCGATGCCAACGAGCGCTGGTGGGTCTGGAAGTGCCCAACCCAGGGGTGCCAGGGCCTCCTCCACGCGGCCGGCTACGCGATCGACCTGCACGCCGTCTACGTCGTCTGCGACGGGACCTGCGGGAAGACCTTCCTGCGCTGAGCGCCGCCGTCGCCCCTGACGTCCGGGCGAGTCGGCGACGACTCGCGAGTGACGCCGCGGGGATCGCCGTGTCCGCGATCGGGTTCGGCTTCGTGTTCGGCCTGTCCGCGCGCGAGGCCGGCTATTCCGTCGTCGAAGCGATGGCGATGAGCACGATCGTCTTCGCCGGGGCGGCCCAGTTCGCCGCGGTCGGGTATGTGGCGAGCGGCCTGGCGTGGCCCGGGATCATCCTCCTGACGGCGCTGCTCAACGCCCGCCACCTGCTCTATTCGGCGGCGCTTGCCCCATGGTTGCGCGATGTGCCGATCGCCCGTCGGGCCGTGATGGCGCACGTCCTGACGGACGAGGCCTTCGCGCTCGCGATCAGTCACTTCCGCCGTGTCGGCCGCGGCGACGAACGTGGCTATTGGTTCGGGGCGATCGTGGCGACCTTCATCCCGTGGAACCTGTCGACACTGGCCGGCGTGATCCTCGGCGCGCAGATCGCGGACCCGGCGCGGCTGGGTATCGATGTCATCTTTCCGGCGGCGATGGTCGGGCTGGCCGTCGGGCTCATCACGGGGCGACGGGAACTGGTCGCGGCCATCGTCGGTGCCGGGGTCGCGGTCGTCGTTGCCCTGGCCTCGAGTCCGGCGATCGGCATCGTCGCGGGCGGGGTCATCGGACCGGCGGTCGGCCTGCTCGTGCCGGCGGGCATCGCCGCAGAGACGGCGCCGCTGGGCACGCCGGCGTCGGCGGAGCGCTACTCGATGCCGGGCGCGCCCCACGACCCATACGGCGACGGTCCGCTCAACGGTGGCGGCGAGGCACCGCCGTGAACACGAACCTCGTCATCCTGGCCTTCCTCATGTTCCTGGTGACCTACCCATCGCGGGCGGCCGGCCTCCTGACGCCCGGCCTGGATCGCCTCCCGAAAGTCGCCTTCGACTACCTCCAGCTGGTCGGACCCGCCGTCCTGGCGGCGCTCGCCGCCGTCAGCGTCATGGTGGTCGTCTCCGACGATGACGTGCCGTCGTTCCACGTCGGGATCGAGTGGGTCGCGGTCTTCGTCTGCCTGGCGATCGTCGCCACCCGTCGCAACCTGTTCCTGGGGCTCCTCGCAGCGGTTGCGATCGTGGTCATCGCGCGGGAGGCCGGGCTGGCGGCCCTCCCGGCCTGACGACGCCTCAGCCCCGGACCGCGTCCGCCTCGATCTCGACGAGCAGGCTCGGGTCGATGAGGGCGCTCACCTCGACCATCGACGATGCAGGCCGGATCTCGCCGAACAGCTCGCCGTGGACGTCGGTGGCCTCGGCCGAGCGCGTGATGTCGGTCAGGAACATCCGGGTGCGAACGACGTCGGCGAGGCTGAACCCGGCCTCGCCGAGCGCACGTTCGATGATCCCGAAGATGGCGCGCGTCTGCGCCGGCCAGGTCGCCCGGGTTCTGCGAGCGACCGTCGGGACCGGCGTCGGTCGTGCCCGCCACCCAGCAGGCGTCACCGACCACGATCGCCCGGCTGTAGCCGGCGGTCTTCTCCCACGGACCGCCGGACGTGATCCGCTGCCGTTCGCTCACGCGGGCGCGTCGCCGCTCGCGCGCGCAGCGCGTTCCTCGCGCCAGGCACGAACCTCGGGGTCGGCCGCCAGGGCGACCAGGAGGCCCGCCAGCATGGTCGTCCGCGGGACGATCGAATCGACCTCGAGGTACTCGGCCGGGGCATGGTCGTTGCCACCGATCGGGCCGAGGCCGTCGAGGCTCGGGATCCCCATCCCTGACGTCGTGTTGGCGTCCGAGGCGCCGCCCGTCGAGGCGTCGGCGACCTCGAAGCCGAGGGCGCGCGCCACGGCCTGGGCGTGCTCGACCAGGCGCCCACTGCGCTCCAGCTTCTCCATCGGCCACCAGCGGGCCATCGGCTCGAAGTCGACGGTCGTGTCGGCGACCTCGGTCGCCTCGGCGATCCGGCGGATCTCGGCCTCGGCGGTCTCGAGGGCCTCGCGGGCGGTGGCCCGGACATCGACCTCGAGCGAACACCGCTCGGCGACCACGTTCGGGCGCGTCCCGCCGGCGACGACCCCGACGTTGACCGTCACGCCGGGCCAGCGGCCGTTGAGGGCATGCAGGTCCTCGATGATCCGGGCGGCCTCGAGGATCGCGCTGCGCCCCTTCTCCGGCTCGACGCCGGCGTGCGCCGCGCGGCCGTGGACCGTCATCCGAAGGTCGAGGATGCCCTTCCGCGCCGACACGATGTCGCCGTTGGCGCGGGCGCACTCGAGCACGAGGGCCACGTCGACCGAGGCTGGCCAGTTCGCGGATGTGCGGGGTCGAGGTCGGCGAGCCGATCTCCTCGTCCGGGTTGGCCACGAAGACGAGCCGCTCGTACGGCAACCCGCCGCGCTCGGTGATGATCGCCTTGAGCGCATAGAGGCCGGCGAGCAGCCCCGATTTCATGTCCGTCACGCCGGGTCCGTGCGCGATGCCGTCCTCCATCCGGAACGGACGCTCGGCGGCCGTCCCCGGATCGAAGACCGTGTCCATGTGCCCGATGAGCAGGGCGCTCGGCGCCCCGGCGGCCCCGCTGAACGTGGCCACGATCGTGTCGCCGAGACGGCCTGCCGCGTCCGGACGGGTCTCCACCGCCGCGCCGAGGTCGGCGAAGAATGACGCGACCCAGCGCCCGACCTCGTTGACCCCGGCCGGCGTGTAGCTCCCGCAGTCGATGTTGACGAGGCGCTCCAGGTCGGCGAGGTAGGCCGGCAGGTCGGCGCCGATGGCGGCCCGCAGCGCGTCGAGTTCCGCCGCGGACGGGGTCGGCAGGGCGGCATAGGTCGCGGTCGATTCGGTCATGGCGCCCAGTCTAGCCGCTGGCACCTTGCTATCCTGCCCGGACCGTGCGACTGGTCGAGACCCGCCTGTTCGAAGGCCCGAACGTCTACCGGCTCGAGCCGGTGGTGAAGGTCGAGGTCGCCGTCGGGCGGCGACGGACCTGGTACGGACAGCGTGACCCCGGCCGCCACGCCCTCGTCCAGCTCGGCGCGAGGATCCCGGCTCGCGACTGGCCGGACCCGGTCGCGGCGGTCGTAGCCTGGATCCGTCGGCTGCGCCAGGATCACGGGGAGGGGCGCGGCGGTGTTGCGGTCCACCGCTCGTCCGACCCGGGGCACTGGATCGTGACCTTTCCGTGGCACGGCGCCGAGCGGGTTTCGGCGATCACCGACGCCGCCCTCGCCCTCGCCGAACGCGATGTCTCACCGTCACGGACCGCCCATCTGACGGGTGCCCAGGAACGACTCCTTGCGCGCTGGACGGAACGCATCGCCGAGGCGCGGGCGACGCCGCCGGAATGGCTGCGCGATGCCGATCGGACGATCCCCATCGTGTCGATCTCCGGCACGAACGGGAAGAGCACGGTGACCCGGCTGATCACCCACATCCTGTTGCGTGCCGGGCGACATGTCGGCACGACGACCTCGGATGGGGTGCTGGTCGACGAGCGGATGGTCGATCCGGGCGACTGGACAGGGCCTGGTGGGGCGCACCAGATCCTCGGCCGTGGCGACGTCGACGTGGCGGTCCTGGAAACGGCCCGCGGCGGGATCGTCCTGCGCGGGATGGGCTACGAGTCCAACGATGCCAGCGTCCTGACGAACGTCTCGTCCGACCACCTCGACCTGCAGGGCATCCACACGCTCCCGGAACTGGCCGAGGTCAAGTCGACCGTCTGTCGGATCACGCGTGACGATGGCTGGGTCGTGCTCAACGCCGACGATCCGCTCGTGGCCGCCGTCGCCCGCCGGGTCCGGGCCAGGGTCGCCCTGTTCACGCTGCTCGGCGAAGGCTCCGATCCGGTCCGACGACACCGGGCGCGCGGCGGCCGGGCGTACCTCGTCCGCAACGGCGTCATCACCGAGGCGAATGGGGCGCGACGAGACCGCCATCGTCGATGTCGCCGGCGTGCCGATCGCGATCGGCGGCCTGGCGCGCCACAACGTCGCGAATGCGCTCGCCGCGGCCGGGGGGGCGCGTGGGCTGGGGGCGACCATCGCCCAGGTCCGCGACGGCCTGGCGGACTTCGCCCCGAGTGCCGAGCGATCACCCGGACGCCTCAATCTGTACCGGCTCGGGGCCAAGGTCGTGATCGTCGACTTCGCCCACAACGAGGCCGGCGTCGGGGCCGTCCTCGACGTTGCCGAGGGGATCGCCACCGGGGCGGCCGGACGGGCGACCCCGATCACCGCGATCATCGGCACCGCCGGCGACCGACCGGACGACACGCTCCGTGGGATCGGACGGATCGCCGCCGAGCGAGCACAGCGGGTCGCCATCAAGCAGACCCTCCGCTATCTGCGCGGTCGGACCGCCGAATCGGTCGTCGGCGAACTGCTGGCCGGGATCGTCGAGGGCGGCGGGTCGGTCGCCGACGTGCCGATCTATGACACCGAGACCGACGCGCTCCAGGCCGAGCTCAACGGGGCCGCCGGCGCGGGCGCGCATGGCGGACGCCCCGATGCGGGGCGGGTCATCGTCCTGATGTGCCACGAGGATCGGGGCGGCGTCTTCGACCTCCTCGAGCGGCTCGGGGCGAGGCCGGTGGACGTGGCCACCGAGTTGACCCGCCTGGTCCCGCGCCTCCAGGGTCGCCCGCGGCGCGGCTGACCTTGCGGGCCGGTCGGCCCGCGGCGCATCATCGCGGGCGACCCTCGATGAACCGACGACCGCTCTGGATCATCGTCACCGGCGCCGTCCTGCTCGGCGTCGTCCTCGTCGCGCTCAGCGGCGTGCTGTCGGCCACCAACGGTCCCGCGGGCTCGCCCGTACCGTCCGGATCAGGCGCCCCGGTCGCTTCGGCTTCGGCACCATCCGCCGCCGCTTCCGGGTCACCGGTCGCGGCCGCCTCGGCGTCACCGGCCGCAAGCTCCGGCGCCGCCCCGACCTGTCTCGAGACCGATCGAGACGTCATCGTCCGCGCCACTCGACCCGGCCACCGGCTTCCCGGTCAAGGTCGCGTGGACGCTCTCGGCCCCGCGGACGACCTGTTCTTCACGCTGTCCGACGTCTCGCCGACCATCCCGACCAACCCGCCCGGTCCGGCCTCGCATGACGATCGGCCTGAGCTACATGACGGGCGGCGACCGCTTCATCCTGACCGCGGGATCCGCGGGCCTGGTGTATGACCCGGGCACCGGCAAGGTGACCGGCGACCTAGCGAGCGGGCTACGGCAAGAACTCGAACCGCGCGGCGCCCGATGCGCAGCCGTCGCAGTTCGAGGCGACGCTGACGCTGCCGACCGGCAGCGCGCGAATGGGTCATTGACCGGCACGATCACCCACGCCGGTCGGCGCGACTACGACTTCCGGGTCGCGATGACCGAGAAGACCGTCAAGGTCGCGATCGGTCCGGGCTGCCCATCGGCTCGACCGACGGACGCCCCCTGACGGTCCGCGGCCACCAACCCGGCGACGTCCACCCGTCGGGCGAACCACAGCAAGGGCGCGTCGGGCGGCAGGACGATCCCATGGGCCAGGGCCATCGTGTTGGTCCGGATCTCGACTTCCGCCGGCTGCAGGGGCCACGGGGCGTGGCGGATCGCCGCCCACGAAAGCCTTCCCGCACCGTCCTGGGCAAACAGCCCCCGGCGATCGGTCAGGAAGGCCGCCAGCGTACCCGGCCGGCGCAAGCTCCACCGGCCCGACCGGCCGGTAGCGGGCGTCGAAGGCCGGGCCGCGGCGCCACGCCGGTCCGACTCGCTCGGAGCGGTAGTCGATCCAGCCGTCCTGGGTGACGGACGACATCCGCGCCCGGAAGTACGGGAGGTGGAAGGCGACGCGCGCGCCCTCGACCGCGACCCGGCTGGCGGCATCGAGGCTCAGGAACCAGACCCCGGCACGCCCCCCGCGCCGGACATAGGTCCGCACGTTGAGTTCCGGGAAGGCCCCAGGACCAGGCGGGGACGGCAGGAAGCGCGGCGCGACATCCTCCATCCGGAACGGGACGATGCCGAGCCACGCCTGCTCTTCGAACGCATCCAGCTCCAGACCAGGCGGGACGAGCGGTCGGAGGGTCTCGGCCGGGACCGGCCAGTGCGCGAACAGGAGGTCCACCCAGCGCATCCGAAAGACCGAGGGTGCGCCGCTCACGGCACCAGCCAGCCCGACCCAAGCCCCAGGTGGAACAGCGCCAACGCCGCGAACCAGGCGGCGAAGGCCAGGTCCACCGGCCGCCGGCCGATGACGAACTGGCTCCCCGACCGGATCGCCCACCAGCCGGCGATCCACAGGGCGCCGCCCGCGATCGCGAACCCGCGCCAGCCGCCGGCCCAGCCAAGGTCGATGAGCCCGACCGACAGGAGGACATAGCTCGCCGCGTTGCTCATGACCCACGACAGCCCGAGAACGTCCCGGCGCCGCACCTGGTAGGCCGATCGCCCGACGACGCGTCGCGCCAGCGGCGGGGCCGCACCGGCGTCGTCACCGATGGCGCCCTCGAAGTCGAACAGGCGAGGGATGACCAGGTGGACCAGCCCGAGGCCGAGCGAGAAGAGCCCGGCGACGACGAGGAGGACCCCGACCATCAGGGTTGCGCGTCAGCCCTCGGGGGCGTTGAGTTCGCCCGGATCCGCGAAGGCCGTCCCACCTCGGGAGGTCCCGGCGGCGGACATCGCCTCGCGGTAGACCCCGACCGCGTCGTCCACGCAGCAGACCACGAGGTCGCCCGGGATCGCCCGGCGCAGCGCGGCCCGGACCGCGGTCATCTCGTCGAGCACCTTCTCCGCTCGGGCCGCCCTCGCCTTGCCGGCCGTCTTCGCCTCGCGGACGCCCTCGATGACGTTGGTCGCCGTCTCGCCCGGCGCCCGTCCGCGCAGGTTCTTGTCCTCGCGGACGATCAGCTCGTCGAAGGCGCCCGCGGCGATCGCCCCGTACGCCTTCTGGTCTTCGTCGCGGCGGTCGCCCGGGATCCCCAGGACGCCGATGGCGCGGCCGGAGCGTGACCCGGTGGACGCCGCGCCCAGCCGGCCCGATTTCGTCGGCGCTTCGACCATCATCCGGTTGACGAAGTCGGCCAGCTGGCGCATCCCGTCGACGTTGTGGCAATAGTCGATGAACACGCGAACGCCGCCGACATCGACGAGGTTGAGCCGGCCCGGCGCCTGGAAGAATGACGTCGAGAAGGTTCGAAGGCCCTGGCGGATGTCGTGGAGGTGCGCCCCTGCCGCCCAGGCCGCCGCTGACGCCGCGAGCGCGTTCGCCACGTTCATCCGCGCCCGGCCCCCGAAGGTCGCCGGGATGAGGTGGGTATAGAGGACCGGCATCGTCCGCGACCCGAGGCGGAGGACGATGAGCTCACCCTCGGTCGACGCCTCGAGATGGAACGCCGCGCCGCCGCGGCTGGTGTGCCCGTCGACCCGGTCGTAGCCGTCCTCGCCCTTGGTCATCGCCATGCTGAACAGGACGACGCGGCCGGCACAGTGGCGGCCCATCCGGTAGACGTGGTTGTCGTCGGCATTGAGGACCGCGGTCCCCGATCGCGGCACGGCCTCGACCACGACGCCCTTGACGTTGGCCAGCTGGCCGATCGAATCGATCCCGCCGAGGCCGAGGTGGTCACCGGTCACGTTGGTCACGACGGCCACGTCGTTGCGGTCGTAGCCGAGCCCCTCGCGCAGGATCCCGCCACGCGCGACCTCGAAGACGGCGGTGTCGACGGTCGGGTTCTGGAGGACCATCTGGGCCGACTTCGGCCCGGACATGTCGCCCTTCTTGATCAGCCGCCCGTCGACCACGATGCCGTCGGTCGAGGTCATCCCGACCCGTCGGCCCATCAGCTTCAGGATGTGGGCGATCATCCGGACGGTCGTCGTCTTCCCGTTCGTGCCGGTCACGGCGATGATCGGGATGCGCGCCGACGAGCCGGCCGGGAAGAGCGAATCGATGACCGGCCGGGCGACGTACTGCGGCTCGCCCTCGGTCGGATGGGTGTGCATCCGGAAGCCGGGCGCGGCGTTGACCTCGACGATCGCGCCACCGGTCTCGCGGACCGGGGTCGTGATGTCGGGGCAGATGAAGTCGATCCCCGCGACATCGAGGCCGACGATGCGGGCCGCGGTCTCGGCGATCTCGACGTTGTCGGGGTGCGCCTCGATGGTCCGATCGATCGAGGTCCCGCCGGTCGACATGTTGCCGGTCAGCGCGAGCTTGACCCGGGTCCCGGCCGGCAGGACGTCGTCCAGCGCGTAGCCCTGGGCGCGGACCAGCTCCTCGGCCGCCTCGTCCACCTTGATCCGGGTCAGGACCTTCTCGTGGCCGATGCCGCGCCGCGGGTCGCTGTTGGCGATGTCGACCAGCTCGCGGACCGTGTGCTCGCCGTCCCCGGTCACCGAGGCCGGGACGCGCTCGGCGATGGCCGCCACCTTGCCGCCGATGACGAGGCAGCGATAGTCGTTGCCGGCCACGTAGGTCTCGACCACGACGTCGCCGGCCCGGCTCTGGGCGAGCGCGCCGTGGAAGGCGGCTCGGACCGCCTCGTCGGAGCGCAGGTCGAGGTGGACGCCGCGCCCGTGGTTGCCATCGAGCGGCTTGACCACGCACGGGTACCCGAGGCGCTTCGCGGCCGCCGACGCGCCTTCCTCGGTCTCGACCACGTCGGCCCGCGGGACCGGCAACCCGGCCGAGTCGAGCAGTCGGTTGGTGAGGCTCTTGTCGGATGCGACGTCGACCCCGATCGCCGAGGTCTGCGACGTCATCGTCGCCCGGATCCGCTGCTGGTGGACGCCGTGCCCGAACTGGACGAGCGAGTGGCGGTCGAGCCGGATGAACGGGATGTCGCGACTGACCGCCTCGTCGATGAGCGCCTGGGTGGAGGGGCCGAACGCCTGTCGCTCGGCCAGCCGGATGAGCCGCTCCATCTCCGGCGCGAAATCGAAGAAGACCTCGGGGTCGTCGGGGGCGACCAGGTGGTTGACCAGGGCGATGGCCATCCGACCCGCCTCGAGGCCGACCGCCTCTTCGCGGTACTCGAAGATGCAGTTGTACTGGCCGGGAAGGCCGGCCGCCCGGGTCTTGCCGTGACGGACATCGGTCCCGGCCAGGTTCTGGAACTCGAGCGCGACGTGCTCGGCGATGTGACCGGTCCAGGTCCCCTCGCGGAGGCGGGTGATGAAGCCGCCGCGACGGCCCAGCGAGCAGGCGTGGTCCTCGAGGGTCGGCAGCAGCGCGATCAACGCGTCGTTGAAGTTCGGCAACAGGTTCGACGGGTACTGCTCGAGCACGCCGAGGTCGACGAGCAGCCGGATGACCGGCTCGCGCGCCCAGTAGTTCGGTCCGCGCAGCACGCGCGTCTCGAGGACGCGCAGGGTCGGGGCGGGACCGGACCCGGGCTTCGCGGCCGCGCGGCCGGACCCGCGCTTGGCGCGCGATGGGGATGCGGTGCGGGCCACGGTGTCGGCCACGGGACTCCTCCTCGCCGGGTGGCTGCCGACCCGGCCGGCGCTAGCTGGAGGCGGCCTCGCCGCCCGGGAGAGCGTGCAGGTTCGGGGTCGCGATGCGTTCGCGATGACGCAGGTCGAATCGATAGCCGGCCGGGAGCGAGTGGAGCACCACGCCGCTGATCATCAGCGGCCGATGGCCGTGGACCTCCCAGGCGTCGGTCTCGGACTTGGAGCCGTCGACGACGGTGATCGAGCCGCGCCCGATGACCTCCATGATGTGGTCCGGCCCGACGACGCCGGCCGTGTCCTCGTCGACGCCCAATCCGAGCAGGCTCGGGTTCTGGGCGATCAGGCTCAGCAACCGCCCGAGCCGGTTGCGCTGCTGGAAATGCTGATCGACGATGACCCCCGGCAGGACGCCGAGTCCGGCCGCGATCTGGGCCATCCGGTGCTTCGGGGTCGCGCCGGACGCCCCGAACGCGATCATGTGGCTCGACATCGCCGACGCGCCGGCCGAGGTCCCGGCCACCACGGCGCCGTGCTGGAACCGATCGAGGATGGCGTCCGCGAGCAGGGTCCCGCCGATGGTCGAGGACAGCCGGAGCTGATTGCCGCCTGTCAGGAAGACCCCGGTCGCGTCACGGACCGCGCGGACCGCGCCGTCGTCATTGGCCTGCGGCCGGGTGACCGCGTGGAGTGGCCGGACGTGCTTGACGCCCAGCTCGCCGAAGACGGCCCGATAGCGCTCGCCGGCTTCGAGGCCGAGCGACGACGCGGTGCTGATGACGGCGATCGTCGCGTCCACGCCACCCGCGAGCGCGACGAATCGGCTCAGGATGACGCGGTCGCGGACCTTGTCCTCCGCGCCGCCGATGATGATGACGGTTCCATCGGCCACTGACTGTCTCTCGCTCCGAGCGGGCTCCGGGAAGGATAGCCGAGTGGCGACCGACCGCGGGGCCGCGGCCGGTCCGGCGTCGCGGGCCGCCGTGCGAGAATGCCCGGGCCATGAGCGAAGCCGCCCCGCCGCCCGGCCTGCAGCCCGTCCCGGGGAGCGCGCGGGGGCGCGGACGGGTGACGGTCGACCTGTCCGATGTCGTCGACCGCGGCACGCGACGACGGGCCGGCGTCTTCCGGCGGGCTCTGCGGCGCGAGGCGTCACGACTCCGGGACCCGCGACGGATCGCGGCGATCCTCATCCTGAGCCTGACCTTCGCGATGATCCTGTCGGGCCTGATCGCCCGGGGCGAGGCCGGCGGTGCCGACGCCCGGGCGTACTGGGCCGGGGTCCGGATCTGGCTCAACGGCGGCGACCCGTACCACCCGACCGGGCCGTTCCTGCCCTACGTCTATGCGCCCTGGATGCTGCCGTTGTTCGCGCCGTGGGCGCTGCTGCCGTGGGATGTCGCCTGGTTCGTCTGGCGGGTGGGGACGATCGTGGCGCTCCTGTGGACCATCCACTGGGCATACCGGCGTCGACCACTGACGACCGCGGTCATCGTGGCCGTCCTCGGCTTCCCGTTCGCGGCCAATCTCGACACCGGCAACATCAACCTCCAGCTGACGCTGATGCTGTGGGCCGCGCAGTTCACCGGTCCGCGGCTCGGCGGCCTGCTGTGGGCCCTGGCGACGTGGATGAAGTGGGTGCCGGTCGTCTTCTGGCCGATCCTGCCGGGCCGGGCGAAACGCTGGGGCCTCATCTGGCTGGCGGTCTCGATCGGGCTCAGCATCGTGACCTTGCCGCTGACGATCATCCAGTTCCAGGCGCTGTTCGGGTTCGGAGCCAGGCCCATCCGTCTGGACTACCTGGTCTACCTGTGGGCCGCCGTCCCTTGGCTGTACCGCAAGGCGGACCCCTTCGACTTCCTCCGGCCCGCCACCTGGCGAATGTGGCTTGAGCAGACCAGGGTCAGACTCGCGAGGGCCTAGACCGATCCGGTGACCGCCGGCCCGGATCGCTCGGAACCGTGGGCCGCGGAGACTGTATGCACCTCACTCATCGGTTTCGGCTTATGCACGCTCGGCCATGTCCCGGAATCGACGGAATCGAGGAGGTGGCCACGCTCGTTGGAGGCGATTCTCATGAGTCGGATGCATACAGGGCGCCAAACACGCATCCCGGCGGGCGTCACCGCGGTCAGGCCACCGAGGGCGGGCTGACGGCGGCGGCCACGGGAGCCACGTCGTCCTCGCGGCGGCCCTGCTGGACCGGATGGAGGAGGAGCGCGCCGATGGCGAACCAGATCGGCGCGACGAGGAAGGCCAGCCGCGGCCCCATCCCGGGGTTGGCACTCGGTCGCCAGCTGGTCGACGATGATCCCGCCGATGAACCCGGCGACCACGCCGTTCGTCGCCGTGGCGACATTCGAGATGCCCATGTACCGCCCGGACGAGGCCTTCGGGATGATGTCAGTCATCAGCGCCCAGTCGACCGCGAGGAAGCTGCCCCCGCCAACACCGACAAGGATCGCCCCGAAGAAGACCGGCCCGATCGAGGGCGCCAGAGCGCAGATCGTCATGCCCGTCGCACCCAGCGCGCAGGCCCCGTAGATCACCGTCTTCCGCCCCAGGCGCTCGGACAGGCGGGCGGCCGGGAGGGTGGCCAGCGCGGTGCACAGGGCGACCACGACGGTGACAGCCAGCAGCCAGGTGCCGCGCTCGTCGGGATCGGTCATGGCCAGGGCACGCTCGAGGTACGGCACCGACAGGACGATCAGGAAGGCGCTTCCGCCGAGGATGAAGAAGCGGGATGCGACCAGGAAGACGAAGCTGCGCTCGGCCAGGATGTCCGTCCCCCAGGCCTCGCCCGCGACCGACCGCCAACTCCGGCCGGCGCGGTCCTTGGCGCGGCGGCCCTCCTCCAACCGGAAGAAGAGCGACAGCATCGTGGCGAGCTCGATGACGCCGAGCATGATCGTCGGCCAGGTGTAGTCGCCCATCCGGGTCCCGACCACCGCGAGCGCGGTCCCGGTCACGACGCCAAGGACCTGGAAGAGGCCGACCATCCCGCTCGCCAGCCCGACCTGGTGTGGCGGCACGAGGTCCGGCACGTACCCCTGGAACGGGCCCTGGGCGAAATTCGACGAGAACTGCAGGAGGAGGACGAACGCGGCGACCATCAGCAGGGTGTTCGAGGTCGCCAGGCCGACCAGGAACAGGACGTCGAGCAGGGTCCCGATCAGGACGTACGGCTTGCGACGCCCGAAGCGCGACACGGTGTAGTCGCTGATCGACCCGACCGTGGGCTGGACGACGACCGCCACGATCACGCCGAACAACTGGACCACGCCGACCGTGGTGAAGCGCATGCTCGGGTCGGGGATGAGCTCGCGCGCCCGTTCCTGGAGGATGATGCCGATCCCGCTGAAGACGGCGACGAGGCCGAGCCAGTAGACCGACAGCCGGAGGAGGCTGGCCAGCGAAAGCGATGCCGTCGGGCGATCGTCGATCGGAGCGCTTGAGTCGCTCAGGCCGGACATCTCGGGTCCTTCCGGTGGGCAGGTGCGGCAACGCCGCATCGCATCCTATGACGCGGGGGCAAGCATCCCGTTACGGTCGAGGCTTGCCGTGACCCGGAGCGGGACGAGTCGACGTTCCGTGGCTCCGGGCGCCGCGAAGCGGAAGAGCGACCGATCGAGCGAATACAGCCCGGTCGAGACGATCCCGATCCGCCCGAGCCGGAACGAGAAGACCGGGTTCTCCGTGTTGCCCGCGTAGTGGTGCGGGACGCCGTCGGCGGTCAGGACCGCGAGGTTCGCCTGTCCGCCGAACCGGTCGTGCAGGGCGCCCAGCAGGTGGGCCACCGGCTCGCCGTCGTGCCACGCATCCTCCAGCCAGCGGGCGCCGACCTCGGTGTCGGCGCGACCGTGGATCCGGCCCTCGGCGCGGAAGGTGGCACGCATCCGGCGATAGTCCCCGAAGTCGCCGTTGTGACTGAACGCGTAGCGGCCGGCGGGGTCGTCGAACGGCTGCGTGTCCTCCAGCGTCAGGGTCGACAGCCGTGACGGCCGACGAAGGTGGATGAGCGCGGCCGTCGTCTCGATGGCGCCGACGGTGTCGTGTCCCGGATCGTCTCGGAAGGCCCGCACGTCGCGATATGAGGCGAACCCGTCGTCGCCGACGGACCAGGCAGCGCCCCAGCCGAACCCGCCGAGCCCGAACCGCTCGAGCCGCTCGGCGAACGGCCACAGCTCGTCGAGGCGGAACGGCTCCCCGGCCCGGGCGATGAATTGCTCGCACATCGGCCGCGATGATACGCGAGCGTGTCAGGGCGTCCCGACCTGGCAGGTCGGGCACCAGTAGGTCGTGCGGGGAATCTCGCGACCCTGGCGGACGCTCGAGATCGGGGTGCGGCAGCGACGACACGGGCGCCCGGTCCGGCCGTAGACGTAGAGCGGGCCGGGGGCGGCGCGGTCGCCGGCGGTCGTGACCCGTTCATGGCCGTGCGCCGCGGCGGCATTCGCGACGAGGAGGCGGCGGGCGGTCGCCACGAGTCCGGCGAGCGTCCCGTCCTCGATCTCGGCGACGGTCGCGAACGGCGAGACGCGTTCGATCCACAGGAGCTCGTTCTTGTAGACGTTGCCGATCCCTGCCAGCGCCCGTTGGTCGAGCAGGGCCTCGGCGATCGGTGTCTGAGCGCGCGATGGATCGCGCAGCCGTCGGATCGCTTCGTCGGCATCGAAGTCGGGTGCCAGCAGGTCCGGCCCGAGCTGTCCCAGCGACGGGTGGAGCGCCTCTGCGCGCTGTTCGAGGAGCTCGACCACGGGGGCATCGAAACAGACGGCGACCGCGCCCGGGACCTCGATCACGAGCCGGGCCCTCGCGACCGGTCGACGCCAACGCTCACCGGGCCGATAGCGGTGCCATGAGCCGTTCATCCGCAGGTGGGTCCGGATCTCAAGCCCGTTGTCGAACCGGATCAGGAGGTTCTTGCCGAGCGCCTCCACCGCGGTGACCTCTGATCCGACGATCTTGGCCACCTTCGGGACCGGCCCGGGACCACTCGTCCAGGCCGCGATCACCGTCCGACCGACCAGGTACGGCCGGAGGCCGGCGGCCGTCCGGAAGAGCGTGTCGCCCTCGGGCACTCAGGCCCTCCGGTCGGCGCGCAACACGAGTCCTCGGTAGCCGGCGACGAACCCGGCGTCGAGGAGTCGGGGCCGGAACGGTGGACGTCGCGACGTCATCGCCATCGACCTTGCGGATGACCAGTTCTCGGAGTCGGCCGTCGGTCACGAGGCCGGCGAGTGACCTGGCCGCCGTGACCGCGACGGCCGGGTCATCGGCGGCGGGCAGGGTCTGGAGGGTGGCACCGCCGCGTTCCAGGTAGAGCGTCGCGACTCCCGTCGACCAGCACGACATAGGCGCCGGCCGCGCGCTGGAGCGGGCGGCGATCGGTCTCGCCGCGGCGCGGCCAGGCGAGCGCCGCGCCATACGGGTTCGCCGGATCTGCCGTCGCCAGCAGGTGGACCGTGCCGGCTGCCGGTCGATCGGCCGGTTCGCGCACCGCGCGCAGTCGGTCCAGGGCGCCGGCCAGCGCGAACTGGGCCGCGCCGAGCCCGTCCACGAAGTAGCCCCGCCGGATCCGGCCGGATTCCTCCATGGCACGAAGGATCGGATAGACCGCCGCGAACCCGCCATCGATCCCTTCCGTGGCGACCGCTTCGCGGGTGAGGACGCCGTGACGCTCGAGCAGGGCGAGACTCCGGGCGTGGAGGCGTTCCGTCGGGGAGGCAGGGGTCGCATCGGCGGCCACGAGTGACCAGCGACCGGCGGCTTCCGGGGGTCCGAGCGCGGTCAGGCGACCTGGCCTGCCACCAGCCCGTCGCGCTCCCCCACTCCCGGTCCGCTTCCAGCGCAGCGCCCGCAACGGCGCGAAGGTGTCGTTCGTGACCTCGCCGGCCCAGACCAGATCCCACAACGCATCGAGTACCTCGCGATCCGAGTTGCCGCGCGCCGCGGCGAACAGCTCGCGGTAGAACGACGCCCCCCGAGCCGCAAGGTGCTCGCGGATGGCGACGTGGCGCGGTTCGGCCGGTGGCTCGACCCCGTCGGGCGACCCGGTCGGCCGCAGCAGCTCGCGCCCGGGTCGGACGAGGACGATCCGGCCGTCGTCGCGGCCCAGGCTCCCGCGGCCGATCCAGGCGACCTCGCCGAGCGCTCCCAGTTCATCAAGCAGGCGGGGTTGATAGCCCGCGATCCGCGCCGGCAGCACGTCACGTTCCAGGACGGAGGCAGGGATCGGCAGCCCGGCCAGCTGGTCGACGACCTCGGCGAGGCGCTCCAGGGCGGCCGAGCCACGCAACGGTGAGCGTGCCTCGCCAACGGCCGCCACCCCTTGCCACTCGGGGAGGAAGCGCGCCATCGCCGCCGGATCGACCGGTTCCACCTCGCGACGGAGGCGTGCGAGCGATCGTCGACGCAGCAGGCGCAGCACCTCGGGGTCGCACCATTCGCGCTCGGCGCCGCCCGGCCTGAATTCACCGCGCAGCATGGAGCCCGCCGCGAGCAGCCGCTCCAGCGCGTCGTCGACGACGCCGACCGGCAGCCCCCAGCGGCGGGCGGGGTCGGGGGTCAGGAACGGACCGTGCGTCCGCGCGAACCGCGCCAGCAGCCCGTCGATGGCGCCCACGGCCGGACCCAGGAAGGCAGCCGGGATGCCGACCGGCGCCGCGATCCCGACGCCATCGCGATAGCGAGCCACGTCTTCGACGGCGATCCAGCGGTCCTCGCCCGCGATCCTCGCCCGGACGGCGCGACGGGTGGCGGCCAGCTCCTCGAGCCAGGGATCGGCGACGGCGGCCCCGCCCTCGGTCCGGGCGGCGACTTCGGCGGTGGATAGGTCGCCGAGGCGTCGAAGCAGGTCGTGGACGCTGTCGAGCGTCGTCGCCGTTCGGTCGTCGGTCAGGTTCTGGAGGCTCAATTCGAGGTCGGCGAGCGCATCGCCGTCGAGCAGCTCGCGCAGCTCCTCCTGGCCGAGCAGCTCGCGCAGCAGGTCGCGATCGAGCGTGAGCGCCCCGGCGCGACGCTCCGCGATCGGCGTGTCGCCGTCGTACATGTAGGCGGCCACGTAGTCGAACATCAAGCTGGCGGCGAAGGGCGAGGCCTTGGCCGTCTCGACGCCGTGGACCGCGATGTCGCGGCTGGCCACGCCGGCCAGGATCTCGCGCAGGGCCGGGAGGTCGAAGACGTCCGAGAGGCATTCTCGATAGGTCTCGACCAGGATCGGGAACGACCCGTAGCGGGAAGCGACGGCGAGCAGGTCGGCGGATCGCTGCCGCTGCTGCCAGAGCGGGGTACGCGTGCCGGGCCGGCGACGGGGCAGGAGCAGGGCGCGAGCCGCGTTCTCGCGGAACCGGCTGGCGAACATCGCCGAGGTCGCCAGGCTGCCGACGACCAGGTCCTCGACATCATCGGCGTCGGGGAAGAGCAGCGCCTCGATCCCGTCGAGCGGCGCGTCGCCCTCCGGCAGCCGGATGGCGATCCCATCGTCCGACCAGATGGTCTGGACCTCGAGTCCGAGCCGCTCGCCGATGCGCGCCTCCAGCGCCAGCGACCAAGGCGCATGGACGCGGCCACCGAAGGGGCTGAGCACGCACAGCCGCCAGTCACCCAACTCGTCGCGGAAGCGTTCGACGACGATCCGCCGATCGGTCGGCAGGGCGCCGGTGGCCTCGCGCTCATCGTCAAGGTAGGCGAGCAGGTTGTCGGCGGCTCGCTCGTCGAGGTCGTGGGTCTCGCGGAGACGGTTGGTCGCGGCGGTGCGGCCACGGGCTCCCTTGGCGAGGTCCGTCTCCAGCTCGCCGACAAAGGCGCCCATCGCCCTGCCGAGCTCCACGGGACGGCCGACCGCGTCGCCCTTCCAGAATGGCAATTTGCCCGGGACGCCGGGGGCGGGCGTGACGGTGACCCGGTCTCGGCCGATCTCGTCGACCCGCCAGCTGCTGGCGCCGAGGATGATCACGTCGCCGTGCATCCCTGCCCGAAGCTCGTAGACCATCTCCTCGTCGAGTTCACCGACCCGTCGCCCCGGGGTCCCGGGCTCGCCGGCCATGAACACGCCGAACAGCCCGCGGTCCGGGATCGTCCCGCCACTGGTGACCGCCACCACGCGCGCGTCTCGCCGGCCCTCCACCGTGTCGGTCACCCGGTCCCAGACGACCCGTGGCTTGAGCTCGGCGAATTCGTCCGACGGGTAAGCGCCGGCGAGCATCCCGAGCACCCCCTCGAGGACCTCGCGGGTGAGCGTCTCGTACGGGGATGCGCGGGTGACCGCTGCGAGGAGGTCGTCCACGGTCCAGCGGTCCATCACGGTCATGGCCACGAGCTGCTGCGCGAGGACGTCGAGCGGGTTGCGCGGGATCTGGGTCGTCTCGATGGCGCCCTCGTGCATCCGGCGGGTGACGACGGCGCATTCGAGCAGGTCGCCGCGGTACTTCGGGAAGATGACGCCCTTGCTCGGGGCCCCGACCTGGTGGCCGGCCCGCCCGACGCGTTGGAGGCCGCGTGCGACGCTGGTCGGGCTCTCGACCTGGATGACGAGGTCGACGGCACCCATGTCGATCCCGAGTTCCAGGCTGGAGGTCGCCACCAACGCGGGGAGCCGGCCGGCCTTGAGCTCCTCTTCGATCTCGAGCCGTTGCTCGCGGGCGATGCTGCCGTGGTGCGCCCGGACGAGTTCCTCGCCGGCGAGTTCGTTGAGGCGCTGGGCGAGCCGCTCGCTCAACCGTCGGCTGTTGGTGAAGATGATCGTGCTTCGGTGGCTGCGGATGAGCTCGAGGATCCGCGGGTGGATCGCCGGCCAGATGCTGTTGCGCCGGTCCGGGCTGGTGGCGGGGCCGCCGGGCTGGTCCTCGGGTGGGAGAAGCTCGCCGATGGCCGCCATGTCGTCGACGGGGACGACCACCTGGAGGTCGAGTGGCTTGCGGGCGCCTGCGTCGACGATGGTGACCTCGCGGTCCGGGCCGATCCCGCCGAGGAAGCGGGCGATCGTCTCGAGCGGACGTTGCGTGGCCGACAGGCCGATCCGTTGCATCGGGGGCGCGGCGTCCTCGTCGGTCGCTCTCAGTGCCTCGAGCCGCTCGAGGCTCAGGGCGAGGTGGGCCCCGCGCTTGGACCCGGCGATCGCGTGGACCTCGTCGATGATCACGACCTCGACCGCGCGGAGGACCTCGCGGGCCGCGCTGGTGAGCATGAGGTAGAGCGATTCAGGGGTCGTGATGAGGATGTCGGGCGGGTGGCGGGCGATCTGCCGACGATCGTCGGCCGGGGTGTCGCCGGTCCGGCTCGCGACGCTGATGTGGGGCGGCTCGGTGCCGAGACGGGTGGCGGCGAGGGCGATCCCAGTGAGCGGGGCTCGGAGGTTGCGCTCGATGTCGTAGGTCAGCGCCTTGAGTGGCGAGACGTACAGGACCCGGACCGCGCCGGGCGCCTCGCGGGTCGGGGCCGGGCGAGGATGGGTCGCGAGCCGGTCGAGGCACCAGAGGAAGGCGGCGAGGGTCTTGCCACTCCCCGTCGGGGCGTGGATGAGCGTGTGCTGGCCACCGGCGATCGCGGCCCAGCCACGGGCCTGCGCATCGGTCGGCGCCTCGAAACTGGCCCTGAACCAGTCACGGACGGCGGGCGAGAACGGCGCGAGCGGGTCAGCGACGACAGGAGGCGCAGCCACGGGGGGTTGAGTGTAGCGCGCGGCGTGCGTTTCGACCAGATGTTCGGTTCCGCAGCCACCGACCGGCCGCCGAGCGCCCATGACTGCCGAATTCCGCTGAAACAGGGGCCGAACGGCCCCCCGGATACGCCACATGGCCGTACCTAGGTCTTGTGCGGTGGCGTTGAATACGGTCAGGTTCGATGACGCTCAAGCGTCCCAGTCACCAGAAAAGGAAGGGAACAGGATGACAAGCAAGCGCAACCTGGCAGCGGTCTTCGGCGGCATCGCCGCGGTGCTGCTGTTCTACCTGGTCAATCCGTGGGTCTCCCCGGAGCCGAAGACCGTCCTGAACCAGGCCGTCACGATCGGGTTCTGGATCTCGTTCATCGTGCTCCTGGTGATCCTCTTCGAGATGCGCAAGGAGCCGGGCGGCGAGACCATCGAGATCGAAGGCCCAGCGTTCACCCAGTTCCTGTTCGGCAACTCGCGCGCCGGCCTGTTCTGGCTGCCGGTGCGGCTGTTCCTCGGCTTCACCTGGCTGGAAGCGGGCTATCACAAGTTCAGCGGCACCGGCTGGATGGACGGCGGCGCCGCCCTGAAGGGCTATTGGGAGCGCGCCGCGGCCGTCCCACCGGCTGGCCAGGGCAACCCGGCGATCACCTTCGAGTGGTATCGCAGCTTCATCCAGACCCTGCTCGACAACAATGCCCACACCTGGTTCGCGCCGCTCATCACCTTCGGTGAGATGGCGGTCGGCGTCGGCCTCCTGATCGGCCTCCTGACCGGCTTCGCGGCCTTCTTCGGGGCGATGATGAACATGTCGTTCCTGCTCGCCGGCTCGGCCTCGTCCAACCCGGTGCTGTTCACCCTGGCGATCGGCATCATGCTCGGCTGGAAGGTCGCCGGCTACTACGGCGTCGACCGCTACCTGCTCCCGATGCTCGGGACCCCATGGCGGCCCGGAGCGATCAAGGGTAAGGAGACTGGACCAGCGGCGGTGCCTGCCGGCTAAGGCACGCCCGGGCGGGACGGCCCGCCACCGACAACCCACCGAAGGCCCCCGGACCGTCGCAGACGATCCGGGGGTCGTCGATTCAGCGATCCCCACCCAGCGCGCGCGAGGCCTCGTCGGCCGCGCTGCGCTCGAGATCGGTCAGCAGATGGAGTCGATCGTGGCTCGAATGGTGGGCGTACCCATCGAGACGCAGCCGAAGGTTCTCGAACCGCGCCAACTGCGCCTGGGCGATCGGCTCGAAGGCGGGCTCCTTGCTCGCCTCGGACCAGAGGGCAAGGAGGTCATCGAGGCAGAACGGCGCTTCGGCCAGGAGTGCGACCCACGTCCCGTCGCGCGACCGCTCCGTCAACCGGGCGAGCGCCGTCTGGACCGCCGTCTCGCCCTGGGTGCAGGCGATGCACGGCGGCCGGGCGCGGGCGACCTTCAACCGAACGCGCAGGCTCCGGCCGCGCGAACCGACTGCCTCACGAAGGACGCCGATCCGCCGATCGATGACGGCCGACAGCAGCATCGACGAGCCCAGCATCCCACCGGTCTCGCGGCGGTCGGTCGCGAGGAGCTCGGCGACATGGCGGCGGCAGAACCCCTGCTTGCGTTCGAGGTCGGCGCGGAAGCCGATGTCGAGAACGCGCTCGTTGATGATCGCGTCGAGCGTGGCCCGCTCCGATCGCGCCCGCACCGCACAGATCGGACAGCGACCCGGCTGCATCGCCTCGAGGAGGCGGTAATCGACGATGTCGCGCGCGACCGGTCCCACCCGAGCCTGCGGGTCGCTCACGTCGCCGACCCAAGGCGCGATCGGATGGCGCCTACGGCAGACGGATCGGCGGCCCGGACAGCGGGGGCGTCGGCCGGCCGGACACGGAACCCGGCACCCTCGAGGAGCCGGCGGGCGATCCGCCCGCGGAGGGCGACGTCGAGCGGCTCGATCGGATCGCGTTCGGCCACGGTGATCGTGGCGGCGTGGTCGACGTCGCCCGGCCGACCCACCGACACGCAGGCTGCCAGCAAGGCCCCGGCCAGCCCGCGACGCCGGAACGCCGGCGCGACGCCGACTCCCAGGATCTCGCGCTGCGCGTGCTCGTCGGTCGGCCCGGCCACGGCCAGTCCGACGACCAGGGTCCCCTCGACGGCGGCCGCGACCACGGCCCCCTCACGGATCGCGGCCAGGACCAGCGCGTGGCCGGCGGCAGCCTCTGCCGGGGCGATGACCCGAGGTGCGAGGGTCAGCCGAGTCCACGTCGACGCGTCGACCGCGTCGAGGATCGACGGCCGTCCGACGCCCGGTGTCGGCGGCCCGGCGGGCTCGGTCTCCGGCCTCGAGCCGCCAGCGATGGGGACCGGGTCCCACCAGCTCCGATCCCGGGCGACCTGCAGCAACCGCGGCACGACCAGGCGACGGACAAGGGCCGCGGTCGCCAGCGACTGCGCCTCGGCGGAGGCCTGGGCAGCATCGAGGTCGAGGCCCGCGTTCGGCGGATCGTCGAACTGCTCGGGGAGCGGCGCCTGCCCGTAGCGTGCCGCCTCGGCGGCCCAGCGATCGCGCCACGCGATCGGCGTCGACGGTGGCACCGCGCGGTGCGCCCCCGCCAGCCAGACCAGGCTCCACGAGCGTGGCACGACTCGATAGGCATCGTAGCCACCGCCTCCGGTGGCCAGCCAGCGGCCGGCGGCGTACCGGTGCGCTAGGAGATCGATGAGACGAGCCGCCTCGCCCATCGCCGTCGTCGTCACGCGCAGGTGCGCCAACGGATCCCAGGCATGCGAATCCGCCCCGTGCTGCGACACGATCAGGTCCGGCCCGAACGCGGCGGCCACCTCGGGGAGCAGACTGCGGACCGCCGCCGACCACGCCGCCTCCCCGGTCCCGGGTTCCAGCGGCACGTTCACCGAGGTCCCGGCCGCGTCGCCCTCACCCAGCTCCCCCACCCCGCCGGTGCCCGGGAACAGGTAGCGCCCCGACTCGTGGACCGACACGGTCAGCACCCCGGGATCGGACCAGTGGATGGTCTGCACGCCGTCGCCGTGGTGGACGTCCAGGTCGAGGTACAGGACGCGCAGCCCATCCCGCCGCGCCCGCGCGATCGCCAGCGCGACGTCGTCGTAGATGCAGAAGCCCGACGCCCGGTCGGGCATCGCGTGGTGGAGCCCGCCACCCGGGTGGAAGGCATGCTCGACGTCACCGCGCAGGACTGCCTCGACCGCCCGAAGCGAGCCCCCCGCCACCATCGCCCCGGCCTCGTGCATCCCGGCGAACGGCGGCACATCGCCGCCCTCGCGGATCCCCGCCCGGCCGCCGCCGAACGGCTGCTCGGAGAAGCGCCGGACGGTCTCCAGGTACGGCCGCGTGTGGCTCAGCAGGAGTTCCTCGTCAGGCGCGGGCTCGGGCGCCAGCCCCGGCTCCGCTCCGACTGTCCGCAGCAGGTCGAGCCCCGGTCCGAACCGCCGCGGCGTCAGCGGATGCCCGGGCCCAAAGTCGTACGTGGCAGACCGCGGGCCGTACACGAGAAGCATGCGTGGCACGATACCGGTCGACCGCGCCGGCCGTTCCCGCGCTGTACCATCCGCGCATGCCCGACATCCTGATCGTCCTCATCGTGATCCTCGTCCTCGTGGTCCTGTGGCGCGGACCCAAGACCCTCCCCAAGCTGGGCGAAGCGTTCGGTCGGGGCGTTCGAGAGGCGAAGACCGAGGCGACCAAGGCCCAGGCCGAGATCCAGGCGCGCGCCACGGACGGCTCCAGCTCCCCGCCGACCGATCCGACCGCCGGCCCGCCGAGCTGAGCCGAACGATCAGGCTCGCCACCGTCCCCCTGGTCGCCGACGCCCGATGACACCCGACGATCTGACTGCGCTCACCGAGCGGCCGGAGCCCGGTCCGCACCGGGCCACCATCACCGTGGACGGAACGAAGCTCGACACCCTGGCCGACCTGCCCCCGCTCCGCGACCGGCTCCTGTTCGTCGGGCTGAACCCATCACCCGTCAGCGTCGCGGCCGGCCACTACCACCAGGGCCAGCTGGGACACACCTTCTGGAAACGCCTCATGACGGCGACGGTCATCCCGCGCGCGACGGCGATCGAGGCGGCCGATGACGCCCTGATGGCGGCCGGTCACGGCATCACCGACCTGCTCAAGACCCCGACCGCAAGAGACGTTGCCACCGACGCCGACCTGACCGCAGGCGTCGGGCCGCTGTGGCAGAAGATCGCCATCTGGCGGCCGGCCGCCATCGTGTTCATCTACAAGCGCGCGGCGTCGATCGCGGCGGGTCGCCACCTCGCCGAAGCGTGGGGCCACCTCGAGGGGGTGGCACTCGCCGGACGCCCGTGCTTCCTGATGCCCGGCCCCTATGCGCCGACCGAGCAGGTCGACGAAGGGCTCAACTTCCTGCGCAACCTGGCCGCCGCGCTCCCCAAGGATCGCGCCTAACCGCCCGGTCCGGTGGCGATCGGCCAGCCACCCTCGTCGAGCTCCTCCTCAACCTCGTACGCATCCTCGTCCTCGCCGATGTCGTCCTCCTCGTCCACGTCGGTCGCGGGAAGGCCGACAACGAAGGCGAGCAAGAGGGTCAGGTAGCCGAGCGCATACCCGGTCGCCACGACATACAGGTACGGATCCCCGAAGGTCGCCTCCAGGTCGAAGATCCGGGTCACGTAGATGAGCGCGAAGGCGACAAGCACGAACCCGCCCGCCACGCTCCCGAGTTGCCAGCCCCGTCTTGGCGCTTCGCCCGCTCGGAAGCCGCGGATGGCGACCGCCAGGAGGTACGCCCACAGCGCGACCTGCAGGACCCCCGGGATGAACGACGAACCCAGGTAGACGAGATACCAGGGCGACAGGGTCGCATCGAGGTAGCCGAGTCGCGAGATCTCGATCACGCCGCCGACCGTCGCCACGACCGACGCCACCGGCACGATCAGCCCGGTCACGTCGCCGGGGGCGTCCTCACGACGTCGCGCCATCGACAAGCCGAGGGCGATATACGCCAGCCCGATGACCAGGACCAGGAAGGTCACTGCATTGAACAGCGTCGCCAGCGGCACGAAGTCCGGGATCTCCTCGCTGGCGGGCGTCAGGCTCTCGAAGACCGGCTGCAGCGGGTCGGCGAGGAGCTGCAACCCCTGCACCGATGCCACCAGGATCGTCCCGAAGAGCAGGGTCGGCGCGACCCGCATGGCGTTCCGGTGCGAGATGAGCACCGCGGCCGGCAGCAGGATCGACGCGATCGCGGGAGTCAGCCCAAGGACGAAGGCGACGACATATTCGATCGTCGGATCGGAGCCCAGGCCGAATTCGCTGATCGACCGCACCGACTCGCCGAGGGCGAGCAGGATGAAGACCCAGGCGAGCCACGGAATGTCGGGCAGCCGCGGACCGCGCGCCGTTTCGCCGGGTTGCTCGTCGCGCTCGGTGTCCTCCATCCGGGCAGCGTCACGGTCGGGTGGTGCCACGTCAACCGTGCTCGACCACAGGCGGATGGCCCGTCAGCCAGACCGCGTCGGGGGCCACCCCGCGGAGACGCTCGATCGACTTCGCCATGGCGGCATCGTCGCGCGGGACCGCGATCGAGCGTGAACCACGGACGCCATCGAGGTCGCCCGCGATGACGAACGCGCCATCGGCCACGACGAAGGCCGTGTGGTCCGGCCGGAGCCCGGGCGTATGGATGGCTCGGAGCGGCACGTCGCCGGCCGCGACGACCTCGAGGTCGGCCAGCTCTCGGACCGCATACGGCAGCGGGCGTCCGCCGCCGGGACCGGTGAAGACCGGGACGCCGAGCACTTCCGCGGCGGCTTCGGCGCCTGCCGCATGACCCGGGTCGACATGGGTGAGCACGACCGCCTCGATCGCACCGCCGCGCGCGGCCACCAGCTCGATCGTTCGGTCGAGGCCAGGCCCGGTCGGATCGCCCGGGTCGACGAGGACGAACCTGTGGTCCCCGACGAGGTAGGCACAGACCGGCTGGCCGGCCACACCGCCGGCGGCCGGCATCACGACCCGGATGATCGTGGATGTCACAGGCTCGATCTGGACCTCCCCGAGTCGCCACGGCGTAGCCCGTTCCCGGATGTCCTCGATGGACGTCGCGTAGGCGAGTTGCTGGAGGGTGGTGCTGGTCGGCAGCCACAGGGCGAGCCGACCGTCGGCCATCGCCGCCAGGGCATCGAGCGGGCGCAGCCAGGCGTGCGCCACGACCTCGCCGCCCTCGAGACTCGGCTCCACGCCTTCAGGGAGGGGTGCCGCGAAGAAGCGGGCATCGAACCGCCGCGGCAGGTTCGACGGCGTCACCCAGCGCGACAGCGGGATCAGCAGGTCCGTGCGCAGACGAAGGTCGAACTCGCTGGCCATGGAGGCGAAGGTCGCCTCGCCGCGGAGCAACGCCGTCCGTGCGGCCTCGACCGCCGAACCGGCTCGGCCGACGTCGGCCAGAAGCACGCCCACCTCCTCGAAGCATTCCCGGATGGCGGCGACGAACGCGGCGATGGCCGCCTCCGGCGCGAGATCGCCCCCAAGGGCGACGGCCGCCTCGGCAGGGGTGATCGAAGAGCGCTCGACGAGCGAGGGATCGGCATCGCCGGCGTCGACCCGGCCACCCGGGAAGACGTGCACGTCAGGCGCGAACGCCATCGTCGACGGGCGATGGGTCAGCAGCGCCTCGAGCCCGGTTGCGCCGTTCCGGAGCAGGACGACGGTCGCCGCCGGGTGCGGCATGACGGGCCGGCTCACCGTGGGGTTGCCACAGACGCCGTGGCGGCCAGCTCAGCCCGCAGCGCAGCGGGTTCCGTGACCGGGAGGCGGCAGACGAACCCGCGGCAGACATAGGCGGTCGGGCGCCCGTCGAGCGCGACCCGGTCGCGAAGGAGCGGCACCAGGCTGGCCGCCGGCTCGGCGGTGATCGCCACGACCTGGTTGGGCCGGAAGCCGGTGCGGACTTCGGCGAGGAGCGCGCGCGTGGCGGGGTCGTCCGGCGCGCCGACGATCGCCACTTCGACCCCCGCGCTGAGCCCCAGGTCCATCGCGCTCAGCCACTGGGCGAACCCGGTCGGATAGCGCCCGACGAATGGGACCACGGCACGCATCGCTCGCTCGGCCGCGTCCCGGTAGACGCCTTCACCGGTCCAGGCAGCCAGCCGGAGGAGGACCCGCGCGGCCATCGCGTTCCCCGACGGGACCGCGTTGTCCTGGACGTCCTTCGGCCGGGTGACGAGCCGTTCGTGATCGTCGGCCGTGTCGAAGAACCCGCCCGAAGGATCGGCGAACCGGGCCAGGACCCGATCGATCAGGCCGCGGGCGGTCGTGAACCAGCGCTCATCGAACGTCGCCTCATAGAGGGCGAGCAACCCGTCGGCCAGGTGCGTGTAGTCCTCGAGCACGCCGGTCCCGGTCGCCCGGCCGTCCTTCCACGACCGACCGAGCGAGCCGTCGGGCCGCAGCAGCCCGCCGACGATCGCCTCGGCCGCCCGGACGGCGGCGGCCCGGTACGCGGTCGCGGCCGGCGGGTCGGTCGCGGCCAGGGCGACGGAGGCATCGGCGAAGGCCGCGATCGCGAGCCCGTTCCAGGCCGCCAGCGCCTTGCCGTCACGGGCAGGCTGGGGCCGGTCCGCGCGTCGTGCCAGCAACCGCTCCCTGGCGTCGGCCAAGCGGGCCGCGATCTCGGGCTCCGCCAGGCCGTACCGTTCGGCGAGTTCGGCATCCGAGGCCACCCGCGACAGGATCGTGACGCCCTCCCAGTTGCCCTCGTCGGTGACCGCATACGCCGTAGCGAAGAGCGTCGGCCGCGTCGCCCAGCACCTCCCGGATCTCCGGGGCACGCCAGGTGAAGGTGAGGCCCTCGATGCCGTCGGTGTCCGCGTCCTGGCTCGCGGCGAAGGCGCCGTCGGTGGTCGATAGCTCCCGGATCATGTAGTCGAGCGTCCCGGTCGCGACCGCGCGATAGCGCTCATCTCCGGTCAGCGTCCAGGCGTGCAGGTAGACCCGGGCCAGTTGCGCGTTGTCGTAGAGCATCTGCTCGAAATGCGGCACCAGCCAGCGCGCATCGGTCGAGTAGCGGTGGAACCCGCCACCGAGCTGGTCGCGAAGCCCCCCATCCGCCATCGCGTCGAGCGATCGCCGGGCGACGAGGAGCGGGCGTGGATCGCCGGTCGCGACATGGCGACGGAGCAGGAATCCGATGGTCATCGGCTGCGGGAACTTCGGGGCGCGGCCCCAGCCCCCGTTCGCCGGGTCGAACGAGGCCTCGATCCCGGCGGTGGCCGTGTCGAGGACTTCGGGCGTCGGGGCGTCGCCCCCCGCATCGAACCGCGACTGGTCGATGAGGCCCTGGACCAGCCGGCTGCCGGCGGCTTCGACCTCGGCCCGCTGCTCGCGCCAGGCGCGATCGACGCCTTCGAGGACCTGGTGGAACGAGGGCATCCCGTGCCGCGGCTCGTCCGGGTAGTAGGTACCCCCGTAGAACGGGCGGCCGTCGGGGGTCAGGAAGACCGACATCGGCCAGCCACCACCACCGGTCATCGCCTGGACCGCCGCCATGTAGACCTGGTCGAGGTCGGGGCGCTCCTCACGATCCACCTTGATCGAGACGAACCGGTCATTCAGGTATCGCGCCGTCGGTTCGTGCTCGAATGACTCGCGCTCCATGACGTGGCACCAATGGCAGGCCGCATAGCCGATCGAGAGGAAGATCGGGCGATCCAGTAACGTCGCCCGGGCGAGCGCGTCTGGTCCCCATGGGAACCAATCGACCGGATTGTCGGCGTGTTGGAGGAGGTATGGGCTCGTCTCCCCGGCAAGGCGGTTGGGCATGGCCGGATGGTACGCGGAGTCGGTGCCTCGAAGCACCGCGAGCCGCAGATAACCGCCGGATAACGGGTGCCGGATATGGTGCTCCGGAGCGACCCGGAGTAACCTCTTTCTCCCACTACGGAGTGTGCCCTCTGTCGTGAGACGTTTCAGCGCGGCCTTCATCGCGGCTCTGTTCGTCGCCGGCGTCAGCGCGTCGGCCCCGTTCACGACGCCCGCCTCCGCCGCGGCGGCCGTCCCACGAGTCGTGTTCATCGTCGGACCATCGGCGGGATCGACCGGCGCCTATCGCGCACAGGCCCGCGCCGCGGCCAGGATCGCCCGCCAGTACACGCCCGATGTCGTCGAGCTCTACTCCCCCAACGCGACCTGGACCGCGGTCAAGCGGGCGCTGACCGGGGCGTCGCTGGTCGTCTACATGGGCCATGGCAACGGCTGGCCGAGCCACTATCGGGACGCGCTCTACCCGGTCAGCCAGAACGGGTTCGGGCTGAACCCGACGGTCGGCAGCGGCGATTCGGCGCATCAGTACTTCGGCGAGGCTGCGGTCGGCTCGCAGATCCGGCTGGCGAAGAACGCGGTCGTGCTCCTGCACCACCTGTGCTACGCGAGCGGCCTGTCGGAACCGGGGTTGCCCGAAGGCTCGCTCGACGTCGGCCGCCAGCGGGTCGACAACTACGCGGCCGGGTTCGTCCGGGCGGGGGCGGCCGCGGTCATCGCGGAGGCGTGGTCCAGCCCGTCGTACTTCGTCCGCGCGATCCTCGGCGGGAACCGGTCGATCCAGGCGGCCTGGCAGTCGAGCCCGAACGCGAACGGCAATCGGATCGCCTTCGAGAGCCGTCGCAGCCCCGGCTACGTGGCGCAGATGGATATGGAAACCGAGACCTCCGGCTTCAGCCGGTCGGTCGTGATGAAGGCCGGATTGGCCCCGGCCGACGTACTCGCCGGGGCGCGCGGGTCGGCTCGGGGGTCGTCCTCGTTCGGACCGGTCACCCCGTCCCTGGCGTCGAGTGGGATCACCTTGGCGGCACCGACCTTCACCGGCCTGCCCGTCGCCGGATCCGCCTCGACGATCGATGTTCCGTTCACGATCGGGAACAGGACCCTGTTGCCGGCGGGCCTGCTGGCGAGCGTCCGCGTCGAGCCGATCGACGTCGACACCGCGCCGACCACCCCGACAGACCCGGCACCGGGGGACCCTGGGACGACCTCGAACGCCGGGCCGCCGAAGCTCAAGCGCACCTTCGGCCCGCCGTCGGCAGGGGTCACTCTCATCGTCGCGGAACGGCCCGCGGATGTCGTGGCGCCGGTCCCCATAAGCGTCGGTCAGGCGTCACTCGGGGTGCCGGTCAGCCTGCCGACGACCCCGGGCCGCTACCGGGTCACGATCACCCTGCACGATCCGACCGGGGTGGCCTACGACGCCGCGACCCAGGCGCTGTTCCCGACGCTGACGGTCCGCGTCACGGGCGCCTTCGACGGTGCCATCCAGGCAGCACCCTCGATCCAGGTCGGGCCGACCGAACCGTTCTCGCTCGGCTTGCGGGTCGTGAACCTCGGTGCCGAGCCGTGGGGGCATCCCGCTGTGTTGGACCCGTTGAGTGGAGCTGCGCAGGCCCCGGCCGCCCCCGCGGTCGTCGTCGGCCGTTGGTTCCCGCTCTCGGCGGGTGCGACGATCCCGCAACAGGGCGCCCCGGTCGCGATCCCCTTGCCGATCGAGATGGCGCCCGGCGCTCCCGTCGAGACATCGCTCGAACTCACGGCGCCGGCCGCCCCTGGCGAGTACCTCATCGTGCTCGACGTGCTCACGCCGGAAGGTCGATCGCTGGTCGCGTCGGGCGGAGAGCCGTCCGTGGTTCGCGTCACGGTGGGCGCGGGGTCGTAGGCCATCGGGCCGCCGGCGATCGCCCAGGCCCCCACGCGGCCCTTTATGCACCCGGTGCCTGTTACGACCGCGGCGAGGCGCCCGACGGCTCGCTCAGCCCCCACGCGGCCGTTTATGCACCGAGCGCCTGTTACGACCGTCGGCGAGGCGCCCGACGGCTCGCTCAGCCCCCCAAGCGGCCGTTTATGCACCCGGCGCCTGTTACGACCGTCGGCGAGGCGCCCGACGGCTCGCTCAGTCGTGAGGCGCATGGAACGGCCATCAAGGGCCTCTCGGATGCCTTCCGATGATCATTTCATGCACCAGGCGCCTGACCCAACCATCGGCGGGGCGCTCGTTGGCTCGTACAGTCGTGGGGAGCATGAAGGTCGGACGACCGGAGCCGGGCGCACCGGACGACTAGGACCGGAGGGCCGCCTCGAGCCGGTCGACGAACGGGATCTGGGTGGCTTTGACCCGCCGCCGGGCCTCGTCGGGCCCGAACCAGGCGACCCGGTCGATCTCGGGGAACACCTGCCGCTGACCGGACCGAGGCGGCCACTCCACCTCGAACTCGTTCGAGCGGGCCAGGGACGGATCCAGGTCCCCCTCGACCGCCCAGGCATGCACGACCTTGCCGCCCTTCTGGACGATCGAACCCAGCTGGATGGTCGGGGCGGACGGGTCAACGGGCGACCCCGTCTCCTCCTCGAACTCGCGACGTCCGACGGCGAGCAGCGCCTCCTCGGGCCCGTCCGGCTCGCCCTTCGGGATCGTCCAGTCGCCCGCATCGCGGTTGGCGAAATACGGTCCGCCCGGATGGGCGAGCAGAACCTCGAGGAGGCCGTCCCCGACCAACCGGTACAGCAGGATCCCGGCGCTGACACGTTCGCCCATCGTGTCGCGATGGTAGAGCCCGGACGACTACCCCGGGCGGGCGGCCTCGGCGCGCAGCTTTGCGAGGTACGCCGAGGCGCCACGGTACGACGGCCACGTCACGGAATGCTCGTACGGCGCGGGCGCCTCGGACAGGCGCCCTGCTCCTGGTTGGATGGCGCGTGACCCAGCCGCGACCCGCAAGGCCCGGTCGAATGTAGCAAGCGATGCGTCGAGCGTGACGGCCAGGGCAAGGTACGTGGCGTCGTAGGCCGTCAGCACCGTGACGTTCGCTCAGAGTCGATCGCCAGAACGACCGACGAGCGATCCAGTGGACCGTTTCGAATCGGAGGCGATCGAGTCTCATGGATGGCCTCCAGCACCGACGCACCAGACCAACCGATGGCGGCGAACCAGGGCGTTCGCGACCTCGAACCAGAAATGCGAAGGGACCACGATCCTCACGCGGTCACGCGACCATTGCGAGATGCGGACGGCTGCCGCGACACCGTCCTGCTTCCTTGCGAACGATCGAGATCGCGACGGAGGCATCGATGACGATCGTCTGAGGCGCGATCACTCGTCATCCGACCGGGAGGCCCGCGGCGGCACGACTGATCCGTTCGGAGCGCCGATCATGGTCCTGGCGGATCCATTCGGACGTCGTCAGCCCGTCGTCGGGTCTGGATGTAGTTCGCGCATCCGTTCGCCGAGCGCCATCAATCGATCCAGGGCGTCAAGTCGTTGGGCGAGCAGCTGCTCCGGGTCCGGGTCCAGCCGCGCCGCATCCTCCACGGAGACCAGGTACGCCAACGGCCGGTGGTCGCGCTCGATCAGGATCCGCTCCCCGGCCGAGGCCGCGTCCAGGATCTCCCCGAGGCGCCTGCGCATGTCCATCGCCGAGACGGTTCTCATAGTCGGTCATGATAGTCGACTCTGATATCCGGTCAACCGGGTACGCTACGCCTCGATGGTCGAATCCAGGGCGGTCCCCGACTTCCTGCCGAGCACCGATGGGCTCCGCTTCGCCAACTCGTTCCCGTCCGGGCCGACCGTCAAGATCGGGCCGCTCGACCCGAGCAAGATCGGGATCGGCGACGCCTCTGCCGGGTTGTGCGGCGGGATGGTCGTCTACGTCAGCGAACGGTTCGCGGCCGGCCGACCGACCCCGACCGAGTCCGAACCGCCGGCCAATGGGTCTCCCCTCTTCCGGGCGCTGGTACGCAACCAGTTGCGATCGCTCGACTGGTTCGTGACACCACTCCGGTTCTGGCGACTGGCCGCGATGGACCCGGCCCGGGCCGCGCGTCGATCACGCGATCGCGAACTGCCCCGGATCCGCGCCGCGATCGATGGCGGGCGGCTGGTGCGCGTCGGCCTGGTGCGGCACCACGGCTTCAACCCGATGGAGCTGTCGAAGGATCACCAGGTGCTTGCCCACGCCTACGAGGTCGATGGCGACGTCGCGACCGTGCGGATCTACGACCCGAACTGGCCTGGCCGCGACGACGTGACCCTGTCGATGGACGCGGCTGGCTGTCGACAGTCCACCGGCGAGCCGCTGTCAGCGCTGTTCAGGATCGCCTGACGCCACCTGGAGCGGCAAGGTCGACCATCGCCACGAAGTAGGCCACGAGTTCGGGGTCGAACTGACGCGCGGACCCCTTCCGGATCTCGTCAAGCGCCGCCTCGACCGTGAGTGCACCGCGGAACGGGCGATCGTGGACCATCGCATCGAAGGCATCGACGAGGCCGACGATCCGTGCACCCAGCGGGATGGCGTCGCCGCGCAGCCGGTCAGGGTAGCCGAACCCATCCCAGCGTTCGTGGTGGTGCCGGACGATCGAGGCGAACGGCCGGGCGCTCGGGAACGATCGGCAGATCCCCTCGCCGATCTCCGGGTGGCGGCGCATCGCGGCCATCTCGGCGTCGGTCAGCGGACCCGGCTTAGACAGGATCGCGTCGGGGATGCCGAGGTTGCCGATGTCGTGGACGAGGGCGCCGAAGACCGCGCCCTTGAGGTCCGGACCGTGAAGACCGAGCCGGATCGCGAGTCGGTGGGCGAGACCGGCCATGCCGGGCCAATCGGGCTCGGCGGCATCGAGGTCCATGTCACCGGCGCTCTCCATCGCGGCGACGTTCGCCTCCTCCATCTCGGCCAGCGCATGACGCATCAGCAGCGCGCCGCGGATCGTGGTCACCAGGCCGCGCTGGTCGAACGGCGCCTCGAGGAAGTCGTCGGCGCCGGCGTCGAGCGTGGCCGCGATGTCCTCGAAGGAGCGCGTGCCGACGCGGGCGGTCGGGTCCGTCAGGACGATGACCGGCATCGACTGATTGGCCGGGTCGACCCGGATCCGGCGGGTGGTCTCGGTGGCGTCGGTCGCGGCGGCCCCGGACCCCACCAGCACGGCCTCGGGCTGACGGACGGCCACAGCCGACAGCGCGGAGTTGCCATGGGCGACCGCGCGAACGTCGTAGCCAGCCGATTCCAGGGATCGGGTCAGGGTCGCATCGCCCCCCGGTTCGTCCCCGACGACGAGAATCACTCGACGGCTGTCATCGTGCCCGGCCATGCCGGGAGAGGTTGCGCCCATCCCGTTCGGCGTGACAACCCGTACCAAGGTCCCCGGGACTTGCGTCAGGCGTCGTATGGAGCCGGTGACTCGGCGGCCCTGCGGGTGGCGTGTGGCGTTGTTTCCAATTCGCTCTGGACGGAACGTAGCCAGGACGAACTGATCTCGGAACCACGCGCGACACGCATCTCCCGCATGATGCGAACCAGGTCTGCACCAGCCACAAGGGTCGCCGGATATCGATCCTCGAGAACTTCTTCCTGCGTCTGCTTCGTGAAGTACGACGTGGTCACGAAGATCCCGTATTGCCCGCGCGTGAGGCGGGCCACGAGGCGCGAGACGTCCTTCGGACCGACCGCGGTCGAGCGAGCGTATCGCTTCGCTTCGCCGAGGAATGGGATCTCGTACTGGATCGGCGGCGGCAACGTGAACGAACCGACGAAATCGAAGCCTCCGTCGCCGGTTGGACGGGTCCGCGTGATGTTGTGTCGAACCTCGTCAAGTTCCCGAAACAGCGAGACGACCGCTGCTTCGAAGCCCGTCGGCGTCAGGCTGACCAGCTGCGATAGGACGCGGGCGTCTGGAGAACCCGCGGCCGGCAGTTGTGGAGCTCGAGGTTCGAACAAGCGGCGCCCACACGCGAAGTCGGTCGATCACACCGTCCTGATACCTCCGCCATGAACGAGGGCCACGCCCCCCGAGATCGGACCGTGACGTCGCCGTCATGCGGGCATGCAGCCATTCCACGTCGACGAATTCCTCATCGAGGATGGTCAGGTGGGCGCGATAGTTTCGGACCGGCCTCCCATGATCCTCGAACCAGGTGAGCTCCAAGCGATCCAGGATGCAGAGGCCGTTGAACCGGAGATACCCGGTCGATTTCTTGCTGAAGTGGAGGATCGGTGGGACGAGTTGCATCTGGCTGTCGAGGACCGTGTTGAATGCATCGCGGAGCGCTCGATTGCCGACGAACTCGTCCACGGTTCGCTTCGGATCGAACTTCGCGTCTCCCCAGTACACGATCCGCCCATGCGGGATGTCGACGAGGTCGTCCCACGGGTTTGATGCGGAACCAGCCGATCGCTCGTCGGTAACAAGGACGATCGCGGCCGGAGCTGGCTCGGCAAGGGTTACAAACTTCAGCGGTCGGATCCCGCCCATGTTCCGCATTCCACTGCCGGGTACGTTGATCCATCCAAGGAACTCGTCAGCCGGATTGTTCACGGCTCCTGTGTCGCGGAAGTCGTGACCGAGACGGTATCGCCGTGGCCTCAACTCGATCATCGCCCGATCCTACTCGGCTCCCGGCGACACGGATAGGCACCCTTCCGCTGTTACCACGCCAGCCCAAGGTTCGGGTACCGCTCCGCGAGTTCGTCGAGCGTGAACGAGGCGACGCCGAGTCGGGCTTCGGTGCCATCGAGGTCGGTGATGACGGCGTCGGCCAGGAGTTCGGCGTCCCCGGGCCGCAGTTCGATGCCTTCGAGGACGAGTTTCACGATCTTCGGGAGGCCCTGGGCAACCTCGTCGCGAAGTTCAGCGCCGTAGGCATGGATGACGAGATTGAGCGCCCACCGCCGACTGGCCGATCCCATGCGATCGACACTACCGGGATCGAACGAGATCGTCGATCGGGCAAATCGTCGCCGGACGTGGCCCGACTCAGAACATCGTCGAGCACCACGGGACCACGCCCGTGGCGAATAGCCGATCTGCGGCGGCAACCGCCCCGGGCCGGCACTCCCCCACCCGACCGACTCGGGCGAGATCGGCGAACGAGAAAGCGCCGAGGTACACGGCCGCGAGGTCGCTGATGTCCAGGGTCAGGTCGGGGCTGCCGGAGAACGTCGTGACTGAGGCCGCCCCGTCCTCGCCCGCCACCTCTAGCCGCCACCGGCCGGCGTTCGACGGGTAGAACTCGTCGGTCAGATCGAACGAGATGGCGCCCGGGCCGGCATACCGCCGCCCCTCCAGCGCCGCGACCATGTCGAGGATGCGCAGCCACACGCCCTCGCGGACCATCATCCCGAGCCGGCGCGGTTCGGTCAGCTGGAGCAGCAGCGGATGCGACGGGGAGCCGCGCCAGCCCTTGACGCGCGAGACCAGGTCGACCCGGAAGATCCACTCCCAGATGGCTCGCTCGGCCGCGGCGTCGACGCCGATCACCTCCAGCACGAGCAGCGTGTTGTTCGGTCCGCGCTCGTCCCAGTCGTTCTTGACGCGATAGAGCGCATAGCCGCGGGGGACGCCGTCCACCTCGAGCATCGCGATGAACTTGGGCCCGCTGCTTCGGCGCATGAATTCCGCGTCGGCGAGCATCTCGTGCCGCCACTTCGTCTCGCTTCGACTGACCCAACCAGGAGCGGACGGCCGCCGCGCCTCGTAGATCGGCGGGAGGAGCTTCACGGCCTCGTCGACATCGAGCAGCCGGACTCGACCCAACGGTTCGGTCGGCCGGGCGAATTGCACGCGCGCCCGGTCGATCTCGAAGCTCGCCTGGAGGGTCCCCATCCCGTACCCGAAATGCTGATAGATGGCCGATTCGGTCGCCCACAGGACCGCGACCGGCTCGCCGCGCTCGAGCGCCTGGTCGAGCAGCCAGCGCATCATCTGGCGCAGGGCACCGCGCCGGGTATGGCTCGGCGCGACGCCGATCATCGTGATCGCCGCGGCCCCGACCTCGCCGCCCGGCACGGTCAGCCGGAGCGAATAGGCGGCGCCGGTCCCGATCCAGGTGTCGCCATCGACGGCGCCGATGACCCGATCCGTTTCGAGCTGGACGCGCTCGAACTCGAACTCCTCGTCGCTGATGAACTCGCCGAAGGCCGCCGAGATCGGCTTGCTCCAGGCGAGCAGTTCGTCCTCGGCCGGTTGGCGGAGGCGGATCGTGTCGTCCTGCATGGGCGCATCGTGCCATGCAGTTGAGTGGCAGGTAAGGCACGTCTGCTTGACTGGACCAGCCGATTGACGTCAGGAGAAGACGACATATGATGTACACCATGCACCGGACGCAGGTCTACCTGACGAAGAGCGAGATCGCACGTCTCGACCTTGAAGCTGATCGCACGGGTAGGACCCGGTCGAGCCTCATTCGTGACGCCATCAATCGCACGTACGCCCACCAGACTGACATCGAGGAATTCGAGCGCGCGCTTCATGAGGCCGCCGGAGCCTGGAAGGGCGCGCCGTTCACGGGCCAGGAGTACGTCGAGGCGATCCGTACCCGCGGATTTGGCGCGCTCGAGGAGCTATGGCCCGAGTGGTACGGCCACGATGCCGATCCTGATCGATAGTGACGTCCTCATCGACATCCTTCATGCCGATGACCGTGCCACCGAATTCCTCCGGCGTGCCCGGCGGGCCGACGCCGTCCTGAGCGTTACCCCCGTCCGCACCGAGGTCCTTGGTGGCGTTCGCCGAGACGCCGTTCGCAGGACGATGACCCTACTGGGCCTCGTGCAGTGGATCGACGTCACCGTCGAGCTTGCCGACGTTGCCGCCGGCCTTGCACGCCGACACCGACCGGCCTATTCGGGGATCGGGATCGTGGACTACCTGCTCGCCGCTGCCGCGCTTGAAGTCGGCGGCACCATCGCCACCAGAAACGTTCGGGACTATCCGATGTTCCCGGGGCTACAGCCGCCGTACTGACGCGCCCGTCAGACTGGGGGCAGCTCCTGGGCGTCGGTCTGGGCCGCGGCGAACAGGTCGCCACGCTCGGCGACGCGCTCCACGATCGTCCGGATCGTCCAACGATCGGGCCGCAGGTCCGGATCGTCCAGCTCGTCCCAGGCGATCGGGGCGGAGACCGGGGCGCCGTCGGCCGGTCGCACGGCGTAGGGCGCGACGAGGGTCTTGATGCTCGCGTTCTGGGTGTAGTCGAGCCGGGCGCGACCCTTGCGGGCCTCCTTCGCCCACTCCCACGACACGAGCTCCGGCACGGTCGCGCCGACCGCGCGCGAGACCTTCTCCACCCAGGCGCTCGTATCGGAGAACTCGTACTTCGGTTCGATCGGGATCCAGACCTGGATGCCGCGCTTGCCGGTCGTCTTGGGATAGCCGCGGACCCCGAGGTGGCCGAGGGCGGTCCGATACAGCCGCGCCAGGATCGAGCGTCTCCTCCCAGGTCGTCTTCTCGCCCGGGTCGATGTCGATGTAGGCGAAGGTCGGGCGCCACGGCTCGGGCAGTCGCCCGGTCCAGGCGTGGATCTCGAAGCTCGCCTGGTTGCCGAGCCAGCACAGGGTGGCGGCACGGTCGGCGATCAGGTGGTCGTTGGCGCCGCGGTCCTCGCGGCCATCCAGGCCGGTCTCGCGCCAGCGGGTCAGCCAGCGCGGCGCGGTCTCGGGGATGTCCTTCTGCCAGAAGCCGGGCGCGCCGGCGCCGTTCGGGAAGCGCTGGAGGTTGAGCGGCCGATCACGCAGGTGCGGCAGCATCGTCGGGGCGATCCGGGCGAAGTACGCGATGAGCTCGCGCTTGGTGACCGGCGGGTCGGCGGCGAACAGCGGCTTGTCCAGGTTGGTCAGCTTGAGTTCGTCGGCGCCGACCCGCCAGAGACCCTCCTTGCCGAGGGCGTCGAGGGCTTTGAGTTCGTCGTCGGTCACGGTCCAAGGGTAGGCGGGCGGCGGGGGCGAGGTCGACGCGAGCGTCTCGATCTCCGGGCTGGCCGCCTCGGCTTCACGGACGGCAGCGGCGGTCGTGACCGGCACCTCGCGCGAGACGGTTGAGGGATCCCGACCCTCCTCGATCCCCTTGAACGCGGCCTGGCGGACCATCCCGTCGCGCGACCAGCCGCCCAGTTCGGCCCGGATGACGAGTTCGGGCCGGACCCAATGGATGCCGCCAAGGTCGCCGCCCCAGCGGCCTCGGTAATCGCGCGGCGGTGGCGGGTCGAACGGCGGGTCGTCCGTCTCGATGGCCGCGAGGCGATCGAGCACGACCCGTCGCGTCCGCGCGTCGAACCCGGAGCCGACCTTGCCGCTGAAGCGCAACCGGCCGTCCTCGTAGACGCCGACCGCGACCGCGCCCAGGTCCTTGGCCTGCCCCTCGCCCGGCGTCCAGCCACCGACCACGAGCTCCTGCTCCGGCCGGATCTTGAGCTTCAGCCACGACGAGGACCGCCGACCGGGCTCGTACCGCGACCGTCGGAGCTTGGCGATCACGCCCTCCAGCCCCTGGTCGCGGGCGGCCTCGAAGAACGCGAGCCCCTCCCCATCGACGTGGGCCGCGAAGCGGACGCGCGGATGCGGCCGAAGAACGCTCTTGAGCAGCCGCTTGCGGTCCTCGAGCGGCACGTCCAGCAGTGAGCGCCCATCGAGATAGAGCAGGTCGAACGCCTGGAAGACGAGCCCCGGCGCCGACTTGTCCCCGAGCCGCTCCTGGAGGAGCCCGAAGTCGGGGCGCCCGTCGTCATCGAGGGCGACCACTTCGCCATCGACGATCGCCTCGCGGGCCTCGATCCAGGTCGCCGGCGTCAGCAGGCGCGGGAAGTAGGTCTCGGCGTCGTGGAGGTTGCGCGTCCAGATGCGGACCGCCTTGTCGGCCACGACCGCCTGGACGCGATAGCCGTCCCACTTGATCTCGAACAGCCAGTTCTGGTCGCTGAACGGCTTGGCAGCCAGTGTCGCGAGCATCGGCTCGATCCGCTGCGGCATCGGGGTGGCGACGGCGCCCGTCAGGTCGATCTCGGCGGCGGCGGCCGGGGCCTGGCCGATCCACAGGGCGTCCCGATCGGCCTTGACGTCGTCGTTGGTTCGGCCGGTCTTGACGCTCTGCGGGTGGTCCTCGGCATCCCAGCCGGGCTGCGACCCTGGCCCTCGCTTGTGGATGAGCAGCCACTGCTCGCCCTGGTCGTCCTCGAAGGCCCGGGCGCCGGGGTCGTCGCCCTTCCGCTTGCGGCCGCTGGTCCGCACGATCGTGAAGCGGCCCTTGAGCTTCTGGCCGTCGAGCTGGAACTTGAGCTCACCATCGGCCACCGCCTGGCGCGCGTCGAGGGTCGGTGCCTCCGGCGCCCAGGTCCCCCAGTCCCAGACGATCACGTCGCCGGCGCCGTACTGCTTGGCGGGGATGACCCCCTCGAAGTCGAAGTACTCGATCGGGTGGTCCTCGACGTGGACCGCCATCCGCCGGATGGCCGAATCGAGGGTCGGGCCCTTGGGCACGGCCCACGACACGAGGACGCCCTCGATCTCAAGCCGGAAGTCGTAGTGGAGCCGGGTCGCGCGGTGGCGCTGCACGACGAACCGCCCGGTCCCCCCGGTCAGCGCGGCCGGCGCCGGTTCCGGGGTCTTGGCGAAGTCGCGCTTGCGGCGGTATTCCTCGAGCGGCATGGCGTGGAGTGTGCCGAGCGAGGGGCTGCGACGCAAAGCGAGAGCCCGGACCGGGTAGCGGCGGTCAGGCCGAGCGGCGCCTCGGTGGACGCTTCGGGGGTTCGGGCTCGGGCGCGTCTTCGGTCTCGGTAGCCATGTCCGCCACGTCGGGCTCGACTGTCCCTTCAGGCTCGGGCGTCACTTCGGGCTCGGGCGTCACTTCGGGCTCGGGCGTCACTTCGGGTTCCGGCGGTCTCGGCTGGAAGCGCTGCCACAGCCCGGCACTGACCAGCAAGACGACGCCGAGGACGATCAGTGAGATCACGCGATACGCGACATCCAGGGCCGCCAGGTCGAACAGGAAGACCTTGGCGGTCGCCAGCCCGAGGAGCGCCATGCCGCCACGCCGAAGATCCTCCATCCGCAGGCGAAGCCCGGTCACGAAGGCGACCACGCCCATGATCGCCCACGACACGCTCAGCGCAACCTGGCCCTGCGTGCGCAGCTCGTCGGTCGACGTCGATCCCCCGACCCGACTGGCGAAGATGCCGACGACGGCGACCGAGACGAGGTAGACGACCGTCACCCCGGCAGCGAGTCTTGTCCACCTGACCCACGACTCCGTCTTGCCGAACCTCGCGAGCATCAGGAGCCCGACGACGACAGCCGCGAGGGCCGCCACCGACTGGAGCACCGCGATGGGCTCGAGCCCGGCGGGCGTGACCTGCAGCTGCGACGGTGGGGCCACGATCAGGACGGCCACGAGCGCCGCGCAACCGACGAGGATCGCGGACGCGATCAGGAAGGCGGGCCGTCCGGGTTGGTCGACCCGCGCCATGATCAGCGCGAGCCCGGCGAGGCCGACCCACAGGACGGCGACCACCCAGGCATAGACCTCGAACGGGATCGTGTAGGCGACCGCACCGCCCGCCACGAGGATGGACACGCGCCGCGCGCGTGTGCCACCGACCGCCACGCCGCTCAGCAGGATGGCTGCTATCAGGAACATTGCCGCAACAGCACCCCTGTCTGTGAATGGCACCTCGGGTGGAAGGACGCGGCCGAATTGGCGGCTCGGCAGCTCCGTCGCCAGGATGTGGAGCGTCGCAAGGAGTCCACAGAAGACCGCCATGAACGGCAGGACGAGGTCGAGGGTCAGCGTGAACCTCGGCCGGGCGATCTCGAAGATCACCCGTCGAGGTCCTTGCGGCATGGTCTGGAACAGTCGCCAAAGCGCGAAACCGATGACCATCAGGGTCGACCAGGCCGCGACCAGGGCGACGCCATCGAACTCGGTCACGCAGGCCCACGCCGTCACGAAGAGCCCGACGGCGGCCAACGGCTCGCGAAGTCGGCTGCGGCCGTCGACCCACCCGACGGCGAGCAGGCCGACAAGGTAGGCGACGAGGGCCGCGCCGGCCGGATCGACGAACGGGACCCCGGTCGCCGGATCGTCCGCGGTCCGTCCATACACCGGACCGACCAACGCCACGGTGGCGGCCACGCCCAGGAACGTGGTCATGAACGGGAGGAGCGCGTCGGTGGGACGCCGCCAGTCACCCACTCCCTGGAGGACGCGTGGGATCAGACCTTGCACGAGCCAGACGATGGCCGCGCCGGGCAGCTGCGGGATGACCCGCCGGACCGCCGCGCCGACGACCATCAGGATCGACCAGGCGATGACGGTCCCCGGCGTGTCGAGGACGGACGTGACGCAGACCGCAACCACGAGCAGACCGAGGGCGGCCAGCCCAGCCCGCAGGCTCCGATCGCGGACGATCACCACGCCGACCGCAACGCCGGCGAGGAAGAAGCCGAGCGCGGCCCCCGGTCCATCGACGAACGGCACACCCGAGGTCGAGCCCGGCAGATCGCTGTAGAGGGAGATGACGAAGACGCCCGCCAGTGCGTAGAGGATGGCCGATGCGAACGCGCTGTACGGATGGCCCCGTCGGACCGCGACCCACGCGAGCGCGACCGCCTCGGCGGTCCACGCTATCGGGACGACTGGCGCCCCGAGCCCGATCGGGACGGCCATCGTCACGGCGGCGATGCCGGTCGCGATGGCGAGCAGGCCGAACAGGTTTCTTTCGCCGTCTCGGACGACGAAGAAGCCACCGATGCCGGCTTGTGCGAGCGCGACAAGGACAAGGAAGAACGCGCGATAGCCGAGCCTGTCGTCGCTCAGCAGTTCGAACCCGGCCCACACCAGGAACGCGGCGTTGGCCAGCAACAGGGTCGCCGACGACGGACTCAGGTTGTCTCGGCGCCGGCGGAACTCCTCACCGCCGGCGGCGACGATATTGAGCAGCCAGTACAACCAGATGCCGACCAGCCCAAGGCCCGTCGCGGGGTCGCTGCCCACCCAGGTCGCGACCTGTGGTACGGACAGGACGAACGCGGTCGGTGGCAGCCATGACCACGAGCGCCACAGGGCGACGCCGGTCGTTCCGACGAGCACGACGACCACGAACAGGAGCGTCGCGAGGTCCGGTGTCGCGCCCATGAGTGGCGGGGCCGCCAGGACGGAGATGAGCCCGAAGGCGGCGACGATCTGCGAATCAGCGCGCACCGCGATGACCGCGGCCGCGATGGCACTGATCAGCGCCACGACCAGCCCGATCTCGACCGGGATGAGGCTGTAGAGGCGGGTCGCGCCGACGAGGCTGATCGAGATGACGGCCAGACCGACCGGCGTCAGGACGTGGCCGAGCAGCCGGTTGCCACGCTCCAGGAGGACGGCGCCGATCCCGAGTGCGACCGACCCTGCGACGAGCCCGATGAGGACGCGGAGCTCCGGGCCGATCCAGCCGCGGCTGAAGGCGATGCTGAGGAAGAAGATCGCTCCGAGGATGAGTGCGATGCCACCGGCCCAGGCAAGTGCCCGACCGGCGAGGCGGGCTTCGATCTCGGCCAGCGATGCCGAAAAGCCCGTACGCCCCAGGGAGCCGAACGGTGTCCCCCGGGACGACTGGCCGGTCGGCGGCGTCGGTCGTACCGGCTTCGACCCAGGCGCGACCCAACCCGATGCCGCGGGACCCGGACGCGGGGCTGAGGTTTCCGGCGCCCGCCACACGAATGGCTGCGGCGACGGGACTGCCGAGGAAGGAATCGCTTGAGACGGGGCCGTCGGCGACGCCTGTGCCGTGACTGGCTGTGGGACCGGCGCGGGTCCTGTCTCGGACGTGCCGCCGGCAAACATGGCGGCGCCTTCGAGGCGTTGTAGCCGCGCCTCGAGGCGGGCGAGCCGTTCTTCGAGCGCGCGCTCGCGGTCGGACGCCTCATCACCCACGGAACGGACTCCAGTTCGTCACGTCACGTTGACGCACGCCTCCGGGAAGCGTTACGCCAGCGACTATCCGGCGGGCCTCCGCCAGAACCAGTTGGGTGATATCACGTCACCGTCACGCCCCCGTCGCGACCGAGCGAGGGCTACAGCGGCGCTGGGGCCGCCAGCAGGGCCTGGTCAGGCGGTCTTGCGCTTCCTGGCCGGTTTCGCGGGCGCCTGGTCGTCGGCCTCGTCCTGGGCCTTGGCCTTCGAGGCAGCGTTGCCGCGGGCCTTGGCCGCCTTGGCATCCGAGACGGAGACCGGCTTCTCGTTGCTCGAGTCGCGGGCCGCCTTGGCCGCATTGACCGAGGCCTCGAGGGCCGCCATCAGGTCGATGAGGTTGCCGCTCTCCTCGGGCGTCTCGACCGCGACCGTCTCCTGGCCGTCGATCTTGGCCTGGATGATGGTCTGGAGGGCCTCGCGATATTCGTCCTTGTACTGGGCCGGATCGAACTCGCCGGTCATCGCCGAGACGAGCTGCTGGGCCATCGCCAGTTCGGCCGGCTTGAAGTCGTAGGTCTCGTCGCCGAGGTCGAGCTCGCCGACGGACCGGATCTCGTCGGGCCAGTGGAGGGTGGTCATCAGCATCGTCTCGCCGAACGGATCGATGGCGGCAAGCGCCTCGCGGTCCTTGATCACGACCTTGCAGATCGCCGTCAGGCCTTCCTCTTCGAGGACCGACTTGAGCAGGTGGAACGCCTTGCGCCCGATCTTGTCTGGCTCGAGGTAGTAGGCGCTCTTGACGAAGCGGACCGCCGCGTCGTCGCGCTCGGCCTTGGTGAACTGCTCGATCTCGATCGAACGAACCGTCTTGAGCGGCACGTTCTCGAGGTCCTCGTCGGTGATGACGACGTACTCGCCGGGCTCGTATTCGAACCCCTTGACCGTGTCGCCCCGAGAGATCGGCTCATCCTCGACCGGGCACCAGACCTTCATCTGGATCCGCGACAGATCCTCCTTGTGGAGCATGTTGAAGCTGATGCCCTTGGATTCCGTGGCGAGATACAGCTTGACCGGGATGGTGACCAGCCCGAACTGGATCGCACCTTTCCACATCGCACGTGCCATGTGGACAACCTTAGCGCACGCGCGCAAGCACGAGCCTGCCCACGGGCCGGGCCGGACCTACTTCAGGACGAGCAGCGCGTCGACCTGGAAGAGTCGGTACTTGCCCGAGCCGGTCGGTCTGAGCGTGATGGTATGGGTCCCGCTGGCGCCGAAGTACGAGGTGAACACGACTTGGCGGCTCAGCCCGACCGACGACTTGAGGCTGATCGTCTTGATGTATTTCCCGTCGATGTAGACCTTCGCCTGGCCGAGCCGCGAGTTCTTGGGGCTGACGAGTGCGACGCCGCGACCGGTGAACGACATGGACATCGCGGCGGACGAGCTGGAGCCACCGGTCACCGTGGCCTTCCAGGCGGTCGAGATCCCGCGCTTGGCCCAGGAACCCTTCTTGACGACAGACGAACTGCGGTCGTCGACGGCGTGGATCGTCGCCGCCTTCGGTGTCTGGGCCCACGGGCTCCAGTGGCCGGCGGCATCCCGCGCGCGGATCCGGAAGCGGTACGAGCCATCGAGCGTGAGCGTATAGGTGGCATTGCTCTGACTACCGGCGGTCTCGATGGTCGAGGTCCAGGCGCCGCCGTCATGACTCGACTGCACCTCGTAGCCCGCGATGCTGCTTGACGGGTCCGTCGCCGGGACCCAGCTGACGCGCATCGCGACCGACGTTCGGCCCATCCAGACGCCGAACAGGAGGGACGTGACGGGCGGCGTCGCGGACGGGTCGTCGACCACGACGTCGACCGGGATGGTCGTCGTCTCCGAACGGCCCTGGTTGGTCGCGCGGACCTCGATCTCGTAGCGGCCGAGCGGGGTGCCCTCGGGGATCACCACCGAGACGTACCCGCTGTTCGCGCTCCAGCCGAGCAGGCTGGTGGCGGGACCCGGGGTCCAGCCGTTGGGCAGATCGGTGATCGACAGGTAGACGCGCTCGAAGAAGGTCGAGCTCCGGGTGATCTTCACGTCGACCGACGCGGTCGTGCCGCCCTCGACCGTCTGGACGCTCCCCGCGGAGGCGAAGCCGAAGGTCCCGAGGTCGCCGATGCGCGCCACGTCGAGCAGCGGTTCGTGGGTCGAGTCGGGGTCGGTGGAGGTCTTCCAGTTGAGGTTCCCGAGGTAGCGCAGCGCTTCGCGGACCTCGGCGGGCGTGGCGTTCGGGCGGCTCTCCTTGTACAGCGCGACGGCGCCGGTGACGGTCGGCGCGGCCATCGAGGTGCCCGACATGTACGCGTAGCCCGGACCGGGCACGGTCGACATGATGCATTTGCCCGGCGCGATGAGATCGACGTCCCCGCCGTAGTTGCTGAAGTTCGCGAAGGTGTCGTCGCTGTCGTAGCCGCCCCACGAGAAGCAGCGATTGCCACCGAGACCGCCCGGTTTGCCGTCCGTGTCGGCGAGGGCGGAGACGGTGATCACCTCGTTGTAGCTGGCCGGGATGTTCTTGGCCGCGTTGTGGCTGTCATTGGCGGCCGCGGCCACCACCGTGACCCCGCTGGCCACGAGGCGGCAGATCGCCTGGTGGAGCGGGTCGCGAACGGTGAAGCCGCAGTCGCCGTCGTCGGAGCCGGCCTTCGTGACGCTCATGTTGACCGCCTCGAAGAGCGGCCGGGTGGGATCGACCGGGTCGCGCTGGGCGAGGATCCAGTCGAGGCCGCAGATGTACCAGGAGATCAGGCCGTAGCCGTCGTCGTTGAGGATCTTGACGCCCCACACGCGGGCGCCCGGGGCGACGCCGACGACCCCGAAGGCGTTGTCGAGCGCGCCGACCGTGCCGGCGACATGGGTCCCGTGGTTGTTCTTGTCACGCCACAGGTCGTGGTCGGCGGTCGAGCAGTTGTAGCCGCCCCCGATATTGAGGTCGCCGTGCGCCGAGATCCCGGTGTCGACGATGGCCACGTCGGCATCGACCCGCTGGTCGGTGCCGTCGATCGCGGCCACGTCGCTCTGCGCGCCACCGACGCGGGCGACCCCCGTCGGGACGGTCTGGGTCAGGTGGACGACCTCGTCGGGGACGATGGCGAGCACGTTCGGGTCGGCCAGGAGGTCGTGGCGCTGGTTCGTGTCGAGCTTGGCGGCGAACCCTCGGAACGCGCGGGTGTAGTTCCGGTCCGCCGTGACGCCCTGGCGCTTACGGACCTTGTCGACCGCCGCGGTCGTGTCGGTCCCGTTGCGGAACATGACGATGAAGCGACCGGCCGCGTCCGGGATGACCGGTGCGGCGGTGGGATCCGGGGTGGCCGCGTCGACGGCGGGTGGCTCGGCGGCCGGGGCCGGCTCGGCGGCCGGGGCCGGCTCGGGCGGCCGGGGGCGTCGGCTCGGTCGAGGGGGTCGGGTCGGGAGTGGGCGTGGGCTCGGCACCCTGGTCCACGGGTGGCAGGACGATGGGCTCGGCGGCGCTCGCCGGGACGACGACCGGGAGTGCGATGAGCACGGCAAGGAACAAGGGCGCGATCCGGCGGTGCATGCAACGATCGTGCCCGGGGAGGGGTCCCGTGCCAACGGGCCTTATGGTCCCGATCGGCCTAGGCAGTGTGTCCGGGGCCGGGATAGCCCTATCCGGTCCCCGCCCCCAGTTCCGTCTCCGCCTCGATGACCCGGGCGAGGATGTTCGAACGCATCGTATCCAGACCACTCCAGACCGCCTTCGTGGCGGTCGTGATCGAGGTGAGCTGCGACTTCAACTGGCGGACGACCTCGAGCTGCTCACGGATGGCAGTCAGGGCTGCGGCGACCGCCACGGCATCCACCTCGACCTCGCGTTCCACGAGCGAGGCGAGGGCCAGGAGGCGGGCCAGCCGGACCGCGGCCTCCAGCGTGGCGAGGTCCGGAGCGTCCGGGTCGATGACGCAGTAGACGTCATCACCGACCAGGGTGAACGGTGCGACCCCGGCGGGGGCGTGCGCCGGCGTGAACACGACCACCGCCACGGCGGCACCGCGGTTCTCCTTCGCGTCGCGCAGTTCCTCGCGCATCGCGCGCATCGACATCGGACGGTCCTTCGCTTCGATCACGACCCGAAGGTCGCAGCCGCGCGCCACCCGCGGGTCGATGGTCAGCACGAAGTCGCCCTTCTTCGACTTGATGACCGAGCCGGCATCCGTCCCGGTCCGGTCGAGCAGGTCGCCGGCGCCACGCGCCAGTTCCGCCAGCATCCCTTCGAGCAGGTCCTCGAAGTCGCCGCCCTTGGCGGCCGAATGCGCACGCTCCGCTCCGCGAGCTGCCGCGGCAGCCTCGATGGCGACGAGGCGCTCCTCGAGCGAGCGGAAACCGGCCGTCATCTCCTGGCGGAATTGGTGCATCGGCGAGTTGAGCCGGGTCGGGTCGAGTAACAGGGCGAGCTTGGAGGCGTCTCCGTCGAAGTAGCGCTCCAGCATCGTCCCGATGCGGCCGATGGCACTGTCGCGCTTGGACCCGTCGAACAGGTCGTCCACCATGGATCGCAACGCCCCACGATCGCCGAGGAACTTCTCCAGCGTCCGCGGCAGCCGGCCGTCGCCATCGGCGAAGTTGGTCCGGAGCGTCTGTTCGAGCGCCTGGGCCGCCTTCTCGTTGACCGTCTCGGCCTGGCGCATGAGCTTCTCGAATTCGGCCCGGACGACATCCACGTTGACCGTGACGCCGACATCCTGGAGGGCCAGGAGGCCGATCCGGACGGCCCGCCCGACGAGTTCGGCGCGGTCGGGGACCGGGCGCTCGGCAAGGAAGGCGGCGAGCGTCGCGTCCGCGATGACGAGGTGGTCGATGACGATCATGTCCGCTTCGACGCGGACCCCGGACGGCGGCGCCGCGACCTCGGCCAGCGGGATGGGGGTGATGTCTCGGACGGCTTGCATGCGCCAAAGGTGGGGGGTACCCGTGACATCTAGCTTGTCACCACATTCACGGATCGGGCCTAGGATGCGCGCATGACGCACGCGCGACGCCTGTCCCGGACGATGGCCGCGATCGCCGTGTGTGTCGTCGCGGTCGGCGCGATCCCGGTCCAGGCCGCGGAACCACCGGTCGGATCGGGCGACCTGCGGCCCAGCCGGACCGCCTGGGATCGGCCGTTCGTGGACGACCCGAACCGCCTGATCGTCACGTTCCGTGAAGGCACCTCGTCGGCGGTCCGCCGGTCGCTTGCTCACCAGCGCCGGGGGCGATCGCCTCCGGGTGATGCCCTCGGGCAGCGCCACGGCCCTGCGCGTGCCGGCCGGCCGGGCGTCGATCATCGCCGCCACGCTCCGGAAGGATCCGGAGGTCCTGCGCGTCAGCATCGACCATCGGCGCTACCGCGATGCGAACCCGACGAGCGAGCCCTACTGGGATGAGTTGTGGGGCCTCGAGAACACCGGGCAGGATCTGTTCCTCGGGACGCCCGGTACGGGCGGGGCGCCCGACGTCGACATCGATGGACGGCAGGCGCTCGGCATCACGACCGGCACCGCCAGCACGGTCGTCGCGGTCATCGACGACGGCGTGGACTTCAGCCACCCCGACCTCGAGGCGCGAGCCTGGACGAACCCGGGCGAATCCGGCGCGGGCCGCGAGACGAACGGCGTCGACGACGACGCCAACGGCTACATCGACGACGTCCACGGCTGGGACTTCTGCCACGACGACAACACCGTCCACGACTTCGGCGACGACTTCCACGGGACGCACGTGGCGGGCACGATCGCGGCGTCGCTCGATGGGACCGGGGTCGTCGGCGTCGCCCCGGGGGTCTCGATCATGGCCTTGAAGTTCCTCGGCAACGATGCGTCGTGCGGGTTCGATTCGGGGGCGATCGCGGCGATCGCCTATGCCAAGTCGTTCGGCGTCCGGATCGCGAACGCCTCGTGGGGCGGCGATGGCCGCCCGGAGGATGCGCCGGAGCTGTACGAGGCGATCGCGACCTCGGGGATGCTGTTCGTGGCTGCGGCCGGCAACAGCGGCAATGACAACGACGATGGGCCGATCACCTCGCTGCCGGCCTCGTTCGACCTGCCCAACATCCTGTCGGTCGCGGCGGTCGACAACAGCGGCGCGCTCGCGTCGTTCTCCAACTACGGCGCGACCTCGGTCGATCTCGCGGCGCCGGGCCAGACGATCCTGAGCGCCCTCCCGGCCGACGAGGTCTACCCGGACCCGGGCTGGGGTTGGCTGGACGGCACGTCGATGGCCGCCCCGCACGTCAGCGGGACCGCCGCGCTGGTGGTGTCGGCGCTGCCCGCGCTGGCAGCCGATCCGGTCGCGCTGCGATCCCGCCTCATCAACACCGGCAAGCCGGCGCCGGGCACGACCGGGCTGACCGCGAGTGGCCGGCTGGTCAACCCGTACCGGGCGCTCGACATGGTGGGTGCGGTGGCCGCGGCACCGACGACCTTCGGGTTCGTGGTCGGCACGGCGATGACGCCGACCGGGATCCCGACGCAGGTCGGCTGGCCGCCGGCGACCGACGACCGAAGTGGCAACGGCGCCTATGCCTTGGAGAAGCGGTCGGGCAGCGGTCCCTGGGTGACCGCCGTCGCGGCCACGTCGTCGGGTCACGCCACGCCGACGCTGACGTTCGGCACGTCGCACGGCTTGCGCGTACGGGCGCGGGACCGCGCCGGGAACTGGGGACCCTGGTCGGGCGCTTCGACGATCACGCCGGCGCGCTACGAGGAGAGCAGCGTGTATGTCACGTACCGTGGGTCGTGGAAGGTCCTCAACACGTCGGCCGCGTCGGGCGGGCAGCAGCGCTACGCCTCGGCGAAGGGCGCATCGGTCACGTTCCACTTCACGGGCCGGGCGTTCGCGCTGATCGCTCCGAAGGGACCCACCCGAGGCAGCGCCAAGCTGTATGTCGACGGCAAGTACATCTCGACCGTCAGCCTGTATCGGTCGAGCTGGGTGCCGATGCTCGTCGTGGCCAGCCGGTCGTGGTCGAGCTCGGCGGCGCACAGCGTCAAGTGGGTGGTGTCCGGGACATCCGGGCACGCCCGGTTCGACGTGGACGCGTTCGCCGTCCTTCGCTGAGCCTCAGCTTCCCCGGTACGTCGTCAAGGCGTGACCGCCCATCAGCAGCGGCACGTGGTAGCTCCGGGTGACGTCCGTGATGTGGAGGTCCAGGCTGACCCGTTCGAAGAATCCCCCGCGACCCAGCCCGAAATCCAGGCGGTAGTCACCCGGCAGCAGGGGTCGCTCCAGGAGGTCGCGGACGCGGCCGTCGTCGTCGGTCAGGGCCTGGGTGAGCCGCACCGGTTTGCCGTCATCGGCGAGCCGGTAGAGCGTGACATGGACGCCGACCGCGGGGATCCCCGCGACGGTGTCGAGGACGTGGGTGGAAATCGTCGGGACCGGGTGATTCGCGCCCTGCGCCACGCTATCCTCCGTGGATGGGAACCCTGCAGATCGTCGTCGGTGACCTCCACTTTAGCGCTCGCTGGGAACCGGCCGCTCCCCGGACGATCGAGGCGATCCGGGCGATGCTGCCGATCGAGTCGAAGCTGATCCATTGCCGCTGGACCGGCGAATCGACATGGATCCCGTTCGGCGACTTCCGGCCCGGTCTCGACTACGAGAATCACACGTCGCACCCGGCGCCGGGCCAGCTGGCCATCTATCCGGGAGGGATCAGCGAGTGCGAGATCTTCTTTCCGTATGGAGGCTGCGCGACGGCGTCCAAGGTGGGTCCGCTGGCCGCGAACCACTTCGCGTCCGTGGTCGCCGACGACGGCTGGGACGACCGGCTGCGGGAGGTCGGGCGGCGATGCCTGTGGGAGGGGGCGCAGGCCATCTCGATCCGCGAGGTTGAGTGACGGCTCGTCGTCGCGTCCCCGGCGGCGACGTCCCCTCCATTCCAGATGCACGTCGGCTGCATCAGGTGGGCCGCCGCCCATGCAGCCCCACCGAGCCATGATGCAGCCGAAGTGCATCGCGCACGAGATGCCGCGGGCGATTCGCCCTTTGTCGCTCGTGATGCAGGCGAAGTGCATCGCGCACGAGATGCCGCGGGCGATTCGCCCTTTGTCGCTCGTGATGCAGGCGAAGTGCATCGCGCACGAGATGCCGCGGGCGATTCGCCCTTTGTCGCTCGTGATGCAGCCGAAGTGCATCGCCGATGAGGGACCTCTGTCACCGTGCTCCCCGAGGACGACATGGCCGACCTGATCGTGCGTGGCGGGACCGTCGTCACCTCAAGCGGAGCGCGGGTCGCCGACGTTGAGGTCGACGCCGGTCGGATCGTCGCGATCGAGCCGGAACTGTCGGGCCCGGCGGCGGCGGCGGCCGATGTGATCGACGCGACCGGGCTGCTGGTGCTTCCGGGGGTCGTGGACGTCCACACCCACACGCGGGTCGCGAGCGACGCCGAGCCGGACAGGTTCTTCGAGGATTCGGTCGCCGCGGCGTTCGGTGGCACGACGAGCTTCCTCGCGTTCAACAACCCGGGGACCGGGTCATCCGCGGCGGCGGAACGATCGTTGGCCACCGGCCTCCGAGAGTGGCGCGCGGCAACCGACGGCGACAGTGCGATCGACTACGGGCTGAGCCTCGCCGTGAGCGGCCATGCGGACGATCCACTCGCCGAGCTCCCGGCCACGATCGAGGCCGGCGTGGCCACCTCGAAGGCGTTCATGGTCTTCGACTTCCGGCTGGCCGACGACCGCCTCTTCGAGGCGATGCGCGTGATGGCCGGCCGGGGCGGGATGCTCCAGGTCCATTGCGAGGACCCGGTCCTCGTCGACGCCGCCGTCGCCGACGCATTGCAGCGTGGTGACGTGTTACCGCGCTACCACGCTACTACGCGACCAAGCTACGTCGAGGCGGTCGCGACGGCGCGGGCGCTCGCGTTCGCCCGGATGGCCGACGCGCCGGTCCACGTCGTCCACCTCTCCTCGTCGGCGGCGCTCGACGAGGTCCGCCGCGCGAAGACGGCCGGCGTCAACGTCACCGCCGAGACCTGCCCGCACTACCTCGTCCTGACCGACGACCGATACGACGACCCCGATCCGGCCTCGTGCGCCCGCTTCATCATCTCGCCGCCGCTCCGCCGCCCGGCCGACCGGGACGCCCTATGGGCCGGCCTCGCCGATGGCACGCTCGACCTCGTCGCCACCGACCACGTCCCCGACCGGCTCTCGGTCGAGAAGGCCGAGGCCGCGCGCGGTGTCCCGTTCAACGAGATCAGCAATGGGGCACCCGGGATCGAGACGCTCCTGTCGGTCGTCTACAGCGAGGGCGTCGCCCGGGACCGACTGACCCTCGAACGGATGGTCGACCTCCTTGCCACTACTCCCGCCGCCAGGTTCGGCCTCCACGACAAGGGCGCGATCGAGGTCGGGCGCGACGCGGATCTCGTCCTGTTCGACCCCGCGGTCCGTCGGACGATCCGCGCCTCGGAGCTCCACCACACCAGCGACTACACGCCCTACGAGGGCCTCCAGGCGACCGGTGCCGTCCGGTCCGTATTCGTCCGCGGGCGCGCGGTCATTCGCGACGGCGCCTTCGTCGGGCGCCGCGGGAACGGCAGGTTCATCGAACGCGGCCCGGTCGGCGCCTGACCGACCGTCAATCGACGAGGAGACACGATGCCGGCCTACACCAGTTCGACGATCAACCGCTACTCCGGGCGTTGGCTCATCGTGTCGGGCGGCTTCGAGGTGGCCCTCGCCGCGGTCTTCCTGTTCTTCGGCCTGACGAACGAGGTCGTCGAGTTCGGATTCCTGCTGACGGCGGCCATCCTGGGGATCACCGGGCTCGTCCTCGTCTGGATCGGCCTGCGCGCCCGACGGGCCGCCGCCGAGGCTGACCGGATCACCGCTACGGGCCTTGCGGGGACGGCGACCGTGACCGGGTTGACCCAGACGGGGATGCAGCTCAACGACCAACCCCAGGTGAAGATCGACCTCCTCGTGTCGATCCCTGGTCGGGAGCCGTACGCCGCCAGTCGCAAGGAGTTCGTGCCGCTCATCCTCCTGGGCCGACTCGGTTCCGGCGTTCCATTGCCGGTCAAGGTCGACCCGGCGGACCCGCAGGACGTGATCATCGACTGGGCGGTCGGGGCGCTGCCGGCCGTCGTCATGCCGGGCGGCGCCACGGGCGAGACAGAGACGCTCGCCCAGGTCCAGGCGGCGCTGACCGAGAGCGGGCTCCCCGCCGCGGCCGCGTTCGCGACCCCGGAGCAGGGCGGCTACAGCGTCGACCAGTTGCGGGCGATCGTCCGCGCGACCGGGATCGATGGCACGGCCACCATCGACAAGCTGGCCGACACGGGCGAGACGGTCGGCGACGAGCGACTGTTCACGATGGAGGTGACGCTCCACGTCCCGGGCCAGCCCGACAAGGCCCTGCCGGCATCGGCCGCGATGGTTCCGCTGGCCGCCGCCACCAAGGTGGCCGTCGGGCGCACGGTCCCGGTCAAGGTGGCGCCCGACAACCCGAACCTCGTCGTCTTCGAGTGGGAGCAGATCGACGCCGGCGGGCCATCGACCCTGATCTGACTAGTCGAGCATCCCGTACGCCCGCAGCGTCAGGAACTCCGCGAAGTCGTCGTCAAGCACAAGCCGGTCGAGGAGCCCGGCGGCCTCCGCCAGTCGCCCCTCCGCCGCCCCACCGAGCCGCGCCAGTTCCTCGTCGCGGATCGACTCGTACAGGTTTCCGGAGAACCGCCGTCCATCGGCCATCACCACCCCACGCGTCCGCCAGTGCCACAGCTGCGATCGCGAGATCTCGGCGGTGGCCGCGTCCTCCATCAGGTTGTCGATCGCTGCGGCGCCGACGCCACGCAGCCACGAATCCAGGTACGCCAGCGCAACCCGGACGTTCGCCCGGACCCCCGCCTCGGTGACCGCCCCACCGGGGACGCGAAGGTCGAGCAACGCGGACGCCCCGACCGACACCTCCTCGCGGAGTCGGTCCTTCTGGTTGGGCCGGTCGCCGAGCACCCGATCGAACACCTCGGTCGCGACGGGCACGAGGTCGGGATGCGCCACCCAGGTCCCATCGAACCCGTCGCCCGACTCGCGTTCCTTGTCGTCGCGGACCTTGGCCAACGCGACCTCGGTGACGGCCGGGTCGCGGCGGTTCGGGATGAACGCCGCCATCCCGCCGATGGCGTGCGCCCCGCGTCGATGGCAGGTCTGGACGAGGAGCTCCGTGTACGCCCGCATGAACGGCACCGTCATCGTCAGCTGGGCGCGATCGGGAACCGCCAGGTCGGGCCAGGTGCGGAGCTTCTTGATGCCGCTGAAGAGGTAGTCCCAGCGCCCGGCGTTGAGCCCGGCGGCATGCTCGCGCAGCTCGAACAGGATCTCGTCCATCTCGAAGGCGGCCAGGATGGTCTCGATCAGGACGGTCGCCCGGATGCTCCCGCGCGGGATCCCGAGCGCCGTCTGGCCGTGGATGAAGACCTCGTTCCAGAGCCGCGCCTCGTGATGCCCCTCGAGCTTGGCGAGATAGAAGTACGGACCGCTGCCGAGCCGAAGCGCCTCGGCGCCGTTGTGGAAGAGGAACAGCCCGAAATCGAACAGGCTGGCCGAAACGGGAGCGCCGTCGACCAGCATCCCCGACTCGACCAGGTGCCAGCCCCGCGGCCGGACCACGAGCGTCGCCGTCCGATCGGCGAGCCGGTACGCCTTGCCCTCGGGCGATTCGAACGTAAGCGTTCGGCGGACGCCGTCGATGAGCGCCGCCTGGCCGCCGACCACGTTCTCCCAGGTCGGCGACAGGGCGTCCTCGAGGTCGGCCATGAAGACCTTCGCCCCCGAGTTGAGGGCGTTGATCATCATCTTCGGCTCGGCCGGCCCGGTGATCTCCACGCGACGGTCGTCGAGGTCGGCCGGTGCCGGGGCGACCGTCCAGGCGGAATGGCGGATCTCCCGCGTCGCGACCTGGAAATCGGGACGGGCGCCGGCGTCAAGCTCGGCCTGGCGTTCGTGCCGCCGCTTGAGCAGGTCCAGCCGCACCGGCCCGAAGCGACGCTGGAGGTCGGCCACGAACGCGAGCGCGTCCGCGGTCAGGACGCGCTCGTCACCCGGGACCGGGCCGCGGCGGAGTTCGACACCGGGCGGTAGCAAACCCATGTCAGGCCTCCCCGCGACGCACGGTCGCCTCGATGAGCCCATGGGGCTCGGTCGTCGGCGTGTAGATCTCGCGGTCGTTGGCGAGACCGAACGGCGCCAGGTCGACCAGCCAGTGGTGCAGGTTCGGCAGGACCATCCGGATCGTCTCGACCTCCGCGTGGCGCTCAAGGATGGCGCGGGCCATGATCCAGATCGAGGTCTGGACCGACGGGCTGTCGTGGTCGGCGAAAACCTCTAGCAGGCTGGCGCGGACCGCCTCGAAGGTGGCATCGAGATCGAGGTCGGGCGCCCCGTAGCGCCAGATCGCGGTGATCTTGGTCGCCATCAACCGATCCTCGGTCTCGGGCAGGGTCGTGTAGCGATCGCGCGGGAAGCCACTGAACGCCGAGCGGGTCGTCTTCATGACGACGAGGTCTTCGACTCCCGCCTCGACCACGATCCCGCCGCGGCTCGCGGCGATGGTCGCGACCCGCGTCCCCTCGCCCCCGCGGACGAAGGCGTCGCGCGCCGGGGCGCCGGCGACGTCGATGGCGCTCCAGTGGTGGCTGCGGATGTTGACCGTCGCGACATCCACCTGGGGCGCTTCCAGGAAGTGCTCCGCCAGGGCTCGGCCGTAGTCTTCGATCGGTCCGTCGAGATGGTCCTTGGCGAAGGCGTAGGCCGTGTTCTTCATCGTGTCGGTGGCGATGACCCGCGAGTTGTCGCCGTCGGTGTGGGCAGTTTCGAAGGCCCCCTCGAGGGCGATCGCCACGGTCAGGTCGCGAACGTGGTCGCCATCGGGGCCGCGTGCCACGCGGACGAGCCGGATGGCGGCCTTGCCGTACCGGTTGGCCCCGAGTTCGATCACGTCGCGTCCTCCCCTGCTGCGGCGGTCAGCGTGGCATACCGGGCGCGGGCGATGTCGACCACGGCGTCGAGCGCCCGGGTGATCTCGGCCTCACGGTCCGCCTCGAGCGCGGCGACGAACCCGGGGAGCAATGCTTCGCGCGACCGCCCCGCCACGAACACGCAGTAGCGGAACCCGAACCGAGCCTCGTACGCGTCGTTGAGCCGGTCCAGGTCTGCGGCCACGCCAGCTCCCCGGTCGTACCCCTGCTCGACATAGGACAGCGGCGAGACGGTCGCCGGGTGGGCGCCGAGCCGTGGATGGGCATCGATGAGCTCGAGCTGCTCGTCGAGCGGCATGGCGTGGGCGATCTCGCGAGCCCGCGCGAACATCACGTCGCTCGAGCCGAACGGCCGGGCCACGGCCAAGCGCCCAAGGAACCCGCGCGCTCCTTCGAAGAGCGGCGCCACGGCGGACGCGAAGGCCCCCGGCGCGATGACGTCGAGCGCGTCCATCGACAGCGTGGTCGGTGCCGATCGCCCGGCCATCACCACCCGCCCGCCTCGCGGATCAGCCGGTGGACGACGCGGGCCGCGACGAGCCGGCGGTACTCGGCCGTCGAGCGAACATCGTCGATCGGGTGCAGCTCACCGGCCAGTGTCTCCGCCGCGCGATCCGCCGTTTCAGGCGTCGGTGGCCGACCCTCGATGGCCGCCTCGGTCAGCGTCGCGCGGATGGGGGTGGCCGCTACCGATCCCAGCGCGAGGCGGACGTCGGTCCACGGCCCCGCCGGCCCGGTGTCCCGCCAGCCCAAGGCCACGACGACCTTGCTGATCGACTGGGCACGGCGGGTCCCGACCTTGCGAAAGCGCAGCTCGCGACCGGCCAGCAACGGGATCCGGATCCGGAGCAGGAGTTCGTCAGCGGCCAGGGCCGTCGTCCGATACGCGGGCCAGAACTCGCTCGCCCGGACGACTCGTTGGCCGCGAACGGATCCCAGCACGAACGTGGCGTCGGCTGCCAGCAGGACCGGCAGTGTGTCACCCGCCGGCGAGGCGTTGACGACATTGCCGCCGAGGGTCCCGCGGTTCTGGATCTGGGCCGCACCGATCGTCGCGGCCGCCTCGACCAACACGGGGAGGTGCTCGCGACAGACCGCCGACCGCCGGATCTCGGTGTAGGTCGTCAGCGCCCCGAGACTGACCGAATCGCCATCGACGGCGACCCCGCGCAGCTCGTCGAGCCGCCACAGGTCGAGGATCCGGTCCGGCGGCTCGCCCAGTTCTCCGGTCAGGGCGACCATCAGGTCGGTGCCGCCCGCGATCGGGCGGATGGGACCCTCGGCAAGGACGGCATAGGCCTCGGCCAGGGTGCCCGGGCTGACGACGGGCGGTTCGACCGGCATCGATCTCAGTCGTCGTCGGGGCGACGACGACGCGCCCAGCCGGCCGCGAGCAGGAGCAGCGACGCGAGGATCCCGAACCCGATGGCGAGCTGGCGCGGGGAGAACGCCGTCGACATCTCCGCATCTGTCGGGGCGCCGGCCAGCGAGTCGGACGTGGCCGTGGCTGTGGTCGCCCCCGACACGGGGACCGGGTGCGGCCCGCGGCCGTTGGTCGGGACGGCGATCCGGTCCGGATCGGTGCTCATCGCGTTTCTCCTGCTGTCGCCGCGCGGGCGATCGCCTCGATGATCTTGGTGTACCCCGTGCAACGGCACAGGTTCCCAGCGATCGCGTCGCGGATCGCGTCGTCGTCGGGCCCGCCGCCGCCATCGAGATAGGCGCGGGCGGCCATCAGCATCCCGGGCGTGCAGATCCCGCATTGCGCCCCGCCGGCCTCGAGGAAGGCGGTCTGGAGCGGGTCCAGCGGACCCGCGGCCGGGGCGAGACCCTCGACGGTCGCCACCGACGCGCCATCCACCTGGCAGATGGGCACGAGGCACGAATCGACCGGGACCCCGTCGAGCAGGACCGTGCAGGCGCCGCACTCGCCCTCGCCACAGCCTTCCTTGGTGCCCGTCAGGGCGAGCTCCTCGCGCAGCACGTCGAGGAGCCGGCGCATCCCGGGAACCTCGACCTCCACCGGGGCCAGGTTGACCATGAAGCGGTAGGCGCTCATCGGCCAAGAGCCCCGGGCATGGCCGGTTCGGACGCTCCCGGTGGGAGCGGCGCCACTGCCGCGACCCCCGACAGCGCGGCGAGGATCCGCTCCGGGCTGGCCGGCAGGTCGGTGATCCAGGCCCCGGTCGCATCCGCGATCGCCGCGACCACGGCCGGGGCCCCGACATCCATCGGTAGCTCCCCGACACCCTTCGCGCCATGCGGCGCCGCGCTGAACGGGGCCTCGACCAGGATCGTCGTGATCCGCGGCGCATCGAGCGAGGTCGGGATGATGTAGGTCGCCAGGCGGTCGTTGAGATAGCGCCCGTCGCGCAGCTTGATCTCCTCGACCGTGGCGTAGCCCACCGCCTGGAGCGTGCCGCCTTCGACCTGGCCCTCGGCCAGGACCCGGTGGATGACCACCCCGATGTCGTCGACCGCGACGACATCACGGACGTGGACCTCGCCGGTATCGAGGTCGACGTCGACGCGCGCCACGCACGCCGCCCAGCCGAACGCGGGGTAGGCGTCGCCGCGGTAGGTCGCGTCATCGAATCCGACCCCGGGGTACGGTTCGAAGCGCTGGTCGATCCGCCGGGCGCCGTGCGTCCGCGCAAAGTCGCGGTAGGTCGCCGCGAAGTGGCCGCCGGTCGCGGCCTCGACTTCGGCGCGCAACCGACCGGCCGCCTTGATGAGCAGCCCGCCGACGACCATCGCGGTCCTCGACGCGACCGTCGGGCCCGAATCGGGGACAAGCGCGGTGTCCTGCGGCGCGAGGTCGACAGCTTCGTCCGCGACGCCGAGCGCCTCCGCGACGAGCTGAGGGAAGATCGTCTTCGTCCCCTGGCCCATCTCGGTCGAGGCGGTCAGGATCGAGATCCGGCCCTCGGCGGTCAGTTCGAGCGAGGCGACCGACGCCAGCTTGACCTCGCCGGAGCCCGTGAACCCGGCCCCGTGCCAGGCCAGGGCGAGTCCGACCCCGCTGGCGATCCGCTCGCGTTCGGTCCGCAGCGGGGATCCCGGGATCGTCCCCGAGCCCGCCCGGCGAGCACGCGCCGTGCCATGCCGCGCGCGCTGGTGTTCGAACTCGCCGGCCTCGGCCGCGCGTTCCAGCACCTCTTCACCGGCCACGCTATCGAGCAGGACCTGGCCGGTCGGGGTCGAGTCGCCCGGCCGGTAGACGTTCCGCCGCCGGATCTCGAGCGGGCTGAGACCGAGCGCATCGGCGATCCGGTTGAGGTGGGTCTCGGCCGCGAACTCGGTCTGCGGCGCCCCGAATCCGCGAAACGCGCCGTTGGGTGGCGTGTTCGTCCGGGTCGCACGGGCACGGATCCGGACATTCGGACAGCGGTACGGCCCGCCGGCGTGGATCGCGCCCCGTGACAGGACGACCGGGGTGAGCGTGCAGTACGCCCCGCCGTCCATCACGACCTCGATGTCCTGGGCGATCAGCCGGCCGTCATGGGTCACGCCGGTCCGGTGACGGACGATCGCCGGGTGGCGCTTGGTCGTCGCGGCGAGGTCCTCGTGGCGGTCGTAGATCATCCGCACCGGCCGTCGCGCCTTGCCGGCCAGGAGGGCGGCGTGGAGCCCGATCATCGACGGGTACTCCTCCTTGCCACCGAACCCGCCGCCGGTCTCGGCCTGGATGACGCGCGCCTGGCGGTCGTCCATGGCGAGCCCCCGCTTGAGTGCGCTGTGCAGGTAGTACGGGCACTGGAGCGAGCCGTGGACGGTCACCCCGCCGTCCTCGGTCGGGACTGCGATCATCGCGTTGTTCTCGATGTACAGCTGCTCCTGGTGGCCGACCCGGTACTCGCCCTCGAGGACGAGGTCGGCGGCCGCGAACGCCGCGTCGGGGTCGCCGGCGGCCAGTTCGTAGGCGGCGAATGTGTGCTCGGAGGTCTCCGGGTCGAAGACCGGCGGGAGCGCCTCGGTCCGGACGCGCAGGTGGCGCCGGGCCGCCCGCAGGGTCCCCTTGTCGGCGGCCGCGAGGAGCGCCAGCGGCTCGGCGTGGTGGAGGATCTCGCCGCCGACCGGGACCAGGATCGGCTGATCCGACTTGATCGAGCTGACGACGTTGTCGCCCGGGATATCGGCGGCGGTGACGACCACGACCGACGACCAGTCGAACGCCGGGTCGAGCTCGAGGGCCACGAACCGCGCGTGCGCGTCGGTCGAGCGGATGGTGGCCCCGAACCAGGCGCCCGGGAAGACCAGGTCGTCGGTGTACTTCGCGGCGCCGGTCAGCTTGGCGGGCCCCTCCCGCCGGAGTGGCGGGGTAGCGCGGGCGCGACCTGGGGTGATCGGACCCGGGCTGGACGACGAGGGCACCGGGCGGCTCGGTCCGCGTCGTCAGGTCGGGCACGGGCCATCCTCCATGGCGACTGACTCTATCACCGGGGCGTGGCCCTCAATCGGTCAGCGCCTCGCGATAGTGACGGTACCAATCACTCGTGAACCGCTCCTCGGGGTCGAGCCGCCGCTTCTCGTCGAGGAACTCGCGGATCCGCGGGTGGCACGCCTCCAGCTGTTCGGCGCTGGCGAAGCGGTGATAGGTCAGGTAGTAGCTGCCGCCGTGCGCGCGGGCGAGATCGATGAGCATCCGGAACGCCTCGGCGGAACTCGCCAGCCCGGCCTCGTCGTGGACGGTGTGGAGGTTGAAGATGATGCATGCCCAGGGCTCCCGAGCCCACGTCAGGACCGCCTCATCGTCGCGCTCGACGAGCCGGATCGTGCCGTAGACGACGGGTGGGTCACCGTCGCGGAGGGCCAGGACGGCATCGGCCATGAACGCGCCGAGCGACGGCCTCGGGACATAGATCTCGGTGATGATCTCGCTCCCGGGCGTGGTCGCGCCGGTGAACCGGTCGAGCGCGGTGTGGTAGCCGGCGATGTAGTCGCTCCGCTGATGCAGGTCCGACCAGTAGAGCTGGCCGGACGTCGCCGTGTAGTGGGCGACATACGCCTCAGCCGCTGCGGCCCGGTCGACGTGGGTCAGGTAGAGCAAGCGGCCCCAGTCCTGCCTGGTCAGGGCACGCTGCCCATCCGGGATCGAAGTCGCGGACTCGTCGGGGCCGTAACACGAGAAGATCCCGACGCGCAGGAAGTCGGGCGATCGTTCGTCGATCGAGAACTGGCAGTCACCGAACAGGAAGCCGGCGGCGATCCGCTCGTCGAACGCCCCCATCAGCTCGTCGACCGACACCAGGTTCACGACACGGCGCAGGATCCGTCGTCGATCGAGTCGGAGCCGCACCGACGTCACGACCCCGAACAATCCGTACCCGCCGATGACCAGGCGGAACAGGTCCGGATCACTGGCTCGGCTGATCTCGCGAACCTCGCCCGCCGCGTCGACCAGCGTGAATGCCTCGACGTCGGCGACGATCGGCCGCTGCGTCAGTCCGCGGCCATGGACGTTGGCCGCCAGCGCACCGCCCAGGGTCAGGTGGTCCGAACCGGTCTGCTTCTGGCGGATCCCCCAGGCATCCGGGTGGCCGGACTGCATCGCGAGCAGGTCGTCGATGAACGCCGACCACTCGATCCCCGCCTCGACATGGACGATCCCGGTCGCGTCGTCGAGGCCGAGGATGCGTGTCATCCCGCGCATGTCGAGGTGGACCGTGTCCGTCCCGAATTGCTGCCCGCCCATGGCGTGGCGAGAGCCGGCGATGCTGACGCCACGGCCCTCGGCGGTCGCGGCCCGGATGGCGGCGACGACATCGTCGACCGTCGTTGGATGGACGACCCGCGCGACGCGCGTCGGGTTCAGCGCCGAGTGCGCATCGTTGAGGACGAGTCCATCGGCGGCCTCGGTCATCGTCGGATGAACCGGCGGGCGGCGGCATAGAAGCACGCGATGGCGAGGGCCTGGATCGTGTGGTAGGTCGCGTTATGGTCGAACAGGCGCGGATGGACGGCGATCTTGCGGAGCTGCGCCGCGGCAGCCCCGAAGGTCAGACCCAGCCCAGCTAGGGCGATCGCCGCGGCCGCCCGCTCACCCGGCGCGCGAAGTCGGGCGATGAGTCCCACCCCGAGTGCCAGGGCTCCGGGCAGGTAGGTCCCGATGGCGACGGCGTAGGGCGGGTTGGTCCGGGTGAGTCCGACCAGGTAGGCGGCGTGGACGACCCCGGCCAGCAGTCGAACGCGGACGCCCGCCGCGTGCGGGAGGGCGAGGACCGCCGCCAGACACCACGCGGAGAGCCCGGCGACCCCGATCGAGCCGAGTGACACGCGCCACAACCGGAGCCGGGCCGTCGACCTGGGATCCGCGACGAGCCCGTGCAGAGCGGCGCCGGCGATCGCCGCCAGGCTCGTGGCGCCAAAGAAGACGACGAACCAGCGTCTGGCGCCCGCGGCGCGCGTCGTCCGAGCTTCGTCCCCGGATGCCGCGCGGGCCAGCGCGATGGCGAAGGCGCCCGCCTCCACCCCGATCGCCAGATCGGTCAACGCGACCGCGGGCTCGTGCAGCCGGATCCGCATGGCCCGTGACTCTAGCATCCGTATCTGGGTCGGCCAGCCGTGAGTCGGCGCCTCCCCTGTGACCTTCGGGCTATTCCAGAGAGGTCCCGCACGGCGGAGACTGATGCCATGACCGCGCGAACCCCGCGTCCACACCAGTCAGGACCGGACCACGCCGGACCGCACCGACCGGTGCGGCGAGGCACCATGAACTGGTCCCGGTGCGCCCCGGATTCTGCCCGATGGAGCCGGTCCGACCGGTATCCTTCGCGGTCCGCGGCGCATTCGCCCGGACGTCAGTAGCACAGATCGAGATGCCCGACAACGTCTCCCTCCTCATCGCCGCCCTCGTGGTGGCGAACATCATCCTCATCGCGGCGGCGATCTTCCTTTCGTTCAGAAGGCAGCGACGTGAAACCAGGTTCAGTGGATCTCCCCCGAACAACGACCTTGCCCCGCTGCCGACCGTCAGCCGGGGCTTCGCCACGTCGGCTTCGGCCGTCCCGATGATGGACGCCACACCGACGCCGAGCCGGAGCGACCCGCTGACCGGGATGCTGCTCCAGGGCGAGTGGAACCGGATCCTTGCCGACGAGGATGCCCGGATCAACCGCTATGGTCGTCCCGCGACGATCGTCATCGTGGAGATCGACGGGCTCGACCGCCTGATCGGGGCGCTCGGCCAGGAGGCCGGCGACCGGGTCCTGCCCGCCGTCGCCGACGCCCTGAGCCGGGGAGCCCGCGGCGCCGACCATATCGCCCGACTCGGTCCGGGGCGCTTCGGGGTGCTGTTGCCCGAGACCGGCGAGGTCGAGGCCGTCAACTACGTCGAGCGCGTCCGGCAGGTCTGCGACTTGTGGCTCGAAGCGGGGGCGATCGCCCTTCGGCTGGCCATCGGCTGGGCCAGCCCCGCCATCGACTCGACGTTGGCCGACGCCTTCGTCGAGGCCCAGGACCGGATGTACGCCGAGTTGCGCCGAAGCGCGCGACGCGCCCCGGGCGCGGCCTCGGATGGCCCACCGCCGCCACCGGCGGCCGGCATGGAAGGGGCTCCGTCCCCGGCCTGACGTCCGGTCAGTCGCGACCGTGGCGCAGGGCACGCCCCGGCGTCGCGCCCGTGTGGACCCCATCCGCGACGACGAGCGTCCCGGCCACGATCACCTGCTCGATCCCGATCGGGTAACTGCGCGGCCGGTCGTAGGTCGCCGTCGAACGGACCGTGACCGGGTCGAAGACGACGAGGTCGGCGGCCGCGCCGTCACGGATCGTGCCCCGGTCGCGCAGGCCAAGCCGCGCGGCCGGCGCCGAGGTCATCTTGCGGATCGCTTCCTCGAGGCTCAGGAGCGCTTCGTCACGGACGAACTGGCCGAGGATCCGCGGGTAGCTGCCGTAGGTTCGCGGGCTGGGCTTCTCGCCGAGGAACGTGCTGTCGGTGCCGACCATGCCGATCGGATGGGCGATGAACCTGGACAGGGTCTGCGTCCACGGACCGCTCGTCACCTGGCTCACGCCGAGATCCTCGGCGAGGAGGAGGTCGCAGATGACGTCGAACGCGTCGTGGCCCGTTTCGACCATGACGTCCGCCACGGTCCGATTCTCCCAGCGCAGGTTCTCCGGCCGGCGGAAGGCGCCGAGGCGAACATCGGCCCAGCCCGCCTTGCTGGCGTACGACGCCCCGCGCCCGGCGAACTCGGCCCGGACCCGGTCCCGGGCCGTCCGATCGGCGAGCCGCTCCTTGAGCGGACCCGGGCCGCCGGCCTGGATCCACTGTGGAAGCTGGATCAGGAGACGCGTCGATGCCCATTCGGAGGGATACGAGTCGAAGGTGACATCGAGGCCTTCGGCGCGGGCGTCGTCGACGAGCGCCAACATCGGCTCCGGGCCGTCCGGATGGGTCTCGCGATGGTAGAAATGGGTGAGGTGGGATGGGGCGCCGGCCCGCCGGCCGATCTCGATGGCCTCCCGGAACGGATCGAGGAAGCGGTCGCCCAGCGGGTAGCGGACGTGGGTGTGGTAGAAGCCGCCGTGGCGCCCAGCCTCCTCGGTCAGGGCTGCCAGTTCCTCGGTCGTGGCGTAGCCGCCGGGTGGGTAGTCGAGGCCTGAGCTCAGCCCGAAGGCACCCTCGGCCATCCCGTCGCGCAACAGGCCGCGCATCCGGTCGAGCGCGGCCGCGTCCGCCGGCACGTCCTCCCAGCCGAGCCCCGCGATCCGAGCTGGGAGTTGCCGACGAGCGTCGCGACGTTGAGGCTGACCGTCCCGTCGTAGCGCTCCAGGTAGCTCGCGACGGAGGTCCAGTCGTAGTCGATCTCGGGGCGGCCATCCAGCCCGGCATCCAGGTTGACGAACGCGAGGAGGTCGGCGCGCGTCACGAACGGCGCGAAGCCATTCCCGTCGACCCCGACCAGTTCCGTGGTCACGCCCTGGCGGACCTTGGGTTCGTGGCGGCCGTCGGCCAGGATCATCAACCCGCCATGGCTGTGCAGGTCGATGAACCCGGGGGCGACCACCTTGCCGGTCGCGTCGATCGTCCGGGCGGCGTTCGCGGGCGGCGGCGCGTCCGGCGCAAGAAGCGTGGATGCGCCCATCGACCACGACGACCGTGCCGGGATGTCCCGGGGCGCCCGTCCCGTCCACGATCGTGCCCCCCGTGATGAGGAGGTCGGCGGACTCGGTCATGACGGGACCATACCCGAACCGCCAGCGCCGACGCTGCTCTACGATGGCCCGGCCATCGACGTCAAGGAGGTTGGAGTTGGATCCTTCAGCGGATCCGGACGCGGAGCCCGTCTCGGGGTTGTGGACCTATGGCGCGGGCGCCCTCCTGGCGCTCGACGGCCTGAGCACGATCCTCTATGGCGGGTTCCTCCGTGAACCCCTGTTCGACACCAAGGTCGAGCTGCCCTTCGGCCGGATGGCGCTCATCTGGATCGTGCTGGGCGGGATCCTGTTCGCGGCCGCCATCGGCGTCGTCGGCCGGAAGGCGTGGGGACGCAACCTCGGGCTCGCCTCGCAGTTCGTCTCGATCGGGGTCGGGCTCATGATCGCGTCGAGCCTGGGCCTCTTCCTCCTGGGACTCATCATCCCGGCGGTCATCGTCTTCGCCCTCTGGCGTCGATGGCCGGGTCCCGAGGTCCTGCCCTAGGCCGTCAGACGGGCCCGGTCAGTCGCCGTCCGCGCACCCAGGCGCCCCGAACCATGGCCGGGTGCGCCCGGAAGATCAGCCGGCTCATCAGGTCGGTGGGGTCATCGTCGGCCGGTCCCGCGATCGGCGCCGCCATCGCCGGATCTACGACGATCAGGTCGGCTTCCTTGCCGACCTCCAGCGACCCGATCCGCTCTGCCAGCCCGAGCGCGCGGGCGCCGTCCAGCGTCCCCAGCCGCAACCAGTCGAGCGGATCGAGGATGGCACCGTCGTCCCCGACCAACGATCGGCGCGCCATCTGGGAATACGCGCCGACCCGCATGACCGAGAAGATCGAGGCGTCCGGGCCGCCCGACACGTCCGACCCCAGCCCGACCGACAGACCCGCCTCCAGCCAGCGGGCGAGGGGCATCACGCCGGCCCCGATGAACAGGTTCGAGGCCGGGCAATGCGCGACGCGCGTCCCGGTCTCGACGAGGCGGGCCAGCTCGCGGTCGGAGCAGTGGATCGCGTGGGCCAGGACCGAGCGCTCGCCAAGGCCGCCCGCCCGGTCGTAGACGTCGACGTAGTCGAGCGCGTCGGGAAAGAGGCGCCGGACCTCGGCGATCTCGAACGGGTCCTCCGAGACGTGGCTCTGCCACCAGGCGCCGGTGGCGCGAGCCAGCGCCGCCGACTCGCGCAGCATCTCCGCCGTACACGAGATCGCAAAACGCGGCGTGACCGCATAGCCCAATCGCCCGTCGTCGCGACCGTGCCAGCGGTCGATCAGGTCCGCCAATTCGCGCAGCGAGCGATCGAGGATGGTCGACGGCGCGATGATCGGGTCGTAGGTCCCGCGATCCATCATGACCTTGCCCAGGATGGCCCGGATGCCGTGCGCCTCGGCCGCCCGGAACGAGGCGTCCATGGCCGCCTCGAAGACGACCCCATAGGCGAGGACGGTCGTCGTGCCGGCTGCCGCGAACGCCTCGAAGATCGGCGGCGCCAGGCGCTCGGCGACCGCGGGATCCGACCACGCGAGCTCGGTCGGGAAGGTCAGCCGGTCGAGCCAGGTCAGCAGGTCGAGTGCGAAGCCGAGTCCGGCGTTGGGGAGTTGCGGCAGGTGCGCGTGCAAGTCGACCATGCCGGGGAGCACGGTCCACGGCCGCAGGTCGATCGCGTCGGCCGCCGCATCCGCCCGCTCAGCGGCTCCGCCCGACGAACGCCAGGCGCCCGGCCTCGTCGACGAGGATGAGCCCGTCGGGCTCGTGTCGGGTGCCACCAGCGGCCAGTGGCGTCAGCAGCCGCGCGCGCAGCCCGAACGGCGGTCGGTCAGGAAGATCGGGAGGACCCACGAGGCGCGATGCTAGCACGGGCCTGGCGGCCCGCCGAGGTCAGCGCTTCTTGCCTCTGACTTCGAAGAGATGCGCGGTCCACTCGGACCCGCCGCGATCGAGCGTCGCCGAACTCCCGTGCCAGCCGCAGGTGCAGGTGATCGTCTGCGCCTGGTGCTTGTACTCGTCGATGACGTGCTTGAACGGCTCGACCGTGGTGGGCTTGACAGGCGGGCGACTGTTCACACGGGCTCCTGGGCGGATTGGGGATTCGGGGGTGCCGGGAACGAGCGGCGGGCCAACCATCATACTCGATTCGGGCCGTTCTTGCTACACCCCCGCGCTCAACCCGGACCGGGCAAGAGGTCGTCGCGCACGAGGTCGTCGGTCGTCACCGGGTTCTTGACGAGCTTCAGTTTCCCGAGGAACGAGATCGATGCCGACCACCCGGCGCGATCGATCGCGCCGAGACCCTTGGCCTCCTGGACGGGACCCGCCCACGACGCGATGGTGGCCGCCAGGACGGCCGCCTGCCCCTCCTTGTCCGAGGCGATCTCCGGGACGGCCTTGGTGGCCGCGGCCAGGCCGATCGCGGGGTCGGCCTTGATCTCCGCCATCGCCCGGAGGGTGGCGGCCACGAACGCCGCGACCGCGTCGTGCTGCTCCTCGAGGGTGCTCGCCCCCACGATGAGCCCCGGCCCCGGGAGCGGCGTGATGGCGTCGATCCGGAGGACGACCGCCGGCTGGCCACCACGCTCCATCTGGATCGGTTCGTTGTTGGCGAACCCGGTGGCGGCGTCGACGGCCCCGCGTTCGACCGCGGCGCGCTGCGTGTAGTCGGGATATTCGACGATCTCGACCTCGTCGGTCGTCAGGCCGGCCGACCCGAGGAGGGCCTGGAGCATGATCCAGCCCGAGCCGTAGCGCCCCGGCGTGCCGATCTTCTTGCCCTTGAGGTCGGCCGCGGTCTTGATCCCGGACGAGGCCTTGGCGAACACGATGTTCGGGAACTTGCCGTAGATCGTGGCGATGTACTGGACCGGGATGCCGTTGCTGGCGGCCGGGATGACGCTGGTCCCGTCGCCGATGCCGATGTCGATGGCCCCCTGGCCGACCAGCGGGATGAGGTCGAGGTCGCTCTTGTTCTGGAGCTCGACGTCGAGACCGGCGTCCTTGTAGTAGCCCTGTTGATCGGCGAGGTAGAACTGGGCGAACTGGACATTGGGGATATAACCGAGCCCGACGACGAGCCTGGTCGGCGTGACGCTCGGTTCGGGCGACGTCGATGCGGTCGTGGGTGGCGTCGGCGTCGGCGCCGACGTCTCGGGCGTCGGCGAACTGGGCGGAGTGGCGCCGGCCGCCGAGCAGGCGGCGACGAGGGAAGCCATCAGGACGGCGACGGCGGCGAGGCGGGGACGCGACGGGGACATGCGGACCTCCGGACGGGATGACGGCTTAGCGGGCACCGACGAGCCTCCGCTCGACGAGGACGACGACGAGATAGAGCCCGACCCCGACGAGCGCGATCGTCACGAGGGTCGCGAACATGAGCGGGATATCGAACAGCGAGCCACGCGCGAGGTTGATGAGGACGGCGAGCCCTCGGCTTGCGCCGGCCCACTCCCCCACCACGGCGCCGACCACGGCAAGCGTGATCCCGACCCGGATGCCGCCGAAGATGCTCGGGAGCGCGGCCGGGATCTCGAGCGTGGTCAGCACCTGGCGATGGGTCGCACGCAGGCTTCGACCGAGTTCGAGCAGCCGCACGTCGACCGATCGGAGCCCGACCATCGTGGCGATCGCGACCGGGAAGAAGACGATCATCGAGCAGATGACGACCTTGCTGACGAGGCCGGGCCCGAACCACAGCACCAGGAGCGGTGCCAGGACGAGGATCGGGACCGCCTGGGCGGCCACGAGGTAGGGCGACGCCAGTCGTTCGAACAGCGTGCTCCGGGCGAGGCCGTAGCCGACCAGCAGGCCGAGCCCGACCCCGACGCAGAAGCCGAGGATGACCTCGACCATCGTCGTCAGGAAATGCGGCCAGACGGTGCCGTCGAGCCAGGCGGTGACGAACCGGCCGGCCACGGTCTCGGGCGGCGGCAGGATGAACGGCGGCAGGTCGCCGAGCACGACGACGGCCTTCCAGACGAGGATGAAGACGGCAAGCGCGGCGACGACCGGCAGCCAGATCGAGCGGTTCACGATGCCAGCTCGGCGGACGCCTGATCGCCCAGCTGGGCCCGGATCTCGCGCGACGTGCGCGACACCGCCGCGGCGTCGAGGTCGGCGATCGACCTTGGTCGCGCCAGCTCGACCGCGACATCGGCGACCACGCGTCCGGGGCGGGGCGACAGGACGATCACCCGGTCGGCGACCATGATCGCCTCTGGGATGCTGTGGGTGACCATGACGATGGTCGCCGCGGACCGTTCCCACAGCCGAAGCAGCTCGAGGTCGAATCGTTCGCGCGTGAGCGCGTCGAGCGCGCTGAACGGCTCGTCGAGCAGGAGGACGTCGGGTTCGAGGGCGAGGGCCCGGGCGAGCGCCACGCGCTGACGGGTCCCGCCCGACAGCGCCGCCGGCCGGGTGGTCGCCAGGTCCGGGTCGAGGCCGACCAGGTCGGTCAGGGCGGCCAGTCGCTCGGTCCGGCGATCGGCCGGCCAGCCGGCGAGTTCGAGCGGGTAGGTGATGTTGTCGGCCGCCGTTCGCCACGGCAGCAGGCGCGCCTCCTGGAAGACGAGACCGATGCGCGGATCCGGGCCGGCGATCGGTGCGCCGTCGAGCAGCGCGTCGCCGTCGGTCGGTCGGAGGAGGCCGGCGATCACCCGCAGGAGCGTGGACTTGCCGCATCCGTTGGGGCCGATCAGGGCGATGACGCCGCCGCCCGGGATCGACAGGTCGACGTGGTCGAGGACGGGGAATGTCGCCCCGGCAGCGCCCGGGAAGGCGAACGAGAGGTTGCGGAGCTCGATGGCGCCACCGCCCGAAGGGGCCGTCATGGAGCCGTCGCCATGAGGGGTCGCAGGAGTGGCGCCGTGGCCGGGTAGAGCGAGAGGTACGCCTCGAACAGTCGGTCATAGGTCGTGGCGAGGTCCGCCCGCGGATCGATCCGCTCGGCGACCCGGGTCATCGCCCCGATCGCGGCCGGCAGATCGCGGTGCGCGCCGATCCCGACCGCGGCGAGGATGGCCGACCCGAGCACCGCGGTCTCGAGGACGTCCGGGACCGCCACCCGAAACCCGGTGATGTCCGCCTTGACCCCGTTCCAGAACGCGCTCCGGGCGGGCCCGCCGCAGACGCGCATCTCGGTCACGGTGACGCCCGCCGCCAGCATCGGCGCCGCGACGTGGCGGATGGCCAGCGCCGAGGCCTCCACGATCGCCCGGCCGATGTGGCCGCGGCCGTGTCCGAGGGTCAGGCCGGCGAGGACGCCCCGGGCCTCGGGATCCCAGATCGGCGATCGCTCGCCCGCCAGATACGGCAGGAAGACCAGGCCGTCGGCGCCCGGGGGCGTGGCCGCGGCTTCGGCCAGGAGGGCGTCGGTCGTGATCGTGCCGCCCAGGATGTCGTCGCGGTACCAGTCGAGCGCCCGGCCGGTGGCGGCCATCGCCGCCCCGACGCTGTAGCGGCCGGCCAGCGGCGCCGGCGTGACGAACCCGCCGGGAACCTCGAGCGGCCGGTCCCAGTAGACCCCGAACCCGCCGGCCGACCCGCCCGGGTCGTAGGCGTCGCCCGGTTCGAGCAGCCCGGCCCCGAGGTAACTGGCGAAGGCATCCACGGTCCCGCCGACGACCGGGATCCCGGCTCGCAGGCCGAGCGCGTCGGCCGCGGCCGCGGTGAGCTCGCCGATGACGGCACCGGTCGAGGCTGGTGCGGGCAAGCGCTCGGGTGGGACGCCCGCGGCGGCCACCAGCCCCGGATCCGGGATGAGCTGGTCCGGGACGAGCGGGGCGGCCGCGATCCCGGTCAGCCGGAACGCCAGCCACTCCCAGGTCGCGAGGTACCAGGTCGTAGTCGCGGCGACGGCCGGCTCGTGCCGCTCCACCCAGAGGGCCGCCGGGAGGCCGCCGAGCGCCCAGCCACGGACCCCGGTCGCGGCGGCCAGTTCGGCCGCCTCCGCGGACGCGCGCGTATCGAGGAAGGTGATCGCGGCCCGGGTCGCCTCGCCTCGCCCGTCGACGGCGGCGAGCGACGGCCCGTGGCCGTCCACCCCGATGGCGACGATCTCGGCGAGGTCGGTCGCACGCAGCGCACGGACGGCACTCACGACGGCCGACCACCATGCCCCCGGATCTTGCTCGGCCCAGCCGTGACCGCCGGTCACGTCGAGCGCATAGCCGCTCCGCGCGAGCGCGAGGAGACGTCCGTCGAGCGAGACGAGGCCGGCCTTGACCTCCGTGGTACCCAGGTCCAGCCCGAGGACGGCCGGTTCGCGCCGGCTCATCGCGGGCTGCCGTCGGACGACGATGTCGCCAAGTCGAGCGCGACGACGGCTTCCGCGGTGGCCACATCGGTGACAAGCGAGCGAACCATCCCGGCCCGCAGGGCGCCGAGGATCGGCCGGACCTTGCCCTCACCGGCGGCGACGCCGATCGCCACCGGGATCCGACGAAGCCGCCGGGCATCGAGGGCGATGACCCGCTCGCGGAGGGCCGGGCAGACGAATCGTCCCTCGAGATCGAATGGGGCGACGAGGACCTCGCCGACCGCGACCTCCTTCTCGAGCTGTCGCGCGACCCCTTCACCGACGACCGCCGACGCCCACGATGGGCCGCCGATCCCGAACAGCGCGACGTCGAGGCGGTCCCACAGCTCGATGATCGAGCGGACCCCCGCGTGCGCGACGAGCGCCTTCCGGGTCGCGGCGTCGTCGACGAGTCCGGGCGCCATCAGCCCTCGCGCCTGGCCGTCAAGGGCGTCCGCGATGCGGCGGTAGGGCTCCCGCTCGGGCCCGGTCGACCAGTACCCGCCACACAACGGGACGACCGTGACCGCGACCGGTGTGGCGGATTCCTCGAGCGCCGCGGCGGTCGCCGCGACGGCTGCGCCATCACCGACCCCGATGATCGCCCCGGGTCGCAGCGCGGCTCGCAGCACCTCGGCGGCGAGCCGGCCGATCATCCGGCGGGTCAGGTCGTCGGGTCCGGCGATCGTCGGCGCCAGATGGACGGCATCGAGCCCGAACCTCCGGACCAGGGCGCCGGCCGCCGGGCTCTCGACCGACGTGCGATCGATGATCCGGATCTCGACGATGCCCTCGGCACGCGCCCGCTTGAGCAGACGCGAGACCTGCGGGCGGGTGACGCCGAGCTGTTCGGCGATCGCGTTCTGGGTCTCACCCAGCTCGTAGTAGAGCCGGCTGGCGCGCACCAGCTGCTCGAAGTCGGTCACGGCACAGATGTACTGAACAGATGTGCATGCATGCCCGTGCATCATCTCGGCTGGTGTCGCCGGTGTCAATCGCGGGCGAATCCCGTATGGGCTAGATGACCCGTCCGGGATTCAGCAGGCCGCGCGGATCGAGCGCGGTCTTGATCGCGCGCATCACCCGGACGGCGTCCGGGCCGCGCTGGATCTCCAGCCAGTCCCGACGAGCGAGGCCGATGCCGTGCTCGCCGGTGACCGTGCCGCCGAGGTCGAGCGCTGCCTGGTAGAGGTCGGTCTTGACCGCTTCGGTCTTCGCCTCGGCCTGCGGATCGCCCCGGTCGAAGACGAGATCCGGGTGGAGGTTGCCGTCGCCGGCGTGCCCGAAGGTCCCGATCCGAACGTCGTGCTTGGCAGCGATCCGCTCGATCTCGCGAAGCATCTGGGGCACCTTGGAGCGAGGTACGCCGACGTCCTCCATCCGGACCTCGCCGAGTCGCTCGAGCGCGTAATGCGCCGCGCGGCGGGCCTGGCGCAACCAGTCGGCCTCCTGGGCGTCGGCCGCGCGGACGACGTCGGTGGCACCGGCCACCCGGCAGGCGGTCTCGGCCCGTTCCAGTTCGTCGGTCGCGGCGGCGCCCGGCATGTCGGATTCGACCATCAGCATCGCGGCGGCCGTCCGGTCGAGCCCGAGGTTGTTCATGTCGTCGACCGCGCCGATCGTGAACTTGTCCATGAGCTCCAGGGTCACCGGCGACAGACCGGCCGCGGCGATCCCGGCGACCGCCTGCCCAGCCCCGTCGAGGGTCGGGAAGAAGGCCAGCATGGTCGACCGCGGGGGCGGCGCGGGGCGGAGCTTGAGGGTCGCCTCGGTGGTGATCGCCAGGGTCCCCTGGCTCCCGACGAAGAGGTGCATGAGCGAGTAGCCGGCGACGTCCTTGACGTTCCGCCCGCCGGTCCGGATGACCGCGCCGTCGGCCATGACGACCTCGAGCGACATCACCGAATCGCGTGTCTGGCCGTACTTCACGCAGCACAGGCCCCCGGCATTGGTGCCGAGGTTGCCGCCGATCGAGCACATCTCGTAGCTCGCCGGATCGGGCGGATAGAACAACCCCTCGGCGGCGACCGCGGCCTTCAGGTGCGCGTTGATGACGCCCGGCTGGACGACCGCGACGAGGTTCTCGCGGTCGATCTCGAGGATCCGGTCCATCGCGGTGAAGGCCATCGTCAGACCGCCCTCGATCCCCGCGCCGCCGCCGGACAGACCGGTCCCGGCCCCGCGCGGGACGATCGGGACATCGAATTCGCCCGCGATCCCGACGAGTTCGGCGACCTCGGCGGTCGTCGTCGGGAATACGACGGCGCGCGGCAGCCCGGCGTGGAGGTAGGCGGTCTCGTCGAGCCGGTAGCCCTCGCGGTCGTTCGCCTCGGTCACGAGCCGGAGTCCCGGGAGTCGCGCGGCGATCGCCTCGACTAGCGCGTCGCCGGCGGCCGGGTCGATCGGTCGGACGGTGGTCGGGAGGTCCCTGGTGGTCACGGGCCCGAGTCTACGCGGCCGGACCTTCGTACGGCGGGCGGATCGCCGGTCCCCGGGTAGGATGGTCGCGATGGCTCCTCGCATCCCGCGCGCGCTCGCCGTCGTCATCGCGGCCGGCGCGATCGCATGCTCGTCCGTCGTCGGGACGCCGGTCTTCGCCGCCGATCCGGAGGCGGCAGGTCCCTGTCGCCGATGGCGCACCCGCCGGTCAGCGTGGCGGCTGCGGCGCCCGGCGCGATCGTGCCCGGGACGGTCGACCGTTCGAGCCTCTTCCTCGACGCGACGTACGACGCCTATCTGAAGATCTCGTGGGGCCCGCGGACGATCTACGTCGACTCGACAGCGACGATCCGCAACACCTCCGGCGGCCCGATCGACCGGGTCGAACTCAACACCATCGCGGCTCGACTCGGGGCGATCCGCCTCCTGGGCGTGACCGTGGACGGCGCGGCCGTCGCGGCCACGATCAGCGACCAGACGATCGTCGTTCCGCTCGGTGGGGTCCTGCCGGTCGACGGCGTCGCCGCGGTCCGGGTCCGCTACGGCGCGACCGTGCGGAGCAACCTGTCGGGCTCGAACTGGCTGTTCACCCGGACCAACGAGGTCCTCGACCTCTACCGCTGGCTGCCGTGGGTGAGCCGCAAGATCGCCTTCGATCGGCCGAACCACGGCGACCCGTTCGAGACGCCGTCGAGCAGCTGGGTCAAGGTCAAGATCGCGTCGAGCCGCAAGCTCGTGCTGGCCACGACCGGAGACCGGACCGGGGTCAGCGCCGACGGCCTCGTGTCGACCTTCAAGGCGAGCAACGTGCGCGACTTCACGGTGACCGCGGCGCCCGACTACCGGACCGCCTCGCGGGTCGTCGGCGGGACGACCGTGCGGGTCTTCTACCGGCCGGGTGGGCCTGGTGCGGCGATGCTGGATGCCGCGGCCGACGCGTTCGCGGCGCTCCAGGCGCGGCTCGGGTCGTACCCGCATCCGTACTTCAAGGTGGTCCAGTCGGCTGGCGGGTACGGGATGGAATCGCCGGGGCTGATCTGGATCCCGACCGGGGTGGCCGCCTCGAACCTGCGCTATCTCGCGGCCCACGAGACGGCCCACCAATGGTTCTACGGGATCGTCGGCAGCGACCAGGCGACCGAGCCGTTCGACGACGAGGCGGCCGCCGACTTCGCCGCTCGGTACGTCCTCGGACTGCGGCGAGCGAGCCGCTGCCCGACGGCGCGGCTGGACCGACGGATCTACGACTACTCGTCGTCGTGCTACTACGAGACGATCTACATCCAGGGCGGCAACCTGCTCGACGACGCCCGCAAGAAGATGGGCTCGACCGCGTTCTGGGCCGCCCTGCGCGGGTACGTGACCGGTCACCAGGGCAAGATCGTGACGACCGGGACCCTGCTCTACGCGCTGGACTCGGCGACCCCGGTCGACCTCGGCGGGACGCTCTTCGCGCCGCGCTTCCCGCGTCTCTACTGAGGCGACGCCGGGGACATCCGGCGGTCCGCGGCCCGCGCCCTGGCCATCTGGCGGAACGAGCCGGGAAGGAGCGGACGCCAGGCCCGCCAGCCGGCGACCAGCCAGGCCGAGACGGCGCGCTCGGTGAACCCCCAGGCCAAGCCGTAATCCGCACGGACCGACGCGGGCAACAGCCCGATCGACGGCCACAGCGTCCAGGCATAGGCGTCGGCCGGAACCCATGCCAGCCACGGATGCAGCGGACCGAGTGGCGGTCGAAGGACGGCGCTCGCCAGGTCGCGAGCGACGGGTGAGACCTCGACCGCGCCGCCCGGCGCGAGCATCGAACCGAGATACGCCTCGAAGGACGCGAGGTCGGCGGGCAGGATCGCGTCGGGGACCCCGAACGCGCGCCCGATCGGGCGAGTCTCCTCGTAATAGGCGGAGCGGCGGGCGTGAGGGATCGGTTCGAGCCAGGCGTCGGCGACGGCCATCGTCGAGTCGACGAGCGTGGCGTGGACCCAGAGCGCGAGCTCCGGGTCGCGGGCTGAGTAGCCTGCGCCGCTGATCCCGCGGTGGAGCGTGTTCAGGCGGCGGATCTCCGCACGAGCGGCGCCGGTCGTGCCGTAGACGATGGTCAGGTAGCTCCGCAGTGTGCCCGTCAAACGGCGCCACGGATCGGCGCGGAAGTCGGAGTGGTCGGCCACACCCGCCGCGACCGCGGGGTGCGCGAGTTGGAGCAGGAGCGCCCGCGGCCCGGCGCCGAGCAACAGCATCGCCTCACGGTTGAGGCGCCACGCCTCGGAGTCGGGACCGTACAGGCCGGGATCGGGCGGGAGCGTGTCCATCTCGGGACGATATCGGAGAACCGGCGAGGCGTCCCTAGCGGTCGTCCGGCCGGCGCCCCACCATCCACCAGCCCACCGGGAAGAGCCCGGCGGCGACGGCAAGCTTCGCCGCATCCCAGATGATGAATGGCGTCAGCCCGTAGGCGATGGTGTCGGCCATGGAGAAGCCCCCGACCGCCGCAAGCCACGGCAAGCCGATGGCATAGATCACGACGCTGCCGATGATCATCATCGCCAGCGATCCGCCGATCTGTCGGTCCCAGCCGAGTTCGGCCAACCGGCCCACGATCGCGCCCGCGACCATGAACCCGATGATGTAGCCGCCCGTCGCCCCAAGGATCACCGCCGATCCACCCTTGCCCTCGGCGAAGAACGGGAGCCCGACCAGGCCGAGCAGGACGTACAGGCCCACGGCGGCGAACCCGCGTCGGGCGCCGAGCGCCCCGCCGACCACCAGCACGCCGAACGTCTGGCCGGTCAGTGGGACCGGCTCGCGGACGATGTAGATCTGCGCGGTCAAGTAGATGAGCATCGCCCCGGCCACGATCAGGACGATGTGGCGGACCCTCGCGTCGAGGACCTCGGCGATGCCGATCGGGACCAGGAAATCGGCGAGCGTGAGGCCGCGTTCCGCGGCCGTCGAGCGATCGAGCCTGGGGATGGCGATCGACAACGGGGACTCCGGTGCGGGGGTCACACGAGCGGTGACCGGCCCTCCGAGTCTAGCATCGCGTCACTCGTACTGTACGGCCCGGACGATGGACAGCCGGCTCGCCAGCCGCGCCGGATAGGCCGCGGCGAGCATCGCCACCACGACGCCGAGGACGAGCGCGACGCCGATCACCGGCCACGGAACCCCGCCCGCGACGTCGAGCCGACCGCCGGCCAGCACGACCATCATCGCCCCGACCCCGAGGCCCAGGACGATCCCCAGGAGCGCCCCGGCGAGCCCGAGGACGCCCGCTTCGACGACGACCGATCGCCAGACCTGCTGGCGCGACATGCCGGCCGCCCGGAGGATCCCGATCTCGCGAACGCGCTCGAGGACGTTCATCGTCAGCGTGTTCACGATGCCCATCGCCGCGATCAGGACCGCCACCGCCGCGAGCGCATCGAACAGCCCGAAGATCCGACCGAGGGCATCGCTGATGGCGCCCTGGATCCGGTCGAGCGGGACCACCTCGAGGGCGAGCTGCGAGGCCGCAGCCTGGAGGTCGTCGCGGGCCGAAGCCGGGGCACCCGGCACGAAGCGGAGGGCGAAGACATCCGCCCCGGCGACCCCCAGGGCGCCGGTCGCGTCGGTCCAGCCGATCAGCATCGCCTCGCCGGTACGGCCCGGGATGGAGCGATCGACGATCCCGGCCACCCGCAGGTCGAGGGCGCCGCCGTCGGCGGTGGGCACGGTCAGGACCTGGTCGAGGGTCAGGCCGAGCCGGTCGGCCAACCCGACCGGTACGACCGTGGCTCCCCCGGCATCGAGGGCCGCCAGGGCCTCCGTCCGATCGCCGGCGACGAACCGCAGTCGGCCGTCCTCGTCGAGATCGGAGCCGACCACCGCCGCGGCGTCCGTCCGGGCACCGTCGAGCGCGACGTCGAAGGTCGCGATCGGACTGATCCGGGCGATGGCCGGCACGGCGCCGATCAGGTCGGCCTCGACGCCTTCGTCCTCGCCGATCGGGCGGATCGAGGTGATCACGAGATCGCCCGGGATGACATCGGCGATCCAGCCGGCCGCGGCGGCACGAGCGTGCTGGCCGACGCCGCCGAGCGCGACGATCATGGCGATCCCGATGGTCAAGGCGCCGAGGGTCAGCGCGGTGCGGCTTCGATCTCGAACGACCGCACTCCGCGCGAGTCGCTCCTCGAATCGGAGCAGGAGGGCGAACGGGGCCCCGGCGATCCGCGCCACGGCCGGCAGGATGAACGGGATGAGCAGCGTCGCGAGCAACAGCACGCCGTAGACCGCCAGCGCCTCGACGACACCGGATCCGTTCGCGCTGCGCGGCAGGATGACCACGCCGACGATCGCGATGACGCCGAAGACGGCAGCCAGCCAGCGAAGGCGGGCATTCCGGGCGGTGGACAGGTCGAGGTGCGCCTTCAGCGCTTCGACCGGCTGGATCCGGCTCGCGCGACGGGCCGGTTCGAGGGCCGCAGCAAGGGTCACGCCGACGCCGACCACGGCGGCGATCAGGGCAGCATCGAGCGGGAACGCCGGCCGGTCGAGGGTGACCGACCCGACGGTCCGGACGAATGCGACCATCGCGGCCGCGAGGACGGCGCCGGCGCGCCAGGCCGATCAGCGATCCGACGACACCGAGCGCGAGCGCCTGGGCGAGCATGAACGACATGACCTGATCGCGACTCGCGCCGGCCGCGCGCAGGAGGCCGACCTCGCGGATCCGCTCGACGACGGTCATCGACAGGGTGTTGAAGATGAGGAATGCACCGGCGAACAGGGCGATCGCCGCGATGAGTGCGGTCGTGGCCTGGAAGTCGGTCGTGGACGCCCGGAGCGCCGCCGCGAGGTCCTGCGGCGACGACAGCACGTACGGCTCGGTGGTCAGGCCGGCCTCGAGGGCTGCCGAGACGGTCGCCGCATCGGTGTCGGCGGCGAGGCCGATGTCGACGCGGGTCACGCCGGCATCGTCGAAGACCGCCTGGGCGGCCGCCAGCGGGACGATGACGGTCCGCCCGAACGCACCGGTCAGCGGTCCGTCACCGCGGATGATGCCCACCACTCGGAAGGTCGTGCGGTCGCCGGAACCTTGCATCGTCAACGGCGAACCGACGGTCAGGCCGTCCTGGGCGGCCAGGCGCTCGGTGACGAGGGCGCTACGTTCGGCCGGATCGACCAGCGCGGAACCGTCCACCAGCAGCAGGTCGTGGAGGCGCGGGTCGAGGATCGGGTCGATCCCGAGGACGGTCACCGGTGGCGGCAGCGCCTGGCCGAGTTCGAGGCCGGGGCCGAGGTAGGTCCGGCGTTCGAGGGCGGGGGCCGCGACCGCGACCCCGGGCGTGTCGGCGATGACCGCGACGGTCTCGGCAGACAGCCCACCCTCCCCGAACGCAGCGACGCGGAGGTCCGCGCGCCCGACCAGTTCCCGGACGGTGCTCCCAACGGAGGCCTCGACGCCGGCGTTGGTCGCCAGCCCCGCGAACAGGACGGCGACGCCGAGGGCGACGCCGAGCGTGCTCAGCATGGCCCGCAGCGGGCGTGCCCGGAGGCTCCGGAACGCGAGGCGATACAACGACATCGGGTTCGGAGCCCTACAGGCCGAGCTGGGCGAGGCGGGCGATGAGTGGCGTCGCGTCGTGCGATTCGCGGCGTCCGAGTTCGATCGTGTCGCGGATCTTGCCGTCGCCGATGACCAGGACGCGGTCGGCGTAGGCCGCCGCCTTCGAATCGTGGGTCACCAGGACCACGGTCTGGCCGCGCTCCACGCACGACCGCCAGAGCGCGTCGAGGATCTCCGTCCCGGTCGTGTAGTCGAGGTTGCCGGTCGGCTCGTCGGCGAACAGCAGCGCGGGCCGGGTGACGATCGCCCGGGCGATGGCGACCCGCTGCTGCTCTCCGGCCGACAGCTGATCGGGCTTGTGGTGTTCCTTGCCGGCCAGGTCCACGAGCGCGATGGCATCGCGGACGCGCTCGGCCAGTTCGCCACGGGACGGGTCCTCACCGGCGATGGTGAACGGCAGGGCCACGTTCTCCGATGCGTCGAGCAGCGGGATGAGGTTGAACGACTGGAAGACGAAGCCGGTCCGATCGCGACGAAGCCGGGTGGCGCGGTCGTCGGACAGTTCGCTGATCGTTTCGCCCTCGAGCATGACCTCACCGGTCGTCGGTCGGTCGAGGCCGCCGAGGACCTGCAGGAGGGTCGACTTGCCGGATCCCGAGGGGCCCATCAGGGCCACGAACTCACCGGCCCGGACCGACAGCGTGACGCCGCGCAGGGCCTCGACCACGGTCGATCCGAGGGGGTAGGTCTTGGTCACGTCGTAGGCCTCGAGGATCACCGGGGCCGGGCCGCCGGTGGCAGGCGCAGGGCCGGTCCGCGGGCGCCGGGCGGACCGGGCCGGGCGCGACAGGATGTTGGGTTCGCGTTGCGATGGCCATCATCAACCTCCGAAGAAGAAGCCGGTCACCCCACCGACGATCGTCTCGAGCAATCCATCTGACGTGGTCCGATCGACCACCCGCATCGCGACGGCGCCGTCGCCGTCATTGCCATCGGTCGGTTCCTCGCTGGGCGTCCCGGTCGACGGTTCCTCGCTTGGCTCGATCGCGTCGAAGCTCGGCGGGGCGATGTCCAGGGACGGGGCCGCCCCGGGTCCTGCTCGGGTGTGGGTGCCGGGGTGGTCGCGACGGCCGGGGCAGTCGTCGGGTTCGCGGCTGGCTTGGGAGCCGGTTTCACGGTGGGCTTGGGGGCGGGTTTGACGGTCGGCTTGGGCTTCGGCTTGACGGTCGGCTTGGGTGCCGGAGCGGGCGTGGATCCGCACTTGTCGGCGAAGATCACCGTCCACATCTTCTTGCCGGTCGGGCCCTTGTAGGCACCGATCCCGACGACATCCCAGGTCTTGCCCAGGACGTTGGCGCGGTGGCCGGGCGAGTCCATGAACATCGAGTGGATGGCGGCCGTGGCGATGTCATCGGGGTAGTTGTTCCAGCCGATGTTCTCGCCGGCGACCTTGTAGCAATAGCCGATGTCGTGGAGCTTGTCCCAGACCTTGCCGAAGCCCGGGATCGTGTGGCTGAAGTAGTCGCGATCGATCATGTCCTTGCTGCGCCAACGGGCGACCGACTTGAGCGTGCTGTCGACCTTGAGGGCCTTCAACCCGGCGCTCGCTCGGCTGCGGTTGGTCAGGCTGACGAGGTCTGCCTCGGAGCCGCTGTCGAAGGCCTCCGTGCTCCAGGCGAAGGTGGCCGACGGAACCGCCAGGGTGAAGACGGCCGACAGGCCGAACAGGAGGGCCACCGCGAGGGCCAGCCGGTGCTGGCGGCGGGCGGTGGGATGGATGTCGGTGGACATGCGATCTGCGAACTCCACGGGCAACCGGTGGGGGTCCGGGTGTTGTGGTCACGGTAGGTTGGGGTCGGCAGGGTGTCCTTCGGGCGATGGTCCCGTGGGCAGGGTTCGCAGGTACCGGCGGGTCTGGTCGGGTCCCGGGTGGCTACGGGTGGAGGGGTGTGGTCCGGGGTGGTGCGTCGGGGCGGCGGGCGGCGCCGACGCGTGGTCGGCGGGCCCCGTCGCGTGACAGGCGACGAAACGTGCGTGACGCCGCCTCGTCCAGGGCCTGCGGGTTCCGTTTCACGACCCACGCAGGGATCGTCGCCTCCTGGGCGACAGAACCGGCCCGACGGGCGGATCGTCGACCAGTTGGCACCTGGTCAGGCCGCGCCAAGCACGTTTCGTCGCCTCAGGGTCGACGCTCGCCTGCGAGTCGGCCAGGGGCCTACGCCCGCCGAGGGCCGCATCCGCAGCGGTGCCGCTATACTCCCGTCGCTCGCCTCGCTGCGAGGCGCGGGTCCCCCCGCACGAGCACCGCGGTGGCCTTAGCTCAATGGCAGAGCAGCGGTTTGTGGAACCGCCGGTTGAGGGTTCGAGCCCCTCAGGCCACCCCAACTCCCCCGCCGGGCTTACGAGGCCGTGAAGGTCGACTGCGTCCAGCCCTGGATGAAGACGCCCCACAGCACGAACAGGTCGACGGCGATGGGGATGATCGCCCACGGTCCGAGGTAGATCAGGAACAGGACGATCGAGGCCACCGACCCGACGATCGCGGCCGGGCGCCACCAGTCGGCGGGGATGACGACACCCCACAGGCTGAACAGCGCGAGCAGGAAGGCAAGCGACGCGATCCCGGCCGCGGCCATCGCCACCGACGGGCTCATGAACGACGACATCGACGGCGGTGCGACGAAACTCGGGATCCCGGCCAGTAGCGGGCCTGATGCCCGACCGAACGGCCAGATGAGCGAACCCGCGTCGCTCGTCGGCTGCCCCGTGCCGCCAGGGACGAAGAACGTCGTCGGGAAATGCCAGGCGATGATGAGCAGGACCGTCATCGCGAGCTTGATGATCATGGCGGGACCCTCCATCTCCAGGGTGTTCGGGACGCCGATACGCAGCCAGCGTGTCTCCCGAGCCCGCCACCGGACAGGGCCGGACGTGGTATCGACCGAGTCCGAAGGACCCATTCGCGGACTCTTGCGCCGGAGTTGCGACGCCCGTACCATGCCGATACCCCGAGCCGCACACGTACGGGGCCCGTCCACGTCCGCCTCGGCGGGCTGGATGCAAGGGCCCGCGATGGACCGCCGGGAGTGGAGGTTGCGCCATGGCGACCGTGACGTTCGAAGGCGTCAACAAGGTGTACGGCGATTTTCACGCCGTGAAGGACCTTGATCTCGAGATCGGTGACGGCGAGTTCATGGTCCTGGTCGGACCCTCGGGCTGCGGCAAGACGACCAGCCTGCGGATGATCGCCGGACTCGAGGAGATCTCCAGCGGCACCCTCCGCATCGGCGATCGCGTCGTCAACGACGTTCCCCCCAAGGACCGCGACATCGCGATGGTCTTCCAGAGCTACGCGCTCTATCCGCACATGACCGTTCGCGACAACCTCGCGTTCGGGCTGAAGCTCCGCAAGGTCTCAAAGTCGGAGATCGACCGGCGGGTCAACGAGGCGGCCGAGACGATCCAGCTCCAGAAGCTGCTCGATCGAAAGCCGAAGGAGCTGTCGGGCGGGCAGCGCCAGCGCGTCGCGCTCGGCCGGGCGATCGTCCGCGAGCCTGCCGTCTTCCTGATGGACGAGCCCCTGTCGAACCTTGACGCGAAGCTGCGCGTCCAGACCCGCGCCGAGATCGCCCGCCTCCACCAGCGGCTCAAGACGACCGTCGTGTACGTCACCCACGACCAGGTCGAGGCGATGACGATGGGCTCACGGATCGCAGTCATGAACGAGGGGCTGCTCCAGCAGGTCGGATCGCCGCAGACCCTGTATGACACGCCGATCAACCGGTTCGTGGCGGGCTTCATCGGCAGCCCGTCGATGAACTTCGTCGAGGTCCACATGGAGGGCTCGGGCGAGGGCGCCCGCCTCGTCGGACCGGCCGAATGGTCGATCCCGCTCCCGAACCGCTATCGCGACGCCGCGACCCCGCGCGCCGGAAAGACGCTGGTGGCGGGCTTCCGGCCCGAGCACCTTGACATCGGCGAGGGCGGCCCCGGGATCGGGTCCTTCCAGGCCCGGGCCGACGTCGTGGAGTACCTCGGAAACGAGGAGCTGCTGCACATCAGCGCCGCCGACCAGGACGTGGTCGCCATCGTCGGGTCGGAACACCGCGTCCGGCCGGGTGACATCGTCAAGCTTGTCCTGCCGCTCGACAAGCTCCACCTGTTCGACGGCGAGACCGGCCTGACCCTCGCGCCCGACATCGCGGTCGTCGCCTGAGTCCCGATCCCTCGACCACTGATCGGACGGCCCCGGAGGACCCCTCCGGGGCCGATCTCGTCGAGCGAGTGGTCGAGTCGCGCGTCCTCCATCGGGGCCGCTACCTGACCTTCCGGGTCGATACGATCGAGCGCGCCGACGGGTCGCGCGGGACGCGCGAGATCGCCGGTCATCCCGGTGCGGTCGCGATCCTCGCGGTCGACGACCGGGAGCGGGTCCTGCTCGTCCGGCAATACCGGGTCGCCGTCGGGGAGGCGCTCCTCGAGGTTCCCGCCGGGACGCTCGACGTGGCCGATGACGGGTCGATCGAGGACCCGGACCTCGCGGCGCCGCGCGAACTCGAAGAGGAGACCGGGATGCGCGCCGGGTCGTGGCGCCGCATCGCGAGCTTCTACACCGCGCCCGGGTTCGCCTCGGAACTGATGCACCTGTACCTCGCGACCGACCTGCGGGCGGCCGACGGCGAGCGCCTCAGCCCCGACGACGACGAGCACCTGCTCCTCGAACGTGTCCCGGTCGCAGAAGCCATCGCCGCCGCCGAGCGAGGCGAGTTCCGCGACGGCAAGACGATCCTCTCGCTGCTCTGGCTGGCCCGCCTGGGCGACGCGTAGCCGCGGCCTGGGCGCGGCCCCGGAGCGGGCGCATGCATCTCAGACATACGAATCGATCCGGACGAGCGTGGCGGTACCCGGATTCTGTCGATTCTTACGTACCGTCAAGCGCGCCAAGGGCGAATCTCATGAGTGAGCTGCATGCGGTGATACATCTTGGGAGGGAGGCTTCGATGGGATCGCAACACGGAGGTCCTCGGTCGCGTTATCGCCTGATCGGTCGGTTCCCCGATCCCAAGCTCCCGTCCGGCCGCCTACGCGAGGCGGTCGAGAGCATCCCGGTAGAGGGTCGTCTTCGGGCTCAGGGCCACGGCGAGTCTTAGGTGGGTCCCCGCTTCCTCGCGTCGGCCGAGCCGCTTGAGACTCTGGCCGAGCGCATAGTGGCCGTAGTGGGATGACGGATCGACTTCGAGCAGCGCCTCGAACGTCACGCGCGCCCGCTCCGACTGGCCAGAGTTGAAGTACGCCCGCCCGAGCGCCTCGAGGATCGAGCCCTTACCGGGCTCGAGCCGATCGGCACGCTCGAGCACGATCGAGGCCTGCGCGAAGTGGCGGCGGTCGAGCAGGGCCTGGCCGCGCTGGAGGAGGTCGTACGCGGTCTCGGGCCCGCCCGGGTCAAGTGCGTCGTCGGAGCGCGAGTCCTGCATGTGCCGATGTTGGCACGGAATTTCACGGGACGCCGCCATACGGCAGGGCCAAGTCCGCCTCTCGCGACTGTCAGTCACGGTTTGGAGGTCGAAAGCTTCAAAGTCACTCGATTCGGCGGTTCTCCGCGACTCACAGGCACGGTTCGCCGTCCATGGCCACGAAAACGGCGCTTCGACCCGGAATTCGTGACTGACAGTCACGTCGTCGGTCGGCACGATCGCGCCTCGGCGTCAGCCGTCGCGATACGCCGCGAGGTCGACCGGCTTGAGGCGGGGCGAATCGGTCAGCCCCGGGATGCGGCCGCGCTTGGCGATCGGGCTGCCGTCGATCTCCTTGATGTCGCCCGTGAAGTCGATCGGCGTGGCGCCACTGATGAACGACCCGACGGCGTACGAGTCGACCGGCGCGCCGGCCTCCTTGAAGTAGCGGATGCGATCGGGGTTGAGGCCGCCGGACACCGTGATCTTCACGTGATCGAAGCCGGCCTGGTCGAGCCGGGCTCGTACCTCGTGGACGAGGTCCGCGGTCACGCGACCCCGCTCGGACGGCGTGTCGAGCCGGACGCCATAGAGTCGATCGCCAAGGGCGTGGGCCACCCGGAGCGCCTCTTCCGCCTCGTCCTTGAACGTGTCGACCAACACGATCCGTGGCACGTCCAACGGCACGTGACGGTCGAACGCGAGGGCCGCCTCGACCGTGTCGCCGAAGATGAGCACGAGCGAATGGGGCATCGTCCCGGTCGGAGCGAGCCCGGCCAGTCGAGCCCCGGCGGGCGTCGACGCGCCGACGCAACCGCCGACGATCGCTGCATAGTCGAGCACGTCGGTGATGTCCGGGTGGACGTGCCGGGCGCCAAAGCTGATGACCGGGTCGGGCGCCGCCGCCTCGACGCAGATCCGGGCGGCCGTCGCCCATCCCGTCGACTGGGCGAGCATCCCGAGGAAGGCCGTCTCGTACAGCCCGAACCGTCGATAGCGCGCCCGGATGCGCAGGACGATCTCCTTGGGGGCGATCGTGTCGCCGTCGGCGAGGGCCTCGACCCGGGTCTCCGCGGGATCGGCCCCGACCAGGACATGGCCGAGCAGGTTCCGGGCTTCGTCGATCCCGCACAGCACGCCGTCCTGGCGCGAAAAGACCTCCATGGTCACCAGCGGGTCGCGGCCCTCCTGGTCGAGGATGGTCTCGGCGCGCGCGAAATAGACGTCGGCCGAGTCGCCCGACAGGATCTCGTGCGACGGCCTCGAGCGCGTCAGGCCCATCAGTCCGGTTGCGCTCCTTCCCCGCCGTCCCCTCCGACCTCGGCTCCCTCGACCGGGTCCGGAGTGGCCGCGAGTGTAGCGTACGGGTCCGGGGCGTCGGAACCGACGTCCGCCACGATGGCGGTCGCCACGGCCAACGCGGGCGCAGTCGCCGCGGCGAGGCGCCGTCGGCGGGTCCAGCGCCAGACCAGCACGGCGGCTAGGACGAGCAGCATGATCAGGAGCATCACGGCGATGACGACGACGCCGGCCGTGATGGCCCGGCCCCGTCCGATCTCCGCCGCGCCGGCGAGGGTCGCCAGGGTCGCCGACGCGCCGGCCACGGCGCCGGCGTCATCGCCCGCCGCCCACGCTGCGAGCCCGGCCGCATACCCGGTCTCGGGCTGTGTCCCGAGCAACCCGATCGCGACGAACGGGCCTCGCTCCTGCACCAGCGCATCGCGAGCCGCGCGGATCGGTGCCGTGGCGTCCATCCACCTGTCGATCCGTGTCTCGAGCCCGGTCAGGTCGTCGGTCGAGTCGGCCTGTTCGTAGGCCGGTTCCAGGGCTGTCGGGAAGTCGAGACCGAGCTCGGCGGTGGCCGCCTGGAGGCCGTTGCGATCGACCAGGACGGTCTCCGCCGCAGCCATGGCATCGCCCGCCTTGTCGAACGCCCAGTCGCCCATCGGCTTGCGGATGACCAGGCCCGGCAGCCAGCCGTCACCCGTGTCGACCAGTCTCGAATAGCGACTGCGAGCCGTCATCCGGGCGACGAGTTCGGGTCGTTCGGCGTTGGTGACGACCCAGCCCTCGAAGATCCCCGAGGCATTCTTCGCACCCCCGACGATCTCGACCAGGTCGAGGAACCGGCGCCAATCCGCCGCGCCGGTCGCGGATTCGGCGGGGCCGGCCCCGACATAGACGATCGTCCGGGCGGTCGCGGCTTCGAAGACGTCGCGCATGCGCTGCTCACCCACCTCGGTCATGATCGTGTGGATGACGGTCCACGACGCGTCGTACCCGAAATCTTCGGCCGCCTCGGTGTCCTCGTCGATCCGGGACGGCGGCGGCCAGCTGTTGAGCCGGAAGGCCGCCTTGTCGCCCGGCCGGACCTCCGAGCGGACGATCGGGGTGCCGAGGCCGGTCGCGACCAGGACCCGCGATGCGTACTCGTCGGCCAGACCTTCCGTGATCCAGCGCTGGACGAAGAGCTCCCGCTGGAACCATGCATGGGCCGCCTCGTGGACGATGACATGCTCGTCGAGGTCCTCGCTGATCTGGATCTCGTGGTCGGCTGAGTCGTAGATCCCGGCGTAGCCCCGGATCTCGGCCGACGACACCTCGGTCACGTCGAGTTCGCCGCCGACGGGCCATGGCTGGCCGATCCCGGTCTCGAGCGCGGGGAAGCCCTTCTCGAGGACGGCCGACACCTTGTCCAGCCAGACCGTGTCCTCCGGCCAGGCGTGGACGGTCACCTGCTTGCCGGCAAGGTCGAGCCGGACGTCGGTCAGCGCGCCGCGATCGGAGAGGTTGACCAGGGCGTACCACTCGCCGGGCTTGGCGATGCCCTTGGCGCTGTAGGTGATCAGGCCGGACGCCCGGGTCGACAGGACCGGATCGCGTGTCTCGTCCGGCCAGACCTGGACGTCGCCGGTGAACGTGTCGGGGATGACGATCCGGACGTCGGCCCGATCCGGGTCGCCCCACGCCCAGGCGCTGAACTCGGCGTGCGCCCGGCCGACTCGGATCGGGCTCGTCGACCGTGGCTCGCCACCGGGCAGGTCGTAGGTCAGCCGGACCTTGCGCGTCCGGTTGTGGTAGAGGTTCGGGATCCGGATCGTCACCTCGGTGAAGACGTCCTTGGCGACCGACCTCGTGTTCAGCGCGGCGCCGTTGGAGGTCGCCTTGACGGACCGCGCCCTCGCCTGGACCGCATACCCGAGGGTGTTGTAGTAGAAGATCGTGGTCGACGTGTCGGGCTTGAGGTTCGTGACCGTGATGTCGAGGGTCACATGGACGACCCCCTGGGCCGGATCGACCCGATAGGTGGTGATGACCGTCTCGCGGAGTTGGTCCTCCGCCGCGGACGCCGGCGCGGCACCGACCGTCCCGACCATGGCGACGGCCGCGAGACTCGCGACGACGACCATCGCCAGCTGCCGCGGCAGCGACGTCGACCGGCGGCCGAACTGCCGGTGCGACATGTGGATCCTCCTCATCCCCCGGATCCCGCTGCGGTCAGACGACGACGTCCTCGGGGGACATGGTGCCACGCGCGCGTCGCAGGCGCCGCCGACCGCGCAACCAGCCGATCGCGAGGACCGCCGACAGCAAGGTCGCCAGCAGCAACGCCCCGATGCTGACGAGGCGACCGCGGCCGACATCGGCGGCCCCCGACCAGCTGGACTCGGCCGATCCGGCCGCCTTTGCCGAGCCCGTCAGGTCGCCGGTCGCGAACAGCGCCCTGGCGCGATCGAGCTCGACCGTCGGGGCCGTCCCCCACAGCCCGATCGATTCGAAGGTGTCCGGCGCGACCGGCCGCGCGGCGACCGCACGGTCGTAGCGGGCGATCGCCTCGAGCTCGGCGGAGGCTTCGAGCGAGGCGCTGACGAACCCGTCTGGGCTCTCGAAGGCCGTCCGGAGGGTTTCCGGGGCCGTCAGGCCCGACGCATCGGCCCGGGTCAGGATGTCCGCCCGCTTGGCCAGGATCGCCGTGGCCTCATCAAGGAGCCTGGTGGCCTCGTCGAACCGCCAAGCCCGCATCGCGTCCCGGACGGCCCGCGGCAATCGCCACTCGCCGGCGGCGGCCACGACCTCGGTGTACCTGGCGCGCGCCGCCTTCCGGGCGTCGAGCAGGTCGAGGTCCTCGTCGCGGGCCACCCAGGTCCGCCACAGGTCGTCGAACGAGGCGGACGTGTTCGCGTCAAGCAGGTCCAGGAGGCCGCGCCAATCGGGCGCCCCTTCGACCATTTCCGGGTCGGCCGCGTCGCCCCCGACGGCCGCGACCGGATCGCCGGCAGCGGGCGGCGGCTGGTAGGCACCGACCCGGGTGGCGGCATCGGACCAGACCGCTCGGAGCGCGTCGTCGCCGGCTCGCTCGGCGACCGCTCGGGCCAGCGCAAGGGAGGCGGCATAGGCATAGTCCTCGGTGGCCTTCTCCACGTCGCCGGCGGCACCCCAGGCGTTGAGCGGGATGGCCGAGATCTCCATCGCCGGCGTGAGTGCATCGCCGGTCGCCTTCACCTTGAGCCGGGTCGCGGCGTCAAGCCCGTAGTACGACGCGAAGGCCTCGTTCGCCCAGCGATCAGCCAGCAGCTGGCCGTTGAACCAGGTGTGGGCGGCTTCGTGCAGAACGACGAAATCGTCGGCGTAATAGGCGACCTCGATCTGACCGCTCGTCGGGTCGAACAGCCCGGCGTACCCACCGGTCGTGCGACTCAGGGTTTCGTGCACGATGAGCCCACCGTCACGCGGCCACGCCAGACCGATCCGCTCGGACAGGACCGGCAACGCCCGCACGACCAGGCCCCCGACCCGCTGCCCCCAGGCCAGGTCGTCCGTCCATGATCGGGTCGTGACCTCGACCGGGAGGTCGCCCACCATCGCAGTCGATGTCTTGGTCGCATAGGCGCCCGGCCGGTCGGCCACGAGATACGCGAAGAAGCGCAGCGGCTCCCCGAGCTTGCCGGTCTGGAAGACGCTCCGCCCATCCGCGTCGGTCGTCGGTCCCGCGATCGCGCCGGACTCGACACGCGCCGTGAAGCCGGCCGGGAAGACGACCCGGACCGTGCTGCCCGGGGTCGAATCGGTGGCGAACGCCCAGACCGGGAACGACACGAGGGCATCGCCGATCCGGATGTCGCGGGTCGCCGCGCCGCCCTTGTCGACCAGGTCGAAGACGAGCCGGTAGCTGGCCGACTTGCCGCTGTAGACGCGCGCCGCGAGGTCGAGCTGGAGGAGCGAATGGGTGGCCGTCTTCTGCGAGACCTTCACCCGCGGGGTCCCGGCCCCCGACCAGCTGAGCTTGTGCCCGGACGTGCCCGGCAGGACCGACAGGAACGCGCGATCGAAGTAGTAGCGCTTGGTCGTCGTGTCGCGCAGGTGGTTGGTCATCACCATGTCGAGGGTGACCCGGACCCGGTGTTGGGCGGGCTGGACCTCGTAGCGCGCGCTGGTCACGATCGTCAGGTCCGGGGCGGCAGCCCGGACCTCGGTGACCGCGACCGGGCCGGCCAGGAGACCGGTCCCCGCGATCAGCGCGAGGACCAGGCCGGCGAGTCGGCGGCTCACGGCTCGAACAGCTCCCCGAGACGATCGGCGAACCGGTCGAGCAGGGCGGGGTTGGCGGAGCGTCGATCGCCCTGGTCCGGCATCCGCCCGCCCAACCACAGCCAGTCCTTCGTCTCGTCAAGCAGCCGGTCCGCGATGCCGAGGATCCGCACGAGCCCAAGGCCCAGGGCATCGGCGTCGACGACGTCGACCGGGATCTCGACCGCGAGGACCGGGCGCTCGTCGTCGGCCACCGAGAACTTGGCGAACGGGAACTCGTCGTTCCAGCGCAGCAGGCGGCGGTACGACTTGCGGAAGTAATCGCTGATCGGCGGGGCGTAATGCGCCCAGCAGATGACGCCCAGGCTCGGATCGAGGATGACCGTGACGCGGAGATCGAAGCGGCGGCGTCCGTCGAGGACGAGATCCCAGGCGGCGATCCCGTCGCGGTCGGCTCGTTCGGCGGGCGTCACGCCCAACTCGGTGAACCAGCCTTCGACATCGGCCGGGCGCACGCTGCGGGCGCCCGTATCGGCGGATGACATGGCCCGCGGAGTCTAGCCGAGATCGTCCGGACCGACCGCCGGCGGGTCAGTCGTCGTTGACGACCCGCTTGCCGCGGCCGGGTGAGGCACTGACGACCGCGCCGACCGCCACCGGGTCGCCGTCGGCCTTCGACGGCGCCGCTGCGGGCGTCGACTCGCGCGTAACCCGCTTCGAGCGGCGGACCTCGACCGATTCGCCGCTGCGCACGACGCGCCCGGCGTAATCGGACGAACGGACGTCGGCGGCGACCTTCACGTTCCGGCCGATGCGCACGCCGCGCGGGACGACCGCCCGTTTGCCGACGACGGTGATGCCGGTGTTCAGGCGGCCCGGCTCGTTCCGGTTCGGGCGGTCGTCGTACGGCCCCTCCCCGACGATGGCGCCCTGGCCGACGACGACCTCCTTGTCGAGGATGGCCCGGTCGACGACGGCGCCCGACCGGATGACCGAGTCGAACATGACGATCGAGTCGCGCACGACCGCCCCGACGTCGACCTGGACGCCCGGCGACAGGACCGAGTTGACGACCGTCCCGGCGATCACGCAGCCGTGGCTGATGAGGCTCTTGTGGACCTGCGCCGTGGGTCCGACCTTGGCCGGTCCGCGCTCCTCGGACCGGGTGTGGATGACCCAGTCCTTGTCGTACAGGTCGAGGTCGGGATCGTCGTCGAGGAGGCGCATGTTCGCCTCCCAGAACGACTGGATCGTCCCGACGTCCTGCCAGTAGCCGCTGTAGCGGTAGCCGAAGACGCGCGCGTCGGCAGCGAGCATGGCCGGGATGACATTGGCCCCGAAGTCGACCCGGTCCTCGGACAGCCAGCGCCGGAGCGACTTCTTCGAGAAGACGTAGACCCCCATCGAGGCGAGGTCGCTCTTGGGTTGCTTGGGCTTCTCCTGCCACTCGATGACGCGGTCGTTCTCGTCGAGGGCGAGGATCCCCATCCGGGACGCCTCAGCGAGCGGGACCCGCCGGACCGCGATCGTGACGTCGGCCCGGTGGCGGCGGTGGGCGGCCACGAACGGCTGGTAGTCCATCTTGTAGATGTGGTCGCCGGCCAGGACGAGGACGATGTCGGCCGAGTTGTGCTCGATCACGTTGATGTTCTGGAGGACCGCGTCGGCCGTGCCGCGATACCACTCGGCGACCTTCCCCCGGGCGATGTACGGCTGGAGCATCTTGACCCCGCCGCGGTTCCGGTCCAGGTCCCACGGCCGGCCGAGGCCGATGTGATCGTTGAGTGAACGCGGGTTGTACTGGGTCAGGACCACGACATCGTCGATGTCCGAGTTGACGCAGTTCGACAGCGTGAAGTCGATGATCCGGTACTTGCCGCCGAACGGCACGGCCGGCTTGGCCCGCTCCTGGGAGAGGATCGAGAGGCGCTCACCCTCACCCCCTGCGAGGATCACCGCCATCGTCCGTTTCACGAGGTCGATGCTAGCACGGTGCGTACCGCTCCCGGATGAACCGCGGGTTGCCGATCGGTGAACGGACGGAACCCGCTCCGACTACAGGAACAGCCGCGGATTGGCGAACTCGCCGTGGAACATGACCGCCCAATGGAGATGGGCCCCGGTCGAGCGGCCGGTATTGCCCTCGTACCCGATGACCTGCCCGGTGTTCACCACACTCCCCGCCCGGATCCCGCCCGGATAGCGCGGCTGCATGTGGGCGTACCAGGTCTGCAGGCTGTCGCTATGGGCGATGATCACGATCCACGCCGGATCCGAGCCGTCGGCGTAGTTCCAGCCGATGTAGACGACCGTCCCACCGCCCGATGCCTTGATCGCCGTGCCGTACGGGGCGACCAGATCGATGCCGTTGTGGAAATGCGCGCATGAGCCCCGTGGTGGATTCCAGCTGAAGCCGGTGCAGCCGAAGTTCTGGGTGACGTCACCGCTCATCGGCCACTTGAGCGTGCCGTTGTATTCGGACGGGATGTTGCCGCCCTGCATCTGCTTGCGGATGAGCGCCGCGATCTCGCTCTGGAGCTTCTTCTGGGCTGCCGCCGAGCGGGCGAGGGCCTTGGCCGCTTCCGCCTTGTTCCGTTGGACTGCAGCGTACGCACGCTTCTGGGCGGCCAGCGCCTTCGCGGTCCGCGCCTCGAGCTTCTTGAGCGCCGCCTTGGTGGCATTCAGCTCGGCCAGACTCCGGTCCAGGGCGCGCTTCTGGGCGGCCGTCTCCTGGCGCAGGTCGTTCGTCCGGGTTCGCGTGTCCTCGGTCGCCTGGTGGATCGCGGCGAGCGTCTCCTGGTCGTGCGCGATCTCGTTGGCGAGCGCCTTGTCCTGTTCGCCGACGTCGATGTAGTAGCTCATCTCCGACAGGAGGTCGGTGAAGCTGCCACCCGACAGGAAGGTCTCGAGCAGCGAGGTGCGATCGGTGTCATAGGCGTTGCGCAGGCGTTCGGCGAGGAGGGTCCGGCGCTCGGCCAGGTCGACCTTCTTGGCGGCCTCCTTGGCCTCGATCTCGATCAACTCGGCGTCGAGGCCTTCGAGCTCGGTCAGCAGCTTGGCGTAGTCCGCCTTGATCACGTTGATCTTGCCCTGCATCGACGTGATCCTGGCCCGGACCGCGACCAGGTCGGCGTTGATGCCGCGCAGGACGCTCCTGGTCGACGCGATCTCGTCGGCCAACTGATCCTGGAGCTCGTTGAGCTTGGCGACCTCGGCCTTCTGGTCGGCGACGTCCTTCTTGATCTCGGCCTGGCGCGCCTTCGCGTCGGACAGCTCGTCCCCACGGACGGCCGACGGCGAGACGGGCGCGCCGACCGCGCCCACGATCAGCGGGAGGAGGAGGAGGAAGGCTCCGAACCGACGGCCGGGCCGTCGTCGGGGGGTTGCCGGTCCGGTGATCGAGCCCCATCCCCTGGATGACGGGCTGGTCACGCGATCGGTCTGGTGGCGCTTCACGTAGGCGAGGTCATCGTGCGAGCAAACTCCGTGGTCGCCTCGGCCATCTGGCCGGGGGCGTCTGACGGTTACGCCCGCCGGTGAGTCGCCGTCCGAAGTGGCACTGACTCAGGACGACACCGGCTACCGGGCATGATACCCGCCCAGTCTAGCGAGCGTGCCCGGACAGGCGGTCTAGTCCTTTGGTACCGGGTCGGACCCGGACCGCTCAGGCCCGGATGAGCACCGCCCATAGCGCGCCGATGATGAAGAACGGGCCGAACGGGATGTAGGTCCGCCGCCCGATCCGGCGGGCCAACAGCAGGACGACGATGACGACGCCGGCCAGCAGCAACGCGAAGATGACCGACCCGAGCGCTCGACTCCCGCCGGCCAGCAGGCCGACCCCGATCAGGAGCTTGACGTCGCCGAGACCGAACGCCCCCGCGCCGAACGGGATCGACGGCAGGTAGAGGACCGCCGGGATGGCCAGCGCAGCCACGACGGCAAGCACCACCTCGCTCCCGACCAGCGGGTTGGCGCCACTCAGGGCGTAGACGAGGGCGACCGGGATGACCGGCAGGGTCAGGAGGTCCGGCAGGAGCCGTTGATCGAGGTCCGTTGCCAGCCCGACCACGAGCGTGGCGAACCACGCGCCGAAGATGACGAAGGCGAGCGGGTCGCCGCCGAACCGCAGCGGCAGCAGCCCGAACGCGAGCGCCCCGATGAGTGCGACACAGCCGGTCCGCCAGTCGGCGGCGCGGCCCGGTGGGTGCTCCTCGTCATGCTCGGGCCAGCGGGTCGCGAACCGGTCCGCCGCCAGGCCGAGCCCGAACCCGCCGGCTGCCAGGGCCCAGGCGAGTGGCTCCATGATCAGGTGTCGGGGCCGGCGAGCGGGGCGGTCAGCCGGCCCGGGCGCCGGCCAGTGCCAGCTCGACGAGCGTTGCGTGTGAGACGCCCGTCGCGCCGCGCGGCGCATAGGGGGTCGGTTTGCGGAAGTAGGCGGTCCCCGCGATATCGAGGTGGACCCACGGCCGGGTCACGAACTCGCGGATGAACAACCCGCTCTTCACGAGCGAACCCTCGGGCGAGCCGGAGTTCTGGAGGTCGCCGTACCAGCTGTCCATCTCGGGGACGTACTCGTCGATGAGCGGCAGCTGCCAGTAGCGCTCCCCGGCACGGTCGCCGGCGACCATCACCTCGTCATAGAACGGCTGCGGCGTCCCGAATGCCCCGGTCACGAGGTGGCCGAGCGCCCGCGAGACGGCGCCCGTGAGGGTCGCGATATCGACCAGGTGGGTCGCCCCGAGCCGTTCGGCGTAGGTCAGCGCATCGCCGAGGATCAGCCGGCCCTCGGCGTCGGTGTTGGTGACGTCGACCTTCTTGCCGTTGAGCGCGGTGACGATGTCGCCCGGGCGGGTCGAGTGCGGCCCGGGCATGTTCTCGACCGCCGGGGCGACCGCGAGCAGCGGGGTCCCGGGCGCGAGGCGGGCGACGGTGGCGATGGCCGCGATCACGGTGCAGGCACCGGTCTTGTCCATCTTCATCTCTTCCATCCGGCTCGACGGCTTGATGCTGATCCCGCCCGAGTCGAAGCAGACGCCCTTGCCGACGATGGCCAGGTGGCGGTCGAGGGCGTCGCGCTCCCCTTCCTTCCCCGAGCGCATGACGATCATCCGCGGCGGGTTGTCGCTGCCGCGACCGACCGCCATGAACATGCCCATCCCGAGCTCGGTGGCGCGCTCGGGCTCGATGACGTCGATCCACAGCCCGTGCTGCTCGGCGATGGCCCGTGCCTCGTCGGCGAGGACCGCCGGGCTGACGTCGTTGGAGGCACGGTTCGAGAGCGTGCGGGCCACGTTCGCGCCCTCGGCGATGATGATCCCCCGCTCGGCCGCCGTGGCCAGCGCGGCGGCGTTCTCGCCGGGGGCCACGAGGATGAGTTCGTCGAGGACGGGCGGCACCGAATCGACGCCCTCGCGATAGATCGTGCGCGGGTCATAGCTGCCTTCGACCACGCCCCGGGCCAAGAGCTCCGCGGCCGCCGTCGCACCGCCGTCCAGCGCCTCGGCGATGGGCGTGATCCAGATGGCGAGGCGGGCGACCGTCCGTCCGCCGAGCCGCCGCTCGATCGAGGCGCCGACGCGGACCACCGTTTCGCGGTCGAGGCCGGTGGGATCGCCGAGGCCGACGGTCAGGATCCGCCCGCTATCGTTCTCGCCGCCGGCCGCGAGGCTGGTCGAGTAGCGCTTGCCGTTGGTTTCGCCGAAGGCGATGAGGGCCTGGAGCTCGCCGCCGGATCGCCGATCGAGCTCAGCGAGTGGGCCGTCGAAGGTCGGGGTCGCGGCGATCGGGATGGCGAGGACGTCGGCTGGGACATCCCACGGCTGATCAGTGACGACACGAAGCTGCACGGGTGTCGGGTCCTCCGGAGCATGGGCGGTCGAGCCGCATGGAGTTGACGCCGAGGCGGCGGGCGGGAATCAGGCTGCCAGTGTAGCCACCGCCACCCGGTCAAGGGCTGTCGCTAGGGGCTGTCGCTGGCCGAGGGTTCGTCGCTGGGGGTCGCTGGCGGCTCGAGGGCGTCCGCCAGCTTCGCGCGTGCCTCCTCGATGGTGATGACCGCGCCGTTCATCCCGCCGCGTCCGATGTCGGCCATGATGACCACCAGGCCACGGGTATCGGGTGGCAGGCGGGCGCGCGCGTCGGCCTCGGCCTTGACCGCGGCGCGGGTGGCGGCGGTGACCTTGTTGCCGACCTTGGAGATGGCCTCGTACAGCTTGCGCAACGCGACGTCGTACTCGGTATTGCGCTTCACCCACTCGTCGAGCACGGTGACATCGACCGTGCTGGCCAGCTGGTCGCGCAGTGTGCGCGCACCGGTGAGCTGCGCCGACGCCTGGTCGATGAGCTTCATCGCCGCTGGGTACTTGGCGAGCCGTCCCTGCTCTGTCGCGAGGACGATGAGACGGTCGTGTTCGCTCAGGAGTTGACTCATCTTGATGGCGGCCACAGAGCCGATCGACAGGCGCGCCCATGCGGCGTCGAGCCCGGCGGTGGCGTCGAGGGCGGCGACCAGCGCGGCGTGCCGGGTGACCATCGGCTCCGAGATCTTCAGCGCGACATCGACCGTGCCGACGTACGGCACTGCGGCCAGATCGCGTCGCAGTTCGTCGGTCCGTCGCCCGACGTCGGCGACGAGTCGGTCGCCCTCCGCGATGGCGGCTTCGGCCGTCGCCGGGTCTGCGCCGTTGAGCGCGGCGAGCGCGCCGCGTGCCTGCGTTCCGAGCGCCTCGACCTGGGCGGTCAGGGCGGCCAGATCGGCTTCGGACGCGTCGAGGAGGGGCTTGACCACGGCGTCCCCGGCCGCGGTGAGCTCCGAACGGGCGGCCGATCGGTGATCGAGACCGCTGACCAGTCCCGCGGCCCCCAACGCGATGACGACGATGATCGCGAACCACGCGATCGCCGCAAGGATCGACTGTCCGCGCCGGCTCACGGCGCCACCTGGCCCCGGCTCATGCGGGCTGGACCGCCTGGTCTCGGACCTTCGTCCGGAGGTAGCCGAGCGCGCCCTCCATCGGCCGCGGCTCGAACCCGAAGCGGGTCGGGATGAGGTCCAGCGGGCCGATGTTGTCGAGACGCAGCTGGCGCAGCTGGTCGGTGGCGACCGGGAACGGGATGTGGACGAGCTCCGCGGTCCCCGCGACCAGGCGGATCAGCGGCAGTGGCATCGGCAGGATGGCCCGCTTCTTGCCGAGGGCCGTCAGGACCTCGCGGGTGATCTCGCGATAGGTCCAGTAGCGCGGGCCACCGAGGTCGAACGTGCCGCCCACGGTCGTCGGGTCGGCCAATGACCTGGCCACCACTGTCGCCACGTCGCCGGCGTGGATCGGCTGGAACCGGGCCGAGCCGTTGCCGGGCACGGGCACGATCCCGGGCGCGATCCGCACGAGCCCGGCGACGATGTTGAAGAAGCCGTCGCCCTCGCCGAACTGGAGCGACGGCTTGACGATCGTCCAGTCGAGGTCCGAGTCGCGCACGAGCGCCTCGGCCTTGGCCTTGGAGCTCGCGTAGTGCAGGTCCGGGACGTCCTCGACCCCCATCGCGCCCATGTGGACCAGCCGCCGGACCCCCATCTCGCGCATCGCGGCCACCACCGCGCGCGTCCCCTCCGTGTTGACAAGACGGAGGTCCGCCCCACCGCGCAGGTCGCGCGGGATCGCGACCAGGTGGACGACGGCATCGATGTCGACGAGCGCCGGCGCGAGGGTCTCGGGCCGGGTCACGTCGGCGATCCGGGTCTCCACGCCGGGTCGGACCGCTACCGGGAGGCGGCCGAGGACGACCTCGCCCGCGGTGGGCGTGCGCACGAGGGCAACGACGCGATGGCCGGCGGCGAGGAGGACCGGGACGAGGTGGCTCCCGACGAAGCCGCTGGCGCCGGACACGAGGACGGTCGACATGACGGGAGCGTAGCATCGAAGGCGTGAACGACCCGATGACGGGCCCCTCGCTTCGACGGTTCGTGGAGGCGATGCCCAAGGCGGAGCTCCACCTCCACCTCGATGGCTCGCTGCGGATCGAGACGGCGCTCGACCTGGCGCGGACGCGCGGCGTTGATGCGCCGGCCGACCTGGCCGGGATGGCCGACGCGCTCATCGCCCCGATGCCATGCGCCGACCAGGCCGAGCTGCTGCGCGCGTTCGACCTGCCGATCGCGTTGATGCAGGACGCCGAGGCGCTCGAGCGCATCACCGCCGAGCTCGTCGCCAGCAAGGCCGCCGACGGGGTTCGCTATGTCGAGATCCGCTGGGGACCGCTGCTGCACGTGGCCGGCGGGTTGTCGCTGGACGATGGGATCGCGGCAGTCTGTCGGGGAGCGAGGGTGGCCGCGGAGGAGACGGGGACGGTCGTCCGCCTCATCTGCACGGCGCTTCGCTCGCACGACCCGGCTGCGAACGTGGTCCTGGCCGAGACCGCGGGACGATACCGTGACCAGGGGCTGACCGGCTGGGACCTGGCTGGGGATGAGGCGGCCTATCCGGATCCGTTGGCGCACGCCGTGGCCTTCGAGGCGGCCCGCGACGGAGGGTTGCGGATCACCCTGCACGCCGGGGAGTGGGGCGGGGCGCCGCAGGTGCGACGCGCCCTGGCCCTCGAGCCCGAGCGGATCGCGCACGGACCGCGCGCCATCGACGACCCCGACCTGTGCGCGGAGCTGATCGCTCGCCGCGTCACCCTGGACCTCTGCCCGACCTCGAACTGGCAGGCCGGGAGCGTGCCGTCGATCGCGGCACATCCGCTTGCCCGGCTTCACCGGGCCGGCGTGCCGGTGACGCTCAACACCGATGACACGACGGTCTCCGACCTGACGCTCAGCGATGAGTACGTGCGCGCCGTCGAGCAGATCGGGCTGACCGTCGGCGAGCTCTGGGCGATCGATCGGCACGCGCTGGAGGTGGCCTTCGCGGCCGAGGGCGACCTGGGGCCGCTGCGCGCCGAGTTCGGGGCTTGGGCAGAGGCCACACCGGAGGTCGCGCCCGCCTAACCCGCTGCTAATGCCTCGAGGATCGCCGCCAGTTCCCCGGCGTCCGCGGCGATCGCCGTCGGTCGTTCAGCGGCCGGGAGGGCTTCGACCGCCTCCCGCGTCGTCACGCCGGTCAGCATGAACACGCAGCGCGCCCCGACCGCGCGGGCGGCGGCCAGGTCGGTCTGGATCCCGTCGCCGATCATGATCGCCTCGCCCGGCTCACGGCCGACGGCATGGGCGGCGGCCTCCAGCAGGAACGGCGCCGGCTTGCCGATCGACACCGGCACGACCCCGGTCGCGGCCTCAAGGGCGATGACCAGCGAGCCGGCACCAGGTCGGAGGCCGCGCTCGGTCGGGTAGACCGGGTCGCGGTTGGTGGCGATGAAATGGGCGCCTGCCCGGATGCAGTCGTTGGCGACGACGAGGCGGAGGTAGGTGAGATTCGGGTCGAGACCGACCACGACCGCATCGGGCTCTCCGGCGGCCGCGAACCCATCGATCCCCTCCTGGCTCATCCGGGTCGCGGCACTCCCCGCGGTGACCACGTCGTAGCCAACGTCACGAAGTTCGCGCTCGAGGCCGTTGCCGCCCAAGACGAGGACCCGCCGGATCCCCGGGTCGTGGTCGCGCAGGTAGGCCGCCGTCGCCCGGGCGCTCGAGACGACCGTGTTCGGCGAGACCGGGGCGCCCATCGCCGCGAGGCGGGACTGGTAGTCGGCCCGGTAGTGCATCGAGTTGTTGGTGACGTACACGACGTCGTCGCCACGGACCGCGCGATCGGCAAGGACCGCCGGCGACACCCGGGACCGGGTCGCTGCCGCGGTAGACGACGCCATCGAGATCGACCAGCAGGAGGAGGCCCATGGCCCGATCGTAGCCCGGCACCCGTCGCCGCGTACGATGGGCTCGATGCCGCATCCCGATCGAGACCCACTCGCCGCCACGCAGGTCCTGCTCGTGGATGGATCGAACCTGCTCCACGCCCTCTCGAAGCAGCCCGGCGGGGCGCCACCCGCCGCCTTGATCGGCCGCCTCCGGGGCATCATCCCGGCCGCGGTCGCGATCGAACTGGTCTTTGACGGACCGCCCGAGCCGGGGCTCCGCAACGAGCGCATCGCGGCCGGAGTCACGGTCCGCTACAGCGGTGGCCGGACCGGCGACGCGGTGATCCTGACCCGGATCGACGACGTCCGGCTGCTCGACGGCGCGGACGGGACCGCGACCATGCTCATCGTCACCGACGACCGGGACCTGCGCCACGAGTCACGGATGCGGGGCGCACGGACCGCCGGATCCGCCTGGCTCCTCGGGCGGCTCGACGCCGGTCGACTGGCCGCGCCCTCGGTCGGCAACCCGCGCCCGGCGAAGCGCTCGCACCACGTCGGCGAACCGCCATGGCGACGCCCACGAGGACCGTGACGCGGGAGACACCGACCAACCGGGATGGAAGCCTGGACGTGGCGCGACCACGAAGCGCGGCAATCCACGCAAGGCTCCCAAGGGAGGCGGGACTGGTAGGATGCCGCCGTGAGCATCCTGGACGTCCTGAACGAGATCTGGAACCAGATCCTGGCGATCACGGCAGTCTTCCTGATGCCCGACTGGAACTTCGTCATCGCGCTGATCCCGGTCCTGGTGCTCCTCGGACTCGTGATGCCCTATCTCACCGGCCTGGTCATCGGCACGGGCGCCTACCTCGTCACCAAGCCTCGAACCAGGGTCAGCTTCGAGGTCGGTTCGCGGATGGCCGAGATCGGTCCAGGCGATGAGCCGGTCTACCCGGTCGGGCTCCCCCATTGCCGGCGCGATCGGATGATCTTCCAGTCGGGGACCACCCGCTGCGAGCGCTGCCACGACGAGCTCTCGGTGATCTGTCCGATGTGCTCGCTCGGGCGATCGGCATCGATCACGACCTGCGCCAACTGCGGTCTCGTCCTCAAGGTCGTCCCGAGGGCGATCGCGGTACGGACGACCCCCGGGCCGAAGCCCGGCGGCGCGGCCGCCGCCTAGCAACCGATCGACTGTCCCGTGCGTCCCTCCAGGCGATGACCATGGCCGCCCTCTCGTCCAGCCTCTTCTCACTCGGCGTGATCCTCGTCGCGCTCGGGTTCGCGGCCCACGTCGGCCACGCGGTGATGCTGGCCAACGGCCGGCGCCTGCTGACCAGCCTGTCGCCCGCGGGCGCGCCCGCCCGGCAGCCGGCCTACGCGGGCGTGGTGACGGGTTCGTTCGTCGAGGAGCGGGCGCGCGCGACTTCAGCCGGTCTGGACACGTACGCGGCGCCAAGTCCCCTGTCGCGCGCGGCGATCGGCCTCAGCCTCGTCGCATTCATCGCCCTCGGCGTGTCGGTCCTCCTGCGCGGGATCGTCGTCGGGCGCGGGCCGTGGGGCAACATGTTCGAGTTCACGGTGGCCTTCGCGTTCTCGATGCTCGGCGGGTATCTCTTCCTGCAGCGGCGCTACGCGATCCGCTCGATCGGGTTCATCCCGCTCGGCGTGGCGCTGATGCTGCTGCTCTACGCCTCGAGCCTTCCGTCGGAGATCGCCCCGCTCGTCCCGGCGCTCCAGAACGCCCCGCTGCTGACGATCCACGTCGGGATGGCGGTCCTGAGCTACGGGATCTTCGCGACGAGTTTCGCGGCCGGGGTCGCCTATCTGGCCCAGGGACCGAAGGACCGCTTCGCCTGGCTGCCGTCGCATAAGGTCCTCGACGAGGTCGCCTACCGGGCGGTCATCATCGGCTTCCCGATCTTCGCCACGATGATCATCCTCGGGTCCTGGTGGGCGTCGATCGCCTGGTCGCGCTACTGGGGCTGGGACCCCAAGGAGACCGCGGCCCTCGTGACCTGGCTCACCTACGCGATCTACCTCCACGCCCGGAACCAGCGCTCGTGGGCCGGTCGGCCGGCGGCGCTCCTCCTCGTGGTCGGCTTCGGGATGGTGCTGGTGACCTACTCGGGGTCGCTCTGGTTCAGCGGCCTGCACGCCTACAGCGGGCTCTGACCCGGAGTTCGTTCCGCGGTTCGCGGCTTGCCGCGCCGCTGGTGGCGCGTAAACTTCGCAAGCCGATACGAACGCGTTCGGCTGTGCCGGATCGCTGGTCGGGGGATACCACCAGCATCCCGCCTGTTGGAGGAGACCCATGCGTACATCCAAGTCGTTGGTCCGAGCCGTGTTGATCGGCTCGGTCGTGGCCATCCTGCTCTCGGCCTGTTCGTCGGGCGGCGGTTCGTCGGCTGCGCCGGCCAGTGGTTCCGGGGACCTGCTTGCCAAGATCAAGGCCGCCGGTGTCATCAAGGTCGGGACCGATCCCGCCTATCCACCGCAGTCCGAGCTCAAGAAGGACGGCACCTTCGAGGGCTTCGACATCGACACGGCGAACGAGATCGCCAAGCGACTCGGCGTAACGGCCAAGTTCGAGACGCCGGACTTCTCCGTCGTCGAGGCGGGCAACTGGGCCGGCCGGTTCGACATCAGTGTCGGTTCGGTCACGATCACCAAGGTCCGACTGGACAACCTGACCTTCACCGAGCCGTACTACTTCACCCCCGCCCAGATGAGTGCGACCAAGAAGTCCGCGATCACCAGTCTCGAGGGGCTGGCCGGCAAGACGGTTTGCGTCGGTGCCGCGACGACCTATCTCGACTGGATCGAGGGCAAGCTGAAGCTCGGCGACGATTCGTTCCAGGCGCCTGTCCCGACCGGGATGAAGGCGACGACCCTGAAGACCGACCAGGACTGCGCGCTTTCCGCGAAGACTCGGCCCGGCGATTTCGAGGGCTGGCTCACCTCTTCGACAACCACGGCGGCCGGCATCGCCGGCGGGGCACCGATGGTCGTCGTCGGGGCGCCAGTGTTCTATGAGCCGCTCGCCGTCGCGACCGACAAGAAGGGGGCGACGCCGCACGCCGAACTTGACGCGGCCCTTGCCAAGATCATCAAGGACATGCATGCCGACGGGACGCTGTCCGCGTTCAGCAAGAAGTGGTTCGACGGGCAGGACCTGACCGTCAGGGCGAAATAGGCCGGTAGGCCACCAGTCATTCGGCGCGGGATCGTCGCAGACGGTCCCGCGCCTGCATACCGGGTATCGGAAAGGTTGTGGTGATGACCGCCAACGCGACGCTCTCCGCACCGGAGATCGAGCCGCCGATCCTGGAACAGATCCGGGCTGCACAACGGGGGGCGCGTTCCGCCTTCCGGTTGCGGTTCATCGTGACCTGGGCCCTGATCCTGCTCTTGATCGGCATCGCGATCGTGGCCACCGGCAATGCCGACCCCGACTTCACCCTCGAGTGGAGTGCCTACATCCTGGGCGGCGCCGGCCTGACGATCTTCATCTCGGTGGTGTCGATCTTCTTTGCCACCATCCTCGCCATCATCGGTGCCCTTGGACGCCTGTCGTCGAACGGGTTCATCAACGGCGCCGCATCGCTCTACGTCTCGCTCGTCCGCGGAACGCCGCTCCTCGTCCAGATCTACTTCGTGTACTACGCCCTGCCGCTGATGGGGATCGTGCTCGATCCCATCCCGTCCGGCATCATCGCCCTGAGCTTCAACTACGGCGCATACATGACCGAGATCTTCCGGGCCGGGATCCAGGCGGTCCCGCGCGGACAGCGCGAGGCGGCGGAGTCGCTGGGGATGCCCGAACGCCTCGTGATGCGTCGGGTCATCCTGCCGCAGGCCGTCCGGATCGTCGTGCCGGCCATCGGCAACGACTTCGTGTCGATGATCAAGGACAGCTCGCTCGTCAGCATCATCTCGCTCCAGGAGATCCTGTGGCGAGCGGATCGGGTGGGGCGGAGCGAGAGTCAGATCATCCAGGCGCTCCTCATCGCGGCCCTCGTCTATTGGGCCCTGACCATCTTCTTCTCGTTCTTCCAGGCGCGACTCGAGAAGCGCCTGGCCGAAAGCGACGTGCGGATATGAGCACCGAGGCCCCCGTCACCGCCGGTCGAGTCGACCAGTTCGCCCGTCCCGGCAAGCTCACCCCGCCCGGCGCCGAGCCGATCGTCCGACTGACGGCGATCGAGAAGTACTACGGCTCGAATCACGTGCTCCGCGGCTGCAACCTCGAGGTCTACCCGAACGAGACGATCTGCCTCATCGGGCGGTCCGGCAGCGGGAAGTCCACACTCCTGCGCTGCACCAACTTCCTCGAGGAGCCGACGGTCGGCACCGTCGAGGTGGCCGGCCAGATCCTCGTCGCCGATCCGCTCAAGAGCCGCAACAAGGAGCATCGCGAACAGATCCGGATGATCCGACTATCTGCCCAGATGGTCTTCCAGGATTTCAACCTGTTCCCGCACATGACCGTCCTGGCGAACCTCATCGAATCGCCGATCCGGGTCCGCGGCGTCAGCAAGGACGAGGCGGTCGCCACCGCCGAGAAGTACCTGGCCCGGGTCGGCTTGTCGGAGAAGCGGGACGCCTATCCGGCGCGGCTGTCGGGCGGTCAGAAGCAACGGGTCGCGATCGCCAGGGCGCTGTCGATGGAGCCGAAGGTGCTGCTGTTCGACGAACCGACATCAGCGCTCGACCCAACCCTCGTCGGGGAGGTCCTGGCAGTGATGGAGGAGCTGGCCCATGGTGGGTCGACGATGATCGTCGTCACGCACGAGATGGCGTTCGCCCGCGAGGCCGCCGACCGGGTGTACTTCATCGAGGAAGGGCAGTTCGTGGAGGCCGGGCCGCCGGAGCAGGTCATCGACAGCCCGCACGATCCACGGACGCAGTCGTTCCTGTCGAGGCTGCTCGACCGCGGGTAGGGTGGCGCCCGCGGGAGGCGATCTTCTGGTCGTTCGAGGCAAGCGGAACGACCGCACCTATATCGGCGGCTGGGCCGCGGCGCTCGGCGTCGGTCGCTCCTGTAGTTCTGCTTGGTTGGAACGACCCGAAGATCGACTTCCCGGGCGATCCGCGCCGACGGTGAGCGTCAACCGCCCGGCAGCCGGAGCCTCACCGGCGACCGACCCGCAAAGCCGATCCGTCCCGCCAGCGCATCCGCCAGCGCCTCGAGCGAATCGGGCAGGATCGAATAGGTGCAGATCGCCGGGACCCCGACCGGGTAGGTCGCCACGTCCCACGGGGTCCGCAGGGCGACGGCAACGGTCGGCTTCCCGGTCCCGGCGATCGCCCGGACGAGGTCGGCCTGGGCCGGCTGTCGATGCGCCTCGATGGTGCCCACGACGATGGCATCGACCGCACCCGTGCGGACCCGCAGGGCTGCGATCTCGGACGCCGTGGGCGCGACGCCGATGACCACCTCCTCGACCGAGGCGAAGCGGGTCCGGAGGGCCCGGCCGAGACCCGGGGCGACCAGCGACGACGTGTCGGCCGGGGTCAGGTCGTGTGGCTCGGGCATGATCGCGAGGATCCGCGCATCGGCGGAGACGAGAGGCGCCGGGGTGCGCGCGAATCCGGCCGTGAGATCGGTCCGGGTCAGGCTGCGCTCGGCCAGTTCGCGCGATAGCGCTCGATGCTTCGCCGACCCCACGACATCGAGATCGGGCTGCGCCCCGGCCGCCGCGAGCCACGTCCGAAGCTCCGCGATCCGATCCGCCGTGGCCAGCATGTCGGCCGCCTCGAACAGGCCCCGCCCGACGGCGGCTCTGAGTGTCGCCTCGATCCGCCGCTGCGCGACCCGATCCGCGGAACAGAGCAGCAGGTCGAGCCCGGCCCGCACCGCGGCGATGATGTCGACCGCCTGGGCGGGGCCCTGGGCGAGGGCGTGCATGTCCAGGGCATCGCTGATCGAGACCCCCTGGAACCGGAGCTCGCCGCGCAGGAGGTCGGTCATCAGCGTGCGCGACAAGGTGGCCGGCACGGTCGCATCCCCAGTCAGGGCGGGCACCGCGACATGGGCCGACATCGTCATCCTGGGCCCGGCCGCGATCGCCGCCCGGAATGGCGCGAGCCCACCGGCTTCGAGGTCCTCGCGTGACCCGCGGACGACCCCCAGACCATGGTGGGTGTCGCCGGCCACCTCGCCCAGGCCCGGGAAGTGCTTGACCGTGGCGGCCACCCCGGCCGCCTGCAGTCCGCGGACCATCGCGGCCCCGTGCCGCCCGACGGCCGCCGGGTCGTCACCGAACGACCGGATGCCGAGGTTCGCGTTCGCCGGTTCGGTGGCGAGGTCGAGGTCGGGGGCGTAGACGACGTTCACGCCCATCGCCCGCGCCTCGGTGCCAAGCGCTCGCCCCACCCGCTCGGTCAGCCCCTCGTCATCGACCGCCCCGAGCGCCATGTTGCCGGCGAACTCGGTCGCACCGGGGCTGAGCGCCATCAACTGGCCGCCCTCCTGGTCGGCGGCGACGAGCAATGTTTCCGACGCACCCGCCTGGAGCGTTCCAGTCAACTCGCGGACCTGGCCGGCCGACCGGACGTTGGCGGCCCGGAACAGGGTGACCCCCGCAACCGGCGCGTCGCGCAACCGAGCCGACACCCAGCGCGGCACCCGCTCGCCCTCGAACGCGAACATGACCCGCCCGAGGATCGTCGCCACGGACGGATGCTAGCGCGTCCTCGGCGGCCTTGTCCGGCGACCCGTTGCGTCGCTACACTCCCGGAAGCGCGCGCCTAGCCGAGTCGTCCATGAGCGCTCGTCAATACGACCCTGGTCCGCCGGCCGCCTTCGAGGCCCTGTTCGGGCGATGCCCGCCGCCGACGGCCTTTCGTGACGACTTCTGGTTCGATTGGGGACCCGTCTTCTACCGAGGCCGGCTCGACGGCTCGGCGCGCGTCCTGGCCATCGCCTCGGATCCAGGCGCCACGGAGCGGCTCGTCGGCCGAACCCTCGTCGGCGACGCCGGGCAGCGCGTCCAGGGGTTCTTCGCCAAGGTCGGGCTCGAGCGCTCGTACGTCCTGGCCAACGCGTTCCCGTACAGCTTCGTCCCGAGCCACGGGCCAAGGCCAAGGAGATCCTGCGCGACCCAGACCAGCTGACCTGGCGCAACGAGCTGTACGACGCGTTCGTGACCATCCCAACCTCCAGGCGATCGTCGCGTTCGGTGCCTATGCGGCGTACGCCATCGACAAGTGGCCGAGCGTCCCGGCCCTCCCGATCCACCGGATCCCCCATCCGTCGAGTCACTCGGAACCGGTCCTGCTCGATGGCTGGCGAGCGGCGGTCACTGCGTTGCGTGGCCAGGTGACCCCGGACCCCGGCGCCCCGACCAACCTTCCCAACTACGGCGCCAAGTTCCTCGAAGCCGACTACGCCGCCGATCCCCCGCGGCGACCTCCCGTTCGGCGCGCCCGTCGTTCGTCGGGAACGACGCCTGGGCCCGGGCCGCCGGCGGGCGGACCAGCGTCAGCCGCCCAGACCCGCAGACCATCGAGTGGAGGCGACCGGGATCCTGATGACGACCCGCTACGTCCTGACCGGCCGCGTCGTGACCGTCGATGAGGCCTGGACCGTCCACGACAAGGGCGCGATCCACGTCGCCGATGATCGGATCGTCCGCGTAGGAGATGCCGACGACGCCCCACCGCCCGGCTTCGACGCGGCCCCGCGGATCGCCACCAAGGGAACGATCTACCCGGGCCTCATCGAGCTCCACAACCACCTGAGCTACAACGCCCTGCCGCTCTGGCCGCCGGCCAAGGCCTACGCGAACCGCGGCCAGTGGGCCGGGATCGAGCCATACCGCAAGTTCGTCAGTGGCCCGATGACCGTCCTCGGCAAGACCCTCGGCCTGCCGCAGGCGGTCGTGCGCTACGTCGAGTGCAAGTGCCTCGTCGCCGGCGTCACGACCTCGCAGGGGATCGCCCTCTACAGCAACAACGGGATCCAGAAGTTCTACCGCGGCAACATCCGCAACGTCGAGGACACCCGTGAGGTCGACCTCGAGGACGCCCTGACCAAGATCAGCGACGTCGAGGCGACGAAGGCTAAGGACTTCCTGACGCGCCTTCGGAAGACCCACAAGCTGATCCTCCACCTGGCCGAGGGCCTCGGACCCACCGCCCGCGAGCATTTCGAGGCGCTTCACCTGGCCGATGGGACCTGGGCGCTGGCGCCGTCGCTGGTCGGGATCCATGCCAACGGGCTCGAGGCGGCCGACTTCGACGTCCTCCACGATCACGGCGTCGGGATCGTCTGGTCGCCGCTCAGCAACCTGCTGCTGTACGGCGGGACGACGAAGATCGCCGCGGCGAAGGCGAAGGGCGTGACCGTCGCCCTCGGCTCCGACTGGTCGCCCAGCGGCAGCCGCAACCTGCTGGCCGAGCTCAAGGTCGCCCGGATCGTCAACGCCTCGCTCACACCCAAGCCGTTCACCGATCGCGAGATCGTGGCGATGGCCACCCGGAACCCGGCGACGATGCTCGGTTGGGGGGACGCCATCGGCTCGCTGGCCGACGACCACTTCGCCGACCTCCTGGTCGTGGCCGGTACCGATGGCGACCCGTACGACCACCTGCTGACCGCCGCGGAACGAGACATCGCGCTGGTCGTCGTGGATGGCGTGGCGCGGTTCGGGCGGCCCTCGCTGATGGAGGCGCTCGAACCTGGCGCCGACTTCGAATCGGTCCGGATCGACGGGCTCGACCGCCGGCTCTTCCTGACCGAGGCTGCCGCGGACCCGATCGTCGGCGGGTTGACGCTCGCGGCCGCGCGCTCGGCGCTGACCAATGCGCTGGCGAACCTGGCGGCGCTCGCGAAGCTGCTCGAGGATCCGCCGCCCGGCACCGCGCTGGCCGCCCTCAGCGACCCGACCCCGCAATGGTTCCTCGAACTGGCCCAGGACGAGCCGGCCGGCCTGGCGCTTCGGCCGCACCTGCCCGGACCGGACGGCCAGCCGACGGCCGTGGTCGAGATGCCGCTGGCGGCCGCCTCCAAGCCGCTGTCCACGCTGCTCGTCCCGATGACCCTCGACCCGCTGACGGTCTCGGACGACGCGGGCTACTGGGCACGCCTCGGCGCGCAGACGACCATCCCCGGGGCGATCAGGACCGCGCTGGCCGCGCTCGGCGACTAGCGGTCAGTCCTCGAGCGCATCCTCGACCGGCGGCGCGTCCGCCGAGGCAGCTCCGTCCGGGGCGCTCGGCACCCCAAGCCCCGGGTCGTCGTCGCCCGGATGGACGTTGGCGAGTGCCGACTCGACATCGTCCTCGTCCAGCAGCGCACGGACGAACGACGCCGGCGCCTCGACCGACATCACCCCGAGGTAGCGCATCACGTTGACCCGGATGGGCGCGGTCCCGGCCTTGGACGAGGCCGAGCCGATAGCCGCGTCGGCCACTTCGGTCACCCCGGCCGGGCCACGTTTCCCCGACGAGCGGAAGTGGACGACGGCCTGGACGGGCGCGTCGTCGATGTCCGCCGCGTCGAGTTGACGTGTCAGCTCGGGGTCGATCTTGGTCGGCTTCTTCGTCGTCACGGGGTCAGAAGGGCCAGCGCCTTCAATCCATCCGGGAGGCCGCGGTTCGCACGATCGCGCGGTTGCTTGGGATCCAGCGTGCACGATTCGAAGATCGCCCGCTCGATCCGCCCGACCGACGCCTTCGGGCGCGCCTGCATCAGAAGCGCAGCGAGCCCCGCGATGTGCGGCGTCGCCATCGACGTCCCGTCCATGTCCTGCCAGCCGCCACCCGGCTTGGCCGAGGTGACCCCGACGCCTGGACCGATGAGGTCCGGCACGAGCGGGTCGCGCCGTCGCTGGAACCGCTGGCTCGAGGAGAACCAGGCGACCGTCTTGTCCTTGTCCATCGCACCCACCGACAGGGCCTGCGGGTAGTTGCCGGGCGACCGGCTCGTGCCCGGTCCCTCGTTGCCGACCGCCCAGACCGGCAGGACCTGGTAGCGCCGCAGGATCCGCGCGATCGGGATGAAGTCCTCCCACCAGCCGCGGAACCCGAGCGACATGCTGAGGATCCGGCAGTTCTGGCCGACCGCCCAGTCCATCCCGCCGAGGACCCGTGCGACCGCGTTGCCACCCTCGATGACGAGCGCCGAGGCGAGCAGGGCATCTGGTGCCATGCCGACGTGCCGGCCCCCGACCGGTCGGCCGGCGATGGTCGCCGCGGTATGCGTCCCGTGCTCGCCGCTGTCGCGCGCCGCCGGGGTCGGGGTCAGTTCGAAGCCCAGCATGTCGAATTCGGCGAAGGCCCCGATCGCGGTCTTGAGCGCGGGGTGCTTGCCATCGACCCCGGTATCGAGGTGGCCGACGAGGATCCCCTTGCCGGTGAAGCCCTTGGCCCACAGTTCGGGAGCCTTCAGGGCCTGCAAGCCCCAGGTCCGGTTGACGGTCAACTTCGCGTCGGCGATGCGTTCCGGCGCGATGAGGCTGAGGTTCGGGGCGCCGTTGACCGAGGCGACCGCCGGGTCTGAGCGGAGGGATGCCAGGCCGGCCCGGTCCACCGTGCCCAGGGCCACGCCCAGGTTCGGGTAGTAGCGGACGTTGGGTGCGACCGCGGCCGCCGCGGTCAGGCTGGATGCCGCAAGCGCCGAATCCTGGCTCAGCTCGGAGTGGCGGAAGTGGCGCTCGAGGCCCTGCATCGGGGCCCGCCGCCACCACGGCGCAGGCCACGGGTCGGTGCCCCGGCACCCACCCCGGCCGCAGCCCCGGCGCCTGCGCCCGCGCCGCCGGGCGGCTGCTTGAGGACGACGATGACCTGGGCGACGCCGCTGGCCTGCAGGTCCTGGCTGATGACGCGGGACATGGCGATACCTCCACCGCACACCCAGCAGACCCGCGCGCTGCTCGACCGATGACGGACGACGCCTGCGTGCTCCCGGTATAGCCCCGGCCGCCCGCCCGCGTCAACCGCACCGGACCGCACGAGGTTCGTTTCGGCGCCGTGGCCATGTGCACACCCGGGGAACGTTGGGTCCGTTCCGGTTGGATATCGGGATGGCGATTCGCCCGGCCCACGCTTGCTCGGGGCAGGATGACGCCTGGTCAGCCTGGATTCGGCCGTCGATGCGCTCGGGATGGGACCTTACGTTCCGGCCGTGTGAATCTGGCCGTCTGTATGGCGGCCGTCACGCCGCGGGACGTGCCCCGCGACGGCGGACCCGGCGGACCGGCGTGAGCCCACCGACTCCGCGCGCCGCCTCCGTCCAGGTCGAGAGCGCCGCGATCGGCCGATCCGGATCTCGCAGCCACGACTTGATCGACCGGCCGTCGGCCGCGAACGCCGCGCGGAGCATCGCCCTGTGCGCAGCGATCCGTCGTCGGTTCGTGCGAGACGCCGCAACGATCACCCAGACCGAGACCGTCGCGGGGTCCCAACCGCGCTCACCGGCAACCTCCGCCGCCAGCCGCCGCTTCCGATCCACGGTCCCTACCAGCTCGTTGGCGTCAGCGATGTCCGTCTTGAGCTCGATGACAAGGATGGCCCGCCGGCCCGGATGCCACGCCAGGATGTCGATCGCGCCTCGTTCGCCCCAGATCGAGAACGACACCTCGGGGGCGAGCGTCCAGGCGGGCAGGTCGGCGGCGAAGGACCGGGCGACCGACTCGTGGAGCGCGGAATGGCGAGCGTTGAGCATGCGATCGAGATCGCCGCCACGCCACCGGGGCAGGAGCTCGAGCCGGATGTCCAGCACGGCGACGATCGCCCGGATCGTCCTCAGCGACAACGTATCGAGATGGCCGCGCTCGACGCGCGATACGGAGCCGCGCGAGACCCTCGCCTCGACTGCGACATCCTCCTGTCGCTTCTGGCGCCTGATCCGAGCCGCCCGAAACGTCGCCCCGACTCGCTGGTCATCCACCCGGCCATCATCGACCGCGGGCCTTCACTGCGGCTTACCTTGGCCCGCGGTTCGGCGCCGGCGGCCAGATGCACGCCTGGGGAACGTTAGGTCACCTCAACGCCTCATCCGTGGCCTGAGAACGTGCGATCCACGCTCAGGACAACGGCCGCCGGCCCGATTCCGGTCCCGCAAGGCCCACAGAACGGAGCCTAACGTTCCACCCGTGTGAATTTGGCCACTTTCGGGACGGGGGTCGGCCGTCATCGATCGTGCCACGAATGGGGGCGGAACCCGGGACCGCGTGGCTTGCCCACGTGACCAGAACAGAACAGATGTACCATCCATCCCCCGGTGGACACCCTGTGGACGACCGACCCGCACCGGTGGACGGACCGGTGGATGATCGCCGCTCGAGTGTGGACGAACGGGTCTCGAGCGTGGACGAACGGCCGCTGAGCATGGAATCGCCAAACCACCAGATGTAGCGTTCGGCCGCAACCGGGCACCACTACATGTTGTGGTTTCGGGGTTGACGTCGGCCTCGCCACGGCGTATCGTTCATGGGTCGCCTGAACAACACCGAGCCGCCCATCACGTGCATCACCGGCCCCATTCGCCGGTCCATGTACCGCCCCCAGGATCACTCGGTACCAACGACGACGCATCGGATGCGCAGCTACCGCTATCGCATCGGCAACGGGATGGAGGAGCAAGGCAGATGGCACGAGGCAACGGAACCACGGTCGCAGCCCAAGAGCGCACCGCGAAGACCAAGACGACCGGCAGGACCACCGCCTCCAAGCCCCACCTCGCGGGCCCGTACGGCGCCAGCTTCACCGGGGAGGGCACCCGTGGCCTGACCTTCGAGCGCCGTTGGACGACCCCGGGGATCCATCCTTACGACGAGATCACCTGGGAGTACCGGACGGCCGGCATCGCCAACGAATCGGGCAAGTCGGTCTTCGAGCAGAAGGACGTCGAGGTCCCCGATTTCTGGTCGCAGCTCGCCACCAACGTCGTGGTCAGCAAGTACTTCCGCGGCCACCTCGGCACCCCGGAGCGCGAGACGAGCGTCCGCCAGCTCATCGACCGGGTCGTCAACACGATCGCGGCCTGGGCGGAGACCCAGCACTACTTCGCGAGCGACGAGGACCTCGCCACCTTCAAGGCGGAGCTGACCCACCTCATCGTCCACCAGAAGATGGCGTTCAACTCGCCGGTCTGGTTCAACGTCGGGATAGAGGCGCAGCCGCAGTGCAGCGCCTGCTTCATCAACTCGGTCCAGGACACGATGTCCTCGATCATGGACCTCGCCAAGACCGAGGCGATGCTGTTCAAGTTCGGCTCCGGCGCCGGCTCCAACCTGTCCACCATCCGCTCGTCCAGGGAGAAGATGGCGGGTGGCGGCACGGCCTCGGGCCCGGTGAGCTTCATGAAGGGCTACGACGCCTTCGCGGGCGTCGTGAAGTCGGGTGGCAAGACCCGACGCGCGGCCAAGATGGTCATCCTGGACGCCGGCCACCCCGACGTCCTCGAGTTCATCGACTCGAAGGCGCACGAGGAGCAGAAGGCGTGGGCCCTGATCGAGGCCGGCTACGACCCGAGCTTCACCGGCGAGGCCTATGGCAGCGTCTTCTTCCAGAACGCCAACCACAGCGTCCGCGTGACCGATGCGTTCATGCAGGCCGTGGTGGACGACCAGGAGTGGCAGACCCACGCGGTCGTCGAGCCGCACGAGGTGATGGACACCTACCGAGCACGCGACATCTTCCGCAAGATGGCCGACGCCGCCCACCTCTGTGGCGACCCGGGGATCCAGTACGACACGACCATCAACGAGTGGCACACGTCGGCCAATACGGACCGGATCCACGCGTCGAACCCGTGCTCGGAATACATGTTCCTCAACGACACCGCGTGCAACCTCGCCTCGCTCAACCTGATGAAGTTCGTCGGCGCGGACGGCGAGTTCGACGTCGAGGCCTATCGCTTCGCGGCCAAGGTCACGATCACGGCCCAGGAGATCCTCGTCGACAACGCGTCCTACCCGACCCCCAAGATCGAGGAGAACTCGCACAAGTTCCGGCCACTCGGTCTCGGCTACGCCAACCTCGGCGCGCTATTGATGTCACGCGGCCTCGCCTACGACTCGGACGAGGGGCGCAACTACGCAGCGGCCCTGACCGCGATCATGCACGGCGAGGCCTATCGCCAGTCGGCGGTCGTCGCCCGCGATCACGGCGGCCCGTTCGTCAAATTCGAGGAGAACCGCGAGCCGTTCCTCCGCGTCATCGCCAAGCATCGCGACGCGGCCTACCGCATCCCGACCAACGGCGTGCCCAAGGACCTGCTCCGCCACGCGACCGCGGTCTTCGACGAGGCGCTCGAGCTCGGCGAGGCGAACGGCTATCGCAATGCCCAGGTCACCGTCCTCGCCCCGACCGGGACGATCGCGTTCATGATGGATTGCGATACGACCGGAGTGGAGCCGGACATCGCGCTCATCAAGTACAAGAAGCTGGTCGGCGAGGGCTTCCTCAAGATCGTCAACCAGACCGTCCCGTCGGCCCTGCGCAAGCTCGGCTACGGCGCGGAAGAGGTCGATGAGATCCTGGCCTACCTGACCGAGCACGAGACGATCGAGGGCGCCCCGCACCTCAAGCCACAGCACCTGCCGGTCTTCGACTGCGCGTTCAAGCCGGCCAACGGCGAGCGGTCCATCCACTACATGGGCCACGTCCGGATGATGGGCGCGATCCAGCCGTTCATCTCAGGTGCCATCAGCAAGACCGTCAACATGCCCGAGGCCGCGACGGCCGAGGAGATCGAGCGCGTCTACATGGAAGGCTGGAAGCTCGGCCTCAAGGCGATCGCGATCTATCGCGACAATTCGAAGCGCAGCCAGCCGCTGATGACCGGCAAGAAGAAGGACGGCGAGGGCGCCGACGACTCGATCACCACCGAGGAGATCGAGAAGCTTCGAAAGCAGCTCGTCCGGGCCCAGGCGGAGGCCGCCCTCCCCCATCGACGTCGGCTCCCGGCCGAGCGCTCGGCGGTCACCCACAAGTTCGATATCGCGGGGCATGAGGGCTACATCACCGTCGGGCTCTACCCGGACGGCCAGCCCGGCGAGATCTTCCTCAAGATGGCCAAGGAAGGCTCGACCGTGTCGGGCCTGATGGACACCCTGGCGACGACGATCTCCGTGGCGCTCCAGTACGGCGTCCCGCTCAAGGACCTCGTCAACAAGTTCGCCCACGTCCGGTTCGAGCCGTCGGGCTTCACCGGCAACCAGGAGATCCCGATCGCCAAGTCGATCGTCGACTACATCTTCCGCTGGCTCGGCTCGCGGTTCCTGTCGACCGACGACAAGGCCAACCTCGGTCTCATCGATCGCACCGCGGTCGTGGCGGATGTCCCGGTGTCCTCCCCGGGCTCCGCCTCGGTCGCACCGGCTGAGGCCACTCAGGCCGTTGCCGCAAATCCCGCGTCTGCGCCGGCGTCCCCCCCGCCGGCGTCTGACGCCACGACCACCGAACCCGAGACACCCCAGGCGACCGCCGTCGCAGCCGAGTCCGCGGACGCGCCGGCCAAGCCCGTCGAAGGGCCGCTGACCGTCATCGCCACCAACGGCTCACTCGGCAATGGGCACGCCGCCAACGGCAACGGCAAGGCGGGGATCGGCAGTGGCAGCACCGGCACCTCGGCCATCACGCTCAACCTCGGCGCCACCAAGGTCAGCTTCCAGACCCAGGCCGACGCCCCCAGCTGCGCTGACTGCGGCTCGATCATGGTCCGCAACGGGTCCTGCTACAAGTGCCTCAACTGCGGCAGCACCAGCGGTTGCAGCTGACGAGCCTCGGCCCACGTGGTACGGAACCCCGGCTTATCGCCGGGGTTCTCTATTGCTGAGCGACCCGCCGCACGCACGGTTGGCCGCGCGCGGAGGACCCGTTAGTCGCCGGGCGACTCTACTGACCGCCGGACTCGTCGCCGACCACCCGCGATGTCCGTTTGATGCTCCCCGCGACTCAAATGGCCGTGTCAAGAGGTCACTGCGACTCGTCATCCGCCCGATGCATGAACCGGCCGCGGACACGGCCCCTCGCCGGCCCGTTCAGTCGCCGCACGACTAGCGACCGAGCGCCGACGTCACTCGCACCCGAGACCGTCGCCGTCCCGATCCAGGTCGAACTCGTCCGGGCCAACGATCCTGACGAGGCCCGTGTAGTTGGGACCATTCCCAGAACCGCCCGCGCAGTCGTAATCGCCGGCATTCACCTTCAGACACGCGCCGGCGTACGAGGGGTGGCAATTCAACGCGGGCTTGGGTTTTTCGGCCGGCTTCTCAGCCGGTTCCGGGGTCTTCCTCGGCGTCGGCTTTGGTGTCGGTGGTGCCGGCGTCGGACCCCAGAGCCCGACTGCCAGCCTCTGAGCGTCGCCTTCGGCGACTCGATAGAGATCGTCGTAGCGGACGTCGGGCGGATAGCTCCTCGCGACCGCGACACCTTGGCGAACGAGCTCGCGGTTGACGAGCGTCCAGATCGAGCCGTCAGTCAGCCAGACATGGCGCAGTAGGCGACCGAACGCATCGGTGTCAGAGCTGTCCCTCTCGAGGAATACGGTCTCGCCCTCCACCAGGAGGGCGTTGGATTTCGTTGCCTTGGCTCCCATCCATTGCGCGGACGCCTTCGGGGCGAAGGTCTCGGGGAATCGATGCCGATATACCGGACGCGCTGCTCGGTGCCTCCATACCTGACCACGATCGTGTCACCGTCGATGACGCGGACCACCACGGCTTCGACCGTGGGGCCCGGTGGTGCGAGGCCTGCCGACGTGCCGGACGCCGACTTCGTTGAAGTCGACAGCAACCCGACCGAAGCAAGGGCTCCGATCGAAGTTCCCGCAGCACTCGGGTCACGATCCGTTGATGGCGGCCTCGTGAGGTTGCCAACGACCGCGAGGCCAACGAAGATGGCGACGCCGACGCCCACGTAGCGGCGGATCGGTCGACCTCCTGGAGGAGGTATCCAGCCGGCCCCTGGCTGTGCTCCGCTCGCCCGGATCGTCCGCGGGGCGTCATCGAAGTCAAAGCCGCACGCCCGGCAGTACCGGAGGGTCCCGGTCCTGGCCTGGCGGCAGTTCGGACAGAACTCATCCGGCACGTGCGAAGCCTAGGGGACCCGAGCGACGAGGACTAGACCTCCGTCAGTCCTGCCTGACCCGTATCATCGACCCATCTCCAGACTCGAGAGGTGATCACGTGGTCATCGCGACAACCCCGACATTTCGCACCGATGCGTTCATCGACGGCGCCTTTCGTCCGGCCCTCAGCGGCCGGCGCTTCGCGACCGAGAACCCGGCGACCGGCCAGCGACTGACCGAGATCGCCGCCGGCGAGTCGGCCGACATCGACCTCGCCGTGGCCGCCGCGCGTCGCGCCTTCGACGACGGGCGCTGGTCCCGCCGCTCACCCGCCGAACGCAAGGCGGTCCTCCTCCGCCTCGCCGAGCTCATCGAGGCGAACGCCGAGGAACTGGCCCTGCTCGACTCGTTGGAGGCGGGGAAGCCGATCACCGACTGCCGCGAGGCGGACCTGCCCGAATCGATCAAGACCTTCCGCTGGTACGCGGAGGCGGCCGACAAGCTGTACGACTCGATCGCGCCGACCGGGCCGGACGCGCTGGGCATGATCATCCGCGAGCCGATCGGGGTCGTGGGCGCGGTCCTGCCCTGGAACTTCCCGCTGATGATGGCGGCCTGGAAGGCGGCCCCGGCGCTGACGGCCGGCAATAGCCTCGTGATCAAGCCCGCCGAACTCACCTCGCTCAGCACCATCCGCCTCGCCGAGCTCGCCGCCGAGGCCGGCATCCCCGATGGGGTGTTCAACGTCGTGCCGGGCCTGGGCGAGACCGCCGGCCAGGCGCTCGGTCGGCACATGGACGTCAACGTGCTCACGTTCACGGGCTCGACCGAGGTGGGGCGCTACTTCCTGCGCTATTCGTCCGAGAGCAACCTCAAGCGGATCGTCCTCGAATGCGGCGGCAAGAGCCCGCAGGTCGTGATGGGCGACGCGCACGACCTCGACCTCGTCGCCGACAACATCGTGCTGGCCGGCTTCGCGAACATGGGCGAGAACTGCACCTGCGGCTCGCGGGTCATCGTCCAGCGCGAGATCCGCGACGACCTGATCGAACGGATCGTGGCCCGGACGGCCGACTGGATCGTCGGCGACCCGCAGGACCCGGCGACCCGGATCGGCCCGATGATCGAGGCGCCGCATCTCGACAAGGTGCTCGGCTACATCGCGAGCGGGCGCGACCAGGGCGCTCGCGTCGTCGTCGGCGGTGAGCGCGCGATGCCCGACAGCGGCGGCTACTTCGTCGAGCCGACGGTGTTCGATGGGGTCGACAACTCCATGAAGATTGCGCGCGAGGAGATCTTCGGGCCGGTCATCTCGACGATCGCGTTCGACTCGGAGGACGAGGGCCTGGCCATCGCCAACGACACCAACTACGGCCTCCACGCCGCGGTCTACACCAATGACCTCGATACGGCGATCCGTGCCGCGCGCACGTTGCGTGCCGGAACGGTCTCGGTCAACGCCTACTCCGAAGGGGACATCACGACGCCCTTCGGTGGCTACAAGGAATCCGGTTTCGGTGGCCGCGACAAGGGCCTCGAGGCGTTCGACCAGTACACCGAGAAGAAGACGGTCTGGATCTCGGTCAAGCCCTGACTGTCGAACCAACCGACGCCCCTCGATCTCGACAGGCGGGGGCGCGGGCGCGCGGCGACACGATGTTCGGGTCGTTCCGACCAAGCGGAACTACTGCGGATGTTGGTGATGTCGTCGATCGCCGCGGGCAGACCGTTGCGATGATGTTGCTTGGTTCGAACGACCCGAATTCTGCCTTCCAGCGCGGTGTGAGCCGGGAGCCCGTGGGGCGGATGGCCGAGCCGACCGGCTAGGTTCGGGCGCGCTCGTTTCGAGCGGCCGCCTCGGTGACCTGCGCGATCCGCGCCGCGCGCGTCTCCGGTCGCATGGCAAGCGCGACCCAGGCCAGCTGCATCTTGCGGGCCGACGGCGGAAATGCGCTGAAGTTGACGTCGGCCGGGGGCCTGGCCCCCAGCGCCTCGGCCAGGTCCGCCGGAACCTCCAGCCGCTCGACGCTATCGAGGACCTCCCACGAGCCGTTGGCCTTCGCCAATTCGATCGCCGCGACGCCAGCCGGCGCCATCCGCCCCTCACGGATCAGGCGCTCGACCCGTGCCTTGTTCGTCGCCGCCCATGGACTGCGAGTCTTGCGCGGCGCGAAGTATTGCTCGCCCCGGTCGTCGTCAAGTCGGTGGGCGGTGCTATCGATCCAGCCGAAGCAGAGCGCCTCCTCGACGGCGGCCTCGTAGTCCAGGCTCCCCCGCCCGGAGCTCGGTCGCCAGGTGACCAACCAGGCGCCGTCGGCGTTCGCGTGGTTGGCCTCCAGCCAGGCGCGCCAGGTGGCGCGATCGTCGGCGTGGACCCGGAGCGCGTCGTCGAGGGCGGACACGGGCGAAGTCTAAGCGGGACCCCGAAGCAAGGCCGGATGGAGCACACTGGGTCCCTTCCACGATCGCAGCAGCGGGGGCGACATGAACTTCAACAACATCCTCATCGGGTCGGAGGATCCGGGGCGCCTGGTCGAGTACTACACCCGTCTGTTCGGCACGCCCACGATGGCGGACGACAGCTATCACGGCTGGATGATCGGCTCGGGGTTCGTCGCGATCGGGCCGCACAGCGAAGTGAAAGGCCGCAACGCGAGCCCGGGCCGGCTGATCTGGAATATCGAAAGCGCGGACGTGAAGGGCGACTTCGAGCGGTTGAAGGCCGCCGGCGCGATCGTCGTCGCCGAGCCGTACAGCTTCGAGGGCCCGACCGAGACCTGGATCGCCACCTTCGCCGACCCCGACGACAATTACTTCCAGCTGATGAGCCCCTTCGAGGCGTAGCCGGGCCGGAGGCTTCACGCGTTCAGGGTTCGACGCCCTCGCCGAACCGCTCACGATAGTCCACCGGGATCAGCGGCTTCCGGGCGCGCGCCTTGATCTGCTGGACCGACCAGGTGTTGCCGTCCGGGTCGCTGAAGCCGAAAAAGGTCCCGCCGTCGCGCTCGTCGAAGACGGTGATCTCGCTGCACTCGATCCCACGACTCTGCAGCTCATCGCGGGCGGCCTGCGCATCGGCCACGACCAGCTGCAGACCCCGCATCGAGCCGACGCCCATCTCGCGCTGCGCCGGCAGGTCGCCGACCACGATCGAGCAGCCGGAGCCGCGCGGGGTCAACTGCGCCACGTGCATGAACTCGTTGGTCGTGTCGTGGTCCAGCACGAAGCCGACCTTGTCGCGGTAGAACGCGATCGCCGCGTCGAGGTCGCTGACCGGGAGCAGCACGACTTCCAGTGTCCAATCCATCGGATCCCCTCCCCGCTGTAACGGTCGACGAAGCACGGCGTCCCATGACAGGAGGGTGCGTAGCTCGCACCGACCCTGGCCATATTCGACCCTGGGAGACCTGACCGTGAGCCGCCAGCGATCGACCCTCGCCCTACTCGTCGTCTTCGTCGCCGCGGGCTGCGCCTCGCAGACCCCAAGCTCGAGCCCGTCTCCGTCCATCGCGATCGCGATCGCGAGCCCGGGCCCGTCCCTGTCCCTGGTGGCGTCACCGTCCCCGAGCCCGTCACCGTCGCCTTCGCCGACGCCGACCGTGGCCCCGACGCCGACTCCCCTGCCGACCGCAACGCCCGTGCCCACCCCGGTCCCGACGCCGGTCCCGTGGAAGACCTACACCTCGAAGCGGAATCGCTACAAGATGAAGTACCCGCCGACCTGGATCGTCACGCCAGGCACCGCCAAGACCTCCGACCAGTTCGACGAATTCGGATTGCCAGCGGTGTACGTCGATCGGGATACCGTCTCCGGGATCGCATCGGTCAGCTCGACGGTGCAGCCGCGACATCGCCTGGTACAAGAGCCACTACAAGACGAAGGTGCTCTCGAACAAGGCGGTGAAGGTGGCCGGCTGGTCGGGTCGCCTGCTCATCCTTAGCGGAACCTACGAGGGTCGGAAGGTGCTCTTCCAGCTGCTGCTTCTGGCCAAGGGCAAGGTTGGGTATGGCATCGACATGTACGGCGACCTCGAGAACGCGATCGCGGACAAGGCCCTGTTCAAGAAGATCTACACGACCTTCCGCCCGACCTGACGCGTTCGCCCGGGTACCATCGCACGACCGATGAGTTTCACCGGGGGCCGACGTTACACCTTGCAGATCGGCCATCCCGACCGGTCCCGACAAGGAGAATCGGCATGGACTACACCCTCGAACTCGTCGTCGTGCCCGTCAGCGACGTCGACCGCGCGAAGGCGTTCTACATCGACCGGGCCGGCTTCGAACTGCTGGTCGACTCCAGCGCCGGACCCGACTTCCGGGTCGTCCAACTGGTGCCCAAGGGCTCGGCCTGCGCGATCGCGATCGGGACCGGGATCGGCTCGATGGCACCGGGCTCGCTCCACGGCCTCCACCTGTGCGTGAACGACATCGAGGCGGCGCGTGACGACCTGGTCGGCCGCGGGACCGAAGTCGGCGACATCTTCCACTTCGGGGAGACCGGCCAGACCCCGGGCGTCGACCCGGAGCGGCGGAGCTACGCGACGTTCATGCCGTTCCAGGACCCGGACGGCAACACCTGGCTGATCCAGGAAGTCAGGCGCGACTGGCGACTCGAGCCGGTCAAGGTGGCTGGTGCCGTCGCGTGACCGAGCGGGCCACGGCCGTGTTCGCCGGTGGGGAGTCCGCCTTCGCGGCCCTCACCGAGCGATACCGGCGCGAGCTGCACGTCCACTGCTACCGGATGCTCGCCTCGTTCGACGAGGCCGAGGATGCGGTGCAGGAGACCTTCCTCCGGGCGTGGCGGGCGCGCGATACGTTCGACGGCAGCTCGCTGGTCCGGGCGTGGCTGTACAAGATCGCCACCAACGTCTGCCTCGACGCGATCCGACGCAGCGCGCGGCGTCTCAGTTCGATGCGCTCATTCGCCGAGGTGCCGTGGCTGACGCCCTACCCTGACGCGCTGCTCGATGAGGTGGCGCCGAGCGAGGACGAGCCCGAGGCGGTCATCGTGACCCGCGAGACGATCGAACTCACCTTCCTCGCCGCGCTCCAGGTCCTCCCGCCGCGTCAGCGCGCCACGTTGATCGCCCGCGACGTCCTCGGCTGGCCGGCGAGCGAGACCGCCTCGACGCTCGAGACGTCCGTCGCGGCGGTCAACAGCGCCCTCCAGCGGGCGCGCGCCACGATGCAGGCGCACCTCCCCGCCCAGCGGTCGGACTGGACCGCTGGTGAACCGAGCGAGGCGGAGCGCGCGCTGCTGGCGAACTTCATCGACGCTCACGAGCGAGGCGACGCGCCGCTTGCGATCTCCATCGCGGCGCAGGACCTGCGGATCACGATGCCACCCAGGCCCTACCTGTTCGAGGGGCTCGATGTCATCGGACCGCTCCTCGCCAACGCGCTCAGCGAGGGCGACTGGCGGCTCCTGCCGACCGTGGCGAATTGCATGCCGACGGCGGCCAGCTACCTCCGCGCGCCCGACGACACGATCCACCGACCGTTCAAGTTCGATGTCCTGCGGATCGTCGGCGGCCGGATCGCGGAGATCACGACCTTCGGCCCGGAGCTCTTCCCGCAGTTCGGGCTGCCGCCGACGGTCTGATCTGTCCCGCGCTCAGCCCGCCGGCGGGATGTTCTGGTTGCGGCTGAACAGGTTGGTCGGGTCGTAGCGGGCCTTGATCGCCACGAGCCGGTCCCAGGTGGCGCCCGGGTAGGCGGCACGCACGCGCTCCTCGCCCTCATCGCCCACGAAGTTCACGTACGCCCCGTGGTCGTCCTGCTCGAGGGCGTCCGCGAAGCTGGTCACCCACGCCTCCTTGGACGCCTTGTCGTCGGCCCCGTCGTAGAAGGCGGCCACGTTGACCATGATCCGGCTCGATCGGTGGGCGAAGGCGGTGGCGTCGGCCGGGACGCGGGCCATCGCCCCGCCCAGGACCCGGAGCTGGGCGACCCGCAGCGACGCGTCGGAGGCCTCGAGTCGCTCGACGATCAGCTCGGCCTCGGCGCGATCGAGGCGATCCATCATCAGCGTCCGGGCGACCGCCATCGGGTGGTAGTCGGAGTCCTCCGACGGGTCCGGCTGGTAGATCTCGGCATAGGGCATCGGATGGACAAGGTCGGCCAGCGGTTCGGCGAGCGCCCGGAGCGGGGCGATCGCCCGTTCCGCCGCGTCGGGGTCGCCGACGCAGACCATGATCGCGAAGATGACCAGCGACCCGTGCGCCGCCTCGGGGACGAACGGCATCGGCGGACACGGCATGACGTTGGCGATGGTCGACAATTCGTCGGGCGCCGCCTCGGCCGCCGCGATGAAGCCCGCGACGGTGTCGGCGGTCGCCGGCAGGATGAGCATCCCGCCGACGACGGTGTCGACCTCGTGGAGCCGGTACTGGAACCGGGTCACGACGCCGAAGTTGCCGCCGCCGCCGCGGATCGCCCAGAACAGGTCCGGATCGTGGCCGGCATCGATTCGTCGGAGCGTCCCATCGGCGGTCACGATGTCGGCGGCAAGGACGTCGTCGATGGTCAGGCCGAACGCCCGCACGAAGTAGCCGACCCCACCGCCGAGCGTGATCCCGCCGATCCCGACCGAGCCGGTGTCGCCGAAGCCGACCGCAAGACCGTGCTCGGCGAGTGCGGTCGTCAGTTCGGCGGCGGTCGACCCGGTCTCTGCCCAGGCCGTCCGACCCGCGACGTCGATCTCAAGGCCCTTCATCTCCGAGACGTCGATGACGATCCCGCCGTGGGTCACGCCGTGCCCGGCGCCACTGTGCCCGCCGCTCCGGACGGCCAACTCCAGCCCCGTGTCCCGGGCTAGACCGACGACATAGGCGACATCGTCCGCATCGGCGACCTTGACGATGACCGCCGGTCGGTGATCGATCCCGGCGAGGACGACCTTGCGAGCCCGGTCGTACTCGTCGTGATCGGGACCGATGACCCGCCCACGCACGGCCGAGTCGAGCGTCGGGATCGAGAGGTCCGGCGTCGTGCCGGCATCGGCGGTGGTCACGATCCATCCTCCTGGGATCCAGGCTGCAGGAGCCGATCGATAGGGTACGTCGGCGACGGGTCGTGTCGCCGAGGCGTCAGGTCCAGTACGTGTCGTGGCGCAGGTAGAACGCCACGCGCTCGTCGTCGGTCATCGTCAGACCCTCACCGACCCGGGCCAGCGTCTCGAAGTAGTCCTCGCGTGGGGCGCCCGGCGCGAACAGGATCAGCATCGCCGCCGGCGCCCCCGACTCGTTGCGGAAGCCGTGGATACCGCCCTCCGGCACGAACAGGAAGTCGCCGGCGGTGGCGTCGACCCAGTCGGCGCCGTCGAACAGGCGCATCGACCCTGACAGCACATAGAACGATTCCGAGATCGTCCGGTGGAAGTGTGGGCCGGGACCGCTCTGCGCAGCCGCCATCTCCCAGCGGTACAGCCCGAACTGCCCGCCGGTGGACGCCCCGCGTCGCGAGGTAGTGGACGGTCCCACCCGACCGATAGGCCAGTTCCGGCTCGTGGTCCGTCCGGCGAAGCGTCGCGTTGACGAGGCCCGACTCGCCGAGATACCGGGGTTCGGGATAGGACACGATCGGATCCTCAGCGGAAATACCAGCGGTAGTAGATGAGCGGGCTGCCCGGCGGCGAGATCTCGACCATGACCTTGTCCGAGTCGCCCGGCTTGTGGCAGGTCGAGACGATGTAGTCTGCGCCGCTCTTGAAGGGCGACGGACCATCGAAGTTCAGCACGTTCCACGGCTTGGCGCCGACGGCGACCCACGGCTCCTCGGCGTCGCCGACGTCCGGCCAGCTCATCGTCAGCTCGTAGCTGACGACTTCTGTCCACCCCTGGCGATCCGGGTCGTCGGTCACGCAGTTCAGGGCTCCTGTCTGCGTGGCAGTCTTTGCAACACGGGCGGTGACGCCCTGGACGATCAACGTCTGGCCGAACGACCCTGACTTGGTCGTGATCCGTGCCGTCCCCTCGGGCGTCGGGTCGTGGGTCGGTTTGGCGGTCGGCTTGGGGGTCGGTTTGGCGGTCGGCTTGGGGGTCGAAGCCGGGAGAGCGGCGGTCGGTTCGGCTGACGGCGGGGCGCTCGGTCCAAGCGAGGGCTCGGCACTGGCCTCCACGACCTCGGTCGCGGCCGGCGAGGCGGTCGCGGCGACCGCGGCCCCTGCCACGGCCGTGGGCAGCGATGACGGCGGCGGTGCCTGATCTGCGGTCGTCCCCCGAAGCCCAAGAAGGGCGAGCACGAGCACGCCCACCAGCAGGGCGACCAGGCGCGTGACACCACCGATCCGGGTGAGGAAACGGCCCTGCGGGCTCGGTTCATGCACGGACATCGCGTGCATGGTACGGCGTTCACGGCCGACGACCCGATGGCTCGTTGGTACGCCCGGCTTGGGTCCTGCCTCGACCGATGACGGAGGTACGGCCCGCCCATGGGCCGACTAGGCCTCTCGCGCGATCCGAGTCCGCGGCCGTAGCCTGTTGCCGTCAGTCAACGCCGTCCCCGGCGGCGCCGGCCGACCGAAAATGGCAAACCCGTCGCGAGGCGGGGACGCAAAGCCACGGGCCTCTCGCAGGTAGCCGGGCTGCCGAACAGGAGGTGGACCTTGGAGGTCCAGAGTCCTTCGCGTGCGTGGGTCTTCGTGCACGCGGTCTTGACCCTTGGTGCGGTGCTTGCCGTCCTGCTCGCAGCGGCGGCCAGCGTCAATCGCTGAGGGGCCGCGGTCGTCGGGCGGAACGGTCCGGCGACCGCGGTTCAGCCTCCTTCGTTCGTTCCTCCCGACCCATCCGGCTGTGGCGCGACGCGCGCCTCGAAGCCGAGCCTGCGCGCCTCACGGACGGTCAGCGGCTCCACCCGCTTCCAGGTGAACGCGCTCGCGATCGCGTCCCAGACCGGCTCGAGTTCCCAATATGCGCTGTGCGACTTCGGAAAGTCCTTGCCCGAATGGACCCGCAGGTCGACCACACTCGCCAGGCCGTCGGTTCGCCGGAAGAGCGGTTCAGCGAGGAATGACAGGAAGTCACGGCTGTCGTAGATGTTCAACCACGAGACGGGCAGGTACGGCGGGTTCGCCTCGTCGTACGGCATCGACGAGATCGCGTCGAAGGTGTACAGCAACGGCGCCTGCGAACCGACCGTGACGCACGCGTCGACCGGCGCGGCCGGCCAGGCGGCGAGGAGGTCGATCAGGGCGATCCCGCCGAGACTCAGCGCGACCGGCAGGACCGGCCGGCCGCGGGCCGCCCGGGCCGCGCGACTGAGCTCCGTTTTGAGCACATGCTGGATCGACGCACGGTGTGCCTGGTAGCCGATGACGTCCGCCAGCAACTGTGGTCCGAGGACGTCGAACAGCGCTTCGCGACGGTCCTCGAAGTAGTTCGTGACGAGCTTCATGACCGCATCCCGGCGGAAACTGGACTGGAGGAGCGGGACCGGCATCGGTGACGGCCGCCCTCGCCGATAGATCGCCTTCTTCCAGTTCCCGAGCCGCAGTTCCGAGTGGCGTCGCCATTCCGGGCCGACGACCGTCACGTCCCAGCCTCGCGCCCGGACCTGGTCCTCGATCCGGGCCATGTTCGCCACGAGGCCCTCCGAGGTCTCGTTGGCCCCGTGCACGAAGAACAGGATGCCGCTGGGGCGGTCGGCCGTGGCCGCTCGACGGGTCGTCGTTCGCGTCGCCATGACCTGACGATACACGCCGCATCGCCGTTAGCATCACGTCATGTCCATGACGGCCCTTCGGCGGACCGAACCCGCCGCGATCCTCGGCTGTGCCGCGATCACGCTCATCGGATTCAGCGGCCTGCTCATTCCTTCGCTCATCCGTTCGATCGAGGACGCCTTCGACCAGACCGATGCTGGCATGGGCGTCCTGTTCTTCATCAGTGCCGTGGCCTACGCCAGTGGCTCGCTTGGTGGCGGGTTCTTCACCGAGCGGCTCGGGCGCCGGATCGTGTTCCCGATCGGGGTCTCCCTGATCGCATTCGGACTGGCGGGTCTCGCGTTCTCCCCGACCTGGGAGCTATTCCTGATGGCCGGGATCCCGTTCGGGCTGGGTGGTGGCGTGATGGACGGTGGCTCGAATGGGCTGATCCTCGACATGTACCCGACGAGCCGCGGCCGGGCCCTCAACCTCCTCCATATGTTTTTCAGCGTCGGCGCACTCGCTTCGCCGTTGGTCGTCGGCCGGCTTGTCGAGGCCGGCGTGCCCTGGGAGTCGATCCTCCTCGGAACCGGCGTTGCCGCCATCCCCATCGCGGTGTTGATGGCCATCGTCCCATTGCCGTCCGGGCGGCACGCGCATCCAGAAGGTGCCGCGCGAAATCGGATCGGACTTGCCTGGCCGCTCGTCGCGCTCGCCGTGGCGATCGCCTGTTATGTCGGTTCGGAGATCGGCGTCTCGAACTGGCTCGTCCGATTCCTGGAGGGCGCGACCGTCGGGCTGGCGACCTCGGCGCTCGCCCTGTTCTGGGGCTGCCTCGCGCTGGGCCGATTGGCGAGCGCCAGGTGGAGCGACCGGTTCGACCACTCGCGCTTCGCGGCAACGGCTGCTCTCGTGGCGGCGATCGCCCTCGCGGCGGCATCGGTGGTGCCGTCACTGCCCGCTTCGATCATCCTTTTCGGCGTCGTAGGGTTCGCCTTCGGTCCCGTCTATCCACTGATCATGGCGGTCGCCGGGGACCTCTTCCCCACCCGGTCCGCCGCCGTAAGCGGATTCTTGGCGGGCGTCGCGGTCGTCGGCGCGATCTTCTATCCGCCGATCATGGGCTTCGTGTCGGTCGGGGTCGGACTCCAGGCGGCGATGCTCGGGGCGGCTGCCCTGGCCCTTGTCTGTGCGGTCGTCCTCTTCTCGCTCGCTCGTATGTCACCGAGCGGTGATGGCGAACCCGTCAGAGCGGGATCGGCGGCGCGATCGTCGACTGCGAGGCCATGAGGTCCACGACCGACATCCTCGTGGTGAACGCCGCGTCACCGACCGTCCCGCCGGTCTGGATCCACACCCCGCGACCACCGATGTTGATGAGGTACCCGTAGCGGGTCGAATCGGCCGGGAACTGCGGGATCCCGGCAGTCGATGTCGCCTGGATCCTCGTGGCGGGTAGGCCCGAGACCGTGACGGCCTGGTTGGTGAGCACGTTCCAGGCCGTCGGGTTCGTGGCCGCCGTCAGCGCCTCGGCATAGGTGGCGGCCGGGTCAGTGGTGATCACGATGCCGGTGATCGGGGCCCCGGGGGCGGGGGCGGTCGTGATCGCCGTGGGGCTGAAGTAGCGGCAGGCCGCCGTCGACGGGACCGGCAAGGTGAACCAGTTCGCGGGATACACGATCGTGGCTCCGCCCAGCGCGCAGTTGGCCAGCGGCGGCAGCGATGCCGGTGGCGCGATGGAGGGTGCCGCAGACGGGGTGACGACCGGGGTCGCCGCCGGGGTCGGCGAGGGTGTCGGGGCCGCCGTCGGCGTCGCGGTCGGCGCCGGCGTGGGGCTCGGTGTCGGAGCGGCGGAGGGACTCGCCGACGGCGAAGGAACAGGCGTCGGCGAGGCCGTGGGCGCCGCGGACGGTGATGCGCTCGGACTCGGGCTCGGTTGCGGGATGGCCGACGGGCGGATCAGGGCGACCACGACCTTGCCGCTGAGATCGGTCAGTTCGAGGCGCTGTCCGCGCGGTTCGATCCGCCCGATCCCCTGCAGGGCCTTCAGGAAGGCGGTCTCCTGGGCCATGACGTCCTCCGGGCAGGCCATCTGCGTCGTCGCAAGCGGCCCGATCGCGGCCAGGTTCCCATTCTGGGTATACGGCCCCTGGAAGGTGTTGCAGCCCGACGAGCCGCCGATGCGCTGGAGCCGGAAGACGACCGACAGGTCCGTCCCGGCGATGGGGGCGATCGGCGTGCCGGGGGTCGTGGCGTACGACTCGACCACCCACGACCCGAGGAGCGAGTTGGGCGGTGCCGCATCGAACTCGAGGATGACGCTCCGGTCCTGCGCGCGGATGATCAGCGAGTTGGCACCGGCGTTGTACCAGCGGCTCTGGCCGAGCAGCAGCAGGTAGGTGGACTGGAAGCTGTCGGTCGCCTCGCCACAGGAGGGCAGCGCGTTGGTGATCATGCTCACGAGCAGGAGGCGGCCACTGCTTCGATAGGCGGCGTCGTAGTCCACGCAGCCGCCGAACCCGCTGATCCGATCGGACCGGAATTCGGCGTCGGCGTACTGGTCGTCCGGCACGATCACGAGGGCGCCCCCCGACGCATACGACCGCAGGACCCAGCGGTTCGCCTGGAGCTCGCCACCGAGCCCGTCGTCTGAATCGCCCCCGATCCGGTCGGTCAGCGAGCAGCCGCTAACCAGGAGCGCGAGGATGGCGAGCGAGGCGAGACGTCGGAGGGCCATGGGTGCCGGCAACCTACTGGGACTTGCTGGCGACGTACAGCGCGAAGAGCCGGAGGGCGTGCCCGGTGCCCGCCACGATCAGGGCGAGGAAGAGCGGAACGCCGATCGCGGCCGACGAGATGATGAACGCCTCGATGAAGTTGAACGACGGACGGCTGGCCAGATCGATCCACCAAAGGATCCCGGCGATGAAGGCGTAGATGACCGCCAGCCAGCCGATCCACACGAACACGGTCGCGATCATCGCGAGCCGTGCGGCGTCCTTTTGCAGATTCATAGGAACCCTCCAGGCCTCGTCGATCTCGGTCTATGCGGAGCATGCCGAGCGCGAAACGCCCCCGGCCGTCGCGTCAGTATGCCACCCGACGCCAGGCTCGGAGCCGCTTTCTGAGCATCGGGTGCGGGACGGCCGCGATATCCAGCCGTCGCGCCCCGAGGAATCGGATGAATCGAGCCATTCCGAGGGCGAGCGCATCGGCGAACGCTGCGTCGCGGGCGAGGGCCGGATCCTCGAGCCACAGACCGAGGATCACGAGTGTGTTGGTCGAGCGGTCCAGCTTGGGATCGAAGCGTCCGACCAACCGCTCGTCCCACAGGATCGGCATCGTGTAGTAGCCGAACGGCCGCAGGTGGGCCGGCTTGTAGACATCCCAGGTGTAATCGAACCCGAAGAGCGGCTTGGCCCGACCGCGGGCGCTGACCGGGTCGAGCGGCGACAGGAACGAGACTTCCTCGTCGGTCGTCGTCTCGACCGGCGACCAGGCCGCCGGCGTCCGACCGGCCTCGAGCTCGGCGAGCGTCGCTGCATCCGATCCGAGCGCCACCTGAGTCGCCCGCCAGCCCTCGACCCGGACTTCGATCAGCGATCCGTCAGTCAGCCAGCGATCGCGCAGGTCGGCAAGCTCCGCGGGCGTCGCCTTGTGCCCGTATACGTACGCGGAGGCGATCCCGTTCAGCCGGGTCAATCCCGCGGCGGCGACGGCCTTGCGTGCCAGCAGGTCGTCCGCTTCGACCTCGTCCACATCGCGCAGCGCCGAAGGGGGCGCGACGGCCTCGGTCAGCGCGTACACGCGCTCGAATCGATCGCGCCGGGTCACCATCGCCTCCCCCACCCGCCAGAGGTAGTGGAGCGCCAGCGCGCTGTCCTTTCGACCGCGGTAATCGTCGATCCGGGTCCGATCGCTCATCTGGAACGAGCGGTTGCTGACCTCACGACCTGAACGCAGGACGGCACGCATCTCCTCGATCGCATCGGCATGGTCGCGTTGTACCTCGAGCCAATGACCTCGTTCGCGTTCGCGCCGCATGAGGACCCGGAAGTAGGGCAGCTCCTCCATCGGGCGGACGGCGAGCCAGCCGCCCCATTCGAAGAACTCGCGTCGTTCGTAGGTCAGCGTCGCCCAATCGTCGATCGCGTAGTCAGCCACCCGGCTGTGGAGCATCAGGTCGTGCGCTCGGGCGACGATGACGAGCGGATCGAGCTGGAGGTCCTCCATCGCGCGCATCGCCGACCCGGCCCCGTCGATCGCACGCCAGCGACGCCCCGGCCACAGACCCTGGCGGCCCATGACGTAGCGGCGCGCGGTGACCGCCGAGATCTCGATCGTCATCGGGGAGATCCCGGTCGCCGAGGGATCGTCGTCACGCGGTCGCGGGCTCGCGACTCGGTTCGAGGGCCACCAGCGTCCGCCCGATCGCGGCGGCCAGGTCGTCGATGTCCGTCTCGGTGGCGATGGCCGGGATCGCGCCCATCCCGCGCGGGGCGAGGTAGAACCCGTCGAGCAGGAGGCCGAGGAAGAGGGTCGGTCCACCCGCGACCCCGGTGGCGAAGGCCGCCACGCCCTCGCCGCGGAAGACCTGGAAGAGCGACCCGACGACAGCCACCCGGGCGTCGACACCGGCGCGGTCGATCTCACGCTCGATGGCGGATCCGAGCCTGGCACCCAGCGCGTCCAGCTGCACATAGCGGTCCGGGGTCAGCGCACGAAGCGTGGCCAGCCCTGCGGCCGCCGCGACCGGGCTGCCGTTGAACGTGCCGCCGTGGCTGACGGCGCCGGGTCGCCGCGCGTCGAAGATCTCCATCACGTCCGCGCGCCCGCCGAACGCCGCCAGCGGATAGCCGCCGCCGATGATCTTGCCAAGGGTCGTCAGGTCGGGACGCACGCCGAATCGCTCCTGGGCGCCGCCCGGAGCGACCCGGAACGAGATGATCTCGTCGAAGATGAGCAGCGCCCCGTGCCGCTCGGTGAACGCGCGGAGGAACGGCAGGAAGCCGGGCTCCGGCGCGCGCACCCCGCCGGCACCCTGGACCGGCTCGATGATGATCGCCGCGAGCTGGGCCTCGCGCCCGCGCAGGGCCGTCTCGACGGCCTCCGGGTCGCCCCACGGGAGCTCGACGATGAGCCCGGCCATGGCCTCCGGGACACCGGTCGTCCCGGCCATGACCGCATCGTGCGTCCCGTGATACGAGCGCTCGAACTTGGCGATGAGCGGCCGGCCCGTGAAGGCGCGCGCAGCCCGGATCGCGAACATCGTGGCCTCGGTCCCGGAGCTGGTGAACCGCAGTCGCTCCACGGACGGGACGCGCCGGCGGATCTCCTCGGCCAGCTCGATCTCGGTCTCGGTCGGGGCAGCGAAGGCCGACCCGCGGCGCACCTGCGCCTCGACGGCAGCGACGACGGCCGGATCGGCATGCCCGAGGATGAGCGAGGTGTAGTTGCACAGGAAGTCGCGGTACGCGTTGCCGTCCACGTCCGTCAGCCTCAACCCGGCGCCCGACGCGACGTACGGTGGGTATGGCGCTGTATAGACGGTCGTCCGCGTGGATCCGCCGGGAAGGGCGCCCGTCGCCCGCTCGAACAGCTCGCGCGAGCGCGGCGTCCGCGCCAGGTAGTCGTCGATGAGCGTCATCACCGAAGTGTAGGCGCGAAGGGGTATGCAGATCGGCCGGAGTGGTTTAGGATGTCGCCTGCAATGCCACGGAATCGTCCGTGGCCAGAAACGTAGCTCGACGCAAACTCGGACTCCTCTCACGACTGACGCGAGAACCCGAAGGGATCGCGTTGGCTATCGAGAGGAGTTTTCGTTTTCGTGTACAACGACAAGAATCTGACCTGCGCGGACTGTGGACAGGAATTCGTGTTCACCGCGTCCGAGCAGGATTTCTATTCGCAGCGCGGCTTCACCGAGCCCCGCCGTTGCCCGTCCTGCCGCGCCAGCCGCAAGGCTGCCCGCAACGCTGACGGTGGCGGCAGCTCGTACAGCTCCGGCGGCGGCTACAGCTCCGGCGGCGGCTATTCCAGCGGCGCCGGCAGCTATGGCGGCGGCGGTGGCGGCTACGATCGCGGTCCCCGCGAGATGTTCTCGGCGACCTGCTCGTCCTGCGGCAAGGAAGCCCAGGTCCCCTTCCGCCCGACCAGCGGCAAGCCGGTCTACTGCAGCGACTGCTTCCGCAGCCAGCGCGGCGGCTGACCAGACCTTCACAAGCCCTCTCGGTGCGGGTCGACTCACGACCCGCCGAACCAGCGTTTGATCCCCGACCCGGGCCGTCAGTCGACCCGGGTCGTTCAATTCCGGGCGGGACCATCGACTGCGGCTCGACGGGACCTCCCTTAACCCGGTCTTCACAGCGGACGGCCACCGTGACGGACATCGACCACCCGTCTCGAAGGAGTCCACCGTGCGAAACCGCAGCCGACGCCTCGTCCTCGGCACCGCCCTCGGCCTGAGCGCCATGTTCGCCGTTCTGGCCATCCCGGCCACGACATTCGCGGCGACCAACGACACTGCCTCGGCGACGACAGCGACGACCTGCGACGAGGGTCGCTGGCCGGCCAGGGTCCAGGGACAGCCGGCGACCCTCAAGGCCGGGGCCCGTGCGGGCGACTACCTGTGGCACGACGCCAACGGCTGGCATCTTCGCTTCACCCACCCGGGTTCGGCCAAGGTCATCTTCAGCGGGACGATCGTCTCGAATGCCGCGCTGTCGGTGAAGGGCTACAAGCTCGAGAAGGGCGACTCGTTCCACGTGAGCGCGGACCGCAAGACCGTGACCTACCGATTCTCCAACTACGGCAAGATCGACGGGCTCGACTTCCGGACCGCGTGCGCCAGCCGGCTCTGGTTCAAGGGCCTGATGGGTGGCACGACCCTGCCGGTCGGTCGGATCTGGGTCGGGCGTGGCGGCAACCACCCGCTCCAGAACCCGTTCGTCATCACCCGCTAGGTCGCTACGATGCGGGGATCGACGAGCAGCTGATCCCGGGCCGGGACCCCGATGCTGGGGCCCCGTGGTTCGAGGCCTCGATCCCCGAACTCGAGGCGCTCATGGCGACGGGCCGCCTGAGCGCAGCCGAACTCACCGAGGCCTACCTGCAGCGGATCGACCGGCTCGATCCGCTGCTCCATGCCGTCATCGAGACGAACCCGCAAGCGGTCGAGATCGCGGCGCGCCGCGACGCCGAGCGACGCGCCGGACGGAGTCGCGGACCGCTGCACGGCATCCCGGTCCTGGTCAAGGACAACATCGCCACGAACGACGCGATGGAGACCACCGCCGGCTCGCATGCCCTCGTGGGCAGCCGCGTCCCTCGCGATGCACGGATCGTCCAGCGCCTGCGAGCGTCAGGCGCGGTCGTCCTCGGCAAGGCGAACCTGTCCGAATGGGCCAACTTCCGCGGCCTGGTCCCGCCGGCGGTCAAGGACGCCGGGCTGTTCCTCAACGGCTGGAGCGCGCGCGGCGGCTTCACGCGCAATCCGTACGACCTGGCATCGGATCCGTGTGGATCGAGTTCGGGCTCCGCGGTCGCCCCGGCCGCCAACCTGTGCGCGGTGGCGATCGGGACTGAGACGGACGGCTCGATCATCTGTCCGTCGGCGGCCAACGCGATCGTGGGGCTCAAGCCAACGGTCGGGCTGGTCGCCCAGGACGGGATCATCCCGATCTCGCACAGCCAGGACACCGCCGGACCGATGGGCCGAACGGTGACCGACGTGGCGATCACGCTGGGCGTCTTGCGCTCGCCGTTCGGTTCGGTCGTCGGTCGCCAGCTCCCGCGCGACTACCGGTCGGTCCTGCGCCGGGGCGCGCTCCGCGGCGCACGGATCGGGGTTGATCGACGCGCGTTCCTCGAGGCCTCTGCTGATGCCGGCCTCAATGCGGTCGCCGAGCGCGCCTTCGACACGATGCGCTCAGCGGGAGCCACGCTCGTCGACCCGATCGATCCGCCGGACACGACCGAGATCCACGATGCGGAGATGACCGTCCTGCTGACCGAGTTCAAGGCCGACATCGAGGCGTATCTCGGCGGCCTGCGCCGGACATCGATGCGCACGCTGGCCGACCTGATCGCCTTCAACGACGAACACTGCGAGAGCGAACTGCGCCAGTTCGGGCAGGAATTGTTCGATGTCGCCGAGGCGACGACCGGGCTGGCCGATCCCGCCTATCGCGCGGCACGGACCCTGTGCCTCGATGTGACCCGGACGCGGGGGATCGATCGGGTCCTGGCTGCGTCCGATCTTGATGCGATCGTCGCACCGGGCCACGGCGACACGTCGGCCGCCGCGGTGGCCGGCTACCCGAGCATCGCCGTCCCGACCGGGATCACCGAGGACGGCCGGCCGGGTGGGGTCCGGTTCATCGCCGGCTTCCTGGCCGAGCCGATGCTGCTTGGGTTGGCGTACGACCTCGAGCAGGCCGTCGGCGGGCGAGCCGTGCCGCGCTTCCTCGGGGCGGTGCCGGCGCCGCCGCCCGACGCGGGGATCTGTGCGACCCCCGCGGCCGAGCGCATACGCACGCGTCGGGAGGATCTCCCGGCGGACGTCTAGCCCCCGCTACCATTCGAGGTCCATGACGCAAGGAGGCACCATGCGCCATCTGATCGATCTCGAGACCCTGCCCGTGGTCGATGTCTGGGGCGAGGCCGTCCAGGCCCGGCGGATCGCGGGCGAGCAGGTCATGTTCGCCGTCGTCGAGCTCGCTCCCGACTCGGTCGTGCCCGGTCACCAGCACGTGCAGGAGCAGCTCGGCATGGTCATCACCGGCCAGCTCATCTTCACGATCGGCGAGGAGACCCGGGCGCTTGGGCCGGGCGGAACGTGGCAGATCCCGTCGAACGTGCCCCACCAGGTCAGCGTCGGTCCGGACGGCGCGGTCGTCATCGACATCTTCTCGCCCACCCGGACCGATTGGGAGACCCTCCCGAGCCGGCCGCCGACCCCGCCGAACTGGCCGATCCGCGACTGACGCTACTCTTAGGCGCGAGGCCCGGCTCTCAGCGGCATCTCAGGATGCTCGCGCAGGCTGCCGGACGATGGCCCGTTTCGGGCCCGGTCAGGAGGAAACGTGCGGGAACGAGGCACGCAATCACGGGATGCGAAGGCGCGGCGGCTCGAAGCGTCGATCCGCCGGCCCGGACCGCCGCCCCGCCGCAGCAACCCGTGGCAGGTCGTCGCGATCGTCGCGCTCATCGTGGCGGCCGCCGGCTGGACGACCGCGGTGATCGTCGCTTCGCGTCCGCCGACGACCGCGGCCGTGGAGAGCCCCGACGATTCGTTCGACCCCGAGGCGACCGATGATCCGGTCGTCCCGCCCGTCGCGGACACGCACGATGCCCCGGAGCTGGAGGCCGCTCCTGCCGCAAGTCCTGAAAGGTGCGACGCTCGACCTCCAGAGCTGGACCGGCGATCTGGTCCTCAAGGACGACGACGCGTGGAGCTCGTCGATCAAGTCGTTCCTGACGGCCGCCGGCAAGGCTCCCAAGGACATGCGCGGCGCCAGTGCGAGTGACCCGAACCAGGTCGTCGAGGAGACGCTCGGGGTCTACCGAGTCGTCGGCGTCTCTGCCGAGGCCGTGCGCGACGCGCTGATCGCCGCCTGGAAGGTCGACTATCCGGACCTGACGGTCAGCCAGATCACGCTGGGCGGGAAGACGGTCACGAAGCTCGACTTCGGCGAGGACACGGTCGACACCTACCTCTACCTGCGCGACGACCTTGTCTTCGATATCGAGACGACCGACGACCCGATCGCGACCGAGGCGCTGAACGCGCTGCCGGCGCCGGGCGCCTCGGGGGCACCCGCTGGCTCGGGTTCGCCGGCGGCCTCGAAGACCCCGGTCCCCTCCGCCTCAGCGAACTGACCGCGCGCCGCGACCGCCCGGAGGGCCGCTACGGCCTAGTCGCGGCTGGGACGGCGCGGGCGCTCATCCTTTGGTGGACGCGGCTCGTGGCCGGGTCGCGGGGGTCGAGGGGCGGTGCCCGGCGCCATGTCCGGTCGCTTCTCCTCGGGGCCGCGGGCGCGGGCCACGGCCACGGACTCCGCGAAGGCCTTGGCGGTCGCGGTCGGGACGCTGCCCATCCACGCCGCTTCGATCTGCTTGACGCGCTCCGTTTCGGCGCTTCGGCGCTCTCGCTCGTACTTGGAATGCCTGGCCACGATCCGTCCTTTCGATGCACCGACAGAGGATGCGTCGCGGGGAGTGTACCCGAGGCAGGGCCCGAGACCGCCGCGATCGCCGGTCCCCTATCCTTTCGACTGTGAGTCTCTACACCCTCGGGGACGCCCGCGACCTCATCGCCCCGGTCATGCTCGCCGCGTTCGACGGCTGGGTCGACGCCGGGTCGGCGGCCACCACGGCACTCGGGATCCTCGCCGAGGACGGCACGGTCGTCGCCACCTTCGATGCCGACCGGCTGTACGACTACCGCGCCCGCCGCCCCCCGCTCGAGATCGTCGACGGCCGACTGACGGAACTGACCTGGCCGGAGCTCGTGCTGCGCCGAACGCGGCTCGACGAGAAGGACCTGCTCGTCCTCGTCGGCCCGGAACCGGACTATCGCTGGCGCGCCTTGACCGCCGATATCGTCGAGCTGGCCTCGCGCCTCGGCGTCATCCAGTGGATCAGCCTCGGGGCGATCCCGGCCGCGGTCCCGCATACCCGAGCCGTCCCGATCATCGGCACCGAAGCGGCGCCCGGGCTGCTCCGCGGCGAGGTCATGGCCGGGCCGGAAGGCACACTGCGGGTCCCGTCGGCACTCGTCTCCGCGCTCGAGATCGAGATCGCCGCCGCGGGGATCCCGGCCCTCGGCTACTTCGCCCAGGTCCCGCACTACGTCTCAGGCCCGTATGCGACCGCGGCGCTGGAGTTGCTGCGGGCGGTCGGGACCCACCTCGGGGCCGAGATCCCCGCCCATGAACTGGCCGAGGAGTCGCACGAACTGCGCACCCGGCTCGATACGGCGGCGGGTCTCGACGACACGACGCGGAGCTATGTCGAACGCCTCGAGGCGATGTACGACGAACAACGGCTGCCGTCGGGCGACGACCTCATCTCCGACATCGAGCGCTTCCTCCGCGACCAGGGCGGCACGACCCGGACCTGAGCGGGACGGTCGGTTCCGGCCGGATTCGGCCAAGGTGGCTATCGTCGAGGCGTGCGCAGTCCTGATCCGATCTCCCGGCGAGCCGTGTTGCAGGCGATGGCGGCGGCATCCGTCGCGGCCATCCTGGCGGCCTGCACCGGGCGGTTGCCGTCGTCGCCGGGCCCGTCATCCACCGCGACGTCCACCGTGCCGTCGCCCGGGACATCCAGCCCACGGCCGTCAGGCTCGGCTACGCCGTCGCCATCGGCGTCCCCGATCCCGTCCGCCGACCTGGCAGCGCTACGTCGCAAGATCAGCCGGATGCTGATGGTCGGGTTCCGCGGCCTGGCGATCGGGCCGGACGATCCGATCACGGCGGCGCTCGCCGACGGTCTCGGCGGGGTGATCCTGTTCGACCGTGACCAGAAGACCGGCGGGAACCGCAACATCGCCTCGCCGCACCAGGTGGCCGCGTTGACCTCGGCGCTCCGCGCCGCCGCGACCGCGCCGGTCCTGATCGCCATCGACCAGGAGGGCGGCAACGTGGCGCGGCTCGGTCCGAGCCACGGCTTCCCGGCGACGCGATCGGAGGCGGCGATCGGGGCCACCGGCGACACGAATGCGGCGCGCGCCGCGGGCCGCGCGATCGGCGCCACCATGGCGGCTGCCGGGATCGACCTCGACCTCGCGCCCGTGGTCGACGTCAACGTGAACCCGACGAACCCGGCGATCGGAGCCCTCGGCCGGAGCTTCTCCCGGCATCCAGCGGCGGTCGCGTCGATGGCCGGAGCGGAGATCCGCGGTCTGCATGAGTCGGGCGTCCTGGCGGCGATCAAGCACTTCCCGGGGATGGGCAGCGCGACGGCCAACTCGGACGATGCCCCGGTTGACGTCACAGCGACGTGGACCAAGGCCGAGCTCGAGCCGTACGCGACGCTGATCGACGCTCGGCTGCCGGATCTCGTGATGAGCGCCAACATCGTCGATCGGCATCTCGACCCCGATGCACCCGCGTCGTTGTCGGCGGCCATCGTCGATGGCCTGCTCCGGGGGCAGCTTGGCTGGACCGGACCCGTCATCACCGACAGTCTCAGTGCAGTCGCGATCTCGTCCCGTTTCTCGCGACTCGAGACGATCGCGAGGGCCATCGACGCCGGCAATGACATCCTCCTGTTCCCCAATCAGGGGGCATATGCGCCCGATCTCGCGCACCTGCTTGTCGACGATGTCGTGCGGCTGGTCGAGTCGGGACGCATCAGCGAGGCGAGGATCGACCGATCCGTCGCCCGGCTAGACTCGCTGGCGGCCAGGCGACCACGCTGAACATGACAACTGATGGCATGTTTAGGCGTACGATGGCCGCATGCGCGCCTCCCGCCTGGTCTCGCTGATGCTCCTCCTCCAGTCGCGCGGGCGGATGACGGCCGCCGAGCTGGCGAGAGAGTTGGAGGTCTCGGAGCGGACGATCCATCGTGATGTCGAGGCGCTCAGCGCGTCCGGCGTGCCGGTCTATGCCGACCGCGGCGCGCACGGTGGCATCCGCCTGGTCGACGGCTATCGGACGCGCCTGACCGGGATGACCGGCGACGAGGCCGAAGCCCTGTTCCTCGCCGGGATCCCCGGGCCGGCCGCCGAACTCGGTCTCGGGACCGTCGTCGCGGCCGCGCAGCTCAAGGTCCTCGCCTCGCTGCCGACCGAACTGCGCGCCCGCGCATCGCGACTGGTCGAGCGCTTCCACCTCGACGCCGGTGACTGGTTCCGGGCGGCCCAGCCGGTCCCCCACCTCGGGGCCCTCTCCGACGCCGTCTGGAATGCGACCAGGATCGCGATCGAGTATGACCGCGGCGACGGGCCCGTCCGTCGAGTCATCGAGCCGCTGGGCCTCGTCCTGAAGGCCGGCATCTGGTACGTCGTCGCCTCGATCGACGGCCAGATCCGGACCTACCGCGTCTCGCGCGTCCGCGACGTCGAACCAGGCACCGACCGGTTCGAGCGCCCGGCCGGGTTCGACCTGGCCGGCTACTGGGTCGAGTCGACGGCCACCTTCGAGCGCGACGCCCCGCGCGTCGATGTCATCGTCCGCGTTCGTCCGGACCGACTCGAGCGACTGCGGGATGCCGTCGGCCGGGCGGTGCTGGAGGCCGCGACGACTCTCGATGAGTCCGATCCGGACGGCTGGCTACGGCTTCGGATGCGGTTGGACTGGCCGGACGAAGTGCCCGCCGTGCTGCTCCGTGCCGGACGCTGGGTCGAGGTCCTCGACCCGCCCGAGATCCGCGCCCGAGTCGCCTCGACGGCCCGTGCCATCGCGGAACGCTACGAGGTGGTGGACCCGACGTGAATCCATCCTCGTCTCGAGCGCTTGATGTCGTTCCAGCAGGTACCTCGCCGACAATTCCAGGAACATGGCCGCTACCTCGGGGTCGTGTTGCGATCGGCTCGATCGCGTACCCGGACCGTAGCAGCGATACCTGCCAGAACCTGTCAGGTATGTCAGCGGTTGGCGAGGAATCAGCCCCCGGAGGCTGAGATTCGCGGCACGTTCGAGCTGACCATCCGCTCCTCGAAGCGCTTGGCCGCCTCGTCGAGCTTGGCCAGGTGCTCGGCGAGCCGGGTGCGGGCCGCCTCCGCCTTCGCGTCGAGGTTGGTCAGCTCGAAGATGCGCCAGTGGCGAAGGACCGGCAGGAGGACCTCGTCGCGATGCACGCGGAGGTCGTAGATCCCGGCCTTGGCGATCTGGGCGGCCTTGCGGACGAAGCCGGGGATCCCCGCTCCCGGCATCTGGAAGCGCAAGACCTCCTCCACGATGGCGCAGACCGTGGCCGACGGTTCGAGGACGAGCGCCGCGGCGAGGATGTCCCGGTAGAAGACCATGTGCAGGTTCTCGTCGGCGGCGATCCTGATCATGATCCTGTCGGCCACCGGATCGTCCGAGTAGCGCCCGGTGTTGCGATGCGCGATGCGCGTGGCAAGTTCCTGGAACGTGACGTAGGCGAGGCCACGGAGCGTATCGGGGGCGTCGTGGTCGTAGCCCTGCTGGAGCTGGGTCATCCGCCCGCGCTCGAGGGCGACCGGATCGATGTTGCGGGTGACGGTCAGGTAGTCGCGCAGGACGATCGCATGGCGACCCTCTTCCGCGGTCCAGCGTCCGACCCAGTTGATCCAGGCGCCGTCGCCTGCCCCGAACATGCCATGGATGAGCCGGTGGTAGCTGGGCAGGTTGTCCTCGGTCAAGAGGCCGATCTCGAAGGCGGTCTGGGCGACGCCGGTCAGGCGCGGCTGATCCGGCGACCACGGCTCCTTGTCGAAGTCACGTCCGAGCCGGTACGGGATGTAGTCGTGGGGGAACCATTCCTGCGCGACGGCCGCGTGGCGGTCGAAGAGCCGGCCCGCCTCGGGCTCCAGTTCGTTGAGGAGCGATCGTTCGTCGTAGTCGGTCATCGGGGAAGCGTAGTCGCGTTCGTCCCGAAGCATCGTGGGACGTGTGCGGACCTGCACCTTGCCCGGCCGCCCCGATCGCGGTCCGCTACGCTGCGCCGGTGATGCGGACCGTGATCGCGACTCGCTATGTGACGCCGCTGCGCGAAGGCGGATCGCTGCCGGGCCTCGTCGAGGCAGATGACGATGGGCTCTATGTCGTGAAGTTCCGGGGTGCCGGGCAGGGTCCGCGGGCCCTCGTGGCGGAGTGGCTGGCCGGGGAGCTGGCCCGGGCGATCGGCCTGGCGGTCCCCGACCTCGTCGCCGTCGAGGTGGATCCGGCGCTCGGCGACGCGGAGCCCGACGGTGAGATCCACGACCTGGTCCGGGCCAGCGGCGGGATCAACCTCGGGATGGACTTCCTGCCGGGGGCGCTGGCGTTCAACCCGGCGGCGGCGACCGCCTCCGATGTCATCGACGCAGACTTTGCGGCCGACCTGATCTGGTTCGACGCGCTCGTGACGAACCCCGATCGTTCGGCACGCAACCCGAACCTGCTCGTGTGGCACGGTCGGCCATGGCTGATCGACCACGGGGCCGCCCTCTACGTCCACCACACGTGGCGCGACCCGGACGAGCACGCCCGGCGGCCGTTCGAGCGGATCGCCGACCACGTCCTCCTGCCGTACGCCGGCTCGATCGAGGACGCCGACGGGCGCCGTGCCGCGAGTATCGATGCCGATCTGCTCGACCGGCTGGTCACGGCGCTCCCGGACGCGTGGCTCCCGGACGACGCGGTGATCGGCGACGCCGATGCCCAGCGTCGGGCATACGTCCGCTACCTGACCAACCGGCTGGAGGGACCGCGCGCGTTCGTCGAGGAGGCTGAGCGTGCCCGCGCCGCGTGATCCGTTCCAGTACGCCATCGTTCGCGTCATCCCGCGCGTCGAACGGGGCGAGTGCCTGAACGTCGGGATCGTCCTGCTCTGCCGGCCCCGGCGGTTCCTGGGCGCCCGGATCGCCCTCGACGAGGCGCGCCTCGCCGCCTTCGCCCCGGACCTCGACCCGGCCGGCATCCGTCCCCACCTCGATGCCATCGAGCGGATCGCCGCCGGCGATCCGACGGCGGGGCCGATCGCCGGGCTCGGGCAGGGCGAGCGCTTCCACTGGCTGGTCTCCCCGTCCAGCACGATCATCGGGACCTCCGAGGTCCACAGCGGCCTGTGCGAGGATCCCGAAACCGAACTCGAGCACCTGGTGGCGACCCTCGTCGGCCACGAGTCGCGCCGGGACTAGGACTCGATCGACCTCGCGGCCAGGCGGCGCTCGGCATCGACCAGGGCCTCCGCGAGGTCGGCGTGGCGCGCCGGGCTGGCGACCTCGATCGACAGGTCGACGCCGCCGGATCGCCCGTCTGGGTTCCGATGGAACGCCCGGTTGATCCGCTCGGCGACGGTTCGCGCCGAGCGCCCGCTGGTCTCGGGCAACAGGAGACGGAAGCTCGTCGTGCCGATCCGGACGGCGCGATCCGTCTCTCGGGCGTGGGTCCGGATGACGTCGGCCACGACCCTGGCGGTCCGATCCAGCCCGGCACCGTCGGATTCTCCGTCCACCTCGATGAGCAGGATCGAGGCCGGACGCCCGTAGCGGGCGTGTCGCGCAGCTTCGTACTGGAGGGCCGCCGCCCAGTCCGGGCGCGTGTCGAGTTCGACGGGGCGCCGGGGATGGTCAGGCCCGCCGCGGGTCCGGCGCGGCAACGAGATCGGTCCGTCGAGGAACGCCTCGATATGCTCGGCGGCGCGCTCGTCCTCGTTCTCGTCGTGGTGGTGGTCGGGCAGCACGAACTTCTTGGCACGGCGCGGCCGGGCAGCCTTCGGCGCGGTGGAGGGATCGTTCGGTTCGGGCACGGGGCGCTCAGTCTAGCGTGGCGGCCCCGACCCGGGCTGGGTCAGCCGCCGGCTGCCGCCTTCAGCCTCCGGCAGCGGCGCGTACGGCGGCCTTGTGGGCGCGCTTGCCCGCCTGGTACGCCGCCAGCGCCTCGGCCGAGTCGACGTCGCCGAGGGTCGGCCAGTCGGGCGCGACGTCGTCGTAGCCGGGCGGCCGGACGCCGAACCGGTTGCCCAGCACGGCGATCAGCGACTTGGCCTTCATCTCGCCGATCCCGGGCAGGCCGAGCAGTCGGGCCTCGAGGTCCTTTCCGGTCGCCGCCTCGTCCCAGACCTCCGCGGCGTCGTTGTCGTAATCCGACGCGATGGCGGCGCACAACGCCTGGATCTTGGTCGCCATCGAGCCCGGGAAGCGATGGATCGCCGGTCGCTCGCGGAAGACCGCATCGAGGTCGCCGGGGTCCATCGCCGCGATCCGCGCCGCATCGAGGTGACCGAGCCGGCGCTTGAGGTCCGCGGGACCGCTGAACGCCTTCTGGACCGTCACCTGCTGGTCGAGTGCGAAGCCGATGAGCAGCGCGAGCGGGTCCTCGGCGATGAGCCGGTCGGCGGTGGCGTCGCCGGTGAACGGGAGCGAGGTCGGCTTGGTCATGCGGCCATGGTAGCCCGTGCCTGCTACGCTCGCGACATGGTCACCGACCCGATCCTGATCGGCGCCGAGCACCTCCTCGACGTCGTCGATGGGACCTGGCAGGACGACCGACGGATCCTCGTCCGTGACGGTCGGATCGAGGCGATCCTGGGACCCGACGACGCGGCGCCCGCGGATGCCCGACCGGTCGCGCTGCCGGGTGGGTGGGTCGTCCCGGGGCTGATCGACTGCCACAGCCACCTCGTCGGCGACATGGAATGGTCCGGCGTGGCCGGGACGATCACGTCGGCCGCCGAGGAGGCGATGTTCGGCGTGCGGAACGCGGGGGTCACCCTCCGGGCGGGCTTCACCACGGTGCGCGACGTCGGCACCTTCCGGGCGTTCGTTGACGTCGCGCTGCGCGACGCGATCGAGGCGGGCTGGGTGGCAGGGCCGCGGATGCAGTGCGCCGGGGCGTACATCACGACGCCCGGTGGCGGGGGCGAGGTGACCGGGCTCGCCCGCGACATCGTGCTGCCGGACGACCTGCGGTTCGGCGTGGTCCGGACGCCCCTCGACGTCCGCGAGAAGGTGCGGGCCATCGTCGGCGCCGGCGCCGACCTCATCAAGGTCATCGCGACCGGCGCCGTGCTCGCGCGTGGGACCCGGATCGCGTCGATCGAACTCGATGCGCCGATGCTCGAGGCCGCGGTCGAGGAGGCCGATCGACAGGGCGTCTTCGTGGCCGCTCATGCCCATGGGGCCGAAGGGATCAAGGTCGCCATCGCGGCCGGGGTGCGGTCGATCGATCACGGTTCGCTCATCGACGACGAGGGGATCGAGTCGCTGGTCCGGCACGGCACGTGGCTCGTTGCCGACGTCTACTGCGGCGACTGGATCGCCGAGGAGGGCGCCCGGGCCGGGTGGCCGGCCGAGGTCCTGTCGAAGAACGAGGCGACGACCGAGGCCCAGCGCGAGGGGTTCGCCAAGGCCGTCCGGGCCGGCGCACGGATCGCCTTCGGGACCGACAGCGGGGTCTACCCGCACGGCACGAACGCGATCCAGTTCGGCTACCAGGTGCGGCTCGGGCAGACGCCGCTCGACGCAGTCCGATCGGCCACGATCGGCGCGGCGGAGCTCATGGGCTGGGAAGACCGCGTCGGTTCCGTCCGGCCAGGTCGGTTCGCCGATCTCGTCGTCATCGGCGCGGACCCGTTGTCGGACATCGAAGCGCTGCGATCGCCGTTGGCCGTCGTCAAGGGCGGCTCGCTCGTCGCGACCGGTTGAGCCCGCGCTGCCCGTTCATTCGAGCGAGATGCGGACGCCGTCCAGGCCCTCGTCGACGTCGACGATCGGACCCTTGATCCCCGCAGCGATAGCCTCACGGATCCGGTCCGAGGTCGCCTCGGAGATGCCCGGGACGGAGCTGATGGCGGCCCGGCCGAGCGACAGCGGGATGCGCAGGTTGATGACGCTTCGGCCGGCCTCGGAGACCTGGATCCGCAGGGCACGCGCCGGACCGGCCGCTTCGCGGTCGGCGGCGGACCCGGGCGCGGGATCGAACCCGGCATCGAGGGCATCGAGGATCGGACCGGCCTCCTCGGCGGTCAGTCGACCCTCGGCGACGAGGCGAAGGACATGATCGAGCGCCGCGGGGTCAGCCATCGGTGGGCTCGTCGCCATCCGCGATCCCGACGGCGCCCGCGGCGATCGGATCCGCGTCGTCGAGGGCTTCGAGTCGCCGTCCGGCCTCGGCCACGTCGATCTCGCCGCGCTCGAGCGACCGGAGGATGCGCAGGCGGGCATCGTCGTAGGCGAGCGCGATCGCGCCGTTGGTCTCGGTGGCGTTCGGCGCGGGGGTCGGCATCGGCGTCGGGGTCGGGAGCGGTTTCGGCGCGGCAGCGACGGCGGTCGGTCGGACGACACGCAGGTCGCCGGACATGGACCGGAAGGTGAAGAGCGGCCCGCCCGTCCCGATCGCCAGCGACCGACGCCCGCGACCGCCCTCGGCCTGTGCCTCGACGTCCGATCGGAGGTCGCCCGACATGGTCGTCATCTCGATCCGGAGATCGCCCGCCGGGGCGAACAGTCCGTCGCCGCTGACGGTCTCGACACCGAACGGCCCGGGACCCACCAGTCGCCCGGCGATCTTGAGATCCCCACTCGTGGTCGACACGACGAGCGACCGGAGGGTCGCGGCGCGCAATCCGACGTCGCCCGAGACGGTCCGCAGGGACGCGTCGGCATCGTCGACGGCGATGATGTCGACATCGCCGGACACGGCTTCGATGTCGATCCGCCCGGCCACCGCCCGCAGCGTGATGTCGCCCGACGTGGTCCGGTAGCGCTGATCGCCGAGCAGGCCGTCCGCGGCGATGTCGGCGCTGGCGCTCTCGATGAGGATGGTCGCCCGCCGGGGCACCTCGATCTCGAGCTCCGGCGAGTCGTCGCCCCGGTGGCGTCCGAGGCCGTCGGGATCGCGGTCGGCGTTGAGCGAGACGCTCCCCTGGGCGAGCTCGATGGCGAACGTCGACTCGAGGTCCTGCCCGCTGTGATCGCGGACACGGACGACCTCGCCGTCGATCGCCCGGATGCGCGCATCGCCACCGCGCAGGCGGATCGACACGAGCCCGTCGCTCCCGACGGCGTGGTCGAGGCTGGCGCCCGTCGTGGTGCGGGTCATCGTGCGGGCCTCCCGAGCGCGCGGATCGCGGCGGCCGCGTCATCGGCACTCATCTCATGTCGGGCGAGCGCCTGGAGGATCTCTTCGCGGGTGCGACCCGGGGACGGTTCGGCGGCGGGTTCGTCGGCGTCGTCGGCGTCCGCGCGTGCACCGAAGCCGAGTGCCCGCACCAGGCTTTCCACGCGCGACCGGACGGTCGGGTAGCTGATCCCGAGTTCGCGCTCCATCTCGCGCAGGTTGCCGCGCGAGCGCAGGAAGCTCTCGAGGAGGGTCAGCTGTTCGCGGTTGAGGCGACCGAAGCGCCCGACGCTGAAGTCCCCCTCCAGGGTCGTGCCGCAGCTCTGGCAGTGCAGGCGCGTGACGGCCAGTTCGTTGGCGCAGACGGGGCAGGTGGAGATGACGTCGTGCGGCATCGGGTCGCTCGGCCTATCGCTCGGCGAGTCGGGCATCGCCCGCGAACCGACGCGGCGCGGCCGGCATGTCCGGGCGTGGTTGGCGGCGGGTCGAGGCTTCGACTGCCTTCGCGAGCTGACGGCGGCGCAGGTCGGCCGAGGCTTCTCGCTGGCGATCGTCGTGGGTCAGGTGGAAGAGGGCCAGATCGAGCATGACGCACATCCTTTGTCGCGTGTTGTGATCGTTCTGGTCATGTTATAGCAATATACCTTTCACTTTGTCAAGTCTCACAATCACTTTTGTAACCACGGCGCTGACCGCAGAGGCCGAGGCACAGCAAGAGACCCCGGTCCGGGACGATCCCGGACCGGGGTCTCGCTCAGAGACTGGAGACGAACGGCGTCAGCTCCCGCGGAACGTCTTCGCGCTCAACCCGAGGTTGCCGATCACCGAGCGGTAGTACTTGGTCGGCGCCTTCGGGTCCATCCAGGCCCGGAACTGGGCGTTGCGCCTGGATTGGAACTGGAAGTCGTAGCGGCCATCGAAGTTCGCCGAGCCCTGGAAGATCTCGCCGATCGTCTTGCTCGTCTTGAACAGGTTGTACAGGATGTACCCGGCGTTCTTGGTGCCTTCGGCGAAGACGGCCTTGGCGCCGGTCCGCAGGAAGCCCGCACCGTAGTTGTCGACGCGCTGCTTGGCGACATCCCTGGTCGGATCCGCCCGACCCGGCTCGGAGTTGCCGGACGCGTAGCACAGGTGGTTGAGGATGACCACCGCATTGGCCGCCAGCTTGACCTGCGTCTGGAAGTAGTACTCGCCGTAATACTTGCGGTTGTTGTGGCCGTTACCCGCTGTGGCGTTGAGGCCCATCCCGTCCTTGGAGTACTTCGACCACGCGCCGTACGGACTGGGTGAACCGTTGCCATGACCGAGGTAGATGAGGACCTTCGCGCCCTGGGCGGCCGCCTTGACCCGGGCCCATGTCGCGTTCGGGCTGTAGATCTCGGTCACGCTGGCCCCGTAGCTGCGAGCGAGATCGGCGAGGTACTTGCCGTTCGAGATGTACTTCGCGGTGCTCGACTCGACCGGGCCGACGACCACGACCACCTTGATCCCGGCCGCCGCCGTCGAGGTGGGGTTCGCCGCGATGCCGAACGCGGCCACCAAGTGCGAATGCGAGGGTGAGGACGGTCAGCCGGACCGACCACTTGGACGACGCCCGCTGGGCGCCCGTTTCGGGGACTGGCAAGATTCTTGCCTCCTCTCCGCCGGAACATCACGCGGTGACGCGCGATGACGGTGGGTGGTGCCGCTGGCGGCAGAGAGGCTGACGACCATGGTCGTCTTCGGACGACGCGTCGAAGACGCGACGAATCCGGGGGTGGATCGGCGGACCGATCCGGGTGACCAGGGGACACCCGAGCTGTGACAGGGTTCTGCCGTGGGGGGCGGCGGTCTTCTGTTGAGCCTGTCTACGGTGCTGGCCTGGGAGTGCGGTCAGTATGCCAGCCGGGGCCCTCTCCTGTCATCCCGGACCATGGTCCCTCGCGATCGGAACCGAATGCGCGCTGCACAGGCGCACCAGGTCGGCCGGTGCGAGTTCGAGCTGGAGACCTCGGCGACCCGCGGAAACGAAGACGGATTCGTGCTCGTTCACGGTGGCATCGACGACGACCGGGAACGACCGGCGCGTCCCGAGCGGACTGATCCCGCCGATGACGTAGCCGGTCGCTCGTTCGGCTTGCGCGGGATCGACGAGCGCGGCCCGGCGACCCGCACACGCCTCGGCGAGCCGCTTCAGGTCGAGTTCCGCGGTCGACCGGGACGACCGCCAGGACCGTCCGTCCGTCGACCGTCGCGACCAGGGTCTTGAAGACCCGATCCGAAGGGATGCCGAGGGCGATCGCGGCGTCGACGCCATAGCTCGGACGGTCGTCGCGCGCTCGCCCGTGCGGCTCGGGCGACTCGTACGGGTGGACTTCGTGGACCACGCCCGCCCGACGGACGACGTCGAGTGCGCGGGTCCCGGCGGCGGTCACGGCCCGATCGTAGCCATTTCCGGTATGCTCCGGGCGGCCCGTCACCGCCCGCGTCCATCGACGCACGGAGACCGGGCCACCGTCGCGCTCCCCACGGTGCCCGCGGCGGGACCACACGGGAGCGAACCCTTTGACCTTCGATTCACTCGGCCTGTCGGCCGACCTCGTGCGCATGGTCGCCGAGGAGGGGTATGAGACCCCGACGCCGGTCCAGGCAGCGGCCATCCCGCTCGTCCTCGACGGGCGCGACGTCCTTGCCGCGGCCCAGACCGGGACCGGCAAGACCGCGGCCTTCGTGCTGCCCATCCTCGATCGCCTGCGGGGACAGGCGAATACGAGCTTCTCCCCTGCCCGACACCCGGTCCGGGTCCTCATCCTCGTCCCGACCCGTGAGCTCGCGATGCAGGTCGACGAGAGCGTTCACACCTACGGCCGAACGGTGCCGCTGCGCTCGACCGTCGTGTATGGCGGGATCCCGATGGACCCGCAGATCAAGGCCCTGCGGGCCGGCGTGGAGATCCTGGTGGCCACCCCCGGCCGACTCCTGGACCTCGTCGGCCAGCGCGTCGCGAACCTCGGACAGGTCGAGATCCTCGTCCTCGACGAGGCCGACCGGATGCTCGACATGGGGTTCCTGCCTGACATCCAGAAGATCATCGCCCTGCTGCCGGCCAAGCGGCAGAACCTGATGTTCTCGGCGACCTTCTCGGACGACATCCGCCGACTCTCGGGCGGGATCCTTCGTGACCCGGCGACGGTCGAAGTGGCGGCCCGGAACACCACCCTCGAGGCGATCCGCCAGCTTGTCTATCCGGTCGACCGGGATCGCAAGGAGGCGCTCCTCGCGCACCTGATCCGGAAGGACGACCTGCGCCAGGTCCTCGTCTTCACCCGGACCAAGCTCGCCGCGAGCCGACTCGCGACACGCCTGGACCGTGAGGGCCTCGACGCGGTGGCGATCCACTCGGACCGCTCACAACCGGAGCGGACGCGGGCGCTCGAGGGCTTCAAGTCCGGAGATATCCGGATCCTCGTGGCGACCGACGTGGCCGCGCGAGGGCTCGACATCGAGGATCTGCCGGTCGTCGTCAACTTCGAGCTTCCGTGGAACCCGCAGGACTACATCCATCGGATCGGTCGGACCGGACGCGCCGGCGCGACGGGCGAGGCGATCTCGCTGGTGTGCATCGACGAGACCGACCTGTTGCGCGGCTGTCCAGCGGATGCTCAAGCAGGCGATCCCGTGGACGGTCGAGGAGGGGTTCATCCCCGATCGCGACGCCGAACCCAGACCCCTGGGTGCGCGGGCCGGTCACGCGAGGACCAGTCCGGAACACCACGCCCACCGCAAGCCGGTGCGACGTCGCGCGGGAGCCGGGACCGGGAGCTAGGCGACCCCGCCGGCAGTGCCGATCGGATCGACCTCGGCACCCGGGAAGAAGAACCCGAGCATCAGGTCAGCCCGGATCCGGTCGACGGTGTAGCGGTTGACCAGCGCATGGTCGCCGACGGCGACCCCGGCCTCTGGTCGTGCACGGACCGACAGGCGGATGTCGCGCAGCATCAGGAACTCGCCTGACGGACGGGTCAACGCGCGGCCCGGATCGAAGCCGGGCATCGTGGCGAGCTCACCCTCGACCGTGTACGGACCGGATTCCAGCTGGATGCGATGCCACGCGGCATGGACCGGGATCCCCGGGTCGTCATCCCCCACGGCGATCAGGATGTCGTCGCTCGGGATGGTCAGGGAGCCGGCGGGCTGCGGGGTCGCCTCATCGATGCCCTGCCAGGCGGCGCCATCGAGCGGCAGCGCGCCGTTCTCTTCGAGGGCGTCGCGGAGCGCTCCGGGGCGCGCAAGGACGCCGCTTGCCATTCCCCCGCTCGTGTAGGCATCGACACGGATCGCCATCGTCGTCCCTTCTGGGCGTGCCCAGAGTCTCACCGGCCTGGACCGATCCGGGTACGACCCGTGGGTACCGCTCGCACCCGCTGCTGGTACGGGTCGGAGCGATTCCGGTGCCTACTGGCACCACCACGCGGTCACCGGACGACGACGCACGCCGGGCATGCCGATGGCTGCGGAGCCGGCGACACCGGCGGCGGGAAGACGACCTTGAGCAGCTCGGCCAGGAGCGCGTTCGGGTCTGCCCGGCTCTGGTTGGTCAGGACCGCGATCGCGACCCGCTCGTTCGCCAGCCAGCGCACGGCCGTCCGGGCGCCAAGGAACCGACCCGAGTGGCCATAGGTCCGGCGACCCCCGATATCGACGACCTGGACGCCCAGGCCGTAGCCGGTCGCCAGCTCCCCTTTGGCGGTCGGGACGACGGCGCCGACCATCGCGTCCCGCATGCCGGGCGCCAGGGCATCGCCGCCGTACAGCGCGGCCGCCCAGCGCGCGAGATCGTCGGCGCTGCTGGCGATCGAGCCCGCGCCGCCCGACGCGGTCACGACCGAGGTGAATGGCACGACCGCCGATCCGTCCGACAGGCTGATCGGCGGGAGCTTCGAGCCCGCCCCGGTGAAGCGGTAGCCCCGCGCGAAGGGGCCCTTCGGTGCTTCAGCGCCTTGATACCACGTGTGCGTCAGGCCCAACGGGCTGAAGAACCGGTCGCGCAGCTGGGTCGCGAGCGGGGCACCGCCCACGGCTTCCGCGACGAGCCCCAGGACCAGGTAGTTCGTGTTGGAGTAGTGCCACGCCGCCCCTGGCTTGCCATATGGCTTGCCGACGTAGCCGAGCGATCGCTTCGCATCCCAGACACGGCCGGGCTTGGCGAGCAGGGCCTTGTCGATCCGGGGATCGAAGTAGAAGTCGCGCAGGCCGCTGGTGTGGTCGAGCAGTTGCCGGACCGTGATCTTCGGGTCGATGGCGACGGCCGGCAGGAAGGCCTTCGCGGTCGAGTCGAGGCGCAGCCGGCCATCGTCGACCAGCCCGAGGATGAGCGCCGCGGTGAACGTCTTGGTGATGCTGGCGACCGAGTAGGCCGTGTCGGAGGCGACCGCCCGGCCGGCGGCGACGTCGGCGAGTCCGGCGTTGCCGTGCCAGGACGAACCGTCGGCGAAGATGACGGTCACCGAAACGCCCGGGATCCCCGACTTCGCACGCAGCTGCGCGAGGCGAGCATCGAGGGCCGCCCGGAGGGCCGGCGTGGCACTTGGTGGAGGCGGCGCCGGCGGCGCGACCGGACCGGATGCGGTCGGCCGGTCGCCTGGGCTGCCCGGCGAGCCGGTCGGCTGTACGCCGATCGACGCCGACGGTGATGGTGAAACGACCGTTGCCGGCGCCTGCCCGGAGGGCGAAGTTGCCGGCCCGAAGGACGCCGTGGTCGCGACCTGGTCGGCCGGGATGGCCGTCGACGGGGCCAGGCCGACCCATCCGCCGAGGACGACCGCGACCAGTGCGACGGCGATGACCGGCCGTCGGACGGCGGGGCTCATCGGGACGAGTCGCTCGACATGATGGCCGCACCATAGCGCGAGCCGTCCGCCTGTACCATCGGACGATGACTGACGACCTTGGCGCCGCGTCGCTCCTTCGTGCCGTGGGGCTCATGGCCGACGGGCCGATCGTCTGGGGACGACCGGTGCCGGCATCTGGGCCCGGGGTCTTCATCATCGAACTGCCGGCCCCGCTGGCGAGTGCGCCGATCGAGCTGACACGGGTCGGGAAGTGGATCGAACGCGTCGAGTCGTTGCGACTCGACGGCGAGCGGCCGACGTCGAAGGCGCTCGCGGCGAGGCTGGCCTCGTTCTGGTTGCCATCGCGATCCATCCTCTACGTCGGCGCATCCGATGCATCCGTCGCCCGGCGGGTCGCCGCCATCGGCCAGACGGAACTCGGCGATCGTCGGCCGAATCCGAGCGCGCACTGGCTGCGGACGTTGCGCTCGCTCGATGGGATGAGGGTCTGGTGGGCACCGACCGCGGCGACCGAGGAGTACGAGGACGCGCTCCTGACTGCGTTCGCCGAGCGACTGCCGGCGTCCGACATCGCGAGCCTGCCCGATACGGCCGTCCTGCTCCCCTGGGCCAACCTCCGGACCGCGACCGGCGAGCGCAAGGTGACCGGCCTGAGCGGGTCGCTCATCGCGCAGCCGGTGGACGCCCCGCTGCCACCGACGCGTGTCGTCGTGCTCCCCGATGGCGACGCAGAGGGCGCCAACGGCGAGCCGCCCGAGCCGAAGCGTCGGACGACCGCCGCGAGGACCGGAGCGCGCACGACGACGGCCGACGAGCCCGGCCGTCGTCGCGCCACCACCGTCGCACGCGGCCGAGGCGCTGACGATCGAGGGCGAGGCGCGACTGCGCGCCGAGCTCGGCGAGCTGACGCTGGTCAAGCGTCCCCAGGTCATCGCCCGGATCCGGACGGCCAAGGAGCACGGCGACCTGAAGGAGAACTCCGAGTACCACGCTGCGCGCGAGGAGCAATCGTTCCTCGAGGGTCGGGTCCAGGCGATCGAAGCACGACTCCGCACGGCGGTCATCGTCGAGGCGCCGACGGCCGGCTCGCGAGTCGGTCTCGGGTCCGTGGTGACCCTCGATGACGACGGTGAGGCCGTGACCTACACCATCGTGGGCGCCGATGAGTCCGATCCGGCCCGCGGTCGGATCTCGTCGTCGTCGCCGGTCGGGCGGGCGCTGCTGGGACGGGATATCGGCGATCAGGTCGCGGTCGCCACCCCGGCCGGGGAGACTCGCTATCGGATCCTCGAGATCGCATAGGAGACCCATCGACCATGCTCGAGATCCTCGACCTCGCCAAGCGCTACGGCGTGGTGACCGCCCTCGACGGCGCGACCTTCATCGCGCGGCCCGGCCGGATCGTCGGCTTCCTGGGCCCCAACGGCGCGGGCAAGACGACGACCATGCGCTGCATCTTCGGGCTCGCCCGACCGGACCGGGGCGACGTCCGCTGGCGGGGCGCCACGGTCGACCGAGACGCGCGACTGCGCTTCGGGTACATGCCCGAGCAGCGGGGCCTCTACCCGCGGATGCGGGTCGCCGAGCAGCTGAGCTACTTCGCCCAGCAGCACGGGATGCCGGGCAGGGTCGCCAACGACGCTGCGCTGCGCTGGCTCGATCGGATGGGCCTGGCGGACCGGGCCAAGTCGAAGCTCGAGGAGCTGTCCCACGGCAATCAGCAGCGGGTCCAGCTGGCCACGGCGCTCGTTCACGACCCCGAACTGCTCGTCCTCGACGAACCGTTCTCGGGTCTCGACCCGATCGGCATCGCGACCATGACCGAGGTCGTCCGCGAGCGGTCGGCGGCGGGCGTCGGGGTCGTCTTCTCGAGCCACCAGCTCGACCTGGTCGAGGATGTCTGCGAGGACGTCGTCATCATCGCTCGCGGGCGGGTCGTCGCCTCGGGGGCCATCGACGAACTCAAGACCGCGTCCGGGCGACAGCACCTCGAGGTCGAGGTCGTCGGGTCGGACGGCACCTGGCTGGACGAGCGCGCCGACCTGACGGTCCTCGACCGATCCGGCGATCGGGTCAAGCTGCTGGTCGATCGGTCGGTCGATCTCGACGAGCTGCTCGCCCGGGCGCGAGCGGCGGGTGAAGTCCGGACGTTCGCCTACCAACCTCCGAAGCTCTCGGAACTGTTCATGGAAGCCGTGACGCCCGACGAAGCGACCCGGGAGGTGGCGTGATGCGACGCTGGCGGAGTGTCTGGCTGGTCGCGCGGCGCGAGATCCTGGAACGGGGCAGGAGCCGCGGCTTCATCCTGAGCGTGCTGTTCACGACGCTCATCGTGGTCGGATCGTTCATCGTCCCGGCCCTCCTGTTCGGCGGCGAGACAGTGACCAAGGTCGGGATCGTCGAGCCGGCGCCGATCGCCCTCGCTGCCGCCATCGAAGCGAGCGCGGAGCGCTTCGACAGGAACGTGGCGGTCTCGAGCTACCCGGATGTGGCCGCCGCGGACAAGGCGCTCGATGACGGCTCGGTCGACGTCGTCGTCGAGATGCCGGCCGACCTGTCAGGCCCGGGCGAGGTCCGCTTCAAGGAGGAGACCGACCAGGCCGTCGCACAGATGATCTCGGCGGCCACCATCGCGCTGCGCGTCGGGGCCGTCCTCGACCAGAGCAACGTCGATCAAGGCGCGCTGGCGGCCGCCCAGCAACCGCCGGCGGTCGCGGCCCTCGACCCGCAGACCGAGGATGATCAGGCGCGCTTCCTGTTCGCGAACATCGGCGCCGTGCTCATCCTGGTCGGCATCTTCAGCTTCGGCTTCACGGTCCTGACCGGGGTGGTCGAGGAGAAGCAGAGCCGCGTCGTCGAGGTCGTCCTGTCGACCGTCCGCGCGCGTGACCTGTTGATGGGCAAGGTCCTCGGCATCGGCGTGCTGGGGGTCGTCCAGCTGCTCGTCTTCGTCCTGGCCGCGCTGATCGCCGCGCTGGCGACGAACCGGTTGGCGTTGCCGACCACGACCCCTGGGGCGGTGGCCCTGCTGGTCGTCTGGTTCGTCCTCGGCTACCTGCTCTATTCGACCGCGCTCGGGTTCCTCGGTGCGCTCGCGTCGCGGATGGAGGAGGCCTCGAACGCGTCGACCCCGGTCACGATGATCGCCATGATCAGCTACTTCGTGGCCATCTTCGCGGTCATCAGCGAACCGGACGGAACGGTCGCCACGATCGCGACGTTCCTGCCGCCGTCGGCGCCGTTCGTCGTCCCGCTGCGGGCCGCGTTCGATGCCATCCCGGCCTGGCAGATCGGCCTGTCCGCGCTCATCACGATGGCCGGGATCTGGGTCCTGTTCGTCATCGGCGCGCGCGTCTACTCCGGGGCGGTCCTGCAGGTCGGCGGGCGGATGAAGCTGCGCGACGCGTGGCGATCGGCCGGGGAGTAGCTCGGCAGCGACCCGGCGCCGGTCAGCTCGGAGCGGCGAGGTCGCGGCGCGGGAAGATGATGAGGGTCAGGCCGATGGCGACCAGCGCCACCGCCCCGAGCACGGCCAGGTCGGCGGCATCGGGGAAGCCGGTCAGGATCGCCTTCGGGTCGAAGTAGTAGAACAGCGAATACGGCTGCAATCCCTCGGCGTCCGGCCAGAGGGAGCCGAGCACGTCGAGGAAGTACGACACGACGACGATGGCGAGCGTCAGGCCGAGCGCCTGCGACAGGCGATCGAACGACGCCGACGCGAGCAGCGCGATCGCCCCGATGGCCCAGTAGAGCAGCGCACCGTTGAACCACAGGAGCGGCAGCTGGCCGACCCCGAGCTCCGCCGTCCGGCCGGTCAGGCTCGATCCGATGACGGAGCCGGCGATCGACCCGAGCGTCGCGACGCCGACGAACAGCGCGCCAGCGAGGGCCAGGGTGCCGTACACGCGGCGCCGCGAGATCGGCCGCGATAGGAGGACCTCGAGCGTGCCACGCTGCCGTTCGCCGGCGATAGCGGCCGTGGTGAACCCGACCGCGAAGACGAGGTTGAGGCCGACTGCGATCGGGTGGATGAAGCCGATGGCGACCGACCCGGTCAGGGAGAAGATGTCGCCGCCCCCGAACTGCGCGAACTGCGGCGGGAACGCGCCGCTGTCGAGGATGTCCTTGAAGCTGGCACCGAACGAATCGTAGATGATCGGCAGGAGGGAGCCCCAGATCCCGAGGGCGACCGCGACGATCAGCAGGCGCGTCCGGTTGGCCCGCCACGTGTGCCCGAACAGGGCGACATTCACGCGCCCACCGTCCTCGGCGGGTCGGCACGGTGGTCGGCCGCGACTGGGTCCGCGATGACGTCGCTCTCGTAGAACTCGAGGAATGCTTCCTCGAGGCGTGCGGGCTCGATCGTCAGGTCGTGGATGACCAGCTCGGAGATGGCGGCCAGGAACGGGGCCATGTCGCCCTCGAGCCGGCAGCTCAGGCGTCCGTCCTCGATCCGCACCTCCGAGACCCCTGGCACGCCGGCCAGCTGCGGGGCCGGCCCCTCGAGGCGGATCTCGACGTTCCGCTTGCGCCGGGCCAGCAAGGTCGGGATGTCCTCGAGCGCCACGAGCCGGCCCTGGCGGACGATGGCGACCCGGTCGCACACGCGCTCGACCTCGGACAGGACGTGCGACGAGAAGAAGATCGTCCGGCCGGCTGCACGCAGCTCCTCGAGGATCGCGTAGAACTGGTGCTGCATGAGCGGGTCCAGCCCCTCGGTCGGCTCGTCCAGGATCGCCAGCTCCGGATCGTGCTGGAGGGCCTGGATGACGCCCAGCTTCTGGCGCATCCCGCGAGAGTAGTCACGGACGGGGCGGCGAAGGGTAGCTGGCGACAGCTCGAGTCGATCGACCAGCTCGGCGCGACGGTCGGGCGGACGTCCGGACATCGCGGCCAGCTCGTCGAGCAACCGCTCGCCGGTGAGGCTGTCCCAGAAGGCGATCCCGCCCGGCAGGTAGCCGACCCGGGAGCGGATGGCGACCGAGTCACGGACGGTGTCGAGGCCGAGGACCGAGGCCCGGCCGGCCGTCGGGTGGAGGAACCCAAGGAGAAGCCGGATCATGGTGCTCTTGCCCGCACCGTTGGGACCGAGGAAGCCGAAGATCTCGCCCTCGCGGACTTCGATGTCAAGGTCCTCGAGGGCACGGACGACCGCGGCATGCGGCCGTCCCGGCGGGTGGATGGGGATGGCCCGGCCGTAGTGCTTGGTCAGCCCGGAGGTCGCGATCGCCGCCATCGCCCAAAGGCTACTCTAGGGCGGACCCAGCCATAGGAGGACGCCGTGCCAAAGACCGTCCCGACCGGACCCGGCCTCGAGCCGGGCGGCTATCCATTCTCGAAGGTCGTCGAGGCCAATGGGTTCGTCTTCCTCGCCGGCCAGGTCGGCGACGCGCCGGGCGGCCACGGCGCGGTCCCGGGCGGGATCGGACCGGAGACCCGGGCGATGCTCGACAACGTCGGCCGGCTGCTACGGGCGGTCGGGCTCGACTACGCGGACGTGGTCAAGGCCACGGTCTACCTACGTGACTTCGAGGACTTCGCCGCGATGAACGCCGTCTATCGCGAGTACTTCCCGACGGATCCGCCGACCAGGGCGACGGTGGGCGTGACCGCCCTGGCCGCGGACTACCGCGTCGAGATCGAGGTCCTGGCGGCTCGCTGATCCCCTACTTCGCGACCGCCAGTTCGTCGATCGCCACATACGGGCGACCGGCGGTCCCGCCGACTTCGATGACGAGAGTGTGCTTGCCGACCGTCGCCCAGCTCTTGCTGAAGATGGCCTTGTGGGCCGTGAACGAGCCGGCGCCGAGGTCGACGGTCTTGACCGCCGTCCCGTCGATCAGGATCCGCGCCTTGCCACGGGTCGGCCCGACCGGGCCATACCAGATGACCTTCGTGCCGGTGAAGCTGAAGGTCGCCGTCGCGCCGGCGGCGGTCGCATAGCGAACGGCGTCGCCGGCGTACCCGGCATGCGTCGCCGAGCGCCACGATCCGGTGTAGGCGATGCTGGCGCTCTTCTCGGAGAAGTGCTGGAGGTTCGCCCCGGCGCCAAGCTTCGCGTCCGTGGTGGCCTTGTAGATGCGCATCACCTTGGTGACGTACTTGGTGGCGTAGGCCGACCAACCCGACGTCCGGCTCGAACCGGTCAACCACCAGTAGGCGACCCGGCGCCAGCTCTGCAGCCCCTTGTACAGGGCGCGGAACTTGGCCGCCGCGACGAACTCCTGGTTGGCCGGGGTCTGCTTGGCACGGGAATTGCCGAGATAGCGGCCCGCCCAGGCCCGCCAGCTCGACGGCATGATCTGATACTTCCCGTACGCACCCGAGGTGGCGTTCCTCGCGGTGTAGCGCCCGCCTGACTCGGCTTGTCCCATCGCGTACATGAACCGCGCCAGACCGGGCGGGTCAGCCGCCAGGGTCGTCGCGGGTCCGATGACGCCGATGAGCATGATCGTCGCGAGAAGGGCGACGAAGACCGCCTTGAGGCGGCCGGACAGCACTCGCAATGGAGCTCCTTCCCACCGGGACGGCGCGGTGAGCGCGCCGAGCGTCGGCCGGGTCGTCGTCGGGGGCGCCGGCTGCGGTCAGGGACCGACGGTGGCGTCGCTGGCGGCGACATCGATACGGTGTCGTAGGTCGAGCGACCCGATGTCGCGCGATGCCTGGGGGGACGGTCAGGATACGGGTCGGGCGGACCCGAGACAAGCGAGTTATCCACAGCCCGACGTTTTTCCGGTGCGCTCGTCAACCGGCCGCGACTCGCAGGAGGAAGGCCGCGGCGCGGTCGAGGGCGTCGCCAAGCACGGGCTTGAGCGTGTGTCCGAGACGCGGGTAGGTGACCAGCTCGGCCTCCGCCAGGGTGCCGACGGCGGTCCGCAGCAGCTCGATCCGGGCGAACGGGTCCGACTCGCCCGATAGCAGCAGGACCGGACAGCGGATGGCCGGCCAGTGGGCGATCCGGGCCTCCGTCCGCTCCGGTGCGCCGGGTGGGTGGAGCGGGTAGCTGAACAGGACGAGGGCGGCGTATGGCGCACCTGGTTCCGCGGCGGCCAGGCTCGCGACCCGCCCGCCGTACGAGTGACCGCCGATGGCGACGTCCCGGGCCGATGGCACGACGAGGTGGAAGGCCGGGACCGCGTCCTCCGCGCGACGCTTCGGGAGGTCGATCGCGACGGCCTGGATCCCGCGGGCGACCAAGCCGGCGACGAACGGCGCCATGGTGGCCGCGGACCCACTGGCGCCATGACCGAGATAGCAGCGAAGGCTCACCCCGCCAGCGTAGCCGCCAATGGATGCGGGTATCGTGACCAACGTGATCGAGTCTCGACCTCGCTGCGCCTGGGCCGGAGCGGACGGTCCGAACCCGGATCCGCTGATGGTCGCCTATCACGATGACGAGTGGGGAACGCCGGTCCACGACGATGTCGAACTGTTCGAGCGACTCGCGCTCGAGTCGTTCCAGGCGGGCCTCTCATGGTCGACCATCCTGCGCAAGCGCGAGGCGTTCCGGGCGGCATTCGGCGGCTTCGACCCGGTCGCTGTCGCCGCCTTCGACGGGACCGATCGAGCGCGCCTCATGGCCGACGCCGGGATCGTCCGAAACGGCGCGAAGATCGATGCGACGATCGGCAACGCGGCTGCCTTCCTGGCAACGGCGCACGAGTTCGGCTCGTTCGAGCGATATCTCGCGTCGATGGTCCCGCCGCCGGCGCGCCGGCGGCCCGAATCCGCCTCGATGGCCGACGTCCCCGCGACGACGCCCGCCTCCGATGCCCTCTCGGCCGACCTCCGTCGGCGCGGGTTCCGGTTCGTCGGTTCGACGATCGTGTACGCGTTCATGCAGAGCGTGGGCCTGGTCGACGACCACGTCCCGGGCTGCTTTCGCTACCGATCCCGAGGCGCGTCGTAGCGGTCTGACAGGCTAGCTGTCACGACCATCCGGCATCGTCGGCCCCGGTGATCCCTGATGGATCCGGAAAGGTGGCGATGACGATGCTGCAAGTCGAGTGCCCGTGGTGCACGGGCGAGGCGTCGATCGAGTCGGACGGCGATGGCGACGCGTTCCGGTGTGCCGAGTGCGCGGTCTCGGTCACGCTGGTGGATCCGTCCAGCGCGGAGGCCCTCGCGGCAGCCGCCTGAAGCGCGACCGGTCAACGCGGCGCCAGTGACGCGTGGCGCAGGGCACGAACCGGCCAGAAGGCTAGGCTGGCCAGGACCACGCCACCTCCGATGAGAGCGATGGTCGTCGACCCGCTGGTCAGGTCGATCAGGACGCCGCCGACCAGCAGCCCGATCGGCTGCAGGCCGAGCGAGATCGTCCTCGCCGTGCTGCCGATTCGCCCGAGGAGCGCGTCCGGCGAGTAGGCCGTCCGAAGCGTGATGTAGGTCACGAGGACCATCGATTGGGCGACGCCCGCGACGACGCTGAGGCCGAGCAGGACCGGGACGGCGCTGCTGAACGACAGCACGACGAGCATCACGCCCATCACCGCGCTCCCGCCGAGCAGGACGCGACCGACATGACCGTGACCCAGGCGCCGCGCGCTCAGCAGCGCGCCTGCCACAGTGCCGATCCCGTACGCGGCGAGGAGGAGGCCGAACACCGACGGCGCCAGCCCGAGGTCGCGGGTGACCATCACGGTGAGGGTCATCACCAGTGGCGCGATGAGGATGGAAACCGTGCCCCAGAACAGGATCATCGAGCGCAGGAACGGGCTGGCAACGATGTAGTCGATCCCCTCGCGGATCTCGGTCAGGAGCGGCTGTCGCGGGCGGTCGACCGGCGCCCGAAGATCGCGCCGGACGAAGGCGAGGCCGACGGCCGACAGGCCGAACGACAGGGCGTCGATCGCCAGCGTCGGACCAGGCCCGATCGTCGCCGCCAGGATGCCCGCGATGGCCGGCCCGAGGATGTAGCCCATCGAATAGATGGCCTCGAAGTACGAATTCGCCCGGGCGAGCTGGCCACGCCCGACGAGCGCGGGGATGGAGGCCGTGTAGCCGGCAAGGAAAAATGAGCGGAGGATGCTCGTCGGCGCCGCGACGAGGAGGATCACCGCCATCGTCGGGCCGCCGAGCGCGACCGATAGCGGGATGAGCGCGGTCAGGCCCGCTCGCCCGAGGTCGGCCAGGAACATCATCCGCTTGCGATCGCTCCGATCGGCCATGGCGCCGGCGACCATCCCGAGGGCAAAGTCCGGGATGGTCTGGAGGGCACCGACGACGCCCATCGCAAGGCCGGACCCGGTCAGCGCAAGAACGAGCAGGGGCAGTGCCGTGAAGCTGACCGCGTCGCCGATCGCGGAGATGCCCTGGCTCGCCAGCAGGACCTTGAAGTCGTGGTTCTCGGCGAGCGCATCGACGTCCGGTTCGGGGGGCACGTCCGGATGGTAGCGACCGAGCGCTCGCCCACGGGCGCCCCGTACGATGTGCCGATGGAGATGGCGGGCGCGATCGAGGGCATCATCCGCTCCGGTCGTCGACTCGGCGCCCGCGGCCTGATCGCCGCCGGCGAGGGCAACCTGTCGGTTCGCCTCGATGCCGACCGGCTCCTGGTCACGCCCGCGGGTCGTCACAAGGACGAACTGGAACCGGATGACCTGGTCGTGGTCTGGCTGGACCACCCGGATCGCGAGCCGGTATCGCGGAACGGCCATCGGCCGACTTCGGACCTGGCGATCCACCTCGCGGTCCATGCCGCCCGCCCGGAGATCGGCGCGCTGGCCCATGCCCACCTCCCCTCGGCGATGGCGCTCACCCTGGCCGGTGAACGGCCCGACCCCGCCGCGCTCCCGGAGACGGCGCTTCTGCTCCCGCGCCTGCCGCTGGTCGCGCTGGGTGTCCCGGGAAGTCCAGAATTGGCCGCCCGGGTCGTGGCCGCTCTGACCGAGTCGCCGGAGCCGTGGGCCTCGGCGGTCCTGCTCGAACGACACGGCGCGATCGCCGTCGGACGCGACGCTGATCACGCGGCGGACCGCCTCGAGCTCGTCGAAGTCCTGTGCCGAACGTGGCGCGACGCGCTCCTGATTCGCGCGGCGCTTGCCACGGTGGGTATCGTGGACGCGCCCAGCCCAAGTTCGCAGTCGGAGGGATGATGAACGCTCGCAAGTATTTCGCCGAGTTGGTCGGCACGTTCATGTTCATGATGGCCGGCTACGCGTCGGTGGCCGCGATCGGCCTCGCCACCCCGCCCACCGCCAACTTGCTGATCGTGCCGTTCTCGTTCGGTCTCGGCCTGCTCGCCGCGATCTTCGCGTTCGGGCACATCTCGGGTGGACACTTCAACCCGGCGGTCACCGTGGCCATGATCCTTGACAAGCGCACGACGGCGATCGAAGGGGCCGGCTATATCGTCGCCCAGATCATCGGCGCCATCGGGGCGGCGGCCGTCATCCTGGTCACGGTCAGCCAGTCCGCGGTCGCAGCCGGCATCACCAAGCCCGGAGCCGGCATCAGCGATGTCAGCGCGGTGATCCTTGAGACGGTCTTCACGGCCATCTTCCTGCTGGTCATCCTCACCGCATCGAAGCGGACTCCGAGCCTGGCGGGGATCGTCATCCCGCTCACCCTGGTCGCCATCCATTTCGCGATCGCAACCGTCACCGGCTCGTCGGTCAACCCGGCCCGCTCGATCGGCTCGGCACTCATCGGTGGCGATCTGACGGGCCTGTGGATCTACCTCATCGGCCCGACCCTCGGCGGGATCATCGGCTGGGGCATCTTCAGGGCGACGGAGATGGGCGCGGAGGAGCCGGCGGCCTGACTGCCTAGAGGTCCTCCAGGAAGAACCGCTGGGCGTTGCCCATCTGCGGCCAGACCCGCGCCTGGGTGACGGCCAGCATCTGGCGGACATGGTTCCGGTCGTGGTGGACCCATTCACCGAGCAGCTCGTCGACCCGCAACGGGCCGACCTCCGGGTGGATGCCGGCCTGTGACAGATCAGCCGGCCGCAGCGCGCGGATCAGTCTGATGCTGTCGGCCCGAAGGGTCTCGAACTCCGCCGCAAGTTCGGCGGCCGCGCGGAGGTCGTCGCGCCGCGCCTCGGCGACGGCCGGCGGGTCCCAGCCCTCGAGCGCCACGGGGACGCCCGGCGACCCCTCGAGGATCCGGCTGATGCGTCCCGCGAACCCGCGGCGCTCCGCCTCCATGAGATGCCCGGCACACTCGTTGGCACTCCATTCGCCCGGTTCGGGCCGCCAGCCGCCGGCATCCCCAAGGGCGATCAGCTCCGCGACCACCGTGGATCCCGACGCGACGAGCAGGTCGGCGACCATCGCCGTCGAGAGCGGAACCGGGTCGGTCACGAGACGGCCTCCGCGAGCGGCGCGATGCCGACGGGTTCCTCGGCCGGTACCTGGTCCCGCTCGGCTAGCCAGCAGGCCGCGGCGTGGCCATCGCCCAACTGGAAGAGCGGCGGTTCCTCGACCCGGCATCGATCGAAGGCGACCGGACAGCGGGGATGGAAGCGACAGCCGGTCGGGACATGGGCCGCATCGGGAGTCTCTCCCTCGAGGATGGTCCGGTTACTGCGCTGGGTGACCGTCATCGGATCGGGCGACGGCGAGACGGAGACGAGCGCCTGGGTGTACGGGTTGCGCGGCGAGCGGATGACCGCCTCTGCCGGGCCGATCTCCATCACCTTGCCGAGATACATCACCGCGATCCGATCGGCGATGACCCAGGCGAGCGACAGGTCGTGGGTGATGAACAGGTAGGTCAGCCCGCGTTCGACGCGCAGGTCGAGCATCAACCGCAGGAGTTCGGTCCGTATGGAAACATCGAGCATCGACACCGGCTCATCGGCGACGATGACCTCCGGATCCATCACGAGAGCGCCGGCGATGACGACCCGCTGGCGCTGGCCGCCGGACAGCTCGTGCGGGAAGCGGTTGGCGAAGTCGACGGCCGGCCGCAACCCCGCCGATTCGATGGCGGCCATCACCCGAGCGCGTCGGGCTGCCCCCTTCTCGATCTTGTTGACGACCAGTGGCTCGGCCACGAAGTCGTAGATCGACTGCTTCGGGTTGAGCGTCTCGTACGGGTCCTGGAAGATCAGCTGGACGCGGCGTCTGTAGTCGCGGAGATCCTTGACCGACCAGAGGGAAGTCACGTCCTTGCCCTCGAAGGTGATCTTCCCGGTCGTCTGCCGAGTCAGCTTGACGACGACCCGCCCGGTGGTCGTCTTGCCGCTCCCCGACTCGCCCACCAGCCCGAGCACCTCCCCCCGCTTCAGGACGAGGTCGATCCCGTCCACGGCACGGACGACGCCCTGCCGGACGTCGACGGATCGAGTCGATCAGGCTTCCCCGAATCGGAAAGTGGACCGTCAGACCCTTCGAGACGAAGGAGTTCGTCGTCGCTCATGCCGGCGCCGCCCCCGCCCCGATCGAGACCTCGGCCACCACCCTGATCGCGTCGGCGGTCGGTGTCGTGACCGGGATCCCGTCGCTCCCCTCCGGGTAGAGGTGACAGGCGACGCGGACCCCGTCGAACGTGACCTCCGGCGGCACGACCTCCGTGCAGATCGCCATGGCGAATGCGCAACGCGGGGCGAACCGGCAGCCGGGCGGCGGATCCCGCAGGTCGGGCGGCGAACCCGGGATCACGTCGAGCGTCCGCCGGTCGGCGTGGATGTTCGGGAAGGCGGCCAGCAGCTTCTGCGTGTACGGGTGGCGTGGGCGCCGGAAGACCTCTTCGACGGGACCATCCTCCGCGATCCGACCCGCATACATGATGAGCACCCGGTCGCAGGTCTCGGCGATGACCGACAGGTCGTGGGTGATCAGGATCAGCGACAGGCCGAGTCGCTCGCGAAGCTCCTCGAGCAGCTCGAGGATCTGGGCCTGGACCATCACGTCGAGCGCCGTCGTCGGTTCGTCGCCGATCACGATGGCGGGATCGCACGCCAGGGCCATCGCGATCATCGCCCGCTGGCGCATCCCGCCCGAGAGCTCGTGCGGGTACGCCCGCCGGCGCGCCTTCGGGATGCCGACCAGCTCGAGCAGCTCCCCCGCCCGCTTGCGTGCCTCGCCCGCCTCGATGCCGAGGCGCTCCTCGAGCGGTTCGGCGATCTGGTCGCCGACCCGGCGGACCGGGTTGAGGGCGTTCATCGCGCCCTGGAAGACGATCGAGATCTCGCGCCAGCGGTAGCGCCGGAGCGCGTTCTCCGACTTCGGCACGAGGTCGATCCCGAACAGCTTGATGCTGCCCTCGACGATCCTGGCGTTCGACGGCAGGAGCCGGACGAGGGACAGGGCCGTCGTCGTCTTGCCGCAGCCCGACTCGCCGGCGATCCCCAGCGCCTCGCCGTCGTGGAGCGTGAATGACACGCCATCGACCGCCCTGACCGTCCCCGATTCAAGGGTGAAGTAGGTCTTGAGGTTCTCGACCACGAGGAGCGGCGCCGTCGGATCGGCCTGCTTCGGGAAGCGGCCACTGGCGCCGGCCGCGGATGGCTGCGCGACCCTCGGCGTCGGTCGGGGCTACGACGCGGTGGAGGGCGCCTTCAGCGTCGACCGGGGCAGCGTGCAACGCGTGCTCGAGCGACGCCTCGTACGCCGCCCGTGCCTCGGCTTCCGACCCGAGAAGCTCGCGCTCCTCGTCGAGCTCTTCGGCCGCTCGCTCGGTCGCTTCGACCGATTCGACCAGCCGCCGCGGATCGACCGGTCCGCTCATCGCCGGCCCTGCGCGCGGGGATTGAGGATGGCGTCGAGGGCGTTCCCGACGAGGGTGAACGCCAGGACGACGATGACCAGGCAGCTGGCCGGGCCGGCGACCCACCACCAGGCACCCAGGCTCGGCGCGCCGACGTTCTGGGCGTCGTTGAGGATCTGGCCCCAGGACGGCTGGAATGGATCGCCCAGGCCGATGAAGGCGAGGGTCGTCTCGGTCAGGACCGCCCCGGCAAAGATCAGCACGGTGTTGGCGATGATGAGGTTGACGACGTTGGGCAGCAGGTGGCGGCGCATGATGTGACCGCCACCCGCGCCGATGACCCGGGCTCGGTCGACGAAGGCTCGTTCCTTGACCGACAGCACCTGGCTGCGGATGACCCGCGCGGTCGACGCCCAGCTCGTGATGCCGATGACGATGACGATGACGACCAAGGTGATCCGGATCCCGGCGATCTCGGCGTCGGCCCCGACGATCTCGAGGATGATCGGCGCCAGGACGATCGCCAGGACGAAGGTCGGGAGCACGAGGAACAGGTCCGTCACGCGCATCAGCAGCTGGTCCGTCCTGCCGCCGACGAACCCGGACACGATCCCGATCAGGGCGCCCAGCACGATCGTGATGACGGTGGCCAACAGGCCGATGACGATCGAGATGCGCGTCCCCCAGACGGTCAGGTTGAGCACGCTCCGACCGAAGGAGTCGGTCCCCATCGGGAACTCGAGGCTCGGTGGCTGGAGTTTCTCGCCGGTCGCGGTGACCACGGTCTGGAGTGGTCCGACGAAGAGCTCCGGGGCGATCGCGAGGATCGAGAAGATGGCGAGCACGATGAGTCCGGTCACGCCCGCGCGGTTGCGCGAGTACTGCCGCCAGAACGTCCGGGACGAGCCCGCCCGGCGTGGCCTGATTGCCTCGGGTGCTGCGGGGGTCGTCGCCGACGCGCTCATGTCCGCACCCGCGGGTCCAGCGCGCCGTACAGGAAGTCGGACGCGAGGTTGGCGAAGACGACCGTGATCGACAGGATGAGGAAGCAACCCTGGATCACCGGGAAGTCGAGCGCGTCGAGCGCCTCGACGGTCAGCGTCCCGAGGCCCGGCCAGTTGAACACGATCTCGACCGTGATCGCTCCGGCCACGACGTACCCGAGATTGATGGCCACCAGCGTCACCGCCGGGAGCATCGCGTTCGGCAGCGCGTGGCGGCGGAGGATCCGGATGCTCGACAGGCCCTTCGCCTTGGCGGTCGTGACGTAGTCCTCCCCGAGCGTCTCGATCACCGACGAGCGCATCAGGATCGAGTACTGCCCGATGAGGCCGAGCGCCACGGTCATGACCGGCAGGAAGAAGTGCCAGGCGAAGTCAAGGAATTGATCGATCGGACTCTGGTATGATCGCCCCGAGCGACAGCATCCCCGAGGTCGGGAACCACCCGAGTTCGGTCGCGAATATCAGGAGCAGCGCCATCCCGATGATGAAATAGGGCATCGAATAGAGGATCAGGCTTAGTCCGTTGCCGACCAGGTCGACCGGGCCGCCGCGTCTCCAGCCCGAGTAGGCACCCAGCGCGAAGCCGGCCACCACCGCGATGACCTCGCCGACGCCGAACAGGATGATCGTCGGCCAGAAATGCGAGGAGATGACATCGACGACCGACTGACCTTCGAACTTGGTGGAGTAGCCAAGGTCACCGCGGGCCGTCGCCAGCATGTATCGGACGAACTGGTTCGGCAGGGGCTGATCGAGCCCCCACCGCTCCCGTGTGGCCGCGAGCACCTCCTGCGATAGGTGCGGGTTCCGGGGCAGCGCCCGCTCGGGCGACCCGGGCATGAGCCGGAACAGGAAGAAGTTGACCACCATGATCAGGACGATCGTGACGATCGCCTGCCCGATCCTCCGGATGAGGTAGCGAGTGCTCACCGTCGTGCCGCGTCAGGTCAACGCGGCGCAACGGTGACGGGGTTCACTCCTCCTCGCCGGCAGTCCGCCGTCGACGGGCGATCAGGGCCGCGGCTGCGACGCCGACGACGACGAGCACGCCACCGATCACGAGCGGCGTCATGTTCGACGACGATCCCGAGGCCGCCCCGTCCCCGGTCCCCGCGGACGGCGCAGCGGATGGCGCGGGTGCCGCGTTCGATGGCGCGGCGCCGGACCCACCAGGCGAGGCCACTGCAGCCTCGGACGGGGCCGCCGACGGCGCCGCCGACGGCGGTGCCTTCGCGTCGGTCAGGAACGAGTAGTCGATGACGCCGTAGGTGAATAGCGGCACGCCGGTGTCGAGCGGCTGGTTCTGCCAGCCGCCGAACTTGTCGGTCCGGTAGGCGTCGAGCTCATCGTCGTAGTAGATGAGGTGGTACGGCGCCTGGTCGTAGAACATGTTCTGCATCTGGTCGATGATCGCCTTGCGAGCCGTATCGTCTCCGGCCACGTTCTGATCCGCGTACAGCTTGTCGTAGTCGGGATTGCACCAGAGGCTGTCGGACGACGTGCCGATCTGGTCGCACATCGTGATCTGCAGGAGCACGTTCGGATCCAGGCCGCCATACCACGACCAGATGAACAGGTCGTAGTCCGCGGTGTAGTGGTTGTCGTCGTAGTCCGCCTCGGGCGGGAGCATGATGTCGTAGAGCGCATTGGTCTCGACCACGCTCGAGCTCACCTTGATCCCGAGCAGCGAGAACCACGCCTCGATGAACTGCGCGATCTGGGGATAGGTCGGGCTCGAGGTCGGCATCACCAGCTTGAGGCTGATGACCTTCTTCTCCTTGTCGAGCCGCTGGCCCTGATCGTTGAGGACGTATCCGGCCGCGTCGAGCTTTCTGCTTGGCGACGTCGATGTCGAACGTTCGCGGGTTGGTCGGTTCGGTATGCCAGGTGAACGGCGGCGTCGCTTCCGTGTTGACCATGACCGGTGGGACGTTGGTCGTGGCCACGTCGCCGTATCCGCCGATGACCCGCTTGAGAAGCTCCGGCTTGTCGATGGCATAGCCCAGCGCATCGCGGAACGCGACGTCCTGGAGGGCCTTCGTGGACGGACCGCCCTTCGGGATGGTGTTGCCGGTCCCGGTGCCGTAGCTGTTGAAGCCGAGCTCGACCCAGCCGTTCGACTTGCCGGCGACCGTCTCGATGTTCGGCTCGGTCTGCAGCCGGTCGAACTGCTCGACCGGGATGGCGCGGGCGTAATCGATGTCGCCCTTGATGAGCGCCTGGACCATCGTGTCGGCGTTCTTGAAGATCTGGATGAAGACCTCGTCCTCGTACCCCTTCTGCTTCAGGAAGTAGTTCGGGTTCCGCTTGAGGTGGACGATCTGGTTGGTCGTGTACTCGACGACCTGGTACTGCCCGGTACCGACCATCGGCGGCTTGAACAAGTTGCTCGTGCCGATGGTCAGGTAGGTCTCCTTGCCGAAGATGTGCTTCGGCAGGATCGGGATGTAGGTCTTGAGGATCTTCGTGGTCCCGTCGTCCGTGTACAGGATCATGGTCTCGTCGTCGGGGCACTCCGCCTCGCGTGACGCGCGCGTCCTTGCAGCGACGGATCGATGTAGCCGTTGCCGACGTTCGTGTCGTTCGTGATGGCGTCGATCGGCAGGCCGTAGCTGAAGCAGGCGTCGGCAGAGGACGCCGGCGTGCCATCCGACCACTTCATCCCGGCCGGGATGTGGAACTTCCAGGACTTCCCGTCGGACGACCGCTCCCACTTGTCGGCGAACCCCTGGATCGGCTCCAGGTTCGGACCGAAGTCGACGAGGAGCTGGTAGTTGAGCTGGAACGTCTCGTAGTCCGGGAAATAGGCCGACTGGTACGGGTTCAGCGAGCGCAGGTCCTCGATCGTCCCGACCTTGAGGATGACCGGGTCCGCCGCCGACACCGGTCGCGGCGCCGGGGAGCACGAGGGCCGCCGTCAGGCCGATCGCAGCCGCGATCCGAGCCAACCGACCACGCAGTGGCTGTCGCATCGAAGATCTCCTCCTGGTGGGCCCTCCGCGCCCGAATTGGCGGTACGTTGGCACAGGGCGCGGTTCAGCGCAAACGTCGGCCCGCCCTGTGCGCCGACCATGTCGTTCAGACCATCCACGAGGTCGGGCGGATCGGCCTCGAGAAGGATCGGGCGATCGATCCGGAACCGCTCGAGATCGGGCGCCGACGGGGTCGTCCCGTCGACGCTCAGCTCGGCCAGGATGCGTCCCAGGACCGAGGCGTACTTGAACCCGTGGGCGGCCCCCAGCGCCAAGGCGATCCCGGGCTGGTCGGGGAGACGGTCGACCACGAAGTCGCGGTCCGGGGTGAGGGTATAGAGGCAGGTCTTGGTGTAGAGCGGCGGCCCGATGGCGGTCGGGAGGTGGGACGCCATGAACGCTTCGACCCTGGCATACGCCGCTTCGTCGCGCTCGAAGGTCCGGCCGTGCGGGTCGGTCGGGACGCCGCCGCAGTCCTGCGCGGCCTTGGGGCCGGGCTCACCGTAGCTCGGGAACCCGTAGAAGCACGGCTCGTCCATCCAGATCCAGACCGGGAAGCGATCGGGCGCGAATGCGGCTGGATCCGGACAGCCGAAGTAGGTCACCTGCTCCTTGGTGATCGTCAGCGGCAGCCGGCGACCGAACGACGCCAGGAGTTCGTTCGTCCAGGCGTCGGCGGCCAGGACGACCCGCGGTGTTCGGTAGGTCGCGGTCGGCGTGACCAGCTCGAGGTCGCCGCCGCCGGCGTCGCGAAGGGAGGTCACCGGCGCGTGCTCGAGCAGGGTGGCCCCGTGCGCGCGCGCGAGCCGCCGGTGGGCGGCGTTGCCCTTGAATGGATCGGCCAGGCCCCCCTGCGCCTGGTACATGGCGGTCACGTCATCGTCGATCCGCCACTGCGGCCAGCGATGCCGCACCTCGGCCGCGTCGAGGAGCTCGAACGGGACGCCCTCCGCTGCCAGGCTGTTTGTGTAGTCGGCCTTGGGGATGGCCGGATCGGCCGGCCACAGGTCGAGCCCGCCGGTGATGGTGACGACCGGCTCCCCCGTCGCGGCCTCCACCTCCGCCCAGGTCTCGTAGGCCCGCTTCGCCAGCCGGACATAGTCGGGACGGTGATACGACAGGCGGATGATGCGGCTGTGGTCGGCCGAGGCGCCGTTGAGGTGATCGAGCTCGAACCGCTCCAGGCCCAGGACGCGATCCCCCAGCGAGCGGCTCAGCCAGTACGCCGCCGCCGAACCGATCCCCCCCAGACCCACGACGATGGCGTCCCAGTCGCGGCGCGTCTCGGTCATGCCCCGATGCTACGGGCTTCGCGGCCGAGGTGCCGTGCGGCCCGACCGCCGGGACGGCGCATGACCGTGTGGTATCGTATGCGCATGAATGTGCGCACGAACCTGATGCTTCCGGAAGCGATGGTCACCGAAGTCGACCGGTTCGCCGGCCCACGAGGCAGGAGTCGGTACGTGGCGGAAGCGATCGAGCAACGCCTGCGTCGTGATCGCTGGTGGGAGGCCGCGCAGGCCACGGCCGGCGCATGGAAGGACCACCCGCTCTTCCCGACCGATGAGTCGGTCGTCGAATGGGTCCGAGCCGGCCGGACCGAGGGAGCGGATCCATGGGCAGAACCTGGATGAAGTTCATGCTCGATACCACGTTCGTCATTGACTTCCTCCGTCAGAAGCCCGAGGCGATGTCTCGCCTTCGCTCGATCTACGAGGCGGGCGATGAGCCGCTCGTGACAGGTATCGTGGTCTCGGAGGCGTGGAGTGGCGCGCGGACGCCGGTCGACGACGACCTGGACGCCTTTCTCCGGTACCTCGAATACGTCCATCCCGGGCCATCGACATCTCGTCGTGCCGGACTATGGCGGGCCGAGGCCCGCCTCGGCGGGCGGACGCTCAGCATCGAGGATGCGATGATCGGCGCGACCGCCTTTGATCAGGGCGCCGCCGTCCTGACCCGGAATGTCCGGGACTTCGCGCTCATGCCGGTCCGGGTCGAGAGCTACTGACCGTCGCCACGGAGCGCGCCCGAAGGAGCGCGAGGCGCTCGATCGGCGACGACCGTCATCGCGTCGGTGATCCGCCCGTCGAGGGTCATCGCAACGACGTCGTCGAACGGCAGCCAGCGGACCTCGAGCGCTTCGGTCCCTTCGGGCGTCGCGGTCCCCTGTGTCAGCCCTGTCGCCAGGAAGAGGACCGCGAGTTCGTCCGAGACGCTGTTCGAGAGGTGGACCCGGGCCAGTTCGCGCCAATCGGCTGCCACAACGCCGGTCTCCTCGAGCAGTTCGCGGCGCGCACCCTCGAGCGGCGTCTCGCCCACCGGCACGCCGCCCTCAGGGATCTCCCACGAGTAATCGTCGAGCGCATAGCGGTGCTGGCCGACGAGCAGGACGTGATCGCCCTCGTCAAGGACCAGGATGCCGGCCGCGAGATTCGCGAAGTGGACGACGCCATACACGCCCGGCCGGCCGTCGGGCCGGGTCACATCGTCATGCCAGACCGTGATCCAGGCATTCTCGTAGCCGACCCGACGCGACCGGCGGATCCACGGGCCGTTCGCGATCGGTCGCTCGTCGTCCATCGCCGCATCGTCGCACGGGCCGGGCGGCGGCGTCGGACGGCTGGCGGCCGGCCGTAGACTCAGGGTCGTGGCCCCAACGCCTGACGAACCGATCGGCCGCCCTGCCAGCCAGCCTCGGCACGAGGTAGAGGCGGTCTGGGACGCGCGGATCGCGGCCCGCGACGGCATCGAGCTGTCGGCCAACCTGTGGCTGCCGAGGTCCGGACCCGGCCTGCCGGATCGCTTCCCGGCCATCCTCGAGATGATCCCGTACGGCAAGGACAACTGGCGGCGGAACGCTGACATCGGGCGCGGCACGTACTTCGCGCAGCGCGGCTACGCCTTGTGCCGGGTCGATGTCCGGGGCACCGGGTCGTCCGGCGGGATCGCCCTCGACGAATACACCGAGGCCGAGACCCTCGACGGGTTCGACGCCGTCGAATGGCTGGCCGCGCAGCCGTGGTGCGACGGAGCGGTCGGGATGTGGGGGATCAGCTACGGCGGCTTCACGGCCATCCAGGTCGCCAAGCTCCGGCCGCCGCACCTGCGCGCCATCGTCCCGGTCCAGGCGACCGACGATCGGTATCTGTGCGATGTCCACTACATCGGTGGCTGCGTCACGGTCAGCGAATTGAGCCAGTACGCGGTCAGCCAGGTCGGGATGAACGCGATGCCGCCGGATCCGGCCTTCCGCGGCGAGGCCTGGCGCGACGAATGGCTGGCCCGCCTCGAGGCGACCCCGCCTTGGCTGATCGAGTGGCTTCGACAGCAGCACGATGGGCCGTACTGGCGACCCGGATCGCTGGCCCCGGACTACGGCGCGATCGAGGCCGCCATCCTCAACGTCGGCGGCTGGATGGATTCGTATGTCGATGCCGCGCTGCGGATGCAGGCCGCGTGCAGCGCCCCGACGCGGACGCTCGTCGGCAACTGGGTCCACGGCTGGCCGTCGTCGGCGAACCCGGGGCCGAACCTCGACGAGCTCCACGAGGTCGTGCGCTTCTTCGATCGCTGGCTGAAGGGGATCCCGAACGGCGCCGACGCCGAACCCGCGCTCACCTGGTTCGAGCGGGACTACGCGCAACCCGAGCCGTACCCGGCGGTGCTGCCGGGCCGGTGGCGCGCGACCGCCCGGTACCCGCATCCGTCGGTGGCGTCGCGCGAGTGGCGGTTGACGGGCGGGGCGGCCCCGCTCGTCGGTGGACTGTCGGTCGAACCGGACGACCGACCCGGCGTCGAGCGATTCGCCCACAGGCCGACGGTCGGAACGCATGCGGCACTGTCATGGGGGGCCGGCGGGCCGCCCAACGGCCTCGCGCGCGACCTCCGGCCCGATGAGGCGCTGGGTCCGACGTTCACGACGAAGCCCCTCGCCGAGCCACTGGCGATCCTCGGCGTCCCGGAGGTCGTCCTCCACCTGTCGGTCACCGCGCCGGTCGCCACCGCGGTCGTGCGACTGACCGATGTCGCTCCGGATGGCACCTCCGCCCAGGTCAGCGCCGGGATCCTCAACCTGACCCATCGCCGCTCGCACGAGCACCCCGAGCCGCTGCGGCCGGGCGCGGTCGAGGAGATCCGCGTTGCGCTGCGACCGGCCGGCTATCGCTTCGCGTCCGGGTCACCGGATCCGGGTGACGGTCGCGTCGTCGCCTGGCCGGTCATCTGGCCATCGCCGTATCCGGCCGAGTTCAGCCTCCATCACGGCCCGGCGACCCCGTCGCGCCTGGTCCTGCCGGTCGTGCCACCAGCCGCCGGTCCGGGCGACATCGCCGTCCCTGACTTCAAGACGACGCCACCGGACGTGCCGGATGTCGGGCAGGGCGAACGCTACGACGAGCCGGTCTGGCGGATCGCAGATGACGTGATCGCCGGGAGTGTCAGCGTCACCGTCCACGATGGGGGCGAAGAGGTCCTCCACGATGGGCGTCGCCTGTATGCCGCCGAGACGATGACGATGACCGCCTTCGAGGCGGACCCGGCGCGCGCGTTGTTGCAGGCCGATGTCGTCTATCGCTGGCAGGAGCATGCCTTCCGGACCGAGATCCGAGCCAGCTCGACCCAGACCAGCGACGTCGAGGCATTCCATCTCGCCGTCGACCTTGCGGTCGACCTCGACGGCGAGCCGTTCTTCCACAAGGCCTGGCACGAGACGATCCCGCGGCGCCTTGTCTGACCCCGGCGGCGACCGATGGTCAGGCTGGACTGACCCGCCCGGCCATCTCGACGATGACCCGTCGTGCCTCGACCGAGTCGACCCGCAGGAACGGGTCCGGATCGATCGCCTGCTCGACGATGCGTCCCCCGATCCGGGTGTAGACGACCGGATAGATGGCTCCGGACCCATCGGATTCGAGGGTCGCGGCGATCGCGTCGGGACCACCGCTGTCGAGGACGTGTGCAAGCGGCTGGACGCCGTCATCGCGCAGGCCACCGGCCGGGTCGGCACTGAGGACGCGCGCCAGGTAGCCACGCTGATGGAACAGTTCGGGTGCCTCGGCCAGCTCGGTCATGAGGAACCCGGGTACCGCCGCCGCAGCGATGTGGGGGCGGTCCGGTTCGATCCCGAAGGCGGTCCTGGCGATCCGTTCGGCCAGGACCTGTGCGTTGTAGCGGGCCCCATGGACCGCCCCGGAATTCGACGGGACGCCGTGCTTCTGGAGGCCCTTGGCACCCTGTCCGATCGTGCCGGCGAAGTAGATCCCGGGGACGCTCGCACTCTCCCACCACGGCGTCTGGACCGGGAGGCGGCTCGCCCCGAAGGTCTGGACGCCGAGGTCCGGCAGATCGAGGAGGGGTGACACGAAACCGGTCGCGGAGATCACGTCATCGACCTCGAGCGCGAGGTCGGTCCCACCGTCCGTGCGACGGAGGTGGACCGTCAGCCGCCCGTCCGGACCGCGCTGGATCCGGTCGATGGCGGCATCGAGGACGCTGACGCCGCCGCCCAGGACATGGTCCTCGAACGGCTGGACGTAGCGCGCCCGAACCCCGACCAGCGTCTTGGTGTCGACCGACAGCCGGGCCTTCGATGGCGACACGATGATCAGCTGGCGCGCCCACGGCAACAGCCCGGTCGCGAGTTCGAAGCCCGAATTCTGCTTGCCGATGATGAGCACCCGACGGTTCGTATAGCTCTCGACCGGGCGGACCTGGGCGTAGTGGTGCGTGTACTCCATGCCGACACCCGGCGGCGTGTACGGCTCGGCGACGCCGACCGCCGCGACCAGGATGCGGCAGCGATAGACACCGTCGGTCGTCTCGACTTCGAACCGGTCGCCGTCGGCCGTCGCCACGATCCGCGTCCCGGTCCAGGTGCACCCGAAGCGGACCTCGACGCCGGCCCGTTGCGCGAAGGTCGCCAGGTTGGCCTCCATCTCGGGGCGTGACGGGAAGTACGACGTGCCGTCCATCAGCGTCGGCTGGATGGCGCGTGTCTCCGGCGTGGTCCCGAGCAGGCTGTTCCAGTCGTAGCGCTCGTAAGCGCGCGTGCCGGGCTCGACCGGCGCATGGGGCTTGGTCCACGACAGCAGCCGTTGGAAGAACGGCCAGCGCCGGAACATGCCGCCAGGCGACGGGTCGGCGGAGATGACGGCGTGGTCGACGCCAAGCCCTCGCAGCGTGTAGGAGACCTGCAGGGCTCCGGGTCCGCTGCCGATCACGACGAGCGGATACTCGCCGGGCGGGAACGGGCCGCTCAGCTCCGCCATCGGTTCGCGGCTCGTAGTCGGCGGGCCTGCGCCTGGAGCATCCGGTACATGACCCGGGGATGGTCGATCAGGAAGGCCTCGACGCTCGGTCCGGCCAGGACCAGGCAGCGCAACGGTCGCGTGGCCACGACGTCGGCGATCGGCGCTTCTCCGAGGATGATCGACACCTCCCCGAAGAACTCGCCGCGACCCAGCCGTGCGCGCTCGGTCCCGTCGACGACGATGGACGCTTCGCCATCAAGGATGACGTAGAAGCCCGACCCGGTCAGGCCCTGGCGCAGGACCTTCTCGCCCTCGCCGAAGACCGCCTCCTCGAACCGGTGGACGATCCCCTCGAGCTGCGGGTTGGGGAGGTCGGCGAACAAGGCGAAGCCCGCGATCGCATCGACCAACTCATCGTGACCGGCCACCCCGCCATGGTGCCAGATGTCCTCGCCGCGCGGAAGCCGCCCGTGCGGTTGACGGCCCGCCGTCGCACGGCGCAGCATGGCCGTGAAGCGCCCTGGAGGAACCGGATGACCCTTACCCACGATCGGAAGTCGAACTTGTTGTCCAGCGCGCGCCTGTTCGACGGGGTCGACGCGGAGGGGATGGCCCGCATCGCCGCCGCAGCCATCCAGGTCGAGTTCCCGGCCGACCACGTGATCGCTCGTCAAGGTGAGATCGGGACCGGGTTCTTCGTCATCGTCGATGGCAGGGTCCGGGTCGTCCGCGACGGGGAGACCCTGGCGGTCCTCGGGCCTGGCGACTTCTTCGGAGAGTTGTCGGTCCTGGACGGACAGCCGCGGATCGCCCAGGTCGTCACCGAGGTCCCGACGACCTGTCTCGCCCTCGCCACGTGGGATTTCGAGGCGGTGCTGCTCGAAGAGCCCAGGGTGACCCTGGCGATCCTGCGCGGGCTTGCGATGCGGCTGCGCGACCTGACCGAATCCCACAACCACTGACCGCGCCGGTCGATGGCATGACCGATCCACTGCCGCCCCGGGGCGGGACCGTCACCTTCCTGTTCAGTGACATCGAGGGGTCGACGAGACTCGAGCAGGCGATCGGCACGGCGCGCTATGCCGCACTGCTCGAGCAGCACCGCACGCTCCTGCGCGGGGCCTGGGCGGAGCACGGCGGCGAGGAGCAGGGCACCGAGGGCGACTCGTTCTTCGTGACGTTCGGGAAGGCGACGGCCGCCGTCGCCGCCGCTGTCGCGGGGCAGCGGGCGATGCAGGCCGCGACCTGGCCCGACGATGCCGAGCTACGAGTCCGGATGGGGCTGCACACCGGAGAGCCGGAACAGGCGGGAAACGGCCTCGTCGGGCTGGACATCAACCAGGCCGCACGGATCGCGGCGGTGGCCCACGGCGGCCAGATCCTGATCTCGGATACGACCCGGTCGCTCGCGGCTCCGCATCTGCCCGACGGCGTCCGGCTCCGGGACCTGGGCGCGTTTCGGCTGCGGGACCTGCTCGCCCCGGTCCAGCTGATCCAGGTCGACGCCGACGGGCTGGGATCGTCCTTTCCGGCACCGCGGACACCGGATGCGCATCCGAACAACCTGCCGACCCAGCTCACGACCTTCGTGGGCCGCGACGCGGAGCTCGATGACGTCGCCGGCCTCCTGGCCACGACCCGGTTGTTGACCCTGACCGGACCGGGCGGGACGGGCAAGACGCGGCTGTCGCTCCAACTGGCGGCGCGGGTGTCCGACGACTTCGCCGACGGCGTCTACTTCGTCCCTCTCGAACCGATCCGCGACCCGATGCTGGTCGCTCCGCGGATCGCCACCACCGTGGGTATCGCCGAGGGGACGGCCCGTCCGATCGCCGATTCGCTGGCCGACTGGCTGCGCGACAAGGCGGTGCTCCTTGTCCTCGACAACTTCGAGCAGGTGTCTGCCGCGGCGCCGGTGATCGCCGATCTCCTGCGCGCCGCCCCGAAGATCAAGGCCATCGTCACCAGCCGGGCCGCGCTCCGCGTGTCCGGCGAGCAGGAATACCCGGTCCCGGGCCTCCCTGTCCCGCCGGACCCGAGCCAGCTGAGCGGCCTGGGTCGAATGAGCCTGCCCGGCGAGACACGACTCATCGACCTCGCCACCCTTGGCCAGTACGCCGCGGTCCGGCTGTTCATCGAGCGCGCCGTGGCGGTCAAGCCGGGCTTCGCTGTGACCAACGAGAATGCGCCCGCGGTCGCCGCCATCAGCTCGCGCCTCCACGGGATGCCCCTCGCCATCGAGCTGGCCGCGGCACGCATCAAGCTCCTATCGCCCGATGCGATCCTTGCCCGCCTCGAGCACCAACTGGACCTGCTGGCTGCCGGGGCCCGCGACCTGCCGGCCCGTCAGCAGACTCTCCGGGGAGCGATCGCCTGGAGCTACGACCTCCTCGACGAGGGCTCGAAGCGCCTGCTTGACCGGCTGTCGGTCTTCGCCAGCGGGTTCGACCTCGAATCGGCCGAGGCCATCTGTGGGCCGGCGTCGGAGGTCGGCGGCGAGATCGTCGACGGGTTGATGGCGCTCGCCGACCAGAGCCTGCTCAAGGTCGACGACACGGCCGACAGGGAACCGCGCTTCCGCCTGCTCGACACGATCCGCGCGTATGCAGCCGAACGACTCGACGAGCGGGGCGAGACGGAAGCGATCCAGGCGCGCCATCGGGAGCGCTACGTCGAGCTGGCGGCCACCGCCGCCGCCGAACTGTCGGGGTCGGATCAGCGGTCATGGATCGACCGACTCGAGCTCGACCACGACGACATCCGGGCCGTCCTCGACCGGGCCACTGCGGCGCCCGACCCGCCCGTCGCCATCGGGCTGGCGTTTTCGATGTGGCGGTTCTGGCAGAAGCATGGCCATCTTGCCGAGGCTCGTCGACGACTCGAGACGATGGCCGCCATGACGTGGTCGCATGACGACCCGCGCCTGCGCGCGAAGCTGATGGAGGCGCTCGGCGGGACCTACTGGTGGCAGGGCGAGCTGGATCCGATGTCGGCCTGCTACCGGGAGGCGCTGACCCTGTGGCTCGACATCGGCGACGAGGCCGAGATCGCCAACGCCTACTACAACGCGTCGTTCCAATTCGGCGTCCCGGCCGAGGCCGACCGGATCGACCCCGATTCGGAGGGCTATCGCAAGGGTCGCGAGTACATCGAGCGCGCCCGCGACATCTACCGCCGGCTCGGCGACCGACGCGGTGAGGCCAACACGCTGTGGGCGCTCGGTAACACCGACTATTTCCGGGCTCGCCCGGGCAATGGCGAAGAGCAGTTCCGCGAGGCCCTCGCGATCTTCCGAGAGGTCGGTGACCGGACGATGGAAGCTTGGTCGCTGCACATGGTCGGGACCGCCCTGCTGCGCGAGGGCGAAGTAGCCGAGGCCCGCGAGAATGTCGAGCACGCCATCCGGCATTTCTACGCCGCCGGCGATGCAGCCGGGCTGACCCTCACGTTCGACGACCTGTCCGCGGTGGCAGTGGCCGAGGGCGACCTGCCACGGGCCGCCCGGCTCCGCGGCGCGGCGCGCAACCTGACGACCGAGACGGGCGCGGAGCTCGCCGGTTTTGTCGAGGATCGGTTCGAGACCGGCGTCCGGCCCGGCATCCGCTCGCACATGTCCGAGACGGAGTTGGCACGCTACGGCGCAGAAGGGGCGGCAATGACCCTCGACGAAGCCGTCGCCTACGCCTTGGAGGGACGCCTCGAGTCGGTGGACGAGGCGTGAGCCACGGGCTCCGGACGACCCGACTCGGCTAGACTGACCGTCCGATGACGACGCAGACCCCGCCGGAGCCCGCCCGCGAGAAGAGCGGGATTCCCAAGAACCCGGGGCGGCGTGACCTCGGGATGCGGGCCACCCTGGTCTTCCCGGACCGCGAGATCGTGGACCGCTATTACGTCCCGATCATCTATACGGCCTGTCGGACCTGCTATTCGGAGCAGGATCCCGACGAGATCTTCCGGCGGGCGGTCGTCGGCGAGTTCGACCCGCTCAAGATGCAGAAACTGATCGGCTCGGTCATCGAGTCGGGGCATGGTTCGACCATCGAACACGTCGTCTTCACGTTTGCCATCAGCGGGGTGTCGCGGACGCTGTCGCACCAGCTGGTGCGGCACCGGGCGGGCGTCGCGTTCGACCAGCAGAGCCAGCGCTACGTCAAGTTCAAGGGCGCGGCGACGATGCTCCCCCACTCGATCGCCGAGGGCGACCTGGAGCTTCGGGAGCGCTACGAAGCCCAGGTGGACGGCGCGCTCGGTTTGTACGGGGACCTGCTCGGGGCCGGCGTGCCCGGGGAAGACGCCCGCTTCATCTTCCCCAACGCGACCCGCACAAACCTCGTGATGACCACGAACCTGCGCGCGCTCATCCACATGTCGGGCCTGCGCCTGTGCACCATGGCCCAGTGGGAGATCCGACGGCTCTTCCAGCTGATCCGCCACGAGATCTTCGCGGTGTCGCCGTTCCTTGGCTCGTTCCTCGCTCCCAAGTGCGTGCCGCTCGGCTACTGCGACGAGTTCAACAACCGCGACGGGCACTGCCCGATCCGACCGCACAAGGACCAGGTCCTGGCGGCCTGGTCGGAGAAGGCGGCCGCCGCCAAGGCCGCGGGCCGGGAGCTGCCCGTCAGCTGACGCACGCGGGGAACGGGTCAGGCCCTCGGCAGATCCGTCACGAACCGCCGGATGACCCGGGCCAGGCGCGGACCGGCGATCCGACTCGCTTCCAGCACCTCCTCGTGCGTCAACGGTTCGCCCGTGTAGCCGGCCCCCGCGTTGGTGACGAGGGACACGCCGCACACCTCGAGCCCGACCCAGCGTGCGGCGATGCACTCGAGGACAGTCGACATCCCGACCGCGTGTCCGCCGAGCGCCGCAAGCATCCGGACCTCCGCGGGCGTCTCGAAGTTCGGCCCCGTCAACCCGATATAGATCCCTTCGGCCAGCGTCACATCCTCGGCGACCCCAGCGGCGTGCAGCCCCTCTCGCAGTCGAGGGCTCCAGGCGTCGGTCAGGTCGGGGAAGCGCGCGCCGAGCTCATCGGCGTTCGGACCCATCAGCGGACTCCTGCCGGTCAGGTTGATGTGATCGCGCATGACCATCAGTGTCCCGGGTCCGAAACCCGGGTCGAGGCCCCCCGCCGAGTTGGTCAGGATCACGATGCGGGCACCGAGCCGGTGGAAGAGCAGGACGGGCTGGATCACGAGCCCGGGATCGTTGCCCTCATACATGTGGAAGCGGCCCTGGAGCATCGCCACCGGCCGACCGCCGAGGGTCCCGAGCAACAAGCGCCCGACGTGCCCAGGCACGGTCGCCGGCGGCCAGCCGGGGAGCTCGTCGAACGGGATGGCGACCGGATCGACCAGGTCGTCAGCCAGGCCGCCAAGCCCACTCCCCAGGACGATCGCGATCTCGGGAACGAGCGCCGTCCGGGCGCGGACCTCCGCTTCGAGGGCGGCAAGGCGTGCCGGCTGGTCGATGGGTGGGATGGGTCGCGTCGGATCGACCGGGATCGATGCGCCGGACATGCGGCCTCCGCTGCGAATCGGGGGGTTCGACGGTCGAGGCCGCAAGGCTCCGTCGGCCCGACGAGAGTATCGACACCGGGATGCCGATCGCGTCCCGTCGGGCACGGCGCGCAACGAGGGCCGTGGTGAGACGGCGATCGTGCACGGCAACGAAGCGCCCGAAGCGACCGGCGGCGGAACCAGGTCCTTGATGCGATCTCGGGTCCTTGCTCCTGTCGGCCCCTTCGGGCAAGACCTACGGTACGGGGAGCCGCCGGGGCGGGTCAACGCGGTTATCCACGAAGTCCGCCAACGGACCGGCGCGCCCATCCACGACTTGCCAGAGGCTGTGGACAGCCTGTGGAGAAGCGCCCGTCAGCCGCCCATCGCGAACATCTCGATCTTCGGCAGGGTCGAGGTCGCGGCCGAGCGCAGCTCGGAGTACCGATCCCCACGCCGTCGCCAGATCGCCTCGACGAACGCGGTGACCACCTCGTCCGATGCGCCCGAGCGAAGCAGGCCGCGCAGGTCCTGTCCGTCGACCGCGAAGAGACAGGTATAGAGCGTGCCCTCGGCCGAGATCCGTGCGCGCGTGCAGTCGCGACAGAACGGCTCCGTCACCGACGAGATGACCCCGAACTCGCCGAGGCCGTCGAGGTAGGTCCAGCGGTCGGCCACCTCCCCGCGGTAGGTCGGGTCGCTGGGTTCGATCGGCCAGACCGCACCGATCGCCGCGACCAGGTCGGCAGCCGGGACCACCTCGTCCAGCCGCCAGCCGTTCGAGTGGCCGACGTCCATGTATTCGATGAAGCGCAGGATCACGCCCGTCTCGCGCGCCCAACGCGCCATCGGGACCACGCTCGACTCGTTGACGCCGCGTCGGACGACCATGTTGATCTTGACCGGAGCGAGCCCGGCCTCGAGCGCTGCATCGACCCCGTCGAGAACCTTGGCGACCGGGAAGTCGATGCCGTTCATCGCCCCGAAGACGGCGTCGTCAAGCGAGTCCAGGCTGACGGTGACCCGCTGCAGGCCCGCCGCCGCGAGCGGCCCGGCCAGCGTGCGGAGGGCAGACCCATTGGTCGTGAGCGTCAGGTCGACCGGGTGCCCGTCCGGACGCTGGATCTCCGCCAGCATCGCGATGAGGTCGGGCAGATCGCGCCTGACGAGCGGCTCGCCGCCGGTGATCCGCAGCTTCTCGACACCGAGCCCGACGAAGACCCGCGCCAGCCGCGTGATCTCCTCGAATGACAGCACCTGGTCGCGCGGCAGGAACGCGTAGTCCCGCCCGAAGACCTCCTTGGGCATGCAATACGTGCACCGGAAGTTGCATCGGTCGGTCACGGAGATGCGCAGGTCGCGCATCGCCCGCCCGAGCGTATCGGTCGGACCCGGTCGCCCATCGAACGTCATCGGCGCATCCATCGCACGCATGGTAGCCCGGTTTACGCCCAGAACAGCGAAGCGTGGCGCCGGACGGTCGAGGCGAAGGCGCGCCCGAGCACCTGGGCGAGCGCAGAACCGAGGATCCACGCCCGTGTCCGCCCAGAACAGCGAAGCGTGGCGCCGGACGGTCGAGGCGAAGGCGGAGCCGAGGACCGGAGCGAGCGCACCCCAAGGTGCGTGAGCGAGGACCGCAGGCGACAACGCGCGCATCGGCCGTTCCGCGCCACGCCCCTGTGTCCGCCAGTCAACGAACAGCGGTACCACCGGCGTGGGTTAGTGGTACCACTAGCGAACTGCACCGCACCAACCCCCGCTGCCACGATGCGCTCAGCCCGCGGACTTCTGGTAGACCCGCCTGACGTCCCCATACGATGAGGATCGCGACCCATGGCGCAAACGGAAACACGACCGGGTTTCAGGCTCCCCTGGACGGCCGAACGGAGCGACTCCGAGCAGCCGGACGAAGTGTCTGCCGCCGAGTCCCCGGACGTGGACGACCCCGCCCCCGCCCCAGCCGAGGAGCTCGTGACGCCTGACATGACCGAAGCGACCGCCGCCGACGCGCCTACCACGTCTTCCAGCCGTCGGCCGACCACGAAGTTCATGGCCGATCTCAGCCGGGCGATGCAGGCCGCGGCCGAGAGCTCGCGCGACGAGACGATGGCCCGCTTCAGCGCCGAAGCCAAGGTCGCCATCGAAGAGATCCGGACCGGCTCCGCGGACGAGGCCGCCGCCCTCCGCCGCCAGGCCGATGATGATGTCGCCGCAGTCCGCGACTGGTCGAAGGGCGAGATCGCTCGGATCCGCGAAGAGACCGACGAGCGGATCGCCGCGCGCAAGCGCTCGCTCGACGGCGAGATGGAAGAGTTCGCCGCGATGATCGAGGCGCGCGTCGAGCGCGTCAGTGCGACGGTCGCGGAATTCGAAGCCGAGATGGCCGAGTTCTTCGAGCGCATGCTCGCCGAGGAGGACCCGACGCGCATCGCGACGATGGCCGAGGCCATGCCCGACCCGCCGGATCTGGCCGGCGTCGCCGCCTCGGTGACCACCCCACCGGTCGAGCAGGCCGAGCCCGCCGATCCGCGACTCGACGCCATCGCCGCCGCCCCTGCGGCGGACGCCGAGCCGGCCGTCGAGATGATCGGGGCCGAGACGATGCCCGGCGCCGACACGATGATCGGTGCCGAGACGCCGACCGCACCCGAGGCCGTCGCCGAACGCCGAGACCGAGCCGGTCGCCACCGTCGACGACGAGGCGCCCTCGAACCCGACCGACTTCGCCGCCGCCGAGGCCGAGGCCGCCGCCTTCACCGGCGACCTCGACGACGACGACGGCCTGGCCACGCTCGGTAACGCCGAGCGCGAGACCGCCCCCTCGACCGAGACCGAGCCTTCCGCCACGGGCGGCGACGCTCCGGCGCCGGCCCCCGTCAGCGGTGAGCGAGTCTCGAGCCGGGTCGTCGTCCAGGGCCTCGTCAGCGTCGCCAGCATCGCGACCTTCAAGCGCAGCCTCGGCAGGGTCTCAGGAGTGTCCGCCATCGGCGTGGCGTCCGGCCCCGACGGGGAATTCGTGTTCACCGTCAGTCACGACTCGGGCCTCGGCCTCGCGGATGCCATCCGCGGGCTGCAGGGGTTCGATGCCAAAGTCACCGCGGAGACGCCAGGCGGCCTCGAGGTCGCCGCACACGACCCCGACGCCGGCGCCTGACCACTCCAACACCCGTCGAGGAGCCCACTCGTGGCCCGTCCCGCCGTCATCGTCGCGCTTCCGCCGACCGAGTCGATCCCCGTATCGACCGAGCTTCTCGTGGCGGGCTTCGAGGTCTTCGAGGTCGAGCATCCGCGTGAGCTCGAGAAGGCCCTCGACGCCAGGCGCGACGTCGCTCTGGCGATCCTCGACGGCGAGGTCGACAACGAGGAACGGGCGGCCTATGAAGCCGCGCTCCAGAACGCCGGCCGGCCGATCGCGACGCTGACGGTCGTCTCGCCGCGCGCCTTCGAGCGCCTCACCGCGCAGGTCCAGTCCGACGACCTGAACGAGTACTTCACACGCCCCTACTCGGCCGACGCCATCCGTTGGCGGGTCGAGGCGATGTGCATCCGTCGCGAGACCGTCGACGACGGCAGCGGCCCGATCCTCCAGGGCGGCGCCATCGGATTGGGCGGCTGGAACGGGCGGGCCACGACGATCGCCGTCTTCAATCCGAAGGGCGGAGTCGGCAAGACGACGGTGGCGACGAACCTCGCGTCGACGATGCAGACTCGCAAGAACAAGAACGTCCTGCTCATCGACGCCGACACGGTGACCGGCCACGTCATCACGTCGCTCGGGATCGACGCCGTCCGGACCGTTGCCGACAGCTGGCGCGACGAGGCCGAGGGCGGCCCGAGCGAGACGCTCCTCGAGATCGCCTCGGCCCATCCGTCGGGGATGCGGGTCATCGCCCTGACCGACTCGCCGCTCCACACCGACGTACTCGATCCGGCTCGCCTGACGGCCGCCATCAACGTCGCCCGATCGAAGGTGGACGTCATCATCGTCGACCTCCACCCGTCCTACAGCACCCTCAACCAGGCGATCTTCGACGAGGCCGACCGGATCCTCGTGCCGGTCACCCCGGACGTGCCGGCCATCCGGGCCGCCGTCCAGTTGCGCGACGTCGCCCGTGGCCTCGGCTGTCGGGAGCGGCTGGCGATGGTCGTCAATCGGGCCAACAGCGGGGTCACCGTCGAGGACATGGAGAAGACGGTCGGGATGCCGGCCCTGGCCCTCATCCGCTCCGGCGGGATGCTCTTCGTCCGGGCGGCCAACGAAGGCCGGACGGTCGTCGAGATGTTCCCGAAGGAGAAGATCACCAGCGACTTCGACATCCTGGCCGATCGGGTCCTGGGGATCCAGAAGGCAGAGCCGGTCAAGAGCCCCGGGTTCAGGATCCCGTCAAGGAGCAAGGAGCCGGCGCGAGCCTGAGCCCGCGCTGCCGATCGGTCAGGCGCGGTCCGTCCAGGTGGTCCCGCCCATCGATTGCCCCGGCAGCTTCTCCGGACGCTCTCCGGTCCGTGCGTCGACCTGCTCCACGCCGCGCAGGTACTGCCGGTTCACGAGGATGGTGGCCGTCGACGGCTGGCCGATCGGTGTGTCGCCCATGGTCGCGCTGGCGTCCACGATGGGGATGAACATCTCCGATGACCGATGGAGCAGGCTGTCCGGCTCCGAGCCCGGATAGAGGTAGACGGTCCCGACCACGCGGTACGGTGGAGCCTCGAGCGCCACCTCGTACGAGACCTTGTGGATCCGGTGCGCGGACTTCTCATCGTCGCTCATCTCGGGCAACGAGTCGCTGCCGGCGAGGATGATCACCAGGTCGTATGGATCGACGGTCTTGAGGCCCGGGGCCGGCGCGAGCGGCTCGGAGCCGTCGACCGGCGCCCAGCTGACGTCCGCGATGGCGACCGGCTCGCGCTTGTTGAGGGCATCCGACAATCGCCCCTCGACCATCATCCTGCCCACCAGCCGCCAATCCTCGGTCAACCCGTCGAACGGGATCCCGGTCGGCGCACCCGCGGCCGCGGTGGCCGGCGCCGCCTCCGCCGCCGGGTCCTTCTTCCGCTTCATGAAGTCGAATGGCACGCTATTCCTCCGCCGCGCCCGAGTGCTCCCTGATCGTGTCGACCACGCCCGCGTCGGCAAGGGTGGTCGTATCGCCGAGCGTGCGCCCCTCGGCGATATCGCGCAGCAGCCGGCGCATGATCTTGCCGGAGCGGGTCTTCGGCAGGTCCGGCACGAACATCAGGAACTTCGGCCGGGCGATCGGGCCGATGACGTACGCGACGTGCTCGCGGAGCTGGATGGCCAGGGCGTCGGAGGGCTCCTGATCGGCCTTCAGGATCACGAACGCGAAGATCGCCTGCCCGCTGATGTCGTCCTTCTTGCCGACGACCGCCGCTTCGGCGACGGACTTGTGGTCGACCAGCGCCGACTCGACCTCGGTCGTCGAGATGCGGTGACCGGCGATGTTCATGACGTCGTCGACGCGACCGAGTAGCCACAGGTAGCCGTCGGCATCGCGTTTGGCGCCGTCGCCCGCGAAGTACATGCCCGGAAAGCGCGACCAGTACGTTTCGCGGTAGCGGGCCGGGTCGCCGTAGATCCCGCGCAGCATGGCCGGCCATGGCCGCTTCAGGACGAGGTAGCCGCCGCCACCGAACGGGACCGAGTTCCCGTCGCCGTCGACCACGTCGGCATCGATCCCGGGGAACGCGAAGGTCGCCGAGCCCGGCTTCGTGGCGGTCACGCCGGGGAGTGGCGTGATCAGGATCTGTCCGGTCTCGGTCTGCCACCAGGTGTCCACGATCGGCGTCCGGCTTGCGCCGATGTGCTCGCGGTACCACAGCCAGGCCTCCGGGTTGATCGGCTCGCCGACCGACCCGAGCAGGCGCAGCGACGACAGGTCGTGCGCCGCCGGCCATGCTTCGCCCTGTTTCATGAACGCCCGGATCGCGGTCGGGGCGCAGTACAGGATCGAGACCTTGTAGTCCTCGACGATCTGCCACCAGCGATCCCAGGACGGCGTGTCGGGGGCGCCCTCATAGATGATCCCGGTCGTGGCGTTGGCCAGCGGGCCGTAGACGATGTAGCTGTGCCCGGTCACCCAACCGATATCGGCGGCGCACCAGTAGACATCGTCCGGCTTGATGTCGAAGACCGCGTCGTGGCTGAACGAAGTGCCGACGAGGTAGCCGCCGGTCGTGTGGAGGATGCCCTTGGGCTTGGCGGTCGTTCCGGACGTGTAGAGGAGGTAGAGCATGTGCTCCGACTCGACCGGGACCGGGGGACAGTCCTCCGACTGGCGCTCGACGATGTCATGCCACCAGTGGTCGCGACCGGGGACCATGTGGACCTCGTGGCCGGTCCGGTTGACGACGATGGTCGCCGTCGATCGTCGGCGTATCCGCGAGCGCCTCGTCGGCATGGTGCTTGAGGCCGACCTCCTTGCCGCGCCGGAAGCCGCCGTCGGCGGTGAGCAGGACCTTCGCGCCGCAGTCATTGATCCGACCCGACAAGGCCTCTGCCGAGAACCCGCCGAAGACGACCGTGTGGGGCGCGCCGATCCGGGCGCAGGCCAGCATCGCGATCGGCAGCTCCGGGATCATCGGCATGTAGATCGCGACGCGGTCGCCGGTCTCGACGCCGAGCTCCTTGAGCGCGTTGGCCGCCTTGGAGACCTCACGCTGCAGGTCGCGGAAGGTGAGCGTCCGGGTGTCACCGGGCTCGCCGATCCAGTGATAGGCGACCTTGTCGCCGAGGCCGCGCTCCACGTGGCGGTCGACGCAGTTGTAGGCGACGTTCAGTTCCCCGCCGGTGAACCACTTGGCGAACGGCAGGTCCCACTCGAGTGTGGTCTCGAACGGCTTGGACCAGTCGATCCGCTCGCGCGCCCGCTTCGCCCAGAACGCCTCGAAGTCGGCCTCGGCCTCCGCGTACAGGGCCTGCGTCGCGTTGGCCTGCGCCGCGAATGCAGGGTCCGGCGGGAATCGCCGAGACTCGGCAAGGAGGTTCTCGATCTCGGGTGACGGAAGTGGCTGCTCGACGCTCACGCGGTTCCTCGTGTCGGGTGTCAGCTGGCGCGGCCCATCCTACCGCGCGGCATCGTCGTATGGGAACGTCCACAGGCGCCTCTGCAGCGCGACGGGCGCCGGCGAACCATCGCGCAGGACCGGCTGGTCAGGCGGCGGCGCCACCGAGTCGGACGGAGATGGCCGCGGCCGCCTCTCGAGCCTGGGCCGCCAGCTCCGGGATCCGTCGCGGGGTGAGCCGGAAGGCCGGACCCCAGATATCGACGGCGGCGATCACGTTGCCGCGCGCGTCGTGAACCGGGGCCGCGACGGCATTCAACCCGAGTTCGTACTCGCCGATCGCCGTCGCATAGCCGCGCCGACGGATGCGCGCGAGCTCTTCGAGCAGTGGCTCGAGCTCGACGATCGTCCGTTCCGTATAGCTGACGAGGCCGCGCCGGACGATGCGCAGGACCTCGCGCTCGGCAAGTGACGACAGGAGGACCTTGCCCGATGCGACGCAATGGAGCGGCGTCGCCCGGCCGGTCCAGTCGCCGACCGCGATGAGGTTCGGGCCGTCGACCTGGGCGACCGCGAGCATGGTGTCGCCGTCGAGGACCCCGAGCCCGGTCGTCTCGTGGGTCAGCCGGGCAAGGCGCTCCAGCTCGGGGAGGGCGATGCCGCGCAGGTCGAGGGTGCGCTCGGCGCGCTCGGCCAGCCGGATCACCACCAGCCCGAGGCGATATTTGCCGGTCTCGTCGTCCTGTTCGACCAGGCCGCGCTTCTGGAGGGTCGCCAGCAGACGGGACGCCGTGGACTTGTGGAGGCCGAGCCTGCGAGCCAGTTCGGTCACCCCGGCCTCGCCCTGGCTCTCGCCGAGCGCGAGCAACAGCGCGGCCGCCCGGTCCACCGAGCGGACGGCGTTGCCGTCGAGGACCATCCCGCCCGGCCCGTTCAACCGCCGCCCTGGTGTGCCATGGCACCGGTCGGTTCGACCGTGATCCCACCGCGTGCGCGAGCCTCAAGGGCGGCATCGAGCGAGTCGGAGAAGATCGAGATGACCTGATCCACGATGTCGCCTTCGGCGTGGGCCTCGCACATGAACCACGGTTCGCGAGAGTCCGGCTCAGGCATCGCGCCGCGGGCGTGCATCCCGACGGCGATCGCGTCGTACAGCTCGTGGTCGGTGTTCGCCCAGTCGCGGTATTCGGACGGTTCGGTCTCGGTGAACATGATCCCGAACATGCACGGATGGCCGGTGAAGACGTACGGGAGGCCCTTCGGGTCGAGAACGCTCTTGAGGCCGGCCTGGATACGACGTCCGGTCTCGTGGACCGTCTCGAGGGCGTTCGTCTCCTTGAGGATGGTCAGCGTCTTCACCGCCGCCGCGGCGGCCACCCGGTTGCCGGCGTAGGTGCCGCCGTGGCTGACCTTGTCGGGCAGGACGCTCATGACCTCCTCGCGGCCGCCGAACGCCGCCGCCGGGTAGCCGTTGCCGATGGCCTTGGCGAAGGTGGCGAGGTCGGGCGTGACGCCGAAGTACTCGGCTGCGCCGCCCCGGGCGAAGCGGAACCCGGTCTTGACCTCGTCGAAGATGAGCAGGATCCCGAATTCCTCGGTCAGGGCGCGCATCGCCTTGTGGAAGCCCGGCTTCGGGCAGGATGCCCTGGGCGTTGCCGAGGACCGGCTCGACGATGATCGCGGCGATCTCCTCGCCACGCTCCTCGAACAGGCGGCGCAGGCGCTCGATGTCGTTGTAGCGGGCCGGGATGATCGTGTCGGCGACCGCATCCGGGATCCCGCGACCCCAGGCGAGGCGGACCGGCGCATCGGCATCGCCGAGCTCGCTCATGTCGTCCGGCGAGACGCTGATCAGGGCGTAGTCGTGGACGCCGTGGTACTGGCCTTCGAACTTCACGATCTTGTCGCGCTCGGTGTAGGCCCGCGCGATGCGCATCGCATGCATCGTCGCCTCGGTCCCGGACACGGTCATCCGGACCTTGTCGACCCAGCCGGTGAGCTCCTTGATGAGCTCCATCGCCTGGACCTCGTCCTCTGAGGTGAGCGAGAAGCTGACGCCCTTGCGCATCCGCTCGTTGACGTGGTCATCGACCCGCTCGTCGTTGTGACCGAGGATGACCGGGCCGTAGCCCATGCGCAGGTCGATGTACTCGTTGCCGTCGATGTCCCAGACGCGACCGCCCTTGCCCCGATCGATGTAGACGGTGTCGTCGCCCCAGGCCCGGAAGTTGGAGTCCGTCCCACCGGGGAGGGTCCGCAGGGCACGCTGGTACATCGCCGTCTGGGCGGTGCGCCGAAGTGCGGGCGTGGTGCGGGCGGCGGACTCGGTGGCCATGAAGGACCTCTGTGCGGATCTGGCGGCCCGGTCCACGAGACGGTCGTTGCGCACGGTGGGACGCAGGCCGCCGCCATCGTGCCATGACCGCCCAGCGTCGTCAACGCGATTCTCGTCCGTCCGCGACGCGTTCGATACGAATCACGTGCCTACAGGCAACGATGGGCGCGGAAAGCGACGATGAAAGCCCCGTCGTCGCGGACGGGGCTTTCATCCTGCCGGTTAGGACCGGACGATCAGCCGCCCGGAACGTGGAGGAGCAGGAGCTGCCCCCCCTCGCGCTTGTTGAGGATGTCCGCGACGCCGTCGCCGGTGACGTCGAGGCCCGGCCCTGTCTCCACGAAGAGCGTGTGTGCCTGGACCGTGACGAGGAACGTCCCCGGACCGAAGTAGTCCGAGACGTCGATGATCCCGCTCGCCTCCCAGGCGCCGAGATTGCCGCGTGCCGAGGCGCCAGCCGGCAGCGGCAGCACCGGAACGTCGACGTCGGTCGGGCCTTCGTCCGCGGACTGGTCGACCTTGGCGATCACGGACGTGGTCCCGGTGGAGAGCTTGTACTGCCAGATCCGGGCCTCGGTCCGCCGACCATCGGCGAGCTGGGTCTCGCTGTAGTTGAATTGCTGGCTGGAGCCTGGGTCCTCGGTGATGTAGAGGCCTTTCTTCGTCGATTCGATGTTGTCGGGCTGATGGATCTCCCCGGCCGTCTTCACCGGGTTGTCGTCGCCCTCGATGAGGACTGACAGGGAGGTCACCGTCGTCGGATCGTGCTTGTCGAGGACCATCTTCCAGACCCGGCCGTTGGTCGAGATGCCACTCCCGGATTGAGGTGTACCCGCGGGGGGCACGGTCCCGCGACCCGAGTCGACCACGTAGACGGTGTTGGACATCCCCGGCCGCTTGTCGTACGCCATGTCTTCGAGCCGTACGAAGCCAAAGACATGGTTCAGTTGGGACCACCGCTCGAGCACCCACTGCGGGCCATCGACGCTGGTTCCAGTGAGTCTTGCCTGGTGGTCGCGAGAAGGACCCGTTCGTCGGGAGCGGCGTGTACGGACCCCCGAGTTCGGCCGGGACATCCGCCCCCATCAGATCGCCACCGGTACCAGGGTTGACGCCGGTCGCGATGATCTCAGGCACCTTGATGAAATGGCCCCAGGTGAACGTCCCCGGCGGATCGGTCGGGGTGAAGTCCTCGTATTTTTGTTGCGGGCCATCCGATACGAACGCATACAGGTCGCCCGAATCGTTCCATACGGCGTTGGCGCTCTCGGCGAGGTACATGAACATCTGTGACTGCGATGGGTTGTTCACGAACGTATCGTCGCCGGTGAGCAGGACCGGCTTCCTGTATCCGGCGAGCGCCAGGCTGTTCTCGTGGTTGAGCCGACCCATGCCCCAGATGGGGCGGCTCTCGCCCGTCTTCGGATCGTGCGCGACGACGACCCCCGACTGTCGAGCGGTCACGGCACCTTCACCGCCGACCGGAGGCCAGTAGGATGTCGCGGGAGCACGACTGACCCAGTCGACGGCCTCCTCGCTGGTGAACAGGAGGTCGCGGTTGAAACCGTTCTCCCTGGTTGCCAGGAAGTTCGAACAGAAGCGCTGGAAGCCCTCGTCGCTGGTGATCACCATCGACGCGGCGTCGACGGTCGCGTCATTGGTGTCGATGATCAGGCGGCTGAGTTGTGCGTTGTCGAAGTCGTTCTGTGAATTGCCCGTGGTCGGGGTGGTGGGCGGCGTTGCAGCCGGGTCGTTCGAGTATGGGAACGGCACCGTCGACGTCTCGTGGTTGACGAACACCTCGACACTGTGCCTGCCGGCCTTGCGCAGTGAAATGCCGTCGGGGATCGCCTCGAATCGATATCCGCCGATCATCTCGGACGATAAGACGCTCACGGTCATGATCGGATCGACCCAGGCGCGCGGGGCGACCGGGATCAGCATCGAGGGTTGTTTCGTATCGAATCCTTGGGCGCCTGTCGCGCCGGCGGGGCCGGCGATGCCGGCGACGACCGCCACGAGAGCGAAGGTGACCAACAAGCGCGAACGCGCGAATGGTCGCAGGCGACTGGCCATGGGGCACATCCTCCGAGTCGCTGGGGTCCGGTCCGGTGGGGTCCGGTGGGGTCCCTAATCGTGCCTCCGGCCCCGCTGTTTATCAACTCGCGGCGTTGTCGCCCTGCACCTTGGGAGGTGCGCCGACGCACCGCACGCCGTCGCGACTTGGCGACCGCGCCGCGTCAGACCGGGGCGGCGAGCCAGGTCGGGAGTTCGCGGCTGAGCGTCGCCAGCGGCAGCGAGCCGTGCCCCAGCAGCGCGTCGTGGAAGGCCCGCAGGTCGAACGCCGGAGCCGTCGCGCGCCGACAACTCGCGGCGGAGTCGCTCGATCTCGCGCTGGCCGATCTTGTAGGTGAGCGCCTGGCCGGGCCAGCAGATGTAGCGGTCGGTCTCGATGACCGCGTCGGTCTCGGACAGCCCGGCGGTCCGCAGGAAGTCGATCGAGCGCTGGCGCGGCCAGCGCAGCGCATGGAGCCCGGTGTCGACCACGAGCCGGGCCGCGCGCCAGGCCTGGGCGTCGAGCATCCCGAATCGCTCCGATTCGCCGCGGAACAGGCCCATCTCGTCGGCCAGGCGCTCGCTGTACAGGCCCCAGCCCTCGACGTAGGCGCCACCGACCATCCGGGCGCCCAGCCGTCGGAACGTGTTGAGGTACGGGTTCTCCATCTCGAGCGCGATCTGGAAGTGGTGGCCGGGCACCGCCTCGTGGTAGGTCGTGGTGGCGAGCATGGTGTACTTGCGGCTGGGCAGGTCGTACCCGTTCGCGTAGTAGATGCCCGAACGCGAACCATCGGGCGACGGCGGGAAGTAGTAGGCGAACGGGGCGTCCTTCTCCTTGTACTCCTCGACCGGGCGGACCTCGCAGGCCGCCCGGGGCAGGGTGCCGAAGTAGCGCGGGGCGACGACCATCGCCCGCTCGATGTCCTCGGTCGCCCGGGCGACGAGTTCGTCCTTCGACCGGGGCGTGTTGTCGACATCGGCAGCGAGCGCCGCCCGATAGGCCGCCGTGTCGTCGCCGAAGCCCGCCGCTCGCGCGATCTCGCGGCGCTCGGCCTCGATGCTCTCGAGTTCGTCGAGGCCGATCCGGTGGACCGCCTCGGGGTCGAGTTCGAGGGTCGTCCAGCTGCGGATCGCGGTCCGATAGAGCTCGTCGCCGTTCGGCGCCGACCAGAGGCCCGGCTCGACCCGGGTCGCGGCGAGGTAGTCCCCGCGCAGCGCGTCGAGGAACGCCTGGTCGGCCGGGTAGACGACGTCGCGGACGACCTCCCGGATCCGTTCCCGATCGGCTTCGTCGGCGACCTTGACCATGGACGGGACGACGGCCGATCCGATCGGGATCTCCAGCAGGCGTTCGATCTGGGCGATCACCCGTTCGGCGACGATCCGCGGTGCGGTCAACCCTGACGCCTGTCCGTCGCGCAGGATCTGCGCGTTGGCGGCCATGAACGCCGGGTAGGCGTGCAGGCGCGCGACGAACGCCTCGAGTCGGTCGGGCGTGTCGGCCGGCTGGAACTGGGTCAGTTGCGGCAGGAGCTGCTGGGGACCGCCCATCTGGTCGACGACCCGCAGCTGGTGCAGGGCGAGGTCGTCCTCCTCGATCTGCAGCTCGGCGATCACCTTGAGCATGTCGCGGGTGATCCGATCCTCGGTCGGCAGCCCGTCGGTCTCGATGGCGGACGCGTCCGCGGCGGTCCGCTCCATCAGTGCCCGGATGCCTCGCTCGGCCCTCGGGTCCCGGGTCCTCGAGGCGGTCGCCGTAGCGGTCGTCGCCGTAGAGCGTCGCGGTCGTCGGGTTGAGCGTTCCAGGACCGCCTCCCAGAACCGGTCGGCGAGGGCGTTGACGGGCGTCAGTGACGGATCGGGCACGGTCACGCTCGGATCTCCTCTGCAGCGCGAAACCGACGTCGCGCTCGTCGGGGACGCTGTCGGGCCCTAGCCTAGCGCCGGCCGTAGCCGACCGCTGGGTCCGGTCACCCGCCGAACAGGGGCATCTGTTCCGAGCCGCGCTCGATCGGCGGATCGAGTCCGAGGTAGGGCTCCATGTCGTCGAGATCGAGCGGGTCGCGGGCCAGATAGGCCTGCAGGTGGACCGACTTGATGATGTGCCAGGTTCCCTGGTCGAGGGCGTCACGCAGCAGCGGCGAGCGATCCAGCTTGTAGCGGACGAGTTCGGTGCGCTCCGGGGCGATCACCAGGAACCGGATGAGCGCTTCGTCCGGCGGGATGCGCGCGTGACGGCGGAGCAGGGGCTCCCCGAGCATCGCGGTCCATTCGACCTCGAACAGGAAGGCGACCTTGCCGCGGACATACCAGATGCCGTCGACCTCGGCGATGTCGTCGGCCGCGTGGCTGATGCCGCCGAGGTAGGCCCGCTGCTCGCCAGGCTCCAGCAGGTCGCCGAGCAGGCCCGCGCCGTGCCGTCGCGTCTGCTCGCGGCGACCGATCCAGACGCGCATCCCGAGTCGGTGGCCGGCATCGGCGATCATCGCCAGGAGCTCGGTGTGCTCCTGGCTGCGGCGCAGCAGGTCGTCGCTCGTGATCAGCCGGTCGGGCGTGCTCGCGAGGCTTCGATAGCTGGCCAGGCAGGCTCGGACGAGACTCTCGTCGGGGAGGTCCGCGCCGCCGAACATGGCGGCGATGCGGTCGAAGAAGGAGGCCTCCGAGATCGGTCCGGCGGTCGACAGCAGGCTGAAGACCGCCCACTCGACCCGATCGGCCAGCGGCGTCGCCGCGCCCTCGAGGTCGTCCGGGTCGGCCAGCCACCAGCGGCCGGGTTCGATCTCGGCGAGGCGTCGCTGGTTCGGTCCGCCGAGTTCCTCGCGGATGAGGGTCAGCAGTCGCTCGACCGGGTCCGGGGTCGCGTCACGCTCGTATGGTGTCCGGCGAGGTCGGGCCGGTACTTCGCGTGCGGATCCGGCATCCGTGGCCTCGCCACCCTGGCCCGGCGAGGTCTCCGGGATCGGCGGGCTCCGCGGCCAGGGTGGCGGACTGCGAGGCGACGAAGCTGGCCGGCCCGATCGAGGCCGACCAGGATCTCGCCCAGGAGCCGTTCGTAGCGCGCCGGTTCGCCGCGCGCACGCAGCGTCTCGACCGCCGTCTCGGTCACGGTCCTCGCTGTCTCGGCGGTCGAGAACGGCCGCTGGTCCACCCGCTCCGGCGCCGCGAACAATCCGCGCCCCGGGACGAGGTCCGGGTCACCGGCGCCGCCCGGGATCGGCTCGAGACCGACGTTGGCGCGGGTCCGCGGACCCGGCGGCAGGATCCCGCCCGGCGGGAGCAGTTCCACGACCGCGGCGACCTCCTCGTCTGGATCCGACATCCGGGCTCCGAGCAGTCGGTAGCCGGCGGTGGCGCCGCCGAGCACGGCCGCGACCGTCGCCTCCGGGCCGCTGTCGACCAGCTGGACGACCCGCCCGTCGCGGGCCAGCGCCGGCTCGATCGACGCCAGGGCGTTCGCGATGGCCGACGCCTGCCAGCTCCAGGGCGGTCGCAGCGAGGCGCCGGCGAGGGCGTCGACAGGCAGCAGGGCGGTCGCCTCACGACCGAGCACCCACGCCGTGGCGTGATAGGCCGACGCAAGTCGCTCCAGGCTCGGACGCATCGGCGGCTGGCCGAGGACGAGACGGATCCGGGGGGTCGGCGCCTTCCGGCCGTACCCGTTCGGGTCGTCTCGCAGGGTCAGCAGGCCGCCCGGGCCCGCCAGCGCCAGGACGGTGGTCGCTGTCCCCTCCCCCAGGCTGCGGAGGTCCTCGCCAAGGCGGGCCTGGGTCGGTCCAGCGGGCCCGCCCTCCAGGCGCTGGATGAACCCACGAACCATCCGGAATGCGTCCTCGAAGGCCAGCCACGGGTTGCGTTCCCGGAACTGGGTCCCGCTCTGCGGCCGAACGTGCCCGCTCGAGACCCGCAGCGCCGCCGCCCGGCCCGGCCCGCTGGCCAGTCGGCTCGCTGGCAGGACCGCGTGGAGGAGGGCCAGGCGCAGCGCAGCGAGGACCGGGAGCGGCCCGTAGGTCGCTCTCGATCCGCTCGAGGATGGCGCCCAGACCGACCAGCTGCCGCGGCGTGTGCAGATCGAGCAATTCATCCGGCAGCCGCTCGGCCCCTTCGACCTCGGGGAATCGGGCGAGCAGCAAGGCGCGCATCGCATCGGCCCCGACATCGGCCCCGACCCGCCGCTGGTCGTCGGCGTCAAGCGGCGCCTGGCGCTGTTCGCTGCCGCCTCGCTGGTCGCGACAGACCGCACACCGATAGTGGCGAAGGACGGGGCGAGAGCGGCCGGCAACGCCGGCCTCGTCATCGACCGACCAGGTGAATTCGTCGGCGACGAGCATCCGCCCACAGGTCGGGCAGCGCGTGGCGAACAAGTCGCCGATCGACACCTTCAGGCTCGATTCCCGCCGGGGAGAGGCAGCCAGCCCCTGGAATGCGGCGTCGAGGTGCCGGACATCGGGCGGCCGAAGCACGACTTCGGCGAGCATCCGGGTGAGCGGGCTGGACTCGAGCGAGACCGTCCGCCGTTGTCGATCGACCGCCGCCCGGGCGACCCAGCCGCCCCGACCGAAGAGGTCGACCACGACGTCGCCGGGCCCCGTGTGGAGCTCGATCCGGGCGGCCACCAGCGCGGGGGACGGTGCCGGCGCGATCCGGTCGAAGATGGGGAGCGTGTAGGCGGTCTGGGGGCCGAGAGGTCCGCGTCCGGTCATCGCGGAGATGCTAGCCGACGGGCGATCCGGCGGACCGCCGCGCGACTACGGCTCGTCGAGCTCGTCGGGCTCGTCCTCGAAGGCCTCGTCGGTCGTCGACTCGGGCGGCAGGACCCGGTCGAGGTCCTCGATCTCGTCGTCCTCCTCGTCGTCCTCGAGATCCTCCTCGAGGTCCATCTCCTCGCGGACGAGGGTCCCCTTGGTGTACGGCCGCAGGTCCGTCGACTTGGCTGCGGTCGGGAAGCTGACCTTCCCATAGTTGGCCGGGTCCTGGAAGATCTCGCGAACGATGATCCGGACGTCCTTGTCGCCGAGCGACGTGACACCGGCCGCGTACTTGTTGCCGTCGGCCATCAGCTTGAGCAGACGAGCTGCGACGCGCGGTTCGACGACGCCGATCCGGACGGCGTTGCTGTGGGCGATCAACCGATTGCCCTCTGGCGTCAACTCGACGGCATCTCCCGGGTTGACCTGGGCCAGTTCCCGTGGGGATGCGAGGTCGGTCAGGAACGCGAAGCCGGTCTTGCCGGTCTCCTCGACGAAGATGCTGACGGGCGCCTTGCTGCCGGCCTGCGCCGGGACCGTCTTCTCGCCGGCGGCCACGAGGAGCATCTTGAGCCGGTCGATGTTCCGTTCGGCGATCCGGTTGGTCGGATCGAGCGCCAATGCGGTCTGGTAGTGCTCCCGGGCGGCACCCAGTTCGCCCTGCTCCCAAAGTGACTTGGCGAGGCGGTTCTCCGCCTCGGCGTCGGGGCCGAGCTCCAGCAGGCGGCGATTCGTGGCCGCAGCCTCCGCCCATTCCGCGGCCGTCGCCTGGGCGATCGCCAGATCGGCCAGCTGTCGCTTCTGGCGGTTCAGGTTGACGGGACTCTGGGCGGTGGTCTCGACGTCGGGGAAGGTCACGAGGCGGTCGTCCTTTCGGGGCGCGGCGGAGTCGGGAGAGCCTGTTCGAGTGTCGGGCACGCGGGCACGCGAGGCCGCGGAGGTGGAGATGCTTTCTAGCACCGTCCGGGCAGGACGTCAAACGGCGGCGGCCCTCAGGAACGAAGCAGCAGGTTCCAGACGGCTACGATCAGGCCCAGGCCGGCCAGCAGCGCGATCTGCCCGATCCAGCGGAGGTCGCGGCGGCGTGACGGGGCCGTGCTGATGAACGCATCCCACAGGTAGAACGCGAGGGTCAGCAGGGCCGGGCCGACCAGCCGTGGGATCTCCATCGCCCGAAGCGCGGCCGCACCGATGGCGATCGCTGCGGCGTACGTGGCCGCGGACCACAGCGCGTCGCGCACGTCGGTCACCCGCAGGGCTGCGGATCGATAGCCGAGCAGGCCGGCCACCAGCGCGTCGCCGGCCGCCAGCACCAGCAGGTTGCTCTCCGCCAAGGCTCCCCCACTCTGGACGAGGCCGCCCGGGACCATCGCCGCGACGCCGGTGAACGCGAGGAACGCGACGAGCAGGATGGTGACGAGCAGCGCGCCCCTGTCCTCGCTCGCGAGCCCCGATCCGCTGCGATTGATCCGCGCCTCGAGGGCGAGCGTCCGGCTGACGATCAGGAAGGTGACCGCGAGCGCGGGGACCAGCCACAGGCCGAACGGCACGAGGCGGATCGCCCCGAGGCAGGCGACCGCGGCGACCGACGGCAGGATGAGCGACTCGATCGGGACCCCGAACCAGGCCTGGGCGGGTGCCGCCTCGTCGTTGAGGACCTGCAGCGCGCCGAACAGCATGGCCCCAAGCAGGGCGCCCGCCACGACCCAGATGAGCGGCGGTTCGAGCAGCCGTGACAGGCCGACGACGGTGACGGCGATGAGCGCCAGGTCGCGACGGGCCGGGCGATCGTCCATCGCCGCGATGGTACGCGACTCGGTCATACCCGCCGGACCTTGTCGGCCGCCCAGGCGAGCAGTCCCTCGCGCGACCGCGTGTTCACCACGGCCTCGGTCGTGACCCAGGCTCGGCGAGCCTGGCTGATCCCCCAGCGGACGTAGTCGAGTTCCGCGATGTCGTGCGCATCCGAGTCGATGGCCAGCAGGCAGCCGACCGCGACCGCACGGCGGGCGCGCTCGACGGCGAGATCGAGACGCGGCGGCGAGCCGTTCATCTCGAGGGCGGTCCCGGTCCGGGCCGCCTCGGCGTAGACGGCTTCCCAATCGAGGTCGAGGTCGTCGCGTTCGCCGATCTTGCGCCCGGACGGATGGGCGATGACATCGACATGGGGGCTCCGGATGGCGTTCAGGGTCCGTCGCGTCAGCTCGGCGCGTGATTGGCGACGCGCGACATGGACCGAGGCGACGACGAGGTCGAACCGGGCCAGCAGGTCATCCTCGAAGTCGAGGGTCCCGTCGGCGCGGATCTCAAGTTCGCAGCCGTGCAGGAGGCGGAAGCCCTCCGGCGGCGTCTCGGGTGGGGCCGTCCCGGCTGCTTCCTGAGCCGCGAACCCGGCATTGAGTCGGGCCAGGATGTCGACCTGCTCGGCGACCCGGTCCGGCGTCAACCCGCGGGCGATCGCGAGCGACTGGGAGTGATCGGTCAGGACCTGGTAGGCGTAGCCGCGCCGCCGCGCGTGGTCGGCCATGACCTCGATCGGATGATGGCCGTCGGACCAGTCGGAGTGGCTGTGGAGGTCGCCCTGGAGGTCGGGCTGTTCGATCAGGGTGGGGAGACGCCCGGCAAGGGCCGCCTCGATCTCGCCGGCATCCTCGCGAAGTTCCGGGCCGATGAACGGCAGGCCGAGGAAGGCGTAGGCCTCCGTCTCGGTCGGAAAGGTACGCAACTCGGCCGCGACCCCGGTCAGCGGTTCACCGTCGTCGCCGATCCGCAGGAACCCCTTCTCGGACAGGCTCCAGCCCTGGTCGCGGGCCATCGCCCGGAGCCGGACGTTGTGCTCCTTGGAGCCCGTGAAGTGGATCCGGTAGGTGCCTGCCTCGCCGGGCGGCATGACCATCAGGTCGACCTGCGGCCCGCGCTGAAGCCGGACGGCGGCCTTGTGTCCGCCGCGGTTGACCACCGAATCGACCAGCCCGAACCCGGTGAACGCGTCCATCAACGGACCCGGTTCGGACGTCTCCGCGAGGAGATCAAGGTCGCCGATCGAGTCCTTGCGGCGACGGAACGAGCCCGCCGGTTCGATCGATCCGAGGCCCGGCGTGTTGCCGAGCACCCCGATGAGAGCCGCGATCAGCTCCTCGGCACGGTCGAGCCGCATCCGGTCGAACCGCTCGTCAAGTTTGGCGATCCCCTCGAGGACCGAGGTCTCGGTCCGTGCGGACATCCCACGCAGGCCCCGGATCCGACCTGACTCGGCGGCGCGCCGAAGGTCGTCGACCGTCTCGATCCCGAGGTCGGCATTGAGCTGTCGGACGGTCTTCGGTCCGAGCCCGGGGATCTCGAGCAATCCGACGAGGCTCGGCGGGATCTCCGCCCGAAGCCGGTCGTAGAAGGCGAGATGACCGGTCGTCGCGAGTTCGGAGATCTTGTCGCTGATCGCCTTGCCGACGCCGGGGATGTCCGGTGGCGTCCCGGCCCGATAGGCGGACGCGACGTCGGCCGGGCTGCGGCCGATGGCGTCGGCGGCACGGTGGTAGGCGACGGTCTTGAAGACGAGTTCACCCTTGAGTTCGAGGATGTCCCCGATCTCGTGGAAGATGCGGGCGAGGTCGGCGTTGGTGAGCTCCAGCGGGTCGTCGGTCACCGCCCGATGGTAGTCCGTCCGGCGGCGACGACCGGGCCCAGGCGGCCGCGACCCCGTTCAGGCGGCCACGACCCGGTTGCGGCCCCCGCGCTTGGCCCGGTAGAGCGCCCGGTCGGCGTCGGCGATGAGGTCTCCGATCGGCTGGTCCGCCTGGCGCGCGACCGCGACCCCGACCGAGACGCTGACCGATGCGACCCCGATGCGGTGAAGATCGAGCGCGCCGACGGATGCCCGCACGCGCTCCCCCACCTCGAACGCAACCTCCGGGCGTCGGGTTGCGCAACAGGACGACGAATTCCTCGCCACCGTAGCGGGCCGGAACATCATCCTCGCGAACAGCCGCGATGATCGCGCCGCCGACCGCCCGCAGGACCTCGTCCCCGGTCGCATGTCCGTGGTTGTCGTTGAGGATCTTGAACCGGTCGATGTCGATCATCAGGACCCCGACCGCGTCGCCCGACCGGCGTCGGCGGGCGAGCAGGCCGCAGAACTCGTCGAAATAGCGCCGGTTCGGGAGGCCGGTCAGGGCATCGGTGGAGGCCTGGGTCTCGGCGGCCCGATGCGAATAGGCACGCGACAGGGCCGATGAGGCCTCGACCGCGGCGCCGTTGAGGATCCGGCGCGTCGTCGGCGACCAGGCGCCCGCCCGTCGGTGGGACAGGACGATCGCGCCGATCACGCCGGCCTCCGAGGTCAGCGGGGCGGCGAGCGTATTGGTCAGGCCGTAGACCTGTCGGGCACGAGCGGCGATCCGTTCGGCGATCTGCTGCCGCTCGCCGGGCCGCCGACTGGTCGTCGGCACGGCGGTCGTCGGGCCGGCGAGCGGACCGGCTGCCGCGATCCGGGTCGTCAGTTCGTCGATCCGGCCGCGCAGACCGCCGGCCGGGATCCGCTCCGGCACGTCGGCCACGACCGGGATGGCGATCGGTTCGCGTCCGTCGGCCGGGCCATCGTGCTCGATGGGATCCTCGAGATCGCCGATCGGCAGGAGGGTCGTCGAATCGTGGACACCCGGACGGGCGCTGACGAGGGTCGCCTCGAGGACCCGTGCGTCGGGACGCCGGCGGGCGATGACGATATGGTCGGCGCCGGTCGCCTCGGCGAGCTCATCGACGATGGCCCCGAGGATCGCATCGGGCGAGACCGTGCGCGACAGGCCCGACAGGATCCGGGCGAACGATTCGGCCTCTTCGCGACGACCCAATTCGAGGGCGGCGACGGCCTCGCGGTGACGGATCGCGGCGAAGCCGACGACGAGGACGAGGGCGACGATCGCCCAGTCGATGGGTCGCGCAAGCTCGGTACCGAGCCGGATCAGGGTGATGGATCCGAGGATGAAGAACGAGATGGCGAAGATCCACCACGCTCGTCGGATCCGACGATCCGGCGCGTCGGGGGGTCGTACTGGCGGGCCGGGGGGTTCGCTCACGTCAGGGATAGAGGATGGCGGTCCGGGGGCGTCGCGTCCATCCCGGACCCCCGTACGGATGGGTAGGTCGGGACCAGTACCTTGGTACTACTGCGCGACGCGGGGCATCGGTATCGGCTCGCCGGCTTCCGCGGCGTCACGGCCACCATCGCGCTTGACGCGGTACAGCGCGATATCCGCTGCGGCGATGAGTTCGGTTGCGGTCCGGCCGTCGGCCGGGAAGGTGGCGACCCCGATGGACGCGCCGATCGGGACCGGACCGCGTTGCTCGCCGACGTAGGTGTTGTCGCGGAAGGCCTCGAGGATCCGGGCGGCGGCGGTGCGCGCCTCGTCGCCGTCGGTCTCGGGCAGGATGATCGCGAACTCGTCGCCGCCGTAGCGCGCCGGGACATCCGACAGGCGCAGGGTCGAGCGGATCAGTTCCGCCGTCCAGGTCAGGACCCGGTCGCCGAACAGGTGCCCGAACGTGTCGTTGACCAGCTTGAAGTCGTCGAGGTCGAGCATCAGCACGCTCAACGGGCGACGGCCGCGCTGGCTGCGCACGACCTCCTCGCCGAGCCGCTCGTGGAGGAACCGGTGGTTGTAGAAGCCGGTCAGTGGATCGTGGTCGGCGAGGTTCCGGGCGTCCTCGTAGAGACGGGCATTCTCGAGGGCCATGGCCGCCTCGTTGGCCATCGTTCGGGCGAGCGACAGGCGTTCGGCGTCGAACGTGATGGTCGTCCTCGAGAAGAGTTCGACCAGCCCGATCGACTGGCCCTTGGCGACCAGCGGGAGCATGGCCAGGACACGGTTGCCGTCCTGGCGCAGCAGCGCGACTTCGGCCGCGTCGGCGTCGGGGTCGTCGGCATCGATGATGACCGACTCCTGCCGCTCCAGCACCCGAAGCGTCTCGGGATAGTCGGAGACGTCGTAGAACGGCTCCATGTCGTCGAACTTGGGCGCCGGAAAGTAGCCGAGCGAATCGACCCGGCCGGTCGCCCGATCCCAGTAGCTGATGGCGCACTCGTCGACCCCCATCGCCCGGGTCAGGTGGCCGGCCATCAGGTTGGCGACCTGGTGCGGGTCGAGGCTGCCGGACAGGTCGGCGCTCATGTCGAGGAGCCGACGCAGCTCACCGGCCAGGTCCTGGGTCCGAAGCAGCAGCCTGGCCGATCCGACCGCGGTCGCCGCCCGGTCGGCCAGGATCGTCAGCAGGCGCAGGTCGTCCGTCCCGAAGCCGTCGAGGCCGAGCTTGGATAGGGTGATGACCCCGATCGTCTGGCCGTCGTAGCGCATCGGGACGACGAGCATCGATTCGTCGACGTCGTCCGTGCCCGGCGATGGTCGCCCCGCGCGGGTCACGGTTGGCGTCGTTGACCAGGATCGGCTCACCGTGCTGGGCGACCCACCCCGTGAAGCCCTCGCCGAGGGTGCACGTGAGGAGCGACATGTCGACCTGGTCATAGGCCCCCACGCGGCCCTCGAAGGCGATCGGCACGACCCGGTCGGGCGGCTCGATGAGATAGACCCGCGCGTTGTGGTAGTCGATGATCCCGTGGGTCTCCTCGACGATCGTGCGGCCGATCTCTTCGATCGTGCCGGCCTGGCTCAGGCGGGCGGATGCCGCCTGGAGGACCTCGAGCTGGGCGGCCCGGGCGACGGTCTGCTCGAACAGCTCGGCGTTCGACAGCGCGATCGCGGCATGCGTCGCCAGGGTGGAGATGAACGCCACGTCGCCGCTCGTCCAGCCGCGTGGCTCACGGGTCACCGCCGACAGGGCGCCGATGACCCGGTCGTGGTGCATCAACGGTGCGGTCAGATGGCCGGCGACATCGAGGATGCCCTCGTACCGCTCGACCCCGTAGTTCGGATCGGCCCGGACGTCGGGAAAGGCCAGGACGTGACCGGTCCGCAGGACTTCGTCGACCCAGCCTTCGTTCCGGTGGAAGACCGGCAGGCGTCGGGCGACGTCGTCGGGGATGCCGGCCCACGCGGTGACCTCGAGGCGGTCGTCGCGCAGCATCCGGATCGTCGTCGCGTCGGCGCGCAGGACGCGCTTGGTCTCGCCCAGGATCATCCGGAACAGCTCCTGGCGATCATGCGAGGCGGCCAGCCGACCGGCGATGCCAAGGACGGTGTCGAGACGCTCGGCCAGCTCGGCTTCGATGCCCGGGCTGGCGAGCCCGATCCGGGTCGGGGATGGCTCCGCCACGGTCGCCACTCGATCGGGTCCGGCGAAGCGTCGGAAGATCGAACCGCCCGCCGACGTACCGGGTCCATGAGTCGTCGGAGCGGCCGCTGACGGCCCCGCCGAAGCAGGCACGATATCGGTGATCCCATGTCGCGCGCGCACGTCCCGATGGTCGCATCCGGGGGTCGTTTCGCCGAGGCGCCATCGGTCACGGTGACCGGGATGACCATCGGGGTTCCGTTGACCCACGGAACCCTCCGGACTACACTCCGGCGGCACCGCGGGCCTCTGCGCCCCGGTCGTGAAGATCCCGTATCCGAGGCCAGGACTCCCCGTGGACGACGGTCCCAGTCCCATCGACGCCGCTCGCGGCGTCATCATCAGGAACCAGGCTCGTCCCGCCCTCTGACGGCTGACCGCGACCCTCGTCGGTCGCGCCACCCCGGGCGGGACGTCCCGCTCGCGAGGTGGCACCCATGCTCTACCTGAGCCAGGCCATCGGCCGACCCGTGCTCGACGCCAACGGCGAGCCGCTGGGCAAGGTCGACGACCTCATCGTCGCTGTCGGCGACCGCTACCCGCCGGTCACCGGCCTCGTCGTCGCGACCGACCGACGGCAGATCTTCCTGCCGTGGTCACAGGTCTCGTGGTTCGACGCGTCCGGCGCCCGGCTGTCGGGCGCCACGATCGACATCACCAGGTTCCAGCAGCGATCCGATGAGATCGGTCTGCGCGCCGACCTGCTCGACAAGCAGATCGTGGATATCGACGGACGGAAGGTCGTCCGCGTCAACGACCTGCGGCTCGACGACGTCGACGGCCGGCTCCACCTGGTGGCCGTGGACGTGGGAGCCGCGGGGCTCCTGCGCCGGCTCGGGATCGAAGGCGCCTACCGGATCGTCGCACGCAATCTGCGGCTGCCGACCCCGGAGCGGTACATCGACTGGGAGGACGTCGACCCGGTCGAGACGAGCATCGCCTCGATCCGGCTGCGCGTGCCGCACGCCGGGCTGACCGAGCTCCACCCGGCCGATCTGGCCACGATCATCGACCAGCTCGCCCCGCGCGATCGGGCCGGCGTGCTGGCCGCGCTGGACGACGAGGCCGTCGCCGACGCGATCGAGGAGATGGAGCCCGAGACCCAGGTCGAGGTGCTCGAGGGGCTGGCCCCGGAACGTGCGGCCGACATCCTCGAGGAGATGTCGCCCGACGACGCCGCCGATCTGGTGGCCGACCTGTCGGACGAGACCCGGGAGGAGCTGCTCGCGCTGATGGAGCGCGACGAGGCCGAGGAGCTCGGCGGCTTGCTCGCCTATCCCGAGGAGAGCGCCGGCGGGACGATGACGACCGAGTTCGTCGCGGTCCCGGCCGACCTGACCGCGGGGGCCACGATCGATCGGCTGCGCGAACTCGAGCCGGACGCCGAGACGATCTACTACGTCTATGTGGTCGACGCCGACGGTCGGCTGGTCGGCGTCCTGTCGCTGCGCGACCTGATCGTCGCGCCGCCATCGACGCCGATCGGCGACGTCATGATCGAGGACCCGGTGACGGTCGGGGTCCTGGCCGATCGCGATGACGTGGCCGGCGTCGTGGCGCGCTATAACCTGCTGGCCGTCCCGGTCATCGACGACACGCGGCGGCTGGTCGGCATCGTCACCGTCGATGACGCCATCGACACCATCCTGCCGGCGAGCTGGCGGCGTCGCGGGACGCAGGCCGTGGCCCGGAAGTAGGCCGATCCGGTGCAATTCACCCCGGCGCGCCTGGGAGCCCGGCTGTCCGCCCGTGGGACCCTCCGGCTGCGCGGACGGTTCCGCGGCCGCCGCGGCCTGCTCGCCTTCCTGGCGGTCATGGGACCGGGACTGATCGCCGGCATCGCCGGCAATGATGCCGGCGGGATCACGACCTATAGCGTCATGGGTGCCTCGACCGGGTTGACCCTGCTGTGGATCTTCCCGATCACGATCGTCATCCTGGCCATCGTCCAGGAGATGGCGGCGCGGCTCGGGGTCGTCACGGGGCAGGGCCTGTCGGACCTTATCCGCGACCGGTTCGGGGTCCGCCCGACGGCGTTCGCGATGGTCGTCCTACTGGTGGCGAACCTGGCCAATACCGTCGCGGAGTTCTCTGGCGCCGCCGCCGCCCTCGAGATCTTCGGCGTCTCGCGCTACATCGCGGTCCCGATCGTCGGGATCGCCATCTGGGCGCTGGTCATCAAGGCGAGCTACCGGACGGTCGAGCGCGTCTTCCTGACGGTCATCGTGGTCTTCGCGGCGTACATCGTGTCGGCGGTCCTCGCCGACCCGGACTGGGGAGCGGTCGGGCGGGCGCTGGTCACACCGTCGCTCGACCTGGCGCCCGCGGAACTCCTGCTGCTGGTCGCCGTGGTCGGCACGACCATCACGCCGTACATGCAGTTCTACCTGACCAGTGCGGTCGCCGAGAAGGGGATCGGCGTGGACGAACTCCGACTGGAGCAGGCCGACGCGGTCGGCGGTTCGATCTGGACGAACGTGATCGCCATCTTCATCGTGGTCGCCGCCGCCGCGACGATCGGGACGGCCGGCGGGACCATCGGCGTCCGCCGCCGATGCGGCGCAGGCGCTCGACCCGGTCGCCGGTCGCCTGGCCGAGGCGCTCTTCGCGGTCGGCCTGTTCGGGGCGAGCGTGCTGGCGGCGACGATCATGCCGCTGTCGACCGCGTTCGTGATCTGCGAGGCGTTCGGCTGGGAGTCGGGGGTGGACAAGCGGTTCAGCGACGCTCGGGCGTTCTTCTCGCTGTACACCTTCGTCCTGGTCGGCGGGCGCACTCGTGGTGCTCGTTGCCGGGACTCGACCTGCTGCCGCTGATCATCGCCTCGCAGAACCTGCAGGGGTTGCTGTTGCCGGTCGTGCTCGTGTTCATGGTCCTGCTCGCCAACGACCGGCGGTTGATGGGCGAGCACCGCAACGGGCGTGTCGGGAACGTGCTCGCCTGGGCGGCGATCGGCGTCGTCGTGCTGCTCGACGTCGTGCTGCTCGGGGTCGCCGCCCTCGGGGCGTTCGGCGTCGGGGTCGGCTGACGCGACGGTCAGTGCGAGTGGGCTCCGTCCGGGACGCGGCCGGCCCTTGCCGATCCCTCGCCGGGATCGCCGCCGTACTCGACCGGGAAGCCGTGGGCCTCCCAGGTCGGGACGCCGCCGGCGACGGCGCGGACCCGCTCGAACCCGGCCGCGCGCAGCATCGACGCCCCGACGCTCGAGCGGTAGCCGCTCGCGCAGATGGTCACGATCGGCCGGTCGCGCGGGAGGCGGTCCAGGATCGCCGGCAGGTCACCGGCGCCGATGTGGAGTGAGCCGGGCACATGGCCCGCCTCGTACTCCGCTGCCTGGCGGACGTCGATGACCAGGGGCGCGTCAGACCCACCGCCGGACGACGAGGGTCGCCAGGCGATCGACATCGAACGACGCGCCGGCCTGCACCGATCGGCCCGACCGTCGCCAGCCCGGCAGGCCTCCGTCGATGTAGCCGGCGATCGACTCGAAGCCGATCCGCAGCGCCTGGCGCGCCAGATCGTCCAGGTCGGCGATGTCGGCCACCAGCAGGATCACCGTCTGATCGGCATCGACGACCCAGCCGAGCCAGGTCCCGAACGACGATCCGGCCGGGATCGACAGCGAACCCGGGATCCGTTCGCGCTCGTGGGCCTCCGGCGCGCGCGCATCCACGACCAGGGCCCCGCCCTCGAGCGCGACCGTCAGGTCGTGCCCGGCGAGCGGCGGGATCTCCGGGACCACCCCGCCGAGCAACCGCGGCCCAGCCTGGTTGATCGGACGCATCCGGGCGAAATAGCGCGGGAAGGTCGGCTGGCCGGCCAGCAGCGCGCGGGCGAACGCGTCGACGTCCAGTCAGGCTCGAGCAATGGATCGTGGCGCCGCTCGTAGCCGATCGTCGACCACGACGTCGACGAGATCCCGGTCGAGCACAGCGACCCAGCGCCGTGGGTCGGGTAGACCATCACCGAATCCTCGTGGCGCAGGAGCACCTCGTGGAGTGAGCGGTGCATCGCCGCCGCGAACGGCAGCGCGTGCTCGGCACCGAGCAGGTCGGTCCGCCCGACGGCGCCGACCAGCAGCGAGCCACCGGTGACGAGCAGGAACGGGTCGTCCGAGCGCGGTCGTGTCGGCCACGGCGTAGCTGACGTGTTCGGGCGTGTGGCCGGGCGTGTCGAGCGTCCGGAATCGGATCGACCCGACATCGAACGTCTCGCCGTCACGCACCGGCTGGTGGTCGTGCTGCAGCTGCGCGCCGGCCCCGATCACGTGCGCGGCCCCGGTCAGGGCCGCGAGGTCGCGACCGCCCGAGACGTAGTCGTTGTGGAGATGCGTCTCGACGACGTGGCTGATCCGCAGGTCGGCGGCGCGCGCCGCGGCGAGGTAGACGTCGACGTCGCGTCGCGGGTCGACGACCGCGGCGACGCCCTCCGCCTCGTCCGCGATGAGCGTGGAGAGGTGGCCGAGCCCCTCGATCCGGTACTGCGTGACGCGCACGGCCGCAGCCTACACCCTGCTGTCGCGCGGGCCGGCGACGCCGGTCCGGACCGCCTCCGGCGGCGCCGGGATGCCGAGGCGCTCGCGGACGAACGCCGGCGAGGCGGGCTCGCGACCCATCGCCCGGCCGATCGCCACGAGTCGCTCCACCAGCCGTGGGTTCGTCGCGAGCTCGGTCCGGTCGTCGTCCCACCACAGGTTGTCCTCGAGGCCGACGCGCACGTGGCCGCCCATCGCGATCGCGAGGCGGTTCATCGCGAACTGGTGGCGACCGATCCCGGCCGCCGCCCAGGTCGCATCCCGCCGGCAGGCGCTCCACGGCGAGCGCCAGGTTGAACGGCGTCGCCTGCAGCGCACCGAGCGACCCGAGCAGCAGGTTGACGTAGACCGGGTCGCCGAGCAGGCCCTTGGTCCGCAGGTACGCCGCGTAGTCGAGCATCCCGAGGTCGAAGACCTCCCACTCGGGGACGATCCCGCGGTCGCGCATCCTCGTCGCCAGGCCGACGATCGTGGCCGGCGCGTTGACCGACGCCTGCTTCGGGAAGTTGAGCGAGCCCAGGGTGAGGCTGGCCATCTCCGGTCGAAGGTCGCCGTCGAGGTCGAGGACCGCCGCGCGACCGGCGAGCTCCGGGTCGAGCCGGCCGCTCGTCGTGGCGCAGATGACGATGTCGGGCGCTGCCTCGCGGACGGCCCGGATGAAGGCGCCGAAGACGGCGGGATCCTGGCTGGGCAGCCCGTCGTCGTCGCGTGGATGGAGGTGGACGATCGAGGCGCCGAGGTCGGCGCAGCGTCGGACGTCGGCGGCGACCTCGTCGGGCGTCAGCGGCACGTGCGGCGAGTCGAGCCGGGTCGGGACCATCCCGGTCGGGGCAAGGTTGATGATGAGCTCGTCGGTCATCGCGGCTCGACCGGTCGGGCCGGGATCCCGACGACCGTCGTGCCCGCCGCCACCGCCCCGACGGCGACGGCGCCGGCGCCGATGGTCGCGCCGTCACCGACCGTCAATCCGTCGCGGACGATCGCGCCCATCGCCGACGTGGACCCCGTCGCCGATGACGACCTTGCCGGCGATGTTCGCGCCCGGCCCGACGAACCCGAACGCGCCGACGGTCGTGTGATGGCCGATCAGCGCCCCGCGATTGACGATCGTCCCGCGACCGATCCGCGTCCTGGCACCGACGACCACGTTCGGGAAGACGACGCAACCGGGCTCGAGGACGGCGCTCGGCGCGATCACCGCGCTCGGGTGGACGAACGTCGCGAGCGCGCGGCCCTCGCCGACCAGCCGCTCGACGATCCCCCGCCGCGCGACCGACCCGATCGCCGGCAGGATCGCGAGGTCGGGTCGGAAGGCAGCCTGGTCGTCGACCCACACGATCGGCGGCTCGGCGTCGGCGTCGGCACCGCGAGGCATCCAGCCCTCGATCCAGCCGGCGACCGGGACGCCGGCCATCAGGCACAGGTCGGTGATCTCCTCGGCGAACGCCGCCGCACCGACCAGGATGACCGCCTCGTGATCGGTCACGACCAGCCGGGAAAGGACAGCATCGCCGCGCAGACCCGCTCGACGTCGTGGTCCGACAGGCGGCCGTGGATCGGCACCGCGAAGCTCCGCCGGGCGAGGTCCCGGCTGCGGTCCGCCGAGGCGACGATGCCGCTGAAGGCCGTCAGATCGGGGATCGCCGGGTCGTAGTAGGGCCGCGTCGCGACACCGGCAGCGTGGAGATGCTCGCGGAGCGAGGAGCGGATCTCCGGATCGTCCACGAAGACGAGCTCATCCTTGTGCGCGGACCGCTCGCCGGGCGCGGACCCGGCAGCCGGAGTGGCGAGTGCCGCGCCACGACTCGTGGTAGCGCGCGCTGATCGCGTCGCGGCGCGCGAGCCGCGCCTCGAGGTCAGGGCAGCGCCCGGAGCGCCATCGCCGCGGTCAGCTCCGGCATCCGGAGGTTCATCCCGGTCCCGAGCGCGTCCAGCTCGCCGAGGTGATGGCCCTGCGTCGCGAACCGGCGAACGGCATCGGTGGCGCGCCTCGTCGTTGACGACGACGAACCCACCCTCACTGACACCGAGCTGCTTGGTCGGGCCGATGCTGAAGACCTCGATGTCGCCGCCGGCGCCGACCGGCCGATCGATCCAGCGCGCCCCGAGCGCGTGCGCGCTGTCGAACAGGAGGGCGAGCCCATGCGTGTCGGCGAGGGCTCGCAGGCCGCCCAGGTCGGCCGGCTGGCCGGCCAGGTGGACCCCAAGGATGGCGCGAGTCCGGGGCTGATGGCGGCCGCCGCCGCGGCGGGATCGAGCAGGCCGCGCTCGTCGACATCGGCGACCACCGGCGTCATCCCCGCCCAGACGACCGCCTGCCAGGTCGCGAGGTAGGTGAACCCCGGCACGATGACCTCGGCACCAGGTTCGCGGACGGCCCACAGCGCGGCGATCAGCCCGTCCGAGCAGTTCGAGACCGCGATGACCGTCCCGGGCCCGACCCACGGCCCGAGGGCCGCCTCGAGACGCTCGGTATACGGCCCGAGGCTCAGCCGGCCCGAGGCAAGGATCGCGCGGGCGTCCTCGACGAATCCCTCGATGTCGGGTTCGTCCGGGACGTGGAATGGGATCGGCGGCGCGACGGTCGAGATCAAGTGGAGTGGCCCTCGGGACGATCGGCTGCGGGTCGACGACCTGTGGCCGAGGATACAGCCAGCGCCACGGCCCGGATCAGGCCGATGGCCCGGCCGCCAGGACCGCGGCCAAGGAGGCTCGCATGGACAGCTCGTCACGCAGCAGGGCCTGCCCGGCCTCGACCAGGCGTCGACGTCGCGGCTCGTCGGCCGCGAGGTCGGCGGCGACCGCAAGCAGGTCCGTCGCCGACGCCTCCTCGTGATGGACGCCCGGCACGAACGGCCACGGGTCGGTCATCGGCTCGGTCACGACCGCCGCGCCCGCGGCCAGCGCCAGCAGCAGGCGAAGGCCGACGAAGTTGCCCGGGATCCGGTGGACGTCGATGACGACGCGCGTCCGGCGAAGGAGGCTCTCGCGCTCGACGCCCCAGACGCCGTCGACGATCCGGAGGTCCGCGGCGACGGCGCTCCGGCGCAGCCCGTCGACGGTGGCCGCCCGCCGTGTGTGCGCCGGCCCGCGACCCGAGAAGGAGGAGCGGGACGTCCCGCGGACCCTTCTCGGACGGCGTCAACGGCCCGGCGTGGCGCTCGTGATAGCCGAACGGCACGACCGACGCCGCCAGGTCGAAGCCGGCGAGGGTCGCACCACGGTCGCGACTCGTGACGACCAGGCAGGCGCCGCCGGCAGCGGCCGCGGCGAGTTCGTCCAGGTTGGTGCGAAGCAGGCGCCCCGTGGCGACCTCGACGCGACGCGCATCGAGGATCGCCGGAAGGGACAGCCGACGGAGGGCGGCCCCGACCGGCCGAGGGACCCGGCGGCGGGCACGGCCCTGTTGGTCGAGGGGGCCGACCCGCCCGCCCGGCGGCGGAGGCGGCAGCGGCTCGCCGGTCCAGACCGTGGTCGGGGGTCCGCCTTGGATCGCCAGCAGCGGCCCGATATCGGCCGGGTCGTCCGACGAGCAGCAGTCGATCGACCGGCCTCGCGTCGGCCTGGCGATCGAACCGGGACGGGCTCGATCCCGAGTTCGGTGGCCGCCGCCCCGACGGCATCGATGAGCTCGGCGAACAGCGGGTCTGGATCGATCCCGAGCCCAAGTCGCAGGGTCACGGTCGCTCGATGAGCTGGACGCGGACGCCGCGGAAGTTCTTGCTCTCGACGACGTCATAGCCGGGGAAGGTCGCGTCCAGGCCGTCGTACGGAGCGCCGCCGCGATGGAGGTAGAGGACGAGCCAGGTCCGGCCGGATGCGGCGCGGACCTCGTCGACCGACGCGTCCGCGACGGCCGTCGGCGCCACGCGGTCAAGGTAGAACCGGAACGGCGAGCGGCCGTCGATGTCGATGTAGGTGATCCGGTCCCCGGGTCGCGCGGTGCGAGCAACCCAGGCGGCCGCTCCACGCCAGTCCCAGCGCTCCGTGGCATACAGCGAGGACAGCGGCGTGGCGACGAGGGCGACGACCACCACGAGGCAGGTGGCCACCGCCGCGGATCGTGCACGGCCGTTCGGGATCAACGAGGCGATCCGCACGAGGCCGGCCCCCGCCAGGAGCAGCACGGCCGGCAGCGCGACGATGAAGTAGCGGCCCTCGAGGAGCGATCGATACAGCGACACGACCGATCCCGACCGCGAACGGCGTCACCCACCATGCCACCAACGGCGCCAGACGCCGCAGCCGCGCGGGATCCCTCGTCGGGATGGCGAGCGCGGCCGATCCGTACACGACCGCCGCGAGGGCGACGGTGCCGGCGCCGGCGATCCCGAGCACGGCCGCGACGCCTGCCTCGGAGAACGGGCGGATCCATGAGACCTGGCCGAAGCCCGTCGTGGCGATCAGCGGCACCAGCAGCAGGCCGGCGCCCCGCGATGGCTCCCTGGGCCACGAACCCGCGCCGGGTCCGCGGCACGGCTCCAAGCAGCCACGTGATCCCGAGGCCGAGCAGGACGAACCCGCAGAAGAAGTGGGTATAGAGCGCCACGATCCCGAGGGCGGCATAGGCGGCCCAGGCGGCGCGACGATCCGTCGCTGAGGCTTGGGACCAGGCAAGGACGGCCGCCGTCACGGCGAGCATCGCCATCGCATACATCCGTCCGTCCTGTGCGTAGGTGATGACGAACGGATGGATGGCGAACAGGAGACATCCGACGGCCGCGGCAGCGGCACCGACATGGCGCCGGCCGACGAGGTAGAGCAATGGGATGGTTGCCACGACGCACAGGACGGAGAGGAAGCGGATGCGGGCCTCCGTCTCGCCGAGGAGGCGCCACACCGCCAGCGCCAGGTAGTGGACCGTACCGTTCGCCTCGCGCCGGATCAACGTGTCCAGCAGGTCGGCCGGTGCGAGCCTGGCGATGTCGATGCTGAAGGTCTCGTCATACCAGAAGTCCTTGGTCGACAGGTGGTACATCGCCAGGCCGGTAGCGACCAGGACGACGACGAGGACCACGAGCCAGCCGCGTTCGAACCGAGGGCGATCGTCGGTGTAGGTCGGATCCACGAGGCGCACGGTAGCAGTCGTTCGGGCTCCGGCTCGTATACTGCCCAGCGTGCGAGCCCCGGCAGCCGCCGTCCGACGCTCGAAGCTCGACCGACCGACGATTCGGACCAACCGGCTTGATCCGGCATGACGGCAGCGAACGTCCGGCAGTCCCGCATCGCCACCCTCGATCGCGCCACGCTGGCGACCGCCGCCGTTCTGTTCGGGCTGCTGGGGTGCGCTGCCGTGGTGCGCCTGATCGGCATCGACTCCGGACGACCGTTCGCCTACCACCCGGATGAGTGGATCGTCTTCAAACCGGCCATGACGATGGTCCACGAGCGCGACTGGAACCCGCACCTCCTGTGGTACCCGTCCCTGCTCGTCGACATGCAGGCAGGACTGACCGCCGCGATCCGATGGTTGGGCGGTCCGCCGATCGTCACTGATCAGCCATGGCTGTTCGGACCGGACCTGTTGCCCGACCAGTTCCGGTATCTGCTGGCCGGTCGGGTGATGGTGATGGCTCTTGGCCTGGCGACGATCGCCACGGTGTTCGTCATCGGTCGCCAGCTTCGAGGCTCGTTCGTCGGCCTCGCCGCGGCCGGCCTGCTGGCGGCCATGCCACTCCACATCTCGGATTCGCGCCACCTCACCACCGATGTTCCCGTGGCATTGTTCTGCGCCGCGACGCTGATGCTGACCCTGAAGGCGAGCACCGGTCGCCGGGAGCGATGGTGGCTGGCTGCCGGGATCGCCGCAGGCCTCGCGATCTCCACGAAGTGGAACGGGGCGATCGTCCTCGGCGTCCCCCTCCTCGCGTACTTTCTCGGGGCGAATGGCGCACGCGAAGCTGCGGGACGCCTGCGACGCCGCACGCCGTACCTCATCGTCGCCACGGCACTCGTGACGGTCGCCGTGACGACGCCGGCCGTCGTCCTCGATCTGACGACGGTCCTGGAGTTCGCCCGGCTCAATGCGGACATCTACGCGCAGGAGCGTCCCCGCATCGCGAGCGACAGTCTGGCGTTGAACCTGCAGGGCCTCGGGGCCGGCATGGGGCCGATCACCGCGACCGTGGCGCTCGCGGGCCTCGCGAGGTTCCTCCTGCGGCCCCGCCTCCGCGTCGAATTGGTCATCCCGGTGTTCGTGCTGGTCAACCTGGTCGTCCTGTCGCTTCCGCCTCGACAGTACGACCGGAATCTCATCCCGATGCTGCCTTACCTCGCGGTCGCGGCAGCGTGCCTGCTGGGCGACCTGCCCGGCATGGTCCGAGGGGTGACCGCGCGATCCGTGGATCCCGGTCTCGGTCGAGCCTTGGGGCGAGCGGTCGGCGTGGGGGCGATCGCCCTGCTCGTGGCAGGGCTGGCGCTTGGTTTCGGCGCCGGTTCGGCGTCAGGCGAACGTGCGAGCCAGCTGGATACGCGCACGATCGCCCGTGACTGGATCCTGGCGAATGTCGCGCGCAAGACGGTGATCGCCCGCGAGCGAGATACGCCGTTCCTCGCCGAGGACGAGTATCGACTCCGTCCGTTCCGCTATCTCACATTCCACTCCCTCGACTGGTATCGCGACGCCGGCACGCAACTCATGGTCACGAGCAGCCTCGCCTACGGCGCGTTCGTCGAGAATCCGGCGACGCCACAACCGGACGCCTGGTATCAGGCACTCTTCGCGCTTCCCGAGGTCTTTCGCGTCGAACCGGGTCCGGACCACCCTGGACCGACCATCCGGATCTATCGACTCGCGCCGTTCGAGTCGCCGCCCGACGGAACGGGCGGACGACCGAGCGACACTCGGTCTTCCCCAGGTTTCACGCGCGTCAGGGACGCTCGACCAGCTGGACCCTGACGTCCTCGAACAGCTTGCTTTCGACGACCCGATAGCCGGGAAGCGACGCGTGCAGGTCGTCTTCCTGTCGCTTTCCGAGCGTGTACAGGACGAGCCAACTCCGTCCAGTCGAGGCTCGGAGATCGTCGAGTGACGCGTCGGTGGGCGGCGTCCCGCCGGTTCGCTTGAGATAGAGGCCGAACGGGATGTGGGCTCGTTCGACGTCGTAGACGATCCGGTCGCCCGGCCGCGCGTTGCGCGACACCCAGGTCGCGGCGTCCCGCCACGCCGTCCGTGGTTGCCCGTACCTGTCCGCCAGCGGCCCGGCACCCAGCAAGACCGCCACGACGATGATCGCGGTGGCGATCGGCATGCCCAAGCGCTCGCCACCGACGAACCCGCCCACTCGGACGACGCCGGCGCCGGCAAGCAGCATCAACGGCGGCACCGAAACGATGAAGTAGCGCGGCACGAGCAGCGATGCCCAAAGCGAGATCGCGATCCCGATGACCAGCGGCGCGAGCCACGACGCCGCCAATGGTGCGATCCGTCTGATCCGGGCCGTATCACGCGTCGCGATACCCGCGACGGCGGCCAGATCGAGCAGCACTGCCAGCGGCGCGAGGCCACCCCCGACGCCGCCGAGGACCCGGCTGACGGTGGCCTCGCTGAACGGCTCGACCCAGGTGACGTGGCTCACCCCGCTGCCCGCCATGAAGACCGCGATCGGGACGCCTGCCAGCACGACCGCGGCCTGCGCCAGGACGGAACGCCGTGTGCGCGGCACGAGGCCGGCCAACCACGTCATCCCCAGTCCGACGACCACGAAACCCGCGAAGAAGTGCGTATAGAGCGACGCGGCGGCCAGGATCGCGTAAGCAGCCCACCAGCGGCGGCGATCCGTCTCCGTCGCGAAGGACCAGGCCAGGATCGCCGCTGATACGACGAGCATCGCGAGGGCGTACATCCTGGCTTCCTGGGCATACTCGATGACGAATGGATTGACCGCGAACAGGACGCATCCTGCGACGGCACCGGCAACGCCGACATGGCGACGTCCGATGAGGTACAGGAGCGGGATCGTCGCGACGACACACAGCACGGACAGGGCTCGCACCCGAGCCTCGCCGTCCCCGAGGAGCCGCCAGCCCGCCAGAAGGAGGTAGTAGAGGGCGCCGTTGGCCTCGTCGCCGGCGACGATCCTAAGAAGTTCGTCGAACGGGAGCCTGACCAACGTCACGCTGACCGCTTCGTCGTACCAGAACGCCCGCGCGTTGATCTGATAGATCGACAGGATGAGCAGGACGGCCGCAGCGCCGGCGACGATGAGCCAGGCCCGCGATGGCGCCCACCGGGCGGTGACAGCCGGATCGGGTCGGTCCACGGGGAGACGGTACCAACTCCCCCGTGATCGCGCCGCCGACCGACCGGCCGCGGCGCGACCGGGAGCGGCCGGCGGCGAGGACTCGGCCGCCTCGGGTACGCTGCGCATCGTGCCTGACGGAGACCCCTTTCGCATCGCGCCCCGCTGACGTGCGCATCGCGATCCTGGGGACACGCGGCGTCCGGCGAGCTACGGCCGGTTCGAGACCTTCGCCGAGGAGCTTGGCTGCCGGCTGGCGGCTCGCGGCCACGACGTCAATGTGTATCGACAACGCGTCTCTCGCCGCCCGTACGACGACGGTGCGCCGCCGAGATACGACGGGTTGAGCCGCCAGCGGGCCACATCGGCCCCCATCCGGATCGGCCTCGACGCGCACGTTGTTGGGCGACACCAGACCGGCAATGAGACGTACGCCGTCGAACTCGCCTCGGCGCTCGCTCGACGTAACGATGTCCGGCCGATCGCCTACGTCGATGCCGGGGTGGTCTGGCCGACCGCGGATGGACCGTCCGTCTCGCACGTCCGCTGGCGGTCGCGCTACCTGCGGCTCGCGCTCGAACTGCCGGCTCGCGCAAGGCGTGACCGGCTGTCGCTGCTTCACGTCCAGTACGTCGCTCCGCCGCTGTGTCCGGTCCCGGTCGTGGTCACGATCCATGACCTTTCATACATCGACATCCCGGGCGACCTCCCGACGGCGATGGTCTGGCGCATGCGGGCGACCGTCGGGATGACCGTCCGACGCGCGGAGGTCGTGTTGACCGTCTCGGAGTTCACCCGCCAGCGGGTGATCGACCACTACCGGCTGAGCCCGGAACGAGTCCTCGTGACACCGAATGGCGCCGGGTCGCGATGGCGCCGCCTGCCGGACGCGGAACGCCTGGCGCGCCTCGAAGCGGTCGGCCTCGCCGGCCTCCCCGAGCGCTACATCCTGTCGGTCGGGGCCCGCCACACGCGCAAGAACGTCGACCGACTGGTGCGTGCCGTCGCCGCCGTCCGGGCCAGCGGGGAAGCCGACGTCGGCCTGGTCCTGGCGGGACCGTCGGGCACCGGTGCGCAGGCGGTCCGGACCGAGGTGGCTCGACTCGGCGCCGACGACTGGGTCCACGTGATCGGCTACGTCCCGGATGCCGCGCTCGTCGCTCTGGTCGGCAGCGCCGGAGCTGTCGCCTACCCGTCGCGGTACGAGGGGTTCGGTCTGCCCGTGCTCGAAGCGCTGGCCTGCGGCGCGGTGGTGGTCGCGGCCGATCGGACCTCGATCCCGGAGGTGGCCGGCGACGCAGCGATCCTGGTCGATCCGGATTCCGATGATGCCATGGCAGGCGGTCTGCTCCGGGCGTTGACCGACGAGCCGTTGCGGGCCGTCCTCGCCGCGGCGGGACCGAGACAGGCCGCGCGCTTCGACTGGGATCGCTGCGCGGCAGCGACGGTCATCGGCTACCGGCGCGCGCTGGAATCCTGACTGGCACTGGGTCGGTCCGGGCGATCACCGGCTGCGCTACGATCGTGCGACCAGCCACTCCCCATCCCGAGTCGAGGAGGCCGGATGCCGCCCACCCGCCCCAGCTTCTCCATCACCGTCAGCACCATCCAGGGCTGGCCGGAGATCGCCCGGTCGGTCGCGTCGTTCGAGGCTGCGGCGGCCCGTGTCGGTGGCGAGCTGATCGTCACCGATGGCAGCCCGTTCCCGGCACCTGACCAGAGCCTCCTGGCCCCGACGACGCGCTGGCTTCGGCGACTCGGACTGTCCGTCTTCCAGCTTCGCGAGATCGGCTACCGCCTGGCCGAGGGTCCCATCGTGGCCATCACCGAGGACCACGTCGTCGTCCCGCCGGACTGGGGCGAGCGCTTTCTGGCGGCCTTTGCCGCGGCCCCGACGGCGATGGCGATCGGCGGCTCCGTCGAGAACGGGGCGACGGACACGCTGACCGATTGGGCGAGCTTCCTCATCGTCCAAGCGCCGGTCGTCGCTCCGATCAAGTCCGGACCGGTGACCCGCCTGTCGGGTGCCGTCAACGTGGCCTATCGGGCGGAGGCGCTCGAGGTCGTCGACGACCACGGAGGTCTCGGCACGCTGGATGGGCTCCACCAGCGCGATCTGCGACGACGCGGCGCCCTGCTCGTGGCCGACGACACCATCCGCGTCTCGCACGATCAGTCACTCAGCCTCGCGACCTACACCGCCCTGCACTTCCACGCAGCCCGGACGTTCGCGGGGTTCCTTCGCGGCGAGATGGACGGGCAGGCCTGGTTCCGACTGCTCGCGGTCTGGCTCGTCCCCTACCTGCGCCTGGGCCGTGCTGTCGCCCTGCTCAACCAGCGCGGGCACGGCCCCGTGATCAGGCAGGCTTGGCCGATCATGCTCTGGCTGCTGTACGCCCAGGCGGCGGGCCATCTGCTCGGCTTCATCGCCGGACCCGGCGACAGCCCGCGCCGCGTCCATTAGCGGGACCGTCCGCTAGCTCGACGATCGAGTCCACGATCGAGCGAGGCTGGCGATGTCGGCCCGACCCGGGACGAGGGTCCGCGCGGCGAACCCGCCCTCGCGGCGAGCGAACCCGATGGCCAGGGCCGCCATGGTCGAGTACGAAACCAACGAGGCGATCGCCGCGCCGACGGCGCCGAGGGTCGGGATCAGCGCCAGGTTGAGCCCGATGTTGAGGACCATCATCGAGACGGAGATGGCCGCCGTCCGTTCGAGCATGTTGCGACGAAGCAGGTCCGCCATGGCGATCCGGCCGCAGGCGAAGGCGAGCACGCCCGGTGCCAGGATGGCGAGGGGCACCACGGCATCGGCGAATGCCTGCCCATAGACGAGCGGAACGAGGACCGGGCTGAGGACCACGGCGAGGATCGCCAGCGGACCGCCGACCAGCAGGGTCTCGCGGATCAACCGAGCGGTCACCGTGCCACCCTCGACCTCGGGACGCCCGTGGCCGAGACCCAGGATCGTCGCGCCACCGGCCGTCGACAGGACGAGGAGCGGCTCAACCGTCTGGTACGCGACGACGTAGATGCCGAGGCTCGCCGTGGTGCCGAGGATCCCGAGGAGAAGCACGTCGGCCCGCTGATGGAGCATCGCCGCGATCTCCCCTGGGTAGTTGCGCAGGCCCTGTCGGACCGACCGTCCGGCCAGCCCGATCCGCGGCGGCCCGAACGCCGCCACCGACAGGGGTGGACGGACGAGCGCCGCCACGAAGGCCACCGCGTACGGGGCGAGCGCGAAGATCCACAAGGCGGCCGCAAGCCCGCCGCCGGTCACTGGCAGCAGCAGGTAGCCGGAGGCAGCCAGGGTCGTCGGTCCGAAGCTGAGGGCCGCACCCGCCCACGACCGGCCTCGCCCGAACGCGAGTTGCAGCTGATGGGTGTTCGAGGTGAACCCGGCCACCCCGACGGCGACCAGCAGGGGCCACGTCGGGACGCTCGCGAGCGGAGCAGGCAGGAACCCGAAGACCGCCTGGAGGACGAGGGTCACGGCGGCCGCGAGTATCCCGCTGAGGGCCGACAACCAGACGGCGTTGGCGGCCAGCTCGCGCGGGACGACGCCGTGTCGTGTCGTGAGGATGTAGCCGCCCATCGGGGCGCTGAGCCCGAGCAGGGCCGCCAGCAGGATCGTCATGGCGACGTAGAAGGCGTGCGCGCCTCGGCCATCCGGCCCCAATGTCCGCGACAGGATGATGGCGCCGATGAAGACGAGGCCGAGGCTCGCCAGTCGGGCGATGACGATCCGGCGGGCCGAGGCGCTGGCCCGGTCGCCGATCGCCTCGGCCCTGGCGGTGGGATCCGGCTCGAGGGGAACTCGCGGATCGCCGACCGACATCGGACGGCAGCGTAGCAGATGGCCATCGCTGGTACGCTCTGCCCCGATGAACGAGCCATCCCGTCCCGTCTCGGTCGTCGGGGCTGGCTACGTCGGGCTCGTCACCGCCGTCGGTCTGGCCGGTCTCGGTCACGAGGTGCGCCTCGTTGAGACGGGCACCGACCGGCTGCACAGCCTGCGCGAGGGCCGGATCCCGATCCACGAAGCCGGTCTCCAGGATGCCTTCACGGCCGCCGTCGCCGGCGGTCGACTGTCCGTCGCTGACCGGATCCCGGACGATCCGGGGATCCTGCTGATGTGCGTCGGGACGCCGATCGGCGACGACGGGGCGAGCGACCTGAGTCAGCTCGACCACGCCCTGGCCGGCCTTGCGGATCGGTTCGGCCGCGATGACATCCTGGTCATCCGGAGCACGCTGCCGGTCGGTGGGACGCGACGGGCGCTCGAGGCGACCGGGCTGCCGACGTCGCGTGTGTTTACCAATCCGGAGTTCCTACGCCAGGGCAGCGCGGTCGAGGATTTCGCCCACCCGACCCGGATCGTCATCGGACGGTTCCCGGATGCTGATCCGGCCGCGCTCGACGCGGTGATGGCCATCTACGACCCGATCGAGGCCCCGCGCCTGGTCGTCGACATCGAGGCGGCAGAGATCATCAAGAACGGGTCGAATGCGTTCCTGGCCCTCAAGTTGTCGTTCACCAACGAGATCGCCGCGCTGTGCGAGGAAGCCGGGGCGGACATCGGCCAGGTGCTCGCCGGGCTCACGGCCGACCCGCGGATCGGCCGCACGTACATGCAGCCCAGCTTCGGCTTCGGGGGCAGACTGCCTGCCGAAGGAACTGATCACCCTCGCGCTCGCCGGACAGATGCTGGGGCTGCCGATGCACGTCACGGCCGCGGCCTCGGCCGCCAACCTGGCCGCCCAGGATCGATTCGCCGAGCGCGTCGCCACGTTGCTCGGCGGCGTCGAGGGTCGAACCATCGGGGTCCTCGGGCTGGCGTTCAAGGCCGGGACCGACGACATCCGCGACTCACCGGCGATCCGCCTGGTCGGACGCCTCCTCGCCGAAGGGGCCCGGGTCCGCGCCTACGACCCCGCAGCCGGGGATCACGCGGCGGCCCGACTGCCAGACCTCGAGATCGTGGCCGAGGCGGCGCAGGTCGTGACCGGGGCCGATGCGGTCGTGATCGCGACGGAATGGCCGGAGTTCCGCGACCTCCCGTGGGCGGCGTTGGCTGAGCACCACCGCCCGGTGATCATCGATGGCCGCCGACTCCTCGATGCCGAGATGCTGCGGGCCGCCGGGTACGCCGTCATCCAGCTCGGCGATGGCCGAGATCAACCGGTCGGTCGCGCGGTCCCGTCGCTGGTCTCGTCGAGGAGCGTGCCGTAGGCGGCCAGCAGTCGTTCCGCGGATCGTTCCCAACGCAGGTCGAGGTCATCGATCCGGCGCGCAGCGGCGTCGCTCATCGCAGCGAGGCGCGCCCGATTCCCGGCCAGACCGGCCAGGGCGATCGCCAGACCACGAGCCGTCGGCTCCTCGACGATGAGCCCGGCATCGCCCACGATCACCGCCGTCTCGGCGAGGTCGAAGGCCACCACCGGACGGCCGATGGCGAGGTACTCGACGACCTTGGTCATGGTCGACACCTCGTTGAACGGCGTCGGTGGATCGGGCGACACGCACAGGTGGCTGGCCGCCAGCAGGGGGACGAAGCCATCGGCGTCCCGGAAGCCATGGAAGGTCACCCGATCGTCGATGCCGAGCTCGACCGCCAGGCGCTCCAGCTCGGGACGCGCTTCGCCGTCGCCGACCAGGTCGACGTGGACCGCCAGGTCTGGGGCCATCTCCCGCAATCTCGCGACCGCCTGCACCAGGATGTCCACCCCGTCCTGGGACCCCATCACCCCGATGTAGCCGATCCGAAGGCTCCCATCCGATGGCGGCACGATCCCCGCCGCAAGGGCCCCGAAGCGATCACCCGGTGGTGCATTCCGAACCACGACGATCCGATCGGCCGGGACGGCGCCGCGCGCGGTCGCGAGCCTTGCGTACGAGTCGTTCGGGACCACGACCAGTGCCGCCGTCGCGTACGAGGCTTGCTCGAGGGCGCTGGTGAGGCGGATCAGGAGGCCGGTACTCATCCGCCCGCCCCATTTCGTGGCCGCCAGCTCGGGGTTTGCGTCGTGCTGGTCGTAGACGTACCGTCCGCCCCACAGCCGCGCGACCCGGCCGAGCACGAAGAACAGGTCCGGCGGGTTGCAGCCGTGGACGACATCGATCCGGCCACGCATCCGGAGGGCCAGGAACCAGGCCGTCGTGAACAGCATCGACGGGAGGTATTCGGCGAGATAGCCGGCCAAGCCGGATGCGGCCCGCTGCGGGTAGCGCAGGATCCGGATCCCGTCCCGCCGGTCGACGAGGCGCGCCATCTCCCCGGCGCCGCGCGGCGAGATGATGGTCACCCGATAGCCGGCATCGAGCAAGGCCCGGCCCTCCTGCCAGACGCGACGGTCGAGCGGCACGGGCAGGTTCTCGTCGAGGATGACGACGTGCGGGCGGCCTGAGCGCGTGCGCATCCTCGTCATCTCCAACCTGTACCCGAGTCCCGCTCACCCCGAGTTCGGTACCTTCGTGGAGGCCAGGGTGGCGGCTCTTCGGGGGCTCGGCGCCGACGTTCGCGTGGTCGCCAACCGCGACCCTGCGGTCCATCGACGCATCATCGGCAAGTATGCCAGCCTCGCGTGGTCGGCCGGTCGAGGTGCCGCGACCCTTCGGCTCCGGCGGCGCCGGGTGGACGTGGTCGAAGCCCATATCGCCTATCCGACCGGTCTCATCGCTCGCCCGGCGGCCTGGCTCCTGGGCGCGCCGCTCGTTCTCTTCGCGCACGGATCCGATGTCCGCGACCTTCCGGCGCGTTCGAGGCGGCATGCGCGACTGGCCCGTTCGACGCTCGGGGCTGCGGCGCTCATCGTCGCCAACAGCGCATTCCTGGCCGGCGAGATCGGGCGTTGGTTCCCGGGGACTGCCGATCGGACCCGCGTGCTCACGCCCGGGATCGAGCTCGACCGCTTCCGATCCGCCGCGTCGGCGCCACGCGACGGGGTCCTGTTCGTCGGCCGGCTCGTCCCGCAGAAGGGCGTCGACGTCCTGATCCGGGCGATGGCGTTGCTCGAGGGAGCGGCCGGTCGACTGACGATCCTCGGTGATGGCCCGGAGCGGGACCGGCTGACGTCACTCGCGGCGGACCTTGGGGTCGAGGTCGAGCTGGCCGGCGCCGGTAGCCGTGCCGACGTCGCCGCGGCGATGGCTCGGTCGGCCGTCGTCGTGGTGCCCTCGACCTACCCGGAGCCACTCGGTCTCGTCGCGATCGAGGCGATGGCGGCGGGCGCCATCGTCGTGGCGTCGGCCGCGGGCGGACTCGTCGAGACCGTCACGGACGGCGTCAGCGGGCTGCTCGTCCGACCGGGCGACCCAGCGGCCCTGGCGGCCTCGATCAGGCGGGCCGCGACGATCGCGCGCGACCCGATCGCGGGCGGACCGATGCGCGCCGCGGCCCTTGCCGTGGCCGAGACGCATGACGTCCGACGGGCCGCGGAGGCGTCTCTCGCCTGGTATGGCACCCTACGCCGGTGACCGCCGACGATCTCTCCCCGCTGGCCCTGGCCGGTCTGGCCGCGGCGATCGCCATCGTCGGCTTCGTCGCAGGGCTGTGGCTGTCACGACGGACGGAGTGGGGGCCGGCCGGCGGCCTGGCGCTCCTCGTCGCGACCCCGCTCGTGCCGCACGTCCCGGTGGCGGCCGGCCTGAGCCTCGATGACATCCTGCCGCTGCTCGGCATCGCCTTCCTGGCGGCCACCGTCGACCTTCGTCGTCTCGGGACGGTCAAGGTCCCCTGGCTGCTCGTCGGCGGCCTCGTCCTGGCGATCGGCGCAGGGATCGTCAGCAGCCTGTACAACGCGACGTCGCCGTCTCAGGCGGTGACGATGCTCTTCCGTTCGCCGGGCCGCTACGCCTTCCTGGCGGCGATCGTCGTGCTCGTGGCCCTGGCCGAACCGGCCGACCGGCGACGCCTGCTCGTCGCCCGGTCGATGGCGCTGCTCGGGACCGCCGAGGCCGCCGTCGGCCTGGCCGGCTTCTTCCTGCCGCTCGGTGGTCTGGGGCTGGAGCCGACCCGCAAGTTCTCGGTCCTCTACTTCGAAGTGCCCGGGCGGATCGCCGGGACGCTCGGGATCTCGCCCAACTTCCTTGGCGCGATCTTCGTCCTGACGATCATCGTGACCGCCGGTCTGGCCATCGACGCGACGGACCGTCGCGGACGGATCCTGTGGTGGGCGTCGGTCCTCGTCCAGTCGCTCGCCCTGACCTTGACCTTCACCCGGGCGTCACTCGGCCTCACCCTCGTCGGCCTCGCCGTCCTCCTGCTGCTGCGCGGACGAATCCGCTATCTCGTCCCCGTGCTGGTCGTGGTGGCCCTCGGGTTCCTGACCACCCCGAGCCGCCCGGCCGACCCCGGCGACCCAGGATCGGGGATCCCGCAGGCGCCGGTGGCCGTCGAGCGACTCACCGGCGACGTCCCCGATCGCCTGGCGCTGTGGTACTCCGCGACCCTGATGATGGTCGACAACCCATTGACCGGCGTCGGGCCGGGCCACACCGTCGAGGTCGCCCAGGGCGACCCCGACCGTTACGTCGACACGCCGCTCGGCAAGGCCCGCAATAACGCCCACAACACGGTCCTGCTGGCCGGTGCCGAACTCGGCATCGTCGGCGCCGTCGGTGCGCTCCTGGTGAACGCCGCCATCGCGCTCGCCGGACTCGGCATCCTGCTGCGCAGTCGGCGCCGGGAGGTTGGTGTGGTCGAGACCGCGGGAGCGATCGCCGTCCTCGGCTACCTCGCCCAGGGGATGGTCAACAACCTGTTCAACGTGGCGGCGGCCGGCGTCGTCTTCGCAGTCGTGGCCGGCGCATATGTCATCCGTCTCGAGACGGCGTCGTCAGCCCAGGTGACCGACGACGGCGAAGCTCAGCGCCAGCGCGCCCCCAGCGGGACGCCGCTCGAGCCCTTGGTGTAGGCCGGCGAGGACCGATCGATCGTGAGGTAGTCGGGCGATGCCGGATCGACCGACAGGAAGGCCGGATCGAGGTGGACGACCCCGGTCCCGAGACTGACCGTCGAGGTGCTGTTCCGGGTCGAGATGCCGAGCATGATGTAGCTCGAATAGGAGACCGTGATCTTCGCGCCGCTGGCGGCATAGAAGTGGTACCCGGCCGACCCCCAGATGATCGAGTTCTTGACCGTGATCGACCCCTTCTTCAGGTAGAAGGTGCTGTGGGACTGGGTCTTGACAGTGCCCGTCCGGTAGAAGGTCTCGTTAACGAACGCCTTGCCGGATGTGTACGACTCCGACGCGACCGACTTGGTGTTGTCGATGTACGTATTGCGGTAGAACGTGATCGCGCCCTTGCCCTGGCTGGTGTTGTACTTGCCGTCCCACAGGACGACCGCGGTGTCGTTGCCCTTGAACGAGTTGTAGCGGATGGCATTGGCGGTCAGCGCCTTCCCGCCCGAACTCAGCTGGTAGAGCATCAGGCCGCGCCGGTTCCGCTCGATCTTGTTGCGGATGAACGTGTTGTGGTGGGCGCCCTGTTCGATGTCGATGCCCTGGACGTAGCCGCCGTACTGGCCCTGGTTGAGCGGCACGTCGCGACCGCCGCTGAACGTCGAGTCCTGGATCGTGTTGTAGCTCGCCCCGGCCCCGGTGACCTTGATGCCCTGGCCCATGTTCTGGGTGCCGATCGCCTGGTCGACCAGGTTGTGATCAGCGCCGTCGTCGAGCTTGATGAGCTGGATCGTGTTGCGGGTCCCGGTCACCCGGCGGAAGGTGTTGTACGAGCTCTGGGTGTAGAAGCCCATCGTGTAGTTGTAGCTGGCGTCGACATCCTGGGCGAGGCCGTGCTGTGAATCGCCGGTGAAGCCGACCCCCATCGTCGTGTGCCGGACGTTGAAGCCGTAGATCTGGACGTACTTCGATCCCGACGCGATGAGCAGGCCCTTGTAGTACGGGATCTCGATCGTGTGGTCGTTCGGATCGAGACTCGCACCCGGCGTGGACCCCCAGCCGCCGAGCCGGACGTAGAGCGTCTTGCCGTCCCAGTACTGCGAGCCTGGGGTCGCCTGGAGACTGGCCCAGGTGGCGCTCGCCGGACGGACCAGGGGTTGCGACACGTCGGCGAAGACGCGCTCCTGGTGGTACGAGTTGACCGACGATTCGTAGCCCGGGATGGCCGTCGTCCAGGAGGCCTTCCAGAGGTTCGGATAGGCGGTCGGACTCGGCCGCGTCCATTTGCCCTGGCCCGGCCGGCTGACGACCTTCGCGCCCGACACGATCGGGCGGACGTAGTTGCCGCTGCCGTAGCCGTGCGCACGGATCACGATCGGTGAGCTCGACGAGCCGTTGATGAACCACTGGGAGCCGGTCATCGACTCGTAGTAGACGTAGTCGTCGTAGCCGACGACGTCGAGCGTCCCGCCGTAGCGCAGCGCCCACATCCCGGCCTTGATCGTCTTGAATGCCGACCCGAGACTGGTCCCGCTGTTCGAGTCGCTGCCGTTCTTGCCGTCGACGTAGAAGGTCGGGGAGGCGGCCGTGACCGACGATCCCGTGGCCAGCAGGGCGAGCACGACCAGGATCGCCGCAGCGAACGGCAGGGAGTGACGGCGTGTGTGTTCCTTCACCCGTCCACCCTACGGGCGCGCACCGCCGATGCCCAGCCTACCCCGGTACCCCGGACCGCGAGCGAAGGGGCTATATGCGCGGACGCACCACCCGCGGCTATGATGCCCCTCGGTACAACGGCGTAGCTCGGGGACGACGGCTTGATCCGACGGCACAACATGGCCCTCCGGCTCGGCCTGCTGGCGGTGGACGCGCTCAGCGCGTTCGTCCTGTTCATCGTCCTCTCGATCGCGCTGTTCGGGGCCGACTGGGTCGCAAGGTGGCAGGCGGCCGGTTTCGATCCCGTGGTCATCGCCGGCGTCTATGCGGCGGCGTGGGTCGGCGTCCTGTGGCTGAACGACCTGTACCGCCTTCGATCGCGGTGGTCGATCCGGAGCGAGATCCGCGACGTGCTCCGGGCCGACCTATTGCTGGCCGTCGCCAGCTTCTCCGCCCTCTTCCTGTTCAAGCTGCCCGATGTCAGCCGGCGATTCCTGCTCTTCCTGTTCGTGATCCAGGGCATCGTCACGCTGGCGTCGAGGGTGTCGATCCGGCTGACCCTGCGAGCCCTTCGGGATCGCGGCTACAACACCCGGTATGTCCTTGTCGTCGGAACGGGACCCGCGGCGCGCCGGTTCGCGGACCGGATCGAGCGTCGCCGCGAACTCGGGCTTCGGGTCATCGGACACCTCGATCCCGAGAGGGCAGCCGGAGTGGAGATGGTCGGACCGCGACCCGTCGTCGGGACGCTCGACGAGATCGAGGAGATCCTCCACTCCCGGGTCGTCGACGAGGTGGCGATCTGCCTGTCGGCCGAGCGCATCGGACTGGTCGAACCGATCACGAGGCTCTGTGAGGAGGAGGGCAAGATCGTCCGCATCCCGGTCGATGAGATCGGCCTGACGCTGCCCGGCGGCCGTGTCGAGGAATTCGATGGGATCCCCGTGCTGTCGCTCGTCTACGGTCCGGACCGGGCGATCTCGCTCGCCGGCAAGCGCCTGCTGGACCTCGTCCTGGGCGCGACGGCGCTGGTGCTCGTGTCGCCGCTGCTCGGGATCGTCGCGTTGACCGTCCGCGTCGTCGACGGTGGTCCCGTCCTCTTCAGGCAGACCAGGGTCGGGCTTCAGGGTCGTCCATTCGACGTCGTGAAATTCCGCTCGATGCAGCTCGATGCTGAGGAGCGCCTCGACGAACTACAGGAGCTCAACGAGATCCGCGGGCCGGCCTTCAAGGTCACCGACGATCCACGCCTGACGCGAACCGGGCGATTCCTGCGAGCCACGAGCATCGACGAGCTGCCCCAGGTCTGGAACGTCCTGCGAGGCCAGATGAGCCTGGTCGGGCCGCGTCCGCCCCTCCCGCGTGAGGTCGAGGGCTACGACCTGTGGCATCGGCGACGGCTGTCGATGAAACCGGGCATCACCGGGCTCTGGCAGGTCCAGGGTCGACGCGACGCGGACTTCGACCGCTGGGTCGAGCTCGATCTCGCCTACATCGACCGTTGGTCGATCTGGCTCGATTTCAAGATCATGCTCAGGACGATCCCCGCCATGTTCCAGGGGCGCTGAGCTGACCATCCGCACCCCGGCCATCAGCGTCGTCATCGCGACCCAGGACGCTCGATGTCATCCTATTTGCGGGAGGATGGACTGTGCGGAGGGCCGATCCGCCCATCACCCGGAGGCGACTCGAGATGGCGTGGTCGAGGTCCGGCGACGGGACGCCGGCCAACCCCGGGGGTGAGGCCGACCTAGCCGCCGCGCTCCCGACGCAGCCGGCGGAAGAGCCGCTCGTACAGGTCGGTGACGTGGTCCCACGAGTAGCGCGCCTCGGCGCGCGACCTGGCAGCTTCGGCGAGCCGGCGGCGCTCGGTGGCGTCGGCGACGAGATCCCGAAGCGCCTCGGCCAACGCATCGGCGTCGTTGCGGGCGTAGTAGCGGCCGGCATCGCCGAGGACCTCGCGATGCTCGGGGACATCGTTGGCGATGACGCAGGCGCCGCGGCCCATGGCCTCGACGAGCGCCGGGTGGGTGCCGCCGACCTCGGTCGCCTGGACGTACGCCAGCGCATTCGACTGGAGTTCCGCATAGCCGTCACCGAACACGTAGCCGGTCATCACGACCCCTGGGATGGCTGCCGCGGCCGTCTCCAGCGTGGCCTTGTACGCCGTCGCATATGGTGCGTCGCCGACGATGACGAGCGGCACGCCGAGACCGTCGACTGCCCCCGCCCGGCGATACGCCTCGACCACGAGGTGGGCGTTGTTCTCGGGTTCGAGCCGGCTGACGTACAGCAGGTACCGGTCAGGTTCGAGACCGAACCTGGCGAGTGTCGCTCCGGCCGCGACAAGCCGGGCATCCGAGCCGTACGGGATGTAGACGGTCGCCTTGCCATGCCGTTCGCGATACCAGCGGGCGATGACGCGGGCATCCGAGACCAGCACGATCGGCAGACGAGGTGACAGCCAGGCACACGCCAGGTAGTAGGAGCGACCGAGTCGATTCCACTTGCCGCGCTCCCATTCGAGGCCATCCACGTTGAGCACGACCTTCGCCCCGGTCAGACGCGGGACCAACGAGAAGGGCGCGTTGGCGTTGTTGCAGATGAGGACGACGTCGAAGCCCCGGACGAGGCCGTCGACGACCGACAGCGCGGTGTGTGCCAACGTGTCGAAATACTTGTTCCGGATGGTCGGCAGGATGCGGAGGCGCATCCCCCGGTGGCTGCTGCAGATCGCGCCGGATCACGTGCGAACGCCCGTACACGGTCACCTCGTGGCCACGCGCGACGAGCCGCACGCCGAGCTCCTCGGCGAAGGTCTCGAACCCGCCGTACGCCGCCGGCACGCCTCGCGTCCCCATGATCGCGATCCTCATCCGCCCGACCTTACCCGACCAGGCGTTCCGACCGACGGCCGAACCACGGCAGCACGTCGTCATCATCGGCTCGACGGCGCCGCATCAGGTCGCGTCGTCGCGCCTGCAATCGCCCTGCGTCGCCGACGACATCGGCGACCGCGAGCAGTGACCGCTGCTCGCGGAGCGCGCAGAACCCGACGATCTGGAGATCGCGCCCGACGATGGCCCGCCAGTCCCGTCGCCACCCCTCGGCGGACTCGTTCTTACCGATCATCCGCCAGCAATTCGCGACCGACATCCGGTTGATGGCCGCCGGGAGCCGATCGCGACGGCCCGGCGCCACGCGACGCCGATGACGCGCCAGCGCCGTCGGCAGATAACGACACCGCCAGCCCAGGAGCTGCGCCCGCCAGGCGAGATCGACGTCCTCGCGATAGGCGAAGAAGGCCTCGTCGAGGAACTCGCCTTCGAACGCCACGTCCTCCAGCATCGCCCGCCGGTAGACCGCAGCGGCCCCGGACGCACCGAAGACATCGGCCGCCTCGAGATCGCGGCCGGTGGCCGGCTCGTCGCTCGATCGATCGAGGACCCGGCGGTTTCGAAGGGCGACCATCCCGGTCGAATCGAGGATGTCGCCGGGGAGTTCCCTGGGCGGGCCGCCGTCGGGTGCGTCGGGCCGGAACCTGAGCAGACGTCCAGAGACGGCCCCGATCGTCGGGTCCGTCCCGAGCGCGTCGATCGACCGTTCAAGGAACGTCGGGGCGAGCCGGCAGTCGGGGTTGAGCAGGACGTGGACATCGGCCGGCTCGAGGGCCATCACCCGGTTGTGCGCCGCCGCGAACCCCACGTTGACCTCGGATCGTTCGAACCGGGCGTCCGGCATCGCGTCCCGGGCGCGAACGAGCCCGTCGTCGAGCGAGGCGTTGTCGAACACGACCACCGCATCGGGGTCGCCGTGTCTGCGCCGAGAGTGCCGCGAGGCAGGTCGCCACGTCCCGCACGCTCTCATGCAGGACGATCCCGATTGTGACCCGGACGCTCATGCTGGAGGCCCCTGATCGCTGTCGCGCAGTTCGGCGATGGCCGCGATCGCCACGGCGGCCCTGGCGGACCACTGGTTCTCGGCCGCGAATGCGAGTCGCATGGCGCAACCGGCCTCGAACTCCCCGTCGACCGCCCGTCGCGCCGCCGCGACGAACGACTCGTCAGTCCGGCATACCTCGGCAAGCCCCGGCGGCCAGCCATCGGCGGGCGGGATCGCGGTCGAGATGACCGGCGTCCCGCAGGCCACGGCATCCCACGCCTTCATGACGTCCTGCGAGGTCGTGTAGTCGTCGGCGCGATGCGGCACGATGAGCGCCGCCGCGCCAGCCAGCAGCGTGCGGGCCGCGGCCGGGTCCATCCGACCGGGAAGTCGGACATTCGGCAGGGCCGCCAGCGCCGACCAGCCGGCAGGCGTTCGTTCGACCGGTCCGGCGATGGTGACGGTGGTCTCCGGCAAGGACGTTGCGACCGCCAGGGTCAACCCAACGTCAAATCGCTCATGGATCCGACCGACATACACGAGACCCGTGCGCCGCACGGAATCTCGAGCGACCGGATCGACCGAAGGACACGCATTCGGCAGGTGGCGAACATCACGGGCGCCGAGATCAGCGAGACGATCGCGCATGGCGATCGTATTGGCGAACACGACGTCAGCCCTCACGGCAGCCTGATATCCGGCCGCGACGGCGCGTCGTCGTCGGTCGCCACGGACCAGAGGTGACCGGTCCCACGCGTCGTAGGCGTCCACGACCACACGCCACGGCCGCGGCTGGTCGTCCTTGCCGACGATGCCGGCGACCGACTTGGGATCCGCCACCCATGCCACGACGCGGCCCGGCGACCGGCCACTCGTCGACAGCAACCCGCGAAGGAATCGCCCCTCGAGTCGGCCGAACGGCCCCGGGTGCTCGGCCAGGATCGCCCCGTTCGAGAGTCGGCGGGATGTCCCGACAAGTCCACCGCGGACGACCAGTCGTCCAGCCGGGACCCCCCGGACAAAGTCCGCCGGTCGCAGCCGGTTGACGACGATGACCTCGTCGAACGCGCCGCTGACGACGAAGGCCTCCAGCAGCCGGCCAGGTCGGCTCGGGAGGCCGGCCCGCCCAGCCGGGTGCGGCGTGATGAAGATCATGGTCGGGCGGCTCATCCGGCCTCCGTGCCGAGCGCGGCATCCGGCGAGCCAGTCCGAACGATCCGCCACGCCCAACCCGCGGAAATGAGGGCCGCACCGAACCCCGCGACGATCCGCAGCCCGATCGGAGTCGTTGCGACTGGACCGATCACCATGCTCAGGAGCAGGACGACACCGACGGTCGGCACCGCGAGGAAGGCGAGTGAGGCCCCATGTCGGTGGACTGCACCACGAAGCGCCGCGAGGCTGGTCGCCTGCGATACGAGGACGATCACGGCGACGCCGCTGATCCCGGCGATGCGGTACCCGGGTAACACCAGCACCGCGAGCAGGCCGACATTCAGGAGTCCCGCCAGGGTCACCGGCCTCGCCGCGCCGCTTCCGTTGAGCGCCGTTCCGATTCCGATGCCGACGGCACGGACGACCCCGTAGGCAGCAAGGATCGCCAGCGGTGCGACCGGGGCGGTCGGCCCGAGCAGGAGGTCGCGGATCTCCGGCGCGAGGGCGATCACCGGGCCCGCGACCAGGATCGCGAGGGCGGTCGACATCGGGACCACCGAGGCGAATGTCGCCAGCCGCGCGGCGTCATCGGCCGCTCGCGCGTAATACGGCAGGGCGACCCGGTTGAGGACCTGGGCAAGGCTGATCGCGATCATCGTGCCGACGGTATAGGAGAGCGCGTACACGCCGATCGCCGCGGCGCCACCGAGGACGGCAACCGCGACGTTGTCGATATTGGTGGCGACGTATACCAGGATCGCCGACGCCCAGAGCAGGCCGCCATACCCCGCGTACGATCGGAATGGCAACGTGTCAAGACGGCGATGGCGCCATGGCGGCTCGAGGACGATCGCGAGCAGCGCCTGGACCGACCCCTGGGCGACATAACCCCAGGCCAGGGCGATGGCCCCCCACCCGAGCGCCAGCCCGATCACGGTCACGACGCCCAGGACGACGTACGAGGTCACCTCGACGACCGCTCGGGCGGTGAAGCGGAGGTCCCGCTCGAGGGCCGCGTTCGACGCGACCCCGAGCGACCCGATCCCGAAGGCGAGGGCCAGGACTCGCACGAATGGGGCTGCGTCGGGGAGCCCGAGCATCGTCGTCGCGACATCGCTCAGCGTGGCGATCAAGAACGCGAGACCGATCCCGATGGCGCTGGCGGCCAGGAAGGTCCGCCAGGTCATCCCCCCGTGTCCTCCGCCGAGGATGATCAGCGCCTGGCCGAGGCCAGCATCGCGGAGGAGAAGCCCGGCCTGGTAGAAGACCAGTCCGACCGCGAACAGGCCGTAGCCTGGCACGCCCGCGTTCCGGGCGACGACCACGATGGAGGCGAGCAGGATCGCGCGGGTCGCGACATGCGAGACGAGCTGGGCCAGGATCTTGCGCGTCGGGCGCTCGGTTGCGAACCAGCTAGTCATGCCCGCGGCTCAGAGCAGCGGAGCGACGACGTCGGCGACCGTCGCCCGCCAACGATCCAGCGAGAGGCTGTCGGCGGTCCTCGCCTGGCCCGCCGCTTCGAGTCTAGCCCGGGAAGCCGGATCATCACGCAGCGCTTCCAGCGCAGTCGCGAGGGCGGCCACATCGTCCGGTGGGACCAGGCGGCCGGCCCCGCCGAGCAGTTCGGCGGCGTCGCCGACATCACCGGCCACGACCGCCCTGCCTGCGGCGAGTGCATCCAGCAGCTTTGCCGGCGATTGGTAGATCGCTTCCAGCGAGCGAGATTGCGGGACCGCGACCACGTCACACGCACCGAGGAGCCCACCGAGGTCGCCGATCACCGGACCGGGAGCCATGACGAGGCGGCCGCCCGAACGGCTGCGAAGCTCTTCGGATGCCGGCCCGACGGGCATATCTCCGGCCACCAGGAGCCGGACATCGTCAGCCATCCCCCCGATGGCGTCGGCGAGCACGGCAAGACCCTTGTGCGGCCTGGCGGTCCCGATGAAGCCGACGACGAACGAGCCGTCGAGACCCAGTCGAGTCCGCGTCGCCGGACCGCTTCTGCGCGCCTCCGGTGCGAGTTGGGTCCGGTCCCGAACGTGCGGCAGCCATGTCCCCCCGTGGCGGCGCTGTAGGGCCCGACTCGCCACTGTGACAGCGGCGACGGGCCGTCGCCACCGATCAAGGAGGCGGGTGACCGGTTCACGATCGGGTTCGACGATCTGGCGAACCCAGCCAAGTCGGCGGCGAGTGTAGAGGTACTCGAGATCGTCCATGTCCAGTACCAGCGGTCGGGCGCCACGGACGGCGGCCGCGAGCCCATACGAGAGGACACGGGCCTTGACCGCAACGATCAGGTCGGCGTCCCGGATGGCGGCACCGAGCCGGCCGGCGGCCGCGGGCAGTCCAGCGGTCGTCGAAGGACCCCTCAGCAGCTCGATCGGACGGCCTCCTCGGGCCGGAAGCCAGACGCGGTCCCCGAACGCAACGACCCGGATGTCGCCGAGCGGATCGAGCAGGTCGGCGAGGACGAGCGCCCGACCCAGCGCGTTCCCGCCCCCGTCATGGCCGATGATGACGACGCTCGGCCTCACCGACGGCCGCTTCGTCGCCGTTGGAGCGCCGGGAGACCCAGGACCGCGAAGCCAAGCACGGCATACGCCTCGAACGGGAAGACGCTGGCCATCGCGAGCCCGCTCAGGACGCCGCCGATCGACACGTGCGTCATCGCGTACCCATAGAGCGCGACGATCTCCGGGGTCCCGACCTGGCTGACGCGGTAGAGCGCCATGAGGGCGGCACCGGCGAGCAACGGCACCACGAACCAGCCGACTGGACCAAGATTTGCATACGCCTCCCCAAGCAGGCCCGGCACGGTTCCGCCACCGGCGTACCGCTGTCCAAGGGCCGCCTTGAGGTCGGCGTCGAAGGTCGTCTGCTTGCCGGGCATGACGGTCAGCACAGGTTGGAGGTATGTCAGCCCGTACCGCCAGCCGATCCGCTCAGGAACCGCATCGAAGGTATAGCCGAGGTTCTGGATCGGAACGACCAGGTAGCCGCGGATGGCGGTCGCGGTGAGGCCCGGGTAGTCCGGCGATGGGGTCGCAACGAACGGGTTCGGCGGGCCATAGCTGTCGTCCCTCGATGCCAGTCGGAACGCGCCGAACAGTCCCGCCCCGAGGACGAACACGATACCGACGACGGCCAGGATCGCGAGCCCCTGTCCACCAAGGCGCCCCCTGCCGGCTGCCAGCAGGCCGACGATCACAGCGACCTCGACCGCCTGGAAGGCCGGTGATCGATTGCCGGTCAGGGTGAAACCAAGGGCGACCAGTCCGACCGTGGCCACGGCCGCCACGAGGCCGCGACGATCCCGATCGGCGACGGCGACCGCGATCAGGATCCAGGACCCGGGCAGCGCCAGCATGGCCAGGACCCGGAGGAGCGCTCCGCCCTCCTCGGCGGCGTCTACCCGGGCCTGTTCGAGACCTGGCTGGAAGAGGGGGACGTAGCCGATCGCCACGAAATACGCCGCCAGGGCGCCGAGGCCGATGGCCACGAGGAGGGCTCCGTATCGTCGGAGCGTGCGTCCATCGACGGGCTCCAACGGGATCGGCCGAGGGGCGGCCCGCCAGCCGAGGCCGATTCCCAGCACTAACCCGCCGAACCCGACCGCGACCGCAAACGACAGCGCCAGGACGCGAGGCGACGGGCCGGCCAGGACCAGCCCGATCCCGTAGAACCCGAGGAAGGCCCCGACGGTGAAGACCGCCGGCGACGACCAGGCAAGGCGATGGCCGGCGAATGCGTCTCGATACGCTTCGACGAGCCCGGCCGGAATGCCATCGAGGGCGTGACTGACGCGGACCGCGACCGCTCGAGGGTCAACGCCGCGATCGGTCATCAGGGCTGCGGGTACGTGCTCTCGGATCCGAAGATCTTTCTCGACAGCTCCGCCAGCTTGTCCATCTTCAGCTCGAGCGTGTAGATCCCACCCGGATCGGTGTAATAGGAGAAGGCGTACGGTCGGTCGAGCACGACCTGTGTCACCTTGGCGCCGTCGATCCCCTGCACGAGGTCGAGCATCTCACTGATCCGATCCGACGGGAAGTTCGTGCGGAGCGTGTCGCCGGCGACATCGATCAGCGCCGGCATGCGCGGGAGCATGGCCGGGGTCGCCATCTTGCGGGCCAGGGCGAGCAGGACTTCCTGCTGCCGCTTGGCCCGGCGGAAGTCGTTGTCACCCGGGGTGTACCGCGAGCGCACGTAGGCGAGGGCGTCCTCGCCGTTGAGGGTGTGCTTGCCGACCGACAGCTTGAACCCCCGACGGCGTCCGTCGAGCCAGTCGTAGCGGGCGTCGTTGAGGGCCGTCTCGACGTTGACGGTCACGCCGCCGGCCGCGTCGACGAGCTTTCGGAAGCCGGCCAGATCGACCGCCGCGTAGTAGTGGATCGGTGCTCCGACCAGGAAGCTCAGTTCGCGGACCAATTCGACGAGCGGCTTGTCCTTGAACTCCTTGGGGTGGTTGTTCACGTAGGTCATGAACGAGTTGATCTTGCCCTTGTACGTCCCGCCGTCGACCAGCGGGAAGTTCGAGACGTCGCGCGGGAAGCTGATGAGGGCCACGTCGTGCGTGACCGGGTCGATGCTCGCGACCATCAGCGTGTCGGTCAGGGCGTGACTGCGGGTCTCCGCCGAATCGACCCCGGTCAGCAGGACGTTGATCCGCGAGACCGGGGTGGACGGCGTCGCAAACGGTACGACGACGTACTGGTCGTTCGGGTCCGAGGACTGGCCCGGCGAGGGCGTGGCGCCGAGGACCTGGCCGGCATCCGCGCCCTCGGCGCCGACGAAGATGCGGTTCCCGGACTGGTAGAACGCCCAGGCGACCGACCCGGCCCACAGGTGGGTCACGGCGATGATGAGCGCTGACCAGCATCGACCGACTACCAGCGATCGCCCACGGCGCCATGCACCACGCGGCTTGATCGCGCTGGCCGAGTCGATGACGGCCAATTCGCGCCAGACCCCGAGCAGCACGACGAGGATACAGACCGTCAGCGCCGACGACGGGGAGATGAGCAGGGCCGCCAGCTGGCCCGGGCCGCCGGCCGCCTGGATCGCCACGATGAGAGCGACAGCGATCACCGGGAGGGCGAACAGGAGGGCGGCGCGATCCCGTCGCGTGTACCAGTGACCCAGGCCCGGCCACAGGAAGGACAGGAAGGCGGCGATCGAGGGAGAGCGCCGTTCGGGCGCTGGCCCGAGCGTGCCGGCGGGGTTCAAAGCGGGCCGAGTCTACCACGGGTCCGTCGCCGGACCCGCTGGGCGGCCGATGGATCAGCGCCCGACGTCGACCTTGGTCCCGTACCTTGACGATCTGGAAGAAGGTCCGGCCGGTGACGAGCGGGATCTCGACGCCGGACGCGTCGAGCAACCGGGTCGGCGCCATCTCGTCCGCCTTCGACCAGGTTCCCTCGACCGTCACACCCTCGCGGAAGACGAGCGCGCGCCCGGTCCCGATGGCGTCGATGATCGGCCGTGAGTGGCCGGGTTCGACCTTTGTGTCAGTGCGGAACGGCATGAACAGGACGACCACGTTTCGGGTCGTGACCGCGGCCTTGTCGGCCGGATCGAACTGCGGCTTGCCGTCGAGGAAGCCGACGATAGAGGTCGCTCGCGGGGTCGAACCGATACTCGACCGCGCCGGTCTGATAGCGGAGCGCGATGCGCTGTGCGGCCGGAAGGTCGGCGGCCGGTGCCGGCTCGACGAACGGTCGGCGATACAGGTCCACCGGCGCCGCCGCCGGTCCGCCGAGCTTGGCCGCCATCGTCCACAGGGCCGCGGTCGACGTATAGCCGTTGTGCGGCGCCGACCGGCTGGCGATCCGGTGATAGGCCTCGAGCCGCTGCCGAGCGCGTCGATGTCGGTGAACCTGGCCCCGTCGAAGGCGTCGAGGTGCGCTCGACTCCGTCGCTCGCCGCCGTAATGGGCGATCCCGGCTCGCATCTCCGTGGCCCAGTAGAGGAAGTAGTAGCGGGCACTCCGGACCGGCCCGACCTGCGCGGCATCGGTCTCCTGGAAGACCAGCATGTAGCGCGTCTCGCCGCCGTCGGCCGGGGCCTGGTAGACGATCGAGGCGCTGTTGAACCCTGATTGCGGACGGGCGACCCGGTTGTCGTCGAGCAGGACGGCGAGCGGAAGGCGGTGGGCCCGTGCCGGGTCGGTCGTGACCCCGGTCAGGTCGGCGATGGTCGGGTCTGGCGCGCTCGACGGCGCGGCGGAGGCCGAGGCGACCGCCGTCGGAGTCGGCATGGGTGCGATGGACGGCGATGCCACCTGGGTCGGCGCCGTCGTCGCGAGTTCGGCGGCCGGGCTCACGTTCGGTGACGTGCTCGCGCAGCCGCCCACGGCGAGGCTGATCGCCAGGACCGAGCAAAGGCCGCGGCGCAACGCGAGCCGAGACGACATGGACCCTCCATCCGCACGCGAACCCGTCGGTTCGGAGGGCCAGACTGGGCGGCCGCCGGCCGGCGCGACATCCCTCGAAAGTCACCTGTCCGCACAGGACCGCACCGGACTCCACCGGCCCGCTACCCGGCGGATCGCTACATCATCACCAGGCCGCCGTCGACGGCGAGCACGTGGCCAGTGATGTAGGCGGCCTCGTCGCTGGCGAGGAAGGCCACGGCGTTGGCGATCTCGGCGGTCTCGCCGAAGCGACCCAGCGGGGTCCGCGCGGTGATCTCGGCCATGAGCGGTTCGGGCAGGTCCTGGGTCAGCTCGGTCAGGACGAACCCGGGGGCTACGGCGTTGACGGTGATCGATCGGCTCGCCAGTTCGCGGGCGGCGGCCTTCGTGAGTCCGATGAGCCCGGCCTTGGCCGACGAGTAGTTGGCCTGTCCCATCTGGCCGGCCTGGCCTGACACCGACGTGATGTTGATGATCCGGCCGCTGCGCGCCTTGAGCATCGGGCGGGTGACCGCCTTGATCATCCAGAACGCGCCCGACAGGTTCGTGTCGATGACCTGGTTCCAGGCGTCGGCCGTCATCCGCATGATCAGGTCGTCGCGGGTCACCCCGGCGTTGTTGACCAGGATGTCGACCTTCCCGTAGGCATCGAGGGCGCCCTTGACGACCGATTCGGCGACCTCGCCGTCCGACGCGTCGGCCTGGATCGCGACGGCTCGTCGGCCGAGCGCCTCGACCGCGGCGACCACCTCGGCCGCGGCAGCCGCGTTGCCCTTGTAGGTGAACGCGATATCGGCGCCCTGGGTCGCCAGGCGCAGGACGATGGCCCGCCCGATCCCGCGCGAACCGCCGGTGACGAGGGCCGCCTTGCCGGTCAGGTCGATCATGCGCGCACCTCCTGGTGGGTCTGCCCTGGCTCGCCCGGGACGACGTCGTCGAGGGGGACGTCGACCGGCCCCGGGCGACGCATGATCTCGGCCAGGGCATCCGGGATCGGGTCGACCGAGTCCCAGTCGACCGGGAGCCGGACGGCGATGTCGTCCGGCCGGACCGCGGCGTCGCCGGTGATCCCGCGTGCCGGATCGGCCGTCCATTCGATGGTCACCGCGCCCGACGTGAAGCCGGCCCCGAAGGCGACGATGACGATCCGGTCGCCGACCTTGACGCGGCCCTCGTTGACCGCCTCGGCCAGCGCGATCGGCACCGACGCGGCCGACGTGTTCCCGTACTTGTCGAGGTTGACGAACATCCGCTCCATCGGCAGGTCGAGTCCCTTGGCGACCGCCTCGATGATCCGGATGTTGGCCTGGTGCGGGATGAACAGGTCGATGTCCGAAGGCTCCAGCCCCGCGCGCTGGATCGAGGTGAGGGCGGTCGTCGCCAGGGTCCGGGTGGCGAAGCGGTAGGTCTCCTTGCCCTCCATCCGGACGTAGTGCTCGCCGCGGGCGACCGTCTCGGCCGACGGCGGGCTCTTGGCCCCACCCGCCGGCAACCAGATCATGTAGGCGCCCTGCGGCTCGGTGGTCATCTCGATGCCGAGTCCCCCACCGGGCTCCTCCGAGGCGGACAGGACGACCGCCCCGGCGCCATCCCCGAACAGGATGCACGTGTTGCGGTCGGTGTAGTCGAGGAAGCGGGTGAGCAGCTCCGCCCCGATGACCAGGACGTGCTTCGCCATCCCGCTCGTGATGTAGGCGTGCGCCGTGGCATAGGCGTACACGAAGCCCGAGCAGGCCGCCGCCACGTCCATCGCCGCCGCCCGGGTGTTGCCGATCGCCTCCTTGACCAGCGCCGCCGTCGACGGCATCCAGTAGTCGGGGGTCAACGTCGCGAGCAGGATGAGGTCGATCTCGTCCGGTTCGATCCCGGCGGTCCGGATCGCCCGCATGGCGGCCACTGCGGCCATCGAGGCCGTCGTTTCGTGCGCGGCGGCGACGCGTCGCTCGCGGATGCCCGTGCGCGACACGATCCACTCGTCGGAGGTTTCGACCATCCGCTCGAGGTCGTGGTTGGTGAGAACCTGCTCCGGGGCGTAGCGGCCCCAGCCGGTGACATGGGCGTGGCGCACGGGCGTGCTCACAGTGGCTCCACCTCGATGAGCGGTTGCTTCGCCTTGACCAGGGCGCCGCTGTCGGGCACCACCCGGACGACGCGCCCGGCCAGGTCCGACTTGATCTCGTTGAACAGCTTCATCGCCTCGATCAGGCCGATCACCTGGCCGACCGCGACTTCGCCACCGACCTGGACATAGGGCGCCGTGCCGGGCGCCGGCGAGGCGTAGAAGATGCCCGTCAGGGGTGCCTTGATCGATGGGCGGGCCGTGGCCGCGGGATCGCGGCCGGCGGTCGACGGCTCGCCGACCGACGAGGCCGTTTCGGGCGCGAGCGACGCGCTCGGTGCGGCCGGCGCGGCCGGGACCGCCGCCAACGGCTTGCGCAGGATGAGCCCGATCCCGCCGGATTCGACCTCGAGTTCGGACAGGTCGGAACGCTCGAGGAGTTCGGCCAATCGGTCGATGAGGGCCAGCAACTCGACATCGGCGCCGTCGCGCGGGATCGGCAGGTCGGCTCGCATGGCCTCGTCGGTCATCGTCCGGGGGCCGTGAAGATGAGCGCCGTGTTCTGGCCACCGAACCCGAACGAGTTGCTCAGCGCGGCGCGGATCTCGTGGGAGGCGGCGACGTTCGGAGTCAGGTCGAGCGCACCCGTCTCGGGATCCGGGTCGACGAGGTTGATCGTCGGCGGCACGCAGCCATCGCGGATGGTGAGGATCGTGACGATCGCCTCGATCGCGCCGGCCGCGCCGAGGGTGTGCCCGAGCATCGACTTGTTGGCGGTCACCGAGATCCGCCCGGCCGAATCGCCGAAGATCGTCCGGATCGCCTGCAGCTCGGCCTTGTCACCCTCCGGCGTCGAGGTCGCATGGGCGTTCACATGGTCGATCTCGTCGGGCGCCATGCCGGCCTTCTCGAGCGCTCGTCGGGCGGCCCGCACGGCGCCGATCCCGCCAGGGGCCGGCAGCGTGATGTGGGACGCGTCGGCGGTCGCGCCGTAGCCGACCAATTCGGCCAGGATCTCCGCGCCGCGCGCCTCCGCGTGCTCGAGCGCCTCGAGGACGACCACCCCGGCACCCTCACCGATGACGAACCCGTCGCGTCCGGCGTCGAACGGCCGCGACGCGCCGGCCGGATCGTCATTGCGAGTCGACAGCGCACGCATCGCGGCGAACCCGCCGACGAGCGCCTCGTAGATCCCGGCCTCGGCGCCGCCCGCGACCATCACGTCGGCGTCGCCGCGCCGGATGATCTCGCTCGACTCGCCCAGCGCGTGGCCGCCGGTGGCGCACGCCGAGACCGTCGTGAAGTTGGGACCGGTCATCCCGAACTGGATCGCCACCTGGCCCGCTCCGATGTTCGGGATGCCCATCGGGATGAGGAACGGACTGATCCGATCCGGTCCGCGCAGGGCGTTGGTCGTGAACCCGTCGATGAGGGTCCCGACCCCGCCAAGGCCGGTGCCGAGGATCACCCCGGTCCGTTCGGCCAGGTCGCCCTCGAACCGGTCGGGGAGCCCGGCCTGGTCGAGTGCTTCGCGAGCCGCCACGAGGCCGAACTGGATGTAGCGGTCGGTCCGACGGAGTTCCTTGCGATCGAGGATCCCGCTGGCATCGAGGTCGCGGACCTCGGCCCCGACCTGCGAGGTCAGCCGCGAAGGATCGAATGACTCGATCGTCCGAACGCCGGACCGGCCGGCCACCAGGCCCGTCCAGGTCGAATCGACGTCGTTGCCGAGCGCGGTGACCAGGCCCATGCCGGTCACGACCACGCGGCGCCGCTCCGTCATCGAACCAGTTTCCCGGTGCGCACCGTCGCGGCGCGATAGACGTCGCCAGGCAGGCCGCGCGCGCTGATGGCGTTGGCGACGGCGAGCGCATCGAACTCGGTGCGCCGGATCTCGGCCGTGATCTGGCCGTCGTCGAGATCGATCCGTGCCCACGACGCCGTCGGGTCGCCGTCGAAGACGTAGCCGGCCGAGCCGCCGTTGACGATGAGCTTCCAGCCGAGATCGCGAACCTCGGGCAGGTGGGTATGCCCACAGGCGATGACCCGGGCGTCGGTCTGGGCGATCCGCTCGATCGTGACGTTCGGGTCGAGCGCCTGATCGAGACCCGCCGTCTGCGAGCCGGGCGACGCGTGACAGATCAGGATCATCGTCCCGTCCTCGGCGCGCAGGCGGCGCTCGGCCGGAAGGCGGCGGAGCCACGCCAGCCGGTCATCGCCGAGCGCGTCATGCGCCCATTCGGCGGCGGCGCGGAAGGTGTCGGGGACGCCGTCGGTCATCCACGGGAAGGCGGCGGCATAGTCGAAGTCGGCAACGGCGATGTCGGTGTTTCCGCTCACGATGGTGGCGCCGTCCGCCTCCATCTCGCGCAGCAGGTCGACCGCGCCGGCCGGGTCGGGGCCGTTCAGGACATGGTCGCCGCCGACCGCCACGAGATCGGGCTTTTCCGTCCGCATCGCCTTGCGTACGGCCTCGAGCGCCACGGCATTGCCATGCACGTCGGACAGGAGGATCAGCCGCGTCATCGAAGGACACCCTCGTTGGGGATGATGAACGACAACTTCGCTTCGCACGCCGTTTCGCCGTCCACGCTGGCGACCGCGTGGCCGCGCCCGAAGCGGCCGCCGAGCTTCTCCATCGTGACCTCGAGGCGGAGCGTGTCGCCGGGGCTGACGATGCGCTTGAAGCGGCACTCGTCGATCGCCGCGAACAACCCGATCCGATCCCCGAATCCGGGCTGCTTGGCGACGAGGACCGCCATCGTCTGGGCGAGCGCCTCGACCTGGATCACGCCGGGCATGACCGGCAGCCCGGGGAAGTGGCCCTTGAAATACCACTCGCCGTTGGTCACGCCCTTGATGCCGACGATCCGCTTCGCCTCGGCGTCGTATTCGACGATCCGGTCGACGAGCAGGAACGGCCAGCGATGCGGGATGAGGGCTTCGATCTCGGCGGTCGTATGGATGATCTCGGTCACGGGCGACTCCAGGTCGGGTAGTGCCAAGTGTGGTGCGCGCGGATGGCGACGTGCGGGACGGTCTGTGCAGGTCTGCACCGCGACGGTCGTCGCGACGCCGGGCTCACGATCGCGCCGCCGCGGCAAGGAACGCGGCGCTCCCGACGCGATCGAGCAGGTTCGTCGTCATCCGTCCGGCGAGGAACGTCTCATTGGCAAGCAGGGCCTGGTGGATCGCGACGTTGGTCACGAGTCCCTCGACGACGAGCTCGTCGAGGGCGACCTTGCCACGGGCGATGGCGGTCGCCCGGTCGGGACCCCAGACGATGAGCTTGCCCAGCAGCGAGTCGTAGAACGGCGGGACCTCGTACCCGCTGAACAGGTGCGAATCCATCCGGACCCCGGGGCCACCCGGGGCGTGATAGCGCTCGACCAGCCCGGCACCCGGGCGGAACTCGTGTTCGGGATCCTCGGCGTTGATCCGGAACTCGATGGCGTGCCCGCGCATGACCACGTCGGCCTGGCTGAAGCCGAGCGGCTCCCCCGCCGCGATCCGGATCTGGGTCGCGACGAGGTCGATCCCGGTCAGCGTCTCGGTGACCGGGTGCTCGACCTGGATCCGGCAGTTGATCTCGATGAAGTAGAACGCACCCGAGGCATCGACGAGGAACTCGAGGGTGCCGACGTTCTCATAGCCGGCGGCGATCGACGCCCGGATCGCCCGGTCCGCGAGATCCGCCCGGGCGGCCGCGTTGAGGGCCGGCGTCGGCGCCTCCTCGAGGATCTTCTGGTGTCGACGCTGGACGGAACAGTCGCGCTCGCCGAGGTGGACGCCGTGGCCGTAGCGGTCGACCGCGACCTGGACCTCCACGTGCCGGTTCTCATCGAGCCATTTCTCGAGATAGAGCGAATCGTCGCCGAACGCCGCCTTCGCCTCCGACCGGCAGACCTTCAATACCGACTCGAGCTCCCGCCCGGTGCGGACCATGCGCATCCCCTTGCCACCGCCGCCGGCCGATGGCTTGATGAGCACGGGATAGCCGATCCGCTCGGCTTCATCGAGCGCGTGCATCTCGTCGCGAAGCATCCCGTCCGAGCCCGGGATCGTCGGCAGGCCGTGGGCGGCAAGCAGCTGGCGGGTCCCGGCCTTGCTCGCGAAGCGCTCGAGGACGGACGCCGTCGGGCCGATGAAGGTCAGGCCGTGTGCGGCCACGACCTCGGCGAAACCCTCGTCCTCGGACAGGAAGCCGTAGCCCGGGTGGATCGCGTCGCAGCCGGTGACGAGCGCGGCCGAGATGACGGCGGGCGCCGACAGGTAGGACCGGCGGGCATCGGCGGGACCGATGCAGATCGCTTCGTCGGCAAGTTGGACCGGAAGCGATCCGCGGTCGGCTTCGCTGTAGGCGACGACGGCCTCGGCACCCAGTTCCCGGCACGCGCGCAGGATCCGCAGGGCGATCTCGCCCCGGTTGGCGATGAGGATCTTGTGGAACACCTAGCCCTCCGACGCCGATGCCGCGGACGCGAACTCGATCAGGATCAGCTCCTGGCCGAATTCGACGGCATCGCCCGGCTCGACCAGGCTGGCGCCGACCACCCCATCGACCGGCGCGACGACCTCCTGGGGGACGCCGAGCATGTCGACCGAGCCGAGCCGGTCTCCGGCGCGCACCTTGGTCCCGGCCCGGGCCTCCGCTCGCGGCTGGAACACCCCGACCGCCGGGGAGGTGGCCACGATCCGGCCGTCGTCGCGCAGCGGGACGTCGCGGCCATCGCGGGGCTCGCGGCCGTCACGTGCCGAGCCGCCGTCGCGACCGTCCCGGCCGTCACGACCAGGACCGACCGGGGTCAGGGCCGGATGGTGGGCGACGCCTGTCTGGGCGGTGGCCCGCCCGGGCCGCTCGCGATCGCCGGGTCGGCGCTCGCGCGACGTCACGGGCGCGCTCCCATCGGCCGGCCGGCGCAGGCGGACGCGCCAGGCTCCCTCGCGGACCTCGAGTTCACCGAGCCCGGTCGCGCCGAGCTTGGCGATGAGCGCCGGCAGCAGCTCGTCGCTCAGGCGCCCGATCGCGGCGTGGTCGGCGGATCGTTCCTCCGCCGTTCGCTCCTGATCTCGTTCCTCGGGCTGGGACGGATCGGGCACTCGCTAGACCTCCTCACGGGCCGGCGGCTCGTCGCGCGACCACGACGGGACCGCGGCCCCGACCGCTCGACGCCCCGGATCGAGCAGATCGCGCAGGCGATCGCCGAGTCCTCGGACGGCCGGTGGTTCGATCTCCGGCATCTCGCTCTCAGTGTAGGACCCCAGGGCCCGGTAGCGGCGGTAGCGCGTCTCGAGGAGCTGGTCGATCCCGAGCGCCTCGAGCGCGGCCAGCCGGTCGATCACGATGGCCTTCAACCGCCGCGCGGTCTCGGCCGGCTCGGCGTGGGCGCCCTCACCCGGTTCGGGGACGACGATATCGATGACGCCGAGGGCCTGCTGGTCGGCGGCGGTCATCTTCATCGCCAGCGCCGCGGTGGAGGCCTCGTCGGCGGTCCGCCACAGGATCGATGCGCAGCCCTCGGGCGAGATCACCGAGTAGACGGCGTTCTCGAGCGCGATGACCACGTCCCCGACGGCGATCGCGAGCGCCCCGCCGGAGCCGCCTTCACCGGTGATCACGGTGACGATCGGGGTCCGGAGCCGACTCATCAGCCCGATCGAGCGGGCGATCGACTCGGCGATCCCGCGCTCCTCCGACTCAGGGCCGGGGTGCGCGCCCGGGACGTCGACGAAGGTCACGACCGGGAGCCCGAACCGCTCGGCCAGCTGCATCACCCGCATCGCCTTGCGGTAGCCCTCCGGGTGCGGCATCCCGAAGTTGCGCCGGATGTTCTCGTCCGTGTCGGCGCCCTTCTGCTGGCCGACGATGACGACCCGGCGGCCATCGAGCCGGGCGAGCCCGGCGACGATCGCGGCGTCGTCACCGAACAGCCGGTCGCCGTGCAGCTCGACGAAGTCGTCGGTCATCGCCGCGACGAACTCGAGCGTGCGCGGGCGACGCAGGTTGCGTGCCAGCTGGACGCGCGCCCAGACGGCGTCGCGCGGATCGCCGGTCAAGGTCGGCGTGACGGGCTCAGTCGTCCCGTCGCCGCCGGTGAGTTCGCCGACGCGCTCGGCCAGCGAGGTGAGGAACGAGAAGGGACGGAAGCCCGCCGGCTCGCCCTCGATCTGCGCCGGGACCATGCCGGCCGTCTCGTCACGGACCGGCAGCATGCGGAGCAGCCCGGTCAGTTCCGCCCGCAACTCCGCGCGCGGAACGACCCGGTCGATGAAGCCGTGGTCGAACAGGAATTCGGAGCGCTGGAACCCGTCGGGCAGTTCCTGGGCGATCGTCCCGGCCGATACGCGCGACCCGGCGAAGCCGATCAACGCGTTGGGTTCGGCGACGTTGACGTCGCCGACGGCGGCGAACGAGGCGAACACCCCGCCGGTGGTCGGGTCCGACAGGACCGACAGGAACGGGACGCCGCCGTCACGGAGGCGCTCCAGCGCGGCCAGCGTCTTGGCCAGCTGCATCAGCGCCAGGGTCCCTTCCTGCATCCTGGCCCCGCCCGACGCGCTGACCACGACGAGCGGCGTTCGCGACGTGAGGGCGTACTCGGCGGCACGAGTCACCTTCTCGCCGACGACGGCGCCCATGGACCCGCCCATGAACCCGAAATCCATGACGCAGATCGCCACCGGCACGCCACCGAGCGTCGCGGTCCCCCACACCGCGGCGTCGCGCATGCCGGTCGCGGTCTGGGCGGCCGCCAGGCGGTCCGGGTAGGGCTTCTGATCGATGAAGCCGAGCCGGTCGACCGACTGCAGGCCGGCATCGCGCTCGTCCCAGGTCCCCGGATCGACGAGTTGCTCGAGGCGCGCCTCTGCCGACAGTCGGAAATGGTGGCCGCAGGTCGGGCAGACGCGAAGCGCCTTGTCGAGCTGCTTGTTGAACAGCATCGTTTCGCACGAGGGGCACTTGGTCCACAGGTCGGCCGGGTAGACATCGCGGCGGGCCCGGAAGGTCGGCAGCTTGAGCGGCATCAGACCAGCCTCGTCCGCGAGACGGCCCGGGCAGCGCGTGCCATCGGGCTGGCCGGCGGCCGGTTGAGGCGCCACGCCACGTATGCCGCGCCGGCGATGGACAACGCCGCTGACGTCAGGGCGCCGCCGATGAGCAGCGGTCGCCCGATCCCGGCCCACGGGTCGTCCGGGTCCGTGCCGCCCACCTCGCCGGGGACGGCCTCCGGGTCGCCGCCGTGGAACGGGACGACCATCCCCTCGCCGCCCGCGGCGACCGGCAGGCGCATCCGCGCGGCGACCTCCGCCAGTCGCGTGGCGAGCGCCTCCTCGAAGCGGAAGGACGGGTGGAGCCGCTGCAGGTCGCGCGACAGGCGGTCCGCGGCGAACCGGACCGACGATTCGGGCTCGGCGACCGACGGGCCGTGGTCGGCGCCTCGTGCGTGGGCCGCCAGCAGGGCCTCGAGATAGCGGTCGGTGATGAGCGCATCGACCTCGTGGCTGTCCCGGCCGGCGTAGGTCCCGCTCACCGGGTCGGGTCGTCGAGATCGCGCGCGACGCTGCGCAGCGCGCGATGGATGAGCACCCGGACGGCCCCCTCACTGCGGTCGAGGACGCCGGCGATCTCGGCCGTCGACATCTCGTCGACGAAGCGCAGGATCAGCGCCCGACGGCGATCGCCAGGGAGGCGCGCCACGGCACGCCACGCGGCGGCGGCGTCATCGTGCAACGCGGCATCCGCCTCGAGGTCGATCGGGGCGGCGACGCCGGCGGCGGCTTCGAGCGGCGCCTCGGGACGCCGGCTGCGTCGACGGTGGCGCTCGGCCACGGCGTTCCGGGCGATCTGGAAGAGCCAGACCCGGAAGGTCGATGCGCCGTCGCCGTCGGCCGGTCGGGCGCGCTCCTCGAAGCGCGGCAGGTTCGTCAGGGCGGACAGGAAGGTCCGTTCCGTGGCGTCCTCCGCGTCGTGATGATCGCGCAGCTCGTAGTAGGCGTAGCTGTACACCTGGGCCAGGTACTTCCGATACAGGGCCTCGAACCGGGCCGGGTCCGCCTGGGCCGCCTCGACCAGGCGTCGGTCACGGTCGAGATGGGTCAGGCGTGGACCACCCTCCTCCGGACGGTCCACCTTCCTGAATGCCGGACGGGGCATCGGTGTTACACCCGCTCCGGGATCTGGTCGGCCAGGCGGACGTGGGTGACCTCGCCGACGACGATCTGCCGATCGCCGCGCTGCGTGGCGGCATCCTCGACGAGGAGGGCGCCGCTGACGACGTCGACGCCGGTGGCGCGCACGACCTCGTCGCCCGCCGGGGTCTCGAGCCGGATCGCCCGGCCGGTCGTCAGCTGGCGATCCGCCCAGGCCGTGCCGGCGAAGCGACCGTGGCGGAGGTCGACCACCCGCGCCTCCAGGTTCGCCAGGAAGACCTCCAGGAGCGCATCGCGATCGACCGGCCCGCCACGCGCCTCGCTGAGCGATGTCATCGTCCCGGCCAGATCCGCGGGGAAGTCGGCGGTCGCCCAGTCCGCGTTGATGCCGATCCCGACCACGACCCGCGGATCGTCCGTGCCGAGCCCATCGGTCTCGCCGAGGACGCCTGCGATCTTGCGCGAGGACCCCGTCGTCTCGACGTCGCCGATCACGAGGTCGTTCGGCCATTTGAGCCTGACCTGCCCGGCCGGCAGACCGGCGACCGTTTCGGCCGCCTCGGCCATCGCCAGCGAGATGACGGCGGCCAGGCGCCAGGCCTGCTCGGGCGGAAGCCAGGTCGGGCGGAAGCCGACCGACAGGAGCAGGGCGCCGCCTGCCGGAGCGACCCAGCGCCGGCCGGCACGACCGCGACCGGCAGTCTGTTCGTCGGCGACCGCAAGGCAGACCTCGTCGCTGCCCGCGGCCAGCCAGCCGCGCACGACGTCGTTCGTCGAGGCGACGCTCGTGAAGTCCTCCCGCCGGGCGAGGAACGCGGTCATCGGTGGCGAGCGCTCATCCCGCGGCCGCCGCGCCGGTATCGATCGCCTCCGGGCGCTCCAGCTCGAAGGCGTCGTGCAGGGCCCGGAGCGCCGTCTCCAGGTCGGCCTCGGCGATCATGCAGGTGATCCGGACCTCCGAGGTCGAGATCATCTCGATATTCACGTTGGCGTCGGCGAGCGTGCCGAACATGCGTGCCGCGTAGCCCGGCGCGTTGTGCAGCCCGGCCCCCACGATGGAGACCTTGGCAACCGAAGCATCGGTCGTCAGCTCGCGGGCTTCGAGCTCGCGGACGAGCGGATCGAGCGTCTTCTTGGCGGCCGCCAATTCGACCCGAGGGACCGTGAACGACAGGTCCGTCGCGCCGCCGTGGCCGACGTTCTGGACGATCATGTCGACGTTGATGCCGGCCTCGGCCAGCGGGTCGAAGATGGATCTCGCCACCCCCGGCCGGTCGGGCACGGCGACGACCGTGACCTTGGCCACGTTCCGGTCGTGGGCGAGCCCGCGAACCTTGTTGCGCTGCTCCACGAACGGGTCCTCCTTGATGAGCGTGCCTGGGGCGTCCTCGAACGAGCTGAGGACTTCGATGACGACGTCGTTGACCCAGCCGAGCTCGACCGCCCGGACCTGCATGACCTGGGCGCCCTGGTGGGCCAGTTCGAGCATCTCCTCGTAGCCGATCACGGCAAGCTGCCGGGCGCGCGCCACGAGGCGCGGGTCGGCGGTATAGATGCCGCGCACGTCGGTGAAGATCTGGCAGCGGCCGGCGCCCAGGCTGGCCGCCAGGGCGACCGCGGTCGTGTCGCTGCCACCGCGACCGAGGGTCGTGATCTCGGCATCGTCCACCGCCGATGCGCTCTGACCCTGGAAGCCGGCCACGATGACGACCTTCCCGGCGGCGAGCTCCTGGTGGACGCGGCGCGGCTCGATCCCGGCGATCCGGGCGCGGCCGTGGCGCCCATCGGTGGTGATCCCCGCCTGCGGGCCGGTCAGGCTGATCGCGCCGACGCCGAGGCCGTGGAGCGCCATCGACAGCAAGGTCGCGCTCTGGTGTTCGCCGGTCGCGAGCAGGACGTCGAGCTCGCGCGGGTCCGGGTCGTCGGTGATGGCCGCCGCCAGGCCGAGGAGTTCGTCCGTCGTGTCGCCCATCGCCGAGACGACGACGACCAGGTCGTTCCCCGCGGCGCGCTCGCGCGCGATCCGACGGGCGACCCGCTTGATGCGGTCGGCATCGGCGACCGAGGAGCCACCGAACTTCTGGACGACGAGAGGGGCAGGCATCGCCGGGGCATTCTACCCGGTGGATTCGGGTGGTCCGGGCACGACGGCCGGCCGGGTACCCCTCGCCACGCCCGGGGCAGTAGCACGGGGCGCGTACGATGTCGCTCAACGTCCGACCGCGGGGAGGCCGAACCGATGTGCCACGATCTCGACAGCCATCCACCGATCGCGCCGATCGCCGGCGGAGCCCTTGACGCCGAACGAGTCGTCCTGACCGGGCTGGACGGCAACCGGTTCCTCGCCTTCCGCGCGCGGCCCGCCGCGCCGACGGGGGCCGGGATCGTGATCCTGCCCGACGTTCGCGGCCTCCATCCTTTCTACGAGGAACTCGCGCTGCGGTTCGCGGAGGTGGGCCTCGATGCGCTGGCGATCGACTACTTCGGGCGGACCGGCGGCACCGACGAGCCACGCGACGACTACTTCGAGTACATGCCGCACGTCGAGCGAACCAGCTGGGCCGGGCTGACGAGCGATATCCGGTCCGCGGCCGCGGATCTCCGGTCGCGAGACCACGGGGCGGTGCGGGCGCTATTCACGATCGGGTTCTGCATGGGCGGACGGATCGCGTTCCTGAGCTCGACCCTGGGGCTCGGGCTGGCCGGTGCGATCGGGTTCTATGGTCGGCCGGCCGGGCCTCACGCGAGCGGGACGCCGGCGCCGATCGAGGTGGCCGACTCGGTCGCGAGTCCGATCCTGGGCCTGTTCGGCGGCGCCGATGCCGGGATCCCCGATGACGTCGTCGGGGCGTTCGATGCGGGCCTGGCCGCGGCCGGCGTCGACCACCGGATCGTGACCTACGAAGGGGCGCCCCATAGCTTCTTCGACCGGAAGGCTGACGAATTCGCCGACGCGAGCGCGGCGGCCTGGTCGGAGGTCCTCGCGTTCATCGGCGCAAGGACAGCCGCCACTGAGGCGCCCCGCGCCTGAACCCGCCGGCGGAGCCGCTCAGCGCTTCGCGAAGTTCCAGCCGACGATGACCACGATGACGAAGACCACGACGAAGAAGATGCCGCCCGGCAGCGCCCGATTCCCGGCATCGACCATGCCGCGCAACGTCGCGCCGATGACGTCGAACGCGCCGGACACCAGCCCCGTGATCCCGTCGCCGACCGACCGAACGAACCCGTCCATGCCCCGAGTGTGGACCCGCCGTCAAATCCGGTGCGGTGTCAGTCCCGGCCGATGACCCTGGCGCCTGTGTTCCGTGGCTCCACGACCTGGACCCGGCCGGGTAGGTCGACATCGGCCGCCGCGGCGAAGAAGGCCGCTTCGATCCGCGTGATGCCGGCCATCGAATCGGCGAATGCGAGGATCGACGAGCCCGCGCCCGACAGGCATGCGCCGAGTGCCCCGGCCTGGCGAGCCGCCTCGACCATCCGTGGCAGACCCGGGTAGACGGCGGCCCGGTACGGCTCGTGGAGCCGATCCACCGTCAGGCGCGCGAGGAGGTCGTAGCGTCCGGTCGCGAGTCCCGCCACGCCGACCGCCACCGCCCCGAGATTGGCGACCGCGTCCGCGAGTGGGACCTTCGCCGGCAGGGCCGCGCGCATCTCGTCGGTCGGCAGCCGGAGCTCGGGGATGAACAGCACGACCCGCAGGTCCCGCGGCGAATCGAACCGGATCGCCTCCACCCCACCGTCCCCCTGGGCCGACACGACGAACCCGCCGAGCAACGCGGCGGCGGCGTTGTCGGGGTGGCCCTCGATCTCGCAGGCGATCGCGAGCATCTCCGACATCGAGAGCGCTTCGAGGGCGAGAGCATTGCCGGCCAGCACGCCACCGACCGTCGCCGCCGCGGACGATCCGAGCCCTCGCGCCAGCGGGATCTGATTGTGCATCGCGATCCGCCAGCCGACCCCCTCGGGGAGCTCGCCGCGGGCTGCCCGCAGGGCCGCCTCCAGCCCGCGGACGAAGCGGTTCTCGCGGTCCTCGGTCAGTTCGTTGCGGCCCTCACCCTCGACCGTCAGCTCGATCTCGCCGCGGCTCCATACCCGGACCTCGAGTTCGATCCGGTTGGCCATCGCCAGCGCCAGCCCGAGACAGTCATAGCCGGCACCCAGGTTCGCCGACGACGCGGGCACCTCGACCGTGACCTTGCTGCCGTCGAGTTCGGCGAGCCAATGACCAGCCATCGGTCCTCCCTTACCAGCCGAGCGCCACGGCGACCGAACCGACGCTCGCGTCGGCCTCGAGGAATGGCGGAACCTGGCGTTCCGCCGTGACCGGATCCTTCAGTCCGTGACCGGTCAGGACGCAGACGACCGTTGCGCCCGGATCGATCTCGCCGGCGGCCGCCGCCTTCGTCACGCCCGCCACGCCGGCCGCCGAGGCGGGCTCGCAGAAGACGCCCTCGTAGCGGGCGAGGGCGCGATAGGCGGCCAGGATCTCGTCGTCGGTGACGGCCGTGATGCGACCCCCGGATGCATCGCGCGCCTCGATGGCCAGCGTCCACGAGGCCGGGTCGCCGATCCGGATCGCCGTGGCGACGGTGTCTGGGTGCTCGATCCGGTGGCCGACCACGAGCGGCGCGGCACCGGCCGCCTGGAACCCCCACAGCTGCGGCCTGGCGTCGACGATCCCGGCCGCGGCGTAGTCGCGGAACCCGGCCCAGTAGGCGCTGATGTTGCCGGCGTTACCGACCGGGATGGCGAGGATCTCCGGGGCCCGGCCGAGGTCGTCGCAGATCTCGAAGGCGGCCGTCTTCTGGCCCTCGAGGCGGAACGGATTGATCGAGTTGACCACCGTGACCGGATGGTCGTCCTGTTCGGCGAGCGCCCGGACGATCCCGAGTGCCTGGTCGAAGTTACCGTCGATGGCCACGACCCGGGCGCCCGCCACGAGCGCCTGGAGCAGTTTCCCGACGGCGATCTGGCCCTTCGGCAGGATGACGATGACCTCGAGCCCGGCGGCCGCGCCATAGGCCGCCGCCGACGCCGAGGTGTTGCCGGTCGACGCGCAGACGATCGCCCGAGCGCCGGCCTCCATCGCCTTGGCGACCGCGACGACCATCCCGCGATCCTTGAACGAGCCGGTCGGGTTCTGGCCCTCGACCTTGAGGTAGAGGTGCGGCAGGCCCAGGGCGGACCCGAGGCGCGTCGCATGCACCAGCGGGGTCGATCCTTCGCCCAGGGTGAGCGGTGGCGTGGCGTCGGTCACCGACAGGAACCGGCGGTAGCGCTCGACGAGTCGTGGCCGGGCGATCGGCGGGCTGGAGGTCCGGTCAGTCATCGATCGGGTACCGGACGCCGGACGCCGCCTCCAGCCATTCGCCCGCCGGTCGCGAGACATCGCGCGCGTGGGCGGCGGTCGCCGGCGGCCGCGGCCCCCAGGTCGATCCACCGCCCCGGGCCAGCGCGATCAGGTCGCCGAGGACGGCCGACGAGGTCGCCGCGCCCCCGGCCCCGGGTCCATCGAACCCGACCCGTCCGACCGGCTCGGCGTCGATCTCGATCCGGTTCCGGACGCCGGCTGTGCGACCGAGCGCCGAATCGAGCGGCACGGCCGTGGGCAACACGGCCGCGAAGATCGCTCCGTCCCGGTCGTCCCCCTCGGTCGAGGCGGTCGCGATGAGCCGGATGATCCGCCCGGCCCGTCGCGCGTCGTCCTGGTCGGCGCGGGTGACCGTCGTGATCCCGGGGCCCGCCGGTCCATCGACGCCATCCGGGCGGGTCGCGATGGCGGTCGGGTCCAGCCAGCGGTCGAATGCCAGGCGGGCGAGCAGGACGAGCTTGTTGGCCGCATCGAGCCCTTCGATGTCGCCCGCCGGGTCGGCCTCCGCGTAGCCGAGCCGCTGGGCCTCGGCCAGGGCGGCGGCGAAGTCGAGTCGGTCGGCCTCGTCGGTCATCGCGCTCAGGATGAAATTCGTCGTGCCGTTCACGATCCCGCGGATCCGGCGGATCCGGTTCGCGGCGAGATCGGCCGCCAGCGGGCCGAGGACCGGGATCCCGCCGCCGACGGCCGCCTCGAAGCGGAGGGCCGCGCCGGTCCGTCGGGCGATCGCTTCCAGCTCGGGGCCGTGGTGGGCGATGACGTGCTTGTTGGCGGTGACGACGCCCTTGCCCATCGACAGGGCCGCGGCGATGAGCGTGTGGGCCGGCTCGTCGCCACCCATCAGTTCGACGATGACATCGACCTCGTCGTCGGCGACCAGGTGGGCCGGCGCGTCCGATAGGAGCGACGACGGAAGACCGGCCGAGGCCGCCCGGGACACGTCGCGGACGGCGACCGCAGTCAATGCCAGCGCGACGCCATCGGACGGTCGGAGCTCGCCGGGTCGTTCTCGAAGGGCGCGGACGACCTCCCGCCCGACGGTTCCCGCGCCGAGCACGGCAACGCGCAGCGGGGCGCCGCTCATGCGGAGGGTCGGGCGGGTCGCGACATCGGCCGAATGGTAGCCGACCGGTCAGCGCGACCGCCGGGTGAGTGGCGTCGGCTACACTCGCCAGCCATGACGACCGACCTGGCCCCAGCGCCCGCTCCGCTCGCCGCGCCTGCCGCGCAACCGCGCATCTTCTCGGGGATCCAGCCGTCCGGGGTCGTCCACCTCGGCAACGACCTGGGCGCCGTCCGCAACTACGTGCGGCTGCAGGACGAGTACGAGGCGATCTACTGCATCGTCGACTACCACGCGCTGACGAGCACCCATGACGCCGCGCTCCTGCGCCAGCGGACCCGGGAGATGGCGGCCTCGCTCCTGGCCCTCGGACTCGACCCCGACCGCTGCACGCTGTTCGTCCAGAGCCATCGGCCGGAGCACACCGAACTCGCCTGGCTGCTCATGACGGTCACGCCGGTCAGCTGGCTCGAGCGGACCCCGACCTACAAGGAGAAGAAGGCCAGCCAGCCCGACGACGTCAATCACGGCCTGCTGACCTACCCGGTCCTGCAGGCCGCGGACATCGTGATGTACAAGGCGTCGCTGGTCCCCGTCGGCAAGGACCAGGCAGCCCACCTGGAGCTCTCGCGCGAGATCGTCCGCGCCTTCAACGCCCGATACGGGAACACCTTCCCCGAGCCCGAGGCCGTCTACACCGAGGCGCCGATCGTGCTCGGCACCGACGGCGTGAAGAAGATGGGCAAGTCGGTCGGCAACACGATCGACGTCCTCGCCGACGAGGACCTGATCCGCCGCCAGGTGATGTCGATGGTGACCGATACGAAGCGGATCCTGCGGACCGATCCGGGTCGCCCGGAGGTGTGCAACGTCTGCCAGCTCCAGCGCTCGTTCGGTGACGACTACGAGACGATCTGGGACGGCGAGCGGACGGCACGGACCGGCTGCGTCGACACGAAGAAGGTGCTCGCCGACCGGATCATCGCCCGCTACGCTGAGGCGCGCGAGCGGTACCGTGCGCTGATGGCCGAACCGAACCGGGTCGACGAGATCCTGGCCGCCGGGGCGGAGCGGATCAGGCCGATCGCGGAGGCCACGATGGCCGAGGTCAGGGAGAAGATGGGCCTGCGCTGATGCGATGTTGAACGTCCAGCCGGGACCGCGCGACCGACGCCTGCTGAGCACGCTGCTCATCCTCGGCGTCGTCGCCGTGGCGTTCTACATCATCAGCCAGCTGACCGACCTGTTCTTCTACTTCGGCGACATCTTCCTGACCTTCTTCCTGGCCTGGCTGCTCGCCTTCATCATCAGCCCGATCGTCGCCCGGATCGTCGGGATCATCCCCCGCCTGCCTCGCGCGGTGGCGACCATCCTCGTCTACGGGGCGGTCGTCGTCATCCTTGCCCTCCTCGTCGTGGTGGCCGCCGGCGCGCTAGCCACATCGATCGCCGATTTCGCCCTTCAACTGCCGAACATCCGGGAGAACCTGCCGGAGATCCTGGCGCCGTGGCAGGCCTGGCTCGACTCGATCGGCCTCGGCCAGATCGACCTCGTCGCCCAGGCGGAAGCCGCGCTTGCCAATCTCGACGACATCGCCGCGGCGCTGGTCGAGCCGCTCCAGCAGATCGCGGTGGCCAGCCTGAGCGTGGTCGGGACCATGCTCATCGTCTTCTTCCTGTCGATCTACATGGTCCTGGACCGGGACGCCGTCCTGGCGTTCCTGTTCCGGATCGTCCCGCCGTCCTACTCGGAGGAGGCTCGCCTGCTCGAGACCTCCGTCTCACGCTCGTTCGGTGGCTTCCTTCGCGGCCAGGCGCTGATGGGCTTCATCTACTTCCTCATCGCGCTCGGCACGAACCTGCTGCTGGGCTTGCCACTGGCAGCATTGACCTCGATCACGTCGGGGTTCCTCCAGATGATCCCGTTCTTCGGGCCGTTCATCTCCTGGGCGCCACCGGTCATCGTGGCCCTCGTCCTCAAGCCAGACGCCGTCGTGCCGACGATCATCCTGATGGGCGCCGGCTGGATCGTCGTGATGAACGTCCTGCAACCGCGGATCATGCAGGGCGCCGTCGGGATCCACCCCATCGTGGTCCTCGGGTCGGTGCTCATCGGCGGGCGGATCGCGGGGATCCCCGGGGCCATCTTCGGGATCCCGATCGCGGCCGTGGTCTCGGCGTTCGTGATGGAGTTCCTGCAGCGGACCTCGGGCGATCGGTCGGTCGCGGGTCGCGCGGCCCGCCGCCTCGAGGAACGTGACGGGAAGCCGGTCCGCATCCCGCGCGAGCCGGCGCCCGGGAGCGCGACCGATATCGACGACCCGCCGTCGGAGACCCAGCCGGATCTCCCCGGCACGACGGTATGACCGACGACGAGCGATCGACCACGCAGCGACCGGGCGAGACGCCGGACATGACCCGCGAGCGTGCTCGCACCGAGCGACGCGACGTCGACAAGGAACAGGGCGAGCCGGTCGCCGGCGGGTCGGCACGCGGCGGTCCGCGCGCCCTTCGAACCGCCGCGGGTGGGCGGGTCCCGGCGGCATCGGACCGGCCGCGGATCCTCGTCACCAACGATGACGGCGTCGAGTCGCGCGGCCTCCTGGCACTGAAGCAGGCGCTCGAGGGGATCGGCGAGATCACCGTGGTCGCCCCCGACACCAACCAGAGCGCGGTCGGGCACCAGAAGACGCTGATGCGCCCGCTCCGCGTCCGCGAGCGCATCCTGGGCGACGGCTCGCTCGCCTACTCGGTGGACGGCTCGCCGACCGACGCGGTGAGCCTGGCGTTCCTCGGCTACTTCGGCCACGGCTTCGACCTCGTGGCGGCCGGCATCAACTATGGAGCGAACCTCGGCGACGACATCACCTATTCCGGAACGGTCAGCGCGGCGATGGAGGCGGTCATCAACAACTGCCCGGCGTTCGCGATCTCGCAGGAGTACTACGCGCATCCCGACTTCACGCTGGCGGGGCGTGCGGCCACGGCGGTCGCCCGGAACATCCTGGAGCACGGCTTGTCAGCCGGCGAATTGGTCAACGTCAACGTGCCGGCGGTGCCGCTCGACGAGTTCGAGGGAGTCGAGGTCACCCGCCTTGGGAAGCGCGTCTACCAGGACCAGCTCATCGAGCGCCAGGATCCGCGAGGGATCCCGTACTTCTGGATCGGCGGGCCGCCGCCGTCCGGGCTGGCGGTCGAGGGCACCGACTTCCACGCGGTCGTCAATCGACGGATCGCGGTCACGCCGATCCACCTCGACCTGACCGGGCGCCGGCTGCTGCGCCGCCTCCGGACGTGGGATTGGACCCTTCCCGACGCACCCGCCGCCGACTGACGGCAGCGTTCCGACCGCGGCGCTCCCTCGGTCTGCGGGCCCTCGGCTCGGTCCGATCGGCCATACGCACGCCCGGGGAGCGCAAGGATCGATGTTCGATCCAACGGCACCGATTCCGCAGCGCGTGCACCCGGATCTTCGCCCGGCCTGAGCGTGAACCAAGCGACATTGCGGGTCGCACGCCTGTCATGGTCCGGCCGGTCGGCCATCGAGCGTGCCTAACGTTCCGTGGGCGTGCGTAAGGCCGCGGCCCGCGGGGCGTGCCTGTCGCCACGAGGCCCCGCGCCCCAACCCCGCCGTCAGCGGCGAAGGCGACGGCTCTTGAGGTCCCCGATGATCTCGCGGGCGGCGTTCTGGCCGTTCTGTCCGGTGATCCCGCCGCCCGGATGGGCGCCGGCGCCCGCCAGGTAGAGCCCGCCCATCGCCAGCCGGTACCGGGCGTGGCCGAGCAACGGACGCCACAGGAAGAACTGGTCGAGGCCGTGCTCGCCGTGCATCGGGTGGCCACCGGTCAGGCCGTAATCCCGCTCCAGGTCGACCGGCGTCAGGACCTGGCGGGCGGTGACGAGCTTCGCCAGCCCCGGGGCGTACGAATCCAAGGTCCCGACGACGCGATCCCCGAACCCTTCGCGCGCGTCGTCCCAGGTCCCGTCGCGCAGGGCATACGGGGCGGCCTGGACGATGACGCTCATGACATGGGTGCCCTCGGGAGCCCCGGCCACCAGTGAGGCGTCAACGAGCGACGGGATCGTCGCCTCCATGATCGGCTCGTCCGACGGTCGGCCGTACTTGGCGGCGTCATGGGCGCGCTCCATGGCGTCGATCCCCGGGGCGATGACGATCCGGCCACGCAGCAGCCGGGCGTCGTCGCCCGCCGCCGTGAAGCGCGGCAGCCCGGCCAGCACGAGGTTGACCTTGGCGACCGTCCCCGGAGTGCGGATGTTGCCGGCACGCCAGAGGAGGCTCGGGCCGATGGCGACCGGGTCGGCCAGGCGGGTCAACGCGCGCTTCGGGTCGATCCCTGCGACCACGGCCCGGGCCGTCAACTCCTCGCCGTCGGCCAGCACGACGCCCGTCGCGCGACCGTCGCTCGAGGTGATCGAGACGACCTCGGCCCGTGTCCGGATCTCCACGCCGGCCGTCCGGGCGGCCCCCTCGAGGGCAGCCGCCAGCGCCCCAGGCCCGCCGCGAGCGAAGACGGTCTGACCGGCGGCGCCGCCGTCGTTCCCGGCTGAATCGGCGAGCAGGACCGCGGTCGTCCCGGCCGACCACGGCCCCATCGCGGTGTACTGGATCGCCCGCCAGGCGATCGCCGCCTGGAGCGCGTCGGTCTCGAACGATTCGGCAACGAAGTCGGCGATGGCCATCGGCAGGACGCGGGTGATGGTCCGGCCGTCGGACCGCCCGAGGCCGCGGAAGGTCCGCCCGAGCTTCAACCCGGTGAGGGCGTCGCCGAGGCCCGGCGCCTCGATGTCGGGTGGGGCCTGCCCGGCGATCTCGCCGAGGAAGCTCGCGAGCGAGCGCACGAGTCCGTCAAAGGCGGCGTACCGCCCGGCATCCGCCGCCGAGCGAGCCCGCAGACCCTCGGCGGTCCGGGCGGCATCGCCCCACAGGACGATCGCCTGCCCGTCGGGACCCGGCGCGAAGACGCGCACATCCGGGCCGACTAGCGACAGGCCATGCGCCTTGAGGTCGAGGTCGCGCACGACGGACGGACGAAGCCGGCCGACGGTGTGGGCGAGCGTGGGAACCCGCGCCCCAGACGCCAGTTCGGAGGTCGCCGCCGCCCCGCCGACCGTGTCGCGCCGTTCGAGCACGACGGTCCGCAAGCCGGCCTTGCCGAGATAGGCGGCCGTGACCAGGCCGTTGTGGCCGCCACCGATGACGATGGCGTCGTAGCCGTTGGTCGCCATCGCCTAGGCCGCCTTCCGGCCGCGGGCGCGCAGGACCTCGAGGGCGGCGATCCGACCGTTGGCGCCCATGATCCCGCCGCCCGGGTGGGTCGACGATCCGCACAGCCACAGGTCGCGAACGGGCGTCCGGAACCGGGCGTAACCGGGGACCGGGCGGTTGAAGAAGAGCTGCTCCAGCGAGAGTTCGCCCTGGAAGATGTTGCCCTCGGTCAGGCCGGTCGTCCGCTCGATATCGAGCGGGGTCTGGACGTTGCGATGGAGGATCACGTCGCGGATGTTCGGCGCGAACTCGGCGATCCGGTCGATGACCGCGTCGCCGAACGCCTCGCGCTGGTCGTCCCAGGTCCCGAGCTCGGGCGCCAGCTTGTACGGCGCGTACTGGACGAAGCAGCTGATGACGTGCTTGCCGGGGGGCGCCATCGACGGGTCGACCAGGGTCGGGATGATCATGTCGATGTACGGCTTGCGGCTGAAGCGGTTGTACTTGGCGTCGTCGTACGCCGTCTCCATGTCGTCGATCGAGGGGCTGAAGCTGATCGCCCCGCGCAGGTGCTCACCGAGTCCCGGCAGCGAGCTGAACTCCGGGAGGCGGTCGACCGCGAGGTTGACCTTGCCCGATGAGCCACGGAACTTGAAGCGGCGGACCTCCTCCTCGAACGACGGCTCGAGCGTCCCGGACTCGAGCAGGCCGAGGAAGGTCCGGCGCGAGTCGAGTGACGACAGGATCGAGTCGGCGTGGATCTCCTCGCCCGACTCGAGTGCGACGCCGACGGCCCGACCACCCTTGACGATGACGTTGGCAACGGGCGCGTTCGTCCGGATCTCGGCACCGAGGGCCTGGGCCGCGCTGCCGATCGCGTTGCTGACGCCACCGGTCCCACCCTTGGGGATGCCCCAGGCGCGGAAGGCGCCATCGATCTCGCCCATGTAGTGATGGAGCAGGACGTAGGCCGTCCCAGGGCTCTTGACACCCTGGTAGGTCCCGATGATCCCCGACGCGGACATGGTCGCCTTCAGCGGGTCCGTCTCGAACCATTGGTCGAGGAACTCCGAGGCGCTCATCGTCATCAACTGGACGAAGACGGCCTGCTGTCGCTGGGGGAGCTGCTGGAAGCGTCGAGCGAGGCCGGCCAGCGGCAGCATCGGGCGCGGATCGAGGCTCGTGATGTCGGGCGGCGTGATGGCCAGGATCGGCTTGATGAAGCGGGCCATCTCGACCATCAGCTGGCCGTACTCCTCGTACGCCTCGGCGTCGCTGGCCGACCATCGACGGAGCTCGCGGATCGTCCGGCCATGGTCGTTGACCCGCCACAGGTAGTCGCCGCCACCGGCGGCCGGGCCGTCTCCCTTGTGGAGCGGCGTGAACGTGCCATCGAGCGGCAGGATGTCCAGACCGTGCTTGGGCAGCTGCAGGTCGCGGATGATCTCCGGCCGCAGCAGCGACACGACGTAGCTGAAGACCGAGAACCGGAAACCCGGGAAGATCTCCTCGGTGACGGCGGCGCCGCCAAGGACATGCCGTTTCTCGAGGACGAGCGTGCGCAGGCCGGCGCGGGCCAGGTACGCGGCGCTCACGAGACCGTTATGACCGCCACCGATCACGACGGCGTCGTACGACTGGGCCAAGCGAGCGTCCTCCGCGACCTATCCAGACTGCATACGTTTGATGCAAGTCTACGCGACGAGCCTGCGCGGGGTCAGCGTGCCTGGACCGGCTCCGGACGCCAGATCGGGTCGGTCATCGTGCCAGGTCCGATCCCCACCGGCGCCCACCCGCCATCGATCGAGACGACGTACATCTGGGCCGTCGGGAGCGTCGGTGATGCGAACAGGAGCCAACGGCCGTCGGGCGAGACTGAGAGCGGCGCGCCCTCGGCGATCCCGAGGTCGGTCGTCAGACGCACGGGCGCCGCGGGGCTGCCCGCGTCGAGGCGCCACACGTCGCCGCCCATCCAGAACACGATCCCGTCGCCCGCCAGCCACGATGGGTGGAAGAGCGGGGCAGCCGTCTGGAAGGCGACGCTGCTCGAGCCAGCGGGTGCGTCGGCGGCGGCGACAACCAGGGATCCGCTCGACCCGTCCATCGCGGCGAACACCAATCTGGCCCCGACCTGGCTCCACGCGGGGTCATACCCGCCTGCCAACGACGTGCTGTCCGGACCCGTCCGGCCGGATGACCGCCACCTGGAACGTGGCGCCTTCGGGTTGGTAGGCGAGCCAGAGGCCGTCCGCCGACCAGGCGGGGGCGCCGCCGGCGGCGAGCAGGCGGGCAGAGGACCCGTCCTTGTCGGCGATCCACGCCTCGCCGAGGTCGATCATGCCGATGTTGAAGGTGAGCCGGCCCGCGTCGCCAGTCGGCTCCCAGCGCGGGGTCCTGACGGTCGGGTCATCGATCACGCGCAACGGAGCAGCACCTCCACTGAGCCGGGTCAGGCAGATTCCGACCACGTCCGGACCGCCCTGGGCATCGGTGCAGGCGTAGACGATCTGGTCGGCGTCCCGTAGGAACGACGGATCCCGCCCGAGCGCGACCTCGCGGATGCCGGATCCGCCGACCGTGCCCAGCTCGATCGACCGACGCGTCCCGCCCTCTCCGAGGTTGTAGACGATCTCGGCGTCGATCGGCAGCGGGAACCCCGGCGGGAAGGGCGTCGGGTCCGGCCGAGCCGTTTCCGTGGCCGTCGCGGTCGCCGCAGGCGTCGGCAAGCCGGTCGTTGCGATCGGTGTGGCAGTCGGCACCGGAAGGACGGTCGTCAGAAGCGGCTCTGGCTCGCGCAGGAGAGCGGCGCCGATCGCGAGCGCACCCAGGACGGCGACGACCAGCAGCGCCGCGGCGAGGGCGAGGACAAGGCGTGTGGGCCGGGCGAATGGTCGAGCGATCTCGGCGTGCACGGCGTCATCGACTCGTCGCGAGGGTGCGACCGTCAGCGGCCGGCCGAGCGCAAGCGCGTCGGCGCGCACTGCCCCTGCCCAGCGGTCGCAGGCCGTACACGTCGCGAGGTGTCCCTCGAGCTCGGCCTGCTCGGCGCTGGTGAGCTCGAAATCGATCGCCGCGGCGGCCAGGTCGAGGAACCGGCCGTGCATCCCTCGCATCCGGATGTCGGAGGTGTTCATGCGGCGCCCTCCCCGGCTTCGAGAGCGAGACGCAGCTGGGCGCGCGCGCGGCACATGAGGGTCCGCGTCGCGCCCTCGGTCCGCCCGATCGACGCGGCGACCTCCCGACCGTCGAATCCTTGAGCCGCGAGCAGCAACGCCGCGCGGGCGTCGGGCGCCAGTCCGGCCAGCGCACGGTGGAGTTCGGCCTCCCGTTCGGACCGAAGGGATTCGCTCTCCGGGAGGGCCGGCTCGCGCCGGTCAAGGAGCCCGGGCGCCAGCTTGGTCCAGACGGCTCCGCGGCGGCCCCGGCTGATCGCGGCGTTGGCGGCGACCCGGTACAGCCACGGCCGGACCTCGTCGGGCATGCGGCCGGCCCGCGCCTCGCGGATCAGCCGGATAAAGGTCTCCTGGAGAAGATCCTCCGCCGTCTCGCGGTCGCGGCACATCCGGATGAGGAATGCGAAGACCTCGCCGCGATGCGCCTCGTACAGGCGCGTCAGCTCGACCTCGCCGACGACGGCACGGCCGCGCAGCCGCTCCAGCGCGGGTGGCGCCTCGTCCGGGACGATCGACTCTGGCAGGTCGTTCACAACGGTGTGACGAGCGTATCGGGCGATTGTTACCGGGCGTCTTGCCGTCGATCCACGACGAATCGTGTGCTATCGTGTGTGCAACGATCACACACAACGGGAGCCGCGGCATGGGCCTGGTCCGCACGAACATCACGCTCCCCGAGGAGACGCTGGCCCTCGTCGACGCGGTCGCGGGTCCGCGAGGTCGCAGCCGGTACATCGCAGACGCTGGTGACCAGGCAGGTCCGGCGCGACAACGCCCGGATGGTCTGGGAGAAGTACGCAGGCTTCCTCAAAGACTCGGACACCTGGGGACGCACCCCTCAGGAGACGGATCGTCTCCTTCGCGAGGTCCGCGAATCGTGGGATCGCCCGTGGATCTGGGAGGAGACGGATGCGCTACGTCCTGGACACGACCCTGCTGATCGACCACTCGAAGGGCCGACCGGGCGTCGCCGAACTCATCGCGTCGCCTGTTCGCGGAGTCGAGTGACCTCTATACCTGTGACGTGGTCGTGACCGAGGCGTTGACCGGAGGCGATGACGTCCAGCGCGCCACGATCGAGTCGCTCATCCGCGCCCTGGAGTACGTGTCGACGGCCCCCGACGCGGCGGTGTGGGCCGCCGAATCGCGGCGACGACGCGAGGCGTTCGGGCCGCGATCTCTCGCCGACGCCATCATCGCCGGCGTCGCCTGGTTCAACGATGCGATCGTCGTGACCCGCAACCCGGCCGACTTCGAGGTCCAGGGGGTCCGAGTCCTCGCCTACGACTGACGAGCACCCGCGGTCCGCCGAACATCCAGTCTGCATACGAATCCTGCATACTGACCAACGTGAGCGTCGGGACCGCCTTCCATCCACGCACGTCGCCCCTCAATCGGAAGATGCAGTGGCGCGAGTGGTCGGGCTATTTCGCGTCGAGCGTCTACGCCGATGCCCACGACATCGAGTACAACGCGATCCGCGAAGCGGCCGCGCTCATCGACGTCTCGCCCCTCTACAAGTACCTCGTGTCGGGACCCGATGCCCTTCGCCTGGTCGACCGCGTCATCACCCGTGACGCGACGAGACTGGCGGTCGGTGGCGTCCTCTACACCCCCTGGTGTGACGAGCACGGCAAGGTCGTCGACGACGGCACGATCCATCGGCTCGACGACCAGCTCTTCCGCTGGACCGCCGCCGATCCGCAGCTCCGCTGGCTGCGCCAGAACAGCACCGGACTCGACGTGGCGATCGCCGAGGAGACCGAGGCGACCGCCGCGCTCGCGCTCCAGGGCCCGCTCTCGCGCGAGGTCCTGGAGGCTGCGACCCGCGAGACGTTCGCCGACCTGCGCTACTTCAAGCGACGCGCGTCGAAGATCGGCAAGGTCAAGATCGACGTCTCGCGGACCGGCTACACGGGCGATCGCGGCTATGAGCTGTGGATCCCGACAGAGGGCGCGGTGGCCGTCTGGGACGCCCTGATGAAGGCCGGCGCCGCCTACGGGATCCGGCCGGCCGGGATGCTCGCGCTCGACGTCGTCCGGCTCGAAGCAGGCCTCATCCTCCTCGAAGTCGACTACACCTCGGCGCGGCACGCCATGAACCCGGACCAGAACTACTCCCCGGGCGAGATCGGCCTCGGCCGGCTGGTCGACCTCGACAAGGCCGATTTCGTCGGGCGGCTCGCCCTCCAGCGCGAGGCCAAGGCCGGTGGGCCGGCGCGCCGGATGGTCGGCCTCCAGCTCGACTGGTACGACATCGAGGCGCTCTACGACGCGCAGGGCCTGCCGCCTGCCATCAACCCGTCGGTCGATCGCTCGCCGGTCCCCGTCTTCGCCGGCGGACGACAGGTCGGGCGGGCCACGAGTCGCGGCTGGAGCCCGATCCTCAAGCAGGCCATCGCGCTGGCATCGGTCCCGCCGCAGTACGAGCCGCTTGGCTCGAAGCTCGCCGTGGAATGGACGGTGGAGGGCCGCCGGGGCCGGGTCGGTGCCACCGTCGTCGAGTTGCCGTTCCTCGACCTGCCGCGCAAGCGCAGCTGACGTCGCCGTCGCGGGCTACGACTCGACGAGGATGACGTCGAGGCGGCGCGGGCCGTGGACGCCCTCCACCCGCTGCAGCTCGATGTCGCTGGTCGCCGATGGGCCGCTGATCCAGGTCAACGGTCGCGTCGGGGTCAGGCGAGCCAGCGCCTCGGGGACGCTGCCGACGACCTGATCCACCCGAACGACGCAGACGTGCAGGTCGGGCAACAGGCTGAGCGCACGTCGGCCCTGGTCCGGTCCGCTGTCAAGGACGATCGTGCCGGTCTCCGCGATCGCCACGGCGCAGCCGGTGATGGTGCCGTCGAGCGCGTCGAGCGCGGCGTGCGACAGTGGCGGCTCGTCGCCGATCCGCTCGATGTCGCTCGCGGCGAGCCACTCGGCCGGGATCCCGACAGGCACAGCCAAGCGCCTGGCCCCGCGTGCCGCGAGCACCTCCGCGATGGTCCCTGGCAGCCGGTCCGGTGTCGTCGTGTGCACCGTCGCCCGGTAGTCGCTGACGCGTTCGGTGAACAGCTCGGCGATCCTCGTGCCCTGCGGCAGCCCATGCGCATAGTCCCGTGGGATCGCGCTGGCCGGCGGCCGATCGGCCAACGCCGCACGGATCCGCTCGAGGATGACCGCGCGGGGGTCGGTCGAGCGGCGGGAGCCGATGGCCATCAGTCGACCCTCCGCCCGCCGTCGGTCCGCTTCCACCAGGCGCGAAACGATTCTCGCGCCGGGGCCTTGAGGTCGCGCGAGCGGAACCAGCCGGCGATCGGTCCCGGCCCAGGGATCCTCCGCAACCGTCCCCGGCGACCGAACAGGCGCCCGCCGATCCCCGCAAATCGCTCGGCGATCGCCAGCCGTCGCGGACCGCGGAAGGCCCAGGCGGCCGTCCGCATCCCGATCGCCTCGCCGGTCGGCAGCCGGTGGCCGGCCTCGGACTGGCGGACGACCTGCCCGCGCAGGTGGACGAGGACCTCGGGAATGTCGATCCGGACCGGGCAGACATCGAAACAGGCGCCGCACAGCGACGAGGCGAACGGCAGCGACGCCGTCTGCTTGTCGACCGGGCCCTTGGCGATGCCGCGCAATTGCGGTGTGAGGATCGCCCCGATCGGCCCGGGATAGACGGAGCCGTACGCCTGGCCGCCGGTCCGCTCGTAGACCGGACAGACGTTGAGGCAGGCCGAACAGCGGATGCAGCGGAGGGCCTGCCGCCCGGTCGCTGTCGGACAGCACATCCGTCCGGCCGTTGTCGAGCAGGATCAGGTGGAACTCGCCCGGCCCGTCGCCCGGGGTCACGCCGGTCCACATCGAGGTGTACGGGTTCATCCGCTCCGCGGTCGAGGATCTCGGCAGGAGCTGGAGGAAGACCTCGAGATCCTGCCAGGTCGGCACCAGCTTCTCGATCCCCATCACGGTGATGAGGACCTCGGGCAGGGTCAGGCACATCCGGCCGTTCCCCTCCGACTCGACGACCATCACCGTCCCGGTCTCGGCTACCGCGAAGTTCGCCCCCGAGACGGCGACGCGGGCGCGGAGGAACTTCTCGCGCAGGTGCAGGCGGGCGGCCTCGGCGAGTTCGGGTGGATCGTCCGAGAGACCCGCCGGCGCCGGCCGGCCGACCCGGCCCATCTCGTCGATGAAGATGTCGCGGATCTCGGTCCGATTGCGATGGATGGCCGGGACGAGGATGTGCGACGGCAGGTCGTGCCCGAGCTGGACGATCATCTCGGCCAGGTCGGTCTCCCAGACGTCGATGCCCTCGAGGCGGAGCGCCTCGTTGAGTTCGATCTCCTGGGTCGCCATCGACTTGACCTTGACGACCTCGTGCGCGCCGTGGGCGCGGGCGACGGCGGCCACGATCGCGTTCGCCTCGGCCGCATCGCGGGCCCAGTGGACCACGCCGCCGGCCGCTATGACGGCCCGCTCGAGTCGCTCGAGCAGGTCGGGCAGGTCGCGCAGGACCTCGTCCTTGATGGCCGCCCCGGCGAGACGGAGCGCCTCCCAGTCGGCACGCTCGGCGACGGCTGCCGCCCGTTTCGTCCGGATCGTCGTCGTCGCCCGGCCGAGGTTCGCCCGGAGCTGCTCGTCCTGGAGTGCGGCCCTGGCCGCCTCGGGGAACGGCGGCGTCCCGGCGAAGGTGGGTTCGGGCCGGTCGCGTCGGCCGGCCTCGACGGGGCTCGTCACGGCGCCACGCCGGTTTCGGCCAGGATCTCGGCGAGATGCATCACCCGGACCGGCGACCGACGACGCGAGAGGAGGCCGCCGATGTGCATCAGGCACGACGTGTCGCCGGCGGTCAGGACCTCCGCCCCGGATCCGAGCACGTCGTCGACCTTGTCGAGCCCCATCGCGACCGAGGTGTCGGCGTTCTTGACCGCGAAGGTCCCCCCGAATCCGCAGCAGGCGTCGGATCGGGGCAGGTCGACGAGGGTCAGCCCCTCGACCTCGGCCAGGAGTCGGGTGGGCCGATCCCCCACGCCGAGCAGGCGCGTGGAGTGGCAGGTCGGATGGAAGGCCACCGTGTGGGGGAACCTCGCGCCGACGTCGGTGATCCCGAGGGTATCGACCAGGAACTCGGACAGCTCGAGGACCCGCGGCGAAACCGCGGCGACCCGCTGGACCAGCTGGTCGCCGTGGCCGCGTTCGACGGCCAGCTCCGCGACGAGCGGGTGATGGCGGCGGACCATCGAGGCGCACGACCCCGATGGCGTGACGACCACGTCGTACCCGTCGAATGCGTCGGTGAAGCGCTCGACGAGTGGGATGCACGCGTCCTGGTAGCCGGAGTTGAAGTGCATCTGGCCGCAGCAGGTCTGTTCGGCCGGGAACTCGACTGTATGACCCAACCGCCGAAGCAGGCGGACCATCGCCTGCCCGACCTCCGGGAAGAGCAGGTCGTTGTAGCAGGTGATGAACAGGGCGATGCGCATCCGGTCAGACCAGATCGCGGGCGCCGGCGGTCCGCGGCTCATAGCGGCGGATATCCTGGGTCGCGCGGATGAGGGCCCGCAGGCGTTCGAGGTCACCGGCCAGGAGTCCGCGGGCCCGGGCCTGGATGAGGACGTTGCCGAGCGCGGTCGCTTCCACGGGACCGGCCACGACCGGACGTTCGCAGGCGTCCGCGGTCAACTGGCAGAGCAGCGTATTGCGAGCACCCCCGCCGACGAGGTGGACGACCTCGACCGCCTGTCCGGAGAGCCGCACCGCGTCCCGGACGGCGCGCGCGTAGGCGTCGGCCAGGCTGTCGAGGATGCAGCGCACGAGCTCGACGCGAGTCGTCGGCACCCGTTGGTCGAGTCGTCGGCAGGCCGCCTCGATCCGGGCCGGCATGTCGCCGGGCGTGAGGAAGGCGGGATCGTCGGGGTCGATCATGGGTCCGCCACGTGGCAGCTCCCCAGCGGCGATCAGCAGGGCCGGCAGACTCTCAGGGGTTCCTGCGAGCTCCCAGGTGCGGAGCAATTCCTGCAGGAGCCAGAGCCCCATCACGTTGCGCAGGAACCGGATCCGATCGTCGACGCCGCCTTCGTTCGTGAAGTTCGCGGCCCGGCTCTCCTCGGTCACGATGGCATGGTCGAGTTCGACGCCGACCAGGGACCATGTGCCGCAGGCGACATACGCGAACGGCGCGTCCCCGGCCGGGACGCCGACGACGGCGGACGCGGTGTCATGCGAGCCGACGAGCGTCACGAGCGTTTCGGCCGACGCGCCCGTCTCGGTACGAACCGCCTCGCGCAGTGGCCCGATCACGTCGCCCGGCGCGCCGAGTGGCGCGAACAGTCCCGCCGGAAGGCCGAGCGAGGCGATCAGGTCGGTATCCCATCCCCGACGATGGACATCCAGCAGGGCGGTCGTCGACGCGTTGGTGACCTCGGCGACACGCACGCCCGATAGCCAGTAGCCCATCAGGTCGGGGATGAGGAGCATCGTCCGCGCCGCGCTGAAGGCCGCCGAGCTGCGGTCGGCGGTCAGCTGGTAGATCGTGTTGAACGGCAGGAACTGCAGCCCCGTCCGCGCGTACAGGTCGGCCGGGGCGATGATCCGGTGGACCGCTTCGACCGCGACGGCGGTCCGCTCGTCCCGGTAGTGATACGGGTTCGCGAGCAGGTTCCCGTCGCCGTCGAGGAGGGCGTGATCGACCCCCCACGAATCGACCCCGACGCTGACCAGGCCGTCGGCCGCGCGGGCCGCCTCGCGCAGGCCGGCAAGGACCTCGCGGTAGAGCCGGAGGATGTCCCAGTGAAGCCCGTCTGGGAGCCGGACCGGTTCGTTCGGGAAGCGATGGACCTCGGTCAGCTCGAGGTCGCTCGGTCCGACCCGTCCGACCATCACCCGACCGCTCGACGCGCCGAGGTCGACGGCCGCGACGAGCCGGCCGGTCACCGGAGGAAGGCCGCCGCCACGCCCGCGTCGACCGGGATGTGCAGCCCGGTGGTCTGGCTGAGATCGCCTCCGGCCAGGGCGAAGACGGCCGCCGCCACATGCTCCGGGAGGACCTCGCGCTTCAGCAACGTCCGCTGCGCGTAGAACTCTCCGAGCTTGTCCTCCGGGATGCCGTAGGTGCGCGCCCGGTCGGCGCCCCAGCCCTTGGCGAAGATCCCCGAGCCGCGGACGACCCCGTCGGGGTTGACCCCGTTGACGCGGATTCCGTACTCGCCGAGCTCCGCCGCCAGCAGGCGGACCTGGTGGGCCTGGTCCGCCTTGGAGGCGCCGTAGGCCACGTTGTTCGGACCGGCGAACAGGGCGTTCTTGCTGACGATGTAGATGAGATCGCCGCCCATCCCCTGGTCGATGAGGATCCGCGCCGCCTCGCGCGAGACGATGAACGAGCCGCGCGCCATGACGTCGTGCTGGAGGTCCCAGTCGGCGACGGTCGTCTCGAGGAGCGGCTTGGAGATGGAAAGTCCGGCGTTGTTGACGATGAGGTCGACCCCGCCGAAGGCGAGCACTGCCCGCTGGAAGGCTTCGGTGACCTGGGTCTCGTCGGTGACGTCCGCGGTCACGCTGATCGCCCGGTCCGTGCCGCCGATCTCGCGCGCCACCGCCTCTGCGCTCCCGGCATCGATGTCGGCCACGACCACGCAGGCGCCCTCGGCGGCCAGGCGCTGGGCGATGGCCTTGCCGATCCCCGAGCCTGCCCCGGTCACGAAGGCGACCCGCGCCGCCAACGGCTTCGGCTTCGGCTGGCGTTGGAGCTTGGCCTCTTCGAGCGCCCAGTACTCGATCCTGAACTTCTCCGATTCGGGGATCGGGGCGTACGTGGACAGCGACTCCGCGCCGCGCATGACGTTGATCGCGTTGACGTAGAACTCGCCGGCGACCCGCGCCGTCTGCTTGTCCGCGCCGAACGAGAACATGCCGATCCCGGGGACCAGGACGATCGCCGGGTCCGCGCCCCGGATCGGCGGGCTGTCAGGCGTCGCGTGGCGCCGGTAGTAGGCGGCGTAGTCCGCCCGATACGCGGCGTGCGCCTCGCGGAGACTGGCCACGAGATCGGACAGCGGAGCCGTCGGCGGCAGGTCGATGACCATCGGCCGGACCTTCGTCCGGAGGAAATGGTCGGGACATGACGTCCCGAGTCCGGCGAGCCGCGGATGCTCGGCCCGGGCGAGGAAGTCGAGGACGACCTGGCTGTCGGTGTAGTGGCCGACCTGCGGCCGGTCGGTCGAAGCGAGACCGCGGATCACGGGGAGCAGCTCCGCCGCCCGCACGCGTCGCTCGGCATCGGGCAAGGGCTCGAACCCTGCGATCGGCGCGCCGAACGCTTCGGGCCGGCCGTGGTCGGCGATGAATCGCTCGGCGATGCGGATGATCTCGAGCGAACGGGCCTCGCACTCGTCAGACGTATCGCCCCAGGCCGTGATCCCATGACCGCCGAGGACCGCACCGATCGCCTGAGGGTTCGCTCGCCGGATCGCCGCGATGTCGAGACCAAGCTGGAAGCCCGGACGGCGCCAGTCCACCCAGGCGACGCGATCGCCGAAACAGCGACGGGTGAGCTCGGCGCCATCGGCCGCGGTCGCGAGCGCGATGCCCGAATCGGGGTGGAGGTGATCCACATGCGCGGCCTCGACGAGCCCGTGCATCGCGGTATCGATCGAGGGCGTGGCACCGCCGCGGCCGTGGAGGCAGAAGTCGAATGCACCGACCATCTCGTCCTCGCGATCGACCCCGGCATAGACGTCGACGAGCGCGCGCAGGCGGTCGAGCCGCAGCACGGCCAGGCCGCTCTCGGTGAGCGTTCCGAGATCGCCGCCCGACCCCTTGACCCACAGCAGCTCGACCGGCGTCCCGGTCACCGGGTCGATCCCGGTTCCCTTGGCCGACGTGTTACCACCGGCGTAGTTCGTGTTCCGCGCATCCGCGCCGAGCCGGTTGGACCGGGCGAGCAGGGCACCGACCGGCGGGCTTGTGTCGGGAGTGATCGCCTTGAGGCTCATGCGCCCCAGCCAGCCTGCTGCCCGCCGACGCGGTCTGCGGCGATCGCGGCCGCGTACCCGGAGCGCGCGTAGGCACCGAGCGGATCCGGGTCAAGCCCGAGGCCGGTCCGGACCTCGGCAAGGAGCGGTCGCACGTCGGTGTCGTAGGCGTCCATCAGGACCGCGTTCGCGCCGAGGACGTCGCCGCTCGCCTGGGCGGAAGCGAGCGCCGAGGAATCCACCAGCAGCGCCTTTGCCGTCGCCTCCTGGACGTTCATGACCGAGCGGATCTGGGCGGGGATCTTCGGCTCGATGTTGTGGCATTGGTCGAGCATGAAGGCGACCCCGAGGGCTGGATCGAGGGCACCCGCCTGGACGACCTCGTGCATGATCCGGAACAACTGGAACGGATCGGCCGAGCCGACCATCAGGTCGTCGTCGGCGTAGAAGCGCGAGTTGAAGTCGAAGCCGCCGAGCCTGTCCGCCCGGAGGAGCGAGGCGACGATGAACTCGATGTTCGTGCCGGGGGCGTGGTGGCCGGTGTCGACCACGACCTTCGCCTTGGGCCCGGCCGCGACGCACTGGATATAGGCCGTGCCCCAATCGGGGACGTCCATCGTGTAGAACGACGGCTCGAAGAACTTGTACTCGAGGACCATCCGCTGGTCGGGGCCGAGACGCGCGTGGACGGCCGTCAAGGCCTCGGCGAGCCGGTCCTGGCGGGCCCGGATGTCGTCCTGCCCGGGATAGTTCGTGCCATCGGCGAACCACAGCTTGATGTCACGCGAGCCGGTCGCGTCCATGACGTCGACGCAATCGAGCAGGTGGGCCACGGCCTTGCGGCGGACCCGGGCATCCGGGTGGCAGACGCTGCCGAGCATGTAGTCGTCGTCCTGGAACGTGTTCGAGTTGATCGTGCCGAGGGCGACTCCAGAGGTCCTGGCGTGGTCGGCGAGTGCTGCGTAGTCATCGACCTTGTCCCACGGGATGTGCAGCGCGACGGTCGGCGCTACGCCTGTATAGCGGTGGACCTGGGCGGCGTCGGCGACCTTCTCGAACGGATCGCGCGGCACGCCCTTCTGGGCGAAGACCTTGAACCGCGTCCCGGAGTTGCCGAACGCCCAGGACGGGAGTTCGATCCGCTGGGATCGCAGCACCGCGACGACGGCCTGGTTGCTGGTCACGTCTGCCTCCGTCGCCCCCTGGGCGGTTGTTCCGGTCACTTTCGTGCGGCTCGATCGTAACGGTCGTCCGTCGGTGGTGTCCGACCCGGACGGCGGTACGCGTGGCTGGACGCCGGAGGAGCTGGCGCCCGAGCAACCGCCGTCCGAGTCGGTCGGTCAGAGCGGAACTGACCGGTTCCTAACGGGTGGCCGATCCATTCGTTCCGACCATGGCGGGTAGCCTGCCACATATTTCGAATACTTTCAATTCCCTTCTTGACATTCCGTTCGAGTGGGGTCTACTGTGCCTCGGCAATCAAGCGAAACCTTTGTTCGGCTGCCCCAGGCCGGATGAGAGGAGCTGCGTGACCGATCCTGCCAGCGCCTCGCCAGGCGACGTTTTCGCTCGCGAACGACAGGAGCACATCGCCCGGATCGTCGAGGAACACGGTCGCGCGCGAGTGGCCGACCTGGCGACTCGGTTCGGGGTCTCGTCGGTCACGATCCGCAAGGACCTCGTGGCGCTCGAGTCGGAGCATCGGCTCATCCGGGCCCACGGAGGTGCGATCGCGATCGATCGAAGCCGACCGGAGCTTTCGTTCGATATCAGGGAGCGACTGCAGGCGGACGAGAAGTGGCGGATCGGTGCCGCCGGGGCGGCCCTCGTCCACGACGGCGAGAGCATCGTCATGGACGCCAGCACGACGGCCCTGTCCGTCGCCCGGCACCTCAAGACGCGTGGCGGCTGGAGCCAGCTGACCGTCCTCACGAACGGGCTCCGGCTCGCCTCGGAGCTGGCCGGTCATCCCGGGATCATCGTCCTGATGCTCGGTGGCCGCGTCCGCTGGGAGGCGCTGTCGGTCGTGGGCCAGCTGGGCGACGGCCTGTTCAGCCGGATCAACGTCCAGAAGGCGTTCCTGGGCGCCGCCGGCTTCACGGTCGAGTCAGGGATGTCCGACGCGACCGATGAGGAGGCGCAGATCAAGCGGTCGATGGTCGCGGCGGCCCGTGAGGTCATCGCGATCGTCGACCACACCAAGTGGGAGCGGGCCGCCTTCGCGACGTTCTGCCCGACCGACAAGATCAGCGTGGTCCTGACCGATGTTGCCGCGCCCGACGCGATGGTTCGAGCCCTCATCGGTCGAGGGGTCGAGGTTCGACTGCTCGAGGCGGACGACACCGCGCCGCGCGACACCGGTCGATCCCGCGCGACGGGATCCCGACCGTGATCGTCGCGCCGCCCGACGCGACGCCGACGGCGACCGCGCCGCCGGCCGAGCTTCGCGGCATCTCGAAGCGGTTCGCCGCCACGCAGGCGCTCGACGACGTGTCGCTCGCGCTCGCCGCCGGTGAGGTTCACGCCCTCGTCGGCGAGAACGGGGCCGGCAAGAGCACGCTGGTCAAGATCCTGGCCGGCGTCCACCAGCCCGACAACGGGGCGATCCTGCTGGACGGCCAGCCGACGCACATCGCTGGACCCGCCCAGGCGCGAGCCCTCGGGATCGCGGTGGTCCACCAAGAGCCACGTCTCTTCCCGGACCTCACGGTCGCCGAGAACGTGTTCATCGGGCACGCCCCGCAAGGGCGCTTCGGGTCGATCGACTGGGGCGGGACCCGGCGGGCGGCGAAGGCCCTGTTCGAGGAACTCGACGTCCAGTTCGATGTCGGCGCGCCAGTCCGCGGCCTCTCGATGGCCGACCAACAGCTGATCGAGATCGCCAAGTCGCTGTCGGTCGAAGCGCGCGTCCTCATCCTGGACGAACCGACCGCCTCGCTGTCCGCCCACGAGGTCGAGCGCCTGTTCACGATCGTGCGGCGGCTGCGCGACCGGGACGTCGCGGTGCTGTTCGTGAGTCACCGACTCGACGAAGTCTTCCAGCTGTGTGACCGGACGACCGTGTTCCGCGACGGGCGTCACGTCATCACGACCGCGACCAGCGAGCTGACGACGGCCGACCTGGTCCGTCACATGGTCGGCCGGACGGTCTCGCTCTTCCCGAAGGTCGAGACGCCGATCGGGGATGTCCTGCTCGAGGTCGAGGGCCTGACCCGGGTCGGCGAGTTCCGCGATATCGGGTTCTCCGTGCGGGCTGGTGAGATCGTCGGGTTCGCCGGGCTCGTCGGCGCCGGCCGCACCGAAGTGGCCAGGGTGCTGTTCGGGATCGATCAGCGCGATGCCGGCGAGATCCGGCTGGGCGGGGCTCCAGTGAGCTTCGCAAGCCCGTCGGCGGCGATGGACGCCGGGATCGCCTACCTGCCCGAGGATCGCCACCAGGAGGGCCTCGTCCTGGGCTTCTCGATCGCCCAGAACGTCACCCTGCCGATCCTGCCGCGGCTCTTCCCGCGACTCCTCGTCCATGGCTCGGCTGAACGGGCGGTGGCGCACGAATACACCGAGCAATTCGACGTCAAGATGACCGGCGTCGACCAGCTGGTCGGCGCCCTGTCCGGCGGGAACCAGCAAAAGGTCGTCCTCGCGAAATGGCTGGCCTCGAAGCCGACCGTCCTGATCCTCGACGAACCGACCCGCGGGATCGACATCGGCGCCAAGGTCGAGGTCCACCGGATCATCTCGGAACTGGCGGCGTCCGGGCTGGGGATCATCCTCATCTCGAGCGACCTTCCCGAGGTCCTCGCGATGTCCGACCGGATCCTCGTGCTCCATGAGGGTCGGATCACCGCCGAGATCCCACGCGAGCGCGCGACCGAGGAACGGGTGATGTTCGCGGCGACCGGGAATGTCGGCGCCGACGAGGCCACCTCGATCGCGCCCTCCACCGAAGGGCCACCCAGTGGCTGAGGGTGGCGCGGCCGTCGCCGCGATCGGATCGACCCGCGGGAGCTGGCTGTCGACGATCGCTCGCCAGCGTGAACTGAGCCTGCTGGCGATCATGTTCGTGCTCGGGGGTCTGGTCTCCCTCGCCGCACCGCAATTCCTGACCGTCACGAACCTCACCAACGTGGCGATCCCGGCGTCGATCATCGCGGTGGCCGCCATCGGCCAGGCGGTCGTCATCATCACCCGGAATGTCGACCTGTCGGTCGAGGCGATCATCGGCCTGGTCGCCTACGCCGTGGCCCGGACCCTGGAGCTGCATGCGCTCGATACGACCGGCGCGATCCTGTTCGGGGTCCTGCTCGGTCTGGTCCTCGGGATGGTCAACGGCACGATCGTCACGGTGTTCAAGGTGCCGGCCATCGTGGCCACGCTCGGGACGCTGAGCATCTTCCGTGGCATCGACTACCTGGTCGCAGGCCCTCACCAGGTACCGGTCGCGGCCCTCCCGCCGGGCTTCGTCGAGGCCTCGGTCGCCGATTTCTTCGGGATCCCGCTCTTCGTGCTGATCGCCGTGGTCATCGCAGCCATCGGGACGATCCTCCTCCGCTGGACGCGGTTCGGGCGCCAGATCTACGCGGTCGGCAGCAACCCGGAGGCGGCGGCCATCCTCGGCATCCCGTCGCGCCGCGTCGTCTTCGTGGCGTTCTCCGTGTGCGGCCTGTTGGCCGGCATCGCCGGCGTCATGTGGGTCAGCGAATACGGGACGATCAACGGGACGACCGCCACCGGCGCGGTCTTAGCCATCGTGGCGGCGGTCGTGGTCGGTGGCGTGGCGATCTTCGGTGGGTCGGGCACGGTTGCCGGGGCTGCCATCGGCGCTCTCTTCCTCGGCTTCATCGCGAACGGCCTCGTCCTCGTCGGCCTATCGCAATTCTGGCTCCAGGCCATCTACGGCGCGGTCATCCTGCTGGCCGTCAGCGCAGACGCCATCCTCTCGCGACGGCTCCTGCGCGCCACGGCGGAGCGCCGCATCCGATGACCGCTGCGACCGTTCCCGCGAACGGCGGCCGGGGCTGGATGCGAACGCTCGCGCGCTGGGAGACCCTGCTGCTGATCGCGTTGATCGGGCTCATCGTGCTGGGCAATGCGCTCTCGCCGTTCTTCCTGACACCACAGAACTTCTCGAACCTCATCGCGGCGCTGATGGAAGTCGCCATCATGGCGCTGCCGATGACCCTGATCATCATCATCGGCGAGATCGACCTGTCGGTCGAGTCGATGGCCGGGCTGGCCAGCGCCATCCTCGGGTTCCTGTGGGCGGCCGGCGTCCCGATCGAGGTCGGGGTCCCGATCGTGCTCGTGGCCGGCGCCCTGGGCGGTCTCCTGAACGGCCTGATGGTGGCGCGCGGCGGCCTTCCCTCGCTCGTCGTGACCCTCGGGACCCTCGCCCTCTTCCGCGGATTCGCGCTGATCGTCCTCGGGCCGCGCGGGATCAGCGACTTTCCGCCCGGCTTCACCGAGATCGGGTTCGGAACCGTGCCGGGGACGGTGATCCCGTGGCCGTTCGTGATCTTTGCCGTTCTGGCCGTGATCCTCGGGATCGTCCTTCACCGCATGTGGGTCGGTCGGCAGATCTATGCCATCGGCAAGAACACCGGCGCGGCCAGGTTCTCGGGTGTCCGCGTCACGCGGGTCCGGGTCAGCCTGTTCGTCCTGTCCGGGATGATCGCGGCGCTGGCCGGGATCATCCTCACGTCACGCCTGTCGAGCGCGCGCGCCGATGCCGGCGAGGGCATGACCCTCACCGTCGTGACGGTGGTCCTGCTCGGCGGCGTCAACATCTTCGGCGGGTCGGGCACGATCCCGGGTGTCGTGCTCGCCGTCCTCGTGGTGGCGGTCATGCAGAACGCCCTCCGGCTCGCCAGCGTGACGGTCGAGGTCCAGAGCATCGCCCTTGGGCTGCTCCTGATCCTCTCGGTCGTCGCCCCAACCTTTGCTCACCAGGCCAAGTCGGCCGTCGATCGGGTCCGCGGAGGGCGACCGCCGCCGGGCGACTCGGTCCTGCAAGGTGAGGCAGCAAGTTCGTAGGAAGAGGAGGAACAGCCTTGAAGCTCAGAACCGTCGGGCGGACCATCGCCCTCACGACCGCCGCGGTCATGGTGTTCGCGGCGTGCTCCAGCTCCGGAGGCTCGTCGGCCGCCCCGTCCGCCGCCGCGTCGGCTGCCGCGTCGGCCGCAGCCGGCGGCGTCAAGGTCGGCTATCTGCCGAAGGACATCGTCAACCAGTACTTCGCGGCCGCCAAGGTCGGGATCGACAAGGCCGCCACCGAGAGCAAGTCCACCGTCATCCAGGTCGGACCGAACGAGCCAAAGGCGGCCCTGCAGGTCCCGTTCATCAAGGACCTCACCACCCAGCAGGTGAAGGCGATCATCATCTCGGCCGACGGCAAGGATGAGGTCGCCCCCGACCTGAAGGCCGCCATGGCAGCCGGGATCAAGGTCGTCGGCTTCGACTCGAGCCCCGCCATCGGCGCCTACAACGTCTTCGTGAACCAGGTCGACTTCAGCGGCGTCGGCGTCAACCTTGCCGACTGGGCGTGTGAGCTCGCCCCGAGCTGCACGGGTGAGATCGCGATCCTCTCGGCGACCGCGACGGCCACCAACCAGAACGAGTGGATCGACCTGATGAAGAAGACCCTCACCACCGACCCCAAGTTCAAGGGCCTGAAGCTCGTGGACACCGTCTATGGTGATGACAAGGCCGATGTCAGCACGACGCGAGCCAACGAGCTGCTGACCAAGTACCCGAACCTCAAGGTCATCGTGGCGCCGACCACCGTCGGCATCCTCGCGGCCGCGCAGGTCGTCCAGAAGGCCAACAAGTCGGCGACCGTGAAGGTCACCGGACTCGGGTTCCCGCATGACATGAAGCCGTTCGTCAAGGACGGCACTTCACCGGTCTACGGCCTGTGGAACGTTCCCGACCTCGGCTACCTCTCGATGGTGATCGCCACGCGGCTCGTCAGCGGCGAGCTCAAGGGCACTGAGGGCGAGACCTTCACGGTCAAGGGCCTCAATGGCGACAAGCCGTACACCATCGCCAAGGACAACATCGTCACGCTCGGGCCGGCCTTCCGGTTCGATGGGACGAACGTCGACTCGATCTTCTTCTAAGCCCGCCGGCTTGGTCTGAGGTCATGACCCAGGGGAGCATCCGCTCCCCTGGGTCTTCGATTCAGGAGGGACACATGGAACGCGTGGGGTTCACGATGCGGATCCTGCCTGGGCAGGAGATCGAGTATCGCCGGCGGCACGCGGCTGTCTGGCCGGAGATGCTCGACGCGCTCAAGGCCGCCGGATGTCGGGACTATTCGATCTTCATCCTGGGATCGCAGCTGTTCGCGTATCTCGAGGTCGACGACTTCGCGGCGTTCCGCGCATCGATGGCGGCGGCCCCGGTGAATGACCGCTGGCAGGCCGAGATGGCGGCGCTCATCGACCCGCTGACCGATCCGGCGACCGGCTTCCACCAGCGGCTCGAGGAGATCTTCCACCTCGACTGAGGTTCACCGAAGGGTCCTCCCCGCGAACGCCTCGAGACGGTCGAGTGCTTCGGGCAGGTCGGTCCGCCCGAAGCCCAGCCGGAAGTGGTTGCCGCCGTGGTCGAACACGGAGCCCGGCAGGAGCAGGACGCCCTCGGCCTGGACCAGGTCGGCGGCCCAGTCGTCGATCCGGACCCCCGGAACGGTGAGCCGAGGGAACCCGATCGAGCCGCCACGGGGCCGGACCCACTCGAAGCGGTCGGCCCAGTCGTCGAAGAACGCATCGAGGCGATCGATGTTCGCGGCCACGATGCCGCGCGAACGCGCCAGAACGCGATCGCGGGCACGCAACGCCATGATGGCCAGGATCTCCGAGGGCGCCGACGAGCAGATCGTCGTGTAGTCCTTGTACGCCGCGACGCGCGCCAGCAGGTCGCGGTCGTGGGTCGCCAGCCAGCCGATCCGCAAGCCCGCCATGGCGTACGCCTTGGACATGACCCCGAGCGAGATCCCGAGGGGCAGGGCGTCGGCGCCGGCCGGCAGGCGGTCGGCCTCGTCGAACTCGAGACCGCGGTAGACCTCGTCGACCAGGATGTGCGCGCCGCTCTCGGCGGCGATCGCAACCAGCGCATCCCAGGTCGCACGATCCGGCAGCATCCCGGTCGGGTTGTGCGGGGCGTTGACGACGATGAGGCGGGTCGCCGGCGTCACCTGCCGCCGAAGCCGATCGAGGTCGATCGCCCAGCCGTCGGTCTCACGAAGGTCGTGGAGCGTCACCTCCGCGCCCGCCGCGCGGGCGACCTCGTACAGACTCTGGTAACCAGGCCAGGTGACGATGACGTGGTCACCGGGGCCGACGAGGACATTCATCAGACAGAAGACCGCCTCCTCCGCGCCGGCGAACGTCAGGACGTCGTCGGGCTCGATGGTCTCGTACAGCGACGCGATCTCGCGGCGGAGGAGCGGATGACCGGTCGATTCGGTGTAGCCGAGCTCAAGGCCGTCCCACAACGCCCGCGTCTCGTCGTCGGCGAGCCCGAGCAACTCGGCCATCGGGAATCCCTGGACGTCTGAGGCGCACAGCAGGTGCTCGACGGCGAACTCCCAGCGGGCGAAGTAGCGCTCGAGAGCGAAGTCGGCGATGCGCATCGGCCAATGATGCGGTACCGGCGCTGCGTCCGGCGCCCTCTCAACCCGCGGTGAGGGGGAGTCGGACGAACCCGGGATCCACGCCGAAGACCTCGCGGATCCGGTCAGGCGACAGGACGTCGCTGGGCGCCCCGTCGGCCACGATCCGGCCGCCGTCGAGCAGGACCAGCCGCGGGAAGAAGTGCGCCGCGAGCGCCAGGTCGTGGAGGACCGCGACGATCGTCGTTCCGTCGCGTTCGTTGAGATCGACCAGGAGTTCCATGGCGCCGACCTGGTGGCGGAGGTCGAGGTGGACCGTCGGTTCGTCGAGCACGAGGATCGGCGCCGCTTGGGCGACCGCCAGCGCGATCAGCACCAGTTGCCGCTCGCCGAGCGAGAGTTCGCGGGCGTCGCGCCCCAGCAGGTGGCCGATCCCGACCCGCTCGATCGCAGCGGCCACGGCGGCGCGATCAACCGGTCGCAGGCCGCGGAACGGGTCCTCGTGCGGCAGGCGGCCGAGCGCCACGACATCTTCGACCCGCATCGAGAACGGCAGGCTGGCGGCGCCCGGGACGACCGCCACGCGACGAGCCAATTCGGGCCGATCCATCGATCCGACGGGACGACCGTCGAGCCGGACGGTCCCGGTCGTCGGCTGGAGGAGACCCGTCGTCGCGGAGAGGAGGGTCGACTTCCCAGCGCCGTTGGGCCCGATCAGCGCGACGCGCTCACCGGCCTCGATCGCCAGGTCGACGCCGCGCAGCGCCTCACGCTCGCGGTAGGCGATCGTGACGCCGTCGAGCGCGAGGATCGGCGCGCTCACACCTCGTACCCCGACCGCGCCCGACGCAGGATGAACAGGAAGAACGGCGCCCCGAGGATGGCGGTCACGACCCCGACCGGGATCCCGCCCACCACCCGGGCGATGATGTCGGCATAGGCGAGCAGCGCGGCGCCGCCGATGGCCGACAGGGGCAGCACCAGCCGAGCCGACGGCCCGACCAGCAGCCGCACCACGTGCGGGACCACGAGCCCGACGAACCCGATCAGGCCGCTGATCGCCACCGCCGCCGCGGTGACCAGCGAGGCAAGGGCGAGCAGGAGCCGCCGTTCGCGGCGGACATCGACCCCGAGATGCGCCGCGGCGGCCTCCCCCAACAGCAGGCCGTTGAGCGACCGGGCGCGGAGCATGATCGCGACGCTCGCCAGCATGATGATCGGCAGGGTCGCGAGGAAGCGCGGCCAGGTCGCCGCATCGAAGCTGCCGAGGAGGTAGGTGAAGATCTGGCGCAGGGCGGCCCCCGAGAGGTACATCGCCATGGCCAGCCCGGCCGCCAGCAGCGACCCGACCGCGTAGCCGGTCAGGAGCAGGCTCGTCAGGGGCGAGAGCCCGCTGTGTCGTGACAGCCGGTAGACGACGGTGATCGACGCCAGGGCACCGATGAACGCGAACGCCTGGATCAGCCCGAATTCGAGGATGACGAACCGCACCGGGATCAGGACCGCGATGGCCGCCCCGAGCGCGGCGCCCGACGCGGTCCCAAGGACGTAGGGGTCGGCCAGCGGGTTGCGCAGGAGACCCTGGAAGGTCGTCCCGGCGACGGCCAGGGCGCAGCCGACGAGCATCGCCGTCAGGATCCGCGGCAGTCGCAGGTCGACGACGATCGTCTCGGTGGCGTCACTCCAGGTCCTCGGGATGTCGAGTCCGAGGAACCGGTGGGCGAGGATGGCGATCGTGTCGGCCGGGTCGATCCCGACCGACCCGACGCCGACCCCGAGGATGAGCGCGATGAACAGCGCGACGAGCCCGAGGCCGACCAGGAGGACCGGTCGGTCGCGGATGGCCGCCGCCCGCCCGACCCGGGGCCGGACAGTCGGGACAGCCTCGCCGCGCGTCGCCATGGCGTGCCTCAGGGCACCGCTGGGATCGGGACCGCCGGCGGCAGGACGAGATCGGGATGGATGGCCAGCGCCAGGGCGCGAAGCCCTTCGGTCAGGCGCGGGCCCGGACGCGTGACGGTGATGTCGTCGATCGGCCAGATCGCGCCGTTCTTGACCGCCGTCATGACGTTCCATCCCGGTCGGGCCTTCACCTGTTCGGCGGTGACCTTGTACGCGGCGTCGCCGAGCAGGATCAGTTCCGGGTCGGCTTTGATGAGTTTTTCGAGCGGGATCGCGTAGTCGGTCTTGCTCCCGGTCGTGATCGGCGTACCGCCGGCCGCGGTGATCATCTCGACGTAGACGGACCCGTCGGCGACGGTATAGATCGGACCGGTCGAGACGTCGATCTCGTAGAAGGTCCGCGGCTTCGAGAGCCCGGCGGTCGCGGTGGCGACCGTATCGAAATCGGCCTGCATCGCGGTGGTGATGGCGGCCGCCTGCTCGGGCCGTCCCACCGCCGCGCCGATGAGGGCGATGTCCTTGAGCGCACCGGCGATATCGGGGGCGTACACGACGAGGACCGGGACCCCGAGGCTCCGGAGGCTCTTGATCGCCTCGGGCGGATTGAAGAAGTTGCCACCGGCGATGACCAGGTCGGCTTCGAGGCCGACGATCTTCTCGACATCGACCGAGGTGAACGTGGCGACATCCGGGAGCGCGACGGCGGCCGGCGGGTAGTCATCGAACGCGGTCGTGGCGATGACGCGCGGCCCGGCCCCGAGGGCGAACAGGGTCTCGGTCGCGGCCGGGGTGAGCGACACGATCTTTTGCGGCTCGGCCTTGATGACGACCGCGGTCCCTTCGTCGTCGGTCAACGTCGCGGGGAACGCGGGGGCGGGGGTCGGCGACGCCGTTGGGGCCGGCGTGGCGGTCGGTGCGAGGGTAGGAGTAACGGTGGCGACGGCCGCGACAGAAGCGCTGGGAGTGACGGACCCCGTGGCCGCCCCCGAGCACGCGGCCAGGACGAGGAGGACTGACGCAAGGAGCGCGCCGAACGAGGCGTGGGGAGGGACGCGGCGGGCGGGGCGGGACGACGGGAACAAGGGAAGACCTCCGAGACGGATGGGGCGGGTCGGAGGGGTCGCGACGAACGCGAAACCCCTCGCTTCGAATGGGTCGAAGGAGGGGTCTAGCCGGTGGAGTGCACGGTCCTGCCTACCTTTCTCTCGAAGGTTCGAGCATGCACCGTGGGGTCGGCGACCGGACTTGCGCCCCCGAAGGGGCGTTCACCGTAGCGGGACTGTGCCGGGATCTCACCGGCTTCGCGACCACGCGGCGTGACACAGATTGTCGAGTGGCACGGTACCACGGCGGGTGCAAAGCAGAACCAGATAAGTCGTGGGTAAGCGGGGCCGTGCACCATGGCGGCCTCGCCCTCCTCCCGCCAGCTGTCCCATCCGCCGGAGGAGGCAACCGACATGGTGGAGTCACGATGGGTACGCTGGATCGGGCCGGGTCTCCTCGCCCTCGGCGCTGTCGGGTCGATCACCTCCGCGACCCTCGGCGCGGTCGACCGCCCATGGGCGCCCCGCGCCTGCGCCGGCCCACCGGGCGACCGGATCGCGGCCGCCCGCGCCGGCGACGTGGCGATGGCGGAGTTGCCGCGCGAAGCCTGGTTCCGGCTGGACCCGGACCTCGGTGACGACGGGGCGCTGCGTGGCCAGCGATTGTTGCTGGGCCTCGGTCGCGATCGCGTCGCGAAGCGGGTCGACCTGCCGGCCGAGTCGTTCGTCGCGGGGCCGTTCGGTCGGGTGGTCATCGTCGGCTCCGACGATGGGGCCGCCTCACGGATCGAGGCCGTGGACGTGGCGAGCGGGTGTTCCTGGGCGATCGCCGCGGAGCGCGACGTCATCCGGCGCGCCACGGTCGATCGAACCGGCGCCTGGATCCATGAGGCGCGTGTCGAGCGATCGACTCGTGCCGATCTCGGCATCTGGAGGCGACCGATCGACGGCCACGAACCTGCCCGTCAGGTTCTTCCTCCCCTCCCGGCCGACGCTCGGTTCGGGCGCACCTTCTCCACGGAGTTCACCTGGGACGTGGCGGGCGATCGACTCGCGGTCCAGTCCTGCGGCGAAGTCGCCTGTCGGATGCGCCTCATCGGCTCGGCAAGCGGTCCGATTCCGACGCTCGATGCACCCGATCTGGGTCAGATCATCGGGTTCGATGGCGATCTCGTGGTGAGCTACCTCGCGTGTCGCGGACTTCCCTGCCCGATCGTGTCGACGAACACGTCCACCCGCGAGCGACGCATCCTGACCGGGGCTGGCGGACTGGCGGCCGTGGTGACCACGCCGCACGGAACCCAGGTCGTCCACGAAGCCACGACCGAACATGGTCGCCGACTGGGCACCATCGACCTAACTGGTGCGCGAGTGGTCGACCTTGGACCGCTCCCGGATGGCCTTTCCCTGCACCCGGCCGCGTCCTTCGCCGGTTCCGCGATGCGGGTCCCCGACGGCTGGGTCCTGCTCTCGCCCGACGGCCGGATGCCGTCGGACCGCTTGTCGATCCGCCCGCTCCTTCGCCGCATCGGCGACGGCACGACCGTCGGGCTCGACGAGGTGACGCGATGACTCGGATCCGGACGACCACGACCCGCTCGCGACGGCTGCTTCTGTGCGGCGCAGCAACGGTCTTCCTCCTTCCGCTGGTCGGTGGCGCGGTCAACGCCCACAGCCCGGACCCGTTCTTCTCGGGTGGCCCCTTTGCCCAGAACCAGGACCTGCGCTTCCGCTGGCGGGCTGGAGCCGAACCGACGGCAGTGATCAAGGCCGCCATCACGGCCGCGGCCGCGGACGCCAACGCGAGTCGCGGCTCGAAGGCGGCGACCTTCACGTACGACCCGGGCGGCGCGAACCCGATCGGCTACGGGCTGGGTGCCACGTGCGGGGTCAACGGTCTGGCGTGCTTCACTCGGACGGCCCCGATCGGATTCACGATGTGGCTGCGCGAGCAGGGTCACGTCTTCGATTGGGGGACGCTCAAGTGGTGCCAGGCCTACGCCACGGCGCCGAACGGCTGCTATGACGCCGAGACCATCGCGCTCGACGAGTTCGGTCACGTCGAGGGTCTCGACCACCACGTGAACTTCGCGGACGACTCGGACTATATGGACGCCGTCGTCCAGACCTACTCGCGGACCAAGCCCGCCACCGGGTGGAACGTCCATACATTCCGGCGGTGCGACGTGGCGAGACTCCAACTCGAGTACGACATGGTCTCGACCACGGCGAAGTACTCGACCTGCCTGGACCTGGCCACGGTCCTGACGCTCAATGCCGCTCCGTCGTTCATCGACGTCGCCGGCACCACGACCCTGACCGCCTCGCTCAAGGTCGCGGACTACGACGATTACCGTCAGATCGGCGGCAACCAGGTCTCCGGGCGGGTGGCCACCCTCCAGCGCCGCGCCGCGGGAGCCACGAACTGGGTCACCGTAGGCACGATGCCCGCGGGGACGGCCCTTGGCACGTATGTCCTCACGCAACGACCGGCTTCGGACACCGACTTTCGGGCGGTCTTCGCGACGCAGACCGTGGAAGGGCTCAACGGGAGCACCTCGGCCGCCGTTCGCGTCGTTGTCGACACCTGTCCCATCCCCATCACATCCCTGCCCGGCATCAACGTCCCCTGTCACTGACGAGGAAGGAGCCTACCCATGTCGGTCTGGTCGAGCCTGCGGGCGATCGTCGCGATCCTGGCCATCGCGATGACCGGGAGCGGGTGCGGCAACGGCGCCATCGCGGGGTCGGCCGGCCCGACCGCAACCTCCACGCCGATGGATCCGGCCTCGCCGCCCCCGGCCGCCGCTCCGACAGCCAGTCCGCCCGCTTCCGCTCCCCCGCCGTCCGCCATGCCCTCCATCTCCGCCCAGCCGCCACCCGCCGTCCTCGCCGCGGACGGCGGCGACCCGGTCGTCGGCCAACTCGGGACGTACACCTGGGCCGATGGCGGTTCCGACAGCCCATGGCTGCCGGGCGCGCCCATCACGGTCGGCGCCGGTGAGCCGCTGACCGTCTCGATCCCGGACGGCGTAGCCATCGCCGAATGGACCGCGCGACGCGTGCGGGCCGGGACCTCGAATGGGACCGGCGCGGTGACCATCGGATCTGGTCGCGGGCCGGTCACCTTCGCTGCGCCCGGGCGCGGGACCTGGTCGGTCCACGTCGATCTCCGGTTCGCGGACGGTCTCGGGTCGGCGGCGTGGTACTGGTTGGTCACGGTGTCGTGACATCCGGCATCGTCGTGGCACACTTCCCACGCCGATGCCGACATCGACCCGACCGAGCCGCGCAACCACCCACTCCCGTCGCGCTATCGGCGCGGCGCTCGGCCTGGCGTGCGTCGTCGTCCTCGGTGGGTGCTCCAACCCGGCGCCGTCGCCCGACGTGTCACCCGATGGGCTGATCGCGCTGGTCGCCGGGTCGGACGGCAAGACGACACTGACCGGCTGGGACGGAGGCTCCAGAGACGGCAAACCGATCACCCTTCCCAAAGGCAACACCGTCTGGATCTCGACCGGGCTCGCGAACGTCCTCGTCGCCACGCTGGATAAGGGGGCAACCGCGACCAGCACACCGGTCCGCCTCGGCAAGACCCTGACCTGGCGGGCCGTGACGGCCAAGGATCCATCCGGCCATGTCCCTGCAGGACCTGCCTACTTCGCGACCTGGGATCCGCAGGGTGGCCGCTTCGCGACCATCGCCGGCGACCTCCAGTCGGATGGGTCTCACCGGGTCGTGCTGATCGACCCGACGCTCGGCTCGGCTTTCGAGATCGAGGTCGATGTCGCGGTCGTCGCCGCGCCGCCGGTCTGGATCGACGGCGATCGACTCGTGATCGTCACCGGCGACGCGGCGAAGCCGGTAGCCACGCTCGTCGACACGACCAACGGCGAACTCACCGAAGGGCCGAGCGGAGCGCGGCTGCTGGCGACCTCGGCGAACGGCAAACGGATCGCGACGATGGCCGGCCCGAACGCCGCCGTCGTGATCCGGAACACGGACGGCTGGCTCGCAGGCGACGGGTCATCGATCGCGTCGATCGCGCCACCGAACGGCTCGACGACCGCCATCGCCTTCGCCCTCGACACGAGCGGCGAACGCATCGCCGTCGCCTGGGCCACCGACAAAGGCGCCGTCACCCTCGCCGTCCACGAAGGCACGTCGGACTGGCGCCGCACCTCCCAACCCAAGATCGGAACGGCTAAGGGCGCCGCCGTAGCGTGGCTGCGCTAGACCGTAGTCAGAGGACAGGAACCGAGAATCGTGGCGCCGGACGGTGCCGGCCAAGGCGCGACCGAGCACCGGAGCGAGCGCACCTCAAGGTGCGTGAGCGAGGAGCGCAGTGCGCAACGCGGGCTCGCGCCGTCGGGCGGCGTGCCAGCTCGGCGGCCGAGGTTAGGTCAGGGCAGGCTCCGCAGACGCGGCAAAGATCGAAACTTGCGCTTCTTCCGGGAGCATGACACCGAAGACCTTTTGCAACGCCAAGCAGATGCGCGCAGGAAGTCCAGCTCTCGAAGTAGTGGCAGGTGCATCGCCACTGACCGGCATCGAGCGAGACGTGGTGCGTGTCGTTGTCGCCGCGGAACGTCAGCGAGAGACGGTCGATCGTGATCCGATCAAGCTCTCGCGCGTAGCGGTTCGCCTTCTCGACCTTTCCGATCAGGGAGCTGTGCATCGCGGTGCTACCTCCGTCGCCCGACTAGGGCGCTCGCGGGGCCGCCGTCCGGTCATGCACCTCGACCGGTGATGGCGGTCGCGTTCCCTGAAGGGTACACCCCGCCGAGGCCGGTGGCACCCCCAAATCGTCCCATGGGACCTACGGCGCGCTGGTCCCCTCGCGCCCGAAGTCGTCCTCAAGCCGGACGACGTCGTCGAGCTCCGGCGTCGAGACCTCCATCAGCTCGGTCCGCTCGATCGCCTCGTAGCGGTGGATCCGACCGGTCGCGACGTGTCGGTGGTCGCCGGCGACCAGCTCCTCGACCTGCACCGTCCCGGCATCGTCCTCGAGATAGAGCCGCAGCCGTCCGGAGGTCACGATGATCGACTCGTCCTTGACCACATGGCGCTGGAGCGAGAGTCGCTTGCCCGCCTCGATCACGAGGACCTTGCCGACATACCGGTCCGTGTGCGCCCAGATCAGCTCATGACCCCACGGCTTCTCGACGCGTCGAGCAGCGCCCCGGTCGACGCCGCTCATGACCCGCGAACCAGGCGCTCGCCCGCCGCGAGCAGGGCGTCCTGGATCGTCTCCGAGGTGGCCTCCGTGTAGATCCGCACGAGCGGCTCGGTACCGGACGCCCGGACGAGGAGCCATGATCCGTCGTCGATCCAGAACTTGAACCCGTCGTTCGTCTCGAGCGGCAGGGTCCGGGCGACGGGGTGGTCGGCGAGTGTCGTCGGCGCCTCGGCGCGCAGGTCGACGAGCAGCCGCCGCTTCGTCTCGGGATACGCGGCGCGCTCGACGTGGACGTCGATGCGTCGATACCACGACGGCCCGGCCATCTCGTGGAACAGTTCGATGGCATGCGAGACCGGCCACCGCCCAGCGGCCCGCTCGCGCAGGAACAGGTCGAGCAGGAGCAGGTCGGCATACACGCCGTCACGCTCGGGGAGGTGCATCCCGAACCCGAAGCCGCCCGATTCCTCGGCACCCATCATCGCCCCGGTCTCGATCATCTTCGGGCCGATGAACTTGAAGCCGACCGGGGTCTCATGGGTCTCGATCCCGTAGTGCTCGCCCAGCCGCTCGGCCATCGAGGTGTTGTTGATGCTGATGACGACCGGCTCGCGCAGCGCCCGGTGCTCGGCCATGTAGTACATCAGGAGGCCGGTCACCTGGAGCTGGTGGATGAAGGTGCCGCGCTCGTCGGCCGCGCCCGCGCGATCGGCGTCGCCGTCGAGGAAGAGCCCCAGGTCGTAGCCGCCGGCGGCGAGGATGGACAGCGCCTCGTTGACGTTGGGCCGGATCGGCTCGGGATTGACGCCGCCGAAGAACGGGTTGCGCTCCTGGTGGATCTCGTTGACGCGGATCTTGCCGCCGGCCAGGAGCCGCGAGATCCAGCCGCTTCCGGCACCCCACATCGGATCGACCAGGATCGAGGCATCGGCGGCCTTGAGCGCGTCGAGGTCGACCGTCGTCCGAACGAACCGCTCGTAACCGTCATAGGGGTCGAAGCGTTCGACCAGCCCCGCCGCCTCGGCGTCCGCGAACGGCCGACGGTCGATACCGATCCCGCCGTTGACTGCGAGGCGGGCCTCGATGACGCCCAGGATGTCGGCACCCGCCGCGGCCCCGGTCGGCGCCTTGACCTTGAACCCGTTGTCGACCCACGGGTTGTGGCTGGCCGTGATGACGATCCCCGCCGAGGCGCCGCGTTCCACGACCTCGAACGAGCTCATCTGGGTGGGCACCGCATGGACCGCGAAGGCGACCCCGATGTCGTGGGCGAGGAGCACCTCCGCGGCCGCCATCGCGAAGTGTTCCGAGGCGAAGCGACGGTCGTAGGCGACGACGACACCCTTGGCCGTCTCACCGCGGTCGACGACGTAGCGCGCCACCCCGTCGGCGCAGCGCCGGACGTTCTCGAACGTGAACTCGTCGGCGATGCGCGCCCGCCAGCCGTCGGTCCCGAAGACGATCGTCGTCGGCGCGGGCGCGGTGCCGCTCAGCGTCACGATCGACCCTCCGGTAGCGTGCAGCGCTCGAGAAGCCGCTCGACGAGCACCCGGTCGGGGCTCGTCCCGCGCAGGACGGCGATCGGCTGCGTGGCGGTCATCCTACCGCGCTCGTTGGGCGCGATGACCCCCAGCCGGCCGCCGATCCGCCGCACGACGAGGTCGTCGTGGTCGACCTCGACGGTCTCGCCGGCCTGCACGACGGCCCCACTCCCATGGGCCCCGATGGCGCCGAGCAACGCCGTCCACGACCCGAGGTCGGACCAGCCGACATCCATCGAGGCCATCACGACCGCGCCATCGTGGGCGGCGCTCTCCATGACGGCGTAGTCGATCGACACCGGCTTCAGCTGGTCATAGGCGTGGGCCAGCAGGGTCGGCGCGGCGATGGTCGGTTCGAGGAGCTGGATGAGGCCGGTGAAGCGCTCAAGGGCGGTCCGGATCGTCCGCCGCCGCCACAGGAACATCCCCGCGTTCCAGGCCGCCCCTTCCGTTCGCTCGGCGAGTTCCTCGGCGCGTGGCGGTCGCGGCTTCTCTTCGAAGGCGAGGAGCGGGTAGGCCACCTGGCCGTCGATCTCCTCGCGCAAGGTGAGCTTCGGGATCAGGTAGCCGTACTCGGTGGCCGGCCGGGTCACCTGCGTCCCGAGCGTCACCAGCGGCGAATCAAGTCCGAACGATCCGGTCGCCAGCCGGTCGGCGGCGACCCGCAGGGTCCGGCGGTAGGTCCCGGCACGGTCTGGATCGATCCACGCGTCGGCCGGCAGCACGAGCATCACCTCGTCCATCGGCCGGTCGATGGCGATCGTCGCCAGGGCGATCGCGGCCGCCGTGTTGCGGCCGGTCGGCTCGGTCAGGATCCCGATGTCCGGGACTTGTGCTGCGACCAGCTCGCGATAGCCCGCCGACACGATCACCGTGATGTCGTCGGTCAACCCGGCCAGGCGATCGACCGTGTGCTGGAGCAGCGACCGATCGTCGACCAGCGGCAGGAACGGCTTCGGGCGCTCGGGCGTGCTGAGCGGGTGGAGACGGGTCCCGCCACCGCCGGCCATGATCACGGCGTACATGCGCCACCTAGTCTACGGGCGGTCGAAGCGTCCCACGGCCCGGCCGCGCCGGTCGTCGGCGGCTGGGGCCGGTGATCTCAGCCGGCGACCGACACCGGCTCGGGCTCGGGCAGTCCGGCGTCGGCGGCGAGGAGGGCCGCCTTCTCGGTGCGCTCCCACGGCAGGTCGAGGTCCGGGCGACCGAAATGGCCGTACGCAGCGGTCTGCCGGTAGATCGGCCGGCGCAGGTCGAGCGCCGCGATGATCGAGGCAGGGCGCAGGTCGAAGTGCCGGTCGATGAGGGCTTCGATCGCGGCGTCGTCGATCCGCCCGGTGCCGAACGAGTCGACGCTGAAGCTGATCGGCCGGGCGATCCCGATGCCGTAGGCGACCTCGACCTCGAAGCGGTCGGCGAGCCCGGCGGCGACCACGTTCTTGGCCACCCAGCGGGCGGCGTACGCCGCGGACCGGTCGACCTTGGTCGGGTCCTTGCCACTGAAGGCGCCACCGCCGTGGCGGGCCATCCCGCCGTAGCTGTCGACGATGATCTTGCGCCCGGTCAACCCTGCGTCGCCCATCGGCCCACCGGTCACGAACCGGCCGGTCGGGTTGACATGCATGATCGGGTCGGTCTCGCGCAGGTCGTGAGGGATCGTCGGCAGGATGACCGACTCGACGATCTCCGAGCGAAGCCGCTCGGTGCGGACGTCCGGGTCATGCTGGGCGGACACGACCACCGTGCGGACCCGCTTCGGGATCCCGCGCTCGTACTCGATGGTGACCTGGGTCTTGCCGTCGGGTCGGAGGTAGGGCAGTTGGCCGGACTTGCGGACCTCGGCGAGCCGGCGCGCCATCCGGTGGGCGAGGGCGATCGGCAGCGGCATCAGCTCCGGCGTCTCGCGGCAGGCGAACCCGAACATCATCCCCTGGTCGCCGGCGCCGAGCTCGAACGTCGAGGCCGCGTCGTCGCGGACCTCGAGCGCGGCATCCACGCCCTGGGCGATGTCCGGCGACTGGCCCTTGACCGAGACCAGCGTGCCGCAGGTCTGGTAGTCGAAGCCGTAATCGGCGCGGGTGTAGCCGATGTCGCGGACGGTGTCGCGGACGATGCCCTGGAAATCGACATAGGTCGTGGTCGAGATCTCGCCGAGGACCAGGACCAGGCCGGTCGTCGTGGCGGTCTCGCAGGCGACGCGGGCGCCCGGGTCCTCGCGGATGATGGCGTCCAGGATGGCGTCCGACACCTGGTCGCACATCTTGTCGGGATGCCCCTCCGTGACCGATTCGGAGGTGAACAGGTAGTGGGCGGCGTCGACGATGCTCATCGGTGCCAAGGCTAGCACGGCCCAGCGCGATGCACCGCGACCGAGGCCACGACGGCGACGGCTTCAAGCGTCCGAGCGGACCGCCTCGAGGTCGAGGTCGCGCTCGATCACGCGCAGGACCTCGTCGCTGATGACCCCGTCGTCGCGGAGGCCGATCACCGCTTCCCGCTGCGCCGACAGGACCGCGTGACGGATCTCGTAGTGCTCCAGCCGCTCCAGCTCGGCCTCGTCGCGGGGTGCGTCGGCGCCAGGCTCGACATGGCCCGCCTCATGCTCGTAGCGGGCCCGAAGCTGGTCGACCAGTTCGCGGTGGTCCGGGTATTCGTCGGCCAGGTCGGTCAGACCGATCGAGCGCGGCAGTCAGCGCGACCTGTCGCGCCTGGGTCTCCTCCGCACCCCGACCGTCGGGCGCCACGACGCCGAGGCGCCGGACGAGCCAGGGCAGCGTCAGCCCTTGCCCGACGAGCGTCGCGATGATGACGCTGAAGGTGAGGAAGATCACGAGGTCGCGCTCCGGGAAGGCATCGGGCGTCAACGGCAGGGCCATGGCGGCCGCCAGCGAGACCGCGCCGCGCATCCCCGCCCACGACACGACGAAGACGGCCTTCGGCGGCGGATACGGGTCGCGGGCGCGGATCCTGGCGCTCAGCCGGCGCGGCAGATAGGTCGCCGGGAAGACCCACACGATGCGGGCGAGGATGACCGCCGCGCTGATGGCGACGGCCTGGGTCAGGAGCTGACCGGGCGGCGTCCCCGACAGGCTGTCGAGGATCCGCGGCAACTGGAGGCCGATGATCATGAACGCGAAGCTGTTGATCGCGAAGATGACGATGTCCCACACGCCACGACCCATCAGGCGCGCATCGGGCGACAGGACGCGGGCGGCCCGCCGTCCGGCGATGAGCCCGGCCACGACCGCGGCGAGGACACCGCTCAAGCCGAGCGCCTCGGCCGGCAGGAAGGCGGCGAACGGGGCGAGCAGCGAGACCATGATCTCCAGGGTCGGGTCGTTGGTTCGCTTCCAGCCCTCGGTCAGGACGGTTCCCACGACCAGGCCGACGAGCACGCCCCCCAGACCGATCCCGACGAACGAGAGCCCCGCCTCGCCCAGCGAGAACACACCGCCCATCGCGACCACCACGGCGAATCGATAGGCGATCAGGGCCGATGCGTCGTTGATCAGGCTCTCGCCCTCGAGGATCGTCACGATCCGGCGCGGGACGCCGAGTCGACGGAAGATCGCGGTGGCGGCCACGGCATCGGGTGGCGCGACGATCGCACCAAGGGCGAACGCGGCGGCGGCCGGGATCCCGGGAACGACGACCTGCGCCACCAGCCCGACCACGACCGTCGTGAACAACACGAGCCCGATCGCCAGGAGCCCGATGGGCCGGGCGTTGGCCCGGAAGTCGCGGATCGGGGTCGAGTAGGCGGCCCCGAACAGGATGGGCGGCAGGAGGAGCAGGAAGACGATATCCGGGTCGAGCTCGATCGACGGAAGGCCGGGCAGGAACCCGAGGGCGAGCCCGCCGAGGACGAGCAGGATCGGGTACGCGACGCCGATCCCGCGGGCGAGGTAGGCCAGGGCCACGGCGACCACGAACAGGCCGAGGACCAGTTCGATCGGGCTGATCTCCATCAGCCGGTGCGTGAACCCTCGCGCAGCGCCGGATCGCCCCGGGGATGGCTGATCCCTGCCCGGCGCCAGGCGTCGAGGCCCGTCAGCTCGAGTGGCTCGATCTCATCGGCGGGGGTGAATCCGAAGACCTGGCCGAGGAACGACAGGCTCGCCTCGATCGTCCGTCGGATCGCGTACGCACCCCGGAACCCGTGTCCTTCGCCCTCGAACGCGAGGTACGCGTACGGGATCCCATTCGCGGCCAGAGCGGCGACGATGACCTCGGCCTGGGCCGGCGGCACGACTCGATCGTCGAGTCCCTGGATGACCAGGACCGGGCAGCTGATCCGGTCGGCGAAGTGGATCGGCGAGCGCTCGCGGTAGAGCGCCTTGGCCTCCGGGTATGGACCGACCAGGCGCTGGTCGTAGCGCGATTCGAACTTGTGCGGGTCGACCTCGAGCAACTCCAGGTCGCCAACGCCGAACAGGCTGATCCCGGCCGCGAAGACATCGCGGAAGGCGAGTGCGGCGAGCGTCGTGTAGCCACCCGCGCTGCCACCCTGGATCGCCAGGCGTTCGCCGTCAACGTCGCCGCGTTCGACCAGGAACCGCGCCGCCGCCACGCAGTCGTCGACATCGACGACACCCCACTGCCCGTCGAGTCGTTGCCGATATTCGCGGCCGTACCCGGTGCTGCCGCCGTAGTCGACGTCGACGACCGCGATGCCCCGGCTGGTCAGCAGCTGCCTGGTGAGATCGAGCGCGGTGAGCGTGTTCGATGTCGGGCCCCCGTGCGAGACGACCACCAGCGGCGGCAACTCCCCGTCCGGGGCCGCGAAATCCGGGTTCGTCGCCGGGTAGTACTGGGCGTGCGCGGTCCGACCCATCGTCGTCGGGAATTCGATCGACTCGGGTGCGCTGATGGTCGCGGGGTCCAGCACGATCGTGCTCGCCCGACGCAGGACCCCGGCCGGGGTGAGGGTGACCGGGTCGAACCGGGCGACTACGGTCGGATCGGTCGGGACGCCGGCGATGGCGACCACCGCATCGGGCCCGACCTGGACCGCGTCGAGCTCCGTGAACGGCATCTCGATCTCACCGATCAGGAGCCCCGGTTCGAGCCGGAACAGGTGGTCCCGGCCGTCGGCGCGGGCGGCCGTGACGATCGCGCCGTCCCCCGCGAACCCGTACGACGAGCGGCCGAAGATCCAGGCTGGATCGGCGAATTCCGCGTCCATCGGGGCGAGCGGCTCGAGCCGTGGGCCGTCGACCAACCGGTAGAGGTTCCACCAGCCCGTCCGATCGCTGATGAGATGCAACGTGCCGTCGGGCGCCCACTCCGGCTGGACGATCGATTCGTCAGGACCGCCGGCGGCGAGGGTCGGTTCGCCGAGCGTGCCGTCCTTGCCGATCGGGGCGACCCGCAATCGCGTGGCATCCCAGGGCATGTCGGGGTGATCCCACTCGATCCAGGCGAGGGACTCGCCGTCCGGCGAGAGTCGTGGCGAGGCGACGAAGTCCGGCCCCTCGACGAGGACCGTCGGTTCGCCGCCGTCGAGCGGGACGGCCACGATCGTGCTGACGGCGTGCGGTCGGGACGCCGCCGCTGTGGTCCTCGCGAACGGCGTAGAACCGCCGGCGCGGGAGGTCCGCCCGGAGGTCGGCGTAGCGCCACGGCCCCGGCGGCGTGATCGGGACGGCGCCCTCGGCGCCCGGGTCGAGCCGGTAGAGACGTCCGTCGCTGAACTCGGAGTAGACGACCACCCCGCCGGCCACGACATACGAGCCGCCGCCGTACTCGTGGACCCGGCTGCGCACGTTCGCTGGCGCCGGTGTCAGGTCCGCGGTCGAGCCGTCCGCCCTCGCGCGCACGAGGACTCGTGCGACCGCCCTCGGTCGGTCGGCCCTCGAGCCAGTAGACGTCGTCGCCGTCGATCCACGGCTCGGCCAGCAGGATGACCTCGCCGACGACATCTTCGATGCGGATCTGCGAGCGCCACGCCCCGTGCGGGGCGACGGTGCGTTCCGACATCCGGTCAGGTGCCGTGCTGCCAGGACGCGATGTAGTCCGCCTGCTCCGCGGTCATCGGTTCGAGCACGATCCCGAGGGCCGCCAGCTTGAGGCGGGCGACCTCGGCGTCGATCGCCTCGGGGACGACGTAGACCCGCGGCTCCAGTTCGAGGTGATGCTGGGCGACGTACTCGGCCGACAGTGCCTGGTTGGCGAAGCTCATGTCCATCACCGCGGCGGGGTGGCCCTCCGCGGCGCCCAGGTTGACGAGGCGCCCCTCGGCGATGAGGTTGAGCTTCTTGCCACCGATATCGAACTCCTGGACGTTCTCGCGGACCTCGCGGACATGGCCCTCGGCCATCGCCCGCAGCGCGGCGAGGTCCAGCTCGGCATCGAAGTGACCGGAGTTGGCCATGATCGCGCCGTCGCCCATGACCTCGAAATGCTCACGTCGGAAGACATTGATGTTGCCGGTCGCCGTGATGAACAACTCGCCCCAGGCCGCCGCGTCGCCGGCGGTCATCACGCTGAAGCCGTCCATCAGCGCCTCCAGCGCGCGCACCGGATCGACCTCGACGACCGCGACGTGGGCGCCATGCCCGGCCATCCGCGAGGTGATCCCCTTGCCGACCCAGCCGTAGCCGGCGACCACGACCTTGCGTCCCGCGATCAGGATGTTGGTCGCCCGCAGGATGCCGTCGAGGGTGCTCTGGCCCGTTCCGTAGCGGTTGTCGAAGAGGTGTTTCGTCTGGGCCTCGTTGACCGCGATGACCGGGAAGCCGAGGGCGCCGTCGGCGGCCATGGCGCGCAGCCGGATGACTCCGGTCGTGGTCTCCTCCGTCCCCGCGAGGACCTCCTCGACCTGCGCCGGGCGCGTGCTGTGGATGAGGGAAACGAGGTCGCAGCCGTCGTCCATGGTCAACTGCGGATGCGCGTCGGCGACCGCCTCGAGGTGCGCGTAGTAGGTGTCGCGATCCTCGCCGCGGCGGGCATACACCGCGATCCCGTACTCGGCCACGAGAGCGGCCGCCACATCGTCTTTGGTGGACAGCGGGTTGCTGGCGGCGAGGACGACCGTGGCGCCGCCGGCCTTCAGGGTCCGCATCAGGTTGGCGGTCTCGGTCGTGACATGCAGGCACGCCCCGATCCGCAGGCCCTCGAGCGGGCGATCACGCTCGAACCGCTCGCGGATGAGGCGCAGGACGGGCATCTCGCGCTCCGCCCATTCGATCCGTCGGACACCCTCGGCGGCGAGGCCGATGTCGGTGATGTCGTGGACCGGGAGCGCGTTGGCGGTGGTGGTCATCGAGCGTCGGTCTCCTTGCGAGCGAACAGGCGGCGGATCGACCCGGCCAGGTCCGGCCACGGGGACCCGAGACGGTGGACGAGCCGCTCCTCGAAGCGGACATGCTCGGCATAGCCGAGGCGGCGATAGGCGTTCAGGGCCGGCGGGTTGTCGGACCGGACGTTGAGCACGACCTGGTCGCAGGTCCGCAGCAACTCGGCGGTCACGGCCCCGGTCACCGCGGTCGCGAAGCCTCGTCCACGGTAATCGATATGGGTCAGGACGTTGCCGACGACCGCCAGCCGGGCACCGGGACTGACGACGTGGGTCCCGGCCGCGGCGACAAGCTGGCCGTTGACGCGCAGGCCGTAGTAGACCCCGTCGGCGATGGCGGACGACGGCAGCCAAGAGGCGAAGCCGAGCTGGTAGAGCCTGTTCAACTCGCCGATCTCGACCGGCAGCAGCCGCTGGACGGTCGCCGGATACGGCTGGAACCGGCTGACATCGACCCACATCCGGACCATCGAGGGACCGGCGTCGACCCGGTAGGCGGTCTCGATGGCGGGCAGGACCGCGACCGGCGCCGCGACGTACGCGACGCGTGGCCGGATCAGGTCGCGCAGGACGACGGCGATCCCCTCCTCGCGCCCCATCGCGAAGAGCGGTTGGGGGGTCGGGCCGTTGTACTCGAGGACGAGGGCGATGGGTGTCTCGCCGTCCCAGGCGACGCCCCAGCGCGTCCGCGAGAACTCGCGTTCCTCGAGGTCGCAGATGGCGTACGCGGCATACAGGCGGTCCTGCTCGAGGAACGAGCGCAGGAGCGCCTTGTCGGTCGTCGCCCGGGCGACGATCGTGCCGCGCCGGCCGACCGCGACGGTGGCCATCAGCCGGTCACCGCGGATGCCTCGGCCGGTCCGTCGGCCGGCCCGTCGACGGCGTCCACCGCCGGCTCCTCGAGGGGCCGGGGCCGGATGGCGTGGTAGCCGGGCATGGCGGCCCAGCGGGCACGCGCGCTGTCGGTCGCCTCGCGCAGGCCGGCAGTGAAGCCCGGGCGGACGATCCCCTCCTCGGTGACGAACGCGCTGATCAGGGCGGCCGGCGTGACATCGAAGGCCGGGTTGCGCACCTCGGTCCCGAGCGGGGCCGTCCGAACGCCGCGGAATTCGGTGACCTCGTCGGCGCTGCGCTCCTCGATCGGGATGGCCGATCCGTCGGGCGTCGCAAGATCGACCGAACTGGTCGGCGCGCAGACGTAGAACGGGATCCCGTGCCGCGAAGCGAGCACGGCGAGGGTGTAGGTCCCGACCTTGTTGGCGGTATCGCCGTTGGCCGCGATCCGGTCCGCACCGACGAGGACGACGTCGACCTCGCCGCCGGCGATGACGGCCCCGGCGGCCATGTCGGGGAGCAAGGTGTGCGGGACGCCGGCCTGTGCCAGTTCCCAGGTCGTCAGCCTCGCGCCCTGGAGATAGGGTCGCGTCTCGTCCACCCAGACGTGGACGGCTCGCCCGGCGTGATGGGCGACCTGGATGACCCCCAGCGCCGTCCCGTACTGGCCGCATGCCAGGGGGCCGGTGTTGCAGTGGGTGAGGATACGGACGGCTCGATCCGCCGGGAAGGGAAGGATCTCGGCGCCGAATGACGCAAGTCGCCCATGGTCGGTGGTGGCCTCGAACACGATCTGGTCGGCCTCGGCCCGGATCGCATCGGCGATCGCGTCGCCGTCCTCGGACAGTTCGCCGACCTCCTCGTAGCGGGCCATGACCCGCTCCACGGCCCAGCGCACGTTGACCGCCGTCGGGCGGGCGTTGATGAGCGCGTTGGCCGATCCCTTGAGGGTCGCCTTGCGCGCGTACGGCCGCCCGTCACGCTGGTTCTCGGCACTCAACGACAGCCCGATGGCGGCCACCTGGCCGAGGGCGGGCGCCCCGCGGACGATCATCTCGCGGATCGCGTAGGACACCTCGCCGGCCGACTTGGCCGGGTACTCGACCAGCGCGTCGGGGAGGCGTCGCTGGTCGATGAGGTAGAGCACCCCGCCGTCTTCACGGAACGGGGTCCGGAAGCCCGACGGCCCGCTGGCGGGAGGCGGCACCTGGTCGGCCTGCCGGGCCGCCGCGGCGTCGGGGTTCAGGATGATCCCGGCGGCCTCGGCCGAGGCCTGCTGGAGCGCCTGCGCGGCGCCCGCCATCGTCGCCGCCGTCTGGATCATCTCGCCGGCGAACGCCCGGAAGAATCGTCGCCGCCCCATGTCGACGGCGGGCGCAGCCGGCGTGACCGGCGGCTCCGGCGCACATCCGGGGTAGGACGGGGATCTTCGGACGGATCGGCCAATCTCGACGCTCGGTATCTCGGATGGTCAGTACTGGATGACGCTCGTGACGCGACGCCCATCGAGCCGGTCGCGACCCTTGAGGAAGTCGAGCTCGACGAGGAACGCGAGGCCGACGACCTCGCCCTTCAGCCGCTCGACCAGCTCGATCGTCCCGTGCACCGTGCCGCCGGTCGCCAGCAGGTCGTCGACGATCAGGACGCGCTGCCCGGGGGCGATGGCGTCGCGGTGGATCTCGAGCGTGTTCGAGCCGTACTCGAGCGCGTATTCGACGGTGATCGTCTCGGCCGGCAGCTTGCCCAGCTTGCGGACCGGAACGAGGCCGGCGTCCGAGCTGGTAGGCCATCGGGGCGCTGAAGATGAAGCCACGCGACTCCATCCCGACCACGATGTCGATCTTCTCGCCGGCGAACGGCGCCAGCATCAGGTCGATGGCTTCCTTGTAGGCCACCGGGTCCTTGAGCAGGGTCGTGATGTCATAGAACAGGATCCCGGGCTTCGGGAAGTCGGGGACCTCGCGGATCTTCGCGCGCAGTTCCTCCGCAGACACGATATCGGGGCCTCCCTGGTCGACGCGCGGCGTCGGTGCATGGCCGCATGAAGGCTCGAAGTCTACCGCAGGCGCACCGATCGGCCTACGACCGTGGCGACGCCGGCGAGAGGGTCATCGCCACGCCGGACGCATCTCGCGGGCGAAGTCGTCCGGTCAGGACGAGACCACCGAGCCCGATCGCCACCGCGATGACGAACCCGACGGCGAGGCCCATGGCGGGATCGCCGTTCGTCCGGACGCTGGCGGCGACCATCGCACCGGTGATCCCCGTCCCGATCGCGGTGCCGACCGAATCGGTCAGCGACAGGGCGCTCGTGGCGGCCCCCTGCACCTCCTGCTTCGCTACGCGCAGGACGATCAGCGCGAGCGGCGAATAGGCAAGGCCCATCCCGAGCCCGGCCACGCCGAACGACGCGATGGCCACGACCCACGTGACCTCCGGACGGAGGACCAGGAGCATGCCCGCCAGCCCGATCACGGTCACCGCGTACCCGACGCGCACGAACCAGTAGGTCGGCCAGCGACCCGCGCCACGTGCCTGGATCCAGGCGCCCGCCGTCCAGGCGATGGTCGCCGCGGTCAGCGCCAGCCCCGCCTGTGTCGCGGACAGGCCGCGCCACTCGACGAGGGTCAGCGACACGAACGCATCCACGCCGAAGAACGCGCAGGTCAGGATGCCGCGCAGCAGGACGGCGGCCGGCAGCACGGGTCGGGCGACGAGCGTGCCCGGCGGCGTCAGGCGACGCAGGGCGAAGACGCCGATGACGAGGCCGACCGGGATGAGCACGAGCGTCGGAGACGAGCAGGCCGGACGACATCCCGGCGGTCAGGAGTCCCGCGCCAAGGGCGACCGTGAGCGCGAGCGGGAGCCGGCTGCGGTTCGCGTCGGCGGCACGCGCTTCGTCGACGTCCGGCGGGCACCGCGATCCGCCGCAGGGCGCCGAGCGTCAGCAGGCCCGCGACCGCGATGAGCGGCAGGAGTCCGAGGAAGACGAACCGCCAGCCGATGGCCTCCCCGACGGCACCGGCGAGGGCCGGCCCGACGACGCCGGGGATCACCCAGGCGGTCGACAGCGTGGCGAACATCCGCGGCCGAAGCGCATCGGGGAGCGTTCGCCCGATCGCCACGTACGCGATCGGCTGGATGGTCCCGGCGCCCAGGCCCTGGACGAACCGGGCGACGCACCAGGAACGCCATCGATGGGGCCAGGCCGCCGGCCAGCAGCCCGATCGCAAACAGGCCGAGACCGACGCCGAACGGGATCGCCAGCCCGCCCCGGTCGATGGCGCCGCCGACCACGACGATGCCGATGAGCGAGCCGAGGAAGAACGCCGAGAAGACCCAGCCGTAGAGTTCGAGTCCACCCAGCTCCTGGGCGACGAGCGGCATGACCGTGGAGATGGCAAGCGCCTCGAACCCGACGAGGGTGATGGTCAGGACGAGGCCGACCGTCAGCGCGCGCCGATCGGCGCGCCACAGGCTCTCGCTCGGGTCTCGCGCTCCTCGCTGCATGGTGGAAGGATGGCTCGCCTGACAGCGGTCCGTGTCAGTCGGGCTCGATCGCCTCCACCCACGCGGCTCGCCAGGCGGGCGCCTCGAACGGTTCGGCCCAATAGGTGATCTCGCGGACGATGCGACCCTCGCGCAACCGGTACATCGTCGCGAGGTGCCAGGTGGAACCGTCGGGATAGCGCGCCCGACCCTCGGCCCACCAGGTGTCGCCGCTCCCGGCGACCCGCTCGAAGGTGAAGCTCGGCGTCACGACCCAGCGATCCTCGCTCCCGATGATCCGCCCCGGGTCGACCTCCGGAAGACCGCCCGGATAGTTATCGGCGATCGCGCGCTCGTTGGCGTGGCCGCGGATCCGCTCCCCCGATTGTGGGTAGTCGACGATGAAGTCCGGATCACGCAGACGGGCCATCACATCGGCGTCGTTGGCGACGATCGCCTGCATGTAGGCGCGGACGACGTCCTCGTTCGTTCGCTCGGGCATCCGCTCGTCCTCCGACTATCGCCGCGGGCCCCCGATGGTACGCCTGACGCCCGGGGCAGGGGCCTTCGCCGCGCGTACTGCTACCGTGTAGTCGTGACCAGCCGACATCAGCGCTTCGCCCTCCTCGACGTGACGTTCGGGGGGATCAATCTTCCGGGCGCCACGATGGACCTGTGGCACGACGGCGACGGCCATTCGCAATGGAGCGCCCGCATCGTCACCCGGGTCGGGCCGGACGTCGACGAGGGTGAATTGACCGGACGGACCGCCGATGGTCGGTCGCTGTCGGGACACTGCATCGTGGCCGACCGCCAGGCCGGCGCCGGCGGTCGCCGTGAGACGCTCGTCGAGCTGCACGGCTCGGGCGAGCTCCACGGCCTCGTCGAACCGCCCGCCTAGGCCGACCTACGCCAAGCGGAGCCGCCAGATGCATTCGGCTGGCCAGCGACGCGACCAGGCAAGCGCCTCGGCGCTGCGGTAGGAGCTCGTCGCGCCGACCGGCGGTCGTGGTTCGATCAGGTCCTCGACGACGAACCCGTTGGCCCTGAAGAGCCGGATCCATTCCCCATAGGGCAGCTGGAACGAGATGTCCTCGCCATCGTCGATGGCGTGCATCCCGAAGTAGTCGATGGCGAGGCGGTCGCCGACCTCATCGGCGTCGAGCGGCCAGCAGATCGTCTCGATCGGCGAGTGGTGGCTGAAGGCGAACAGCCCGCCCTGGCGCAGGAGGCGCGCGACTTCCGGGACGGTCCGGTACGGGTCGGCGAAGGTCATCGCACCGTGGTCGCAGAACACGATGTCGAACGAGGCATCCGGGAGTGGGACGGCCTCGGCGCTCGCCTCGATCGAGCGGGAAGTCGACGCCGGCTTCGGCCATCAGCCGGCGGGCATGCTCCAACTGGCGGGCGGAAAGATCAAGCCCGACGGGTCGGGCGCCCCGCTGCGCCAGCGCGATCGACCACTGCGCCGCGCCGCACCCGAACTCCAGGATGTCCCTGCCCTCGACCGGGCCGAGCACCTGGAGCTCCGATTCGGGGATCTGGGAGGTGCCCCACGCCGATCCCCCGCTGTCGGCGAGCTGGGCGCCGTGGCGCTCCTGGTATTCGTCGCTGTAGGCGTTCCACGAATCCCGGTTGTGTGCGGCGTGCGGCGTCAGGTCGGGCGGATCGGTGGTCATGATCGGATGCTAGCTCCCGGCGGATGACAGCCGTGCCACGACGGCCTGGGTGAGGGTCCAGCCCTTCAGCGGGTTGGCCGGCAGCCGCAGCCGGACCTGGTTCGAGGCGAAGGTGACGTCATTCGGACGGAGACCCGGGAGCGACGGACCGGCCAGGAGCCGCATCGCGGTCGCCCGGGTGAGGCTCGCCCCGAAGCGGACGACCAGCCAGCCCTCCTCGCGCGAGATCGAGGCGACCCCGGCGGCCTCGGCCGTCAAGCCGGAGCTCCGCCACCTCGACGAGCCGGGCGACCGGGTCGGGCATCGGCCCGTAGCGATCGAGGATCTCCTGGCGGAACGCCGCGAGGTCGCCGGTCGTCCGCGCCCGGGCAAGTCGGCGATAGAGCTCGAGCTTCTGGGCCTCGTCGGGGACGTAGTCATCGGGGAGATGCGCCTCGACCGGCAGGTCGATGACGGCCTGCGGGACGTCGACGATCGGCGTCCGACCCTCCATCGACGCCTTGCGCCGCTCGACCGCCTCGGCCAGGAGCCGCGAGTAGAGGTCGAAGCCGACGGCCGCCATGTGGCCGGACTGCTCGCCGCCCAGGATGTTGCCGGCGCCCCGGATCTCGAGGTCCGACAGCGCGATCTGGAACCCGGCCCCCAGCTCCGAGGCGTTGAAGATCGCCTGGAGTCGCTTGCGCGCCTCATCCGACAGCCGCTCGCGACGGCGGTAGAGCAGGTACGCGTACGCCCGCCGCGACGACCGGCCGACCCGGCCGCGGAGCTGGTACAGCTGGGCGAGCCCAAGCGTGTCGGCGCGATCGATGATGATCGTGTTGGCGTTCGGGATGTCGAGCCCCGATTCGATGATGGTCGTGCAGACGAGCACGTCGGCGGCACCGTCGGCGAACGTGATCATGACCTTCTCGAGGGCGCCCTCGGCCATCTGGCCGTGGCCGACGACGAAGCGGACGCCCGGGCAGCATCCGGCGGAGCTGCTCCGCCTGCGCCTCGATGGTCTCGACCCGGTTGTGGACGTAGAAGACCTGCCCGCCGCGGTCCAGTTCGCGCAGGATCGCGTCACGGACGAGCCCGGCCGATGCCTCGGCGACCCGGGTCTGGATCGGCAGGCGGTCCTCGGGCGGGGTCTCGATGACTGACAGATCGCGGATCCCGGCAAGGGCCAGGTTGAGCGTGCGAGGGATGGGCGTGGCCGACAGGGTCAGCACGTCCACTTCGCGCCGGAGCTGCTTCAGCCGCTCCTTGGCCGCCACCCCGAACCGTTGCTCCTCGTCGACGACGACCAGGCCAAGGTCCCGGAACCGGACGTCCTTGCTCAGCAGCCGGTGCGTCCCGATGACGAGATCGACGGTCCCGTCGGCGAGTCCGGCGATCGTCGCCGCCTGGGCCGACGGCGAGACGAACCGCGACAGCAGCCGGACCTCGAGCGGGAAGGCCGCAAACCGCTGCGAGAAGGTCGCGTGGTGTTGCGCGGCGAGGACCGTGGTCGGGACGAGGACCGCGACCTGCTTGCCGTCCTGGATCGACTTGAACGCCGCCCGCAGCGCGACCTCGGTCTTGCCATAGCCGACGTCGCCGACGACGAGCCGATCCATCGGTCGGACCAGCTCCATGTCCGCCTTGACCTCGAGCGCGGCGCGCAGCTGGTCGATGGTCTCCTCGTACGGGAAGGACGCCTCCATCTCGGCCTGCCATGGGGTGTCGGGCGCGAACGCGTGGCCCTGCGCCTCCGCCCGTGACGCATAGAGTGCGAGGAGCTCCTCGGCGAGGTCGTCGACCGCCTTGCGGACACGTTGCTTGGCCCGCAACCACTCGGTGCCGCCAAGCTTGGAGAGCGCCGGTCGCTCGCCGCCGGCGTAGCGGGTGACCCGGCCGATCTGCTCGACCGGGACGAAGATCCGGTCGCCGCCGGCGAACGAGAGCTCCAGGTAGTCGCGGTCCTCGCCGGCGCCGCCGCGGCGCAGCATCTGCTCGTAGCGGGCAACGCCGTGGTCGATGTGGACGACGAGGTCGCCGGGGGTCAGTCGCTCGAGGATGTCGCGCGGGACGACCCGGCGGAGCGCCCGCGGCCGGCGGACGCGGACGGTCCCGAACAGTTCGCGGTCCGTGACGAAGGTGAGGCCGTCGGGGCCTCCGGTGAAACCGCCGTTGAGGCTCCGATCGAGCAGCGCCACCGCACCCGGCGGCGGCACCTCCCCCACGCGCCCGACGACCGCAACCGGGTGACCGGCTTCGCCGAGGAGATCGGCGAGGCGCGGCGCCTGGTCCGAGGCGAGCACGATCCGGGCGCCGTCGCCGCGCCAGGCCTCGACGGCATCGACCAGGCGCCCGGCACGGCCGGCCGGCAGGACCGGTTCGCGCCAGCCGAACGGGTCGCCCGAGGAGAGCGCACCACGCGCCATCGCGGCGTCCTCGGCCGGGACGGATTCCCAGGTGAGCTCAAGGGTCCGCGACGCGACGAGGCGACCCTTCCAGTCGCGCGGCGGCAGGTACGTCGACGGCCAGTCCTTTGGCAGCTCGTCGGCGGCGATGAGCTCGGCGCGACGCTCGTCCGCCTGGCGCCACAGGAAGTCGGCGGCCTCGGCGATGTCGCCCGGCTCGTCGAGGACGAGCAGGGTGCCCGGGTCGAGATGGTCGAGCCCGGTCGCGGGCGCGAGATGGGCGGCCCAGACCTCCGCGGCGTCGCCGACGCTGAGGGCGCGCGAGGTCGTGGTTTCGGGTCGGGCGGTCGCCTCGTGCGCTCCCTCGAAGCGGGCCAGGTCCGCGGCGAGCCGCTCGGGGAGCCGGGTAGCGCCACGTCCCAGGCGATCGCGGATGGCGGTCGCACCGCCGGCGGGCATCAGGAACTCGGTCGCCGGGAGCAGGACCGCTCGTTCGATCGCGCCGATGCTGCGCTGGTCGGTCGGGTCGAACGAGCGGAGGGTATCGATCTCGTCGCCGAAGAACTCGATCCGGATCGGCAGTGGCAGCGACGGCGGGAAGACGTCGACGATGCCGCCCCGGCGCGCGGATTCACCGCGACCGGCGACCTCGGTGACCGGCACGTACCCGAGGTCGAACAGTTCGTGGAGCAGGGCGTCCTGGCTGAGCCGCGAGCCGACCCGCAACTCGCGCGGCGCCGCTGGCAGGTCGGCCGGCGCGATCGTGTGCTGGAGGAGGGCCTGGACGCTCGCGACGAGCACGCGAGCCCTGCCGGCCCGCCAGGCGGCGAGGGCCGCGACCCGGGCCGCCGTCTCGTCCGCGATGAGCTCGCTGCGCTCGTAGGCGAGCGCCGTCCGGGGTTCGAGGACCGCGACGGCATCTGGATCGCCGAGCCAGGCGCCCAGTTCCTCGACGACCCGATCGCCGATCTCGGCATCACGGGCGATCCAGACGAGACGTTCGCCGTCCGACAGCCAGTGCGAGCGCCGCGGCGAGATAGCTCTTCGCGCCGTGCGGGACCGCCACGAGCCCGACGTGACGGCCACGGCGACCTTCCTCGGCGTACGCTCCCAAGCCGCTCGCGAAGCGCGGCGAATGTGCCGGTCGCGGCGAGGAGCGGCGGGAGCGCGGAGAGGTCCGGGAGCCGGTGGCCGGCCTTTCGCGGCGGTCTCAGGCGGGGCCTTGGCGGGCGGTCGTGGTCGGCGGTGGTGGCCGTCGCGTCCTCGACCTCTGCGTCGACCGCGGCGATGTCGAAGTCGACCTCGTCGACGGGCGGGACGGCGGCGTGACGGGCCGCGAAGTCGGTCGCGACCCGCTCGGCGATCCTGCGATCACGACCGCGCCTGCCGCGGATCGGGGTGTCGGGCACGGTCAGGCGTCCGGCTTGGCCGGGCGGATCCGGCGCCAGCCCGTTCGCGTCCGGCGGATGCCCTCGGCGTCCGGCGGCCCGTCGACCTCGCCGGGCGCGGCCAGCCGCTCGGTGTCGGCCGGTCGGAGCTCGAACATGTTGTAGCGGTTGGCGGCCTTGCTGGTCCCGTCGCGGGCCCACGCCTCAACGGCGTCGGCGGCCGCGTCGAGGAGTTCGTCGAGCCGCTGCTGTTCGTCGGGCGCGAAGCGGGTCAGGACGTGATCGACGGCGTGACGGTCCGGCTCGCCGATCCCGACCCGCAGGCGGCTGAACTTCTCGGTCCCGAGTTCGTCGACGATCGAGCCCAGTCCGTTGTGGCCGCCGGAGCCGCCGCCCTCGCGGAAGCGGAGCTTGCCGAACGGCAGAGCGAAGTCGTCGGCGACGACGAGCAGGTCGGCCAGCGGCGCATGTTCGCGGGCCAGGACCTTGCGCACGGCGAGGCCCGAATCGTTCATGTAGGTGAGCGGCTTGACCAGCGTGACATCCAGCCCGCGATACCGGCCCATCACGACGTTGGAGGCGTCACGCTGCCGGCCCTTGCCGGTCCAGCCGGCCCGCTCGGCGAGCCGGTCGATGACCAGCCAGCCGACGTTGTGGCGGGTCCCGGCGTACTGCGAACCGGGGTTCCCAAGCCCGACGACGACCTTCACGCGACCTCCGAAGACAGCACTTCAGGGCCCGATCCCGCTCCGGGAGGGCCCGCGCCGATGGTACAGGGGATCAGCCGGTGGCGAGGAGCCGCCGTTCGAGCGCGCGCATCGCCGCCTCTTCTGCGGGGTCGGCATGATCCCAGCCGCAGATGTGGAGCGTCCCGTGGGTCGCAAGCAGGCGGAGTTCGTCGGCCGGGGACCAGGCGACGTCGCCCGTCTGGCCGCCCTTGCCCGCATCGGCCTGGGCCGTCGCGCGCTCGACGGAGATGACGATGTCGCCGAGGTGCGGCCGGCGGCCAGGTGGCAACGGGAACTCGGCAACGGCGGTCGTGCCGGCTCCCCGTTCCGTGGCCCCTTCGTGGGTCGGGAACGCGCCCGGCGGCAGGAGCGGGAACGACAGGACGTCGGTCGCGCCGGACTTGCCGAGGTGGGCCGCGTTCAGTTCCGCGAGCTCCCCGTCGTCGCCCAGGATCAGCCCGATCGAGGCGGGTCGCGGCGCGCCGGCCGCCTCGACCGCCGCGACCACGGCTCGGACGAGCACCGCGCCCGCGAACCGGAGCGACGACCCCGTCACGGACGGTCAGGTCGACCCGCCACGGACCGACATAGTGGGCTCGCGTCACGACGCGGAGCCGCCGCCTCCCCCACCACCGGACGCCCGCCGCGACTCGAGGTCGACGACGGAACTCTCCGGATAGGCGATTCGCGTGTGATACATGCCCAGCAACTGGCCGACGAACGCCTCGCGGATCCGCTCGAGGTCACGCAGGGTCAGGTCGCATTCGTCGAACTGGCCGTCCGCCACACGCTCCTCGATGATCCGCGTCACCATCGCTCGGATCGCCGCCTCGTCGCGCGACGCAAGCGATCGGACCGAAGCCTCCACCCCGTCCGCGAGCATGATCAGGGCCGCCTCGCGCGACTGCGGCTTCGGTCCGGCATGGCGGAACTTGCGCTCGTCGACGACGACGCCGGGCCCGGCCAGCTCCTTCGCCCGGGCGTAGAAGTAACTCATGATCGCCGTCCCGTGGTGCTGTGGGATATACGCGATCAGCGCCTTCGGCAACCTTGCCTTGTAGGCGAGGTCGATGCCGTCGACGACGTGCTGTTTGAGGATCGTCGCGCTGACCTCGGGATCGAGCTGGTCGTGGATGTTCTCGCCGCCCGCCTGGTTCTCGATGAATCCGAGCGGGTTGGCCAGCTTGCCGACGTCGTGGTAGTAGGCGGCTACGCGGGTCACCAGCGGATCCGCACCGATCGATTCCGCGGCGCGCTCCGCGAGATTGCCGACCATCAGCGAATGGTGGTAGGTGCCGGGCGTCTCGACCAGCAACCGGCGCAGGAGCGGCTGGGTCGGGTTCGCCAGTTCGAGCAGCTGGAAGACGGTCAGGATCCCGAACACCGAGCCGAGAACGGCGAAGGTGCCGACCGCCGCGACCCCCGACCCCGCCGCCGAGGCCGCCGAGGCGAACCACAGCTCCAGGATCCCGCGCAGGTCGCGCGCGCCCAGCAACGAGAAGACCGAGACGACCAGGGCGTTGACGACGAAGACCGCCACGGCGGCCTGGACGAAGACCTGCAGCCGGTCGCCTCGCCGGACGGCCACGATCCCGGCCATCCCGCCGAGGAAGATGTAGGCCGCGATCTCGAGCGAGGCGCCGTTCACCGCACCGCCGATGATCGCCACGATGGCGATGACGATGGTCGCGATCGACGCGTCCAGCAGGATCGCCAGCAGGATCGCGATGGCGGCGGTCGGCAGGAAGAATGGCAGCGTCGGTCGATCGGCCGTGACCTTCAGGGCGAGCGTCGCACCGACGACCAGCAGGCCGATGAGGATGAGGACGTTGTCCCGGTGCCAGAGGCCCGGGCGGAAGCGCCAGATCCAGGCCAGCAACATCCCGACCACGAGGATCGACAGCAGCAACCAGCCGCCGAAGCTGGCGACGTCGGGCGCGGTCTCACGCAGATTGAGGGCGTCGATCTGTTCGATCGCAGCGGCATCGAGCAGGTCGCCGTTGCGGACGATGACCTGGCCCTGCAGGATCCGGACGCGGACCGGGTCGACCTCCTCGGCGGCCTTTTCCCGGGCGGTGGCGGTCAACGGCCCGCTGTACGAGGAGTTGGGGACGACCAGCTCGGCGATGAGTTCGGCAGCGAGCAGTCGCTCGGCGTCGGACAGACCGCCGGCCATCTGACCCGCCAGCCGATTCCGGGTGTCGGCGACTTCGGTGTCGCGCAACTCGGTCCGCAGCGTGCCGTCGAGCACGCGCGCGGACTCGGTGCGGACGGCCGCCCAACCAGCCGGATCGAGTCCGACCAGCGTGGCCGCTCGAGGCATCGGACAGGCCGGGCACGGCCGTCTCGAGCAACGTCGCGCGATTTTCGGTGGTGAAGTCGGCGGAGAAGGTCGTGTCGATGCGCGAGACCCGCTCTTCGAAGGCGAGTTGCTGGGCGGCCGCGATCGCGATGGCGTTCTCGCTCGTGAAGTCGTACTGGAACGCCACGGCAGCGGCCGCCGCGTCGCGGGCGGCCTTCGTGCGCACCGCGCTCTCCAGGTCGAGGGCCCGCGGCGCGACGATGTCGCGCGTCGCCAGCTGGCCGACGCGCGCGTCGAGCGGTTGCTCGGGGAGGATGTCCGATCCCAGGATCGCCGCGAGGGCGAGGATGAGGATCCCGGCCGCGATGAGCAGGCGCGGGATGTCGCCCCGGGTGAATTGGGTGGATTGGACGGTACGCTGGGTCAGCATCGCTGGGTCATCGGATGACGGTCAGTGGGTCCCGACGTCGTGGGCGGCGAGGTCGGTGCCGGCGAGGGCCTGGACGACGAGCTCGCTGACATGCTTGCCGTCGGCACGGCCGCGGGTCCGCGGGGAGAGCCAGCCCATGACCTTGCCCATGTCGCGGGCGGACGAGGCGCCGGTCGCGGTGATGCCGTCGCGGATCAGGGCTCCGATCTGGTCCTCGGTGAGGGCTTCGGGGAGGTACTCGCCGATGATCGCGATCTCGGCTTCTTCCTTGGCGACGAGGTCCTCGCGACCGCCGCCCTTGAAGGCCTCGACGGATTCGCGGCGGGTCTTGACCTCGCGGCTCAGGACGGCCAGGTACTCGTCGTCGGTGAGGGGACGGCCCTGCTTCTTCTCCACGTTGTAGGCCGCGCTCGAGACCATCCGGAGCACGTCGCGACGCAGCCCGTCACCGGCGCGCATGGCGACGGCGATATCGGTCTGGATGCGATCTTGAAGGGACACCGGTCTGGCACCTCGGGCGGGCGGGCCACCGCGGTCGCGGTGGGCCGCCGATGGGCCCGTGGGGGTTCAGGCGCTGGGTCGGGCTGGGCCCGTCTCAGCCGACCTGCGTTCGGGCGTTCTTCTTGCGCTTCGCTTCCTTGCGCTTGCGCTTCACGCTCGGCTTCTCGTAGTGCTCGCGCCGGCGAGCCTCGGCGAGGATGCCGCTCTGCTGGATCTTCTTGTTGAAGCGACGCAGGGCGCTTTCGAACGTCTCGTTCTCTCCCACTCGGACTTCAGCCAATCCCGGTTCACCTCCCCAGGCCAGGGGTTGCAGTGCAGGTGTCGGGCACGCGGCCAGCCGGCCCTGACGCCACCTCGACGGCGGTCCCGTCCGAGGCTGGCGGAGCATAGCCGAGGGTCTCGGGTCGGTCAATCGTGACCCGGGGGACGCGGCGGATCGTGCGTGGCGTGCTGACTGGGCTCAGTCGACGAACCGGAAGCCGGCGATGACCGAATCGAGGTCACTGAGCGAGTTCCTGGTCGTCCAAAGCCGGACGAGGTACGGTCTACCATCGTGCATGACCGCGATGTACGCCACCTCCTGTCCACTCCTGGCGGGATACTCATAGGCTTGGATGCGTGTCACGACGCTCGGTTCGCCGCCGAGCGTGCCCGTATCGACACGTGGGCTGGGTGGGCCGACGCCATGGTCGGCCATCGGCACCGGCTGGACCGCCGCGACGAGTTGATCGAGCGTCGTCGCCGTGACGACGCGGCACAGCTCCCAGGGACCGCGGGGGATGCTGCAGGTCACGATCCGGCCCTTTCCGTCACCAGCAACGACCGTCATCTGCTGTTCGGTCATCGTGTCCTGTTCGGTCATGGTGAATAGTTCGTCATGCGTCGCCGACTGCTTCCATGCGTCGGAGAGGGCCAACTCGACCCGCCCGTCGGCGGTCTTGAAGACGTGGTCGACCGGTAGCGGCTTCGGGTCGATGAAGGCGAATCCGGCGATCATCTCGTCGGTGATCCCTGAACTGACGTCCCAGTCCCCGGCGATCAGGACGGCGACCGGGCGGTCGTTATGCATGGCCACGACATACCGCCGCTCGACGGGATCGTTCGTCCCGAACGCGAGGGCCGGCTCGCCGCCCAGTGTCGTGGGTTCGGCCGGCTCGAGGACCCGGTCGCCGCGGATCGCGGACTCCAAGGCGTTGATCGACGTCAGCCCGGTCAGCCTGCGACAGTCCGGGTCGCACCAGCCAAGGCCGTCGGCCTCGCCGATGCTGACCACGACTCGTCCCTCGGCGTATCGGCGCAGGCCGCTCAGCGGGGCGCCACCGATGGACGGCTGGTCTGCGGTCTGCCAACTGCGGGGAATGGGCATCGAGAACATATCGCTGGTGACCGGCATGAGGTCACCGTCACCGTAGACGGGGGCGCCGAGAAGGATGACGCCTGCCAGGACCTCGTCGAGCTGATCCTGGTCGAAGACATCGGCCGGCTGGCTCCACGAGAACGTCACGACGTTCCGTTTCAGCACCCCGACGACGTACACGGTCCGCCACTCGCGCCCATCGGGTCCGATGTGGGTCGCCTCCAACCGCGCCTTGCCGCCGTCGATCTCGGGCAGCACGCCGGGCGGCACCGCCGTCCACGCATCGGCGCCGGCGATCTTGGCGACCTCCGCCTTGAGTGCGTCGAGTTGCTTCGCGGCCGAGAGCGGGATCGGGATCGGCAGCTCGAAGCGATGACACTCTGGGTCGCACACCGCTGACGAGTACGCAGCCCCGTTACCGACCGAGACGCTGCCTTCCGGCGACTCCCCCTTGAACTGTCCGTAGTCGCAGCACTGGTACTCGACCTGGGTCCAGGACTGCGGCACGGAGAGCGTGACCGCCCAGTCGTCGATCCGGACGGGTCGTAGGACGGTGGCCGGGGCGGGCCGCGGCTCCACCGGGACCGAGTCCGAGGTCAGCTTGATCGCTCCCGTGCCGATGATCGTCGCGGCGATGATCGCGAGGACCAACATGGCCGCTGCGATCCACGGTCGTAGGTCGACTCGTGAGGCTTCGACGCCGCTCCATCGCGAGCGTCGTCGTTGGCGCGTCCTTGCGACACGGTCGAGAGCGGCCGCGACATCGGCCCGCGGCGCACGGTCACCACCTATGGACAGCCAGTCCGCGAGGACAAGATCGAGATCGGCGTCGGTGATCATGTCGGTCGGCCCTCGCTCTCGGTCGAGCGCGATCCGGCTTCGATCGCGGCCCGCATCGCCTGACGGGCATAGTGGAGTCGCGACTTGACGGTGCCCGTCGAGACACCGAGCGTGCCCGCGATGTCGTCGATGGACAGGCCCTGGTAATAGAGGAGGACCAGGACCGTGCGCTGGTCATGGGTCAGGACGCGAAAGGCTCGCTCCAACTCGTCGCGCGTTGCGATGGTCGCCTGCGCGTCACCAACCACGGCGTCATCGGGCATGAGCTCGAGGACCGGGAGGATCTGGCGTACCCGACGACGATGCGCCCGAGAGCAGTTCAGGACGACTCGGAATGACCAGGCGTCGAACCGGTCCGGATCTCGCAGCGAAGGCAGATCCCGCCAGATCTGGACAAGCGCTGTCTGGAGCGCGTCACTCGCGGCGTCGCTGTCCCGGAGGATGCGAAGGGCGACCGAGAAGAGGCGATCGCTCGATTCGGTCGCGACGAGCGCATAGGCCTCCCGGTCCCCTCGTTGCGCCCTCTCGACCAGCGTTCGATCCACGCCTACTCCATCGTCCGGTACATCTTCGACCCTGTCATCAAGCTTGGTGCCGCCGACGTGTGTTTGGTTCGATCTTCGGCGGACGTGTGGCCGCGATGGTGCGCAGAAGGCTGTCCAGATGCCCGACACGTAACGAGTCCGCGATGTCGACGTCGTACGATGTGCCGGCGCCGCATCGAGGGCAAATCCTGAACACCCTGCTCGATCTGCTCGCCGAGGCCGTCGCCGCCAACGGCGACAAGACCGCCCTGAGTCTTCGGCTTGACGACGGGTCGACGACGACCTGGAGCTACCGCGAACTCGACCGACGATCCAGGATCGCCGCGTGGCGACTCCGCGCCCTCGGCCTTGAACGCGGCGACCGGCTGCTGACCTGGTCGCCGTCGATGCCGGAACTCCCCGCGACCTATTTCGGGGCCATGCGGGCCGGGCTGATCCTGGTCCCGCTCGACCTCCGCATGTCGCCGTCCGCGGTCGAAGGCATCGTCGCGAATTCGAGCGCCCGGCATCTCATCCTCGGCACGGGCCGTGACGCCCCCGACCCGCGCGAGGCCGGCCTCGATCGCTTCCCGACGACCACCGTGGATGCCCTGACCGCCGAACCCGACACGACCTTCCCGCCCGATTGGGAAGCCCAGCTCGCTACCTGGCCGGCGCCCGCCGCCACCGACGTCTTCGAGCTCGTCTTCACCTCGGGCACGACCGGCACGCCGAAGGGCGTGATGCTCGCCCACGACAACGTCATCGGCGGCGATCGACACGTTCCACCGGATCATCCCGCGGATGGAGCACCGGATCGTCTCGCTGTTGCCGCTGTCGCACCTGCTCGAGCAATCGGTCGGGCTCTACTACGCGCTCTCGGTCGGAGCCGACATCCTGTATGTCCGGAGCCGCAACCCGCGCGTCATCTTCGATGCGCTGCGCGACCACCGGGTGACCTCGATGGTCGTCGTCCCGCAGGTCCTCGACCTCTTCTGGAGCGCCATCGAGCGCGAGGTCGCGAAGCGCAACCGCGAGACCGCCTTCGCCCGGTTGCGCGCCGTCGCCCGCCGGCTGCCGATGGGCCTGCGGCCCAGGTTGTTCGGCAGCGTCCACAAACAGCTCGGCGGGCACTTCCGGCTCTTCCTGTCCGCTGGTGCTTTCCTGCCGCCGGCCCTCCAGCAGGGTTGGGAGGACCTCGGCGTGACGGTCCTCCAGGGCTATGGCGCGACCGAGACGGGGACCGGGAGCAGCACGCGGCTCGACGACCACGGCCTCGGCACCGTAGGGCGTCCACCCGATGGCGTCGAGATGCGGCTCGCCGACGACGGCGAGGTCCAGTTTCGCGGCCCGACCGTCTTCCGCGGCTACTGGGAGAACCCGACCGCAACGGCCGAGGCCTTCACCGAGGACGGCTGGTACAAGACCGGTGACATCGGCCACCTGGACGACGCCGGTCGCCTGATCCTGTCGGGTCGCACCAAGGACCGGATCGTCCTGCCCAATGGCTTCAAGGTCTACCCGGAGGACATCGAGAACGCGCTGCGGATCGCGGGCATCCGGGACTCCGTGGTCTTGGAGACGGAGCCCGGTCGGATCGAGGCGGTCGTCCTCGGCTCAGCCGCGGGTTCGCCCGGCGCCATCGGTGAGACCGAGCCGGCCATCATCAGGGAGCGGATGGACGCCGCCATCAAGGCTGCCAACGCCACCCTCGGGCCGAACCAGCGGATCGCCGGCTGGCGCCTCTGGCCCGAGGAGGACTTCCCGCGCACCCACACGCTCAAGATCAAGCGCATCCAGGTTCGCGCCTGGGTCGCGGCGGACACGAAGCTTCCCGCCTCTTCGTGAGTCGTGGGTCCTGCGCGAGCGCAGGTCCCACGGCGTATCCGGGACCTCGGCTATTCATGGGGCGCCTGTTAGGACCGACGGACGGGCGGGCAGCGACCAAACTATGCACCCGACGGCTGAGAAGACCGGCGAGATGGCTTGGGCGGGCCGTCAGGGGCCAGGTCAGTCATGGGGCGGCTCAGCGGACCGCCGCGACGTCGGCCGTCGGTCGCATCAGCCGCGGGGTGAATAGCGGCTGTCTAGTTCGCGACCGGGAAGCCGGTGCCGAGCGTCTCGAGGGCGGCCTGGATCCCTGCCGCGGACGGATCCTGCGACGCGGCCGGCAACCAGTCATAGAGCACGACCGTCGAGCCGACCTGGCGGATCACGGTGACGGTGCCCTGCGGACGCTGGACCCGCCCCGGTCCCGTCGCGAGGTAGGCCTGCTGCTCGGCCGCGGCCTGGGCGGCGCGGGTCGTGTCGAGGAAGTCGTAGACGACGATGAAGCCCTTGCTCGGGTCCTGCGGGAGGATCACCTGGTAGACGGCGCGCGGCGCGGCGCCCAGGAGTGGCGCCTCGGCCGGTCGGATGGCCGCCTGGCTGTCGGACAGGACGAGGCTCTTCGTCCCGAGCGCACGCACGAGCTCGGCGCGGGTGAGGTTGACGGCGGCGCTGACGGTCGTCGAGGGCTTGGATGTGACGAGGGGCGCCGACGGCACGGCACCCCCTGACGCGGCGCATCCGGCGACGAACGATGCCAGTGCGCCTGCCGCGATGACCGACCCGAGGCGCCCGCCGATCCTCATCCTGGCGGCCAATCGAACGCCCGCCCGCCCATGAGATGGACGTGGAGGTGATCGACCGTCTGGCCGCCCCACCGCCCGACGTTCGAGACCAGCCGATAGCCGTCGTCGGCGATCCCGCCGGCCCGCGCCAGCTCGGCGGCGACGGCGAACAGGCGGCCCAACATCGGGCCATCCGCCTCGGTCAGCTCCGCCGCCGACGCGACGTGCCGCCTCGGGATCAGCAGCAGGTGGGTCGGCGCACGCGGCGCGATGTCGCGGATGGCGATGACCAGGTCGTCGTCGTGGACCCGGTCGGATGGGATCTCGCCGGCGACGATCCGGCAGAACAGGCAATCGGCTGACATCGGTCGCTCCACGCCCCCCGGCGTCACCAGAGTACCGGCTTGCTGCTCATCAGGAACCCGATCGTCCCGACGAGGCCGGCCATCAGGTACGAGACGTAACGCTGCCGCTTCGCCCGCGCCAGCCAGGTCTTGTCGTCGTCGGCCGCCTTGATCCCGATGAGCCGGCGCAGGTTCGGGCGCTGGATGAAGAACGCGATGCCGAGGTTGACGAAGTAGATCGTCAAAGCGAGCAGGAGCCAGGGCTGCTGCAGCATCTGGGAGCCGAGGGCCGCCACGAGCCCGATCCCGGTGAGCGCCAGGCCGAGGCCGATCGCGATCGTCCCGTGGGTCTGGGCCCAGAGCAGCCAGCGGACGATCGGGCTCTCGGATTCGACCGTCGCGCGGCGTGTTCGGAGTGCGAACGGCAGGAGGATGGACGGCAGGATCAGGCTGACGGCCAGGATGATGTGCGCGACGAGCAGGAACGGGAAGTACGAGGGCATCGCGCGCCGATTGTAGGGCGGTGCGGCCGTTCAGCCCCGGCGAGCCCCCAGCGCCACCCAGTCGCCCTCGGCCCAGCGCGCCGTCACGCCGAGGCCGACCGACTCGAACGCCGACGCGACCTCCGTCTCGCGATCGATGAAGATCCCGGACGCGATGAGCGTCCCGCCGGGCAGGAGCTCGTCGCGCAGGGCGGGCGCGAGTGGCACGAGGACCCCCGCGATCAGGTTCGCGAGGACGACATCGAACCCGGACTCCCCGCTCGGCAGGCTCCCGTCGCGTGCTCGCAGGCGCCGGACGAGCGCGTTCCGACGCGCATTCGCAAGGGTGGCCTCCACCGCGATCGGGTCGGTATCGACGCCGAGCGCGGTCGCCGCGCCCAGCTTCAGCGCCGCGATGGCCAGGATCCCCGAGCCACAGCCGACGTCGAGGACGCGCGCGCCGGCCAGCTCGCCTCGATCCGACAGTGCTTCGATCCCGGCAAGGCAGAGTCGCGTCGTCGGGTGCAGCCCGGTCCCGAACGCCATCCCGGGGTCGAGGGCGAGGACGACATCGTCGGGCTGACGTCGGTGGCGTCGCCAGGTCGGCCGGATAACGAGACGGCGGCCGACCCGCATGACCGGGAAGTACGCCTTCCAGGCATCGGCCCAGTCGGTCTCGTGGACGATCCGGGTCCGTGGCTCGCCGATCGGCCGCAGCCCGAACGCCTGGAGATGACCGAGCGCGACCAGGATCTCCGCGGCGGCCCGTTCCGCGGCCGCGGGATCACGTGCGGGGATGTAGGCCCGGACGATCGCCGGCCGGCTCGGGTCGAGACGGGCGCCCAGGCCTTCGTCCACGAGTTCGAACGCCGGCTCGACCGAGGTCCCGCCGGGCGCCACACGCCCGAGGATCTCGCTGACGGCTTCGACCGCCTCGACGTCGGCCTCGACCGAGATCTCCAGCCACGCGCCCGCGGGCTCGCTGTCGGTCTCGGCCTGTCTTCGCGGTCAACCCAGGCCGAGCTTCTCGAGCAGCCCGCCGCCGCCATGCCCGACCGACTCGCCTGACTCGTCCGCGTACGCCTCGAGGAGCTCTCGTGCCTTCTTCGACAGCTTCGTCGGCACGACGACATCGATCAGTACGTGGAGATCGCCGCGCTGCCCGGACCGGCGAAGGTGCGGCACGCCCTTGCCCCGAAGCCGGATCTCCGTATCGGGCTGGGTCCCGGGCTTGATCTCGACCTCTTCCTCGCCCTCGACGGTCGGAACGGTGATCTTCGTGCCGAGCGCGGCCTGAACGATGGAGACCTGCGCCTCGTAGAACAGTTCCGTGCCCTCGCGCTTGAGCGACGGGTGAGGAAGCACATGAACGGCGACATAGAGGCTGCCCGGCGGTCCGCTCCGTGGCCCGACCTCGCCCTCGTTGGAGAGGCGGATCTGGTGGCCCTCGTCGATGCCGGCCGGGATGGTGACGCGGATCGCGCGCTTGCGCTCGGTCCGGCCGTCGCCCTTGCAGGTCTCGCAGGCGGTCACGATGATCCGGCCCTCGCCCTGGCAGCTCGGGGCAGGCGCTGACGTTGACCATCTGGCCGAGCATCGTCTGGCGGACCGAGCGGACCTCGCCGCGCCCTTCGCACTGCGGGCAGACGATCGGGTCGGTGCCCTCCTTCGCGCCGCTGCCATGGCAGGTCTCGCAGCGCTGGAGGACCGTGAACTCGATCTCCTTCTCGGTGCCCTTGACGGCCTCCTCGAAGGTGATCCGGAGGTCGTAGCGGAGGTCGGCGCCGGGCTGCGGGCGGCCACGCCGGGCCGAGGCCGCGCCGGCTCCGCCACCGAAGAACGCGTCGAAGATGTCCGAGAAGCCACCGAACCCTTCGAAGCCGCCGGCGCCCGCCGCGCCGCCATCGACGCCGGCCCGCCCGAACGTGTCGTAGCGCGACCGCCGGTCAGGGTCGGACAGGACCTGGTAGGCCTCGTTGATCTCCTTGAACCGCTCCTGGGCGGCCGGATCGGTGTTGACGTCGGGGTGCCACTGCTGGGCGAGCTTGCGGAACGCGCGCTTGATCTCGGCGTCGCTCGCGTTGCGCTGGACGCCCAGGGTCTCGTAGAAGTCGCGTTCGGTCGTGGCCACGGAAACCGAAGGATACGGGAGGGCGGCGCGGCCGGGGTCCATGACCTGCCTCTTGACAATAGGAAGATATCTGCGCATTCTTTCGCCATGCGACGCAAGACCGACACCCTGGTCCCGCTCGAAGTGGCGATCCTCGATGCCCTGCTGGCCCTTCGGCGCCAGGGCGTGCCCGAGGCGCACGGCTTCCTCATCGCCTCGGAGCTTCGAGCGATCGGCGACGACCGCCGACTCACCGCGTACGGCACGCTCTACAAGGCGCTCGACCGGCTGGCCGAGTCCGGCGCGATCGACCGCCGCTGGGAGGACCCGGAGATCGCCGCACTCGAGGGTCGACCTCGACGCCGCTATCACCGGATCACGTTGGCTGGCGAGGCGGCCCACGCCGCGGCCGACCCGGTCCGCCGGGCAAACACGGCCACGGACCGCGGGGCCGCGACGACATGAGTGCGAGCCTCGGCGATCAGCCGGCACAGGCGGGCGCACGAGCCGCCTCCGCGATCCGTGCCTGGGTCGCGCTCTACACCAGGGGCCTGAGCGAGGAGCAGGCAGCAGACAGGCGAACCCTCATCGAGGCGGACCTGTGGGACGAAGCCGACGCCGCTGCCTGGCTCGGGACGATGTCAAGCCTCGAACGCCAGCGATGGAGTCGGCTGGTACGAGGGATCCCATCGGATGTCACCTGGCGACTCCAGCAGCGTCGCGGGTCCGCGAAGGACCCTGGGAGGATGCAGATGCGAACCTCGAAGGTGATGCTGGCCGTGATCGGCGTCGCAGCGGTCCTGTACACGTTGTTTCTGGTGGCGGGGCTGGCCCAGGACGACTTCCGGAGCTACAGCGGGATGGTCTTCGTCGTCGTCGGACTCGGCATGGCGATCATCGGCCTCCTGCTTTCCATCCGGCGACCGCGCGAGGGCTTCATCGTCGGCATGTTGGGCACCGGTCTCGCCTTCCTGCTGACGTGGTGGCTCTTCCCGTTCTACATCCCGCTGCCGATCATCCTCGGGTACCGCCTCATCACGTGGCAGAACGCACAGCAGGTGTCCGCTCCCGGGGCCTGAACAGGCCGGCCCGCTCGGCGTCCGAATGACTCGGTGAGATCCCAGGCGTAGATTCCTCCTGACCAACCCGTTGCAGGAGGACGGCCATGGCCGTCGACGCCCCGACCTTCACCGGTTTCCGTCCGGAGGCCATCCAGTTCCTGGCCGACCTGGCCGAGAACAACGATCGCGCCTGGTTCCAGCCACGGAAGGTCGACTACGAACGACTCCTCAAGGAACCACTCGAGGCGCTGATCGTCGCGCTGGCCGACCGCTTCGAGGCGCGCAAGATCCCGCTGAGTGCCGATCCGGCCCGGTCTCCGTTCCGGATCTACCGCGACGTCCGATTCAGCAAGGACAAGTCACCGTACAAGACGAACGTGGCGGCGTCATTCCCGTGGGCCGAGGGTGGCGATGCGGACGGTCCGCACGGCTTCGGCGAAAGCGGCAACCCGGGCGGCTACTTCCACATGGCGCCCGGCGAGGTCTATGTCGGTGGAGGGATGTGGCATCCGCCGACCGCCAAGCTCACGGCCTTCCGGGCGGCCGTCGCGGCCGACCCTGCCTCGGTTCGGCGGCTTATCGACGAACGGGAGTTCGTCGAGACGTTCGGCTCGATCTCGGGCGACAAGCTCAAACGCGTCCCGCCGGGCTTCCGGCCCGACCATCCGGAGGCCGAGTTGCTCAAGCACAAGGACCTGACGTTCGGTCGCCGGCTCGCTGACGACGATGTCATGAGCCCGCAGCTCGTCGACCTCATCGCCGACTCGTTCGCCATCGCCGCCCCGGTCATGCGCTGGCTCGCTGCCGTCTGAGGCCTTCGAGTGGCCGGTGAACGTCTCCTGTTTGCGATGGGTCCTGGGGCCTGGAACCACGTCCGGATTGATGCGAGTCAGGATTTCTCCGGCGGTCGAAGGCGGATGAGCCACATCGCGGCCGCGAGAAATCCGATCAGCAGGGCGACTGACAGGAAGGTCGTGATGAGCCACAGAGCGAACTCGTCGCTCGGGCTGAAGGGTGGGTGAGCGAGCCAACGGAGTTCATTCACGACCGGCAACAGGAAGACCGGTGCAGCCATGAGCTTGAAGCCTCGAAACTGAATTCCTGGCGCTCGTATCGAGTCAGCCACCGCGAGAACGGCTCCGAGCACGAACAGCGCGATGCAGAGGGGTATGGCGACCGAGTCAATCCACGCTATGACTGCGTCCATCGACATTTCGCCTTGAACGATACGGCGAACCCTGGCGCTGGCAATACCCAAGCCAAGACAAGCAGCCTGGTCTAGACCTCCACGGCCACCAGTCCTCGGGCGCGCCGGATAACGGTGTCGAACATCGGCGCGGTCAGACGACCGGTGAAGACGTTCTGCTGGCTCGGGTGGTACGAGCCGATCAGCGTGTACGGTCCGGCGACCGCGTCGACGGCGTGACCGAATCGGGGCTTCGGCCGAACCTCGTGGCCCAGCGCCGCGAACGTCCGCAGCGCCGCGTCCCAGCCGAACGCACCGAGGGCGACGACCACCCGAAGCTGCCCCAGCAGGGCGACCTCGCGGACCAGGAACGGCGCGCACGTGTCCCGTTCCTCGATCGTCGGCTTGTTGGCCGGTGGCGCGCAGCGGACCGCGGCGGCGATGTAGACGTCGCGCAAGCGTCAGGCCGTCGTCGGCACGGCGGCTGGCCGCACGATCGGCGAGACCGGCCCGATGCAAGGCCGCCCACAGGAAATCCCCTGACGCGTCGCCGGTGAAGACCCGACCCGTCCGGTTGCCGCCGTGGGCCGCCGGCGCCAGTCCGAGCAGCAGGATCCGTGCGTCCGGATCCCCGAAGCCGGGCACCGGCCGGCCCCAGTACGTCTCGTCCCGGAACCGCCGGACCTTGTCGTGCGCGACACGCTCGCGCCATTCGACCAGCCGCGGACAGCGGCGACAGGCGACGATCTCCTCGGTCAGCGCCGCCAGCGCGGCGCGATCGGTCACGACCGACCTACTTGAGCAGCAGCCTGTCGAGCCGGCGCCCCGTGATCGCCAGCCCGACGAACCCCATGATCGACAGATACGCCACGTGGACCAGGAGGACCGGCGAGATCGCCCCGACGGTGAGCGACCGGATGAGGTCCACGCCCTGGTAGAGCGGCGTGATCCGGACGATCGCCTGGAGCAGCCGGCGGGTAGGCGTCGATCGGGAAGAACGTGGCCGGAGAACAGGAACATCGGCAGGACGACGAGCTGGATCAGGTCGAAGTCCTGCCAGGACCGCATGAACGACGTCGCGGCCATCCCGACCGCCCCGAACGCGAAGCCGACCAGCAGCGCCGCCGGGACCGCGAGGATGACCCATGGCGAGGCGAACAGCCCGAGCACGAGCATCACGCCCATGAACCCGACGGCGTACAGCCCGCCGCGGATCAGCGCCCAGCCGAGTTCACCGACCGCGATATCGCCCGGTGACAGCGGGGTCGATCAGGATCGAGTCGAACGTCTTGTTGTAGCGCAGCTTGAACATGAAGTTGAACGTGCTCTCGGTGATCGCGCCGTTCATCGCTGCGCTGGCCAGGAGTGCTGGCGCCACGAACAACTGGTAGCTGATCTCCTCGCCGTTCGGTCCCGGGATGGTCCCGACGAGGGCGCCTAGACCGAAGCCGATCCCGAGCAGGTAGAAGAGCGGCTCGAAGAACCCCGAGAACAGGATCATCCAGCCGTGCTTGTAGACGTACAGGTTCCGCTCGATCAGCCGGAGCGACCGCCGGCTGCCGAGCGTGAATGCCGGGACGACCCGCAGCATCGTCATCCCTTCACCAGCCGGCGGCTGATGGTCCGGATGGTCAGCCACGACCCGACCACGGCGAGCGTGGTCAGGTAGATGACGTGGATCGCGGCGGCGACCGGCTCGTCGGCGATCGTCCCCAGCGACAACCCGCGGGTCAGCGCGACCCCATGGAAGAGCGGCGTCAGCCAGGCGAACGCCTGTAAGGCATCAGGTAGCGAGCTGATCGGGAAGAAGGTCCCCGAGAACAGGAAGAGCGGCGTGATCCCGAAGCGGAAGATGGCCGCGAACCGGTTCGGGGTCTTCTGCGTCGCCGCGAACGCCGCGATCGGGCCGGCGAACGCCATCCCGGTCAGGATCGCGGCCGGGATCGCCAGCACGATGAGCGGCGATTCGGCGGCGCCGAAGGCCACGATCACGATCGTGAAGATCGAGGTGATCAGCAGCAGCCGCGCGGCGATCCAGGCGAGGTTGCCGAGCGCGATGTCGCGTGGCGAGATCGGCGTCGCGTACATCGCGTGGAAGGTCCGGCTCCACACGAGCCCGCCCATGATCGGGAAGGTCGCCTCGAACGACGCCGACTGCATCGCGGTGGCGGCCAGGAGACCCGGTGCCAGGAACACCAGGTACGGGACGCCATCGAGCGCGGAGGGATCCGACACGTACGCGCCGAGGCCCAGGCCCATCGCGGTCAGGAACAGGACCGGCGACAGGAACGACGAGAAGACCGACGCACGGAAGGTCCGCCGGTACTGGAGGTACCGATGTTCGAAGACGCGACCGATGGTCGAGGTCGGATGGGCGAGTGAGGACACGCGGCGTCGTCCTAGTCGATCAACGAACGCCCGGTCAGGCGCAAGAAGACATCCTCGAGCGAGGAGCGGCGGACGAGCACGGTCTCGGGCTTGAGGCCACGCTCGTGGACCGCGAAGGCGGCGGCCTCGCCGTCGTCCGCGTAGAGCAGGACCCGGTCCGGGAGGTGCTCGACCCGTTGGGCGATCCCGTCCAGTCGGCCGTCGAGCGTGTCGGCGATGCCCGGGGCGAAGCGAAGCTCGGCGACCTCTTTCGTCGAGTACTGCTCGATGAGGCCGCGCGGACTGCCCTCGGCGACGATCTTTGCCTTGTCCATGACCACGAGCCGATCGCACAGCTGTTCGGCTTCGTCCATGTAGTGCGTTGTCAGGACGAGGGTTACGCCGCGCTGCTTGAGCCGGTACAGGCGGTCCCACAGCAGGTGACGCGCCTGCGGGTCGAGGCCGGTCGTCGGTTCGTCGAGGAGCAGGACGGTCGGCTCGTTGATGAGCGAGCGGGCGATCGTGAGCCGTCGCTTCATCCCGCCCGACAGCGGTTCGACCTGGTCGTCGGCGCGCTCGGTCAGTTGCGCGAACTCGAGGAGTTCGTCGGCCCGGCGGGCGACCTCGGCCCGGCTGAGCCCGAAGTAGCGCCCGTAGATCGACAGGTTCTCGCGGACCGTCAACTCCGTGTCAAGGGTGTCCGTCTGCGGCACTACGCCGATGTTCGCGCGGATCTGCGACCCATGGGTGGCCGGGTCCAGGCCCATCACCGTCAGGGTCCCGCCGCTGATCGGCGAAACGCAGCCGATCATCCGCATCGTGGAGGTCTTGCCGGCGCCGTTCGGTCCCAGGAACCCGAACGATTCGCCGCGAGCGCGACGTCGAAGTCGATGGCGTCGACCGCGGTGAACTCGCCGAACTGCTTGGTCAGGCCCGCGGGCGTGGATGAGTGGCACCGATGGCGTCGCGGTCATCGCTGCGGCACCGTCCCGGTGTGCAGGGTCACGATCCCGCCGGACATCGGCTGCCAGGAGACATCCTGGAGACCGACCTCGCGCATGATCTCGGCGATCCGGTCGGGGCCCGGGTAGCCCTTGACGCTGCGGACGAGGTAGCCGTACGCGCCGCCCTGGCCCGCGACCCGGCCGATGACCGGCACGATCTTGTCGAACCAGAACTGGAGGATCCGTGCCGGCCGGCTGCTCGGACGAGCGATCTCGAGGCAGATGACCCGGCCACCCGGGCGGACGGAGCGGGCCATCTCGGCGAAGCCCTTGCCGTAGTCGGGCAGGTTGCGCATCCCGAAGGCGATCGTCGCCGCATCGAAGGTACCGTCCTCGGTCGGCAGGGCGAGCGCGTCGCCGACCACGAAGTCGAGCCCTGGCCGGTCGCCGAAGCGACGCTTCGCGACCCGGATCATGCCGGGCGAGATGTCGACCGCGAGGACGCCACCGTCGGGCTGGGCGCGCTTCCACAGGTCGGCGGCGACCTTCCCGGTCCCGGTCGCCACGTCGAGCAGCCGGTCGCCCGGACGGACGCCCGCCAGCTTCACGGCCCGCTTCCGCCAGCGCGGTTCCTGGAACGCAGAGATGACCAGGTTCATCGGGTCGTAGACGCGGGCGATGCCGTCGAACATCGCCCCGACCTCGGCCGGGGACGCGGCATTCCCTCGATCCGTGGCGCGTCCCGACGGCGCCTCCTCCGGGGCTGGGCTCATGTTCGGGACTCCTCGATCGGCATGACGTCGGCCGCAGCCAGGGCGTCGATGACCGCGGCCGCGACGGGGCCGGGGTCGGTGATGGGTGAAGGATGCGTCATCCCGGGCAATCGCACGTGACGAGCACCCGGGATGCGCTCGACGAGGGCCTCGGCGATGGGCCGGTAGAAGGGTTCGCTGGCGTCGCCGGTCAGGATCGTGGTCGGTGCCGTGATGGACGCGAGGCCGCTCGGGTCGAGGCCGCGCAGGCCGGCGTCGACGTAGGCGCTGGTCCCCTCCCCTTCCAGGAACGTACGCGCCCGATCCGGGAGCCGATCCCAGGCGTCGCGGCCGGCCACGCCGCGCATGAAGGCCGCCGCGGCCGACGGCGCCCCATCCGCCCGGAAGGCACGCTCCGTGGTGGTCGCCACGCGCGCGAAGGCGCGCTGGGTCCGCGCGTCGGCGAGCGGTCCGTACGGCGGCTCGTAGGCGACGACGGCCAGCGCCCGATCCGGCCAGGCGCGCGGCGAACTCGAGGGCGACCACGCCACCGAAGCTGACGCCGACAAGGACGGCGTCCCGTGCCCCTTCGGCGTCGAGCAGGGCCGACGAGATCGTCGACGTGGACGGCGACATCGAGCGGGGCCGGGTCGTCCAGTCGGCTGCGGCCACTCCCGCGGCGGTCGACGGCGTGGACCGTGAACGCGCCGGTCGCGGCAAGGGACCCGGGCGAGGCCGCCGAGCTGACCGGCGGTCGACAGCGTGCCATGAAGCAGCAGGAGGTGGATCCGGCCCGTCGCCGGATCGGCGCTCCGGCGAGGCGGACGCCGCCCGGGCGCTCGATGACACGGTCGTCCGGGTCGTCGCCGGTTCAGGGTCGAGGGTCGCTCGCAGCTCGGCTCGTCGAAGCTTGCCGGCCGTCGTGCGCGGCAGGGCCCCGAGCCGGACGAAGGCGACCGGGACCTTGAAGGCAGCCAGTCGAGCGCGAGCGAACGCCGTCAGCGCGTCGTCTCTCGGATCCTCGCCGCGGACCACGATCACGGCGATCGGCACATGACCGAAGGTGGGGTCGCGCCGGGCCACGACGGCCGCATCGGCGATCGCCGGATGGGCAAGCAGGACGTCCTCCACCTCGGCGGGCGAGATGTTCTCGCCGCCACGAACGATCCGGTCGGTCCGGCGGTCGAGCACGGTCAGGTAGCCGTCGGCGTCGAGGCGGCCGATGTCGCCGGTCCTGAGCCAGCCGTCCTCGGTGAAGGCGGCGGCGGTCGCGGTCGGGTCGCCGAGGTAGCCCGAGAACCGCGCCGGCGTGCTCGACCTCGATCTCGCCGACGCCGTCACGCTCCGGGTTCGCGATCCGAAGCTCCACCTCGGGGAGTGGGCGGCCTGCCGTCCCTGGATGCGCCTCGACCTCTGCGGTCGGGAGGGCCGTCACGCCGGAGCCTGCCTCGGACAGGCCGTAGGTCGGCACGACCGGCCAGCCCGCCCGGAGCGCTCGGTCGACAAGCGCGGGTCGATCGGCCCGCCGCCAAGCGGGACGGCTCGGAGGGTCGGTCGGCGGTGGACCATCCGCGACGAGATCCAGGATCCGCACCAGGGTCGTCGGCACGACGGACACGTGGCTGGGTCCGGGCTCACGGGTCAGCGCGGCGACGATCTCCGCCGGATCCGGGCGAGCCAGGACGACGAGCGGCACGCCGTCCAAGGCGGCTCGCCAGACGACGCCAAGGCCGGCGACGTGTCCGAGACCGAGCGCCAGCAGCCAGCCCGTGGCGGGGGGCAGCGCCGCGAGCCATGCCTCGTGCGCTCGCGACGAGGGCGGCCGCCGAGAGGACGGCGACCTTCGGGCGCCCGGTCGTCCCCGAGGTCAGGACCGCGACGGCGGGCGCACCTGGGTCGACCGGCGTCGCCGCGACACTCGTCCGCGTCCGAGGCGACGAGGTCGTCGATGGCAAGCGTCGTGCCGCCGAGGCACGCCGGCGGCCGTCTCGAACCCGATGCCGGAGATGACCACCTTCGGGTCGATCGCTGCAGTGGCATGCCGAGCTCCGTCGAGGTCAGGCCGGTTCCGCAGCGGGGCCGCGACCGCGCCGACGCGCGCGATGCCGTGAAGGACGGCCACCGCCCCCACCGACGGGCGCGTCAGCAGCGCGACGCGATCGCCGGGCCTGACGCCAGCCCGAACCAGGCCACCGGCCACGGCTCCCGCACGCTCGTCGAGGTCCCGCCACGTCCAGTGCCCGCCACCATCGACGACCGCCACGTCGCCGGGACGCTCGGCGGCTGCCAGCCGAGCGGAGTCGGCGAACGACGCGAACCGGGTCATGACGCGCTCCCGACGGCCTCCACGCGGAACCGCGCCACGGCCCGATCGTCGAGGACGATCCCGAGCCCGCCACTCCCGGCCCTCGCCGGGGCGTGCATCCGTCCATCCGCGACGATCAGCGACTCGGCGAGGAGGTCGTGGTCCAGCAGGCCGGCGGTGGCCAGGCCATGGTCGGGTGGCGTCGGCCATCGGTCGGTCGGGACCTCCGGCAGGGCGGCCGCCGCAGCCAGCGACGCCGCGATCCCGACGCCCGTTTCGAACAGCGTGCTGACGACCACCGGCACCCCGTGCTCCGCCGCAAGGTCGGCGATCTCGGCGACGGCGGCGGGCCCGCCGACACGTGCCGGTTTGATGACCAGTACGTCGACCGCCTCGGCGCGGAGGAGGTCGCGGACGGCGCGAACGGAACTCGCGGCCTCGTCGGCCGCGATCGGGACCCGGACGCGGCGGCGCAACTCGGCCAGACCATCGATATCGTCGCCCGGGAGTGGTTGCTCGACGAATTCGATGTCGAACCTGGCGATCGCCTCGAGGCGATCCTCGGCGGTGACCAGGTCCCATGCCCCGTTGACGTCAAGCCGGATCAGGACGTCCGGCCCGACCGCGTCCCGGATGGCTCGGACACGCTCGACGAGCACCTCGGTCTCCCGTTCCGCGCCGGCCTTGACCTTGAGCGTCAGGAACCCCGACTCGACCGACTGCCGGGCCGCCTCCGCCGCGGCATCCGTGCCGAGCGACGGGATCGTCGCGTTGACCCCGACCCCGTCGCCGTCGGGCGCCAGGTGAGCCGGGACGACCCGTTCCAGGTCGAGGAGCGCGCTCTCGAGCGCGGCGTTGAGCGCCCGGCCTGGCGCGCCGTGGAGGTCCAGCTCCGCCATCGATGGAAGGCGGTCGGAGACGCCGTCCACTGCCTCGCGGATGAGTGCCGTCAGGATGACGTCGGCGGTCTCGCCCGGCTCGGACTCGAGGACTGCCTCTCCGAGCCCGACCCGGCCGTCCTCGTCGAACAGGCGGATGAGCCACGCGTCGCGCTCCACCCACATGCCCTTCGCGGTCGGGAACGGCCGACGAAACGGGACGCGGACGCGGTCGGCGACGAGGGCGCGGATGACCGTCACGCGACGGCGCCCCAGAGGGCAAGCCCGAGTGCGAACAACAGCCCATGGACGAGCGCAAGGCGGGCGGTCGCCTTGAGGACCGGGTTGAGCTGGCGCGGCTCGTCGAACGTCTGCACCGTCCTGAACAGGGGCAGGGCAAGTGGGATCGTGAGGAGCGGCAGGAGGACCGTCAGGCCGCCGCCGTTGGGCTCCAGGATCGCCGGCACCAGGTACGCGACCGCGAGCAGGAGGCCGTACTCGGTGGCCGTCTTGTCCGCACCCAGGATCACCGCCAGCGTCCGCTTGCCGGCCGCCTCGTCGGTCGGGATGTCGCGCAGGTTGTTGACGACGAGGATCGCCGTCGTCAGGGCGCCGACCGGGATCGCCGCCGCGAAGAACAGCGGCTCCAGGCGGCCGGCCTGCAGGTACGCGGTCCCGACCACCGCGACGAGCCCGAAGAACACGAACACGAAGACTTCGCCGAGCCCACGGTAGCCATACGGCCATGGACCGCCGGTATAGGCGAGCGCGGCGATCACGGCCAGGATCCCGAGGGCGAGCAGGACCGGTCCGCCGACGACCGTCAGCCACAGCCCGACCACACCGGCCAGCCCGATGGTCAGCGCGATGGCGACCTCGAGCTGCCGCTCGGTCACGAGGCCGGCCGCCGCGACTCGGACTGGGCCGGTGCGATCCGGCGTGTCGGCGCCCTTCCGGAAATCGGACAGGTCGTTGGCGAGGTTGGCCGTGACCTGGAGGAGGATCGCCACGACCAGGCAACCGAGCGCGGTATCCAGGCGGAACGGCGCGTCGACCGCGAGCGCGGCCCCGAGCCCCACGATCACGCCGCTGACCGCGGCCGGCAGGGTCGCCGGCCGGATGGCGAGCAGCCAGATCCGAACCGCCGACGGGCGCTCGGGCGCGGGGTTCGCGGTCGCGAGGGTCACGGGCGGCGCGGGTAGGTCGAGAAGTCGGGGCGCCGCTTGTCGAGGAAGGCGCGCGAGCCCTCGTGCGCCTCGTCGGTCGTGTAATAGAGGCCAGTCGCGTTGCCGGCGAACTCCTGCATCCCGGCCAGGCCGTCCGTCGCCACGAGGAAGGCCGACTTCAGGAAACGGATCGCGGTCGGGCTCATCGCCAGGATCTCGTGCGCCCATTCGACGCCGGCGCCTTCGAGGTCCGCGAGCGGGACCACACGATTGACGAGCCCCATCTCGAGCGCGTCGGCGGCGCTGTAGCGGTGGCACAGGAACCAGATCTCCTTGGCCTTCCGGTCGCCGACCAGGCGTGCGAGCAGCCCGACGCCGAACCCGGCATCGAAGCTGCCGACCTGCGGGCCGACCTGCCCGAAGATCGCGTTGTCACCGGCGATCGCGAGATCGCAGACGACCTGGAGCACCTGGCCGCCACCGATCGCGTAGCCGTTCACCAATGCGATGACGGGGATCGGCAGCGAGCGGATCTGACGCTGGAGGTCGAGGACGTTGAGGCGGGCAAGGCCGTCGCCACCGACATAGCCGCCGCGGTCCTTGAAGCGCTGGTCGCCCCCGGAACAGAACGCCTTGTCGCCGGCGCCGGTCAGCAGCGCGCAGCCGATCGAGGCGTCGTCGCGGATCCGCGCGAAGGCGTCGATCATCTCCTTGATCGTCTCGGGGCGGAAGGCATTGTGGACCTCGGGTCGATCGATCGTCACCCGGGCGATCCCGGTCCCCGAGTGCTCGTAGCGGATGTCCTCGAAGTCGACCACGTTGGTCCAGGTCACAGCGGCGGTCATGCGGCGGGGTCCTCCTCCAGGAATGCGAGGGCGAGGTCGCGAAAGCGGGTCGGTGTCTCGAGGTGCGGGGCGTGGCCGGCTTCGGCCACGGTCGCCAGTCGGGCGCCGGGGATCCCAGCCGCGATCGACGCCGCCCGACCCGCTCCGAGCGGGTCAAGGGCTGCCCGCGACGACGAGCGTCGGCGCGTGAACCTCGGCGAGGCGGTCGTGGAGGGGTGCCATGCTCCCCTGGCCGGCGCCGCGGAGGCTGGTGGCGAGACCCGCCGGGCGGTTGCGCAGCCGGTCTTCGTGGATCCTTGCCAGTCGAGCGGGTGGCATCGCGGCGTACGAGGCGAAGATCGGCTGTCGCTCCCATTCGTCGACGAAGGCGTCGATCCCGTCGCGGTCGAGTCTGTCGGCGAGGGCGCCGTCGGCGCCGCGACGGGCCTGCCGTTCGGTCTGGTCGGCGATGCCCGCCGACGGGCTCTCGAGGATGAGGCGTCGGACGACGGACGGGTGGGCGATGGCCAGCCGGAGGGCGATGCGGGCGCCGAGCGAGTAGCCGAGGACGTGGGCGGGCGCCGCACGGGCTCGCCCCAGGATCGTGGCGAGGTCGTCGGCCGACCGCTCGACGCTCGCTCGGGTCGGGTCGCCCGGGACGCCGGAGCGGCCGTGCCCGGGCAGATCGACCGTGACGAGCCGGAACTGGCGGGCGAACGCCGTCGCGTGCGCTCCCCAGCTCGAACCGCGGCCCGTGAAGCCGTGGAGCAGCAGGAGCGGGACGCCGGCCCCTCGGATCCGGACCTCCCACCGGAGGCCGTCGACGACGCATGCCGGTCACGACTCGGTGAGTGCGTCCGCGACGACGGCGGCGGCTTCGCGATGCAGCTCGACGTTGCGCGTCCGGTCGGTGCGGAACGACAGGACCTGGACCCCAGGACGGCCCACCGAGTCACTGATCGCGGCGGCGAGCTCGCCGGGTCCGACCGATCGATACTCCCCGCCGAGCGCCGTCACGATCGGTCCGACATCGATGCCGTGCGGCGTCCCGAACAGCTCCTCGTAGTGCTCGGGGAGGCCGACTTCGGGCGCGTCCGTGGTCGCCTGCGGCAGGAACGAGAAGATGCCGCCGCCGTCGTTGTCGATGAGCACGATCGTCGCCGACAGGTCGTGCAGCCGCGCGCTGACCAGCGCGTTGAGGTCGTGCAGGAACGAGACGTCCCCGACGACGAGGACGACCGGACCGACCTCGGCGGCCGCCGACGCCGAGCGCCGTCGAGACGACGCCGTCGATGCCGTTGGCGCCCCGGTTCGAGAGCGGCCGGATGGCGCGGCTGGTCGCCGGCAACCAGTCGTCGAGATCGCGGACGGGCATGCTGTTGCCGGCCCACAGCAGGGCACCGTCGGGCAGCATCTCACCGAGCACCGCGAACGGTTGTCCCTCGAACGGTTCCGCGCGCGCCACGACACCGGTCAGCCAGTCGAGGAGCGCGCGATCTGCGTCCTGGTCGGCGTCGGTCCAGGCGGCGGCCCACGCCGGGTCGGGCGCGTTCCCGCCTTCCAGCGGTTCGGGCCTCCAGCTCGGCCGCGACGGCGACCGCCGTCGATGTGGCATCGGCGTGGATGAAGGTCGTCGGGATGATCGCCGGATCGCTCCAGCCGCCGTCCCCATCGACCACGATCTGCACTGGCATGGCGTCGCCGAGGAGCGTCAGCAGCGGTTTGGAGGTCGGCGTCGCCCCGAACCGGATCACCAGCTCAGGCAGGTGGTCGTCCCGCCATGGGCCGGACCGGACCAGATGGTCCGCGTGCGACAGGACCAGCGCCCGATCGTGCGGCCCGCAGCGAACACCGGAGAGCGGATCGGCCGCGATCGGGTAGCCGGACGCCGCCGCCAGGCGCGCGAGGGCGGCCGGCAGCTCCGGGTCGTCCGAGGGTCCGGCGACGATCAGGCCGTGCTCCGTCGTGGCGAGGCGCCCGGCCAGGTCCGCGACGTCGTCGGCGGCCAGTGCGGGTCGGCCGGCGACGACCTCGGTGAACGATCGCGAGGTCCAGGCGCCGTCGGCCTCGGCCTCGAGCGGCCCGAGCGCGCCGCCGGGCACCAGCGGTTCACGAAACGGGATGTTGAGGTGGACCGGACCCGCCGGACCGGCGCACGCCGTCGCGACCGCCCGCCCGACCACCGAGCGGACGTGTCGTCGCGTCTCGGTCGTGCCATCAAGCAGCGGCAACTCCGAGAACCAGCGGACATGACCGCCGAAGATGTGTCCCTGGTCGATGGTCTGCGGCGCGCCGCGATCTCGCAGTTCCGGTGGGCGATCGGCGGTGAGCAGGACGAGCGGCACCCGCGCCAGCGACGCCTCGACGACGGACGGCAAGAGGTTCGCGACGGCGGTCCCCGACGTCACGATGACGGCGACCGGTCGTCGCGACGCCCTGGCCATCCCCAGCGCGAAGTACCCGGCGGACCGCTCGTCGAGCAGGACGCGGACGTGCAGGCCTGGGTGGGCCTTCGCGGCAAGCGCGAGCGGTGTCGAGCGCGACCCGGGGCAGACGACGACGTCGGAGACGCCCGCTTCGACCAGCTCCGAGACGATCCCACGGAGCGCGAGGACATCGGTCATCGATCGTCCTCCGCGGTCCCGCCGAGCGCGGCCAGCATCGTCCGGAGCTTGAGCCGGACTCGGCCCATTCCCGCTCCGCCTCGGAGTCCGCGACGATCCCGCAGCCCGCGAAGAGCGTGGCTCGCGGGCCGGCCACGATCCCGCAGCGCAAGGCCACCATCAGTTCCCCGTCGCCATCGGCGCTCGAGGCGGCCGATCGGCCCGGCGTACCAGCCGCGATCGAAGCCTTCGTGCTCATCGATCATCGCCAGGGCGACCTCGCGCGGCGCCCCACCGACGGCCGGGGTCGGATGGATCCGCTCGGCCAGCGCGAGGAGCCCGGCCTCGTCGTGGGTGGTCCCGGTGATCGGAGTCACGAGATGCTGGAGGTGGCGCAGCGGCAGGATGGCCGGCGTGTCGGCGATGTGCAGGTCATCGACGATCGGCATCAGGCCGGTACGCAGCGTATCGACGACGACGGCATGCTCTTCGCGTTCCTTCTCGCTGGCGAGCAGGGCGCCTGCGAGTCGCGCGTCGTCCTCGGGATCCCGCCCGCGCGGCGCCGAACCCGCGATGGCGGTCGTCTCGAAGGCGCGGCCCACCGTCCGGACGAGGCGCTCTGGCGTGGCGCCGAGGAACGTCGATCCGTTCCGGGTGAAGGCGAAGGTCGTGCTCTCGGGCGCGGTCCGGGCGAGATGCCGCAGCGCGCCGACCACGTCGAGGTCGGCCGTTGCGTCGTAGACGACACGCCGGGCCAGCACGACCTTGTCGATCCGCCCACGACCGACGGCGCCGGCGAAGAGGCCGACGGTCCGGTCCCAGGTAGCGCGGTCCGGCCGTTCGTCGATCAGCCGAAGTCGGCCCGCATCCGCTTGCGCCGTGTCGATCGGTCGGACTAGCTCGTCCCATCGCCGCTCGACGTCGCCGGGGTCAGCCTCCGCCGTTTGGTCGGGACCGATCGCGATCGTCAGCCCGGCACGTGTTCCGGCCTGGGCGAAGGCGAAGGTGGGCAGCACGAGCGAGGCGGGACCGAACGACGCCCACGGATCCCCCGCGGCGGGCAGCCGGCCACTGAACCCGAGTCCTCCAAGGAGGGTCGGGCCGGTCTCCGGGACCTCGGCGTCGGTGCCGATCGCATCCGCGAGCAAAGCGCGCCACGCCGTCGCCGCGGCCGTGAACCGGTCCGGACCACCTCCCTCGACTGCCCAGGCACGCCCGATCCCGATGATCGATCGATCGGCGCCCGGCTGGAGCCAGAGCGCCGCCTCGATGCCGAGCGCCCGGGCCGCGGCGAACAGGTCGATCGGATCGATGGGTACCGCAGGTCTGGCTGTCCAGGCGAGTCGTCCTGACGCTCGTGCGGCCATGCGCCGGTCGGTGACGGTCACGGGGCCGCCGCCGAGCCTTGGGCGATCCGCGTCTCGTCGACCCCGACGCTTCGAAGCAGCAGCGCGCGCAGCGTGGGGTAGACGGTTTCGAGGGGCTCCGGATCATCGATCAGCAGCCAGCGCGCCACGACTTCGTTGAGCGCCCCGAACCAGGCGACGCCGGTCAGCGCCGTGTCGATCGGCGGGATGGTGCCGGCCGCGACCGCCTCGTCGAGATACCCCGCGATCATCGCCGCGAACCGGTCGTGGAGGGCGTTCGTCTCCGCGTTGAAGACCCTCCCCGCGCCCATCGCGTCGACGAACAGCAAGCGCGCCATCGTCCGATGGCCGGCGAACGTGAGCAGGACCGTGCGAAGGGCGGCATCGGCGCGGGCGATCGGCTCGGTCTGCTCGGCGACCGCTTTCTCGACCTTGGCCGCCAACCGGTCCGCGGTCGTCTTGATCAGCTCGCGGAAGATCGCTTCCTTGGTCGGAAAGTGGAAGTAGACCCCGCCCTTACTCGTCTCAGCCGCGGCCGCGATCTCGTCAACGGCCGTGTCACGATACCCACGCCGCGAGAACGTGTGGAACGCCGCGTCCAGGATCTGTTCCCGCCGCGCCCGACTCCGTTCCGCCTGCGTCGGCGCCCTTCCCTCGTCTCGGCCCATCCCGACTCCGTCCAACAAACCGACCGACCAGTCGGTATGTTGTCATCGTAACGCGTCGGTGGACCGGATGCGCTCGACCGAGATCAGGCCGCAGGCGGCGGATTCGGGTCCGTCCCCAGGGACACCGCCGGCCATCCTGACGGATTCACCCTCGTGCGCGATGGCTTGCGAGTGCGTTCGTCAGACGAGCCGGTCCCGTCCCGTCCGATGCCCACGCCGTCTGGCCAGTCGACCGGGATCGATCGCGCCATCGGCTCCCGCGACGGCCAGCCCACCGGCGCCGTCGGCGACGAGGCGCCCCTCGGGCGACGCCGTCGCGCGAGCCGTGCATCCGGCGCCAGCTCAGCGCGAGGGACGCGGCGATGACCAACGCGACGAGCCTCGACATTGGCCTCGACCGTGACCCCTGCGCTCTGCGAGTCCTGACGATCGCTCGCGCCGTAGACATAGACGAAGCGGCCCGCAGTTTCCCTGCGGGCCGTTCCGTGTTCGGCGAGGACCTCGGAGGGTCAGACCTCCTTGAACTCGCCCTCGACGGTCTCCTCGTCGGCCGCGGCGCCTTCACCGGCACCGTCGCCCGCCCCGTCGGCCGGGCTCCCCGGCGCCGCCCTCGGACGTGCCGTTCCCGGAGTCGCCGGCCGCCGAGGCCGCCTGGTAGGCCGCCGTCGACACTCGCTGGAGGACCTCGGCCAGGGAGGTCATCCCCGCCCGGACGATCTCCATGTCGGAGCCCTTGAGCGCCTCGCGGAGCGATTCGACCTTGTTCTCGACCTCGACCTTGTCCTCGGACGAGACCTTGTCGCCGAGGTCCTTGATCGCGCGCTCGGCCTGGAACGTGAGGGCCTCGGCCTGGTTGCGGGTCTCGACTTCCTCGCGCCGCGTCTTGTCCTCGTCGGCGTGCTCCTGGGCGTCGCGGACCATCTGGTCGACGGCGCTCTTGTCGAGCATCGACGACGCCGTGATCCGGACCTGCTGTTCCTTGCCGGTCGCCCGGTCCTTGGCCTTGACGTCGAGGATGCCGTTGGCGTCGATGTCGAAGGTGACCTCGATCTGCGGGATGCCGCGCGGGGCCGGCGGGATCCCGTCGAGGATGAACCGCCCGAGCGTCTTGTTGTCGGCCGCGAAGTCGCGCTCGCCCTGGAGGACGTGGATCTCGACCTGCGACTGCGAGTCGCTCGCGGTCGAGAAGACCTGCGACTTCGAGGTCGGGATCGTCGTGTTCCGCTCGATCAGCTTGGTCATGACCCCGCCGAGCGTCTCGATGCCGAGCGACAGCGGTGTCACGTCGAGGAGCAGGACGTCCTTGACGTCACCGGCCAGGACGCCGGCCTGGATCGCGGCGCCGATGGCCACGACCTCGTCCGGATTGACGCCCTTGTGCGGCTCCTTGCCCCCGAACATCGCCTTGACCGCCTCGACGACGGCCGGCATCCGGGTCATGCCGCCGACGAGGATGACCTCGTCGATCTCGGCCGGCTTGAGCCCGGCGTCCTTCATCGCGGCCAGCACCGGCCCCTTGGTCTTCTCGACCAGGTCGGCGACGAGGTCCTCGAGCTTCGCCCGCGAGAGCGACACGACGAGGTGCTTCGGCCCGGTCGCGTCGGCGGTGATGTACGGCAGGTTGATCTCGGTCGTCGCGGTCGAGCTCAGCTCGATCTTCGCCTTCTCGGCCGCCTCCTTGAGGCGCTGGAGGGCCTGCTGGTCCTTGGCCAGGTCGATGCCCTGGTCCTTCTTGAACTCGGCCAGCAGCCAGTCGATGACGCGCTGGTCGAAGTCGTCGCCGCCGAGGTGCGTGTCGCCGTTGGTCGCCTTGACCTCGAAGACGCCCTCGCCCAGCTCGAGGATGGAGATGTCGAACGTGCCGCCGCCCAGGTCATAGACGGCGATCTTCTCGTCGCCCTTCTTGTCGAGGCCGTAGGCCAGCGCGGACGCGGTCGGCTCGTTGATGATCCGCTTGACGTCGAGACCGGCGATCCGCCCGGCGTCCTTGGTCGCCTGGCGCTGCGTGTCGTCGAAGTAGGCCGGGACGGTGATGACCGCCTCGGTGATCTTCTCGCCGAGGTAGGCCTCAGCGTCCGTCTTGAGCTTCTGCAGGATCATCGCGCTGATCTCGGGCGGCGTGTACGACTTGCCGTCGGCCAGCTTCACCGAGACGCCGTCGCTCTTGGCGTCCTTCTCGATCGTGTACGGGACGAGGCCCTTGCTGCGCTTGACCTCCGGGTCGTCCCAGCGGCGGCCCATGAAGCGCTTGATCGAATAGACCGTGTTGGTCGGGTTGGTGACGGCCTGGCGCTTGGCCAGCTGGCCGACGAGCCGCTCGCCGGTCTTGGTGAAGGCGACGACCGACGGGACGGTCCGGCCGCCCTCGGCCGAGGCGATGACGGTCGGCTCGCCGCCCTCCATGACGGCGACGACGGAGTTCGTCGTGCCCAGGTCGATGCCGATGATCTTGCCCATGTCGATGGATGCTCCTTGTCAGGTCGTGCGGATCAGTTCTGAAGGTCTGGGTGGTCGTTGACCGCCACGGCCACCAGGGCCGGGCGGATGACGCGGTCGCGCAGGCGATAGCCGCGCCGGATCTCTTCGACGATCTCGCCGTCGGGCCGGTCGGTGCCGGGCACGTTGGCGATCGCCTCGTGTTCGCGCGGGTCGAACGCACGGCCCGGCGTCGCGTCGACCGTGGTCACGCCTTCGCTCTCGAGCAGCTGGCGCAGCTTGCGATCGATGGCGGCGATGCCCTCGAACCACGGGTCGTCGGCGATCGTCGCGGGCCGCGCCTCGATGGCGCGATCGAAGTCGTCGGCCAGGACCAGCACCTTGCGGATGAGGTCCTCGCCGGCGAGCCCGAGGTCGCGCATCCGTTCCTCGGTCGTCCGGCGCTTGAAGTTCTGGAACTCGGCCCGCTCGCGCTGGAGCGCGCCGAGGTACTCGTCGGCGGTCCCCAGGGCGGCGTCGCGTTCGGCGGTGAGGGTCTCGATCTGCGCCACGAGCGCGGTCGCGGACACGTCGATCTCGTCCTCGCGCTCCTGCGCACGAGTCCGGCGGCGGTCAGGCATACAGGTGATCCACCAGCTCGTTCATCAGGCCGGACACGAACCGGACGGTCCCGATCGCCTGCGAATAGGACATCCGCGTCGGACCGAGCACGCCGACCACGCCGATGGCCCGGCCCGGCCGTCCATACGGCGCCAGGACCAGCGACACGTCACGCATCTCCGATGGCTGGTTCTCGTGGCCGATGAAGACCTGGACGCGGCCGGCGCCGGCCACGCTGCCGACCAGCTGGCCGAGGTAGGCGCGGTTCTCCAGGGCGCTGAAGACGCGCCGGAGCTTGTCGCTCTGGGCGAATTCCGGCGCCTCCATGACGTTGAGCAGGCCGTCGCTGAAGACCTCCTCGATGGCGGCCGCGTCGTAGTCGCGGACGACCTTGACGACCCGCTCGCCGACGTGTCGGGCGATGGCCTGGACGCGGTCGTTCTCGTCGAGGAGCGCCGAGCCGGTTCTGGGCACGGGTCGCGGTCATGTCCACGAGGCGCTCGTTGAGCAGCGCCGCGACCGCGTTGAGGGTCGGCTGGTCGATGCCGTCGTCGCCATCGAAGGCGACGACCGCCTGCTTGATCGACCCCTCGCGCAGGACCAGGATCAGGCTCGCCATCCGGTCGTTGATGGCGACGAGATCGATCCGGCGGATGTGCGCGTCGCGCGGCTTGGCCGGGGTGGCCAGCCCGGCGGACCGCGTCACCGAGGCCAGGGTCGTCGCCGCCAGCCGGAACCAGTGCTCGCTGGCGAACTCGACCTGGCCGAACTGGTGGCGGATCATCAGCTGCTCGACGGCGGGCAGCGGGATGACGTCGGTGATCGACTCGACGTAGAAGCGGTAGCCCTCGTCGGTCGGGATGCGGCCGGCGGACGTGTACGGGTGCGTCAGCAGCCCGTTCATCTCGAGCTCGGCGAGGATGCTCCGCACGGTCGCACTGGACACGCCGAGGCCGTAGCGCTCGACGAGCGCCTGGCTGCCGACCGGCGTGGCGGTCGTGACGTATTCCTCGATGACGGCCCGAAGGATCGCCTGCGTGCGAAGGTCCAGGGGGCCGAGTGGGCGGCGATTCCGACGCGCCAAAGGCCTGTCTCCCAAGTGGTTAGCACTCTATGGTTGAGAGTGCTAACGGGTTGCAGGCATCCTAGCAGCCCGCCATGGCGAGTGTCAACGCGCGAGCCGCTCCCCGGCCGATCCCGTCACGCGAGTAGGATGCCACCCGTGAAGGACACCAGCGGGGGCACGTCGATGCGCCCCGTCCGTCGGTTGGTGCGGGTCGCGGGCGGCTTCATCCGCCCGTCCACGCGCGCCACGTACGTCGAGATCGTCCGGCAGCGGATCGGCGGCGCCCGGTCGCAGGGGCCGCTCGAGACCTGCCTCGTGTGCGGATCGCCGGCCGCCAAGGTCGTGACCGTCCGTGACACCACGGCGGCCGGGCGCGCCCTCGCCGAGCCGCGCATCTTCCACATGCGGATCTGCGGCGTGTGCGGGCACGTCGGCAACCCCGAGAACACGTTCGACTACCGCGACTACGACCGGATCGACCACCTGACCGAGGCCGGCCGGATCGGCACGATGGACCGGCCGGGGCGCGAGTTCCACATGGCCCGGATGGCCATCGACATCCTCGGGCGCGACGACCTGGAGGTCCTCATCTACGGCGCCGGCCGGAGCTACGACAACCATCACATCGCCGCGCTGCCGCAGGTCCGCGGCGTCGCCATCGCCGACATCATGCAGTTGCGCGACGACGCGGAGTTCATCGATGCCGCCCAGCCCGCCCCGCGACGCTTCGCGGTCGTCGTGGCGAGCGAGGTGGTCGAGCACTTCCTCGACCCGCGGCCGGACTTCGCCCGCCTGTTCGGCTTCGTCGAGCCCGACGGGCTGCTGGTCTGCTCGACGAACCTGTACGACGGCGGACGGCTGAGCACGCAGAGCTACATCTACGTCCGTGGCCACGTGTCGTACTACACGCCCGACTCGCTGGCCCGCATCGCCGCCGAGAACGGCGTCGTCCTGGACCTCCGGATCCCCTGGTCGGCGACGGGCTACGCCGGCCCGCGCAAGCGATACCTGCTGTTCACCCGGTCGGCCGCGGTCGTCGAGGCGACGGCCCGCTACTTCAGCACGCGCGAGTACGCCCCGTCGGAGTCGCCGACGGCCAACGTCGAGCTGACGCGACGCCGCACCAGTCCGCGTCCACGCCGGGCGAAGCCGTCAGACCAGGCGGCTGAACAACTCGTTCGACAGGAGCCGGCCGCGGGTCGTCAGGACGACGCGCTCGTCGGCCGTGACATCGAGCAGCTCGGCGGCCAGCGCCCAGCCGAAGGCATCGGCCAGCGGCGGCTCATGGGCCGAGGCCAGCGGGACGCCACGGTCGGTGCGCAGGCCGAGGATGACGGTCTCGGCGGCGGCGGTGGCTCGGGTCGATGAGCTCGGCCCCGCCGGGCGGCAGGGTCGGGGCGGTCTCGCCCGCTGGCGTGAGGGCGGCCAGGTAGCCATCGAGGCGGGCCGCGTTCCATCGTCGCGTCGCGCCGTCGAAGGCGTGCGCGCCCGGACCGACGGCCTCGTACGGCCGGCGCTCCCAGTAGACGAGGTTGTGGCGACTCTCGTGGCCCGGGCGTGCCCAGTTGCTGATCTCGTAGCCGCGCCAGCCGTCGTCGGCGAGACGATGGACGGCATGGTGGTACTGGGCGGCGGCACGGTCCTCGTCCTGGGCGGGTCGGGCGATCGTCGCGCCAGCGACGCGCCCCGGCGGTCGTCGGCAGGTGGTCGCCGCCGGGGCCGGTCAGCCCCTCGGCGTCGGGGTCGTCGAGCGTCAGCGCGTAGAGCGAGAGGTGGTCGGGTTCGAGGGCGAGGGCCGTCTCGAGCGTGTCCATCCAGTCGGCCAGCGACGCGTCGGGGACGTCGTACAGCAGGTCCAGGCTGATCGAGTCGATCCCGGCGGCACGGGCGGCGTCCACGGCGTCACCGACGTCGGCCGCCCGGTGCCGCCGACCGAGCCGGCGGAGTCCGGCGTCCGACATCGACTGCGCGCCGAGCGACAGGCGGGTCACCCCGGCCCGGCGCAGGGCGCGCCGGGTCACCGCGCTCGTCGGGTCCGGGGTTGGCCTCGAGCGTCACCTCGGCGTCGTCGGCGACCCCGTAGCGCGACCGGATCGCGCTCCAGCAGCGCCGCAACGGCGTCGGCCGGCAGCAGCGACGGGGTCCCACCGCCGAGGTAGACCGTCTCGAGCGCCGGCCGGTCCGGACCCGAACGTCGCGTCGAGGGCGTCGGCGCGGAGCTCCAGCTCGGCGTGGAGCGCGGCCAGGAACGCGTCGACCCGCGCCTTCGGACCGCGGGCGGCGGCGCCCGCGAACACGACGAAGTCGCAATACGGACAGAGCGAGACGCAGAACGGGATGTGGACGTAGAGCGCGACGGGCGGCGACGCGACGGCCACCGTCAGCGGTCCCGCGACGTCGACTCCCGGGACCCGATGATCCGCCAACCCTCGGGCGGTCGGCGTCGCTTCTCGATCTCCTCGGGCTCCCGGGCGCGCGGCTGGGTCTGGCCGGTGTGCCCGGTACACAGGAAGAAGGCGAACCGGGTGATGGCGTGGCCCAGGAAGGCGGCGGCGATGCCGCCGGTGGCGACCGTCAGCCAGCCGCCGACGAGCCCGATCCCGAGCGTCAGCACCAGCAGGTAGCGGTCGCGACCGGGCGCCGCCAGCCGCGTCGTCAGCGTGTAGACGATCGCCTGGGTGACGTTGGCCATCGTCGGGTTGACGCCGGCCACGAGCATCAGCCCGAACAGGGCGCCGCGGAAGGCGACCTCGTCGATGAACGCGGTGGCCGTCGAGTTGAGCAGGGCGCCCGGGTACGACCAGGCATCCGGGAAGCGGATCCGGTGATAGCGAAACGTCGCGAAGCCGACCGCGACGAGCGACGCCGCCGAGGCCGTAGGCGATCCCGCCGAGGACGGCCCCGAGCCGGTCGCCGGAGCCGAGGAAGAGGTCGTGCTGCGGCGACGGGTGGATGAGCAGGAGGGCGACGACGATGCCGAACCCGATGCCGTACCAGGCGAGCCGACGCCGGAGCCGCGGCCGCTCGCCGTCGCGGGTCGACTCGTAGTACTCGGCGGTCCCGAACTTCTCGGCGTCGAGCCGAAGCATGACGAGGAGCAGGACCAGCCCGATCGTGATGAGCGACCGGGCGAGGATCTCGAACTCTTCCACGGGCGCCGCCTAGCCCTCGTCCATCCGGAGCATCGCCAGGAATGCCTCCTGCGGGATCTCCACCGAGCCGACCCGCTTCATGCGCTGCTTGCCTTCCTTCTGCTTCTCGAGCAGCTTGCGCTTGCGGGTGATGTCGCCACCGTAGCACTTGGCGAGGACGTTCTTGCGCATCGCCCGCACCGCTTTCGCGGGCGATGACGTTGCGAGCCGATGGCCGCCTGGATCGGGATCTCGAACATCTGGCGCGGGATGAGCTGCTTGAGCCGCTCGGTCAGCGCTCGACCGGTGGACTGCGCCCGATCGCGGTGGACGATGAGCGACAGGGCGTCGACCGGCTCGCCGTTGACGAGGATGTCGACCTTGACCAGGTTGGCCGGCCGGTAGCCGAGCTCCTCGTAGTCCATCGAGGCGTAGCCCTGGCTGCGGCTCTTCATCTGGTCGAAGTAGTCGACGATCAGCTCGGCCAGCGGCATCTCGAAATGGAGGACGACCCGGGTCGGGTCGAGGTACTCCATCGTCATGAACTCGCCGCGCCGGTTGGTCGAGAGCTCCATCAGCGAGCCGATGTACTGGCTCGGCGTGACGACGCTGAGCTTCACCCACGGCTCCTCGATCGTCTCGATGTCGGACGGGTTCGGCAGGAGGGCCGGGTTGTCGACGACGACCTCGCCGCGGCCGTTCGTCAGCTGCACGTGGTATTCGACGGATGGGGCGGACGCGATGAGGTCCAGGCTGAATTCGCGCTCGAGCCGCTCCTGGACGATCTCCATGTGGAGGAGGCCGAGGAACCCGCAGCGGAAGCCGAACCCGAGCGCGACCGAGCTCTCCGGCGTGTAGGTGAAGCTCGCGTCGTTGAGGTGCAGCTTCTCGAGCGCGTCGCGCAGCAGCGGGTAGTCCTCGCCGCTGACCGGGTAGATGGCCGGCGAAGACGAGGCTCTTGGCCTCCTGGTAGCCGGGCAGCGGCTGGTCCGCCGGCGTGCCGACGGTCGTGACGGTGTCGCCGACCTGGGCGTCGCGGACGCTCTTGAGCCCGGTCGCGATGTAGCCGACCTCGCCGGCGACGAGCTCGGTCGACCGGCACGAGCTGCGGCCGGAAGACGCCGAGCTCGAGCGGGTCCGCCTCCGCGCCGCTCGCCATCAGGCGGATCGGCTCGCCGTCGACGGAGGGTGCCCTGGGCGAGCCGGACGTAGACGACGACGCCCTTGTAGGCGTCGTAGTGGCTGTCGAAGATGAGGCCCTTGAGCGGCTTCGTCGGGTCGCCCTTGGGCGCCGGGATGCGCGCGATGATCGCCTCGAGGATCTCGGCGACGCCGGTGCCGTCCTTGGCCGAGGCGAGGATGACCTCCTCGCGCGGGATCGCCAGCACGTTCTCGAGCTCGTCCATGATCGTGTCCGGGTCGGCCGACGGCAGGTCGATCTTGTTGAGGACCGGGATGAGCGTGAGGTTCTCGCGCAGGGCGAGATGGACGTTGGCGAGCGTCTGCGCCTCGATGCCCTGGGTCGCGTCGACGACGAGGATCGCGCCCTCGCAGGCCTGGAGGCAGTGGCTGACCTCGTAGGCGAAGTCGACGTGACCGGGCGTGTCGATGAGGTTGAGCCCGTAGATCAGGCCGTCGCGCGCCGTGTACTCGAGGCGGACCGCGCGAGCCTTGATGGTGATCCCCTTCTCGCGCTCGAGGTCCATCGAGTCGAGGACCTGGCTCATCATCTGCCGCGCGTCGATCGTGTGGGTCAGCTCCAGCAGCCGGTCGGCGAGCGTGGACTTGCCGTGGTCGATGTGGGCGATGATCGAGAAGTTGCGCAGGCGGTCCTGGGGGATGGTCACGGGGCGGCAGTGTAGCGGGACCGCGCCGGTCAGCCGCCGGTCAGCCGCCGGCGTCGAGATCGGCCACCAGGTCCTCCAGCGTCCGCCGGATCGGGATCGACGGCTGCCAGCCGGTCAGCTCGCGCAGCCGCGACGCGTCGCCGACGATCTCCGGCGGGTCGTCCGCCCGCACCAGCGACGCATCACGGACCGGCCGGATGCCGACCCCGACGATGTCGGCGATGGCGGTCAGCAGGTCGCGGATGGCCATCGACCGGCCGGTGGCCACGTTGAGCACGGAACCCGACTCGATCGTCCCCGCGTCGAGGCCCTCGAGGATCAGGCGGTAGGCCCGGACGACATCGCGGACGTCGCCGAAATCCCGCCGGACGTCGAGATTCCCGACGACGATCTCGCCGCGCCGGCCGTCCCTCGCCGCCAGGACACGTCGCGCCAGCGCGGGTGCCACGAACTCGGGTCGTTGCCCGGGCCCGGTGTGGTTGAACGAGCGGGTCACGGCGACGGTCGACGCCGCCGGCCCGGGCCGCGGCGAGCGCGGCGTCTTCCTGGCCGAGCTTCGAGCGGCCGTAGGCCGAGGTCGGCCGGGTCGGGGCGGACTCGGTCAGCGGCAGGTCGCCGGGTTCGGGGGCGCCGTAGACATCGGACGAGCCGACGACGACGACACTCGGCCGGCGCTCCTGTCGCGCCAGCGCCCGGAGGAGCACGGCGGTCCCGCCGGTGTTGACCCGGTTCGCCATCTCAGGATCGCGCGCCGCGTCCGGCCCGAAGGCCATGCCGGCGAGATGGACCACGCCGTCCGGCCGGGTCCCGTCCACCAGCGCCGCGATGGCAGCCTCGTCCGTGATCTCGACCCGGTCGCCTGGCGTGCCCGCGAGGGTGTGGCCGCCGGACACGAGCTCGTCGACCATCCAGCGACCGACGAAGCCCGTCGATCCGGTGACGAGGACCCTCACGCGGTGGGTCTGGCCCCAGGTGCCGGCGCGGACTCCCGGGTCCGCCCACCGGCACCCGAGGCATGGCGCGCCATGTCGGCGTCGACCATCATGTGCGACGAGCTCGCGGAACGCGACGCTCGGGCTCCCAGCCGAGCTCCGCGCGTCGCCCGCGATCGCGTCGCCGAGGAGGTGGTCGACCTCGGCCGGGCGATACAGCGTCCGGGTCGACGACGACGTGCGCCTCGTAGTCGAGGCCGACGCGCTCGAACGCGATCCGGCAGAGCTCGCGGACCGAGTGCGCGATCGCCGGTGGCGATGACGTAGTCGCTCGGCTCGTCCTGCTGGAGCATCAGCCACATCGCCCGGACGTAGTCGCCGGCGAAGCCCCAGTCGCGCTCCGCGTCGAGGTTGCCCAGCGCGCAGCTCGTCGTGCTGCCCGAGCGCGATGCGCGCGACGCCGTCGGTGATCTTGCGCGTCACGAACTCCAGGCCGCGCCGCGGCGATTCGTGGTTGAACAGGATCCCCGAGACGGCGAACAGGCCGTAGCTCTCGCGGTAGTTCACGGTCAGGAAGTGGCCGTAGGCCTTGGCCACGCCGTACGGGCTGCGCGGGTGGAACGGCGTCTTCTCGTTCTGCGGGACCTCGCGGACCTTGCCGAACATCTCGCTCGAGGACGCCTGGTAGAAGCGGATCGGCCGGGTCGACCTGGCGGATGGCCTCGAGCATCCGGGTCACGCCCGAGCGCCGTGAACTCGCCGGTCAGGACGGGCTGGTTCCAGGAGGTCGGCACGAAGCTCTGGGCCGCCAGGTTGTAGACCTCGTCGGGCTGCACGTGCGCGGAGGGCCGCGACGAGCGACGCCTGGTCGAGCAGGTCGCCCTGCACGATCTCGAGCCGATCGACGAGGTGCGCGATGCGCTCGTCGGTGGCGGTGCTCGACCGTCGCGTCATGCCGACGACGCGATAGCCCTTGTCGAGCAGCAGCTCGGCCAGATACGAGCCGTCCTGGCCGGTGATCCCGGTGATCAGTGCGGTCTTCGACACGGACGCGAGTATAGTCACGCCTCGATGGACCGCCTGACGCGCCTGGCGGCGCGAGCCTATCGACGCGTTCGCGGGGCGGCCCCGATCCGCTGGGCGGTCCGCCGCCTGTCACCGGAGACCCGACGAGCGGTCCGCCGGAAGGTCGGCGCTCCAGCCGGCGTCCGGCGCGATCCGGACCCGCGCGCCGCGGCGGATGCGGCCCGTCGCGCGGCCGACCAGGCCGTGGCCGCTGCTCGTCCCCCGTTCGCGCCGGACGGGTCCGGATCCGATCCGCGGATGAACGTCATCGGCCACTTCCGTGGCGAGTCCGGCATGGCCGAGGCCGCCCGTTCACTGGTCACGGCCGCCCAGTCGGCCGGCGTCCGCGTCGCACTGGTCAGCGCGAGTCCGACCGACGCCAAGGGCACCGACCTGCGCTTCGCGGATGCCATCGGGACCGACACGCCGTACCCGATCAACGTCATCTGCGTCAATGCCAACGAGACGGTCCAGCTGATGGACGACTTCGGCCCGCTCTTGACGGCGGGCCGCTACAACATCGGGTTCTGGTTCTGGGAGCTGTCGCGACTGCCGGCCGCGTGGCAGGGAGCCGTCGACCGCGTCGACGAGATCTGGGTCGCATCCCGGTTCGTCGCCGAGACCATGGCGGAGCGAACCTCCAAGCCGGTCCGGACCGTGCGACTGGCGGTGGACGCGACCCCCTCACGGCCGTATCGGCGGTCGGAGTTCGGACTTCCCGAGGACGTGTTCGTGTTCCTGTTCACGTTCAACTTCAACTCGTACGCCGCCCGCAAGAACCCGGTCGCGACCATCGACGCTTTCCGAAAGGCGTTCCCGGAAGGCGACCGACGCGTCGCCCTCGTCCTCAAGCCCACCAACGTCGACCGCGGCGGTGAGCGGATGCGGCAGTTGGAGGCGGTGATCGCCGGCGACGACCGGATCCACGTGATCGACCGAGCCATGTCCGCACGACGAGATCTTCGGGCTGGAGAGCGTCGTCGACAGCTACGTCTCACTGCATCGCAGCGAGGGCTTCGGTCTCGGCCTCGCCGAGACCATGTCGCTCGGCAAGCCCGTCATCGGAACGGCCTACTCGGGCAACCTCGAATTCATGGATCCGACGAACAGCCTGCTCGTCGACTACCGGCTCATCCCGGTCGGCGAGGGTGAATACCCGTTCCCGGAAGGACAGGTGTGGGCCGACCCGGACGAGGACCAGGCGATCGAGCTGATGCGTCGCCTGGTCGACGATCCGGCCCTCGGGCGCGAGATCGGTGCCCGGGCTCGTCGTCACATGGCGGAGGAGTTCAGTGCCGCGGCGGTCGGCGCGGGGATCGCCGAACGGGTCGGCCGGATCCTCGATGGGAGGCCCTAGAACCCTTCGAGGCTCCCGACGGTGAGCCGCGCCCCGGTGATGACGTCGACCATGGGGAGGTCGGCGATGAGTTCGCGCTGCTGCGCGATCCCGCTCAGGTAGGTCAGCCGGCCGTTCTCGTCGCGGGCCTGCCGGATCGGGGTCGCCACCCAGGCGTCGGGCCCGCTCAGATCCGGCAGCGTTCCCGCGACGTCGTCGCGCACCAGGAAGGCATTGACCCCCTGGCGAGTGCCGCCGACCAGCCGATAGCCGTGGCCGCGGGCCCAATGGGCGATGGCCGAGATCGACGCCCCGAAGTAGAGCGTCGAGTGATGGGCGGCCGTGCGGTCGAAGTCCGCGGCGTACGGGACGCTGACGGCGGCGACCGGCCCGAACAGGCTGTTGTACTCGCAGATCACGATCCGTGGACGGATGACCTCGATGGCCGACAGGATCCAGTAGTCCATCCCGTCCACGTCCACCGACAGGAGGCCCGTGTCGCTCGGCTGGGCCGAGAGCAGCTCGTTGATGTTGTCCGTCGTGATGAACGCCGAGCGCGCCTCGATGACGCCGCGCCAGGCCAGGCCCATGTCCTGCACGAACCGGATGTGCGCGGTCCCGGCGTCGAGGATCAGGCCGCTCCAGCCGTCGTGCTCGAGGAGGAACCGCGTGTTCGACTCCCGGTAATCCTCGACACCGAACTCCACGAAGTTCCGGTTGACGATCGGCACGCGGGCGAGCAGCCACTGGATGACCCCGTCCTCGCCGAACTGCGAGTACCCCTTGAACTCCGCGTCGCGCAACGAGGCGGCCGCTCGGGCGTGCTCCGCGCGGATCGAGGCCAGCGCGAATCGTGTCTGGCGAGCATCCTCACGGAGGGCATCGAGGCCGTACCGGATCGACCGCTGGTTGGCGAGGACGGCATCAAGCCGCGAGACGACGGGCCGGAACAGGCCGTCGCGGAACCGGCGCAGCGGGCTGCGGAGCATCGATCCTCCGATCGGACCTTCGGGCCTTGACGTCCAGGGCCGGCGGCCCATCGTACCCGACACCGGGGTGGGTCCCACGCCGGGCTGTGATACCATCCGCCTTCGCGCCCGGCGCTCGTTCCGCGTCGCGTGCCCGTTGACCAGCCCCTTCATCCGAGGTTCGCCCACTTGGCCAAGACGCCCCGCACCTGGACGGGCGCTCGCACGCCGTCAGGACTCAAGAGGGTCCGTCAGGCGCAGAGCCGCCGCGAGATCCTGCAGCCGCGCCGCAGCGCTGCGAAGACCTACGTCGCGAAGGCGTTGACCGCCGCCGCGAACCCGACCGAGTCGACGATCGATCCCGAGGCCGCGCTGGCCGAGGCGCTGAGTGCGCTCGATCGAGCCGCCAAGGCCGGCGCCATCCATCCGAACGCCGCCGCCCGCCGCAAGTCGCGCCTGACCCGCAAGGTCAACGCCGCGCTCGGCGGCGAGCACGTCCAGACCGGCGGCCGCGTCGTCAAGACGACCGGCAAGGCCGCCGCGGCGAAGGCCGCCAAGGCTCGCATCGCGGCCGGCAAGGCCGGCAAGGCGAAGGGCGCCCAGACCGCTGCCGGCAAGGCTCGCGCCGCGCTGAGCAAGACGGCCCGTGCCGAGGCCGCTGCCGCCAAGGCCGCCGCCGAGGCCAGCGCCGCGGCCGCCGCACCCGAGGCCAAGCCGGTCAAGGCGACCGCGACCAAGGCACGCCGCCGCCAAGGCCGCCGCGTCGAAGACGACCAAGGCGGCCCCGAAGAAGGCCGCCAGCGGCCCCCAAGGCCCCGCCCAAGGCGACGGCCAAGGCCGCTCCCAAGGCCAAGAAGGCGGCTCCCAAGGCCTAGCCCGCGACGCCTTCCGCCGCGATCCGAACGCCCCGGCCCACCCGGGGCGTTTCGATCAGGCTCGGGACACCGCTGACAGGCGACGACGCGCCGGCGTGCGACGACGCCCGGCGAGCGTCATCGGCGACCTCGCCGATCCGGTTCCACGACTGTGCGACGCCGTGTCAGACTGGGCGGCAGCAGCGACGCGCGGCCGAGCCGCGTGCCGTCAGGCAGGCCGTGACGTCAGCCCCCGCCGCGACCGGCTTCGGCCGGAACACCCCGTACAGCGCCGCCCCGCCCAGTCCTCCGACCGTCGTGATGAACAGCAATGTCATGGCCGTCCCGATCTGCTCGCTCCAGTAGAACCGCGTGAAGGCGTCCACGTCGGTGATCCCCGCCGCCTCGAGCTCGGGCCCGCGACCCGCCTTCAGGTAGCGCTGGTAGACGCAGTCGGGCCCCACGGAGCAGTACGGCGGGATCGACGCCCCGCCTGGTCGCCCGATTGAAGTCGCGGGTAGCCGTTGTCGGCGTAGAAGAAGAGCGCCTTGATCAGCGAGCAGCAGGATCGCCAGTCGTCAGGCCGGTGACCAGCCCGGCGAACACGCCGTTGGCCAGGATCCGGCCCCACGGGCCCGGCCCGCCGGTTCGAGCGCTGGTTCGCGTAGTACCCGATCAGCAGCCCGGCCGGCAGGGCCAGCAGCCAGATGAACCACTCGATCGGGATGATCAGCAGTGAAGCTGACGACGATCGTGACCGCCATCCCGATCCCGACATAGGCGGCCGTGATGGCGCCGCGATCGACGAACCGGCTCACGAGCGGGACTCGACCCTCGCCTTGGCGCCGTACCGGCCGCGACCGGGCTCCCGACAGGGCCGCCGACCCGGATACCGCGCGCTGTCGCCGAGCTCGCCCTCGATCCGCAGGAGCCGGTTGTACTTGGCCACCCGCTCGGACCGCGACGGCGCGCCGGTCTTGATCTGACCGGTGCCCATCGCGACGACGAGGTCGGCGATCGTCGTGTCCTCGGTCTCGCCGGAGCGATGCGAGACGACGGCCGACCAGCCGGCGCCGCGGGCCAGCGCGATCGCCTCGATCGTCTCGGTCAGCGTGCCGATCTGGTTGAGCTTGATCAGGACGGAGTTCGCGGCGTCCTCGTCGATCGCCCGGGCGATCCGCTCGGTGTTCGTCACGAGCAGGTCGTCGCCGACCAGCTGGATCGACCCGCCGAGCCGCGCGGTCAGCGCCCGCCAGCCGGCCCAGTCGTCCTCGGCCAGGCCGTCCTCGAGCGACACGATCGGGTAGCGCGCGGCCCAGTCGGCCCACAGGTCGACGAGCTCGCCCGAGTCGAGCGTCCGGCCCTCGCGCGCCAGCACGTAGCGGGTCGGCGCGCCGTCGACGCCCGATCCCCGGCTCGACCAGCTCGGACGTCGCCGGATCCAGCGCGATCGCGACCTCGACGCCGGGTCGATAGCCCGCCCGCTCGATGGCCCGCAGGATGACCTCGACCGCGGCCTCGTTCGACGGCAGCGACGGCGCGAAGCCGCCCTCGTCGCCCTGGCCGGTCGAGTGGCCCTCGTCGTGGAGGATCGCCGCGCAGCGCCCAGAAGACCTCGGCGCCGGCCCGCAGCGCCTCGCGAAGGTGGCGCGACGCCGACCGGCATGACCATGAACTCCTGGAAGTCGGTCGAGTCCTGGGCGTGCTTGCCGCCGTTGAGGATGTTGAACATCGGGACCGGCAGCGTTCGTGGCGCCGACCCCGCCGAGGTAGCGGTAGAGCGGCAGGTCGTACGACGCCGCGGCCGCGTGCGCACAGGCCAGCGAGACGCCCGAGGATCGCGTTCGCGCCCAGGGTCGCCTTGTTCGGCGTCCCGTCGAGCTCGATCAGGAGCGCGTCGATCCCGGCCTGGTCGGCCGCGTCCAGCCCGAGCAGCGCGGGCGCGATCGTCTCGGTCACGTTGGCGACCGCGCGCAGCACGCCCTTGCCGCCGAACCGGCGCCTTGTCGCCGTCGCGCAGCTCGACCGCCTCGTGGACGCCGGTCGAGGCGCCCGACGGGCACGGCCGCGCGTCCGACCGAGCCGTCGGCCAGGACGACGTCGACCTCGACCGTCGGGTTGCCGCGCGAGTCGAGGATCTCGCGGGCGTCGACGACCTCGATGAGGGTGTTCATGCGCCGACCTTCGCCTTCGGCTTCGGCTTCGTCGTGACCTTGCTCCGGCGCGGGCGATCGAGCAGCACGGTCGACGCCCGGCAGCTCGCGCCCCTCGAGGAACTCGAGCGAGGCGCCGCCACCGGTCGAGATGTGGGTCATCCGGTCGGCCAGGCCCTGCTGGGTCACGGCCGCCACGGAGTCGCCGCCGCCGACGATGACCGTCGCGCCGGCGTCGGCGCGCTCGGCCAGGAACCGGGCGACGGCCTTCGTCCCGTGCGCGAACGACGGGATCTCGAAGACGCCGAGCGGGCCGTTCCAGAACACGGTCCGCGACGTCGGCCAAGGCGCCTCGACGATCAGCGTCCTGGCTGCCTTGCCGAGGTCGACGATGTGCCACGACGCCGGGATCTTCTCGGCGCGGAGCGTCTTGTACTCGGTGCCGCGGGTGACCTCCTTGGCCACGATGACGTCGACCGGCAGGACGACCCGGACGCCGTTGTTGGCGGCCGTCGACAGGATCCGCCGGGCGTCGTCGACCCGATCGGGCTCGGCCAGGCTCTTGCCGACCGCCTTGCCCTGGGCGAGCAGGAACGTGTTGGCCATCCCGCCACCGAGGACGAGCAGGTCGACCTTGGTCAGGAGGTGGTCGATGACCTTGATCTTGTCGGAGACCTTGGCGCCACCGAGGATCGCCGCGAACGGCCGCGTCGGGCGCCTCGAGGAGCTTCGAGAGCATCTCGATCTCGCGCTCCATCAGCAGCCCGGCGTAGGCCGGCAGGAGCTTGGCGATGCCCGACGGTGGAGGCGTGCGCGCGGTGCGCGGTCCCGAACGCGTCGTTGACGTAGACGTCGGCGTAGGACGCGAGCGCCGCCGCGAACGCCGGGTCGTTCTGTCTCCTCCTCGACGTGGAACCGGAGGTTCTCGAGGAGCAGGACCTCGCCGGGCCGAAGCCGCTTGACCGCGTCCTCCGTGCCGAGCCCGAGCGCGTCGCCGGTGACCGGCACGTTGCGCCGGAGGAGCTCGGCCAGCCGCTGCGCCGACCGGCCGGAGCCGGAGGCCGTCCTGGACCTTGCCGTCCGGCCGGCCGAGGTGGCTGGCCAGGATGACCGACGCGCCCGCCTGGCAGCAGGGCGACGATGGTCGGGATCGCGGCCCGGATGCGCGAGTCGTCGGTGACCTTGCCGTCGGCGAGCGGCACGTTGAAGTCGACGCGGACGAAGACGCGTTTGCCGGCGACGTCGACGTCGCGGATGGTGAGCTTGTCCATCGGCCGGTCAGGCGGCGACGGGCAGGCGCGCGCGCGACGAACGCGATGAGGTCGGCCACGCGGCAGCTGTAGCCCCACTCGTTGTCGTACCAGGCGATGACCTTGACCATCGTGCCGCCGAGGACCATCGTCGACTCGGCGTCGATGATCGAGCTCCGGCTGTCGCCCTTGAAGTCCATCGACACGAGCGGCTCGTCGGACACGCCGAGGATGCCCTTCATCGGGCCCGGCGGCGGCCGTCCGGAAGGCGTCGTTCAGCTCCTCGACCGAGGTCGGCCGGCTCGACGTCGGCGGTGAAGTCGACGACGCTGACGGTCGGCGTCGGGCACGCGCAGGCTGAAGCCGTCGAACTTGCCCTTGAGGTCGGGGATGACCAGGGCGAGCGCCTTGGCGGCGCCGGTGGTCGTCGGGATGATGTTCTGGCCGGCGCTGCGGGCCCGGCGCGGGTCCTTGTGCGCGACGTCGAGGATGCGCTGGTCGTTGGTGTAGCTGTGGATCGTGTTCATCAGGCCGCGCTCGATGGTCACGAGGTCGTGGACGACCTTGGCCGCCGGGGCGAGGCAGTTCGTCGTGCAGCTGGCGTTGCTGATGATGTGATGGCTGGCCGGGTCGTAGCTGTCCTCGTTGACGCCGAGGACGATCGGTGATGTCCTCGCCCTTGGCCGGGGCGCTGATGATGACCTTCTTCGCGCCGGCGTCGAGATGGGCGCTCGGCCTTCGTCGGCGTCGGTGAAGATGCCGGTGCTCTCGAGGACGATGTCGACGCCCAGGTCGCCCCACGGCAGCGTCGCCGGGTCGCTCTCGGCCAGGATCTTGATCTCGCGGCCGTCGATGATGATCGACGCGTCGCCGGCCCGGACGTCGCCCGGGTAGGTGCCGTAGGTCGAGTCGTGCTTGAACAGCAGCGCGTTCATCTCGGCGTCGACGAGGTCGTTGACGGCGACGACCTCGACGTCGGGCGCGCGCTCGATGAGCGCCTTGAGCGACTGGCGACCGATCCGGCCGAAGCCGTTGATGCCGACGCGGGTGGCCATGATGGGACCTCCTGGGCGAGTCGAGCGCCGGGCGACGGTCGCGGGGCGCGAACGATGGATGGTCAGGTCGGACGTGGCGATCGGACCGGAGTACCGCGAAGAGCCCGCGGGTCCACCCGGATCGAGCGTCGACCCAATCGTACCAAAGGGGAGGTCCCGGACCGCGGGTCGGATGCCCCGCAGACTCGGGCCGGATGGCCCGGACGCCAGCGGGACGTGGCGGCAACGCGTGTCACGGTCGCCGGACGTGGCGAGGCCCCCGCCGTCGGCGGGGGCCCGATGCCGTTTCGCGTGGTTCGTGCCGGTCAGCCGCCGATGCGGAAGACCTTCCCGCCGCACACCGGGCAGGTGCCCTGGATCGCCGGCTTGCCGTTCTTCATGGTGATCTTCTGCGGCGTTCTGGACTTCGACCTTCTTCTTGTCCTTGACGCAGTAGGCCTCGGCCATTCGGGCTCCTCCTCATCCTCGTGACGCGTCGCGGGATCCCTTGTCCCGCATCCACTCAACGGTGCGTGGTCAAACGGTGTGCTTGCCAGAGTGACGGTCGCCAGCGATCCGTCCCGACTTCGCGCTTCTGACGATCCATGTCGGCCAGGACGAGCAGGCTTTCCAGCCCAGTCTCGACACAGGCCGCCTCGGCCGCGTCCTTCTGGTCGCCGTTGACGAACTCGCCGGTCGTCCGATTGGCATAGACCGCACAGACGACGCCGGCTCGACAGCGGGCGAGGGTCGCGAGGACGAGGAGAGCCGACGCCTCCATCTCGAAGTTCATGACGCGCTGGCGCGCCATGTCCTCCGCGAGGTCAGGGTAGCGGATGGGCAACTGCGGGATCGGGCGCCCCTGCGCACCGAAGAATCCCGGCGCCGTCGCCGTCACCCCGACGTGATACCGGTGTCCGAGCCGCTCCGCTGCCTCGATGAGTGCCGCGACCGCCTCGTAGTCGGCTACGGCCGGGTACCCATCGTGGACGAAGTAGCTCGTGGTCGACTCGAGGCGGACGGCTCCGGTGGTGATGACCAGGTCGCCCAGGCCCATCTCCGGCTGGAGCGCCCCGCACGACCCGACCCGGATGAAGGTCGGCCGATCCGTGATCGCCAGGATCTCGGCCACCGACGATCTCGACGTTGTCCGTGCCGATGCCGGTCGACACGACCGACACCCGCTGGCCGCGAAATCGACCGGTGGCCGAGGCGAACTCCCGGTGTCGGTGCTCGAGCTCGATGGATTCGAAGCGCGAGGCGATCCGGGAGGTCCGATCGGGGTCACCGGGGAGGAGGATGTACTCGGCCAGTTCGCCTGGACCGAGTCCGATGTGGTACTGCCGTTCGCCGGCTGGGATCGCGATCCGGCGATCCGACGGGCTTTCGACGCGGTTGTCCGCGTTCGGCAAGACCTCTCCCTCGCTCAGGTGGCTGCTTCGCTGGCGCGAAACTCGGCCGAGGATAGTCCCGCGTTCTCACGAGCGTCAAGCCGAGTGGAGCGTGCTCGGCCCACGCTCAGCCGGAGCCGGCGTCGCCGGCCGGGGCCGCCGACGGTCCGGCGAACGTGGCAAGCCGGCCGGCGATCCGGGCCGCCGATCGGCGCCTGGCAGCTCCGCCGGATCGACCGTCACGACGACCGAGGCGACGGAGATCGCCAGGAGCGTCCCGAGCCCGGCCGCGCCCGGCGTCGAGCCGCCACGGTCCGTTGCCGAGCCCGGCCAGGCGTCCACCTGCGCGTCGGTCGACCGGAGGCCGCGGATCCGGCAGGGCCACGGCGCTCGCCACGGATCGGGCACTGGCTGACGGGTCGCGGCGACCGGATCGCCGGCCCGGATCACCGCGCCGGGTCGTCGACGACGACGACGGGCCCGTCGTCGATGCCTCGACCCGACCGATCGCGTTGACGGCGTCGTCGGGCTCGACGAGAGCGAGGACCTCGCGAGCGGCACCGCGCAGGACGACACGGCCGATGGCGGTCCCGTCGTCGAGCGTGAAGCCGTCCGCGGTCAGCTCGACGACGAGGCCGCCGACGCGGACGACCCGGCCGACCACGGCGTCGAGATCGACGAGGTCGGCGTCCGACGGTCGCGCTCGCCGGCGGACTGGCCGAGCCGGTGCCCGAGGCCGTGCCGGCCGTCCCGCCGGATGTCGTCCCGCAGTCGCCGTGGTTCGCGACCCCGGCGACGATCGACGTCGGCCGGGAACCGCGGGGTCAGGCGAAGCGACGGTCGGTCGCGTTCGGGTACGGGCGCCGGACGATCCCGGTGACGGTGGCCGTCCGGCCCTCGACGACGGTCGTGCTCGGGATCCCGGCGCCAGGCTGGCCGACGACGACACGTCTGCGTCCCGACCCGGATCTCGGCACGCCAGCGGTCGCCGAGCTTGTGGACGCTGTCGATCCGGCCCGGACGGTGACGAGCCGCCATCCTGGCGTGCGCCGGGGCCGGCGCGCAGGACGAGCGGCGGCCGGGATCGCCCGGTGCCGAGATGGTCGATGCGAGTCCGCCCGCAGGCGCGGCGCGCCGTACGCGACGCCGATCCGGCCGACCGCCCGGATCCGGCTCCCGACCGACGGCGCGGTCGTGCCGTTCGGGAGCAGGAGCTCGACCGCCGCCGACGCGTCCTGGACGACGATCCGTCGCCCGGTCGTGTCCAGCAGCGTCCCGGGCGCGGTCACGACCGCTTCGATGGCGACATCACGGTCGGCGACCTTGAGCGCCGGGCGATCGTCAGCGATCGCCATGGACGGTGAGGCGGCCGCGGATGGGCCCGGGGATCCGGATGGGGCCGGTGAGCCGGAGGCACCGGGCGTGGTGTCCGCACGAGGTCCGCGCGGTCGCGGACCCAGATCCGGTACCCGTCGAGGGCGCCGGACCGGCTGGCGCGCTGCCCGACGACGCCCACGATCCGGTACGCCGTCCCGACCTTGAGCGTCGCGACGACGATCCGGCTCGACGCGTCGGCGGTCACCTTGACGGCGCCGCCGCCGTCGCGCTCGAGGATGAGCGTCAGGTCGCCGGCGGCCGTCCGGGTCGGCTTCCTGGCCAGTCGACCGGTCGTCGAGACGAGTCGACCCTCGCTCCCCTCCCCGAGCGCGGCCGAGCCGATCGCGCAAGGGCGTCGGGAGGGCGGCGGTCCCGAGCGCCCTGACGTCGGTCCGTGACGGCCGGATCTCGAGCTGCCCGTACGGCGCCGCCAGCTTGCCGGTGACCTCGAGCAGGACCCCGCGACGGAACGTCGTGGACCCGACCGGCAGTCGGACGACGAGCCCGCCGGTCGCGTCACCGATCGCGAGGAGCGCGGGCGTCCCGAGCCGACCGGCCTCCGCCGTGACCACGCCGCGCACCGTGACGCGCGCCCCGATCGGCAGCGACCGGGCGTCGGCGATGGTCGGGATGGCGGCCGAGGGCGACGGTGACGGCGACGGGCTCGCTGTCGGTGCGGGCGAGGGTGTCGTCGCCGGCGATGGGGTCGACGCCGGCGTGGGCGGTGGCGTCGGAGCCGGCGTCGGTGGGGGCGCCCCGGTCGGTGCCGCGCTCGCAGCCGGATCGGGGGTCGGCGTCGGGCTCGCGCGCGGGCGACGGCTCCGAGGCAGCCAGCTCGAGCTCACCGGGCAGCGTGGCGTGGATCCGGTACCCGGCCGCACCGGTCCCGGAGCTGTCTCGCTGGCCGAGCGGGCCGCTGACCGTGGCGACCATCCCGGCTGCCACGGTCCGTCCCGCGAGCGCATCCGGTCCGATGACCGCACGCACCGGCCCGGATCCGTCGTCGATCGTGATCGCCAGGCCGTCGGTCAGCTGATCCGGCGCTTCAGTCACGATGCCGGACACGCGGATCCGAACGCCCTCAGCGGCCTCCGTCGCCTCGCCGGTCATCGTCGCGATCGGCTCGGGAAGGGCCGTCGCGGATCCGGCCACGACCGCCAATTCACTGATGCGGAGCGTGCGCTGCGCATAGCGGCTGTCGATGGTGCCCGAGACGGTCACGGTCGTCCCCGCCGGCCACGCCCCCACGACGGCGTCCATCGAGGTACAGCGAGATCCCGCCCGTCAGCGTCCTGGACGAACCCGGTCCGACCGCTCTCGAGCGCACCGAGCGCCGTGGTCAGGACGCCACCGATCGTCACCGTCGATCCGTCTGCGAGTGCTCGCGCCTCGGCGATCGACGAGATCGTCGCGGTCGGGATCGGCGGTCGGGGTCCGGGGTGACCCGGGCGTCGGGCGTCGGCGTCGGCGTCGGCGTCGGCGTCGGGCGCGGGGCTCGGCTCGACGGTCGGGAGGACGGTCGGACGGGGTGTCGGCTGCGGCGTCGGCGTGGGTCGCGGTGGGAGCTCGGCGTCGCGATGGGCGTGGGGGCGGCGTCGGCGTCGGCGGTCGGGCTCGCGACGGTGTCGCGCCGGGGTCGGCGTCGTGCGTCGGCGCGTCGTCGGGGTCGGCGTCGCGCTGGGCGTCGGCGCTCGGCGCCGCGGTCGCTCCGGGTGACGGCACGGGCGCCGCAGCCAGCCCCTGCGGTGACGGCGCCGCCTGCACGAACCAGTCGGCGGCGTTGTCATTCGTGTCCAGGCCATTCCCCGCGGCGCCGCCGGGTCGGCGCTCGAGGCTCGACCCGGCCGGAGGCGCCGACGCCGCGGTGCCCTCGACGAACGTGTTGGTGGCGTCGCCCCAGCCGATCGCGTCAACGGCACCGCCCCCGACCGTGCGCAGGACGACGGCGCCGCCGGTCGCGGCGAACCCGCCCGCGTACGTCGACGTCGGCGATCGCCGCGTAGATCCCGGCGGCGTTGGCGAGCAGGATCCGCCGCCCGGGCTCGAGGATCGTCGGCGCGGTCCACGTCGCCTTGCGCGTGACCGTGCTCCCGGATGACGTCGCGTAGACGACCTCCAACCCGACGAGGTCCACGGCGGCGGAGCCCTCGTTGGCGAGCTCGACGAACTCGTCCGACGCGGACGCACCGCCCGTCTGGACCTCCGAGACCACCAGCGTCGACGGCGGCCATGCGACGGCCCCGGCGAGGGCCGGGTGGCCGCCCAGGCCGCCGACCGCGGCGATCATCACGATGACGATGAGCGCGGTCCATCCCACGCGCCGGGCACGATCCATCGGTGACCTCCCGGCGGGAAGGACAGGGGGCAGCGGGGAGCCACGGTTGTAGCAGGCGGGCCTGCACCGCGGCTTATCCCGTCCTCACCGGGGTTGGTCTACGATGCGCTCCACCCATCCATCGACCCGACCCCGAATCCCCCAGGAGAGACCGTGGCCCGCGCCAAGAGGACCGAACGCGCCGAGGCGCGCCGTCGCTACCGAGCCGCCAACGCGCCAGCCGAGCCGGTCGACGTCGGCGGGGACACGACCCCAGCGACCAGCGCGAGCGGCAAGTCGGCCGCCTCCGCCCCCACGAAGCAGCCGGCCGCCCCCGTCGGGCGGATGGGGTTCCGCGAAGCCTTCGGTGCGTCGTTCCGGCCGTTGCATGTGCGAGAGGACCTGGCGTCCCTGCCGTGGCTGGCGATCCACTCGCCGGCCCTCTGGCTGCCGTTGCTCATCACGGTCGCCAGCGTGATCCTCACCGCCGTGGCCGGCTCCAACGCGCTCGTCGTCAACCTGATCTTCCCGTACTTCGTGATGTTCCCGGCCATCGGCGGGGTGTTCATCGGCGGCTTCCTGGCACCGCGAGCCAGCTGGCTCGTCGGCGTCCTCATCGGGCTGGCGGCGGCCATCGGGTATGTCGCCCTCGGGTATGCCGGAGCGCTCCCGCCGACGTTCCAGGGGGTCTTCGAGGTGTCGCCGCAGGAAGCGGCGATCACAGCCGTCATCTGGTCCGCCATCTTCGGAGCGTTCCTGGGCGCCGCGGCGGCCTGGTATCGCCGCTTCCTGCGCCTGTCGAGCCCGAACCGGAACCGCAGCCGGACGCAGCAGAAGCCGGTCCCCAAGAAGGGCGACGGCCGGACGCGGACCTCGGGGACCTCGCAGAAGGCGCCCGTCAAGCGCTGATCGTCGCGGCTTCACCGCCGGGGCATCGCGCAATCCAACGGACCTCGCCGCCCGAACCGTGGGTGGATGCCCTCCGACGTCGCGCGGCCACGTGGTCGCCGGACACGGAAGCTCGGGCCGTCATGGACCGATCGCCCGGCCGGCGGCGTCGGAGGTGTCCGTCCCGCCGTAAGCTCGGGCGCATGGGTCCGGTCCGGACGTCCGTTACGTCTAGCCCAGCCGCCGCATCCCGGCATGGCCGAGCTGACGGACACCGGCCGGGCGAGCCGGCCCGCCGGCCTCGGCGGCCACCTCGGGGAGTGGCCGGACCCCCCGGGCGATGACGTTCACCACCTCGCCCTCGCGCTGGAGCTCGCCGTCCACGAGCAGGAGCGCATGCCGCCGCACGACACTCCGGAGGCGTGCCCAGGTGTCCGGCCAGAGCGTGACGTTGACCATCCCGGTCTCGTCCTCCAGGGCGAGGAAGACGGTGCCCTTGGCGGTCATCGGGTGCTGGCGGGTGACGACCAGCCCGCCGATCCGGACCCGGCCCGAGGGCATCCCCGAGAGCGCCGCGTTGGTCACCGCGCCCAGCCGTTCCAGGGCTGGCCGGAACAGCGTCACGACCTGCCGTCGCGCATCCAGCCCGATGACGGCGTAGGCGTCGCCGATCCGCTCCGATTCGGTGAGGGCCGGCAGGACCGGCGCCTCGGTCGCGGGCAGCCGCAGGTCCATCGGCCGGCCGGCGGCGGCGGACCGTTTGCCGGCCGCCCGCCCCAGCCCGCGCAGCGCCTTGCCGTCCACCCGGCCGCGTGACGCGCCGGCCACCTCGCGGAGCTGCCACAGCAGCTCGCGGCGCGGCCGGCCGAGCGAATCCAGCGCCCCGGTCCGGATGAGCCGTTCGAGGACCTCCTCGGGCAGACCGGTCCGCTCCACGACCTCGGCCAGGGTCCGGTACGGCCCGCGGGCGAGCTCCGCGTCCAGGAGTGCCTGATGCTGCTCGCCGATCCCCTTGACCAGGTGGAGTCCCAGCCGGACCCCCCAGCCGGCGGTCACCTCGGGCACCCAGCGGTCGCGCGCGGCCGCCGACGGCACGACGCAGGCCGGCGAGTCGATCGCCTCCGGCCGCGCGGTGATCCCGGCGCCATCGGGCAGCGGCTCGCCGGGCCGGCCGACCCATTCGGTCGTCGTCTTGTAGGCGGACGCGTTGATGTCGACCGGCAGGACGGCCACCCCGTGGCGTTTCGTGTCGTTGACCAGGACCTCGACCGGGTAGAAGCCCATCGGCTGGGCGTTGATCAGCCCGACCAGGAACTGGGCCGGGTAGAACAGCTTGAGGAACGACGATTCGTAGGCGGTCCGGGCGAAGGCCGCGGCATGCGACTTTGCGAACCCGAAGCTGGCGAACGCGGCGACCTGCCGGAACAACTCCTCGGCGATCTCCTCGGTCATCCCCGGCTGGCGCATGCAGCCCTCGAAGAACTGCTGGTGGAGCTTCTCCATCTCGCGGGTCGAGCGCCACGTCCCCATCGCCCGCCGGAAGCCGTCCGACTCGGCCGCGGAGAAGCCACCGACCTCGATGGCGATGCGCATGACCTGCTCCTGGTAGAGGATCACGCCCATCGAATCCTTGAGGATCGGCTCGAGGCTGGGGTGGAGGTAGGTCACCGGCTCGAGCCCTTGCTTGCGGCGCAGGAACGGGTGGACGGCATTGCCCTGGATCGGACCCGGCCGGATGATCGCGACCTCCACCACGAGGTCGTCGAGGCTCTTGGGGCGCGATTTCGGGAGCGTCTGCATCTGGGCCCGGCTCTCGACCTGGAAGACCCCGACCGTATCGGCCGCCTGGAGCATCTCGAACACCTCGGGCACGTTCTCCGGCAACCGGTCGAGATCGAGGCAGACCGCGCAGTCGTGCTCGATCAGCTGGAGCGTCTCGTCCATCGCGGCCAGCATCCCGAGACCGAGCAGGTCGAGCTTGATGAGCTTCAGCGTCTCCACGTCGCGCTTGTCGAACTGGACCACGACCCGATCGACCATCGTCGCCCGCTCCAGCGGCGCGATGTCGATGAGCGGCGCGGCGGTCACCAGCATCCCGCCCGAATGGATCGACAGGTGCCGCGGGAAGCCGTCGATCCGGGCGCAGAACTCGAGCCAGCGCTCCCAGTCGGACAGGCCGACCGTCGAACCGCCGCGGGCCTGCGGCGGCGGCTCCGGCTCGACACGGGCGACCGAGGAGTGCGCGGGCGCGGCGCCGGCATCCGCCCGACGCGGCGCCGGCGGATCCCAGCGGGTCGGTCGGCCGAGCCTGTCCGCGGCTCGCGGCGGCGGTTCGAGCTGACCACTCTCCGGGTCGACCCGGCGACCGTCGATGAGCGCGGGCGCGACGAGCCGCTCACGGTCCGCCTGGTAGCCGGTCCCGCGGCCCGGCCCGTAGCCAGGCCACGCTGGCCGGGGTGTCGCCGGGCCCGCCCTCGTCGTCGGTCCGCCCACCCGGCCGAAGTCCCGCTATGGGGGCGAGGCTTGCCGGAAGAGCCTGCGCCAGCCCTCGTTCCTGGCGCAGAGCAACCTCATTCGTGGCATGCGAACCAGGGCGGTCGTTGGCGCCACGTTCCCCGCCAGTCTGAGCGTGCGGCCCGCCCGGATCGGGCCTTCCAGTCGTCTCGGACCGTCGCCCAAGACGCAAGGTGGCTGCTGTCCGGCGAGGACCGGCCGCTGGGCTCGCCTCGCCCTCCCGGAGCCAGGCGAACGGTCGCGGTGCGTTCGGGTCCTCCGGCTTCGGTGGCTGGCGCCAGGGCGGCACCTTCCCGACGAGCGGCATCCGTGTGTTCAGCTGGCCCATCCCGTCGACGAAGCCGAGCCCCTCCGCCGCCTGGGCCGCGCCCGCGCGCAGCGATTCCTCGGCCGGAACGCCCTCGCCCGGCCGGCGGAAGAACTCGGCGAACCCACCGTCCGCCTCGAGGTCCCGCCGGACCATGACCGAGTCGTAGGTCTCGAGCGCCTTGGCGACGCGATCCACGAGCGGCCGCGGGAAGCCCAGCGCATAGCCCACCTCGCGCACGGCCGACCGCGCCCGGTACGTGACGAGGTTGCAGACCATCCCCGTGTGCTCGGGGCCGTAGCGGCCGTAGACGTACTGGATGACCTCCTCGCGCCGCGCCGAGCTGAAGTCGATGTCGACGTCCGGATAGGTCGTCCGACCCGGATTGATGAACCGCTCGAACAGGAGGTTGTGGGCGATCGGCTCGACCCGGCTGATCCCGAGCGTGTACGACACGATCGAGCTGGTCGCGCTGCCCCGGCCCTGGGCCGGGATCCCCTGTTCCTTCGCGAAGCGCATCAGGTCCCAGCAGATGAGGAAGAACTCGGCGAGGCCGGCTCGCTCGATGACATCGAGCTCGTGGGCCAGCCGCTTGACGACCGCGGAGGTCACCGGGTGATAGCGCTTCCGGGCGCCCGCCCAGCACAGCTCCGACAGGTACGAGAACGGCGTCTCCCGGTCGGGCACCGGAAAGCCCGGGAAGCGGTACTGCTCGAAGCCGAGATCGACCGAGCACGACGCGGCGAGCTCGGCCGCCGTCGCGATCCCCGTCACCCAGGCTTCGGCCGCCCGACCGCCACCGACCGCCAGCGCCGCCAGCTCCGAACCCGATCTCAGGTACGACTCACCATCGGGCCGCCGCAGGTCGCCCAGCCCATCGAGCGTCCGGCCGTGCCGGATGGCGGCCAGGACATCGGCCAGCTCGCGGTCCTCGGGCCGGGCGTAGTGGACGTCGTTGGTGACGACGACCGGCAGGCCGAGCCCCTCGGCCAGTCCGGCCGCCTCGGCGACGAGCCAGTCGTCGTCGGGCAGGAGGTGGTGCGAGAGCTCGACGAAGAACCCGCTGGTGGCCGGGCCGTCACCACGACCGAACAGGCCCGCGTAGCGCTCCGCCACCGCCCGCGCCCCGGCCTGGTCGCCCATCCGCAGCCGGCGGGCCAGCTCACCGTCCCGGCACCCGGACAGCGCCACGAGGCCCTCGGTGTGCTCGGCCAGGAGGGCCTGGCTGAACCGTGGGCACGCCCTTCGTGCCGGCCATGTTGGCGTGCGACACGAGCCGGCACAGGCTCCGCCAGCCGACCTGGGAGCGTGCCAGCAGCACGAGATGCGGCCCGCGGACACGTTCCCCGATCCCACGCAGGTCCTCCTTGACTGCCGGACGGTGGCCCGGGAGACGGGCCCGGCTCGGTCGCGGACGGACGGGAAGGCCCTCGGTCACGTCGGGTTGGGCCGGTTCGCCGGGGACCCGGCCGCCGCGGCGTCGCGGCCGGCGAGCCGGGACGACGATCCCGTCCGGATCGGCCACGGCAGGGTCGAGCAGTTCGATCTCGAGCCCGACGACCGGGTGGAGGCCGGCCGCCTCGGCCGCACTGACGAACCGGACCGCTCCGTACAGGCCGGCGTGGTCCGTGACGGCCAGCCCGGTCAGCCCCAGCTCGACGGCTCGCTCGACGAGGTCGTCGGGCGCGGACGCCCCGTCGAGGAACGAGAAATTCGTGTGGCAGTGGAGTTCGGCGTACGGGGTCGGTGCCACGGGTCAGCTCCGGGTCGGAAGCGGCTGACTGGGGGCTCGAAAGCATAGAACATCTGTTCTCTCTTGTCACTCCGGAGTCCCGGTCGCACCCCGGACGAGATTCCCATCAGATGGCCCGGATCCGATGAAACAAGAGCCCGCACCTCGGCGTCTCACGGACATGCACGCACCGATGCGCCAGATCGCCTTCTCCGCCTTCCGGATCGGCGCCATGGTCGCGCTCGCGATGCTCCTGATCCTCGGCCTTCTTCCCGCGATCCTGGCGGTCCAGGCGGCCAGCCAGTAACGCGGACCACATGACGTCTCGGCGCCTGGGGGCTCGGGACGATCGGCGGCGCTCGACTGCGACGGTCGGGCTGCCGACCTGCCAGATGAGCTGGTGAGCAGCTCGTCAGGCCACTGGACCCCGTCGCTTGGGGGCGACGGGGTCCTTTCATGCCCCGCGTGGATCCCCGGCGGCGCCGCATCCGCCGCCGGCGCGCCCGTTCCGTGTCGGGTCAGTCGTCGGGCATGACCCGCCGGTCACCGACCGGCACCGTCGCCCCCGGGAAGGCCAGTGTCCCGGCCGCGACCCACCACTCCATGATGTCGTAGCTCAGACGTCCGGCCTCGACCGATGGATCGGCGTCACTCAACCGAGCGGCCTCGTCCAGGCTGCAGGCGAAGATCGAGAGCCCGCGCATGCCGATGTCGGACTGCTCCCCGACGGGCCCGTTGGCGACCAGCACGCCCTGCCGGCGCAGATCGGCGCGGTACGCGAGGTGGCGGGCCTGGAGGGCATCGAGCTCGTGCTCCGGCATGTCCGGCGCGTCGGCAGGACGGCGAAGCACGACGAGCGTGTAGACGTCGAACGCGTCGGGGATGTTGGGGTCGCGCGGCATCGGCCGACAGGATATCGCGCGTCATGACGGCCGGCGGTCCAGGTCCTTGCGCCTGCCGATCCATCGCCCTGCCTACACTGGGCGGCGATGACGTTCCTGTCCCGCTTGCGGAGTCTTCTCACCCCTCATCCGTCTGGTGATCCGTCGTTGCCGGATCGGCACACCCGCCGAGAGGCGGCTCGACGCCGGCATCGTCTGACCGGCGAGCCGCCGTGGACCTCTGAGCGATCGCCACCTCGGAGAACCCGGCGAACGATGGGTCGCCGACGTGACACCTGGGACGCCGGGCCATCACGGTTCCGTGCGTTCGATCAGGGACGAGTAGGGCGCGTCGCTTCGTGAGCATCCGACGGATCGCCGCCATCGTCGTCATCGTGGCAGCCGCCTTCTTCGCCTCGGGCGTGCGGTACGTTCCCGAGACCCTGTACGCACGGAGCGGTGGGATCTGCGGACCGCTGACGGACCAGGACGGGAACCCGGCCGGCGACGCAGGTCCCTGCCCGTCGTCGTTCGATCCCCTCCCGACGCCCCGGGATGCCCGGTGGGAATGGACGCCCTTCTGGGTCGCTGCCAACTAGCGTTCGCGATCGGCCGCTACGATGGGCCGCGTGATGTCACGACGCGTCCTCCTCCCGTTCACGCTCGCGGTTCTGTGCACGGTCGCGCTCACCGCGTGCGGGTCGGCCGCGTCCAGCACGGCCCCGGGCGCCACCGCCGGCGCGACCCCGAAGCCGACGGCCGCGCCGTCCGTACGTCCGTCGCTCACCGGCCCCAAGCCATCGGCGGGTACGACACAGACGGGCTGGGGGATCATCTGGGACACCCTGCCCAAGGACTTCCCGACCCCGCCTGGATCGACCCCTGCCGATGAGACGGCGACCGGTCCGGCGTCGGCGAACCTCGTGGTCGACGGCTCGGACGCGAAGGGCATCGCGACCGGGGTGCAACAGGCCCTCGGCGTGGCCGGGTACCGCACGAAGGGCCTCCAGGGACCGCTCGAGGACGGCTCGTACGTGCTCGACATGACCGGACCTGGGCCGGATTGCGAAGTCCAGGTGTCCGCTGCCCCGACCGGTGGCCTGACCACCGTGACGATCATGTATGGGGTCGGCTGCCCACACGACTGAGGGCCGGTACCGGAAGGCACCCAAGGCGGTGCTGGTGCGCAACGCAACGAAGGTCTCGTGCGTCTATCCTGCAGCTGGCCGGTCCGAGTGATCCGGCCCGACCGAGCCCGGGGGAGGCGAGATCGTGCAGTCGGCACATCCGAGGGACATCGGGGCACTCGCGCTGGTCGTGGCGGTGTTCCTGATCCTCTTCGTCCTCAGCGTGATGCTCGGGTCGCCGATCCGCTGACCCCGGCGAGGATCGACTCGATCCCGAAGGCGTAGGCGGCGTCGATATCGCCGCCGAGCCGGAACGCCCCCGCCAGCTCCATCGAGACGAAGCCGTGCGCCCAGGCGACCATCGTCCGCGCCCCCTCCAGCGCGACCGACTCCCCCGCCAGGCGACGCATCGCGCGGACGATCGGCTCGCCCAGGCTGGCGACCGACGCGGGATCCGGGTTCGCCCCGGGCGGCAGGTCGGCGAACAACAGCCGATAGCCGTTCGGGTTCCGTCGAACGAAGGCCCGGTACTCCACGGCGACCGTCCGCAGGTCGGTGCGCGGATCGTCGGTCTCGGTGGCTCGCGCGAGGGTCCGGGCCAGGTCGGCGACGACACCGTCCGCGACCGCGCGCACGAGCGCCGCTCGATCGGGGACATGCTTGTAAAGGGACGGACCCTGGACGCCGACGGCCTCGGCGACGCTGCGCATCGTCACGGCCGGCAGCCCATCGGCCTCGAGCATCCGGCGCGCGGCGGCGACGATCGCGTCGGTCGAGGTGCGGGCCGGGGCGGGACTCATGCCGTCGATTATAGGCTATTGACATTAGCCGTCAAGGCTATACAGTATAGCCATAACGACCCCGGCCGCCGGTTCGGGTCCGATGGGAGACAGGACGATGACGACGATGGCTGGAACGATCGACGCGACGGCGCTGCCGGCGACGGCCTCCGTCCGTGGCTGGCTCCGGATCGAGGGCGCGGCGGCATTCGTGGCCGGCCTGGCGCTGTACGGCTGGCTCGGTGCGCCGTGGCTGGCGGTCGTGCCGCTGCTGCTGGTCCCGGATGTGTCGATGATCGGCTACCTGCGCGGGCCGCGACTCGGGGCGTTCACGTACAACCTGGTCCACAACTGGGCGGTCGGGCTCGGCGTCCTCGGCCTCGGACTCGCGACGGGGACGGCGGCGGTCTCGGTCATCGGGGCGATCCTCGTCGCGCACGTCGGGATGGACCGGACGCTCGGCTACGGCCTGAAGCTGCCGACCTCGTTCCAGGACACGCACCTCGGCCGGATCGGCGCACAGGTAGGACCGACGCGTGATGGGCCGGGATGGCGAGACGCCCTAGTCGTAGAGGCGCTCGAGGTGCCAGGTACCGTCGACCCGGTCCAGGTAGACGAGCGCGAGCCAGCGGTCGCCCGACGACCTTGAAGTAGTCGCGCGCGATCGGGTCGCGCCACCAGGCCTCCTCCACCCGCCAGCGATTGCAGACCTCGACGGTCTCGCGACGCCCGTTCCAGCGGATCGCCACGAGCACCCCGGCGGCATCGAGCTCCACGTCGATCGCGGGGTGCTCGCGCAGGAGCCGGGTCATGAGGCCACGCTCCGCCAGGCCCAGCGGGTCTCGGGCAGCGGCGCCTCCGGGTCGGCGAGCTCCACCCGTCGGACCCGGTCCTCTCCGAACGTCAGGGCCAGGCGGGCGAGCTGCCACTCGAGCCGGGCACCTCGGGCGGCCTGCGGCGTGAACAGCGGGAGCTGCTGACCGGCCGCCGGGGCCGTGCCGTCCAGCTCGAGCGACAGCCGCGCGACGGCGGCCGGTGGCGGCGTCCGTTCGAGGCGGGCGAACAGGAGGCGCTCGATCGCCTCGGCGTCGGCGGTCGGTTCGGGGAACCGTTGCTCCACGTCCAGCTCCGGGAGCGTCCCGGCCCGGGCGAAGGCGAGATCGAGGTCGAGATGAAGCCGGGCCCGCGACGCCGCGAGACCGCGGGCGACGAGCTGCTCGGTCAGCGCGACGGCCAGTCGATGGAGGACGAAGCGGAGCGGCTCGAGGTCCTCGACCGCCGGCTCGATCGGCAGGCCGAGCCGCAGGTGCTCCGGGGCGCGCCGCGGCCGGAACGGCTCGAGCTCCTCGCCACGCGCACGGGCGTGGATCCGGGCGCCCTCCTCGCCGAACCGAGCGACGAGCGCGGTCCGGTCCAGGTCGGCGACGGCCCCGATCCGGCGCAGGCCGAAGCGCGACAGCCGGGCACGGACATCGGGGTCCGGGGTGAGGAGACCGGACGGATGCGGGGCGAGGAAGCCGGCCTCGCCGCCGGGCGGGACGAGGATGGGCTCGCCGGGCCGGGCGAGGACGGCGGCCACGGTCGCGCTGAAGCGCGTGCCGGCGATCCCGGCCCGGATGTCACCTCCCTCACCGAGCGCCCGGCCCAGTGCCTCGGCCAGCCGCCCGACGAGGACCGGTTCGGGGCCCCACAGCGGCTCGAGGCCATCGACCTGGACCTCGAACAGCCCGAAGGCGGCGTCGAGCGGGTCGGCGCTGCCGGCGATCCCCGGGCTGAACGCGGCGAGCGCCTCGAAGGCGGCCTCCACGGTCGCCCGGTCCGCATCGGGATCCGGGTCGATGAAGGTCGCCTCAGGGACGAGCCGGTGTGCGCTCCCGAGCGGCATCCCGCGCCGGACGCCCAGCGCCCGGGCCTCCGGGTTCGCGTCGATGACCAGCCCCGGATCCCACGGCCGGCCGCCCAGGATGAGCGGGCCCGGCGGGAAGGGCTCGGAGGCTCGCGCCCGGGCGAGCTCGAGGGGGAGGTGCGGCCGGTGGAGGTGGAGGAGTCGCATCGCGGTCGGTCCGTTCGTCGATCGCGGGGGCTGGATCGGGGGCTCGTCGCGGAGGAGGTCGTCGCGGCCGAGGCAGGCGTCGCGCTCGCCGCCCTCCGCGTAGAGGATCCGGAGGGTCGCCCGCCTCCCCGGCGGGCCGTAGCGGTTGCGGGCGACCAGCGCCTCCGTCCGCTGGCCGACGATGTCGCGCCCGAGCCGGATCCACGACCGCCGGGCGAGCTCCAGGCGCACCGCCGGTGGACTCGGCGACGGCGGTCGCGAGGCCACCGGCGAGACCCGGTGGTTCGAGGACGATGAACAGCGTCTCCGACCGCCGGGCGAGTGCCGCCAGCCGGCCGAGCCGGTCGGCGATCCGGGCCGGACGTGTCCGTGGCCGCCAGCCGGCCACCGGGCAGGTCGAGGACGAGCAGGTCCACCGAGCGGCCGGCCAGCAGCGCGCCACCGATGGCCAGGCCCTCGTCGAGGGTCTCCGGGGTGATGACGACGAGCCATTCGAGCCGGATGCCGCGGGCGACGGCCTCGACCGGGTCGAAGCTGCGCGACAGGTCCAGCCAGGCCACGATCGAGCCGGCTGCGCCTGGGCCTCGGCCGCGAGCCGGAGGACGAGGGTCGTCCGGCCGCTCGAGCCGTCGCCGCGGATGGCGACGCTGGCCGAGCGCGGCAGGCCGCCCGGGCCCAGGATCGCGTCGAGCGCCGCGAAACCGGTGTGGATGACCCGGTCTGGTCGGGTCGGGGTCGGGGCTCGGTGCCGTGGCCCGACTCGGGGAGTGGCGCCAGGTCCGTCGCGGGCGCCAGCGCGAGCGCCCCGTCCGTGACCCTCGGAGTCTGCCGCTCCCCAGCGAGCCTGGAGGCTCGCCACGGCTGCCGTCACGTCCGGGGAGAGGGTCGCCATCGGACGCGTCAAGATAGAACATCCGTTCTAGTGAATCAACCCCCAGGACCCCCTGCCCTACGGGATGGTGACGCAGACCATCCCGGCCAGGATCGCGACCAGTCCGAACCACTGGATCGGCTTCAGCCGTTCGCCAAGGAATACGACGGCGGCCATGATCGTCACCGCCGGACCGAGCGACGCCGCGAGTCCGACCATCCACGTCGGGGCGGTCTCGAGCCCGACCGCGAAGGCAACGAGCCCGACCACATCGAGCGATGCAGCGAGGATCATCACGCCCGCGACCCGCCCGTCGGACCAGGCCGGACCATCGGTCGGTCGCTGGCCGAGGGCGCTCGTCGCACGTCGCGCCAGGATCAGGACCGCCACCATCGCGATCGACGCATTCACGATCCGCGCGATCGTGTAGGTCTGGACCCAGCTCATGGTCTCGAGTGCGATATCGGTGGTGATCGCCATCAGCGAGAAGAGCACGAGCGCGACGAGCGCGAAGACGACCCCCGGACCGGCGAAGCGGGTCGACCCCAGACCACCGTCGAAGGCGAAGGCCGTGAGCAGGACTCCGACCGTCGCGATCACGGCACCGACCGCCTGGAGCGTGCTCAGCGATTCGCCCCGCAACACGACCGACAGGACGACCGTCAACCCGCCGAACGCCGAGACCATGCCTGCGACGACCGAGATCGGACCGAACTGCAGGCCCGTGAAGAAGGACAGGTACGCCCCCGCCCCGATGCACCCGAGAAGGACGGCCAGCGCGACCGAGACGGGCTCCGTCGGGAGGGTCGCTCCCGTGACGACGAAGATCGCGAGGAAGATCACGGCCGTGACCGACTGCATCCAGGCCGTCGCGCGGAGGCTGCCGACGACGCGACTGACGAGCGCGGTGATGACGTCATGGGTGCCCCAGAACAGGGCAGCCGTGAGTCCGGCGAAGAGTCCGAAGGGCATCGTCGCAGCCTAGCGGTGCGCCGCCGACCTCGTGCTACCATTCCGAACCGGTCCCCCGTCCGCGGACGGGACGCGACCCTCCGTGGGGATGTAGCTCAGCTGGAAGAGCACCGCGTTCGCATCGCGGGGGTCAGGGGTTCGAGTCCCCTCATCTCCACCAATCCCCCGGTCGTCAGCTGTGTTCGGGCGGCGCCTCCGCGAGCGCCCCGTGCAGCTCCGTCGAGTGGTCGTGCAGCCAGCGCCGCCAGACCTTGTGGTCGGGCCGGCGGGAGGCCACGACCGCCCAGAACCGCGGACCGTGGCCGAACACGCGCAGGTGCGCCAGCTCGTGGATGACGACGGTCTCGAGCGCCTCGGGCGGGGCAAGGATCAGCCGCCACGAGAAGGCCAGCCGGGCCTGGCGCGAGGCACTCCCCCAGCGGGTCCGCTGGTCGCGGATGCTGACGGCGGCCGGCGTGACGCCCAGGGCGGCCGCGTGGCGCGCGATCTCGCGTCGATGGCGGCGCGAGCCCTCGGCTTGAGCCACGCCTCCAGGACGGCCGCGGTCGAGCGACGGTCGCCGGGGCGACGTGGACGATGACTTCGTCCTCGTCGGCGCCGCCGATCCGCTCGACGGTGGAGCGGCGGATCCCCGGTCGCGCCGGCACGAGCCGGAGGCGATGGAGGTCGCCGCGGAACCGGATGGTCGCCCCATCGCGGAGGCCACCGCGCGCCGCCAGGATCGCCCGATCGTCGGCCTGCCGGGCCAGGTGCCGTCGGAGCCACGGCTCGCGCTCGGCGAGGAACGCCTCGACGTGACGTTCCGGGTCCGCCCAGCCGCGTCGCCCGGCGGGCGGCACGGTCACGACGACGCCACGGTCGGGGTGGATGACCACTCGCAGGCTGCGCGAGCGAGGCGACCGGCGCAGGGTGTACGGCAGCGGGCCGCCGGGCAGCCGCGCGACCGCGTCGGTCTCCACGGCACCGGCGGCGGCCGAGCGCGATCGAGCCCCGGTCACGACCGGCGAAGCAGGCGTCCGGGTCGCTCGCCGGTCTCGGCACCGTCGAGGATCGCCGGGCGGCCGTTGACGATGACGTGCTCGATCCCGCTGGGATACCGCGCAGGCTCAAGGTAGGTGGCCTCGTCGGCGACGGTGGCCGCGTCGAGCACGACCAGGTCGGCGAGCGCGCCTTCCCGGACGATGCCGCGATCGTGGATCCCGAGCCGCGCGGCCGGTACGGAGGTCAGCTTCGCGATCGCGCTCTCGAGCGACAGGAGGCCCCGATCGCGGACGTAGCGTACCGAGCACCCGCGCCGTGCTGCCGTAGGTCCGCGGGTGCGGCCGGCCGGCGTCGAGGATCGGGTGGCCGGGGCGGCGGCCCTGCGCATCGGTGCAGACGGCGATCCACGGCACGGCCAGGATCGTCTCGACGTCGTTCTGGGTCATGCAGTCGATGACGACCGAGACGTCGAGGCGGTCCTCGACGAGGACATCGAAGGCCAGGTCGGCCGGGTCGGCGTGCTCGTCACCGGCAAGCTCGGTCAGGGAGCGCCCGGCCCACGTCGGCCGGCTGGCCGCCCACGAGATCCGGATCCCGGACCAGCCCGGGTCGGCGGCGACGTTCTCCCAGCCGGAGATCCCGCGCTCGATCTCGGAACGGACGAGATCGCGGATGTGCGGATCGGCCAGGGCGGCCACGCACTCGTCGACGCCCAGCGCCTGGAGCGCCGGCGGCAGGATGGTCGCCAGGGTCGTCGCGGCGGCCGTGTACGGGTAATGGTCCGCCGCGACATCGAGACCCTCGGCACGCGCCGCCTCCAGCCGGGCGACGGCCTCGCCGGCCCGTCCCCAGACGGCGCGCGAGGCGCATTTCAGGTGCGAGACCTGGAGACGCGCGCCCGGCCCGGCCGCCCGGACGGCCGCGATCGCCTCGTCGAGCGACGTGAACAGGTCGTCGCACTCGTTGCGCATGTGGGTCGCGTACAACCCGCCCGCGCCGCGCTGGCCGTCACGAGCGCCTCGATCTCGGCCGCCCGGGCATGGATCCCCGGCGCGTAGATGAGCCCGGTCGACAGCCCGAGGGCCCCGGCGTCCATGGCCGCCTCGACCTCCCGGACCATGGCCGCGACCTCGGCCGGGTCCGCGGCGCGCGCGTCGGCACCGAGCACCGAGCCACGGATCGTCCCGTGGCCGACGAGGAACGCCACGTTCGGTCCGAGTGGCTGCTCGGCGACGCGGTCGAGGTACTCCTCGAACGTCGCCCAGCGGGCGATGAGCTCGTTCGACCGGAGCGACAGTTCGACGAGTTCGCGGCCCGACGGGGTGATCGGGGCCAGGGTGTCGCCGCAGTTGCCGGACACCTGCGTCGTGAACCCCTGGTGGAGGTGGCTGGCGAGGGCGCCGTCGAGGAAGAGCGACCCGTCCGAGTGGCCATGCGGGTCGATGAAGCCGGGCGTGACGACCCGGCCGCCGACGTCGAGGACCGTCGCGACCCCATCGACCTCCACCGACGACAGGTCGCCCACCGCCAGGATGCGGTCGCCGAGCACGCCGACGTCGGCGCGCTCGCCGGGCGCCCCGGTCCCGTCGATCACCGTCCCGCCGCGCAGCAGCAGATCGAACGCGGTCATGCGCGGATGGTGCCACGTTCGGCCTCTGCTAGACTCCGCATCCCGTGGGGCTATAGCTCAGCTGGAAGAGCACCTGCATGGCATGCAGGGGGTCCGGGGTTCGAGTCCCCGTAGCTCCACCAACCGCCGAAGGCCTGGCGACCGCATGACGACCGATGGTCCGCAACCGCCCGCGTCGGGGCTGGAGCGCCTCGTCGAGCAGGCCCGCGAGGACCTCGCTCGACGGCTGCCGGCGACGCGCGGGCACATCGATCTCGTCGAGGTGACCGAGATGACCTGGCCGGATTCCAGCATCGGCTGCCCGCAGCCCGGGATGGCCTATCTCCAGGTGCCGGCGGACGGGGCCAGGATCGTCCTCGAGGCCGACGGGCGACGGTATGCCTATCACTACGGCGGTCGGCGCGGCCTGTTCCTGTGCGAGAAGGGCGCCAGCCGGTGACCAGGGAACCCCGGCCGCGTCCGCGCCGTCCCAGCGGCATGCGTCGATCCTTGCGCCTCCTCCCGCTGTGCTTCGTCCTGTTGGCAGCGTGCTCCGCGGCCCCCGGGGCATCGAACCCGTCCGGCGCCCCCGCATCACCGGGGTCTGCCGCGAGCGAGGCGCCGCCGTCGGCCCGCCCGTCCCTGTCGCTGGCGTCGCCCGGTCCGACGCAAGCGGGCGCCGGGAGTCGCTACTCGGGGGTCCTGTCGATGGACGACATCGAGGGTGGCTGCCCGTATCTCCAGGCCGCCGACGGACGCCGCCTGCAGGTCCTCTACCCCGACGGCTGGACGCTCAAGAAGTCGCCGCTCCAGCTCGTCGCGCCGGACGGTTCCGTCCACAGCCGGGCCGGCGACACGGTCTCGGTGCTCGGCGCCGAGGCGGACGACATGGCCTCGATCTGCCAGATCGGGCCGATCATCCGGGCGACGGAGGTCCTCGACGCGCTAGCGTCGCCCGCACGAGGCACGGGGCTATGGCACGATTGAGCCGTGACCTCCGACGCCCGCACCCTCATCGAACGCTACGACCCGACCGCCATCGAGCCCCGCTGGCAGGCGCGCTGGGACGAGCTCGGGCTGCACGAGACCGACCTGCTCGGACGAGTCACGGCCCAAGTACTACCTGCTGACGATGTACCCGTACCCGTCGGGCGACCTGCACATCGGCCACTGGTACATCGTCACCCCGAGCGACGCGCTCGCCCGGTTCCGGCGGATGCACGGCTACAACGTGTTCTTCCCGATCGGGTTCGATGCCTTCGGGCTGCCGGCCGAGAACGCCGCCATCAAGAGCGGCGGGCACCCGTTCACCTGGACGATGCAGAACATCGAGAACATGCGTCGCCAGTTCCGGACGATGGGCGCGACGTTCGCCTGGTCGAAGCGAGGTCGTCACCGCCGATCCGTCGTACTACCGCTGGAACCAGTGGCTGTTCCTGAAGTCTCATGGAGGCCGGACTCGCCTATCGGGCGTTGTCGGCGGTCGACTGGTGCCCGAACGACGGGACGCTGGCGCGCGAGCAGGTCGAGGGCGTCGATCGGCACTGCTGGCGCTGCGGCGCGCTCGTCGAGAAGCGCGACCTCGAGCAGTGGTTCCTGCGCACGACCGCGTACGCCGACGAGCTGCTCGACTTCACCGGCATCGACTGGCCCGAGCCGATCCGGATCCAGCAGACGAACTGGATCGGCCGGTCCGAGGGCGCCGAGATCGACTTCGAGGTCGCGCCCGACGACCATCAGCCCGGCGGCGACCGCCTGCGCGTCTTCACGACACGCCCGGACACGCTGTTCGGGGCGACGTTCATGGTCCTCGCCCCGGAGCATCCGCTGGTCGCGCGACTGACCGCACCCGGACCGGCGCGCCGAGGTCGACGCCTACGTCGACCAGGCGCGCCGGCGGACCGAGATCGACCGCCTGTCGACCGACCGCGAGAAGACCGGCGTCGCGATCGGCGCCGACGCCATCAACCCGGTCAACGGCGAGCGGATCCCGATCTTCATCGCCGACTACGTCCTGGCCGGCTACGGCACGGGCGCGATCATGGCGCGTGCCCGGCCCACGACGAGCGCGACTTCGAGTTCGCGACGGATGTTCGGGCTCGAGATCCGACGGGTCGTGGCCGCGCCCGGCGTGGCCGCCGACGACCCGATGACCGATGCGTACATCGCCCACGCCGCCGACGAGCACCTGGTCAACAGCGGTCGGTTCGACGGGCTGCTCGCGGACGAGGGCGGCAAGGCGATCGTCGCCTGGCTGGCCGAGACCGGCCGAGCCGAGCCCAAGGTCACCTACCGGCTGCGCGACTGGCTGGTCAGCCGGCAGCGCTACTGGGGCACGCCGATCCCGGTCATCTACTGCGAGCGCGACGGCGTCGTCCCGGTGCCGTACGAGGACCTGCCGGTCCGCCTGCCCGAGACGGTCGACTACGCGGGCAGCGGCGACAACCCGCTGAACCACGACGAGGCGTTCCTGCGGGTCGACTGCCCGCGCTGCGGCGGGCCGGCGCGGCGCGAGACCGACACGATGGACACGTTCATGGATTCGTCGTGGTACTGGTTCCGCTACCTGTCGCCCGACGCGACGAGCGGCCCGGTCGATCGCGAGATGACCGACCGCTGGACGCCGGTCGACCAGTACACGGGCGGCGCCGAGCACGCCGTCATGCACCTGCTGTACAGCCGGCTTCTTCACCAAGGCCATGGCCGACTGCGGCCTGGTCCGCGATCGCGAGCCGTTCAAGCGGCTGTTCAACCAGGGCCAGATCCTGGGCGCCGACGGCGAGCGGATGTCCAAGTCGCGCGGCAACGTCCAGGACCCCGACGAGCTGGTCGAGCGCTACGGCGCGGACACCGTCCGGCTGTTCCTGATGTTCATGGGACCGTGGGACCAGGGCGGCCCGTGGAGCCCGACCGGGATCGGTGGCGTGCACCGCTTCCTGAACCGGGTCTGGACGCTGGTGCTCGACGCGCACGGGCGAGGAGCCCGGCGATCCCGACGCGGGCTCGCTGCCGGCCGGTGAGTCGGAGAGCGACGCGCGGACGACGCTCCGTGCGGCTGCCCACCGGACGCTGCGCGACGTGTCGGCGGACTACGAGGGCTTCCGCTTCAACACGATGATCGCCAAGCTGATGGAGCTGGCCAACACGCTGTTCCGCTACCGCGGCACGGCGGTCGCCGGCGAGCCCGGAATGGGACGAGGCGATCGCGGCTGCTGCTGCTGATGCTGGCCCCGTCGGCGCCCCACATCAGCGAGGAGCTGTGGAGCCGCCGCCTGGCCGCGCAGGGCGCGGCCGTGGTCGTCCATCCATGCCGAGGCCTGGCCGGAGGTCGATCCGTCGGCCGTCGTCGAGACGACCCGCGAGATCCCCGTCCAGGTCAACGGCAAGCTGCGCGACAAGGTGGTCGTCGCCGCCGACGCGACGACCGGCGGAGATCGAGGCGGCCGTCCTCGGCCGGGAGCGGATCCAGGCCATCCTCGATGGGCCGGACGCCGGATCGCATCGTCGTCGCCGGCGGCGGCAAGCTGGTCAACCTCGTCCTCCGATGACCCCGTCGGAGGACGCCCTCGCGTTCGACCGACATCTTGACGCGACGGCGCCCGCGGTGGCGGACATCGCCCGGGCGGTCCGCCGGACCGTGCTGGCTGGGTTCCCGGGCGCGATCGAATGGTTCGATCCCGGGAACGGATTGCTGGCGCTGGGCTCGCGACGCGCGATGCGCGACCTGTACTTCGCGATCATCCCGCACAAGAGCTGGGTGAACCTCCAGCTCGCCGACGGGGTCGACCTGCCGAACCCCGACGGCCGGATCGAGGGCACCGGCAAGCGGATCCGTCACGTCAAGGTGCGGTCCGTGGAGGACGCCTCGGCGCCGTGGCTGCGCGCTGTGGTCGCGGCCCAGATGGCTGCCCGGGCCGGCTGACCTGGTGCGAGCGCGGATCCCGCCGCTCGTCCTCGTGGCGGTCGGACTCGTCTTGACGGCCCGCCTGACGTCCGGCTGGCTGGGCGATACGGATCCGGCTGCCCCGACCTGGTGGGCCTGGTGCTTCCTGCTGCTGATGGCGATCGCGATGCTGGCGCTGGCCGCGGCCGTCACCATCGACCCGACCCCGATCCTGCTCCGTCGCGCGTTGGCCGGGTCGGCCCTGGCGTGGCTCGTGATCATCCTCGTCGTCGTGGCGTTCTGGGGCGCGACATTCGGCGCCATGGTCGAGCCCACCCTGACCGTCGCGGTGCTCCTGGCGGATGGAGCCGCCCTGGTCGGGCTCGCCGCGACGACCGGGGGCGATCCTGCGGTCGATGGCCCCGGTGAACCGCTCGACCGTCTCGGGGCCGTCGTCGCCTTCGGGGCCGCGATCCTCATGGCGGGCGGTGCGGCCGTGGTCGTGGTGGGCCTCATCCGGGCACTCTCGCGCTGGCTCGGCGGAGGGGCGTCGCTCGATCGGCTTCCATGGGGGGCGTTCGTCGTCGTCCTGGTGGTGCCGCCACTGACCTTCGCCATCGCCTCGATCGCCTCGCGACGAGCGGCCGGCGGCACGTTCTACGCGCAGGCCAGCGCGAACCGCCGCAACAGCCTCATCCTCCTCGTGGCGCTCGTCGGGATCGTGGCGGCGACCGCGGAGATCATCGCGGTCAGCCTCACGTTCGACCCGGTCCCTGCACTGTGGGCGGCCGGCGTCGCCATCCTGGTCGGGCTCGTCGCCGCGACTGCCGCCGTCCGGTTCGGTTCGACGATCATCCTCGAGTCGGCGGGCGCGAAACGAGCCGACCCGAAGCAGGATGCCGAACTCCTCGACGTCGTCCAGGAACTGTCGATCGCCGCGAACATCCCGCCCCCGGCCGTCTACATCGTCGAGGACGGGAGCGAGAATGCCTTCGCCACCGGACGCGACCCAGAGCCACGCCTCCGTGGCGGTCACGCGTGGGCTGCTGAAGCGCATGGATCGCGAGGAGCTCCAGGGCGTGATCGGACACGAACTCGGTCACATCCGGAACCTGGACACGCGCTACGCCCTGTACATCGCCGTCTTCGTCGGGCTCGTGGCGCTCGTGACCGACGGGTTCCTGCAGCTGGTCATCGAGGGCTGGAAGCGCGGGGCCTTCTTCTGGAAGGGCGACGACAAGAGCGCCCTCGCGACGCTCGCGATGGGCCTCCTCGTTGGATTGTTCCTGCTCATCGTCGCTGCCCTGCTGCGGGTCTTCGCGCCGCTCTTCTCGCTGCTGGTCCAGGCGGCCACCAGTCGTGAACGCGAGTTCCTCGCCGACGCCACGTCGGTCGAGTTCACCCGGAACCCGAAGGCGCTCGAACGCGCCCTGACGGCCCTGGCCAAGGACACCGATACGCTCGAGGCCGCGAACCGCGGCACCCAGCACCTGTGGTTCCGCAACCCGGTGCGCGAAGGGAGCGACCGCCGGGTCAGCCTGCTCGCGACCCACCCGTCGCTGGCCGCACGGATCGACCGGATGCGCGTGCTGCAGGGCCTCGATCCGCTCGATCCGACGGCGGCCGCGCTGCCGGCCTCGGAGACATGACCTGCTGACCTGACCGGACCGGGCGATCCGGCGTCGCGATCAGGGTTGCGCGTCGACTCCCTGGGCTTCGACCGCCATGTCGGCCATCGACATGGTCATGCCCATGACCTGGCAGTCGAAGCCGCCGCCCGGATGCAGGAAGGCCACGCTGCCCACCAGGCGCGGTCCGGATGCGACGTGCTTCGCCTGGACGTCGGCCACGCAGCCGGTCGCGAGGATCCCGACGAGGATCACCTGGAGCAGGGCTGACAGCCGGGGCCGGCGCGACATGGCGGCATCGTAGCGCGGGCCGCAAGGTCCGTTCGCGCTGCGTCACGGCGCGCGCGGCCGATCCGGACGATGGATCGCCACGAACGGCGTAGATTGTCCGCATGCCGATCTACGCCTTCTGGTTCGTCGCAGGACTGGCGCTGCTCGTGCTCGAACTCGCGAGCACGACCTTCTTCTCGATCTTCCTCGCCGTCGGGGCCTTCGCGGCGGGCGTCCTCGCCTTCGTCCTGCCCGACACCGCGCTCTGGTTCCAGGCCGTCGTCGCGATCGCCGTGGCGATGGTCGGCGTCGTGCTCGTCCGGCCGTTCGTCAGCAAACGACTCCGCCGCCGCGGCGATGCCCCGCTGACGCCCGGCGTCCACGGCGGGTTCGTCGGCCAGCGAGCGCTGGCCCTCGACGAGATCGGTGAGGAGCTCCATCCCGGCCACGTCCGCCTGGCCGGCGAGACCTGGCTGGCCTTCTCGGAGGACCACCAGACGATCCCGTCCGGGGCTCCCGTCATCGTGAGCGCTGTCCGCGGGACGACCCTCGCCGTCCGACCCGCCGCTGGGTCCGCCACACCGGAGACTTGACATGGATACGGGGCTGATCGCCTTGATCGTCGCGTTCATCGTGGCGATCCTGTTCGTCCTGTTCGCGTTCTACCTGCTGCGCAACACGGTCAACCTCGTCCAGCAGGGCTTCGTCGGGGTCACCACCCGGCTCGGCGAGTTCCGGGCGATCCACGAGCCCGGGCTGGTGATCATCGCGCCGTTCATCGACAAGCTCGTGACCGTGGACATGCGCGAGTACCCGCGCCCGGGCGACCGCCAGGAGGTCATCACCAAGGACAACGTCGTCGTCTCGGTGAACGCCACGATCTTCACCCAGGTCGTCGACGCCAAGCAGGCCCTGTTCTCGATCGCCAACTTCGACATCGCCATCGACGCGCTGGCGCGGACCGCCCTCCGCTCGGTCATCGGCACGCTGTCGCTCGACGAGGCGCTGTCCGAGCGGGAGCGGATCAACGTCGACGTCCAGCAGCAGATGGAGGCCGTCACGGACAAGTGGGGCATCCGGATCAACCGGATCGAGATCGTCGAGATCACGCCGCCGCCGCAGATCCTCCAGGCACTCGCCCTCCAGAAGCAGGCCGACCAGGAGAAGCGCGCGAAGATCCTCCAGTCCGAAGGGCTCCAGCAGTCGGCCGTCAACGTCGCCGACGGCGAGCGGCAGGCCGCGATCAAGAGCGCCGAGGGCGAGCGACAGGCGGCCATCCTCATCGGCCGAGGGCAAGCGCCAGGCCGCGATCCTCGAGGCGGAGGGCCGGGCCCGGGCGATCGAGACGGTCTACGGCGCGATCACCGCCGCGGCCCCGAACCCGACGCTCGTCGCGATCCTCCAGCTGGACACGCTGAGCAAGTTCGCCGCTGAGCCCGAACACGAAGATCGTCATCCCGGCCGAATCGTCGGCCTGCTGGGCGCCGCCCAGGCGATCCAGTCGGTGCTCGCCCAGGTGCCCGCCGCGGAATAGACGGTCAGGCGAGGCGATCCCGCGGCCGCGTCCGCGACCTCGGACGGCGGCGCGGCTCTTGCGCGCGATGGCGGGCGGCCTTCGCCCGATTGCCGCAGGTCGCCATGTCGCACCAGCGGCGACGGCTCGTCCGTGACGTGTCGTAGAAGATCCAGTCGCAGGTGTCGCTGGCGCACGATCTTGATCCGCTCCGGGTGACCGGCGGTCAGCTCGGTGACGAGCGGGTCGGCCAGCCGGGCCAGCGCGTCGTCGATCGGGTCGCCGACGTGGCGGTGGTCGACGCTGACGCCGTCGGGCGCCGGCACGAGCTCGATGACCTGGCGGGCGTGGAGCGCCCGGTTGATCGTGTCGAGCGCGCCCGGGCTGCGGCGCCCGCTGCTCGGCGACCGCCAGCGGCGACCTCGCGCAGCGCTGACCGGACGGCGTGGACCCGCGCCAGGTCGCTGGGCCGAGCGACCTTGTCGTCGGCCGGCGGCCTGCGACGCGGAGGCGGTCGGCGCCCTCGTGGTGGATGACGCCGCGCTCGACGAACCAGTCGAGCGCGTCGTCGAGCGTCGGGAGCTTCTCGACCGGGAAACCATTCTCGGTGTCGTCGGTGTTCAGGAAGTCGAAGGTGTCGTCGAGGTCGACGTCGTGGGCGTGACCCCGATGGCCGACATCGGATGAGGTGCTGTGCGTGTCCATGTCGCTAACCACAATAGACCTATTGACAGGTTACGCGCAAGAGGGTACATTGCACCAGTAACCGATAAGACCGAGAAACGGGTTAGTCCAGAAGGAGAGCAGTCAGCATGACCGCCATCATCATCATCGTCGCCATCATCGTCATCGCGCTCGGCGCCCTCGATGCCGCCGCGGTCGCTTGGGGCGACGGACTCGCGCGATCAGATGCCGGACGACCACCGCCGCTGAGATCCACCCCACGAACCGGAGGTTCCCGACCCATGCATCCCTGGACGTTCTACGCGCTCGAAGCCGCCAACGACCGCGAGCGAGCCGAACGACACCGCCGCCTCCTCGACGAGGCGCATGTCCTGCGACCCGATCAACCGTCACGGCGTCCGCCACTCCGTGGCCGTGGCGCTGGCGTCAGTCGAGCCGCGGATCGGCTGCCGCCGCCCGTCGGCTTGACGACGACTCGCCGACGACCTCGGCCGTGTCCCTCGTCCGACGGAGTAGCCTCCCTCCCCGAGGGAGGCTTTTCCATGCCCGAGGCAACGGCAGCGGTCTCCTGGGGTGAAGACCGGATCGACCTGTTCTGGTCGGATGCGGACGGCGCCCTCATCCATCGCGCCTTCCGTGACGGCACCTGGGACGATCCGGAATCGCTCGGCGGGACGCTGGCGTCCCCGCCCGCCGCGACGGCCTGGGCGGTGGACCAGCTCCAGGTCTTCGCCATCTTCCCCGACGGCGCAGCTGTGGAACCGGTACTGGGACGGCACTGGCCTGGCATCCGTGGGAATCGCTCGGTGGCGAGCTGACCGGGACGCCCGCCGCCTCGTCCTGGGGCGCCGATCGCATCGACGTCTGGGCGCCCGGCGTCGACGGCATGACCTGGCACCGCTGGTGGGACGGGACCCGGTGGGTCGACTGGGAGCGGCTGCCCCGCTAGGTCACGGGTGTCGGCGGGCGGAGCGCCCTCCGCGGACGTTCCCGAGCACGAGGGCGACCCCGACGACGATGATGAGGACCGGCCACGCCTGATCGGCGTCGAACGGGATCCGGCTCGTCCGGGCGGTCGTCTCGAACACCAGCCCTCCGATGAGGAACAGGCCCAGGCCGATCACCGCGAGCCGCAGGCCGGACGCGACCATCCGCTGGGTCCCGGTCAGCCACCCGTACAGCAGCAGGCCGACCCCGGCCGCGCACGGCCCGATGAGCGCCCAGGCGTACGCCCAGCTGTCCCAGTGGCCCGACAGCTGCTGATACCAGAGCAGCAGCCCGACGGCGGTCACGATGCTCCCGGCGACGGCGAACCCGACGCCGGCCGGCGGACGCGGCACGAACGCCAGCGCCCAGAGCAGCAGGCCCGGGACGACCACGAAGATCGGCCAGCCGGACCCTTCGATCCAGGTCTCGATGTCCCATCCGGTCCGTGGCAGGACCAGCGCGGCGAGGCCGCCCAGGACGAAGATCACGCCGACGATCGCCAGGCGACCCGGCGCGATGGTGGTTCGCGGTTCCATCACTCCCACCTCGACTGTCGCCGGGCGTCACGACCCTGGACGCCCGTTCCTCCGCGATTGAAGCGGGACCGGCCCGATCCGAGCCAGAGTCCGACGGCCCGGCGTGACGTGTCCTGTGTCGCGTCGCCGCTCCTTCGCCAGACCCGCGTGTTCGCTAGCATCGCGGGAGCGGACGGGGTGCCGTCGCCCGCCACCCTCGCGCATCCAGGACAGGAGCCCACGTGACCTACACCATCATCGCCGCCGAAGGCCCGATCCGACAGCTGGACGCCGACGAATTCGAGGCGGCCGGCGACATCCGGGTGCACGTCCGGTCGCTGCGGACGCCCGACGAGACCCGCGGGGCCACCCGCGACGCCGATGCGGTGCTGGTCGCCCAGAATCCACTGACGGCGGCCCATATCGACGCGTTCGGGCCCCGCGTCCGGCTGATCGCGCGGACCGGGAGCGGCCTTGACGCCATCGACCTCGAGGCGGCCGAGCGACGCGGCATCACGGTCTTCCACACGCCCGACTACTGCACGGCCGAGGTCGCCACGCAGGCCGTCGCGCTCATCCTCGCCATCCAGCGCCGGATCCTGGAGGGTGACCGCGTCGCCCGGACCGCGTTCGAGGACTGGCGCCGGGTCGGCGTCATCGCCCCGCTCGATGAGCTGTCGGTCGGCGTCATCGGCGGCGGGCGCATCGGACAGGCCGCCATCGAACGGCTTCGCCCGCTCGTCCGCGACATCGCGCTCTACGACCCGTACATCGCGGAGGCTCCGCCCGGCGTCCCGCTCATCGCCGAGCTGGACGACCTCCTGCGCCGAACGGACATCCTGACCCTCCATGTGCCGCTCACGCCCGAGACGCGTGGCATGATCGGCGCCCGGGAGCTCGCCCTCCTTCGACCGGGCGCGATCGTGGTCAACGTCTCCCGCGGCGGGATCGTCGACCAGGCCGCCCTGGCCGACGCGCTCCGCTCGGACCACCTCGCGGGCGCCGGTCTCGACGTCACCGACCCCGAACCGCCGCCGCCCGGCGACCCGCTGCTCGACGCGCCCCGACTCATCCTGAGCCCGCATATCGGCTGGTATTCGACGTCGGCCCAGGTCCGCGCCCGAAGCCAGTCGATCGCGGGGCTGGTCGCGCTGCTGGAGGGTCGGGCCCCGTCGACCGGCCGGATCGCGGTCGCCGGCAGGGCGCCCGGCTCATGACGGTCGGCTGAATCGCTGATGGACGACGTGGTGATGGAACGCTTCAGCCCGCACCTCGGCAGCGAGTTCGTCGTGGTCTCGCCGATCCCGATGACGAGTCCGGTGGCGCTGCGCCTGACCGACGTCAGCGGGGCCGGGGGAACGCGGCTGGACCGCGCGCCGAGCCGTTCACGCTCATCTTCAGCGGGCCGGCCCGACCGATCCTGGAGCAGCGGATCTACCGCCTCGAGCACCCCGACCTCGGCGTGCTCGAGATCTTCCTGGTCCCGATCGGGTATGACCCGAGCGGATCGGTCCTCTACGAGGCCGTCTTCAACTGACGGGTCGGCGGCCGCCGCATCGACTCGTGGATGCCCGTGCGCGTCCACCACCTCGAAGCCGAGGCGTGCGTACAGCCGTTTCGCCGGGTTCCACGGCTCGACCTGGAGCGTCACGGCCAGGCCGTCGCGGTCGGCCGCGTCGAGCACCCAGCCCAGCAGCGCCGAACCGATTCCCCGGCCGCGCGCCTCGGGCAGGAGCGCGATCTCGATGACCCGCACCTCGTCGTCCAGCCGGGCCACGTACAGGCGACCGATGCGCAGGCCGTCGACCAGGACGACCAGGAACCGGGCGGCCGGATACGCCTGGCGGTAGCCCGCGTCCTGGGCGTCGAACTGCATCGTGATGAAGCTCGCCCGCTCGTCGTCGGTCCACGGGACGGCGCTGAGTTCGTCGGCTCGCGTGGTGCCGTACAGGGCGACGAGGAAGTCGCGGTCGGCCTCGACGGCCGGCCGGAGGCAGAGGCCGGGCGCGACGTCGATCAGGCCGTCAACCACGTTCGGCGGTCGGGTGCCAGCAGGAGGTCGAAGTCCCAGGCCTGGTAGTCGACGATGGCGTGCAGCCGGTCCGTCCCATACACGATGAGGCGGGTGACCGAGTAGTCGTCGCCGAGATCGCTGTGGAGCGCCCAGGTCGCGCCCTGGTCGGCGCTGACGGAGATCTTGCCGGTGCCGTCGCTGCGGAACAGGAGACCGCCGAGGGACACCGTCGGGGACGCCGCGCTCCACGCCGCCACCGGGATCGCCAGCGCGACGGCGGTGCCGGCGGTCGCGATCCCCAGGAGCTTGAGGAAGTCTCGGCGGAGCATCGGGTCTCCTTGGTCAGGAACGCGGCGGGAAGATGCCCTGCAGGGCGATGCAGAAGTGCACCGTCAGGTAGGGCTGGAGGTTGTTGTGCGGCTGGCCGCCACCGGCGGCGGGGAGCGATTCGGACGCCATCGGCGCGAGGTTCGAGGCGGTCGCGGTCTGGAAGGCGTTGATCGTCCCGGGCCGGGCGACGCCGCGTTGGCGGCGGGCGCCGGCGTATCGCCGGTCTGCGGGTTGCCCTTGAGGGCGTGGGTGTGCGCCGGGATCTCGGACGGGAGGAGCGTGACCGTCTCGGAGCCGCCGGTCTCGCCGAGGTCGTACGGGCGAGAGCCCGGGACCCTGGCCCGGGTGCATCGGCGCCCGGCCCTGCAGGTCGGGCAAGCGCGAAGGTGGACCTGCCCGTCGCCGCCGTAGGTCGTTCCCGAGCAGCGAGAAGAGGGCCGTGTTCTGCGAGATCGGCAGCAGCTGCCCGTTGCACAGCGCCCACCCCTTGGGCGCGAAGTTGAACGGGAAGATCCGGATCTCGGCGACGAACTGGTCGGTCACGTCGGGCTCCTAGGTCGGTGACGGGAAGATGCCGAAGAGGGAGATGATGAAGTTGACGCAGACGTACGGCTGCAGGTTCTAGTGCGGCTGGCTGCCACCGACCGGCGCGATCGAGCTGGCCGCCAGGTTCGCTGTTCGGAGCGTCCTCGATGTAGAGGTCCACCCCGACCACGTCGTCCTGGGCCAGGACCGCTCCCTGCGGGGTGGTCGTCGACCCGATCGCGGACGAACCCTGGAGCGGGTGCGTGTGCGCCGGGAGCTGGTTGACGGTCAGGGTGACCGTCTCGACGCCGCCCGTCTCCGCGAGGATGAATGCCGTTCCCCTGGTGGACCGGCAGCCGGCCGCGCAGGTCCGGCAGCGCGAAGGTGGTCTGGCCGTCGCCGCCGTAGGTCGTGCCGATCAGGTTGAAGAGCGTCTCGTTCTCGGCGATCGGCAGCAGCTGCCCGTCGCAGAACGCCCAGCCCGCGGGCGCGAAGTTCCCGCCGAACATCCTGATCTCGCCGACATAGGGTGATGACATCGCGTCGCCTCAGGTCTGCGACGGGAAGATGCCCTGGAGCGCGATGCAGAAGCTCAGCGTCAGGAACGGCTGCATGTTGACGTGCGCCTGGCTGCCGCCGGTGTCGGCCACGGACCCCGGCGCGAGCGCGCACGAGGTTCGACGGCGGCCCGTAGAACTGGCTGCCGCCGGTCGGCGCCAGGACGTTCCCGGTCGGGACCGGGCTGTCGGCGGACGTCGTCGACGCGTTGAGCGACGTGCTGGTGTGGCGGCAGCTCGGCGATCGTCAGGGTGTGGGCCTGCTCGCCACCGACCTGGCCGAGCGTGTGGCCGGCGCCCTCGTGGATCGGCACGCGGCTGCGCAGGTCGGGCAGGGCGAAGGTCACCCGCCCGTCGCCGCCGTAGGTCGTGCCGAGGAGCGAGAACAGGGCCTGGTTCTGGTTGATCGGCAGGAGCTGGCCGTTGCACAGCGCCCAGCCCTTGGGGGCGAAGCCGAAGCTCAGCAGCCGGATCTCACTCAGGAACGGGGTTCCCACGTCGGCCTCCCTTCTCCCGCTCGAAGGCGCTCAGGGGACATCGCGACAGGCTCCATCGGCGACGCCCGTGAACCCGGTCGTGTGGGTCGCGTCCGCGGTCGTGCCGGCGTCGTTCTGGGCGACCACGAAGGCCTCGACATCGGTATCGATCGCGCCGTTGCCGGCGAAGCGCTCGAGTCGATGGATCGACGTATCACGTTGACGGACGCGGATCGATTCGGCGCCGCCGACGCCGGTCGACGTGTTGCCGGCGATGTCCAGGCAGACGTTGGTGGCGTGCCGCGCGTCGATCAGGGCGCCGTACACGAAGCCGAACGGGAACGCGGTGTTGTCGTCGATGGACGTGATCGAGTTGTCACGGACGTGCAGGTCGAGGGTCGCGTTGGCGACGTTGCCGTCGCCCGTGTTCGCGTCGCGGGCCTGGACGAAGATCCCCTGCTGGTCCGTGTGGCGGATCGTGTTGCCGGTCACGGCGATGACGGCATCCGCGTCGTCGTTGATCTCGATGGCGATGCCGATCAGGTCCCGCGCGCCGGAGTCGGCCGTGGAGTCGCCGATCATCGTTGTTCGTGATCGAGCCGACGACGTGCGCGTTCGACGTCGAACTGGCGCCGGCGAGGACCTGGATGGCGTTCGTCTTCGAACGCAGGGCCGTGTTGCCGTCGATGGCGAAGGTCGCGTCGGCGTCTTCGGTGACCGCGATCGCGATGGCCTTGTCGTTGTCGCTGAAGAGGCTGCCCGACACGTTGACGGCCTGGGCGGACGAGTCCGCGAAGCTGGTCCCGATCCCTGCGGCCGTGTTGCTGGCGAACGTGCTCCCGGTCACGTCCAGGGACGCCGAACCGGTCCCGCTGCCGAGCAGCTGGATGCCCGAGTTGCCGTTGTCGGCGATCAGGCTGTCGGTCACGGTCAGCCCGCTGACGTTGGTCGCCACGATCCCGTTGGTGGCGCCCGACTGGATCCTGACCGTGCTGAACGACGGATCCTTGGTGTCCAGGAGGCTGATGCCGGCGCCGGTGCTGTTCTGGATCACGCCGCCGGTGCAGGTCGGCGTCGCCAGCGTGCAGTCGGAGCCGGTCCCCGTGACGGTCAGTCCGCCGAGCGTGCCCGTCCCCTCGAGGACGATGCCGTTGGTCGCCCCGTCCGACGCGATCGACAGGAACGTGACCCCGTCGGATCCGATCGTCGCGCCGTCGATGCGCAGGGCCGCGGCGGTCGTCGTCGCGAGCGTGTTGTTCGACGTGGTCACGTTGACGGTGCCGCCCGCGGTCGCGCTGAAGGCCGTGTGGGTGCCCGTGCTGGCGGTGATGCCACCCGTGAAGTTGATCGTCGCCCCGGCGTTCGAGTCGAGGTGGATGCCCGTCCCGTCCTCCGAGATCAGCCCGCTGATGGCGGTCGTCCCGCCCGTCCGGTCGGTCACGGTGACCGAGTGGCCGAGGCTTCCGAAGACGGTCGCCCCGATGCCGATGTCGCCGGCGGCGAGGCCGGACAGGTCGATGCCGTCGCCGCCGGCCCCGCTGATGTCGACCGGTGAGGTGGTGCCGACCAGCGCGGTCGTGATCGACGACCCGAAGATCCCGTCGCCGCTCGTCCCGGCGATGTCGAGGCCCTGGACGTCGACGCCGTTGGCGAGCTGGATCCCGGCGCCGGACCCGTTGGTGATGACCGGCCCGTCCGAGGCGGGACTCAGCAGGTCGTGGCCGTCGACGCTCAGCCCGGCGCGTTCGCCGAGGAGCTGCTGGCCGGTCTCGAGCGGCAGTCCGCCGCCGTAGCTGTCGAGACCCTGGTAGATGAAGATGACGTCGCCGGGGCCGTCGACGTCGCCGCCGCCGCCCGGCCCGTTGAGGGAGGCGAGGTCGAGGAACGGCGAGGTCGATCGGCCGTCGTTCGAGCCGGTCGCGGCGTCGCGCACGTACCACACGCGCGTCCCGATGTGGACCGTGGCCGTCCCGACGGATGTCGCGACGCCGTCGGACACCTTGTACGAGAACGTGTCGTCCATGTTCGCGTCGCCGACGCCGGGCAGGAACGTGAAGCTGCCGTCGGCGTTGATCGTCGCGGTCCCGCCACCGGCCGAGGTGACGGTCTCGGCGATCACGGACAGCGTGTCGGGCGGCATGTCCTGGTCGGTGTCGTTGGCCTTGAGCAGGCTGCCGGTGAGGACCACCTGCGGGTCGGTACCGGTCGTGCCGAGGACGGCCAGGGTGTTCCCGACCGCGCCCGTGTAGCCATCAGGCTTGGCGACCGGGGCGTCGTTGACGTCGAGCACGGTGATCGTGAAGACCTGGTCGAAGGAACGTGCCGGGGACCCGTCGTCCGTCGCCCGCACGCAGATGCTGTAGACGGCCTTGGCCTCATGGTCGAGCGGGTCGTCGGTCACGAGGTCGTCGCCCGACACCGCGAACGCGCCGCTGTCCGGGTAGGCACCGCCGCAGCCGCTCGTCACCAGGCTGAAGGCCTGCGTCTGACCGGTGTCCGGGATCCGTCGCGCTCAACGTGCCGATGACCGTCCCGGCGACGACGTTCTCGTCGACCGAGTCGTGCGACAGCGAGACGCTGTCGGGCGCCTCGTTCACGTCGTTGATGGTGATCGTGAATGCGCGCTCCACGGAGCCGGCCCCGGGGTCGGTCGAGCGGATGCGGACGGAGTAGCTGGCCTTCGTCTCGAAGTCGAACGCGGCGTTCGCCTGGAGCAGGTCGCCGGAGATCGTGAACGACCCGTTGTTCGTGGAGCCCGTCCCGGACACGAGGGCGTAGGTGAACGTGTCGCCCGCGTCGGGATCGGTCGTGGTCAGCGTGCCCACCGTCGTGCCAGGTGGCTCGTTCTCGTCGATCGCGGCGGGCGACAGATGGATGTCGGTCGGATCCCCGTTCGCCGCCAGGGTGAAGTCGAAGACATGGTCGGCGGCCATCATGTCGGGCGGGTCGATCGCGTCGACGTCGCTGATGGCGGCCGCGATGACCGTCACCTGGCAGGTCTCGCCGAGGGGCAGCGCGGCATCGGGATCGAGGGTGATCGTCGCGCCCGGCGAACCCGACACCGTGAACGCCTGGGCGGTCCCGGACGCGCATTCGAGCGTGAACGCGCCCGCCGAGGCGGTCACCGGTTCGCTGAAGGTGATGTGGATCATCGCGCCGGGGGTCACGCCGGTGGCGCCGTCCGCCGGGTCCGTGCTGCTGACGCTCGGAGCCGCATCCTCGGTCGAGAACGAGAACGACGCGTTGGCGGTCGGATGGTCCGGTGGATCGCCGCCGTCCGTGTCGGAGATGTTCGCCGCGACCGCGGTGACCGTACAGGATGCGGTCCCCGGCAGGGACGCGGTCGGGTCGAGCGTGATCGTCGACGTGCCGGAGCCACTCACCGCGAACGCCTGGGCGCCCGGGCACAGGATCGTGAACGAGCTGGTCGTCGCCGACACGGGTTCACTGAAGTGGACCACGATGTCCGCCTCGGGATCGACCCCGGTGGCGCCATCGGTCGGGGTCGTCGTGGTCACGACCGGCGCGGCGTCGACCGTGAACGTCGAGACGTGATCGGCCGCCATCTGGTCCGGCGGGTCGATCGGGTCGGTGTCGGTGACCTGGTTCGCGACGACGGTCAGCGTGCAGGCCGCCCCGGCCGGCAGGTCCGCGCTCGGATCCAGGGTCGCGCCGGCGCCCGGCGACGTGGATGCCAGGACGAAGGCCGGGTGCGCCGAGCCGCACTGGAGGTCGAACGAGGCGGTCGTGTAGGCCACCAATTCGCTGAAGGTCACGGAGATGTCGGCATCGGCGGCGACGTTCGCCGCCCCGTCCTCCGGCGTCGTGCCGGTCACCGACGGCGCCGCGTCGACCGTCGAGAAGGTGACCACATGATCGACCGCCGGATGGTCCGGCGGATCGCCAGCGTCGACATCGCTGATCTGGCTGGCGATCGCGGTCACGGTGCAGTTGGTCGAGGCCGGGAGGTCGGTCGTCGGGTCGAGGGTGACGACCGAGGTCCCCGAGCCACTGACGCTGAAGGGGCGCAGGTTGCCCGGTGCCGGACACTGGATGGAGAACGACCCGGTGCCGGCGCTGACCGGTTCGCTGAACGTGACGACGATGTTGCCGCCGCGGGCCACGCCGGTCGCCCCGTTCACCGGGGTGGTGCCGGTCACTGCCGGTGCAGTGTCGGTCGTGAACGAGATAGTCGTGTCGGCGGCCGGGTGGTCGGGCGGGTCGTTGGCGTCGACGTCGCTGATGTCGGCCGCGATGGCCTTGACCACGCAGGTCGTGCCGGCCGGCAGGTCCGCGGTCGGGTCGAGGGTGATGGTCGACGTGCCGGAGCCGCTCAGGGTGAACGTCCGAGGGGTCGCCGCCGGGCATTCGAGGTTGAACGAGCCGCTCGAGACCGTGACGGGCTCGCTGAAGGTGACCGTGAGGTTCATGCTGCCCGCGACCTGGCTGGCGCCGTTGGCGGGTGAGGTGCCGGTCACGCTCGGGGCGGCGTCCACGGGGGAACCAGTGGAGTAGCCGGTCAGGGTCGTCCGCGGCGACGTGCGGTACCAGGTGGATCCGACCCGGGCGACGATCGTCTTGCCGGTGCCGGGGTTCGCCGTGATGGCCACGCTCGACCAGGTGCCGAGGACGACACTGGCGGCGCTGTTGGCCGGGATGGACCCGGACGAGAACCAGCCGTGGCCGGCGATGAACGAGCCACCGAGCGACGAATACGCGGCGACCGGCGTCAGCGAGACAGCCGAACGGTTCCGGCCGCAGATGGCGATCCGCTGGCCGGTCGATCCGGCGTTCGCGCGGTGGTTCGCGGCGGTCGATGCCGGGCAGGCGCTGCCCGGCGACGGGGCGGTCCCGACGACGACGGCGTCGAGGATCTCGAAGGTCCGGATCTTCGCGGCCAGCCCCGGCGACTCGCTGCCGGCGGACCGGCGCTTGTCGTGGTCGTCGAGACCGTTGGACCGGCTGACGACGACCGACCAGCGGCCGGTGAGGTCCTTGGTTCCCGGAGCCGTTCCCGACAGCAGCCGGAAGGCGTTGCTCGAGGTGTGGCCCTTGATGTCGTCAGACGTGGCGGCGGCGCTCCGATAGCGGCACCTGGTGTCGGTCCGCTGCGTGCTCCAGCCGGCCGGGGCCGCGGGACAGGCCAGCACCTTCCAGGCATTCCACGGCCGGGAGATCTCGACCGCACCGATCCCGACGCTGCCCGTGTTGTGGATGGTGAAGGTCAGCAGCGTGCCGGCGGTGTCGTTCAGGTATTGGACCTTCGGTTGGACCGAGGCCTGTGCCGAGAAGGTCGAGAAGGAGTGCGCCGAGGCGAGGCCGGCCGACGCGATGACCAGGAGGGAGGCGCCAATGACCGCGACAGCGCGGCGACGGATCCCCGCCGCGGGTCGGCCGGACCGGCTCACCATCCCTCGCATCGAATCACCTGTAGCACGGACATTCCCCGACTCACCGGGGCGGCCAGTCTAGGCATCGAGATCTCGCTTGGAAATACGCGAAACGGCCTATTTCGTAGCGTCGTTGCTGAGTGGCACCGAACTGAAGTACGGCCCCGAACGCCCGCGACATCGCCTTCGAAGCGTAGGGCGCGCCGCTCGTGGGTCATCCGTCGTTCGACCGATGACCGCTCAGTGGCCGCGTCCGATTCTGCGTGGCAGGCCCCGATCGCGACGGTCGAGGCGCCACCTCGGGAGGCGGAAATGGCTGACTTCACGGACGCGGCGCCGACGCCGGCCACGCGGCTGCTCCACGTGATCTGCACCCCGCGCGGGCTTGCCTCGAACACGGCCCGCATCTCCAACGTGCTCCTCGAATCGCTCCTCGAAGCGCACGACGACCTGACCGTGACGACCCTGGACCTGTTCAAGGCCGACCTCCCGGCGGTCGCGGGGCGGAACATCGAGTCGAAGTACATGCTCATGACCGGGCAGGAGCTCGATGATGTCGCCCAGTCATCGTGGAAGCAGATCGAGCGGACGATCGAGCAGTTCCTCGAAGCGGACGTCTACCTGTTGACGGTCCCCATGTGGAACCTCGGGATCCCGTACGCGCTCAAGTACTACATCGACGCCATCGTCCAGCCCGGCTACCTGTTCCGCTACAACGAGCTGGGCCAGGCCGAGGGTCTGGTCAAGGGCAAGAAGATGATCTGCGTCACGTCGCGCGGCGGCGACTACTCGAGTGGCCCGCTCAAGGCGTACGACTTCGTCGAGAGCTATCTGCGGGCGATCTTCGGCTTCTGCGGGATCACCGACATGACGTTCTTCAACGTCCAGCCGATGGATGTCTCGCTCGACATCCGCAAGGCCGCCCAGCGCGCCGCGATCGCCGACGTCCGCGCGTTCGTGGCGAGCGGGGCGTGGCGTCCCGAGGGCGTGACTGACCCGGTCGTCCTCGAGGTCGCCTAGGTCATGGCGAGTAGGTGAACGTCCCGGCGCCCGTCAGCCACGGTCGGAACTGGTTGCTCCGCCATGAATAGATGAAGCAATCGCCGGGTGACGTGATCACGTAGCTGCGACTCCCGACCGTGGCGCTGCCGTAGTGGTTCTCGCCGCTCGCCGCGCAGTAGACGCCGATGTTGCCGGAGTCGTTCAGCGCTCCAGTCAAGCGTGATGGTGACGCTGGTGCCCGCGATCGGGTTGAACAGGCCGCTCAGGCGGTTGGCCACGGACGGTCGGTTGTCGGCGATCCCGGCGAATGCCAGGGTCCCACCCGGCGTCGCCGGCGGCGGCGCCACCGGAATCTTCTTCGTGAACCAACCCGCTCCCGTCAGGCCGGGTCGGTACGCGCTGTTGCGCCACGAGTACACGAAGCAGTTGCCATTGGTGGTCGTCAGGCCCCAGCGATGGAGTCCCGACCGTCCCGTTCTCGTAGTGGTTCTCCCCGGTCGCGGAGCAGAAGACACCGATGTTGCCCGGGTCATTGAGGGCCGTCGTGATGGTGATCTCCACACCTAACCCGTTGCTCGGCGAGAAGTAGTCCGACAAGCGGTTCACCGTGGTGCCAGCCGTATCGGTGCTGCCCGGGAATGTCAGGGCGGTGGACCCTGGCGGGATCGACGGAGGCGTCGGCGTCGCGTCGGTGTGGGGGTCGGCGTCGCGTCGGTGTGGGCGTCGCCGTCGGTGTCGGTGTGGGGGTCGGCGTCGGCGTCGGCGTCGGGCGCGCCCGATGAGTATGTGAACGTCCCCGCTCCCGTCAGCCACGGCCGGAACTGGTTGCTCCGCCACGAGTAGATGAAGCAGTCGCCGGGCGTCGATGATCGTGTAGCTCCGGGTCCCGACGGAGGCCGGCCCATAGTGGTTCTCGCCGCTGGCGACGCAGTAGACCCCGATGTTGCCCGGAGTCGCTGAGCGGGCTGGTGAGGGTGATCGTGACGGTCGAGTTCGCGGTCGGCGTGAACAGACCCGACAGCCGATTCGAACGTGATGGTCGAGTCTCGAGGGCGCCTGCGAACGAGAGGCTGCCGTTCGGAGTCGCGGCCGGCGGCTCGGTCGGCGAGATCGTGGTGAACCAGCCGGCGCCGGCCAGTCCCGGCCGATAGGTCGACCCCTTCCACGAATACACGAAGCACGATCCTCCGGACGGACGTCAGGCCCCAGCGATGGACGCCGACCGTCGCCGCTTCGTAATGGTTCTCGTTCGATCCCTGGCAGAACACCCCGATGTTGCCGCTGTCGCCCAGCGGCTTCGCCAAGGTGATCTCGATGCCGGTCCCGATCGCCGGCGTGAAGAAGTCGGACAGCCGGTTCACGGTCGTTCCGGCCGTCGCCTGGACGCCGGGAAAGACGAGAACCGATGCGTCCGGCGGCGGGTCCTCGACCTCGGTGACCTGGACGGTCACGAGGCCGTTATCGGTCCCACCGTGACCGTCCGAGACGGCATACGTGAACGAGTCAGTGCCGAAGTAGCCCGGCATCGGGCACGTAGTGGACCGTGCCGTTCGGGTTGATGCTCGTGGCGCCGTTCGACGGCGTCGAGACGGTCGACAGCGTCAGCGTGTCGCCATTGGGTCGGTGTCGTTGGTCAGGACGTTGATGTCGGCCGGCGGTGTCCTGGTAGGTCAGCAGCGTGTCGTCGACCGCGACCGGCGGGTCGTTCGGCGGGGGCGGCGGTTCGTAGCCGAGGACCGCCTCGGCCGCGTCGAGCTCGCCGCAGCCGAAGTCCAGGGCATAGCGCGGATCGCTCGGCGGGATCGGGGTGTTGCCGAAGATGCCCTGGACGCCGGTCGCGAGGTTGGCGGTGGTGCACAGCTTCGCCCGGACGTCGTCGAACAGGCCCGGCGCCCCGGCGTCCGTGACCCCGGCATCGAGCAGCAGGGCGACGGTGCCGGCGAGGTGCGGGGACGCCATCGACGTGCCGCTCTCCGCCGCGTAGCCGTTCGGCGAGCAGAACTGGCAGGCGCCGACCGGGACCGTCGAGATGATCCCGTCGCCCGGCGAGGCCATGTCGACCTCCGGACCCGTGCACGAGAAGCCGGTGATCGCGTCGCTCTGGTTCGTGAACGTGGTCGACAGGACCTGCGGATACGCGCCCGGATAGGCGACCGGGCAGCCATAGAAGATGTCCTGGAGGGTGACGGCGTTGCCGGACGCGGCCACCATCAGGAGGCCGGCCGCCGATGCATTCGCCACCGCGGTCTCGAGCGCCGGCGAGACCTCATGGGTCCCGAGGCTCATGTTGACGATGTCCATGTGGTTGTCGACCGCCCACTGGAGCGCGAGGATCAGGTCGGAGACCTCGCCTTCTCCGGTGGCGCCGAGGATCTTCAGGGCGTAGAGGTCGACCGCCCGGTGCGACGCCGACGACGAGGTAGTCGTTCCTCTCCGCCGCGAGGATGCCGGCGACATGGGTGCCATGGCCGTTGTCATCCATCGGGTCGGCGTCGTCATTGACGAAGTCGTAGCCACCCTTGTAGTTGCCCAGGAACTCGGGATCGACGACGGGCGGCTCCTGCGCGCTCGGAACGTCATGGACGTAGTCGATCCCGGTGTCGATGACCGCGACCTTGACGCCAGTGCCCGTGATCCCGGCGTCATGGACCGTCTTGGCGCCGATGTGCGCGACGCCCCAGGCGTTGTCGTATTCGAAGTTGCCGGTGCGATGCGGCCGCCGCGACCGGTTCGAAGGCGGTGACGGTCGCGTCCCGCTCGACGGTCTTGACATTCGTTGCCGAGCCGCGCCTGGTCGAGCGCGCCGGAGGGCAGGGTCACCACGAGCCCGTTGATGATCCCGTAGGCGCGACGGACCTTGCCGCCCAGCGCCTCGATGGCCTTCCTCTCCGCGGCGCCTGGCCTGTGCTTGAAGGTGACGATGGCCGTGACGGGGGCTCCATCGGCGGCTGACGCGACCGGACCCGCCGCCCCGGCTGCCCCTGTCGCGAGGAGCGCGATCGACAAGCCGCCGATCGCCAGCCCGATGGAGAACCGACCACCTCGTCGGCGTCCGCTCGATCGAACCATGCCCCGTCCCTCCGTGGCCGTTCTGTGGACCAACGGTAGGCCTGTGCACCCCACGCAACAAGGGGCTTTGGCGCGGCTATGCACCGCCCATGTCGGCTACGTCGATAGTCCTCCTCCGGCCCGTGCAGGGCGACCGGGTCCTGCCGACTGACGAGATGTCGGTGTCCGGCGGACTCGACATGGTCATCTACGTCAGCTGGTCCTCGGCTCCAGGATCACGACCGCGGTCTCACGTGACCTCATGGCCGCATAGCCGTCGAGGTCCTTGTCGTAGACGGCCCACCTGGCCCACAGACGCGGGCGTTCGTCGGGCTGGCCGCGCGGGCATGCACGGCACGGGAGCCACCGGGCAGGTCGACGACCGTGTCCGGCTGCGCCTGCAGGTTGAGCCACCAGGCGGGCTCGGGTCGGCCCAGCCGTTCATCGCCATCGTGACGAGGTTGGGACCGTCCTCGAAGTAGCCGAGGATGGCCGTCCGCTCCGTGCCGGTCCGCCGCCCGACGGTCCGGAGTCGCATCATGCCCCAGCGGTCAGCGGTCGCCGTCCGCAGGCCGAGCCGGCCGCCGGTCACCGAGTAGACGGCACGCTGCACCACCCAGAACGAGCGGATGAACCAACGCGGCTGGAGCCGCGGCGCCTGCCGCTTCGACACGGTGGTCATAGCGCGTGCGCGGCTGACAGCGAGGTCCTGTTGCCGGGCGCTGAGGCGACGGCGCGTGGGTCGAACCCCTTGGCGATGAGCCAGATCGCCAGGACCATCTCCTGGAGGCCGATCGGGGCGTTGAGCAACGTGCTGACCGACGTCAGCCCGAATTCTTGCGTGAAGCCGGCGTATACGGTCGACACGAGCATCAGCCCGGCTCCGATGAGACCCCAGCCCGATAGCCAGCGCGGGATGAGTCTCGAGCGGATACAGCAGGTAGTAATACATCAGGGCCCCGATGCCGAACGCGAGCAACCCGAGGAACCCGAACGCCCAATCGCGGACGGCGAGCAACGTGTCTCCGACGACCTGGGACGAGGATCCGGCGACCGGGCCTGCCGCAGCAGACTGCTCGCCCAAGGTCAGCAACGCCAGCAGACTGAGCGTCCCGACGAGGACGAGCATGCCTTCGGCCGTCCTGGCTGCCGCCGATCCCAAAGCCAGAGACCCGTCGTACCGTCTGATGACCGGGTAGAGGCCGATCGCGATGCCCGCGGCCGTGGCCGCCCAGACGAACTCGATCAGCGCCGTGAGGACCACCTTGTCGCTGTTTGCCGCCAGTTGGGCGAGATAGTCCGGGGCGTCGAGCATCGAGCCCAGGGGCACGACGCTCAGGATGGAGGCAACCGAGCAGGCGATGAACAGGATCCCCACCGCCATCGCGTTTCGTCGATACGGGGCCATGTCGTTCCTCCGGCCGTTGTCGCGCACCGGGTCGTGCGCCAGCGTCGACGCAACCCGCGGTCGGGTCGCGCGTCGGATGCAACCGCGTGTGCACCAAGGGTGCCTTCAGGTGAGTCCGAACCGCCAGTGCCGCCGGTCACGATAAGTCGCAGCTAAGCGCCCATCTGTAGGGTTCGAGCACGACGTCTCCGCCACGTCGGAAGTGCCCCCTACGTGGCGAGACGTCGCAACCGGGTCGTCTTGCCGCGTGACCATCCCGCCGGGGAGGTCGCTGCGTGGGTCCCGAGATGACACCGTGGCGCGCCCTCGAGGACCCGCCGGCGACCGAGCGCCTGCCCGCGCGAGCGGAGCCCAGCCTGGGAAGCGCACGATCGTCGTCCCGCGATCGGCGATCGTGACCGGCGGCCTGGCCATCGCCCTGTCGATCGTCGCGTTCGTGATCGCGTTCGGGTCGGGCGGCGGCGGGACCGTCGCGCTGGACGGTGGGGCGCCGCTGGGCAGTCGCGACCCCGTCTCCTGGATCCACCGGCGACGCCGTCGGTGCACCGCCGAGTGCGACGGCCCCTGGTCGTCGAGATCGTCGGGGCGGTCGACCGGCCGGGCGTCGTTCGGCTTCCGGCCGGGTCGCGCGTCGGTGACCTGGTGGCGGCGGCCGGCGGCTACGGACCGCGGGTCGACGCGGACCGGGCAGCCCGGGATCTCAACCTGGCAGCCCTGTTGCATGATGGCGACCAGGTCCGGGTGCCGTCCCGTGACGATCCCTCGAACGCTGTCGCCCCCGTGATCGGCGCCGCAAGCAGCGGCCGTCCAGGCCCGGTCGACCTCAACTCCGCGACCTCGGCGGAACTGGAGGCCCTGCCCGGGGTCGGGCCGGCCACGGCCGCCAAGATCATCGCGTCCCGCGAGGAGCGGCCGTTCACCGCGGTCGACCGACCTTCGGACGCGCAAGCTTCTCGGGGAGAAGACCTTCGACAAGGTCAAGGGCCTCGTGTCGGTCCGCTGACATGGGTCGCAGCAGTCGACTCGCCATCGGCGCGGTCGTCGCGGCGGCCGCGGCGGGACGCGTCGCCCCGGGCCATCTCGGCGCGGCGATCGCCCTGGCGCTCGCCGCCATCCTGCTCATCGCCGAGGCGCGGCCGGGTCTTCGAGCGGCGTCGCTCGTCCCGGTGGTCATCGGTGCCGGCCTGATCGCCATCCGACTGGCGTTGATGCCGCCGGCGGCCCCGCTCCTCGAGCAGCCGCCCGACGGCTCGGGACCGTGGACCTTCGTCGTGGCGTCGACGGGCTCGCCACGGGACGGGCACCAGACCGCGACGGTCGTCACGCCGCCCGGTGTGCCTGGCCCGTTCCGCGTGGCCGCGACCCTTCCCCGCTACCCGCTCGTGACCCCGGGCGACCGGATCGTCGTCGACGGGGAGATCCGTGCCCGCCCGGACTCGCCGTACGGGATGTACCTCGAGCGGATCGGGGCGATCGGGACGCTGACAGCCCGGACGCTCGAGATCGGCGCGACGCCGGACGACCCGGGTCGTCGCCTCGAGGACGTCCGGCGGGGCGCCGCCGAGGCCCTGGCGCGCGTCCTCCCGGAACCGGAAGCCGGTCTCGCGGCGGGCATCCTCATCGGCCTGCGCGACCTCGTCGACCGGGATCTCGCGGCGGCCTTCACGACGGCCGGGGTGAGCCACGTCGTCGCGATCTCCGGCTGGAACATCGCGATCGTGGCGGCCGCGGTGGCGGCCTTGGCCGGTCGGCTCGGGCGACGGCGGCGATCGGTCGTGACGATCGTGGCGATCATCGCCTACGTGGCGTTCGCGGGCGGGTCGCCATCGGTGGTCCGTGCCGCCCTGATGGCCGGCGTCGGTGCTGCTGGCCCGGGAGAGCGGGCGAGCGGGACGGGCCGCCGCGGCCCTCGGTTGGGCAGCCATGCTCCTGCTGCTGTCCGATCCGGCGCTCATCGGCGACGCGGGGTTCCAGCTGTCGTCGCTGGCCACGGCCGGATTGATCGCATGGGCGACGCCATTGACGGCCTGGATCGGATCGCTCGGGCGCGGCCGGGTGCCGGGCTGGCTGGCCGAGAGCCTCGGCGTCTCACTCGCCGCCCAGGCAGCCACGTTGCCGATCATCCTCGTCACCTTCGGCCGGCTGGCCATCCTGTCGCCCCTCGTGAACCTCGTCGTGGTTCCGCTGGTCGTGCCGGTCATGGCGGCCGGACTCGTCGGGCTCGTCGCCGGTTTGCTCGTCCTCGGCGGAGCGCCAGGCGTCGTCGGTGCGGTGCTGGCGGCTCCCGGCGTGGGTGCTCCTCCGGGTCCTGGTCGGCATCGTCGAAGGTGCCGCCTCAGTGCCGTTCGCGACCGTCTCGCTCGGCCCGCCGTTCGACGTCCTGGCGGGGGCGATCGCCATCGTCGGACTGCTCGCGGTCACGTGGTGGCGCCGGCGCCCCCAGGCGATCCGCCTGCCCGGTCGCGACCGATCGCCGACCCCGAGCGACCGCGCCCCCGCGGCGACGCCGCTGAGGGTCGACGGCGACCACGTCCTGGCCCGCATCGGGATCGTGGCACTCATCGTCGCCGCCACCGTCACCGGCGGGATCATCGCCGCCAGGCCGCCGGGGATTCCGCGCGTCTCGGTCCTCGATGTCGGTCAGGGCGACGCCATCCTGGTCGAGGGCTCGCACGGCGGCCGACTGCTCATCGACGGTGGGCCGGACCCGGACCGCCTCCTCGTCGAACTCGATCGCCGGATCCCGCCGTGGGACCGGCGGGTCGACGCCGTGATCCTCAGCCACCCGCACGAGGATCACGTCGCCGGCCTGGCGATGCTCCTCGCGCGCTACCGCGTCGGTCGCGTGTTCGAGCCAGGGATGCGCGGTCCCGGACCCGGCTACGCCGCGTGGCTGCGAGCGCTCGCCGGACAGGGCGCACCGGTCCGTCATGGCCTGGCCGCGGGCGACCAGCTGCGCGTCGACGAGATCCGGTTGCGCGTGCTGTGGCCGATCGCCGGTCAGGTGCCGGTCGATCCACCCGACGGCGGGACCGGCATCAACAACGTCTCGGTGGTCCTCCTCGGCGAGGTGGCCGGGCGTCGCTTCCTGCTGATGGGCGACGTCGAGGAGGGCATCGATCCGACGCTGCTGGCTGCCGGCCTGCCGACCGTCGACTTCCTCAAGATCGCCCACCACGGCAGCCGGACGGCGACCACCCAGCCGTTCGTCGACGCGGTCCGGCCGAAGGTCGCCGTCGCGTCCGCCGGCGCCGACAACCCGTACGGGCACCCCGCACGGGCCACCCTGGACCGCCTCGCGGCCGCCGGCGCTCGGGTCGATGCGCACCGATCGGGACGGGACGGTCGTCGTGACCTTCGAGCCGGGCGGGATGAACGTCCAGGCCGATGGCGGCCGGACGGCAGCCCTGGAGGTGTCCGCGCGAGTCGCGTCCACCCGGGCCGGATCCGCCCGAGCGGCGCCGGTCTCCTCGCCGGACCTCCCCGTGGCGTATCGCTGTGCCATCCCGGTGACCGGGCTGGTGCCCGAACTCGACGCCCAGGCGCCTCCCGCGGCCAAGCGATCCACGACCGGCCCCGCACGACCTGCCTTGATCGCCGACGCTCCGACCGACCCTCCCGACCGGGCCGGACCCGTCGGGTACCATCGACCCGATGATCCCGCTCGCGTTCTTCTGGGGCGACGACGACTTCTCCGCGGCGCGAGCGACTCGATCGGTTCGAGGCGGCCCTGACCGCCGAGACGCGGCGCCCCGATGGAGCGCTGGCTCCTCCGTGGCGCCCGCAACACCGCCACGAGTCTCATCGCCGACCTGGCCGAACGGATCGCCACGCCGGTGATGTTCGGAGGCGGGACGCTGGCCGTCGTGGTCAACGCCGGGGCACTGGTGGTCAAGAACGAGGATCGCGACGCGTTCCTCGCGGCGCTCACCCTGGTCGCGCCGGGCAACGCGCTGGCGATCATCGATGAGAGCCGGTCAGGGGCGAGGGACCCGGTCCCGAAGCGACTTGCCGAGGCCGTGTCGGCCGCCGGCGGAGCCGTTCGCAAGTTCGAGGCGCCGAGGCTGGGTGCGCTCGCCGGCTGGATCGAGGCCGAGGCCCGGACCCGGGGGATCGCCCTGGAGCCGGGCGCCGCGAAGGCACTGGCCGAGCGGATCGGCGGGTTCGTCAACGAGGGTGACGCGGAGCGCCGCCAGCAGACCCGGCAGGCCTCGGGCGAGCTCGACAAGCTGGCACTCTACCGCGGCGACGATCCGATCCGTCCGGAGGACGTCCAGGTGCTCGTCGCCGAGGCCGTGCCGGGTTCGGTCTGGGCGTTCACCGACGCACTGGGCGAACGTCGGGTCGATCGCGCCCTCGACTATCTCGATCGGTTGACCGAGACCACGCCGGAACCGGTCCTCCTCGCCGTCCTCCACCGTCGTGTCCGCGAGCTGATCGAATTCGGCGACCGGCTGGCTGCCGGCGAGCGGCTGGCCGACGCCGCGAGGTCGATCGGGATCAAGTCGGACTGGCAGGCAGACAAGCTGCGCGGTCAGGCGAAGCGGTGGACGACGACCGAATTGACCGCGGCGCTCGATGGGCTCGTCGAGCTCGATGCGCGGGTCAAGGGCGCCCTGGGGATGGAGATCAGCGAGGCGCAGCGACGCCTGGCGTTCGACCTGTGGGTGATGGATCACGCCGGTGGTGACCGGCGTCGAACGGCCTGACGGTCAGTCGGCGGACGACCAGGCCTGCTCCTGGACGACGAGGTCGCTCTCGATCGCGAAGACGCAGCGGCCCTCGCCCAGGTCGAGCAGTTCGATCAGGTCCGGGTCGATGTACAGCTGCGAGCAGTCCTCGCACAGGCCGCCGGGGATGCCGAAGCACAGCCGCTCGCTCCTGTCGGGCAGGCGGAACGTCGTGTCGAACCGGGTCGTGATGAGCCGGCGGGCACAAGCAGGGCAGCGATCTCGAACGGCGGCCATGGCCGGACTGTAGGAGGGGGCCGCTGTCGCTCAACATGACCCGACGGTACTCCCCACCCCGTACCCCATGCGAGGCGGCGCGCCTGACCCCCGATGCCCGCGTTGGCGGCTCCGGTCCTCGCTCACGCACCTTGAGGTGCGCTCGCTCCGGTCCTCGCGCGCCGCCTTGGCCTCGGCGGCCGGGCGCGCCGATTCTCGGTACTGCGCTTGCGCTACTGGACCGAGAGGATGGTCCGTGCCTCCGACCAGTGCTTTTCGAGGCCGTAGTAGTCGCGTTCCGGGCGGCGTGAAGATGTGGACGATGACGGCGCCGAAGTCGACGAGGACCCAGTGGGAGGCGGCGGTGCCTTCGCGGCCGATGGGCTTGATGCGCTCGTCGCGCAGGGTGGAGATGATCCCGTCGGCGATGGCGCCGAGCTGCCGTTCCGAGCCGCCGGAGCAGATGACGAAGTAGTCGGCCATCGTCGTCAGGCCGCCGAGGTCGAGCAGGATGATGTCCGCGGCCTTCTTGTCCTCGGCGAGTTCGACGATCCGGCGCGCGAGGTCGAGGGCCGGCCGCTCGGCGGCGGGCACGGCCTTGGCTCGCTTGGGCAGGCCGTCGGCGCGCGGTCCGGTCTTGGGGTCGGCGCTCGTCCGGGGCAGGGCGGGTTCGGTCACGATCAGGGATCCCTCCGTTGGGTTGCGTACAGCGCATGGTCGCCGATGTAGGCGGCGACTGCATCCGGGACCAGATATCGAAGGGAGCGACCGGCCGCCGCCCGCACTCGCAACTCGCTGGCCGACAGGCGCAACCGTGGGCGGTCGAGGAACCGCACCCGGTCGGCGACGGCAGGACCGCCGAGACCGCGCGAGCGCCTCGATCCCGCTGTCGGGGTAGCCGTCCCGGGGCGCGACGACCAGCCGGGCCAGCTCGAGGATCCTCGCCGGCTCGTGCCAGGTCCGGAACCCTGCGAACGCCTCCGCCGACAGGATGAGCCACAGGTCGGGCCGTGCCGGCCGACCGGAGCGCAGCCAACGTGTCGACCGTGAACGACGGACCGTCACGTTCGAGCTCCATCGGGTCGACCGTGAACCGCTCGTTCCCGGCGACGGCCAGCCGGACCATCGCCAGCCGGTGCTCGGAGGCGGTGATGGCGACCCCGGGTTTGTGCGGCGGGGAACCGGCCGGGATGAACGCCACCCGTTCGAGTCCGACCGCCTCGGCCGCCTCCTCGGCCACCGCCAGGTGCGCGACGTGGATCGGATCGAACGTCCCGCCCATGACGCCCAGCGACCCGGGCACGATCGGGCGAGGCCCGTCGATCACACGCGCTCCCAGGGCTGCGCCTCCCATTCCAGCTCGGTGGCGCCGATGCGCACGAGGTCGCCGGCGGTGATCCCGGCCCGGCGCAGTTCGGCGTCGATGCCGAGGCGCGCCAGGTCGCGCTGGAAGCGCTCGGCTGACTCCTCGACGTCGAAGTTCGTCTGGGCGGCGATCCGCTCGATCCGCGCGCCCCGCACACGGAACGCGCCGTCGGCGTCGAGATCGATGCTGAAGCCGTCGCCCATCGCCTCGATCCGATGGACGACGACACCGGACGGCTCGGGCGGTTCGGCCAGGTCGGCGATGTCGGGAAGCAGGTCGGCGATCCGGGCACGGAAGGCGCCCAGGCCATCCCCCATCGCCGCGGAGATCGCGACGGTGTCGACGCCCTCCTTCTTGCGGGCGCGTTGGAAGGCGGGCCAGGCCTCCGCGGCGGCCGGGACGTCCAGCTTGTTGAAGGCGACCAGCGTCGGCTTGTCGAGGAGCGCCGGGTCGTGGGCACGCAGTTCGTCGCGGATGACGTCGTAGTCCCAGCCGGGATCGCGCGACGATCCGTCCACGACGTGGACGAGGACGCGCGTCCGTTCGACATGACGGAGGAAGGCATGGCCGAGTCCGGCGCCGCTGCTCGCGCCCTCGATCAGGCCGGGGACGTCGGCGATGGTCGGCCGGCGCTCGTCGTCGTCCCCCAGGTCCATGACCCCGAGGTTGGGCTCGAGCGTCGTGAACGGGTAGTCCGCGATCTTGGGCGTGGCGGACGTGACCGCCGCGAGGATCGTCGACTTTCCGGCGTTGGGCAGCCCGACCAGGCCGATGTCGGCGATGAGCCGGAGCTCGAGCCGGATCCAGCGTTCGCTGCCGGGCTCGCCCTTCTGGGCGTGCTTCGGAGCCTGGTGAGTCGACGTCTTGAAATGGGTGTTGCCCAGGCCGCCGCGCCCGCCGCGGGCGACCAGGGTGGACTGGCCGACGGCCACCAGGTCGGCGAGCAGCTCGCCGGTCTCGTCCTCGTAGACGGCGGTGCCGGGCGGCACGTCCAGCGTCAGGTCGTCGCCGGCCCGGCCGTGACGGCGGGCTCGCGTGCCTCGCCCGCCGGGCGTCGCCCGGAAGTGGTGGCGGTGGTTGAAGTCGCGCAACGTGGTCTGGCCGGCATCGACCCGCAGGTAGACCGAGCCGCCGCGGCCACCGTCACCGCCATCGGGTCCGCCTCGGGGGACGTGCGCCTCCTGCCGGAAGGTCGCGGCCCCGTCGCCACCATCGCCGGCGCGGACCCAGATCTTCACGCGGTCGAGGAACATCGACCCCATTCTCGCACGGGCCAGTCGACGGCCAGCCTTCAGGCACGACGCGAACCGAGAATCGTGGCGCCGGACGGTGCCGGCGAAGGCGGCGCCCGAGCACCGGAGCGAGCGCAGCCCAAGGTGCGTGAGCGAGGAGCGCAGGCGCAACGAACGCCCGCGCCGTCTGGCGCCGCGCCGACCCCGCGGCCGGGTTGATCGCCCGCTCTAGAGGTACGCCAGACGGGTTGACGCGCCGACCCCCGTCCCAGACCGGCCCTGCCCAGACTTCGAAGTGGAGGTGGGGTCCTGTCGCATTGCCGGATTGGCCGACTCTGCCGACCTGCTGGCCGCGGCTGACGTGCTCGCCGGTCCCGACCGAGATCGCCGACATGTGGTTGTAGGTCGTGTACAGCCCGGAGCCGTGGGCCATCCAGACCTGGTAGCCGCCGCCGTTGCTCTTCCAGCCGGCGAAGATGACGGTCCCGGCTCCGGCCGCGCGCACCGTCGAGCCGTAGTCGGCCGCGATGTCGAGGGCGTAGTGGCCGTAGTGGAAGTACTGGCTGATGTAGTTGCCGCCGCCGACGACCGGCCACATGAACTTGCCGCCGGAATAGGTTGACCGGCCCGCGGACCGTGCTGCCACCGCCAGACGACGACCTCGTCGGCGGCTTCGGGGCGGGCTTGACCGGGACCGGGACCGGGATCGCCTTGCCACGCGCGCCCGGGACCACGAGCGTCTGCCCGACCACGAGGTTCGGGTCGGTCAGGCCGTTCGTCGCGAGGATGTCCGTGCCGAGGACCCCGTACCGGGCCGCGAGCGAATCGAGCGTGTCGGCCGTGGTGACCTGGACGATGAGGCCGGTGACCGGCGGGATGCGCAGGACCTGGCCGACCTTGAGATCGTCCTTCGACTTGAGATCGTTCGCCCACCACACGGTCATCATCGAGACGCCGAACTTGCGCGGCGATCCCGACGAGCGTGTCGCCGGCCTTGACCTTGTACGTCTTGACCAGGTCGCTGCCGTCCGGGACCGTGGTGTCGACGGCGACCGGCTTGACCAGCGTGCCGTCGTCGATGAACGGCCCTTCGACGCTGACCGGGACGTCCGGCTCGATCTGGTCCTCGCTGAGTCCGACGAGCTGGAACTCCTCCTCCTGCGGGTCACGCGTCGGATCGGGCCGTCCGAACTCGACGCTGCCGACCCGCGCCGAGCCGTCCTGCTGCCCAGCGCCCGCGCCCGCGCCCGCCGCGCCGCCCCCGACGGCGATCCGCGGGCCGGGTCCGTCGCCGGTCGGGCCGCCCGTGTTGGGCGCCGGGTGTCCGGCCGAGACGCTGACGACGGAAGCCCCAAGGAGGATCCCGGCGACCGCGATGGCGACCGCTCGATCCGGTCCGAGGCGGCCGAGGAGCGTCAGCCTGGTCGTGTGCGTGGGACGCGTCGCGACGCGGGTCGCAGCCGCCCGACGTTCGCGGGTCGGGAACAGGCGCGACGCCGCGACGATCGAGTGGAGCCCATGTCGCACCTGGTGTGCGGCGGCGTGGCTCTGCAGTCGGATCGTCCGGACGCCTGAGGGGCGGTGGTTCGGTGGCCGGCGGAGGCGTCCTAGGACGCGCTGGAAGCCGACCGACGCGTTCAGCAATACGGTCTCCTGGCGTGGGACGGTCGTGGGGCGCGGAGGCGGCGCTGGGGCTGGGGGGACGACCGTCCGGGTCGCGGATTTCGAGCTGGGGTCTCTGTTCGCGGCCGACGCCCGGGTCTACGGGCTTACGACATCGTGCGAAACCGTAACACGGACGTTACAAAGCGGGCAACCGCACAAGCGCCGTTGTTGGTTCGGCCTCGGGTCAGGCGTCCAGGCTCTTCGTCAGCGACGACAGGAACTCGGCGTTCGACTGCGTCTTCGCCAGCCGGTTGAGGAGGATCTCGATGCCCTCGTTGGCACCGACCGCCGACAGCATCCGGCGCATCGTCCAGACCATCTTGAGGGTGCCCTCCTCGAGGAGCAGCTCCTCGCGGCGGGTGCCGGAGCGCTGGACGTCGATCGACGGGTAGATCCGCTTCTCGGCGAGCTTCCGGTCGAGGATCAGCTCGGAGTTGCCGGTCCCCTTGAACTCCTCGTAGATGACGTCGTCCATCCGCGAGCCGGTGTCGACGAGGCAGGTGCCGATGATCGTCAGCGAGCCGCCCTCCTCGATGTTCCGGGCGGCGCCGAAGAACCGCTTCGGCGGGTAGAGGGCGATCGGGTCGAGGCCGCCCGACAGGGTCCGGCCCGACGGCGGGAGCGCCAGGTTGTAGGCGCGCGCGAGGCGGGTGATCGAGTCGAGCAGGATGACGACGTCGCGGCCGGTCTCGACCTGGCGCTTGGCGATCTCGAGGGCCATCTCGGCGACGTGGGTGTGGTTCTCGGTCGGCTCGTCGAAGGTCGAGCTGATGACCTCGCCCTTGACGCTGCGGCGCATGTCGGTGACTTCCTCGGGCCGCTCGCCGATGAGCGCGACCATCAGGAGGATCTCCGGGTAGTTGGCGCTGACGCCGTTGGCGATCTGCTTGAGGAGCATCGTCTTGCCGGCCTTCGGCGGGCTGACGATGAGGGCGCGCTGGCCCTTGCCGATCGGGTTGACGAGGTTGATCAGCCGCTGGCTCAGGTTCTTGGGGTCGGTCTCGAGGTTGATCAGGACGTCCGGGTGGACCGGCGTCAGGTCGCCGAAGACCGGGCGGCGCGCGGGCGGTCTCGGTGTCGACGCCGTTGACCGAGTCGACCCGGAGCATGCCCCAGTACTTCTCGGCCTCGCGCGGGGCGCGGACGGCGCCCGACACGCGGTCGCCGATGCGCAGGCCGAAGCGGCGGACCTGGCTCGAGCTGACGTAGACGTCGTCCGGGCTCGGCAGCAGGCCGTGGCGGCGGAGGAAGCCGAAGCCCTCGTCGACGATGTCGAGGATGCCGCTGGCGTAGTCGTGGCCGGCGCGCTCGGTCTGGCGCTGCAGGATGAGGTCGACGAGGACGTCCTTGCGCTCGCCGCTGGCGGTGTCGAGCTCGAGGTCGCGCGAGACCTGGCGGAGCTCCGCCACGCTCATCTCGCGGAGGTCGGCGACCTCGAGGTCGTTGCGCTCGCGCGCGGCCTCGAGCTCCTGCTGCTCCTCGTATTCGGTGACGGGGGCGCGGCCGCCTCCGATGGGGGCTCGTCGTCGTGGTCGGCGGTTGCGTTGGAGCGCTGATCGCGCTGGTCGGGGCCGGGTCCGGGCATATGGGAAGGGTCACCTACGGGTGATGGGAGGGACCGGGCGATGGTGCGCGCGGAATCGCTGCCGCAGCGCGGGTGCCGGTCGGGATAGCCGGAGGATAGACGCGTGTCGGCGCCTCGTCAATGGGCCGCTCGTCGCGCCTCCGAGCGACGGGCCCGGCAGGCGCGTACGATCGGTCGATGCTCGACCAGCGCCGATCGCCGATCACCGCCAGCTGATGGACCGACTGCGCGATCGCGTCTGCCTGGTCACCGGCTCGACCGGGATGGCCGCCGCGAGCGCCCGCCGGCTGGCCGCCGAGGGCGCCGCGGTCTTCGTCGTGTCGCGCACGGCGGACCACGCCCGGTCGCTCGCCGGGTCGATCGCGGCCGACGGCGGGCACGCGGCGTGGGTCGCCGCCGACCTCACCGTCGAGGCCGAGGCCGACGCCGCCGTCGCCGCGGCGGTCGAGCGGTTCGGGCGGATCGACGGGCTGTTCGCGGTGGCCGGCGGCAGCGGCCGGCGGTTCGGCGACGGACCGATCCACGAGCTCACGGCCGAGGGCTGGGACCGGACCCTCGAGCTCAACCTGCGGAGCCAGGCGCTGACCTGCCGCGCGGTCGTCCGCCAGATGCTCGCCCAGGACCGCGAACGGCTCGGGCACGCGCGGGTCGATCCTGCTGATGGGCAGCGTGACCGCGACCGACCCGGCGCCGGAGTTCTTCGCGACCCACGCCTACGCCGCGGCCAAGGGCGCGACGATCGCCCTGATGACGACGATGGCCGCGACCTACGCCGCGCGACGGGATCCGGGTCAACGCGGTCGCGCCGGGTCTGACCGACACGCCGATGGCGACGCCGGGCCGCCGGCGACGCGGCGATCCGCGCCTACGCCCGCGCGCAAGCAGCCGCTGGCCGGCGAGATGATGGACCCCGACGAGGTCGCGCACGCGGCCGTCTACTTCCTGTCCGACGAGTCGCGCGTCGGTCACCGGCCAGCTGCTCAAGGTCGACGGCGGGTGGTCGGTCGTGTCGGTCTCGCCGGCCGAACCGTGACCTTCGTCCGGACCGTCCTCGGCGACATCGACCCCGGCGACCTCGGGGTCACCTACGCCCACGAGCACCTCGTCATCGACGGCGGGCGAGCCGTGCCGCTCGAGCCCGACTTCGACCTGTCGGACGTCGACGCGATGGCGACCGAGGTGACCGCGGCGGCCGCGCTGGGGTTGCGCGCCGTCGTCGACGCGATGCCGTGCGACACGGGCCGGAACGCGGCCAAGCTGGCCGAGCTGTCGCGCCGGACCGGCGTCCACGTCGTCGCCCCGACCGGGCTCCACCACGACCGGTTCTACGGCCCGGCGCACTGGAGCCAGCGCGTCTCGGTCGACGAGCTCGCCGACCTGTTCGTCGCCGACATCGAGGACGGCATCGACGCCAACGACTACAGCGGGCCGGTCGTCCGGCGGACGCCGCACCGGGCCGGGGTGATCAAGGTCGCCGGCAGCCCGGACGGTCCGTCGGACCGCGACCGGCGGATCTTCGAGGCCGCCGCCGCGGCGCACCTGCGGACCGGCGTCCCGATCCTGACCCATTGCGAGGCCGGGACCGGCGCGCTCGAGCAGGTCCGCCTGCTGGCCGACGCCGGCGTCGACGCCGGAGCACGTCGTCCTCAGCCACGTCGACAAGGTCGTCGACCGCGGCTACCACCGCGAGCTGCTGGCGAGCGGCGCGTTCGCCGAGTACGACCAGTCGTTCCGCTGGGGCGACCGGCCGAACGGCACGCTCCAGCTCCTGCGACTGGATGGCCGAGGACGGCCTCGACGACCAGATCGTGCTCGGGATGGACGCCGCGCGACAGGGCTACTACTACGGTGTACGGTGGGTCGCCCGGGCTCGGCTGGCTGCTCGACGGCTTCACGGCCGCTGATGGAGGCGCGCGGGATCGACGCGACGATCCGCGCACGCCTGTTCGTGGCGAACCCGGCCCGGGCGTTCGCGTTCGGGCCGATCGATGGAGGGGACGGATGACCGAGGTCCTGGGCACGAGCGTCGTCGGCTCGCACGCGCGGCCGTCGTGGTTCGTGGCCGGGATCGCCGCCGCGGAGCGCGGCGAGTTCGGGCCGGTCGACCTCGAGGAGATGCTCGACGACGCGGTCGACCTCGCCCTCCGCGACCAGGAGGAGGCCGGCATCGACGTCGTCAGCGACGGCGAGATGCGCCGGGCGGGCTTCTTCACGGCCGAGTTCTACCGGCACCTGACCGGGCGTCCGGGCGCTCCCGCCCGACCGCCGGCTCGGCGCGGGCGGCCACGACCAGCAGCACCGCTTCGAGGTCCTCGAGCCGATCGCCGCGCCCGACGGCCTGGGCGTCGTGGCCGAGTACCGCTACGCGCGGACGCGCACGACCCGGCCGCTCAAGGTGACCCTGCCCGGGCCGTACACGCTGTCCGGCCGGCTGACCTACGGCCCGGGCCAGGTCTACGCGCGACCGCAACGCCGCGGCCGAGGCGTTCGTGCCGATCCTGCGGGCCGAGCTCGAGGGCCTCGTCGCCGCCGGCGCCGACCGCATCCAGATCGACGAGCCGTCGCCGGCCATCCACCCGGACGCCCCGGCCGACTTCTCGGCGCTGTTCAACGCCGCGGTCGCGCCGATCGTCGGGCGGGCCCGGCTCGGCGCGCACCTCTGCTTCGGCAACTACCTCGGCGCGGCCGCTCGCGCGGCGGACCTACCGGCCGGTCCTCGACGCGATGCTCGGCTTCCGCGTCGACGAACTCGTCCTCGAGTTCGCCAACCGCGAGATGGCCGAGGTCGCGATCCTGGGCGAGATCGCCGGCGGCCGGCCGCGACGTCGCGGCCGGCATCATCGACGTCAAGAACTCGTACCTCGAGACGCCGGACGACGTCGCCGAGCGGATCGACGCCGTGCTGGCCGCCGGCGTCCCGGCCGAGCGGCCTCACGCTCGTCCCCGACTGCGGCTTCAGCCAGACCCCGCGTGCCGCGACCCGCGCCAAGCTGCGGGCCCTGGTCGCCGGTCGCGACCTCGTGCTCGGACGGAACGGGAGGGAGGACCGATGAACGGCCACGCGATCACGATGCTCGGCACCGGACTCATCGGCGACTTCTACACGAACACGCTCCACGGCCAGCGCGGTCGCGATCGGGTCCGGGTCGTCTACTCGCGGAGCGCCGAGCGCGGCGCGGCCTTCCGCGAGCGCTGGGACATCGCGGAATCGACGACCGACCTGGCGGCCGCGATCGACCACCCCGACACGGACGTCGTGGTCGTCGGCCTGCCCAACTTCCTCCACGAGGAGGCGGTCGGGCTGGTGGCCAAGGCCGGCAAGGCGGTCCTGTGCACCAAGCCGCTCGGCCGGACCGCCGACGAGGCGCGGCGGATGCTCGAGATGGTCGAGCGGGCCGGCGTCTTCGCCGGCTACCTCGAGGACCTGTGCTACACGCCCAAGACGCTCAAGGCGATCGCGTCGGTCCGGGCCGGCGCGATCGGCGACGTGACCTGGGTCCGCTCGCGCGAGACGCATCCCGGCCCGCACTCGGCCTGGTTCTGGGACGGCCGGCTGACCGGCGGCGGCGCGATCATCGACCTCGGCTGCCACTGCATCGAGATCATCCGCAACTTCGTCGGCAAGGGGAACCGCCCGGTCGAGGTCCTGTGCCACACCGACACGCTCGTCCACCCGATCGCCGACGAGGACAACGCGGTCGCGCTCATCCGGTTCGAGTCGGGCGCGATCGGCCAGTTCGAGGTGTCAGCTGGACGTTCCGCGGCGGGATGGACCTGCGCGACGAGGTGGCCGGCACGCACGGCACGATCTGGCTCAACCACTTCCTGCGGACCGGGTTCGAGATGTTCAGCGCCGGGCGGCGGCGGCGGCTACGTCGCCGAGAAGGCCGAGATCGTCGGCCGGCTGGCTGTTCCCGGTCGGCGACGAGGTCTCCGAGCTCGGCTACGTCGACATGTTCAGCGACATGTTCGGGGCGATCGACGAGGGTCGGGCGCCGCAGGAGACGTTCTACGACGGCTACGTCGTCAACGCGATCATGGACGCCGCCTACCGCTCGGCGAAGGCCGGCGCCTGGGAGCCGGTCGAGCTCGACTGGCGCGGCGGCGACGACGGCGCGGATCGCCGTCGACCCCGAGACGTACGAGGGCCAGGTCGTCATCAAGCGCGAGATCCTGCCCGACGGCCGCCACAAGCTGATCCTCAAGGACCCGGCCATCGGGCGACTTCACCGACCGGGTCGTGGCCGGCTGAGGCCGTCCGCGACCTCAGCCGGCCTCGGGGACGGCCACGCTCCGGCGACGCCCGGCCGGCTCGCCGGCCTCGATCCAGCGGCCGATCGAGTCGCGCGCGAAGAGCTGGTCGACGACCATCGACGACGCGCCGATGACGCCGGCCAGCCCGCCGAGCGACGAGCGCTGGATGAGCAGGTCGCGCGTCGCCAGCGGCAGCGAGCGCCGGTAGATCGACTCGCGGATCGCCGCCAGCAGCTGGTCCGGGCTGTTGGCCACGCCGCCGCCGATGACGATCAGCGACGGGTTGAAGAAGTTGACGATGCTGGCCAGCATCGAGCCGACCCGCCGGCCGGCCGACCTGGAGCAGCGCGACCGCGACCGGATCGCCGAACGAGGCCGCCCGGGCGACGTCCTCGGCCGTGACCGAGCCGCGCTGGTCGAGGGCGACCTGGAGCCGCGCGCTGCGGCCGTCGCGCGCCGCGGCCTCGCCGGCCCGGCCGAGCGCCGCCGCCGCCGGCGAGCGCCTCGAGGCAGCCGACGTTGCCGCAGCGGCAGATGACCGCCGGGTCGTCGACGACCTGGATGTGGCCGACGTCGCCGGCGCTGCCCTGCGCGCCGCGATGGAGCCGGCCGTCGCAGATGATCCCGGCCCCGATGCCCGTCCCGATCTTGACGACGACGACGTTGTCGTGGCCGGCCGCGATCGCCGGACCGCCACTCCCCGAGGGCCAGCACGTTGACGTCGTTGTCGACCCAGACCGGCGCCCCGTAGCGCGCGGCGAACCGCTCGCGGATCGGGTAGCCGTCCCAGCCGGGCATGATCGGCGGCGAGATCGGCCGGCCGGTCTCGAACTCGACCGGCCCGGGCACGCCGATGCCGATCCCCCACAGCCGGCCGGGCAGGCCCTCGGTCGTCCGCAGCAGCGTCTCGAACAGGACGTCGACCCGGTCGAGGCAGCGCTCCGGACCGGCCTCGATGTGGGCCGGCTCGTCGTGGTGGCCGAGGATCCGGCCGTCGAGGGTGGTCACCGCGACGTCGATGCTCGTGGCGCCGAGGTCGGCGACGAGGACGTGGCCGCCGTCGGCGCGGAAGGTCAGCTGGCGCGGCGGGCGACCGCCGGTGCTCGGGCCGACGTCGCCCTCGCTGACGAGGCCGCGCTCGATGAGCTCGCCGACGCGCTGGGCCACGATCGCCCGGCCGAGGCCGGTCCGCTCGACGAGCTCGGAGCGCGACCGCGACCGCCCGAAGCGGATCTCGTCGAGGACGGTGACGAGCGCGTCGAGGGCCTCGTCGGGCAGCGGCCCGCTGCGGCCGGGTCGGCGGACCGGCTCTGGCGTGACCGTCGATCACCGGCGCGATGATACGCCACTTTCTCAGCGTCACAGGCCGACTTTTGCACTTGACATGACAAAGTACGATGGAGCCGAAGGCTGCGAGGCAGCCGTGCGACCCACGCGCCCGAGTCCCTCGACCGCTAGGACATGCCGAGCACAGGTGGTCGAGTCGAGCATGCGAACGATCGCCGACATCGGCGCGGCCGTCATCGGCACCGGCTTCATCGGCACCGTCCACGTCGAGGCGCTGCGACGCATCGGCGTCCAGGTCCGCGGCGTGCTCGGCAGCACGCCGGAGCGCGGCGCAGGCGCGGGCGGACGCCCTCGGCGTCCCGCGCGCGTACGCCTCGCTCGACGCGCTCCTCGCCGACCCGGCGGTCGAGTCGTCCACGTCACCTCGCCCAACGACCTCCACCTGCCGCAGGCGCGGCCGATCCTGGCGGCCGGCCGGCACGTCGTCTGCGAGAAGCCGCTGGCGATGTCCGCGGTCGAGTCGCGCGAGCTGGTCGAGCTGGCCGCCGCGGACCGGCCTGCGTCAACGCCGCCAACTTCAACATCCGCTACTACCCGCTCAACCAGCACGCGCACGAGGTCGTGACCGCCGGCGGGCTCGGCGACGTCCGGCTCGTGACCGGGCGCTACTTCCAGGACTGGCTGCTGCTCGACAGCGACTGGAACTGGCGGCTCGAGCCGGGACGCGGCGGCGCGCTCCGCGCGGTCGGCGACATCGGCTCGCACTGGCTCGACCTCGATGACGTTCGTGACCGGCCAGCGCGATCGTCGCGGTGATGGCCGACCTGGCCACGTTCATCGAGGCGCGCCGCGAGCCGACCGGCCCGGTCGAGACGTTCTCGACCGAGGTCGCGACCGACACCGTCGACCCGCGAGATCGCGACCGAGGACGCCGCGTCGATCCTGCTGCGCTTCGAGAACGGCGCCCGCGGCGCGGTGAGCATCTCGCAGATCAGCGCCGGCCGGAAGAACTCGCTCCAGTACGAGATCGACGGCTCGACGCTCGTCGGTCGCCTGGGACTCGGAGCAGCCCGACCAGATCTGGTTCGGTCACCGCGAACGCGCCAACGAGATCCTCATCAAGAACCCGGCCCTGATGGGCGAGGCCGGCCGGGCCGCCGCCGCGCTGCCCGGGCGGGCACGTCGAGGGCTTCGGTGACACCTTCGGCGCTCATTTCCGGGCCATCTACGCCGACGTCGTGGCGGGTGGTCCGGCCGCCGCCCGCCCGTACCCGACGTTCGCCGACGGCCACGACGAGATGCTCGTCAACGACGCCATCGCCGAATCGCCCGGACCGGCCGCTGGGTCGATGTCGTCCGCGATCGCCGGCCGCCGCTCCGGCCGCGCCCGAGCCGCTGCACGGAGGACGCGACCCGATGAGACTCGGCCTGCTGACCGCCCCGTTCCCCGAGACGCCGCTGATGGACGTCGCCGACTGGACGGCCGCCGACGGGCTTCGAGAGCCTCGAGATCGCCTGCTGGCCGCGCGCGACCGGGCCGACCCGGCGCTACGCCGGCACGTCGCACATCGACGTCGCCAACCTGTCGGCCGGCCAGGCGACCGAGATCGTCGACGAGATCGCGTCGAAGGGCCTGGCCATCTCCGGGCTCGGCTACTACCCGAACCCGCTCCATCCGGACCCGGCCCATCGGGCCGAGGTCATCGGCCACCTCAAGCAGGTCATCGCCGCCGCCGAGAAGATGGGCGTCCCGCTCGTCAACACGTTCATGGGCGGCGACGGGGCGAAGACACCAGGACGAGAACTGGGAGGAGGCGCTGCGGGTCTGGCCGGACATCGTGGCCTTCGCCCAGGACCACGGCCGCAAGATCACCATCGAGAACTGCCCGATGCTGTTCAGCCACGACGAGTGGCCGGGCGGCCACAACATCGCGACCGACGCCGCGCATCTGGCGGCGGATCCTCGAGCAGTGGGGCGGCACGATCGGGCTCAACTTCGACCCGTCGCACCTGGTCCTCCAGATGATCGACATCCCGCGCTTCATCCGCGAGTTCGGGCCGCACATCCTCCACGTCCAGGCCAAGGACCTGATGATCGACCGCGAGGGCCTCTACGAGCGCGGCGTCTTCTCGGTCGGCATCGGCTGGCAGGTCCCGCGCCTGCCGGGCCTCGGCGACGTCGAGTGGGCGCCGCTGTTCGCGGCGCTGTGGCGGACCGGCTACGACGGCGACGTGATCATCGAGCACGAGGACCGCGACTTCGAGAAGACGGACGACCTCGATCAAGCGCGGCTTCCTGCTCGCCCGCGACGTCCTCCGGCCGTACATCAAGTGACCGGCATGCGACCGACGATCGAGCAGCTGACCTACCGCGACGTCGCCAAGACGATCGACCATTCGCTGCTCCGACCCGAGCTCGACGATGCGTTCGTGGAGGACGGCTGCCGGCTGGCCGCCGAGTACGACGTCGCCTCGGTCTGCGTCCGGCCGGCCGACGTGCGGCGCGCGGCGGCGATCCTGTCCGGCACCGACGTCGCGGTCGGGACGACCATCGGCTTCCCGCACGGCAACCACCTGACCGAGACCAAGGTGTTCGAAGTCGGTCCGGGCGATCGGCGACGGGGCGACCGAACTCGACATGGTCATCCAGATCGGGGCGCTCAAGGCCGGCCGCGACGCCGACGTCGGGGCCGACATCGCGGCCGTCGTCGACGTCGCCCACGCCGCCGGCGCGATCGTCAAGGTCATCTTCGAGAACGCCTACCTGACCGACGACGAGAAGGTCCGCGCCTGCCGCCTGACCGAGGCCGCCGGCGGCGACTTCGTCAAGACGTCGACCGGGTTCGCTCCGAGCGGCGCGACGCACGAGGACCTGATCCTCATGCGGGCCAACACGTCGCCGCACATCGGGGTCAAGGCCGCCGGCGGCGTGCGGACGCTCGACGCGCTGCTCGACGTCATGGCGCTCGGCGTCACGCGGGTCGGCGCGACCGCGACCAAGACGATGCTCGACGACTTCCGGGCGCGCAAGGCCGGGCTGGATCCGGCCCCCGCGGCCGCGGTCACCGAGGGCGGGTACTGATGGCAGCGACCGTCGGCATCGGGATGCTCGGCTCCGGGTTCATCGCCGACCACTACCTGGCCGGGCTCGGCTTCGTGCCCGACGCCCGGGTCGTCGCCAACGCGGCGACCGGGGGCAGCCGCGGCGTCGACTTCGCGCGGCGGCACGGCATCGAGCGGACCTACGACTCGATGGCTGCCCTGTGCGCCGACCCGGGCGTCGACCTCGTCGTCGTCGCGCTGCCGAACCACCTCCACCTCGAGGCGGTCCGGGCGGCGGTCGCGGCGGGCAAGGGCGTCCTGTGCACGAAACCGCTCGGCCGCAACGCCGCCGAGGCCGGGGAGATGCTGCGCCTCGTCCGCACGGCCGGGGTCTTCCACGGCTACCTCGAGAACGAGGTCTTCTCGCCCGAGGTCATCAAGATCCAGGAGATGGTCGCCTCCGGGGCGATGGGCCGGGTCCTGACGATGCGCGCCCGCGAGGGTCATTCCGGTCCGCATGCCGCTCACTTCTGGGACGGCGAGACGGCCGGCGGCGGCGCCTTCCTCGACATGGGCTGCCACTGCATCGAGGCGGCCCGGTTCGTGTTCGGCAAGGACGCGCGTGGTCCGCGACGTGTTCGCCTGGGGCGCCACGCTCGGTCACGGCGACAAGACGACCGCCGAGGACAACGCCATCGCGATCCTCCGCTTCGAGGACGACCGGACGGCCACGATCGAGGCGTCGTGGACCGCCAAGGGCGGGATCGAGGTTCGCAACGAGATCTACTGCGAGCGCGGCCGGATCGTCCACGACAGCAGCGCGACGTCGATCCGGGCGTTCCTCGAGGAGCCGGTCGGCTACCTCGCCGAGAAGACCGACGCCGACACCGGCTGGGTCTACCCGGTCGCCGGCGAGACGCGGGTGGCCGGCTACGACGAGCAGTTCCGCCACTTCGTCGCGTGCTACCGCGACGGGTCGACGCCGCGCGAGACGTTCGAGGACGGCTACGTCGTCAACGCCATCATCGACGCCGCCTATCGGGCGATGCGGAGCGGCCGCTGGGAAGCGGTCGTCACCGATGCGCTCGCTGGTGCCGGCCGGATGAGCGCCCCGACCGCGACGCCCGCCCCGGCCTGGATACCCGAGGCGTTCGCCCTGCTCGAGCGGCTGGTCCGCGACCCAGGCCGAGGCCATCGAGATCGCCAGCCAGTGGTGCGCCGACGCGATCGCCGCCGACGGCCTGGTCCACCTGTTCGGCACCGGCCATTCGCGGATCCCGGTCGAGGAGATGTTCCCGCGCTACGGGTCGTACCCCGGCTTCAACCCGATCGTCGAGCTGTCGATGACGTTCCACACCCAGGTCGTCGGCGCGAACGGCCAGCGCCAGGCGATGTTCATCGAGCGGACCCCCGGCCTCGCCGAGGTGATCCTGTCGAACTTCAGCTTCGGGCCGCACGACATCCTGATGGTCTTCTCGGCCAGCGGCCTGTCGGCCGTCCCGGTCGAGATGGCGCGCGGCGGCCGGCGCGCGGACTGCGCGTCATCGCCGTCACGTCGGTCGAGCAGTCGATGTCCGGCGAGATCGACCCGGTCGTCGAGGCGCGCCTCCTCGATGAGGCCGACCTCGTCATCGACCTGTGCACGCCGCACGCCGACGCGCTGTGCGCGATCGACGGCGTCGACACGCCGGTCGGACCAGGCTCGACGATCACCGCCGTCGCCATCGTCAACTCCATCAAGGTGCGGACCGCCCAGCTCCTCGCGGAGCGGGGCGCCCTGCCACCGGTCCTCACCCGGGCATCGGTCATAGGCGCCGAACGTTCGCGGGCTTCCTTCGTTGATGCCTATCGAGAGCACGCGCGGCGTCTCGCCCGCGCCATCGACCCGGGAGGGGACGATGGCGGGCATCACGCGCAGGAGGTGAGCGAGCCCATCTGACACGTCGGTTCCCCCACCGTGGGGCGATCCGGAGGCACGGCGCGACCACCCAGGCGCGCCGAAGGATAGGAGGAGAACGCATGACTCAGAAGGGATCCATCCGGGCGAGAGTCGCGATCGGCCTGGCGGCCGTCGCGGTGGTCGTCGCGGCCTGCTCGAGCTCGCGGCGCGTCGAGCGCCCCGAGCGCGGCTGCCAAGTCCGTGATCGGCTATGCCAACGGTGGTGGCGTCGGGAACGGCTGGCGCGAATCGGCGCTCTGCTCGGCCAAGGCCCAGGCGGCCTCGTCCGGCAAGGTCTCGTCGGTGAACGCCATCCATCACGACGTGGACGCCGCCGGTCAGCTGACCGACATCCGCGACCTGATCGCGGCCAAGGTCAACGCGATCGTCGTCAACCCGAACGAGCCCCGATGCGCTGAATCCGGCCATCGACGAGGCGATCGCCGCGGGCATCCCGGTCATCGCCGTCGACGCCTCGGTCACGGCCCCGGGTGCCTACAACCTGTCGAACGACCAGGTCCAGTACGCCTACCTCGGCGCCAAGTGGCTGTTCGAGGCCATGGGCAAGAAGGGCGCCGTCGTCTACATGCGCGGCATCGCCGGCCACCCGGCCGACACCGACCGCGACACGGGCTTCAAGAAGGCGCTCGCCGAGTACCCGGACATCACGGTCGCCAAGGAGACCGTGACCAAGTGGGACCAGAAGGAAGCGGTCTCGCAGATCAACGAGATCATGAGCGGCGGCGTCAAGTTCGACGGCATCTGGACCTCCGGCATCGACAACGTCATCGTCGACGCGCTCAAGACCGGCCAAGCATCCGTTCGTGCCGATCGTCGGCGCCGACAACGCCGGGTTCGTCCAGCAGCTGCTGAACGAGCCGGGCCTCAAGGGCGCCGCGGTCACCAACCCGTCGGCCGTCACCGGCGCCGGCGTCGTCCTCGCGACCCAGATCCTCGCGGGCCAGAAGCCCGGCCGGCAACACGGTCCATGTGACCCCGGAGCTGTGGGGCAATGACACCGACGCCGGCAAGG
>CAVVDB010000005.1:0-436172 GCA_963746865.1 uncultured Chloroflexia bacterium
GGGAGTGGACGCGCGGACGATCGAGGTGTAGCCTCCGCCGGGGCCGCGGAGGTCGCGAGGCCGAGAGCTCGGCGTGCCGGAGGCATCTGCAGGTGGAGGGGAACCAGGAGGAGGACAACGTGGTTCGTAGACTCGCTTCGCGTCCCAGGCGTCCTGTTCGCCGTGACGGTTGGTCGGCGCGTGGCAGGGTCGCGTCGCCGAGCGCGGCTCCGAGTGCCGCTGCCCCGAGTGTCGCCGCCCGTGCGGCGCCAAGTGTTGCCCCGAGTGCGGCTCCGAGCGTAGCCGCGAGCGTCGCGCCGAGCATCGAGCCGGCCGCGGTCGGCCCCGGCGAAGGTCGCCTCGACCTGGCTACCTGGCCGTACTACGTCGTCGGCGGTACCGGCGGCGGGAATTGACGAGCACCGATTGGGTGACGCCCTTCGAACAGAAGACGGGCTGCAAGGTCTATGCGAAGGTTCTATCGCAGGTCGTGCAACACGACAACCTCATGAAGACGGGCCAATATGACGGCGGCGCCTTCTCGGGTGACGCCACCCTGCGCCTCATCGCCGGCAAGGACGTGGCACCGGTCAACACGACCTCATCCCGGCCTACGCGAACGTCTTCGAGGGCCTGAAGGGCAAGAGCCACAACACGGTCAACGGCGTTCCCTACGGGGTCCCCCACGGCCGGGGCGCGAACGTCCTCATGTGGCGCTCGGACATCGTCCAGCCCGACCCTGACAGCCGGAGCGTCGTCTTCGACGGCGGCATCAAGTACGCCGGGAAGGTGACGGCCTACGACTACGAGTACATCGCCGACGCGGCCGTCTACCTGATGACGACCAAGCCAGAACTCGGGTCGAAGAATTTCCCGTACGCCCTGGACGCCACGCAGTTCGCGGCGGCGGTCGCCCTGCTCAAAGAGCAGCGCAAGAACATCACGACCTACTGGAGCGCCGTCGGGGCGCAGGTCGACGCCTTCACCAAGGGCGACATGGTCGTCGGGACCACCTGGCAGGCCCAGGTCAACACCTTGACCACGGCCAAGGTGCCGATCAAGTCCACGTTGCCGAAGGAGGGAGCACCGGTGGTCCGACACGTCGATGATCTCGTCGAAGGCCAAGCACCCAACTGCATGTACATGTGGATGGAGTACATCATCTCGCCGGTCCCGAACGCGACGGCGACGGTCTACTTCGGCGAAGAGGCCCGTCAGCGCGCAGGGCTGTGCCAAGACGGAGAAGCAGGGCAAGGGCACTGCGCGACCTACCACGCGACCGACGAGGAGTACTGGAAGAAGATGATCTTCTGGAACACACCGTCGAAGGAGTGCCTCGACGGGCGAGGGCCCATCTGCACCGACTTCTCGGAATGGACCAAGGCCGAGCCGAGATCAAGGGCTAGTCGAGACCGACCGCGGGGACCGTCGCCTTCGGGCGGCGGTCCCTGACCTAGCCGACGCCGGAGCCGACCGGCCTGTCCCACCCCAGGACGCACCATCGATGCACGGCTCTGGCGGACGGTGTATCGCTTTCCACGTGTCCAGCTGGGGCGCCGCTCCTCGCCGCGCCACTCGGTTGGCTCGTCATCGCCTACCTCGGGTCGCGGCGGTCGCTGTTCGTCTCGGCCTTCTGGTCGATCGAGCCGTTCAGCGGGGAAGTCGTCACGACGCCGACGCTCGACAACTTCCAGACGATCGTCAGCACGCCCGTCTATCGGGTCGTCACGTTGCGAACGGTGTCTTCGCGACGCTGGTCACGCTTGACCGACATCCTCCTGGCCTTCCCGATCGCCTACTACATGGCCAGGGTCGCATCGCCGCGGACGAGGGGGATCCTGATCGTGTCGATCCTGCTGCCACTCTGGTCGGGGTACCTCGTCAAGGCCTACGCCTGGCGGGTCATCCTGAGCGAAGGCGGGATCCTCAACTGGATCCTCGGTCCGGCTGGGCTCAAGGGCCCGGGCTTCGGCGACATCGCGGTCTGGCTCGTCTTCAGCTACCTGTGGCTGCCGTTCATGATCCTGCCGATCTATGCCGGCCTCGAGCGGATCCCGAGCTCGCTCCTGGAGGCGTCGGCCGACCTGGGAGCCAGGGGCGGCCATACGTTTCGCCGGGTCATGCTGCCGCTCGCCCTGCCGGCGGTCGCGGCTGGATCGATCTTCACGTTCTCGCTGACGCTCGGCGACTACATCGTTCCGTCGCTCATGGCGAGCAGCCAGTTCATCGGGAACGTCGTCTACAGCAACATCTCGGTCAACCAGCCGCTCGCCGCCGCCTATGCGCTGGTCCCCGTCGCGATCATGATCGTGTACCTCGCCATCGTCCGACGACTCGGCGCGTTCGAGGCCCTGTGACCATGGGCGCCGGGGCTTCGCGGATCGCACTCCGGATCGCGACCGCGGTCACGCTGGCCTTCATCTACATCCCGATCGGCGTGATCGTCCTGACCTCGTTCAACGCGGGGCTGGTGCCGAAGTGGCCGCCAGAGGGCCTGACCGTCGACTGGTACGTGAAGGCATTCAACGACGAGGGCGTCCGGTCGTCGCTTCCTCGTCGTCGGTCCAGGCGGCTCTCGGCGCAGACGGCGGTCGCCCTCGTGCTCGGGTCGCTGCTCGCCTTCGCCGTCCATCGCTTCCGCTTCTTCGGTCGCGAGACGGTCTCGTTCCTGGTGATCCTGCCGATCGCCCTGCCCGGCATCGTGACCGGCATCGCGCTGAACACCGCGTTCCGGACGATCGGCCTCGAGTTCAGCCTCATGACGATCATCATCGGCCACGCCACGTTCTGCATCGTGGTCGTCTACAACAACACCATCGCCCGCTTGCGACGGACGGCGCGATCGACCGAGGAGGCGTCGATGGACCTCGGCGCAGATACCGGGCAGACGTTCCGCCACGTGACCCTGCCCAACATCGGGACCGCCCTGGTCGCCGGCGGGCTGCTCGCGTTCGCGCTGTCGTTCGACGAGATCATCGTGACGACATTCACGTCCGGGGCGGGCACGCAGACCCTGCCGATCTGGATCTTCAGCAACTACCAGCGCCCGGGTCAGGTACCGCTGGTCAACGTCGCGGCCGTGATCGTCCTCGTCTTGTCGATCATCCCCGTCTACCTGGCCCAGCGCATCAGCGCCGGCGAGGGTGGAGTCGCGCGCTGATCGGACGGTCGCGACGTTAGCGATCCCAGCGCAGACCCCGATCCGGCCCTACCACTTGAGACCGACCACCGTCGTGACCACGACGAACGAGATCGTGGCGAGCCACCTGTCGAACCGACGCACTGGGCACCTCCGCCGGCCGCAGCCGGTCTCGGATCGACGGACAGGACCCCTCCAAGGGTGCCCGGGTCCGGTGCCGTCAGGGTCGAGTGTCGCCGGCCGCGCTTATCTGCGACTTATCCGGGCTTACGCGGGCTGCGGGTCTTCGGCCGGCAGGAATGCGGCCGGGTCGTCCTTGAAGTCGAGCAGACAGCCGCGACCGCAGAACCAGTAGGTCCGGCCCTCGTACTCGAACGACAGCAGGCTGGTCGAGGTGTCGACCTCCATGCCGCAGACAGGATCGATCTCGATGGCCACGACGCCCTCCTTGGGGGTACTCCCATGGAGTATAGCGTCGACTACCATCGAGCCATGCCGACCGTCGATCCCCAAGCCACCCGTGCGGCCCTCGAGACGGAGCGCGCCCGCGTCCTCGGGGAGCGCGAGGAGACGATCGTCGCGCCCGAGCAGATGACCTACGGCTCGCAGGCCGCCGCGGCCAGCCAGGTCTTTGCGCAGCAGCGCGACCTGGCGCTGCGCGACCGGGCCGACCACCAGTTGGTGCTGGTCGACGAGGCCCTCGACCGGCTCGACGCGGGGACCTACGGAACATGCCTTCGATGCGGCGCCGAGATCCCCGCCGAGCGCCTCGAGGCCCTGCCATGGGCGGCCCGCTGCATCGATTGCCAGCGCCTCGCCGCCGCGGGAGCGTTGATCGTGCCCGAGGCGATCGCCGGCGCTGGTCGGCATCGCCGACATCCGGGACGCGGCGGCCGCCTTCAAGGCGTCGCCATCCGGACGCCGCTCGTCCCGTTCGGCCCGCCTGACCAGCAGCGGTATCTCAAGGCCGAATCGCTCCAGCCGATCGGCGCGTTCAAGATCCGGGGCGCCTACAACGCGATCTCGTCGCTGTCCGCCGTCGAGCTCGCGCCGAGGGGTGATCACCTACTCGTCCGGGAATCACGCCCAGGGCGTGGCGCGGTCGGCCCGCCTGCTCGGGGCGCCAGCGATCGTGGTCATGCCCTCGGATGCGCCGGACATCAAGCGGGAGCGAGTCGCCGCGGACGGGGCGGAGATCGTCATCGTCGGGACCGCCAGCGACGAGCGCCAGCTGGTCGCCGAGGAGATGGCGGCGACGCGTGGCCTGAGCATCATCCCGCCGTATGACGATGACCGGATCATCGCCGGCCAGGGAACGGTCGGGCTGGAGGTCGTGGAGGACCTCCCGGAGCTCGCGGCGATCCTCGTCCCGATCGGTGGCGGCGGGCTGGCAAGCGGGATCGCCGTCGCGGTCAAGGCGATGCGCCCGTCGGCCAGGGTCATCGGCGTGGAGCCCGAGCTTGCGGCGGATGCCCGCGATTCGCTCGCCCGCGGCGAGATCGTCCGCTGGCCGGCCGACCAGGTGTCGCGGACGATCGCCGACGGGACGCGGACCCAGGCGCTCGGTTCGCGGACCTTCGCGCACCTGCGCGCCCATCTCGATTCCATCGTCACCGTCAGCGAGGCGGAGATCGCCGCGGCGGTCCGGCTCGCGGCCGAGCGCAGCCGACTGGTCGTCGAGCCGTCCGGCGCGCTGTCGATCGCTGCGATGGCATTCCATGGGGCCGAGATCGGCCTCGACGGCCTGCCGCGGACCCGTCGTCGCGGTGGTCAGCGGCGGCAACGTCGACCCGGACCGCTACCGCGAGTTCCTGTCGGCGCCGATCCCGCCCGAAGGCTGACGCACCTACCCCTGGGTCTCGCCGCGCTCCTCGGCCAGGCGGTCGGCGAGGCGCCGCTCCCGGATCCGGATCTGGGCCAGTTCGGCATCCGCGCGTCGGTCGGCGCGGGCCGTATCGCGGGCCTCGGCGCGCATCCAGCCGATCAGGACCGCCAGGATCGCGGTCAGGAAGATCGCGTCGCCGGCGATCCACATGATCCCGCCGCCAGGCGCTGATCGTCGATGGCGACCATCCCCCACGGTCGGACGAGCGTGGCGTAGTGCGGATAGAGCGGCGCCGTGGCGTTGAGGATGACGACCGCGAGAAAGGTGTTCTGCGTCATCTGGGTGAACAGGTAGACGATCCGCGCCGGATGGCCCATCCGCCACGGTGCCGGGTCGAGCGCCACCGCCGGCCACCAGAAGAAGAGCGCCCCGGTCAGGAACAGGAGGTGCTCGATGTCGTGGACCAGCGGGTCCTCGAGCGACGCGTCGAACAGCGGCGAGAAGTGGACCGCCCACATCATCGCGGCGAACATCACCCATGCCGTGACCGGGTGGGCCATGAACCGGACGACCCGCGAATGGAGGATCGGGAGCAGCCAGCGCTGGCGGGTCGTCGACGAGCTCACCCGCAGGACGAGCGTGATCGGGGCGGCGAGCGCCAGCAGCGGGGCGGCGACCAGCATCAGCAGCACGTGCTGGACCATGTGCACGGAGAAGAGCGTCGTGTCGTAGCGGTCGATGCCCGGACAGCAGGGCGAACGGCGAGGGCGAGCATCCCGGCCAGGAAGGCGACCGTCCGGCGACGCCGGACCGGGTTGCCGGGATGCGCCGCGTTGACCCGACGGACGGCCCATAGCCACCAGCCGATCCCGATCGCGATCCCGAGCGTCGGCAACGGTTCGAACGTCCACGACAGGAACAGCGACCCGGCCGTCGGGGCGTCGGTCGGGACCGGCCCGTGGGCCGCCACGGGACCTGCCGGCTCGCGACTCCGCCCAGCGCGATACCGATCGGCTGACGACCCGCGGGATCCGGCGCTGTCGAGACATCGGCGGCATGGTCGCACGAACCGGACCGGCGGTCGTCACGGGGCCGCCCGAGGACCGCCCGTGACGCGCGAGCGGCGCGCTCGCCGGGTAGAATGGCCGCGGTTCGACCCTCGGGCGGTCGGCCGCGCCTGCTGTTCGCATCGGTCGTCGTGCCCCGTCGAGGTGCGTCGTCCATCCTCGAGGACCTTGATGTCGAGCTCCCCCGGGTCGCGCTCCTCCCAGACCGCGGTCTTCGCCCTCGCCGTGGGCGCCGCCATCGTCGGACTGAGCCTGATCCTGGTCTACCTGTTCCACATCGACGTCCTCGCGGCGGGCGAGCAGTTCATCACCGGCCTCTATCCGCCGATCGCGGTGACGAGCGAGGGCGCCCAGATCCGCGACCTGTATACGGTCATCTTCCTGATCGCGGTCGCGATCTTCATCGTCGTCGAAGGGCTGATCATCTGGACCGTCATCCGCTACCGGCGCAAGCCGACCGATGTCGACCTTCCGCCCCAGACGCACGGCAACAACGTCGCCGAATTCGTCTGGACGATCGTCCCGACCATCCTCGTCCTGTTCATGTTCGTCATCTCGTGGCAGACCCTCAACGAGGTCGACACGAGCGACCCGTCGGCGCAGACCAAGATCCGCGCCGTCGCCGGTCAGTTCCAGTGGGTGTTCGAGTATCTCGACCAGGACGGCACGAAGGTCCTGTACACCGAGTACGCGCCCCGCGTCGACGGGACCGACGCGACCATCGGCGGGATGTACGTGCCGGCCGGTCGGACGGTCCAGCTCCAGCTCTTCGTCAGCCCGAAGGACGTCATCCACGCGTTCTACGTGCCGCAGTTCCTGTTCAAGCGCGACGTCGTCCCGGGCCGATTGACGGCGTTCGACTTCACCGTGAACGAGTCCGACGCGGGCCAGATCTTCCACGGCCAGTGCGCCGAGCTGTGCGGCGTCGGCCACTCGACGATGCTGTTCGACGTGAAGGCCGTGACCGCGGCCCAGTTCGATACCTGGCTGGCCGACAAGGTCGCGAAGGCCAACGCCACGCCCGCGCCGCCGCCGAGCGGGTCGGGACCGCCGTCAAGCTCAGTGCCGTCGGCGTGAAGTTCGAGCAGACCGCGATCAGCGCGCCGGCCGCCGCGCCGTGGCAGATCGACTTCGAGAACAAGGACCCGGCGGTCCCGCACAACGTGGCCATCCACGAGGGGTCGCCGACCGGCAAGGAGGTCTTCAAGGGCGAGATCTTCCCCGGTGTCGCGACCAAGGTCTACAACGTCCCGGCGCTGCCCGCCGGCGGCTACGCTTTCGTCTGTACCGTGCATCCGACGATGACCGGCACGCTCACGGTCCAGTAGGGAGGCATCGATGGCGACGACCACGCTGACGCCGGCCGCCTCCGCCTATCGCAGCGGGCTGTACGCCTGGTTGACGACGACCGATCACAAGAAGATCGGGATCATGTACGTGATCAACTCGTTCGTCTTCTTCTTCATCGGCGGGCTGCTGGCGTTGGTGGTCCGGACCGAGCTCGCCCAGCCCGGCCTCCAGTTCGTGACCGACTCGACCTACAACGAGCTGTTCACGATGCACGCCACGTTCATGATCTTCCTGTTCGTGATCCCGATGCTGGCGGGCTTCGGCAACTACGTCGTACCGCTCCAGATCGGCGCCCCGGACATGGCCTTCCCGCGGATCAACGCGCTGTCGTTCTGGATGCTGCCGCTGGCCGGCGTCCTGCTCCTGCTCGGGTTCGTGACCGGCGGCACCGCGGCCGCCGGCTGGACGAGTTACGCCCCGCTGTCGGAGGACCGCGCGCTGGCGGCGACCGGCTACGGCCAGGACCTGTGGATCGTCGCGCTCGTGCTCATCGGCACGAGTTCGATCCTCGGCGCGATCAACTTCCTGGTCACCATCTTCAAGATGCGGGCGCCCGGGATGACGCTCTTCCGGATGCCGATCCTGGTCTGGACGATGCTGGTCACGTCGGTGCTGGTGCTGATGGCCACGCCGGTCATCACCAGCGCCCTGATCATGCTGTTCATCGACCGCAACTACGGCGGCGCGTTCTTCGACCCGTCGCGCGGCGGTGACGCGATCCTGTACCAGAACATCTTCTGGTTCTACTCGCACCCGGCCGTCTACGTCATGGTCCTGCCGGCGATGGGCTTCGTCAGCGAGATCCTGCCCGTCTTCAGCCGCAAGCCGCTGTTCGGCTACAAGGCATTCATCTTCGCGACGGCGGCGATCGGGGCGCTCGGGTTCTCCGTGTGGGCCCACCACATGTTCACGACCGGGGCCGTCTACCTGCCCTTCTTCAGCATCATGACCTTCCTGATCGCCATCCCGACCGGGGTCAAGATGTTCAACTGGGTGTTCACCATGTGGCGCGGCCAGCTGATGCTCAAGACGCCGCTCCTGTTCGCCATCGGCTTCCTGACGATGTTCCTGATCGGTGGCATCAACGGCGCGTTCAGCGCCTCGGTCCCGGTCGACTTCGCCCTGCACGACACGTACTGGGTGGTCGCCCACCTGCACTACGTGCTGTTCGGCGGCTCGGTCTTCGGGGTCATGGCGGCGCTCTACTACTGGTTCCCGAAGATGACCGGCCGGATGATGAACGAGACGGTCGGCAAGGCGCAGTTCGTGCTGATGTTCATCGGCTTCAACCTGACCTTCTTCCCGATGCACGAACTCGGCCTGGCGGGGATGCCGCGCCGCATCGCCAACTACGCATCGGGCACGGGCTGGACCGACCTGAACGTGCTGGCCACGTTCGGCGGGTTCACCATCGCGGCCAGCATGGTGCTGCTGCTCTGGAACATCTTCCTGTCGCTGCGCAGCGGGGCGCCGGCCGGCGACGACCCGTGGGAGGCCAATACCCTCGAATGGGCGACGACCTCGCCACCGCCGGCCTACAACTTCGACCGACTCCCGGAGATCCGCTCGGAACGGCCGCTGTTCGACCAGCGCTATGGCCGGGCGGCCGAGCATTGAGCGGGCGACCACGATGACGACCGACGACAAGGCGCTGGTCCCCGTCCAGCACAACCCGCTGATCGTGATGCCGCACGACAGCCACGGCGGGATCAGCAACCCGGTCCTCGGGATGATCCTGTTCATCACCTCGGAGGTGATGTTCTTCGGCGGCCTGTTCGCGGCCTACTTCAACATCCGCGCCAACGCGGCGCAATGGCCGCCCGAGGAGTTCCACGACACGCTGCAGATCATGCCGTTCGTCGGCCCGGCCACGATCCTGCTGATCCTGAGTTCGGTCACCTGCCAGATGGCGGTCCGGGCGATCCGCCGCGACCAGCGGACCAAGTTCCTGCGGACGATGACCGTCACCGTCGTCCTCGGCATCGTCTTCCTGCTGATGCAGGCGACCGACTACGCGCTCCTGGGCTCCGAAGGACTGACGCTGTCGTCCGGCACGTACGGGACGACCTACTACACGCTCACCGGCTTCCACGGGGCGCACGTCTTCGGTGGCGTCGTGATGCTCGGCGTCGTCCTCTATCGCGGGATGGCCGGCCAGTTCAGCGGCAAGCACTACGATGCGGTCGAGGGCGCCTCGCTCTACTGGCACTTCGTCGACGTCGTCTGGATCCTGCTCTTCTCGCTGCTCTACCTCCTGCCCGGAAAGACGGTGTAGCGCGCCATGCATCCGCTTCGACATCCGCGCAACGCCGCGCTCGTCGGCATCCTGTTCATCGTCATCGCCGTGATCTTCTAGGCGGTCCCGACGATCGAGGGGCTGACGGTCCCCTACAACGACGTCGGCGGCGGGCACGACCATGCTGCTCTTCCTTGGCGTCGCGATGGCGATCATGGCCTACGTCCTGGTCGCCGGATCGACCGACGAGTGAACGGGTCCATCGACGGCCCAGCGAGCTGACGACGACCGATGCTCGAGCGGATCTGGACCAACCTTCCTCGAACTGACCTCGCAGTTCGTGTCACCCGACTGGAGCGCCATCATCGGCGTCCTGCCGGTGGTCTTCCTGGTCATCGTCGTCGGCCTCCTGTTGGCCGTCTTCCGCCGGCTCGTCAAGGCGCCCGCCCGCCCGTCGCGGGATGCAGCGGATCGAGCCCGGGACACCGCCCGGCATCCACATGCCGGGGCCGTCGTTCGCCCCCGCGTTCGCCGCGACCGGGACCTTCCTGGTCCTCGATCGGGCTGGTCTTCGGCGGGGTCACGCTGGTCCTGGGGACGATCGCCCTGACCCTGACCCTGCTCTACTGGCTGGCCGAAGGGCTGCGCATCTACGACCACGACATCGGCCCGACCGCCCCGGCCCTGCCGGCCGTCGTCGAGGACGGACCGCCGCCGGGCGTCCACATGCCGGGGCCGTCGTGGCGGCCGTTCCTCGGGGCGTTCGGGGTCTTCCTGCTCTTCCTCGGCCTGGTCTTCGAAGGCTGGCTGCTGGCCGTCGGCGTCATCGCCCTGATCTCGACCCTGGTCGGCTGGCTGACCGATGCCGTCCAGGAGTACCGCAAGACGGTCGAGGCTGATAGCACAGGTCACCTCGAGAACATCCCGACCTCGAGGACGCCGTCCCGGCTCCTCGGAAGTCGCTCATCGTCCTGACCGTCGGCGCCGCGATCCTCCAGTCGAGCGTGTTCGCCACCGGGCAGGCCAACGGCGGGACCGGGACGCCGGGCGCCTCGGGCGCGCCGGCCGCCTCGGGCGGGCGGCGAGCGGTGCGCCCGCCGCCGGCGAGCGGTCCGGCGGCCGACGTCCATGTCCAGGCCAAGGGCGTCGCCTTCGTCGAGAAGACGTGGAGCGCACCGGCCGGCCGGCCGTTCACGATCGCCTTCGACAACGAGGATCCCGCGACGCCCCACAACGTCGCCCTGGTCGCCGGGTCCGGGGCCGAAGTCTTCAAGGGCGCGATCTTCCCGGGCGTCGAGACCCGCGTGTACAACGTCCCGGCACAACCGGCCGGCGAGTACAAGTTCGTCTGCACCGTCCACCCGACGATGACGGGGACGGCGACCCTCAAGTAGCCTTCCCCCATCATGTCGCGCCGGCCGATCCTGCTTGCCCTGCTCGTCGCCGGTCTGACCACCGGGGCATTCGTGTGGTTCGTCCGATCGGGGCCCGGGGCCGGGACCGCCGGGGCCACGGAGCCGGCTCGCGCCGGCGTCGGACAGCAGGCACCCGCGATCCTCGGGGCGACGCTCGACGGCGCCGCCTTCGACCTCGCGACGACCGCCGGCAAGCCGGTGGTCATCAACTTCTGGGGTCCGAGCTGCGTCCCGTGCCGCGATGAGTTCCCGCTCCTCGAGGCCAAGCAGGCGCGAGTACGCCGGCGCACGGCCTGACCGTCGTCGGCGTCCTGACCGACGATCCGGTCGAGCCGGCGCGCGATTTCGTCACGCGCTACGGCGCGGACTGGCCGACGGTGGTCGATCCGGACAAGGCGATCAAGGCCGCCTACCGGGTGGCCGGTCGGCCGCAGACCTACTTCGTCGATCGGACGGGTGTCATCCGGTCGATCCAGATCGGCGAACTGACCGACGCGGAGTTCGAGCGCCAGTACGCCCGGATCGCGTCGTGACCGGCGGCGACCCGCTGGTCGTCGTGGATGGGCTTATCAAGCGATATGGCCGCGGACCGTCCTCGACGGCGTCTCCCTCACGGTCGTCGGCCGGCGAACTCGTCGCCCTGCTCGGACCGAATGGCGCCGGCAAGACCACGACCGTCGAGATCGTCGAGGGCTACCGCCGACCCGATGGCGGCCGGGCGCACGTGCTGGGTCTCGACCCGGCCAGCCGGCGGGCCGGCACTCCGGGCGCGCGTCGGGGTGATGCTGCAGGGTGGCGGGATCGACCCCCGAGCGAACCCGCGCGAGACCCTGCGGCAGTACGGCGGGTTCCACGTCGACCCGCGCGATCCGGACGAACTCCTGGACCTCGTCGGGTTGCGGACGGTGGCCGGGACCCGCTACCGGCGGCTGTCCGGCGGCGAGCGGCAGCGGCTCGGACTCGCCCTGGCGCTCGTCGGGCGGCCGGAGGTCCTGATCCTCGACGAGCCGACGGCCGGGATGGACCCGGAGGCGCGTGCCGCTACCAGGGCGATCGTGGCCGGCCTCCGCGACGCTGGCGCGGCGGTCCTGCTGACCAGCCACGACCTCACCGACGTCGAGCGGTTGGCAGATCGGATCTGTGTCATCGACGACGGTCGGATCGTGGCGTCGGGAAGCCCGGCCGGGCTGGCGGCGGGTTCGACGCCACGGCTTCGGTTCCGGCTCGACCGGGAGCTTGGTGGCGACGAGATCGCGGGCCTGCTGGCGACCCTTCGCGAGGGACGACCGGAGGCAGCCCTGGCCGCCGATGGGAGCGCCTGGGCGGTACCGGCTCGATGGCGTCCCGCCGGATCCGCTCCTGGTCGACGCGGTCGCCGGCTGGTGTGCCGGCCGCCGGTCGGCTCATCGTCGAGCTTCGGACGACAGGCGGGGATCTCGAGGAGGTCTATCTCGACCTGGTCGGTCACAGGCATGAGCGGCGCCCGTGAGCCGCCCGGCGTCGCCCTTGGCGGCCACGCTGTCCCAGGGCCGGATGGAGCTGACGCTGACCGCCCGTCGCGGCGAGAACGTCCTGGTCACGATCATCATCCCGGTCGTCGTCCTGCTCTTCTTCGCGAGCGTGAGGGTCCTGCCGACGGGTGACGGGGCGCCGGTCGACTTCCTGCTGCCGGGGGTCCTGGCGCTGGCGGTCATCGCGACGAGCCTGGTCAATCTCGGGATCGCGACGGCATACGAGCGGAACTACGGGGTCCTGAAGCGGCTGGGCGGCTCGCCGCTTGACCCGCGGCGGCCTGCTGCGGCCAAGATGGGCGCGGTCCTCGTCGTCGAGGTCGTCCAGGTCGCGTTGCTGGTCGCGGTGGCGGCGTTCGTGCTCGGCTGGCGGCCCGAGGCGGCGGCCTCGCTGATCGTCTTCGTTGCCGCCCTGCTCCTCGGGACGTTCGCGTTCGCCGGGCTCGGATTGCTGCTCGCGGGAGCCCTGCGGGCCGAGGCGACGCTCGCCCTCGCCAATGGGTTGTTCATCGCGTTCCTGTTGCTCGGCGGGATCATCTTGCCGGTCTCGCGTCTGCCCGGACCGCTGGCGTCAGTGGCTGAGTTCCTGCCGGCGGCCGCGCTGTCCGACGCGTTCCGGATGGCGCTCGGAACACCGGCTGCAGATCTCGGCCGGCCGCTGGCCATCCTCGCGGCGCTGGGGCGTGGGAACCGTCCTCGGTGGCGGCCCGGTCGTTCCGCTGGGAATAGTCGGCAACGAGCCCTATTCGGGCGTCTCGGGAAGGTCGCGCAGGCGCAGGACCGGGGACCGGACCAGGAACAGGACGCCGCCGATCGCCGCGATCGTGGTCACCCAGATGGCCTCGCGGACGCCGACCGCGGTGCCCAGCAGGCCGCCCAGGACGGCCCCCACCGGACGCACCCCGTAGTTCACGAACCGGAACGCGCCGCTGGCCCGAGCCCGGATCCGATCAGGCGTCCGCGCGTAGATGATCGCCCCGGCGTTGATGTCGAGGATCATCACGCCAAACCCGGCACCGAACTCCGAACCGAAGAGCAGCGCAAGGATCGCCATCATCGACATCCCGGGCGCAGCCACCGGGATCAACAGCAGCGAGACCGGGAAGATGAGGCAGCCGAGCGCGTAGGCGGGCCCGCAGCCCGATCCGCCGACCGACCCGCGTCGCGACGAGTGCGCCGATCACCGCGCCGACCGCCCCCATCCCGAGCGCCAGACCGAGGGCGCCTGGCGAGACCCCGAGTTCGGTCGTGGCGTACAGGATGAAGAGGGCGCTCGAGGCGAAGGTGAACAGGTTGATGGTCGCGACCGACAGCAGGGTCGGGCGCATGATCGAGTCGTTGCCGACGAACGACAACCCGGCCAGCAGCTTCTCCCGGGTCGTCCCCTCTTCGGTCTCGACCGGCGGTTCCGGCGAGCGGATCCGACGCAGGAAGAAGACCGAGCCGAGGTACGAGACGGCGTCGACCAGCATCGCCAACGGGGCTCCGAATACCTGGACGAGGATGCCGCCGACCGTGGGGCCGGCGACCGACGCCAGGGATCGGCTCCCGTTCAGCAGCGCCATGGCCTCGACGTATCGCTCGCGCTGGGTGACGGTCACGAACAGCGTGTTCCACGACAGGTCGAAGATGACCGTCAGCGAGCCCGTCAGGAACCCGACGACGTAGAGCTGCGGCATCGACAGCGCGCCGAGCACGAAGGCGACCGGGATGCTGGCGATGAGCGCGGCCCGACCAAGGTCGGCGGCGACCATCAGTCGGCGGCGCGACCGAACGCGATCGAGCCAGACGCCGGCCGGGAGCGAGAAGAGCAGGTTCGGCAGCAGCCCGACGGCGGTCAAGGTCCCCATCTGGGCGGGACTCGCACCCAGGGTCAGGACGGCGACGAGCGGTACCCCGAGTTCGGTGTGACCTGGTCCCCGAAGACCGAGATCGACTGGCCGAGCCAGAGGCGACGGAAGTCAGGGGCGTCGTGGAGGAGCGACGGGACGCGGCGGCGGATCGCATGCGGAACCAACCGCGGCTACGCGGACTGAGCGCGCGAGGACCGGTCAGCTACTGCTTTTGCTGAGCGGCGAGCTGCTCCGCGACTTCCTTGTCGATCTCTTCCTTGCGTCGATCCTTGGCGCGGCGGACCAGGATGATGCCGATGACCCATGGCCAGAGCAGCGCCACGAGCAGGCCGATCAGGATCGAGAACGCCCACTTCGGCCCAGGAATCACCCGACATCCCGTCGGTGATATTGAGCAGGATCCAGATCGTCAGCCCGCCCAGGATGAACCCGATGATCCGTTGCAGCATCCGAGTCTCCCTCGCTGATGCGGTCGGCCCGCTGTGTGGGGACTCCGCCTCGGGAGCGTAGGGTCGGGCACTCCCTCGTCAATCCGCGAAGGCCGTGAACGTTCGGAGCGCCGGGAACGATTCACCAACGCAGGACGGCATACCATCAGAGCGCGACCAGCCGGCCGCGCCGAGCCCTGGGGCTGTCGTGGACCAGCGAGACCTCGTCGAGCGGGCCAAGCGAGGCGATCATGACGCCTTCGCGACGCTCGCCGGTGGGGCGATCGCGCGGCTGGACGCGGCCGCTCGACTGATCCTCCGGGACCCGGAGCTCGCGCGCGACGCGGTCCAGGATGCGATTCGTCCGCGCCTGGCGGACCCTGCCGGCGCTCCGCGACCCGGACCGGTTCGACGCCTGGCTTCGCCGGCTCGTGGTCGACTCCTGCATCGACATCCTGCGCCGCCGCCGACACCGGGCCATCGAGGTCGAACTGACCCCGATCGACGGTCCGGCCGTCGCCGATTTCGCAACCGTGATCGTGGACCGCGATCTCGTGGACGAGGCGCTCCGGCACCTCGACCCCGAATGGCGCGCCATCGTGGTGATGCATTACTTCCTCGGGATGCCACTGCCCGACGTGGCCGGCACCCTGGGGATCCCACTGGGGACCGCCAAGTCGCGCCTGCACCGGTCGCTGAGCGCGATGCGCGCGACGGTCCTGGTCGACGAGACAAGGACGACGCCAGCGGTCGCCGGAGGGCAGCTCGCATGATGCCGACCGATCGCTTCGAACGGCACCTCCCGGCGATCCTCGATGAGATCTCGCAGCCGCACACGCCCGATTACTTCGACGACCTTCTCGGGCTGACCGCTCGCACCCGCCAGCGGCCGGCCTGGACCCTCCTTGAAAGGTGGCTCCCCGTGGTTGACATCGCCCGTCAGCCCGCGTTCGTCCGGCAGGTGCCCTGGCGACCGATCGCGGCGGCGACCCTGATCCTCCTGCTCCTCATCTCGACGCTGGCCTTCGTGATCGGCTCGCAGCGCCGAGTCCCGGCGCCGTTCGGCCAAGCTCGGAACGGCCTCGTGGCCTACGTCAAGGACGGAGACATCTACACGGCCGATCCCGCCACCGGCACGTCCGTCGCGGTCGTGACCGGGCCAGCGACGGACCTGCGGCCCGTCTGGTCGCGTGACGGCACGCGGTTCGTGTTCGAGCGAAAGCAGCTGGACGACGAGGCAAGTCCCGGACAGCTCGTCGTCGCCAACGCGGATGGGACTCGGCTCACGACGGTGACCCCGAAGCCGATCGCGGGCATCGCCGACTACGCTTTCTCCCCGGACGGAACGGAGATCCTCATGGTGGGGCCAGAGCCGACCGGGGAGTTGTTCATCGCGAAGGTCGATGGCAGCGGCATCCGCCGGCTCGACCCGGGTCTCCCGGTTTCTGGGGCCTCATGGCGACCGCCTGACGGCGCCGAGATCCTCTTCCGCGGCGGCCTCATGTCGGACGATGTGAGCCAGGGGCTGTACGCCGTGGATGTCGACAGCGGCACCGTCCGAACCATCCGGGAGCCCGCTCCCGGGCGACATCCGAACGATGGGCTGTGGTCGCCGGACGGATCGCACATCGCCTACTACGAATGGCTGGATTCTGGCACGGGCAGGCCCCTGAGCCACATCATCGCGGCGGATGGCAGCGGGGATCGCCCGTCGCGGATGCCCCCGGATGCCGTGTGGGAAGCGCCCCAGGCCTGGTCGAACGACGGGTCGACCCTGGTCAGCCGCCGAGGCTATACAGACGGATTCGAGGATGTCCGGGCCGTTATCGTCCCCGCGGACGGGAGTGGCGTGGGCGTCGAGACCGACGTCCCGGGCGCGATCGATGGCGGATGCTGCACGTCCTGGGAATGGGCGCCCGATGACACATCTGTCCTGGGAAATCCCGCGGACGCCTCTGGACAGGCCATGCCGCAGGTGCTCCTGGACCCGCTGACCGGCAAGTCCAGGGCCATGCCTTGGACCACGAGCAGCAGTCCCGCCTGGCAGCGTCTCGCACGCTAAGCCGGTAGTCCCGGCGGCGCCCCGTCGCCGGGACTCGACACTGAGCGGTCCACGTCGGCTGGCTCGCCCGGCGAGACGCCACACGCTCGGCGCGGGGCGGCTCCCGTATCGTCTCGGCCATGATCCGAACGTCGCCCTTCCACAAGCGCCTGACCGCGCTCAACGAGACGGGCCTCTGGGAGCACTGGTCGAACACGCTCACGGCAACGCGCTACCAGATGTCCGAGAAGTTCGAGTATTTCGCGATCCGCAACAGCGCCGGCCTGTTCGATTCGTCGCCGTTGTACAAGTACCGGATCGCCGGGCCGGACGCCGAGCGCTTCCTGGCCGGGGTCCTGACCCGCGACATCCGGACCTGCGCCCCGGGCCACGCCCAGTACACGGTCTGGTGCGACGACCGCGGGTTCATCGTCGAGGACGGCGTCGTCCTCCGATTTGGGCCCAACGAGTTCGTGCTCACCGCAGCGGAACCGAACCTCGCCTACTTCGAGGGTCTCGTCGGCCGACTCGATGTCACCATCGAGGAGGTCTCCGACGCGTGGGCCGTCCTCGCCGTACAGGGTCCCCGCTCGCGCGCGATCCTCGCCACGCTCACGCCTGTCGTCGCCGACCTGCCCTACTTCGGCGTGGTCGAGGCGACGATCGGCAAGGTCCCGGTTCGTGTCTCGCGGACGGGGTTCACCGGCGATCTCGGCTTCGAGCTCTGGATCCCGGCGCGCAACGCGCTCGCGGTGTGGGACGCGGTCTGGGCGGCCAGCCGCGGTCAGGGCGTCGTGCCGATCGGCCTGACCGCCCTGTACATGGCTCGGATCGAGGCCGGGCTCGTCCTCCTCGATGTCGACTTCCACAACAGCCGCTTCGCCTGGACGGACGCTGACCGGACGACCCCGATCGAGCTCGGGCTCGGCTGGATGGTCCGCGACGTCGGCGCCGGCGACCGCCAGTTCATCGGTCGCGACGCCATCCGCCGTGAGCTCAAGCACCGGACGTCGCGCTGGAAGCTGAGCGGTCTCGTCGTCGACTGGCGCGAGTACGACCGGATCTACGACGAGGCCGGGCTGATCCCGCCCAAGGACCACACGCCGATCCAGGACGAGTACTACATCTACGACGACGACCTGAACCAGCTCGGCTACGCGACGAGCCAGATGTACTCGCCGATGCTCCAACGCCACATCGCCCTCGCCCGCGTGCCGCTCGACCGGTCCGCGCCGGGGTCCCGCGTGAAGCTCGAGATGGCGGTCAACCACCGCTACGAGTACTTCGACGCCCACGTGGCCCGGACACCCCTGTTCAACCCCGAGCGAAGGACCGCCTGACATGCCCAAGACCCAGAGGACCGCGAAGAAGTCGCCGCCCCGAGCCTCGAAGGCCGATCGCACCTACGACGCGATCGTCATCGGCGGCGGCCACAACGGGCTGACCAACGGCGCGTACCTGGCGAAGGCCGGCCTGCGCACGCTCGTCCTGGAACGGCGACACATCGTCGGCGGGGCGGCCATCACCGAGGAGCTTCGGCCCGGGTTCTGGTTCACGACGTTCTCGTACGCGCTCAGCCTGCTGCGGCCCGAGATCGTCCAGGATCTCGAGCTGGTCAAGCACGGCTTCATGCCGATCCTGATGCCGACCACGTTCTGCCCAAAGGAGGACGGCGACTACCTGCTCCTGGGCCAGGACCACGGCGAGAACCTCAAAGAGATCGCCCGCCACAGCCCGCACGACGCGGACGCCTACGACGCCTTCAACCACGACGTCAACAAGGTCCTCCAGGCGATCAAACCGCTGCTCGACCAGGCGCCGCCTGACCTGTTCAGCGACGACCCCGAGGAGCTCGTCGCCCTGGCCATGCTCGGCCAGCGCTTCCGCAAGCTCGACAAGAAGGTCCTCCACGACGCCGTGCGACTGCTGACCGGGTCGGTCGCCGACTTCCTCGATGACTACTTCGAGTCGGACATCCTCAAGGGCTACCTGGCCTCGTCGGCGATCATCGGGACCAAGGTCGGGCCGTACTCGCAGGGTTCAGGACTCGTCCTCCTGTACCACATCCTCGGCGAGCACGACGGCGAGTTCGGGGCGTGGTCGTTCCACAAGGGCGGCAACGGCGGGTTCACCCAGGTCCTCGCCCGGGCCGCGCGAGCGTTGGGCGCGGAGATCCGCCTCGAGTCGCCGGTCGCCAACGTCATCACCAGGAACGGCCGGGCGACCGGGGTCGCCCTCGTCGACGGCACGGAGTTCTATGCCCCGGTCGTCGTCTCCGCGCTCGACCCCCGCCGGACCTTCCTCGAGCTCGTCGAACCGCGCGAGCTGCCGACCGACCTCGTCGACACGATCGAGCGCTTCCGGTTCCAGGGCACGTCGGCCAAGGTCAACTTCGCCCTCGACGCTCCGCCGCGGTTCCCGGCGCTCGGCGATCGGACCGACCAATACCGCGGCTTCACCAACATCGGGCCGTCGATGGAGTACCTCGAGCGCGCCTATGACGACGGGAAGTACGGCTGGTATTCGAAGCGGCCGTACATCGACTGTGCCGTCCAGTCGATGGTCGATCCGGACATGGCGCCGCCCGGCAAGGCGGTCCTGAGCTGTTTCATCCAGTACGCCCCCTACCACTTGCGCGGGAGCGACTGGGACACCGAGAAGGAGGGCTTCGGGGACACCGTCCAGGCGACCCTCGAGTCGTTCTTCCCGGGCTTCGGCGACCTGGTCCTCCAGCGTGAGATCCGGACGCCGCTCGACATCGAGCGGACGGTCGGCCTCAGCGAGGGCAACATCTTCGCCGGCGAGTTCCTTGCCCCGCAGATGTATTTCTTCCGGCCGGCCCCGGGCTGGAGCCAGTACCGGACCCCGATCGACGGCTATTACCAATGCGGCTCCGGAACGCACCCGGGCGGCTGCGTCATGGGTGCACCCGGCAAGCTCGCCGCCGAACGGATCCTGAAGGACCGCGCTCGGCACTGAGTGGTTCGTCGGTGATGAACCTTTCGCGTGGCGGTGACGCCATACCCTGTCGAACACGACCGCCCAGGTCGTGGCACAGTCGAGGCGACCGTGGACCAGCGAGAGCTCGTCGACCGCGCGAGGCGAGGCGATCATGACGCCTTCGCCGGACTCGTCGACCCTGCCCTCGCGCGGCTGGACGCGGCCGCCCGCCTCATCCTCCGGGACCCGGAGCTCGCGCGCGACGCGGTCCAGGAAGCCCTCGTTCGCGCCTGGCGCGACCTGCCCGGTCTCCGAGACCCCGACCGGTTCGATGCCTGGCTGCGCCGACTGACCGTCAACGCCTGTCTCGATCTCGCGCGGCGCCGGCGACGGCGCCCGGTCGAGGTCGAGATCACGCCGCTCGATGCGCCGGCGACGTCCGACCTGTCGGGCGCGCTGGCCGACCGGGACCTGGTCGACGAGGCGCTTCGGCGGCTCGATCCCGGGCATCGAGCGGTCGTCGCGATGCACTACCTCCTCGGGATGCCGCTGCACGAAGTCGCGGCGTCCCTTGGCATCCCGCTCGGCACGGCCAAGTCCCGGCTGCACTACGCGCTCGCCGCGATGCGGCTGACTGTCACGGCCGAGCCCGATCCGGCCCAGGAGCCGGTCCCCGGAGGGCAGGTCGCATGACCACCTCGGCTCGCTTCGAGCGGCAGCTGCCCGACATCCTCGAGGACCTCTACCTGGGACCGAACCCCGACTACCGAGATGAGGTCCTGGCCGCCGCGACTCGCTCGCGACAGCGGCCGGCCTGGGCCATCCCAGGAAGGTGGATCCCCATGGCTGATATCGCAAGCCGACCCACGCTCGTGCCGCGTCTCCCGCTCAGGTCGATCGCAGTGGCGGTCGTCCTCATCGCGCTACTGGCCGCTGCCGCCGTGTTCTATATCGGGACGAGGCAGACGAGGGTTCCTCAGCCGTTCGGTCCCGCGCGCAATGGACAGGTCGCGTTTGCCGCCGGCGGCGACATCTTCATCGGCGATCCGGTGACTGGCACGAGTCGCGCGATCGTGACCGGCCCCGAGATGGACGGCAATCCCCGCTTCACTCGCGACGGCACGCGCGTCGCGTTCATGCGCCAGGTCGGCGACGTGTCGACCGCACCATTCGACCTTATCGTGTCGAACGCGGACGGAAGCGGGCTCAAGGTGCTCGCCACGAACCTCGACACGGACGATCCGTACGAGTGGTCCCCGGACGGCTCATACCTTGTCTTCACGGATTCTGCATTCCGTGTCTTCCGCTTCGATGCGACCGGCGCCGCCCCTCCGAAGCTCCTGGTCGAACACGCATACGTGCAACGAGGTGAGTTCCGACCGCCTGACGGACGGCAGATCCTGTACGAGCCGCAGGGGCTCCCCGGTCACGCGCTCTGGGTGATGGATGCGGATGGCTCAGCGGCGCAGGCCGCTTGTCGAGATCCCGTCGGGAGTCGCACGCGACGGCGACTTCGGAAGCGTCAGATACTCGCCTGACGGGATGTTGATCGCGTTCACGCGAGCGCCCATCGGGGACACCAACCAGCTCCGCATCTTCGTCATGAACGCCGATGGGACCGGCCTCCGTCAACTGACCAGCGAGGCTGGGACATGGACCGAAACGGACCTTCAGTGGTCGCCCGACGGCAAATGGATCGCCTTCGACCGTTGGCGCCAGGACCAGGCCACGCTCGACTGGGAGATCCAGCCCATCGGCATCGTGTCCGTCGCAGGGTGGCTCGGTCGTCTCGACCGGCCCGACGCCCGTCAGCGATGGCGCGTGGTTCGACTACTCGCCGGATGGAACCTCGCTCATCTCGATCCCAGGGACGATCCTCGGCGCCCCGTATCCGACGACGAACGTCAAGGCGACGGTGATCGACACGGCCACCGGCAAGGCGCGCGCGGTCGACTGGGAGGTTGGTTCCATGCTGACCTGGCAACGCTTGGCACCCTGACCTCGGACCTATTCCCACCGTCGCGGGTCGCTCGTACACTCCGCGCGTGGCGACCCGCGGCGACGTTCGTGGCGATGGTCCGGAGCCAGGCGATCGGGTCCTGGCCTTCGATCTGGCGCGTGGGCTGGCGGTTGCGTTCATGATCCTCATCCACGTGATGCGCCACTGGGGTGACCCGGCCACGTGGACGACGCCGATCGGCACCGTCGTCAGCTTCCTCGGAGGCCCGCCCGCCGCGCCGGTGTTCATGTTCCTGATGGGCGCCTCGGTGGCGTTCTCGCGACGTACGTCGTTCCGGTCGCTGGCAAGCCGGGGGGTGTTGCTCGTCGCCGCGGGCTATCTCCTCAACCTGGTGCGCGGGACGCTCCCGTTGTCGGCGGGGCTGGCCACCGGTGTCGTGACCCCCGATGAGGTAGCGCCGTTCACGCCGCTCTCGCTGCTGTGGATGGTCGACATCCTGCAGCTGGCGGGATGCTCGCTGATCCTGATGGCCGCGCTTCGAGAGGTCGTGCCGGTAGGCCCGGCTGGTTGCTCATCGCCCTCGTGGTCGTGCTCGTGGCGCCGGTCCTCGACGGCCTGACCACCGGGATCGTGGTCGTCGACGCGTTGCTCGGGATGCTCTGGGCGACCGCCGACAACGTCTACTATCCGGTCTTCCCGTGGGCCGTCTTCCCGCTCGTGGGTGCGGTCGTCGGCGACGCGATGGTGCGCGCCCGGGACCGGCCGGACGGTGCTGCGCCGGACCGGGGTCGTCGCGCTGATCGGGTGCGTCGTGGGGGTCGTCCTCATCACGGCCACCTCGACGACGCTCGACGACCGGACCTACTGGCGCCTCCCACCGGTCCTCGTTCCGGCGATCCTCGGGTTCGTCATCGCTTGGGTCTGGTTGTGCGACATCGTCGTGCACCACGCCGGCCGGCGCTTCGGCCTCCCCGTCGTCTACGGCTGGGGCGCGCGGGTGACCTCGATGTACGTCATCCATTGGCTGATCGTCGCCTGGGGCGTCGCGATCGTCGGCTTCCGGGTGATGGGCCTGGGACCCGTGCTGGTCGCGATGGTCGCTGTCCTCGCGGCAACGGTCGTCGCTTCGCGCTGGCGGCCACGGTTGCGCGGGATCGTCGCGCTGGCGGAAGCACCGTCGATCCGACAGGCCGAGGTCGCGCCCGGGCCCTGACGCAGACAAGGAAGAACCCCGGGTGGTCGGGCCCGGGGTTCAAGGTGTAGGCGGCTTGGTTGCGGGGAGGGGATTCGAACCCCTGACCTTCGGGTTATGAGCCCGACGAGCTGCCGCTGCTCCACCCCGCGACCTCAGACTCTAGGGGTCGGACGCGAATCGGTCAAACACCGGTGGGGCGACGCTGCGGCCGGACAGGTGGCCCCGCCCGACGATGAGCCCGATGACGAGCGTGCTGGTCAGGACGGCGCTGAACACGTACATCGGGTACAGGATGTTGGATTCGGCAAGGACCCCGGTCAGCAGCGACGCCACGATGAAGCCGACCGTCCCGGCCGCCCCGAACAGGCCCTGCGCCGTCGACGACTTCCCGGGCGGCGAGTTGGCGGCGACGACCGCGTAGAGGGCCGGGTTGAGCATCGCGAAGCCGGTCGCCTCGACCAGGATGAGCGGGACCGCGAGCGTCGGGTCGACCATCCGCGTGTAAAGGATGCCGGTGATCGCCGGCAGGATCGACCCGACGACGATGAAGGCCAGCGCCCCGCGCCGATCGACGATCCGCCCGGCGTACGGCGACAGGAGCAGGACCGGCAGGCCGAACATCGCGAAGGTCAGGCCGATGAGGTCCAGGCTCGCACCCAGCCGCTCGAGGAAGAGGCTCCAGATGACCTCGTAGGTGCCGCCCGCGAAGTAGCCGCCGGCGTTGATGATGAAGACCGCGATCAGGCCGCGGTTCCAGAGGCGCGACGGGCCCACGGACGAGCACGGCGTCGTCGTGGTCGGCGGTGATGTCGGCGGCAGCCCGTCCGGTCGGTCGACGGGGCGTCCGGCGGGAACTCGGTGGCGTCGTGGGACGGCGCGGGATGCGTCCGGATGCCGGTCTCGCGACCACGCAGGCCGATCGGGATGGCCGCCAGCCAGGCGGCGACGCCGCTGAAGACGAACACGAACGCGATGCCGCCGAACCGCTCGGCCCCGAAGGCGCCGATCGCCGGACCGAGCAGCAGGCCGCCCATCTGGACCGCCCCGTACAGCCCGAACGCCTCGCCACGTCGCTCCGGCGGCGTGGCGTCGGTCAAGTAGCCGCGCGCGGCCGGGTCGTAGATCGACGTCGCGAGCCCGGCGCCCGGCGCGCAGGATGACGAACGCGAGCGGACCCGAGAACGCCAGCGGCAGGATGCTGAACAGCCCGGTCAGCGAGCAGGCCGATCACCATCAGCGGCACGCGGTTCGTCCGGTCCGCGAGCCAGCCGAAGATCGGTTCGCCGACGAGTCGCGCTGCCGGCCAGGCGGCGATGACGATCCCGAGCAGCGCCAGGTCCACGCCCTGCTCGGTGAAGTAGAGCGGCAGGACCGGCAGGAGGGCCCCGAACCCGAGCCACACGATGAACTCGGCGAGGAGGAGCGGGACGATGCCGCCCCATCGCTCGAACCATGGACCGAGACGCCCCAGAAGGGCAACCGACGCATGGCCCGAGCCTAGCAAGCCGCCTCGTCCTTGCGGGCCTCGAAGCCCGATTTCCCCACGTGGAGCGACAGTCCGCCTACCATCAGCGGGTGCTGCCTGCGCCTGCCCTCATCGCCATCGGGTTCGCCATCGCGCTGCTGGTGCTGCTGCCCGCTCGACGGCTCCAGTTGGCGGGGTTCCGCAGCCGCGCGATCGGGGCGTACGCGCTCTTCCTGTGGGTGCTCGGGTTCGCGCTGGCCATCCGCCCGATGGCGACCCGATTCCTGATCCCGATCCTGATCGTCGCCTACCTGGCGCCGTTCGTGGTGGCGCCCGGTCGCCTGTCGCGGATCGTCCAGCGCGGTCGCGGGGGCCGCGGCGACCCACCGAAGCCGCCGATGAAGAACGTCACCCCGCCCGACGACCTGGTCGGACCGGAGTGAGCGGGGCCGTGGCCCTCCACGGTGGCGGCGAGTTCCTGGCCGGCGACGAGCCGTTCCTCGCCGCGCTGCTGGAGTCGGCACGCGACCGGGTCGGCGGTGAGCGGGCGATCCGGGTGGTGGTGGTCCCGACCGCTGCGGCGCGCGGGCGGCCGGACCTGGCGGCTGCCAATGGCGTCGCCGCGTTCGATGGCGTGGCGCGGTCGCACGGCGTGCGGTCGCGGTCGAGGTCGTCGACCGTCGTGGATGCGCGGAGCGCCAGCAGCCCGGCCTGGTCGCCCGCCTGGCCGCCGCGGATGTCATCCACTTCCCCGGTGGCGATCCGGACCTGATCCCGACGCTCATGCGGGCGTCCGCGGCGTGGGCCGCCATCGCCACGGCCCTCCACGGCGGCGCCGTCCTGGCTGGGGCGAGCGCCGGAGCGATGGCCCTGGCGCCGTGGACGTGGACGCCCGGTGGCGGGGTGGCCGGGCTCGGGGTCGTCCCGGGCCTCTTCGTGGTGCCCCACGCGGACGGTGATCGGTGGGCCTCGGCGCTCGAGCGGTTCGGTGGATCGGCGCCGGCCGGGCTCGGTGCCCTGGGTCTCGCGGAACGGACCGGGGTGATCACCGACGAATCGACGGCCGACCCCATCGTGTGGCGGGTCGTCGGTCCGGGCGAGGTCCGCTGGCAGGCGGTCCGCGGCGGTCCGACGGTCGTCGTCCGATCCGGCGAGACGCTCGAGACGCCGCGCGGCCGGTCATGATGTCGGCATGCGCACCGACCTCGGGTGGCGGCTCGACCCTGCCGTCACCTTCCTGAACCACGGCTCGTACGGGGCCTGCCCGGAACCGATCCTGGCCGTCCAGCGCGCCCTGCGCGATCGGCTGGAGGCGGAGCCGGTCCGGTTCATGAACGACGAGCTGCCGGGGTTGCTGGATGCGGCCCGGGCGGTCGTCGGGGGCTTCCTCGGTGCCGACCCGGACGGACTCGCGTTCGTCACCAACGCCACGACCGGGATCAACACGGTCCTGCGGTCGCTCAGGTTCGAGCCGGGCGACGAGCTCCTGACCGACGACCACGAGTACAACGCGACGATCAACGCGATGCGGGCGGCCGCGGCGCGGGACGGCGCGCGGGTCGTCATCGCGAGGATCCCCTTCCCGATCGCCGGTCCGGAGGAGGCGCGCGACGCGATCCTGGCCGCCGTGACCCCCCGGACTCGGCTCGTCATCATCAGCCAGGTCACGAGCCCGACCGCCGTCATCTTCCCGGTCGCCGAGCTCGTCGCGGAGCTGGATCGGCGCGGGATCGACACCCTCGTGGATGGCGCCCACGCGCCGGGGATGATCCCGCTCGACGTCGACGGCCTTGGCGCCGCCTACTGGACCGGCAACGGCCACAAGTGGCTGTGCGGGCCGAAGGGGACGGCCGTCCTGTGGGTCCGCGCCGACCGGCGTGACCGGATCCACCCGCTGGTCACGTCACACGGCGCGAATGCCGAGCTGGGCGAGCGGACCCGCTTCCGCCACGAGTTCGACTGGGTCGGCACGAGCGACCCGACCGGCTACCTGGCGCTCCCGGCGGCGCTCGCCTGGATGAGCGCCGTCGCGGCGCCGGATGGCGGCGGTTGGCCGGCCCTCATGGCCGCGAACCACGCGCTGGCGCTCGAAGGGCGCGACGTCGTCGCCGCGGCGCTGGGGGTCGAAGCCCCGGCGCCGGACTCGATGCTCGGCTCGATGGCGGCCCTCGGTCTGCCGGGTGTCGACGACACGCAAGCGGCCACGGAACTCGGTCGCCGGCTCGCTGCCGAGGATGGCATCCAGGTGCCGATCGGCGGCTGGCCGGTGCCGGCGGCCCTCGGCGACGGTGCCCGACCGCAGATCCTGATCCGGATCTCCGCCCAGCGCTACAACGAGCGGGTCGACTACGAGCGTCTCGCGGCCGCACTCGCGCGGCGGCTCGGGGCTCAGACGGTGCCGATCCGGTAGACCGTCCCGGTCCCCCAGTCGCCGACGAAGACCGTGCCGTCCGGCCCGATCGCGACGGCCACGGGCTGTTCGAGTCCGGTGAGGAACGGCGTGACCGCGGTGGCCGCCGTCGCAGGTTCGAGCTGCAGCCCGACGCGCATGATCGTGCCGGTCGCCCATTCGGCGACGAGGGCGGACGTGCCGATGGTCGTGCCGAGCTGGCCCGTCACGACCGCGACCCCGCTGACGGCCGCGTGCTTGTCGAGGACAGCGAGGGGCGCCGGAACGCCCGTGCACCCGGTCCCACCCTGGCCGTAGCAGTCGGGGAACCCCCACCTGGCCCGATCGCACGATCGCGAGCCAGTCGCCGGGCGTCGCTTCGCCCAGGTCGTCGCGCTGGTTCATGGTGACGAGGAGATCGGCCGTGCCCGGGATGTAGGCCAGGCCGATGGGAGCCCGGATGCCGCTCGCCTCGATGCGCAGGTCGCTGCCGTCCGGGAGGAACGAGAGGACGGCCGCGGCGTACGGAGAGGTCGGCGTGCAGGCGTCGCACGGGGCGGAGACACCCAGGACAAGCCGACCGTCGGGCGACATGACGATCCCGTTCACCTCGCCGACATCGTCGGGGAGGGCCAGGACGGTGCGCTGCGCCCCGAAGGCGACCCCGTCGAGATCGCCGTACGCGTCGACCTGCCCATCCGACGCGACGTACAGGGTGTCGCCCAGCCATGCCAGGCCGAGCGGTGTGTGGAGGTCGGCGATCACCTTGATCGGGGCGGCGCCGGGGTCGCGACGAGGTAGACCGCGTCGGTGTCGGCGTCTTCGAACGCCGCGGTCGCCGCCCAGAGGCGCCCGTCGGCGTCGAACGCGAACGCGGCGACGTTGGCGAGCCCGGAGGCGTAGGCGGTCGCCGCGAGCCCGGCCGGACCCTGGAGACCGGCACCGATCCCGACGAGCGCCGGGGTCGAGCCCGACGCGCTGGAACACCCGGCGACGATCGCGGCGAGCAGGAGCGAGATGATCGGCCGCATCTGGCGATCCGCCCCCCGGCGACCCGTGGTCACGGGCCGCCGGGTGAGACGGACCTAGGTCGCCGGCGTCTCGACCGGAGCCGGGCTGCCGGAACTGCCGGAACTGCCGCTTCCGGAACCGGACGAGTCGTCCGTCCCCATGTTCGGGCAGTCGGCCGTGCTGCCGCCCGAACCGCGGTGCGGTCGGGTCGATGGATCGGCCGCGCCGGGGGTCGTCGGCGTGGTCGTGCCGGGGGTCGACGGCTCGGTGGTGCTGGGCGCCGAGGAGGAACTCGGTTCCGGGCTGGCCGCCGACACGACGGCGACGGCGCCGCCCACCAGGAGGAGCGCGGAGAGCGCGCCGGTGAGCACGATCCGCTTGATGCCCGAACCCGTGGTCTGCGACGCAGGGGCCTCGGCCGGGGTGATGGGAGCGACGACCGGCTGCGCCGGCATCAAGGGGGCCGGCATCGCCGGGGTCAAGGGGGCCGGCATCGCCGGCTGGTCATGCCATTCCAAGATGGTCTCCTTGGTTCGGTGCGCTTCATGGTCACGGCGTCAACTCATACGCGCCCTCGGATCGGCCTCCCCGTGGACGAACCCTCAGTCCGGATGGTCGGGGCGGCCTCTGAGAGGGTCGTGAGGGCGGGGGCGCATGCATCTCAGACATGCGAATCGGCTCTGGCACGCTCAACCATGGGTCGATTCCGACGAATCACGGTGGTGGCCACGCTCACACGTGGCGATTCTCATGAGCCAGATGCATACCGGCCCGACGGACAAGCGGTCGCGGCCCGATGTCGGCCACATCCCCCGCGCCCGCGGGACGAGCGCTTCGCGAGGTCGGCGAGAGCTCAGCCCGTGCTCTGGAGGCCGGCCGCGACGCCGTTCACGGTGAGCTGGACGAGGCGGAGGACCCGCTGGCGTTCAGGATCGTCCGGGGGGAGCGCCCGCAATCGCCCCAGCAGCCGGACCTGCAACTCTGACAGCGAGTCCACGTACGGGTTCCGCAGCGACACGGAACGCTGCAACACCGGCGAGCCATCGAGCAGCCGCTGATGCCCGGTCACCCGCGCGAGCAGCGTGACCGTCCGTCGGTACTCGGTCTCGATCGCCTCCCAGCGCCGGTCGTCGCCGGGGCCCGTGGCGAGCGCGGCGTAGAGACGCGCCACCCCCATGTCCGCCTTGGCCAGGCTCATCTCGGCGTTGTCGAGCACGCTCGACAGGAATGGCCACTCGCGCGCCAGACGCGCGATCGCGTCAAGCCCGGCGTCGCCGTGCGCGTCGCGATAGCGCCTCGAGCGCGACCCCCAGCCCGTACCAGCCGGGCAGGTTGATCCGCGACTGGGACCAGGCGAAGGTCCACGGGATCGCCCGCAGCGAGTCGATCGAGGGCGCCTCGTCGCGCCGGCCGCGCGCCGCCGGCCGCGACCCCAACCGAAGGTCCGACAGTTCCCGGATCGGCGTGATGTCGCGGAAGAACGAGGCGAACCCGGGGTCATCGTGGACGAGCGCCCGGTAGGCAGCCCGCGCCGTGGCGCTGAGCTCCTCGAGGATCGGCCCCCCGACGGACAGCGCGCGTTCCAGCCGGGCCGCGTGCTCCGGGGTCGAGGCCGTCAGGACCGCGCCGGTCATCTGCTCGAGGTGCCGCCGGGCGATCGTCGGGTTGGCATAGTTGGCGGCGATGACCTCGCCCTGTTCGGTCAGCTTGAGACGCCCGTCGACCGAGCCCGGCGCCTGGCCGAGGATGGCCCGGTTGGTCGGTCCTCCGCCGCGCCCCAACGCCCCACCGCGTCCGTGGAAGAGCGTCAGCTCCACGCCCCGTGCCCGCGCCGTCTCGGCCAGCGCCGCCTGGGCCTGGTGGAGCATCCACGCCGCGGCGAGGAACCCCGACTCCTTGTTCGAATCGGAATAGCCGAGCATGACCTCCTGGCGGTCGCCGCGCGCCGCGAGCCCGGCCCGGTACGAGGGATCGTCGAGCAGGGCGCCGAGGATCGACCCGGCGCCATCGAGCGCCTCGCTCGATTCGAACAGGGGCACGAGGTCGAGGACCGGCGGCTCGGTGCCGTCGGCGTCGGCGGCCGCGGCGGCCAGGCGGGCCAGTTCCAGCACGTCGGTCACGTCCGAGGCGGACGACGTGAAGCTCACCACGTAGCGGTGACACGCCTCGACCCCGAACCGGGCCTGGGCCGCAGCGATCGCCCGGAACGTGCCGAGCACCTCGTCGAGCGTCACGCCCGCGGCGACCTCGGTGCTCCCGGGCGCCCCGGCCCGGATGGCCGTCAGCGCCGCCCCGTGGACCGCTGCGTGCTGTCGGATCTCAAGCGACGCAAGGTGGAACCCGAATGTCCCGACCTGCCACCGAAGCTCGGCGACCTCCCCCCAGGCGACACGCTCAAGCCCGTCGGCGACCAGGGCGCCCTGGATCTCCGCCAGCTCGGCGTCAAGCTCCGCGGCGGACCCATACCGCCCGGTCAATGGCGCCGGCTCGCCGACGAGTGCCGACCGCGTCCGGCGCAAGCGCTCGGCGATGAACCCGAACCGCTGGCGATACGGCTCGTCGGGGAAGCGGCGGCGGAGCTGTCGATCGGTCTCCGGCAGGTCCTCGGCGTCGCGAGCCAGCCGGGAGGCCAGCGACCGTGGAACCTGTTCGCCGCTGGTCGCCGCGGCGATGGTCTGCATCAACCGGGTGGCCACCGCCTCGTACCCGTGAAGGACGTGGTCGGCCTGGATGCGCAGCGTCTTGACGGTGATCTCCGCGGTCACCCCGGGGTTGCCGTCGCGATCGCCGCCGATCCAGCTGCCCGGCCGGAGGAACGCCCCGACACGCGGTTCGCGCGTCCCCGTCCGACCGGTGTCGGAGGCGGGGCCGGCCGACCGACCGCCGCCGGGCGGATCCAGCGCCGCATCAAGCGCGCGGTAGAGCCGCGGGATGACCGTGAACAGCGTGGCATCGAAGAACGCCATCGCCGTCCGGACCTCATCGAGCGGGGTCGGCGACACGATCCGCAGGTCGGACGTCCGCCACAGCAGGGTGATCTCCTCGCGCAGCCGTCGGCGGACCTCGCGATCCTCGGACGGCGTGAGCCGGGTGTCATCAAGCCTCGCGAGGAGGATCGCGCAGCGCCCCAGCGCCACGAGCGTGGTCCGACGGCGCGCCTCGGTCGGGTGGGCCGTCAGGACCGGGGTGACCGCCAGACGACCGACCAGCACATCAAGCTCCGACTCGGTCCGACCCAGCCGACGCAACCCCGCGACCGCATCTGCCACGGAGTCCTCCAGCACGCCGTCACGGGCCGCGCGCTCCCGTCGACGCAGCGCGCGGACGCGACCTCGCGCCTCGGCCAGGTTGATGAGCCGGAAGTAGAGCGCGAAGGCGCTGATGACGGCCTCCGCGGCGCCAAGGTCGAGCGCCCGCAACTCCTCGTCCAGCCGTGTTCGTTCCAGCGGGTCGTCGTCGCGTCGCAGGGCGATCGTGCGTCGCCGGATCCGCTCGACCAGGGCGAAGAGCTCCGGCCCGGCCTGTTCCGAGATGACCTGGCCGAGCAGGGCGCCCAGCAGGCGGACCTCGACGGCCAGCGGGTCGCGGGCGCCCGCCGTCCCGATCCCGAGCGGTTCCGCGGCGACCGCGCCGGAGGTCCGCGACGCTCGGGGTGCGCTCACGCGAGCCACCGACCCCCTCCGTTCAGCGCCCGAGGCGCCACCGGACCGCAACCTTCCTGACCGCAACCTTTCCGTAGGCTTGTATCGTGATACCCGTGACGAGTGTCCAGACCGCGTCCGCCGCCGCCCGCGCGCCCGATCCATCCGGGGCCGCGTCGCCGCTGGCGAGCGCCGCCGACCAGCTCGAGCAGCTCCGCTTCCTGCACGAAGTCGCCCGCCTGGCGACGACCGCGCGGACCTGGGATGAACTGCTCGAGACCGTCGTCGACCGGACCCGCGACGTGCTCCACGCCGATGTCTCCTCGCTCTACCTGCTCGACCGCGATGGAGCGTACCTGACGCTGGCCGCCACGAACGGGCTCGACCGGTTCCAGATCGGCCGGGCGCGCGTCCCGTTCGGCGAGGGCGTGACCGGCCGCGTCGCCGCCGACCGCCTGCCCGCTGGTCATCCCCGACGTCAAGGCCGACGCCCGCTTCCTGTGGGTCCGCGGCATCGACCAGCGTCGGTTCGTGGCGTCGATGCTGTCGGTCCCACTGACGTGGCACGACCAGACCGTGGGCGTCCTCAACGTCCAGACCGAGCAGCCCCGAGCCTTCACCGACGCCGACCTCGCCCAGCTGGGGGCGGTCGCCGACCTGCTCGCCGGGATCATCGAGAAGGGCCGCCAGCAGTCCGAGGCCGAGGCGCGGGTCGAGGCGCTCAAGGCGATCGACGAGGCGCGCAGCGAGCTGATCGCGCTCGTCACCCACGAGCTGCGCACGCCGCTGGCGATCGTCCGGGCGTACGCCGACCTCCTCGCCGACGAACCACCGCTGCGCGGGCGCGAATCGCGCGACCTCGCCCGCCGTCAGACGCGCGCGGCGTGGCACCGGGCGACGCTCGAGCAGATCGAGCGCCTCGACCGGCTCGTCGACTCGATCCTGGCGTCGGTGCGGGTCGTCCCGGAGGGTCCCGCGACGGTCACCCCGGTCGACCTCGGCGCCCTGGTCGACGAGGTCGTCAACTCGCTTCGGCCGATCCTCGAGCGACACCGTGTCGAGATCCTGTCGACGGTGCGGCTGCAGCCACTGGCCGACCCGCCGAGACTCCGCCAGATCCTCGAACACCTCGTCGAGAACGCCGTCAAGTACGCCCCGCCGGACACCTCCATCCGGATCGAGTGGTCGCTCAACGAGGGTGTCGTCCAGCTCGGCGTCTCCGATGAGGGGCCCGGCATCCCCGATGAGTGGCGCGAGCGGATCTTCGAGCCCTACGCCCGGCGCGACACCCATACGGCGCGCGGGTCCGGGATCGGCCTCTACGCCGCCAAACGCCTCGGCGAATCCATGGGCGCCCACCTGTGGTGCGAACCGGCCCGACCGCACGGGGCGCGCTTCGTCGTCGCCCTGCCGGCCGCGGTCGCCATCTGACCCGCACGTGAGAGGAACATGATCACGATGAGCAGTCGCCCCCTTCGGATCCTTGTCGTCGACGACGACCCGGCGATGGTGGGGGCCATCACCGCACTGGTCGGCACCGAGGGCCACCAGGTCATCACGGCGTATGACGGGCTGACGGCCGTCAAGCGATTCCGCGAGGAGCATCCGGACCTCGTCCTGCTCGACCTCGCGATGCCCGGTCCGGACGGCTTCAACGTCGCCGGGCAGATGCGAGCCGTCGGCCCCGCGCCGATCCTCGTCGTGTCCGGCGAGAGCGGCGAGGCGGCCAAGGTCCGTGCGCTCGGTCTCGGCGCCGACGACTACCTGACCAAGCCGTTCGGCAAGGCGGAGTTGCTGGCGCGGATCGCGGCGGTCATGCGCCGGGTCGATCGGACCGGCGGGCCTGGCGGAACGGGCGGCGGCCCGTTGACGGCGGGCGACCTCGTCCTCGAACCGGGTCGCCATGAGGCGCGGGTCGGCGATACCGCCCTGTCGTTGACGCCGACGGAGTTCCGCCTGCTCGAGGCGCTCGTTCGGGCGGCGGGCGACATCGTGCCGCACCTCCAGCTGGCTCGTGCCGGCTGGCCGGCCGAGACCGATCCGGACCTGCTTTGGCTCAAGCCGCACCTGGCGCGCCTTCGCTCGAAGGTCGGAGCGGCCGGCGGACCGCAGGTCGTGGCCGTCCGGGGGGTCGGCTACCGGATCGTGGTCGAGGGCGACGGGCAAGCCTGACGGGAGCGCCAGGCCGGTCGTCAGGTCAGACCGCCACCGCGATCGGACGACCCGCGGCGTCATGAGCCGCGTCGGCGCACGACACGCGACAACCGCGCGCATCGCGCCCGCCGAGCGGGTTGAAATGGAAGAACGCGTCACCCTCGGTGGCCAGGCGACAGCCGCACGATGCGCACGTCACGGGCCCGTCCCGGCCGTCACGGACGGTGGTGACCGGCTGCAGGCTGGGGTCCGACTCGTGGATCATGTGCGACACCTTCCGGGACGACTGATGGGAACCTCGAGGGTAGCGGGCGCGCCTGCGCCATGTCGGCGACGGTCCGGCGACGGTTGGGTTGCGGTCCGGTTGCGGTCGAGCGTCGCCGACGGACGCCGGGCCCCTACTGACGTGGAGGGGCCGTGCTCTCCCTGACCACCAGTTCGGTGGCGAGTTCCAGGCGAGTCCGGGTCGGCTGCTCACCGTTCGCGAGAGCGATCACGAGCTCCGTTGCCGCGACCGCCATCTCGACGAGGGGCTGTCGGATGGTCGTCAGCGGCGGCCCGACCCACTTGGCGACCGGCAAGTCGTCGAACCCGACGACGCTGAGGTCCTCCGGGATGTGGAGTCGCGCCTCAAGCGCGGCCTGATAGACGCCGAGTGCCTGCAGATCGTTGCCGGCGAAGATGGCGGTCGGTCGATCGGGCAGTCGAAGGAGCGCCCGCCCCTTCTCGATCCCTTCCTCGACGTGGAAACGGCCGTGGCTGATGAGGTTCGGGTCGATCGGTACTCCGGCTGCATCCATGGCCGCGCGATAACCGTCCACCCGGGCGCGGCTGCACAGGACATCCTGCGGGCCAGAGATCACCCCGATCCGTCGATGGCCGAGATTGAGCAGGTGGCGCGTGGCGACTAGTCCGCCGTTCCAGTTGGTGGCCCCGACCGAGGGAGTGTCATGGAGCGGTTCGCCCGTCGGATCGACGACGACCAGCGGTATGCCCCTGCTCCGGAGCTGGCTGCGTCGCGACTCGCTCAGGTCGGAGAAGACCGCGATGACACCGGTTGACCTGCGCTCCAGGACGCCTTCGATCCACCCGCGCCCGGGGGTCCGACGGCCCTGCATCTCAGAGAGCACCACCGCCATGTGCCGTTCGGTCGCGACCCGCTCGACGCCCCGGACGATCTCGAGCGCCCACTCGCTGTCGAGCTCGTGGAAGATCAGCTCGAGGAGCGGCGCCCGACGGACCGATCGATCTAGTCGGCGGTAGCCCAGATCCGCGATCGCCGCCTCGACGCGCTTGCGGGTCTGCGGCGAAACATCCGACCGCCCGTTGATGACCTTCGAGACGGTCGGCGACGAGACGCCGGCGTAGGCGGCGATGCTGGCCAGTGTGGCCCTGTGGGCCCGCTTCTTGATGGGCGGTGCTTTGACTCTCGGTTTCGATCATCGTTCGATCAGCCGGGATGCCATGAGCCGCAGTGTACCGAAAGTTTCGCTATCGGTCGACCATCTTTCGCTCAGCAAGGCACTGGTCGCAAAGATAGAGGCTTGACGGTTTCGGCACGGCCGCCCTAGAGTGCCGTTCGAAAGAGGTCGGAGTCTCTTTCGAAACTTTCGCGCCCCGATTGAAGGATCCGCCGGAGGATCCGAGGCGTCCGTCGCTCTGGCGGATCGCACATCGTGAGGAGGAGATCCATGACTGGAGGTCATGTGGTGTCGAGGCGCTGGCGATCGGCCGCGCTTCTCGGCGTCATCGCCGTCGTGACAGGTGCCTGCTCGAGCGGCACCAGCAGCGCGGCTCCATCCGCGGCCGCGTCGGCCGCGCCCACCAGCGCAGCCAGTGCCGCGGCAACCGCGGCACCATCCCAGGCCCTCGCGCCGGTCATCGTCGACTGGTGGTCGATCGGGATCACCGACCCCGGCAAGGCACTCAACCAGACGATCGCCGACGAGTATCACGCGGCACATCCGAACGTCACCGTCAAGATCACGGTGCTTGAGAACGAGGCGTTCAAGTCGGCTCTGCGAACCAACCTGCAGGCCGGCAACGCACCGGACATCTTCCAGTCGTGGGGTGGCGGCGTCCTCGCGGAGCAGACCGCCGGTGGCCTGGTCAAGGACATCACGGCTGACGTCGCGAGCTGGGCCGACACGATGAACCCGGCGGCCATGGACATCTTCAAGGTCGACGGCAAGCAGTACGGGATCCCGTACAACTTCGGTCTCGTCGGCTTCTGGTACAACAAAGACCTCTTCTCGAAGGCTGGCATCACGGCGACGCCGACCACGTGGGAAGAGCTCCTGACCGACGTCGGAAAGCTCAAGACGGCCGGCATCACGCCGATCGCCGTCGGCGCAGGCGACAAGTGGCCGGCCATGTTCTATTGGGCCTACCTGGCCACCCGGATCGGCGGCAAGGAAGCCCTCGATGCTGCAGTCAAGACCGGCGCCTGGGACGGACCCGCGTTCGTCGCCGCCGGGACCGAGCTCCAGAAGCTCATCGACCTGAAGCCGTTCCAGGACGGGTTCCTGGCCGCGAAATACGACCTGAACCAGGCCGCCGACATGGGCAATGGCAAGGCGGCCATGGAGCTGATGGGCCAGTGGGCACCCGGCGCCCAGAACGGCAACAGCGCGGATAAGAAGGGCCTCGGCGACAAGCTTGCCTGGTTCCCCTTCCCGGCCGTGGCCAACGGCGCAGGTCTGCCGACCGACGTCTTCGGCGGCGCTGACGGCTTCGCGTTCGGCAAGGACGCCCCGCCGGAGGCGATCGACTTCATCAAGTTCCGCTCCAGCCTGGAAGTGGCGAGCCGCTACGGGGCACTCAACGACGGCACCCTGCCGCCGACGGTCGGTGCGGAGGCGTCCGTGACCGATCCGTACCTCAAGGCGGTCCTCGACGCGCGAGCCAAGTCAACCTTCGCCCAGCTCTATCTCGATCAGGCGACCACCCCTGCCCTGGGTGACATCATCAACGGCGCGATCCAGAAGCTCTTCGCGGGCAAGACGGACGCGGCGGGTGTCGCCAAGGAGATCACCGACGGCGCCAAGACGCAGTGACCTTCCGGTCTACGCGGGACATGGGGGGTCGGCACATCGCCGGCCCCTCAGTTCACTAACCTGAATCGATGACCTCGACGACGGTCGGACGGCCGACCACCGGGAAGCGTCGCGGTGCCCGGGTGCGTACCGTGGCGCTGTTCCTGGCGCCAGCCCTAGTGGTCTATGTCGTGCTGGTCCTGCTGCCCGTGGCGCAGGCCATCTATTTCAGCCTGTTCCGCTGGAACGGGCTGCGACCGCTGACCGATTTCATCGGCCTGGCCAACTACCAGCGCGCCCTCGCCGACCCGGTCTTCCAGGGGGCCGTATCGCACAACGCACTCATCATCGTCCTTTCGCTGCTCGTCCAGATCCCGTTCGCACTGGGTCTGGCCCTGCTCCTCAATGATCGATTCCGTGGGCGGGCCATGCTGCGCCTGATCTTCTTCGCTCCGTACGTGATCTCGGAGGTCATCACCGGCATCGTGTTCCAGCTGATGCTCACGCCCCATGGCCTCGCCGACCGGACGCTCGAGGGTCTGGGGCTCGGCTTCCTGGTGCAGGAGTGGTTCGCGGACACGAACATCGTGATGCTCACGATGTTCGTGATCATCTCGTGGAAGTACTTTGGCTTCCACATGATCCTGATGCTGGCTGGCCTGCAAGGGATCCCCCGCGAGCTCCACGAAGCGGCCGCCATCGATGGCGCCAGTCGCGCGCAGATCACCCGCCGGATCACCCTGCCCCTGCTCGGACCGACGATCCGGGTGTCCGTCTTCCTGTCGATCATCGGGGCGCTCCAGCTGTTCGACCTGATCTGGGTCACGACCAGGGGCGGTCCGGTCGACGCCTCGAACACGATGGCCACGTACATGATCACCTGGGGCTTCACGCGACAGCAGCTGGGCTACGGCAGCGCAGTCGCGGTGATCCTGTTCGTCATCGCGCTCGTGGTGGCGCTCGCCTACCAGCGCTTCGTCATGCGGCGCGACATCGACGGCGCGATGACGTCGTACATGGGCTAGGCGATGGCGACATCCGTGGGCCACGTCCCTGCTCAGCGGTCGGGCGATCGGGCGCGCGCCCGCGCCTGGGGCATCGCGCGGTACGTCGTCATGCTGCTCGTTGCCGCCGCCATCATCATCCCGATCGCGTTCGCGGCCCTCGGCGGACTGCGCGAGAATGGCAAGCTCCTCGATCGGCCGTTCGCCCTGCCGGAGGACTGGTTCCCCCACAACTATCTCGAGATCCTGGGCACGGACCGGTTCTGGCGCGAGCTGTTCAACAGCATCGTCGTCGCCGGCGTCACCACGGTCGGCGTCGTCATCCTGGGGGCTCTGGCGGCCTTCGCGTTCGCCCGGCTGGCCTTCCGGGGTCGGGAGGCCCTGTTCACGCTGTTCACGCTCGGGCTGCTGTTCCCGGTCGCCGTGGCGATCCTGCCGCTCTACATCATGATCCGGACGCTCGGCCTGATCGACAATCCGCTCGGCGTTGCCCTTCCTCAGATCGCCTTCGGGCTGCCGCTCACGATCATCATCCTGCGCCCGTTCTTCCGCGGGATCCCCGTCGAATTGGAGGATGCCGCGGCCATCGACGGCTGCGGTCCGTTCGCCTTCTTCTGGCGTGTGCTCATCCCGCTCTCGAGACCGGCCTTGGCGGCCGTCGCGGTCCTCGCCCTGGTCGGGAGCTGGAATGCGTTCCTGCTGCCCCTGCTGATCCTCGCTTCATCGGACTGGTGGACCCTGCCGCTTGGGGTGATGAACTTTTCGACGGAGTACACCTCGGACACCGCCCGCGTTCTGGCGTTCACCACGCTGGCGATGATCCCTGCCCTCATCTTCTATGCCATCGCCGAGCGCCAGCTCGTCGGTGGTCTGACCTCAGGAGCGGTGAAGGGCTGATGAAGACGACCGAAGCGATCTACCGAGATCCGACCCTGCCCATCGAGGCGCGCGTCGAAGACCTGCTTGGACGGATGACGCGGGCGGAGAAGGTCGCCCAGCTCGGTTCCGTGTGGTCCTTCCAGCTGGTCGACGAGGATGCGTTCGACGCAGAACGGGGTCGAACGTTCCTCGACGAGGGGATCGGACAGATCAGCCGGCTGGCCGGTGGCACCAACCTTCGAGCCCGAGAGGTCGCAGCAAACGCCAACTCGATCCAGCGGTTCCTTCTCGAAGAGACGCGACTCGGGATCCCGGCGATCATCCACGAGGAGACGCTGCACGGGTTGCTGGCCCGCGACGCCGCTGCGTTCCAGCAGTCGATCGGGGCGGCGGCCGCGTGGGATCCGACGCTCGTCCGCGAGATGGCCGGCACGATCCGACGCCGCATGCTCGCGACCGGAGCCCGACACGGCCTGGCGCCGGTGCTCGACATCACCCGCGACCCGCGTTGGGGCCGTGTCGAGGAAACCTATGGGGAAGATCCGTATCTCGCCGCCGAACTCGGGTGCGCCTATGTCGAAGGGCTCCAGGGCGACTCGCTCGTCGATGGCGTCGTCGCGACCGGCAAACATCTGGTCGGTCATGGGCTGGCAGAAGGCGGGCTGAACCAGGCGCCGGCCCACCTCGGTCCCCGCGAGATGCGTGATGAGCAACTCTTCCCGTTCGAGGCGGCCGTCCGGCAGGCCGGGCTGGCGAGCATGATGCCCGCCTACTGTGACGTCGACGGCGTTCCCTGCCACGCATCGCACGAGTTGCTGACCGAGATCCTGCGAGACGAGTGGGGGTTCGACGGGCTGGTGGTTTCGGACTACGTGGGCGTCCAGATGTTGGCGACCGCCCACCGACTCACCGGCGACCTCGGCGACGCCGCCGCCATGAGCCTGCGGGCCGGGCTGGACAGCGAGCTGCCCAACACCGTGGCCTTCGGCGAACCGCTGATCGAGGCCCTCGCAGATGGTCGGATCGACCCGTCGCTGCTCGATGCGACTGTCGGCCGTGTGCTCAGGATGAAGTTCCGGCTCGGCCTCTTCGATCACCCGTTCGTGGAGGTCCCGTCCGAGGCGTCCGTCGCGCTCATGGAAGTCGATGAGGCCCGGGCTTCCAAGGCATTGGCCCGTCGTTCGATCGTCCTGTTGGAGAATGATGGAGTCCTTCCGCTTAGCCGTCCGGCCGGCCGGATCGCGGTCATCGGCCCGATCGCGGACAGCGCGCGCGACCTGATCGGGGACTACGGACATCTCCCCCACATCGAGACCCTGCAGGAGATGCGCCATCGCGACAATCCCTTCGGGTTTCCCATGACCGCGGTCATCCGACCCGCGGATGAACTGGCGGGTCGCCAGACGATCCTCGGTGCGATCGCGGACCGCTTTATCGACTCGACGGTAGAGCATGCCGTCGGGACCGGGCTTCGAGATGGGACGGACGCCGAGATCCAGGCCGCCGTGGACATTGCGCGGCGTGCCGAGATCGCGATCATGATCCTGGGCGAGCGATCAGGACTGACCGATGACGCGACCACTGGCGAATCGCGCGACCGGCGCGACCTCGGGTTCTTGGGTCGCCAGCAGGAGCTCCTCGAGGCCGTCGTCGCTACCGGCACCCCGGTCGTGCTGGTCGTCGTGAGCGGACGACCGCTGGCGATCGAATGGGCCGCTCGCCACTGTGCGGCCATCGTCTGGGCCTGGGTCCCAGGCGATGCCGGGCCCGAGGCCATCGTCGACGTGATCACCGGCGTCGTGAACCCGGGCGGGAAGCTGCCGATCTCGGTCCCGCGCAACGTCGGCCAGGTACCGGTCTCGTACCGCCATCACCCGACCGGCGGTCGCTCGAACTGGAAGGGCGACTATGTCGATGGGCCGACCTCGCCGTTGTGGCGATTCGGGTTCGGCCTCTCGTATACCACCTTCGAGCTCACCGACCTTCACGTCGAGAGCGAGGAGATCCCGACGAGCGGCGGCGAGCTCGTCGTCAGCGCGATGATCACGAACCTCGGCGAGCGGGTCGGCGACGAGGTGGTTCAGCTCTACTGCCGCGACGTCGAGGCGACGGTGGCACGGCCGGTCCTCGAGCTGCGCGGGTTCCGCCGGGTCAGCCTGTCGCCGGGCGAACGGCGGAGGGTCTCGTTCCGTGTCGGCTCCGAGCAATTCGCGTATACGGGCATGGACCATCGTCGCGTCGTCGAGCCCGGGAACATAGAGTTGTTCGTCGGGACGTCGTCGAACGACTTGCCCCTGCAGGCCACCGTCCGATTGGTGGGACCCATCGTCCACGTCGTCGAGCGGCAGCGGTTCCTCACGGAAACCGTGCTTGACTGACGCCCGCCACCACGGTCGGACTGGCGAATCGGTCGCAATGTCTGGGGCGGGATCAGCCCAAGATCGGCGACTGCGGCGGACTCCCGCGGAGGCCATCCTCGACGGACACAGCGTCAGGACGTAGCACCGCGATGGGCAGCGGCAGGTCGGAGGCATCTGCGATGACTGGCAAGGCCTCCGCCGCCGAGGCCGCCGCGACCGGGATCGCATTGGGCTCCACCAGCCAGACCGCCGCTGACAGGTCGCCGGTGTCGTCGAGCAGCCGGCCTGCCAGCGCCGATCCGGCATCGCGGTGGGCTTCGAGCAGGCTGGTGAATTCAGCGAGGCGCGCCGGCCCGTCATGACGATCGGCGAAGACCGCCGACAACCGGACGGCGGCAACGCTGCGTTCGTCGAGGGCCGCGGTGTGGCGTCCGGTCGGGTCGTAGAGGTAGGCGCGTCCGCCGGTCATCCCGGCCCCGAAGTTGGCGCCGACCGGACCGAGCACGACGACCGTCCCGCCGGTCATGTATTCGCAGCCGTGCGGACCGATCCCCTCGACCACGGCCTCGGCACCGCTGTTGCGAACGGCGAAGCGCATCCCCGCCCGACCGACGAGGTGGAGCCGGCCACCGGTCGCGCCGTACAGGACGGTGTTGCCGGCGATCGCCTCGGATGACGCATCGGTGCCGAGGTCCGGTTCGGGCGAGACCGTGATCGAGCCGCCCGACAGCCCCTTGGCCACATAGTCGTTGGCCTGGCCGACGAGCCGAAGCTCGACGCCCGGACCGGCGAACGCGCCGAACGACTGGCCGGCGGCTCCGCGCAGCTCCAGGCGGATCGGCCCATGCAGCTCGCCCCGTTCGAGGGCGCCGCTGAGACCGGCCCCGAACGAGCGATCCGCCGTGGTCAGTCGGAGCCCGGACGCGACCACCGAACCCTGGCCACGGAACGCCGCGGCGATCCCGACCTCGAGCGCGGATGCCGGCGCGTGGCCGATCTCCCGTCCCGCACCGGCCGGATCCGCCCGACGTGCGGCGGAGGCGGGCCACGGGGACGCGCCGATGACCGGGGCGAGTTCCGCCCGCGCCACGCGGGATCGCCCGGAGCAGCCGCCGGCTCTCGCCGACGACCTCGCCGACGGAGCGCGCCCCGACGGCCGCGAGCTCGCGGCGGAGGTCCTCGGCGATGGCGGTGAAGTAGCGGACGACATCGTCCGGGGTCCCGGCGAACTTGGCGCGCAGGTCCTCGCGCTGGGTGGCGATGCCGGTCGGGCAGGTATCGAGATGGCACTGGCGCGCCATGTCGCAGCCGAGCGCGACCAGCGCCGCGGTCCCGAACGCAAACTCCTCGGCGCCGAGGAGGGCGGCGATCAGCAGGTCGCGGCCGGTCTGGAGCCCGCCGTCGGTGCGCAGCGCCACCCGATCGCGCAGGTCGTTTCGCAGCAGGACCTGGTGGACCTCGGCCAGGCCGAGCTCCCAGGGTGCGCCGACATGCTTGATCGAGGACAGCGGCGAGGCGCCGGTCCCGCCCGCATGGCCGGACAGGTGGATGTACGAGGCCCCCGCCTTGGCGACACCGGCGGCGATCGTCCCGACGCCACGGCCGGCCACCAGCTTGACCCCGATCCGGGCCGCGGGATTGATCGCCCGAAGGTCCGCGATGAGCTGGGCCAGGTCCTCGATCGAGTAGATGTCGTGGTGCGGCGGCGGGCTGATGTAGCTTTGGCCAGGCTGTCCGCGACGGAGCGCCGCGATGTAGGCGGTGGCCTTGCGACCGGGAAGTTGGCCGCCCTCGCCGGGCTTGGAGCCCTGGGCGATCTTGATCTCGAGCTGGTCGGCCCGCGCGAGGTAGGTGGCGGTCACCCCGAACCGGGCCGAGGCGACCTGCTTGATCCGGGCGTCGTGGCGGCGCCCGTCCGGGCCGGGCTGGTACCAGGCGGGGTCCTCGCCACCCTCGCCGGTGTTCGCCGCGCCCCCGGCACGCTGGATGCCGATCGTCAGTGCCTGGTGGGCCTCGGGACTCAACGCGCCGACGCTCATCGCCGACACGACGAAGCGCCGGACGATCGACCGCGCATCCTCGACTTCGTGGAGCGGCATCGGGACCGTCGCGGGGCGGGTCCGCAGCTCGTCGCGCGGGACGGACCGCTCGCTCGACCGGCCGTGGCCAGCGCCGTCCGGTAGCGCGCCAGCGCTCCATCGATGTCGATCGGGGCGCCCTTGTCGCGCCGCGGCCGCCAGGACCTGGATCTCGCCGGCGATCCGCGGCGAGAAGAGGTGGCCTTCGCCGTCGGCACGGAACCGCGCGAATCCGGGGTCAGGGAGGCGGACCTCGCGCCCGGCGGCCGGCTCGGGGATGGCAAGCGCGGCGGTGCGGCGGCGAAGCTGTCGACCGGCGAAGTCCGCCAGTGTCGTCCGACCGGGCCAGGCGGCGGCGGTCGGGAAGCACCGGGCGACGACCGACGCGTCGAGATCGACGGCGTCGATGAGCGCCCCGCCGATGTACGAGGCGACCGCGCTGATCCCCATCCGCGCGAGGGTCTTGCGCAGGCCGGCTTCGAACGCGGTCACGAGGCCACCGATCGTCTCGGTCGGGCTCAGCGCTTCGGCGCCGCGCGTCCCGGCCAGTTCGGCGGCAAGCTCGATGGCCATCCGCGGATGGACGACCGTGGCGCCCACGGCAAGGACCATCGCCATGGCGTGGACGTCGAGGACGTCGACCGCGCTGACCGCCACGTCCGTGCGACCGCGCAGGCCGGCCCCGGTGAGTGCCGTGTGGACCGCCCCGGTGGCCAGGATCGAGGGGACCGGGAGCCGCTCGATCGACCACGAGGCGTCGGTGAGCAGCAGGAGCTCAGCCCCACGCCGGGAGGCGGCGACGGCATCGGACGGCGAGTCGATCGAGCGCCACGGCGAGGCCGTCCGACCCGGCCTCGGGATCCCAGGTCGCGTCAAGCGTCGCGACCCGCAGCCCGGCGTCGCGGACGGTGGCGAGGAGGCCCGCCAGGTCGACCACGATCGGACGATGCAGCCGCGCCGTCCGGGGAGCCCGGGGCGGTCCGCCGAGGAGGGCCGGCCGACGACCCAGCTCGACGCGCAGATCCATGACCACACGCTCGCGCTCCGGGTCGATGGCCGGGTTGGTGACCTGCGCGAACGCCTGGCGAAGGTGGTCGGCGACCGGGCGATCGAGGCGACCGCGGCCGGGAGTCGGCGTGTCGTCGCCCATGCTCCACAGCGGCTCGTGGCCCTCGAGCGCCATGGTCTTGATGTCGAGCCGGGCGCGCTCGGCATCGAGGCCGGCGAGGTAGCGCATGACGTGATCGGTCGCGTTCCCGGCCGCGGATGGCGCGCCCGCCTCGATCCGGTCCTCCCAGATCGGTCGTGGTGCGTCGTGGATCGGCAGGTTGCGGAGGGCCCGGGTCTTCGCCTCGGCGTCCTCCATGATCGCCCGCCGGCCCGGCTCGACCAGGAACAGCTCGCCCGGGCCGAGGCGACCACGGCGGACCGTCTCGGCAGCGGTGAACGGCACGGCCCCGGCCTCCGACGCGACCGCGACCAGCCGATCGCGGGTCACGGCGAAGGCGGCGGGTCGCAGGCCGTTGCGGTCGACCAACGCCCCGACGCGCCGGCCGTCGGCGAACACGATGGCGGCCGGGCCGTCCCACGGCGCGAGGAACCCGGCGGTTCGGCGACGCAGCGTGGCGACGTGCGGGTGCGACGCGCGGCGGAGCGCAAGGGCCTCGGGGATCGCGGTCAGCAGGGCCGGCGTCAACTCCCAGCCGGTCGAGGTCAGGAGTTCGAGCGCCTCGTCGAGCGAGAGCGAATCGGACCCATCCTCGGACAGGAGCGGGCCGGCCGCCAACAGGGCCTTGGCGATCTCCGACGTCGCCGCGTCCCCTGCACGACCACGAACCTGCTCGCGGTTGCCGCGGACCGTGTTGATCTCGCCGTTGTGCGAGATCGAGCGGAACGGCTGGGCCAGCCGCCAGACCGGGCGGGTATTCGTCGCATACCGCTGGTGAAAGACCGCGTAGCCGACCGAGACCGGGGCACGCAGGTCCGGGTAGAGGTCCGGCAGCCGGCCACCGATGACGAGGCCCTTGTAGACGATCGTCAGCGCCGAGGCGGACGGGACGGAGAGTTCGGCCAGCGCGCCACCAGCCGCCCGAGCCGCGGTCTCGAGCCGCCGCCGCGCGACGACCAGGCGCCGCTCGAACGCGTCGTCGGAGATCGGTCGGGGATCGGCGGCGCTGCGCCCGGGTCGCGCGACGACCAGATGGGCGAAGGCGGGTCGGGAGGCTGCCGCCGAGGCGCCCAGAGCACCGACATCGATCGGGACCTCCCGCCAGGCGAGGATCGCCAGGTCCGACTCGGCGAAGGTGGTCTCGACAAGGGCGCGGGCTCGTCGCTCCGACGTCCGCCCGCGGGGGAGGAAGAGCGAGACGATCCCCGGGCGGGCCGCGGCGTGGTCGCCGGCGAGCAGCGCCAGGAGCGACCGGTCGAGTGGCAGAGCGACGCCGGCCCCGTCGCTCGATTCACCGTCGGCGCCGAACGCGCCGCGGTGACCGAGGGCGGCCAGGCCGGCCAGCGCGAGCGGCAGGACGCGCTCCCGGGAGCGCCCACCCGCATCCGCCACGAAGCCGACGCCGCACGCGTCGTGTTCGAACCGCGCCTCGTAGAGCGGGGCGGCGATCCGGCGGTGACGGTGACTCCGATCGGTGGGCACTGGCGGTGCTCCGTGAGGTGGATGGGCCGGCCGCCGTCGATGAGGAGTCGACGGCGGCCGGTTGGTTCGGCGACGCGGGGCCGGGGAGACGCCCCCGCGTCACACCTGATAGGCGGCCTCGCCGTGCACGGACAGGTCCAGCCCCATCTCTTCGACTTCTGGCTTGACCCGGAGACCGAGGATGACGTCGACGACCTTGACGATGACGACGGTCCCGACCGCCGCGTACAGAACGGTCGCGCCGACCGCGACGGCCTGGGTGACAAGCTGCTGCGGGTTTCCGTCGAGCAGGCCGGAGTAGGCGGCCTGGACCGTCGGTCGAGGCGAAGATGCCGGTGGCGATCGCGCCGAACATCCCGCCGACCCCGTGGACGGCGAAGACGTCGAGGGCGTCGTCGACGCGCGAGCGGGCTCGCAGGAGCGTGGCGCTGTAGCACAGGCCGCCCGCCGCCAGACCGATGATCAAGGCGCCACCCGGCGTGACGTAGCCCGACGCCGGGGTGATCGCGACCAGGCCGGCGACGGCGCCGCAGGCAGCCCCGACGACGCTGACCTTGCCCGAACGGGCGTAGCTGGCGAGGACCCAGGTGATGGTCGCCGCGGCGGCGGCGATGTTGGTGACCGTGAAGGCGCTGGCGGCCAGGCCACCGGCGGTCACCGCGGATCCGGCGTTGAAGCCGAACCAGCCGAACCACAGGAGCCCGGCGCCGAGGACCGTCATCGGGACGTCGTGCGGCTCGCGATTGTCGCCGTTCATGTGGCGGCGGCCGATCATCAGCGCGACGACGAGTGCCGAGACGCCGGAGCTGATGTGGACGACCGTGCCGCCGGCGAAGTCGAGCGCGCCGAGCTTGAACAGCCAACCGTCGACCGACCAGACCCAATGGGCGATCGGCGAGTAGATGAGGATCGACCAGGCGATGGTGAACAGGACGAACGAGCCGAATCGCTTGCGCTCAGCGAAGGCGCCGGTGATGAGCGCCGGGGTGATCGCCGCGAACATGAGCTGGAACATCGCGAACAACATGAACGGGATCGTCACGGCGTAGATCGCGGAGGGTTCCTGGCCGACGCCGTTGAACATGGCGAAGTCCAGGCCGCCGATCAGGCCGAGCCCATTCACGTCGGGACCGAAGGCCAGGGTGAACCCGATGATGACCCACACGACACTGACCAACGCCAGGCCGAAGAAGCTGTGCATCACGGTGGACAGGACGTTCTTGCGCCGGACAAGACCCCCGTAGAACAGGGCCAATCCCGGCAACATGACCATCACCAACGCCGTGGACATCAGCATCCAGGCGGTATCTCCAGTGTCCATCCGCACGATCCTCCGAAGGGTCACCGCCCGGAGGCACGTCCGGGCCTGATCGCAAGGTAGGGCCCGGGATGGATGCGGCGCGGCCCCCCGGCAGGACCGACAAGGTGTCGGTTGGGTACCGCGGAGCCGGGGATTCGCCTCGAACGGTTGCAGCTGGGGGTCGCGCGAGCGTTCGCGAGGGTCGGAGACCTCAGCGCCGCCGCTCGAACTTCCAGGCGTCCATGTCGCAGACCGGCTCGTAGCCGATCTCCTGGTAGATGTGGTTCGAGGTCGCGTTCGCCAGGTCGGTGAACAGGAAGACGAAGGTGCGTCCTGCGTCCAGCTCGGCCTGGCTGACCGCCGCCACCAGGGCGCTCGCGTAGCCGCGGCCTCGGACGGCGGGGGGCGTGTAGACCGGCCCGATCCGGATCCCGTTCGGCGTCAGGCCGCCGACACCGCAGAGGGAGACGACATCGCCGTCCTCCCAGACGTGGACGATCTTGCCGCGACGCGCGATCCAACGGTCGACGCTGGCGGCGACCTCGGCCGGATCGGCATCGCCGAACGCTTCGCGCATGAATGCCTCGACCCAGTCGAGGAGCAGGTGGCGGTCCTCGGGCGTCGCGATCCGGGCGCGCCCTCCCACGGGTCGCGGCGGGCGAACCGCGGTCAATCGATAGACCCGTTCCGGAAGCTCCAGCTCCGCGGACGGACCGCCGCGGGCCATCCGCGCGTCAACGAACGCGCGGACCACGTCGACCGGGCCGGCGGCACCTGGCAGGTCGCGCTCGAGCAGGTCGTCGGCCAGCAGATCGATGGCTGCGCGGTCGTCGATCTCCGAGAGGACGACGCGGAACGGCGGCGTCTGGATCGCCGCCGCGACGACCCGCTCGCCATCGACGACCGTGGCAAGGTATGGCGGTCCGCTGTACGCCTCCGGTGCCTCGCGAAGGCTGGAGGCGACCCCGAAGATCAGGTTGTGCTCGGCCTCGCGCCCGACGAGGAACGGGCCGGCAGCGGCAAGGAAGTCGTCGACTTCCGCGAATCGTCGAAGCTCCATCGATCCCCCGAACGAACAGCAGCGTCAGCGAGCCGGGTGGGATTCGAACCGGTGCCTACGCGAAGAAAGTCTATGCGTGCTGCGGGTGCCTGAGGCGCGACGGTGGCACCCGAGACGGGACGGATCGGGTCCGGAGTAACGTGGCAAGCGAGAGGAAGGTCCTGAATGCCAGAGGTCTCCAACGACGGCATCAAGATCAGCTACGAGGTGACCGGACAGGGGCGGCCACTCCTGCTCCTGCACGGTTGGACGTGTGACCGTTCGTGGTGGGGCGAGACCGGCTATGTCGATGACCTTCGGCGGGATCATCTGCTCGTGAACATCGACATGCGCGGCCATGGCCAGAGCGACAAGCCCCACCAGCCGAGCGCCTACCGCGCGGACGCATCAGTCAGTGACGTCCTAGCGGTGGCCGACGCCGAAGGTCTCGATCGATTCGCCATGTGGGGCTTGTCATACGGCGGGTGGGTCGCCTGGATGACGGGGTATGCGGCCCCGCAACGGGTGCCGGCGTTCATCAGCACCGGTTCGTGGGATCCAAGGCCGGGGACATATGAAGATTGGTTGACATTTGACGAAGGGGATCTCGAGGCGGTTCGTCGCGGGGGCATGCAGGCCTTGATCGACCGCTACGAGGTTGACGGGTTCCACTACCCGGCCGCGGTCAAAGCCGGGATGCTGCGGTCGGACCCGGAGGCCATGCTCGCCTGTCAGGCGCCCGAGCTCCTGCCCGATGGCATCGCCAGCCTGGAGGCGTTCGCGGTGCCCGTCCTGCTGATCGCAGGGGAGCGCGAAGACGAAGCGGGTGGTGCGGCGACGGTCGCAGGCATGGTCGCGCACGGCGAAAGCCTAACCCTGCCAGGACTTGAGCACGCGAGCGCTTGCGCGGCCAGTGCCCTCGCGATCCCGACCGCGCGAGCCTTCCTCGATCGATGGTTCGCCTAGGCCGCGGCACGCCGAACACCAGCGAGCCGGGTGGGATTCGAACCCACGACCAAGGGATTAAAAGTCCCGTGCTCTGCCGCTGAGCTACCGGCCCGCAGGCGACGGTATCACGCTCGGAAGGCGCCGTCAGCGGCCGACTCGACGGGGCGAGTATCGTTCGACGATGCCGCGCGATCCGAACATCCCCGACGCGTTCGACGTCTACACGCTGGTCCTCCTGCGCCGTCCCGCTGACGCTCCGGAGATGCCGGAGCACGAGCTCGACGCACTGCAGTCACGGCACCTTGCCTACCGGGCGACGCTTCGCAGCGATGGGGTCCTCGTCGCCAACGGCCCGCTCAGGGAGCAGTCGGATCCATCACTGCGGGGCCTCTCCATCTACGCGTGCGATCTCGTCGAGGCACGTCGCCTGAGCGAGCTCGACCCATCGGTCCAGGCCGGGCGCCTGACCTACGAAGTGTTCGAGTGGTGGATGGCGGCCGGGACCTTGGCCTTCCCGGGCATCGCCCGCGCCGTCGGCGAGCGCCGTGTCATGCCCGACGACTGACGCGGCCACTCACCCTGCGCGGTCATATGCCTCGCGCAGCCAACCCACGATCTCGTCGTCGAACTCGGAAGCGTCGGACATGCGGATCCGGTGGGTGCACATCCCGGTCGCAGGCTCCAGGCGACCGGACGGCTCGATGCCCCTGAGATTGAAGCCAACCTCCAGTCTGCCGCCCGACACCGGCCCCACCATCCCGAATTGCTTCGATCGGCGGAGGCTCACGTAGGTCTGTTTCGAGGCCAGCGCCACGTCAGAACCGAATCCCCGCGCGACCTCGATGACCCGATCGTGGAACGGGCGGAGGCTGGCCTTCGGACCGCTGTAGATGGTATCGATCAGGGCATCGCCTTCCGGCGCATCGGGTCCGCGCAGGTAGGTGAGCGCCACCAGATTCGCATTGCCGTGGCTCATCCCGTGCTCCGATTTCAGCCAGGCGAGGATCTGCCCGTGCTTCTTGAGTCCGCTCGCTGCCACCAGCCCCATCCAATCGTCCATCGAGCGGTCGGTGCCGGCTTCGATATTGCGGATCTGCGTCCGGGTCGCTGCGTCAAGGTCGGGCATCGTCTTAGCCTACTTGCGGCACCTGCGTCGGGAGCGGCTCGCCGCGAACGCCGGCGATCAGGTTCGCGGCGGCCATGGCGGCCATCTTGCCGCGCGTCGCCCGAGTCGCTGACGCGATATGCGGCACGATCAGGCAGTTTTCCAACCCGACGAGCGGATCATCCATCGGGATCGGCTCGGGGTCGGTGACGTCCAGGGCGGCGGCCCAGATCGTCCCCTCCCGGAGGGCGGCGGCCAGGGCGGCCTGATCCACCACCGGACCACGGGACGTGTTGACCAGCACGGCCGTCGGCTTCATCCAGGCCAGGGTCGTCGCGTTGATGAGGTGCCGCGTCACCTCGCTCAGGTTGACGTGGAGCGAGACGAAGTCGCTCTCGGCGAGCAGCTTCTCGAGCGGCATGTAGGTCGCCCCTAGCGGGCCCGTCACCTCGTCGGGCAGCTGGACGACATCGTGGTACAGGATCCGCATCCCGAACCCCTGCGCCCGCCTCGCCAGTGCCTGCCCGATCCGCCCGAACCCGACGATCCCGATCGTCGCCCCATGGACGTCCGGACCCAGCAGGAGTAACGGGCCCCATGTCTTCCAGCGCCCGTCCCGGACGTAGCGATCGCCTTCGGGGAGCCGTCTCGCCGCCGCCATCAGCAGCGCCCAGGCGAGATCGGCGGTGGTCTCGGTCAGCACACCAGGCGTATTGCCGACCGGGATGCCGCGCCGCGTGCAGGCGGCCACGTCGACGTTGTCGAACCCGACCGCATAGTTCGAGACGACCTTGAGCCCCGGTCCGGCCGCGTCGAGGAACGCATCGTCCACCCGGTCGGTCAGGAGCGTCAGGACCCCGTCGCACCCGGCGACCCGGCGCAGCAACGCGTCGCGCGGCGGCGGCAGCTCGTCCTCCCACAGGTCGAGGTCGCACGCCGCGGCGACGGCCTCGAGCCCCTCATCGGGGATCCGCCGGGCGACGAAGACGCGGGGACGACCGCTCATACGCGGGCCGCGACGAGCGGTTCGACCAGCGTCCGGATCCGCCCGAGCGCCTCGACGAGGTTCGCCTGCGAATTGGCGTAGCTGATCCGGATGTGGTCGTCGCCGAAGCCACCGAACGCCGATCCCGGCAGGACGCAGACGCCCGCCTCGTGGAGCAGCCGCTCGGTGAGGTCCGCGCCGGACAGGCCGGTCCCGGCGATCGACGGGAACACGTAGAACGCCCCGACCGGCTTCCGGCACTCGATCCCCGGGATCGCGTTCAACCCGTCGACGATGAGGTCGCGGCGCGCCTTGAACTCGACCACCATCGCGTCGACGTCGTCCTGCGGGCCGACGAGCGCCTCGACCGCCCCCACCTGGGCGAACGTGGCGACGCCGCTGATCGTGTTGATGATGAGCTGGCCGTAGGTCTGGACCAGCGACGGCGGCACGATCGCGTAGCCCATCCGCCAGCCGGTCATGGCGAAGGTCTTGGAGAACCCGTCGAGGACGATCGTCCGCTCCGCCATGCCCGGCAGCGACGCGATCGAGACGTGCTCGGCGCCGTCGTACAGGATCCGGCCGTAGATCTCGTCGGCGAGGACCCACAGGTCGTGCTCGATCGCCAGCTCGGCGATCCGCTCGAGGTCCGAGCGGGTCAGGACGCCGCCGGTCGGGTTGGCCGGCGAGTTGATGACCAGGACCGTCGTCCGCGGCGTGATGAGCGACGCCAGCTCGTCGACATCGAGCCGGAAGTCGTTCGACATGCGGATCGGGATCGGCACCGGCGTGCCGCCGACGAACCGGGTCAGCGATTCGTAGATCGGGTAGCCCGGGTCCGGCACGAGGACCTCGTCGCCCGGATCGACCAGGCCGAGGATGGCGTAGAGCATGACCCCCTTGCCACCGACCGTGACGAAGACCTGCGACGGCTCGACCGGGAAGCCCTTTCGCGCGGTCGCATCGGCGGCGATCGCCTCGCGGAGGGCCGGGATCCCGGCGTACGGCGGGTAGTGGGTCGCCCCCGCGTCGAGCGCGGCCTTCGCCGCGGCGCGCACGTTCGCCGGCGTGTCGAAGTCGGGCTCGCCGATCTGGAGGTAGACGATCGAGCGTCCCTGCGCCTCGAGCGCTCGGGCGCGGGCCGAGACCTCGAACGCGCTCTCGGTGCCGATGGTGCCCATCCGGGCGGCGATGCGCATGGCGGGTCCCTCCTACCAGGGCAGCATCTGGCGCATCACGAACGTCACGTTGGCGGGCCGTTCCGCGAGGCGTCGCATGTACCACGGATACCAATGCTCACCGTAGGCGATGAGGGTCTGGACGCGATAGCCCGACTTCGCCAGACGGAACTGCTGGTCCTCCCGGATGCCGTACAGCATCTCGATCTCGAACCCGTCGCGACCGATCCCGGCCGGCCCGACCTGCTCGGCGATCTGCTCGATGAGGGTCACGTCGTGGGTCCCGAGACCGAGCCGGATCGGCCGGCCGCGACCGTCGAGCAGGAACCGGACCGCGAGGCCGAGGTAGTTCGCATCCACATTCCGCCGACTCCGGTAGGCGATCGACTCCTTCTCGTCGTAGGCGCCCTTGACGAGGCGGATCGCCGGATCGAGCGGGCGGAGCCGTTCGATATCGGCGGCCGTCCGGCGCAGGTAGGCCTGAAGGCAGATCCCGGTCTTCGGCTGGGTCGCCCGGAGTCGCTCATACAGGTCGATCGTGGCATCGACATAGGCGCTCCCCTCCATGTCGATCCAGAGATACGACCCGGCGGCCGCGGCGCGCGCGGCGATGGCCTCCAGGTGCTTCAGGCAGACGTCGGCGTCGTGATCGAGCCCGAGCTGGGTCGGCTTGACCGAGATCTCGCCGGTGATCCCGGCCGCGACGATCTTGTCGATGGCGTCGAGATAGTGCGCCGCGACCTCGTCGGCGGCAGCCAGGTTCTCGAGGTTCTCGCCGAGGCGGGTATAGAGCGTCCCGATCCCGACGGCCTGGAGGGGCCGAGCCGCGTTGAGCGCATCCACCAGCGTCTCGCCGGGCATGAACCGGCGAACGGCGCGGCGCATGAATCGCATCCGCGGGAGCCTGTCCTTCAGCCACGGGTTGCGGGCGGCCCACAGGAAGACGCGGCGCATCTGGGTCCTCCGTCGATGGGGCCGGTCGGGTCTCCCGCGATGATAGGCGACCGTGGGGCTAGAATCGCGCCCAGATGACCCGCTTCTACGATCTGGACGCCGCCAACGCCACCGTCGCCGAACTCGACGGGATCCTCGCCGTGCTCGCCGAGCAGCGGGCCGAGCTGGTCCGCCTGCGTGACGAAGTCCTCGCGGGCGGGACCGGTGGCGGCGACGGCGCCCCGACCGCCGTCGCCGAGCGGCCGCCCGGATCCGGCGAGCCCCCGATCGCGGATGACCTGCGCCTGACCCGCCTGCGGATGCAGGGCCTGATCGATCAGATGGCGGCGGGCGTGGCGCGGATCGACGCGCTCGGACTGACGCTCCGCGACATCGAGCACGGCCTGGTCGACTTCCCGGCGCTCGTCTCCGGACGCCAGGTCTGGCTGTGCTGGCAGCGAGGCGAGGCGGCCGTCGGGTTCTGGCACACCCTCGACAGCGGGTTCTCGAACCGCCGCCCGCTGGCCGAGCTGTCGTGACCGAGCGGGCCGTCGTCGTCGGCCGCGACGGCCGCGCCAAGGCGTACCGACCGCTCCCCGAGGCCGAGCGGGCGGCGGCCATCCGGGCCGGGCTGGCGGCCTACGAGCGTGGTGACTTCTTCGAGGCCCACGAGGACCTCGAACCCGCCTGGATGGGCACCGATGACCTCGCCGAACGTGCCCTGTTGCAGGGACTCATCAAGGTCGCGGCCGCCTACGTCCACGATGCCCGCGGCAACCCGACGGGGATCGTCCGGAACCTCGAGGGCGCACGGACCCTCCTGTCCGAGGCGTCAGCTGGTGGTCCGGGGCCGAACGCGGCCGACCTCGATATCGGTGCGCTCGTCGCCGCCATCGACCTGCGGCTCGACGATCTCGCGACCAACCTCGACGGTCCGACACTTCCGCCGCCGGTCCTCCCTCGCCAAGCCGTCCCGACCGCCCGACCCCCAAGGAGCGTCCCGTGAGCCAGCCCCCGATCCCGACCGTCGACGTCCACGAAGCCGAGCGCCGGCTCCGCGAGGGCGCCGATCGACCGATCCTGCTCGACGTCCGCGAGGCGTCCGAGTTCGCCGAGGTCCGCGTGCCGGGGGCGGTGCTCGTGCCGACCTCGGCATTCATGACCCGCGTCGGCGAGCTGCCCCCCGACCGGCCGCTGCTGGTCGTCTGTCACATGGGTGGCCGCTCCGCGGCGGTCGCCGGGTACCTGATCCGTGCCGGGCGCACGGACGTCGTCAACGTCGCGGGCGGGATGGACGCCTGGGAGAAGGCGGGCCTGCCGGTCCGTCGCGGGCCGGTGGGACCCGGTGACGGGGATTTCCCGGCCTGACCCCCTAGCGGCGGCGGCGGAACCGGTTGCCGATCCGGGCGAGGAGGACCCGGGACTGTTCCTGGTGGGCGAACGCCACGCCGATCAGGATCAGGATGATGAAGTTGACGGTGCCGACCAGGGCCGCGTTCATGTAGCCGAGTTGCTGGCCGATCTCACCCTCGATCTTCATCCCGGGAACGGTCGCTCCGACGAGGCCGAGCTGGAAGTACGGGCTCTGCGGGGCGGTGTTCGCCCTGACGCTCGAGGCCAGGATCGTGTCGCCCGATGTCTCGCCGCCGACGAGGACCACGTTCGGTCCGGTCACGACAGCCGGTGCGCCCTCGAGACCGGACGCCGGCAGGTCGCTGACCGCCAGGTGCTTCCACTCGGGGATCTCGCCGGTGGTCGTCGGGACCGCCCAGTAGACCTCCGGCTTGGGGCCGCTGCCGTCATTCCCGCCGGCCAGGTAGATCGCGCCGTTGGCCCCCCAGCCCGATGCGTTCGTGCGCGCGACGGGGAGGTTCATCGAGTTCGAGATGCCCCACTTGATGAGCCTGCCTTCTTCGGGGTTGGCCGGCAGGCCCTCGATCGCCTCCTTGCCGAATTCGCCACGCTGGACGGCCCCGACCGGGCCACTGGGGCCGCTGCCGCCGTACAGCCAGAGGTAGTCGCCGACGAGGACCGCGGTCGCATCGGCCTGCGGGGTGACGAGCGGCGCCTCCACCTTCCAGGCACTCAACCCGCCGGTGTTGTTGAGGAGCGTCTTCCAGGTCGTCCCGACCGGCCCGCTAGCGTCGCGACCGCCGATGAGCAGGAGGCCATCGGGGGTGAGGGCTGCCGCGGCACCGGTCCGCGGTGCGGGAAGCTTGAGCAGGTCCGAGGTCGTCCAGCTGCCCAGTTGGCCGGTCAGGCTGTTCGGGCTCAAGACGAACACGGTGTCGGTCGGGGCGCCCGAGGCGTCCGTGCCACCCATGACGTAGACGCTCCCGGCGACGTACAGGACGCTGGCGTTGGCCCGCGGGGCCGGCAGCGGCGGGCCGTCTGCCCACTTGTCGAAGTTCCCCGTCCCGACCGTCCGGGCGACGTAGACGGATGCCGAGGCGGTCTTCCCGTCTGACCCGCCGATGTACAGGATCTGGGTCCCGATCTGGAGCACGGACCCGTCGGTCCGGGCCTGCGGCAGGCTCAGCTCGGGTGGCGACGGTTCCCACGGGATGATCGCGCCGACCGGTGCCGGGCACGGCAGGTCCTCGTTGGACGGCGGGCAGAGATTGATCGGCGACCAGATGAGGACCCCCAGGTCGACCGTTCGCCCGACCGTCAGGTAGTACGCGCGGTCCGGCAGGTAGCCGAGCATGAAGATGATGACGACCAGCCAGAACAGCGCCTTGATCGACGCCCAGGTCCAACCGTTCGCGTCGAGCAGCCCCATCAGGGCGCGTCGGCGCGGCACCGCGGTTCCGGGTCCGAGCGCCTGCTGGGCCATCGTCCTCCATCCTCATCCGTCATCCGTCGATGACGGCGACATCATTGGGCGGTGAGTGTCCCCGTCATCGTCGGGTGCACGGTGCAGATGAATGGGTAGGCCCCGGCGGCCAGCGCCTTGACCGGGAACTGACGGGTCGCCACGCCGTTGAAGGTGTCGCTCGTGTACACGACCGCACCCGTCGAGTCCTTGATCTGGACGTTGTGGGGAACGGCCGCGTCCTGGTTGTCGAGGTCGATGACGAAGGCCGTCGCGGCCTTGACGGTCAGGGTGGAGTTGGTCCACTTGAGCTGGGAAGCCTGGAGGGCCACCTTCGGGGTATTCGGGTCGATCGACGCGGCCGGTGAACCGGACGGTCCCGGCGACGCGGTCGTCTCGAACTCCTTCGACCAGCAGGCCGGATACGGCGTTGCGCCGGGGGCCGGCTTGTAGTCGACGTCACGCCAACCGGTGAACGTCTTGACCTCGTTGGTGAGTGGGTCGATCTTGGGCTCGAACAGCTCCTGGTCGCGGACCGTGTAGGTCTCGTTGCTGGGTGCACGGATGAAGGCGATGATGTCCTGGACCTGGATGTAGTTGAGCGGGCCTGCCGGACGACCCTCGTTCGACCAGACCGGCATCGCCGAGTTCGGGTTGCCGCAGGCGTAGCGGCCGCCTGCGATCATCATGTTGTTCAGGTAGTCGACCGACAGGTGCGCGAACAGCTTGTCCTGGCGGTTGAGGGCGGGGCCGATCCCGGGCGGCGTGTCGTTGGGGCCGAGGCCGTCCACCCCGTGACAGCGCGCGCAGTTCGCCTCGTACAGGTTGTAGCCGCGCTCGACCGAGGTGACCTGCTGCGCCGCCGCCTCCGAATCCAGCCGCGGCTCGAAGAACCCGAGTGGTGCCAGCTCGTAGAACCAGTAGATCGTGATGAACAGGATGATCACGATCACGCCGAGGAAGCCGACCCACCGGGCGTTCGACGACTGGCGGACGACCTGCGCGGCGCGCTCGGGCGAGAGCTCGACGGAGCGCGTCGACGGCGGCGACGTGAACCGCTCGACCGGCGCGACCTCGGCCGGCGGACGCGGGACGGGCAGACGCTGCTCGGGCTCCTGTCCGGGCGTGTCGGTCATCGGTCCCCTCGGCGGGCGGCGCGGTCGGACATGGCCATCAGATGCACCCCGTCGGGGTCCGAGGCGGGATCAGCCCGGGCTGGCCGAGCGCCACCGGGAGCGGGCCGAGGGTGAGCTTGCCGGTGTTGATGGTCAGGACGCCGGACGCATCGACGCTGATGGCGAAGCGGTCCATCCCGCGCGGCGCGGGCCCGAAGGCAGCCCCATCCGCCTTGATCCCGAGGCGGTCGTAGCGCGACCCGTGACACGGGCACTCGAACCAGAAGTTCTTGAGGCACGGATTGGGCTTGCAGCCAAGGTGCGGGCAGCGCTGATAGAGCGCCCGGACGTTGAGCGCGCTGCCGTCGCCGGTCGCGTCCTCGCCCGCCGTGAACCGCTGCTGCCCCGGGTTGAACAGGATGACGAAGGAGCGGGCGTCCGGGTAGTAGGCCGGGAAGCCCTCTTCGATCGGCAGCGAGCCGTTCTGCAACTTGATCGTGTCGAGATCGCCGATCACGAGTGGCGCACCGAAGCCGCTCGCCAGGTTCGGCCAGGCGAATGCCAGCGTCCCGGCGGTGACCTCGAGCAGCCACAGCCCGATCCCGGTGCCGAGCGCGAACCGCATCAACTGGCGGCGCGACACGCCCTGGACCTGCTGCTTGCGCAGCGACTTGATCGCCTCCTTGGTCAGGGCGGCGGGCTTGTCGATGAGTTCGACGTGGTAGTTGCTCATGCGCGCGCGGTCCTTCGCTGGGTCGTCATAGGGCGAAATGGAGTCCGGGGCTCGTCACGAACGGGATGACGAAGGCGTAGCCGGGTCCGCGGAAGAAGATGCCGATGAAGGTCAGGATGAACCCGAGGCAGAGCAGCATCGTGAACAGCATGACCGCCGTCTTCCGCTCGGATGGGCGGACGGCGAGGATGTTGCCGCGATCGATGAACGGCAGGAGCGCCCCGCCGACGGCCACGAACCCGGGCACCAGGACGCCGGCCACGGTCGGGTGGAAGTAGGCCAGCAACTCCTGCAGGCCCAGGAAGTACCACGGCGCCTTGGCCACCGCGGGGGTGACGTTGCCGTTCGCCAGCTCCTCGAGCGGGGCGTTGATGAACAGGCCCATCAGCAGCAGGAAGATGCTCAGGATGCCCGCCGCCAGGAACTCGATGGTCAGCAGGTGCGGCCAGGTCATGACCGTGTCGTCGGGCTCCTTCTGGACCCGGACGACGGCGTCCTGCTTGACCAGTGCGAGGAGGCGATAGGGACGCGCCGACATCGGCACCCGCTGCTTGTCGATCTCCGTGCGACGGGTCGGATCGACCGGCAGGACGACCCGCGTCTCGGTCTCGGGCGGCGTCTTCGTGTCAGACATCAGAGCGGTCCACTGATCCCGCCGTCCTTGCGGATCCGCCAGAAGTGCACCGCGAGGAAGATGGCCGCGATGAGCGGCAGGAAGATCACATGGCCCACGTAGAATCGCAGCAGCGTGTTCTGGCCGACCTCCAGGCCGCCCAGCAGGATGAGCTTGGTCGGCGTGTTGAACAGCGGCGCGTAGCCGCCCATGTTCGTGCCGATGGTGATCGCCCAGTAGGCGATCTGGTCCCACGGCAGCAGGTAGCCGGTGAAGCTGAGCAGCACCGTCAGGTAGAGCAGGACGACCCCCACCACCCAGTTGAACTCACGCGGTGGCTTGTAGGCCCCGTGATAGAAGACCCGCATCATGTGCAGGAAGACGAAGAAGACCATCAGGTGAGCGGCCCACCGATGGATGTTCCGGGTCAGCAGCCCGAACGTCACCTGGCTCTGGATCTCCAGGATGTTCGTGTAGGCCATGAACTCCGACGGCACGTAGAAGAACATCAGGTAGACGCCGGTCACCGTCAGGACAAGGAACAGGAAGAACGACAGCCCGCCCAGGCAGAACGTGTACGCGAACTTGACGGCGTGCTGGCGGACGCGCACCGGGTGGATGTGCAGGAAGACGTTGTTCATGACCGCGTACGCGCGCGAACGCTCGTCGCGCGGGTACGGCTGGCGGAAGAGCGAGCGCCACACCACGCTCCGGCGGATGGTCTGGTCCACCCGCTCGAGGAAACTCACCTGGATCCTCCTGCCACGCCGGGCGTCCCGGCGAGTTGCGCGTCCCGATACGACTCCTTGTAGAGCCGACCGTCGGTCGAGATCTCCTGCAGCTCGAACCGCTCCATCGTAATGGCGTCGAACGGGCATCGCTTGACGCACAGGGCGCAGCGGATACAGCGTTCCTCGTCGAGGATCATCGCCCCGCCGTTGTCCCAGCCGTAGGCCTCTTCGAGCTCCGGAAGGAGGCCCTCGGACTTGAGCGTGTTGATGTCGACCATGTGGATGACGCCCTCGGGGCAGACATCCGCGCAGGCGCCGCACAGCACGCAGCGGAACGGGTCGAACCAGATGTTGTAGTTGCACATCAGGCAGCGCGTGGACTCGGCGACCGCGCCGTTGGCGTCGTAGCCCAGCTCGACCGGGGTGTTGAAGTTGACGACCGGTTCGGTCGAGGGCATCCGCGCGGTGAGCGGGACCATCGGGATGTGCTGGCGTGGCAGCACGTCGTAGAACTCGGGCATGTCGTGGCGCCACGAGCTGGTGATCTTGACGTTGGCGGCGACCGTGACGTCGGTCCGCCCCGACAGGTAGCGATCGATCGCGTAGGCGCACTTCTTGCCGTGGCCGGCGGCCTCGATGAGCGTCGTCGGGCCGGTCACGAAGTCGCCGCAGGCGAACACGCCGCGGACGTTGCTGGCGTAGGTCGCGGGATCCACCTTGACCCGGCCGCGGTTGATCTCGAACCTGGCCTCGATCGGGAGGAAGGTGAGGTCGGCGGCCTGGGAGACGGCCGGGATGACCGTCTGGGCCGGGATGATGAACTCGGATCCCTCGATCGGGACCGGGGAGCGGCGACCCGAGGCATCGGGCTCGCCCAGGCGGTTGCGGATGAACTTGACGCCAGTGACCTTGCCGTCCTTGCCCAGGACCTCGATCGGGCTCGCGAGGAACTCCATCCGGACGCCTTCGCGCTCGGTCTCGCCGAGTTCCTCCTCGTCGACGACGAGTTCGGATCGGGTGCGCCGATAGACGATCGAGACGCGCTCGGCGCCGTGGCGAAGGCTGGTCCGCGAGCAGTCCATCGCGGTATAGCCGCCGCCGATGACCACGACGTCCGACCCGACCTCCAGCTCCTGGCCGAGGTTCGCCTTCTTCATGTAGTCGACGCCGTACTGGACACCTTCGAGGTCGGCGCCCGGGATGTCCAGGGCGACCGCGTCCATCGCCCCTGCCGTGATCGCGATGCTGTCGAAGTCGCGTTGGAGCTGGTCGAACGTGATGTCCTTGCCGATCGTCGTGTCGAACACGAAGGTGACGCCGAGCCGCTCGACCAGGCGGACGTCCATCTCGATCGCCTCGCGCGGGAGTCGGAAGGCGGGCACGCCGATGAGCATCGTGCCGCCGCCATACGGCAGGCTGTCGAAGACCGTCACCTGGTAGCCCTTGGTCGCGAGCTCGCGGGCGACAGAGATCCCTGCCGGCCCGGCGCCGACCACCGCGACGCGCTCCTCGCGCGGCGTGATCTGGGGCATGACGTCCGGGATGCCCGAGGCCTCGTGCCACTCGACGAGGAACCGCTTCATGGCGCGGATGGCGAGCGGGCGGTCGATGTCGCCCCGACGGCAGGCCCGTTCACATGGGGCGGAGCAGACATACGAGCACATCGCCGCGACCGGGTTGGGATCGCGCGACAGGATGTACCCCTCCTCGAAGCGGCCCTCGGCGGCGAGGTTGAGGTAGCCGCGGCAATTCGTCCCGACCGGACACGCTTCCTGGCACTCGATGTTGCACTGGAGCCAGGAGGCGTCGACGGGTTGGACGAGGAATTCCTGGGGCTGCTCGATGGCCAAGCGGGCGTGCCTTTCCCTGGTGCTCAGGACTCGGGCGCGAACGGAGGATCGGCCGGACCGCCGACGGCCGGAATCTACCATCCGGCCCCCACGCCATGCACGTCGAGACCCGTCGTGAGCGTGCGCCGCGAGTTGACGCCGCCTGGAGTCGCAGCTACATTGGCCGCGCGATGGTGCCGCACACGCGCAGGAGCACGAACCCCGGGATGCGGGCAGGGTGACAGCGAGCGAGTTCAGCTTCCTGGCCCTCGGCCTCGTCCTCGGCGTCGTCAGCGGCGCTGCCCTGATCGAGTTCATTCGTGCTCGTCCACCGGCGCCACGCGACGTTCGGGTGACCTTCGCGCACGATGCCATCCCCCGCCGGGCGACGACCCTGTCCGATGACGCGTTCACCGCGATGGCCGCCGAGCCGGCCCGCGGCGGCCCTGCCGATCGCCGCTGGATGGCGAGTGCGGTGCCGTCCGGCGCCCTCGATCGTCGAACGACCGTTCGGTTCAGCAGTCCGGTCACGGGCGCGATCCCGGTCGGTCCCGGACCCGGAACGCCGATCGGCGGTTCGAGCACGGGCCCGACCCTCGCCATGGCCGGTGCGATGCAGGTGCGGGTCGCCGGCCCGGACGGGCAGATGGTCGGCATCCCGATCTCGTCGGGGATCGACCCGGTCCTGACCGCGATCCGGGCGGCGACCGTCGCCGCCGTCGCGAACTCGACCCGCGATCTCGCGGTCGGCGAGGGGAACGGGACCGCCGCCGCGGCCGATCCAGCCACGGCCGAGGACACTGAGCCGATCGGGGTCGGCGTCTCCACCGCGGTCGCCCTCGCCGAACGACCCGCCTCGACCGCCAAGGCCGCGCCCGGCGCGACCGAGCGTTGCGCCGAGGAGCGCCGCCTCGCCGACGAGCGTTGTGAACTGGCGACGCGGGCGCGGACCCAGGCCGATGCGGCGGAGGATGCGCTTCGCCTCGCCCAGCGAACCTACGACGGCCACGAGGCGGCCGCTCTCGCCGCGCGATCGACGGCGGACCCGCGCGCGGTGCACGCGGCCAAGGAGGCGGCCCAGGGCGGGTTCCGGGCCGCCGTCGCGGCCGCCACGACTCCCGAGGAGCTCGAGGCGGCGGCACGTGACTGGCTGACCGAGATCAACCGGATCAACAACGAGGCGCGCGACGCGACGGTGACCGCGGCCAGGGAGCACGAGGCCGCCGCGGCGATCGTCGCGACTCTCGATCGCCTGAGCCTGGAGGCGGATGCTGCCCGGATCGGCGCCGCGAACGCCGATGCCGCCTGCCTCGCCGCGCGGACGGCCGTCGCGGACTGCGACGAGCGGGCCAGCGAGGATCCGTCCACCTTCCTCATCCCGCCCGCGACGACCTCGTTCGGGTTCCCCGGGCTCGACGAGGACGAGACGCTCGGGCTGGCCCTCGAAGCCGGCGGTGCGCCACGCATCTTCAAGCTCGTGCGTGGCGATCGGGCGGCGATGACCACGCTCGTCGCCAAACTGGCCGGCGACGACCCCGACGCGAGACGGCGCTGGCAGTTGATGCTGACCGGGCTCGTGGAGGCGATCGTCGCCGACGCGATCGAGGCCTCGGCCCTCGAGTTCCCCGACGATCACCCGTTCTGGGGCCCGTTCACCAAGACCCAGAACCGTGACATCGCCCACGCCCTCGCGTCGCTCGGCTATCGGTTCGATGGGCTCGGAGGCTGGACCGACAATCGGTACCCATCGCAGCGCGACATGTCGCTGGCGCTGGGCTACGCGGGGCTCGACCCGATGCGCGTCCGCAAGTGGCCGAACGAGGAGGCGACGGCGAGCATGTACCGCGACGTCACGGTCGCCGCCGACGAGTACCTGGCCGGCGTCGCGGGCGACCTGACCCTGGGCGAGATGGTCACGATGCTCGGGCGACGGGCCGACGGCCTCGCCGAGCTGTGGAACAACTGGGGCAAGGTCCGGCCACTCCTCCTCGAGGAGGCCTGACCGAGCGTCAGCCCGGGCCTTCGTCCTCGTCGTCGTCGATGACGACCAGCCGCAGACCCTCGGCCGCCGCCACCCCGATCCGGGCCCCTTCTTCGCTGGCCCATGACCGGATCCGCTCGGCCAGTCGCCTCCGGGTCGCTTGATCTGGGTCGCGTGGGCGCGGAGAGCGGCGATCTTCCGGTCGATCGTGGCCGACACGTCCACCCACGTGTCGCTCCGTTCCGACCAGAACAGGTACAGCCGGCGCACGTCGTGGGCGGCCAGCCCGGACCTGGCCAACCACGGGAAGGCCATCGGATTGCGGGCCGCCGGATAGACGGCGTCGACGGCGGCGATCCCCGCGGCCCGGTGGTCGGTGTGGTTCACGCCACCACCCTTGTAGAAGATGGTGTCCGGATCGGTGGCGAACACCGCGTCGGGCCGAAAGGTCCGGATCTCGCGAACGAGCTGCTCGCGCAGGGCGAGGTCGTTGGCAAGCGAGCCGTCCGGCCCGTGGAGGAATGTCACGCCGGCGTAGCCGATGATCGCGGCCGCGGCGCGCTGCTCCGACTCACGCGTGGCCGCGAGGGCCAGCGGGTCGGCATCGGGGTCCTCGCCACCCTGGTCGCCGCTCGTGCAGCACACCAGCCAGCCCTCGGAGCCGGCGTCGATCCAACGCGCGGCCGTGCCGGCCGGCCCGAAATCTGCATCGTCGGGATGGGCCGCGATGACCATGAATCGGAGGGCGCGCCAAGTGTGGTCGGCGGCCGCGGGCGACTCCGTCATCGGCTGGTTTCGGACGGTTTCGAAGCCTGTCGGGCGTGTTGCACCGGGTGGGACACGGCAGTACGCTTCGGTCCGAGGCTTCGCTCGTCTCCCCCCACGGGCGAAGCCTCCCGACGTGGCCGGCGGATCACGTCGACCGGGCCGCCTGGAGCGTATCGAGCACCGCCAGGACGTCCGCGGCATGGCCTTCCGGCTTGACCTTCGGCCAGACCCGGGCGATCCGGCCATCCGGGTCGACCAGGAAGGTCGTCCGGGCGGTCCCCCAGTAGGTCTTGCCGTAGTTCTGCTTCTCGACCCAGGAGCCGTACGCCTCGGCGACCGCGTGTCCCTCGTCGGCGAGCAGGGTGAACGGCAGGTCGAACTTCTCACGGAACGCACGCTTTGACGCGGCACCCTGAGGGCTGATCCCCCACACGTCCGCGCCTCGTTCGTGGATGGTCGTGTTGCTGTCGCGGAACTCGCACGCCTCGACCGTGCAGCCGGGCGTGTCGTCCTTGGGGTAGAAGTACAGGATCGTCCAGCGGCCGTGCTGATCGGCCAGTCGGTGGACGGCCCCGGTCTCATCGGGGAGGGCGACCTCGGGAGCGACGTCGCCGACGGCGGGCATGGTCATGGCGCGAATGTAGCAGGCGATTCGACGATCAGCAGGCGACCGCGGCGGACCATGATCGCCGCGTCGGCGGCGATCCGGACGTTGGACAACCCGCGAGCGGCGCCGGTGGCGAGCGGCTCGTCGTTCAACGGGTAGCGCAGGCCACGAGTGGCGACGCCATCCACCCGGCCGTCGGCCGGCAGGAGCGAGACGATGTCGCCGAGCCGACCCGGCAACGCGCGCAGGACCGGGTCGCCGCCGGGCCCCGGAGCGACGACCTGCGAGATCCGCGTCCGTCCATCCAAGATGGCGACCTCGCGGCCGGCGAGTTCGGGCATCGCCAGGAGCCCGATGTTCGCGAGCGCGTGATCGATTCGCGGCCCACCGAGCGCGCCGACGATGACGATCCCGGCCGCACCAAGGGCCAGGGCGGCGCGAACGGCGAGCTCGGTGTCCGACTCGTCCTTGTCGGGACGGCTTCGCTCGAGCGCGACGCCCGCCGCTTCGAGGGCCGCCACCCCGTCGTCGCCAAGCGAATCGCCGTCGCCCACCCAGTGGTCGATCCGCACGCCGAGGTCCACCGCGAGACGCGCGCCGCCATCCGCCGCGACGACCAGCCCGATCCCCGCATCCCAGCCGGGCCAGGCGGCATCGAGATCGGCACGGGTCGGCGCATCCCCGTCAGCCAGGATGAGGGCGTCCATCACGGCCCGATGCTACCCCGCGCCGTCCGACCCTCGCGACCCGATGCTAGACTCCGGCCCGTGCCCGACACCCTCGTCCAGCCGGCGACCCAACGCGTCCTTGATGCCGCCGCTCGCAAGGGCGTGACCATCGAGGTCACGGTCTTCGACGAGTCGACCCACACCGCCGCCGAGGCGGCCGCCGCGGTCGGTGTCGATGTCGGTCAGATCGTCAAGTCGCTGGTCTTCGTGATCCCGACGCCCGACGGCCTCGAACCGCTGCTCTGCCTGGTGGCCGGTCACAACCGTGTCGACGTCGCCCGCCTGGCCGCCGTCACCGGCGCCGCCGACGTTCGCCGCGCATCGGCTCGCGAGGCGCACGACCTGACCGGGTTCTCGATCGGTGGCATCCCGCCGATCGGACACGCCCGACCGATCCGGGTGATCATGGATCCGGACCTCGGGCGCTACCCGGTGGTGTGGGCCGCGGCGGGACTGCCGACGACCGTCTTCCCGGTCCCGCCGGGGACCCTGCGGATCCTGTCCAATGCGACCGTCGCCCCGATCGCCGAGGAACGATCGCCTGAGTCCGAGCCGGTCACGACGGGGGCGCCGGAAGCCCACCGGTGACACCCGAACCGCGAAACGCGACGATCGTCTATCCGGGCGGCCTCCGGGCTCGGTGGCGGTGGGGCGGGAGCGGATCGGGACCGGCGGTCTTCGCCCTGTCGGAGACGGGCGGCGAGCTGATCGATCTCGGTCCGACGGTCGCCGCGGACCCCGACGCCCTGTGCCGGGCCGAACTGCGTCTCGAGGGTCCGCGCGGGGCCTGGACCGCACGGTTCGCGTCACTCATCCACGACGAGCCGCGGGCGCTGCATTGGGACACGGCGGGCCTGCTGGTCGTCGCCTATGGGTTCCATACCTACGGCCTCGACACCGGGAGCGGGGCGCCGCGCTGGGATCATCGCTCGGCCACGCCGCTGATCGCGCTGCTCGGATCGCCGCGGCTGGCCCATGTCCTCGTGGGGGCCGAGGTGGAGACCTTCGCCATCGAGCCCGATGGGACGGTCGCCTGGCGGGTCGCACACTCCGACGTCGTGACCGCCGCGGAACTGGTCGGGGGCCGGCTCGTGCTGACCGGGTTCGGCGGACAGCACACGTCCCTCGACCCCGCCACCGGCCGGTCGGCGGACTGACCCGACCCGGACTGTGGACGGGCGGTGGATAACTCGCTCGCGTCGTCCGGAAACGGTGGACAAGCGCATTGACCCGCCCGGCCCCGACCCCTACCGTGGTCCCCAGCCCGGAGAGGCCGAGCGTCACTAACGGCTGAGATCGCCTCAAGGCCCATGTGTCGTGGAGGTTCCTTCGGGCCCTTTCATGTCCGGCGCGTATCATCGCCGCCGTGCCTCCCCTCATCCCGATCATCCTCGGCGTCTCCGCGCTGATCGGCGGCGTCCTCATCCTTCGGACATACGGGCCGCGCTATCGCGTGGGACGGCTCCTCGGCGCGACCCCGACTGTCACGATCGCGGAGGCTCGCGAGCTCGCATCGGGGCCGCCTCGCTACGTCAAGGTCAGCGGCCGGATCGACGCCGAGGCAGAGTTCGAGGACGACGCGCATCGCCCATTGGTCTTCCGTCGGACACGGCTCCAGGCGCGCCAGGGGGGCGATTGGGTGTCCTTCGAGGACAGCCGTGAGCGCGTCCCGTTCGAGGTGCGTGATGGGCTGGAGTCGATCGCCGTCAACGACGACGACCTCGATGAGGGGCTCATCGTGGTGCCGCGCGAGTCGATCGGGACGGCGGCCGAGGTGCCCGACCGAACGCCGCCGGGCACCTCGCCGGAGACCCGCATCCGGCTCCGGATCGAACAGGTCTCGTCGGTCGAGCATGCGATCGTGGTCGGGGTGCCGGCCCTGGACCCGACCGGGGCACCGTGGCTGGCCGCCGGGCTCGGCCGTCCCCTCGTGCTGACGACGCTTGAACCGTCGGAGGCGATGCGGATCCTGACCGAGGGTGACCGCCGCCGACCACTGGCCGCCGCGCTCTGCCTGGCCGGCGGCGCCGTCCTCATCACCATCGGGCTCGTGCTGGCCCTCGCAGAGGCGGTCACGTGAGCCGCCGGCGGATCAGCGCGGTCCTGTCGGCGACCATCGCCTGGCTGGTCTGCGCGTTCACGGTCCTGGGCGCTTCCCCGAGCCCCGCCGGGGCCGGCGGCGGCGACCCGCGTAGCTCCGGCCAGGGGCCTGGGCTCGTGGGCGATCCGGCGTTCGCCCTGTTCGCCGTCCTGGCCATCGGGGCCGGGTCGGTGGCGGCGACCCTGATCTACGTCCGATTGACCGCCCGACGGGGCCGCTGACCGAGCGGGACCATCGGCCTATTGGCAAGAAGTGTGAGCTTGGTAGGCTCGGGGCGCCAAGTTCACATTTCCTCAATGAGCCGTGCCCACCACGCTTCCGCAACGACCCACTGACGCCACCCTGTCGGTCACCAAGGCCGCCCGGCTTCTGGGCGTGCACCCGAACACGATCCGGGCCTGGAGCGACGCCGGCCGACTGCGCTACTACCGGATCAACCCGCGCGGTGATCGACGCTATCGACTGGGTGACCTGCACCGGTTCCTGGCGGCCGCCGAGACCGGCGCACCCGACGGCATCCCGAACGTCCCGACCGGGACCTGGGGTGGCCGACGAAGCATCGACCCGACCACCCTCGCGAGGTTCGCGCCCGCCCGACCTCGCGTCGTCGAGACACCCCGGGCCGACACGCTCGATGCGGAGCGACATCGCCTGGACCTGTCGGTCGCCTCGACTGATCAGCCGCCTGATCAATTCGGATGCCGACACGGACGAGGCGCTGCTGGCGGCGGTCCAGGCGGTCCGCGACGCGTACGGCCATCACCTGGTCGTCGTCTGGGAACTCCGCGGCGACCAGCTGACCCCACGTGCGACCGCCGCCGCCGACCTCGCGGGGGCATCGCGGCTGCTCGACCTCCCGGCGCGGTCGGGGGTCCTCGGCAAGGCCCTGGAACTCGCCGCCGGTCGCGGTCGCGGCGGCGCGGATCCACTGCCCGGACTGCTCGTCGGCGACGACCCAGACGATGCCGGGCTGGCGGCCCTGCCCGACGGCCGGCCGGAACTGGCGATGGCCATCCCCGGGCCACGCGAGCCGTGGGGCGTCCTGCTCTTCGTCGGTGAGCGGCCCGGCTCGTTGACGGCCGCCGACCTCGACGTCGCCCGGATCGTGGCCGACGGGGCGGCGGCGATCATCAGCGGGGCGCAGCATGCCGTCGAGGTCAGCCACCTGCTGCATCGAGCCGACGCCCTTCGTCGGGTCGCGAGCGACATCGGCAGTCGTCTCGACCTCGACCGCATCCTGTCGGGCCTGGTCGATCACGCGATGATGCTGTTCGAGGGCGACCGCGCCGCGGTCTTCCTGCGCCACGACGACGGTCAGTCCGTCGCCGAGATCAGTCGCGGGCTGTCCGCGGCCTTCCTCGCGGGCGTCCGCAGCCCGCAGCCGCGGTCCCTGCCGGCCGCCGCCATCGCCGCCCGGCGACCCCTGTTCGCGGTCGACTATCGCCACGATCCACGCGGCAAGGACGTTCGCGAGGCTGTCGTCCAGGAGGGGTTCGACACGCTGTGCACCGCGCCGCTGCTCGACGGCACGGAGGTCCTGGGGCTGCTGAACATCTATCACGACCGGCCGCACCATTGGACCGACGACGAACTCGAGACGATCGCCGCCCTCGCATCGCAGGCGAGCGTCGCGATCCGGGCAGCCCAGGACTACGAGCGGATGGCGACCTGGGCGGCCCAGCTCCAGTCGATCCAGCAGTTGGGTGCTCGACTGAGCCGGCTGTCGAGCGTGGCGGAGATCGGACAGTCGATCGCCACCGAGTTGCGCGAGTTGATCGATTATCACAACGCGCGGGTCTACCGACTCGTCGACCAGGATCTCATCCCGGTGGCGATGGTCGGGCAGGTCGGCGAGTACGTCGACGAGACCCCGGACCAGTTGCGGGTGAAACTGGGCGAGGGCATCACCGGCTGGGTCGCCGAGCATCGCATCGCCCAGATCCTGGGCGATGCCGCGGCAGACCCACGGGCGGACACCATCCCGGGCACCGAGGACGATCTCGATGAGTCGATGCTCCTGGCGCCGATGCTGTTCGACGACCAGGTCCTCGGCGTCCTGGTGCTCTCCAAGCTCGGCCTGCACCAGTTCACCGACGATGACCTGCGCCTGCTCGTGATCTACGCCAGCTTCGCCGCCCAGGCGATGGCCAACGCCGACACGACCGAACGCCTTCGCGAACAGACGCTCGCCCTCGAACAGCAGCTCCGCGGCCAGCGCGAGCTCCTGCTCATCACCGAATCGATCCTGACGACCCTCGATGCGCGGGGCGTCCTCGAGAGCATCACCGACCGGCTCGGGCGACTCATCGCCTGCGACAACGTGGCCATCGAGGTCGTCGACCCGACGACCCGCCTGCTGACGCCGCTGACCGCGCGCGGCATCCACGCGGCGGCCTACCTCGAGCCGTGGGAGCCGGGCGAGACCGGGGTCGCCACCTGGGTCGTCGAGCACAACGAACCGGTGTTCATCAGCGACGAACGCAACGACCCGCGGGTCAACCACTTCCACGACGAGGTCGGGCCGGTCGACGGCAGCATGATCGTCGTGCCACTCCGCGGTCGGGGCGGCGCGATCGGCGTCCTGACGATCGAACGGCTCGGGATCGGCAACACCTTCTCCGAGGAGGAGGTGGAGCTCGTCCAGCTGTTCGCCGCGCAGGTCTCCATCGCACTCCAGAACGCCGAGGTCTTCCAGGCCGTGGAGATCCGGGCCCGGACCGACGATCTCACCGGACTGCTCAACCACGGCACGTTCCAGGAGTGGCTCGAGCGGAGCGTCCGCGACGGCACGCCGTTCAGCCTGATCATGCTGGACCTCGACGACTTCCGGCATGTCAACAACGACCTCGGCCACCAGGCCGGGGACACGCTCCTCCGCGAGATCGCCGACGGCCTCGTCCGTGCGGGCCGCGAATCGGACTTGATCTTCCGATACGGCGGCGATGAGTTCGCGTTCCTCCTGCCCAACGCCGACGAGTCGGGGGCCCTGCAGGTCGCCGAACGGGCACGCCAGGCGGTGTCGGCCATCGCCGGGTCGGTCAGCGCGTCGGTCGGCGTGGCGACGTTCCCGCAGGACGGGACGACCACGACCGAGATCCTCCTGGCCGCCGACCGTGCCTGCTATGTCGCCAAGCGGGGCGGGCGGGACCGCATCGCGACCGCGGCCGAAGGCCTGGCGCTGGCTGCCGAACTGTCGCTCCAGCCACCGACCCCGGTGGACTCGGCCAGCCCGTCGCTCGACTGACTGCCCGTCACCGCGTTCGCCGCCGAGGCGTCACCATGGCTGTCGTGGAGATCCGTCATCGCGCACCCGGGCTGCTGGCCGTCGCCCTCCTGGCGGTCGCGTTCGGGGCGTGCGTCCCGGAACCCGCCAACCGGCTGAGCCCGTCGGCCACGGCCGCCGAACCGACGCCGACCCCGGTCCCGACCCCGGCCGGCCCGACCCCGACCCCATCGTTCGTCCGTCCGACCCCGACACCACAACCGACCTTCCTGACCTACGTCGTCAGGACCGGCGACACCCTGACCTCGATCGCCAAGAAGCACGGCACGACCGGGCGCAGCATCGCCTACTGGAACCGGGTCGCCTACCCGTCACTCGACCCGGATTCGGATGCGTACAAGCCGGACTACCTGGCCATCGGCTGGATGCTCGCCATCATCCCGAACGCGCAGGTCGATCCCGAGAACCTACCGTCGCTGCCGCCGTTGCCCGGCGAGTCCGAAGAGCCCGGCGCGTCAGAGGCGCCTTCGGAGGAACCGGCGGCGGACTGAACCTGGGCGGTATCGTGTGGCGATGCCCACGCCCGCTCCGCGCGCACCCCGGATCGTCGTCACCGTCGCCGTGGCCGCCCGCCAGTCCGAACCCGAGATCGCCGCCCGCAAGAACGCGCTGTACGCGGCCGGCGTCACCCGGCACGGCGGTGAGGCGGTCGTGCTCGACGCCGCGTCGGAGCCGGACGTCCGCGCCGAGGCGTTCGCCACGATGGACGGCCTGCTGCTGAGCGGCGGTGCCGACCTCGACCCGAGCCGCTATGGCCGGCCGAGCCGGGGCTCGACCACGGTCGAGCCCGACCGCGACGCCCTCGAATCCGACGCCTGGGAGGCGGCCCAGGCGAGGGCGTCCCGGTCCTGGGCCTGTGCCGCGGGTTCCAGGCGATCAATGCATTCTCCGGCGGCACGCTGCTCCAGCATGTCGATGGTCACCAGGGGCCGCGCTGGGGCCGCGGGCCGGCACTGGAGCATCCGCTGCGGGTCGCGTCCGGGACGCGACTGGCCCGGATCCTCTTCCCGACCAATGCCGGCGGCGGCGTGCTGCGGGTCAACTCCTATCACCACCAGGCGGTCCAGGCGACCGGTCTCGCCCCGGGACTCGTGGCGAATGCGTGGGCGAGCAGCCCGGCCGGCGACCTGATCGAGGGCGTCGAGGCCGCCGACGGCCGGTTCGTGTTCGGCGTCCAGTGCCATCCCGAGCGGACCGAGTCGACCCCGGCCGCCTTCGAGCGGCTGTTCAGCGTCTTCGTCGACGCCGCCCGCGGACCAGCCGACCGACGCTGACCCAAGATAGAACGAATCACCCGAGGCGCAGACTCATGCCTGTTGACGGTGCCGACCCGGCGCCGACGACCAGAGGGAAGCGGTGCTGCGAGCGATCGTGGACCAGGCGAGACAGGGCGACGAGGAGGCCTTCGGCGCCCTGGTTCGTGAGGTCGGCGACCGCTGCATCTTCATCGCGCATCGGATCCTGCGCGACGCCAACCTCGCCGAGGATGCGGTCCAGGTAGCCCTCGTCCAGGTGTGGCGGGAGCTGCCTGCGCTTGCGCGACCTCGATCGCTTCGAGGCGTGGCTCCATCGCATCCTCGTCAATGCCTGTTACGCCGAGGCCCGGCGTGGCCGGCATTTCACGGCCGATGTCGTCCTGCTCGAGACGGACGCCCCGGCCGCCGCCGACGAGTTCCTGTCGATCCACGACCGTGACCAACTGGACCGCGGCTTCCGGCGACTTCCGCCGGAGCAGCGGGCCGTCCTCGTCTTCCACCACGCCCTCGGGCTGACCGTGCCCGAGGTCGCCGATCACCTCGGAATCCCCCTCGGGACCGCGAAGTCCCGACTGTCCTACGCAACCGCGGCGATCCGGGCGGCGCTCGAAGCCGACGCCCGGACGCCCATCCTCGACCAGGAGCAACTGGCATGACGAAGCCGCGCGATCCCGATGCCCTCCTCTCCGCCTACCTTGCCGTCGGCATGGAGGTCCTGCCCGATCGCGTCGTCGATTCCGTCCTGGACGAGGTCCATCGAACCCGTCAGCGCCGTGCCCTGTGGCCGGCGCGGAGGACCCGATCCATGTCCAGAACCACATTCGCCGCGGCGGTTGTCGTCGCGGTCGTCGCCCTCGGTGGCGCATTCTTCGTGACCCAACGCGGCCAGCCCGCGGTCGCGAGCCCGGACCCGACGGCCGGTGTGATCGCCAGTCCCAGCCCGGCTGCCGTCGCCGTCCCGAGCTCGACACCGACCCCGACCCCGACCGCCGAGGTCACGCCGCCGGCAGCTCTCAGCCCCGACGCTACGTGGACGAAGGTCGCCCTGGATGGTGGCCTCAGGAAGGTCGCCTGGCTGGGCGATCGCTTCGTGCTGCTCGATGACTCCGGCGCGGTCAGCACCTCCACCGATGGCGCGACTTGGCACGCGCTCCAACCCGGTGATCCCGACCCGGGCTACGCCGAACTGCTCAAGGACGAGATGGTCGTCTGGCAGGACCACGTCGTCGGCTGGTCCAACCCCGGGGGCAGCGGCAACATCGCGGGCCAGCCCCCGACCACTGCGCGGGACGTCCTCCGGATCATCCGTCCACCCGCCGAGCCCACGGTGACGACGCCGTTCAAGGGTCGTATCCAGTCGATCGGTATCGGGCCCAAGGGCATCGTCGCCCAGGTCCACTCCCACCTCGACTGGGACGCCTGGGTCGCCTCCAAGCTGGGCGATGACTGGGTCTCGCGCTACAAGGAAGTGAGCTTCAAGGATGGGATCCTCGAGATCACGATGAAGCGCGGCCGCGGCCTCAAGGTCGTGTGGGCGGACCAGGGCTTCGAGCTCGGCGACTTCCAGGACGCAGGCTTCGGCTGGTATAGCCCAGACGGCGAACAGTGGACGCCCATGCCAGTCCCCACGTGGTCCCGGGACCAAGACAGTGGTCTCGGTTTCGTCACCGGCTTCGGCGACGTGGTGGGCGTGTCGGACGGCTTCATCGCGCGCGGGGTCAACCCCGAGGACACCTGCCCGATCCCGGCCGGCTGCGGCGACATGTGGCACTCATCAGACGGTCTGACCTGGCGCAACCTCGGCGCACCTGCCAGGGGTTCGGTTGAAGGAAGTGTCGTCGCTGCCATGGAAGGGCGGCGCGCTCGTCACCGATGGGATCGGCCGGTTCTCCTACTGGACCTCCAGTGGTTACAGCGAGCTGCCGATGGATGCAAGCCTCGCGTCGCCAGCTGAGCGCACGGACGTCTCCGTCGGCACGGGATCGCTCGGACTCGTCACGGTCCTGAAGGACGACAAGAAGATCCTCGTGACCCGGGACGGGGTCGACTGGGACTTCAAACCGATGCCCGCTGCGATGGCAGCCGACCAAACCGGCTGGCGTGGGGCACCGACCGTCGCCGTCGGCGACCGATCCGTCCTGGTCGTGTTGTGGGCCGCGACCGACTCGGAGAAGCAGATCCCATCCCTCTGGCTCGGCACCTTCGGGCCGTAGCCGACCGACGGGCCGCGGCCTGGGGCCGCGGCCCCGCTCTGGGGCGCTCGGCCCCTTGGTCGTGGGCCTGACCCACATGTGCTCCGCTGACGCGACACCGCAAGTAGCCCTACTCGGGCAGGCCCGTCCGCCGTAGCGCTTCGCCCAACTCGGCATTCTTGTCCGGGTCGGCGTAGCGTGCCGATCGAATCGCGGTGGCGACCGTGAGATCGGGCTCGATCTCGCGCAACCTCTGTACCACCGTTCTGGCCTCCTCGTCGCGACCGAGATCGGCCAGGGCGGCCGCGTGCAGGACGTAGGGCATGCTGAACCGCGGGTTCGACTGGCTTGCGCGGCCCGCCGCCGCGGCCGCTTCCTCGAAGCGGCGTGCGGCGAAGTGCGCGTAGGCGAGCCCGACGTAGGGCAGGTAGACGAGGGGGTCGAACGGGCTGAGGCGGATCGCACGCTCAGCCTGGTCGACGGCCATCGCGTCGTCGCCCTTCCAGGCGCGCACGATGGAACTGAAGCCGAGCGCAAGGGCCGACGAGCTCGACAGCGCGAAGGATCGGTCGAACGCAGCGGTCGCGGTTTCGAAGTCGCTGTCGACGACAGCGACGACAAAGCCGGAAGTTGCCAGCGCCGCGGCGTCGTCGCCGCCCACGGCGATCGCCGTGCGCGCATGTCGCAGTGCGGCCTCCTTCGCTTCCGCATGGAGGCCGCCGCGCAGATAGCGCTGCTCCTGACACCAGGCGATGATCGCGTGCGCCGCGGCGTAGTCCGGCTCCAGCTCGATCGCCTGTTCGAGCAAGGTAAGGGCCTTGTCAGCGTCCTGGGGCATCGCGGTGAAGGCAAGGGGCAGCGCACGAAGGTAGAGATCGTAGGCGTCGAGGCTGTCAGGCCGCTTCCGCCTGGCGCGCTCGATCTCCGCTTGGCGCAGCGTCGGCTCGATGACGCCGACCACGCTCATGGTCAGCTCGTCCTGCACGGCAAAGATGTCGTCCAGCGCGCGGTCGTATCGGTCAGCCCAGATGTGCGTGCCGCTTGCGGTATCGATCAGCTGACCGGCGATCCGGACGCGGTTCGACGATTTCCGGACGCTCCCTTCGAGGACGTAACGCACGCCTAGTTCGCGGCCGACCTGCTTCACGTCCATCGCCTTGCCCTTGTAGGCGAAGCTCGAGTTGCGGGCGATGACGAACATCCATTTGATCCGCGACAGGCCGGTGATGATGTCCTCGACCACGCCGTCGGCGAAGTAATCCTGCTCCGGATCGCCGCTCAGATTGGTGAACGGCAGCACCGCGATCGACGGCTTGTCCGGCAGCGGCAAGCTCGGGCGCGCTGACGCCGTGCCCGCATGTTGCTCGACGACGAGACGGAAGACGTGAACCGGCCGTGCGATGTTCTTGAGCATCTGCTCACCCATGTCCGAGACGGCGACGTCGATCTTGTCGCGCACTTGCTGCAGCACGGCGCCACTGATACAGATGCCGCCGGGTTCGGCGAGATTTTCCAGCCGGGCGGCGACATTGACGCCATCGCCGTAGAGGTCGTCCTCGTCCACGATGACGTCGCCCACATTGATGCCGATGCGGAAGTCGATGCGGCGATCGGGCAATGCGCCGGCGTTGCGCAGCGCCATCCCCTGCTGGACGGCGGCGGCGCAGGCAACGGCGTCGACCACGCTCGCGAACTCGACGAGCATGCCGTCGCCCGTCGTCTTGACGGTCCGGCCGTGATGCTCGGCGATCGCAGGGTCGACCAACTCGCCGCGGTGGGCCTGCAACGCGCGGAGGGTTCCGATCTCGTCGGCTCCCATGAGCCGGCTGTAACCAGCCACGTCGGCCACAAGGATCGCCGCCAACCGCCGTACGACGCGCCCCTGCGCCACCGCGCCCTCCCTCGAACCTCAAGCGTACCAGCGGAAATCCCGCGACACGACCGAACCTAGTGGCCGACCGCCACCGTACCGAGGCGCATCCCGATCCACGACCCGACACGAGGATCGTGACGATGCCCACGATGGATCCGAGCACGACGCCGCTCGCTCCGAAGAAGGGCACGACGAGGGCGCCGGCGAGCATCGCGCCGACCAGCCCACCGGCGATCACCCAGACGGCGAGCTTCAGTTGCCGGACCTGGATCACGATGACGTCGCCCGCCGGCTGTTGGGGCCCACTGCCGGTACTCGCGGTCGACGGCCCAGCCGGCGCCGCCTCGGGCCCTGATGCTTGGACCGCGGCAGGGGCCGCAGCGGCCGGGGTCGATGCGGCCGGCGCCGTGGCGTCGAAGTCGAACCCACACGATCGGCAGTATCGGAACGAGCCCGTCCGGGCCGTCCCGCACGTCGGACACAACGTACTCGCCAATCCGAAACCCTCGCTCGACAGGTTGATGCGCAGCGTACCGCGCGCGAGTGCCTCTACTTCGACCATCGCGCGCCGAAGCGGCGCCGGGAGGAGGCCAGGCGCTGGACCGGCCGACCGACCGGGTGGCCTGGTAGGCGGTGCCTAGGTGCGCCCGAACCCCGCTTTCACGGCCGGCCGATAGAGGTACCAGAGCACACCGGCGGCGACGATGGCCGCTGCGCCGGAGCCGATGATGGTGCCGAGGATCTGGCTCGTGATCGTGTCGCTCAGCAGCGACAATCCAACGCCGACGACTCCGGCGATGATGCACACGCTCGCCCACAGCCTCGTGATCAGCCAGGCCCAGTTGTGCCCACGCCAGAGCCCGATCCCTGTCGCCAGCCCGAGGACACCAACGGCCACCAGGACGAGCCCAACGGCGGTCATGACCCCGTCGAGGGTCCCCCCGAATCCGCGGTCGCTGAGGAAGCCTCCCCCGATCCCGATATCGCCCAGCCCGGCCAGGATATCGGTCACGCCGACGATAACGGCCACGGCCGACAGGATGAGCACACCAGTCGGTCGATACGCTTTAGACGCCATCTCCAGCTCCCTTCCGGAGCGGGCGATAAGGCGATATCCAGGCGAATCGTACCCGCGATGGCCGCCGTTCTTCCCCCGCTCGTACCACGAGAGCATATAAGAACGGGGCTATCCGATGGACGCTAGAGGCCAGCATGTCCAGGTCGAAGGAGGCCGTAACGCGCCGAAGCGGCGCCGGGAGGAGGCCTGGCGCCGCTTCGACGTTCGACCTTGACGGCGGGAGGAGGTTCGCCGTCAGGCCTGGTGTATTCCTCGATCAGTGCGGTCGCTTCGACCCGCCATCGGTGTCACCGAACCGGCCGATCTGCCGCATCCGGCGCAGGAACAGGAGCTGGTTGACCTGCTGCAGCGACCAGTGCAGGTCGGTCGTGGGAAGACCGCACATGAACGCGGTCAGCGAGGAGGCTTCAGCCGGCGTGAGGCCCTTCATCAGAAGCAGCCGATAGACCGCCCGGGTCGCCGGTGCCGGCGGGGTCGCCGCCGCCTTGACCTGGTGCTTCGGGGCCACCTGCGTCGAGGCGAGCCCACGGCCGGCCGCGTTGGCCGCCACGCCCCGGGACAGCGACGAGCCTGGGCGAGATGATCGCCCGTGACCCCGTGACCCTCGCGGTGCCTGTCCGGCCATGTCCCACCGTGACCTCTGTCCCTCTCACCACCCGGACGTTCGATCCGGTGGTATCGGCATGCTCCCGGCCAGACCGCCTCGCGACGATGACCCGGCGGTCCCACCCGGCCCGGTACTTGCGGCCGTCGTCGAGACCCGGGTTCGGCGGCCTGCGCCTAGACTCAGCGGGTGCGGGTCCGCCAGTTCGAACTCAGGCTCATCGCGGTCGCCCTCGTCGTGTGCTGGTCGGTGGCGGCGGGGCTGGTCCTGCTCGCCTATCGGCCGGGCGGCCCATTCGATGTCGTCGTCGGGCTGACCGCCATGACCCCCATCGCGATCGCCCTCGCCGGCGTCATCTGGCCGCCCGTGGCGCGCGGCAACGTGGCCTTTCCGGCGACCGTCTGTCTCGGCGTCCTGGCCCTGCTCTGCCTCGTGCCATCGATCACCGGGGTCGTCACGCAGCTGCTGGCCTACGGGTCGCGGACCCTGCTGCCGTCGTTCGAGGCGGCCTATCCATGGCTGATCGCCCTGCTGGCGACCAGCCTGTTCAGCGGGTTCGGGGTCGCGCGCCGGATCCAGGGCGGGATGGCGCTGCGCCGGCACCGGTTCCTCGGCGGCGCCGCGATCGCCGTGATCATCACGCTCCTGTCCGGCGTCCTGTTCGCGACGGTGGCGGTGGCCAACGACATGGCGCTGCGCGATACTCCGCGCGCGGCGTCGCGCTTCGGCCCGACGACCGGGACCGATCAACCACCGCGCTGCGACGAGCCGCTCGCGAGCGGGCCCGAGTGCGCACCTCGACCTGCACATGACCGGGACGGTCGACCTCGAACCGATCGGCTCGATCGACCTCGCCGGGCGACGGGTGGACGACGACTTCCGCTGGCTCGCGTATGTCGCCACCAACCGGCAACTGGGCCAGTACGGTGCCGCGAGCGTCGGTGATCGCGCCTGGACGACGGCCCCGCAGGCCGGTTGGCGATCCGTCCTGCCGGGGTCCGTCGGGGCCGACACGATCGACCTCCAGGCGCTCCGCGTCGCCTTGACCCCTGAGCTCCGCGCGACCGCCGAGGACCGGGGCGTGGAGGTGATCGAGGACGCCCGTGCCCGCCGCTGCCGGATCGCCGTCGATGGTCGGATCTTCAGTGACGCCTTTCCGCAGGCGACCTGGCTGGTCGGAGACGCCGACCTCCACCGCTGGCGCGGCCAGCTCGACTACTGGGTCTTCATGGACGGCCAGCTCGGCCAGCTGGCGGGAAGCGTCAACGGCGAGGCGCCACGAGATCGTCCCGGACGCGCTGCTCGGCACGATCGAATTCCGGTTGACGTCCACGGAGCGCGGGCGCGACACGTTCATCTATCCTCCGGGCCAATGACCATCGATGACGAGCGCGGACGCTATGCGACCAAGCGCGACCGTCTGGCCCGGCTGACCCGCCTGGTCTCGATCCTGCAGGCCCACCCCGAGGGCATGCGCACGGGTGACATCGCGACCCGGGTGGGGATGTCGGTCCGCACCGTCTACCGCGACCTGATCGCCCTCCAGGAGGAGCTCCGACTCCCGGTCTGGGGCGAGGACGGCGTGTGGGGGATCGACTCCGAGAAGGCCTTCCTCCCGCCGCTGAAGCTGACCCAGCAGGAGGCGATGGCGGTCGTGCTCTCGGCACGCCTGATGGTCCGCTATGCCGACAAGTACGACCCGGATCTGGCCGCCGCCTTCGAGAAGCTCGAACGCGGACTCCCGCCACCGCTCGCCGAACACGTCGAGCGGACCCTCGACGGCCTGTCCAAGGCGCCTCGCGACGAGCGATTCAGCGCCAACGTCCGCCTCCTCACCCGAGCCTGGGCCGAGCGCCGGGTCGTCACCATCGACTACGAACCCGCGCGCTACGAGGGCGGCGCTGCCCCGCGCCGGGCAACGGTCCGGCCGTTCCTGCTGGAGCCGTCGCTGCAGACGCACGCCCTCTACCTGATCGGGTTCGACGAGGAACGTGGCGCGCTACGCACCTTCAAGATCGAGCGGATCCGGGCGGCGTCCCTGACGCCCCGGACCTTCGACCCGCCCGATCCGGCGGCGACGACCAGCGCGCTTCGCGCGGCCTGGGACATCATCGCGGACCAGCCTCCGGTCGAGATCGTGCTGCGCTTCGCCGCGGCGGTCGCCGGCCGCGTCCTCGAGGCGACCTGGCACCCGACCCAGACGGTGGCGACCGACGCCGACGGTTCGCTGCGCTGGAGCGCCACCGTGTCGGGGACGATCGAGATCCGGCTGTGGATCCTGTCCTGGGGTGACGACGTGGAGGTGCTGGCGCCGGCCGCGCTCCGCGACGACGTGGCCGCCACCCACCGTCGGGCGCTGGCCAACTACGGATGACGCGACGCCACCCGTTCAGCGCGGTCAACCTGATCAGCGATCCGATCCACGGCTACGTGGAACTGACCAAGCGGTTGACGCCGCCTGAGTCGGCGGTCGCGGGCCTGGCCGACGAGACGGTCGCCGAGGAGGACCTGCTCGACACGGCCTGGCTGCAGCGGATGCGCCGGATCAGCCAGCTGCAGAGCGCCCGCTGGGTCTTCCCGACCGCGGAGCACTCGCGCTTCACCCATGGCCTCGGGGTCATGCACGAGGCCGGCCTGTGGGCGCGGTCGCTCTATCCCAGCCTTCGCTCCACCCTGGTCGGGCTCGGCGAGCCGGCGCCATCGGAGGGCCTCGTCGTCGAGACCCTGCGGATGGCGGGCCTGCTTCACGACGTCGGTCACGGTCCGTTCGCGCACTTCTTCGACGACCGCGTCCTGTCCGCCTTCGCGGCCCCCGACGACGCGCGACGCCCCGCCGGGAAGCGCCTCACCCACGAGGACCTGTCGGGGATCATCATCGAGGACGAGCTCGGGCCGCTGCTGCGCGGACTGCGCCGCGCGCCGGGCGCCGTCCCCGAGCGCGACGCGTTCGCCGACGACGAGTCGATCGATCCGGCCTGGGTCGCCTTCCTCATCTCCAAGCCGGCCCTGCGGGACCCGGCGATGCCGCGCTGGGTCCGCTGGCTCCAGCCGCTGCTGTCCGGGGTCTTCACCGTCGACAACCTCGACTACGTCCGACGCGACGCCTACCTCACCGGGGTCGCCATCGGCCCGATCGATGTCGAGCGGCTGCGGCGCTACGCCTTCATCTCGGAGCGGGGCCTGACCCTGTTCGAACCCGGGCTGCCCGCCCTCGAGATGTTCCTGACCTCGCGGCGGTTCATCTACCAGCAGGTCTACTTCCACCGGACGGTGCGCGCCATCGACCTCGATCTCGACGAGGTCTTCGGGCCGTCGATCCGGGCGATCTTCGGCGATGGCTCACCGACTGATCGGCTGGCCTCGTATGCCGATCTCGACGAATACGGCCTGCTCCACCAGGCCGCCCGCTGGGCCCGCGGCGAGGCCGTGGCGGCGGCGTCGTCGCCCGGTGACGGGACCGTGACGCAGGGCATCGCCGACGCCTGGCGGGCGATCCTGCTGCGCCGCCCGACCTGGCAGTCCGACGCCGAGGTCCGCGCCGAGTACGAGGCGGGCGGCCGTCCCGAGGCGCTCATCGCGAGCCTCGGCAAGGCCGAACCCGGCCGCGTCGCGATCGACCTCGCGGAGGTCGATGCCCGCCCGGCGGACGCCGCGTCGACCGATGGGCTCCTCGCCCTCGAGACCCGCGACGGGGCGGCGATGTCGATGTCGGCCGCGCTCGGGTCGATCCCGGCCTACTGGCTCATCGCACGACGGTATCGGCGGAGACCCTAGGACCGGCGGGCCGAGCCGGGAGGACCAGGAGCGGGTCGACGCGCGCGATCTCGGCCCGTGGCAGCTTCATCCGCTTGGCGACACCTGGGTCGATGGCGATCTCGCCGCGCTCGGACGGGCTGAACAGGCCGTAGTGCAGGTGGCAGCCGGTCGCATGCCCGGTCCGTCCCTCGTAGCCGAGGAGGTCGCCCGCGTGGACGCGCTGCCCTCGCTTGACGACCACCTTCTCGAAGTGCGCGTACATGCTCCGATACCCGTTGCCGTCATCGATCACCACGACGATCGGGAGCGTCGTCCACAGCTGCTTGGCATCGAGGCGACGGTAGTACGCCGTCAGGTCGCCCAGCCAGCCGATGGCGTCGTCGTAGTGGCGGCCCGCGGCCAGGACGATGCCGTCGTGGGCGGCCACGATCCGGTCACCGCAGAACGTCGCGAGGTCGACCCCGTCGTGGAACGGCTCGCCATCGACGACCCGCGAGCCCGATCGGGTCGGACCGAACGGCTGCGTCAGCCGACCCCTTGGCAACGGCCAGCGGTAGCCGGTCAGGCTCGCCAGCGGCGGGGCATCGAGTCTCGCCTCGCGCAGGTCGCGCGGGTCGTCGGTCAGCGTGACCGACGTGCCCGCGACGATCGCCCGCTGGGCCGGCGGATCCGGGGGTCGCGGTCGGCCAGTCGACGGTCGGCACCGGGTCGATGGCTCCGGCGACCACGCCGGCCGGTGCCGAGCGGCGTCGGTGTGTAGGTCGCCCCAGCCACCATCGAGCCGATCGCGAGGTACAGCGCGATACCGAGCACGACGGGCGACAGGAGACGCGAACGCCAGGACCGGGGTCGCTGCGGGGGCACCGACGATGTGTATCACCGACTGGCACCGAGATGCAACCGGCGGGTCAGTGGAAAATGGTTGCATCATCCGCTCGACGTATGCAAGAGTTGCAGTATGAACCGCCGAATCTTCTCGGACGAGTCCAAGAAGAAGCTCTGGCGGCCCTGCCGGGAGGCACGGGCCCTGGGGCTCTAAACGGCGCGTCCGACCAGACGAACCGGGGCCTCCAGGGAACGGAGGCTCCAGGGGCCGCGGCACCACGACGGTGACCGCGGTTTTTTGATGCCCTGACCTCCGCCCGGCGGCCCCTTCGACCAACGATGAAGGGACCACGAGATGGACACGATGCTGATCCTCGGCGACGGACCGCTAGGGCGTGCCGTCGAGGCGGCCGCGCTCGAGCGGACCGATGGCGGGCGACGACCCGGATCGGTGCGTGTCGTGGGGCGGCCGCACGGCGGTCGACACGACCCGGCGGACCTGGCCGGCGCCGGTGGCGGTGTCGTGGTCGAGGCATCGCGAGCCGATGCCGTGCTGGCCAACCTCGCGGCGGCCCTCGAGGCCGGCAGCCGTCGCTTCGTCATCGCCACGACCGGTTGGACGAGCGACCGCTCGACGGCCGAGGCACTCCTTCGCGAGTACGAGGCCTCCGCGGTCGCGGCCAGCAACTTCAGCCTCGGGGTCGTGCTGTTCACCCGCCTCGTCGAGGCCGCCGTGGAGCTGTTCGGTCCGCTCGACGCGTTCGACCCGTATCTCCTCGAGTGGCATCGCCGGTCGAAGCGCGATCGACCGTCCGGCACCGCCGGCGACCTGGCGCGCCGGATCGCCGCCGCGCATCCCCGGTTGACCGGCCCCGACGACCTCGAGGTCGTGTCGGTCCGGGCCGGGGCGTCGCCCGGGATGCACCTCGTCGGCTTCGATGCCGCCGGGGAGACCGTCGAGCTGCGCCTCACCGCCCGTGACCGGTCGGCCTACGCGGCCGGGATCCTCGCCGCCGCCGACTGGCTCGAGCGGGCGCCACGCGCGCCCGGCCTCCACGCCTTCGACCCCATCGTCGACGAGCTCATCGCTCGCGCCCCCATCGCTGCCTGAAAGGAGCCTCCGATGACCCGCACCGTCCGCCCGACCCGATCCACCCGACCCTTCCTCCGCGGCGCGTTCACGGCACTTGTCACGCCGTTCACGCCCGACGGGACCCTCGACGAGGCCGCCTTCCGGCGGCTGGTCCGCTGGCAGATCCTCGCCGGGATCGACGGCCTCGTCCCGTGCGGGACGACCGGCGAGTCCCCCACCCTCTCGATCGAGGAGCGCGAGCGCCTGATCGCGGCGACCGTCGAGGTCGTCGCCGAGCGAGCCTCGCGTGACCGGGTCCGCGTCGTCGCGGGGACCGGCACGAACGACACGGCGGCCACCATCGCGGCCACCCGCCGCGCCGCCGAGCTGGGCGCCGATGCCGCGCTGGTCGTGGCGCCCTACTACAACCGGCCCGACAGCCGGATGCTCGAGGCGCATTTCCGCGCGATCGCCGACGAGGGCGACCTGCCGATCGTCGTCTACAACGTCCCGTCGAGGACCGGCGCCAACGTCGATGCCGACACGTTCCTGCGGCTGGCCGAGCACCCGCGCGTGATCGCGGTCAAGGAAGCCAGCGGCAACCTCGAGCAGATCGCGCGGATCTGCCGCGACCGGCCACGCGACGTCGCGGTCCTTGCCGGCGACGATGCCTGGACGCTGCCGATCCTCGCGATGGGCGGCGACGGCGTCGTGTCGGTGGCCTCGAACGAGATCCCGGGCGAACTCGTGGCCCTGTGCGCCGCGGTCCGGGCCGGCGACTGGGAGACCGCCCGGCGGACCCACGATCGCTGGCTGCCGCTGTTCCTGGGCAACTTCCGCGGCGGGCCGAACCCGGTCCCGGCGAAGGCCGCGCTGATGCTGATGGGCCTGCTCGACTCCGACATGGTCCGGGCGCCGCTCCTCCAGCTCGACGCGGACGGCCGCGCCGCGATGGCCGTCACCCTGCGCCGGCTCGGCCTCGTCGAGGCCGGCGGCGGACGGATCGCCGCGGACATGACGCCCCGCGAGGCGGTCGCATGACCGTCGAGACGCAGCGCATCAGCGAAGGAGCCGAGGCATCCGTCGGGGTCATCGACCCGCTGACGATCCTCGACGACCTCGAGGCCGGGCGAGTCCGGGCGGCCGAGCCCGATCCGACCGCGCCCGACGGTTGGCGCGTGCGCCCCGAGGTGAAGGCCGCCATCCTCGCCTGCTTCGCGGATCGCACGATGACCGACACGACCGCCGGTCCGCTGGCGTTCCGCGATCGGGCGGGCGTCCCGCCGCGCGATGACCTCGCCGGTGGTCCGTGGCGGATCGTGCCCGGCGGCACGGCCGTCCGACGCGGCGCCCACCTCGGCGATGGCGTGGTGATCATGCCGCCGTCGTACGTCAACATCGGCGCCTGGGTCGGGCCCGAGTCGATGGTCGATTCACACGTCCTGGTCGGGTCGTGCGCGCAGATCGGGGCGCGGGTCCACCTGGCGGCGGGCGTGACCATCGGCGGCGTCCTCGAACCGCCCGGGGCACGACCGGTGATCGTCGAGGACGACGCGTTCGTGGGCGCCGGCAGCGCCCTGCTCGAAGGCGTGCTGGTCGCGCGCGGCGCCGTCATCGGGGCCGGCGTGATCCTGACCGGGACCTCGCGGCTGTACGACCTGGTCCGCGGCCGCATCCTGGAGGGCACCGCGGCGACGCCCCTCGTGGTCCCGGCCGGGGCCGTCGTCGTCCCGGGATCCCGGGCGCTGTCGGGATCGTTCGCGGCCGAGCACGGCCTGTCCGCGACGGTCGCCCTCCTGGTCAAGGATCGCGACGCCGGGACCTCCGCACGGGTCGCGCTCGAAGGCGCGCTCCGATGAGCCTCGAACTCGAGTCGAGACCGCGGCGCGGGCGACCGCCGAGCCGCAACGAGATCCTGCGCGCCGGGCGCTTCGGGGGGATCGCTCCCGACATCCTGGCGGAGCGCTTCGGGACCCCCGTCTACCTGTACGACCTCGACGTCATCGAGGGGCAGGTCCGGGCGCTCCAGGCCGTGCTGCCGTCGCAGGCGGGCCTGGCCTACGCCGTCAAGGCGAACCCGGCGCTGGCCGTCGTCGAGCATCTCGGACGACTCGGGCTCGGGGCGGATGTCGCCTCGGCCGGGGAGCTCGCGACGGTCCGCCGCGCGGGGATCGACCCGGACCGGATCGTGATGACCGGACCGGGCAAGCGCGCGGACGAGCTGTACGCGGCGGTCGCCGCGGGGATCCGTGCCGTCACCGTCGAATCGCCCGGCGAACTCGCCCGGCTGGAGGGCATCGCGGCCGGTCTCGGCCGGGTGCAGCCGGTGCTGTTGCGGGCGGCCGTCTCGGAGCATGCCCGCCTCGAGCGGGTGCGCCTGGTCGGCGACGACGGGGCGGGCAAGTTCGGGATGGACGCCGCCGACCTCGCCATCGCGGCGAGCCATGCGGTGGCATCGCCGCACCTCGACCTGCTCGGGCTCCATGCGTTCGGGGCGTCCAACGTCCTCGACGCGAGCGCGCTCGTGGAGCACGTGGCCGCGACCGTGCGCTCGGCACGCCGCCTGGCACTCGCAGCCGGGACGACAGTGCGCCTGGTCGACGCCGGTGGCGGGCTCGGGATCCCGTACGAGCCGCACGAGGAATCGCTCGACCTGGTCGGGTTCGGTGCCGGGCTGGCGAGGATCACGGCCGATTGGGCCGCCGATCCCCTATTGCGCGACGCGCGACTGCTGCTCGAACCGGGTCGCTTCCTGGTCGGTCCGGCGGGCGCCTACCTCGCGCGCGTGGTCGATCGCAAGTCGGTCGATGGGTCGGTCGTGGTCATCCTCGATGGCGGCGTCCACCACGTCCTTCGACCGGCGCTCGTCGGCCAGGAACACCGGATCCGGTCGTTCGGTGGGCAGGGAGCCGCGAGCGGCGGTTCGGTCGGTCGGATGGTGCCGGTCACCGTGGCCGGCCCGCTGTGCTCCGGTCTCGACGTCTTCAGCCAGGGCGCGGTCATGGCCCCGCCCGAGGTCGGCGACCTGATGGCCGTCCTCGACGTCGGGGCGTACGGCTTCACCGAATCGATGCCGCTCTTCCTGTCGCACCCGATCCCGGCCGAGGTCGCCATCCGCGCCGGCCGAGCCGAGCTCATCCGCCCGCGCCAGGACCCCGGGGAATGGCTCGACCGCCAGCTCTCGCCCTCCTGGTGACGCGTATCGAAGTCTTCATCGTTCTGCATCTCGCATCGCCACCAGCGGCACGTATGTTCCTTGGAACCGGTCCACCTTGGGCCGCGATGCCTGAAGGAACGCCGCTCGATGCCTCAGCACACCGCTCCCGACGACCTCCCATTGCTCGCCGAGCGCCTTCGTCTCGGCCTGCCGCTCCGCGGCTTCGACGGCCGGGAGATCCCGCTTCGAACGTGTGAGGGCCAGGATCTTGGCGCGACCGAGGCGGCCCACGCGCTCCTCCTGTCGGGCGCCAGCCTGCTGCCGGCCGACTACGCCGAGGCGTTCGTCCTCCAGGCCCTGGCCCGAGCCGCGCTCGGTCGAAGCCGCGGCGTGCCTGGCCGGCGAGACGGCGAGCGTCATCGCCGCCAAGGTCACCGCGGTCCTCGTCAGCGCGGCGGTTCGCGCCTCGGTCATCGCCCGCGGACCGAACGCCAGCCCGACCGACCTCAACCGGGCGACCCTGTCGTGGTACGAGATGAGCCACCTGCGGCGGCGCGAACTGCTCGGGGCCGGCTGGATCGCCCAGGATCAGCGCCAGACCGCCTGACACGCGCTCAAGGGCTGATCCTGGCGCCGACGATCGCGACCCGGCCCGCCGCCGGACCCTTTGCGAACCGACCATCCCCAAAGGCCCAGAAGACGTCCCCGTCGGCCAGCAATCTCGGCGCGCTCCCGGAGCCCGATCCCGTTGGTGACGCCACCGAGGTTGGCGGCGGCCCAGCGCCCGCTCGAGACCGGCTCGGGGGTCCGCCACGTGGCGCCGCCGTCCGTCGAGATCGTGTAGGCGCTCCCGACCGTGGCGCGCGTTCCCGTGTCGTCGATGGTGTGGACGGTCACGAGGACGTAGCCCGGTCCCGCGACGAGGTTCGGACGGATGCTCGACTGGCGGCGGCCGGCGACATCCGGCGCGGATGGCAGCCGCCCGAACGACCAGGTCGCGCCGCCGTCGTCGCTGTGGCCGACCCGGATCGTGCCGCGCGGTCGACCGTCCGTCGCGGCGCCGTATGACCCGACCGCGAGGTAGAGGCGACCGGTCGCGCGATCGATGTCGAACCCCTGGAGCCACATCGGATCCGGGCGGATCTCGCCGGCCGTCCCCGCGGCCGCCGCGCTCCTGGTCGTGAACGCGTTCTCGGCGATCGTCGTGGCGACATGTGCCGGTCCCGAGGGCGAACGTCCGGGCGTCGCGATCGAAGCGGACCCTGGCGATGGCGACGGACAGGCGGCCCACGTTCGGCGGTCCGCCCTTCGCGAAGATGTTCACACGGTCCCAACGGCGCATGTCGACCTGGTACCACGTGGCGTAGACCGAACCATCCGGGGCCGGCCGGAGGCGGTAGGCGATGCGCCACCACTCGGGATGGCCGGACGGCGCGGCGAGTGGCGGGATCTCCGTCCCGCGCCACGTGCGACCGAAGTCCGCCGAGGCCAGGAGGTGGAACCCCGGGCCGTGGGCGCCGCTCGGCAACCAGTTGTAGGCGACGTAGACGGTCCCATGGTTCGGGCTGGCGGGGTCGCGGTCGACCGCGATCTCGGGAAAGCCGCCGACCCACGGCCGGGTCGAGCGCTCGACGCGGAGCTTCGACCACGTCTCGCCCTCGTCGTCGCTGTAGGTCGTCGACAGGCTGAACGCGCCGCCGCCACAGCCCGGGGCTGTCATGTTCGCCCAGTAGAGTCGCGCCTTGCCCGACGGGCCGGGCCCCCACGCGATCGCGGCATGGATCCCCGAGCCGCGTCCGGAGCCTGCGGTCGGGCTGCGCTTCGTCGAGCGCCACGTCCGACCGCCATCGCGCGAGATGCGGATGGTCGGGTTCATCCGGCAGCCGGCGCCGGGTCCGCGGTGTTCGTAGACGACGGCGATCCGCTGCGGGTCCGTGGGGTGGGTGGCCACCACGGGCTCCCAGGCGCGATCGTCGGCCGAGCGGGGGACGTGGCTGACGGTCCGCTCGGTGACGTGCGGCGTCAGGGGGACGGCGGTCGGTGTCGGGATCGGCGCCGGGGTCGGTGCCGGCTTCGGGGACCCGATCGGCGTCGAAGGTCGGCCCGGCGTCGACGTCGGCGCGACCGAGAGCCGCCACCGGCGTTGGCGGAGCCGTTCCGCGGTCGGACGTCACCAGGGTCGTCGCGGTCGGGTGCGGCAGGGCGACCATCAGGAGGCAAGCCATCACGACGGACAGGAGCGCGGCCCCCACGAGGTGCACCCGAGTCACGGAATGCTCGGCAAGGCGGCCTCGAGGTCGGCCCGGATCGAGATGACGAAGGTCGCCGTCAGGTGGTGGTGATCGCGGTAGACGACCGTGTTCCCGATGATCGGGGGGCACGGGTCGACCGGGCAGGTCGCCGCGGACAGGTCGACGAGGATCGCGCCACTGAGCCGGGCTGCCTCGGTCTCGCGGCGGAGGTGACGCCAGGTGAACGCCGCCTTCCGAGTCGTGGTGCACCGTTCGATCGCCTTGGGATGCTGTGCCAGGCAGGCCGGCACGTCGACGTCGGAGCGCGGGCTGTCCGCGATGATCGCCTTGACGCCCGGGATCCGCTTGAGCAGCCGGGCCATGGCGGCGCCCTGTCGCTCGGGATCGTTGTCGCGACTCTCGACGACCGGGAGCCAGCGGTTCGAGGCCACGATGACGAGGTCAGGCTGCAGCTTGACCAGCCGGTCGACGACACGCTCGCGCCAGGTTTCGCATTCGGTGTAGCGGCGGTTGAAGGTCGGTTGCCAGATCGGCAGGTCGACGAAGACGCAACTGAACTTGGTGAACGGGACGAGACGCCAGCCTCGAGCCTTGGCGATCCGTTCGAGGGCCGGGAACCAATGAGCCGCGTGCGAATCACCGACGAGCGCGACCGTGACCGAACCGTCCTTGTCGCCGTAGACGCAGTCCGGCGGGCGGGTGCCGGAGATGGCGAGGCCGCAGCCATCGGCGAGCAGCGGGTCGTCGTCGGTTCGGGCGCCGGCGAGCGTGGGTGTCAGCTTGCTCGGCAGCTTGCCGTCGATCCGGGGCTTGGGCCGCGGCGCCGCCGATGATGCGGTCGGCGAGGGTTCGATGGGCGAAGCCGTCCACGTCGGTCCAGGCGTCAGGCCGATCGGTGACGGGATCGGCGGATCCACGGGGAGTTCCACGTCGACCGGGGAGGCGGTGGGCTCGGACTCGACGGCCGTCGCGACGGCGTCCGGATCCTCGTCGGACACGGCGCTGGTCGCGGCGAGGACGTCGCCGACGCCGAGCGCCGTCATCGTCGTCGATCCGGCGACGAGGACCACGGCGGCCGCGCCGGCCAGGGCGAACCCGCGGACTCGACCGCGACGACCAAGGCTGCCCCGCCGGAATGGCTCCTCGACGAATCGCCAGGTCATCGCGGCGAAGACGATCGCCGCGCCGATCAGGGCCGGCCCGGGTGGTGATGTCGCTGCCCGCCGAACCATCGTCCAGCGTGGCGATCCCGAGCGCCGTCGGTCCGAGGATGAGGATCGGCCAATGCCAGAGGTAGAGCGAGTACGAGATCCGACCGAGCCAGCGCAGCGGGCCGCGTCCGAGGACGAGCCAGCCGGGCGAACCGACGGCGCCCCGCGACGCGATGAGCGCGACAGCGCCGAGCGTCGGCAGCAGCGACGCGAGTCCCGGGTAGGCCGTCGTGGGTTCGATGAGGACAAGCGCGGCCGCGATCAGCGAGACCCCGAGCCATCCGCTGCCGGCCGCGACGGCGGTGGGTGTCCGGCCATGCCACGCGACCGTCAGGGCGAGCAGGCCGCCCGCCGCCAGCTGCCAGGCTCGAGTCGGGAGGGAGAAGTAGGCCCACGGTCCGGAGACATCGGTCAACCAAAGGCAGGCGACGAACGAGCCGACGAGGACCGTCACGCCGAGCACGATCGTCGTCAGCCGCGGTCGGCCCAGCCGGATCGCGACGAGCAGGAGGATCGGCCAGAGCAGGTAGAACTGCTCCTCGACGGCGAGCGACCAGAAATGGAGCATCGGCGAGGCGTCGGTCGGCGCGAAGTAGTCGGTCGCACCGATCGCGAAGCGGACGTTGGCGAGTGACAGCCCGGCGGCGAGGGCGTCGTCGCCGACCCGTGGCAGATCGAGGGGCGAGAGGAGCAGCGATGCCGCGACCATCGTGCTCACCAGCACGACGAAGGCAGCGGGGAGGATGCGCCGGGCTCGGCGGGTATAGAAGGTCCGAAGGCTGATCCTGCCCGTTCGACCATGCTCGCCGATCAGCAGCCCGGTGATCAGGAACCCCGACAGGACGAAGAAGATGTCGACCCCGATGAAGCCCGCCCCGGCGCCCGGGACCTGCGCATGACAGAGGATCACGAGCAGGATCGCGACCCCGCGAAGACCCTCCAGATCCGGTCGGAACCCGGGATCGCCAGGTCGCCGCGGCGTCGTCACGAAAGGTGCCTTTCCGACCGCCGCGTGGGCTTCAGATCAGATCCACGGCGATCGAAACGGAGACGTTCGGCCGTCGTGGATGTTTCGCGGGCGTCGCGGGCTGACGCGGTATCATCCGCGCGTCCGCCCGTAGCTCAGTGGATCAGAGCGACTGACTTCGGATCAGTAGGTCGGGGGTTCGAATCCCTCCGGGCGGGCCATCGAGCCGAGCGCACCGGCGTCGAGCTCATGGTCGGGTAGGCCGCGCCCTCGGGGCGAAACCTTACGAAACGGTCCGACGCCCGACGATCGCAAAGGTCTCCACGGGGCCGTGTCCGCGAAGGTCGATCGGACCGCGCGGATCGGCATCGAACAGGTCCTTCACGATCTGCCAGGTTTCGGCGCTGACCTGGACGCGGCCTGGGATGCCGTGCGACTCCAGCCGACTCGCGATGTTCACGGTCTCGCCCCAGATGTCGAACGCGAACTTGCGATGGCCGATAACGCCGCCGATGACCGAGCCTGAATGCACGCCGACTCGGAGCCGAAGGTCAGCGATCCCGTCGCTTTCCTGCGCGGCCGCGTCGATCATCGCGAGGCCGAGATCGACGACGCGAACCGCGTGGTCATCGAGCGGCTCGGGCAGGCCGCCCGCGGCCATATACGCGTCCCCGATGGTCTTGATCTTTTCGAGGCCGCGCGCGGCCACCAGCTCGTCGAAGCGCGCGAAGAGTCGGCCGAGCATCCCGACGACCTCGTCGGCTGGCAGGCGCGCGGTCAGCGGCGTGAACCCGACGATGTCAGCGAAGAGCACGGTGACGGCCGGATACTCATCGGCGATCGTCCGCTCGCCGGCGAGGAGGCGCGACGATATCGAGACCGGAAGGACGTTGAGCAACAGCGCGTCTGCCCTGTCCTTCTCGAGCCTCAACGCGTCTGCCTGTCGGGTGATGACGATGTCCTGGTAGAAGACGCGGCGACGTGACTGCTCGAGGAGTCGCAGAGCCAGGAGACTACCGATCACGGCGGCTCCGAAGATGAACGTGTCGACCAGGAGGCTGCTCGCGCCCGAATAGAGGACGGCAGCGACGACGAAGCCGACGACGATGACAGCGGTGCGCGCCGTGGCAAAGATGAAGGCGGTACGTGCGACGAACCCGAAGACGAAGAGCAGCATGATCGCGCTGATCCCGTATCCGGGCAGGACGCCACCCGCCGACGCAAGCCAGAGGATGACCAGTCCGTTCACAGCGGTCAGGGCGGAGATGATCGCGTGCTGCCGATCCAGTGTGTCCGCCCTGGCCGACAGCAGGAAGCCTGCCGCGTTGACGACCACCATCGCGAAACACACCGGGATCGCCAGATCCGGAGGGATCGGTGTGCTCGTTGGAATGACGACGATGGCCAGGAGCCATAAGACCGACGCAGCACCGGTGGCGATCCGGAACCCGGTCCGGCTCTCCGCGCCGCCCTGGCGCTGGTAGCGCCTTTCCACGCGGTCGTCGAAGAACCGCAGCGAGCCTCGTCGAAGAGCCCCGCCGTCGACATCGAGCTCCGTCGTCGGTCGATCCGTCGGCGCGGACGCCTCTTGCGCAGCGGCTGATCCGTCGCCGCCCTCAGGACGTGCGATCCTCCTGCGCCTAAGCCGAACGGACCTGGTCACCTGCTCACGCGTTCATCGATCCGGAAGTCCTGCGATGTCGCCGTGGTAACCGCTCGGTCGATCGCAAAGGGCGAGCGGGCGATACCGGGAGGCGATCGTAGCGAAACGGCAGCTTGGCATGTTGTTCCTGCGCGCCCGACGCCCTCCGGGCGGGCCAGGTGCCTCTCAGGTCGTCGGCGTGTTCGCGCGGGTCCTGATTTCGATCGCCGGCCGGAACCTGATCGCAGGTGGGATGTTCTTGGCAGCCAGCCGCTCGAGGTCCGCGTGAAGGGCCGGCGTGAGGTCCATCGCCTTCGGGATGAAGGCGAGCGCGGCAGCGTAGTCGCCGTCACCCTGCAGGCGAAGGTACCGTCCCGCCAGGGCGTCGATCGCGTCGCGCATCAGTCGGACATCGACTCCGTACGTTCCTGCCGCGCTGTCGCGGCCGATCGCGCCCGTTTCCCGAAGGAAGCCGAGGTTGGCGAGATTCGCGCGTGCGTAGCCCGACGCGGAACCCTTGCGTATCTGGCGGATCAACTCGGCCACGTACGTGACGTAGCAGCTCAGGAGCGTCGTCTCGGTAAGCTCACCCGAGTCGACGAGGCTGGCAAGCATGTGAAGCCCGACGACGTCAGCCTTGCCTTCCTCGACCGCGGAATGTTGATCGAGGAGCGCGTCGCTGACCGGGAGCTGCCGATCGATCGTGCGCTTCACACCGAGTCCGTGGGCGATCTCGTGACACATGACGAATGCGAAGTAGGCCTCGAAATCGACGCGTCCTCGCTGGTCGGCCGCGATCACGCTGGCCGCAACGGGAGCCGTCATCAAGTCGAAGTTCACGCGCATCGCGTTCCGCAACTGGAGCCGCCGCGTTCCCCTCTCGAGCTGGAGATCCTCATCGTTCGGGAGCGTGATCGCATCCGGGGTCAAGGCGCACGCGTCGCCGGCATAGGCAACGACGTCGTAGACACCGATGCCCCCGTCGAGACTCGGCACCTCCATCTTGTAGCGGCTGGGGACCGGCAGCCCGCCTTGAAGCTGTGGCAGCAGCGCAGTCACGCGGTCGAAGCGGGTGCTGCGGTCTCTGTCCTTGAGGAGGAGGATGCCTTCGTGGGCCGTCTTGCGTCCCATCAGCGCGTCCTCGTATTCCTCGACCGGACCGATGATGAGATCGATCGCCGCGTCCTTCGTGTCGAGCCAGGCGAGTTCGCTCGCCCGATAGTCGTCCGTGAGCAGGGCTTCCGCGCGCCGCTCGAGATAGTTCCGAAGCGCCGGGTCGTCGGCCGTCTCGGCGGCCTCGCGAAGCGTCGCCGAGGCACGTTCGACATGGCGTGCGAACGCTTCGCGATAGGCGACGGCGACGAGCCTGCCTGATCCGTCTCGGCGAACGACGGAATGCGGGCTCCGGAGCTCAGCGGCTCGTTCGGGGGACTCGGCGCAGGCGGCCTCGAATTCGACCACGTCCATGTCGGGCGGATAGAAGCCGGCCCCTGCGGGCTTCAGACCGACACCGGGAACGAGCGGTGCGTTGTCACGCTGGCGGTCCCAAGGTCCGTAGTTGAAGTCCACGAGCGACCGGATGTCGGGATCCTCGATCGCCGACAGCACGGCGTTCCGGTCTCCCGCTGCTTCCTGCCAGAAGATCTCGTCCATCTCCACGCACGCATCGAGGAGCAGGGCGAGCAGGGATCGCTCGCGCTTGGTCAGTCCGGCCAGCAGGTCGGAGGTCAACGTGACTTCGACCGGGAGCGTCGGCGTCGCGGGAGTGCGGGCGTTCACCGACTCCTCTCCATCTGGCACGAGCCGCGACTGATCCCGCGGCCGTGACGGCTGATCATAGGTGTCGAAAATCGTGTGTTGCTCAGGCCTGCAACGCCGCGCGCGTCCTCCCTCGTCAGGGTGTAGTTACGACGTCGGCAGGGATCCCACGCTCGCCCGCCGCCGGCGGGGCCGCCGCTCCATCGAGCGCCGCATCGAGCCGATCGACGAATGGCTTGGCACCGAGCCGCTCGAGGATCTCCCGCGACGCGTCGGCCGCCTCGCGGACATCGGGATCGGCCGGGTCGAGGAGGAGGGCCATGTCGAGTCCGCACAGGGCCTCATCCCATTCGAGCCGGAGATCCCGCCAGTCCCCTCGGGCCCCCCGATACATCGAGACGGCATCGACGTGTCGCCCTTCGAGAACGGCGATCCCGGCGCGGATCGTGGCCCGGTCGGCCTCTACCGCCGGCCCATGGATGCCCGAGGCGTCGAGGAGGGCAAGATCCGCGCGGGCAGCGTCGATGTCGCGGAGCCACAGCGCGGCACGGGCGCATCGGGGCACCGCATCCGCCACGTTGCCGCTCGAGACCGTGGCGGTCCGATGCCAGGTCACCCTGGCGTCGGCCAGCTGGTCCGTCGCGAACAGGGCCGCCGCGGTCGCGGCGTACAGGCTGGCCAGCAAGCTGCTCTCATTGGTGTCACCCACGAGCTGCTGGATCTCGTCGAGGAACCCGGTCGTGGACTCGCCGCGCAGGGCCATGATCACGACCGCCGATCCGAGCATCGTGAGCCGGTCGGACGCCTCGAGCCGTTCGTCCAGCGCCGGTTCGATCTCGCCCATGGCCCAAGCCCAGTCGCCCGTCCGGATGGCGGCCTCGACGCCGTTGCCGAGGAGGACGGTGGCCTCGCTCGTTCGGCCCAGTCGGCGGGCCACGGCAAGCCCCGACCGGGCCTCCTCGAGCGCCGCTCGCGGGTCAAGGCTCGCCTGCAGGAACGCATGGTTGATTGATCCGCGGAGCCGGGTCGAGCTGAGATCGTGTGCCTGGGCGACGGCCTGGCCCGCGCGAATCACCGCCAGGCCCTCGATGACTCGGCCGATGATCCCGAGCGCGGTCCCCTTCGTGACAAGGGTGTCGGCGACGATCTCTACCAGGTCGGCATGCTCGGCTGCCTCGAGGACGCGATCGGCGACCTCGATGGCACCCCGGTTGTCGTCGCCGAGGAAATGAGCGCGAGCGAGCTGGCCGCCGAGGGCGATGAAGGCAGGCTCGCGATCCATGTCGGCAAACTCCGCGAGCGCCGGTTCGAGGATCTCGATCGCGTCGGCGGTTCGATAGGTCGTCAACAACGACTGCCCGAGGGCAGCCGTGGCGGCGGCGATCCCGGACCGGTCGCCGAGGGTCCGTCGCACCTCGATCGCCGCTCGGAGATGTCGTTCCGCGGCCTCGTGGTGGCCGGCGAATGACGCCTCGTCGCCCGCTCGTTCGAGCAGGTCCGCCCGGTCGGCCGCTTCGCTGGTGATCGCCAGCGCCTGCTCGAGGAGCGCCATCGCCTGTTCGTGGGACCCGAGCGCCGAGGCCCGCTCGGCGGCGGCCCGCAGTGCGAGCCGGGCCTGTGCACCCAGGGCATCCGCCTCGGGACCGTCGGCGTTGTCGCGGGCAGCCAGGTAGTGACCGGCAAGTGCAGCCGCGATCTCATCGGTCTCGAGCGACTCGAAGAAGCGCGCGGCGGCCAGGTGTCGGACCTTGCGGTCACGCTTCGCAAGGGTGTTGTAGGCGACCTCGCGGATGAGCGCCTGGACGAACACGTACTGGCCGCGCTCGGGGCTTCGCGGATCGGTCTCGTGCGCGAAAAGCTCGCGCCGCACCAGCGCCCGCAGTCGGATCTCGAGGGCCGCATCGTCGATGCCGGACACGACCGCCAGCCCCGCCGGGGTGAAGCTCTGGCCGAGGACCGCCGCGTCCATGACCAGGCTGCGGTCAGCCGGCTCGAGCCCGTCAAGGCGAGCCGCGATCAGCGCCGTCAGTGTCTCCGGGATGGCAAGCGTGGTGAGGTCGCCCGTTGGCGAGAACGTGCCGTCGCCGGCTGCCGTCAACCGCCCGTCGGCGACGAGCATCCGCACGGTCTCCACCGCGTACAGCGGGATCCCCTCGGCGCGCGCGACGATGGCGCGCGCGGTCGGATCCGGCAGCCCTGGCACGAGCCCAGCGAGGAGCTCCTTCATGGCGATATCGGGGAGTGGCTCGAGGTAGAGGCTCGTGAAGTTCCGCCGGCCGGCGCCCCAGTCGGGACGTCGATCGATCAGCTCCGGCCTGGCCAGCGTCACGATGTAGAGCGGGATGGCCCGGCTCCACTCGAGCAGGTGGTCGATGAAGTCGAGCGTGCCAGCGTCGGCCCAATGGAGGTCCTCGAACACGAGGATCACTGGCTGGACCGACGCGAGCCGTTCGAAGAATGTCCGCCACGCTCCGAACAGCTGCTCCGAACCGATACCCGTCTCGATCCCGAGCAGGGCGAGCAGGGCCGGCTCGACCCACTGTCGCTCGATCGGCTCGAACGCCTGGGCGTCCATGAGCTCCGCGACCTTGACTCGCGTCGTCCGCTCGTCGTCGGTCTCGGCGAGCCCGGCACGGCCGCGGATCATCTCGCTGAGCGCCCAGAACGTGACACCCTCCCCGTAGGCGGGCGACCGGCCGCGATGCCACCACACGCGTCCGACGATCCCGTCGATGTACTTCTCGAACTCCCAGGTGAGCCGGCTCTTGCCGATGCCGCCGATGCCGGTGATGCTCACGAGGCGAGTCCGTCCCTCGCGCTCGGTCGCGTGATACAGCTCCTTGACGAGCCGCAGCTCGTCGTCGCGGCCGACGAACGGCGCCTCGAGCGAGTCCGAGCGGCCACGGCCCCCCCGGTCGGCCACGACGCGGACCGCCCTGAAGGCTGGGACCGGGGCGATCTTTCCCTTGAGCATCTGCTCGCCGGCCGGCTCGAAGACGATCGCCGAGCTCGCCGCACGGTGCGTGGACTCGCCGACGAGCACACAGGCCGGTGGGGCGACCGACTGAAGGCGGGCGGCGGTGTTGACGATGTCGCCGGCGACCATTCCCTGGTTCGTCGCCCCGAGGGTGACAGCCGCCTCCCCGGTCAGCACGCCGGCTCGCGCGCTGATCCCCGGGCCGACGCTCGCCACGGCGTCGACCAATTCAAGCGCGGCCCGGACCGCGCGCTCCGCGTCATCCTCGCGAGCCGTCGGCGTCCCCCACACGGCCATGACCGCATCGCCGATGAACTTCTCGACCGTACCGCCATAGCGGCCGATGACATCGTTCGCAAGGTCGAAGTAGCGGGTCAGGGTCTCGCGGACCTCTTCGCTGTCACGCTCTTCGGAGAACGGCGTGAAGCCGACGAGGTCGGCGAACAGGATCGACACGAGGCGGCGTTCGGCGACGACGTGCTCGGTCGAGGCGGCCGAGGCGGACGTCCCGGGTGACGTGACCGCCGCCGTTGAGGGAGGGGCGACGCCGCTGGCCAGCGGCCCTCCGCAGTCGCCGCAGAATTGCTTGCCCGCCGGGTTGACCGCGCCGCACGACGGACAGCCGGAGGCGAGCGGCGCCCCACAGTCACCGCAGAAGCGTTTGTCGGCCGGATTCTCGGTCCCGCAGTTCGAACAGACCACGCGCTCGGCTCCCACGTGACGCTGGGCGTCAGGAGCGTACCAGCACCGCGTCACCTTGTGCCGGTCTAGGTCGGCGACGACGGTTCCGCGCTCGGCCGTGGCGTGCGCAAGTCGCGCAGTTCGGCCTGGCCGACGCCGGCCAGTCGCGGCAGGTCCGCGTCGCCGGTTCGCTGGAGGCGACTCGACATCGTCGAGAGGACGGTCCGCTGGATGTCGGGGACGGCCATCGTCGCGCGCAGCGCGTCGGCCGTGACCTCGAGCAGCGTCGTGTCCTCGTCGGCCACGACGTCGGCGGTCCGCGTGCTGCCGGTCAGCGCGCCGATCTCGCCGAAGAAGTCACCCGCCGTCATCGTCGACAGGCCGCGGTACCCGTCGTCGACCGGGATACCGGCCGTCGTCGAGCCGTCGAGGATGAAGAACGCGGATGTCGACGCATCACCATGCTCCAGGATCCTGGTCCCGGCGGGGACATCACGGATCGTCGCGTCACGAAGGAAGGAGTCCCGCTGCTCCGATGACAGCTTGCCGATCACGACCAGACGGCCCGCCAGGCGATCGAAGTCGGCCAGGGTCGCGACGCGCATCGGGCTGTCGGCCAGCACAGGCGCGCTCGCCGCTCCGCGAAGTCGGGCAGCGGCCGCACCCCAGGTCGAGATCCCGAGTCCGGGCGCCACGAGCGTGAACGCGGCGGACACGAACAGGAGGCACGACGCGAACACGATCAACGACCGGATGTCGATGACGTCGGCCAGGCCGGCGCCCGCCATGCCGATCAGGAAGATGATGTCGCGCATGACGTAGAACGCCGAGAACACCCGTCCGCGCATCTCGCGCGGCGTGTTGCGTTGCAGGAGGACGGAGCGGGAGACCGACGATGGCGGCTGCGCGAGGCCCGACAGCGACACGAACAGGATGGCGACCGGGACGGACGTCGCGGTCGCATACAGCACGCCCAGGATCCCCATCGTCACGAGCGAGAAGACGATCCAGGCGGGCTCCGGCAGCAGCCGCGAGAAGCGCGCCATCAGCAACGAACCGATGACGAATCCGACCGATGTGAGTCCCTCCTGCAGCCCGTACTGGAACTCGGTCGCACCAAGGCCGCCCGGAGGGTCAGTGACCGAGAACGGCAGCAGGAGCACGTTCCACAGGCCGAAGGCCACGAACATGAACGCGCCGACGATGAACAGCGACCGGATGACCGGCGTGCCGAACAACGTGGCCATGCCGGCCTTCAGGTTGGCGACGATGACCCCGACGGACGCGTCGTCATCCGGCGTCGGCATCGGGTACTTGCCCATCAGCGCGATCAGGCCGGCACACACGAGGAAGGACAGGGCGTCGAGGATGAACGCCCAGGTGAGCCCGACCGTGCTCGCGAGGAGGCCGGCCCCGGCAAAGCCGATCGCCGTCGAGCCGAACGAGGCGATCGACAGGAACGCGTTGGCGGCGTTCAGCTCCTCATCGGTCGCCATCTCCGGGATGAGCGCCTCGTAGGCGGGATCGAAGAACTGCTTGACGCCGGCGTTCAGCAGGATGAACGCGTAGAGGCCCACGATCGAATCCAGCTCCACGGCCACCGCGATCAAGGCGACGACCACCGACTGGATGAGGCACGTCACGAGCATGATCTTCTTCCGATCGTGACGGTCCACGTACACGCCGGCCAGCAACCCGACGACGAGGCTCGGCACGGCCGTCGCCATCAGGGTCAGGCCGACCGCCAGCGCCGACCCGGTCTCCCGGTACACCCAGATCCCGGCGGCCAGATCGGTCAGCGACGAACCGGCGGTCGAGATCAGCTGGGCCAGCCAGATGAGGCGGAAGTCGCGCTTGCGGAAGACCGCGAACATGGACGGGGCGGCGGCTGTCGCGACGGTCATCGATCCTCCTCGGGTGCGTCGAACCGCCCCGGCGCGTGGGCCGAGTCTAGCGGCGGCCCTCGCCCACGGTTACGCCTTCGCGCAGCAGCCGATCGCGCTCGAGGCCAGGTCCGCATCGCGCCCGCACGGCGTACGATCGCGCTGATGGACGCAGTCGATCTCCGACCGTCGCGGGCTGACGACCGGTTCTGGAAGTTACCGTGAGCACGCCTGAGCGCGAACCATCGGACCCCGGGTACAGGGTCGCGCCGGGCCCGATCGGGGATCCATCGCGGGGTCGCGGGGCGATCGCCCTGGTTGTAGGGATGCTGTTCATCGCCCTGCTCATGGTCAAGCCTTGGGACGCGCGGACGAAGGTTCAGCCCGACGTGATCGCTGCCCTGCCTTCCCCGTCGGCCTCCGCCAGCCCGACCACGTCGCCGGCCTTCGTCGTGGAGGGAGTGGCGCCGGCGCTCCCGGAAACCTGGCCGGTCACGCGTGCGAACGGGGCTGGGGTCCGCGCGGTCGACCGGCGGGATCCATCCATGCAGAGCCGCCTGGCGTCACGCATAGGGGGGGCGTGGGGGGTTGCGACGCTGGGAAACGGCCCGCGGTTCGTCCGCGACGAGCCGTGGGTCGATTGGGCAGCGGTGCCGCCGGAGCGCTCCAGTCGGGCTGCGGATCGGATCGCGACCTGGCCGGGTGCGGGCATCTGCGCGGGCTTGCCAGTCGTGTTCGACCGGCCCTCCATCGTCGCGGTCACGACGCCCGCTGGCGTGGCCGATGATCCGCCGATCGAAGGCTGGTGGTCCGACGGTGGTCGGATCGCGTCGCTCGACGGATCGATCCGCGTGTTGTCGGCGTTCGCGAGCCCAGGTGTCGCGTACCTGGAACGCATCGACGGGTCGACCTGGCCGGCGGGTCGATACGCGTTCGACGTCGGTAGTGGCGACGCGATCGTCTCGCTGGTGGTCTGCCTGACGCGAGCCGGGTGACCACACCCGCGGGTACCCTCTCGCGATGCACCCCACGACCGACCCGGCCGAAGGGCGCCTCGGGATGGCGGCGGCGATCGGCGCCGCGATCATCTACGGGGCGGCCTATCCCGCCACGGCGGTCGCCCTTCGCTCGTTCTCGCCGCTGGCGGTGGCCGGCCTGTCTTGCTCGCTCGCGCTGCTGATCATGGTCGGGCTGGTCGCCACCGGGTTCCTGCCGAGGATGTCGCCCGCGACGATGGACGGCCCGCGCCTCGCCAGGCTCACCCTCCTTTCTTTGCTCGGTGGGCTGCTGTTCATCGTCGGGGTCAACGTCGCCGTTTCTATCAGTGGGCCGACCATCACCGGCTTCGTGGCGCCGCTGTACGCGGTCCTCGCTACGGTCTTCGCGGTGCCGCTCCTCGGGGAGCGGATCCGTGCGTCGACGGTCGCCGCGTTCGCGCTCGCGTTCGCCGGGACCGCCTGCCTCGCCGGGACCGTCCCGACCGGCGTCCCGGCGGGTGGCGTCCTCCTCGCGCTGGCCTCGGCTGCGTCGTTCGGCCTGTACGTCGTGCTCGCTCGCCGATGGAGCCGGCGGTACCAGCTCGACGGCACCCTCATCACCATCGGCAATCTCATCGGACGGGGCCCGGTCCTGTTGGTCGCGGCCTTCGTGCTGAGCCCCGATCCCGTCATCCCCGCCAGCCCGGATCCGTGGGCCGTCGTCGCCCTGCTGACGATCGTCTTCGGGTCGAGCACGTCCGGGAACCTGCTGCTGATGGCGTCGGTCCGTCGGGTCCCGGCCGGGCGGGCATCGGCGGCCCTGCTCCTGACCCCGGTGGCGTCGGCAGTCATCGCGGCGGTGGTGCTGGGTGATCGGCTGTCGCCACTCGGGGTCGTCGGGGCCGCCCTCATCCTCGCCGGCATGGCGGTCGCGAGCGGCTTGTTCGGTCGACGACGAGCGACCGGTTCTGGCGCCCCTACTAGCGAGTCCTTGCCTCGCTGATCTCGAGGAGGTGCCCGTCGGGATCGCGGAGGAAGGCGCGGATCTCCCAGTCGGATTCGACCGGCGGGGTCAGGAAGACCGCGCCTCGCTCAGTGAGTGTCGCATGGGCCGCCCGGCAATCCGGGACGCGGATCGTCATCGAGTGGCTGACCGTATCCGGGTCGGCGGGCTCGGCGAAGGTCACCGTCGGCTTGTCCGCGGTCGGTCCCCCGCCCGTGACGAGCAGGAGCCAGGTCCCGAACGCGCGAAGCACGCACGAGGTCCCGCCGTATTCGCGGTAGACCTCGGCGCCCAGCACGTCGCGGTAGAAGGTCCTCGCGCGGTCGATCTCCGCGACGACGAGGATGTGGGTGAGTTCCATCCCCTCGACGGGGAACGATGTGCTCATCGCGTCCGAGGGTACAGCGCGACCCGCCATTCGGATATGCGGCTCACTCATGAAATGCGCCTCGAACACGCTCGGCGGTACGCCGATCCCGACAGAAGTCGGGGGTGGCCACGCTCGTTCGAGGCGATCCTGATGCCTGAGCCGCATACCGGGCGGTCGGACGAGGTTGGGCCTAGGTCGTGGCGCCCCAGCGTCGGACTTCGGCGTCGATGTCGAGCGGCAGGATCGCGCCGTGGTCCTCGTAGTCGCCCCACGCGTCGCGCGGGACTCGCCACATGATCTCAAACTCGTTCCCGTCGGGGTCCGAGCCGTAGAGCGACTTCGAGACGCCGTGGTCGGAGGCGCCACCCAGGGCGCCCGCCTCGGACAGGACTCGGGCCGCATCCGCGAGATCCTCGATGGTCGGCACTTCCCACGCCAGGTGGTAGAGCCCGACCGAACCGCGGGGCGCCCGGGGCGCCTGTTCCCCGACCGAGAACAGGCCCAGGTCGTGGTGGTTGTCGCCACCACCGGCCCGCATGAAGACCGCCTTGCCGCCGAACTCGTTGGCCACGACCTCGAACCCGAAGACGCGGCCGTAGAACTCGGCGGCGCGACCGGCGTCGCGGACGAACAGGACGGCGTGGTTGAGACGTGCGACCGGGATGCTCACGGCGACAGTGTCCGCCATCGACGAACCGCTCGTCACGCCGCGGCCTTGACCGTGGCGGGAGCGCCGACCAGCTTCCAGCCGGACTGCCAGCTGCCGTTGTTGGCGATGTTCACGGTGATGTTGAGGAAGGCGAGACCCTCGAGCTGGCGTGCCCGGGCAAGGGGCCCGACGTCGACCGGCTCGAGACCGATCGAGGCGACGAGCGCCAGGACGGTCGCCTTTGCCTCCGCGTCGTCGCCGGCCACGAAGCCATCGAGCTGGACGCCATCGGTGATCGGATCACCCTGGTTGGAAGCGAACAGGGTGTTGAAGGCCTTGACGACCGTTGCCGCGGGCAGCAGCGCTGCGAGTTCCTCGGCGTTGGAGGTCGAGCCATCGATCTCGGGGCCGTTGGCACCGAACGACATCCGGTTGCTGACATCGATGACGATCTTGCCCGTCACGGCATCGGCGATCTCCGCGGCGATCTCAGGCGCGCTGGTAAAGGGTGCGGCGAGGACGACGATCTCCCCGGCCGCGGCGGCCTCGGCATTGCTGCCGGCGACGCGGGCGCGGGTCGCGACGGCCACGCTTCCGGCGTCCTCCGGGTCACGCGAGGCGATCACGACCGAGTGGCCGGCACGGGTGAACGACGTGGCGAGGGCGCGGCCGACGTTGCCGGCACCGATGATGGCGATGTTCATGGATCCGATCCTCCGATGGGTTGACGAGTTGGCTCTCATCAATCAGACTTTGTTGTGGATACAACATACGACCGATGGTGGCCCTTGTCAATATCTGTTTTGGGAGAACAAACATGGCGGTAGATGAGCGGCGACGGCCGGACGTCGGCGCCCAGGTCAAGCGCTGGCGCACGGAGCGCGGCATGACCCTCGCCAACGTCGCCGAGCGCACCGACCTCAACGTCGGCTACCTGTCCCAGATCGAGAACGACAAGGCGTCCCCGTCGCTGACCTGCCTATCCGCCATCGCCGACGCGCTGGACGTGCCGATCGCCTGGTTCTTCATGGGCGAGGTCCCGGCCCCGGTCATCGTTCGGGCGAACGAGCGCCCGGTCACGGACACCGATCTCGGGCGCGTCGAGCACGTCGACGGGCGCGCGTCGCGGGACGTCCAGATCATCGAGGTGACGGCCGCTGGGACCGGTGATCGGATGGACCCCCACAGTCACCCGGGCGATGAACATCACATCGTCCTGCGCGGGCGATTCCGGCTCCGGCAGGGCGATCACGTCGTCGAGATCGGGCCGGGCGACTACCTCCGCTGGGACGGCTCGATCCCGCATGACGGGGAGGTCATCGAGGCCGCCGACGGAGCAGCGATGCTCATCATCAGGATCCGTCCCAGGGACTGATCCCGATTCGCAACCCGCGATCCGCCACAACCGAAGCCGCGCAGGCGGTATCCTGTCCGCCGACCCCACGTTGGCCCGGCGGATGTCCCCCGCTCGCGCCCTGAATCGACCCCCAACGCAAGGTGGTGCCCATGAAGGTCGGTGTCGCCAAGGAGACCGCGCCCGGAGAGCGGCGCGTCGCCCTGGTACCCGAGGTGCTCGGCAAGCTGCAGGCGGCCGGGCTCGACATCCTCGTCGAGCGCGGCGCCGGCGCCGGTTCGGCGATCCCCGATAGCGCGTACCAGGAAGCCGGCGCGACGATCGTCTCGACCGACGAGCTGTACGCCGGCGCTGAGGCGATCCTCCGGGTCGCGAAGCCGTCCGAGACGGAGGTCGGCAGGCTGCGGCGCGGCCAGGCGCTCCTCGGGCTGCTCGCCCCGCTGATCGATCCGAAGACGGCCAAGGCGCTCGCCGACCAGGGCGTGACCGCGATCAGCCTCGATGCCATCCCGCGCACCCTGTCGCGCGCGCAGACGATGGACGCGCTGTCGTCGCAGGCGAATGTGGGCGGCTACAAGGCGGTCCTCATCGCGGCCAACGCCTACGGCCGTTACTTCCCGCTGCTGACGACCGCCGCCGGGACCGCCAAGCCGGCCAACGTGCTGATCCTGGGGATCGGCGTGGCCGGGCTCCAGGCGATCGGCACGGCCCGTCGCCTGGGCGCCGTGGTCAAGGCCTACGACGTCCGGCCGGAAACCCGTGAGCAGGCGGAGAGCCTCGGCGCCCAGTTCGTCAAGCTCAAGACGACGATCGATGCGACCGGTGCCGGCGGCTACGCCCGCGAGCTGACCCCCGAGGAGCGGGCGGCCCAGCAGGCCGAGCTCAACGAGGTCATCGGCGGGATGGACATCGTGATCACCACGGCGCAGGTCCCCGGACGCAAGCCGCCGGTCCTGGTCACCGCCGAGGCGGTCGGCAAGATGAAGTCGGGTTCGGTCATCGTGGACATGGCGGCGTCGGCGCTCGGGGGCAACTGCGAACTCAGCGTGGCCGGCCAGACGACCGAGACGCCGAACGGCGTGTCGATCATCGCGCCTGACAACCTGCCGGCCTCGATGCCGGCCGGCGCCTCGGCGTTCTATGCCCGCAACATCTCGGCGCTCCTGCTGGGGATGGTCAAGGACGGCGCACTCACCCTCGACTTCGAGGACGAAGTCACCAAGTCGACGGTCATCAGCCACGACGGGGCGATCCTGTCCGAGCCCGTCAAGAAGCTGCTCGAGCCGGCCGCGCCGGCCGCTGGAGGTCCCGCGTGAGCGACCAACTCCTCAGCTCGCTGGCCATCTTCACGCTGGCGATCCTCGTCGGCTTCGAGGTCATCAGCAAGGTCCCCGCGACCCTCCATACGCCGCTGATGTCGGGGGCCAACTCGATCCATGGGATCGTCCTGGTCGGCGCGATGATCATCGCCTCGGAAGCGGACAACCCGATCAGCTATGCGCTCGCCTTCGTGGCGATGGTGTTCGGGGCGATGAACGTGGTCGGCGGCTACGTCGTCACCGACCGGATGCTCCAGATGTTCCGCAAGAAGCCGACGGCCCCCAAGGCCGGGACCGAGGGCGCGACGGACGCCCCCGGCGCCTAGCCGAGGAGCCGATCGATGTCGCAGCAGTGGATCTACACCTTCGTCTACCTCGCCTGGCTGGCGGGCGCCTCCTGCTTCGTGCTGGGTCTCCATCGGATGAACTCGCCGGCCACCGGCCGAAGCGGCAACCAGTTGAGTGCCGCGGGGATGACCGTCGCGGTCGTCGCGACGCTCGTCTACCTGGTCACCCGTGAAGGCGGCCTGAGCGGGATCGCCCTCGGGATCATCATCGTCGGCTTCGCCATCGGCGGCGGCGCCGGCCTGTACACCGCGCGCACCGTGAAGATGACCGCGATGCCGCAGTTGGTGTCGCTGTTCAACGCGGTCGGTGGTGGAGCGGCCGCGCTGGTCGCGATCGACGACTTCATCCGGCTCGGATCCGGCGCCTCGATCGACACCACGATCTTCGTCGTCCTGGGCGCGCTCATCGGCTCGGTGACGTTCACCGGGTCGCTCATCGCCGGCGGCAAGCTTCAGGGCCTCATCCCCGGCAAGCCGATCTATGTCCCGGGCGGCCAGCTCGTGACGATCGCACTGGCCGTCGTGGCGGTCCTCGGCACGGTGGCGCTCATCCTGGGCGCGGCCGGCGCGATCGCGCTCGGCGACACCGCCGCCCTTGGGCTCCTCGCCGTCGTCGTCCTGGCCGGGCTGATCTTCGGGATCACCATGGTCCTGCCGATCGGTGGCGCGGACATGCCGGTCGTCATCAGCCTGCTCAACTCGTTCACCGGCACGGCCGCGGCGATGGCCGGCTTCGTGCTCGGCAACCCGGTCCTGATCATCTCCGGTGCCCTCGTCGGAGCGTCGGGCGCGATCCTGACCAAGTTGATGGCCGACGCGATGAACCGGTCGGTGATGAACATCATGGTCGGGGGCTTCGGTGGCGGCGACGAGGCGGCCGGCGCGGTTGCGGGGGCCGGCGGCTCGGTCCGCGAGATCGGCGCCGACGACGTCGCGATCCAGCTCGCCTATGCCAGCTCGGTCATCGTCGTCCCCGGCTATGGGCTGGCGGTCGCCCAGGCGCAGCACGCGGTCCGCGAACTGGCCGAGCTCCTGGAGTCGCGCGGCGTCGACGTCAAGTACGCCATCCATCCGGTGGCCGGCCGGATGCCGGGGCACATGAACGTCCTCCTCGCCGAGGCGAACGTGCCCTATCCGCAGCTCAAGGAGATGGACGAGATCAACCCCGAATTCGACCGCTGTGATGTCGCCCTCGTCATCGGCGCCAACGACGTGACCAATCCCGCCGCCCGCCGACCCGGGTCGCCGGTGTCGGGGATGCCGATCCTCGACGTCGACCACGCCAAGTCGATCGTCGTCATCAAGCGATCCATGGGGCGCGGTTACGCGGGCATCGACAACGAGCTCTACACCGACCCCAAGACTGGGATGCTCTTCGCCGACGCCAAGGATGGCCTCGCGATGCTGACGGCGGCGGTCAAGGCGCTCTAGCGGTCCCGGACCGGGCGCGCCAAGCGTCCCGGGGTCGACACCCGCCGTACGATGGAGCCATGGCTCCGTCCGACGCGCTGAGCCCGCCGCTTCGACTCCAGGCGGATGAACACCCGCTGGTCGAGTTGCGCGCGGACGCGTCGGTCGAAGAGCGCTACCTGCAGCTGATCCACCTCAAAGCCTACGAGGAGGCGGCCAGGGTCGCGACCGATCGCGACGTCCTGGACCTTGGCTGCAACACCGGCTACGGGACGGTCCGGATCGCGGCCGTCGCGGGGCGGGTGGTCGGGGCGGACGTCTCCAGCCGAGCGATCGATGCCGCGCGCGCGAGACCGGACGGCGGTCACGTTGCCTGGGTGGTCATCGATGGCGAGCACCTGCCGTTCGAGGCCGATTCGTTCGATCTCGTCACGAGCTTCCAGGTCATCGAGCACCTCGACGATCCGGTTCCCTGGCTGCGGGAGATCGCTCGCGTCCTGCGCGTTGGCGGGATCGCCATCCTGACCACCCCGAACGCTGCGATCCGTCTCGATGCCGGGATGACGCCGTGGAATCGCTTCCATGTCCACGAGTACCGTGCCGCGGAGCTGGGCGGGCTGCTCGGCCGGGTGTTCCCGTCGGTCCAGGTCCGCGGTCTGTTCGGGACGCCGACCCTCACCGAGACCGAGCTTCGCCGCGTGCGCCGGGCGCGGCGTCGGGCGAGGATCGCCGGGTACGCCCGGCCGGCGCTCGAGTTCGCACCGCTGCGGACCGTCGTCGACCAGCTCCGCCGTCTTCGCCGGCGTCGCGGTCGGCGAGGCGTCGCCGCCCGGGACCAGGAGCGGTTCACGACCGACGACCTGTTCTACGCCGACCACGACCTCGCGCGGGCCCTCGACCTCATCGCCACCTGCACGAACGCGGGCTGACGAGCCGTCAGGCGGACGGGACGACCGACGCGGTCTTCGGGACGGTGTAGCGGTCGTGCATCTCGAGCGGGGCGAGGCCGCCGAGTGTCTCGGCCACGACGACGGCGTCGTCGCCCGGCTCGAGGACGAAGTCGGCCGGTGGATTGACGAAGGCTCGACCGCCACGGTTGATCGACAGGAGGGTGGCGTTGTGCTCGTTGCGGAGGCGCGTGGCGACCAGGTCGATCGGCTGCCCGAGGTACTCGTCGGGAAGCGTGATCCGGTAGAGCTCGGACCCCTCACCGCCCGACACGATGTCGGTCACGAGCGACGACAGCCCAGGGTAGAGGGCCGATCGCGCCAGCAAGTGCGACGCCATCTTCGAGGTGACCAGGAGCTCGTCGACGTCGGCGCGGCGGAAGTGCGGCTCGTGGCGCGGGTTGTTCACCTCGGCCACGGTGCGGACCTGCGGGGCGACCGACTTGATGGCCATGATGATCAGGATCGAGTGCATGTCGGCTTCGTCCGACGCATCGGCCGGGAAGATCAGGGCCGCTGACGCGTAGTCGATCCCGGCGCGCGCGAGGTCCTCCGCATCGGTGGCGTCGCCGCGGACGAAGTAGACGCCGGGGCCGGCCGGGTTCTTGTCGGCCATCGTGAGCACGACGACCTTCTGCTGGTAGTCGTCGCCTTTCAGCTCGTCGATGAGTTCGCGTGCCGTGCTGTTCCAGCCGCACACGACGATGTGCTCCTTGTGGCCCGCAGAACCCAACCCCTGACCCTCCTTGAGCAAGAAGTCGACGGCCAGCGCGACGAGTGCGCCGGTGATCAGTGCGAGCATGCCGACCCCGAACAGGATAAGCAGCCAGCCGACCAGCCGCCCTCCGGGTGACGTGACGAACGAGGCGTCCCCTCGGCCCAGGGCGGTGGCGATCGCCCAGTTGAACGAATTGAACAGCGACTCGAAGGTCAACGGCTTCTCGAGCACGGTGACGAGTACCGTCCCGATCGCCACGAGGATCAGGATCCCCTCGGCCACCGACAGGAAGAACCGTCGGTCGACCTGTCGCCCGACGCGCCGGACGTGCCACGCCACGCGTCGGATGAGCGGGGTCGCGAGCAGCGGGATCGTCAGCGGCGGGATACTCGGCATCGTGTGACCCTAGCTCGTAGCACCGCGCTGCTGATACGCCTGGATGACGTCCTGGATGAACGGGTAGACCCCGGCGATATCCGGCGCGAACCCGTACTTGGCCGGCACGTCGGCGACTCTGGGCTCGAGCTCGCAGGCCACGAAGGTCACGCCCCGCTCCTTGAGTTCCGAGGCCACCTGGCTGAGGACTTCGGCGCCCGAGTAATCCACGTCGCCCATCGACGCGCCGGACAGGCAGAACCATTCCACCTTCGGATCGGCACCGTCGATGATCTCCAGGATCTCCTCCATGAACCGGGTGGCGTTAGCGTAGTAGAGCCCGGCGCCGAAGCGGTAGATGACGAGACCCGGGGCCGCCTGGACCACGCTGCTGTCACCCACGCGCGAGGTCGACAACGAACCCGTCGAGCCGAGCGCGATGGTCGTGTCGTACGGTCGGTAGGCATGCGCCAGGTGTTCGATGATCGAGAGCACGATGGCGAGGATGATGGCCTGCTCGATGCCGACGACCACGACCGTCACCGCTGTCAGGGTCGCGACAGCGAACTCGCCCATCCGAACCCGGGCGATACCCTGCATCCCCTTGACGTCGATCAGCCGCAGGCCGATCAGCAGGACGACAGCGGCCAGCACGGCGTTCGGCATGTACGAGAGGGCGCCGGTCAGGAAGAGCAGGACGACGACCACGATCAGGCCGGCCGTCAGCTGTGCGACCTGTGACTTGCCGCCGGCTCCGTCGACCATCTCCGTCTTCGTCGGGCTGCCGTTGACCACGAACGTACCGGACAGGCCGGCACCGACGTTGGCGAGGCTCAGCCCGACCAGGTCGACGTTCTCGTCGAAGCTGTCCTCGTACTTGGCGGCATAGGCGCGCGAGGTCGCGGCACTCTGGGCGAGGATGATGATGAAGCACGAGAACACAGTCGGGAGCAGGGCGACCATGTTGGTGGAGGTGATGACGCCCTGCGGCAGGCCGATCGGCGGCAGGCCGGCGGCGACCGGCCCGAGCAGCGTCACGGCACTTGGGAGCAACCCGACGTAGCTGATGAGGATCATGCCGACGACCGCGATCAGCGCGCCCGGGATCTTCTTGTTGATCCGGTCGGAGCCAAGGATGATGACCCAGACCGCGACCGCGACTGCCAGCGTGGGAAGGCTCGTCTCGGGGATGTTCTGGATCGTCGTCCAGAACTTCTCGAGGGTCGTGCCGCTGCCGTCGGGCACGCCGAGGACACCATGCAATTGGCCCATCGCGACCTGGATGCCGACACCGGTCAGGAAGCCGATGAGGACGCTGCGCGACAGGAAGTTGGCGATGAAGCCGAGCTTCAGGATCCGCGCGGCCATGAGGACGACGGCCACCATGAGGGCGGCCAGCCCGGCCAGGGCGACGTACTCGGTCGAACCTGCGACGGCGCCCATCGCGACGAGACCGGCGGCCAGGACCACCGCCGTGGCCGAATCCGCGCCGACGACCAGGTGGCGCGACGAGCCGAAGATGGCGAACAGGAAGAGCGGGACGACGATGGTGTACAGGCCGGTCACGGGCGGCATCCCGGCCATCGAGGCGTAACCCATCGTTTCGGGGATGGCCAGGGCAGCGAGCGTGGCGCCGGCGATCGCCTCCGAGGGGACACGCGCCGGATCGATGGGCAGGATGCCCTCGAAGAGGGCGAACGGCCGCTTGCCCGCCTTCCGCTTCGTCGTGCTCGTGGTGGCGCTGGCCACAGCCCCCTCCGTGGATGTGCGCGGGTCCGGGTGAGCCGGTCGCCGCATCTCACCGCTGCCGAGGCGTCACTATAGCGACCGGCGAGGGGCCGATGTTCCCCTGTCGGAGGAGGCTCGATGACCGCGCTGCCCAGTCGGCAGGAACGCGCCGATGCGGGCGTGGCGGCCCGGTCGCGGCTCCCATTCGCTGCCTATGCCGACTGGCGGCCGCCGGCCGATCGTCCCGATCCGGTCGCGCTGCTCGAGGAGCAGGCCGCGTCACGACTCCCGGACCTGGTCCCCGTCCGGTACGGCCGGATGGGTGTCTCCCCGTTCACCTTCTTCCGGGGCGCGGCCCTGCCGATGGCGTCCGACCTCGCCCCCGGCCCGAGGAGCGGGATCGAGGTCCAGCTGTGCGGAGATGCGCACCTCTCCAACTTCGGGCTGTTCGCGTCCCCCGAGCGGTCCGAGCTGTTCGACATCAACGACTTCGACGAGACGCTGCGCGGGCCGTTCGAGTGGGACCTGGCGCGCCTGGCGGCCAGTCTCGTCGTGGCCGGCCGTTCACGCGGGTTCACCGCCCACGATGATCGCCATGCCGTCCATCGGGCCATGCGCTCCTACCGCGAGCGGATGGCGGGCTATGCGTCGATGCGCGCGATCGATGTCTACTACTCGTCGGTCGCGGTGTCGAGCATCGTCGGCTACGTCGACAAGCGGGCTCGGCCGATGATCGAGGCGGCGCTTCGTACCGCCGCCCATCACGATTCCCTGCACGAGCTGCCGAAGCTGACCGAGTTGGTCGACGGGCGCCGCCGGATCATCGACAGGCCACCTGTCATCGTCCATCGCCCCGAGATGACCCACCCGCTCGTCGCCGCGGCGATCGCCGGCTACCGGGCCTCGCTGCAGGAGGACCGGCGTGCGCTGTTCGACCGCTACTCGACGGTCGACTACGCGATGAAGGTCGTCGGGGTCGGGAGCGTCGGCCTCGGGGCGTTCGTGATCCTGTTCGAAGGCGGGTCGGACGACGACCCGCTGTTCCTCCAGGTGAAGGAAGCCCAGGCGTCGGTCCTGGAGCGCTACCTCGGCCCGAGCCCGGCGCCGACCCACGGCCAGCGCGTGGTGGCCGGACAACGTCATCTGCAGGCCGCCGGCGACGTCCTCCTGGGCTCGTTCGTCGGCGATCTAGGTCGGCACTGGTACGTCCGCCAGCTCGGCGACCAGAAGGCGAGCGCCGTGGTCGAGGCGATGACCCCCGACGACCTCGCGACCTGGGGCGAGCTGTGCGGCTGGGCACTCGCCCGCGGCCATGCGCGCTCGGGCGAACCGTCAACGGTCGCCGGCTACCTCGGTTCGGACGACGGTTTCGACCATGCGATGGCGACCTTCGCCGAGGCCTATGCAGACCTGACCGAGCGCGACTTCGCGGCCTTCACGACCGCCATCGCAGCCGGCCGGATCACCGCCGAAACAGGCGTCTAGGTCAGGCCGCGGCTGCGGCGGTCGCCTGGACGGGTTCATCACCCGTCCGGATCTTCAGCAACTTCCTGGCTTCCTCGACGACCACGAGTGACAGCGAGACGAGGATGCACACGGCCCACTGGTCGACCGTCAGGCTGACCGTCCCGAGGAGCCGTTGGAGGAACCCGAGCTCGGTCGCGAGGATGATCGACACGACGGACAGGGCGGTCGCGATCAGGAGCGGCCGGTTCGCGAGGATGGACCCACCGAACATGGATTCGTCCTCATCGGCGGTCTCGAGCGAGGAGAACAGTCGGAAGAGCGCGAAGGTCGTGACACCCATTGTGCGCGCGATCACATCGCCGAAGTTCGCATCCGCCCAGGCCAGCACTCCGAGCGTGCCGGCGGCCATGATCAGGCCGCAGACCACCAGCCAGGTCATCAGCCGTCGCGGCATGATCTTCTGCTCCTTCGGCCGCGGCGGGACCTCCATTAGCCCCTCGCGCGGCTGGCCGTAGCCAAGACCGATCGCCTGGAAGACGTTGACCGTGAAGTTGAGCCACATCGTCTGCAGCGGCAGGAACGGGATGCCGCCCAGGATGTTGAGGAGGGCCGAGCCGAGGAAGGTGGCGATATACCCGAACAGGCCTGCCATCTGGAAGCGGATGAACCGCAGCAGGTTGTCGTACACCGAGCGACCGAGGCCGACGGCCTTGACGATCGTCGCGTAATTGTCGTCGGTGAGGATCATGACCGCGGCCTGCTTCGAGACCTCCGTGCCGGTGATGCCCATGGCGATGCCGATGTCGGCCTTCTTGAGTGCCGGTGCGTCGTTGACGCCGTCGCCGGTCATCCCGACGACATGGCCCTTCTTGCGCAGGATGTCGACGAGGTGGACCTTGTCCTCCGGCGAGACGCGGGCGATGACGCCGATCCCGTCGATCTGGCGCATGGCCTCGTCGTCGCTCATCGCCCGGAACTCGGCGCCGGTGATGGCGCGCCCCTCGATCCCGAGCTGGTGGGCGATCGCCTCGGCGGTCACCGCGTGGTCGCCGGTGATCATCCGGACCTGGATCCCGGCGGCGTGCGCCTGCGCGATGGCGGCCTTGGCAGCCGGCCGTGGCGGGTCGACGATGCCGACGATCGCCAGCAGGGTCAGCCCGTCGATGGCGGGCAGCAGGTCGGCGTTGGGGTCGAACGTGGCCGGGTCGAAGTCCTTCTGGCCGGTGGCCATGACGCGCAGGCCCATCGTGCCGAGACGTTCGTTCTCGGCGAGGTAGGCGTCGCGCAGCTGGGCGATCGGCACCTCCGTGCCGTCGGGACCGTGTGCGGTCGTCGCGCGGGCCAGGAGCTGATCTGGCGCGCCCTTGATGTAGCCGCGGATGACGTCGCGACCGTCCAGATCCTTCATGGCATGGAAGGTCGCCATCATCTTGTAGGCCGCGTCGAAGGGCAGGGTCGCGACCCGCGGGTAGTTCTCGCGGGTGAGCGTCGGATCCACGCCGCCCTTGGCGGCGAGGACCACCAGCGCGCCCTCGGTCGGATCGCCGACCAGGGCGCCGTCGCGAACCTCGGCATCGGCGCACAGCGCCATCGGCAGCAGGTACTGCTCGAGCGGCACGTCGGGCTGGCCGCCGGTGTGGGTGATCTGCCCGGTCGTCTGGTAGCCGTCGCCACTGATGGCGTAGCGGCGGCCGACGATCGCCATCTGGACGGCCGTCATCTGGTTGAGCGTCAGGGTTCCCGTCTTGTCCGAGTTGAGCGCGGAGGTCGACCCGAGCGTCTCGACCGAGCGGAGCCGCTTCATGATCGCGCCGGCCCCTGCGAGTGTCTGCGACCCCTTCGACAGGATGGCCGTCGTGACGGCCGGCAAGGCGGTCGGGATCGCCGCGACCGCGAACGCGACGGCGCTCAGGAACAGCTCCTGGATCTGGATTCCGCGGTACAGCCCGAGCGCCGTACTGACCACCAGCGCGACGCCGGCGATGACGAGGATCTGGTTGGTCAGCGCGTCGAGCTGCTTGGTCAGCGGGGTCTTCTCGACCCCGGTCGCCTGGAGCATCCCGCTGATGTGGCCGACCTCGGTCGCCATCCCGGTGGTCGTGACGAGGATCGTCCCCGCGCCGCGTGTGACCTGGCAGTTCATGAACGCCATGTCGACGCGATCCCCAAGGGCGGCATCTGCGGCCACTGAGTCCACCTGCTTGGGGGTGGGGACGCTCTCGCCGGTCAGCGCCGACTCGTCGATCTCGAGCGTCGCGGCGGACAGGATCCGGGCGTCGGCGGGGACCAGGTCGCCCGCCTCGATGTTGACGATGTCGCCCGGCACGAGCTGGTCCATCGGGATCTCGGCAAGGTCGCCGTTCCGCCGAACCTTCGCCTTGACGACCATCATGTTCTGGAGCGCCGAGGCGCTCGCCTCGGCCTTGCCCTCCTGGTTCATCGCCATCCAGGCGTTGAACACGGTCAGCAACAGCAGGAACAATCCGGTGTAGAACTGCCCCGGCAGGAACAGGCAGACGACGCCGGCGACGAGGAGCACCACCTGCATCGGATCCGCGTACTGGCGGGTGAACAGCTTGAGCTTCGACGCCTTCTTCGCCTCGGCGAAGGTGTTCGGCCCGTACTTTGCCCGTCGAGAATCGGCCTCGGCCGATGTCAGGCCGGCTGCCGGATCCACCCTGAGGCGAGTGGCAGCGTCATCGGGGGAGAGCGAATACCAGGCCACGTCGGGCGCCGGTTGGACCGACATCGTCGTGGGATCGGCATGCGCCGTCATGACTTCTTCCTCTTCTTCGACTTCCTGTCGGCCTTGTGGGCGGCCTCCTCGGCGACCGGGTCAGCCGCCGCGCCCGGACGGGCCTGATGCTCGAGGTCCACCTTGGCCGCGGCGAGCGCGTCGTGCCCTTCCTTCGACACGACCGGGAACTTCGGATCGATCTCGATCAGGGTGTGGGCGAGGACGCCGGCGGCGGCGACCCGGGCGAACGGCTTGTCGTCGGCCGGGATCACGTACCACGGCGCCCACGTCGTGCTCGTGTTCGAGAGGACCTCGCTGAACGCCCTCTGGTAGTCGTCCCAGAACATCCGCTCCTTCGCGTCATTGGCGCTGAACTTCCAGTTCCGGTCGGGCTCATCGATGCGGGCCAGGAACCGTCGGCGCTGCTCTTCCTTGCTGACGTTGAGGAAGAGCTTGACGAACCGGTAGCCTTGGTCGCTCAGGTAGTGCTCCCAATCGTTGATCTCCCGGAAGCGACGCTTCCAGATGCCCCGGTCCTTGAGCTTCGGTGGAAGCTTCTGGTTCGCCAGGATCTGCGGGTGGACCCGAACGACGAGGACTTCCTCGTAGTACGAGCGGTTGAAGATGCCGATATTGCCCACGCTCGGGAAGGCGCTTCTGGTAGCGCCACAGGTAGTCGTGGTTCAGGTCCTCGCTGGACGGGATCTTGAAGCTGCTGACCTGGACGCCCTGCGGATTCACGCCGCTCATGACGTGGCGGATGGTGCCGTCCTTGCCCGCTGCATCCATCGCCTGCAGGACCATCACGACGCCGTTTGTGTCCTGGGCGGCTAGGCGCGTCTGGTACTCGGCGAGCAGCCGGACACCTTCGCGGAGGATTTCCTTGGCCTCCTTGACGCTGACTTGGCGCGAACCGGCCGGGTCGAAGTCGTGCGGCAGGCGGACTCGGCGACCTGGCTTCACGCGGAAGGGCTCGATGAACGCGGCGATCCTCTTGGGACCCAGATCCGCCATGGTGAAATGCCTCCGATCCGATTGCGACGCCCGGCCGATGGGCACTGGCGATGCGGCCGCGGCGTGCCGAGGGATTATCGCCATCCGGCCGACGCGATGCACGGGCCGTGTGCTTCCGGGCGCCGGGCCATGCGGCCCTGACGCGCGTCGGCGGGGACCCGGCCGTTCAGTCCGGGTCGACCAGCTCGATCCGGATGCGCTTGTTGATCCGGCCCTTGGACTCGTAGCCGGTCACCCGGATGCCGCCGACCTCGCGGGTGTTCGCGACGTGCGTGCCGCCGTCGGCCTGGAGGTCGAGCCCGACGATCTCGATCGTCCGGATCTCATCGATCCCCTCGGGCAGCAGGTTGACCTTGGTCCGGATGAGATCCGGGATGGCGAACGCCTCGGCGCGCGGCAGGACGGCGACCCGGACGTCGCGAGCGGCCGCAAGTTCGGTGTTGACGGTCGCCTCGATGGCGTCGACCAGGTCGCCCGACATCCGCTCGAACTCGAAATCCATCCGGCCCGAACCCGGCTCCATGTTGCCGCCGGTCACGAGCGCGCCGTAGTCGCGCCAGACGACCCCGCACAGCGTGTGGAGTGCCGTGTGGGTGCGCATCAGGGCGAGGCGCCGGGCCCCGTCGAGGTCGACCCGCACCAGGTCGCCGACCGACGGCGGGTCGTCGCCTGGTTCGAGTTCATGGATGATCTCGCCCGCCGACTTGCGCGCGCCGCGAACGGTCCACCTCCGTCCGTCACTCGCCCGGAGGATCAGGCCGCGATCCGAGGGCTGACCCCCACCACCCGGGTAGAAGACCGTCCGATCGAGGACGACGAGCGCGGCGTCACCGAGCTCGACGGCGGCGACCCGCGCGTCGATCGAATGGGCGTAGGCGTCCGTGTAGCAGAGCTGCTCGCCCGTCGGCGTCATGCGGGCCGCGGCGTCACTTCGCGGTCAGGGTCCCGATCATCGTGGGATGGACCGTGCACACGAACGCGTACGCCCCGGCGTCAAGCGGCGGAACGTCGAGGACGCGCGTCTCTACGCCGTTGAAGATCGGCCCCTTGAACAGTTCCGCGCCATTCGCGTCGCCGAGGTGGAGCGCGACGTTGTGCGGCACGCCAGCGTCCTTGTTCTCGAACGAGATCTGGAACGAGGTACCGGCCGGGGCGGTGACGGTGAGCGGCTCGAACTTGAACGCCAGGGCGCCGATGACGATGAGGTTCGGGTTGGCGGAGCCGCTCGGCTGCGCCGACGCCACACTGCTCGGGGCCGGTGTGGCGGGCGGGGCCGGCATATAGGTCCACCCGGCGCTGGCCGTCGCGCAGGCACTGACGAGCGCGACCGACAGGATGGCGACCGAGATCAGGCGCGCGTGACGCATCGGGCGGTGGAGACCTTTCATGGGTTCACGGGCCGTGGCGGCGTGGTTGCGATGAATCTACCGTGCCGATGACCGTCGCGTGGCGGGGTTCGTGCGGGGCGGTCCGCTGCGGTCCAGGGTGGTCACCAGTACTTGAGGACCATGGCCACCCCGTACCATCGGCCCGGTTGTCGCGGGCGGGAGCGGCCCCGTAGGCTCGCTGTCCCACGCTCACGTGGCGTGTGCCCATCCTGCAGACCGGAGCCCGACCCGATGATCAAGCAACTCCGCGACCGCTCCTGGCGCCTGGCCGTGACCCTCGGTCCGCTCGTCGCCATCGCGCTGACGTTGGCCGCCGGCCTCAAGTGGCGCTAGCCTGACACCATTCGTTCGCCGCCCCGTCGGGTCCCTCCCGACGAGGTGAACCGCGATCCCGATCGAGACCCGGAGACCTCCCTCCGGGTCTCGCGGCATTTCCGGGGTCAGTGGCGCTCGGTGAGTCCAAGCCGGATCGCGACAGCGGCGGCCTCGACACGACCGGACACCTCCAGCTTCGCGAGGATGTTCCCGACGTGGACGCCGACGGTCTTCTGGCTGATGAACAGGCGCTCGCCGATCTCCCGGTTGGTGCGACCCTGGGCGACGAGTCCGAGCACCTCCCGTTCCCGACCGCTCAACCCGAACGTGTCCGGGCGCCGACCGGGCTGACGCTGTTCCCCGGCGATGGCGCGGACGAGATCTGAGCTGCCGTTGGTCCGCCCGATCGACGTCGCACCGGCCTCGTCGACGACCGGGACGGCCACCGCCTCCGGGCGCTCTCCGTCGAGTAGCACGGCGACCTCGTCGGGCAGCGCGATCCTGGCTCGACCGGCCAGCTCGCGCAGCTCGCGCAGGAGCGGGCGGGCGGCCAGCGAGAGCCCGACCTCCACGGCCTGCAGGAGCGGTACCTGCGCACGCGTCCGGCCGGACCTCCCGACACCCGACGCCAGGGTGGCCTCAGCCTGACGCCAGCGGGCAAGTGCCATTTCGTATGGCGCCTCGAGCGCCGACCAACCTAGCGCGACTCGACGCCACACGGCCGCATCGTCGTCTCCTTCGAGGCGCCGCTGGAACGCCCGGGCCGTCGCCAGCGACGCATCCGCCATCTTCCGGGTCCCGGCTGTCGCAGGGGCGCCCGAGGCCCGGACCAGCGCTGTGGCCGTCTCGACCACCTCCGCGGTCCGTTGGCGAGCCGCCGCGAGTGGGGCAAGTTGTCGATGTTGGCGGGCCTCGGTGGCGGCCGCGGCGTCCACCTGGGCCACCATCGACGCCATCCGGGCGACCAGCAGCCACTCCTCCGTGGCCCGGACGCTCGCCCAGCCCCGATCGACCGACCGGCCCGCATCGGCGATGTCGCCGCGCCACAACGCATACGAGGCGACGGCGAGGTAGTACGGGCCGGCCAGCTGCGGCTCCCGGACGGCGTCGAACTCGAGGATCGTCTGGCCGAGCAGTCGGGCGGCCTGTTCCGCGGCGTCCATCTCGATCTCGAGGATGGCGAGCTGGAGGATGTGCGCCTGGTAGACGACGCCGACCGGCAGCCAACTCATGGCCCGCGCGCTCAGGGTTCGCGCCTCGGCCCAGCGGCCGAGCAGGAGGAGGGTATCGAGCACGTTGCCCGCCAGGAAGTTGCCGTAGACGGCTTCCAAGCCGGCCCGCCGCGCATCGGCGATCCCCTCATAGGCCACCTCGACCGCCTCGGTCCGGCGCCCGACGAGGTCGAGGACGGTCGTCAGGTTGGCGCGGATCCGGAACAGGGCATCCGGGTCATCCATCTCTCGAGCGGCACGCTCGGCACCACGCAGCAGGTCGATCGAGGTCGCCGGATCGCTGCCCCACGCCGAGGCGACGGCGAGCGTCGTGATGGCGTGGATCTCCTCGGCGCGCGCCACCGGATCGCAGGCCCGGGCGACCTTGATGGCGTCGCGGGCGAGCCGTTGCGCCTCGGAGAAGACGCCGTCGAGCATCTTGAGCTGGGCCAGGCCGGCCAGGACCGATGCTCGCTCCGGACTCGCCTCGCGGGGCACGAGTTCGACCGCCCGTCGCGCTGCGAGCATCCCGCCGGCGGCATCCCCCGCCGCTCGACGGATATTGGCCAACTGCGCGTGGAGCAGGCCGAGGCGAACGCGGTCGCGTCGGGCGTCGAGGCCGGCGATCGCCGATTCGAGGAAGGCGGTCGCTCGCGGGAACTGCCCGACGGCGAAGGCGGCCTCCGAGGCGCGGACCAGGAGGTCGACACGGTCCGACTCGGGCGCGGCGCGGCCGCGGGCGCCGCCGCCGGTCACCGGGCCGGCGGGCAGCGAGAGGGCAAGTTCGAGGGCGGCCAGCTCGTCCGCCGCAGCGTATCGGTCTGAGGCCGATGCGGCGGCCTCGATGGCAGCCGCCCGAGCCCGCTGCGGGTCGTAGGCCGACAGCCAGTGCCAGGCGACGGCGCCCGGCGGCCCGTCGAGACTGGCCGCGAGGGCGGCATGGTGGCGCGTCCGGGCGACCGGCAGGAGGTCGCGCGCGACCGCCTTGCCGATCGAGGCGTGGCGGAAGGCGACGCCGTCGTCGACCTCGACGAGAAAGCCGTTGGCGAGGGCCTCGGTACGGCCCGCCCGCAGGTCGGCGTCGAGGACGCCATCGCCGATCCGCGGCCCGGTGACGGAGCGGGGTGCCGACCGACTCGCGTCCTGTTCGAACGCCGCGCCGACGGCCGCAAGCTGGTCCGCGGACAGCGGCCGTCCGACAAGCGAGATGAGCCGCAAGACGCGTCGGCATTCCTGCGACCGCACGGCGAGCCGGGCGATGATCAGTTCGTCGAACGACCCGGTCAACGATGCGCTCGGAAGCTCCCGGCGTGCGGCGAGCAATTCCTCGGCGACCAGCGGCAGGCCGCCGGAACGCTCGGAGACCAGCAGGAGGAGGCTGGCCGAAGCGCGTTCCCCCTCGATCCCCTCGATGAGCGCCGCCAACTCATCGCGGTCGAGCGGTGGGAAGGTCAGCCGCTCTGGCGGTCGTGGGCCGGTCGCGATCTGGCGCAGGTCCGACATCCACGGATCGTCGCGAGCCATCGCATCCGACTGATGGGTGCCCACGATCAGCAGCCGCTGCTCGTGGGCGATCCGCGACAGGAACGTGATCAGGGCGCGCGTCGCGGCATCGGCGAGATGCAGGTCCTCGAGCAGCAACACGACCGGGCGCTGGTCGCCGAGTCGCCCGAGCAGGCCAAGGATCCCCTCCAGCGTCCGCGCCTGGCGACGTTCGGGTGCGGTGGTCCCGCCCGCGTGCGTGGCTGCCCCGGCGTCGGCGAGCCGGGGGCCGAGGTCGGGGAGCAGGCGAACGACGTCCGCGGTCGCGGGACCGAGCAGGTCGGCGAGGACGTCGACCGGTGTCGCTCGCAGCGACGGCCCGATGGCCCGCACGATAGGCCCGTACGGTTCGTCGGCGTGGGCCGGCCAGGCGGCCGCGCGCAGCACCGTCATCGGTTCGCGAAGTCCGCCGATCCGGACGATCGCCTCGTCGAGGAAGCGCGTCACCCCGACACCCGCGGTGCCGTCCAGGAGCATGGTCCGGGCCCGTCCATGGGCGGCGTCGTCGAGCGCCGCGGCAAGGCGGGCGAAGGCCTCATCGCGCCCCACGAACCGCGCACTCGTGTACGTGGCAGGCATGGCGGCATTCTACGGGCCGCGTCGGCTAGGCTGGCCACCTGATGACCGAGCGGCGACAGCCACATCCCGCCAACACGCTGAACGAACTGCCCGGCGAGGAATGGCTCTACTTCACCAAGTCACTGCTGACGACGGCCTACCCGTCGGAGCTGGGGCACGCGGCCCGCAAGGTCCACGGCGCCAACAAGCCGCCGCGGCTGATGGCGCGTCTCATCGAGTTCTTCAGCCGAACCGGTGAGTTGGTGCTCGATCCGTTCGCCGGGGTCGGCGGGACGCTGCTCGGTGCCGCGATCTCGCGTGGCCCGCGGCGCGCCATCGGGATCGAGCTCGAGCCGCGCTGGGCGTCGGTCTTCGAGACGGTCGTCCGCGACCTGTCGGCCGAACGCGACGGCATGGGGCCCGAGCTCGTCGACCTCGGGGCGGCGGACCCTGGCGGACCCCGGCCATTCGACCCGTCCGGGCTCGAGCTGCGCGTCGGCGACGCGCTGGCGCTCCTGCCCACGGTCGAGTCCGGCTCGGTCGATCTCGTCGTCACGGACCCGCCCTACAACCTGCAGCTTCCGATGACGATGGCCGGCGGGGCCCTCGCCGAGGCGCACGCCAATCGTCGGACTGACTATGCGATGGTCACCGATCATCCGGCCGATCTCGCCAACGCACCGGACTACGCCACCTTCCTCGGCCGGATGGAGGAGGTGTTCGCCGGGCTGCGACGCGTGCTGCGCGACGGCCGCTATGCCGTGGTCATCGTTCGCGACGCCTACCAGGACGGCCGCTACGTGTTCACCGGCTCGGATCTCGCCGCGCGAGCGGCCGACGTCGGGCTGGTCCCGAAGGGTGACCTGATCTGGTATCAGGCCGGCACGCGGCTGCGCCCATATGGCTACCCGCGCGCGTTCGTCCCGAACATCGTCCACCAGCACATCCTCGTGCTGCGCAATGAAGCGACCCGTCAGCGACCGCGGCGGCGCGACTCCAGGTAGGCCTCCATCACGTCGGCATCGATATCGGATTCGCCCATCGTCCAACTGTCGGCGACGATCGGCATCGTGGCCGTCGGTCCGTCGCTGGGCGGCGTGTCCGTGGCGGAGACCTCCCCGAGGGTCATCTTGTGCAGCCAGCCCTGCTGGCCGTCGGGGCTGAGGACCAGCCAGTACGCCCCGTACTTCTCGAGGAGTCGCACCTCGTCGCCCTGATCGAGGAAGCCGATCTCCGTGCCACGCAGCTCGTCAGGCGAGTCGAGGAGACGGACGACCCGGTAGCGGATGACACGACGCTCGCGCGAATCGAGCGGACCGACGAGGCCCTCGTCGAACGTCAGCCGCGACGCCGGCGACGTATCGCGGACCGGATCCGCCTTCCGCGCCTGGAGCAGCGACGGACGCCGCCAGCGGGGCAGGAGCAGTTCGCTGTCGGTCTCGTCGACCATGCTCGCGTCATCGTCGGCGACGGGCACCGCGCTCGGGTCGGCCGCCCCCGGCGCGGACCCGGCGACGTCCGACGGCGTGACCCCGAGACCGCGTGCGGCGGCGGCGGCCAGGACCTCATCCGGTTCGCCCTCGTCCCGACGTCGTCGTCCGAACAGGCCGAGGGCCATCGCGGCGGTCACGGCACCGGATGTGCTCACGAGCGTGGGACCGACGGTCAGTTCGGGCAGTGTCGGACCCTGGAGGCCGGCCAGGGCAAGCACGCTTGCGATCGGGCTCCAGCCAGACGGATCGTCGTCGGATCCGCCCGGCCCAGGCCCGCCACCCGCAGCCACCGTGGCGACCGGCGGTTCGGTCGGATCGGCGGTCGGGTTCGGCGGCGCGACCACCGCGACCAGGATCGGCGGGCTCTCGCTCGGCGTGGGTTCCGCGGTCGCGGCCTCGGTCGGCATCGGGGTCGGTTCGGCGGTCGGTCCCGTCGTTGGCGTGGTGACGCCCCGGGTGCCGGGTTCGGCCGTCGGCGGCTCGGTGGCGGCCGGCTTGGGCGCGGGCTTGGCTGTCGCCTTCGGGGTGGCGTTCGGGACCGGCTTCGGGTCCGCCGTCGGGGTCGGCGCAGGCGTCGGTTCGGGCGTCGGGGTCGGCTTCGGCTTCGGCGTCGGCTCCGGCGTCGGAGTCGGCGTCGGCGTCGGCTTCGGCGTCGCGCCGGGAACCGACAGGATCACCACCGCACCCGCCGACAGGCTGTCCCCGCTGCCGTCGCGGCTCACCGCCGTGATCAGGACCGGGTGCATCCCGAGCGCTACGGTGCCTGACCATCGGAAGGTGACCCCGGTTCCCCACCCACCGCCGGCGTCGCGGGTCATCGCGTGATCGTCGTTGCCGAATGCCACCGTCACCCGGTCGGCGCGGGCGCCGTTCGCGTTCTCATACACGACCGAGACGTGGATCGTGGTCTCGGTGCTCCCGCCGCGCGGCGAGACGACCGCATCGCGCAGGGCCGTGTCGCCCTGCGCGGCCGCGATCGGCGAGGCGAACGCCATGAGCAGCAGGAGGCCGGCGGCGATGGCCGCGACCCACAACCGCGCCCGGTGCGCCCCTGTCCGATCTCCCGCAACGACCAAGTACGCCTCCCCGGTCGGGGCACTGGCCCGATCCGAGGTCGAGGATGGTCCCCTGAGCGTGCGGCGGGCAATGGTACGGGGGTCCGGGTGCGCGGGCGACCTTGCGGGACAGCGGTCACAGCCGATGTGGTGCGTCCTGCCACCAGCGGTGGGGCCGGTGCAGTGCGGTCCGGACGGGCGGGTGGGCCGACCGCCGCGCGACGATGACCCGGAATGGTCATTGGCGCGGGCACGTCGGCGGCCCATGCTGGAGGCGATGCAGGTGATCGCCCCACCCCGACCCGCCCGCGAACTGGGCTCCCTGGTGAGTGGCACCCTCCTCGGCGCCGGCCTGGTCGCGGCAGGTCTCTGTCTCGCATTCGTCACGGTCGAGACGCCGTTCGTCTCGCGGCTCGTGCCGGGCGGTCGCGGTGGCTCGGTCGCGGTCGTCTTCCCGGCCCTGGTCTGGGCGCTGGCCCTCATCGCCGGCGGGGCGCTGCTGGTCGCCGGAACGGATCGGCTGGCCGCCACGATCGCGATGGTCCGCAACCGCACGGTGGGTCGCTCCCCGGTCATCCGCGCGCTGGCGTCGCTGCCGGCGGACATCGTGGTCGCGACCGGTCTCATCCTCGACGATGACCGGCCGATCCCCGAACTGGTCGTCGGCCCGTTCGGCGTCGCACTCGTCGACGAGATCGGAACGGATCACGACCTGCGTCGTATCGGCCAGACGTGGGAGATGCGCACGGCCGACGGTTGGATCCCGGCCGAGCATCCGCTCGACCGGGCCGCTCGCGACGCGGAGCGCGTCCGGCGATGGCTAGGCCACGGAGACCTCGATTTCGTGGTCCGCGTGCACGCCGCGCTCGTGACGACCGACGGATCGATGCCCCGCTCGCCGCTGTGCGCGGTCATCACCGCCGACCAGATCCCGTCCTGGATCGCTGCGCTGCCGCGACAGCGCAGCCTGACCGCCGGGCGGATCGGGCAGATCGCCGCGCGTCTCGGTGAGGCCGTGGCCGCAGGCGGTCGCCGGCGCGGCTGGTAGGGGAGCCAGGACTCGAACCTGGAACCAGCGGGATATAAGCCCGCCGCTCTGACCGATTGAGCTACTCCCCCATGGCGCGATGCTACACCGCGGTCGGAGGATCGGCGGTCTCAGCCGCCCTGAATCTGCCCGTGATCGAACGCAGGCTGAACGGCCGCGGCAGCAGACCCCCATGACCATGGTCACCGTGCCCATTCCGTCCGACCGCGCCACCGCCGGGCGCGAACGCCCGGGCCGGGAGCAGATCCACGAACTCGCGCTCCTCCTCCGTCCGGAACGCCTCGAGCGGCAGCTCGTCCGGATCGAACGGGCGCTCCGCTACCGGGGCGAGCTTCGGCGGTCGGGCGTAGGCGGGGGCGCCATAGAGTTTCGGGAGCGCGACATGTTGTTCTTCGATGGACACGCGCGATTCCTCGACTGGTGTCGATGTGAGCCGGATGTCCGGCGCACACCGTGATGATTGCCAACCAAGCGTACCGTGGAATGGTACGGATGGACTAGGCCAACGTGCAAGCGCCCCTGGAAGTGGTGCGCGGGGTCAACATCGAGCCCGTCCGGACCTTCAGTCGAACATGGGGCGAAGGACCTGGACCGCCACGACCAGGACCAGGTAGGCGATCGGTACCGCGGCGAAGAACCCGAGGGCGGCACTCCAGGCGTTGCGCCGGGCGACCGTCCCCGACCCGGTCGGCTGGGGCACGACGAGGTAGGTGATCAGGCTCCCGACGACGAGCACGAGGACGACATAGACCGTCAGCGCGAGGAGGCGCAGGTCGCCGCCGGGCAACTGGACCCCGCGACTCAGTGCCACGTCGTACGCGAGGTAGAGCATCGCCAGGACGACCGCGACGCCCAGACAGGCCGCGACGGCCCGGACGACAGGGCGTGGCGCACGACGGAACTGTCGCCAGCGGATCTCCAGCCAGGAACGTCTCGGCGGGGCAGCGGCCGGACCGCGTGGGTCGGTCATCCCTCGCCCAGGATCGTCAGGACGCGGCGCGGCGGCAGCGTGTCCGGGGTGTGCGAGGCGAGCAGTTCGACCGCCTCGGCGACCCGCTCCAGCTCCTCGTCCGTGGTGAAGAAGCCGACGCTGAACCGGATCGCGTCGAGGCTCGGGATCGTCCGGGCGATGGTGAAGATCCGCGACCCGAGTTCGTCGAGCGCGGCCTGCGGCGCTCCAGCCGGCGATCCGGACGGTGACCAGCGTCGCCATCGCGTGCTGGGGCGTCAGGACCGTGACGCCCGGGATCCGCGCCAAGCGCGCCGCGGCGGCCCGCGCCGTCGCCATCCCGCGGCGATGGACGAAGTCGAGCCCGACGTACATCGACAGCCAGCCGATCGAGCGCGCCATCCCGACGATCGACGGCCGATGGAAGCCGGCGCTGTCGAACCGGCGACCGTCGCCCCACCAGACGGCCTCGTCCGGACCGGTGAGGCGCTCGAAGTCGTACGAACCCGCCAGCGCCGGGGTCAGGCGCTCGATCGTGGACGCGGTCGCGACAAGCGCCCCCATCCCTTCCGGACCGAGCAGCCACTTCTGGGCCGGGACCGCATACAGGTCGGCCCCCAGGTCCTCGAAGCGGAACGGGATCGCGCCGGCGGCCTGGGCGCCGTCGATCACGACGAGCGCGCCGCGCGCGTGCGCCATCTCGGCGATCCTCGCGACGGGCATCACGGCCCCGGTGGTCCACAGGACGTGCGAGATCGAGACGAGCCGCGTGTCGGCGGTGATCGCCGCGTCGAACGCAGCCAGCGTTCGGTCGTCGTCGCCGTCATCGCCGGCATCGACCGCGACCAGCTCGACCCCCATCCGGTCGCGCAGGGCGATGAGCGGGGCGAGCGCCGCCGCATGCTCGTGCGAGGTCGTCACGGCACGCCCGCCGCCGCGCCAGTCCGGGAGCAGGGTGGCTCCGTTCATCCCCTCGGTCGCCGAATGCGTCAGCCCGACCGAGCGTCACGTCGGTGCCGAGGACGGCCGCGACGCCGGCCCGCGCCTCGGCCATCCGGACCAGGGTCTCCTCGAAGTAGTCGGGGTGGGCGCGGCCCAGGTCGCGCTCGTAGACCGCCATGTCGGCCATGGCCGCCGCGGTCTCGGCGGGGAGTGGCCCGACCGAGCCGGTGTTGAGGTAGATGCCGGCGGCGAGTGCCGGGATCGCCTCCCGGACCGCCGTCAGCTTCTCCGGATCGGGCAGGAACGGGACGACCACGGCCGTATGATACCGACGATGAGTGGCTTGGCCCGACCAGAGATCCTGGCCACCACCGAGTGGCTCGCCGAGAATCTCGGGAAGTTCGGTGTCCGCGTCCTCGACGCCCGATGGCGGCCCGACGGGAGCGCCCCATCGGTCCACGCCAACGGCCACATCCCCGGTGCCGCGCTCATCGATTGGCGGGCCGACCTCGTCGACGACGGCGAGAGCGGCGAGGCGATCCTGCTGGCAGGCCCCGACCGGATGGCCGCCGTGGCGCTGCGGGCGGGGATCTCCGACGACACCACGGTCGTGGTCTATGACGACACGCAGAGCCTGTTCGCGGCCCGTGCCTGGTGGAGCCTCCGCGCCTACGGCCTCGATTCGGTCCGGATCCTCGACGGCGGCTATCCCGATTGGGTGGCCGAGGGCCGCGAGGTCTCGAATGCCAAGGTCCCGCCGGGGACGGCCGGGTTCACCGTCCGCGGCCCGAACCGGACGCGGCTGACGACCTCGGACGTGCGCGGCCTACTCGGCTCGCCGGACGTCGCCCTGCTCGACGCGCGGGCACCGGCCGAGTTCCGGGGGTTCGAGGGCAACACCAAGCGGCTCGGCCACATCCCGGGCGCCGTCAACGTCCCGGTCGGCGCCACCAGCCTGGCCGGCGGACAGCGCCTGCGCGATGGGGCGGAGTTGCGCGACATCCTGCATCGGGCCAACGTGACCCGCGGCCGGCGGATGGTCTGCTATGACGGGTCGGGCGTCGCGGCGGCCAAGCTGGCGTTCGTCCTGACCCTGCTCGGCCACGAGGATGTCGCGGTCTACGACGGCGGCTGGGCCGAATGGGGCAATCGCCTCGACCTGCCGGTGGAGCGCTGACGGCCTAGGTCGCCGCCTTCTTCGAGCCGGCCGTGATGAGCAGCTCGGCGCCGTGCTGGAGACCCTCGTACAGCGCGGTCACGGTCTCCACGGTGTCGATCTCGTCGACCGACTTGTCCGGCCGAAGCCGGGCGATCCGGGGGAACCGGAGCGAGAAGCCCGACCCATGTCGCGCCGAGCGAACGATGACGTCGAACGCGATCTCGACGACGACGGTCGGCTCGACCTGGTGGTAGCGGCCGAACCGGGCGATCGTGTGGGCCTCGAACCAGCGGGTCATCTCGGCGATCTCGGCATCGGTCAGCCCGCTGTACGCCTTGCCGATGTTGACCAGCTTGTCGTGCTCGGTGTCGCGCACGGCAAAGGTGTAGTCGGACAGGACGCCGTGGCGCTTGCCGTGCCCGACCTCGACGCCGACGACGACGCAATCGATGGTCGCCAGCGCCTTCTTCATCTTGAGCCAGCCGAGGCCGCGCCGGCCGGGAGCGTAGGTGCTGGCCGGGTCCTTGACCATCAGGCCCTCGTTCCGACGAGCTCGCGCATCGACGAAGGCCGCTTCCAGGGCGTCGGTATCGGCTGCGGCGACGAGATGGGACCGGGCGAACCGTCCCCCGTCGGCGGCGGGCGGCAGGTCGAGGGCGTCGAGTCGGGCGCGTCGGTCGGCCAGCGGTGCGCGGAGGAGTGGCTCGACGGCGGCGCCGCCACCGGGTCCGAGCGCCAGTGCATCGAAGGCGACGAAGATGACCGGGACCTCGTCCTGGATCGCCTGCGACGGGGCCTTTCGACCGAGCCGGCCCTGGAGCGCGATGAACGGGAGGACCGTGCCTTCACGCCAGGCCAGGATCTCGCCATCGAGGATCCCGTCCCAGCCGAGCTCCGTGGCCGCGCCGACGATCTCCGGGTAGCCAGTGCTGATGTCGTGGAGGTCACGCGAGTAGAGGCGGACCTCTGTCCCGCGCTTGTGAAGCTGGCAGCGGATGCCGTCGTACTTGTCCTCGACCCAGACCTCGGGACCGAGGCGGCCGATGATCTCGGCGGCGTCCTCGGCGGGCGAGGCGAGCATGAACTTGAGCGGATGGAAGAGGGCGAGCGACGCCGTGGCGAGGGCATCGTCCCGTGCCAGTTCGGCGAGTCGCCCGACGTCGCCGACCAGCATCCCGGCCCACTTGACGTCGTCCAGCTTCCGGTCGAAGGCGCGGGCGATGGCGGCCTCGACGAGACCCTCGCGCAGACCGATCCGCAGGTCGCCGCCGAGGACCTTGACGATGTACTTGGCGGTCAACGGGTCCGCCCGCTCGAGGAGGGTCCGCAGGACAGCCGCCTTGCGGGCGGGACCGGAGGTCGCCTCGATCTCGTCGAACGCGGCGGCCACCTCGGGGAGGGTCGGACTCGACTCGGGGGGTGGGGCATGACCGGCGGTCCGGAGCACCTCGGCGACCGCGATCCCGAGGTCGGACGAGCGGTCGTAGGCCTCGCCGAGGGCGGCTCGCGGCACGCCCGCCAGCTCGGTGATGGTCGTGGCGATGGCCGACCAGCCGAGGCCGGCGGCACGTTGATCGGCCTCGGCGAAGGGCCGGCCGGTCAGGAACACGGCGGCCACCGGCAGGGCGTCCGGGGACAGGTCCCGGAGGTAGTCGGCCAGGAGGGCGGTCTTCTCGGACGTGCGAGTCGTCGCCGCGAGGCGCTCGGCGAGCTCGCTCCAGCGACGCATGGGTCGATGGTATACCGTGCCGGAGATGGTGCAGAAAACGTGGTTCCCGGAGTCGCTGACGGGCTCGCGCGTCGTCCTGCGCCGGCACGTCCCGGGCAACGTATCCGCGTTCCTGCGCTGGTACGCCGACCCCGAGATCGCCCGGCTGGCACGCTACCAGGCGACGCCGATGCGGCCCGAGGAGATCGAGCGGTTCTTCGCCGGCCGGGTCGCCGGACCCGAGTCGCTGGCGATGGCCGTCCACGAGAAGACGACCGACCGCTTGGTCGGGACCTGTGCCTTCAGCCAGCTGGACGGCGACAACGGATCGGCCCTGTATCACATCACGATCGGGGAGGCGGACGCCTGGGGGCACGGCTTCGGGACCGAGGCGACGCGGCTGATGGTCGACCACGCGTTCGGCACGCTCGGACTGCACCGGATCGCGCTCAACGTGTTCGAGTTCAACGAGCGGGCGATCCGGGCGTACCGACGGGTCGGGTTCCTGGTCGAAGGCCGCTCGCGCGAGTCGATCTGGCGCGACGGGCGGTGGTGGGACGAACTGGCCATGAGCATCCTCGTGTCCGACTGGAAGGCGGCCCGTCTTGCGGCGGGTCGGGCCGTCGAGGAACCGATCGCGGCGCCGCTGGAGGAGCCGGTCGCGGCGGGGACCTCGGACCGGTTGCGGCGAACGCTTGGGCGGTGGCGATGACGACGACGGGCGTCGCGGCGGACCTCGCCCGGGCCGAGGTGCGCGAGCTGATCGCGGCCAAGGGCCACACGGTCGACAATGCCCGGGCGGTGGTCGCCCGGCTCGACGCGGCCTTTGCGGCGGGCGACCTTGCGCGGACGGCGTCGATGGACCTCTATCTCGGCGACCTGATGCGAGCACTCGACCAGGACGACGGCGAGAAGCTCGGCGGCAAGAGCGCCGAGGCCGCACGGTTCATCCTGCGCGCCATCGACCGCGAGCTGGACCAGGCCTGACGAGGGTCATTGCGCCCGCCGCTTGAGTGATCCGACCCCTTGACTCTCGGGTAGGCCGAGGGTCCACGATGTCGCCATGGACGACGACCTGCTGACGATCGGGAGATTCGCGAGGCTCGCCGGCTTGAGTGTCGGCGCGCTGCGTCACTACGACGAGCTCGACCTGCTGCGGCCGGCGCGCACAGACCCGTCCACCAGCTACCGGCTCTACCGGCGCGACCAGCTCGACACGGCCCGGACGATCGTCCGGCTGCGCGATCTCGAGGTCCCGCTCGAGACGATCCGGGACCTGCTCGCGACTGACGACCCGGCGGAGCATCGGCGACTCCTACGCGAGCATCGCGCGCGGATCGAGTCGCGGACGTTCCGGCTTCAGCGCGTGCTGCACATCCTCGGCCAACTCAGTTCGGAGGACCCCGCCGCCATGACCGCCCCGACCGCGCCCACCGAGATCGACCCGACGACCCGTCGCAAGCTCGCCGCCGACCTGTTCAACCACACCTGGACCCTGCTCGAAAAGCCGGATCGGACGCCGCTGGAGGACGACGAGATGATCCACAGCGCGCACGCCTCGCGGTTCCACTGGGGCGAGGTCGGCGAGCCGGTCAATCTGGCCCGCGGCGAGTGGCAGTGCTCGCGCGTCTACGCCGTGCTCGGCCGGGCGGAGCCCGCGCTTTGGCACGCCCGCCGGTGCGTCGACATCAACGAGGCGAACGGCATCACGGACTGGGACATCGCGTCAGCCTATGAGTCGATGGCGCGGGCCTACCTCGCGGCTGGTGACCTCGCCGAGATGGCAGCCTGGAAGGCGAAGGCGACCGCGGCCCTTGCCGGGATCGCCGACGGGGACGACCGCGAGGTCATCGAGAGCGACCTCGCGGCACTCCCCTGATCGGCGAGCCTGGATCCTCGACCTCGTCGAGGCCGTGTCTGCGTTACTTGCGGTTGTAGGCCGCGAGACCCTGCCAATCGCCCCGCACGGCGTAGGACGCCTGGGTCGGCCAGCTGTCGAGACTGGACGGCGGCAGCGCCCCGCCCTGGGCGATGATCTTTCGAAGCTCCGAGGGATCGGTGTGCTGGAGCTCGTCGTACGTGGTCACGCCTCCGTCGGACAGGATCGAGGCGATCCGTGGCCCGATGCCGTTGAGCTGCGTCAGGTCGTCCGGCGGCGGCGCCTTGGCCGCCTTCGGCTTTGCGGCTGCGTGTTCCTTGGGCTCCGAGACTCGCTTGTTGTACTTCGCGAGGCCTTGCCAGTCGCCACTCGCGGCCAGGCTGGCCTGCATCGGCCAGGTCCCCACGTTGGCGGGCGGCGCCATGTCCGCCGAGTGGAGTGCATGGCGGACCTCCGGCTCGTTGGCGTCGGCCAGTGCCGCATACGTCGTGATCCCCGCTGCCGCCAGCGCAGCGCTGGCCTTCGGCCCGACGCCGGACAGCTGCGTCAGGTCGTCGGCCGCGGCCGGCGCGGCAGGCGCCGGCGCGGCAGCCTCGGCGGGCTCGACCTCGTCTGGGACCTCGACTTCGTAATCCTCGACGACCTCGGCTCCCCCGAGCTCCTCGACCGCCGGATCGACGAGGGCCTTGAGCGCGGCCTCCGTCTTTGCATTCATCGTGCTCTGGATGAGGAGGGCCTTCTCGGCCGCGACAGCCTGCTCGATCATCCCGATGGATGCAGCCCAGTTGCCCTCATAGAGGATGAACAGGGCGCTCTTCCCCTTGGTGAGCTCCTTCGTGACCTGCCGCATGAACTTGTCGTCGATCCCGATATCGTGGATGCGGTTTCGCAACCCGTTCAGGACACCCGCCGCCGCGCCGCCGACGACCGCGCCGGCCGGGCCGAGGACGATCGCGCCGACGATGACACCGAGCCCGGCACCGCGGACGGCGCCCTTTGCGCCGCCGAGATCCTTCGTCTGATGCACCTTGACCCGCCCGAACCTCGCCCGGTCGGCGATCGCAGCATCGACGATCTTCACGTTGGGATCGACGTCGTCGATCTCCTGGATCCGCTTCAGCAGTCGGCGCGACTGCTTGCCCTTGTCCAGCACGAATACGGCGAGGGTCTGACCATAGTCTTCGCTCATCTATCCGATCTCCTCGTAGGTGTGGCTCCTCGAGTCTTGATCATCCGGCGGCATATGCCGGACCGCATCGATGGGTCGGTGTCGGACAGGCCGACGCATGTCGATCAAGTCGGGGGCAGAAGTCCCAGGCGTCCGATAAGGCGCCGATCGACGGTGAGTGACCGATGCCCTGGACACCTCCCTCCGTAGGTGCTCGCCGGACGGTTCCTCCGAGGGCGTGACGGGCCTCACGCAATGTCTCCGGCAGTGCTGAACGATGCTAGTCGTCGGAGACCGGCCGCGCAACCTCGAAGCGGCGTTGCGCCCTCCCGCATACACTCGGGTCCCCGCGCCAACAACACCCGGAGGCCGAGCCATGTCCGACGTCACAGCTCGGGATCCTGCTCTGGAGTCAGGGCGCCACGTGGGCGGAGATGCTCGACGCGGCCAAGCGGGTCGACCGCCTCGGCTATGCCCACCTCTGGACGTGGGACCACGTGTACGCGATCTTCGGCGACCCGTACCAGCCGATCTTCGAGGGCTGGTCGCTCCTCTCGGCCTGGGCTCGCGAGACCGAGCAGACCCGGCTCGGGCTCCTCGTCGGCGCCAACACCTTCCGCAACCCCGGACTCGTCGCCAAGACCGCCACGACGCTTGACCACGTCAGCGACGGCCGGGCGATCCTCGGCATCGGCGGGGCCTGGATGGAGCTCGAGCACCGGGCCCACGGCATCGACTTCGGGACCGGCTTCGGGCAGCGGCTCGACTGGCTCGACGAGTCGGTCGGTGCGATGCGTCGCGTGCTCGACGGCGAGTCGGTCACGTCGGCACCGGGTGGTCGGTATGCGTTCGATGACCTGCGCCAAGCTCCGGCGCCCGTCCAGCCGCACCTTCCGATCATGATCGGTGGCAGCGGCGAGAAGAAGACCCTGCGGACGGTCGCCCGCTACGCCGACATGTGGAACGGGATGGGCCCGCTCGACGTGATGGCCCACAAGATCGAGGTCCTCCAGGGCCATTGCGACGCGGTCGGGCGAGACATCGGCGAGATCGAGTTCACGCTCGGGATGAAGGCCACGATCCGCGACACGGAAGCCGAGGCCGACCGTGTCTGGAAGGCCGCGATGGCCGACAACAAGACGCCGCTGTCGAACCTCGAAGGCGACACGACCTTCTGGAACGGCACGCCGGAACAGATCGCCGACCGGCTCCGGCCGTACGTCGAGCTGGGCTTCCGGACGGTCATCTCCGAGCAGCCCGCGCCCTACGACGTCGAGACGCTCGAACGCTTCATCGGCGAGGTGGTGCCGCTCCTCCGATAGGTCCGGCCAGCCCCGATCGGGTCAGCCCCGCACCGACCCGAGGATCGCGGTCGTCTCGTCGGCGGTCGGCAGGCGCGGGGAGTTGCGGATCGCGGCGTCGTCGAGGGTGTCGGTGACGAGCTGGGCGATCGCGGCATCGTCCGCGAGGCCGAGGCGACGCAGGGTCGGTCGCTGGTCGACGTCGCGCAGGAGCTTGTCGATGGCGGTGATCGCCACGGCGGCGGCGGTCGATTCCGTTTCGGCGGTCGAGCCGACGCCGAGCCCGATGCCGACGAGCGCCAGCTCGCGATCGCGCGTCCCGAGGTAGAACCGAAGCACCTCCGGGAGGACGGTGGCGAGCGCCGTCCCGTGGGCGACCTTGCCGCGCGTCCCGATCGAGTGCCCGAGCGCATGGACGAGCCCGACCCCGGTCCCGCTCGCCTGGCCGACCCCGGCCAGGTGCGAGGCCATGAGCATCTGCGAGCGCGCCTCGAGGTCCGAGCCGTCCTCGACGGCCCGGCGCAGCCACGTCCCGACCGTCCGGATGACGCCGAGCGCGACCGCCTCGGCGAACGGGTTCGGGTTGGCCGACAGCAGCGATTCGAGCGAATGGGTCATCGCGTCGATCCCGGTGGCGGCGGTGACGGCCGGCGGCAGGCCGACGGTCAGGCCCGGATCGAGGATGGTCGCGACCGGGAGCAGCGACGGATGACCGATGTAGTCCTTGCGACCGATCTCCTCGTGGGTGATGACCGCGAAGCTGTGCGCCTCGGCACCTGTTCCCGCGGTCGTCGGGACGGCGACGATCGGGCGACCGGGCGCGAGGTCGGGCCCGTCGTACTCGAGCTCCCAGACCGGGCGATCGTTGGCCGCCCGGAGGTCGATCGCCTTGGCCGCATCCATCGCCGACCCACCGCCGATCGCGACGACGACCGTGCCCGGCAGTCCGAAGTCGCGCAGGGTCGACGCGCCGCGCTCGATCGTCGCGGCGGCCGGGTTCGGTTCGACCTCGTCGAAGACGCCGACTGCGAGGCCGGCGGCCGCCAACCCGCTGAGGATCGGGTCGATGATGCCGGCGCGGCGGACGCCCGGATCGGTCACGACGAAGGCGCGCGAGCCACCGGCCGCGGCGACCACCCCGGGGAGTCGCTCGATCGCCCCGACGCCGAAGTGGACGCGATTGCGCAGGACGATCTCGATCTGGCGGTCGGCGAGCCGGGTCATGCGATCTCCAGCACCGTGTCGGTCGAGGTGTCGCGCCGGACGGTCAGCCAGCGTCGGCAGCCGAAGGAGTGGAACCAGCGCTCGGTCGTCGGCCCGTCCGGGTTGTCGAAGATCCAGACCTCGTCGAAGTCGCGCTCGTCGGGGTCGGTGATCGAGTCCGGGACGGCGCGGCGCTCGCCACCGAACGTGAATTCGTCGATCGGCCGGCGGCCACAGCGGGGACAGGCGAGCCACAGCATCAGCGCGTCCCCGCCGAACCCTGATCGGCCAGGACGTGGTCGCGCCGGAACCGGTCCAGGCTGAACGGCGCGATCAGCGCAGATGGCTTGCCCGTGGCGATCAGGCCGGCCATCCCCTCGCCGCCGGCCGGGATCGCCTTGAAGCCCCAGGTCCCCCACCCCGTCGTGATCAGGAACCCATCGACCCCGGTCGCGCTCATGATCGGCGAGTAGTCGGCCGAGATGTCGCAGATCCCCGCCCACGTCCGCAGGATCCGCAGGTCGCGCAGGAACGGCAGGAGCCGGGTCATCTTGTACGAGTAGCCGCGCAGTGCCGCGAACGACGACTGGCGCGAGTACGACGGCTGCGAGTCGAACTCGGCGCCGATGAGCATCTGGCCGCGCTCCGTCTGCGAGACGTAGCACGACAGTTCGGTGCTGGCGAGGATGGGCCCGAAGCCCTGTGCGTAGTCGTTGGTGACGAAGGCGTGGAGCGGGTGGGTCCGGACGGGGAGACGGACGCCGGCGTGGGCCGCCATCCGGGTGACCCGACCGCCGACCGCCGAGAGGACGACGCCCGCGGCGATGGGGCCGTTGGCCGTCTGGACGCCGACGACGCGTTCGCCGTCGCGGAGGAGACCCGTGACCGGTGTGTGCTGGATGACGTGGACGCCGCGCTGGGACGCCCCCGAGGCGAACGCCCAGGCCACCCGGTCGTGGCGGGCCGTGGCGCCCTCGACGTGGTGCGAGGCGCCCAGGACCGGATAGCGGCCGCCGCCGCTCAGGTCGACCTGCGGGATGAGCTCCTTGAGCTCTGCTGGCGTGACCATGAACGTCTTCGCGCCACAGGCCGTGTTCATCTGGCAGCGGGCGCGCTCGGTGCGCATCGCCATCTCCGTGTGGGCGACCCAGAAGATGCCCTTGGTCTGGTGGAGGATCTCGGCGCCGGTCTCCTGCTCCAGGCCCTGGTACAGCTCGAGGGAGTGCTGGTAGAAGCGGATCGCCTCCGGGATCCCGTAGTTGGCCCGGATGATGGTCGTGTTGCGGCCCGTGTTGCCCGAGGCGATGTAGTCGGCCTCGAGGACGGCGACGTTCGTGATCCCGTGGCGGGTCGCGAGGTAGTACGCGGTGGACAGGCCGTGGCCGCCGCCGCCGACGATGACCACGTCGTAGCTCGACTTCGGCTCGTGCCAGGTGATCGGCGGGAGGGTGTCGGTGTAGGCGCTCATCGGAGCCGGTCCGCCAGTTCGTCGGCATAGGCCGCGGCAGTGATGAGCAGCGCCTTGCCGTCGGCCGAGCAGCCAGATCTTCGCGGGGACGTTGGCGACGGCGCCCTGGACGAGTGCCGGTCGCTCCGACGGGAGCGGCCATTCGACATGGGAGGCGACCAGCTCGACCGGGAGCCAGACACCGACGAACCCGACTTCCGATTCGACGATGGCATCTGCGTCGTCGACGTCGACGGCGTCGGCGCCGAGCCCGAACGACGTCGTCCGGCGCGAACCGCAGGACCGTGACGTGGTCGCCGTGCCAGCGCGCGGCGTCGAGGGCGGCCGGATCGGCCACCACGCGGAGGCCTCGCAGCGACTCAGGCGCGGGCACGGTGGCCGTCCGGGTCGTAGAAGGGCGTCGGCGTCACGGTCGCCTCGCGACCGTCGATCTCGACCCGGTCGGGGAACGGCGTCCGTCGCAGCCATCCGAGCATCAGGGCCTTGCCGAGGAGCGGGGAGTCCCAGCTCCCCGTCACGTTGCCGACGACCTCGCCGCCCGACCAGATCGGCGCGCCCTCGACCGGGGCCGGGCCGTCCATCGCGAACCCCATCCAGCGCCGGTGGTCGTCGAGCTTGGCGGTCCGCTCGAGCGACGCCCGGCCGATGAACCGCGGCTTCTCCATCCGGACCGCCCAGTCCATGCCGATCCGGCGCGGGGTCGTATCGAGCTCTGTGTCCATGCCGACGATGACGTGGCCCTTCTCGAGTCGCAGCCCGAACAGCGCCTGGAGTCCGTGCGGCCGGATCCCGAGATCGGCGCCGAGGGTCATCAGCGCCCGCCAGAGCTCGACCGACCGGTCGACCGGATGGTGGAGTTCGAAGGCGGCCTCGCCGGTGAACGACAGGCGCATGACATGGCACGGGACGCCGGCGACATCCGCACGAAGGTGGCCCAGGAAGCGGGGTGGGTCGGACAGCCCGGCTCGCCGAAGCAGCTCCCCGGCGAGCGGCCCCGTGACGTTGATCGCGGCCAGCGACATCGTCCGGTCCAGGACGTGGACGCGGAGCCCCCACGTGTCGATCCAGTCGCGGACCCACATCTCGGCGTTGGCCGCGCCGCCCGACGTGAACGACAGGACGAAGCGGGTCTCCGAGTCGCGCAGGATCATCCCGTCGTCCATGACGTGGCCGCGTTCGTTGAGCAGGAGCGCGTAGCGCGACCGGCCGGGCTTGATGTCCGCCACGTGACACGGATAGAGCCGCTCCAGCAGCTCGACCACGTCGGGTCCCGGACACGACGAGCTTGCCGAGGGTCGAGACGTCGCCGATCGACACGCCCTCGCGGACCGCCCAGTACTCGGCCACGGCGTCGCCGTAGTGCCACGGCCGCCACCAGCCACCGAACCGGTCCATCCGTGCCCCGAGGGCGAGGTGCTCGTCGTGGAGCGGGGTCCGCCGGAAGACGTCCACGTAGGCGTCGGCGGCGGCCTCGGCGAGCGTGATCTGGCGGGACGCCGGGCGCGCGGTGAACGGCGCAGGGACTTCGCCGGTCTGCGCGGCGATCCAGGCGCGGACGTTCGGCAGGCAGGCGCCGCCCTGGCAGGTCCCGAGACAGGCCTGGCTGGAGCGTTTGAGGAGTTCCAGTTCGGTGAAGCCCCGGTCCCAGGCGGCTTGAAGGTCCGCGACGGTCGTGCCCATGCAGCCGCACACGACGCCCTCGGTCGGGGCCGTCGGGAGGGCCTCCGGGACGGCCGCGTCCCCGACGACGGTCAATGGCACCTCGCCGGCCATCCGCGCCAACAGGTCGCGCGGGGCCAGGCCAAGACCAAGCACGACCGTGTCGGCCGGGGTCGTCGTTCGCGCACCGGTCCGAGGGTCCCCCGTCACGACCGCGGTGACGCGGCCCGCCGTGCCTTCGAACGCAAGCAGGTCACCGATCACGCTGGTCGCGGGCACGCCGTCGGGCGGTGTCCCGACCGCGACCACCCGCCCGAGATCGACCCCAGCCGCGTAGAGCTCCTCCGCGGCACGCGCCGTGACGAGCCCGGCGAGTCGATTGCCCGGGCAGACAGGCCCGATCTCGGCGGCGCCGGTCGCCACGACGATCTCGTCCGCCTCCACGTGGAGCATCCCGGCGCGTGTCCGCGCCACGACCATCGGCCCCGGGTAGATCGCCACGACCTCCTGGCCGGCACCCGCGTCGAGCACGAGGACCGTCTGGCCGGCGCTCCGAGCCGCCGCAGCGGCGGCCTGGCCGCTCGACCCACCGCCGATGACGGCGACATCGACGGCAGCCCGACGAAGCCTCGACGCCGGGCGCGATCGACGGCACCGTCGGGTCGGGGCTCGTGACGACGGGCAGTGGCGGGTTCGCCCGCCGCCGGATGGCGGACGACGGTCAGACCCGGCGACGCGGCCACCTGGCAGGTCCTGACGTAGGCCGCCCCATCGACGACCGCGAGGCAGTTGCCACAGTCGCCGGCGAGGCACAGCGTCCCGCCCCGACCAGGGACCTCGCCACCCCGGACGATCGCGACGGCGACCGAATCACCGGGCTCGTACGGGACGGGGCGCCCGTCGACGACGATCCGGCTCGACGACGGCCGGCGACCCGGCGGGTCGGTCGGTCACTGGCGCATCCGGAGCCCGGCCGGGTCGAACAGCGGCTCCGGCTGGATGTCGTGCCGGCCGGCGTCGACCGATGATCTCGATCTCGAACGCCCCGTCGGCACCCTCGGCAGCCAGCGCGGCCGGGATGTACCCGAGCGCGATCGAGGCCTTCACATGGTGGCCGTAGCCACCCGACGTGACCCAGCCGACGACCTCGTCGCCGTGCCAGATCGGTTCGTCGCCGATCACGTCGGCCGGCTCATCCGGGTCCGGTTCGACGACGAACGCCACCAGGCGGCGACCCGGACCTGACTCGGCCTCCTTCTCGTACGCGGCGCGGCCGATGAAGTCGTGGTCGAGCTTCACGTAGCGCTGCAAGCCGGCCTCGTGGAGCGTGTAGATCGGGCGATACTCGCGATACCACGTGCCGTAGCTCTTCTCGAGCCGCAACGACATCAGCGCCCGGAACCCGAACAGCCGGATCCCGTATTCCTCGCCCGCCGCCATCAGCCGGTCGAACAGGGCGCGCTGGTACTCCGGTGCGACCCACAGCTCGTACCCGAGCTCGCCGCTGTAGTTGATCCGTCCGACGAGGGCCGGGATGATCCCGACCTCGATCCGTCGGATATCCATGAAGCGGAACGCCGTGCTGGAGAGATCCTCGGCCGTGACCTTCGAAAGCGTGTCCCGAGCGTGCGGCCCGGCGATGGACAGGCCGACGAGCGAGAGCCCCAGGACCTCGAATGTCACGGATCCGTCGGCCGGCAGGTGGGCGCCGAACCAGCGCGGGTGATGGACCTCGGCAGCGAGCGAGCCGAACAGGTAGAACTCGTCGGCGTCGGTCGGTCGCGCGACGGTGAACTCGCCGACGATCCGGCCGGACTCGTTGAGCATGGCGGTGAGGACGATCCGGCCGGGCGCCGGCATCCGGGCCGTCAGCAGGGACGACAGCCACGCCTCCGCCCCCGCCCCGGTGACCCGGTACTTGGCGTAGTTCGAGATCTCCGTCAGGCCCACTCGCTCGCGCACCGCGGCGACCTCCCCGGCCACGCTCTCCCAGGCGTTCGAGCGCCGGAACGTCACGTCCTCCTTCGGCTGGAGGCCGGCCGCCTGGAACCACAGCGCGTGCTCCAGGCCGAGCGAGGCGCCCCACACGGCGTTCGCGGCCGTCAGTCGGTCGTAGATCGGCGTCGTTCGGAGCGGGCGGGCGGCAGGGAGCTCCTCGTTCGGGAACGTGATCTGGAACCGGCGCCGGTAGTTCTCCTGGACCTTGGCGTTCGTGTACGCCAGTCGCGCGTAGTCCCCGAACCGGGCGATGTCCATCCCGAAGATGTCCATCCCCGAATCTCCGGCATCGCCGGCCGACATCCAGGCCGCGAGCGCGAGCCCGACGCCGCCGCCCTGTGACAGCCCGGCCATGACCCCGCAGGCGAGCCAGTAGTTCCGCAGCCCGCGGATCGGACCGACGAGGGGATTGCCGTCCGGCGCGAAGGTGAACGGGCCGTTCACGACCTGCTTGATCCCGGTCGTTGCCATCGCGGGGATGTGCTTCGATGCGACGGACATCTCGGGCGTGATCCGATCCAGGTCGGGCTTGAGAAGCTGCGACCCGAAGTCCCACGGCGTCTCGCGGGGCGACCACGGCTTCGCGGCCTGCTCGTACGTGCCCAGGAGCATCCCGCCGCCTTCCTGGCGGATGTAGATCTCCCCGCCGAAGTCGATCGTCATCGGCAGCTCGCGTCCGGTCGACTCGTTGAACGCCTTGATCTCGGGCACATCGGCGGTCAGCACGTACTGGTGCTCCATGGCCAGGACCGGGAGTTCGAGCCCGACCATCCGGCCGACCTCGCGCGCCCACAGTCCACCGGCGTTGACGACGTGCTCGGCGTGGATCGGGTCTCCACCCTCGATCTCGACATCCCACGTCTCGTCCGGACGCTGCGACAGCCCGGTGACCAGCGTGTGCAGGCGGACCTCCGCGCCGGCCAGCTGGGCGCATTTCACGTAGGCGCGCGTGACGCCGGTCGGATCGACGTGGCCCTCGACGCGGTCATACAACGCCCCGACGAAGTACTTGGGGTCCATCACGGGAAAGACGTCGCGCGCCTCGGACGGGGTGATCATCTCGAGCTCCATCCCGAGGTAGCGGCCCCGAGCGACCGCCATCCGGAGGAAGTCCATCCGGTCCTCGGTATCGGCCAGCATCAGCCCGCCGCAGAGGTGGATCGAGCAACTCTGGCCGGAGACCTTCTCGATCTCCTGGTACAGGTTGATCGTGTACTGCTGGAGGCGAGCGACATTCGGGTCGCCGTTCAAGGTGTGCATGCCGCCGGCCGCGTGCCACGTGGACCCGGCGGTGAGCTCGCGACGCTCCAGCAGCACGACATCCTTCCAGCCGGCCTTCGTCAAGTGATACAGGACGCTCGCGCCGACGACGCCGCCACCGATGACGACAGCCTGGAACTCGTTCTTCATCGGTCCGTCCTCTCAATAGTCGGTCGGGACGCCGCCCTCGGCGACGCGGCGCGCCACGAACGCCTCCAGCTCCTCCGTGATCGCCGGGTCCATCGGCGGCGGCTCGTAGGCCGCGAGCAGCGCCTTCCAGATCCGGTTCGCCTTCGACGGCAGCTCCGGCGAGCCGGCTTCCTGCCATGTCTCGTAGTTGCGCCAATCGCTGAGCATCGGTTTGTGGAACGCCGTCCGGTAACGCGACTGGGTGTGCTCGGCGCCGAAGAAGTGGCCACCCGGACCGACCTCCTGCATCGCCGAGAATGCCAGGCTGTCCTCGTCGACGACGACCGGATCGAGGAAGCCCTCGACCATCCCCAGCAGCTCGGCGTCGAGGATCATCTTCTCGTAGCTCGCGTGGAGGCCGCCCTCCATCCAGCCGGCGCCGTGCATCAGCAGGTTGACCCCGCCCATGATCGCGCCCCACAGCGAGAAGACCGATTCATAGGCCGCCTGGGCATCGAGTGCGTTCGCCGCGCACACGTTGGATGACCGGTACGGCACGTGGTAGCGCCGCGCCAACTGGCCGCCGATCATCGCGGTCCGCATGTATTCCGGGGTCCCGAATGCCGGGGCGCCGGACTGCATGTCGACGTTCGAGGTGAACCCGCCGTAGATGACCGGCGCGCCCGGCCGGACGGCCTGGGTCAGGACCATCCCGGCCAGCGCCTCGGCGTTCTGCTCGGCCAGGGCGCCGGCCAAAGTGACCGGGGCCATCGCGCCCGACAGCGTGAACGGGGTGATGCACACGATCTGGTTGTGGGCCGCGAACTCCATGATCCCCTGGAGCATCGGCGCGTCCAGCCGGAGCGGCGAACTGGAATTGACGACGGTGAAGATCGACGGCTCGCGGTCGAGCGTCGCAGCGTCGATGCCCCGCGCGATCCGGGTCATCTCGAGGGTGTCGATGTTGCGCTGCCGGCCGAGGCTGTAGGCGTGGATGGGCTTGTCCATGAGGGTCAGTGCGTCGAAGGTCGCGTGCAGGTGGCGGACCCCGTGGTGGAGGTCGACCGGCTCGACCGGGTAGCCGGCCAGGAAGTGGACCGGGTTGAGCGACTGGGCGAGCCGGAGCAGGTTCTGGTAGTCGTCGCGGTTGCCGATCCGTCGGCCGCGATCCAGGTCGGCGACGTTGGGCGGACTGCCCACCGTCCCGAACGCGATCCAGTCGCCGCCGAGCTGGAGGTGGTGGGCCGGGTTCCGGGCATGGAGCGTGAACGTCGAAGGCGCCGTCCGGATGCGCTCGATGACCATCTCGGGCGGGAAGCGGACGCGCTGGTTGTCCGGGCTGGTCTCCGCCCCGGCCGCGCGCAGCACCTCGCGGGCGTCGGCGTCGAGGAAGTCCATCCCGATCTCGGCGAGGATGCGCAGCGAACCCAGGTGGATCGCCTCGAGCTCGTCGGCGGACACGACCTCGGTCGGGCGATAGCGCATCCGGGGCTGGGCCCACGGGCGCTGCTCCGGGAGCGTGCTCCGGGCGTGTGCGTCTCGACCACCGCTGCGGCGACGGCGGAGCCCCTCCCCCGCGGCCGTGTCCATGTCCGTCACGTCAGCATGCTAGCGGGAACTAGTCGTCGTCACCCATCCGGCGCATGTTCTGGACGATCCCCACGACGAGGATGACCAGCAGCACCACTAATCCGTAGTGGAGCAACGGGTACGGCATCTCGGGCGGCAGCATCTGCTCCGTCTCGTTCCGGAACGCCAGGACGACATACAGGAAGCCGCCGACCACCACGACCGCGAACCCGAGCGACACGAGTCGACGACGGAAGGTCCGCATCCGGCGGCGGAAACCGAACAGGGTGTTGGTCGCCTCGACGATGACCGGCTCCATGCTCTCGGCGAACTCGACGAACTCGAGGGCGCGCTGGACCTGGCCGACACCGGCGAACAACCGGTCGACCGACCGGCGCGGGTCCAGCAGTGCCAGGCTCTGCTGGCGAGCCAGCCGGCGGCCGAAGTGGCGGACGTTCTCGGACAGGTCGTACTCGACCGCGAGCTGGTGACGGAGCGACCCCAGCGTCACCTGCATCTTGAGGTACGAGACGATGCTCGCCGACATCGTCAGCTCGTGGACGCGAATGGTCTGCAGGATATCCACGGCGAGCTTGGAATAGGGGTTTTCGGCTGGGCTCCGGGTCGGCCCAGGCGCGCCTGCCGTGACCCTCGTCCGGCCCGCGACGGTGTCGTACAGGAACGCCTGGTGGACGCGGACGAGGTCCCGGCTGGCAGCTGCCTGGTCCGTCGCGGTACCAGGCGCGAGCCAGCGCATCAGTTCGCGGACGGCGCCCTCGACCTCGCCGCGGAACAGCAGCCAGCTATAGCGCGTGAGCGAATCGCGGGCCCGGCCCGGAAGCTGGCCGACGATCCCGAAGTCGACGTAGCCGATCGCGTCACCGGGCAGGACGAACAGGTTGGCCGGGTGCAGATCGGCGTGGAAATAGCCGAACACGAAAACCTGGTTCAGCATGTTCCAGTCGAGGTGCCGGACGATCCGGTCGAGGTCGTGCCCGCTGGCCTCCAGGGCGTCGAGGTAGGCCTGGTCGCCAGTTCGCTTGGCGATCATGATCTCGATGAGCGGGATGCCCTCGATCAGCTCCGTGGTGAGCACCCGGGACGTGGTGTAGTCGCGGTAGACGCGCGCGATCCGCTCGTGTCGGTCTCCGCGCGAATGCTCCCAGAGCAGGACGGCCTGGCGAGCCTCGACGAGGTAGTCGAGTTCGTCGGCGGTCCAGCGTGCGAACTCGTCGATGACCTCGCGGCTCCGCGTCGCCCCGAACAGGTGGAGCCAGTCGAGCAGCCAGCCCATCGCGTACATCAGGTCGATGTCGGCCTTGAGCGTCTCGCGGATGCCGGGGCGCTGGACCTTGACCGCGACCCACGCACCGTTGTGGAGGACCGCGCGATGGACCTGGCCGATCGAGGCGGCCGCGAACGAGTCCTGGTCGAACGACCGGAAGATGGCCTCCGGCTCATCGCCCAGTTCCTGACGGACGATCTCGCGGACGTCGGCGTACTGGAACGGCGCGACCTGGTTCAGCAGCCTGAACAGCTCGTCGCAATAGGCCGCCGGGAGCAAGTCGAACCGCAGCGCGAGCATCTGACCAAGCTTGATCCACGCCCCGCCCAGGCCCTCGAAGGCTAGGCGCATCCGGACAGGCCCGCTGCGTCGATCGGCTCCCGGTAGATGCAGCGCGGGCGCGATGAAGTAGCGGAAGAAGATCGCGAGGACGTGCCAGACCCGCCGAGGGTGCCTGAACAGCGTTCTCATCAGGCGAGCGCTAGGAGACGCCCGCGTCCGGAACTAGGGCCTTCACGAACCCTCGTCATCCAGCGAGACCCGGCGACGGCGGGTCGGGAGGCTCGTCTCCTCCTCCCACTCGCGTCCGGCGCGGACCAGTTCCGCGAAGGACCGGCGGGAGAACCGGTAGAGCAGCGCCATCGCCCCCTCGGCCGCCAGCTGCGTCTCGCGGCCGGCACGCATCCCCATCCGGACGGTCTCCGCGATCCGCGCCTCGCTCTCGTCGAACGCCTCGGACAGGCGCCGCTGGCGGACCCGTTGCGCGTACTCTGCCCGCTCCTCCGCGGTCGGGCCTTTCAGCCACGCCTCGCGGCGTCGCTTCTCGGCGACGGCCCATGCCTCGATCTCTTCTTCGGTCGGCTCGACCGGCAGGGCCTCATCCGCTCCTGCGTCCGCCGACGCCATGACCTTCGGATCAGTCATCTCCATCACCCCTGGATCCTGGTTTCCGATCGCTCGTCATCGTCGAACGGCGAGTGTACCCCCGCTCCGGGGTGGGAGGGACCCCACTGGGTCCCGGTTCATCCGCCGGACAGGTCGAACCAGGTCGTCTTGAGCTGGGTATAGCCGTCGAGCGCGTGGAGGCTCTTGTCGCGCCCAAAGCCGGACTGCTTGAAGCCGCCGAACGGGACGGTGATGTCCGCCGTGTCGAACGTGTTGACGTAGACGATCCCGGCCCGGATCCGGCGCGCCAGCCGGTGGGCGCGGTTCACGTCACGGGTCCACAGCCCGGCCGCCAGCCCGAAGGGCGTGTCGTTGGCGATGGCGAGGGCCTCGTCCTCGTCGTCGAACGCGGTGACGGTCAGGATCGGGCCGAAGATCTCCTCGCGCGCGATGCGCATCGTGTTGGCGACGCCATCGAGGATGGTCGGTTCGACGTAGTAGCCGCCGCTCTCCTCCCGGACGCGCCGGCCGCCCGAGACGAGGTGCGCGCCCTCCTCGCGGCCGAGGTCCACGTAGCCCAGGACCTTGGCCAGCTGCCGGTCATCCACGATGGAACCGAGCCGCGTCCGCGGGTCGAGCGGTTCGCCCGGTGCGAGCTTCCGGCCGAGGCCGGCGATCCGCTCGACCAGGTCGTCGCGGATCGAGCGGTGGACGAGGAGGCGCGATCCGGCGTTGCAGGTCTGCCCGCTGTTGTAGAAGATCCCCCAGCCGATCGCCGAGGCGGCCGCGTCAAGATCGCCGACGTCGGCGAGCACCACCTGCGGGCTCTTGCCGCCGAGTTCGAGCGAGATGGCCTTGACATCGGAGTCGCCGACCGCTCGCAGGAGCGACTTGCCCACCTCGGTCGAGCCGGTGAACGCGATCTTGTCGACACGCCGGGTGACGGGCGAGCGCGTCGCCGATGACCGCGCCCGGGCCGGTCACCACGTTGAGCACGCCGTCGGGGAGCCCGGCCTTCGACGGCCAGCTCGGCCAGCCGCAGCGCGGTCAGCGGGGACTGGCTGGCCGGCTTCAGGACGACGGAGTTCCCGGTGGCGAGGGCGGCGCCCAGCTTCCAGGCCGTGATGATCATCGGGTAGTTCCACGGGACGATCGCGGCGACGACGCCGATCGGCTCGCGCGTGATGAGTGAGAGCGCGTCGGGCCCGGTCGGACCGACTTCGCCGTAGGCCTTGTCGATGGTCTCGGCATACCACTGGAAGGTCGTGGCCGCGCTCGGGATGTCGACCCGCAACGTGTCGCGGATCGGCTTGCCGACGTCGAGCGACTCGAGCAACGCCAGCTCGTCGAGATGCTCGCGGACGAGGTCGGCAAGGCGAAGCAGGACGCGCTTTCGCGCGGCCGGCGGCTGGTCTGACCAGCGTCGATCATCGAAGGCTCGGCGAGCGGCGGCGACGGCCAGAGCGACGTCCTCGATGCCGCCCTCGGCCACGATCGCGATCCGGGATCCGTCGCGACCCGCGATGTCGTCGAATGTCCGACCGGACGCGGCCGGGACGAAGGCGCCGTCGATGAACAGGTCGGTGCGGGGCGTGATCGCGGCGGCCCGGGCGAGCCACTCCTCGGCGGTCGCGGGCGCCCCGGTCGTCATGCCGCGTAGCGCCGCAGCGCGTCCTCGTCGAGGACGATCCCGAGCCCTGGCACGGCCGGGACCCGCAGGAATCCATCGGCGTCCGGCCGGACTGGTTCGGCGAGCATGAAGTCGCGCCGTTCCGGCGTCCAGCCCGGTGGGTCGTACGGGAACTCGAGGAATGGCCCGCCACCCACGCCCGCCGCGACGTGGAGGTTCGCCAGGAGGCCGATCCCATTCGTCCAGGTGTGCGGGGTGAACCATCGGTTCCGGGCGATGGCCATGTCGGCGATCGTCCGCGCGCGGAGCATGCCGGTCAGGACGACGTCCGCCTGGTAGACGTCGAACGCGTCGGCCTCGACCTCCGCCAGCCGTTCCGCGAAGGTCCGCGTCATCTCGCCACCGGCGATCCGCGTGCCGGGTGACGAGGCGCGAAGTGCGGCCAGCCCGGCCAGGTCCGTCCCGGCCAGCGGCTCCTCCACCCAGACCACGCCGTCGTCAGCCAGCCGGACGGCGATCTCCCGGGCCGCCGTCGGGTCGAGCGAGGGCGAGGTGTCGCCGGCCATCCGCCAGCCCTGGTTCAGGTCGACCATGATCGCCATCGTGTCGCCCACCGCGGCGCGCGTCGCCGTCACAGCGGCAAGCCCCTGGTCGAGCCGTCGGGGATCGATCCGGATCTTGAGCGCCTTGAACCCCTCGTCACGCATCCGAAGCGCGGCCTCGGCGCGGGCGGCGGGCGGCAGCAGCATCCCGCACGACGCATAGACCGGCAGCCCATCCGTCGCGCCGCCGAACAGCGTGGCCACCGGCAGTCCGGCGACCTGTCCGACGATGTCCCACAGCGCGACCTCGAGCGGCCAGTAGCGACCCGCATGGAAGTCGATCGTCTCGAGCGTCCGGACGTGCCTGGCGATGGCCAGCGGATCGCCGCCGATGAACAGGTGCTCGAACGCCTCGAACCCGTCCATCGTGTCGCCCGACCCGATGCCCACGACCCCCTCGTCGGTCTCGACCCGAACGATCGTGGCCGAGAACGACCGGCGCGGGACCGGGTCCCAGGCGGCCGGGAATGGCGGGTCGAGCGGCAGCAGGAGACGCTCGAGACCGATGCCGGTGATGCGCACGACGGGAGTATCGCCTAGTCGCAACGTGGCGGTTCGTTGACAGTGAGAGAGGGCGACAGTACCGTTCCGAGACACCCATCGTCCGGCTGGAGGAACGTGCGTCGGACGGGGTGAGGGGCTCGAAGACGACGCCGCCGATCACGTCGCCACCAGCTGCATGCCGGAGGAGATAGCGCGATGGATTATTCCCAGTTGGACAAGGTCCGCCGACGACGCGGTGCCACTGCAACTCGACGTGGTCGAGGCGTTCATGGCTGGACGTCTCAGCCGACGCGAATTCATCCAGCGAGCGAGCATCGTCGGCCTCTCGATGGGGTCGATCAGCATGATCCTCGCGGCCTGCAGCTCCCCAGCAGCGGCATCGCCAAGCGGCGGAGCTGCCGTCACTGGAGGCATCATCCGGGCCGCGGTCCAGCGCCCGGTGAAGGTCAACCCGATCACCATGGAGGACCTCGGCGGCTACGGCATCACCGCCCAGTCGTTCGAGTTCCTGTGCACGCAGAACACCATCGGCGACAACCCGGGCGCCCTGGCGCCCGGTCTTGCCACCGAATGGACGCCGAATTCGGACGGCACGGTCTGGACGTTCAAGCTTCGGACGGGCGCCACCTGGTACGCCGACGGGTCGCCGTTCACGTCGGCCGATGTGGTGGCGACCATGGAGCGCCTCGTGAAGGCAGGGAACGCCGGCCTCAAGGGCGTCCTCGGTCCGGGCGGCGCGGTCGCGACCGACGCCCAGACGGTGACGTTCACGCTCCTCAGCGCCAACGGCAACTTCCCGTATCTCGTGTCGGTCTACAACGCCCAGACGCTCATCACGCCTGTGGCCTATACGGCCGATACGAACTTCGACGCGAAGCCGAACGGGACCGGCGCCTGGAAGCTCAAGACCTACAACGTGGCGACCGGCGCCACCTTCGAGCGCAACGACAAGTGGTGGGGCGGCAAGACGCCGCTCGACGGGACCGAGTGGATCTTCTTCGATGCCACCGGCCCGATGATCACCGCCTACCAGGGCAAGCAGGTCGACGCCATCGTCCAGTTCGACGTCCTGACCGGGGCGTCGCTGCTCGACGATCCGAGCTTCACCCTGATCGCCCAGCCGGCGGCCCTGCACCGCCAGATCTGGATGCGGACCGACAAGGGGCAGTTCGCCAAGAAGGAGGTCCGTCAGGCCCTCGCCTACTCGTTCGACCGGCCGCAGCTCGTCCAGCAGCTGTTCAAGGGCCGGGCCCAGCTCGGCAACGACCATGTGATCTGGGAGGGGTATCCCTACTTCGACGGTTCGGTCACCCAGCGGGTCCGGGACATCCCCAAGGCGAAGTCGCTGCTCGCGGCCGCCGGATCGCCGACCATCACTGCCACACTCCATGCCGGCCAGCTCCAGGAGATCCCGGACCTGGCGGCCCTGCTCAAGACCCAGGCCGCCGAGGCCGGGATCACGCTGAACGTGGAGGTCGAAAGCCTCAGCACGTTCTACGGGAAGCAGTGGTGCCCCGCCGACCCGAAGGACCCGCCGTGCTCCGGCGCCGCCGAGCTTGGCATCGTCGACTACGGCCATCGCGCCACACCGGACGTCTACCTCAACGCGGCACTCAAGACGAAGGGCGTCTGGAACTCGTCGCAGTACAGCTCAAGCCCCTTCGATGCCGCCTTCAAGGAGTTCCAGTCGGCCGTGGGCGTCAGCGCCCAGAAGGCGGCGTGCACGAAACTCGAGACGATCCTCAACGAGGACGTCCCGGTCGGGCTGCCGTACTTCTACAACTACCTCGCGGGCAATTCGAACAAGTTCAAGGGCGTCTTCTCGAGCGCCCTCGGGCAGATGTCCTTCTCCGCGACCTCCAAGGTCGCCTGACGACCAGCTCCGCGGGGGCGATGGCTTGGTCCATCGTCCCCGCCCGATGATCGCTTAGCCAACCGGACGCGACGGCGCGAGGGGCCGATGGCACGCTTCATCTCGCGCAGGCTGCTCCTTTCGCTCGTCACCCTGTGGCTGCTCGCCACGATCGTGTTCGTCATCTCCAATGTCCTGCCCAACGACGTCGGGCGGACCATCCTGGGACCGTTCGCACCGCAGGAGAACGTCGACGCCCTCAACGAGCGGCTGGGAACCAACCGCCCGATCCTGATCCGCTATGTGTCCACGATGGTCGGCATCGCCACGCTCGACTTCGGCGAGTCCTACGTCAACGAACAGCCGGTCCTGCCGCAGCTCTGGGACGCGATGATCCGCTCCGCCTGGCTGGCCGGCCTGGCCCTCCTCCTGACGGTCCCCGTGGCGATCGCGGCCGGGATCTTCGCCGCGAGACGGCGCGACCGAAGGGCCGACCGCGGCATCGTGCTGCTCGGCGTCACGTCGGCGTCCATCCCCGAGTTCGTGACCGGCACGATCCTGGTCATCGTCGTCGGCGTCCAGCTCGATCTGTTGCCGGTGCTGGCGACAGCGCCGCCCGGCGCCGACATCGCGACCCAGGTCCGGTACCTCCTGATGCCTGCCACCGCGATGGCCATCGTGTACTTCGGGTACATCGCCCGGATGACCCGGGCCGGGACGATCGACGTGCTCCAGTCGGACTACACGCGGACGGCGACGATGAAAGGCCTCACCTCGAACCAGACGATGCGCCGCCACGTCCTGCGCAACGCGCTCATCCCGACGGTCGCGGTCATCGCGGTCCAGATCGGCTACCTGTTCGGCGGGATCATCGCCGTCGAGAAGATCTTCAACTACAACGGGATGGGAGCGACGATGCTGTTCGCCGCCGAGCGCAAGGATCTGCCGATGCTGACCGCCGGCGTCCTGATCATCGGCATCGTGTACATGATCGCCACGCTGATCGCCGACATGACCACGGCCTGGATGAACCCCCGGATCCGGCTCGACGTCGAGCGCTGATGGACCTCCCGACCACGCCAGGGCCCGTCGGCCAGGCCGCCTCGACCGGCACCGGCCTGGTCTCGGAACGGTCGCAGGCCCGCCGCGAGACGATCCGACAGCTGCTGCACCGTCCGGCGTTCATCATCGGCAACATCATCATCATCAGTTGGATCATCATCGCCGTGCTCGGCGAGCGGATCACGCCGTACGACCCGTTCAACCAGTACTTCGTAGGACACACTCCGCCCAACCCGGAGCACTGGATGGGCACCGACCGGCTCGGTCGCGACGTGCTATCGCGGGTCATGGTCGGCTCGCGCGACGTGTTGCTCATCGCGCCGCTGGCGGCCCTGCTCGGGGTCGTCGCCGGAACGCTCCTCGGCCTGATCATGGGCTACTACCGCGGACCCGTCGACGACGTGCTCAGCCGGATCGTCGAGGCATTCCTCGCGCTGCCGGTCATCCTCGTGGCGCTGCTGACGCTCGTCGTCCTGGGCACGTCGCCGCTGGTGGTCGTGTGCGTCGTGGGCATCCTGTTCACGCCCATCGTGGCTCGGACCGTGCGCTCGGCCGTGTTGTCCGAGCGGCAGCTCGACTACGTCATGGCGGCCAAGCTCCGCGGCGAGACCGGGTTCTTCATCCTGTCACGAGAGATCTTCCCCAACGTCCTCGGCCCCACCGTGGTCGAGATGACGGTCCGGTTCGGCTATGCGATCTTCACGGTGGCCACGCTGTCGTTCCTCGGCGTCGGCCTCCAGCCGCCATCGGCCGACTGGGGCCTGACCGTCGCCCAGGAGTATCCGAACATGATCTCGGGGGTCTGGTGGGCGACGCTCTTCCCGGCGATGGCCATCGCGAGCGCCGTCATCGCGGTCAACCTGATCGCCGATTCGCTGCAATCGGTCCTGGGCGAATGACCGCCGAGGCGACCGCGCCAGGGGCGGCCGCGGCGGTGGCCGGCGGTCCGGCTGTCCCCGCGCTGCGCGTCGAGGACCTGTCGCTCGCCTACACCGTCCGCGGGATCGCACGGCCCGTCCTGCGCGGGGTGTCGTTCGAGATCGGTGCCGGCGAGTCGTACGGGCTTGTGGGCGAATCGGGCTGCGGCAAATCGACCACGGCGTACGCCGCCGTCCGCTACCTGCCTCGCAACGGGGTCATCACCGGCGGCCGAGTCCTCGTGGCCGGCGATGACATCACCAAGATGAGCGACGAGCAGGTCCGCCAGTTCCGGATCCACCACGTGTCGATGGTCTACCAGGATCCCGGCGCCGCGCTCAATCCGACGACCAAGGTCGGGGCGCAGGTGACCGAGGCGTTCACCGTACTCGGGCAGGGCAAGGCGGAGGCCGAGGCCAACGCGCTCAAGGCCCTCCAACGCGTCCAGATCGCGGATCCGGAACAGGTCGCACAGCGCTATCCCCATCAGCTCTCGGGCGGGATGCAGCAGCGCATCGTCATCGCCATCGCGCTCGCGTCCGACCCCAGGCTGTTGATCCTCGACGAGCCGACGACCGGTCTCGACGCCACGGTCGAGGCGAGCGTCCTCGACCTGGTCCGCTCGCTCCAGGCCGAGATGAACGCCGCCGTGCTGCTCATCGCCCACAACCTCGGCGTCATCCGCACGGTGTGCTCCCGGGTCGGCGTCATGTACGCGGGCAAGATCGTCGAGGAAGGCGACGCCGCAAGCGTCTTCGAGGACCCGCAGCACCCATACACGCTCGGCCTCCTCCGATCGTTGCCGCGACGCGGCATCCGCAAGTCGGAACGCGCGCTGTCGACCATCCCCGGCAACCTCCCCCAGATCGGCACCGACCTGCCGACGTGCGTCTTCGTCGATCGCTGCCCACTCGCGAGCGACCTGTGCCGGACCGTCCAGCCGCCCATCGTCGAGATCGGCAGCGGGCGCTGGACCAGATGCCACCACCGCGATCGGATCGGCGAGCTGGTCGAGCCACCGGTGACCGTCGGCCGGGACACGGTCCAGGGCGATCTCGCGCTGTCCGTCCTGGACGTGTCGAAGACCTTCCACCAGAGCGGCCACGACGTGCCGGCGCTGGTCAAGGTCGGGCTGAACCTGTTCGGTGGCGAGACGCTCGGGCTGGTGGGCGAGTCCGGGTCCGGGAAATCGACCCTGGCCAAGACGATCCTGGGCATCGAGCGACCCGATGCCGGTGGTTCCGTCGAGCTCGACGACCATCAGCTCGCGGCCCTGTCCGCGGATCGCCCGACATCGGACAAGCGCTCGATCCAGATGGTCTTCCAGAACCCCGACTCGGCGCTCAACCGCGGCTGGACCGCACGCCGCATCCTCAGCCGCTCGGTGACCAAGCTGACCGGACTCAAGGGCAAGGCCGCGAACGAGCGGGTGGACAAGCTGGCGGCCGACCTCCGCCTCACCCAGCGACATCTGGACCTCAAGCCGCGGCAGTTGTCCGGCGGACTGAAGCAGCGCGTCGCGATCGCGCGCGCCTTCGCCGGCGATCCCAGCATCGTCGTGGCCGACGAGCCCACCAGCGCGCTGGACGTTTCGGTCCAGGCGGCGATCCTCAACCTGCTGGCCGACCTGCAGCTCAAGAGCCGGACCAGCTACCTGTTGATCTCGCACGACCTCGGGGTCGTGCGCTACCTGGCCGACCGGATCGCGGTCATGTATCTCGGGCGGATCATGGAGGTCGGCGATTCGGAGACCGTCTTCCGCGGGCCCAACCACCCGTACACGGAAGCGCTCCTGTCGGCCGTCCCGAACGTCGACGGCACCCAGGGGGCGCGGATCCTGCTGGAGGGCGAGATCCCGAGCCCGGCCAACCCGCCGTCGGGCTGCAAGTTCCAGACGCGCTGCCACCGCATGATGCCGGGTCTATGCGACGTCACCGAGCCGCCGCTGGCCGAGGTCGAACCCGGCCACCTGATGAGCTGCCACATCCCGCTTGACGAGCTGCGGTCCCTCCAGCGCAAGGCGCGCGAGGCGGCAGCCGAGGGCGTCACCCTGACGTCGGTCGCCCCGACCCTCGAGCAGGCGGCCGATGAGCCGGCCGAGGCGGTCGCATCGGATGCCGAACGGCCGGGCGCGAGACGGAGGAGGCGGTGCCGACCAAGCTGATCCTTGACGTCGACACGGGGACGGACGACGCCGTCGCGCTGATGCTGGCGGCGCTGCACCCCGACCTGGACCTGGTCGCCGCCACCACGGTCAACGGCAACAACCCCGTCGAGTACTGCACCGACAACAGCCTCCGTGTGTTCGACCTGCTCGAGCGGACGATCCCCGTCTTCGAGGGGATGGCCAGCCCGATCGTCCGCGACGACTTCCCCATCCCGCGCGCGGTCATCCACGAGAAGGGCCGGATGCACGGCCTCGAATTGCCCATCCCGAAGCCGCGCTCGCGCAAGCAGACGCAGCGCGCCGTGGAGTTCCTGGTCGAGACCTACATGGCCGCCACGGACCCGATCGCGCTCGTCCCGGTCGGCCCGCTGACCAACATCGCGATGGCGATCAAGCTCGAGCCGCGCATCGTCGAGCGCATCCCTCGAACGATCATCATGGGCGGCGCGCATGACATCGGGAATACCACGCCATCGGCCGAGTTCAACATCTGGGTCGACCCGGAGGCCGCCCGGGTCGTCTTCGGCGCCGGGCTGCGGGACCTCGTCCTGGTGCCGCTCGATGCGACGCACAAGGCCCTGGTGTCGGCCGACGATTGCCGGCGGATGCGCAACCTCGGAACGCCCGCCGGCACGGCGGCCGCCGACATCATCGAGCAGCGCATCCTCGCCTACGACCAGCTCCAGCCCATGGACACCCCGCACACAGCGCCGGTCCATGACGCGCTGTGCGTCGCCTATCTGGTCGACCCGAGCGTGGTCGACGGTCGGCTCGTCCATGTCGACATCGAGACCGACGGACCGCTGACGGTCGGGCGCACCGTCATCGACACCCGGGCGATCTCGGGGGCGGCGCCCAACGCATTCGTCGCGTTCGAGGCCGATGCCCCGCGGTTCGTGTCGATGCTGATCGAGACGTTCGGACGTCGGCTCGACTAGTCCAGCACGAGCGCGCCCTGTCGGCCGGCCTCGAACGCGTCCCACATCGCCTGGTAGATGCGCATCGTCGTCACCGCGTCCTGGATGCTGGTGAGCGGCGGGCGTCCCTCGCGGATGGCCGCGACGAATTCGGTCAGGGCCGCCCCGTCGCCGCCGAGTTCGGTGCTGCGCTCGTCGCTGTAGTTCTCGGAGAAGGTGTTGTCGCCCGAGGTGTAGTGGCGAAACCCCCACAGGCCGTCGACGACGATGTACTCACCCTGCCCGGTGATCTCGATGCGGTCGTAGTTGCGCCACCACACCCGCTGGCTCGTGAGTTGCATGGTGCCGACCGCTCCGCTGTCGAATTGAAGGGCCACCGCGAACGATCCACCGCCGTCACGCTCGTGGTGGTAGGCGGCCGCCTGTCGCACGTCGCCACCGAGGAAGCGCATCAGGTCGATGTGGTGCACGGCGAAGTCCAGCAGGAACGCGTGAACGGGTCCGTCGTACCCGGCGCCCCGCACCGAGTCGTACGTCCCGCTGCTGAACGAGCACGAGATCTGCGTCACCTGGCCGAATGACGGCCGGGCCATGATCTCGCGGGCCTTGCTCAGCCCGAGGCTGAACCGACGATGGAAGTGCACCATCACGCTCTTGCCGGTGCGCGTCGACGCGTCCGCCAGCGCCAGGCAGTCAGCCAGGCTCGGCGCCGGCGGTTTCGGCACCAGCACGTGATAACCAGCGGCAAGTCCTTCGAGGACAAGCGCCTGGCGGTCGCGCGGTTTCATCCAGACGATCAGCGCCTCCAGGTCCTCGCGCGCCCACATCTCGCGATGGTCGGTATACCAGCGCCGCGCCCCGAACCGGCGCGCGGCATCCTCGGCCTTGGCGGCGTCACGATCGCAGACCGCGCGCAGGTCGATCGGGGCCAGGTGCAGCGCCGGGTAGATCGCCCAGGTGGAGAACGAGCCCGCCCCGATGAACCCGACTCGCAGCGGCTCCATGCCGGGGGGCGGGTCGGCGTTCACGATCCCGGACGGAATGATCGGGCCAACAGGGCGATGTCCTGCCCGGCTCGAGCGACCCGTGCGCCGGTGTAGTCGTTCTCCGAGATCAGGCTGCCATCGAAGCCGTGTGCCTGGAGCGCGGCGACCGTGGCGACGAAACCAGCTTCTCCCTCGCCCAACGCTGCGTTGCCCATCGCCCCGTCGCACCCGTCCTTGACATGCACCTGGTTCGCGAGGTGCGGCCAGAGCGAATCCACGTACGACGCGACGTCGTGGCCCCACAGCACCGGGTTCTGCGTGTCAAGCAGCACCTGGGCGTTGGGCCGGTCCACCATGGCCAACAGGCGCAGGGTAGCAGCCGCCCCCAGCGTGTTCTCGGTTGCCACCGAGATGCCGTGTCCGGCCGCGATGTCACACGTTGTCTGCATGACCTGGGCGGTCCGTCGGAGGTCCTCCGCGTCGTGGATCTCGCCGTTGGCGAAACTCGGGAGGTAGATCAGCGGAGCACCCAATCGGGCCGCCGCCAGGATCGCGGCGGCGATGCTCCGCTCGCACGATCGTGCGTTCTCCGATCCAGCCGGGCTGGTCAATCCCAGCTGGTTCAGTCGGCCGGGCGCCACCGCCACGATCTGCACACCCGTCTCGCTCGCGACATCCCGGTAGGCCTCGACCGAAGCCAGGCCCGGGTCGGCAGTGGCATCCTCGGCCAGCAGACCGCCGTCAAGATGGATGGCCTCGAAGCCCAGTTCCGCTGCCCGCCCGAGCGCATCGGTCCCCGGCCGATCGAGCGACCATTGACAGACGCCGATCCTGGTCAAGGTCTCCACCGGCCGGATAGGCCCACGATACCGGCAGGCCTAGACGTCCGAATCCGGGAAGCTCGCCTTGCGCCGATCCATCCACTCGACGAGTTCGTCGTGGATCGCATCGTCGAGCGGCGGTCTCTCGTACTCGGCGAGGCGGCGCTTCCAGCGGATGTTCGCCCGCTGGGCGGCATCGAGCCCGCCGTCGATCTCCCACTGCTCGAAGCTGTCGTTGTTCGACAGCTCGGATCGCCAGAACGCGTTCTCGAAGTTGGCCAGGGTGTGGGGCGAACCGAGGAAGTGTTGGCCGGGGCCGCCGGCGAGCATGGCGTCGAGCGCGTAGCCGTTGTCGGTGACGTCGACCCCGCCGATGTAGGCGGCGGTCATCGATGCCTGGTCCTCGTCCAGCATGAACTTCTCGTAGCCGATGGCGAGCCCGCCCTCCAGCCAGCCGGCGGTGTGGAGGTTGAAGTTGACGCCGGCCTGGATGGTGGCCAGGTAGCTGATCGCGCTCTCGTAGGCGGCCTGGTAGTCGGGGAGCTTGGACGCCGTGAAGTTGCCGCCGCTCCGGAACGGGACGCCGAGCCGGCGTGACAGGGCGGCGAGCACGAACAGCACGAGCTGCGGCTCGGGGGTCCCGAACGTCGGGGCACCCGACTGCATCGACATCGAAGACGCGAACGAGCCGAAGATGACCGGAGCGCCGGGCCGCACGATCTGGCAGAACGCCATCCCGGCCAGCGCTTCGGCGAGCGTCTGGGTCGCCTGTGCCGCGACCGTCACCGGGGCCATCGCGCCGCCAAGGATGAACGGCGTGATGAGCATGATCTGGTTGTTCTCGGCATAGACCTTGGCCGAGCCGAGCATGTTGAAGTCCCACGACATCGGCGAGTTCGCGTTGGCGAGCCCCATGATCACGTGCTCGCGCTCCATGGTCTCCGCGCCGAACACGATGCGCGCCATGTCGACCGAATCCTGGGCGCGACTCGGGTGGGTGACCGAGCCCATGAACGCCCGGTCCGAATAGCGGATGTGGCTGTAGACCATCTCGAAATGGCGCTTGTTGACCGGCAGGTCGACCGGCTCGCACAGTGTGCCGCCGCCGTGGTGGAGCGTCCGGCTCGTGTAGGTGAGCTTCACGAAGTTCCGGAAGTCGTCGATCGTGGCGTAGCGCCGTCCGTCGTCGAGGTTGTGGATGAACGGCGAGCCATAGGTCGGGACGAGGACCATGTACGGGTCGCCGATCGGACGCTGCGGGCCTCGTTGCGTGCCCGCTGGGTGAAGATCCGGGGGGCGGTGGCCTGGACCAAGGATCGGCACATGCCACGGGGGAAGCGGACGCGCTGGCCTTCGATCTCTGCGCCGGCCTCCCGGAAGATCTCGGTCGCCTCCGGAAAGTTGACGATCTCGATCCCGACTCGCTCGAGGAGGGTGTCGGCATTGGCCTCGATCTGCTCGAGGCCCTCGGCCGAGATGACTTCGACGGGGGCGAGCTGCCGCGTCAGGTACGGGAGGGTGTCCATGGTTCGTGCCAGGCGCTCGCTCTGGCGCGCGGCCCGGCCGCGGCGGACCGCCGGGTGTTCGAGGTCCTGGGCCGTCATCTGGTCACCTCGGGCGCTTGCGCGCAACTTCGCACGACTTCCAGCCACGCCATGGTACGGCGCGCGGGTTCAGAGGCGAAGCGCCAGCTCGCGACCCTCGTAGAACGCCAGGCTCGCCCGACGCGGCGCGACGCAATCGCCGACCTGGTGGAAGACGATGCCGCGCGCGCGCAGGCCGTCGGCGAGGTCCGTGACCGCCACGCCGGTCTCGGCGATCACGAGTCCATCGGCCTCGAGGGTCGAGGTGCCTCCGGTCACGGTCGAGCGGATCGAGGCGACGCCGTCCCGCCACTCGAGGACACAGGCCGACGTCAACGATCGGCCGCCCGCCCGGGCGAAGCGGGTTCGAAGGGGACCATCGACATCGCTGTGGGCGAGACCCCCGGCCACGACCGCTGCCGAGGTCAGGATCGTCACGTCGTGCCCGACTTCGACCAGGTAGACCGCGGTCCCGAGGCCGCGCCAGTCGCCGACATCGTCGAGGACGAGGAGCCGGTGGCCCAGCTCCGCCGTGCCGTCAAGCACATCGTGGATCGAGACGACATTGGCCGCGTCCACCCCGGGAAGTCGGTCGACGTGCGGCAGCGCCCGTTGGAACCCGGCGCGCGCCGGTCGTGAACCGGTCGCCACGATCACGTCATCCACTTCCGCGTTCAGCGACCGCGTCGGCATCCATCTCGACGCCGAGCCGCACATCGACCCCGAGCGTCGCGAGCCGAGCCTCGAACCAGCGCAGGAGGTCGCCGATCTGGGTGCGTGACGGCTGCTGCCCGGCCAGCCTGAACTGCCCGCCAAGCCGATCGTCGCGCTCCGCAAGGGTCACCTGGTGCCCGCGCTCGGCCGCGACGCGGGCCGCCTCCAGGCCGGCCGGACCGCCCCCGACGACGAGGACGCGGCGCGGCGCGGCGGCCGGTGTGAAACGATCCCCGCCCCATTCCCACTCCCGCCCCGCCGACGGGTTGACCAGGCACGAGATCCAGTAGTCGCGTGAGCGGCGACCCCAGCACAACTGGTTGCACGAGATGCACGGCCGGACCTCCTCGGCGCGTCCGGCCCGCGCCTTGGCGACGAGGTGCGGGTCGGCGATCTGGCCACGCACGATGCTGACCAGGTCGGCGTGGCCGGCGGCCAGCACCGCCTCCGCGGCGGCCGGCGTCCGGATGTGGCTCTCGGCCTGGACCAGGGCGTGCCGGACGACTCCCTTGAGCGCCGCCGCGTACGGCTCGCCGAGTCGCTGGTCGTAGAGCGAGGGCGGGATGATCTGGTGGAAGTCGAGGTACGAGCCCGTCCCGCAGGTGACGTAGTCCATCAGCTGTCGCGTGTCATGCCACGCGATGATCTCGGCGAGCTGGTCGACGCTGGGCAAGGCCGGCGAGCCCGGGTCCGCGCTGACCGCCAGCCCGATGATGAAGTCGTTCCCGCAGGCCTCCCGGATCCGCCCCAGGATCGCCGTCGAGAACCGCATGCGGTTCTCGAACGAGCCACCCCACTCGTCGGTCCGGCGGTTGGACCACGGCGCCCAGAACTGGTCGACCAGCGCGTGGTACGCGGCGAAGAGCTCCACGCCGTCGAAGCCGCTCGACTGCGCCCGGCGCGCCGCTGCGATGAACCCGTCGATCAGTTCCTCGATCTCGGCGGTCGTCATCGCATGGCTGCCGTCGGCATCGTGGAAGGAGGGCAGGCCGGACGGCGACCAGTTAGGGGCGAACGAGTTGTCGGCGTCACCGTGCTGCCCGACGTGGTACAGCTGGTGGATCATCACGACCTCGGGGTTCGCCGCGCGACACGCCTCCGTCAGCCGGCGGAACGCCCCGATGATCGCGTCGTCGCCGTGACGGAAGTTGCCCCGGGTCAGCACCGCCGTGCGATGGACCGGGACCGGCTCGACCACGATCATCCCGGCCCCGCCGAGCGCGCGCTCACGGTAATAGCCGATGTGCCGCTCGCCCGGGAGTCCGTCGACGGCCATGTTGGCGGTGTGCGCGCCGAAGGTGATCCGGCTGCGCAGGGTCCGATGGCGGAGCGTGACCGGATCGAACACATGCGGCAGCGATCCGGCGCCGGTCATGGCACGGGTTCGGACGCCGGACCGATCTCGCCCGATCGCTCGGTCGCGGCAGCGGCCTCGGCCTCGGCGGCGGCCGCCCGTCGTCGGCGCAGCGCCACCATCGAGATGACGCCGCCGATCGAGGTCGTGGCCAGGATCATCAGGTGCACGAGCAGCCCGAGCGCGAATGCCGAATCGCGCGGGATCCCGAACCCGTCGGCGATCGCCACGACGGTCAGCTCGAAGGTCCCGACGTAGCCGGGTCCCGAGGGGACGATCGTGACCAGCGCGACCCCGCTGCGTCAGCAGGGCGGCCTGGGCGATCGAGAGTTCGACGCCGACCGCCTGTCCTGCGGCGAGGAAGGTCGCGGTCGATGCGGTCCAGGCGACGGCGCTGAACACGAGCGCGATGGCGACGACGCGGGGCCGACCGGCGACCGCGAGGCCGACACGCAGGCGGCGCGCCAGCTCCAGGAGCCTGGGACGACGTTCGATGATGGCGGTCGCCCGCGCTGCGCCCGGCAGCCGGTGCGCGGCGATCCCGAGGCCCAGCACGATCACGAGCAGCGCGACGAAGGCCGCCCCGAACAGGACCGCGCTGGTCATGACACCGCGCACGCTGAGCACCAACACCGCGATCGCCGCGATCGAGACGACCATCACCGTGTCGACGACCCGCTCGACGACGACGGTCCCGAGGACGGTCGGTCGGCTGACGCCCTCACCTTCACCGAGGGCGTGGCTTCGGTAGAGCTCGCCGAGTCGTGCCGGGAGGACGTTGTTGGCGAGGTAGCCGATATAGGTGTAGCCAAGGACGCGCCGGTACGGGAGCGGGGCGATCGGCGCGAGCAAGGCGCGCCAGCGGGCCCCGCGCGCCCCAACGTCGACCGTCGTGACGATGAGCATCACCCCGATCCAGACCGGCGACGCCGTTCGGAGCACGTCAAGCGCGGCCCCGAAGTCGACCGACCGGGCCAGCACCCAGATCGCGAACAGGCTGACCGCGATGCCCAACGCGCCGCGGAGCAGCGCATTCCGACCGATCCGCATCGGGCCGGGCTCAGTCCGGCCGGCGGCGAGCCGCAAGCTTCGGCGAACGCCGGACGCGAAGGCGGTGCAGGACGTAGCGCGCGACGACGCGCAGGGTCGACAGCCCGTAGACGACGCTTCGCCGGAAGCCGACCGACGAGGCCTCGTCGAAGTAGCGGGTCGGCACACCCACCTCGCCGATCCGCGGCGCCATGCCGGCGGCCACGACCTGGGCGATCAACTCCTGGTCGAACACGAAGTCGTCGCTGTTGAGCTGGTACGGCACGGTCTCGAGGAGCCGGCGGCTGTAGGCGCGCAGACCGGTGTGGTACTCGGACAGCCGGAGACCGAAGGCGACGTTCTCCAATCCGGTGAGGAAGCGGTTGCTGACGAACTTCCAGCGCGGCATCCCGCCGGCCAGCGGGTCACCCAGGAACCGGCTGCCGAGCATGAGGTCGCGCGTCCCGTCGGCGATCGGGGCGATCAGGTCGGGGATCCTCGTCGCGTCGTACTGGTAGTCGGGGTGAAGCATGACGACGATGTCGGCGCCGGCCGCCAGGGCCGCGTCGTAGCACGTCTTCTGGTTGCCGCCGTAGCCACGGTTCTGGCTGTGGATGATGACGTCGAGACCGAGCTGCCGGGCGATCTCGACCGTCTGGTCCTTCGACACGTCGTCGACGAGGATGATCCGGTGGACCAGGTCATGCGGGATGTCCGCGTAGGTCCGTTCCAGCGTCCGCGCGGCGTTGTAGGCCGGCATGACGATGACGAGGCGGGGCATCACGACTGGCTCAGGCATGGACACGGTGCGAAGGGTACCGCAGCGCGCGATCGAGCCCACCAGTCATAGGCCCGTCATCGGGGTATGAGACGATGCCGACCGTATCCCATCATCGAAGGATCAGCCACATGTTCGAACGACTCTTCGGCACCAAGGAGCAGGATCCCGCCGTCGCGGGGCGCATCCCGCCCGGTCAATACAAGACCGACAAGTTCCCGGTCCTGCACTACGGCTCGGTGCCGCACACCGACCTCGCCACCTGGGATCTCAGGATCTGGGGCGAGGTGGATGCGCCGTTCACGCTCACCTGGGATCAGTTCAAGGCGCTCCCGCGCAAGACCATCCAGACCGATATCCACTGCGTGACCCGCTGGTCGAAGCTGGACACGACCTGGGAGGGCGTCCCGATCCAGGCGGTCCTGGAGACGGCCGGCGTCCGACCGACCGCCAGCCACGTCGTCTCACACGCCGAGCAGGGCTACACCGCGAACCTGCCGCTCGAGGTCCTCGACGATGACGACGTCATCCTGGCCGACACCTTCGACGGCAAGCCGCTCGAACTGGAGCACGGCTACCCGCTCCGCCTGGTGGTCCCGAAGCGGTATTTCTGGAAGAGCAGCAAGTGGATCCGCGGCCTGGAGTTCCTCGATCACGACCAGCTCGGGTTCTGGGAACGCTATGGCTATAACAACGACGCGGACCCCTGGAAAGAGGAACGCTTCAGCGAGTAGACCGGGACGTCAGGCGACGAGTTCGACGCGGGCTCGCTGGCAGGCGCCGAGAAGCCTCTCGTCGACGGTGGCCAGCGGTAGGGCTCGCACGACTGCCAGATCGAGATAGGCCGCGTCGTAGGCCGTGAGGTCGTAGGACCGCGCGGCATCGAGAACGCGGCCGGTCGCCGTGCCGAGCTCGATCGGAGCGATCTCGACGGGCAGCGCCGCGAGGAGCGCCAGCAATCTTGGCAACTCCGAATGATCTAGCCGCTCTCGTCGCTCGGCCGTCCGTACCGCATTTGCGATCTCCAGCGGCCAATGGGCAGGCGCGATCGCTTCCTCGGATGCCAGGCGGGCCAGGATCCGGTCAGCGTCGGCGCTCGACTCGTCCTTGAAGCACCAGGCAAGGACGACGGATGCATCCACGACGAACATCAGCGTCTGCCTTCGTCGATCAGATCGCGGATCGTCACTCCCTTGAGGTCATGCCCGCTCCTGAACGCGCGGAGTCCTTCGATCGCTTCGCGAACTGCCACGGGACCGCTCGACAGGGGTGGCACGAGCAACGCCACGGGCACTCCATGCTTGGTGATCGTGATCGTCGCGCCGCCCGCCACTTCAGCAAGGAGCCTCGGGAGGTGGGTCTTCGCCTCGTATGAACCGACGCGTCGCATCAGGAAGACTCCATCTGACTGGTCTGAGACCAGTCTAAACTAGGTCAGCGCCGTCCGCAAGCCCCGCGGCCAGACCGGCGCGACCGCCGCCCAGGCCTGCCGCTGAACCATCAGCTGCGCCGCGGTCCGCCCAGCAGTCTCTGGTCTGGCGTGAACAACCGGAGGCGGCTGGCGAGCATCAGGACCTCTCGGTCGAGGAGCCTCACCAACGCCTCCAGGCGGTCGACCGTGGTGGGGGCCTCCAGGAGCGCCTGGCGGCGTGGCAGTTCGATCTGGACGATGCCTGATAGCAGGTAGGAAAGGACGGTCGGGTCATCGGGGATGACGAGGTCCCGGCGCAGGTCGCCGACCGGGCTCGATGCCGCGGTCTCGTCGTCGATGTCGTCGTCGGTCTCCCCGAACGCCTCGATCTCGGTCAGGTCGTCATCGGTCGGCTCGTCGTCGGTGGACGCCGTACTGTCGATCTCGACCCGGATATCGAGCACCTCGCTGGTCTCCCCGTCGCGAGCCCGCATGAGTTCCAGGTACCGCACGAAGCGCCGGATCGCCGAGGCGGCCAGGCGCTCGGCGCGGGCCTCGTCGCCGACCTCGTCCTCGAGCGGCGTGACATGCGCGACGAGGTAGGGCTCGCGCGCCGGGTCGACGGTCTCGATCGCGAACCGCCCGGTCGCCGCGGCGAGCAGGTCGTAGCGTCCATCCGGATATCGCCCGGCTTCGCGGATCTCGACCAGTGCGCCGACACCCGCCAACGCCAGTGCACGTCCTGACCCGACCTCGCGTCCGTCCCGGATGAGGACGACCCCGAACGGTGCGCCCGTGTCGAGGCAGTGGCGGGTCAACGCGCGATAGCGGTCCTCGAAGACGTGGAGCGGCAGGACGATCCCCGGGCAGAGGACCGTGTGGAGCGGGAAGAGCGGGATCTCCATCGACCTTCCCTCGCTACCTGTGGACCGTTGACCCCCGGCGCCGACTCCGAGTCTAGCCCGCGCCGGGCTCCAGCCGTGCGACCGTCAGGGGGGCGGGTGCTGTCGGCCGATGGACGTTGGGCCCGCGGTCGACCCAGGCGCCGGCCCGGCTGGCACGCTCCGCGGCGCTGGCGGCGTCGAACACGTGATGGCGGCCCTTGCCGAGGGCCTTGGCCTGGTACATCGCCACGTCGGCGTCCCCGAGCAGGTCGTCGACGGTGCGCATCGACGGCGAGTCAACGGCGATCCCGACGCTGGCGCCGACCTCGACCAGCATGCCGGCGACTTCGATCGGCTCGATCAGCCGAGCCAGGAGTCGCTCGGCGACGGCGACGGCGAAGGCCTCGTTCGGGATGTCCGTCAGCAGGACGCCGAACTCGTCACCGCCGAGGCGGGCGGCGACGTCGGTCGCGCGGAGGTCGTCCCGGATCCGCTCGGCAACGGCGACCAGCAGGCCGTCGCCGGCGGCATGTCCGAGGCTGTCGTTGACCGTCTTGAAGTCGTCGAGATCCAGGAAGAGCGCGGCCACCGAACCTGGACCGGTCCGGACGGCGAGGGCGGCCTCGGCCGCCTCGACGAAGCGGCGGCGGTTGGTCAGCCCGGTGAGCGGATCGTGGTAGGCCTGATAGCTCAGCTGCGCCTCGAGGGTCCGCCGCTGGGCCACGTCGCGGGCGAGCATCCCGACCAGGCCGGAGAGGCGAGCAAGGACGAGCAGCGACAGCAGCGCGGTGCCGGCCGCGATGACGGCCAGTCCACCGTCCGCGTCCGCATCGGGACCCATCGTGACGAGGATCGGGCCGGTGACCATGGCAGCCGCGAGACAGGCCATCCGGATCGGGCCCAGCCAGGTGACCGGGACCGGGTGGGGGTCGGTGAGGCGGACCATCGAGGGATGCGCCGCGGAGGCACCGAACAGCAGGTAGGCCACGAGGTAGACGCTGTCGAGCCAGCTGCCGCTGACATAAGTCCCCTCGAGGTTCTGGATCGCGTAGATCTGGTCCGCCACGACCAGCAGCGCGAGGCTGCCGGCCAGCAATCGGAACGAGACCGTGCGAGCACCGGGCGTAGCCAATAGGCCCATCGCGACCCCGATGAGGACCAGGTCGGCGATCGGATAGGCGAGGCTGATCGCCAACGACATCGTGTCCAGCTCGGTGCCCACGACCTGGGGCTGGATGAGGAAGGTCCACGACAGGATCGCCATGGCGGTCGTCAGGATCGCGGCGTCGAGCAGGCCCCCGCGGTCGCCGTCGCCGACCCGGCGCCGGATGAGCATCAGGAGCCCGGCCGCGATGAACGGGTAGCCGGCGAGATACAGGACGTCGGCCAGCGACGGGAAGGGGTCTTCGCCGATCACCTCGTACCAGTTCCACAGGAGGTCGCCGGCCACGAACGAGGCCTGGCCGACCGCCATCAGGACCCACGGAAGGCGGCGATCCGGGCGATTCCGCCAGATGCCGATCAGCGCGACCGCGACCGCGGACGCGCCGATGGCGTCGTACAGGAGGCTCTGCGGGAGGCTTCCAGTCTCCAGGGCGGCGTGGACGACGAGCAGCAGCGCACCGACGGCGAGATATGCCATCCAGAGCGAGACGCGCGTGTTCGTGGAACTGGTCATCGGCATCGAAATCTGGCGGTCTCCGGCAGCGCCGGGCGTTCCCTCGGGGAGCGTCGCGTACGGGGTGACGGGACGCCCATGGCCCCGCGGTACCGGTCGGTCGGCCCAAAGGTCGTGCCGCCGCAGAATCGACGAAGCCGCCGATCGCTCGGCGGCTTCCTGGTCGGTGGCGGTGAGTCGGGCGGGTGGTGGCCCCGCCGTGGTGTCAGTGCGAGCAGCCCTTGGGGGCTCCGCCGTCGTCGGCGGTCCGGAAGCTGGAACCGCAGCCGCAGGCCGCGACCGCGTTCGGGTTGTTGACCGTGAAGCCGGCCCCCATCAGCGTGTCGACATAGTCGATCTGCGCGCCCTGGAGGAGGCTGACGCTCTGGCCGTCGACGTAGACCTTGATGCCGCTCGCGTCGAGGACCTGGTCCTCGGGCGTCGGGGCATCTTCGAGCATCATCCCGTAGCGGAACCCGGAGCAACCGCCGGAATAGACGTAGACGCGCAGCCCGATCGCGGGGTTGGTCTCTTCCTTCGTCAGCTCCAGGAGCTTGACGACCGCGGCATCCGTGAGGGAGACCACCTGGGGCTGCTGGTCGATCATCGGGCTTGATCCTCCGGGAGGCGATGGAGAGCGGGATGGGTGGATCCGGGACGCCGGTACGTGCATATCCTACGCACAGCAACAGGTTTCGACAAGCATCCGCGTCGAAACTCTCGTACCACCTCGATCAGGCGTCCAGGCGTTCGACGACGGTGGCGATCCCTTGCCCTACCCCGATGCACATCGTCGCGAGACCGTAGCGGCCGCCGGTCCGCCGCAGCTCGTGGGTGAGCATCGTGATGAGCCGACCGCCACTCATGCCGAGCGGGTGGCCGAGCGCGATCGCCCCGCCGTTCACGTTCACCTTGGCGGGATCGAGACCGAGTTCATCGATGCACACGAGCGATTGCGAGGCGAACGCCTCGTTGAGCTCGATGAGATCGAGGTCGCCGACGGCGATCCCGGCCCGCTCGAGCGCCTTGCGGGTCGCCGGGACCGGGCCGATCCCCATCACCGCCGGGTCGACGCCGGCGACGGCCGTCGAGACGACGCGCGCCAGTGGGCGGAGGCCCAGTGCGCGCGCCCGATCCGATTCGACGAGGAGGACGGCCGACGCCCCATCGTTGATCCCGGAACTGTTGCCGGCGGTGACGGTCCCGCCCTCCGTCCTGAACGCCGGCCGAAGGCGGGCCAGCGCCTCGAGTGACGTGTCGGCGCGCGGATGCTCGTCGCGATCGATGACCAGCGGATCGCCCTTGCGCTGCGGGATCGAGATCGGGACGATCTGGTCGGCAAACCGACCGGCGTCGATGGCGGCCACGGCGCGTTGCTGGCTCTCCAACGCGAAGGCGTCCTGGCGTTCGCGCGAGACCCCCCAGCGCTCGGCCACGTTCTCCGCGGTCTCACCCATCGAGTACGGGTAGTGGCGTTCGGCCAGGCGAGGATTGACGAAGCGCCAGCCGAGGGTCGTGTCCGCCATCTCTCGTGGGCCTCGATCGAAGGGCGACTCGGCCTTGAGCTGGACGTAGGGCGCACGGGTCATCGATTCGACGCCGCCACCGATGAACACGTCGCCGTCTCCGACCGCGATCGCATGCGCCGCCGAGTTGATCGCCTGGAGGCCCGAACCACACAGCCGATTGACCGTCAGCCCGCCCACCTCGACCGGGAAGTCGGCCAGCAGGAGCGCCATCCGGGCGACGCTCCGGTTGTCCTCGCCGGCCTGGTTGGCGCAGCCGAGGATGACGTCCTCGACGAGCGCCGGGTCGATACCGGCGCGGTCCACCAGCGCCCGCAGGACCGTCGCCGCCAGGTCGTCAGGCCGAACGCTGGCCAGCGCGCCGCCGTAGCGGCCGATCGGGGTTCGCACCGCCTCGACGATCCAGGCCTCGCGGATCGGGCGGTGGCTGTCTCGGGTCACGTCGCCGATCGTACCAGCCGGTCGGGCAGGGCCTTACGGCAGCGCACCCACCAGGAGCGCGACGTCGTCCGGCACGGTCCCGGTCGCCGAGGGCGGTAAGCCCGCGATGATGAACAGGACGTCGCCGCTGGCGGTCAGGTACTCGCCTTGTCGGGGCTGGTAGAACGGCGGCCAGGTGACCCAGGTGATGGTCCGCGCACCGACGCTGACTTGCACCGTCTGGACCGACCCGGGCGGCGGAACGACGCCGGTGTGGCCTCCCGCCTTCACGCGGATCCCGACGAGCTTGGCCGTGTCAACGCCCGGGAACCGGATCGCGATGACTCCCGCCGCGAGGTCGGAGGTCTGCATCGGGATGGCGAAGGCGACCGTCAGGTCTTCGACCTGGAGGCCGGCCGCGGCCGCCAGGCGACCGGGCTCGCTCGGGCAGAGCCATAGGCACATGTCTCCGTCGGGGGTGAAGATCGACGCCGGCATGCTCGCGCGTTGGAGCGGGATGCCGCGAAGCGACGCCGGGAGCATCGCCTCGAGGGCCGCGTCGACCGGGGTGGGCTTCGGGGTCGGATGTGGGGTCGGTGTCGGAACGGGAACGGGCGACGTCGTTGGCGAACGGGCGGGCGACGTCTGGTTCAGGGTCGGGATCGCCGTCGGTGATGGGAAGTCGGAGCCGGTGGAACCGGTGGAGCACGCGGTAACGCACGCCAGAAGGACGAGGGCGACGAAGGTGGGTTGGAGCAAACGCGAGCGGGACGATCGATCCTCGGTCATGACTCGCCCTCCGTGAGCAGCCGGGCGGGCTCGAAGCGCGGCCCTTCTGTCGCATGACGGCGCACAGCTGCGACGACGCCCGCCGGGCCACCAAGGGTCTCGGCCCGCTCGAACGGCCCCGACGGGTGCCCGGCGCCGAGCCGCATGGCGAGGTCGATGTCCGCCGCGGTGGCGACCCCGTCGCCGAGCGCTCGATAGGCCTCGTTGACGATGGCCAGGGTGATCCGCTCTACGATCTCGTCCTCGGGCAGCCGCCCCGACGGCGCGTCGGTCGATGCGAAGTCGGGCGAGGGACCGACCCGTGCGCCGGTCTCGTCGTACAGGTAGAAGCCCGCGTCGGTCTTGCGCCCGAGCCGCCCATCGGCAACGAGTCGGGCCTGGATGGGCGATGGCCGGAAGCGATCGGCGACGGGGTCGCCGTAGCGCCAGGAATCCCTCGTGGACGCCGCGCGCCGCTGCCAGGTTGATGTCGATCCCGACCAGGTCCATCAGCTCGAACGGGCCCATCGGGAACCCGGCCGCCCGCATGGCGTGGTCGATCCCCTCGATCGTCGCGTCGCCCTTGGCCAGGATCTCCAGGGCCTCGAGGGTGAACGGGCGGTTGACCCGGTTGACGATGAAGCCCGGCGTGTCGCGACACCGGACGGGGACCTTCCCCCAGGCGCCCATGAGCGCGACCATCCGCTCGACGACGGCCTGCCCGGTCGATCGCGCGACCACGACTTCGACCAGGGGCATGACCGGGGCAGGGTTGAAGAAGTGCAACCCGATGACCCGCTCGGGCCGGGACGTCGCGTCCGCGATCGCGCCGACCGACAGGGCGCTCGTGTTGGTCGCCAGGATGGCGTCGGCGAGGGCGCCGGCGTCAAGCGAGCGGAAGATCGTCCGTTTGGCTTCCAGGTCCTCGAGTGCCGCCTCGATGACGAGGCCTGGTCCGGCGGCGGCCAGGAAGTCGAGCGTCTGGGCGGTCTCGAGTCGGGCGAGGCGTCCCTCGATCCAGGCCTCTGCCGATTTCGGGGTCGAGGTCCAGGCGCCCGGCGCGTCGTTCGAGACCGGCTCGGATGCGCGCCCGTCCAGCCTCGATCGCGGCGGCGTCGACGTCATGCAGCACCACCGGGTGGCCGGCCTCGAGCGCCAATTGGGCGATCCCGGCGCCCATCGTGCCGGCTCCGACCACGCCGACGACGACCGTGCCCGGCGGCGACGCGGCCATCATCAGACCGGCTTGATCGCCTCGAACGGTTGCCGGCAGTCGCGGCAGTAGTGGAGCGACCGGCACTGGGTCGGGCCGAACGCGGAGTCCATGACCACCCTGGCCGACGCGCAGTACGGACAGCGGACGGCATCGGGAGCCGACGGACCGGCGATCCCAGCCGTGGCCAGCGCCCGCCGACCGGCTGGGGTGATCCGGTCCGAGGTCCAGGGGATCCGGAAGGTGGTCTCGACGCGGGTCTCGACACCGAACGCCTGCAACCGGTCGGCGACGGTCGTCTGGATCAGCCCGATCGCCGGACATCCGACGAAGGTCGGCAGTAGTTCGACCGTGATGGCGCCGCGTGGCGTCATCGACCGAGATCGCGCCGACCATCCCGAGGTCGACGATCGAGACCATCGGCAGCTCCGGGTCCATCACCGCGGAGAGGCACGCCTCGACCGCGGCGACGTTGATCCGCGTGAGCCGACGACCGGTCGCCGCCGCGGCACGGATACGAGCGCGTCTCGACCTGGATCCCGGCCTCGGTCACCAGGTCGCTCCCGGGTCGGCTCGGCGAACCGAGGTGAACTCGCTCCACAGCCAGCGGAACGCCTCGCCATGGTCCAGCCGGCCCCGCACGGGGTCTCGGGCCGGCGGCGGCATCGGCAGGTCCAGCTCGGCGAAGGTCGGGGCGATCGAGGCTCGCCAGCGGGCCTCCTGGTCGGCCATCGACGCGTCGATGATCCCGGCCTCGAGGAGTGCCGCCTCCCCGGGGAGTGGCGTGAAGATCGTGGCGGCATCGGGAGCCAGCTCGGCCCATGCGGCCAGCAGCCGGTCGCGGCCCTCGCCGCCGCTCCGGGCGAGACGGTCGAGCCAGGCGCCGGCATGCATCCGGTGGTAGCGCTCCTCGCGGACCAGCTTGCCGACCAGCTCGGCGAGCGGCGGCCAGGAGCCCGCGACGAGCGCGTCGAGCCGGACCGCGTCGGCGCTGTCATAGAGGTACCGGCGGGCGATCGTCATCGCCCAGTCGCCTCGTCCGTGGTCGAGGAGCCGGCAGTGCCGGTACTCGCCGGGCTCGCGGTCGTAGGCCAGGGCATCGGGATCGGTCCCGGTCAGCTCGCCGAGCAACCCGTACAGCGCCGCCGCATGGCCCAGTTCGTCCTGGGCGAGCGAGCTCATCGCCACGTCTTCTTCGAGCAGCGGGGCGATGCCGGTCCACTCGGAGTCGGAGAAGCCGATGACGAATTCGTCATCAGCCATCGAGCGGATCAGCTCGACCAGGCCGGTCGTCGCGGGTGCGGCGACCGCCGTCACTTCGAGCGTGCCTGGGGCTTGGCCTGACCGGCCGCCTCTCGCGCCGCCGCGAGCTTGTCGCGCATGACGTAGCCACCGGGCTTCTTGAACGATCGATCGAGCGGCGGCTGGAGCAGGTCCGGATCATCGAGATCGAGGATGTCCGTACGACGGACGACCCACAACCGGACGCTCTCCTGGCGCCGTCCGAACAGCTCGCGGGCGTAGTGGACCGCCAGCTCGGCGTCGGGGGCCATCACGCTGCCGCCGTGACGCATCGGATCGCCGTCCTTCTCCTGGCGGAAGACCTCCCAGGCTTCGAGCTGCGGGCGTGGCAGCCGTCGGGGCGGTCACGCCGCCGCCTCCACGCCGAGGATCGATTCGCGCACCCAGCGCGTCTCCTCCCGGGCCAGTCGTCGGAACTCGAGGCGCGACTGGGACATCGGACCGTGGTTGGTCACGACCCGGCGGAGCTCGTCCCAATCCGGTTCGCTGTAGCGCCAGACGCCCGACGAGTCGTCGAAGGCGAGCGCAGGGTCCGGGATGACCAACCCAAGCTCGCGGATCCGCGGCACGTAGATGGTCAGGAATTCCTGGCGCAGCTCCTCGGAGGTCTTGGCCTTGATCCGCCAATGGAGGTCGCGGTCGGCCTCGCGCGCCGAGCGGGGTCCGTGCATCTGCATCAGTGGCCCCCACCAGCGATCCAGCGCGTCCTGGATGGCGGCCCGTTGTGAGGCGGAACCGGTGACCATCGTCACCACCACGTCACGCCCATGCATGATGTGGACCGATTCCTCCCAGCAGATCTTTCGCATCGTCCGGGCATACGGGGCGTACGACGAGTCACGAAGCGCCATCTGGGCGACGATCGCGGCGGCGTCCACCAGCCACGCGATCATCCCGACGTCGGCCCAACCGACCGTCGGGTAGTGAAAGACGTTGTGGAACTTCGTCTTCCCGGCGAGCAGGTCGTCGAACATCGCCTCGCGCGTCTTGCCGAGGTCCTCCGCCACGCGGTAGAGCAGCTGGGCGTGTCCGACCTCGTCCTGGACCTTCGCGGTAAGGGCCAGCTTTCGCCGGAGGGTCGGGGCTCGCATCAGCCACTCGCGTTCGGGCAGGACGCCCATCAACTCGCTGTTGGCATGCATCTCGACGAAGCGAAGGACGGCGGCCCGGTAGTCATCGGGCATCCAGTCGGTCGCCTCGACCTTGCCGCCGCCGGCCACGTGCGCCTCGAACAGCGCCGATCGCTCGTCGGTCGGCAGATCGGCGTTGAATGCCGGCCGACCGCGTTCCTGCGGGCCGAGGATCGGTTCGAGGGCCAGCGGATCGGTCACCGTCGACCGCCATGCGCCTGGACCGCGCGCAAGGCGAGGTCGGCGTACGTATCGGCGATCACCCGCGGCGGGATCCGGCCGTCGGGGTCGTACCAACCGACCAACCCGTTGAGGGCGGTGAGGATGTAGGCAGCGGCCACGACCGGGTCGACCGGGGCGAACGCCCCCGCCTCGACGCCGATCACGATGGCGTCCCGGAACCGAGCCTCATAGGCATCACGACGTCGGGCGATCTCGTCGCGCCGATCGGGTTCGAGCGCCCGCCATTCGTGGACGAAGACGCTCGCCCGCTCGACGTCCTCGGTCACGACGCCGACATGCGCCCGGATGAGCGAGATCAGGTGGACGCCCGGGCCGAAGACGTGCGCCCCGGGGTCGGCCGCCTCGACGGTCTCGGCCGCAGCCTCGAACCTCGCCGCCACGCCCTCGACGATCGCCCACAGGACATCCTGCTTGGAGGCGACGTGGGCATACAAACTCGCGCCCTGCATGTCGAGCGCGCGGGCGATATCGCGAACGCTGGTGCCCGAGTAGCCGCGCTCGCGGAAGAGGCCGCTCGCGACGTCCTCGATCTCACGCCGGCGGCCGGTCTCCACCATGCTCGGACCGTCCTCCTAACTAACGCTTGTTAGGGCAGCGTACGAGGCGGGTCGCCGCGCCGTCAACCCCGTCGCGCCCGGCGCGCCACCGAGTACCAGGACCATCGGATGGGCGGCGCGCCGTAATCGCCGGCGACCTGGACCGTTGTGTGGGCATCGGACTCATCCGGCCGCAGACCTCCTGACGGCCGACACCGCACGAACGGGGAGCGATATCGATGGACCGCACACCAGACCAGGATCACCTTCCGCCAAGCCCGGCGGCCGATCCGGCGACGAGCGCCGACGTGGAGATCTGGGATCCCGATGGCCACACCGAGACTGGCCCGACCCGCTCGCGGACGCTCCGGACACGGACCCGGCTGACGGCGTCCGTGCCGGGTGCGGTCGCTGGCGTCTTCCTCGTGTGTGCGCTGGCCTTCGGCGCCACCCTCCAGGCGACCGGTGGTACCGCGCCCGGGGCGGGTGACGACCGCATCGCCACGGGCGAGACCGAGCAGGGCGCGCCCGACGGCGATCAGCCCGACGGCGATCAGCCCGACAACGAGCAGGCCGAGGACGACGTGATCCCGGACTGGGAGATCCCCGACTACGAGGAGCTCCCGGAGGACGAGCACGAGAACGGGCCCCTGCCGGACCCGAAGCCCGAGCCGAAGCCGGATCCCAAGCCCGAGCCGAAGCCGGAGCCCAAGCCGGACCCCAAGCCCGAGCCCAAGCCCGAGCCCAAGCCCGAGCCCGCGACCTTGGCCCTCACCCTCGCCATCAAGGAAGGCGCCATCTACATCGACTTCAGCGAATGCAAGGTCAACGGGGCCGAGGTCTACAAGGTCGTTCGCTCGACCGACGAGACGGTCAAGTGGCCGGCTGGTGACAACGACACGCTGGTCGCCGCTATCGGGATGGATGGCAAGACGGCAGCCTGGGACGAGCACGCCCCGGCCGGCAAGAAGGCGTTCTACCGCGTCTTCTGCGTCCGCCACACCGATGACGGTTACAAGGTCCTGATCTCCAGCCCGGTCCGTGGCATCAAGGCCCCGGAGAAGGATCCGGCGCCGGAGCCGAAGCACATGGGGATCGAAGTCGCGGTCGACGGCGGCCACGTCGTCATCCACTGGGACGGCTGCGGCGGCGAGCAGTTCAGCCACTACCGCATCCTGCGCAAGACCGGCGACTCGACGGTCGTCGTCAAGGAGATCGAGAGCGCGGACACGACGACCTGGGTCGACGAGTCGGTCGAGGCCGGCGTGACCTACAAGTACCAGGTCCAGGCCAAGGGCATGATCGAGGGCTCGTACGTCCTCCTCGGCTCGACGGACTGGGCCGCGGTGACGGTCGAGTAAGGACCGCACCGGACGGATGTCGGATCGATGGGCGCCCCGCGTGGTCCCGCCAGGAGCGGTACTGCTGGCCAGTGGCCGGGGCGCCCGTCCGTTCGCACCATCTGAGCCCAGATGGACCATGGTTCGCCACGCGACAGCCGGATGGATCCGACCCGGGAACGAGCCCTCGTGGCCCGCGCCCGGGTCGATGCCGCTGCGTTCGGCGAGCTCTATGACTTCTACCTGCCGCGGATCCACGGCTTCATCGCCCGGCGGGTCGGGGACCGGGCCGTGGCCGAGGACCTGACCGCGATGACCTTCGAGCGCGGCCTCGGCGTGGTGCGCGGCGAGGGCTTCCGCAACGATGCCTTCGGTGGCTGGCTCTACCGGGTCGCTGCCAACGCGGTCATCGACCACGTCCGGCGGGGGCGGCGGACGATCCCGCTCTGGTCGCGCGCGACCGATGGCGGACCCGACGATGGCGACGAGGTGGGGATCGGCGACGAACGAGCCGCGCGGGCCTTCACCGAGGCGCTCGATCGCGACCAGCTCCGACGGGCACTCGGGCGCCTGCCCGACCAGCATCGCCAGGTCATCGTCCTGAAGTTCTACGACGACCTCGACCTCGACGAGGCGTGTGCGGTGCTCGGCTGCTCGCGGGCGACCTTCGCGGTCAAGCTCCACCGGGCGCTGCGAGCATTGCGGGCGTCGCTCGCCCAGGAGTCGACCGATGCGGCCTGACGACGAGGACGTCGTGCCGTTCGACGGCATCGGCGCCGACCCCGCCCTCGACGCCTTGGTGGCCGACCTGGCCGAGGCCGGCGAGCGGGCGCGAGCCGACAAGTTGCAGGCAGTCCGCCCAGCCTTCGCCGCCGACCTCCGCAGCCGGCTGGTGGCCGAGCTCCCGGTCGCCGCCCCGGTCGGGGCGCCGCCCCTCGAGCGCTCGCACCCTGCGGCCCTGGCGCCGGAGCCCTTCGCGCCGCGCCGCGTCGTGCCCCGCATGACGGCCCACACGCCAAGACTCCTCCCCGCCCCGCGCTGGTCGGTGATGGCCGTCGCCGCGGCGATCATGGTCGCGCTCATCGGCCTCGGCCCGACCCAGTTGATGACTCGGCCGGCCGATCTCCGGGCCGGCGATGTCGCGTCCGCGACCGTGTCGCGCGACGGCGTGACGACCGAGTTGACCACGGCGGCCGTCCTGCGCGCCGGCGACATCATCAAGACCGGACCTGACGGATACGCCACCCTGGAGCTCGGCACCAGCCGGGCCCGCCTCGACGCCGAGAGTGAGGCTCGCATCGTCGAGGCCTCCCGGGAGCGGGTCGTGCTCGACCAGATGGCCGGCCGGGTCTGGCATCGCGTCGGCGAGCCGTCGGTCAGCTATGCGGTTCGAACCGCCGACGTGACCTGGACCGCGGACGGCACCGCGTTCGATCTCCGCCTCGAGGGGGATCTCGCCGATGGCGAGGCCTGGGCCCGGGGGATCGGCGTCGAGCACGATGTCGCGATCAGCGGGCCGAGCCTGTCCGCCACGCTGGACGAGGGCGCCGTCGCCCGCATCCGCCTCGGTGGGTCGCCCGGGAGTGTCAGCGATGTGGCGCTCGGGCCGATCACGACCGCCGATCTTGACGATCCTTGGCTCCTCGCCAACGCCCGTCGCGATGCCCGCCTCGGCTACGCCGTCGGCATCTTCGACGCACGACTCGCCGAGATCGATCCCACGCCATCACCGACGTCGGACGGGGTGGACCTCCCCGCCCCGACCGACGGCCCGGTCATCGACCAGCCGGTGCCGGGTCCGACGTCCGAACCGGTCGCCCCGCCGCCGACCTCCACGGCCAAGCCGACCGCGAAGCCGACGCCGCACCCGACACCGACCCCGAAGCCGACCCCGACCCCGAAGCCGCCGATGGCCACCCTCGGGTCGAGTGCGACCGCCTGCGACGGCGGGTTCGCACGGCTGACCTGGACGATCGCGCCGAAGGGCGGGTTCAACCACTACCAGACGATCCGCTCCTCGAAGCCGACGATCCCGGCGGTCTATCCACCGGCTGCGCCCGCGGTGGCCCCGGAATCGCTCTTCGCCGGCGAGCGTTCGAAGCTCGGCGCGGTCGATGCCGGGCTGGAAGCGGGGACGACCTACCACTATCGGACGATGGCGTTCGACACGGACGACAAGGCCACCGCCGCGTCAGGCGTGAAGGGTGTGACGGCCAGGCCGGTCAAGGACCTCGGGACCCTCGCGCTCGCCGCACAGGGCGCCGGATTCGACGCGGACTGGGCCGCCTACGAGGGACCGGACGGGTGCTTCGGGTTCTACAAGCTGGTCGTCTCGACGACCGACGAGACGCCGAGCTATCTCGAGGGCGCGACGACCGTCTGGGTCGGCGAGTCCGCCGGGACCTCGACGGCGCTGGTCGAAGCGATCGATCCGGGCACGTACCACGTCCGCCTCGAAGCGCTGTTCGACACCGGTTCGGGCAAGGTCCTGGTCGCGGCGACCGAGGTCGCCGACATCACGATCCCGTAGTCCAGGGTCCGGGCTACTCCCCGGTGAACCGTGGCGGCCGCTTCTCGAGGAAGGCCGCGATCCCCTCCGCGTGATCCGCGGTCGCCCCGGCGATCCCCTGCCGCATCGCCTCGTCCTCCAGGGCCGCCTCGAGATCGAGCGACCAGGTTCGCCCGAGCGCCCGCTTGGTCGATGCGAGCGCACCCGGCGCCAGCTCCGCCAGGCGCGTCGCGACGGCGCGTGCCTCACCGGCCAGGGCATCGGCAGGCACCACTCGGGAGACGAGCCCGATGCGCTCCGCGTCGGCCGCCGACAGGGGCGCCCCGGTGAGGGCCAGCTCAGCGGCCCGCGCCGAACCGACGAGTCGCGGCAGGAGCCAGGTCGCACCGCTGTCGGGGACGAGCCCGATCCCCCCGAACGCGAGGATGAACCGGGCGCCCTCGGCGGCCAGCCGGATATCGCAGGCGAACGCCAGCGATGCCCCGGCACCGGCGGCGACCCCGTTGATCGCCCCGACGATCGGCTGGTCCAGGCCGCGCATCGCGAGGACGATCGGGTTGTACCGCTCGCGCAGTTCGACCGCGAGCGGCGCCGCATCGGGCTCGAGACGCTCCTTGAGGTCCTGCCCGGCGCAGAACGCGCGGCCGGACCCGGTCAGGACGACGGCCCGGATCGACCGATCACGAGCGATCGCCCGGAAGGCCGCCAGCAGCTCCACCTTCAGCGCGACGGTCAGCGCATTGAGCGCGTCGGGTCGGTCGAGGGTGATCGTCGCGATCGCGTCGGCGACCTCATAGCGCAGCGAGGTGAAGGCCGGGGTCGCGCGGTCGGCACTCATCGGGCGGGATCAGGTCCCCGCGAACTCGATGAGCCGGCCGTCGGCGAGCTCGAAGACGCGCCGATCGATCGGTTCGTCCGCGCCACCTGAATGCTCGACGATGAACTCCGCGAAGAGGGTCGCGAAGTCGGCGTCACCGGGGCGCAGCGAACCGGCTGTCAGGAGGTGGCGCTCGGGGACGCCGACCAGGATCCGCCCGCTGCTGCCGAGCTCCTCGATGAGGTGCGCGGTGACCTCTGGGAGCAGGATCCGGACGGCGTCCCAGCCGTGACCCGTGTCCGAGCTGATCAGTCGTCGATCGCCCGAGATCTCATCGGTCCATGGCGCGGTCGCCGACCAGGTCGCGAGGTTGCGCATGGCCGCGTCCTGCAGTTCTGCCGGCTCGATGCCCCACGACAGCAGGTGGTCGCCGTTCACGACGATGTCGAACGCACCGGCGTTGATGGTGTAGACGACCGGCAGTCCCGCCACCCCTTCGTCGAGGAGCGGCTGGCTGTGGCTCTGGCTGGCGTGCGCTGCCAGTGTCTCGCGATCGATCGAATCGATGGCGAGGCCGAGGGTCCCGAGCGGCCGGAAGGCGGGATAGATGAGGTCGCGGGCGCGGGCCCAGTCATGCTCGGGGGTCTCCGCCGCCGAGGTGGTCGCTGCAGGCGCGGGCAAGTGACCGCTGACCGGACCGGAGTCGTCCAGCGGAGCGAGGTAGTCCGGCGCCGCGTCGCGGATGGCCGGCGGCGGCTCGTCGCCGAGATCGCGTTCGATGTCGCGACCGACGTCGCTGCCGCCCTCTAGATCCCGCTCCATCGCGTCGTCCTCCTTGGCTGCCCGGTCATCGACCCGACCAGACGGGCGGGCGCTTCTGCGTGAATGCGGCCATCCCCTCGGCCTGGTCCTGGGTGTCGAACAGGCCGAAGAATGCCGCTCGCTCGCGTGCCAGACCGTCGCTCAGCCGCAGCTCGGCCGCGTCGAGGATGGCCGCCTTCGCGGCGCGGACGGCCAACGGCGGCATGGCCGCGATCCGCGCGGCCAACTCGAGCGCGGCGTCCAGGGTGGCCGTGGCCGGTACCACGCTGCTGACCAGACCACCGGCCTCCGCCTCGCGGGCGGTCATCGGCCGGCCGGTCAGGATGAATTCCATGGCCCGTGCCTTGCCGATGGCGCGCGTGAGGCGCTGCGTGCCGCCGGCCCCGGGCATGACCCCGAGCCGGATCTCCGGCTGGCCGAAGGTCGCGTCCTCGGCGGCAACGATCATGTCGCAGGCCATCGCCAGCTCACAGCCGCCCCCCAGCGCAAACCCGCGAACGGCCGCGATGAGCGGCAGGCCGATCGCCGTCAACCGGTCCCAGGCCGTGAACCGGCCGCCGGCCTTGAGCGAGGCGTGGGTCTGCGACGCCAGCTCCCGGATGTCGGCGCCCGCAGCGAACGCTCGATCGCCGCTGCCGGTGATCACGACGGCCCGACAGTCCCCGCCGCGATCAAGGGTCTCGAGGGCCGCGACCAGGTCATCGAGCAGGTCGAAGCTGAGCGCGTTCAGCGCATCCGGACGATCGAGGGTCACGAGCGCGACGTCGGCCAGGGTCGTCGCCGGTCGCGCGGACGCGGGGGCGGGGGCCGGGAAGGCGACGCGGACGAGGGTCGGACGCTCCACGGTCCCCGCCGCGACGGGCGGGTCGTTCGACGGCGCGGTGTCGGTCACGGGCGCTCCTCGACTGTCGTCCCGACAGTATCCACGGTCGGGGAAGCCGCGGCGTCCATTTCGGGCACGTCCTCGAGCACGAGCAGGGTCGCGAGCCCGGGCGCGATCTCGCGCAGGTTGCGGCTCGCGGCCCGCATCTCGTCGGACGCCAGGGCGTCGTCCAGCGACGCGCGATCGGTGAACTCCATCGAGGTCACCAGGATGACGTCGCGGTCGCCAAGGAGGGCCTGGGTGACCCGGCGAACGCTGACCGCGAGCAGGCCCGGCGTCGCGGCGATCAGTGGCAGGTGCTCCTCGGCATAGCGGCGCTCGAAGGTCTCCAGCGCGTCGGGCTCACCGTCCGGTCGTCGATAGATCGCGAGCATGGTGGTCACTCCGGTCCCTCCGATCGGTCCGTGGAACGATAGAAGCCAAGCAGGGCAGCGTTGACGAGGACGGACTGCTCGTCGAGCACGTCGTGGCCGCAGTCGGGGGCGACCAGCAGACGCCCGTGGCGGACGGCCCGTGCCAGGGCGACGGCCTGCCCGACGGGCACGAACGGGTCCCGGTCGCCGCAGGCGACCAGGGTCGGGGCGGTCACGGTGCGCAGTTCCGCAGGGGTCAGGAGCGGCTGCGTCGCAACGTCCTCGGCGATGGCGGGCAGGAGGCGCTGCCAGGCGCCGGCGCCCTGGACCGGGTCGTGCTGCCGCGCCAGGTCCTCGGCCCAGTCCGGATCCTCACCGAGGATCCGCCCGGGATCCATCATCCGGCGCGCAACGCTGGCCCGCGGTTCGCGCTCGGCGGCGATCCCGACCACCACCAGCGTCTCGACACGGTCAGGGGCCCGCGTCGCCACGCCGAGCGCCGTCATCGCGCCCATCGAGTAGCCGACGAGATGGAAGGTCTCGAGACGGAGCGCGTCGGCGAAGGCCAGCACATCGTCGATCAGCCACGCCGTGCGAAATCCGTCCGCCACGTCCCAGCGCGTCCGGCCGTGGCCCCGAGCGTCGGGGAGGTGGACACGGAACGACTCGGCGAGGACCGGGATCTGCGCGCCGAACGAGTCGTCGCCCGACGAGGTCGCCGCGTGCAGCATGACCAGCGGCGGTCCGGTCCCGACCACGTCATACCCGATATCGAGGTCGTTGGCGTGGATCGTCGGCATCGCCGCCGATGCTACTCCGGCCCTAGTGCTCGGGCTTGCCCTCCACCTCGGAGACGGCCGCGTCCTCGATCCGCAGATAGCGGCGCCGGTAGTAGAGCAGGGGCATCGGGTCGGCGGCGGCATTCGCGAGGGCATCAACGCGCCCGATGTACAGGTCGTGATCGCCGGCCGAGAAGGTCTCGACGACCGTGCACTCGAGGGTCGCGATCGCGCCGTCCACGAGTGGCAGGCCGGTCTCCCCGCGATGCCATGCAGCCCCGCAGAAGGCCTCGCGGCCGGGCTCCACCGCGGCGCCCGCGAAGCAGTCCGAGAGCGCCTGTTGATCCTCGGACAGGACGTTCACCGCGTACCGGCCCGACGCCCGCACGATCGGCGTGAGGAACCGCCGCCGATCGAGGGCGACCATCACCAGCGCCGGATCGAGCGAGACGGAGCTCAGGGCGTTCACGGTGATCCCGAACGGCTGATCGCCATCGAACGCGGTGACGACGGTCACGCCGGTCACGAAGTGGCCCATCACACGACGGAACGTGTCGGAGGGGATCGTCCGGATGGCGTTCATGATGGCGAGTCTAGCGGCGTTCGCGGCATCGTCCGGGAGCGGGGTCAAGGCCGGCTGCAACAGATCGGCCCGCCAACCGTCCGATGACCGTGAACCACCGGGAGGGCCTCGCCAGCGTGCAGATCGTCGGGACCAGCCGGACAGCCGATGTCTCGCCGGTCGTGCTCGCCCTGTACGACGCGCATCACCGCGAACTGGCCACCTTCATCCGGGGCATCGAACGCGACCCGCGGACCGCCGAGGACGTCCTGTCCGAGACCTTCCTCCGACTCATCGAGGAGGTCCGCCGCGGGCGCGTCCCGGACCAACCGCGTGCCTGGCTCTACCGGGTCGCCTCCAACCTCGTGGTCGACGGCGGACGGCGCCGGGTGGTGGTCACCCGCGTGCTGGGCCGGCTGGTCGACCACGACACGGAACCGCCGCCCGACGACGCCATCCTGCGCGGCGAGCAGCGCCGCGAGGTGTGGGCGGCGATCGGGACCCTGCCGAAGGACGCCCGGGCAGCGCTCCTGCTGGCCGCCCACGGGTTCTCGGGTCGCGAGATCGCCGAGACGCTCGGGCGCTCCGAGCTGGCGACGCGCTCCCTCATCTGCCGCGCCCGGTTGCGACTGCGGGAGCAGCTTGGCGGGACGGAGGTGCCGGCATGATCGATCACGAGTCCGCCCGTCGGTCGTTCGTCACGTCGCTCGACTTCCCGCTCGAGCCGGGCGAGCGCGATGCCCTCGACGCGCATCTCGCCGACTGTCCGGCCTGTCGCTCGTTCGCGGCCGCCGCCCGGAGCGACGCGGCGACGTTGCGTGAGATCGACCTGGGTCCCGTGCCGGTCGCCGTCCGGGCCAACGTCGCGATCGCGGCCGAACGGGGCCGTCGTCCCGGGGCGTTCGGTCGCTGGACGGCCATCGTGGCGGTCGGTGCGCTACTCCTCGCCGGGATCGGCGTCGGGGCGCTCGGCGGCGGCGGGCGCGGGGCCTCGGCCGGACCGAGCGCGTCGCCGGACATCGGCAACCCCCAGATCGTGTGGAGGACGGATGTGGTCGTCCTGACCGCACGCGAGTTCTGGATCGAGGTGGCCGGCAAGACCTTCCGGGCGGGGACCCCGAACGTGAGCATCCACTCCGATCCCGGCGACGCCACGTATCGGACGCTCGAGGCCGAATGGACCGAGAACGGCGTCGAGATGCGGCTCAATCTCTACTTCAAGGGTGACGAGAGCGCCGCCTGGGTCGATGAGATCCGGATCTACGACGGCGCCGCTGACGGCAAGTGGCTGACCGTCCGGGGCGTCTTCTTCAAGACGCCGGTCCGGGCGACGTGGACCGGCGACCAGGACATCGCGATGTCCGCCACGGCGCGGGTCCACTTCGGCGGTCTCACCGTCGCCAGCCACCCATCCGACGGCGGGGTCAATGAACCGCCGGGTGGCGGGATCGTCGTGCCGGTGAATGCGAACCCGTTCGAGGCCGGTGGCGTCCTCCATTGCAGCGGCATCCTCCAGATGACCCCGCTCGAAGCCGAGAAGACACTCCTCGGTCTCGGCTACAAGCTGAGCTGGCGACTGTTGACCCCGACCGGACCGAACGACCCGATCAAGTACGCGGCGTCGCTCCCGTCGGATGGCGTCATCGCCATCGGCGATCCCGCGATCGGGTCGTCGGGCGAGCTCGTCATCTTCGTCAACCGGGCGGGCGACCCGAACGCGAAGCCCGTCCGGTTCCCGTCGGACTGCCCGGTCACCGACCCGAACAGGACCCCGCCGCCGCCGGCCCCCTGATCGAGGTCGCGCCGGGCCTACAATCGGGCCATGCCTGACCCGACGACCCCAGGGACCCGCATCGAGCGCGACTCGATGGGCGAGATGGAGGTCCCGGTCGACGCCCGGTACGGCGCCTCGACCCAGCGGGCGGTCATGAACTTCCCGATCTCGGGCGAGCCGATGCCGCGGGGATTCCTGCGCGCCCTGGCCCTCATCAAGCTGGCCGCCGCGGAGACGAACGGCGAGCTGGACCTGCTCGATCCGGCGGTCGCCTCGGCCATCGCCGCGCGCCGCCCGGGAGGTGGCCGACGGCCTCCACGACGACCAGTTCCCGATCGACATCTACCAGACCGGCTCCGGTACCTCGACCAACACCAACATGAACGAGGTGGTCGCGCACCTCGCGGCCGACCGGCTCGGCGCCGGCCGGAAGGTCCACCCCAACGACGAGGTCAACCGCTGCCAGAGCTCGAACGACACGATCCCGACGGCGCTCCAGCTGGCCGCGGCGATCGCCATCGAGGAGGGCCTGCTGCCGGCCCTCGAGCGACTTCACACCGCGCTGGTGGCGAAGGAGCAGGCCTTCTGGCCGGTGGTCAAGACCGGGCGGACCCACCTCCAGGACGCGACCCCGATCCGGCTCGGGCAGGAGTTCCGCGGCTATGCCGGCCAGGTCGAGGAGTCGCTCAGGCGCGCCCGGGCGGCGCAGGCCGAGTTGCTGGCCGTGCCGCTCGGCGGGACGGCCGTCGGGACCGGGATCAACGCCCATCCGGAGTTCGCCTTCCGGACCTGCGCACGACTCTCGTCGCTGACCGGGCTGACCGTCCGCGAGGCCGCCAACCACTTCCACGCCCAGGCCACGCTCGACGCCCCGATCGCCGCCCACGGCGCGATCCGGACCATCGCCCTGAGCCTCTGGAAGATCGCATCGGATATCCGGCTCATGGCGATGGGCCCGCGCGCCGGGATCGCCGAGGTCGCCCTCCCGGAGACGCAGCCGGGGTCCAGCATCATGCCGGGCAAGGTCAACCCGGTCATCGTCGAGAGCCTGACGATGGTGGTCGCCCGGGTCGTCGGCAATGACGCCACGATCGCCTTCGCGCAGACCGGCAGCCTCCTCGAACTCAACGTCATGCTGCCGGTCGTGGCCGATGCCCTGCTCGAGTCGATCGCGCTGCTCGGCAACGCGGCCGACAACTTCAGCGCCCGCGCGATCGAAGGGCTGACCGCCACCGAGCGCGGCCCCCGACTCGTGGAGCAGGGGCTGATGCTGGCGACGGCCCTCGCGCCGGTGATCGGCTACGACGAGGCGGCCAAGCTTGCCAAGGAGGCCCACAAGTCCGGTCGCACGATCCGCGAGCTCGCCCTCGAGCGCGGGATGGACCCGGCCGACCTGGACCGCCTGCTCGACCCCGCCGCGATGACCGAACCCGGGCTCGGCGGCGGTCCGGCGGGCGGCTGATCCGGCGGTGGCTCAGGCGGTCTCCCAGCGCGGCGGCCGGCGCGGGCGCTCCGTGACCAGCACCATCCCGACGGCCGTCCAGGCCGCTCCGAAGACCAGCCAGGCGACGACCCAGGGAACCAGCATGGCGACCGCTCCGACCAGGACGAGGGACCCGATCGCCTCGTCGCCGGCTCGCACGAGCAGCAGGCCGATCAGCAGCGTCCCGATCATGGCGACGGTCTGGGCGGCGGCGAGGGTCGGCGCATCGGCGACACCCGACGTCGTCGCCAACAGGGCAACCAGCCAGGCGACGTAGCCGACGGCCGCGATCCAGGCGGCCAGCGTCATCGCCGGCCCACCGGCATCCCCCGCCCGGAGCGCACAGCCGAGCGTGGCGACGAGCAGGACCACGGCCGCCACGGCCGCGAGGAGCACGGTCTCGGCGAGGTAGCCGGGCCAATCGAGCGGCACGGGTTGGAACACGACGCCTGCCGCCACGATCGTCCAGATCCCGCCGCCGACGATGGCCGCGGCGGCCGGGACGCGTGACGGCGTGCGCGGGATGGAGCCACGCATCGAGTGCGCCGCGGGTGAGGTCGACGAGGTCGGCCCGGCGGAGGGTCGCGTCGTCGAGCATCGCGCGCATCTCGTCGCCATACCGACGCTGCCACGACCGCGGATAGAGGCGAACGAGTGCGGTGGGTCTCATGTACAGCCGTTCTGGACACGTGGTGGGATCACGCCGGGTTGGCCGAGCGCGACCGGCAACGGGCCGAGCGTGACCTTCGCCGTGTCGATGGTCAAGATTCCGGCGGCGTCCACGCTGACGGCGAACCGATCCATCCCGTGCGGCGCCGGACCGTAGAGCTCACCCGCCGGCTTGATCCCGAGACGGTCGTAGCGTGACTGATGGCACGGGCATCGGAACCAGAAGTCCTCGATGCACGGGTTCGGCCGGCAGCCGAGGTGCGGACAACGCTGCGACAGCGCCCGGACGTTGAGGGCCGTGCCGTCACCGGTCAGGTCCTCACCGGGCCGCCACTCGGGACGCGCCGGGTCGACGAGGATGACGAACGCATGCGCGGCCTGGACGTAGGCCGGGAACCCCTCACGGAGCGGGAGTCCCGGGTTGGCCGCCACGAGTTCGGCAAAGGTGCCGACCGTGACCTTCGGCGTGATCGTGGCGACCGCCGACCAGGCGAACGCCGCCGTCCCGCCGATGACCTCGACCACCCACAGGCCGACACCGGTCGCCAGCGCCGCACGGAGCAGCGTGCGGCGCGACAGCCCGCTCGCTTGCTGGGTGCGGCGCGCGCGCAGGACCGGTCCGGGGATCGGCCCGCGCGGCGAGCCTGGAAGCAGGTCGCTCATGGCATCGACCTCGAACCGGACCGGGACGCCCGCGTCAGATCGGGACGACGGCGGCGCAGGCGATCCGCGGGCCGCTGCCACCGTTGCCGACGTTGGTGACCTGGTCGTCGGGGTTCGCGTGGATGATGAACGCGCTGCCGTCGAGGTCGAACAGGGTGGCCGGACCGTCCGTCAACGTGACGCGATCGGTCGTCGCGTGGAGGCGCCCCCAGCCGTGGCTGTCCACGACCAGGTTCGGCAGGTCGCCGGCGTGCGGGCCGTTCGGGTTCTCGAGACCGTGCTCGTGGACGAGCGGGTTGTAGTGCCCGCCGGCGCCGTCCGCGAAGGTGGCAGTGGTCGCGCACGATGCGATCGCATGGATGTGGATCCCATGAAGACCGGCCGTCAACCCGCGGACATGGACATGGACGCGGACATCCCCGTGTCGATCCTGTGCGAGGAGGACGAACCCGATCGTCGCCCCGGACGGGTCGACGAAGATCCCGTAGCCGTGGCGCGGCGCCTGATGGCCATGTCCCGCGGCGACGGACGATGCAAGCCCGATGGCAAGGACGGGACCGAGGACGAGCGCGGCAGTTCGACGGACCGGACGCATGGCGAGTCTCCCTCTCGACCGTATGGCGGTATAACGTGCATCGCTATATCGTGATGCGATATATACGCCGTCCGGCGTCGCGCGTCAAGCCCGGCCGGCTACAATCCGCGCGATGACCGGGACCCGCCTCTGGGATCGCGCCGCCGCCGTGCCCGCCCGGGCCGACGGCCGCCGTCTGCCCCAGGTCGCCACCCTCGACGCCGAACTGCCGACCGTCACCCAGCTGTTCGACTTCATGCGCGATGCCGAGGTCCGGTTCGCTACGCTCCGCATGCGGATCGAGGAGCGGGCGATGACCGCGCGCGGCGAGGACCTGACGACGATCGACACGATCCTGGCCCATCCCGGCGATGCGCGCGTCACGACGACCCGGGCCGGCTCGACCGTCAAGGGCGACTACGAGGTCTGGATCTCCGACGGCGAGATCGTGCGGACCTATTCGAGCGCGCACCGGCTCGGGACCCAGCGACCGATCCGGAACCGCCCCCGAGGGCTGGACGATCGCGACTTCCCGGGGACCGCGAAGGTCTACGAACCCGTCACCGCCCTCCCGATGGAGACGCTGCCGGATACGTTCGTCCATCCGGCGGGCTACTGCCAGAACGTCCTGGCGACGGGTCGCTGCACCATCTCCGGGACGGCGGTCGTCGCCGGCGAGGAGGCGGTCCTGCTCGAGTGCAACCATCCGCGCACGACGGAGCTGGCCGGCGACCGGCCGGACTTCCACATCTCGATCGCGGTCGACCGCGACACGGGCGTCATCCTGCGCCTGGTCGAATCGATCGGCGGCGAGGTCACTCGCCGCGCCGAGGTCGTCGGGCTGATGCCTGACGTGACCCTCCAGGCGTCGGCCTTCGACTTCGTCTTCCCGACCGGGACGACGATGCTCTACTGAGCATCGGCGACCATGAGCGACCACGCCGCCAAGCATCCACGCCTCGTCGAACTCGAGGAGATGGTCCGCGACGGGCGGATCGACACGCTGGTGGTGGCCATCACGGACATGCAGGGCCGGCTGATGGGCAAGCGCGTCCAGGGCCAGGCCTTCCTCGACGGCGTCATCTCCCACGGCGCCCACTTCTGCACCTACCTGCTGGGCACGGACATGGAGATGAACACGCCCCAGGGGTTCCAGCTGATGAACTGGGAGACCGGCTACGGCGACTGGATCGCCGAGCCCGTGTGGGACCAGCTGCGCGTCCTGCCGTGGCTGCCCGGCACGGCCATGGTCCTCGCCGACGCGGTCGACGAGGAGACCGGCATCGAGATCCCCGTCGCCCCGCGGACGATCCTGAAGCGCCAGGTCGCGCGCGCAGCCGAGGCCGGCTTCGCCCTGAAGGCGGGGTCGGAATTCGAGTTCTACGTGCTGCGCGATTCGTGGGAGGAGCTGGCGGAACGTGGCTGGCCCGTCCCGCGCCCGTTCGGCCACTACAACGAGGACTATCAGCTCCTCCAGGCGACCAAGGCCGAGCCGCTGCACCGCCTCCTGCGCAACCAGATGACCGCGGCGGACGTGCCGATCGAGTTCAGCAAGGGCGAGGCCGCCAACGGCCAGCACGAGGTCAACATCCGCTACGGCCACGTCCTCGAGGCGGCCGACCGGAGCGTCGTCTTCAAGCACGGGGCCAAGGAGATCGCCTACCTCAACGGCTGGGGCATCACGTTCATGGCCAAGCCCGACCACCGCTGGACCGGATCGTCCGGCCATCTCCACATGAGCCTCTGGGACGTCGTCAAGGACATCCCATTGATGCACGCGGCGAAGGGCAAGCCGGAGGGCCCGTACGGCCTGTCCGTGGTCGGCCAGCAGTTCATGGCCGGGATGATGTCGCTGTCGCGCGAACTGGCGGTGTTCATCGCCCCGTTCATCAACTCGTACAAACGCTACGCGTCACTGTCGTGGGCGCCGGTCAACGTGGTCTGGGGTCGCGACAACCGGACGACCGGGTTCCGGCTCGTCGGGCGCGGCCCGGGGCTCCACGTCGAGGACCGCTTCCCGGGCGGCGACATGAACGCCTACCTGACCTACGCCGCGATGATCGGCGCCGGGCTGTACGGCATCGAACACAAGCTGAAGCTCGACCCCGAGTTCAAGGGCAACGGCTACCTGGCCAAGGGCGTCGCGCGCATGCCGCGCGCCCTCTACGAGGCGATCGCCGAGCTCGAACGATCCGAGGCCGCGGTCGAGATCTTCGGGCAGGACGTGGTCGACCACTACCTGAACGCCGCCCGCGTGGAACAGGAGACGTACGACTCGGTCGTCCACTCCTGGGAACGCGAGCGGTACCTTGAGCGAGGTTGAACCGGCACCGCCGCTCGATGCAGCCGTGACCGGCGACATCGACGCCCTGCGGCGCCATGTCGCGGAGCTCGAGGCGCGCCAGGCGGGGTTCGAGCAAACCGCCAAGGTCCAGGACGCGCTGTACCGGATCGCGGAGGCGGCCAGCGCCGTCGAGGACCTGCCCGAGTTCTACGCGACGGTCCACCGGATCGTGGCCGGGCTGATGTATGCAGACAACGCCTACATCGCCCTGTACGACGACCAGCGCCAGGCGATCAACTACCCGTATTACGTCGACTCGGTCGACACCGACCTCCCGGATCCGAACCTATGGGAGTCGATGGGCGTCGGCCAGGCGACCGGCATGACGGCCTATGCCCTGCGCCTCGGCAAGCCGCTCCTCGTCGACCAGACGGCCTACGACGACCTCGTGGCCCGCGGCGAGATCAAGACGCTCGGCGCGCTCGGGCTGGGCTGGCTCGGGGCCCCACTCGTCGCCGACGGCCGGACGCTCGGTGTCATCGTCGTCCAGACCTACACGGCGGACGAACGGTACACCGAGGCCGACCGCGACCTGCTCGCCTTCGTCGGCCAGCACATCGGGACCGCGTTGAGCCGCGTCCGCGCCATCGAGGAGACCCGCCAGCGCAACGCGGAGCTGGCCCTGGTCAACGAGATCGGCCTGGCGCTCGGCAAGCAGCTGGAGTTCGGGGCGATCATCGAGCTCGTCGGCGAGCGGCTCCGGGCCCTGTTCGATGTCAAGTCGATGTTCATCGCCACCTACGACGACGCGACCGAGCTCATCTCGTTCCGCTATGAGATCGAGACAGGGCAAGCCCTACCACACGGAGGCGTTCCGGCTCGGGCCGGGCCTGACGTCGATCGTCATCCGGACGCGTCAGCCATTGCGCTCGGCGCACGCCGCTGAGGCCGAAGCCCTCGGGTCCATCAAGATGGGAGAAGAATCGAACTCGTGGCTCGGGGTCCCGATCCTCACCAGCGACCGCGTCATCGGCGTCATCTGCCTGGAGGACGTCGAACCGAGCGCCTTCGACGACATCGGACGAGCGCCTCCTCAGCACGCTCGCCTCGAGCATGGCGGTCGCCCTCGAGAGCGCCCGGCTGTTCGACGAGACGAAGCGCCTGCTGACCGAGACCGACCAGCGCAATGCCGAGCTCGCGGTCATCAACGACATCGGTGAGGCCCTGGCCAAGCAGCTCGATTTCGCGGCCATCATCGAACTCGTCGGCGAGCGGGTGAAGGCCATCTTCGCGGTGGATTCGCTGTTCATCGCCCTGTACGACGCCGAGACCAATGAGATCCGCTTCCCGTACGACATCGATGAAGGGGCGCGCTTCGATCGGGGCGTCATCCAACTCGGACCGGGGATCACATCGACCGTCATCCGGACTGGGCGACCCCTTCGCATCTCGACGCTCGAGGAGCAGGTCGCTGCGGGCGCGCTGTCGGTCGGTGGGACGGAGACCGCCTCCTGGCTCGGCGTGCCGATCATGGCCGGCGAGCGGGTCATCGGCGTCGTCGGGCTCGAAAGCATCCTGGAGCACGCCTTCAGCGAGGCCGACGAGCGGCTCCTGAGCACCCTGGCAGCGAGCATGGGCGTGGCCCTCGAGAATGCCCGTCTGTTCGAGGAGACGAAGCGCCTCCTGACCGAGACCGACCAGCGGGCCGCCGAGCTCGCGATCATCAACAGCGTCCAGGACGGGCTGGCGGCGGAGCTCGACATGCAGGCGATGTACGACCTTGTCGGTGACAAGATCCTGGGCATCTTCGATACCCAGGTCGTCGATATCGGGGTCTACGACGCCGGGGCGGGGCTGGTCCGATTCCCGTACACCATCGAGCGCGGTGTCCGGTTCCCGGACGAGCCGATGGCCCTCATCGGCTTCCGAAAGCAGGTCCTCGAGACCGGCCGCTCGATCCTGATCAACGAGGACCTCCAGGCCAGATCGGCCGAACTCGGACAGACCGACGCCATCCAGGGCGAGCCGGCCAAGGCCGCCATCTACGCCCCGCTCCTGAGTGGCGGACGAGCCACCGGCGTGGTCTCCCTCCAGAACCTCGATCGCGAGCATGCGTTCAGCCAGTCCGACCTCGACCTCCTCACGACGCTCGCAGCCAGCCTGAGCGTGGCCCTCGACAACGCCCGCCTGATCGACGAGACCCGCCAGCGGGCCGCCGAGCTGGCCATCGTCAACAGCGTCGGCCAGGCGCTGGCCGGACAACTGGACCTCGATGCGCTGATCGAGCAGCTGGGCGACCAGATGCGCGAGACGTTCGATGCCGATCTCGTGTACGTGGCGTTCCACGATCAGGAGCGCGGGATGATCGACTTTGCCTACTACAGCGAGGGCGGCGTCCGCGAAGCGAACGCGCCGATGCAGTTCGGTGAGGGCCTGACCTCGCAGGTCCTTCGGTCACGCGAGCCGCTCCTGCTCAACCGCGAGGCGCAGTTCGCCGGGCGAACGGCCATCGGCACGCCGGCCAGCTCGTACCTTGGTGTCCCGATCCTTGCCGGAGACGAGGCGATCGGCGTCATCAGCGTCCAGGACACGACCCAGAGTGGCCGGTTCGGCGAGGCGGAATCGCGCCTCCTCGCGACGCTGGCCGCCAACGTCGGGGTGGCCATCCAGAACGCTCGGCTGTATCGCGACGCGCAGCGCCAGGCGGCCGAGATGACGACCCTGGCCGAGGTGGCGGCCGAGATCTCGGCGATGCTCGACCTGGGACCCGTCCTGGAGGTCATCGCCGATCGCGCGCTTGCCCTCCTCGCGGGTGATACCAGCGCGGTCTACCTCGCGGAGGACGACGGCGAGGCCTTCCGCCCATTCGTGGCGCTCGGGATCCTTTGCCGATGCCGTCATGGCCGACATGATCACCTTGGGCGAAGGGATCATCGGTGATGTCGCCCGCCGCGGCGAGGCGGAGATGGTCAACGACGTGGCGAACGACGGACGGTCGGTCGCGATCACCGGGACCGAGGATGACGACCTCGAGTATCGGATGATGGTCGCCCCTCTCCACTCGCGCGAGGAGGTCATCGGCATGATGGCGATCTGGCGCTCCGCCCCGGGCGCGCCGTTCACCGCCGCCGACCTGGCGTTCCTGGTCAGGACTCTCGCAGCAGGCGGCGATCGCGATCCAGAATGCGCGTCTGTTCGAGGAGGGCCGCGCCGCGCAGGACGTCGCCGAACAGGCCAACCAGGCCAAATCCACCTTCCTCGCGGCGATGAGCCACGAGATCCGGACGCCGATGAACGCGATCATCGGGATGAGCGGGCTGATCCTGGACACGCCGCTGACGGAGGAGCAGCGCGACTACGCCGAGACCATCCGGACGTCGGGCGACGCGCTGCTGCTGATCATCAACGACATCCTCGACTTCTCGAAGATCGAGGCCGGCAAGGTCGAGCTCGAGCATCGGCCGTTCGCCTTCGCGGCGTGCATCGAAGGTGCCCTGGACGTCGTCGCGCCGCTGGCGGCCGGCAAGGGTCTCGAACTCGCCTACACGATCGACGACGGCCTGCCGCGGACGATCATCGGCGACCAGGGCCGCCTCCGCCAGATCGTCATCAACCTGCTGTCGAACGCCATCAAGTTCACCGAGACCGGCGAGGTCGAACTGACGGTCACGGGCCGACCCGAGTGGACGCCCGTGGCCACGGACGATCGCTGGGCGTTCACGATCGATGTCCGCGACACCGGGATCGGCATCCCGGCAGACCGGATCGGGCAGCTGTTCCAGTCGTTCAGCCAGGCCGACGCGTCGATCTCGCGTCGGTACGGCGGCACGGGCCTGGGTCTTGCCATCAGTCGTCGCCTGGCCCAGCTCATGGACGGCTCGTTGACCGCGACGAGTGCCGGGGTCGCGGGCCAGGGCAGCACCTTCCGCTTGACGCTCCACGCGGCTGCCACGGAGACCGCGCTCGCGCCCGACGCCGATCGTCGGGGTGGACCTGGCCGGTCGCCACGCCCTCGTCGTGGACGACAACGCCACGAACCGGCGGATCCTGGACAAGTTGCTCCTGCGCTGGGGGATGACGGCCGAGGCGACCGGCTCGCCCAAGGAGGCACTCGGCTGGGTGCGGGACGGCCACCGCTTCGACCTCGCCATCGTCGACATGCACATGGCGGAGCTCGACGGCGTCTCGCTGGCCACGGCGATCCGTGCGTCCGAGGCGGGTGCGGCGGTCCCGGTCGTGATCCTGTCGTCGCTCGGGATGCACGACCGCGACAGCGACGCGATCGCCGCGTTCCTGGTCAAGCCGGTCAAGCCATCGGCGCTTCACGACACGCTCGCCACGGTGCTCGCCGGCCAGGCGGCGTCCGTGCCCGTCCGGGCGTCCGGCACCGGCATCGACCACGATCTCGGGAGTCGCCATCCCCTCCGGATCCTCCTGGCCGAGGACAACCCGGTCAACCAGAAGCTCGCGCTGCGGCTGCTCGAGCGGATGGGCTACAGCGCCGACCTCGCGGTCGACGGCGCGGCGGCGCTCGCGGCCGTCGAGCGGGTCGCCTACGACGTGGTTCTCATGGACGTCCAGATGCCCGAGATGGACGGGCTGGAGGCGACGCGTCGGATCCGCGTGCGCTGGCCGGGAACCAGCGGCCCACGGATCGTGGCGATGACCGCGAATGCCATGGAGGGCGACCGCGAGATGTGCCTGGCAGCCGGGATGGACGACTACATCAGCAAGCCGATCCGGCCCGAGGCGCTCAGCGACGCGCTCACCGCCACCCAGCGTCGCGACGTCGCGCCGGTCAGCGGCGACGCCACGATGACCGCCGGCCGCGTCCTGGTCGTCGACGACACGGCGTTCAATCGGCGGCTCCTCGTCCACCTCCTGAACGCCATCGGGCACGAGGCGATCGAGGCCGACCATGGCCGCGCCGCGCTCGACCTCCTGCGCGACCCAGGCGCCGAACCGGTCGATGTCGTGCTGCTCGACATCGTCATGCCGGAGATGGACGGCTACGAGACGCTGGCCATCCTGAAGGCCGACGAGCGACTTCGGGACCTGCCGGTCATCGTCATCTCCGGCGTCGACGAACTGGCCAGCGTCGTCCGGTGCATCCAGCTCGGGGCCGCCGACTACCTCCCGAAGACCGTCGATCCGGAGATCCTGCGGGCCCGCATCGAGGCCTCGATGGCGCAGAAGCGGCTGCACGACCTCGAGCGCCACACCCTCGAGCAGCAGGCACGCATGCTGGGCACGATCGAGCGCCAGCGATCCGAGTTGGCGCGGTTCCTGTCCCCGCAGGTGGCGGCCCTGGTGTCGAGTCCCGACGGCGAGGCGATGCTGGCCGGCCACCGCCGCGAGATCACCGCGATGTTCTGCGACCTGCGCGACTTCACCTCGTTCTCCGAGGCGGCTGAGCCCGAGGAGGTCCTCGGGTTCCTGCGCGAGTACCACGGGGTCATGGGTCCGCTGATCGTCGAGCACGAGGGGACCCTCGAACACTTCGCGGGTGACGGGTTCATGACCTTCTTCAACGACCCGGTCCTCCAGCCGGACCATGGCGCCAGGGCGGTCGGGCTCGCCGTCGCCATGCGCGACCGGTTCGCCGGCCTGTCGGCCGATTGGCGAAAGCGTGGCTATCTGCTCGAGATCGGGATCGGCATGGCGACCGGCTACGCGACGCTCGGCAGGATCGGCTTCGAGGGGCGCTACGATTACGGCGCGATCGGCCAGGTCATCATCCTGGCCGCGCGACTGAGCGGCGAGGCCGGCCCAGGCGAGATCCTGATCTCGCACCGGACCTTCGCCGCGGCGGAGGCGGCCATCGAGGCGGATCCGGCCGGGGAGCGCATGCTGAAGGGGTTCAGCCGCCCGATCCCCGTCTACTCGGTGACCGGCGTGCGCGCGGTGGCGGCCACGTCATGACGCCCGAGACGCTCGACCCGTCCGCCCTCGCCCATCTCCTCGAGATCACCGGCGGCGACCTCGGGTTCGTCGACGAGCTGATCGATACCTTCCTGGACGACGCGACCGCCCAGCTCGACGACATGCGCCAGGCGGCCACGGCGCGGTGACGCGGCGAGGATGGTCCGGCCGGCCCACAGCCTCAAGTCGACGAGCGCCAACGTCGGGGCCGTGGCGCTGGCCGAGTTGTGTCGATCGCTCGAGGCCGATGGACGGTCCGGGACGATCGTGGATGCCACTGCCCGGGTCGAGGCCTGCGAGCTGGCGTTCGACGAGGTGCGGACGGCGCTGCTCGACGAGCGCACCACGCGCTGACGACGGGCGCGGATCGTTCGCGGCTCAGCCGTTCCGCCGGGCGGCGACCTCGCGCAACCGCGTGGCGATGTCAAGGTGGCCGGCGGCCTCCGCGGTGTCGGCCGCGGTCTCGCCAGCCTCGGTCTTCATCGCCGGATCGGCGCCCGGCCGACAGGAACAGCTCGACGAGCTCGGTGTCGCCGAGCTGCGCCGCGGCGTGGAGCGGCGTGAACTCGTGACGCTGCGTCCCGTTGACATCGGCGCCGGCCGCGATCAGGACGCGGCAGACCTCGTGGTGACGACCGGCCGCGGCACTGTGGAGCGGCTGGACCCGCATGTCGTTGGTCGAGTAGACATCGACGCCGGCGCCCGCCTCGATGAGCGTCCGGGCCGCCTCGGGCTTGCCGAAGAAGGCGGCGAAATGGAGGGCCGTGAACCCGTCGGCGGAGTACGACGTCGCGCGCCAGCGATCCTCGGCCAGCCGCTCGCGCAGCCGATCGAGATAGCCGAGCGCCGCGGCCTCGAAGACGTCGAGCTCCGGGTCGACGGCCAGCAGCGCATCGGTCGTGGCCCGATCGAAGCGGTAGCGCGAGAGCATGATCGCCGACACGCCGTCGCGGTCGCGGGTCGACGGCCAGCGACGGATCCTCGGCCAGCAGCTCGGCTGACGCGCGACGCGTCGTCGGCGACCACGGCCTCGATGAGATCGGATCCCGGCGTCGTCATGCGATCAGTCTCCTCGGCGATGAGGGTACGGCAAGCGGCCACGACCGGGTAGGCCCGAGCGGTACTCTGACGCCAACGGACGCAGAGGGAGTGGCATGCGACTCACGGACAAGGTCACGATCATCACCGGCGGCGGCGGCGGGATGGGACGGGTCGCTGCGCAGATGTTCGCCGCGGAGGGCGCCAAGGTCGTGGTCGCCGAGTACGGCGAGGCGGCCGGCGCGGAAACGGTCGAGCTCGTCCGGGCGGCCGGCGGCGAAGCCACGTTCATCCGCGCCGACGTCTCGAAGGAGGCCGATGCCAAGGCCATGGTCGACCACGCCGTCGCGACCTACGGGCGGCTCGACTGCCTGTACAACAACGCCGGGATCATGCCCGAAGCCGACCATTCGGTGACCGACACCGATGTCGCGACCTGGGATTCGGTCATGGCCGTCAACGTCCGTGGCGTCTTCCTCGGCTGCAAGTACGCCATCCCGGCGATGGTCGAGGCGGGCGGCGGGTCGATCATCAATATCGCGAGCTTCGTGGCGATCCTCGGCTGCTCCGTGCCGCAGGACGCCTACACCGCGTCGAAGGGCGCGGTCCTGTCGCTGACCCGGAGCCTGGCGGTCCAGTTCGGACCACAGGGGATCCGGACGAACGCCATCTGCCCGGGGCCGGTGGAGACGCCGCTGCTGATGGACTGGCTGGTCAAGGACGAAGCCGCCAAGCGACTGCGTCTCGCGCGCAATCCGACCGGGCGGTTCGGGAAGCCGGAGGAGATCGTCCACATGGCGGTCTATCTCGCGTCGGACGAGTCGCGCTGGACCAACGGCGCCTCGCTGGTCGTCGACGGCGGGATCACGGTCAACTACTTCTGATCGACCAGGAGGCATCGATGACGGAGGAGAGAGCCGAGATGGCCACGAGCCGGATCGCCATCGGGATCGACGTCGGGGGCAGCGGGATCAAGGCGGCCGTCGTCGACGTCGAGGCCGGACGGTTCCGTTCCGAGCGCCTGCGCGTGACGACGCCGGTCCCATCCACCCCCGACGCGGTCCTCGCTTCGATCGCCCGGATGATCAGGCGCCTGGCGAAGGCGAACGGGCTGGGCGATGCGACCCCGGTCGGGATCGGGCTCCCGGGGGTGACCATCGACGGCGTCCTGAAGACGGCCGCCAACATCGACCCGGCGTGGGTCGACTTCCCGGTCGTCGAGCGCCTGACCCGGGTGATGGGCCGGTCGATCTCGATCATCAACGACGCGGACGCGGCCGGGATCGCCGAGATGCGGTTCGGTGTCGGACGCGATCAGCCGGGCGTGGTCGTCTTCCTGACGCTCGGGACCGGGGTCGGATCGGGCCTGTTCATCGACGGCGTGCTGGTCCCCAACACCGAGTTCGGACAGATGGAGATCCGCGGTCGGGCGGCGGAGCGGCGGTCGGCCGCGGCGGCACGACTCAAGCGAGGCCTGTCGTGGAAGGCCTGGGCGACCGATCTCGACGAACACCTCGACCGGATCCATCAGCTCACCTGGCCGAACCTGATGATCCTCGGCGGCGGCGTCAGCAAGAGCGCCGACAAGTACGTCCCGCGACTGACCGTGCGCTGCCCGGTCGTGCCGGCCCAGTTGCGCAACGACGCGGGGATCATCGGCGCGGCGATCGTCGCGGCGGAGGCGGCGGCCCGGAAGCCGGCGGCCACGCCCGCTCCGATCCTGCCTGCCGCCGGGGCGGCCGAGGCCTAGGCGCTCCGACGCCTAGGCGCGCTCGCGCAGGTCGCGCAGGGTCTCCGCGCTGCCGGACACGATGAGATTTTCGCCGGCGACCAGGACTCGATCGTCGGTCGGGTTCGGTTCGTAGTCGCGCTCGCCGCGGACGACCGCCAGCGCGAAGATCCCCTCGGTGCGGAGGTCGGCGACGGTCCGACCCTCGAGCGGGCGGCCGGCCGCCACCTCGACCTCCTCGATGGAGAATGCCAGCTCGCCGTGCGACAGGGCGAAGTCGATGAAGTCGGCGACCCGGGGGCGGACCGCCAGCTCGGCGATCTGGCGACCGGCCCGGGTGTACGGCGAGACGATCCGGTCCGCCCCGGCCTGGACGAGCTTGGCCTCGGAGCCTTCCTGGTTGGCCCGCGCGACGATGAACAGCGCGGGGTTGAGCGCCCGCGCCGAGAGCGTCACGTAGACGTTGTTGGCGTCGGTGTCGATGGTCGTGATCAGGCCGCGCGCCCGGTCGATCCCGGCCGCCCGCAGGATCTCGTCGTTGGTCGCATCGCCCATCACCACGAGATGGCCGTCCGCCTGGGCTCGCGCCAGGGACTCGGCGTTGATGTCGACGACCACGAACCGCTGGCCGGCGTGACCGAGCTCGCGGGCGACGGTCGCCCCGACCCGCCCGTAGCCGGCCAGGATGAAGTGGCCGCGGAGGCCGTCCACCGCCTGGGTCATCCGCTTCGCCTCCCCTCGCCCGCTGACCACGTCCGAGAGGACCGCCTCGGCGACGATCCCGACGGACCCGAAGATGATCGCGACACCGGCCACGGCGACCAGGAGGGTCCACAGCCGACCGATATCGTCGAGATCCTGGACCTCCTTGAACCCGACCGTCGTCAACGTGATCCCGGTCATGTAGATCGCGTCGCTGATCGACCAACCGAGGACGAGATAGCCGGCCGTGCCGACGACGATCGTGGTGGCGACGATCGCCAGCCAGGTCCGGACATGGTGACCGCGGAACGCCCCGAACGTGCGGCTCTCGCGCCAGGTCACCATCGGGCCGATGCTAGCAGCCGGGGATGCTGACGTATCATCGCGCCATGACGATCCCGAGCGCTCCGGCCGAGGTCATCACCGCCCGGATGGTCATCGGCGGCGAGTCCGTCGATGCCTCCGACGGGCAGACCTTCGAGGTCGTCAACCCGGCCGACGGGACGGTCATCGCCACGGCCCCGCTCGGCGGTCCGGCCGACGTGGATCGAGCGGTGGAGGCGGCGCGGCGCGCGTTCGACGACCGCAAGGGCTGGGCGACCTGGGCCGCCGGCAAGCGCGGCCGGAGCCTGGCCAAGTTCGCGGCGCTGCTCAAGGAGCACACCGAGGAGCTGGCCCAGCTCGAGAGCCGGAACGTCGGCAAGCCGATCACCGGGGCCCGCGGCGAGATCACCGGCGCGAGCCTCGTCTTCGACTACTACGCGGGCGCCGCCAACAAGGTCTTCGGCCAGACGATCCCGGTCTCCAAGCCCGGGCTGGACCTGACCCTGCGCGAGCCGATCGGCGTGGTCGGGCTCATCGTGCCCTGGAACTTCCCGCTGCTGATGGCCTCGTGGAAGGTCGCGCCGGCGTTGGCGGCGGGCAACACGGCGATCCTGAAGCCCGCCAGCTACTCCCCGTTGACGGCGATCCGGCTCGGGGAACTGGCACTCGAGGCGGGGATCCCGGCCGGCGTCCTCAACGTCGTCACCGGACCGGGTGGCTCGGCCGGCGCGTCCATCGCGGCCCATCCGGGGATCGGCAAGGTCGCCTTCACCGGCGAGACGACGACCGGCCAGGAGATCATGCGGCTGGCCGCCGGCAACGTGAAGAAGATCTCGCTCGAACTGGGCGGCAAGAGCCCGAACATCGTGTTCGCCGACGCGGACCTCGAGAAGTTCGCCCGGGAGTCGCCCTATTCGGTGTTCGACAACACGGGCCAGGACTGCTGCGCCCGCAGCCGCATCCTGGTCGAGCGCTCGGTCCACGAGCGGGTGGTGGAGCTGTTCGCGGCCGCCACCCAGACGGTCAAGGTCGGCGATCCGGCCGACGACGCGACCGAGGTCGGGACGCTGGTCAGCTTCAAGCAGCGCGACCGGGTCCGTGACTACATCGAGATCGGCCTCGGCGAGGGGGCCACGATCGTGGTCGGCGGCGACGCCCCGGCCGACCCGGCGCTGGCCGACGGCGCGTATCTCATGCCGACCGTCTTCGACGGCGTGTCGAACGACATGCGCATCGCCCGCGAGGAGATCTTCGGGCCGGTCGTGTCGGTCATCCCGTTCGATACGGAGGAGGAGGCGCTCCGGCTCGCCAACGCGACGCCGTACGGCCTGTCGGGCTCGATCTGGAGCCGCGACATCGGCAAGGCGCTGCGGGCGGCCAAGGCGCTCCAGGCCGGGGTGATCAGCGTCAACTCGAACAGTTCGGTCCACACCGAGGCGCCGTTCGGCGGCTACAAGATGTCGGGGATCGGGCGCGAACTCGGGATGTCGGCGCTCGAGCTCTACACCGAGACCAAGAACGTCTTCATCGACCTGACCTAGCGGGGCTCAGATCCCGCCGTCCGGGGTCGGCCGCGGGAGATCCGGACGCCGGCGAGCCAGCCAGTCGTGCAACGCCCAACGGGTCGTCTTGAACGCGATCTCCGGCCAGGGGAGCGCTTCTGGGGCATAGGCCACGATCTCGGTCGCCTCCGGCGTCGGAGCGGCCGTGCCGCCGACGATGCGAGCCTCGAACGCGATGGTCACGACGGAGGCTTCGAGGCGGGTGTACAAGCCGACGATCTCGCCGGGCTCGACGAGGAGGCCGGTCTCCTCGAAGGTCTCCCGGATCGCCCCCTGGTGGACGGTCTCGTCGACCTCGAGGAAGCCGCCCGGCTGGGCCCACGAGCCGACCCCCGGTTCGATGCCGCGTCGGATGAGGACGATCTCGCCCGCCTCGGTGATCGGGAAGGTCGTGACCACGAGGCGCGGGTTGACGTACACGATGTGGCCGCACGCGCTGCACGCAAGACGGTCACGGTCCTCGCCCGGGACGGTCCCGAAGACGAGCGACGAACCGCAGCGCGAGCAGAAGTTCAGGGAAGCGGCGAGCCATGGCGGCACGCCGCGGCCCGACGGCAGGTCGGAGGACCGACCGTCCGGACCCCGGTCGAACTGGTGGTCGGTCACGCCAGGATCACCACGGTAGCCGCGGCAACGAGCAGCGCCAGGCCGATCAGGCTGACCGCCACCCAGGCGAGGCGGAAGAGCCCCTTGCCCCGGTCGATCGGCATCCAGGCCCATGCCGAGCGCCAGATCCTGAGGACAGCGTCGCCGGTGGTGATGAGCAGGAGCGGTGCCGCGATCACGACGCAGAGCTTCACCAACGGGCTGCCGAGCGAAGCACCGAGTTCCAGGGCCGTGATCGCGATGGCGCCAAGGATCAGGACGGGGACGCTCAGCAGGACGAAGTGCTTCTGGAGCGGCGTCGGCGCCGTCTCGGGGACCGACCGAGGCGGGAGGCCCTGGAGACTCGGCGGCAGGCTGGACGGCGCGCGCGGCGGGGGGGCGGCCGCCACGGCTTGGCGATCAAGGACCGGCATCCCGGGTTCCCAGCGCTCGTCATCCATCCGGCCGAGTGTAGCCCGCGCGCACGTTGCGCCCGGCGCAGGGCGCACGGCAGAAGGGCGCGTGTCCCCGGACCGTCGACTTCTGGGTAGTTCCGATCAAGCGGAACTACCGGGAGAAACGGGCGGCAGGACTCGAGCCAGCACGCCCGCGCGGCCTCAGCCGATGGTTCCGCTTGGTTGGAACGACCCAGAAATGCCTGCCGGGAGGCTGGCCGCGGCAGGTCCCGACCCCGTCCGATGGTTCCGCTTGATCGGAACGACCCGAGAAACCGACTTCCAGGGGAGCTCGTGCCCTCGCGGGTCAGACCGTTCGCGACTCCTCGGCGGCATGGTGATGGATCGAGGTCTCGCACGTGGGGCAATACCAGCGTGCCTCCAGCGGCGTGCCGCAGGACCCGTGGCGCATCGGCTCGGCACCGACCGCGCCTCGCCCGCCCCAATCCGCCAAGAGCCGAAGCGCCGAGGCCAGGTCGCGGCCATCGGCCGTCAGCGCATACGACATCCGGGGAGGCCGTTGCTGGTATGGCGTCGCCACCACGATGCGTTCACGCTCGAGTCGGCGCAGGCGATCGGTCAGGATGTTGGGGGCGATCCCGGGAACCGCCTCGTTGAGCCCCTTGAAGCGTCGCGGACCGCTCAGCAACGCCTCGACGAGCAGCAGGCTCCATCGATCGCCGACGCGTTCGAGGGCAGCTTCAAGGGGCGTCTGTTCCACGGCTTCGATGGTAGGCGTGGTTTTGGGGCTTGTCACGGCTCGCAGTCAGTAGTAGATTGCAAGTCACAAGTCTACCGCGGCCCTGCAACACCGGAGCGCACCGACCCATGAGCGTCATCGAAGAACTCCAGACCGCCGTCTCCTCCGTCGCCGAGAAGGTCGGCCCCTCGATCGTCGGGATCGGGCGCGGCACGCGCGGTTCCGGGATCGTCCTTGCCAAGGGCAAAGTCCTGACCAACGCCCACAACCTCCGTGGTGACGAGGTCACCATCACCTTCGCGGACGGCCACAGCCTGATCGGTACCGTGGCCGGCTACGACGGCGAGGGCGACCTCGCGGTCATCGATGTCGACACTGGCGCCGCCGCTGCACTCGACTGGGGCGTCGGGGACGGCCTGACGGTCGGGACCGCGGTCTTCGGGGCCGGCGCCAGCCACGGGGGCGGGACCCGCGTGACCTTCGGCCTCGTGTCGGCGGTCGCGCGGGCATTCCGCGGCCCCGGCGGTCGTCGGATCGACGGCAGCGTCGAACACACGGCACCGCTCGCCCCAGGCTCTTCGGGTGGCGCCCTCCTCGACAGCGCCGGCCGCCTCGTCGGGCTGAACACCAACCGGATCGGTGAGGGGTTCTACCTCGCGCTTCCCGCCGATGCCGATCTTCGCGCCCGGGTCGACGCCCTGGGCCGGGGTGAATCCCCGACCCGGCCGCGCCTCGGCGTCGCCGTCGCACCCAGTCACGTCGCCCAGCAGATGCGCCGATCCGTCGGCCTGCCGGAGCGCGAAGGCGTCCTCGTCCAGGGTGTCGAGGACGGCAGCCCCGCGGCCGCCGCCGGGATCGAATCGGGCGACCTCATCGTCGAGGCGGCCGGTCGGCCGGTGACCGACGCCGACGATCTTCATGCCATCCTCGAGGCCACGACGTTCCCGTTCGAGGTCAAGCTCGTGCGCGGCACCGACGAGCGCACGGTCCAGGTCGGCGGGGGCACCAAGGCGACCGGCGAGGCCTGACCGATGGTCGCCCTCGCCCGTCTTCCCGACCCTGGAGCCGTCGCCCGCTGACGAGCCGGACGACGACGCGATCCTCGACGCCTACTCGGTCGCCGTCTCGACGGCGGCGGAGCGGCTGATCCCGTCCGTCGCCAGTCTCCGGGTCAACCGCCAGATGGGCGGCTGGTCCGGGAGCGGCGCCGGTTCCGCGGTCGCCATCGAACCGATCGGCTATCTCGTGACCTCGGCCCACGTCGTGGCCGGGACCGACGGCGGGAGCGCGACCTTCGTCGACGGCTCCGAACTCCAGTTCGAGGTCGCCGGGCGCGATCCGCTGTCCGACCTCGCCGTCGTCCGCACGACCGGCGGCGACCCACGCCCGGCGCCACTCGGCGATGCCGCCCGGCTGAAGGTCGGACAGCTGGTCGTGGCGATCGGAAATCCCGCTTGGTTTCGCGGGTTCGGTGACGGCCGGCGTCGTCAGCGCCCTCGGCCGCTCCCTCGCGACGCGCGACGGGCGGTCCAGCCGGCTCGTCGAGAACGTCATCCAGACCGATGCCGCACTGAACCCGGGGAATTCCGGTGGAGCGCTGGCGGATTCGCGTGGCCGGGTGATCGGCATCAATACCGCGGTCGCCGGGATCGGCCTCGGCCTGGCCGTCCCGATCGACGCCTCGACCCGAGGGATCATCGACAGCCTGATCGTCCATGGCCGCGTCAAGCGCGCCTTCCTTGGCATCGTCGGCGGGACGCGCCCGCTGGCGCAGGAGATGGCCGACCGACTCGGTCGGCTCCGTGGCCTCGAAGTCGTCCAGCTCCTGGAACCCGGGCCTGCGGCATCGGCCGGTATCCGTGTCGGCGACATCCTGCTCGAACTCGACGGCGAGCCGATCGAGGGCGTCGGCGATCTGCAGCGACACCTGGTCGGTGACGTCATCGGCCGGCGCCTCGACCTTCGGGTGGAGCGAGCTGGCGAGATCCGGTCCATGTCGGTCAGCCCGGTCGAACTCCGCGCCTGACCCTGGTCCGCTAGCATCGGGCGCATGCAGCGCCTCGTCGCCTGGTACGCGGTCGGCTCCTCGTACGGGGCGGTCGTTGCGCTCATCGTCGCCAACCTGATCCCGCTCATCGGCGTCCTGTGGTTCGGCTGGGACGTGTGGGGGATCCTCATCATCTACTGGCTGGAGAACGGCATCGTCGGGCTGTTCAATGTCCTGAAGATGTACCGTGCCGAAGGGTCGGACGATGGTTCGGCGGTCACCAGCGTCGAGACCCGGCGACGGATCGACAGCCTCACGATCAACGGTCGCCCTGCCGACGATTCCGGCAAGGCCGCGCTGATCCCCTTCTTCATCGTCCACTACGGCATCTTCTGGGTGGTCCACGGCGTGTTCGTCCTGACGCTCCCGTTGTTCGCGGTCATGGGCGCCGACGGCGAACCGGACTTCGGGGCGACCATCAACCCGCTGGCGATCCTGTTCGTCCTGGCCTGCCTGTTCATCAGCCACGGCCTGTCATACCTGTTCAACTACATCGGCCGCGGTGAGTACCTGCGAACCACCGCCGCCGGACAGATGTTCGCGCCATACGGTCGACTGGTCGTCCTCCACATCACGATCATCATCGGAGGGATCGTGATCTCGATGACCGGCGCACCGGCCGCGGCGATCGTCGTCCTGGTGTTGTTGAAGATCGCGCTCGACCTCGGGCTCCACCTGGCCGAGCACCGCGGGCCGGCGGTCGTCGCGTCGGAGGCCATGTCATGACGCGTCGGCCCGTCGAGCGGGTCGTGCGCGACCCACGGTTCGAACGCCTGGTCCCAGCCGACGCCGAGCTCGAATGGCTGGCCGACGGCGCGCTCTGGGCGGAGGGCCCGGTCTACACCCCGGATGACGACGCCGTGGTGTGGAGTGACGTCCGCCGGAACCTCGTGCGGCGCTGGTCCGAGACGAACGGCGCGACCGACCTCCACCGACCGTCCGACTTCGCCAACGGCCACACCCTCGACCACGACGGCACGATCCTCGCCTGCGAACACGGCAAGCGGCGGATCGCCCGCTATGAGCGCGACGGCAGCCGGACGACCGTCGTCGACCGCTACCGAGGGGCGCGGCTCAACTCCCCCAACGACATCATCGTCGCGTCGGACGGGGCGATCTGGTTCACGGATCCGCCGTACGGCATCCTCGACGACTCGGAGGGCTACAAGGCCGACTCGGAGCTCGACGGCTGCTTCGTCTTCCGCTTCGACCGGACGACCGGCGAGCTCGAGATCGCCAGCGACGAGATGGTCCACCCGAACGGCCTGGCCTTCTCGCCCGACGAGACGACGCTCTACGTGTCGGATACCTCGGCCGCGCGGGACGGCGGTTCGAACCACCACATCGTCGCGTTCGACGTCATCGACCGTCGGCGACTGACCGGGCCGCGGATCTTCAACGTCATCGACGTCGGCCTTCCGGACGGCCTCCGGGTCGATGTCGAAGGGAACGTCTGGACGTCGGCCGGCGACGGCATCCACGTCCTCGACGCCGCCGGCACCGAACTCGGCCGGATCATCCTCCCGCAGCCGACGAGCAACTGCACCTTCGGCGGGCCAGGCGGTCGGCGGCTGTTCATGACCGCCACCTCGACGCTCTGGTCGATCGAGGTCGGGATCCGCGGGGCGGTCACGCCCTGGGTGGAATGAACACCCGAGGCTAGAGAAACGGGTTCTCGACCACGACGGAACCGTACGTCGTGCCGGCCGCCAGATCCTCGCTGAGCACACGACGGCAGCCAGCGACCTCGGCGGCCCGAAGGATCAGGGCGTCCCAGATCGAGATCTGCCACTCCCGGCTTCCCGCGATCGCCGACACCACGAGCGAGCTATCGATGGTGACCACGGGCAAGACGGCGAGCTGGCGGACCATCGCCTCTGCGTCATCCACCGGCACGGGCGTCGCAAGCTTTCGGGTCACGACGGCATAGAACTCGGTCAGAACCTGGGTCGAGATGACGAGGTCGCGACCCGGCGCCGGGGTGATCGCGTCCAGCGCGCGCTGGCGCTTGACTGGGTCGCCGACGTCTACGGCATAGACCCAGACGTTCGTGTCAACGAAGACCGGATCGGTCATGAAGCTCGTCGCGCGTCCAGGCGCGACCAGTCGGACCACTGCTCGCCACGCTGCGTCGGGCCAGCCGAGCGAATCCGTTCAAGGCCTCGCCGGTATCCCCAGCCCCTGCGTAGCGCTCGAGGTACGTACGAAGAAGGGCGTTGACCGACGTTCCGTCCTCAAGGGCGCGCATGCGGGCCTGCTTCAAGAGTCGATCATCGATCACGATCGTCAGGTTCGCCATGTCTGGGGACTCCTGTGTTACACGGGTCCAGTGTACCACGGGCCACGCTCGCTCCGCGTGTCTATTCTGACCTTTCCAAGTACGAAAGGACGGCGGAGGACCCAGCCACGCCCAAGATCACGTCCACGGCATGACCCTGATCGATCCATCTCTGAATCTGCGCATTCTCCGGCGTCATCAACCGGCCGGCCTCGCTCGCTTCGGCGCGGTCACCGGTTCGCAGGGTCGTCGAGGACGGCCTCGGTTTGCGCTGAACGCCATGCGGCGAGACGTACTGCAAGGGCCTCGTCCGAGAGTGCGAGGATCGCAGCGGCCAGCAGGCCGGCGTTCGTGGCGTTCCCGATGGCGACCGTGGCGACCGGGATGCCGCGCGGCATCTGGACGATCGAGAGGAGCGAATCGAGGCCGCCCAGGTGCTTGGTGGTGATCGGGACGCCGATGACGGGGAGGACGGTCTTCGCGGCAAGCATCCCGGGGAGGTGGGCGGCGCCGCCGGCGCCGGCGATGATGACCTTCAAGCCCCGACCCGTGGCCCCTTCGGCGTACTGGAAGAGTCGATCCGGGGTCCGGTGGGCCGACACGACCTTCAGTTCTGAAGGGACCCCGAGCTCATCGAGGACCGCGACGGCATCCTCGAGAGTCGGGAAGTCGGAGCGGCTGCCGCCGACTATACCGACGACTGGCGCTGGGGTCGCCTCGGTCATCGGTCGTCGTTCTCCTCGCTCGTGTCGTCCGCCCACTGGAGTGTCGTGAGGGCGGCGCTGGCCTTCGCGAGCGCCCGTTCCGTGTCGGGTCCGAGCGCCGTGAGGTGCCCCATCTTGCGGCGTTCGAAGACCTCGCGCTTGTCATACAGGTGGAGGTGGACATCGGGATCGGCGAGCGCTTCGCGGGCGCCTTGCAGGTGAGCCTCGCGCCGTGGGCCGGTCCCAAGCAGGTTGACCATCGCGGTCGGGGCGAGCGCCGCCGTGGACCCGAGCCCCAGCCCGCAGATCGCCCGGATGTGCTGCTCGAACTGCGAGGTGGCGGCCCCCTCGATCGTCCAGTGCCCGGAGTTATGGACACGCGGGGCGAGCTCGTTGACGACGAGCGAGCCGTCGCGCACGAGGAACAGCTCGGCGGTCAGCGTGCCGCACAGGTCCATCGCCTCGGCCAGGGTGCAGCCGATCGCGGCAGCCCGCGTCGCTACGTCGGAGGCGACAGGCGCAGGTGCGACCGACTCGAACAGGATCCCGGAATCGTGCCGGTTCCGCGAGATCGGGAAGGTCGCGAGGTCGCCATCGAGTGACCGCGCGACGATGACCGACAGTTCGACGCGGAAGTCGAGCTCGCGCTCGGCGAGCAGCGGAGTGCCGGCTCGCTGGCCGAGTCGCTGCCAGGCATCATCCAGGTCGGCGACCTCCACGATCCGTAGCTGGCCGCGGCCGTCATAGCCGCCGATCGGCAGCTTCAACCTGAGGGGGAGACCCAGGGCCTCGGCCGCCTCACGTGCCTCGGCCACCGACCCCACGGCCCGCCATGGCGCGACGGCCACCCCCGCACCTTCCACGAACCGCCGTTCCGCGAGCCTGTCCTGCGTCACCAGGAGCGGTCCGAACCCCGGCCGGACCGGCACGATCCCCTCGATCGCCTCGACGACCGACGCCGCGACATGCTCCAGTTCGTAGGTCACGACGGCGCTGTACTCGGCCAAGCCGATGGCTGCCCGGACATCGTCGTACCCACCGACGAAGGTCATGTCCGCCACCGCCGACGCCGGGCACTCCGGATCCGGATCCAGGACGGCGACGCGATAGCCCATGGCCCGCGCCGCCATCGCCAGCATGCGTCCGAGTTGGCCGCCACCGAGGATCCCGATGACGGCGGGCGGCGAGATCGGCAGTCCGGTTCCCATCGACCCGAGTGTAGGCGGCTACCCTTGGCCGATGGTCGTCGCTCGACATGTCGTCATCACCGGACTCATGGGCGCCGGCAAGACCTCGGTCGGACGCCGCGTCGCGGATCGGCTGGGCCGCCCCTGGCGGGATTCGGATGTCGACATCGAGGCGGCGATCGGCGCGACCGTCCGCGAGTTGCGCGACCGCGAGGGCGTCGACGCGATGCACGTCGAGGGAATCCGGCCAGCTCCTTGACGCCCTCGCCGCGACCGAGCCCAGCATCATCAGCGCAGCCGCCAGCGTCATCGACGATCCGGCTTGCCGGGCTGCCATGGCCGCACCCGACGTCACGGTCGTCTGGCTGCGGGCCCGTCCGGAGGTCCTCGCCGCGCGGTTTGCGTCCGCCGACGACCATCGGCCGGCGTATGGCGACTCGATCGTCGCGTTCCTCGCCGCGCAGGCCGCCCGACGTGAACCGCTCCTCACCGATGTGCGGGCGCTCGTCATCGACGTCGACGATCACACGGTGGATCAGGTCGTCGAACAGGCGATGGAACTCCTCGTCTAGCATCGGGCGATGACCGATCGGACGGCCCTCATCCTCGACGTCGACACCGGGATCGACGACAGCCTGGCGCTCCTCTACGCGGCCGGGTCGCCCGACGCCGAGCTGGTGGCGGCCACCTGTGTCTCGGGCAACATCGACGCCCGGCAGGTCGCCATCAACACCCGCGCCATCCTCGAGCTTGCCGGTCGCACGGACGTGGAAGTCGCGCTCGGCCGCGAGACACCCCTCGTCCGTGCCCTGCAGGTCGCGCCGGAGACGCACGGGCCACAGGGCCTGGGCCACGCCGAATTGCCACCACCGTCGCGGCCACTGTCCGATCGCCACGCGGTCGATCTCATCCTCGACGAGGCGCGGCGGCGGCCCGGCGAGATCACCCTCGTGACGCTCGGGCCGCTGACCAACCTCGCCCTCGCGGTCCAGCGCGAGCCCGGGCTCCCGCGGCTGCTGCGTGGGCTACACGCTGATGGGCGGCGCGTACGGGGTCTCGGGCAACACGACTCCGACGACCGAATGGAACATCCACTGCGACCCCGACGCCGCGCGGATCGTCTTCCGCGCCTGGGCCGACGCGCGCGAGGCCGACCCATCGATCCCGCTGCCGCTGGCGCTCGGTCTCGACGTCACCGAGCAGGCGCGGATCCTGCCCGATGACGTCGTCCGGCTCGCGCGGCGGGCCGGCAGCACCCCCGACGATTCGATCGCGCTGGCGCGCGGCGAGGAGCCGATGCAGGCGACCCGATCCGTTGCCAGCAACCCGATCGTTCGCTACGTCGCCGACGCCCTTCGCTTCTACATGGAGTTCCACGCCGCCTACGACGGCTTCTACGGAGCGTTCATCCATGATCCGCTCACGGTCGCGGCGGCACTCGACCGATCGCTGATCACGACCGAGGCCCTCTACGTCGACGTCGAAACGAGGGGCGAGCTCACGGCCGGGATGACCGTCGCCGACCGACGCCACCTGACCGGCCGGCCACCGAACCTGGATGTGGCCGTGACCGCCGATGTCGCCGAGTTCCTCGACCGCCTCATCGAACGAGTCGGAAGGCTGGCCGCGGACCACCCGGACGTGTCACGCTAGCGACGAGGGCGAGCCGCCGGCCCAGGCGGTGTGAGGGACGAGGAGGACGAGCGTGGACTTCAACGGGCTGGACTGGCTGCAGATGTGCGCAGAGGGGCAGACGACCCCGTGCGTGCAGCAGATCCACGTCTGGTACCTGCTGGCACTCGTCGTCGGCGTCGTGCTGCTGGCCGTCATCGGCCGGCGGGCGCGCGACTTCACGACCTCGGTCCTGAGCCTGATGGCCGTCGCCATCGCGATCAATATCGCGGTCGGATCGATCGTCTACGCCCTGCGCCTCCCGATCTACCTCGATTCGATCGGGACCGTGCTCGTCGGCGCACTGGCCGGGCCGTGGGCGGGCGCCCTGACCGGCATCCTGTCCAACCTCATCTGGTCGATCCTGCCGATCCCCGGCGGGGCGAGCCCGACGGCCGCCTTCTTCGCCCCGGTCGCGGGCGTGATCGGGCTGATGGCCGGCTTCTGGGCGAGCCGCGGCGTCTTCCAGTTCCGCTCCGATGACGCACGGGCGGGCGGGTTCCTGTCGCTGGCCGCCGGCTTCGTCGGGGCCGCGATCGCGCTCCAGGTCGTCCAGAGCACCATCGGCCTCACGATCGACGCGGCGGACCCGGACTCACAGAACCGCTTCGTGGTGATCGGCCTTGGCATCATCGCCATCGGCGTGGCCGTTGCCTGGATCACCGGACGGACGATCTTCAAGCTCACGGCCGACGACCCCCGGATCCGAACCTACCTGATCGGCGCGACGGCGATCTCGGCATTCGTGCTCGTCGTCGCCCTGTTCCAGCTCGTGTTCGGGTCGAAGGGCTACTTCTCGGGGGTCAACGGCAAGGATCCCGACGGTGACGGGCCGTTGGGCCCATTGTTCGGCGGCGCCGACCTGAGCTTCCTGGCGATCCCGAGTCCGGCCGATCTCATCGTCGCCGTCATCCTCGGGCTCATCGTCGGCTACCTCGCCTATCGCTGGGCCAGCCGCGGCGAGCATGCGCGGCTCTTCCCGGTCTGGATCGGCGGGGCGACCACCGGCCTGGTCGCCGCGATGATCTCGGCACCGATCGCCGCGGGCGTTTTCGGCGGCGTGACCGGCGGCGGCACCGACCTCCTGGTCGCGATCTTCCGGACGCTCGGTCTCGGCGTCCTCCAGTCGGCGCTGGCGCAGGGTCTGACGAGCGACCCGCTCGACAAGACGATCAGCTTCACGGTCGTCTTCCTGATCCTCGGCGCCCTGCCCGTCACCGTCCGGACGATGTACAGCCGCGGCGAGGCGACGGTCGTCGAGTGACCTCGACGGCCTGACGAGAAGGGATGTCCGCGGCAACCGGCTATTTCGTCGCGGGTTCCAGCTGGCTCCATCGACGGAACCCGCTGACCAAGCTCCTCGCGCTCCTCCTCGTCCTGCTGGCCTCGTTCCTGCTCCCGCCGCTCGTCCTGCCGGTCCTCTTCGTGGCGATCCTGGCGGCCGTCTGGTCGGCCGGCCTGCTCCGACCTGCGCTCCGGTCGATGCGCATCCCGGCCCTCCTGTTGATCTCCATCCTGGTGGTCAACGGGTTCTTCTTCCCGGGCGCCACGGACGTCCTGCTGACGGTCGGCCCGTTCTCGTTGACGCGCGAGGGGCTGACCTTCGGGCTCATCTCCGGTGGTCGCATCGTGGTCGTCTTCCTGGCCGCCATCGCCTTCCTGTTCACGACCCTGGCCGACGACCTGCTCGAATCCCTGATCGCCCGCGGGGCGAGCCATCGGATCTCGTTCGTCGTCCTGTCGGCGGTCCAGATGGTGCCGCGGATGCAGGAGCGCGCCGGTTCGATCCTGGCCGCCCAGCAGGCGCGCGGCCTCGCGATCGAGGGATCGTTCGGGCGCCGGCTCCGGGCGCTGGTCCCGCTCATCGGGCCGGTCGTCCTCGGCTCCCTGGTCGACGTCCGCGAGCGGACCTTCGCCCTCGAGGCGCGCGGGTTCGGGGCGCGACCGGGTCGGACCGCCTACCGCGTGGTCGCGGACCCGCCGATCGATCGCTGGATCCGGCTGGCTATCGTCCTCGCCGGCGTCGGCGTGGTGATCGTGGCGATCACCGGCTGGCCGCGATGACGGCGCCGGTCCCGCTTCGCATCGAGGGCCTCGGGGTCCGCTATCCCGCTCGGAAAGAGCCGGCCGTCGTCGGCGTCGACCTGGAGGTCCGCGCCGGCGAACGGGTCGGTGTGACCGGTCGGACCGGAGCCGGGAAGTCCACTCTCGCCCTGGCGGCGGCCGGGTTCATCCCGCGGGTAGTCCGGGCGCGGCTGGAGGGCGGCGTCGAGATCCATGGTGTCGCCACCGCCGGAGCCGCCCCGGATGCCCTGCTCGGGCGGGTCGGGATCGTCTTCGCGACGCCGGCCAACCAGCTGTCGGCCTCGAAGCTGACCGTGCGCGAGGAGCTGGCGTTCGGCCTGGAGAACCTCGGTGTCCCGCGATCCGAGATGGATGCGCGGATCGACGCGACCATGGACCGCCTCGGCATCGCCCAGCTGGCCGATCGCGAGCCCTTCACGCTGTCGGGTGGCGAGCAGCAACGGGTCGCCATCGCGAGCATCGTGGCGATGGGGACCTCGGTCCTCGTGCTCGACGAGCCGACCGCCCAGCTGGACCCGGCCGGGACCGCGGCCGTGGCCGGCCTCCTCGGGGAGCTGGCGCGATCCGGGACGGCGATCCTGTGCGCCGAGCTCGATCCGACCGTCCTCGGCGGGATGGACCGCCTGGTCGTGCTCGACCTGGGGCGGTCCGTCGCCGACGGTCGGCCGGGCGACGCCCTGGCGGCAGCGGAACTCGCGGCCGGACTCGAACCGCCGACCCTCGTCCGGCTCGCCCAGGCGGCCGGGATCGACCTCGCCCGTGCCTTCGACGAACCGGCCATCGCGGCCGGCCTCCTGGCCCGCGCGGCCACCGGCCTGCCGGCAGGCGCGGAAGACTCGTCCGGGACCGATCCCGTCTGGCGCCCCGGCCGCCAGCTTGCGCCGACACGCGTCGCCATCGAGGACCTGGTCCATCGCTACCCGGGCGGCCTCGAGGCCGTCCGCGGCGTGACGCTGGCCATCGAGCCGGGTGAGGCGGTCGCGATCCTGGGCGAGAACGGCTCGGGCAAGACGACCCTGGTCAAGCACCTGAACGGGCTCCTCCGCCCGGCCGCGGGCCGCGTCCTCATCGACGGTGACGAAACGGTCGCCCGGTCCGTGGCGGACCTCGCGGCGACGGTCGGGTTCGTCTTCCAGAACCCGGACGACCAGCTGTTCGAGCGCTCGGTCGAGCGCGAAGTGGCGTTCGGACCGCGCAACCTCGGGCGATCGATCGCGGACACCGCGGCCCTCGTGACCGGGAGTCTCGACGCGGTCGGCCTCACCGACCAGCGCGCCACGAACCCGTACGACCTCGACCTGTCGCGGCGGAAGCTCGTCGCCCTGGCCGGAGTCCTGGCGATGGACCCGGCCGTGCTCGTCCTCGACGAGCCGACGACCGGCCAGGACCCCGATGGCGTGGCCAGGGTCGGGGCGATCGTCGAGGCGTTCCGAGCCGCCGGCCGCTCGGTCGTGGCCATCACCCACGACATGGAGTTCGCGGCTCGCCATTTCACGCGGATCGTCGTCATGCGGGCCGGCCAGGTCGTCGCCGACGGTCCAGCGGACCTCGTCTTCGCCCCGGCCGGGCGCGGTCTCCTGGCCTCGACCGGACTGGTGCCTCCACCGGCCGCACGGATCGCCGCCCGGATGGGCCTCGAGGCCGTCTCCCTCGACGCCCCCGAACTCCTCGCAGCGATCCGTCGCTGACAGCGCTTCGCCAGGGTCCCACGCTTTCGGGCCATTGGACCCGTGCGTCCCTCAGCGTGGCGGCGCACGCTGAGGCTCGAAGGAGGTCCACCCATGCGCATCCTGCTGGCCGTCGATGGTTCAAGGGCAGCCGATCAGGCCCGCGACCTCGTCGCGGCCTTGCCGTGGCAGGAGGGTGGACGCGTCCGCATCGTGAGCGTCGCCCCGACCAGGAGCGACATCCTCGGGGTCCCCTGGTCGGCCGCGGTCCCCGCCGGCGCCGAAGAGATCGAGGGAGCCGTCCTGCGCATCCACCGCGACGCCCTCGATGCGGCCGGGCGCGAGATCCGCTCGGCGCGATCCGATCTTCACATCGAGGAAGCCCTGCTGCGTGGCCGCGCGGCCAGCGTCATCGTCGACCAGGCACGCGAGATGGAGGCCGACCTGGTCGTGGTCGGTCATCGGGGGCTCGGCCGCTGGGAGTCGATGCTGCTCGGGTCCGTCTCGTCCGAGGTGGTCGACCACGCTCCGTGCCCCGTCCTGGTGGCGCGCTGCGAGCATCTCGGACCGGTGGTCTTCGCGGACGATGGCTCCTCATACGCGCGGACCGCCGAGGCCGTGGTGACCGCGTGGCCCATCTTCACGGGCTTGCCGGTCACCGTCGTGACCGTCGCCGAGGACGCCTTCCCGTACGTCGCCGCCGTCGCGCCGATGCTCTACAGCGACACCATGACCGGATACTCCGAGGCAGTCGCCACGGAGCGCCGCGCGACCGCGACCGAGAGCGAGGCGGCGGCCGCCCGGCTCCGTGACGCCGGTCTCCACGCCACCTCGCAGGTCCGCGAAGGGGATCCGGCCCACCAGGTCATCGCCTGCGCGCGGGAGCGCGATGCGGGACTCATCGTCGTGGGCACCCGTGGGCAGACCGGGTTGCGGCGGCTGATCCTGGGCAGCGTGGCGCGGAACATCGTGCTCCACGCGCCGTGCTCGGTGCTCGTCGTGCGCGAGGGTGCCCGACTCGACGGCCGTCGCCTCGATCGCCGGGCCGAGGAGCGTGAGGTCGTCAGCGCCTTCGGTTGACGACGCGCTCCGGCACCGTCCGGGTCACGCCGTGAGGCCGACCTCGTGGACCGCACCATCGATGATGCGCCACGCCCGCAGGCTCGGGCCGGTCGCCGGATCGGCCAGGTCCGGGTCGAGCGACACCAGCAGGTAGAGGGCGTCCGGGTAGAAGGCAAGCCCGATATCCGTGGGCGACGGCACCGCCGGCGTGTGGGTGTGCGAGTGGACGATCCCCCAGAAGGCCTCGTCGGCGTCGTCGGTCTCGATCGTCAGGCGCAGCAGGTCGGCCGGGTCGATCTCGTAGCGGTACGGCGACAGTGCCTTGTTGCGGGTCACCTCGTAGCGGAGGGGGACGCCGCCGTCGCCCGCGACCCGGTCGCCGACGATGAGACCGCAGGCCTCGTTCGGGTACTCGGCGAACGCCTGCGCGACGATCGCCTGGCGGATGAGGTCGGGGAGTTCGGCAGTCAGCGGACCGGGATGCTCGCTCACCACCAGTTGACGCCGCCTTCCAGCGCCTCCTCCATCTCGTCGAGGTTCGTGGCGAAGGTCCCGGCCGAGAGGTACTTCCAGCCACCGTCGGGGAGGAGCGCCACGATCGTCCCCGACGTCATCTCGTTGGCGACCCGGGCGGCGGCGACCAGGACCGCGCCGCACGACGGACCGGCGAAGATCCCCTCGCGGAAGATGAGTTCGCGCAGGGCGGCGATGGCGTCGCGGTTCGAGACCAGGTACTTGGCATCGATGACGGTCGGGTCGAGGATCTCGGGGATGAACCCCTCGTCGAGCGAGCGCAAGCCCTGCACCAGCTCGCCGGGGAGTGGCTCGGCGGCGATGATCCGGACGCCAGGCACGTGCTCGCGCAGGTAGCGCCCGACGCCCATCAGGGTCCCGCTCGTGCCAAGGCCGGCGACGAAGACGTCGACCTCCGGGCAGTCGGCGAGGATCTCCGGACCCGTCGTCTCGTAGTGGGCCTGCGGATTGGCCGGGTTGCCGTACTGGTAGGGCATGACGAAGCGATCGTCCTTGCTGACGAGGTGCTTGGCCAGCGCGATCGCACCGTTGCTGCCGGTCGCGCCCGGTGAGTCGATGACCTCCGCGCCGAACAGCGCGGCCATCTGTCGCCGCTCGTTGGTGACGTTGTCGGGCATCACCAGCGCCACCCGGTAGCCCTTTCGCCGGCCGATCATCGCCAGCGCGATCCCCGTGTTCCCGGAGGTCGGCTCGAGGATGATCGAATCCTCGTGGAGCAGCCCGCGGGCCTCGAGGTCCTCGATCAGGTACTTGGCGACCCTGTCCTTGACCGACCCGGTCGGGTTGAGCATCTCGAGCTTGGCGAAGATCCTGACCGCCGGGTTCGGCGACATGCGCGGGATCTCGACGAGCGGCGTGTGGCCGATCGCCTCGAGGATGTCGCCGTAGCGTCCGCCGTGGAGCACGCCGGCTTCGTGTGCATGCGCGTGCTCGTGCGCGCCGTCGCCATCGCCCGCGTCGAGCCGCCGTGGGACGGCCATCGGTCAGCCCCCGGCCATCGCCGGAAGGAGGCGAACCTCGTCGGCCGCGGCGACCGGTGTGTCCAGGCCCGCCAGGTAGCGGACATCCTGGCCGTTGACGTAGACGTTGACGAACCGGTTGAGGTCCCCGTCGTCGGTCAACAGCTGGGCCGACAGCGAGGGGTGCTGCTCGACGAGCGCGCCGACGACCTCGCGGATCGAGTCGCCGTCGAGCTGGAGCGACTTGACGCCCCCGACGTTGGCCCGCAGGACGGACGGGATGAAGACCGTACTCACGCGCGCGCCTCCGGCGAGACCTTGCCGGCGAGCCCGGTCATCGTCATCAGGAACGGTGCGTCGACGCCGACACCATCGACCGTGAACGGCCGCCCTGCCAGGCGAGCCTCGACGGCGGCGTCCGAGCAGACCGGGCAGTTCGGGTCGCGGCGCAGCTTCAGCTCGGTGAACTCGGTCTCGAGGGCGTCGAACAGGAGGAGCCGGCCGGCGAGCGTGTTGCCGATCCCGAGCAGGACCTTGAGCGCCTCGTTGGCCTGGAGCATGCCGAGGATGCCGGGCACGACGCCGAGGACGCCGGCCACCGAGCAGCCGGGCGCGAGCTCCGGCGGCGGCGGGGTCGGATACAGGCAGCGGTAGCACGGCCCTTCGAACGGCACGAAGGTCGTCAACTGGCCCTCGAACCGGAAGACACTGGCGTGGACGACCGGGATCCCGGCCGCGACCGCCGCGTCGTTGAGGATGTAGCGGGTCTCGAACGTGTCGGTCCCGTCGAGGATGACGTCGTAGCCGGCGATGATCCGCTCGACGTTCTCGGCGACGAGCATCTCCTCGTGCGCGACGACCTTGACCTCCGGGTTGAGGGCGTTGATCGACTTCTTGGCCGATTCGACCTTGCGGTCCCCCACCCGATCGGTCGTGTGGACGATCTGGCGCTGGAGGTTGCTGACGTCGACGATGTCGAAGTCGACGATGCCGATCGTCCCGACCCCGGCGGCTGCGAGGTACAGCGAGGCCGGCGAGCCGAGGCCGCCGGCGCCGATGAGCAGCGCCTTCGAACCGAGCAGGCGCGCCTGTCCGGCGGCCCCGACCTCGGGGATGAGCAGGTGGCGGCTGTAGCGCTGCTTCTGCTCGGCGGTCAGGACGATCGGCGTTTCGAACGCCAGGCCGGCGCTCTTCCAGCCCTGGAACCCGCTCGACATCGAGGCCACGTCGGTGTATCCCATTTCGGCCAAGGTCTGGGCGGCGAACAGCGAGCGCACACCACCGGCGCAGTAGAGGATCACCGGCGCATCGCGGTCGGGGACCGCGGCCTCGATCTGCTGCTCGATGTACGACTTGGAGATGTGGCGGGCGCCGGGCAGGTGGCCCTGCTCCCACTCCGACGCCTCGCGGACGTCGATGATGGCGGTGGCGCCCGCGGGGAGGGCGTCGACCTCCTGCGGGCTGACTTCTCTGATCTGTGCGCGGGCCTCCCGAAGGAGGTCGGCGTAGGACTTCGGCATGGGTTCGTGGGCTCCGGTGGTCGACGGGCTGACGCCGGCTGGCGTCAGGGCGGTGGGACGGATGGGTCGCGGACGGATCCGCGGCGTGGGCGAGCCGGCGTCAGGCCGGCGGCAGACACCTGCAGCGGCGCTCGATCCGGGTCCGTGCACGGTTCGTCATGCGTCGGCCGTGGCCGGCGCGGCGGCGCCGAGGTCGGTGAGGACGTGCTGGAGGCTGTCGTGGCTGAGCATCGCGCACTTCAGGCGCGCCGGGCTGATCTCGATCCCGAGCAGGTCGAGGACGTCATCGGCGCGGATGGCCGCGACCTCGGCGAGCGGCTTGCCCTTGACCTCGTCGGTCAGGAGCGAGGCGCTGGCCTGGCTGATGGCGCAGCCGCGGCCGGTGAAGGCGACACGGTCCACCACGCCATCGGAGACGCCGACCATCAACGTGATCCGGTCGCCACACAACGGATTGGCGCCCTCGTACGACGCGTCGGCATCCTCGAGGACCCCGAAATTGTGGGGCCGCCGATAGTGCTCCAGGATGTAGTCGCGGTACAGATCGTCCATGCTCAGCCGAGTGTAGCGCGGATGTCCAATCCCGACTAGGAAGGTCGGGATTGGATGGCACCGGCGGCGAGCGTCATTTGGCGACGCCGTCGCACCGCCATGTTGCGCGGCCGCTGATCGTTCCGGCCGGTCCCACGCCGTCGGTGTTGGGCAGATCGGAGAAGACGACGGTACCGCCCGCGTTCGTGGCGCCGGGCTCGAGGACCACGAAGGGCGGCTTCAGCTCGAAGCTCTTGCCCGGGAAGGCCAGGAAGTCCGCGAAGCCGACCGAGAAGAAGGTGGTCGCTCCATCGGGGCCGAGGCCGACCTGGACGGTATAGCCATCGCCCTCGGCCTCGATCCCGAAGGTGCCGTCGCCTCGGCCGGCGCATCGTGCGGATAGCTTCACCGTCGCATCGCGGTGTCCGGTCATCGTCACGTCGACGGAGCCGATCAAGGACGACGGTTCGGGCGTTGGCTCCGCCGTTGGCCCGGGCGCCTTGCGCGCGGGCCACGGCACGGCGGCGGGGGCCGGCTGCCAGCGGGGCTGATCGTCGTACCCGGCATCGGCCGGCGGGATGAGCGAACGGAGGCCGGATCCGTCGACGCCGACATACCAGATCGACTGGGGTCATGGTGGCGACCTCGACGCGGGTGAATGCGAAGGCGGTCCGGTCCGGTGTCAGCGCGACCTCGTCGATCACGGCGTCGAGCCGGATGACCGTGCTGACCGTCGCGTCGCCCGGTGCGACACGGATGACGGCGCTTGTCGGTCCCTGGATCGCGATCAGCACCGAGCCATCGGCCGTCCAGCCGGCGATGTCGGCCTCGTTCGCGCCCGGCGGGACCGCCGCCTGCACCGCCTCGGGGGCGATCGCGCGGATGGCCCCGGTGGTGGCGTCGACCAGGCAGATGCCGCAGCTCGATCCATCGCCGATGGCGACCAGCGAGCGGCCGTCCGGTGACCAGACGGCGGCGTCGCCGACGACCCCTTGGCCGGGATGGGGGAATCCGGCGGCAAGCCGCCGCGCCGCGCCCGACCGGACATCGGTCACCCACAGCGCGTCGGACCCGGATGGATCGGGGCGGAAGGATGCCAGGCTGCGGCCGTCGGGCGACCAGCTCGGCAGGATGCCTTCGGCCACCACCGGGAACGCGGTTCCGTCGGCGGCCGCGACGACGATCTCGGACGGCACCTGGTCGGGAGGCGCGGAGGGACCTGATGCCGGCCGCTGTGTGGCGTTCCGACTGAAGGCGATCGACCGCCCGTCCGGCGACCAGGCACGATCCCAGGTCAGCCTCGCGTCGCCACCGATCCGTACGACCTCCGACCCGTCGACCGGGATGACCAGGAGGGTCGTCTCGTCGTCACCGTTCGCCCAGGCCAGGAGCCGCGTCCCGTCGGGCGACCATTCGACGTGGCGGGCGTCCTCACGAGCTCCGCGGTCGGGCGACTGGGCAAGATCGGCACTGGCCGGATCGAGGAGCAGGAGCGCGTGTGTCCGACCGTCGCTCGTCGCGGTCGTCCGGCGGAAGAGGAGCCGAGCCGCCGGGACGGGCACCGGGGCTGCGGAGGGACCGTTCGATCCAGACGCAGCGGGGCCGGTCGCTCTGGCCGAGGCCGATGCGGTCCCATCCGGGACCGGTGTTCCCGGGCCTGAGGCGCACGCAGCCACCAGGATCAGCGAGAGGACCACCAGCGACCCGCGGCGTTGCATACCCCTGTGACGCGCTGGTCGACGGCCTGTTACGGGGCGGCGGCGGGGGTACTCATGCATGCCGGTCGGCTGGTACCAAGCGCTTGGTCGCGTGGGTGCGCCGCTGCGGTATCGTCAGTCTCCGGTGGTACTGAGCCTCATCCATCCTCTTGCTGCCCACGTCTCCGGCCAGGCCGCCAGGCGTGGGCTGATCCCGCGCGTCCCGACCGCGGATCGGCTGCTCGAGGACGTCCAGGCGTGGCTCACGACGACCCATTCGGACCTGATCCGTTCGCAGCACCGCTCGACGCTGCCGTCGGGCGACCTCTCGCTGGCGGTCTCGCTCCACCCCGCGGCCCGCGACCTCGTGCTGACCATCTCCGATTCCGGCCGGGTCACGGCGGATGCCGAGACCGAGCCGATCGGGCCTGGATACCACCGGTTCATCGGCCGGGTGATCGAGCGGATGGGTCTGGACCTGTCGATCTCGTGGGTCACGACCGGCGATCGCCCCGACGAACCCGAGCCTTGGGCGGCCGTCACGTTCGGCGACCGGGCGACGACGGAACGCGCCTACCTGGGCTGGCTCGGCCCGACCCTCGCGAGCGCGCGCCGGGTCCGCGCCGACGGCGGGCGGGCGATCCAGATCGGGACGCCCGACGGCGTCCGGTATACGGTCGAAGACCCGCTGGTCACGGCGCTCGGCCCTCGCGATCACGCCTGGCTGGAGACGGCCGTCGCCGACACGCGCGTGGCGGTCGGCATCACGCCCTGGTGGGCCGACGCAACCGATGGCCAGTCGTACCTCAACCGCGCCCTGTGCCTCATGTGGCTGCACGTCAGGTGGCGCGCGCCCGGCCTCAAGGAGGAGGGGCTGCTGCTCGACGAGGTCCATCGCCTGCTGTCCAAGGCGTTCCCGCTCGACCCGACCCTGCCCTACCCGTGGGGTGCGTGGGCCGAGGTCATCGCCCTGCGCGGCATCGACGACCCCATGGCCCGCCAGGTCGTCCCCAGGGCCATGCGCGAGGCGGGCGGCCCGCCGATCGGCTATCGGCGTCAGCCGGTGACCATCAGCCACGAGGGCTGGGCGCTCGAGATCCCTGGCTCGTTCGCCGAGCGGCGGACGCCCGAGGAATGGTGGGGCGGCGGGGCGGGCCGGCGGATCACCCTGGCCGCAACGACGACGGGCCTGATGTCAGCCGAGGCGTTCGTCGAGCAATTTGCCGGTGAGATCGGGCCGGGTGCGATCGACCATCGGACCGGGGCGATCGTCGGGCGCGCGATGCTGTCGAGCGACGCGTCGTCCGGGCTCGAGGTCGGCGTCCTCGATGGCTACTCCGCCGTCGTCGGGTCCGGAGCCGTGGTGCGGATCGAGTTCGACGACCCGGCCGACTGGCAGTGGGCCATCGACACGTGGCGGCACTCGCGCCGGGTTGATCTCGCGCGAGCGTGTCCCGCGTCGGGCGCCTGGACCGCGGGCGGCCGGACTAGCCGTTGAAGACGCGCTCGGACCTCCTTGAGGCCCGCGGCCAGCGCGTCGATGTCGTCGCGACCGGTGTAGACGTTGAAGCTGGCACGGGCCGTGGCCGCGAGGTCCAGGCGCTCGTGGAGCGGCATCGTGCAGTGGTGGCCGGCGCGGACCGCGATCCCGTAGCGGTCGAGCACCTGCGCGACGTCGTGCGGGTGGATGCCAGGCAGGTTGAACGGGATGACACCGCCCCGCAGGTCCGGGTCCATCGGCCCGTACAGCTCGATATCGGAGATCTCGCGGGGCAGCGTCTCGAGGGCGTAGGCCACGAGGTCGCGCTCGTGCTCGCGGACGGCGTCCATGCCGATGGTGGTCAGGTAGTCGGCGGCCACGCCAAGGCCGATCGCGTCGCCGACGGCCGGGGTGCCCGCCTCGAACTTCCAGGGGATCTCGTTGAAGTCGCTCCGCCGCAGGTGGACCTCGCGGATCATCTCGCCGCCGGCGAGGAACGGCGGCATCGATTCGAGGAGCTCGCGCCGGGCCCACAGCGCTCCGGAGCCCATCGGGCCCAGCATCTTGTGGCCGCTGAACGCGTAGAAGTCGGCGCCGAGCGCCTGGACGTCGACCGGCACGTGCGGGACCGCCTGGGCACCGTCGATGAGCACGAGGGCGCCGGCCGCATGGGCCAGCTCGACCATCTCGCGGACCGGGTTGATGGTCCCGAGCGTGTTCGAGACATGGGTGAAGGCGACGAGCTTCGGGCGCAGCCGGAGGAGGACCTCGAAGACGTCGAGGCGGAGGATCCCGTCATCGGTGATCGGGATGAACTCGAGGTCGCCGTCGCGCTCCTGGACGAGGATCTGCCACGGGACGAGGTTGGCGTGGTGCTCCATCTCGGTCAGGACGATGGCATCGCCGCGATCGATGTTCCGACGGCCCCACGAATAGGCGACCAGGTTGATCGCCTCGGTCGCGTTGCGGGTGAAGATGATCTCGTGCCGGTCGGGCGCGTTGATGAACCCGGCGACCTTCGTCCGCGCGGCTTCGTACTCGGCGGTCGCCTTCTCGCCGATCGTGTAGATCCCGCGATGGACGTTGGCGTTGTACTCGCGGTAGTAGTCCGCGACGGCGTCGATGACGACGTTCGGCTTCTGGCTGCTCGACGCCGAGTCGAGATAGACCAGCCGGTGGCCGTTGATCTCCTGGTCGAGGATCGGGAAGTCGGCCCGGAGCGCGTGCGGGTCGAGCGACGCGGGTGCGCTGCGGAGGCGATCGTCATCGGGTCGGCGCCCGGCTAGCGGGCGGCCTCCACGGGCTCGAGCTCGGCACCGACCGGGGCCTGCGGGACCTTGAGCGCCTCGTCGGGGAGGTCGGTCGCGTAGCCCGCCTCGCGCATGACCGGGCCGTAGCCCTCGTCCTCGAGTCGAAGGGCGAGGTCCTTGCCGCCCGAGGTGATGATCCGGCCCTGGGCCAGGACGTGGACGACGTCGGGGGTGATGTAGTTGAGCAGGCGCTGATAGTGGGTGATCAGCAGGACGCCGAGCTCCGGGCTGAGCATCGCGTTGACGCCCTCGGCGACGATCCGCAGGGCGTCGATGTCGAGCCCCGAGTCGGTCTCGTCGAGGATCGCCATCTCCGGCTCGAGGACCGCCATCTGGAGCATCTCGAGCCGCTTCTTCTCGCCGCCCGAGAAGCCGTCGTTGACGTAGCGGCTGGCGAAGCCCTCGTCCATCCGCAGGAGCGCCATCTTCTCGCGCATCTTGTTGCGGAAGTCGCGCATGGAGATGCCGCCGCGCATCGGGTCGGTCGGATCGACGTCGGGGTCCTTGTCGATGCCCTGGAGCTTGGCGTTGAGCGCCGAACGGATGAAGCTCGCGACGCTGAGGCCCGGGATCGCGGTCGGATACTGGAAGGCGAGGAAGAGCCCGAGGCGTGCGCGCTTGTCGGGCGACAGCGCGAGGATGTCGCGACCCTTCCAGATGACCTCGCCGCGCCTTGACCACGTAGGCGGGGTGACCCATCAGCGCGTAGGCGAGGGTCGTCTTGCCGGAGCCGTTGGGTCCCATGATGGCGTGGACCTCGCCCTTGCCGACGGTCAGGTCGATCCCCTGCAGGATCTCACGGTCGGGAGCGGCGGCCGCCGAGACGCGCAGGCCGCGGATGATGAGCTGCTGGTCGGTGTCGGTGGTCACGGGTGGGTCTGGGCTCCGGTTCGGGGGGTGGGCTGGATCGGGGCATCGAGGCGCGGCGGCACGAGATCGGCGAGGGTCATCGAGTCGAGGGCGCCGGCCACCGCATCGCGGACGCGGACCCACAGGACGTTGACGGTGCAGCGCGACGAGCGATCGCACACGGTCGGCGTGCTCGGGGTCGTCGCTGGCGCACATCATCGGGGCGATGGGCCCCTCGAGCGCTCGCAGGACCTCGGCCATGGAGATCGTCTCGGGTGGGCGGGAGAGTTCGTAGCCGCCATGCGCGCCACGGGTGCTGGTCACGAGGCCGGCCTCGCGCAGGCTCACGACGAGCTGCTCGAGGTAGGCGCGCGGGTAGGTCTTCCTCGGCGGCGATCTCGGCGAGGCTGGCCGGGCCGGTCCCGACGTGCCGCCCCAGCTGGACCATCAGGCGGACGCCGTACTCGCCCTTCGTGCTGAAGGCGATGGCGCCACTGCCGTGATAGGCCGGTCGATGCGTGGTCGGCGCGGGTCGCCGCGGGGAGCTGGGTGCCTGCGCTCAGCGGATCGTCCTCACATATCCGAGTGATTTCGTCGGATATGAGTCTACGCGGGCGGACGTCGGAGCGTCAATCGCGCGAAGGCTCTCCGGTCAATCGTCAGGCATCGCGCGGCGCTCGCCGATCTTGTGCGCGGTGCCCAGGAAGGCCAGCGTCCCGGCGGCCACCCACCACTCGAACACGTCGTAGGCAAGACGGCCGGCCTGGACGGAGGGGTCGAGGTCGCTCAGGCGCCGGGCCTCTACGAGATCGCACGAGAAGATGGACAGGCCTCGAAGCGATGGGTCGGATTGCTCCCCGAGCGGGCCGTTGGCGACCAGGCACGCCGTCGTGCCGCAGCTTCGCCCGGTACGCCAGGTGCCGCGACTGCAGCGCGTCGAGCTCGTCCTCCGGCAGCTGCGGCGCGTCGTCCGGACGGCGCAAGAGCACGATCGTGTAGACGTCGAACGCGTCGGGAATGTTCGGATCGCGCGGCATCCCGGCAACGATAGCGGTAGCGTCCGCCGTCGAGGGCGGCCAGGAGCCGGTGTGCCTCGTCGCCGAGGTCCAGCAGCATCGGCTGGAGGCGGCGCCATCGGCCAAGGATCTCGATCGATCGGATGGCCGATGGCCTCCTCGGCCTGGCGGACGTGCCCGGCGTCTGCCACCAGCCAGGCGAGCCAGCCGGCGGCGCCACCGACGCCGATCATGAGGCTCGCGGTCGCTGCATAGCCGAAGCGAACCCGACGCCCGTCGATCGTCGCCCCGACGTCCCGAAGGCCCGCGATGTAGCCGGCGAAGGCGATACGGTCGAGCTCCCCGGCGTCGGCGGCATCGACATCGAGGAACTGGAGCGAGATCGCCACGAGCCCGGCCAGGTCCTCCCCGACAGCACCGCGACCCAAGCCGACCCAGTCGACGGCCACCGTCAGGTCGAGCCCATCGGACGACTTGCTGGCGATCAGGTTCCGGCGGAAGGCGTCGTGGTGGCAGAGGCAGCGCGGCAGCCGATCGAGGCCGGCAAGGAGTCGCTCCCGGTCGTGCGACTGCGACTCGATGCGGGTCAGCGATCCTTCGGTCAGCCACGCCGACCCAAAGGGGTGGCCGGCCAGTCGCCGAAGGTCGGGCATCGCCGGATCGCTGATGGCCAGCCAGGACCGGAGGCGGCCCGGCGAGAGCCAGGGCTGCGTGGGCAACGCACGACCGGCGAGATACGCACCGTTAAATCGACCGAGGTGACGAGCGGCGAGGCCGTAGCGGGTCAACGGCCAATTTGGCGGCCCTACCTGCGGTACGTCCTCCAGCCACACCGTCATGGCGTCGGCGTCGTCGTCCTCGACCGCGAAGCAGGTCGGGGCGGCGAACCCGTCGGCGAGCTCGCCGAGGATACCGGCGTCGTAGGCCAACCCTTCGCGCTTCCAGTAATCCCAGTCGGACGGATGCTCATGACCCGGGGCGCTCGTCAGCCGCTTGCGGATCACCGACCATGGAACGCGCCGGCCACCCGCCGCGCCGACGCCCGCGACTCGAACCACGCCTTCGGAGATGCCGAGCGCCTCGGTCATCCCACCGCCGATCGGCTCGACCGACCAGTCGAGGACCTCGAGGGACGGGTCGTCGGCAGCGATGGCCGCGACTCGCCTGACGGTCGCTTCGTCAAGCTCCACGATCCGAGTCTAGCCCGAGAGCAACTCGCTCCCGTCTTGGCAGCGCTCACGAACCTCGACGACCGCGTCACTGGTGCAGGAAGGCCTCGACCAGCGTCGCGCGACCTTCCCCGACTGCTCGAGCCACGGGTAGTGGCCGGCCTCCTCGATGATCTCGACCCTGGCGCCCTTGATGAGGGCGGCGCTGTCGGTCGAGGACGTCATGCGGCATCGGGTCGCCCGCACCATGGATGAACAGCGCTCGGAGATCGAGCCCGGGCAGGCCGCGTTCGAGCGTCCCGGCCTCGAAGTGCGCCCGCACGGACGCCATGGTGTCCGGTTCGCCTTTCAGCGGCCGCTCGATCCGAAGCGACTCGAACGGCAGGACGTTGCCGTGGAGGTACGAGTACGACGGCCAGATCGCCATGTAGATCTTGTCCATGAGTCCGGGTCGTCGTCGCCGGCCGCCTGGCTCGCCATCAGCGTGTCGAGGTTCGCCCGCTCGTCGGCGGTCAGGCGGGCGACCAGGTTCGTGACGAGTTCGTCGCTGCCGCCGTCGGGGATCGCGCCGAGGGTCTCGATGGCGATGAGCCCTGCGACGCGATCGGGGTGCGCCACAGCGATGTGCATGCCGAGGTGGCCGCCCCACGCGTGGCCGATCAGCCAGGCGCGGTCCCATCCGAGGTGATCGAGGACCGCGATCGCGTCGGCGACGTGGGTCTCGACGTCGCGCGGGCCCTCGAGCGTGCTCGGCGATAGGCCGCGCTGCTGCGGCAGGACGCCATCGATGACGCCGTCGAGCTCCTCGACCAGGCTGACAAGATTCTCGGCCCCGACCCCGGGACCGCCGTGGAGCAACAGGACCGGCGGGCCCTCGCCCTCGCCTCGGCGGGTGGCGAAGATCTCGCCGCCCGGGACGGCCACCGTCAGGCTCGTGAACGCCATCTGCTCCTCCAGTGCTGGACCGATGCCGGTGCGCACGATACCCGACGTCGGACCGGCGTGGCCGGAGCGCGGGACGCTCAGTCGGCGGTGTCGAGTCCCTGGAGGTGGCTGTCGTCGTGGTCGACGGCGAGTCGCAGGAGGCCGGCGACATCGAGGACGCCGTAGGTGGCGTGGGTCCCATGGCGGGCCCAGCCGGAGTCGTCGAGCGCCCGGAGGGTAGTGACGGTCACGGCCCGGGCGGCCGCCAGCGCCTCGAGGATCGTGTCCAGAGAAGCGTCGTCGAACCCGGGCGCCAGGCCCGGCTCGGTCCACGCCCAGTGCGGGTCGTCTTCCGCGACGACGCGGGCGAGCCGCGCCTGCCAGACCTCGGCCTCGACCGCGATGAGGTGCCGGGCGATCTCGGGCGGGCCCCACTCCCCGGCCGGGACGGGGCGCGTGGTCGCGACGCGCGCCCCCGCCGCGAACCGTGTCGGAAACGCGGCGAACGCGTCGATCAAGTCGACGCGTTCGCGATCGTCGTCGGTCAGTCCGTACGCCTCCCGAGGTCCTTGACCGTCGCCTTCGACCCGGAGCCACCGCGCTTCGCCAGGCGGAGCGTGTGACTGGTGACGCCGTGATCGGGATTGATCGAGGTCGCCCCGTGGCCGCGATGTCGGATCCTCGTCGCAACGCGGTCACACGCGTCAGGTCATCGATCCTGGCCGTTGCGCCGTTGCCGGTCCTGGAGATACGCATCGTCGACCTCAATAGTCCAGGACGAACCACGTCACGACCGTCGTGGACGTGACGGTCGTGTTGAGGTAGATGGTGAACGAGTTCGTCGTCGGGACGACGGCACGCACGTACCGGCCGCTGCGGTTCGAGGCAAGGACGGCGAAGACACGGCTGTTCGATGCCACGCCGGCGAGCGAGATCACGATGGACGACTTGCCTGTATCGCGATGTTCGTGCGTCCGGATCGACTGAAGGAGACCTTGCCGGTGACCTTCAGCGCCGTCTGCGCGTTGGTCGGGGCATACGCCCAGACCCCGACGCTGCCAGGCTGAGTATTCGCGTCGCCCTCCACGCCGACGCCGCCAAGCCCGACCACTCCCCAGGTGCCGCTGCCGAAGACGCCGATCTCAGGGCTGTCACCCCAGACGCCGGACCCCGTGAAAGTCGTCGTCCGTGGACTGCTGGAGCCGACCCGAACACGCCGGTCGATTTCGTGTCACCCGGCTCGAAATCCGGCCAGTACGAGTTCCGCGTCAACACGCTCCAGCCTGCGACGCCACTCGCGGCCAGGCTCGTGCCTTCGAGCGCCGAATCTGACGATCGGGAACGGCGCCAACGCCCGTGGCCTGACCGCTGATCGCGGGGCCGAACCCGCTATTTGTGATGGTTGTCGGCGCGATGGACGGGTTGTTCTGCTCGGTCAGGACGGCGGCAGGCGCGGCAGCCACCCCGAGCGGAAGCGCAGCGGATGCCGCGACCGCCGCAACCGATCCGGCGGCGGCGGCGAGGAGCGCTCGACGGGAGCGCGGGGCGCTGGAGTCGATGGTCATCGGACTCTCCGTTCTGGGGCGCGCAGGCCGTGGTCGGCGATCGCGGCAGTATGCCGGGCGTGGGTTCGTCCAGCGTCTCAGGAACGCGCGAGCCGCCGATTCGTTTCAACCCGGCTCGGTAGCCACCATCTCGTCGTCGGCCAGGTTCGGCGCCAGCCAGCGCTCAGCCTCCGCTGCGGGGATCCCTTTCCGGGACGCGTAGTCCGCCAGCTGGTCGCGCCCGATCCGCCCCACCCCGAAGTAGTGGCTGGCCGGGTTCCAGAGGTAGTACCCGGACACCGACGCACCGGGCCACATGGCGAACGAATTCGGTCAGGCGGATCCCGGCCCGATCCTCGGCCTCCAAAAGGTCGAAGAGTGTCCCCTTCTCGGTGTGGTCGGGGCAGGCCGGATATCCGGGCGCCGGCCGGATCCCCTGGTACCGCTCCGCGATGAGGTCGGCGTTCGCGAGGGCCTCGCCCGGCGCATACCCCCACAGCTCGCGCCGGACGCGCTCGTGAAGCCGCTCGGCGAAGGCTTCGGCGAGCCGGTCGGCAAGGGCCTTGGCGAGGATCGCCGAATAGTCGTCGTTGGCGGCCTCGAACTCGGCCACGACCTCCTCGAGACCATGGCCCGCCGTGACGGAGAAGGCTCCGACGAAATCGGCCAGTCCTGTCTCGGCAGGCGCTACGAAGTCGGCGAGCGCGACGTTCGGCCGCCCTTCAGGCTTGGCCATCTGCTGGCGAAGGGTGCGGAAGGTGGCGAGCACCTCGCGGCGCGTCTCGTCGCACCAGACCGCGATGTCGTCGCTCCCAACGGTGTTGGCCGGCCAGAAGCCGACGACGGCATTCGCGGTGAGCCGCTCTTCGCTCACGATCCTTTCGAGCAAGGCGACGGCATCACGATGGAGGTCGCGGGCCGCCGCGCCCAGGCGCGGGTCGTCGAGGATGGCCGGGTAAGCGCCGCGCAGCTCCCATGTGGCGAAGAACGGGGTCCAGTCGATGTACGGCACGAGCTCGTCGAGGGGATAGTCGGCGAACGTGCGCGGACCGAGGAACGTCGGGCGCGGCGGGACGACGCCGGACCAGTCGATCGGCACGCGGTTGGCCCGAGCCTGCTCGATGGTCAGGCGCTGCTCCTTGGCGCGCCGGCCGGCGCGCTCGACACGGATCGCCTCGTACTCGTCGGCGATCCCGGCCACGAACGCGTCGCGCCGATCCGCCTGGACCAGCGAACCGGCCACCCCGACCGCTCGTGACGCATCCTGGACGTGGACCACCGGCCCGGAGTAGGCCGGCGCGATCTTGACCGCGGTGTGGGTCCGCGACGTCGTCGCCCCGCCGATCAGCAGCGGGATGGTGAAACCCTGGCGCTCCATCTCGGAGGCCACGTGGGTCATCTCGTCGAGGGACGGCGTGATGAGCCCCGACAGTCCGATGAGATCGGCGTCGATCTCGATCGCCTTCTCCAGGATCCGCGCGGCCGGGACCATCACACCGAGATCGACGACCTCGTACTCGTTGCAGGCGAGCACCACGCCGACGATGTTCTTGCCGATGTCGTGGACGTCGCCCTTGACCGTGGCGGTCACGATCGTCCCGGATCGCCTGCCCGTCCCGGCGCGCTCCGCCTCCAGGTACGGGATGAGCACCGCGACCGCTCGTCTTCATCACCCGGGCGCTCTTGACGACCTGGGGAAGGAACATCCGGCCGGCCCCGAACAGGTCGCCGACGACGTTCATCCCGGCCATCAGCGGGCCCTCGATGACGTCGAGAGGACGCGCCGCAGCAAGGCGAGCCTCCTCGGTGTCCTCTGCGATATACGCATCGATGCCGGCCACCAGCGCATGGGTCAGGCGCTCTTCGACCGGACGCTCACGCCAGGCCAGGTCCTCGGCCGCCCGCTCCATGCCGCTTTCCCCGGCGTACCGGGCCGCCAGCTCGAGAAGACGCTCGGTGGCATCGGGGCGCCGGTTCAGCACGACATCCTCGACCCGTTCGCGGAGCTCCGGTTCGATGTCGTCGTAGATCGGCAGGACGCCCGCGTTGACGATGGCCATGTCGAGGCCGGCCGCGATCGCGTGGTAGAGGAAGACCGAATGGATCGCCTCCCGGACCCGGTCGTTCCCCCGGAAGGCGAACGACACGTTCGAGACACCGCCGGACGTGCGGCACCCCGGGAACGCGGCCTTCAGCTGCCGGACCGCTTCGATGAACGAGACGGCGTACGCGTTGTGCTCCTCCATCCCCGTCGCGATCGCGAAGATGTTGGCGTCGAGGATGATGTCCTCGGGCAGGAACCCGACGACGCCCGTCAGCAGGTCGAATGCCCGCCGCAGGACGGCCACCCGCCGCTCGACCGACTCGGCTTGGCCTCGCTCGTCGAAGGCCATGACGACGACGGCGGCGCCGTAGCGGCGGCAGAGGCGGGCCTGGCGCAGGAACTCCGCCTCCCCCTCCTTGAGCGAGATCGAGTTGACGACGCCCTTGCCCTGGAGCTGCTGGAGCCCCGCCTCGATGACCGTCCATTTCGAGCTGTCGATCATGACCGGCACGGTCGCGATGTCGGGCTCTGCGGCGATCCGCCTGAGGAAGCGGGTCATCGCGGCGACGCCGTCGAGCATCGCCTCGTCCATGTTGACGTCGATGAGCTGGGCGCCGTTGGTGACCTGCTCGCGGGCGATGTCGATGGCCTCGTCCTCGTTCCCCTCGGCCACGAGCCGTGCGAACTTGCGCGAGCCGGTCACGTTCGTCCGCTCGCCGACGTTGACGAAGGCATTTCCCGGCCGCGGGATGACGAGCGGCTCGAGTCCCGACAGGCGGGTGAGACCGGTGGGTTCCGGGATCGGGCGCGGCGGCAGACCGGCCACCGCCGCCACGATCGCCGCGACATGGGCCGGAGTGGACCCGCAGCAGCTGCCCGCGACGTTGAGCAGCCCGTGCTCCGCCCACTCCCGGAGCGCACTCGCCATCTCATCGGGTGTCTCGTCGTATCCGCCGAGGTCGTTGGGCAGGCCGGCGTTCGGGTACGCCGCGACCGGCCGATCGGCGACTTGCGACAGGACGTCGAGATGCTCGCGCAGCTGTCTCGGGCCGAGGGCGCAGTTGAGACCGACGATGAACGGATCGGCGTGGCGGATGCTGTACCAGAAGGCTTCGACCGTCTGGCCAGACAGGGTTCGGCCCGAGGCGTCGACGATCGTCCCGGAGACGATGACCGGAAGACGTTCGCCCAGCTCGTCGAAGAGGTCCGCGAGGGCCGAGATCGCTGCCTTCGCGTTGAGCGTGTCGAAGATGGTCTCGATCAGGAGGATGTCCGCGCCGCCCTCGACCAGACCCGCCGCCGATTTGCGGTAGGCGACCTCGAGCTCCGCCCAGGTGACGCCCCGGGCCGCCGGGTCCTCGACGTCCGGGCTCATCGAGGCAGTCTTGTTGGTGGGTCCGAGCGAGCCGGCGACGTAGCGCGGACGGTCGGGCCGGACCCGTTCGGCGGCGTCGGCGGCGGTCCGGGCGAGCCGGGCGGCCGCGACATTGAGCTCGCGAACCGTCGCCGGATCGAAGCCATAGTCCGCCTGGGCGATACGCGTCGCGGTGAAGGAGTTCGTGGTGATGATGTCCGCGCCCGCCTCGAGATAGGCCTCGTGCGCGGCGCTGACCGCCGCCGGCTGGGTCAGGCAGAGGAGGTCGGTGTCGCCGCGCAGGTCGCGTGGATGATCGCGGAAGCGCTCACCGCGGAAGTCGGCCTCGCTGAACCGGTGGACCTGGAGGAGCGTGCCCATCGCTCCGTCGAGGACGACGATCCGGTCACGCAGGATCCCGGGCAACGCCGCGCGACGCGAGGCCCGATCGAACGGTGGTGCGACGACTGTCGAGAGGACGGTGGCGGAGGTCATGCCGGTGCCGCTCCATGGGCGGCCATCGCCGGCGAAGGCGCGAACGGCTCGGCCGGGTGCCGCGCCCGGATCCGGCGGACGAGCTCCGCGCATTGCTCGTAGCGCCCGAAGCTCGGCATGATGTATGTGCCCGAGACCTCACCCTCCATCGCGGTCAGGAGTCGATCGGCCATCTCGATCCCGACCTCCGAGCCGCGCTCGCCGGCGGCGCGCATGGCGGCCCTCGCCTCGTCGGGGATCGTGTCCCGGGGACCTCGTTGTGGAGAAACTCGGCGTGACGGGCAGAGACCAGCGGGAGCACGCCGAGCACGACCGGGACCGGCACGCCACGAGGCCCGAAGCGGCGCGCCGCCTCCCGGAGCATGGCTTCGACCTGCGCCTCGGAGTAGAGCGGCTGGGTCATCAGCAGGTGCGCCCCCGCCTCGAGCTTGCGTTCGAGCCGGTCCCATTCGGTCGCGGGATCGGCCGCCGTCGAATCGAGAGCGCAGGCGATGGTGAACCCGGCACGCTGTCCGATCGCGCCGCCGGACAGGTCTTCGGCGCGGTTCAGCCTCGTCAGCATCTCGATCAGCCCGATCGAATCGACGTCCCAGACACCGGTCGCCGTCGGGTAGTCGCCGATCCGCGGCGGATCGCCGGTCAAGGCGATGACGTTCCGCACCCCGAGTGCGTGGGCGCCCAGCAGCTCCGATTCGAGGGCCATCAGGTTCCGGTCGCGGGTCGTGCAATGGACGAGGCACTCGAGGTCGAGGTCGTGCTGGATCCCGAACGCGACCGACAGCGCGCTCATCCGCACCCGAGCCATCGCCGAGTCGGAGATGTTGACGATGTCGACGCCTGCGTCGCGCAGCAGCCGCGCCGCCTCGATGGTCCGTTCGATCCGGATGCTCCTCGGTGGGTCGATCTCGACCGAGACGACAAAACGGCCTGCGGCGAGGAGCTCTGCCAGGCGGGTCGGCCTCGGGGCACCGTCTGCGGCGGCAGCGTCGATGGCGCCATCGACGAACGACGGCCGACGCCGACCGGGTTGGATCACGGCCGGGACATCCACGGTGGGCCCGGCGGCCGGCGAGGTCGAGGTCGACGGCCCGGCCGGCCCGGGATCGGTCGCCGCGAGCGAGTCGAGGGCCGCTCGCATCGCGGCGGTGTGATCCGGCGTCGTTCCGCAGCAGCCCCCGACGATCCGTGCGCCGGCAGCCAGCATCGACGACGTGACCGCCCCGAAGTACTCGGCGCTGGCCGCGTAGATGAACCGACCCTCCAGTCGCTGCGACAGGCCGGCGTTCGGCATGATCGAGCGTGCCGGGTCGCCGTCGAGAGGCGGACCCATCGCCTCTAGCGCGTCGAGGCTCGCCGTCGGGCCGGCCCCGCAGTTGACCCCGATCGCGTCGGCACCGGCCCGGGCGAGCGACCCGACGGCCAGCCCCGGCCTGCTTCCGTCCGCCAGAACGTGCTCCTCGCCGAACGTGAGCGAGGCGATGACCGGCAGGTCGGCCGCGGCTCGAGCCTCGGCGAGGGCCAGCATCAGGTGGTCGAGGTCCGAGAAGGTCTCGAGGACGAGGACGTCGACGCCGCCTTCGAGCAGGCCGTCGATCTGCTCCCGGAACGCGGCGCGCACATCGGCGTCGGCGATGTCCGGTCCGCCTCGTGACGGCGAACCAAGCGGTCCGACCGAACCGCCGACGAGGACGTCCCTCCCGCTGACCTCGCGCGCCTCTCGAGCCAGCTGGGCGGCTCGCCGGTTGAGCCGACCCGCCTGGGCCCCGAGGCCCCAGGTCGCGAGTCGCATCCGGTTCGCCCCGAACGACAGCGTCTCGATCAACTCGGCGCCCGCCTCGATGTACTCGCGGTGGGCCGTCCCGACCAGATCGGGATGGGTCGCGACCAGCTCTTCGAGGCAGGCGCGCTGGGGCACGCCGCGGCTGAACAGGAGGGTCCCCATCCCGCCGTCGACGAGGAGCGGGCGAGCGGCCACTCGGTCACGGAATCGTTGGCGTGGCGGACCGCCGGAGGCGGGTTGGATGGTCAAATCGGTCGGCTCCTGATCCAGGAAATCGAAAAACCCTTCCTGCCCGGAAGGGTCTCGAGGGAGTTCCCTTATCGTGCAGGTTGGCCTGCCCGGAATTGGCACCTTGCCGACCCGATCGGTAGGTTGTCGTGGCTTCAACGGGCCGGTCCCTCCGCCACTCTTGATAAGAAGCTCTTCAGTTGTCACGGTGCCATGTCGCCCCGCTCGGCAAGCGCCGGGCGAGCTCGGCCGTCCCGCCTCGCGTCAGGCGGCGGCGCTCTCCAGCCGTTCGAGGATCCGCCGCGCCAGCGCTCCGTCGCGTCGACGGCGTTGAACGTGTAGATATGCAGGTCGACGATCCCGTTCGTGGGCTCGGCGATCGGCGGCGCCAGGCCGTCGAGCAGGCCGTCGGGTCGATAGAAGCCGCCGGACCGGATCAGCCTGGCGATGAAGGTCGTGTTCTTGACCAGGAACCGGTGCGTGTCGGCGACCCCGATCCGCGCGCTGATCGCAAGGAGGCGCTGCGGCTCGGCGACGCCCGGCACGCCCACGTGGACAGGAAGCGAGATGCCCTCCGCCCGGCGCGCGGCCAGCCACGTCGCGATCGCCGCGGGGTCGAAGCAGAGCTGGGTGGTCATGTAGCTCGCGAACCGGACCTTGTCGCGGAGCGCGTCGAGCAGCGGCCCGTCGGCGATGAAGGCATGGCCCTGCGGGTAGGCCGGGATGCCGATCTCGGCGAGCGGATGGCCGATCTCGGCCATCGCCCGGAGCAGCGAGAGGCCGTCGGGGTAGTCGCCCGGTTCCTTGGCGTCGCCACCGACCACGAAAGCACGATCGACGCCGGCGCCCTCGAGCCAGGCGATCAGCTCCGAGAGGTGCGCTCGATCCCGGATCATCCGCGCCGAGAGGTGCGGGACCGCGCGAAAGCCACGCGCCTGGAGCTGCTCGCACAGGTCGACGGTCGCCTCGATCCCCTTGGCCGGCGACGCCGTCACCGAGACGGTCGCGCCGGCGGCAGGAAGTCCGCCTGGTCCAGCGCGTTCTTGAGCGGGACGAGCTCGATGGTCGGCGACCGCAGGACGCCGGCCAGGGCCGCCGCCCGCGCGGGCGTGAGCGAGGATCGACGCCGGAACAGCATCGGCGGTTAGACCTCCGAATCGGGCATCGAGGCCTTGCGTCGGGCGATGAAGTCGAGGAGCGCCTCGTCGATGGCGGGGTCGAGCGGCGGCGCCTCGTAGTCGGCCAGCATCCGCTTCCAGATCTTGTTCGCCCGCTGGGCCGCGTCGAGCGAGCCGTCCTCCTGCCATTGCTCGAAGCTGTTGTTGTCGGTGACGTCCGAGCGGTAGAAGGCGGTCTCGAAGTTGGCCAGCGTGTGGGCCGTCCCGAGGAAGTGCGTGCCCGGCTGGTTGCCCCGGATCGCGTCGAGCGCCTGGCCGTTCTCGGACATGTCGACACCGTCGATGAAGACGGCCATCATCCCGCACTGGTCGGCGTCGAGGATGAACTTCTCGTAGCCGACGGTCAGCCCGCCTTCGAGCCAGCCCGCGGCGTGGAGGACGAAGTTGACGCCACCGAGGACGGTCGGCTGGAGCGTCGCGGCCGACTCGTAGGCGGCCTGCGCGTCGGCGATCTTCGAGCCGCACAGCGAGCCGCCCGAGCGGAACGGGACGCCAAGGCGGCGGGCGAGCGCGGCCATGACGTACAGCACGAGTGCGGGCTCCGGGGTCCCGAACGTCGGCGCCCCCGACTGCATCGACATCGAACTGGCGAACGAGCCGAGGACGACCGGCGCACCCGGCCGGACGAGCTGGACGAACGTCATCCCGCCGAGCGCCTCGGCGAGGGTCTGGGCGCAGACGCCGGCCGCGGTCACCGGGGCCATCGCCCCGGCCAGGATGAACGGCGTCAGCAGGGTCGCCTGGTTGGCCTCGGCGTAGGCGCGCGCGGCCCCAGCATCACCGAGTCCCAGACCAGCGGCGAGTTGGCGTTGATCAGGCTGAGGACGACCGTGTGGTCCTCGAGATAGTCGGCGCCGAACGTCAGGCGCGCCATCTCGACCGTGTCGCGCGCCCGTTCCGGGGCCGTCACCGAACCCATGAACGGCTTGTCGCTGTAGCGGATGTGCGAATAGACCATGTCGAGGTGGCGCTTGTTGACCGGCACGTCGACCGGCTCGCAGACGGTCCCCCCGGAGTGGTGGAGATACGGCGAGGCGTAGGTCAGCTTCACCAGGTTCCGGAAGTCCTCGATCGTGCCGTACCGCCGGCCGCCGTCGAGGTCGCGGACGAACGGCGAGCCGTAGTTCGGGGCGAAGACCGTGTGCATCCCGCCGATCTCGACGTTCCGCTCGGGGTTGCGGGCGAACTGGGTGAACTGGCGGGGTGCGGTGGCCTGGACGATCCGGCGGCACATCCCGCGCGGGAAGCGGACCCGCACGCCGTCGACGTCGGCGCCGGCGCCGCGGAGGAGCTCGAGCGCCCCGGATCGCCCCGGAACTCGAGGCCGACCTCCTCGAGGATCGTGTCGGCGTTCTCCTCGATGAGCGCGAGGCCTTCCTCACCGAGGACCTCGAACGGGGCGAGCTTGCGGGTCAGGAACGGGACGTGCTCGGCGTGGGCGGCGAGGCGGATCGCCTGGCGCGCGGCACGACCGCCACTCCGGCGTCGCTGCGGGTCGTCCATCAGCCGTCCTCCCTGGCGCCGACGGCGATCCGTCGGCGGCGGCGCTCGGCCCGCGCGTCCGCCCCGCCGCTCGCGCCGCCTTGCCCCGTTCCGGGAGGGTCACCACGCTGCCGAGGTGCGGGAAGGCCGCCGTCTTGTGCGGGAACGCCATGGCTTCGACGAAATGCTCCTGGAAGCGGGGCTCGACCGCGGTCTCGATCTTCTCGACGCGACGGACGACGCCCTCGATCTCGGTCCGCGCGGCGCCGGAAAGGAGCGCGATGAGCGCGCCCGTCCCGGCCGCGTTGCCGGCCGAACGGACGTGCGCCAGGTCGCAGTCGGGGATCGAGCCCGAGGATCATCGCGTGGGTCGGGTCGATCTGGCTGCCGAAGGCGCCGGCCAGCCGGATGTCGTCGATCTCGTCGATCGCCAGCTGGTCCATCAACAGGCGGACGCCCGCGTAGAGCGCCGCCTTGGCCAGCTGGATGGCGCGGACGTCGTTCTGGGTGATCGCGATGCGCGGCCCGGCGCTCCCCCCGTCCCGTCATGGAGGATGTAGCTGAAGGTCCGGCCGTCCGACACGATCCGCGGCGTGCGCGCCGCGAGCGAGCCGTCGATGACGCCGTCCTCGGTCACGATCCCGGCCAGGAACATCTCGGCCACGACCTCGATGATCCCCGAGCCGCAGATCCCGGTGATGCCCGTCTCGGCGATCCCCGTCGCGAAGGCCTCCTCGTCGGACCAGGCGTCGACGCCGATGACCCGGTAGCGCGGCTCAAGCGTCGCCGGGTCGATCCGGACGCGCTCGATCGCGCCTGGCGCGGCCCGCTGACCGCCGGAGATCTGGGCGCCCTCGAAGGCGGGACCGGTCGGGCTCGAGGCGGCAAGGAGCCGCCGCTTGTCGCCGAGCACGATCTCGGCGTTCGTCCCGACGTCGACGACGAGCGTCATCCGGTCCGCCTCATGTGGCTCCTCGGCCAGGATCACGCCGGCGGTGTCGGCGCCGACGTGCCCGGCGATGCACGGCAGGACGTAGACGCGTGCGCCCGGATGAGCGCGCAGGCCGAGGGCGGCGGTCGTCGTCCGGACCGCCCGGTCGGTGGCCAGCGCGAATGGCGCACCGCCCAGCGGCGTCGGGTCGATGCCGAGCAGGAGGTGATGCATGATCGGGTTGCCGACGATCGCGAGGTCGAGGATCTCGGCGCGCTTGATCCCGGCCCGCATCGCGAGCGACGCGATCAGGCCGTCGAGCGCCTTGCGGACGGCGGCCGTCATCTCGCTGGCGCCCTCGGGATGCATCATCGCGTACGAGACGCGGCTCATGAGGTCCTCGCCGAACCGGATCTGCGGGTTCATCACACCGTTGCTGGCGAGGACCGCGCCGTCGGCCAGGTTCGCCAGGTGGCCGGCGATCGTGGTCGATCCGACGTCGATCGCCACGCCGTAGGCCGTCTCGTGCAGTCCGGGCCAGACGGCGATGACCTCGCGTCCGTCGTGGACCGCCACCGTGACCCCGTACTTGCCTGCTTCGAGCGCAGGCTGGAGCGCGCGGACGACGTCGAGGTCGGCCTCCAGGCCGGTGAGCCGCCACTCGCGCTCGAGCGCCTCGAACAAGCCGCGCAAGGTCGCCGGTCGGGGAGGCCAGTTCGGGCGGCGTGACCTCGACGTAGTGGAGGCGGATGACCGGGTCCACCGTGAAGGTCCGGACATCGAGTCCCTTGCGCACGACCTGGCGGTGGACCTGGCTCTCCGGCGGGACGTCGATGAGGACGTCGCCGCACAGGGTGGCGGTGCACGACGAGACGGCGATCGTCGGCGAGCCCCTTCTCGGCGCGATAGGTCGTCTCGAGTTCGGCGAACGCCGAGAGATGGTCGGGACGGGAGGTGATGCCGTGCTTGGGGAACTCGCCGAGGCCCTGGGTCACCTGGCAGCGACCGCAGATCCCGCGCCCGCCGCAGACCGAATCGATGTCGACGCCGAGCGAGCGGGCGGCGTCGAGGACCGTCGTGCCCAGCTCGAACCGACCGCGCCGGCCGGACGGGGTGAAGATGACGAGCGCGTCGTCGGCCACGGGCGACGCCTTCGTCAGCCGATCGCGAGGGCGCGCCGATTGACCCGTCGGCGGCTGACCTCGCCCTCAGGGGTCGGGGCGCGATTGGCGGTGATCCAGCGTCCGCAGTCGGGGTCGTGCCCCATCAGGACATCGGCCGCCATGACGCACGCCTTGACCTCGGGCATCAGCGGGTTGGTGATCGCCGAGGTCATCCCGGCCGCGATCGCCATCGGCAGGAACGCGGCGTTGATCCCTCGCGGTTCGGCAGGCCGAAGCTGACGTTGGAGGCGCCACAGGTGGTGTTGACCTTGAGCTCCTCGCGCAGCCGGCGGACGAGGGCGAAGACCTGGCGTCCGGCCTCGGCCAGGGCGCCGATCGGCATGACCAGCGGGTCGACCACGATGTCCGACGCCGGGATGCCGTGGTCCGCCGCGCGCTCGACGATCCGCTTCGCGACCGCGAACCGGACATCGGGGTCCATGCTGATCCCCGTGTCGTCGTTGCTGATGGCGACGACCGCGGCACCGTACTTGCGGACGAGCGGCAGGACGCGCTCAAGGCGCTCCTCCTCCCCGGTCACCGAATTGAGCAGCGGCTTGCCCTGGTAGACGGACAGCCCCGCCTCGAGCGCCTCGACGATCGACGAGTCGATCGACAGCGGCAGGTCGGTCAGGCTCTGGACGAGCTGGATCGTCTTCGCCAGGATGGCGGGCTCGTCGGCCAGCGGGATCCCGGCATTGACATCGAGCATGTGCGCGCCGGCTTCGACCTGGGCGAGGACGTCGCGCTCGACCCGGCTGAAGTCGCCGGCCTTCATCTCCTCCGCCAGGAGCTTTCGGCCGGTCGGGTTGATCCGTTCGCCGATGATGACGAACGGTCGATCGAAGCCGATGACGACCTCGCGCGATGCGGAGTAGAGGACGGTGTCGGTCATGTCGGCGAGACCTCCGACGTCGTGGCCGGCGGCAGGATCGGCCCACCCGCGACCCCGCCCGACTGGATCAGTTCGGCGAGGTGGTGCTTGTCATAGAGCGCCTCGAGCCGCTCGGACTCGGCTCGCACCTCGGCCTCGAGGTCGTCGCCGCACGGTTCGAAGGTCTTGCGCCACTCCGCGATGTAGCTGTTGTACTCGCGCTTGCCGGCCCGGTTGGCGGCCTTGTCGATGGCCACCTGGAAGCGCGGGTGGAGGACGACCTTGCTCGACCGGCGGGCGTCCTTGGCGACGACCTGGGCGGGGATGTCGCGCCACCAGATGGTCGAGAGCATGGGAGGCATGTCAGGCGGCTCCTGCGGCGGTGACGGTTCGGATGGACGTGGCGAGATCGCCATAGCCGGTGTCCCGCCGCTCGAAGGCGAGCCCGAGTCGATCCGCGGCCGTGCGGGCGCGTTCGGTCAGACCCGGATCGTCGGTCTGGGCGAGATAGACCAGCCGCCGGTAGTTGCCGAAATAGAGCGGCAGCAGCTCCGGGTGCCGGTCGAGGCCGAGGCCCGCCATGATGATCGAGTCGAACTGGCGGGCCAGGAAGTCGGTCAGGTAGAACGTGCCGACCTCCTGCTCCTGGAGCGCCTCGTAGGCGGCCGCGCCGGCGTAGAACTCGAAGCAGTGCGCGCCCTCGATCCGGTCGAGGCCCTCGCGCTGGAGGTAGTCGTCGAGCGTGCCGCCGGTCCCGCAATCGGCGTAGGCCACGAAGATCCGGACATCCGAGCCGAACCGCGCGCGGACCACCTCGACCTTGGCTTCGACGGCGGCGGCGATCTTCGCCGGGCCGCATGTGGAGGCGAGCGTCGACGCCCTCGACACGGACGCCGGGGAGTCCCGAGGTCAGAGCCAGCAGCTCACGGGCCAGCGCCCCGCAACCGATGATGACGAGTCGGGTCGTCGCCTCAGGCGGCGCTTGCACGGCGCTCGTCGATGAGCCGGCGAGCGGTCTCGGCGGCCACGCCGGCGTCGCGGCAGTAGGCGTCGGCGCCGACCGCCGCGCCGAACTCCTCGTTGAGCGGGGCGCCGCCGACGAGGACGATGTAGTCGTCGCGGATGCCGCGGTCCTTGAGCGTCTGGATGACGACCTTCATGTACGGCATCGTCGTCGTCAGCAGCGCGGACATGCCCAGGATGTCGGGCTTGTGGAGCTCGAGGGCGGCGATGAACTTCTCGGCGTCGGTGTTGATGCCGAGGTCGAAGACCTCGAAGCCGGCGCCCTCGAGCATCATCCCGACCAGGTTCTTGCCGATGTCGTGGATGTCGCCCTTGACGGTGCCGATGACGACCTTGCCGACCGGCTCGGCGCCGGTCTCGGCGAGGAGCGGGCGGAGGATCGCCATGCCGGACTTCATGGCGTTGGCGGCGAGGAGGACCTCCGGCACGAACAGGATCCCGTCGCGGAAGTCGATGCCGACGATCTTCATCCCGGCGACCAGCGCGTCGTCGAGGACCCGGGTGGCCGACCAGCCACGCCCCAGCAGGATGTTCGTGCCCTCGACGATCTCGGCCGCCATGCCGTCGTAGAGGTCGTTGTGCATCTGCTCGGTGAGCTCGTCGTCGGACAGCGCCGCGAGATCGATCTCCGCGTACTCGTCCTGCGTCATCGGGTCTCCTGGGTTTTCGGGGTTCCACATCGTGGAACCGTGCCGTATGATGGAACTCCGTGGAGCGAGAATCTAGCCGAGAAGGGGCCTGATGTCCAGAGTCCAGTCCATCGAGCGGGCCTTCGCCGTCCTCGGCGCGCTCGCCGACGGCCCGATCGGGGTGACCGAGGTCGCCGATCGGGTCGACCTGCCCAAGTCGACCGCCGCCCGCCTCCTCGCTTCGCTGACCCACGAAGGGGTCGTCGAGCAGGTCCCCGGCGACACGCGCTACCGCCTCGGGCCGCGGCTGGTGACGCTCGCGGCCCGCATCCGGCCGAACCGGTCGCTGGCGGGGCTCGCGCGCCCGTCGCTCGAGGACACTCGCCGACGCCGTCGGCGAGGCGGCCGGGTCTGTCCGTGCCCGACGGCAACCTCGTCCACTACATCGACCAGGTCGAGCAGCCCGAACCCGGTGTCGGTCCGCGACTGGACGGGGTCGCGGATCCCCCTGCACGCGGTGTCGTCCGGCCAGGTGCTGCTGGCCTACGCCGCCCCGACCTTCGTCCAGCGCTACCTCGGCCGCCCGATGGAGCGGTTCACCGACCGGACGCTCGTCACGCCGACGCGCTGCTGGAGCGGATGCGCGCGATCCGGCGCGACGGGTACACGTGGGCGCTCGAGGAATTCGACGAGGATCTCGTCGGTCGCGGCACCGGTCGCCGACGCGTCCGGTGAGGTCGTCGCGGCCGTCCACCTGCACGGCCCGTCATACCGGTTCCCGGCGGCCGGCGTCGAGGGACCGCTCGCCGAGCAGGTCGTCGCGGCCGCCGCGCGGATCTCGGGAGTCTCCGGCAGGCCGGTTAGTCCCGGCCGGTCCGGTGCTCGTCGAGGAGCGTCTGGGCGTCGAACTGCGCCCGCCCGAGGACGAACCAGATGGCCTGGACCGGCTCGTCGCCGATGGTCGCCAGCCGGTGCGGGATGGACGAGTTGATCGAGATCGCGTCGCCGGGCTCGAGGACGTATTCGTCGAACCCGATCCGGACCTGGAGCCGTCCGCTCAGGACGTAGCCCCATTCGTGCCCGGGTGCCGCTGGAACGCGTCGGGCGGGCTGGATGCGCCGCCGACCTCGTAGGTCACGTGGAGGAACTCGATGCCGGGCTCGGACAGGGTCGTGAGCCGCTCCCAGTTGACCCCGGACGCAAGCCGGATCGCGTGCGCGGTTCCGCGCGCGCGCTGGACCGGGGCGGCCGGCGCCATCGTCCCGGCGCGGTGAGCTCGGGCCGGCACCGGCGCGGTCGGCTCCGGCGGCCGCCGGTCGTTGAACAGCAGCTCGTCGAGCGAGACGTCGAGCTCGGCGGCGATGGCGTACAGCGTGCTGACCGACGGGTTGGCGCGCCCGGTCTCGATCTGCGAGATGAGGCTCGGCGAGACGCCCAGCCGCTCGGCCAGGACGCGCAGGCTCAGGTTCCGGGCGCGACGCGCCTCGCGCAGGCGCTCGCCCATCTCCGGGTAGTCCGGACGCCCGGCTCGTGTCGCGCGGGGATGGTAGCTCGCTGCCCTCATCGGCGTCAGAACATCATGCCGTCCGTTGTCGACGACGAGGTCGATCCCTTCGACCGACGGGTTCTCGAGCAGGAACCGCGTGCCGTCGACGATATCGTCCATCGTCGCGAGCTTCTTCGTGATGGTCTTCGACGGGTGGCCCTCGAGGATCGCCGGCGGCTTGCCGTGCCAGTAGGGGCTGTCGCCGGTGATGCCCGGGTGGATGGCGTTGACCCGGATCGGCGCCAGCTCCCAGGCGAGCGTCCGGGCGAGGCCGGAGATCCCGCCGTTGACCGTCGAGACCGTCGTCGAGCCCGGATACGGCCGGTCCTTCGCCTGGCCGCCGAACAGGACGATCGAGCTGTCCGGCGACAACCGGTCGAGCAGGACGTGGACGACCTCGGCGAAGCCGACCAGCTTGAGGGTCACGAGCTCGAGCGCCCGGTCGATGTCGAAGTCACGGATCGTGTTGTCGTCGCGCTGGATCGGCGACGATCGCGAGGTAGCGGACCGGACCGACCGACGACAGCGCGTCCCGGATCGTCTTCGGCTTGGCGAGGTCGAGGGCGATCCCGCGCGCCGGACCGCCGATCTCCGCCGCGACCGCCGCGGCCCTCGCCGCGTCGCGGCCGGTCAGGACGGTCTCGCGCCCGGTGCCGGCGTAGTAGCGCGCCAGCTCCTTGCCGATGCCCTCCGTCCCCCCGACCACCACGATGCAGCCGTCGCTCGACATGTCAGCCCTCCTCGAACCGGCTCCAGGCGTCGACCCATCGATACGCGTGCCGGGCCGGCGGTTGGGGCGCCTGGGTCTCGATCCAGCGGACGCGTTCGGCGCCGGTGTTGTAGAAGCCGTGGATCGAGCCGACGCCGGCGAAGGCGACGTCGCCCGGCCGGAACGTGTAGTGCTGCGCCGTCCGATCTCGCACTCGACCTCGCCGGCGAGGAAGACGTAGACCTCCTCGAACGGGTGGTCGTGGGCCTGGGCCGCGCCGTCGAGCTCGTAGTCGACGGTGAACATCGTCAGGTGGTCGGCCCCGAACGTCGCGGTCGACCAGCATCTTCACGGAGATGCCGCTGTAGGCCAGGATCGCCGTGTCGGCGCCGGCCGGGGCGCGGCCGCGGGCCGGATCGTCGACCCGCAGCGCCTCGACCTGCGGCGGCGTGCCGTCGTAGTGGCCGACCGAGCGGAGGGACGGGTCGCCGAACGGCGGGCCGGGCGCGCCTGCGCGTCCATCCGGCCAGGTCCTGCGGCCGTCGCGAAGAACGTGTCGCGGCGCCGCTCGGCCGGGTCGAGCCGCTGCGGCGTGTTGAGCGAGAACCAGCGGACCGGCTCGGACGCCGGCGTTCCCGAGCGCGTGCCGGAGACCCGTCGGCATGAGCGCGAAGTCGCCGGCGACCAGCCGGTGGACGTGCCCATCGAGGTCGAGCAGGAGCTCGCCGGCCAGGACGTACAGCGCCTCCTCGAACGAATGGACATGCGGCCGAGCCAGCCGCCCGGGGTCAGCGCCCCGACGGCCGCCTCGGTGTGGACGGCGCCCTGGTCCGGACCGACGATCCGCAGGCGGCTGAGGCCGGACGAGGTGGCCGAGGCGGGCGCGGCTGGTCGATGAACGACCAGTCGACCGTGACCGACGGAGTGCATCTCGATGCTCGCTAGCGGGGACGGATCAGGCCTGCCTACGACTCGAACCGGCGCGACCAGGCGTCGACGCCGACCGCCAGCAGGAGGATGACACCGAGCGTGACCTGCTGGTAGAACGGATCGAGCCCGAGCAGGTTGAAGCCGTTGGCGATGAGCGCGACGAACAGGCAGCCGAGGACCGTCCGCTCGATCGAGCCCTCGCCACCGAGGATGCTCGTTCCGCCGACGATGATCCCGGTCAGGACGGTGAACGTCAGGAACTGGCCGCCGCGTCGCCTGGGCGCTCAGGACCCGCGAGGCGTCGAGCGTCCCGGCCAGCGCCGGCCGCCAGTCCCGCTCAGCGCGAAGGTCGCGACCCGGATGGCGTTGACCCGGACGCCGCCGAGCCGCGCCGCCTGGGTGTTGCCGCCGGTCGCGTAGACGTACCGCCCGAAGGTCGTCCGGCTGAGCAGGATGACGGCCAGGATCGCGATGACGATCATCATCCAGGCCGCGCTCGTGATGCCCGAGGATCTTGGTCGCCGCGAACGCCTGGAAGTCCTCGATGGTCGAGGGCGACGACGAGGTTGCCCTTGGTCACGATCGCCGCGATGCCGCTGACCACGAAGGTCATCGCCAGCGTCCCGATCAGCGGGTTGATCCGGAACTGGGTCACGATGACGCCGTTGGCGATGCCCGACCGCCAGCCCGACCGCGAGCCCGGCCAGGACGCCGACGGCACCGGCGACACCGACGTCGCGGTCGTCAGCGCCACCGCGCCGGCCAGCCCGTAGATCGCCCCGATCGACAGGTCGATCCCGCCGGCGATCAGGACGAACGTCCCGGCGCAGGCCACGATGATGATCCCGGCCTGCTGGTCGAGGATGTTGGTGAGGTTGCCGACGCGCAGGAACGGCGGGCTGATCACGGTCAGCACCACGAACGCGATGAGGAACGGGATGAGGATCCCGGCCCGCCCGACCATGCGCCTGACGCGCTGCGCGATCGGCACGCCGGTGGCTCCCGCGCCGACCGTCTCCGCGCTCATGCGGCGGTCGAGGACGTCGTGCCGAACGCTGCGCTCACGATGGCCTCCTCCGTCATGTCCGCACCCGACAGTTCGGCGACGAGTCGTCCCGAGCGCATCACCAGCACGCGATGGGCCAGGCCGAGGATCTCCTCGACCTCGTTCGAGATGAGGATGATCGCCATCCCGCCCGCGGCGAGACCGACCAGCACCTCGTAGATGTCGCGCTTCGCGCCGACGTCGATGCCGCGCGTCGGCTCGTCCGCGATGAGGACGCCCGGGCTCGATCAGCAGCGCCCGCGCGAACAGCAGCTTCTGCTGGTTGCCGCCGGACAGCGACCCGGCCGGCGCTCGAGCAGCTTCGTCCCGTCACCCGCTCGAGGGCGTCGCGGACCTGCGCCGCTTCGGCGCCGCGGCGGACGAACCCGAGGCGCTGCGAACCGTCCGAGGCTGGTCAGGCTGACGTTCTCCCGGATCGGTCGCGCGCAGGATGAGGCCGTCGTCCTTGCGCGACTCGGGGATCATCGCGACGCCCGACCGGATCGACGCGCCCGGCCGCCCGGGCAGCGCGCCGCCCGCGACCTGGACGCTCCCGGCCGTCGTCGGGCTCGCGCCGTAGATCGCCCGGGCGAGCTCGGACCGGCCGGCACCGACGAGGCCGGCCAGCCCGACGATCTCGCCGGCCCGGAGCGTCAGCGTCGACGTCCTCGACGCCCGGCGCGGACAGGCCCTCGATCGACAGCGCGACCGGCGCGTCGGCCGGCGGCCGGTCGCTTGTCGGGGTAGGTCCGGCTGACCGGCCGGCCGAGCATCCCGAGGACGAGGCTGCCCTCCGTCTCGTCGGTCGTCGGGCTCGTCCGGACGACGCGGCCGTCGCGGAGCGACGGTGACGTGTCCGACAGGTCGAGGACCTCGCTCAGGAAATGCGAGACGAGGATGACCGTCTGGCCGCGCGACCGCAGGCCGCGGACGATCTCGTGCAGGCGCTCGGTCTCCGCGCCCGACAGGCTCGCGGTCGGTTCGTCGAGGACGATGAGGTCCGCCTCCCGCGCGAGCGCGCGCAGGATCTCCACCTGCTGTTGCTGCGCGAGCGGCAGGCCGCCCGACCATCGTCCCGGCCTGGAGGTCGAAGCCCGTGTCCGCCGCGAGCCGCTCGAACCGATCGCGCAGCGACTCGCGGTCGATGAACCCGGCGCGCCTCGGCTCGGCGCCGAGGAAGACGTTCTGGGCCACGGTCAGGCGCGGGACGAGGGCGACCTCCTGGGCGACCAGCGCGATGCCGTCGATGAGCGCGTGGCGCGGGGAACCGAACGAGACCGTCGTCCCTCGCAGGACCAGGTCGCCCTGATCCTGCGGGAAGACGCCGGCGATGATCTTGCCCAGCGTCGACTTGCCCGCGCCGTTCTCACCGACGAACGCGTGGACCGAGCCGGCACCGGATCGGCGATCGAGACGTCGTCGAGGGCGCGCGTCGCCCCGAAGGACTTGCCGATCCCGCGGACCTCGAGGTGCGCGGACGGCATCGCTCGTCATGGCCGTGGTCGCCCAGCGGTCAGCCGAACTGGCCCGGACTCAGCCCGGCCACTCCGTGAGCGGCAGGAAGTAGTCGACGTTGGCCTTCGTCACGACACCACCGTCCTTCAGCGTCGCGAGCGGATCGACGCCCGGAGCCGGCGTCCCGGTCCGGATCGCGTCGATCAGCTGCTCCGTGCCGAGGCGACCCTCGGTCGCCGGCATCTGCATGACCGTCCCGAAGCGGGAGCCGTCGGCGATGCCCTGGAGCGCGATCGTGCCGCCGCCGTAGCCGACGAGGCGGACCTTGTCCTTGATGTCCTTGACCGCCACGACGGCACCGGTGATGGCCTGGTCGGCGCTGACGATGACCGAGACGTCCGGATGGGCGGCGACGATGTCCTGTGAGGCCTTCAGGCCGAGCGCCGTCGTGTAGAACGACTCGCCGGTGTCGGACACGACCTTGATCTCGGGATGGCTGGCGATCGCCTCGTCGAACGCCTTCTTGAGGGCGATGTCGAGCGCGGCGGCCTTGACCGACCAGATGTAGCCGACGTTGCACGGGTTCGCCTTGAGATCGGCACAGGCGGTCGACGACGAGTTCGCCGATCTTGCGGCCGAGCTCGCTCGGGACGAAGGCGACGTTCGCGCTCAGGCCGGGCGACCTGGGAGGCCGCCGTCGTCATGTCGGCGCCGAGGATCTGGTCGATGTTGCCGACAGCGATGCCGGCGGCGATCGTCTTCTTGACGTCCTCGACGAGGCCGGCCCCGTAGATGCGGCTGGGTGATGATCGCGTCGTACTTGCCGGACGCGGTCGCGTCCTGGAGCTGCTTCAGCTGCGTCGGCGGCGTCAGCGTTCCGTCGAACACGGTCAGCTTGGCGTTCCCGGCGGCCGCGGCGGCCTGGGCTGCGGCGAGCATCGGCGCGTCGTAGCTGTTGGCCACGGCGAACGACAGGTAGGCGATCTCGAGCGTCTTCGCCGCCACGCTCGGGGCGGCGCTCGGTGCTGCGGCGCTTGGGGCCGCGGCACTGGGGCGGCGGCACTCGGTGCGGCCGCACTTGGCGCCGTCGAGGCGCCCGAACTCGAACATCCGAGGACGATGACGGCGACGCCGAGCAGGCCAGCGAGGCCCCTCGCAAGGCGTCGGTCGGAACTCACGAGCATCTGATCTCCTCCACGTGATCCCAGCCCCGCGCGGCTGCCGGCGAGTGTGCAGAGTCGGTGCAATACCTGTCAAGCCATGTTGTACACATGTTCAACCCTGATCGAGCGATGGCGACTTGCGCCGGGCCGGTGGGTGTGTAGCATGGATGAACGGCGCGTCCCACCAGCCGACAGCCTGTCAACCTCCACAGGGGTACCCAGATGACGAGACCCGTCGCCTCGCCCGGCTCGATGAATGTCGACTGGGAAGAGCGCTGGAACGTCGACCGATTGCGGACGTATCGGCTCGGGCGCGCGCGGGCGGCCATCGACGCCTCCGAGCTCGGCGCCGTCCTGCTGTTCGACTTCAACAACATCCGGTACACCACGAGCACCCACATCGGCGAGTGGGCGCGCGACAAGATGACCCGCTACGCGCTCCTGACCCGCGGCGGCGATCCGCACGTCTGGGACTTCGGGTCGGCGGCGAAGCACCATCGCCTGTTCTGCCCGTGGATGCGCCAGGAGAACATCCATGCCGGGATGGTCGGGCTGCGTGGCGCTGTCGCCCCGGACGCCGGACTGTTCCGGGCGGCCGCTCGCGAGATCCGCGACATCCTGAAGGCCGAGGGCGTGGCCGACATGCCGCTCGGCGTCGACATCGTGGAGCCGCCGATGCTCGCCGCCCTGACCGAGGAGGGCGTCACCGTCCGGGACGGCCAGCAGGTCATGCTCGACGCACGCGAGGTCAAGTCGATCGACGAGATCACCCTGCTGAACATCGCCTGTTCGATGGTCGATGGCGCCTACCAGCTCATCTCGGAGCAGCTGAAGCCCGGGATCCGCGAGAACGAGCTGGTCGCCAACGTCACGAAGTTCCTGTTCGACCTCGGATCGGAGCACGTCGACAACATCAACGCCGTCTCCGGTGAGCGCTGCAGCCCGCACCCGCACGTCTTCTCGGACCGGATCATCCGGCCCGGCGACCAGGCCTTCTTCGACATCATCCACACCTTCGTCGGCTACAAGACCTGCTACTACCGGACGTTCGTGGTCGGCAAGGCGAACGACGCCCAGCGCGACGCCTACAAGCAGGCGCGCGAGTGGATCGACGCCTCGATCGAGCTGATGCGCCCGGGCGTCTCGACCGCCCAGGTGGCAAGCGTCTGGCCGAAGGCCCAGGACTTCGGCTTCGACAACGAGATGGAGTGCTTCGGCCTCCAGTTCGGCCACAGCGTCGGCCTGTTCCTGCACGAGCGCCCGATCATCAGCCGGCTCAACTCGCTCGAGCACCCGGTCGAGCTCAAGGAGGGGATGGTCATCGCCCTCGAGACCTACTGCCCGGCCAAGGACGGGATCTCCGCAGCGCGGATCGAGGAGGAGGTCGTCATCACCGCCGACGGACCGCAGGTCATCACCCGTTTCCCGTCCGACGAGCTGTTCGTCGCGAACGCCTACTAAGAGGGCCCCGATGGCGACGACCGCAACCGACATCGATCGCGAGACCCGACTCCGGATGTACCGGACGATGGTCGAGTGCCGCTTCTTCGAGGTCCGTGCCCAGGAGCTGTTCTTCGAGGGTCTCGTGCGTGGCACGACCCATCTCGGCGTCGGCCAGGAAGCCGTCGCGGCCGGGGTCGCCGCGGCGATGCGCACCGACGACTACACCTTCTGCACCTACCGCGGGCACAACCACACGCTGGCCCGGGGCGTCCCGATGGCGCCGATCTTCGCCGAGTTGTTCGGGCGGGCCACCGGCCTGCTCGGCGGCAAGGGTGGATCGATGCACCTCACCAGCGTCGCGCACGGCGCGATGGGCTCGTACGCGATCGTCGGGGCGCACCTGCCGATCGCCCTCGGGGCGGCCTGGTCCGCGCAGTACCGCAAGTCGGGACAAGTCTCGGTCTGCTTCTTCGGCGACGGCACGACGAATATCGGCGCGTTCCACGAGGCGCTCAACATGGCCGCCGTCTGGAAGGCGCCAGTCGTCTTCGTCTGCGAGAACAACCAGTACATGGAATACACGCCGATCCGCGACGTGACGGCGGTCGAGCATCCGGCCGCCGACCGGGCTTCCGCGTACGGGCTCGAGTCGATCCTGGTCGATGGCAACGATGTCGAGGCGGTCCACGGGGTCGCCCGGACCGCCATCGACCGGGCGCGCGCCGGCGACGGACCATCGCTCATCGAGGCCGTCACCTACCGCCACGGCGGCCACTCGCGGGCCGACCCGGGCAAGTACCGCCCCGACGCCGAGGTCGAGGCGTGGAAGGCTCGCGACCCGATCCCCGCCTATCGAATCCGGCTGGAGGCGGACGGGGTGGAGGCCATGGAGCTCGACGCCATCGACGAGGCGACACGAGCCGCGGTGGCCGAGGCGGAAGCCGAGGCACGCGCCGCCCCCGAACCCGGGCCGGAGGTCCTCGAGACCCAGGTCTGGAGCGATGGAGGCTCGGCATGGCGGAACTGACGTATCGCGGCGGCCATCGCCCATGGCATCGCCCAGGAGATGCGGCGCGACCCGAGCGTCGTCCTGATCGGCGAGGATGTCGGGGCGGCCGGGGGCGTCTTCAAGCTGACCGAAGGGCTGTTCGACGAGTTCGGTCCCGAGCGCGTGCGTGACACGCCGATCAGTGAGCAGGCCATCGTGGGCGCCGCGATGGGCGCGGCGATGACCGGCCTCCGCCCGATCGCCGAGCTGATGTTCTCCGACTTCTTCGCGGTGACCTGGGACATGGTCATCAACCAGATCGCCAAGACCCGCTACATGACCGACGGCCAGGTGTCGATCCCGATCGTGCTTCGGACGGCCAACGGCGCCGGCCTCCGGTTCGGGGCGCAGCACAGCCAGAGCGTCGAGAACTGGGCGATGGCGATCCCGGGCTCGAAGGTCGTCGCACCGTCCACCCCGGCCGACGTCGTCGGCCTGATGGCCGCCGCCATCCGCGATCCCGACCCGGTCATCTTCTGCGAGCACAAGGCCCTCTTCGCGATCAAGGGCGAGGTTCCCGACGGCGAGGTCGTCGACACGCTCGGGACCGCCCGGATCGTGCGGGCCGGGTCGGACGCGACGATCGTCGCCCTCGCCGCGATGGTGCCGAAGGCCGTGGAGGCAGCGGACCGGCTGGCCGCCGAGCACGGCATCGACGCCGAGGTGATCGACCTCCGCTCCTTGGTCCCGCTCGACACGGCGACCGTCCTCGCGTCGGTCAAGAAGACCAGCCGGCTGTTCACCGTCGAGGAGAACCCGCGGCTGTGCGGCTGGGGCGCGGAGATCGCCTCGATCGTGGCCGACGAGGGGTTCTACAGCCTCGATGCCCCGATCGTCCGGATCACGACCCCGCACATCCCGCTGCCGTCGGCGTCGGTGCTGGAGGACCTCGCCATCCCGTCCGTGGAGCGCATCGTGGCGACGGTCAAGCGTCGCCTCGACGACGCCGCCTGAGGTTTCCATCGATGGCTGATCCGACCGTCGCGGTCCTCGGCACCGGCCGGATGGGTTCGGCCATGGCCGAGCGCCTGGCGGGACAGGGCGTGACGGTCGTCCTCTACAACCGCTCTCCCGACCGGGCCATCGCGCTGGCCGAACGGATCGGGGCGACGGTGGCGGCCACTCCAGCCGAGGCGGCGGCCGGGGCCGACGTCGTCATCTCGATGGTCGCCGACGACACGGCCGTCCGCGACCTGTACGACGGTCCGGATGGGGTCACCGTCGGGATCAGGGCTGGTGCGATCGCCGTCGAGATGAGCACCGTGCTGCCCGACACGATCCGGGCAGTCGCCCCAGCGGTCCGCTCGCACGGCGCCGGCGTCCTGGACGCGCCCGTCTCTGGCAGCGTCGCCTCGACCCTGGCCGGAGAGCTGACGATCATGGTCGGCGGCGAGGTCGATGACCTTGAGCGCGCCCGTCCGATCCTCGACCGCCTGGCGCGGCGCGTCTTCCACCTCGGCCCGCTCGGCAGCGGGGCGGCCATGAAGCTCGCCGTCAACACGCTCATCTTCGGGCTCAACCAGTGCGTCGCGGAGGGCCTCGTGCTCGCCGAGCGCAACGGGATCGATCGGGCGCTCGCCTACGACGTCCTCGCCGCCAGCGCGGCCGGCGCCCCGATGCTGGGCTACAAGCGGGCCAACTTCGTCGAGCCCGAGACGACGCCGGTGGCGTTCTCGCTGGCCCTCGCCGACAAGGATCTCCGGCTGATCGCCCAGCTCGCCGGAGCGTCCGGCACGGCGATGCCCCAGGCGGCGATCAATCTCCGCGTCATCCAGGACGCGGAGCGATCGATGGGCGAGGACACCGACTTCTCGATGGTCGCGAGTCACCTGCGTGAGGAGGGCCGGCGATGACCGATCGGCCATGAGGAGGGAGTCAACCGCGAGACCGCTGTCAACGACCCAGCCGATCCGACCGAACCGTAGACGAGGGAACGATCGATGACGGACCGAATGCTCATCAAGGGTGGGATCGTCCTCACCCAGGACCCGGCGCTCGGCGAGATGAATGGCGCCGACGTGCTCATCGAGGACGACCGGATCGCCGCCGTCGGCCACGGCCTGTCGGCCGATGGCGCGCGCACGATCGACGCGACCGGCGACATCGTCATCCCGGGCTTCATCGACACGCATCGGCACACGTGGGAGACGTCGATCCGGACCTGTGCGCCCGACTTCGCCCTGATCACGTATTTCGGGTCGATCCTCGACAAGTTCGCGCCGCACTACCGACCCGACGACGTCTACGCCGGCAACCTGTGGGGTTCGCTGGAGTGCATCAACGCGGGGATCACGACCCTCGTCGACTGGTCGCACATCATGAATACGCCGGCCCACGCCGACGAGGCCATCCGCGGCCTCCAGGAGTCGAAGATCCGGTCGGTCTTCGCCTACGGGTTCGGGAACACGTCGCTCGTCGACTGGTGGTTCGGTCCGGACTACACGGGCAGCGTCCTGACCTCGGATGGACCCGACGCCCGGCGGATCCGGAAGCAGTACTTCAACTCGGACGAGGGCCGGGTGACGATGGCACTCGCGACGCGCGGCCCCAACTTCTGCAAGCCCGATGTCGTTCGCCACGACTGGGAGCTGGCCAAGGAGCTCGGGCTCAACATCACGGTCCACGTCGCGATGGACCGGTTCGGGTACACCAAGATGCAGGTGACGATCCTGCGCGACATGGACCTGCTGCTGCCCAACACGACGTATGTGCACGCGTCGCACTTCACCGACGAGGAGTGGGCGTTGGCCCGCGACTCCGGCGGGAACGTCTCGTTCGCGCCGCAGATCGAGGTCCAGATGGGCCACGGCTGGGCCCCTGCCGTGACCGCCCTCCAGTACGGCCTGCCGATCGGGCTGTCGTCGGACGTCGCGACCACGGCACCGTCCGACCAGTTCACCCAGATGCGCTCGATATTCGGCTCGGAGCGCGGCCGCAAGCACCAGGAGGCGTGGGACGCGAATCTCGACGGTCTCGAGGCGTCACCTGGGCTCATCACGTCGCGGCAGGTCCTGTCGTGGGCGACGCTGGGCGGCGCCCAGGTCGCCGGGATCGCAGATCGGACCGGCTCGATCACCCCGGGCAAGCAGGCCGACATCGTGGTCATCGACGGGTCGGCGGTGAACGTCGCCCCGATCATCGACCCCGTCGGGGCCGTCGTCTGCGCCGCGGACGTGTCGAACGTCAAGACGGTCATGGTCGCCGGCGAGATCCTCAAGGAGGACTTCCGGCTCAAGGCCTCGCTCGACGCGCCGCGCAAGGCCGTCGAGGGATCCCGCGACTACCTGCTCTCGAAGTTCGGCGACCCGGAGCCCGGCTGGCTCGTGTAGGCACAGCCCATCGCGGTCGCGGGCGCCTCCCCCGGGCACTCGCGACCGCCCTTTCCTCGCCGCCCGGGCGATCGGGACCCCCGTCTCAGAGGCGGATGACGACCGGAAGGCTGGCTGCGTCGACCGACAGGACTCGGCGCTCGACCCCGATGTAGGCTGCCCGAGTCATCTCGGCGACCGACGCGGTGTGGTCGCGAACGATGGTCCAACCGCCGAGCCCGAGCTCGGACATCGCGTCGCGAAACCTTGTGGCGCCGATCGACGATGCCGCGACGGCATCATCCGCCACCACCCAGAACCGCACCTCGATCAGGCCGTCACGGCCGGTACCCATGGCGTCCGGACGAAGGCGGTCGACGATCGCGGCGACGGACGACGGCGGGACGGGGCGATCGGCGACGTCAGGCACCGCGCGCAGCATGACGCTCCAGTCGGTCTGTGCGAAGTCGGTCCCCTGTCGACGCTCGAGGCCGATCACGGCCTCGTTGAGGCGATCGCCGGCGGACGCGATGTGGACGAGCACGATCTCGACGCCGCGAAGGTCGACCGCATCGACAGCCTCGAGGAACCTGTTCGTAGCGACGGGCCCGACGGCGCCGGCATCGTCGCCGGTCTCCCACCAGCGTGTTTCGAACCCGTGACCACGACCGCTGGCGGGTGGGTACTGGAGCCATTTCTCACCGCCAGGCAGCCGGTCCAGGATCCCCGATCGCTGGTCTTCGGTGATCGGTTCCTGATCCGAGGCCTGCTCGACGGTGATCAGGACGGACCATTCAGCGGCCGTCACCGTGTCTCCTCCGTGACCAGCGGCTGTCGCTTGGCGGCGCCCGGGAACCAGTCGCCGTGGCGGGCCTCGGCAGTCGCCGCCTGCATCCGGACGATCGTCCAGTCGCCCAGCCCCGACCGAGCCAGGGCCTGGACCATGTCGTCCCTGGCCTCAGCGAACGCCTTCGATGGGTCGGGCCCTTCGACCCAGAAGCGGACGACGATCCCGTGGCCATCATCGAGCAGGAACTTCTCTCGGTCACCACCGAACGTCACGGCCGTGTCCGGCCTGTCGAGCGCGGCCGCGACACGCTCGAGGGCGCCGTCATCCGCCGGCGCCGCGTCCAGCGGCGAGACGACCTTGAAATAGACGGTCCACTGATCCCGCCGGCCGAGTCGCTCGGCGATCCCGCGGAATGGTGACGATCGCCCCTCGACCGAGGCGGCGTGGGCGCGAATGACCTTGAGCGGGCCGATCCCCACGTCGACCGCCGCAGCCCGGACGAGGATCCCGGCCGCATCGATCGCGGACGGCGCATCGGCGGCGTCGAACCAAGACCACACGGTGAAGTCCCGACCGCCGCCGGTGAGTCGCTTGTCTGTCCCTGGCAGGGCCGCCATCAAGCGTCCGAGCTGTTCGTTGGTCGGTGGTGAACCGCTTCCACCCTCGCGGATCTTGAGCAGGACCCCCCACTCGCTCGACGCTCGATCGGCAGGCAACGCGGACATCTCCTCGTGACGGTCGGACGGGGTTGATTTACTCAAATATACACGTATAGACGAGTACTGACTTGGCGCTTCACACGCGGCCCGATGACCACGGATCGTGGCGATCGGGACACTGGTATCATCCGGAGCGAACGCGAACATACAGGTCGATGGCACCTGTCTCTCGGGAGTCGATCGCCGAATGGTCCAGCGCACCTCTCCCATCCCGCTCTACATCCAGATCGAGGAAGAGCTCCGCAACAGGATCCGCAACCAGGAGCTTCGTTCGCTGGACCAGGTCCCCTCCGAGAGTGAACTCTCCGAGCGCTTTGACGTCAGCCGGATGACCGCCCGCAAGGCACTCGATCGCCTGGTCGGCGACGGGCTGCTGTTCCGGCAACCGGGCAAGGGGACCTTCGTCGCCCCGCCGAAGATCGCCCACGGACCGTCGCAGCAGCTGAGCTTCTCTGTGGCGATGGACGCCTTGGGGCTTCGTCACGAGACGCGCGTCCTCGATGCGGGCCTGGCAGTGCCGCCCGACGGTATCGCCCAGGAGCTCGCGATACCGACGGCCGCCCGTGTGGTCTTCATGCGGCGCCTGAGGCTGGTCGAGGGGACGCAGGCGGCGATCCATACGTCCTACCTTCCGGCCCGGTATGCCGGCGTCCTCGAGGGCGACCTCACGGGATCGCTGACCGAGCTCATGGTCGGGGTCGGAGCACGTGTCACGGAGTCGCGGGATCAACTCGAGGCGGTCATCGCGACGGGCGAGGATGCGAAGGTCCTCGGGGTCCATGCCGGCCACCCGTTGGTCCTCATCACCGGGGTCGCCTATTCATCGGCCCGTGAGCCGCTTCGCTACTCAGAGGCGCTCTATCGTGGCGACCGGTTCAGGTTTTCGGTCGACCCGGCGCGGTCCCCGGAGCTCCGTATCGAGGTTCGCGACTGACCAAAGCTGGTCCCGGTCAGCGGGCCCAGGCGGCCTCCATGGCGTGGACGAGATCCACCATGGCGCGATTGAGCGGTGTGTCGAGCCCGAGACCCGCTGCGGCGCGGACTACGGCGCCGTTGATCGTCTCGATCTCCGTCGGTCGCTGCGCCTGGGCATCCGCGAGCATCGACGGGATCCCGTCCCCGGCGGCCGACAGGACCGCATGGATCCGCTCGATCCGCTCCTCGAGGACGATGTCGTGACCGAGCGCCTGGGCGACGGTCACGCACTCGCGCGTCAACGCGTCGACAAGATCGCAGGCCGGGGCGACCGAGATGAGGGCGCTCGCCCGCAGGCCTGTCAGCGCGGCGACCGGCAGGCAGGCACTGTTGTGGATCAGTTTCCGCCAGATATCGGTGCGGACGGCCGGGGCGGACATCGCGTCGAACCCGCCCGATCGAAGGAGGTCGCCGAATTGCTCCGCGGGATCGGCCGCTCCGCCCTCGACGTACGGCCCGACGTAGGTCGGCCCGCTGCCCGGGTGCCGGACGATTCCGGGGGACTCGACGGTCGCCCCTTCGTAAGTCACACCGATCACGAGCCGGCCCGGATCCACACGCTCAGCGAGCAGGTCGGCGTTGCCCCACCCGTTCTGCAGTGTCGCGACCACGGTCTCCGCACCCAGTAGCGGCAGGAGGCCGACGGCCGCCGCCGCGGTGTGCGGGCCCTTGACGAAGACGATCACGAAGTCGACGACGCCGATGGCGGCGGCATCGTCGGTCGCGACGACCCTGACATGGAGATCCCCGCTGGCTTCGCGGACGGTCATTCCGTCGGCCTCGATCGCCCGAAGCAACGCGGGTGACACGTCGAGGATCGAGACGGCGTGCCCGGCCGTGGCCAACCTGCCAGCCCACAGCCCGCCCATGGCTCCGCCACCCACGATGGCGACGGTCGACTGCGGCTCGGTCACGCCCCAACCTCCTCAACTCCTGGCCGTCGATCCGGGTGCGGCCCAACAGTGCCCCGACCATAACACGTATATACCTGTATCGTGTAGGCTACGGCGATGGCGACGAACCTCCGATTCCTCGGTGCCGCCGGGTACGAGATCGTCGGTCCGCGGGGCCGCATCCTCATCGATCCGTTCCTGACCGGGAGTCCGGCCGCACCCGTCAGCGCGGCGGACCTCGAGCGCCCGGACGTCATCCTCGTCACCCACGGAGCCCCTGATCATCTGGGCGACACGGCGGCCATCGCGGCACGGACAGGAGCACCGGTCGTCTGCGGCGCGGACGTGCGGGCGTTGCTGATCGATGGCGGGATGCCGGCCTCGCAGGTCCGCGCCACGATCTGGGGGATCGTGGTCGAGGTGGCAGGCCTCGTGATCCGGCCCGTCGAGTCCCACCATTGGTCCGCGGTGCACCTGGCATCGGGCGAGACCGTGACGGGGACCCCACTCGGATTCATCGTCGAGCCGGAGGCGGGAACGAGGATCTATCACTGGGGGGACAGCGCGATCTTCGGCGACCTGCGACTGATCGCCGACCTCTATGCACCGACCGTTGCGATCGTGGGGCCGACCCACCCCAAGGAGATCGCGGTGCTCGAAGGCCCGGGCGAGATTTTGACCGGCGAGATGTCACCGTCGGAGGCGGCCCTTGCCGTCCGCCTGCTCCGAGCACCGATCGCGATCGCCACCCACTACCTGAATGCCGACGATCCCGAGATCGTCGAGTTCGTCAAGGATCTCGAGTCGGATGGATCCGTGCTGAGCGTCCTCGCGCCTCGAGTCGGTCAGACGATCGTCGTGTCGGACGGACGAGCGTGGATCGATCAGCCGGTCGGTGGCGGGTCGTAGGTCCCCGGCACGACCGGGGGCGAAAAGGTGCACAGGAGCACGAGGGGTTCGTCGCCGTCGTTGACGGCACCGTGGTACAGGCCGGCAGGCACGTGGAATGACGCTCCGGGCTCGAGACGGCCACCCCCCGCCTCGGCCTCGAGACGGCCGCGACCGCTGATGACGTAGACGACCTCATCTTCGAGTCGATGAACGTGCATCGGAGGCCCGGAGCCGGGTGGGAACGACGCGATCGAGACCGTCATCCGTCGGCTCGGACTGTTCTGTGGCCCGAGCAACAGGGTCCAGTCACGACCGGGCAGCTCGTAGCGTCGACTGGTCGCGACATCGGCAAAGGTGATCGTCGGTGGATCCGAGGACGCGCTGCCCCGGACGTGCCGGACGATCGCGGCGTGGTCCTGGTCGCCGTCGCCACCATCGACGACGGCGGCGACCGCCACAGCCGCGGCCTCGAACCCGGGGAACGATCGCCGGCGCTCCGCTGACATGGCCCGGATGGTCGCCACGTCCTTGAGGTGGAACGCGATCCTACCCCCAGGCTCGAAGTCGTCATCGAGCATCCGCCGGCCCGCGACGTCGAGGATCCGGCTCTGGGCCAGCCCGCCGAGCATCGCCGTCCGAAGTCGATCCGGATCGATCCCGGCGTCGGACGCCAGCGTCAACGCCTCCGCGATGACCTCCAAGGTGCCCATCACGACGAGCTGGTTGCATGCCTTGGCGACCTGACCGGAACCGACTGGCCCGAAGTGGGTGATGGACGTCGCGAACGCCTCGAGGACGGGTGAAGCCGCCGCCACGGCGTCGACGTCGCCGCCGACCATGAGCGACAGCGTGCCGTCTTTCGCCGCGGCGGGACCGCCCGACATCGGCGCATCGACGAAGGATCCCCCGGCCGCCTCGATGCGGTCGCCCGTTCGGATGGCATCGCTCGGGGCGATCGTGGAGAGGTCGACCACGATCGTCCCAGCGCGGAGTCCTCGCCCGCCGAGCATGCCGTCAACGACCACGGAGACGGCGTCAGCATCGGGTAGCGCGAGCAGGACGACATCGGCGGCCGCGGCGACGGCGGTCGGATCCGCCACGACCGTCGCACCATCCGACGAGAGCCCCTCCAGCGTCCGCGCCGACCGACCATGGACGACCAGCGCGAAGCCGGCCGCGATGATGCATCGGGCGATGGGCGCGCCCATGACACCAAGGCCGATCAGCCCGACGACGGATCGGCCTCGCCCGTCGACACCGGCCGTGGCCACGTCAGCGGTCGTCGGTCGTGCGAGCGCGATCGAGCGCTTCGAGCTTACCGACCTTCCGAGCCGACGTACCCCCCTGGAACTCGGACGCGATCCAATGGTCCACGAGGAGGGTCGCCACCTCGGCGCCGACGACGCGGCCGCCCAGGCAGAGTACGCGTGCGTCATTCGACTTCATCGCTCGCTCGGCCGAATACGGGTCGGTCACCGGTGCCGCGCGAACACCCTGGACCTTGTTGGCAGCGATCGCCATACCAAGTCCGGTCCCGCACACGAGGACGGCCCGCTCGACCGACCCGTCCGCGACGGCGGTGGCCACGACGACCGCGATGTCCGGGTAGTCGACGTCGTCCGCTCCGGTCACGCCGTGGTCGACCACATCGTGGCCGAGGTCGACGAGGTGCGCCTTGACATGCTCCTTCAGGGCATAGCCGTTCGAATCGGCGCCGACAGCGATGCGCATCGTCAGCCCTTCGGAGCGCTGCCGATGGAGGCCACGAGGAGCTGCCGCTCTCGCGGTCCATCGAGCTCGAGGAAGAGGATCCGCTGGTACGTCCCGAGCAGGACACGCCCATCCCGGACCGGAAGGACCAGCTGGCTGCCGAACATCGCCGACAGCAGGTGTGCGGCGGCGTTCGGATTGTCGTTCTTGTGGTGGCGGAACGGCTCGAACGGGGCGAGCAGATCGCGCGCGACGCGCTCGAGATCTTCGAGCATCTCCGGATCCGACTCGCACAGGATCAGCGCCCCGGTCGTGTGCGGCGTACTCAGCCAGACGAAGCCGTCGTCCAGTCGGACCTCGCCTAGTCGATCCGTCAGATCGATCGCCTCCAGCTTCCGCGAGGTTGCGAACGGGAGCGTGTCCATGGTAGGAGTATATACCTGTCTAGTTTCGTATAGGTCCCTGCGGCCGGGCATCGGGAGGCGAGTCTTGATCGAACAGGCGGATGCGGTGGTCATCGGTTCCGGGGCGTTCGGCGCAAGTGTGGCCTACCACCTCGCAGTCCTCGGACTTCGGCCGGCCGTGGTAGATCGCTATGCGGTCGCATCGCAGACCTCGCCCCGGGCGGCCGGCCAGACGCAGCAGATCCGCTACGACCAGGTTACGAGCCGGATGGCGATCCGGAGCGTCGAGCAGATCGTGGGGTTCGAGGCCGAAACCGGCGAGCCGCTGGCCTACCACCAGACGGGGGCGTTGAAGATCGCCCGCACAGAGGCATACGCGGAACAGGTTCGCGACGAGGTCCGCCGAGGCCAGGCCCGTGGGATCGATATCGAACTCATCGACAAGCCGGAAGCCCGACGGCTGGCGCCGTACGTGAACCCCGCCCGGGCGGTCGCGATGTGGTGGACGGGGTCGGATCTCTACCTGGAACCAGGGGACGTGCCCCGGGCCTACCTGCGAGCCGCGGAGCGGCGCGGCGCGACGATCTTGCCCGAGACGACCGTGACCGACATCCGGATCGTCGACGGAGCGATCGACGCCGTCGAGACCGATCGCGGCATCATCCGGACCCCGGTCGTCGTCGATGCGGCGGGCGCCTGGGCCGGAAGCATCGCCGCGATGGTCGGTCTGCGCCTGCCGGTCACGCCGGTCCGGCATCAGCTCTACATCACCGAGCCGATCCCATCGATCACGCCGGACATGCCGATCGCCCGGGTCGTCGACGCGCACGTGTACGTCCGGCCCGAGCGAGGCGGGTTGATGTTCGGCGGCTACGAGCCGGACCCGATCGCGGTCGATCCGTCGAGCCTCCCGAACGGGATCGCAGATCTGCCACTCGACATCGCGCCATTGCGGCGCTTGACCGACGATGTCCTCGACGAGTACCCCGACCTTCGCGGTGCACCGATCGCCGAACTCCGAGGTGGTCTGCCGACGATGACGGTGGATGGCCACCACATCCTCGATCGAGTGGCTGCGGTGCCTGGCTTCTGGGTGATGAGTGGGTGCGTGGTCGGCGGGCTGTCCATCTCACCGGCCGCCGGCGAAGCGATGGCGCACTGGATCCACAACGACGAGGAGCCATTCGACCTGTCGTGGTTCCGCCTGTCGCGATTCGGCCCCGAACTCGACGATCCGGACGAGTTGCGCCGCCAGTGTCTTTACCGGTACAGCCACCACTACCTGACGCCGGAACGCTTCGACTGACCGGCCGTCAGGCGAACCAGTCGGGCTCCTCGAGGCGAGCCTCCAGGGCGGTCAGCAGGCGACCCGCGTCCGCGCCGTCGAGGATCCGGTGGTCGACCGACAAGGTCAACGTGCAGATGGTTCGCGGCTGCCACGCGACGCCATCCCAGCGCGGCCGGATCCCGGCCCGCCCGATCGACAACATGCAGCGGATCGGGGACCGCGACGATGCCCGCGAATTCGTCGACCGAGAACATCCCGAGGTTCGACACGGTCGCGCTCCGCGGACCGAAGTCGTCGGCGGTGAGGCGTCCGCTCCGGGCACGATCCGCCGCGGCGGCGATGGCCGAGGTCAGGGCCGCGCGGTCGAGGTGGCCGACGTCACGGACGACGGGCAGCAGCAGGCCGTCGGGCGTGTCGACGAGGATCCCGATGTCGACCGATGACCGGACGCTGACCGACCCGCCCTGCCCCCATCCGACGTGGGTCTCCGGTCGGTCCCCGAGCGCCGCAGCCAGGGCCGCCACGATGAGCGGAAGGGGCTTCGCCCGTTCGAGGCCAAGGCTGATGTCGGCGTCGAGTCGGACGTAGAAATGCGGGGCATCGGTCCACGAGCGGGACGTCAGCTCGGCGACGGCGCGGCGCGTCCGACTCTGCCGGTCGACGGGTGCGGCGCCGGCCGTCGGCTCACGATCGGTCGAGGACGCTCGACTCGCTTCGCGGACGTCGGCCTCGGTGATCAGGCCGTCCGAGCCGGTCCCCGAGATCGACTCGAGGGGGACGCCGAGTGACGCCGCCAGGGCCTTTGCGCGAGGGCTCGCGGCGGGGCGGCGGGCTCCGGCCGGCGGAATGGCAGGAGCCGACGCGACCGCTGGCGGTGCACCGGCCGCGGGCGGCGAAGGAGGGGCTGGAGGTGCAATGGCGGTGTCAGGCAGGTCGGACGGAGCTGCCGGCTCGTAGGACTCGTTCGGGGCAAGGATGGTGGCGATGACCTGGTGGGGTTCGACGAGATCGCCGGGAGCGGCCCTGATCCCGGCCAGCCGGCCCGAGCCGACCGCCTCGACATCGAACATCGTCTTCTGGGTATCGACCTGGAAGAGGGGCTCGCCCTCCACGACTTCGTCGCCCTCCTGGCGGTACCAGCTGACGAAGGTCACTTCCATCCCGACCTCCCCGACCTCGGGGATCACGATATCGATCGCCACGCCAAACCTCCCTGTGGCGACCGACTATACCTGTCTAGCCCGGTCCCAGGAAGTGGCCGAGCCATCGGCGAGCGCACGAAGACCCGCTGACGCGAACGTCGCGAGGCAAAGGACGCCGATCCAGATGGCGGCTGCCACGACGAGCGTCGCGTCGATCCCGATGCCCGAGGCCACGACACCCGCCACGATCGCGGCCAGTGGCGTGATCCCGGGGATCACGATGACGTAGAAGCTCATCAGGCGTGCCCGGAGCCCCTCCGGACAGATGACCTGGATCACGGCACTCGAGACCGCGGTGTAGGTGACCATCCCCGCTCCGGCAACGGCCATGGCGACCGTCCCGGCCTCCATCGAATCGGCCGCCGCGAGGGCGACCTGGCCGGCGGCCCCGAGGACGCCGGCGCCGATCAGCCAGCGCCGCCATGGTCGGCCACCCCAGCGGGCGATCCCAATGAGCGAGATGATCGCCCCGACCCCGGCCGCGGCGATCAGGACGCCCGTCCCGAGTGCGCCACCGCCGAGCCCCACGGCGATCGGCGCCGCGAGGAAGACCGGGATCGACATGGTCATCGTGTGGACGGCGAGGAGGATCAGGATGGTGACCAAGCGGGGGTCACTCCGCACGTAGGTGACAGCCGCACGCACGCCCCCAGAGTCGAGTGAGCGCACGATCGCCGTCCCGGCATCGAGCGTGGCCAGGATCAACGCGAGCGCCAGATAGGATGCCGCGTTGAAGGCAAAGACCGCGCCGGGCCCGTTGGTGACGAGGAGGACACCACCCAGCCCGGGGCCGATGATCCGCGCGGTGTTGAACACGACCCCGTTGAGGGCGATCGCGGGGACGATGTACCGCCCGGCAAGCTGGCCCAAGAAGGCGTTGTAGGTCGGCAGCTCGATGGCACTGCCGACCCCCGCTGCGGCGCTCAACACGAGCAGCGGAGCGATCGTCAGGTCGTCACGGCCGGCAAGCACGGCGAGAGCTCCGGCGGCAGCGGCGCCGAGCAGGCTGGTCGCGATGATGATCCGACGCCGGTCGATGCGATCGCCAAGGACACCCGCCGGCAGCGCCAGCAGGAGGATCGGCAGGGTCCGGGCTGCCGTCACGGCGCCGACCGCGGCCGGCGACCCGGTCACGGCGAACGCCAGCCATCCGAGCGCCACGAAGGCCATCCATGAACCGGTCACACTGATGGTCTGCCCGATGAAATAGCGGCGCAGACCAGGTTGGCGCATCGCCAGTCGGATGCCGTCGGACCCCACGACCTCGGTCACGTCCGGCGGGGGTTGTGTGCGGCTGGACACGTCGACTAGTATAGACGTGTCTAGTGCGGATGACGGTCGATCACTTCGCCCTCGCGGGCCATCCCGATCGACTCCGGAGGTGTTCCACCGATGACAGCGGGGACTGCGGCGCTCGCGCCGTCCACATTGGAGCGGTTCCGACGTGACGGCTACCTGGTCGTCGACGACGTCCTGGACCCTGCCCGCGACATCGACCCGGTCCTCGAGGAGTACGGCGCCCGGCTGGACGCGCTCGTCGACATCCTTATCGCCAGGGGCGACCTCCGCGATCGTTACGCCGGCTTGCCATTCGGCCAGCGGCTGACCGCGGTCTGGCTCGAGACGAAACGCGACTACGCCCAGTGGTTCGACATCACCCTCCCGCCGTCCGGCGTCCGCCCGGACACGCCGATCCACCTCGGGCCGGCGCTCTTCCGGATCCTGACGAACCCGCGACTGCTGGATGTCGTGGGCTCGATCCTCGGCCCGGACATCGGGGTGAACCCGGTCCAGCACATCCGGATGAAGCTCCCACGACGCGCGACGGAGTCGGTGGTCCGGAGCGAGCTGGGGGCGCCGACCACGATCACGGCGAAGGTCCCGTGGCACCAGGACAACGGTGTCTACGTGGAGGAGGCCGACGAATCCGAGATCATCACGGTCTGGCTTCCGCTGAACGAGGCCACCGTCGAGAACAGCTGCCTGCAGGTCGTCGCCGGCAGTCATTCCGAACTGGTGCCGCATTGCATCGTCGAGGGGATCGCCGGCATCCCGGATCGACTGCTCCCGGCCGAAGCCCCGACGCCGCTGCCGATGCGACCGGGCAGCATCCTGCTCATGGACAAGCGGACGATCCATGGCGCCCTTGATAACAAGACGCACGATCAGGTCCGGCTCAGCCTCGATCTCCGATACCAGCGGCCCGGTGACCCCACCGGACGTCCGATCCTTGACTCGGGTGGCTTCGTGGCCCGAAGCGGGACCCGACCCGACGATGTCCTCGACGATCCCAAGGTCTGGGAGACCCGGTGGCTGGAGCTGCGCTCGAAGCTCGCGGCGGAGCAGGAGGGCGCGTCCGAGCACTGGGCGGCGCCGCGCTGGGATGCCGACGCCGAGTGGTGCGCCTGACGCCGGTGCCCGATCGCGATATCCGCTGATGGCGACATCGACGTCCGACCTGCTCGCCGGCCTGTTGCGGGCCGATCCGGCCGCCGTGGCCGATCCTCACCGGGTCTATGCCCTGCTCAGGGCGGAGGATCCGGTGCATTGGAGCGAGGAACTCAATGGCTGGCTCGTGACCCGGCATGCGGACGTCATGGCCGGCCTTCGCGATCCGCGTCTGTCGGCGAATCGGAACATGTTTCGCCTCGCGACCATCGACGCGACCGACGACGAGATCGAGGTGATGACCGAGCGCTCGCGGATGCAGATGATCAACTCAGACGCACCCGAACATGGGCGGCGTCGGGAGTTGGTCGGGGCATCGTTCCACCCGCGCAACATCGAGGCGTACCGCGAACCAGTCACCGTCGCGGCCGACGCCCTGCTTGACGACGTCATCGGGCGCGAGGAGATGGACCTCATCGCCGACTACGCCTTTCCGCTCCCCATGACGATCATCACCGGGATCCTGGGCGTCCCCTTCCGCGACGGCCCTCAGATCAAGTCCTGGGCGGACGGCGTGTCGAACTTCCTGTCGTCGTCGCAGGTGAGTCGCTCGGAGATCGAGCACTACATGTCGAGTTGGGGGGCGATGTCGGACTACCTTCGAGCGAACCTTGCGGACCACGATGACGCCGAAGCCCCGGATGTCCTGAGCCAGCTCGCGGCGCGGATCGTCGACGGCGGCACGACCGAGGAGGAGGCAGTGGCGAATCTCGTGCTCCTGTCCGTCGCCGGCCACGAGACGACGACGAACACGACGGGGATGGCGATCCTGACCCTCCTGCGACATCCCGACGAATTGGCCAGGCTCCGGGCGGACCCAGCCATGATCGAGCGTGCCGTCGAGGAGCTGCTCCGCTACGAGCCGACCGCAAGCTGGGACTTCCGGGTCGCCGTCGAGGACTTCGATCTCGACGGCCGAACCATCCGCAAGGGCCAGCTGGTGAACTTCGTCCTGACCGCCGCGAACCGTGACCCGGCGGCGTTCGTCGAGCCCGATCGGCTCGACCTCGGACGACATCCGAACCGTCACGTGACGTTCGGCATGGGTGCCCACCATTGTCTCGGATCGCAGCTCGCGAGGCTCGAGCTCCAGGTGGCGATCGGCACGCTCCTGCGGCGACTCGAGCGGTTCGAGATGGTCGAGGCGGAGCCCGACTTCAAGCCGAACATCCGGATCCGCGGTCTTCGGTCGCTTCGTCTCCGGTTCCGACCGGCGGCCTGAACCCCGCTACGGCTCCGGCATCCCCATCGCCTTGTGGCCGACCGCCACGTAGACCGTCACGAGCGGCGCGTCGCCGGTCGCCCAGATCGAGTGTCGCCGGCCTGCCGGCGTGATGACGGCATCCCCGGCGCGCAGGGGTAGCTCCTCACCCTCCTCGGCGATCACGCCCTCGCCGCTCAGGACGTAGTGGACCTCCGGCACGTCGTGGGCCTCGGCGGTCGCCTCATAGTCGACGCCGGCCACCCGCGGATTGAATGACGCGATGCCGACACCGACATTCGCCGGACCATCGCGCCGGACATGCCGCCAAACCGTCGCGTATGGATGCTCCTCCGGCTCGGTGTCAGCGCGGTTCACCTTGATCGACACGGAAGTCCTCCATGGCTGGCGCCCGACCGAGGATGGATCCTCAGGCCGGTCGCGCAGCGAGCTGGTCGATGATCATCAGGATCGTCTGTTCATGTCGCCACGTCATCCGATGCCGGTCCGGCGGGAGCCGGTCGCCGACGAACCGCTCGAATGGCGCTGCCGCGACGATGACCTCCGCCGGTTCTCGCCCGATCATCGACGACACGTGGTCGCGACATCGGTCCAGGTAGTCGGCACTCCACACCATCGCGTCGCGGATCGTCTCGCGGCCGCGAAGGACGGGCCCGTGCCCTGGCACCAGCGTCTCGACCGCGAGCGAGGCGAGTTCGCGCAGGGTCGACGCCATCTGCCCGCTGTCGCCGTCCTTGAACGACGGCAGGATGCCGGTCACGACGGTATCGCCGCCGAACAGCACGCCGACATCCGGGACGTGGATGCAGGTGGCACCCGGAGCGTGACCCGGCGTCGGCAGGAGGACGACCTCCCGGCCGCCCAGATCGAGGGCCAGCGGCTCGTTGAACCGGACGGTCGGCCAGGCGATCGACTCGGCAATGGCGGTCTCCGTGCGTTCGTAGCGCGTGGCCCATGCCGGGACCTGCCTGGCGATGTGGGCGGCAGCGTCCTGATGCGCGTAGACCTCGCCGCCGATGAACGACTCCCCGCCGAGGACGTGATCGAGATGCGCGTGGGTATAGACCAACCGGTCCGGCGCCCGGCCGAGGTCCCGGACTGCCGCCGCCAGGCGTTGCCCTTCCCCGGCGTCGATCCCGGCATCGACCCCGAGGGCCACCCGGCGGCCCAGGATCGCTCCGATCTTGCCATCGGCGGTGGATGTCTCGACCGCGATGATCCCAGGCGCAACCAGCTCGCCCTGGACTGGGGACCCGGTCGTCACGGCGGGCGTCGGCTCAGCCATTGATCCCGGCCCGCGCGAAGCCCTGGATGAAATGCCGCTGGGCCAAAAGGAAGACGACGACCATCGGGATCACGCTGATCGTCGTCGCCGCGAGCTGGACGTTCCAGATGGGGGCTCCCTGGCGGTCGGCGTATTGGGTGAGCGCGATCGGGATGGTCCAGACATTGTTGTCGCCGCCGAGGAAGATCAGAGGTTCGAGGAAGGCGTTCCAGCTCGACAGGAAAGTCAGGATCGCCAGTGTCGCCAGGGCCGGCAACGCGAGCGGCATCGCAATGTGACGGAACAGCCCGAACCGTCCCAGGCCGTCGATCCGGCCGGCGTCCTCGAGCTCGATCGGCAACGCCAGGAAGTATTGCCGCATCAGGAACGTCCCGACGATCGCCTGGGCCCCGAACATCGGCTCGATGATGACCGGCAGGTGCGTGCCCAGCCAGCCGATCTGGCGCATGACCACGAACAACGGGATGATCGTGACCTCGGCCGGCATCAGGAGCGCCGACAGGAGCAACAGGAACAGGAAGTTCCTGCCCGGGAACCGGATCCGCGCGAACGCATAGCCGGCGATCGCGGAGGTGAAGATCGTGCCGAACGTGACGAGGACCCCGATGTACAGGCTGTTGAAGAACTGCTGGGCGAACGGCGCCAGGGTGAACACATCGACGTAGTTCTGGAGGCGGAACGATCGGGGGATGAGGGCCGGCGGGTACGCGAAGATGTCGGCCGGCTGCTTCAACGACGACGCGACCATCCACCACATCGGCAGGACGAGCGGGATCGCGAGAACCACGAGGACGGCGTAGACGCCGACCCGCCGCAGGCGGCGGCGCGTCCGGTCATTCTTCATACACGACCCACCGCTTTCGGACGCTGAACTGGGCGACCGTGAGCACCATGATGGCCACGAACAGGATCACCGCGAGCGCACTCGCGTAGCCCATCTGGTAGGCGGAGAAGGCGACCTCGTAGATGTAGTAGGCCAGCACGGTCGTGGCATCGCCCGGCCCGCCGCCGGTCGTCAGGAAGATGAGCGAGAACGACTTCAGCGAGGTGATGACCGCGAGGACCGTGGCCAGGAAGATGAACGGGGTGATCAGGGGGATCGAGATGTAGCGGGTCACCTGGCGGCTGTTCGCGCCGTCGACCCGGGCCGCGTCCTCCAGGTCCTTCGGGACTCCCTGCAGCGCCGCCAGGAAGAGGACCATCGACAGCCCGGCGTTCTTGAGGATCTGGACGACGATCACCGAGACCATCGCGAGGGTCGGGTCGCGGAGCCAGTTCGGGCCGTCGATGCCGACCATCTCGAGGAACCCGTTGAGCACGCCTTCGCGATTCAGGATCAGGCGCCAGACGATGGTCCAGGCAGCGAGGCTGACGACGACCGGCAGGAAGTAGATCGCCCGGAACCCGGCCAGGCCGCGGATCGCGCGGTTGAGGACCAGGGCCAATCCCAATCCTGTCAGGACGTTCAGCGGCACGTAGCCGAAGGCGAAGATGATCGAGTTGCGAACGACGGTCGGCATCACCTTGTCGTCGACCATCGCCTCGTAGTTGCCGAGGCCGGCGAAGTCGAAGTTCGCCTTCACCAGGTGCCAGTCGTGGACGCTGAACCAGAAGACGGCGACGATCGGCCCCAGCACGAATGCCAGGAAGCCGAGCATCTGCGGCGCGATGAAGACGTATCCGGAGAGTGAATCGCGCTGTCGCCAGGTCAGGCCGCGGCGACGCCTCGGCGGCGGCACCGATCCCGGCCCGGCGAGGGCTGGCTTATGCATCGTCCCGACGAAGCGCCCCCGCCCGGTCTCGACGTCGAGACCGGGCGGGGGCTGCCCTGAGCCGAGGAGCAGCCCAGGTCAACCCAAGAGGCCAGAGATGTCGGTACAGACCTGGTCAAGCGCCTTGCTCACGTCGGCATCGGGCTTCCAGATCGAGCCGTCGAACACGCGTTGCGCATTCGAGAAGAGTGGGCCCCAGTTCAGGTGGTTGTAGCCCCACGAGGCTCCCTCGTTGGAGATGGCGTCAACCACGGTCTGCTGGATGTCCTCTTGTGTAAGGAACTTGTTGTACTGGGCGAGGACGTCGGCCTTCTGCAACGACAGACGGGCCGACGGGAAGTTGGCCCCCATCCGCTTGGCGTTCTCGACGTTCGTGGTGAACGCGAGGAACTCGGCCGCGAGGTCGGCATTCGGGCTGTCCTTGAAGACCGAGATGCCGTTCGTGGCGTCCGAGGGGACGTACCCCTTCGGGCCGGACGGCTGCGGCGCGACGCCCCACTGGAAGGTCGCACCCTCGGTCCGGAACGCCTGGCTGGGTCGGTACAGCCCCATCCCGATGTCGCCGGCGAACCAGTCGACGTCGACCCCGGGCTCGGGATGACTCTTGTCCTTGTAGATCATGTCCCAGACGAGCTGCGTGGCGGTCTTCGTCTCGGGCGAGTTGAACGTGCAGGTCTTCCCGTCGGCGGACCACGGACCCGCGCCGTACGGGGCGTAGATGTCCTCGAGGATCCGCCAGCCGTTTGAGAAGATGGCGTTGCCGAACACCATCCCGTAGCGAGCCGACTTGCTGTCGACGATCTGCTTGGCTGCGGCCTGGAGGTTCGCCCAGGTCCATTCGCCATCCTTGACCATCTGGTCGGGATCCTTCAGGCCCGCCTTGGCGAAGATGTCCTTGTTGTAATACATGACGTTGGTGGCGTTGGTGAACGGGATGCCGTAGATCTTCCCGTCCTTACTCCACGGGGTGAGCGCACTCGGGCGGAGATCGTCGAACTGGTAGTCCGACAAGGCCGACAGGGTGGGCTTCAGGTCGAGCAGCTGACCGGCGTCGATGTAGACCGGCGCGAGGTTGTAGGCGATATGCGCCACGTCGGGCGGCTTGCCGCCGGCCAGGTTGACGTTCATCACATCGTGATACCGGACGAAGGGCGTCTGGCCGACGTTGACCTTCGTGACTCGCGGCTCCTTCTTCAGGTATGCCGCGATGAACTCGTCATAGGCCGTCTTGATGTCGCCGTCGTAGCCCCAGAGTGTGAAGGTCAGCTCGACCTTCCTGTTGTCGGCAGCGCTTCCAGCCGCCGACGGAGCGGCCGCCGACGGAGCGGCCGCCGACGGAGCGGCCGCCGAGGCGGACGATTGCGCGGCCGGGGAGCAGGCCCCGACGATGATCGCCAGCGTTGCGAACAACGCCGCCGACCGTGTGATTCGACGATCCATTCGTACCTCCTCCAGGTTCGTGTCGATCAACCCTTGGCTTGGCGTGTCGTCACTCCCTTGACGCGCGTTGTCACTTCATCCAGGCCATCTTCCTCCAGCTTCAGCGTCCGTCTCCTCCTGGGTCATGCGCCTCCAACCAACGACTGAGCGGCCGCGACGATCCGATCCCTGTCGGGGATCAGCGCGGCCTCCAGATGTGGTGCGAACGGCATCGGCGTATCCGGGCCCGACAATCTCCGGATCGGCGCATCGAGGGCATCGAGCGCGTGCTCGGCAACCGCCAAGGCGACCGCTCCACCCCAGCCCGCTCGCGCCGGCCCTTCCTCGACGATCAGCAGTCGTCCGGTCGATCGAACCGACTCGACGACGGTCGCCGTATCGAGCGGTGCCAGCCACCGAAGGTCGATGACCTCGGCCTCGATGCCCCCCGCGGCGAGCTCCTCGGCCGCCTGGAGGGCACGATGGACCATGAGCAGCGTCGCGACGATCGTCACGTCCGCGCCACGCCGTCGGATCGACGGCCTCGCCGACCGGGATCTCGTAGGCCTCTTCCGGAACGTCGCCCGTCGCACCCGTCCCGTCCTCGAGCCGCCGGCCCTTCGAGCCGTACAGGTGCTTGTGGCTGCAGATCAGGACCGGCTCGCATCGACCGGATCGCGGTCGTCATCATCCCCTTGGCGTCGTACGGGGTGGACGGGACCCCGACGATCAGCCCCGGCACGCCGAAGAAGAAGTTCTCGATCGAGTTCGCGTGCTGCGCGCCGCGCCCGGACGCACCAGTCGGGGCGTGGAGGACGATCGGGACCTGGACCTGGCCGCCCGACATGTAGTTGAGCTTGCAGGCCTGCTGGATGACCTGGTCGGCGGCCGGAAGCAGGAAGTCGCCGTACTGGAAGTCGACGACCGGCCGCAGACCGCCGATGGCTGCACCGATGGCGAGCCCGACGAACCCGGCCTCCGCCACCGGTGTATCGCGGATCCGGACCGATCCGTACTTCTCGGGAAGGCCGAGCGTCAGGTGGAACGAGCCGCCGATGCCGATGTCCTCGCCCATCACGAAGACCCGTTCGTCGGCATCGAGCTCGGCATCGAGTCCCTTCCGGAGCGCCTCGATGATGGTGGTCATCGGGTCGGACCCGTCGCGACCGGATCGACGCTCGCGAGCGGACTGTCGTTCGCGAAGGCGACCGCGTCGTCGATCGCTGCCGTCGCAGCCGCCATCGGCATCCGCCGCATCGGCGTCGCGACCTGCCGCAGCCAGGGCGCGTCCGCATCCGCACGAGTGGGTCGCGCGCCAGCCAGCGCTCGACCTCGTCGCGCGGCCGGTACGTGGCAGGGTCGTCGCGCTTGTGACCTCCCTGCCGATAGGTCAGGCATTCGACGAACGAGGGGCCGCCGCCGGCCCGAGCGACGCCGACCGCGGCGCTGACCGCGCGGTGGACGGCCGTCACGTCGTTGCCGTCGACCGTCTCGGACTGGATGCCGTATGACGCCATCTTCCCGGCCAACGACGTGACCACGGTCTGGCGTTCGATCCTCGTGCTGACGGAATAGAGGTTGTTCTCGCAGACGTAGACGACCGGGGTGCTCCACAGGGCCGCGAGGTTGAAGCCCTCGTGCGCGTCGCCTTCGGTCATCGCGCCGTCGCCGAGGAACGAGACCACCACCCGGTCTAGCCCCTGGCGTTGCGCCGCGAACGCGAGTCCGGCGGCGATCGGAACGGCCGCCCCGACGATGGCGATCGCCGGCAGGGCACCGACGCTGACGTCGCCGATGTGGAGCGATCCGCCCCGGCCCCGACAGCATCCCGTCTCACGAGCGAACAGCTCGGCCATCATCGAGCGGGCCGTCACGCCCTTCGCCAGCGCCTGTCCGTGGCCGCGATGGGTGATCGTGATCCAGTCATCCGTTCGTAGAGGGGCGCAGGCTCCCACCGCGCAGGCCTCCTGGCCAAGGGACAGATGGATCGTTCCCGGGATCCTGCCCTGGAGGAACAGCGAGTTGACCCGTTGTTCGAACTCGCGGATCAGCGCCATCCGACCGAACAGCGCCAGCGCCTCGTCGACACCGAAGGACGCGACGTCGATCGGCGCGTCGAGATCCAGGCTTGGAAGCGTCCCCGGCTCGGTCGTCCGGACATTCGCCACGCAGGACCTCCTGAAGGTCATCGCTCGTCGAGGGACGCGACTCCGGCCCGACGGTACCGTATGTTGTGTAGTCCTGTCTAGCCCTGTATCGCGCAGTCGCAGGAGTCGGGTTCGCGACGGGTCAGGCGAGTCGAAGCGGGAGCAGGTCGAGCATCGTCAACAGCCCCGGCCGAAGGCGCGGGATCGCCGCCGCCGCGTTCGCCGCGATCGCCGCGGTGGAGACGTCGCCGTGGAAGCCATGGATGTGACCGGTCAGCGGTGGCAGACCCTCGATCGTCCAGGTGTCGCCTGGGGTTGGCGCGTCGACGAACATGTCGAGGTGCAGCCGGATGCGTTCGGTGCCGTCGTCGTGACCGATCGCGATCTGACGGATCCCGGCGACCTGGCCCGGCGCCACATCGACGACAGTCGTTCGCACCGCCGTCTCGGCGATGACCGGTTCGAGCGACTCGCTGATGCGGTCGAGCTGCCAGCCCAGACCGGCCGCGATCATCGCCACCGATTCGACGAGGCCGACGTGACCGATCGACCCGGCCGCCTTCCGCGCCTCGAATTCTGCGACCTCGATCCCCGCCCCGACCTTCTGTTGCAGGGGCCCGCGACGCGTCGCTGCATCGACCACCCGGTGGACGTCGACGCGATCGATCCGCTCGGAGATCGCGGACAGGCAGATTCCGAGCGCGTCCATGGCGAACCCCGGATTGATCCCCGTCGCCAGCACGGTCCTTCCGGACGCTCGCGCTGCCTCGTCGATCCGCCGCGCATGATCGGGGTGGTGGACCCACGGGTACGCCAGCTCCTCGCAGGTACTCACGACGCTTGCGCCCCATGCCATGGCCGCGAGGATCCGGTCCGTTTCACGTTCCAGGTGCGAGCCGGTGCAGTGGACGACCACGTCGGCGGTCCCGTGCGGACCGGCATCGTCAAGGCTTGGCGAGACCTGGACGCCCAGGGGCGACAGGCCGGCGACCTCCCCGGCGTCGCGGCCGGCGAGGTCCGACCGGACGTCGATCGCGGCGACGATTTCCAGGCTCGGCCGGGCCGCCACTGAGCGCAGCGCGCCGAGCCCGATCGGGCCCAGCCCGAGATGGGCGGTCCGGACGACCGGTGCGTGTCGATCCATCGGGCGACGCCTAGATCGAGTCGGCGTGAGCGGACGCAGCCCGGCGCGTCCTGACCAGGCCGTCGTCCACGACACGACCGAGGGCACGCCCGAACGCGTCGATGCTGGCGTCGATGTCCGCCTCGGTGTGGGCGCCCGAGACCCAGCCGTGGTTGCCGGCCAGGATGTCGATCCCCTCGAGGAAGAACGCCTTGTGGGTGGCGCTCTTGATCGGCATCCGGGTACCGACCATCAGTCGCTCCGGATCGGCGGCTGCCAGGAACTCCGCCGGGTCACCGGTATCGGGCAGGTCCCCGACGTCCCCGAGGACGACCCGGAAGCAGGCTCGAAGCCCATACGCGGCCCCCGGGATCCCATGCTCCCAGAGCTGGTCGTTGAAGCCGGCGCGCAGTCGGTCCGCGAGCTCCGCCGTCCGATCCTGGACGGAACCGTCGGCCAGGAGTTCGAGGGCCGTCGAGCCGGCGACTGCCGCCATCGGATGTGCGCTGTAGGTCCCCATATGGATGACTCGCTCGCGGCGATCGCGGACCGGGTCCCCGGTGTACGCGAGGTGGTCCATGAGATCGGCGCGTCCGGCGACGGCGGCGCCCGGGACGCCGCCCGCGATGGCCTTGGCGAAGGTGGCCAGGTCCGGCGTCACGCCGAAGAACTCCTGGGCACCGCCTGGGGCAAGCCGGAACCCGGTCACGACCTCATCGAAGATGAGCAGGACGCCGTGACGGTCGGTGACCTCGCGAAGCCCGCGGACCCAGGCCGGATCGACCGGGACCGTGCCGACGACGGGACCGTCAGGCTCGGCGATGACCGCGGCCACGTCGCCCTTGGCGAGGGCTCGATCGAGCGCGTCGAGGTCGTTCCGCGGCACGGCGCGCATCGTCGAGTCGAGCGCAGCCGGCACGCCGGTCGAGGCGTGGATCTCGTACGGCGGTAGCCACTCCAGCATCGCGTAGTCGTGCCAGCCATGGAAGTGACCCTGGATCCGGACGATCACGTCCTTGCCCGTCGCGCCTCTTGCGATCCGCATGGCGAGCATCGTCGCCTCCGTGCCGGACAGCATGAAGCGGACCTTCTCGGCACACGGCACCAGCCGGGTCACAAGCTCGGCCCAGCGGACCTCGTGCTCCGTCGGGGCCGAGGCATGGGTGACCTTGCCGGCCTGCTCGCGGATGGCAGCCACGATGGCCGGATGCCCATGGCCGAGGATGAGGGCGCCGTGCCCGATCGCGTAGTCGATGAGCTCGTGGCCGTCTGCGTCCCACTTCCTGGCGCCGTCCGCGTGATCGACATAGATCGGGAATGGATCGATCCTTCGAACGTCGTGATTGATGCCCGACGGCATCAACTCGACGGCTCGCGCGTACAACGCGGCCGAGTGAGGGGACGCCGCCCGATAGGCGTCGTCGATCCCGGACGTGGTGCCCGGAGCCGTGGTCGTCATCGGATCACCTCCGCATCGATCCCGAGGCGGTCGGCGACGTCGGTAAGCCCCCGTCGCGTCGCCTCGGTCATCGGCACGCCGTCACGCCGGTAGGCGGCCTCGAGCTCGGCCGCTCGTTCGCCGGGCAGCATCACCCGGTCGAACCCCGGCGCCGGTCGGCTCGCATGGATCTGCGCGATGAGCTCGTCCATCCGCTCCTTGAACCGAACCGGGTCCTCGAACGCCCCGATGCTGATCGCCAGCACGAACTGGCCGTCGCGACCGGGCTTCGCACCGTCGACGAAGTCACCGAGCTCCGTCCCGTAGGCGGCCCCGGACAGCAGCGCGGACAGGATCCCCATGACCAGGGCGAGACTCGTTCCCTTGTAGCCCCCGCTCGGCTGGATCAGGCCGTCGAGGGCAGCCACCGGGTCGGTCGTCGCGTTGCCGTCGCGGTCGTACGCCCAGCCCTCCGGGAGCGGCCGCCCATACTGCTGGTGGACGACGATCTTGCCCCGCGCAGCGGCCCCGAACGACGTATCCAGGACGAACGGACGCTCGAGTCCGGCAGGGATCGCGATGCCGATCGGGTTGATCGACAGGATGCGATCCAGGCCACCCCAGAAGGCCATCGTCGGCAGACCGTTGGTCGTGGCGACCCCGATCATGTCGTGCGGGAGAGCCAACATCGCGTAGTGCGCCATCGCGCCACAGTGGTTGCTCCCGCCGATCGACGCGGCGGCGATCCCGGTCGAGCGTGCACGCTCGACCGCCGCGCGCATCGCGAAGTCGACGGCCAGGTGACCAAGGGCGTTATCGGCGTCGACGACGAGGGTCGCGCCGCCGTCCCGCGTCACGTGCGGGCGGCCACGGGGATCGATCAGGCCCTGCTCCATGCGCGCGAGATAGCCGGGCGCCAGCGCGCATCCATGGGAGTACGCGCCGCGAAGGTCGGTTGCGACGATGATCGAGGCGAGCAGGCCCGCGTCGGTCCGCTCCATGCCAACGCCGCCGAACAGGTCCGCCACGAACCCCTCAAGGCGACCGACGTCCACGCGCCGTTCCTCGTCCACGACGGCGACCCGCATGTCACTCCCTCCGCTGGTTCCTGATACATACAAGTATATACGCGTACATGTCGGCCGCGTCGCGCCACCCGGTCAGCCGTGGATGCCGACTCGGGCGAAGCCCTGGATGATGTAGCGCTGGGCCACGAGGAAGACGATCAGGACCGGCAGGACGCTGAGCGTCGAGGCCGCCATCTGGACCTCCCAGATCGGGAACCCGTACGAGTCCGCAAGCAGCGGGATCGCCACCGGCACGGTCAGCAGGTCGGGCACGCCGGACACGAACACGAGCGGCTCAAGGAAGGCATTCCAGCTGGTCAGGAACGTCAGGATGGCCACCGTCGCAAGGGCAGGTCGCGCCAGCGGCAGGGCGATGTGCCGAAAGATCCCGAATCGGCGCAGCCCGTCGATCCGCCCGGCGTCCTCGAGCTCGACGGGCATCGACAGGAAGTACTGGCGCATCAGGAACGTGCCGACGACGGCGTCCACCCCGAAGACCGGCAGGACGATCAACGGCAGCGTGCGTGCCGAGCCACCCGAATTGACCCATCAGCGCATACAGGGGGACGATCATGACCTCCAGCGGGATGAGCAGGGCGCCGAGCATCAGGACGAACAGGACGTTCCGCCCGGGGAATCGCATGCGCGCGAACGCATAGCCGGCCAGCGATGAGAAGACGAGCGTGCCGGCCACGTCGAGTGCGGCGATGTACAGGCTGTTGAAGAACTGACGCGCGAATGGCTGCAGTTCGAAGATCCGGGCGTAGTTCTCCCACTTGAGCTCGCTCGGGAACAGGTGGGGCGGGTAGGCGAAGATCTCGTTGAGGCCCTTGAACGACGAGCTGACGAGCCACCACAGCGGGAACAACAGCGGGATCGCCCCGAGGACGAGGATGGCCGTCAGGGCGACCTTCGACCACCGCCTGCGCCGTCGCGCGACCTGTCCGTCAGTCCTCATAGAACACCCACCGCTTCCGCACGGCGAACTGGCCGGCCGTCAGGATCAGGACGACGATGAACAGGACGACGGCCAGCGCCGCCGCGTAGCCCATGTCGAAGTTCTGGAATGCCTGCTGATAGATGTAGAACGGGATCGTCGTCGTGTCGTAGCCGGGACCGCCGCGGGTCAGCAGGAAGATCAGCGCGAACGACTTGATCGAGCTGATGACGAGTCAGCACGACGACCAGGAAGACGAACGGCGTGAGCAGCGGGCAGGGTCACATAGCGAAAGACGTTGCGACCGTGCGCGCCGTCGATGCGGGCCGCTTCCTCGTACTCAGGCGGGATCCCCTGCAGGGCGGCCAGGAAGATCACCATGCTGAAGCCGATGTCCTTGAACACCTGGACCATCACGACACTGCCGATCGCCCAGCCGGGATCGCGCAACCAGTTCGGCCCGTCGATCCCGAGCAGGCTCAGGAAACCGTTGACCGCGCCCTCGTCCTGGAGCATGAAGCGCCACACGATCGCCCACGCGACGGCACTCACGACGACCGGGACGAAATAGACGGTCCGCAGCACGCCTGCGGCATGGACCGCCTTGCTGATGGCGAGGGCCGCCAGCAACCCGAGACTCGTGCTGAGGGGCACGTAGCCGAGCGCGAACAGGACCGAGGCGGTGACGACGGTCGGCAATGAGCCGTCGTCGAGCATCGCCTCGAAGTTATCGAGACCGACCCAGCGGAACGTCCCGAAGATGATGTCCCAGTCGTGCAGCGCGAACCACCCGACGGCCAGGACCGGGCCGACCACGAACACGAGGAACCCGAGAAGCTGCGGCGAGACGAACGCTACGCCCTCGACGGCGTCGCGTTGCCAGTATCCCGGCCGCCATCGTCGAGGACGGCGACCGGGCGCAGCGATGCGCTGGGTCACCCCAGCAGGTCTTTGATGTTCTCGCAGGCGTTGTGGAGTGCGGCGGGGACGTCGGCGTCGGCCTTCCACATTTCGCTGTCGAAGAGCCGTGACACGGTGGACGAGATCGGCCCGAAATTCGGGTGGCTGTATTCAAGGACCTGGTTCGGCGACTCAAAGGCCTTGATGACCGTGCCCGTGACCTGCTCCGGGGTGAACGCCGGGATGGACTTGAGCAGCAGCTCCGGCGTGTGCAGCGATTGGCGATTGCCGGGCGGGAAGACCGGATACTGCACCATGTTCTGCTTGCTCAGCATGTCGGCGACGAGCAGCGCGGCGATATCGGCGTTCGGTCCGTCGAACACCGCCAGGCCATTCTGAGCGACCGACGGGACGTAGCCCTTCGGCCCGTCGGGCTGGCTGACGACGCCCCACTCGAACTTGGTGGTGGACATGTCGAGGTCCGGTCGCGTCAGCGCCATCCCGATGTCGCCGGTCGCGAACAGCACGTCGACGCCCGGGCCCGGATGCGTCTTGTCGACATAGATCATGTCGTGGATGAGCTTCGTCCCCTGGACCGTCTCAGCTGAATCGAACGTGCACGTCTTGCCGTCGGCCGTCCATGGCCCTCCGCCGTACGCGTTCCATGTCTCGATCAGGTTGGCCCACCCGTAGCCGCTGACGAAGATCCCGTTCTGGAGGTTGAAGGCGTAGCGGACGCCACCCTTCTCCTGGAGCGTCTTCGCGGCGGTCCTCAGGTTCTCCCAGGTCCACGTCCCGTTCTTGACCATCTCATCCGGCGTCGGGATGCCGGCCTTGGTGAAGGCGGCCTTGTTGTAGAAGACCGAGTTGGTCGCGTTCGTGAAGGGCAGGGCAAGGATCGCGTTGTCCTTGCTCCAGGCGGTCAAGGACGCCGGCGTGAAGTCGGGGATGTCCCAGCCTTCGATCCCCTCGAGCGTCGGTCGCAGGTCCTTCAATCGCCCGGACTCGACGAACCGCCGTCCGACCGAGAGATCGATCCAGGCGATATCGGGCGGATGGTTGCCGGCCAGCTTGACGTTGAGCACGTCGTTGTATCGCTCGTACGGCTGGACCTCGATGGTCACTTTCGTGAGACGAGGGTCCTTGGTCTTGTAGTTGGCGATGATCGCGTCGTAGCTCTCCTGGTCACCTGGGCCGTAATACCAGTTCATGAACGTCAGTTCGACCTTGCGGCCGTCGGGCGTCGGCGCGGCCGACGGTGCGGCTGATGCCCCGGTTGCGGTGGAGGCCGCCGGGGCGCTGGGTGCGCTGGATGCCGGCGCCGTCGAGACGGTCGCCCCACTACATGCGCTCGCGACCAATACGATCGCGGCGAGTCCCGCCACGAACCTGCGGCGTCTTCGGGACATGTCCTGTTCCTCCTCGCGGTGCTTGGAAGCAGCACTCACTCTAGTCCTGCGAAGGTATACACGTCTAGCAACGTATACACGTCTCTATACACGGCACGCCGACGAGCCTCAGATGTCGCCGAATCGCTCCAGCAGGTCGACCGGTCGCCCTGTCGCCGCCGACTCGATGCCGGCCTCGAGGACCGCCAGGCTCCGTCGTTCGCTCAGGCCGTCGGTCGGTCCCGTCCCGTCGCGCACGTAGGCCGCGAAGGCCTCCACCTCGAGGGCGTACGACGAGAGGTCCGAGCGCGGATAGCGATGCCACACGACGTCCTCGCCACCACCGATATCGTCGCCATAGACGCTGTACCCGCTGGGGTGTCCGAACACGATGCCGCGATCCCCGTAGAGCTGGAACCCGAGGCGACTCGGGGCGAATTTGGTCTCAGGCGTGCAGACCAGCCAGACGACCAGGCCGTCCCCCATCGTCACGATCCCGCTCATCGTGCCGTCGATGTCGCTTCGCTTGAACGACGGCGCCTTGTGGTCGAGGATGTACACCGATCTGACGTCGCCGAGCACCCGTCGAAGCTGGGCGACGCCGTGGATGCCGTTCAGGACCCAGGTCCCGCTTCCGCCCTGCTCGGGCTCGGTCAACCACGCACGCCGGCCCGGATAGCGAGGATCCGGTGTGCGGTACCCGGTCACGAATGCCGCCGTCGTCAGGTTCCCGATGTAGCGCCCGGTCTGCACGATGTCGCGCAGTGGCTCGATGTGCGGTTGGTAGACCTCGTTCTCCGCCACGTACAGGCGGACACCGTTGACCGCCGCGGCATCGAGCATTCGGGTCGCGTCGGCGACCGTCGTCGCCATCGGCTTCTCGACAAGGATGTGCCGGCCCTTCTCGGCTGCCGCGATCGCCATCGGGGCGTGGAGTGGATGCGGGGTGCAGATCGAGACGGCCTCGATCTCGGGATCCTCGAGGGCCGCCTCCAGATCGGGGTAGGTCTTGGGGACGCCGAGCTTGATGGCCTGCTCCTCCAGGAAGACCGGGTCGTTGTCGACCAGGGCCACGACCTCGACGTCTCGCCCAAGCTCGAGGACCGCCTCGGCCTGTCGGTTGCCGGCCCAGCCGACGCCCACGATCGCGAGTCGCAATGCTCCCATGGTCGGCTCTGCCCACCTCGATCTGCGCGCGCCGGTTCGGGTGAAGCCGGCGTTGAACGACCGGTCTATACCAGTATATAGTAGCGTGCCGGACGGTCAGCATGAAGGGAGCTCGACGTGGATCCCCGCTCGATGACGTCGGATCCGACGCCGATGATCGAGCGCGCAAGCCGCGGGATCGACCTGGATCGCGCCCTCGACCTGCGCTCGATCGGCCTCGAGCGCGCCGTCGCCTTCTACCGGACGATGATCGAGATCCGGCGGTTCGAGGAGGCCGCCCAGGCCGTCTATCTCCAGGGGAAGATCGCCAGCACCGTCCACCTGAGCAACGGCCAGGAGGCGATCGCGGTCGGGGCCGTCGCCGCACTCGGACCGATGGATTGGATCCTCGGCACGCATCGCGGCCACGGCCAGGTCATCACCAAGGGTGTGTCGCCCGACAGCCTGATGGCGGAACTGATGGGCAAGGCGACCGGCTGCTGTCGAGGCTTCGGCGGTTCGATGCACGTCGGCGACATGGCGGTCCGTGCCGTGCCGGCCCTCGCGGTCATGGGTGATCAACTTCCGATCGCCTGTGGCCTCGCCTTCGCCGCCCGGGAGCGGGGCCTCGACGAGGTCGTGGTCGCCTTCGTCGGCGACGGTGCGATGAGCACGGGTGCCGCGCACGAGGGTCTCAATCTCGCCGCTGTGTGGGACCTCCCGGTCGTCGTCGTCTGCGAGAACAACTTCTACGCCATCAGCACACCGCTGACGATGCAGATGCGACTCGACCGGGTCGCGGACCGGGCCGCCGCCTATGGGATCCCGGGCATCACTATCGACGGCAACGACGTCGTCGCGGTCTTCGAGGCCGTCTCCGAAGCGGTCGGGGGTGCTCGAGCCGGCGAAGGACCGACCTTCATCGAGGCACTGACCTATCGACAGGCCGCCCACAAGGGTGCGTTCGGGATCGGGTCGAAGGGATCCTTCCGGGACGAGGCCGAGTTGCGGACATGGACCGCGCGCGACCCGGTCCTGCGGTTGCGGACGGCCCTGCTCGCGGCCGGGGCGGCGACCGCCGTCGATGCGGCGGACGAGCGGGCGATGCAGGTCGCCACTGCCTCTGTCGCCTTCGCCGAGTCGAGTCCGCCGGCGATCGAGACGGTCAGGTGACGACCATCATCGAGGCGCTCCGGGCCGGCGTCGTCGACGCGATGGAGGCCGACGCGGGCGTCTTCGTGATCGGCGAAGACGTGCGCTTCGGCGGGACCTTCGGCTTCACCCAGGGCCTGGTCGACCGGTTCGGGCCTCGCCGTGTCCTTGACACGCCCATCGCCGAAGCGGGCTTCGTCGGCCTCGCGATGGGCGCCGCGATGAACGGGATGCGCGCGATCGTGGACTTCCAGTACGGGGATTTCCTGCTACCGGCCGCCAACATGGTCATCCAGGAGGTGACCAAGCTGCCGTACATGGCCGGTGGCGGGTTCACGATCCCGATGGTCCTTCACGCGCCGACTGGCGCTTCGGCCCGGGGGGCGCAGCATTCGAACTCGATCGAGCAGCTCTTCTTCGGCATCCCCGGCCTGCACCTTGGAGTGCCGTCCACGCCGTACGACGCGAAGGGGATGCTGATCACCGCGATCCGGGGCGAGATCCCGACCCTGATCTGCGCGCACAAGCACCTCTATGGCGCGACCGGTCGATACGTGGAGACGGGATTCGGTGCGATCGAGGAGATCCCGAGCGAGGCGTACGAGATCCCGGTCGGGCGGGCCGTCGTCCGCCGGACGGGGTCCGATGTGACGATCGTGTCGTGTCTCCTGATGAGCCATCGGGCCCAGGCGGCCGCCGAGCGGCTTGCCTTGATCGGCATCGAGTCAGACGTGATCGACCTCCGGTGGCTGGCGCCGCTGGACCTCGCGACGGTGCTCGACTCGGCGGCGAAGACGCGCTTGTTGGTCGTCGTCGAAGAGGGTCCCGGTCTCGGAGGGTGGGCGGCGAGCGTCGTTGCCGGCGTCGTCGAGTCACTGCCCGGTGTTCGAGCCGCCCGGTTGAGCGGCTGGGACAGCTCGTTGCCGGCGGCGCCGCACCTCGAGGCACCCCATCTCCCGGACGTCGGATCGGATCGTCGAGACGGTTCGGGCGATGATCGAGGCCGGCGAACTCGCGAACGCGGTCGAGGGCAGCGTCACGCGGACGGGATGACGCGTCCGGAGGCAACGGTCGCGGCTCGCATCTGGCTCCTCGACAGGGCATGGCTGACCGGTCCAAGGGCCGTCACCGCGTCGCGATACGTCTCGTGCAGGCGCGCGTAGGTCGCCTGCCAGTCCGCTCGAGGCTCCACCCGCGTCCAACGACGATGCGGGTTCATGGCGCGCTCATCGCCGAGGGCGCTCCCGACCAGCATGGCCGCCCCGATCGCCGGTCCTTGCGATGAGTGCATGACGGCGCTGCGGCCAAGGGCCGAAACAAGGATCGTCCGCCACAGGCGACTTCCCGCGCCACCCCCCCCAAGCGTCGGTTGCGCGAGATCGAGACCCAGCGACTCGATCGTGTCGGCGCAGGTGCGGAGCGACAGCGCCACACCCTCGAGGACGGCGCGACAGAGGTGCTCGCGGCGGTGCGCTGACGACAGCCCGAGGAATGCCGCACGGAGGTCGCGGTCCCAATACGGCGTCCGTTCGCCCTCGAGGAAGGGCAGGAAGAGGAGATCACCGGCGCCGGCCGGCACGCGCGAGGCCATCCGGTCCATCTCCCGATAGACCGCCGCGGGCGGTTCGGGGTCGGACGCGAATACCGTATCGCGAAGCCACCCATACGCCGTGGCCGCAGTGTTCGTTGCTGCCAGCGTGTACCACCGGTCCGCGACGGCGTGCGGGTAGGTCAGGACCCGGCGGTCGACGACCGGCCGATCCGAGACCGCGACGACGGTGCCCGTGCTGGCGATCTTGATCAGGCTCGAACCCGCCGAGGTCGCGCCGACGGAGATGAGCTCTGCAGCCGTATCGGTCGCGCCGATGGCGACCGGTGTCCCGGCGCGCAAGCCGGTCAGTCTCGCCCAGGTCGCCGTCAGACCGCCACCGATGGTCGACGACGGCCGGATCTCCGGCAAGACCGCTGCGGCCAGACCGAGTTCGGCTCGGACGTCGTCGATCCACCGACCGGCGCGTGGATCGAACATCGCCGTTCCGGCCGCATCGGTCGGATCGATGGCGGCGCGCCCGGTCAACCGAAAGCGGATGTAGTCCTTCTGGGTGAGGAAGGTGTGGATCCTCGGCCAGATCTCCGGGTGCTGCTGGCGGACCCACGCCAGCTGGGGGAACGTCCACGCCGCGGACAGGTCCACGAAGGTCCGCTCGAACAGCGAGTCTCCGAATCGAGCGCGAAGCTCCTGGGCGACCGCGGACGGACGAGCGTCGAAGGCGAGCAACGAGCGGGCCAGCGGCTCACCGTCACGATCCACCAGCACGCCGACATGCGCGGGCGCGGTGATGCTCAGGCCGGCGATCGCCTGATCGTCACCGAGCGACACGACGCAGCCGCGGATCGTGGACCGGACGGCTCGCAGCCAGTCGGCTGCAGCCTGGGTGACTTCGCCGTCGAGATGACGGCGCGTCGGATAGGTGGCCCACGAGGTGCCTCGGACCCGGCCGCGATCGTCTATTACGACGGCCTTGCACCCGCTGGTGCCGACGTCGATCCCGAGATAGGCGAGGCGGGTCATGGGCGCTCCGTAAGCGAGGACGGGGGCCTCGTGTCGAACGGACTAGACAGGTATAGTGTGCCACCATAGAGTGGCTCGACCGGAACCCTTCGAGGGTACCGAACTGACAACGAGTCTGGAGCAGAGGGCCGCCTCAAGTTGACAGCATCGGGACCGCTTCCTGACGGCAACGTCGCGCCCCTTGGGGTGCTCGACCGCGGATCGGGGAGTAGCACGCCGATCCTCCTCGACCCAGCCGAGCTGGCGCGGCTCCAGGACGCCGCCTACCAGATCCGCCGATCGACGGTCGAGATGGTCGCCTATGGCCAATGGGGTCACATCGCCGGCTCGATCTCGATGGCCGAGATCCTGGCCTTCCTCTACTTCCACGAGATGCGCGTCGACCCACTCCGACCGGATTGGGAATCCCGGGATCGGCTCGTCCTGTCCAAGGCGCACACCTCACCAGGACTCTATGCCGCGCTCGCCCACCGCGGGTATTTCCCCATCGACGAGCTGTACGGGTACTGCGACATCGACGGGATGCTCGAAGGGCACGCCGACATGACCAAGACGCCCGGCCTCGAGGCATCCGGCGGGCTGCTCGGGATGGGTCTGTCGGTCGCCCAGGGCATGGCCCTGGCCATGCGGATGCGCGGCGATCCGGACGGCCGCGTCTACTGCATCCTCGGCGACGGGGAGCTGCACGAGGGCAACGTCTGGGAGGCCGCGATGTCGGCCGGCCACTATCGCCTGACCAACCTCATCGCGGTCCTCGACTACAACAAGATCATGTCCAAGGGCTTCGTCGAATTGTTCGTGGGCATCGAGCCGGTGGCGGACAAGTGGCGTGCGTTCAATTGGCATGTCATCGAGGTCGGCGACGGGCATGATCTGGATGCCCTGGCAGGGGCCTTCGCCGAGGCGCGTCATGGAAGCCAGACCGCCCCGACGATCGTGATCGCCCACACCATCAAGGGTCGAGGCATCAGCGAGGCGGAGAACACGTATCGCTGGCACACCCACGCCCCCGATCCGCTGAAGGCGGACGAGATGCTGCGCGATCTCGCCCGCAACTACGGCCGCGCCGACGAGGGCTACAGCCGGATCCACCTCCCGGTCAAGAAGGAGGTCTTCCGTGTCTGATGCCGGCGCCGGTCAGGAGATGCGACGCGCCTTCTCGGAGGAGCTCGTCGAGCTCGGTCGTTCCGAGCCTCGGATCGTCGTCCTCGACAACGACGTCGGTCTTACGTCGCTCTCCGACGCATTCAAGCAGGTCTTCCCGGACCGCTACATCGACATGGGCATCGCCGAGAAGAACCTGTTCGGGACGGCTGCCGGGCTGGCGGCGTCCGGCTACATCGCGATGCCCACCACATTCGCCGTCTTCGCGACCCGGTGTGCCCTCGACCAGATGACGATCTCGATCTGCTACCCGAACCTCAATGTCAAGATCCCCGCCCACTACATCGGCGGGAGCCGGGCCGGGGCCTCACACATCGCGATCGAGGACCTCGCGGTGATGCGGGCGCTCCCGAACATGCGCGTCGCCGATCCTGCCGACAATCACGAGCTCCGGGCGGTCATGCGAGCGGCGCTCGAGGTGGAAGGCCCCGTCTACTATCGCGTGAGCAAGCTCGCGCTGCCGGACATCTTCGGGGCCGACCATCGGTTCACGTGGGGGCGCGGGATCATCCTCCGGGAGGGTCGCGACGTGTCGATCTTCACGACCGGGATGATGACGACGATGGCCCTCGCCGCGGTGGAGCTCCTGGCCGCCGAGGGCATCAGCGCGGAGCTCGTCCATCTTGCGTCGGTGAAGCCGATCGACGCGGACTTGATCGCGGCCTCCGCGGGCAAGACCGGCTGCGCCGTGAGCGCCGAGAACGCATCCATCCACGGCGGCTTCGGCGCCGCGGTGGCGGAGGTCCTCGGCGAGCGCCGGCCCGTCCCGCTGCGCCGGATCGGCTATCGCGACGAATGGGTCCACTCCGGTTCGATCGAGCAGATCCTCGATCGGCATGGCCTGCGCCCGGCTGACATCGCCCGGGCCGCCCGCGACGCGATCGGCGCGAAGACAGACCCGCTCTCCGCCGGCCGTGGGGGCGCCGCTGACTAGCCCTTCAGGCCCGACCTGGAGATGCCCTCGACGATGTGGCGCTGGGCGAGCAGGAAGATCAACACGACCGGGACGATGCTCAGGGTGGTCGCGGCCATCTGGAGGGTGAACGTCGGCTGGCCAAGGAAGTCGCTGAACTGCCCGAGGCCGACCGGGATGGTGACCAGATCCGGGTCGCCCGCCGTGAACACGAGCGGTTCGAGGAACGCGTTCCAGCTGGCAAGGAAGGTCAGGACCGCGAGCGTCGCGATCGCCGGCACGGCCAGCGGCAGGGCGATGTGTCGGAAGACGCCGAAAGTCGACAGACCGTCGACTCGACCGGCGTCCTCGAGTTCGCGCGGCAGCGACAGGAAGAACTGGCGCATCAGGAACGTCCCGACGATCGCCGGCGCGCCGAAGATAGGCTCCACGACGAGCGGGATCTGGGTGCCGATCCAGCCAAGCTGGCTGGTCAATGCGTAGAGCGGCACGATGATGACCTCGACCGGGAGGAGGAGGGCGGTCAGCAGCAGCGGCAGCATGAACCGGCGTCCGGGGAACCGCAGCCGGGCCAGCGCGTAGCCAGCCAGGGACGCGACGACGGCCGTCCCAACGACCGTCAGGATCCCGATGTACAGGCTGCTCAGGTACTGCCGTGCGAACGGGTGTTCCGTGAAGATCAGGATGTAGTTCTGCCACTCGAAGGTCTTCGGGATGAGCCGCGGCGGATACTCGAAGACCTCGAATTCCTTCTTGAGCGACGTCGAGACCATCCACACGAGCGGCAGCACGAGCGGGATCGCGCCCACGATCAGGAACGCGGTGATCGCCCACCGACGGATACGCCGACGCCGACGCCACGTCGGTCGTGCGGGTTGCTCAGTCACCTTCGTACACCCACCGGCGACGCAGCAGGAACTGTCCGATGGTCAGCGCCAGCACGGCGCACGAACAGGACGACTGCGATGGAACTGGCATAGCCCATCTCGAACAGCTGCAAGCCGCGCTCGTAGACGTAGAAGGACATGACCGTCGTCGCGTCGCCGGGACCACCGTTGGTCAGCAGGTAGATCAAGGCGAACGACTTGAACGAGGCGATGGTCAGCAGGATGGTGACCATGAACGTGAATGGCGCGATGAGCGGCAACGTGATCGACCGGAAGGTCTGCCAGTCGCTGGCGCCATCGACGGTCGATGCCTCGCGGAGGTCGCGTGGGACGGTCTGGAGCGCGGCCAGGAACAGGATCATCGCGTAGCCGGTCGACTTGAGGACCTGGACGAGGATGACCGAGATGAGGGCCCAGGTCGGGTCCAGCAACCAGCTGGTCTGCTCGAATCCGAAGACGGCCCGGAGCATCCCGTTCAGCGGGCCGTTGGACTGCAGGATCAATCGCCAGACGACGGTCCAGGCGGCGAGGCTGATGACCAGGGGCAGGAAGTACGCCGAGCGCAGGATGATCGAGATGCGCGAGACCCGATTGACGGCCAGCGCAAGGATGAGTCCCAGGCTGACGGTGAGCGGGACGAATCCAAGGCCGAAGACGATGGTCGTCCGCGCGACGTGGGCGACTTCCTCGCTGTCGATCAGCCGCAGGTAGTTCTGCGATGCCGATGAAGTTGAGCGAGCCCTTGAGGATGTTCCAGTCGAAGAAGCTGAAATAGAAGATCGCGAGCAAGGGCCCGAGGACGAAGACCACGAATCCGATGATCTGCGGCGACATGAACAGGAGGCCGGCGATCGCCTCGCGTCGCCGAAGCGACAACCTGGGCCGGCCGACCTTGAGGCGGCGTGCTACGACCGCCGGAGCGACCACCTCAGCCCACACACTGGGGCGCAGGGCTGGCCGATCGCTCCGACGGTCGGGTCACGGCGTCGACGGGGGATCGACGCTCAGGCGGGTGCCATCAGCGCCTGGACGCTGGCACAGACCTCATCCAATCCGGCCTTGACATCAGCACCGGCCACCCAGATCTTGCCGCTGAACACGACGTTCGCATTCCGTTCGACCGCGGCGAAGTTCGCGTGAGAGTACTCGAACACGAACTTCTCCGAGACGAGCTCCGGGATGATCGCGCGCTCGACCTGCTCCTTCGTCAGATACGGGGTCACGGCGGCGATCGTGTCCAGGTTGGCCAGGGACTGGCGTGGCGACGGCGAGTTGACCGAGAACTTGGCCCCGTTCTCCTTGGTGGTCGTGAAGACCACGAACTTCGCGGCCAGATCGGCATTGGGTTGGTCGGCGAAGACCGACAGGCCGTTCTGCGCACGTGAGGGGATGAAGCCGGCAGGCCCGGACGGCAGGGTGGTCACGTCCCAACCGAACGGCACACCCGCGAGGGCGGGCCCGATCTGGCCCGATCGGCCCATCACCATGCCGATGTTGCCAGCCTTGAAATCGGCCGTGACATCGGGTGTCGGATGACTCTTGTCGGTGAAGATCATGTCCCAGTACAACTGCGTGGCGGCCAGGATCTCCGGCGAATTGAAGGTGCACTTCTTCCCGTCAGCCGACCACGGGGCTCCGCCGAACGCCGACCACGGCTCGACCATGTTCCGGAATCCGAGGCTGAAGATGTTGTTGTTGCTGAGATAGCCCCATTCGGCGGCGCCCTTCGCCTTGATCTGCTTGGCCGTCTCCTTGAGAGTCGCCCAGTCCCACTTACCCTGGGCCTGCAGCTCGATGGGGGTCGGCACACCGGCCTTGGCGAAGACATCCTTGTTGAAGAAGACGACATTGCCGGCGTTGGTGAACGGGATGGCGACGAGCTTGTCGCCGTTCTTCCACGGCGCCAGCGTCGGCGTCGCCGAAGTCCGGGAGGTCGAAGTTCGGGCTCTCGGCGACGTACGGGGTCAGATCCAGAAGCTTGCCCGAGCCGACGTACTGCGGGCCGACCGAGGCGTTGATCCATGCCGATGTTCGGCGGATTGCCGCCGGCGAGCTGGACGTTCATCACGTCGTGATAGCGGACGAACGGCGTCGTCTCGACCTTGATGCCCGAGACGCGCGGCTCGACGGCGAGGAAGTCCTTGATGTAGCCGTCATAGACGTCCTTCATCGGTCCCTGGTAGAACCAGTTCGCGAAGCGAAGCTCGACTTTGCGGGTATCTGCCGACGGGGCGGACGACGTGACCGGGCCCGCGGACGCCTGACCGGTCGACGGACTCGGGCTGGCGCTGGCTGCGCAGGCGCTGACGACGAGGATCGCCACCATCATGAGCGCCAAGCGGCGCACCGTTCCACTGGTTGCCATCTGTTCCACTGCCTCCTCATGTGGCGACTAGACAGGGACGTACCCGTACACACCCGGCGATTTCGGGGCAACCGTAACGTACCCGGCTATACCTGTCTAGATGAGATTCGCGCCATGCAGCGTCCATGCGTCCGAAGTCTCGCAGACGTCCGTCTTCCGGGTCTTCGGCATCCCTGCCGGACCGTCGGTGGCGCAGGACGCGACCGGTCCTTGACGGGCTGGCCGAGCCAAACTGAGAATCCGCGTTCAGGGCGGCCAGCGCGAAGGCTGACGGTGAGCAGGGAGCGAGCGCACCTGAAGGTGCGTGAGTGAGCGGCGGAGCCGGCTAACGCACGCGCCGGTCGTCATGAACGCCGCCCCATCAACGAGGTAGATCCATGCCCAGCCTGTTCATCGACGGCCAGTGGACCGCGTCCGCGGACGGAGCCTGCAGCCCGGTCGTCAATCCGTCCGACGGGACCCTGATCGCCGAGGTCGATGTCGCCACCGACGACCAGGTCCAGGCGGCCATCGGCGCCGCCCGGCGCGCCTTCGATACCACCGACTGGCCACGGACGCCGGCCGGCGAGCGGGGTGCCCTGCTCGATCGCGTCGCCGGCCTGATCGACCGCGACCTCGAAGCGATGGCCCGCCTCGAGACGCTCAACACCGGCAAGGCGATGCGCGAGAGCCGCTGGGACATGGCCGATGTCGCCCGCGTCTTCCGCTACTACGCCGATCTCGCCGACAAGGACGCCGGCCGTCTCGTCGACACGGGCAACCAGGACGCCTTGAGCCGGATCGTCCACGAACCGGTCGGCGTGTGCGCCCTGATCGGTCCGTGGAACTACCCGCTCCTCCAGATGAGCTGGAAGGTCGCGCCGGCCCTGGCCGCCGGCAACACGGTGGTGATGAAGCCGGCCCAGGTCACGCCGCTGACGGCGATCCACCTGACCCGCCTGTTCGAGGAGGCGGGTGTCCCGGCGGGCGTCGTCAACCTGGTCCTCGGACCGGGCTCTCGGGTCGGGCAAGCCCTGGCCGACAGCCCCGACGTCGACCTGATCTCGCTGACCGGCGGGCACGAGGCGGCTCGGGCGTTGATGCACGGCGCGGCGGTCAACTTCAAGAAGGTCGCCCTGGAGATGGGCGGCAAGAGCCCGAACATCGTGTTCGACGACGCCGACTTCGAGACTGCCGTGGACAATGCCGTGACCGCGGCCTTCACCCATTCGGGGCAGGTCTGCTCGGCGGGCAGCCGGGCGATCGTCCAGGACACCATCTACGACCGGTTCGTGGCGGAGGTCGGTCGGCGGGCGGATCGGATCCGCCTTGGCCATGGGACCGACGATGCGACCGAGACCGGAGCGCTCATCACCGCCGAGCACCGCGCCAAGGTCGAGGCCTACGTCGCCGGTGCGATCGCCGACGGCGCGCGACTGGTCGCCGGCGGGCGGCGGCCGGACGAGCCCGACCTCCAGGCCGGCTTCTACTACCGCCCGACGGTCTTCGCCGACGTCACCCCGGATATGCGGATCGTGCGCGAGGAGGTCTTCGGCCCGGTCCTGACCATCGAGCGCTTCGCGACCGAGGAGGAGGCGATCGCCCTCGGCAACGACACGACCTACGGCCTCGCCGGGGCGGTCTGGACCGCCGACGCCGGACGGGCGCAGCGGGTCGCCGGTCGACTACGGCACGGCACGGTCTGGATCAACGACTACAACACCTACCTGCCGCAGGCCGAATGGGGCGGCTTCAAGCAGTCGGGGATCGGGCGCGAGCTGGGGCCGTCGGGCCTCGACGAATACCGCGAGGCGAAGCACATCTGGCAGAACACGGCGCCCGGACCGACCGGCTGGTTCGGCGGCTGAATCGGACGGCGCCCCGGGGACCCGAGGCGCCGTTCGTCGTGGCTGCGAGACCAGCCGCTACTCGGCCGGGATCTCCGAATGGATCGCGTCGAGGTCGACGCCCTGCTGGCGGCGGAAGACGCGGGCGACGATGTAGAGGACCGCGGCGGCGCCGTAGACGACGCCGAGGAACTTGATCGAGTCGGCGTTGCCGACACCGATCCCGTAGAGCGGATCCTTCAGCCACAGGGTGATCGTCCAGCCCAGGATGATCGACGTGATCAGCCCGGCACCGCTGACGACGAGCTTCAGGTGGGCGACCGGCGAGTTGTCGAAGATCTTCGGCTTGTACCACGGCAGGATCGCCGCGGCGATCGAGCTGCCGAGGAACGTCACGGCGATCACCAGCGTGGCGTCCAGCGTCAGCGCACGGAAGGCGGACGAGTAGGCATAGATCACGCTCACAACGACCGCCGGGATCATGATGTAGAGCAACGCGATGACCGGCACGGCCCGTCGTTCTGAGACCTGGGCGGCGTGGTCGGGGAGGACCCGGTCGAACGCGGCCGCGAAGATCATCCGGGTCGACGACAGGAACAGCGTCCCCGACCAACCCAGGAACCACACCCCGAACAACACGATCATCCCGATCTGGAAGATCGAGTTGTCGATGAGGTAGGACGCGATGAGCGGTGGGTAGCTCCACACCGGCACCGTCGGGGCGGTGGTCGTGTAGCCGTAGAAGTAGTTGATGAAGTTCGCGTTGGTGGCGGTGAAGAAGTCCCAGCCGAACGTCTTGGCGGCCAGGAGGACGAAGACGAGCGCCAGCGCCGCAGTGACCCAGATCCCGCCGAGCATGCCACGCAGGACCTTGCGGAAATCGCCCGAGCCGCGGACTTCGCCGTACAGCGTCGAGCCCCAGTTCGGATACAGGATCCAGAAGAGCATGAACGGGATCATCGCCAGCGTGGCGAGCAGCGTGTCGGTGATGTTCGCGCCCAGGTCGGTCGGAGCGAGGGTCGTCACCCAGGCATCGTTGACGGCAGCGTCGGCGAGCGTCTTGTCATACGCCCCGGCCACCCCGAACAGCGACTCGTTGGCCCGGTCGAAGGCGACCTTGAAGTCGGCCTGCGACGAGATGAGCATCAGGACGGCCATGATGGCGAAGCCGATCAGGCCAAGGTAGAGGCACCATTTCTGGATCCGGGCGTAGCCGGCCATGCCGAGCGCGACGAGCGCCGACGTCAGGACGATGGTCACGATCGACACGAACAGGATGCCGTTCTCCGAGGCGAAGAACGACAGGCCGTCGGCGGACTTGACCAGGGCCGCCAGCGGCTGGAAGAACTCGATGTTGAGGATCGCGCCGTAGATCGGCGCCCACATCGCGAGGATGAACCACCAGCCGGTAGCGGCCAGGACGAAGCCGATGCCGCCGTTCAGCCGGCCGATGATCCCGCCCACGACCACGCCGGCGACGGCAGAACCGATGGCGACCGCGTCGCCCATCGTGAAGGCGTTGGCCACGAGATAGAAGCCGATGCCGCCGACGATGGCCCCGACCAGGGTGCCGGGGATCCCGTCGAGGATCCGGCTCTGCCAGATGTAGTCGCCTCCGGCGCGCGGCATGGCCGCGATCAGCCCGGAGTAGGCGACGGCCAGGAACGTCATGGCGATGGCCGCCAGGAGGATCGCCAGGATCGGGTTGGCGCCCGGGACGTAGGCGAAGACCGCCAGGCTGTAGAACATCCCGAGCGTGACGAGGTTGACCGACATGAACGAGTACGAGAACGCGTCGAAGCCGGACCAGCCTTTGACCAGTCCGGTCGCGTTCCTGAGGAACAGTGATGGAGCCGTCGTACCGGGTGTAGCCATGGTTCCCTCCTCTCCCGAAAACGAACCGTCAGCCGTTGATCAGCAGATAGCGCTTCACCGTTCCCTTCTTCGTGTCGAGGTCGACGATCGCCGCCTGGAGGATGCCGTCCTCGTACGAACTCCCGGGGTTCACGGCGAGGGTCGAGCCGAGCTTCACGGCACCCTTGCCCTCGTGGATGTGGCCGTGCAACGAGAGGGCCGGTCCGTAGGCGAGGATCGCCTCGCGGACCGCTCGCGACCCGACCGGGATGAGCGCCTGGCCGCCCGACACGTAATTCATGTCGGCGTCCAGTTTCGGGGCGTTGTCCAGATTCGAGCCATACGGCGGCGCGTGGAAGTTGAAGATCGAGCGATGGGGGTCGGCGACCTGGGCGACGAGCCCGTCGATCCGCTCGCGCAGCTCGGGTTCGGGCAGTTCGCGGTACGTATTCCACGGCGTCGGGTTTGCGTAGCCAGTCGAGACGAGCGTGAAGCCGTCGAGTTCGATCGTGTTCGCCTCGCCCAGCTCGAGGTGCTTGGCGCGCTCGATGATCGGGTCCAGCTCGAAGATGTCGTCATTGGCCGGCGACACGATGCAGCGGATCCCGGTGCCGGCCAGTCGCTCGTCCCCGAGCGCCATCCAGCGCTCGACGTTGTCGAGCATCACCGCCTTGAAGCGCTCGTCGACCAGGGCCGAATCCGCCGACCAGGCGTCGACCTCGTCGCGGGTGAGGCGGATCGGGTAGTAGCCACGATCGCTGATCCGCTTCTCCATCGCCTGGAGCTCATCCTCGGTCTGCAACACCTGTCGCTGGCCTTGCAGCTCCAGCTCCCATGTCGAGCCGTTCGCCACGATCGGCACCATCGCCTTGCCGGTCATATCGCCGCCCATGATCAGGACGTCCGCCTTGTGGAATTTCCCGGCGTTCAGGAACTTGCGCCAGCAGACCTCGGATCCGTGGATGTCGGTCGCAAAGAAGACGCGCATCAGTTGTGTCCCATCTCTTCGGGCTCGTTGTACCAGGACGATCGCTCGCCGACCCTTGCCCGGAGCTTCCAGCGTGTCGACTTCGGCGCGGTCTCGATCGCCGTCCGGAGCTCCGCGATCTGGCCGGCCGGTTCGAACAGCACGTCGCGGCCGTTGTTGAGGTCGAGGTCCTCCGGGGTCAACTCGACCGCGAGGTATTGGTCGAGGGTGTCGAGGTTGCCGGTCACGGTCCGCCACCACCCCCAGTCGTTCGACGTGAACGACAGGATGCGCGGGACGTTGATCGCCCCGAGCCCGTAGCGCGAATCGAGCGCACCATCATTCTGTCCGAGCGGATGCTCCGCGAGCAGGACCAGCGCATCGAGCACGTCCTTGCGGTTGATCTTCACGACCTGCAGCTTCGAGAGCAGGAGCTCCGCCAGCGGCAAGGTGGGGCTCGACATCGCCAGGCGGTCGCCGAATTCGAACCGGTGGCACATCTCGAGGCTGTCCACCAGGACGTCGACCGGGCGATTCCTGGGCACGTCCACGAAATAGGCCTGCTTGCCGCCGAACAGCGCGTTGTGCCGCTTGTCCGGCGTGTACCCCTCCGCGGCGAGGAGTTCGTAGAACGCACCCCGATCGCGCGACCGCGTGGCGAAGTCGAGGTCGACCTCGACGCGTCGGGTACGGGCCGGCCAGTCGGGCGCGTGCGCCCGGATCGCCATGCCGCCCATCAGCCGGACCAGGAGGCCGCGTTCGGCCGCGACGTCGACCAGCCGCAGCGATTCGGCCAGCGGGTCCTGCAACGTTCGCGCTTCGCCGGGTTCGCCTGGGCCAGCGGCCATCGACCGTTCCTCCAGCCGGGCACCCGCATGGGACGCTCAGGTGCCCGATGGTCAGCGAGTATAGGTCCGCCGCATCGCCGCGAGAATGCCCCTTCGGACGGTGGGTGCGCGGCAGCTGGTCCCCCAGGCGGCCGCGTTGTCATTCCGTCAACGACCCGTTGACGTCATGGCCTCATCGTCGCGGACGGCCCCGACCGGTCGGTGACGGGATGTGCAAAACGCCGCGCATTTGTTAACGCGGAGGTTCACACTGTCGCGTGGATGGTCGGGGGACCATCTGGGGAAGAGGAGGTCCCCTGGGTCTTTGGATGGAACATCCACCAACGCATGGAGGACAGGCATTGTCTACTCATCGCATGGCGACCAGGCTTGCGGGCCTCGCCGTCGTCGCGAGCTTCGTGTTCGCGGCATGTTCATCGTCCGGGGCGTCGACCGCCCCGTCGGCGGCCGCCTCGGTGGCGGCACCATCGGCGGCGGCGCCGTCGGTCGCTGCCCCATCGGCTGCGGCTTCGGCGGCGGCATCGGCGCCTGCCTCGGCGGCACCCGCTGCCGATCTGACCGCCCTCATCGCGGCGGCCAAGGCGGAAGGCACCCTGACGACCATCGCGCTGCCGCGCGACTGGTGCAACTACGGGGCCGCCATCGACGGCTTCAGCAAGAAGTACGGCATCAAGGTCAACGGCCTCAACCCGAAGGGCGGCTCGAAGGACGAGCTGAACGCGATCATCGCCAACAAGGGCAACCCCGGCCCGGCGGCCCCGGATGTCATCGACGTCGGTCTGGCCTTCGGTCCCGAGGCCGTCGCGGCCGGGCTGCTCCAGCCGTACAAGGTCTCGACCTGGGACACCATCCCGGACTCGGCCAAGTCGGCCGACGGCATGTGGTACGGCGACTACTTCGGCGTCATGGCCTTCGAGGTCAACACCAAGGTCGTCACCAACGTCCCGAAGGACTGGGCCGACCTGCTCAAGCCCGAATACAAGAAGTCGGTCGCGCTGTTCGGTGACCCGCTCGCCTCGAACCAGGCCCAGTCGGGCGTCTGGGCGGCCGGCCTGTCGCGCAACAGCGGGAACCTCGACAGCGTCAAGGAAGGCCTGGACTTCTTCAAAGAGCTGAACGATGCCGGCAACTTCGTGCCGGTCATCGCCAGCACCGCGACCGTCGCCAGCGGCGAGACCCCGATCCGCCTCGGTTGGACCTACAACGGCCTGGCCGACAAGGACTCGCTGAAGGGCAATCCCCCGATCGAAGTCGTCGTCCCGACATCCGGCCGCTTCGGTGGCATGTACGTCCAGGCGATCAGCGCGTACGCGCCGCATCCGAATGCTGCCAAGCTCTGGATGGAGTACCTCTACTCCGACGAGGGGCAGAACATCTGGCTGAGCGGCTACTGCAACCCGATCCGCTACGACGACATGGCCGCCAAGAACACGCTCGACCCGGCCGCGCTGGCCAAGCTCCCGGAGTCCAAGGGGACGCAGACTGCCGACCCTGGCCCAGATCGTCGCCGCGCAGAAGGCGATCACCGCGGGCTGGCCGGTCGTGGTCGGCGTCAAGGTCAAGTAACGTCGACTCCGTCGACCGATAGCTAGTGGTGGTGTGGTGACGCAAGGCACCATGCCCCTATCCGGCCAGGGCGCGCCAGCGGCGCGCCCTGGCCGGCGTCTTTCCTGGGCCTGGCTGGGGCTCATCCCCTTCCTTGCCTTCGCCGCTGCGTTCCTCATCATCCCGACGTTCTACCTCGTGGTCGGCAGCTTCCACACCCCGACCGGCGAGGTCACCCTCCAGAACTACGCCTCGCTGACGGACCCGCAGATCTCCGACGCGTATCTCACGAGCATCGAGATCAGCCTGGTGACCGCCCTCATCGGCGGGATCTTCGGGTTCCTGCTCGCCTACTCGGTGATCGGCGGCGGCCTGCCGGGACCGTTGGGCGCCGCCTTGATGACCTTCTCCGGCGTCGCCTCGAACTTCGCCGGGGTCCCGCTGGCGCTGGCCTTCACCTTCACCCTCGGCCGGCTCGGTCTCGTGACGATCTTCCTGGCGTCGATCGGCCTCGACCTGAACGACACGGACTTCTCGATCTATTCCAAGCTCGGCCTCGAGATCGTCTACCTCTACTTCCAGTTCCCGTTGATGGTCCTGATCATGGCGCCCGCCATCCAGGGCCTGAAGAAGGAGTGGCGCGAGGCGTCCGAGAACATGGGTGCCAGCAACTTCCAGTACTGGCGCCACATCGCGCTGCCGATCCTCACGCCGTCGCTGCTCGGGACCATGATCCTGCTGTTCGGGAATGCGTTCGGCGCCCAGGCGACGGCCTACCAGCTGACCGGTGGCACGCTCAACATCGTCACCCTGCTGGTCAGCCGCCAGCTGACCGGCGACGTCCTCAACAACGCCAACCTCGGCTATGCCGTGGCGATGGGGATGGTCGTCATCATGGGCCTGACGATCCTCGCCTACATCTGGCTTCAGCGACGGGCGGCGAGGTGGCAGCGATGAGATGGTCGCGACTCGCCTGGGCGCTCGTCTTCCTCATCGGGGTCCTGTACTTCTTCATCCCCCTGCTGGCCACCTTCGAGTTCTCGCTCGGCCACCCGTGGGGTCCGGTCGGCGCGCCGCCGTCGTTCGAGTACTACGTCGCCGTCCTCGAGAGCCCCGACTTCTGGGGAAGCCTCGGCTATTCGTTCGTGATCGGGCTCATCACCATCGTCGCCAGCATCGGACTGTTGCTGCCGACCGCGTACTGGGTCCGGCTAAAGGTCCCGCGGGCACGACCGCTCGTCGAATTCATCACCCTCCTGCCGTTCGTCATCCCGCCGATCGTCCTCGTCTTCGGGCTCCTGCAGACGTTCGGGCACCCGCCAGTCCCGCTGACCCACACGGACCTTGGAAGCAGCGTCCTGCTGGTGGCGGCGTACACGGTCCTGTCGTTCCCGTACATGTACCGGGCGATCGACACGGGACTCCAGGCGACCGACATCCGGAGCCTGACGGAAGCCGCCCAGAGCATGGGCGCCGGGTGGACGCGGATCCTCGTGGTGGTGATCCTGCCGAACGTCCGGGTGGCCCTGCTTAGCGGCGCGTTCCTGACCCTGGCCATCGTCATCGGCGAATTCACGATCGCATCGTTCCTCGCCCGACCGGCGTTCGGCCCCTACCTCTCGCTGCTCGGCCAGAGCTTGGCATACGAACCGGCCGCGGTCTCCATCATCAGTTTCGGATTGACCTGGCTGGCGATGATCATGATCGCCTTCATCGGCCGTGGCGGGCGCACCCGCGTGGCCGTCACAGGCGCCCGCTAGGAGGTCGGTAGACGACGATGGCGTTCCTGACCCTGACCGGTGTCCAGAAGCACTTCGCGGGCGGCGTCGCCGCCGTCGAGGATTTCAACCTCGACGTCGTGAAAGGCGAGTTCGTCTCGTTCCTCGGGCCGTCGGGCTGCGGCAAGACCACGACGCTCCGGATGATCGGCGGCTTCGAGCGGCCGACGGCCGGGACGATCACCGTGGACGGCAAGGACATCACCAACAAGCCGCCGAACCAGCGCAACGTCGGGATGGTCTTCCAGTCGTATGCGCTGTTCCCGAACATGACGGTCGCCGGCAACATCGGCTTCGGGCTGAAGGTCAGAAAGCGGCCGAAGGCCGAGATCGACCGGCGCGTCCACGACCTGCTCGGGCTGATCCACCTCGAGGATCGCGGCGACCGCTATCCGTGGCAGCTGTCGGGCGGCCAGCAGCAGCGGGTCGCGCTGGCTCGCGCCCTGGCGATCGAACCGCAGGTGCTCCTGCTCGACGAACCACTGTCGGCGCTCGACGCCAAGATCCGGATCGTCCTGCGCAAGGAGATCCGGGCCATCCAGCGCCAGCTCGGGATCACCACCGTCTACGTCACCCACGACCAGGAGGAGGCGCTCTCGCTGTCGGACCGCGTCGTGGTCATGAGCGAAGGTCGGATCGAGCAGATCGGCACGCCGTCGGAGATCTACAACTTCCCGACGACCGCGTTCGTGGCGTCGTTCGTCGGCACGCTCAACCTGGTCAACGCCCGGATGGTCGACGCCTCGACCGGCCGGCTGACCATCGACGGCCAGGAGATCCGGGCCAGCAAGATCCGATCCGATACGTCGAGCGACGGGCGTGTCACGCTGGCCCTCCGGCCGGAGGGCATCTCGCTCGGTGAGGGTGACGCCGGTTCGAACCGACTCCGCGGCACGATCGAGGACATCAACTTCCTGGGCTCGATCGTTCGCATCCGGGTCCGCCTGAGCGACGGCCTCGACGAGGAGCCGCCGTCGACCGTGGCCCTCGACACGTTCAACGAACCGCACCTGAAGATCCCCGACGTCGGCGAGACGGTGACGATCTCGTTCCCGCCCGAAGCGTCGTTCGTGCTCGGCGCCGCGCGCGACCCGGCCGCCGCCCTGGTGGAGGTCGGCGCCGAGGTGTGACCGTCAAGCTCGACGGGATCGACCTGGTCATCTTCGACAAGGACGGGACCCTCATCGACTTCGGCTCGATGTGGAGCGGCTGGACGCTGACGCTCGCCGCGAGCCTCCGGATGGCGGCCGGCCGCTCGTTCGACGGACCGCTGTTCGCGATGCTCGGCTACGACCCTGAAGCGCATCTCGTCCTGCCGGGTGGAGGCCTCGCCGCCACGCCGATGGCACGACTTCGGGAGCGAACGAAGGCGTTGCTCGTTGACGAAGGGCTGACCGGGACGGAGGCGGACCGGGCGCTCGAGGATGCCTGGCACGCCCCCGACCCGGTCGGATCGGCCCACCCGCTGACCGATCTCAACGCCCTGTTCAGCGGGCTGTGGGCCACCGGCCGCCGGATCGCGGTCGCGACCAGCGACGATCGGGAGCCCACGGCCCGCACGCTGGCCGCACTGGGAATCGGCGCCTGGATCGAAGCGTTCGTGTGCGCCGACGACGGACTTCCGGTCAAGCCTGCGCCGGACATGGTGGCCCACCTCTGTCGAGAGATCGGCGTCGACCCGGCAAGGACGGCGGTCGTGGGCGATTCGGCGGCAGACCTCCTGATGGGGCGGTCGGCCGGCGCTCGGCTGGTCGTCGGCGTCCTGACAGGCGTCGGGCGACGGGACGACCTCGCGCCGCTCGCCGACGTCGTCATCCCCTCGGTCGCGGATCTGGCGCCCATCTGACCGCGTCGATCCGTGTTCCCGATGGTACCGATGGGCTATCGCCCGGGCCCCGCCGGCCCCGTACCGTCCCCCCTACGGGCCGCGTGCATGGCTGCCCGCCAACCATCCCACCCGAGGAGTGCGTCCCACCGATGGTCGTCGCGCATGAGCGCCCCGGCGAGGAGCCCCCTCCGACGCCCGGCGGAGACGTCCCGACACGCGCCGACGCGCTCCGACGGATCGCGGCCGAGGTCAGCGGTCACCACGACCTCGACGGCCTGTTCCGTGATGTGATCGACGAGGCGTTCGACGTGTTCGGCGTCGATCAGGCCGGGCTGTGGATGTACGACGACAGCCCGACACCGCTGCGCCTCGTCGCCCAGCGCGGGTTGTGGCACGAGATCATCGAGATCATCGAGACCCTCTCCCGCGACGCCCGGACGCCGGGCCTCGAAGCACTTCGGGCACGCGATGTCCGCATCCTGACCGGCGACATCGGCAACACGCTGCCACGACTGCGGACCATCTACCGCCGAGCCGGGGTGCGGTCGATCTGTTACGTGCCGATCGTCTTCCGCGACGTCCCGCTCGGGCTGCTCGTCCTCTATCACACGACCGACCACGGCTGGACGTCGGGCGAGACCGATCTCGCCCGAGCGTTCGCGGACCAGATGGCGACGGCCATCGACAACGCGCGGCTGGCCGATTCGACGAGGACGATGACCGGACGGCTTCGGGCCATCTCCGAGCTGGCGGGGCGGCTCAGCCGCCTCCAGGACCTGCAGGGGATCGCTCTCGCCATCGTGGCCGAGGCGCGGCGCCTGATCGACCACGACACGATCCGCGTCTACCGGGTGGACCACGACACCGGGATGTGCGAGCCGATCGCTTTCCAGGGCACGTTCCTCGGGTCGAGCGACCCGGAACCGGCGCTGCTACGGGTGGCGGTCGGCCAGGGGTTGACCGGCTGGGTCGCCGCCCACGGCGAGGCGATCCGGATCAGCGACGCGGCAGCCGATTCGCGGTCGGTCATCGTCCAGTCGACCGACGGTCCCGAATCGATGCTCGTGGTCCCGATGACCTTCGACGGCGTCGTCCATGGCGTCATCGTCGTGTCGAAGGAGGGCCGCGACCGGTTCGACGCCGACGACGAGACGACACTGGCGATCTTCGCCGGCTATGCCGCCCAGGCGTTCGTCAACGGCACGAGCATGGAACGGCTGCGTCAACAGCAGGCGGAGCTCGAGCACCAGCTCGAAGGGCAGCGCCGCCTGCTGGAGGTCAACGAGCGGCTGCTGTCGACCCTGGAGCCGGCCGGCGTCCTCGACCTGATCGCCGATTCACTCAAGGCCATCGTCCCGTATGACTCGCTGACCGTGTACAAGGTAGATCGGGCGGCCGGCGTCCGGCGCGCCGTCGTCGCCCGCGACCGGTTCGCCGACCTGATCCTCGCCAACGAGAGCCCGCTCGGATCCGGGATCAGCGGCTGGGTCGTCGACAATGGAGAGGCGGTCCTCTCGAACCAGGCGCACCTCGACCCCCGCTCGATCCAGGTCCCGGGGACCCCGTTCGAGCCTGAATCGATGATCGTCGTCCCGCTGTTCGTCAACGGCATGACCATCGGCACGCTCAACATCGGGCGGATGGGCGAGGCGGAAGCGGCGTTCAGCGCGAACGAGTTCGAGCTGACCCAGCTGTTCGCCGGCCAGGCGTCGATCGCGCTCCAGAACGCCGAGACGCATGGCGCGGTCCAGGTCCGGGCCGATCTGGACGCCCTGACCGGGCTGCGCAACCACGGATCATTCCAGCGCGAGCTCGGTGACCAGCTCGCCGACGACGACGGCCGGCCCTTCGCGGTCCTGATGCTCGACCTCGACGGGTTCAAGGCGTTCAACGACGCCTGCGGTCACCCGGCCGGCGATGCATTCCTGGTCGGCGTCGCGGGCGCCATCGCGACGGCCACGCGGGACGGCGATCGGCTGTACCGCTATGGCGGCGACGAGTTCGTGGTGATCCTCCCAGGTGCAAGCCGAGGGGACGCCCACGAGGTCACCCTGCGGATCCGCCGCGGCGTGGCGGACCTGTCGGCGGCGACCGGCGAGCCGCACGTCACCATCAGCGTCGGCGTGGCGTGCTACCCGGAGGACGGCCTGACGAAGGACGCCCTGATGGAGACCGCCGATCGGGCGCTCTACCTCGGCAAGCCCGAGGGTCGCTCGACCGGCCGCGAGACACCGGCCGACCCGTACCTCCGGGCGCTCGACGAGACCGCGCTCGCCCTGCTGGATCGGCACGACTCGACCGTCCTGCTCGAGACGATCCTGGCCCGGGCGACCGCGCTGCTCGGGACGCCGAACGGCTACATCTTCCTGGCGGAGCCCGGCTCGGGCTCGCTGGTCGTGAGTCACGGCAGCGGCCTGTTCGGCGAGTGGGTCGGACGTCGACAGTCGATCGAGGAGGGTCTCGCCGGCCAGGTCTTCAGGACCGGGGTACCGCTCGCAGTCCCCGACTACGACACCTTCGCGGGCCGGTCGGCCGATGTCCCGCGCTCGACCTTCGGGTCCGCGCTCGGCGTGCCGCTCGCCTCGGGCGGGGCGACGGTGGGGGTCATCGGCCTCGCTTCGGGGACGCCGGATCGAACGTTCGGGCCGCGCGAGACGCATGCCCTGGCGCGGTTCGCCCAGCTGGCCTCGATCGCCCTCGATAATTCACGGCTGTTCGACGAAGCCCGCCGCGGAGCCCTCCACGATCCGATGACTGGGCTCCCGAACCGCGAACTGCTGACCGACCGGATCGCCCACGCCCTGGCTTCGTCGAACGAGGAGGATTCGAACCCGGTCGCGGTCATCCTGCTCGATCTCGATCGGTTCAAGGTCATCAACGAGAGCGTCGGCCACGCGGTCGGCGACCGGTTGCTGATCGCGGTCGGCCAACGGTTGATCGCGTGTCTGCGGCCGGGGGACACGGTCGCCCGGTTCGGCGGCGACGAGTTCGGGATCATCCTCGATCCGGTCGAGGATACCGACGACGTCCGCCGCATCGCCGAGCGGATCGGCCTGGAGTTCCGCGCACCGTTCGCGATGGGTGGCCGCGACTGGTTCATCTCCGCGTCCCTCGGCATCGCCATCGGCCGGCCCGGCCGGGCGACCCCGGGCGAGATGCTGCGCGAAGCCGAGATCGCGATGGTCCGGGCGAAATCGGATCCGGCCCGGCGGTATGCCCTGTTCGAGGCGTCCATGTCGGACCAGACGATGGAACGGATCGACCTCGAGAACGACCTGCGCCGTGCCATCGAGCGCGGCGAGTTGCGGCTCCATTACCAGCCGCTGATCGACCTCGCGACCGATCGGATCGTCGGCTTCGAGGCGCTCGTGCGCTGGCAGCACCCGGTCCGCGGCCTCGTCCCGCCGATGGCCTTCATCCCGCTCGCCGAGGAGACCGGCCTCATCGTGCCGCTCGGTCGCTGGGTGCTGGAGACGGCCTGCCGGCAGGCGACGAAATGGCGAGACGCTCGCCCCGATGCGACGCGCCTGCTCATGTCGGTCAACCTGTCGGCACGGCAGTTCGCCCAGGCCGATCTCGTCGACCAGGTCGACGCGATCCTGACCGAGACCGGGATGGACCCGGCGACGCTCGAGCTGGAGATCACCGAGAGCGTCGTCATGGACCAGTCCGAGGCCGGGATCCGGACCCTGAGCCGGCTGCGCGACATGGGCGTTCGGCTGGTGCTCGACGACTTCGGGACCGGCTACTCGTCGCTGTCGTACCTGAAGCACCTGCCGCTCGACACCATCAAGATCGATCGGACCTTCGTGGCCGGGCTCGACAGCGCGGCCGACCTGTCCATCGTGGAAGCCGTGATCGCCCTTGCCCACGGCCTGCGCATCAGCGTCGTGGCCGAGGGGATCGAGACCGAGTCACAGTTCGAGATCCTGCGGGCGATGGGCTGCGACATCGGGCAGGGGTATCTCTTCGCGCGCCCGTTGATCGCCGCCGAGGCGGCGCGGCTGCTGTCGCCGAGCCGGTCGGGCGCCTCGACCCGGGCGGCCCCGGACGCTTCCGCGGACGCAGCGATCAAGCCGTTGCGGGCCGCCGCCCGACCGCGGGCGCCACGTGGCCGTGCCCGCCCGGTCAGCGACCTGTCGAGGCCGCGCCGCGGCTGACCGATCCCGACGACTATCCTCGCCCGATGCGGGCAGGTCCGGGGATCCAACTCACCGACGAGCAGGCGGACGGCCTTGCCGGCGGCCGTGGACTCGGCGTCCAGCGGGCGATGCGGATCGTCATGGCCCTCGCCGGCGCCGCGGGCGCCGACCGGCTGATCCCGGTCACCCGGGCGCACGTCGACGGCGTCCTCTATCACGGGCAGGCCAGCCTCGACTTCGTCGAGTGGCTGACCGCCACGGACGCCCAGGTGGCGGTCCCGACGACGCTCAACGTCGCCGCGCTCGACCTGCTCCATCCGTGGCTCTTCCGTGGCGAGGAGGCGCTGGCGAGTGCCGGGCGCCGGCTGGTCGACGGCTACCTGGCGCTCGGGTGCCAGCCGACGATGACGTGTGCGCCGTACCAGGCCGACGACCGGCCGGGTCTCGGCGAGGATGTGGCCTGGGCGGAGTCGAACGCCATCGTCTTCGTCAACTCGGTCCTCGGTGCCAGGACCGCCCGCTACGGCGACTTCAGCGACATCGCCGCGGCGATCGCAGGCTGTGTCCCCTATGCCGGGCTCCACCGCCCGGAGGCACGCCTGGCCGGCCTGGTGGTCGAGCTCGACCCGGATGCCGCCGCCATGCTGACCGACGGATCCGGCTTCGGGGCATTGGGGCTCGTCGTCGGACGCCTTGCGGCCGGTCGGATCCCGGCGATCGTCGGCCTGCCGGCGGAGGCCTCGGAGGACGACCTCAAGGCGCTCGGCGCGGCCGCCGCATCGTCAGGATCCGTCGCGCTGTTCCATGCGGTCGGCGTCACGCCCGAAGCCCCTGACCTGGCCGCGGTCCTCGCTCCCGATCAGCGACCGGCGTTCGAGCGGATCGATCCGGCGACCCTGCTGGCTGCGTACGCCAGCCTGTCGACGACAGCGGACGGCCCGATCGACGCGGTCGCCCTCGGCACGCCCCACTTCTCGCTCGCCGAGTTCGAACGATTGTCCGGGGCGCTTGCCGGAACGCCGGGGACCGTCCGGGTCGAGTTCACGGTCTCGACGTCGCGCGCCGTCCTGGCCGAGCTGACCGCATCGGGCCGGCTCAAGACCCTCGAGGGGGCCGGCATCACGATCGTCACCGACACCTGCACGTACGTGAGCCGCGTCCTGCGCGACCCGGGCGGCGTCACGATGACGAACTCGGCGAAGTGGGCGTTCTATGCGCCGGCCAACCTGGGCGGGCGGGTCGTCTACGGATCGCTGGTCGACTGTGTCGCCTCGGCCAAGGCGGGCCGCGTCGTCCGGAGCGTCGGTTGAGGATCGCCGCGAGGTCGCTCGTTCCGGGCCGGGCGAGCGGGCCGGTCCTCGCCCTCGGCGAACCGCTCAGCCTGTGGGGCGGCGTCGACCCGGAGACCGGCCTGATCGTCGAACCACGCCATCCGGACGTCGGCCGGTCCGTGGCTGGACGGATCCTGGTGATGCCCGCCGTCCGCGGGTCGAGTTCGTCGAGTTCGGTGCTGGCCGAACTGCTGCGTGGCGGCGTCGGCCCACTCGGGATCGTGCTCGGCGAACCGGACGAGATCCTCGTGGTCGGCGCCGTCGTCGCGCACGAGCTCTACGGCATCGACTGCCCAGTCGTGCTCGTGGCGCCAGGCGACTACGTCGGAGTCGCGAGCTTCGAGACGATGACCATCGACGCCGACGGGACGATCAGCGGAGGTCGAGCCTAGCGACGCCCGCCGAACAGCGACAGCATGTACTGGAACAGGAGGATGAAGTCGAGGTACAGCTGCAGCGCCCCGATCACGGCCGCCTTCTCCATCGACCCGACGCGAGCCGCGATGGCGCCCGACTGGATCCGCTGGACGTCGTACGCGGTGAAGACCGTGAACAACCCGACGCCGAAGATCGAGAGGAGCCAGGTCACGGTGTCGCTGCGGAGGAAGATGTTGAGGATCGACGCGACCACCAGCCCGATCAGGCCCATGAACAGGTAACTGCCCAACTGTGCGAGTGAACGCTTGGTGACGTGCCCGTAGATGGCGGCGGCACCGAACATCGCCGAGGACGCGAGGAAGGCGGTGACGACCGAACCCTCGGTGAAGGCCGCGACGAAGAGGCCCATCGTGAGCCCGACCGTGGCGGAGTAGACGAAGAACAGGAGGAGTGCGCCCGTCGCGCTGATCCGGTTGAGCGCGGCGGTCATCCCGAGGACGACCCCGATCTGGAGCAGGAAGATAAAGAAGAAGTTCTGGCTCGCGAAGAGGAGCAGGCGCTCGTTCTCTCTGACGACCGCGGCGATCCCCGCCGTGACGAGCAGCCCGGCGAACATCCAGACGAACGCCTGCGTCAGGAACGCCCTGGCGAGTCGCGCATCCGGCACGACTCCGAGCGTCGCGGGCGACGTGGTCAGACCCGGTGCAAGCGTCGCGCCCGGTGCCATCGGCGTGGTCGGGGTCACCGGGGTTGCCGGCGATGTCGGTGTCGGCGGCTGCCACGGGAACTGGTTCTGGCTCATGGTCGTTCGACCCTCCTCGTTCGGGGGTTCACCACATCAAGCCGGCATCGCGCGGATCCCAGCGCTCGGCCAGCAGGGTCACTTTCACGTCATGGTCGACGACCGTCTCGGTCTGTTCCTTGACCTGGGCGATCATCGATCCGGCATACGGGCAGAACGGAGTGGTCAGGATCATCTTGACCTCGGTCGAGTCCGGACCAAGGATGATCTGCTTGATGAGTGCCAGCTCCACGACGTTCATCCCGATCTCGGGGTCAACTACGGCGCGAAGGGCGTCGAGGATCGCGAGTTCGGTGGCACGTCGTGCGGGGTCGAACCCGGCCGCATCGGAGGCGGCGGTCGGCGGCGAGGTCAGCGTCTGGTCGGTCATGTCCGCCCAATCCTAGCATCCGACTCGGATATGACCAGCCGGACCTCAGGCGACGGACACCACCGACTTGATGACGACGCCCGGGACGCGGTACTGCTCGGGCAGGTCGGCCGCCTCGGCCTCCGTGTACCCCGGGCCCGCCAGCGACCCGTCGGCCTCGAAGAAGTCGGCGTAGCGTGCCTTGTCGCCGGCGGCGTAGACGTAGGCGGCGGCGATGCCCAGGACCCGCAGTTCGGGGTGATCCTTGAGGATCCGCGTCAGGTCGTAGCCGTTCGTGCGGAGCTCGAGCAGTTGCCGGACCGTGAGGCGGGACCCATAGCAGAACGGCTCGCCATTGAGCACGAGCGGATCCTGCTGGACCCACTTGATGGTCACCGGTCATCCGCCCTTGTAGAGGAACTGGAGGAACGCGTTCTTGTGCCGGCCGTCGCCGGCGATCCGGCGGTGCCACCGGAAGGCGCCGATCGCCGCATCGAGGGCCTCCCCCGCCGTTCCGAGCTCCCACGGCGCGAGGACGCTCGGGAACGCCACCCGAAGCCCCTCGCACAACGCGACGACATCATCCATCGGCGTCCGGCGCCGGCGATAGACCGGCGCGGTCCACTCCGCGTACTCGCGCGCGAGCCCGGGGTCGCCGGTCTCCACCGACAGGGCGACCCGCTCGACCAGCAGTGTCGCGTCATGGAGCAGGTGTCGCAGTCCGGCCTCGTCGTACCGGTCGTCCATCGTGGGGTCGCCATCGATCGCAACCCGAAGGGCGCGCGCGGCCAGGCGATCCGAGTTCGCCCGGATCCGGGCGGCGGCGTCGGGCGATCCGGCGGTCCGGTCGTGGGGTGGGAGGCCAAGGCTTGGATGGCTGACCATGCCCGGAGTCTAGCGTGGACCATGGGCCGCTGCCACGTCCGGCTAGGATGACGCGGTGACTGACGAGATGCCGCCCGCGACCCCAGGCGAACGGCGGCTCGCGCATCCGCCGTCGGACCGCTACCGAGCCGAGGAGGAGCGACGGGCCGCGGCGGCGGCGCCCGATGCCTCGGCGTCACTCGCGCGCGGGCTCGCCATCGCCGTCGTCGTGGCGATGGTCGGAGCCATTGCGATCGTCCTGCTCGGTGGCGTCCTGGCCTTCACGTCCGGCCTGGTCGTCGTCGCCGGGGCGACGGCCTGGGGTGTGGGCGCCGCGCTTCGGTTCGGGGCCGGCGAGCATCTTGCGGGCCGGCGACGGGTGGTGACGGCGGTCGTCATCGCGGTCGCGGCGGTGGTCCTCGGTCAGCTCGGGTTGTGGCAGTACGCCAAGGTCGAGGGCGGCGTCCTGCCGCCGCTCGAGTACCTCGCCGAGGTCTTCGGCCTCCTGGTCCCCGTCCAGGTCGCGGTGGCGGCGGTCGTCGCCTGGGTGGCGGCACGATGACCACCGAGGTTCGGCTGCGGCGACCGACCGAATCCGATCATCCCCACCTCATCCGCCAGGTCGACGAGTGGTGGAGCGGCCGGAAGGTCCATGCCCTCCTCCCGCGACTGTGGTTCCAGCACTTCGCCGGCACGTCCTGGGTCGCGGAGGACCCGGAGGGCGGGACGGTCGGCTTCCTGATCGGCTTCGTCAGCCCCGACCGGCCCGACGAGGCCTACATCCACATGGTCGGGATCAGCCCGAACCATCGTCGCGCCGGGCTGGGCCGAGTCCTGTACGAGCGCTTCTTCGAGGACGCCCGGGCCCATGGGGCGCGGCATGTCACGGCGGTCACCTGGCCGGGCAACCAGGCATCGGTCGGGTTCCATCGTGCGATGGGCTTCCTGCCGTTCGACGGTCCCGGGACGCAGAACCTGTACGGCACGCCGGCGTTCGCCGACTACGACGCCGACGGCGACGATCGGGTCGTCTTCAGCCGGGGACTGTGACCGCCGCCGGGGTCAGCTGCTCGTGGAGGAGCCGCGAGAAGCGGGTTGCCTGGTCGGCCTCCGGCACGGCCTCGACCCATCGCCGCAGGAGCGCTTCCCCTTCGGCGTAGGCGAAGACGTAGGTCCGCCACAGTGGATGCTCGATGAACTCGAGCCGCTTGGCGGCCCGGTCGGGCGAATCCCGGCCGACCTCCTGGAGGTATGCCAGGACCTCGTCATGCGGACGGCCGTCGGCATGGCGAAGGATCGCGGCGTTGCCGGCGATCGCCGACATCGCGTGGCGCGGTCCGACGAGGGCGTGGGTGCGTTCGGCCGCCTCGCGCGCCGCATGGGGATCGGACGCGATCGGCAGGCCGGCTCGCTCGTAGAGCTCCATCAGCAGGTCGACGTGCTCGGTCGGCGGAACGGCGAACCGGACCCCAAGGTCCGCCAGGCCCTCGCTGATCAGGCACTCCGGGGTGTTGATGAGCAGGATCGACGCCTCGAGCCGTCCGCGCGCATCGACGAGGTCGGCCTCCTTCCAGGCGTGCTCGAGGTGGTGGCCCGGATAGGTCTCGTGGGCGACCGTGCCGATCAACGCGTGGGCGCGGACCGGAAGGTCGGTGTTGACGTCGACTCTCGAACGACGGCCGCCATCGAACCAGTTGTAGGCGCCCCATGGTTGCCCGGTCACGAACGAGACTCGCAGGTCCTCACCATCAGGAAGGCCGAAGCGTGCCGCGGCCGAGGCCCGGAAGCGGTCGACGAGCCAGTCGACGACCACGGGAAGGCGCTCCAACGGGATCTCGAACCCGGCATCCCATGCGGTCAGGCGCTCGGCGAGGGGCGCGTCACCGGGAAGCAGCGCCGCGATCGCTGCCGCCGCGGCCTTGAACGCCTTGTCGGGGCGGCGCGACGGGGCGAACGCGAAACAGCGTGCGACGTGCTCGAGATATGGCAGCGCGTCACCGGCCAGCGCGGCCGCCTGGGTCTCGAGCGCCACGAGCTGGTCATCGAGCCAAGCCCTCCGGTCCGGCTCGGCGACCTCGCCGGCCAGCCGGCCACGAAGCGCCGCCGCATCGTCGCGCAGCTGGGCGGGTGCCCGGAGCTGTTCCATGTCGACGGCCGCCTTGAGCGATGCGGGACCGAAATACCCGTCCACGAGCCCTGGGACGTGCTGCTCCAGGCGCAAGGCCAGCAGGATGTAGTCGCGAGCCACGGGGTCGGGCGCCGGTACCGTCCGCACGCCGCCGACCGCGGACACCATGGTCGGCATCGTCATCGCTGCATCCGATCCGGTCGCGGAGCCCGTCGGACAGGGTGGTCGAGATGGGCGTCCGCGTCCCGACGCGCCTCGGCGAGGCGCTCCGCCAGGGCGGGGTCGGGCGGCAGGCCGGGGCGGTCCGGCGGTCGATCCCCGGGGCGTCCCGGGTCGGCCGTGCCACCCGGACCCACGCCCCCGGTCTCGCCGACGAACGGCATCCCCTGGCGCTCGGCCGCATCGAGGCTCATGCGCAGGGCGGCCGTCTTCTGCTCCGCCACCTCGCGGACATAGGCCGCCTCCTCATCGGGCGTCATCGGCCGACCGCGGACGATCCCCTTCGGCTTGCCGACCAGCAGCCAGGCCAAGTGGTAGCGATCCATGCTCCCCCACGCCGTCGAGAGGAGATCGTCGGAGCGCTGGAGCCAGACCTGGAGCGAGGCCAGCGATGGACTCGCCTGCAACCGCTCGCCCTCGTCGATGAGCAGACGCGTCCCGCCAATGAGGTCGTCGCGATTCATGCCGAGGTCACGCCGTCCCGGATCATCGCCTCGCGATCCGCTCGTGCGCGAAGGGTCCACGGACCCGGTGAGCCGCTTCCGATCGGCGCCCCACCGAAGCGCGTCACCGGCAGGACGCCGGCCACGCTCGAGGACAGGAACGCCTCGTCGGCGGTGGTGAGATCGGTCATGGTCAGCCAGCCTTCGACCGGGCGGAGCCCGACCCTCGGGGCCCAGGCCAGGAGCCACGAGCGAGTCGTGCCCGGCAGGATCGCGCAATCGAGCGACGGCGTGGCGAGCTCTGGCGCGCCATCCGCCGCAGACCGACGAACGAGGAAGATGTTGGCCGTCGTTCCCTCCGACAGGCGGTCGTCGATGGTCAGGAAGAGCGCGTCGTCGGCGCCCGCGCGACGTGCCTCGAGCCTCGCGTACACGTAGTCGGCGCGAGAGGTCGTCTTGAGCGTCGCGAGCGGGTTGTGGGGATCTCGCCGGACGGCGGACGCAACGAGGTGGAGACCGTCGGCCAGGTGGTCGGGTCGAGGCGGGACGACCGGCCATGCCTGGATGACGATCGTCGCGGCGACGGTCTCGTCCGGCGGGAGCAGGCCCCGGCCGTGGAACGCGCCACGTGAGACGGTGATCCGGACCGAGGCGTCGCCGGCCGTGCCATCGAGTCCGTCGGCGGCGAGTAGATCCGCGATACCGCCGGCGAGCCGCGCCTCGACGTCGTCGGGGAGGGTGATGTCGAGGCCGGCCGCGGAACGGCGAAGGCGCGCGACATGCTCGACCAGCTCGGTCGGGTGCGACCCGCGGACGCGCAGCGTCTCGAAGATCCCGTCACCGAGCTGGAAGCCCCGATCGAAGACGGACAGGTGGAGGGTGTCGGCGGCAAGCAGCCGACCATCGACCCAGACGTGACCGGTCGCCCGTCCGCCGGCCTGCCCGGATCCCGTCACTCGACCTCCACGGCCCCGATGGCGCCGAGCGGCCCACGGGCCTTGGTGACCGTCTCGTCCCACTCGGCGGCCGGGTCGCTCTTCCAGGTGATCCCGCCCCCGACGTGGAGCGTGAGCCGCCGGCCGTCGGCGACGAAGGTCCGGATGACGATGCTGGTCTGCATCGCGCCGTCGGGCCCGATCCAGCCGATCGCGCCGGTGTACGGGCCGCGGCGGACCGGTTCGAGGCCCTCGAGGATCTCCATCGCGCGGATCTTCGGGGCGCCGGTGATCGAGCCGCCGGGGAACGAGGCCGCCAGAAGGTCGAACGCGTCGCGACCCTCGGCCAGGACGCCGCTCACGGTCGAGACCAGGTGCTGGACCGCCGCGGTCCGCTCGAGCCGGCAGAGCCGCGGCACCCGGACCGTCCCCGGCCGGCAGACCCGACCGAGATCGTTGCGCAGGACGTCGACGATCATCACGTTCTCGGCGCGATCCTTGGCACTCGACAGCAGGTCGCGAGCGAGCGCCCGGTCGGCGGCGACGTCGCGGCCGCGCGGACGCGTGCCCTTGATCGGGTCGGTCGTGACCAGGCCCTCCGCATCGACCGACAGGAACGGCTCGGGCGAGGCGGACAGCAGCGCCCGTGGTCGCCCGCTCAGCTGGCCCTGACCCAGGTCGAGATAGGCCGAGAACAGCGATGGATCACCGGTCCGGAGGCGCCGATAGAGCGGCCAGGGGTCCCCCTCGAACGGGGTCTCCAGGCGCCGGGTCAGATTCGCCTGGTAGAGGTCGCCGTCGGCGATGTGCTCGCGGATCCGCGAGACGCCGGCTTCATACGCGGCTCGGCCCAGGCCGGACCGGAAGACGAACGGACCGGCCGGCATCGCCTGGTTGACGCCGGGAGTCCCCGACGTGAGTCGGGCATGGACATCGTCGAGCCGTCGCGCCAGCCGTCGCCCGTCGCCGTCGAGGGCTCGTCCGGCGATCCAGGCGTGGCCGGTCCGCCGGTCCCAGGCCACGACCCAGTCGTGCAGTCCGAGGCGCAACGGCGGGAGATCCTGATCCTCCGGGGCGATCGACGGAAGCCGCTCGAGGATCCCGCCGAGGTCGTAGCCGAGGAAGCCGACGAGACCGCCGAGGAAGGGCGGGGCATCCGCCGGCACCACCGGCGTCCGATCGAGCCGGGCCACGAGCCGCCGCGCAACGGCGAATGGGTCCGGCCCGGCGGCCGGCGATTCGAGGACGGCCACCGGGTCTGCGGTGAGATAGGTCCAGCGGGCGTTCCGGCCGGGACGAGCGCTCTCCAGCAGGACGAGGCCCGGCAGGTCGCGGAACGCCTCGGCGGCGTCGATCGGGCGCGCCTCGGCGATCCGATCGGGAAGTCGTCGAAGGCGAAGCGGGGCGGCAGGGCGGCGGGCCGGGATCACCGACCGATGATACGGCCGGCGTCCCGATCGACGACCAGGACCTCGCCTGTTGCGGCGTGCGCCTCACGCCCGCGTGTGCCCGGGCACGCCGCTAGCATCGTTCGATGCGCGCTCGAGACCTCGGGATCGTCATCGGGCGGGGTGCGCCCGGCCCACTCAACGCCATCACGGACGTCGCCGGCGTCCGCGTCGGCCACACGACCCTCATCGAGGGCGAAGGTCCCCTGATGGTCGGCCACGGGCCGATCCGGACCGGCGTCACCGTCGTCGTGCCGCGGGGCCACGCCGACATGCACGAACCCGTGTTCGCGGGCTGCCACCGCCTCAACGGCAACGGCGAGATGACCGGGCTCGAGTGGGTCCGCGAATCGGGGATGCTGACCACGCCGGTGGCGCTCACCAATACGCACAGTGTCGGGGTCGTGCGCGACGCCCTGGTGGCCGAGATGATCGACCGACCCGGGCCGTCCGGGGCGTCATGGTCGCTGCCGGTCGTCGGCGAGACCTCGGATGGGCTCCTCAACGACCAGGACGGGTTCCACGTCCGGCCGGAGCATCTGCGCGCCGCCCTGGACGTGGCGACCGGCGGACCAGTCGCCGAGGGTGGCGTCGGTGGCGGGACCGGGTCGGTCTGCCACGAGTTCAAGGGCGGGATCGGGACCGCGTCGCGAGTCCTGCCGCCGGCGCTCGGCGGCCATACCGTCGGCGTCCTCGTCCAGGCCAGCTACGGCAAGCGGCCCTGGCTGCGGGTCGACGGGGTCCCGGTCGGCGCGGAGATCGGGGTCACGGAGGTCGCCAGTCCGTACGGCGACCGAAGCGCCATCAGCTCGGCGAACCCGCCGGGCTCCGGCTCGATCATCGTAGTGATCGCCAGCGACGCGCCCCTGCTGCCCAGCCAATGCGAGCGGCTCGCCCAGCGCGCAGGCCTAGGGATCGCCCGGGCGGGCGGGACGGGCGGCACCACCAGTGGCGACCTGTTCCTGGCGTTCTCGACCGGCAATCGGCTACCGATCGACGACGAGGACCATCCGCTGTCCCTCGGCTACGACGTCCGAGCGGCCGGCGAGGGCGTCATCGATGGCCTGTTCGACGGCGTCATCGAGGCGACCGAGGAGGCGATCATCAACGCCCTGGTATCGGCACGGACGACGACAGGGCGCGACGGCATCACCGCCCACGCCCTGCCACACGATCGACTGCAGGAGATCATGGCCCGCCACGGCCGAGGGCCGAAGCGGGCCGGATGAGCCTCAGCCGGCGGTCACCGGCGTCGGCTTCTCGATCGGCACGCCGATGAGGCTGCCGTATTCGGTCCAGCTCCCGTCGTAGTTGCGGACCCGCTTGTAGCCGAGCAGCTCGTGCAGGACGAACCACGAATGGCTCGAGCGCTCGCCGATCCGGCAGTAGGCGATGATGTCCTTGTCGGGGGTGATGCCCTTCGCCTCGTAGAGCGTGGCCAGGTCTTCGGCGTCCTTGAACGTGCCGTCCTCCTTGACGGTCTGCGCCCATGGGATCGAGGCGGCACCTGGGATGTGGCCGGCTCGCTGGGCGGTCTCGCTCATGCCCGGGGGCGCGATGATCTCGCCGTTGTACTCGGCCGGGCTGCGGACGTCGACGAGGGCCAGCTCGGAGTCGCCGAGACGCGGCAGGATGTCGTCGCGGAACGCGCGCAACCGGAAATCGGGCTCGGGGAGCTGGTAGCCGGTGTCGGCGTAGGACGGGACGTCGACGCTCAGGACCAGGCCGTTGTCCAGCCAGTACTTGCGCCCGCCGTTGAGGATGCGGACATCGCCGTGGCCATACAGCTTGAGCTGCCAGTAGGCCCACGCCGCGAACCAGTTGTTGTTGTCGCCGTACAGGACGACGGTCGTGTCGGGGCCGATCCCCGAGGCGGACAGGAGGGCGCTGAAGTCCTCCCGACCGGCGATGTCGCGCCGGATCCCGTCCGACAGCTGGCTCGTCCAGTTCCAGCCGACCGCACCCGGCAGGTGGCTCTGCTCGTAGGCCGTCGTGTCGACGTCGACCTCGACGAAGCGGACGCCGTCGTCGGCCAGGTGGTCGAGCGCCCAGGCGCTGTCGACGAGGGCGTCCTGCGTGGCATATCCGTGATGACTCATCCGATGGTTCCTCCGTGTTCGCAGACTGTTGGGACTTGGAAGCCGATGGGAACGGGGTCGCGGCTCCGGGTGGTCAGTCGCCCGACGCGGGTCGGTCGCGGCGGCTGAACTCGGCAAGCCGCCCGGTACACGAGGCAGCTTCACGCTGGGCCTGGCGGACGATCCACGGATCGACCCGGCTGGAATCCTCGATCGCGATCGTCGGCCCGAAGGGGCCGTCGTCCAGCACGATCCCCGAGCCGTTGCGGTAGTCCGCCATCCAGTTCGACTGGAGCTGGAGCGCCACGTCGGCAACGACCGGGATGCTGAACAACCAGTCGAGCCAGGTCGCATTGAGCCGATCGACGATGTCAGCCAGGCGGGCGGGCGTCCCGCGCTCGAGTCGTGCCAGGAGGTCGATCACCCGGACGGCCGTGAACGGGTCGCCCGCCTCGGCGATCGTCGGCGGGGTGAATCGCGGGTCGGGCATGCCGGCCGGCGGTTCGCGCAGCGGCCCGAGCCCGATGATCGCGGTGGGGACGTTCGTCACGGGTCGGTCATCTCCGACTAGTTCACTAGGGATTGACGAGTCTAGCGCACGTGCCGCGGCGGGTCCAGTCGGCGAAGCCGATAGCGAGGCTCGTCGCTCGACGGCCCGTCGCGCGCGTGCGAACGAACCTTCACCTTCTCGATATCGCTTTCCGGCGGAACTGCGTCATGCTGCTTCGTACCGGGCAGAACGTCCGGCGACGACCTGCGCAGTGCGGCTCGTCGAACGTCCACAGGACACGAAGTCAGATGGCGACGATGGACCCCGAACCGATCCCGACCGAACCGACCACCGACCCCGAGCCACCGGACGCGACCTCCCTCGCGACCGGTCCCTCCCTGGCCTCGGAGTCACCGGCGGCCGGCCGTGGACGCGGGGCGAAGGTCCGGCGTGCGGCGATCGGGCTCGCGCTCGTGTTGACGTTCAGTGTCGGGATCGGGGTCGGAGCTCTGGTACTGCCCACCTTGGGCGGTTCCGGAACGACGACCCCGGCCCCTGCTTCCGGCACGGCCGACTACGGCCTGATCAAGGAAGCCTGGGACACGCTCCACACCAAGTACGTCGGCGCTTCGCAGCTCAACGATCGCGACCTCATCTACGGGGCGATCAAGGGGATGACCGAGGCGGTCGGCGACACCGGCCACACGTCGTTCATGACCCCCGAGGAGCGCGCCGCGCGCTCGAACGGCCTGTCCGGAAAGTACGTCGGGATCGGCGTCCGGATCGATATCGCCGAGGATGGCCTGCCGCTCATCGTCGGGGTCTTCAAGGACAGCCCGGCCGCCAAGGCGGGCCTGGTCGCCGGCGAGGAGATCATCGCGGTCGATGGCAAGCAGACCGTCGGGCACGAGCTCGACGAGATCATCGGCTGGGTTCGCGGCGAGGCCGGTTCATCGGTCGAGCTCAGGGTCAGGACCGGGGCGGCCGGCGCCGAGCGCACGGTCACCATGGAGCGGGCGGATGTCGCGGTCGATCCGGTGTCGTGGACCATGGTCCCGGGGACCAGGACCGCGCTGATCCGTCTCGAGCAGTTCTCGTCGGGCGCCGCGGACAGCCTCAAGCGCGTCCTCGGCGAAGTCCGCACCGCGGGCGCGGACCGGATCGTCTTCGACCTCCGCGGTAACCCGGGTGGCTACGTCAACGAGGCGGATGCCGTCGCCAGCCAGTTCCTCAAGAACGGGACGGTCTTCATCGAGCGCGCAGCTGACGGCCACACGACCTCCCACACCGTAGCCGAGGGCGGCCTCGCCACGGACCTGCCCCTCGTGGTCCTGGTCGACGCCGGGACCGCGAGTTCATCGGAGATCGTGTCGGGCGCCCTCCAGGACGCCGGTCGCGCCGAGATCGTCGGCATCAAGACCTACGGGACGGGGACCGTCCTCGGCGAGTTCGTCCTATCCGATGGCTCCGCCTTGCGGGTCGGTACGGTCGAGTGGCTGACCCCGAAGGGCAACCAGATCTGGCACAAGGGGATCACCCCCGATGTCATCGTCGAGCGCGCCAGCGACGTCGCTCCGAGCGCGCCGGCCGACATCGCCAACCTCACCCCGGCCGAGGTCGACGCCCTCAAGGACTCCCAGCTGGCCCGCGGGCTGACCCTCGTGACGGCCGCCACGGCGACCCCGACCGGCGGCTGAGGCTCAGCCGGCGAGCGATCGCCAGCGCCAGGTCGTCTCCGCGATCAGTGGTTCGCCGGGAAGGACGACCCGCGGCGAGTGATTGAGGGCGTCGGGCGGCGCCGTCTGCGGTTCGACGCAGAGCGCGTCGTCGGGCTCCGTGAAGACCACCCAGTCGGGACAGTCCGACTCGATCGTCAGTTCCAGGAACCCCGGCCAGCGCAGGACCGGCGGATGCCGGAGGTCGGTGAAGCAGTCGTCCCACGGACCACCCGTCGGTTCGACGAGTCGCTCGGTCGTGATCCCGGCCTCGTCGCGGACGTACATCCGGCCGGCGTCGAGATCGAGCTCGAGCGCGTCCGCGACGCCCGGGAGCCGACGGACGAACCACGGGTGCCAGCCGACGTACGCGGGCATCGGCTCGTCGGCATGGACCTCGAGCCGACAGGTCAGGGCGTCCTCGGTCAACGTGAAGCGCTGGACGGCTCGACCCGTGAACGGCCAGTCCGGCCCGAACCCGGTCTCGATCGTCGTCTCGTCGATGACCTGCCAGGGACGATCCAGCACGGTCCCGTGGATCGCGTGCGGCGGCATCGTGGGTGGCAGCGGGATCGTCCGACCCTCGAAGGTGAACGTGGCATCCCGGATCCGCCCGGCATACGGAGCCATCGGGAACGAGCCCCAGCTCATCTGGCCGAAGCCCTCGGTCTTGAGCAGCTGCCGACCATCCACGATGAGTGAGGCGATCCGCCCGCCGTTGGCGAGGTCGATCGAGACCGAGACGCCGGCGGCGCCGAGGTCCAGGGCGCCGGCTGCGACCGGATCGCCCGGCAGGCCGACCGTCATCGTCCCGCCGCCGGACGCTGCGACCGGGGCGAGCGGAGCGGCACTCGCGATGAGCTCGCTGACCGGGGGCGTCGTCTTGAAGATCTGCTGCTCGATCCCGACGACGATCCCGCCGATCGACTGCCCGATCGACTGACCCTTCTTCTTCTTTGCCACGCCGCGCAGTCTAGCGGGGGCTGGTACCTTGGCCGAGGATCGATTCTCGCGGTGGAGGGATCGTGGGCCTGTCGACGGACGTCCTCGTGATCGGAGGCGGCATCGTGGGCGCGGCGTCGGCCTACCATCTCGCCCGGCGCGGCGCGGCGGTCATCCTGCTCGAAGCGAACCAGCTCGCGTCGGGTGCCACCGGGCGGAACCTCGGCTACATCTGGCTCCATACCCGCCGGCCCGGCCCGGAGCTGGACCTCGTGATGGCGACCCGGTCCGGCCTTGGGACACTCGCCGAGGAACTCGGTGAGGACTTCGCGCTCAAGACGAACGGTGGCCTGATCTACTTCACGACCGAGGCGCAGGCCGTCGTCATGCGCGAGTTCGTCGAGCGGCGCACCGCCGACGGGGTCCCGATGCAGCTCCTCGACGGGGACGAGGCGCGCGCCATGGCGCCGATCCTGCCCGACACCGTGCTGGGCGCGTCGTATTGCCCGCTGGACGCCCAGATCGACTCGACCCGCTACGTCCGGGCGTTCGCGGGCGCCGCGCAACGGGCCGGGGCCCGGGTCGTGGAGGGCGCCTCGGCACGGACGCTTGAGGCGAAGGACGGGCGGGTCACCCGGGTCCTGACCGATATCGGACCGATCTCGGCCGGCCATGTCGTGCTCGCGGCCGGCGCCTGGAGTCCGTTCCTGGCTGCCCAGCTCGAGCTCGACCTGCCGATCGAGCCGATGCGCCTCCAGATCGTCCAGACGGAGCCGATGGCGCCACGCCTCGATGTCGTGCTGTACGGTCCCGCCGCGGTCAAGCAGTACGCCTACTTCCGGGAGCTCCCGACCTATCGAGCGGAGCCATTCGAGACGGAGCTCGAGGACCGGCTCGGTCGGGCGCTGCTCGAATCGGCCTGCCAGAAGCCGGACGGCTCGTACCTGCTCGGGATCGCCATGGACTTCCCCGGGTTCGACTGGCAGCCGGACCTGGCCGGGGTCTCACTGATCTCGGAGGGGCTGGCGGCGGCGATCCCCGAGTTCCGGGCGGCTCGTTTCGCGCGCGCCTGGGCCGGGGTCCTGCCACTGACCTCGGACAGCCTGCCGATCATCGATCGCGCCCCGGGCTTCGACGACCTCGTGATCGCTGCCGGGCACGTCTTCGGCAACGGTGCCGGGCCGACGACCGGGGCGCTCGTTGCGGACCTGATCTGCGGCACCGAGCCCGCCATCGACATGACCCCGTTCAGGGGGGACCGAGCCAGCCTCCGCCCGGTCGAGGCGGGGAGGACCTGGTGATGGACGCCGCGGACCCGGGCCCAAGATCGCGTTCATCAACCCGTTCGGGACGGCCGCCCTCGACACGATCATCCGCGAGACGCTGGCGCCCTACGCCGCCAGCGGGACCTCGGTCGACGTCAGCCACCTCGAGGGCGTCCCGGCCAACATCGACTCCTACTACCCGAAGCACCTCATCGAAGTCGGCGTCCTCGGGCCGGTCGGTTCGTCGATCCTGAGGGGGATCTGCGGCCGGCGGCACCGTGTCGGGCGACGGTTCGTCGATCGGCGCACCCGCACGCCGGACGAGTGGGCCTCCCTCACCTGGTTCGTAGTATTCGGATAGGACTCGCCAGCGTTCGTCACCCATGACTGCAGCCTGGTCGGCTGTTCGCCGTCAGGGTCGATAGGTGGCGGCCTGCGCCCACGTCTCGGGGTCGCCCGGACCGTCGTCGCGATCCGGGCCGATCCGCCGCCGCAGGCGATCGGCCGCGACGCCGACGCCGACCAGGATCGCCCCCTCGAGCAGGAGCGGGAACGCCGCGGCGGTTCCCTCCGAAGCGACATAGGACCGGTTGGCGTCGGTCAAGGCGAGGATGATCCCGTATGCCGCGGCGATGACATAGGCCGGGGCCTCGCGCCGGAATGCCAGCCCCAGCAAGACGGCCGACACGCCGAGGACGATCACGTCGCCGACGATGGTCGGGATGTACCGACCCTCGCCGTCGCCAAGCGAGACGGCCAGCCAGGTCCCCGTCACGGCGACACTCCCGGCCCAGAAGCGCAGCATCCCGGCCCGTCGATCGGCGTCCGCCATCCGACGACCCGCCTCGACCAGGCCGAGCGCGCCCATGATCACGGCGGTGCCGCACCACCAGGCCATCGTGAGCGCGACCTTGATCAGGCCGCCCGACCGATCCGACGGTCCGCCATCGACCGGGGACGGGAAGAACCGGTCACCGATCAGGATGTACAGGGCGGCTGCCGTGGCGGTGATGCCGATGAGGAGCCCGATCGTCGTCAGGACGCTCGGGTGGAGGGTCCGGAAGACGATCGCGGCCGCCAGGTATGCAGCCGCGGCGAGAACGGCGATGACGATGCCGTCGGTCGAGCCGCCCATGGACACGGCGGCGCCGACGGCCGCTGCCGCGAAGGTATCGCCGACCAGGAACACGACGCCCGCGGCGCGCGCGAATCGATCGGATCCCTTGCTCAGGCGAACGCCGATGGCGCCTGCCCCAACCACGGAGACTGCGCTCATGACTGCGATCCAGATCGCTGGCTGGTCCGTCGGGCCCGCGATGGCTGCGATCATGGTCAGCCACCCGGACAGCAGGAAGCCGCCGCCGATGTAGGCGAACGCCTCCGCGATGGAGACGCCGGGGCCAAAGAACGCGGCCGCCTTGGACGGGCGGTCGCTCGGCGCGGCCGAGGCCGTGGCGGGGACGGGCTCCGGCTCGTCGAGCTCGGCGCCTCGAAGGCGCTCGGCGGTCTCGTCGTCGATCAGGCCGGCCGCCTGCCAGGCGGCGATGTGCGTAGATGCCGAACTCATCGTGTCGATCCTGCGTTGGACATGACGTCCTCCTTCGGGTAGGAAGACGATCATCGGCCCCCGGCGTTACAGGACGTCGCGTGATGCGGTGGCACCGGACATAGCGACGCCATCGCTACCGGCAGGGTTTCCACGGCGCTTGTCCGGCCTTCGACGCGGCCGGCGCTCACCCTGTTCGCGAGCCGCGTCGCGCTTCACGCTCGATCGGCGCTCAGCGGCCGGCACAGGTGGGCTCGCCGCGGTGGGGACGAGTCGCTGGCTAGCGTCCACCGGCCCTCGTAGCGATGGTGTCGATATCGGGCGGTCGAGCGCCGGGCTCAGAAGCACCTCGCCGTTGGCCCGGGCAGCGGGCTGGAGCCTCGGGTCATGCCGCGGCGGAGGACGCCACCACCGGCTCACAGGCGCAACGCGCGGAGGCGCCGGGACCTGATGTCGATCCAGGCGATGCCAGGTTGGATCGGCACCGCGGCCGCGACCGAGATGGCAGCGATCCAGGCCTGCGATGAGCCATCGAACCGTGCGCGTAGGATCGCAGGGTAGCGGCGGACGATCGAGCGATTCGCGGCCGTGTCGACGAGCAACCAGCACGAACCGATGGCGTCTTCGCCGGCTTGTCGCCGGGCGACATCGGCGAGCTTTCGATCGCTCGATCGGAGGGCGGCGCCCAGATCGTCGAGCCGGTTCCAGATTTCCACGAGGACGATCCTGCCGTTCGGCGCGGTGAGCTCGAGGTCGGTCGAGCGACGGGGCTCGAGCGGGTCGCTCGGCGCCTCCACGCGGCCGTGCCATCCGGTGGCCACCGCCATCTGCAAGACGAGTTCCTGCGCGTCGAGATGGCCCGCGTCGTTTGGGAGCGGATCAGCGACGTCGCGCGAGAACCCGATCGCGATCGGTCGCTCCAGCGCGATCCCGATGGCGACCCACGTTTCAATGGAGGTGCGCGCCCCGTGCCCTCGTTCGAGGTAGCTGATCTCCGACTGGCCCAGCCCGACACGATCACCCAACTGGGCCTGGGTGAGACGACGCCGGCGTCGGGTCGCCTTCGCGTCGCGGCCGAGATTGGCGGTGATCGCCTGGGCTTCGCGTGTCCCGGTGACCACTGCAGGTGGGCGTCTGAGCCGTCGCATAGCGACGCCATCATTGCCGGCAGGGCTTCACTGCTCCTTATCGGGTGATCGACCCGATCAGGCTCGTCGCCGTAGCGGTCCGAGCTCGGTCTCACGCTCGATCGACGCTCACCCTCAGGCATTTCGGGAGCTGCGGAGCTGCGGGGCCGGTCGCTAGGGGGCACAAACCGCCCTCGCAGCGATGGTGTCGATCTCGGGGGCCTGGGACGGGTGGGCTCGGGCCTGGGACGGGTGGGCGGCTACGCGGCGGCAACCGGCCCCCGCAGCGATGGCGTCGATATCGGGAGGGGTGAGGGCCGGACGGCGCGCCCGGGCGGCGCGGCCGGAGGGTCGTGGGAGCTAGAGCAGCTCCCCGTGTGCCGAGGCGGTCGGCTCGCCCTCGCGCGGGCGCGGCTCCTCGCCGGGGGCGTAGACCGGTCGCGCCCCGTTCCCGGTCGCTTCGCCGGCCTCGAGCACCGGGAGGGCCGGCGACGACGTCCCCTCGATCGCGCCGACCCCGAACGGAACCCACTTCGACGGATCCTGGAGCCGATGCGCCTCGGTGTTGCCGCGGGTGTGGACCTCGGAGAAGCCCTTGGGCTCGATCCACATCCGCTCGCCCTCGAGCAACCCGAGCACGCCCGACTGGCCGGGCTCCGGGCGCTCGTGCTGGCAGTACCGGCAGGTCAGCGAGTCGTGCTTCTGGTAGGTCTCGGGCTCCTCGTAGGTCGTGATGTAGCCCTCGTAGTTGCGCAAGACCACCTTGTGATCGCTGTACGAGATCAGGTAGTTCGGCATGACCGGGATCTTGCCGCCGCCACCGGGTGCATCGATGACGTAGGTCGGGACCGCGTAGCCCGAGGTGTGGCCGCGCAGGCCCTCCATGATCTCGAGCCCCTTGCCGACCGGGGTCCGGAAGTGCCCGGAGCCCTCGACCAGGTCGCACTGGTACAGGTAGTACGGCCGGATCCGGTTAGCCACCAGCTTGTGGACCAGCGCACGCTGGATGTGGACGCAGTCGTTGACGCCCGCCAGCAGGACGCTCTGGTTGCCGACCGGGAGCCCCGCCTTCGTCAGCTTGTCGACGGCGCGCGAGACCTCCGGCGTGATCTCGTTCGGGTGGTTGAAGTGCAGGTTGATCCACAGCGGGTGGTACTTCTGCAGCATCTCGCACAGTTCGTCGTCGATCCGCTGCGGCAGGAAGACCGGCACGCGGCGTGCCGATCCGGATGATCTCGATGTGCGGGATCTCGCGCAGCCCGCGCAGGATCGATTCGAACAGCTTCGGGGCCAGGGTCAGGCCATCGCCGCCGGAGATGAGGACGTCGCGGACCTGGGGCGTCCGGCGCAGGTACTCGAGCTGGGCCTCGTGGTCCTTGCGGTTGAAGTTCTGGGTCGGGTCGCCGACGATGCGCGACCGCGTGCAGTACCGGCAATACGACGCGCACTGCGTGGTGACGAGCATCAGGACGCGATCCGGGTAGCGGTGGACGAGCCCCGGCACCGGGGAGTGGCGGTCCTCGGCGAGCGAGTCCTCCATCATCCCGGTGAAGGCACCGTGCTCGCGGGCGGTCGGAATGACCTGCTGGCGGATCGGGTCGTTGGGGTCCTTCGGGTCGATCAGGCTGATGAAATACGGCGTGATGTCGACCCGGAACTTGTCGGGCGCCGAGAGCCCCTCGCGCTCGTCGTCGGTCAGCTCGAGGATCTGCTCGATCTCATCGAGGTCGTTGACCCGGTGGCTCAGTTGCCAGCGCCAGTCGTTCCACTGCTCGTCGGGGATGTCTTCCCACATCGGCGCGCGACGGCTGACCGCGGGCGTGCCGTCCGGAGCGAGCGCCCGGGCCGGGTCGGCCAGGTTCACGAAGGGCGCCTCGGCCGCGATCCGGGCCGCGTCCTGGTGCGCGACGGCGGTCTTGATCTCCTGTGCGTCCACAGCCCTGGTGGCCTCCGGATCCGATGCGCGACAGTGCATAGAACCTATGCACTCTGCAAGTCAGCGGGATGATAGAACAGGACGGTCAGCCGGGTCCAGCGGCCCGATGGTCCCGCTCGCCGTCCGCGGCTTACGGCCTGAGCACGTCGGCCGCCGGGATCGTGCTCGAGGCGCCCGTCGACGATCCACTCGGCGGCGATCCGGCCGAGGGCCGGCGACGATTGGAGCCCGGAGCCGCCGGCGCCCGCGACCGTGATCACCGATTCGCGCCCCGGATGCGGCCCGACGACCGGCTTGCCATCGGGCCGCATCGGGTAGATGCCGGCCCACACGTCGCCGAGGCGCATGTCGTCGAGGCCCGGCAGCCGATGGGCCAGGCGCTCCGCGACCAGCTCGACGTACTCGTTCCCAGTGTCCCGATGGGCGTCGTCGGGATCCACGATGTCGTGGATGACCTCTTCGGTGTGGAGCCCGGCGATGAGCCGTCCGGGTCCCTCGTCGCGGAAGTAGGCGCCGAACCCGCCCGACGACGGCACGTAGTCCATCACGGACGGCATGACGTACCCGAGTGGCGCAGCCAGATGCGCGATCAGCGCCTGGTGCCGCTGCGGCAGGATCTCGACGGGCGCCCCGAGGATCGTCGCCGACGCGGCCCGCCCAGCCGCCGGCGGCATTGACGACGATGTCGCAGTCGATCTCGCCGCGGGTCGTTCGAAGCCGGTTGCGGTCGCCGGGACCGATCTCGCAGCCGACGAGTTCGGTGTCCTGGAGGACGCGGCCGCCCCGCGCGGTGATGCCGGCGGCCAGGGCCTCGCAGTAGAGGTGGCCGTCGATGTACCCGTCGCTCGCGCCGAACAGGCCGCCGGCGAGGTCGTCGGTGCGCATGTCCGGGATCAACCGCGACAGGTCGTCGCGGTCAAGCAGGCGAGCGTCGAGCGACCCCGAGCCCCCGCTGCAGCTCGACGCTGCGCGCGAACGCCTCCATAGTCGGCATCGCGGTGCCCGAGGCGCAGGTACCCGTTGCGGGTGACGGCGAGCGCCCCCGAGCGCTCCAGAGCCGTGAAGAAGCGCATGCTCTCGACCCGGATCTCGATGGCCAGCGGGTCAAGGTACTGCGTCTCGATGATCCCGACCGACAGCCCCGACGACGCGCCGGCCACATGGCGCCGCTCGATGACGATGACGTCGGTGACGCCCCGTTCGGTGAGGTGGTAGGCGGTGCACAGTCCGAGTGCACCTGCGCCGACGACGACGACCCGCGCGGCGTCCGTCACGAGCTGAGTCTCCCGTCTACGAGACGATGTCACCACAAGCGAGGTTGCGGTCGCCCGGTGCGTTCGTCACGAGGATGGCGTGCGGTCGGCCGCCCATCTTCGCGAGTGGGAGGTTGACCATCGAATTCGGACTCCTCCCGACGGTCTGGGTCTTCCTGATGACGGCGCCATCGAAGTCGGCCGGCTGCTTCTGGTCGGCACACGTCCCCGGACACCACGAGGACGATGTAGCTGTCGAAACTGGTGTCGACCTTTTCCATCACCACCGTCATCAGGGACTCGCCGAGGAGCGGCGTCCGAGGTGAAGCGGGCGGTCCCCTTGGTCGTGCCGCCACCGATCGGCTTCAGCGCGACATCAGCAGGCAACTTCACCGCGGCCGAGGGCGCCGACGAGGCGGCGGTGCGGACAGCCGACGACGCTGCCGCCGATGGAGCCTGCGTCGCCGCGGCCGGCGAGCCGGAGGCGGCTGGGCTGGCTCCGGTCCCACCGCAGGCGGCGAGAACCAGGCCGATCAGTGTGAGCATGCCGATGAGCGTGGATCGCATGATGTACTCCCAGAAGTAGACAGGCGATCACCACCCGCGGCGGCGACCGCCCGTGTCCAGGGAAGACCCTGGAGGCGGCTCTGCTGCGCCTGGCGGGCAGCGCCGCGGCATGATACCCGGCCTTCGCCGCGGGTGCCTTCGACTGGCCTGGGACGGCCCGACGGGGCCGTCCCCCATGCGGGAGGCACCCTCAGGCGGGCGCTACTCCCCGATCACCGACCAGAGCAGGCCCATCATGATGAAGAAGCCACTGAACAGGGCCAGCAGCCCGATCCCGCCATAGGGCGAGTTGGCCCCCTGGTGTGGGACGAGCTGGAGGGTGATCCCGAAGAAGATCGCCCAGCCGATGAACAGGAAGGTGAACAGGAACTTTGCGTTCGGGCTGGTGATCGCCCGCGCCATGCGGGAGGGCCCTTCCGCCGTCATGGCGGCCTTGAGCGCGATCCCGATCATCAGGATCACGATGGCCGCCGACAGGCCGAACGGGATCGGCTGCTGGAAGGCAACGAGGAAGAGCTGCACGCGGCGATGCTAGCAGATGCCTCTGGGGCCCGGAACGCGTTCGACGAGTAGGATTCGGTCGCCCGCCATCCGTTTGCGTGACCGAGGCGAAACCACTGTCGTGACCCCCTTCGACCGACTCGGGCGATCCGTCGTGCGACGCGCGTGGTGGGTCATCGGTGCCTGGGTCGCCCTCCTGCTCGTGGCCTTCCCGTTGGCCGGCCAGGTCCCGGGCCGGTTGAGCGCCGGAGGCTTCATCTCCGACGATCTCGAGTCGGCGCGCGCCAAGGCCCTCCTCGGGACCGGCCTCGACGCACCGCCGTCGGCCCTCGTCATCGTCCTGTCCAGCCAGACGATGGAGGCCGGGACCCCGGCATTCGAGACCGCGGCCGCCATGGCGGTCGGTGACGTCGCCTCCGCCCCCCATGTCGCCCGGGTCGTGTCGCATCTCGTCGCGCCTCACCAGGTCTCGGCCGATCGGCACACGGCCTACGACATCGTCCTGCTCGACCTCCCGCCCGATGATTCGCCGCGTGCGCTGCCGATCCTTCGCGAACGGCTGCGCGACGTCCCGGGCCTCGAGGTCGCCCTCGCCGGCGGACCGGCGTTCTACGGCGACGTCCAGACCGTCTCGGAGGCCGACCTCCAGCGCAGCGAGCTGATCTCGCTCCCGCTGGCGGCGCTGGCGCTCATCGTCGTGTTCGGCTCGCTCGTGGCGGCCGGCGTCCCATTGTTGGTCGGCGGGGCTGCGGTCATCGTCGCGCTGGCCGGCGTGTTCATCGTCGCCTCGATCACGCCGATGAGCATCTTCGTGCTCAACCTCGCGACCCTGCTCGGCCTCGGGCTCGGCGTGGACTACTCGCTGCTGATGACGAGCCGGTTCCGGGAGGAACTTGCCCTTCGGGCAGGGGCGCCCGATCGCGTGCCCGAAGCCGTTCGCGTCACGGTCGCCACGGCGGGCCGCGCGGTCTTCTTCAGTGGCCTGACCGTGCTGCTCGGACTGCTCGGCCTCGTCTTGTTCGAGTTCATGATCCTCCGCTCGGTCGGGATCGCCGGGGCGATCGTGGTCGGGCTCGCCGTCGCCTCCGCCCTGACCCTGCTGCCGGCGATCCTGACCGTCCTGGGTCCGCGGATCGACCGCTTCGCGGTCCGTAAGGTCGCCCCGACCGCCGGTGCGGACGGGGCCTGGTCGCGCCTGGCTCGCCGGGTCATGCGTCACCCGGTTGCGGTGCTCGTCCCGACCCTCGCCTTCCTCCTGCTGCTCGGATCGCCCTTCCTGCACGTCCGGTTCAACGCCCCGGACGCCTCGATCCTGCCGCCCGGGGTGCCGTCGCGCACCGCCTTCGACCGCCTCACGGCCGAGTTCGGCGAGGGCGAGTTCGCCCCGCTCGTCCTCGCCATCCGGACGTCGGGTCCGGCGACCACACCCGAGAACCTGGCCGCCCTCTACGACTACTCGCGCCGACTGGCGGCCGACCCACGGGTGGCCAGGGTCGAGGGCCTCGTCGACGTCGACCCGCGGATGACGCTTGCGCAGTACACCCTGCTGTACGGCGATCCGAACGGCCCGCGCGACCGCTACGTCCAGGCCACCCTGGCCGGGACCACCAACGGCGACCTCACCGCGTTCACGGTGACGACACCGTATGGGCCGAATCGCGACGAAGGGCGGGCGCTCGTCGCCGACCTGCGGACCCCCGGGGGTCCGTTGGTGCCGCCGGCCGGCGCCACGGTGCTCGTCGGCGGTGGCGCAGCGGACGTCTCCGATGTCGTCGACCGGGTCCGGGCCGACTTCCCGAGGACCGCCCTGTTCATCATCGTGTCGACCTATCTCGTCCTGTTCGTCCTGCTTCGGTCGGTCGTCCTGCCGGCCAAGGCGCTGGTCATGAACACGCTGTCGATCGTCGCGAGCTTCGGGGCCCTGGTCTGGATCTTCCAGGACGGCAACCTGTCGGGGCCGCTCGGGTTCGGGCCGCTCGGGTTCGTCGAGACGACCCAGCCGGTGATCCTGTTCTGTGTCCTGTTCGGCCTGTCGATGGACTACGAGGTATTCCTCCTGTCACGGATGAAGGAGGTCTGGGACCGGACCCACGACAACGTCGAAGCGGTCGCCGGCGGGATGGAGCGGAGCGGCCGGATCGTGACCTCGGCGGCGCTCATCGTGGTCGTCGTCGCGGGCTCCTTCGCGTTCGCCGACATCGTCCTCATCAAGGCCCTCGGGATCGGGATGGCGATCGCGGTCGCCCTCGACGCAACGGTCATCCGCGCCCTGCTGGTGCCGGCCACGATGCGACTCCTCGGCCGCTGGAACTGGTGGATGCCGGCGACCCTGGAGCGGTTCATGGCCCGCAGACTGCCGGCACCAGAGTCCGAGGTCGAGGCCGCGCTGCGATGACGACCCGAGCGCGGTCCACGGTCCCGTTCCTCGCCACCATCGTGCTGCTGCTGGTCGTCGCCTGCACGGGTTCCGGCGGCGCGCCGATCCTCGCCAACCCGACCGCGCCGCGTCCGTCGCTCGTGCCCTCGACCCCGCCACCGGTCGCGGTCGCAGACCCGCGTCCGGTCGTCCTGCCGCGCGACGACGGACCCCACGATCGCCTGACCGAGTGGTGGTACTACACCGGCCACCTCCGGTCCGCGGACGGACGGCGATTCGGGTTCGAGTTCGTGATCTTCCGCGCCGAGCGGGGCCGCTTCCCGACGTCGTGGGTCTCGCACCTCGCACTCACCGACGAGACCGGCGGTCGCTTCCACTACGCCCAGCGGCTCGAGATCGGCGAGGCCGTCGACCGCTCGCCGCGAGAACCCGGTGGCGACCCGACCGGGTTCGACCTGGCCCTGACCGGCGCTGATCCGTCGAAGCCGGCGACGGTCGACCGCCCGGCGTGGCGGATGACCGGGAGCGGCGGCGTCGACCGGTTGACCGCGGCGCTCGCCCTTGACGAGACGGCCGCCGCCGGAGCGCCCGGCGGAACGCCCAACGAATTTGGCCTGGATCTCCGACTCGCCGCGACCAAGCCTGCCGCCCTCCACGACCGCGACGGCTGGATCGACTTCGGGCCGGCGGGCGGCTCGTACTACTACTCGCGCACCGCGATGACGGCGACCGGGACGCTGGCGCTCGCGGGCTCGACCCTGGCCGTGGATGGCGAGGCCTGGTTCGACCACCAATGGGGCGACTTCATCTCGGTCGGTGGCGGCGGCTGGGACTGGTTCGCCGTCAATCTCGACGATGGGACCGACCTGAGCCTGTCGCTCGTCCGCGATGCCGACGGCAGCACCCCGCTCGTGTACGGGACCCTGGTGGACGGCGACGGCGCCATTCGCCACCTCGCGAGGGACGCGTTCAGCGTGGTCGTCGAGGATCACTGGGTCAGTCCGGCGACGGGTGCGACCTACCCGAGCGCCTGGACGATCCGCATCCCGGGCGAAGCCCTCGAGATCTCGCTCCACCCGACCGTCGCCGCACAGGAGCTCGATACCAGGTCGACGACCGGCGTCATCTACTGGGAGGGGTCGCAGGTCGTCCGGGCAAGGCGCGGGGGGACATCGATCGGCGGCGAAGGGTACGTCGAGCTGACCGGCTACGGGCCATCACGGACCGCCGGGTCCGGAGCGCCCGGGTCCTAGGTCTCGGGGATCGCCACCGGTGGCAATTCGATGTCGACCGATTCGGCCAGGGCACGCGAGGCGGCATCGACCGCGGCGAGGTCTTCGACGACCGTCAGCATGGCGGCGCCGGCCTTGCGGTAGGCCGCGGTGTCGGTCAGCGAGGCTCGGAGGCCTGCCTTGGCGGTGTCGGCCATCGCCCGATAGAACGTGTCAAGTTGGGTCTGGACGTCGTGCGCGTCGGTCCACGGCGTCAGTCGAGCGGTGAGGTCCATCCCGAGTGCAGCGTCGGCGGCGAGCGACCGGAGCGCGCGCGCGATCTCGATCGTCTCGACATCCTTCTTCTTGAGCGTCGTCGAGAGCGTGGTCGCGTCGACGCCGATCCGACCGTTGACGACCGTCGTGCCGCTCAGGGCGGAGATCGCGCTCGCCGGGATCGTCGTCACGACCGGTGGTTGCGAGGCGGGCGCCGCCGTCGGCGGGGGAGGAGACGGCGTCGGGACCACGACGATGGCGGCCGGCGGCTCGGGAAGGGAGAGGGTGACGGCCGAGACGGTTGCGACGACGCCGATCGGCGTCCCGAGGACCATGCCCAGGACCAGGATGGCCAGCGCTCGGCGCAGGGTGACACCCATCACCAGGCGAACGCCGCAGCCCGTGCATCGCCACGTCCCGTTCGACAGTGGTCGAGCACACGCGGGGCAATTGAAGACGCGCGCATCGGTCTCGCCGATCGCGAGTCCCTTGTCCTCCTGGGGTTTCGTGCCCCGGGATTTACCGCGCAACACGTTCGTGGCCATCTGGTTCGCATCCTCGAAGAGCCCCGGCGCAGGTCGTCGTCGGACATGCCGTAACGGCCCGCATCCAGTCAGCCCGAGTGTGGCCCGCGTGGCGCGTGCACGCACCCGGCTCGATGGTCCGGTCGCTCCGGCGGTACTCTCGGCGAGGCGTCCGCAAGGAGTGATACTCGTTCGGTGCGACTTGGATTGACGCGGCAGGGCGATTATGCCGTCCGGGCGATGGTGGCCCTGGCGGAACACGACGGCGCCGCGTGGTTGAGTGTCCCGAGGATCAGCGCCGCGATGCGCATCCCCGAGCGGGTCCTGCCTCGGGTGATGGGCGACCTGGCCCGCGCCGGCCTGGTGGAGGGACGCCAGGGCCGCGCCGGCGGGTATCGCCTGGCACGTCCGGCGACCACGATCAGCCTGCTCGACGTCGTCGCAGCGGTCGAACCCGAACCGGATGCGCGCGCGTGCATCCTGCGTGGCGGATCGTGCGGGATCGACGGCGGGTGCGCCGTCCATGAAGTGTTCGCCGACGCGCGTGCGGCGATGCTGGAGCGCCTGGCCACGGTCCCGCTCGATCGGCTCGCCGGGTCACCGAGGGCCTGACGCCGCCGGCTCCCGGTCGGTAGGCCCACTTGTCCCGGCGGAACCGGGCCATTCGGCCCATCCCGTCACGGCGTCGCCGGCGGACTATTCACGTACCTCGGACGTATGTGTTTCCGGGCACCGTGAGGTTCGAGACGATGCGCAGGTCGATGCTCCTCATCATCACCGCCCTGGTCGTGGCCGCCCTGATGGCCGGCTGTGTCGAGGCCAAGGCCCCCAACTGGACCTTCCCGCCGGCCGGTGCCCCGACGGCTGCGCCCGTCGGATCGTCGGCACCGGCCGCCTCGGGTGGCGGTGGAGGGGTCGCGGTCGCGAACTCGATCGAGATCACCGCCTTCGACCTCGGGTTCACGCCCAAGGCGATCACCGTCGACGCCGCCGGGCGGTATGCGGTCACCTTGAAGAACACCGGCGCGGCTCCCCATGACCTGACCTTCCCCGACGGCACGACGACCGGCACGGTGAACGGTGGCAAGTCGGCGACGGTCGAGGTCGATGTCCCCGCCGCCGGCGTCGCCTTCCTCTGCAGCATCCCGGGCCACGCGGCCGCCGGGATGACCGGAACCATCGCCATCAAGGGCGCGACCGCGGGCGGCGACGACCACGGTGGGCCCGGTCCGGATACCGGGGCCGTCAAGCCGGACCCGGCGGCACCCAAGTACACGCTTCACGATGCGACCGCGCCGCAGGTCATGACCGGGACGACCCACGACATCGACCTCGTCATCGAGGAGAAGCTGATGACGGTCGGCGAGACGCCCGATGGCGGCTTCGTGCAGGCCGTGTGGACCTTCAACGGGTCCGTGCCGGGACCGGTCATCCGGGTCCACCTGGGCGACAAGATCCGGGTCCATCTCAAGAACCCGGCGACCAGCAAGCTCCCCCACAGCATCGACTTCCACGCCAGCCAGGTCGCCTGGAACGACGAGATGACGTCCATCAACCCGGGCCAGGAGAAGCTCTACGAGTGGACTGCCGATTACGCCGGCGTGTGGATGTACCACTGCGGGACGTCCCCGGCGCTCCACCACATCGCGAACGGCATGTACGGCATGGTCATCGTCGAACCGAAAGACGGCTTCGAGCCGGTCGATCATGAGTTCGCGCTCGTCCAGAGCGAGTGGTATCTCGGTCCGCAGGGCCAACCGGTCGACCTGGCCAAGGCCGCGACCGGCAATCCGGCACCGGACTTCGTGGTCTTCAATGGCGTGAAGGACCAGTACAAGGATCATCCGCTCCAGGTCGCCACGGGGAAGCGGGTCCGCTTCTTCGTCCTCGACGCTGGACCGAACATCGACAGCTCCTTCCACATCGTCGGCACGATCTTCGACACGGTCACCAAGGAAGGCGTCCTCCTGACGCCCGACAACGAGGGCCGCTACGGGTCGCAGGCCGTGGACCTGTCACCGGCCCAGGGGGCGATCATCGAGTTCACCACGGCGGAGGACGGGCTCTACCCGGTCGTGACGCACGCCTTCAACTTCGTCGGACGTGGGGCCCTGGGCCTGGTCAAGGCCGGCGACGGCGACCCGCTGAACTGATCCCGCGGGCGCCTCAGGCCGGCGCGGACCGGACCGCCAGCACCGTCAGCAGCCAGCCGGCGACGATCGTGATCGCGTAGGTCACGCACCAGATGCAGATCGCCTCGATCACGAACAGCTCCAGGTAGGTCAGGTAGGCGACAGCTGCGATGCCGAGGAGCCCGAGGCCGTACGCCGCGTAGAGCGCCCGCCGGTCGCCGCGCCGCCACCATCCGAGCGCGGCTGCCACGAGGCCGATCGAGAACCCGACGCCGTAGAGCGCCACCGGCAGCCCGACGACCGTCGCGTACTCACTCGCGGCGACGGTGTCGCAGCCGTGGACCGGGCCGCAGGCCGGGGCACCTCCGAGCAGTCGCACCGCGAGCAGGTAGGCGGCGATGGCCAGACCGCCGAGCGCAAGGATCGTCATGGCCGCCCCCCACCGGCCGCGCCGCGTGTCGATGGTCACCTACGCGGCGGCGGCCGCGGCGGCCTCGATCAGCTTCCCGAGTTCGGCGGCGCTGTGCAGGCCGACGATGGCCTGGCCGTTGAGGAACATGGTCGGCGTCGCGTTGACCCCCTGCCCAAGCCCCTGCTGTGTCTCGGCCCGGACCGCAGCCTGCTGTTCGCCGGTCGCCCGGCAGGCGTCCCAGGCCACGACGTCAAGGCCGGCCGACGTCGCGATCGCGCGGAGACGCGCATCCGCGAACGCCCCCTTGTTCTCGCCGGACTGATTCGCGAACGCCCAGTCGTGGAACGGCCAGAACCCATTCTGTACCGCCGCGCAGCGGGCGCCGGCCCCCGCCTCGACCGACTCGTCGTAGGCGGCGCCCGCCCGCGCTCCCTGGAAGGCGGCGTCGTGCTGGACGATCCGGAGCGTGCCGGGGGTCACGTACCTGCCGATCAGCTCCGGCTCCACGGTCCGCGCGTACTGGCCGCAGGCCGGACACTGGTAGTCCGACCAGACCTCGAGCGTGACCGGCGCGTCGGCCTTGCCGAGCGACCGTCCGTCGGCGAGGGCGACCGATGTATGCGTGGTCGGCGCGATCAGGCTCGCGGCGTCGGCCGCGGTCGGGCCGGTGCCCTGCAGACGACCAGCGCGCCGACCAGGACGACGGCAAAGGCGCCGACAAGGGCGGTGATGAGAAGGATCGGCGATCCGCGGCCTGACGCCTGAGCGGTCCGACCTCGGCGCGGGGCGGAAGTCCCGCGGGCGCGCTCGGCGGCACGACGCTCACGGCGCGACTGATGGGTCGAGGGATCGGTCTTGGTGCTCAGCGGAGTGCTCCTTCGAACTTCACCACGACGGGTCGTCGCGGGCGAGCGCGCCGAACCCTCTCCCTCGAGGGCGACGATAGCATCGGTCGACCGGTTCCGCCGTCGCGAGGGCCGCCTCTCCCGATTGGACCGGGCCGTGCGGCATGGCCCGAAACGGCGTTGTGAGACTCGGTCTCATCTGTGCTAGCATCGCGCCGATGGCTGACCTGACCTCGATCGTCACCGCGCTCGACCGGGCAGGCTACCGACTGACGGAGCCGCGCCGGTCCCTGGCTGCGTTGATCGCCGACCAGGACGGCCACTTCACCGCGGCCGAACTCGTGGCAGGCGGCTCGTTCCCGCCACCTCGGCGTCGGCCGGGCGACGGTCTTTCGAACGCTCGAGGTCCTCGAGGACCTCGGCGCCGTCGAGCGGCTCGACCTGCCATCCGGCGAGCATGCCTATGTCGGGTGCGAGCCGGCGCACCACCATCACGTCGTGTGCTCGCGCTGCGGGCGAACCACCGGGATCGACGATGCCGGTCTCCGAACCGTCGTCCACGATGTCGCCCGCGCAGACCGGTTACCGGGTCGACGAGCACCGGCTCGAGCTCTTCGGGCTGTGCCCGGATTGCCTCGCCCAGGACGGGCGCGACTGATGCCGCTGACCGCCTTCCTGGTCTCGGCCGCGGCCTTTGTCTCGGCGTTCCTCGGTGGGTACGTCGCACTTCGGGCCGTCAGGCAGGTCGGCCTGATCATCGCGATCGGGGCGGGCATACGGATCGGAGCGGCCTTCTTCGACCTCATCCCGGAGGCCGCGGAACTGCTCGGCGGCTCGATGGACCAGGTCATGCTGGCGACGGCGTTCGGGTTCCTGGCGTTCTATGTCATCGAGAAACTGACGACCGTCCACGTCGGTCACGAAGCGGCCGCGGAGCTGGATCACGGCGATGCCGCGCACCGCCATGTCGGCGTCATCGGCGCCACCGGGATGAGCATCCACAGCTTCCTCGACGGCGTAGCACTTGCGACCGGCCTCGCGTGGGTGGCGGCCTCGGCCTCGTGATCGCAGCGGTCGTCGTCGTCCACCGGTTCAGCGACGGGATCTCGGTCGTGAGCATGCTGGCCGCCAGCCGGGCATCGACCCGCGAGACGAATCGGTGGGTCGCCGTCGTCGCGATCGCGCCGGTCCTCGGGGTCGCGCTCGGTCTCCTGATCACGATCCCGGACCAGGTCCTCGGGGTCATGCTGGCGGTCTTCGCCGGCTTCTTCCTGTACGTCGGAGCCGCCGAACTGCTCCCTGAGGCCCACCGTTCGGACCAGTCGCGCTGGGTGGTCGTCGCCACCCTGGGCGGCGTCGCCGCGATCTACGTCTTCTCGGTCTTCGCCGGTGCGATCGCCTGATTCGCGCGGTCTGAAACCTTTTCGGCCGTCTGTGTCTCGATGGAGTAGGCGTCCCATGCCGAACACGGGGAGAGTGCATGTCCGTCGAACCTGTCGTCACCACCCCACCTCGCCGCGCCGGACCGTTCCGCCTATCCGGTCGCGGGACGGTCATGCTCGCCGCGCTCATCGGCATCCTGGTGGTCTACGCGACTGATCAGATCGCCCCGGCCAGCTCGGATCGCCAGGCCGAGCTGCGAATCTGGCTGGCCGCCCGGGCGACCGGGATCGTGGCGTTCCTGCTCCTGACCTTCCAGATCTGCGTCGGGCTGATCCTGAGCCACCCGACCAACAAGTCGACCTGGAAGCTGTCGAAGCGGATCTTCCCGTGGCATGAGCACGTGTGGGTCTTCGTCATGGCCTTTCTGCTCGTCCACGTCGTCAGCCTGATCCTCGACCCGTACGCCAAGGTCGGCATCGCCGGGGCGCTCATCCCGGGACTGAGCGAATACCGCAGTTCGCCCGTCGCCCTCGGGACGATGGCGCTCTACGCCTTCCTGTTGACCGCCGTCACCGCGCGGTACACGAAGCTCCTGCCGGCCGGCGCGTGGCTGTCGATCCATCGTGTCGCGCTGATCGTCTTCGTCCTCGCCTGGCTCCACGGCGTCCTGTCCGGGACGGATTCGGACGCGCTCAGGTTCATGTACATCGCGGCCGGCCTCGCCGTACTCGGCGCCGGTGTCTATCGCTACTGGGCCTCGCGCCAGCGACGGCCCACGTTCACCACATCGCGCCCGGAGGTCGCCGCCGAATGAGCATCCAGTCGCAACCGATCCGCCGCACGCTGACCATCGCCATCGCCATCGTCGCGCTCGTGCTGGGGTTCATCGCCATCCGCGCGGCGTCCGCCTGGACCGTCAGCGCGGCTCCGCTCGTGGCGAGCCCCACCTCCGCGCAAACCACCGAGGCCCAGCTGGCCCTGGAACAGGAGCGCTCGGCCGCCCTGGAGGCGCAGCTCGTCGCCCTCACCAGCCAGACCGAGGAGATGACAGCGGCGCTTGAAGCAGCCCAGGGGCGCATCGAGGCGGATGCCCAGCACGCCGACCAGCTGGTCATCGACCTCGCAGCGGCCAGGAAGCGACTGAAGGCCCTCGAGAAGTCGATCAAGCAGGCAGCTGCGGCGGCGGCCCGGTCCCAGCAGACCACCGCCACGACGACGAGCAGCGGCAGCGGAACGTCGTCGCACGACGATGACGACGATGACGAGCACGAAGACGATGACTGACACCCGACGCCCGATCCACATCGCGGTGATGGTCGGCGCCTCGACCGCGCTCTATGCGATGAGCATGGCCGGTGTGACCGCGATCCAGTCGAGCGCGGACCGTGACCTGATCCTCGGACGGTCGCCGGCCGAGGATGCCGCCGCACGACTGCGCGGTGGCAACGACCGGCTCGAGACGACCCTGACCCGCGCGGCGGACGCGTACGCCGACGCCGCCGCCAGATACGACGCGTTGGCGCCGCAGCTCGATGGCGTGGAACGCTCGCTCGACACGCTCGCCGGCCGGGTCGAAGCGGTCGGCGGAGCGGCGCGTGCCCTTCCACAGTCGGTGAGCCTGCCGAAAGTGACGCGCTCGGCGCCCGCAGCGAGCCGGCCGAAGACAAGCGCGACCACCGGCGCCTCGGGAGGCTGAAGCGCGATCGTGGATGCGGTCGGCGCCGACCGGAGGTTCGAGGGGCGGGCGATGGGCTCGCCCCTGCGCCTCACGTTCGGCCGCGAGCCGCCTGCGCCCGCCAAGGCCGATCGATCGTGGCGACTGGTCGTCGGGGAGTTCGAGGCGGCCGATGCCGCGATGTCCCGGTTCCGCGACACGAGCGAGCTGACTGCCCTCAACCAGGCGGCAGGTTCCGGCGCGGTCGCATTCCCGTCGAGGCGTCTTCGCCAGGCCATCGCCGCGGCGGACCGTGCCCACCGGCTGACCGGCGGAGCGTTCGACCCAAGGGTGCTGCGCGACCTCGATCGATTGGGCTACCGAGGAGCGCCCATCCGCGGGCCCGAGTCAGAGGCTGCGGCGACGGCCGATCCGTCGGGCGGACGGATCGTCGAGGCGCACGGGCGTCGCGGCCGGTCCATCGGTCGTCCGATCGACCTCGGTGGGATCGGCAAGGGCCTCACCCTCCGCTGGGCGGCGGCGGCGCTCGATCGGGCGGGCGCCACGGACCTGCTGCTCGAGGCGGGTGGCGACCTGGTCGCGCGCGGACGGGATCCCGAGGGGCAGGCCTGGCGGATCGGGGTCGAGGACCCGGCCGGCGGCGAACCCCTGGCGGTGATCGAGGTGACGGACCAGGCCGTCGCCACGTCATCGACGCGCGTCCACCGCTGGACCGTCGATCGGCGGGTCGTCCATCACCTGCTCGACCCGCGGACCGGCGAGCCGGCCGTCGGCGGGCTCGAGGCGGTCACGGTCGCCGGGCCGGATCCGGCCTGGGCGGAGGTCTGGTCGAAGGTTCTGTTCATCGGCGGCCGGAACGACGTCGCGCAGCGGGCGCGCGCTCGCGGCCTGGCGGCCTGGTGGGTGACCGACGATGGGATCCTCGAGATGACCGCGGCGGCGCGCGCGATGACCATCTGGGTCGCCGCGGAAGCGGCAAGGACGCCCTAGCGAGCGCCCCGGGCCAGGGCCGCATCGAGCTCGGCGGCGGTCGGCATCCCCTCCCGGGCCCCGGCGCGGGTGGCCGCCAACGACCCGGCGACGACCGCGCGCCGCGCCGCCTCGGAAAGGTCGAGCCCAGCCGCCAGCCCGGCCGCCAAGGCCCCGTTCAGGGCATCTCCGGCGCCGACCGTGTCGACGACCTCGACCCGCGGCGCATGGATGGCGCGCGGTCGCCGACCGACGACGAGAGTCGCGCCTTTCGACCCGAGGCTGACCAACGCGGCCCGCCGTCCCGGATCGGACCCCAGGAGCCGCCGGACCTGGGCCGACGGACGGCCGTCGGGGCCGGCCAGCATCGCCAGTTCGACCTCGTTCGGGGTCAGGATGTCGGCCAGTTCGAGGGTCGAGCGCCCGAGCCCGCCGGCGGGTGCCGGGTTGAGGATCGTCGTCGCGCCGGCGATCCGGCCGAGTCGAAGCGCCTCGTGCGTGGCCCCGGTGCGGACCTCGTGACCGACCAGGATGACGTCAGCTGGAACGGGAACGAGCCGCTTGAACGCGCTTCGGACCTGCACGGAGGTCATGGCGGCGTTGGCGCCGCCGGCCACCGCGATGACGTTCTCGCCGTGCTCGTCGACGACGATAAGGGCGACCCCGGTCGACTCGTCGGGCAAGGTGAGCAATCCATCGACATCGATCCCCTCGGCGACGAGGGCGGTCCGCGCCTCCGCCCCGAACGTGTCGCCACCCACCGCGCCGATCATCAACGTCTGGGCGCCGAGGCGAGCGGCGGCGACCGCCTGGTTGCCGCCCTTGCCGCCGTGGTGACGCCCGAACCGACCGCCGACGACGGTTTCGCCCGGGTCGGGCAGGCGCTCGGTCGTCACTACGAGGTCGACGTTGACCGACCCGACGACGATGACCCTGCCGCTCATCGCGCGATGCCGGTCCCTACGAGCCCGTGATGAACTCGCCGCCGTCGACGCTGATGATGTCGCCGTTGATGAAGCCGGTCCCCTCGCCCGACAGCGCCAGGATCGCGTTCGCGACGTCCTGCGGGGTGGTCATCCGGCCGGTCGGGTTCCGCTTCATGGTGATGTCGATCATCGTCTGCGACTCTGGGATCTTGAGCAGCGCCGGGGTGATCGTGACGCCGGCCCGGATGCAGTTCGCCGTGGCGCCGGTCCCATGGCGGGCGAGCTCCATCGCGAGCTGGCGGACATGGGATTCGAGCGCGGCCTTGGCCGACGACACGACGCCGTAGGACGGCACGACCCGGGTCGATCCCTCCGAGGTCATCGCGTAGATCTTGGAGCCCTCACCCAGGAACCCGCCGCGCCACAGGTCCTGGACCCAGTAGACGAGGCTGTTGGCCATCACGTCCTGGGTCATCTCCATCTTCTTGCGATCGACCCCACCCTTGGGATCCTCGGACAGGAACGGCACGAGCGAGCCGAAGGCGAGCGAGTGCATCACGACCCGGACGTACGGCACGCGGCCAGCGGCCCTTGACCGGTCGAACCGCTCGCCGAGCGCGTTCAGGGCAGCCGCCCGCTTCTCGTCGTCGGCCGCGTTCATGTTGATGTACAGCGCCTCGGCGCCGGTCGCGGTGATCGCCGCCTTGACCTCTTCGACGTGGGCCAGCGCGGCGCGGAAGTCGAGATGGATCCCGCAGATGTTGTAGCCGGCCTTCGCGAGCGTGATCGCCGTGGCCTCGCCCATCCCGGACGAGCCGCCGAGGATCACCGCCCAGCGCTCGCGGTCGTCGGTCATTCGAACTGCCTCCAAGGGTTCCGGAACGGACCGGCCGAGTCTAGCAGCGCGGCGACGGCGTCCCGTCCGGGTCCGTGCAGTCCTGCACCCCTCGGTCGGGCCATTCGGCACCGGCGCGATGGGCGCCACTGCGGGTAACGTGTTCGTCCTAGGGGAGGCGATGACCGCCGTGGTCGAGGTTGAAGATCCAGCCGAGGGCACTCTTATGGACCGACGCCGGCTGACCATCTTCAGCGCCGTCGTGATCGGGGCGATGGTCGATCCTGAGCGCGTGGGCCTGGCTCCAGCTGCCGGCCGACGCACAGGTCCCCATCCACTGGGGGCCGACCGGCGAACCGGACGGCTGGGCCGGCAAGACGATCGGGCTGTTCCTCATGCCGCTCGTCACGACCGGGATCGTGGCCCTCCTGTGGGTGATCCCGTCGATCGAGCCGCGACGCGCCAACCTGGAGAAGTCGGGCAAGGCGTACGCCGCGATCTGGATCGCCCTCGTCCTGCTGCTTGCGGCCATCAGCGTTGCCTCCGTGGCGGCCGCGATGGGTGCGCAGTTCGACATGTCGCTCGTCATCTTCGTCGGGACCGGGGCGCTGTTCATCGTCATCGGCAACTACCTGCCGAAGGTCCGACCGAACTACCTGATGGGGATCCGCACCCCGTGGACCCTCACCAGCGACCTGTCGTGGGATCGGACGCATCGCGTCGGCGGACGCCTGTTCGTCCTCGAAGGGGTGCTGTTCATCCTCGTCGGCCTGCTCCGGCCGGCCGCCGAGGCGCTGGTCGTCATCATCATCGGAGGGATCGTCCTGATGCTCGTGTTCTGCTTCGCGTACTCCTATCGGGTCTGGAAGGCCGACCCGCAACGGCGGTCGGCATGAGCGATACGCAGATCCTGCTGCTGGTCCTGCCGATCGTGCTCATCGAGGTCGGCCTGATCCTCTTCGCGCTGCGCGACCTGCTCAAGCCGGAACGACGGGTCCGAGGCGAAAGCAAGCTCATGTGGGGCCTGATCATCGTGTTCATCAGCCTGCTCGGGCCGATCCTCTACTTCGTGATCGGACGCAGCGAGGAATGATCGAGACGCCCGTTTCGGTCGCGTGCCTCGGCCTGACCAAGCGGTTCGGCGGCGCGGGCGGCGTGCTCGCCGTGGACGCCCTTGACCTCGACGTCCCGGCAGGGTCGGTCTTCGGGCTGCTCGGGCCGAACGGCGCCGGGAAGACCACGACGCTCCGGTTGGTGACCGGCCTCGCCCGCCCCACCGGCGGCAGCGTGACGATCGACGGGCGGCCGGTCGGCGTCGATGGCTCCACCGCTCGACGCGGGATCGGCGTCCTGGACCAGGATCCGCGCTACTACGGCTGGATGCAGGGCCGTGAGCTGGTCGAGCTGGCCGGTTCGCTCCAGGGGCTGTCGGCCGCGGACGCTCGCGCGAAGGCGACCGAGACGCTCGAGCGGGTCGGCCTGGCCGATGCCGCCCGTCGTCGCGTCGGCGCGTATTCGGGCGGGATGCGCCAGCGGCTCGGGATCGCCCAGGCGCTGGTCGCCGCGCCGCGCCTGCTCATCCTCGACGAGCCGGTCAGCTCGCTCGATCCCGAGGGCCGGCGCGACCTCCTCGCCCTGATCGCCGACCTCCGTGCCAGCGCCACGGTGATCTTCTCGACCCACGTCCTCGCCGATGTGGAGCGGATCTGCGACCGCGTCGGGATCATGGACCACGGTCGGCTCGTGACCGAGGGGCCGCTCGACGAGCTGCTCGCCGGCTATGCCCAGCCGATCTACCGGATCGAGCCGGCGATGGGCCAGGACGGCGCCGTCGCCGAGCTCGTGGCCACGCTCCGCCGGACGCTGTGGGTGGATGGCGTCGTGGTCGGCGAACCGGCAACGGGACGACTCCTCGTGTCGGTCAGCGACGAGGCCGCGGCGGCCGCCGGGCTGCTGCCGCTGGTCGTCGCGGCCGGGGTCCGGCTGGACGCCTTCGAGCGGGTCCGGCCGACCCTGGAGGATGTCTTCCTGCGCCTCGTCGGGCGGGACACGAAGAACGGGGCGGCGGCATGACCGGCAGCCGGATCCTCGTCCGCAAGGAGCTGCTCGAGTCGTGGCGGACCTATCGCCTCCCGGTCGTGGCCGGCCTGTTCGTGCTGGTCGGGCTCACCTCGCCGCTGCTCGCGAAGTTCCTGCCCGAGATCATCAAGGCGGCCGGTGGCGACCAGCTGGGTAGTGGCATCAGCATCCCGACCCCGACCGTCACCGATGCGGTCGACCAGCTCTGGAAGAACCTGGCCCAGTTCGGGGCGTTCGCCGCGATCATCCTCGCGATGGGCGCCGTGGCCACGGAACGGGAACGCGGCACGGCCGCCTTCATCCTGTCCAAGTCGGTCTCGCGCGGGTCGTTCCTGGGCGCCAAGGTCGTCGCCATCGGCGTGGTCCTGGCGGTCGCGGTCGGCTTGGCCACGGCGGTCGCGTGGGTCTACACCGCGATCCTGTTCGAACCGATGCCGGTCGCCGGCTGGGTCGCGATGGCCGTCCTGGCCTGGCTCGGCCTGTGCGCCTGGGCGGCGATCACGTTCCTGGGTAGCACGGTCACCGGGTCCGCGGCCGCGGCGGCCGGGCTCGGCTTCCTGGCGTTGCTGGTCCTGTCGATCGCCTCGGCGGTCCCAGGCGTCGGCCGGTTCACGCCGGGCGGCCTCGCCGGACCGGCCGTCGCCTATGCCGTCGGGGGGCCGGTGGTCGTCGCCGATGTCGCCAGCGCGGTGATCGCGACCGTCGTCCTGATCGCGCTCGCCCTCGGCGCCGCGGGCTGGGCGTTCAGCCGCCAGGAGCTCTGAGCCGGTCGGTCAGACGATCCGATCCGCGCGCAGGCGTTCGATCTCGGCGGCCGTGTAGTCGATCTCGGCGAGGATCCCATCGGTGTCCTGCCCGAGCGTCGGCGGCGGCGTCCGGATGGTCGCCGGTGTCGACGACAGCGCGAACGGCACGCCGACCTGGCGGATGACGCCCCATGCCGGGTGCTCCTGCTCGACGGTCATGCCCAGCGCGACGGCCTCGTCGGACCCGAATGCCGCGACGATGTCGGCGATGACGGCGGACGGGACCTCGGCACGGTCGAGGTCGTCGAGCCAGGCGCCTGCCGGCCGCTCCGCGAACCGCGCGGCCAGCAACGGCCGGAGTTCCGATCGCCGCTCGACCCTGTCGCCGTTCGTGGCGAACCGGGCGTCCGTCGCGAGCCCGGGCAGGCCGAGGGCGTCGCACAGGCTGACCCACTGGCGTTCGGAGCCCACGGCCACGGCGATGGGCCGGTCCGCGGTCTCGAAGGTCTCGTACGGGACGATGTTCGGGTGCGCATTGCCTAGGCGCCCCGGGGAGCGCCCGGTGACGAATGCGTTCTGCGCCTGGTTGACCAGGCTCGCCAGCGTGGCCCCCAGGAGCGAGACGTCGATCCGCTGGCCCCGACCGGCCGCAGGAGCGCCATCTCGGTCGCGTCCCAGCAGCGCGGCCAGGATGCTGACCGCGCCGAGCATCCCGGTCACGACATCGCTGATGGCGACACCCACCTTCGTCGGCCGGCCGCCCGCCTCGTCCGACGCGCCGGTGATCGACATCAGGCCGCTCGCGGCCTGCACGACGAAGTCGTACCCGGGTCGGGCGGCGTTCGGCCCGGTCGGTCCGAAGCCGGAGATCGCGAGATGGACCAGTCCCGGGTTGAGCCGCTCCAGCTCGGCGTCGCCGAACCCGAGCCTGGCGAAGCCGCCGACCCGCAGGTTCTCGACGACCACGTCGCCACCGCGCAGGAGCCGGCTCAGGATCTCGGTGCCGTCCGCGGTCTTGAGGTCGAGCCGAAGGCTCCGCTTGTTCCGGTTGACCGCCAGGAAATAGGCGGCGGTCTCGGTGCCGTCCGCCTCCGATCCGACCCACGGCGGGCCCCAGCCGCGCGTCGGATCGCCATCGGGCGGTTCGACCTTGATCACATCCGCGCCCAGGTCGGCAAGCAGCATCGTGCAGTACGGACCGGCGAGGACCGTGGAGCAGTCGATGACGCGCAGACCGGCGAGCGGGCCGGGCGGTGGATGGTCGGGCATCGTCGCCCGATGGTAGCGGCGGGACCTAGGCCCGTTCGGTTCGCAGTCGCTTCGAGCGGGTCGTCAAGCGCTTGGAACTCGCGGCCGCCAGGCGCTTCGGGGCGGCAACCAGGCGCTTCGGCGCGCTCGGGAAGTCGATGCAGTCGGGCTCGATCGCGAGGATCCAGTCGACCTGTTCTCGGTTCATGATCACCGTGTCGACATCGATCTCGCGATGTTCCCCGTGGAGCACGTACTCGATCCGCACCTTGGTCAGCGGGACCATCGCCTTGCGCCGGCGGATCGCCTCCACCGGATCGACGCCGGGCTGGGCGTGGAAGAAGCCACGCACCTCGTACGGACCCATCTTCACCGCCAGGTGCTGCGGCGTCGTCCGCTTCCGGCGAGCGACGTCGCCGCGGGGTCCGCTGGCATGGACCAGGAAGATCTCGTCACGGGCGACCACGACGTCATCGATCTGGAGCGGCAGCCCGTCATCGAAGCGCTCGACCGACACCCCGATGAGCGCGTATTCCTCGTGGTCATTGAGCATGTCCGACAGCCGCCCGCTGTCGAGGACGGTCCGTCCAGACAGGACGCAGTCCTCGCCGTAGGCGACGAAGTCGACCTCGCCACGATCTGCGGCGGTCTCGACCTCGGGTTCGACGGTCGTCGGTGGCTTCGAGAAGGCGAAGCGCAGGCGTCGCGGGATGCGATCGAGCATGGTCGTTGGATGGTCGCACCGGACGGTCGGATGCGACAGGGGCCCGTAAGTACCGGGTGCGCTAGCATCCCTGACCATGACCGCCGACCTCGAACCGCATCGCCCGACGCTGATGACCGTGCACGCCCATCCCGACGACGAGACGATCGGGACCGGCGGCACGATGGCCAAGGCGGTGGCGGCCGGCCGGCGGGTCGTCCTCGTGACCGGGACCCGCGGCGAGTTGGGCGAGATCGTCGTCCCCGAGATGGACACCGACGACAACCACCGGCGCCTCGGCGAGATCCGGGCCGGCGAGCTGGAGCGGGCGATGGACGTCCTGGGCGTCACCGAGTGGGAGAACCTCGGCTATCGCGACTCCGGGATGATGGGCACCGAGGGCAACGCCGATCCGCGCTCCTACTGGCAGGCCGACCTGGACGATGCCGCCCGGCGGCTGACCTGGCTCGTGCGCCGCTATCGGCCAGATGTGATGACGACCTACAACGCGTTCGGTGGCTACGGCCATCCGGACCACATCCGGACGCACGACGTCGCGGTCCGGGCGTTCGAACGAGCGGGCGATCCAGGCTGGTACCCGGAGCAGCTGGAGGCGGCCGGGGTCGAGCCGTGGGCGCCGTCGAAGCTCTACGAACAGGCGATGCCCGCCTCGATCCGGCTGAGGATGCAGGATCGGATGCGCGAGCTTGGCCTGCCCGGCTTCTGGGACCCGCCCGAGGATGCGACGCCCGAGCAGATCGCCGAGATCGAGGCGCGGGCGGCGAAGATGCTCATCCCCGACGAATCGATCACGACCTGGGTCGACGTCTCGGGCGATCCGCTCGACCGCAAGTGGGCGGCCATCCACGAGCACGTCACCCAGATCAGCGACGAGAGTCCGTTCATGCTCCTCGGGCTCGACGGGTGGCGCGACGAGTGGACGAAGGAGGCGTTCATCCTGCGCGAGGTCGCGTCGACGCTGCCCGAGACCGACCTCTTCGCCGGGATCGCGAACGACTAGGCTGGGCGCCGCCGACGGTGGCCAGGTGGACGCCCGGGGAACGTTGGGACGGTTGCTGGACGATCGTCCGATAGCCGGACGCCCCCGCTGAGCGTGGACTGTGCTTGATTGGGCGGACCGCCGTTTCAGGACCCGATTCGACCAATCAACCGAGCCGTACGTTCCTCCGGTGTACATCTGGCCACGGTCCGTACGCCACGGGTGTCGGATCGAGCCCTACTCGCGCTCACCAGGGGAGGAGGCCCTTCGACGCCGAGAAGACCTGGCCCATCACGACGCGACCGGAGCCGGCCGGGTCGAGGAAGTTGGGCTGCGCCTTGTCGAGGATGATGTGCGGCCGCATCCGGACCTGGACGAGCTCCGACCCGCGGAACGTCAACTCCAGGGTGATCCCCTCCATCGTCGGCTCCGACCAGGTCTGGTCGAACACGAAGTTGCCGAGGGCGTACCAGATCGGCTTGCCCTTGTAGAGCTCCATCGCGCCGGCCCAGTGCGCGTGGTTGCCGATGACCATGTCGGCGCCGGCGTCGATGATCGACCGCGCCAGCTTCGTCTGGTTGGCGAACGGTGTCGGGTCGTACTCGGTACCCCAGTGCGGATAGACGATCACGACGTCGGCGCCGGCCTTCCGGGCGGCGGCGACGTCCTCCTTGACGACCTGGGCCTTGAGCGGCGCACTGCCGATCCGGGTCGCCGTGGCGTGGTAGCCACCGGCGATCGCGTCGTAGCCTAGGATCGCGACCTTCGTCCCCGCCGCTTCGAGGATGGCCGGCTTGCGCGCAGCGGCGAGGTTCTTGCCCGCCCCCGACACGGCGATCCCGCGCTTCGTGACGTTCGTGATGGTCTGCAGCAGGCCGGTGCCGCCCGCGTCGCGGATGTGGTTGTTGGCCAGCGAGACGTAGTCCATCCCGGCATCGGCGAGGCCGTCGATGAACGCGGGGTTGGCCGAGAAGACCGTCTTGCTGGTGTGCCACGACCACTTGTTGGGCGCCGGGTTCTCGAAGTTAGCCATCGCGATGTCGGCGCCCTTGATGAGCTTTCGGAACGCGCCGGCGTTGCCGGTCCGCTTCGTGTACGGCGTGTCCCAGCCGAGGGGCGAGCAGTCCTTGCAGCGGCCGGTGATCTCGGCCGTCCCGCCGTCGAATGGGAAATCGGCGCCCTTGCCCTTGACCGCGAGGGTCTCGTAGACGCCTCGGTCGAGCATGATGTCGCCGCCCGCGAACAGGGTCCAGGTAGTCGCCGGGTCGTAGGCGTCGGCCTGGGTCGGGGCTGGCAGTCGGGCGGTCAGCGGCCAATCGGCGAGGGCGCTGACATGGTCCACGCCGAACAGCGCCACCCCGCTCCAGGCGAGGGCGCGAACCTCGGGTCCGACGGCGTCGGCTCGGAGGAACGCGAGTCGCTTGCCGTTCTTGGTGAGGTCGCTCGCGAGGCTTGCCGAGTCCTTGGCGAGGACCAGTCGCGTCGCGTCCGACGGCCGCTCGACACCGAGTGCGGCCAGGACGGCGTCGGCCTCCGAGGCGAGGAGTTCAAGCGCCTTGTAGCGCGTGCTCGTCCCGGCCAGCACCGCCTTGACCTCCTTGAGATCGGTGGCGGTGGGCGTCGCCCGGAAGTTCGTGACCGGCACGATCGGCACGTCGACGATCGGGGCGGTCGGCGACGGCGTGGCGGGCGAGGCGGGTTCGGAGGGCTCGGGCGTCGGGGCCTGGCTCGGCTCGCTGGGGCTCGCAGCGATCGGTGATCCGGTCGATCGGGGTGTCGGCCCACCGGCGATGGAGGTTGGACCGGGCGAGGCCGACGACTCCCCCCAACCGAACCCGAACTGCGCCCCGATCCCCGCGACGACCAGCACGAGGAGCACGAGACCGAGCGCGATCGGGACGGGATGCCGCTTCACCGGCCGGAGTCTGACAGAGGACGTCGGAATCGGCCGCGGAGTCGATCGGGCAGAGGAACGCCCCGTCCGGGCGGGCGGACGGGGCGTAGGGAAATTCGGAGTGATGGCGGACCCGACCGGATTCGAACCGGCGATCTCCAGCGTGACAGGCTGGCATGTTGGGCCGCTACACCACGGGTCCAGTTGCGGCGAGGGCGGAGCATAGCAGAGGGCGTCGGGCTTGTCGCCGTCGCCCGGAGCGTGCCTATACTCGGCCCCCATGGCCCGGATCGACCTGCGCAGCGACACCGTCACGAAGCCGTCGCCGGCCATGCGCCGGGCGATGGCCGAGGCCGAGCTCGGCGACGACGTGTTCGGCGACGACCCGACGGTCAATGCCCTGGAGGAGCGCGCTGCGGGGCTGCTGGGCAAGGAAGCCGGCCTGTTCGTCGCGTCGGGGACGATGGGCAACCTCGTCGCCCAGATGGCGCACCTGGCGCGTGGGCAGGAGACGATCGCCGGCAAGGAGCACCACCTCGTCATCGATGAGGCGGCCGGCCATGCGGTCATCGTCGGCGCGAGCATCCGCTCGCTCGCGGACCGGCCCGACGGAACGGTGGACCCGGTCGAGATCGACGCCGCGTTCCGCGACCCGACCGACCCTCACGAGCCGATCACCGGCCTCGTGACCATCGAGAACACTCATGCCCATTCGATGGGCCAGCCGCTGACGGCCGCCTATACCCGCGAGATCGCCCAGATCGCACATGCCCACGCCGTGCCGCTCCACATCGACGGCGCCCGGCTGTGGAACGCCGTCGTCGCCCAGGGCCTGCGCGTCACGGACCTGACCGACCCCGCCGACACCGTGACGTTCTGCCTCTCGAAGGGGTTGGCCTGCCCGGTCGGCTCGGTGGTGGTCGGGCCGCGCGACGTCATCTGGCGGGCGCGCCGGGCCCGGAAGATGGTCGGCGGCGGCATGCGCCAGGCCGGGGTCCTCGCCGCGGCCGGCCTGGTCGCCCTGTCCGATGGCCCGGACGGGATGATCGATCGGCTGGCCGAGGATCATGCCAACGCTCGCCGGCTGGCCGAGGCACTGGCGGGGATGGACGGCATCACGGCCGCCGGCGGGACGGCCCAACCGGGCGCAGGCCCGCTGGACCCGGCGCGGGTCCGCACGAACTTCGTCCTGTTCAAGGTCGAGCGTGACCGGGCCGCCTTTCTGGCCGCCCTCCGAGCACGCGACGTCGAGATGGTGGAATATCCACACGGGCAGGTGCGCGCCGTGACCCACTACGGGGTGTCTTCCGCCGATATCGACACCGTCATCGATGCGACTCGGGCGGCGCTCGCCGAGACGAGTCCGCGTCCCACCGCCACGACTGCCTGACCCGACCGGATCCGCCGGGTCACTCACCGCCAGACATGACGCCCGTGCCGCATCGTGCGGCGCGTGCCGGAGGTTCCAACGCCCGTGACCGATCGACCCGTCGCCACCACCTTGTCGCGCCCCGCGCCGGCCGCGGAGCCCGGCCCGCTCGACGACGTCCTGTACGACCTCGTCGAGGCACGGCTCGTCCGGCTCGTCCACGACAACCCGGTCCTTGGCACCGCGCTCGGGCTCCACCAGGACGACGACCTGCTGGGCGATGGGAGTCGTGGGGCCGTGTTGGCCGAGCTCGAGGCGGATCGGGCGCACGTGGCCGCCGTCGAGGCGATCGACCCGGCCGCCCTGTCCGCCGAGGCTCGATTCGAGCGTGACCTGGAACTCCACAACGTGCGTCGGTCGATCTTCGACGCGGACGTCCTGCGCCTCTGGGAACAGCGCTCGTTCGCGCTCGATCACATCGGCGACGGCCTCTTCCTGCTGTTCGCCCGGGATCACGCAGCGCTCCCCGAGCGACTCGACGCCATCGCCGGTCGCCTCGAGGCGATCGCCACCTATCTCGAGGAGGCCAAGACCCGGGCGACGGTCCCCCAGGTCCGACGCTGGCAAGGCATCGAGATCGAGACCGCCGGCCAGCTCCCGTCCTTCTTCGACGACCTCGTGGCGGCCGGTGCGGATTTCCTCCCAGCCGGCGAGCAGCGCCGACTCGAACGGGCCGGCGCGTCCGCGAAGGTGGCGGTGGAGCTGTACGCATCCTGGCTGGAGAGCACGCTCGCGGGCGGCACGGACGACTGGGCGATCGGTCGTGAGCGCCACGACGCGCTGGTCGGCCTGCGCGCGTTCGATGGGCTCGGCGCCGACGAGATCCTCGAGCTCGGCTGGGAGCGGCTCCACGAGGAGCATGCCCTTCGAGCGGCCGCCGCGCGCGAGATCGACCCCGACGCGGCGGAAGCCACGATCATCGATCGGATCAAGGCCAACCGGCCCGCCACCTTCGATGACGCGCTCGACGCCTACCGGGACGCCATGCTGCGCGCTCGCCAGCACCTCATCGACCACGACCTCGTCACGGTCCCGGACGACGAGCGCATCGACGTCATCGCCACGCCCGACTACCTACGGAACGTGGTCCCGTTCGCGGCCTACTTCGAGCCCGCGGTGTTCGATCGCGATCCGAAGGGCATCTACATCGTCACCCCGGCGGTCAACCACGACCCGAACGCGATGCGCGAGCACAACTACGCATCGATCAGCAACACCAGCATCCACGAGGCCTACCCGGGCCACCACCTCCAGCTCGATACCGCCCGGCGGAACGGATCGCTCACCCGCATCCTGGCCGATGCCCCGGAGTTCACCGAGGGATGGGGGATGTACTCGGAGCTGCTGATGCGCGAGCAGGGCTTCGACGACGACCCGGATCACCGGGTGATGATGCACACCGACGCCATCTGGCGGGCCTGCCGGATCATCCTCGACATCCGGATGCATCGCGGCGAACTGAGCGCCGAAGCGGCGACCGATTTCCTCGTTGAGCACACGCGCTTCGAGCGCGCGAACGCGGCGGCCGAGGTCCAGTGGTACACCTACCGGCCGACCTATCCGCTGTCCTACCTGCTCGGTCGGACCCTGCTGCTCGCGCTGCGGGCCGACGAGCAGCGTCGCCTTGGCGGCCGGTTCAGCCTGAAGGCGTTCCACGACGCGCTCCTTCGCAACGGCTCGATTCCGGTCAGCTTCCAGCGCCGCCTGCTGGCCGCCGGAACCTGACCGGATCGTGCTCGTCATCCCGGCCATCGACCTCGAGGCGGGGCGTTCCAGGGTCGTCTACTGGCCCGGCGCCGGAGCCGGGATCGGCGCACCGACCGACCGCCCGGACCGCATCGCCGAGCGGTTCGTCTCCCTCGGGGCTCGGCTCGTCCACCTGGTCGACTTCGACGGCGCGCGTAACGGGGCGCCCGGCAATCTCGACGCCGTCGGGGCGATCGCCGCGCGGATCGCCGTCCCGCTCCAGGTGGCCGGCGGCGTGGATTTCGGCCGAGGGGATCCGCCTGGCCTTCGCCGCCGGCGCGACCCGGGTCGTGCTGACCACCGCGATCGCCGATCGACCCGATGATCTCCGAGACTGCCTCGCGGTGGCTGGTGACTGGCTGGCCATCGGGCTGGACCCGAGACCGGAGCGGCTGGCGGCCTTCCCCTGGCGACGGCCTGCCCCACCGACCGTCGAGACGCTCGTCGGCGAGCTGGTCGGGGCCGGGGTGGCGCGGTTCGTGCTGAGCCACGGCGGGACGGAGCCCGACCTCGACCGCACCCGCCAGCTCGTTCGGTCGTACGATGCGGAGATCCTGGTGGCCGGAGGCGTCCATGATCTGGATGCGCTCCGTCGCCTGCGCGACACCGGCGTGGCCGGTGTCATCCTCGGGGAGGCGCTCCTGTCCGGGGCGATCGACTATCCCGCAGCCCTGGAGGCCGCCGCATGACCAAACGCCGGCGCGGAACGCAACGGGATCGCCGCCCCGCGCGACCCGGCTGGGAACGAACGCAGCCGGTCAAGGGGACGACCGTCTCGACGGGGATCCCGGGCCTGCCGTGGCTCGTCGGGGGCGCGATCGTGCTGGCCGTCGTGGCCGTCGGGTTCATCCTGTTGCGTCCGGGCGACGGCGGGGGCACGGGCGCGAGTCCCAGTCCCTCGGCGGCGCACGGGACCAACTGCCCGACCAGCCCACCCCCGGCGCTCCCGGCCGGTGAGACACGGACGGTGACGCTCAACACGGAGAAGGGGCCGATCGTCATCAAGGTCGAGGCGGACCTGTCGCCGCTCGCGGCCGGGAACTTCGTCGCCCTGGCGTCGTGCCAGTTCTACGACGGGACCGTCTTCCACCGCGTCGTCCCCGAGTTCGTGATCCAGGGTGGGGACCCGGAAGGGACCGGGACCGGCGGACCCGGCTACGACATCCAGGACGAGCCGGTCAAGGCCACCTACAGCCGGGCGACGGTCGCCATGGCCCGCGGCAGCGGGCCGAACTCCGCCGGCTCGCAGTTCTTCATCGTCCTCGACGACAAGGCCCGCGAGGCCCTGGCCCAATACAACACCTACCAGATCTTCGGGACCGTGACGTCCGGGATGGAGACCGTCGACGCGATCGCCGCCGCAGCCGACAAGGAGAACCCGTCCGACCCCGTGATGATCGTGACCGCGACGGTCGCCAACCCATGAGTTCGAGCATCGAGAAGGAGCCATGCCCATGACCAGCGCCACCATCGCCACCGAGATCGGCGACATCGAGATCGACTTGTTCGACGAGAGCGCCCCGAAGGCGACCGCCAACTTCATCAAGCTCGCGAACGCTGGCTTCTATGACGACGTCGTCTTCCATCGCGTGATCCCGGGCTTCGTCGCCCAGGGCGGCGACGGAGAGCACGGCAAGAAGGCGTCACTCAACCGGGGTCGCGTCGGGACCGGTGGTCCGGGCTACAAGTTCGAGGATGAGAAGGTCCTCGGCGACTACGTCCGGGGCTCGCTGGCGATGGCGAATTCGGGGCCGAACACCAACGGCAGCCAGTTCTTCATCTGCCACCAGGACCTGACCGGGAAGCTGCCGAAGAACTACACGCTGTTCGGCCAGGTGACCCGCGGGATGGATGTCGTCGACGCCATCGTGGGCGCGCCGCGCGACGGACGAGACCTCCCGAACGACCCGGTGGCGATGACATCGGTCACGATCCACGCGGCCGAAGGTTAAGGAATTTACACCCGGACCTGTGTCAAAACCCTTGGAAAAGGGCCCCTGACGGGGTAGGATATCGGTGCTGCTCAGTCAGCGCTGCCCCAGCGACAAGGTCATGGGTAGGTAGGGTCAGGGTAGTCGGTGCAGCCGACGTGATAGATGCCCTTGACGCGCGGCAGAAGTGTCCGTCTAGGCGGGCTCCTTCACCGGGACAGCTTCGAAGCCGGCTCTTTCGAGAGCCGGCTTCGGCTTTGTCATGGGCGCATCGATCGGGATCCAGCGACGAACGACGACTCACGGAGCCGAGGACTGCGGCCGCGGCGGCGGGGTCGCTTCGGCGTGTCGCGACCTTGATCGAATCGATGACGGTCTGGAGCTCGGCGAGGTCCGCCGGCGTCGCCTGCTGGGTCCAGCAAGGCATCGATCACCACGCGCCCTCGCCCGATCCACCAGGACCCACAGCCGGTGGTACTCCGGGGTCACGCCGAACGTCGAGGCCCTTCCATGGCCAGGCACCGAGTCCTCCGCAGCCGGCAGCACAGGTCGGTGCCGGCATGCTCACCAGGTGAACCGCTCGGCGCGCACGTCACGCCCGAGCCGATCGTGAACTCGACGTATTGCCGCCCTGCCCCGCGAAGTCGACGCTGGTCGCGGCCGCGTCGTAGCTGACCAACGTCGAGAGCGCGATCACCAGGTCATCGACCGTCCGTCCGATCGCCGGCGTCCGAGGCTTGTCGCTGCACACGTCGGTCGGAACGTTGTCGACGAGATCGAACTGCACCGCCATCCGGTCGCCCTTCGTGAGAGCGGGCTGAGGAGGGCGTCGACCGTCGAACCGATCCTCGGCGCCCGTGGCGTGGTGCTGCACACGTCGATCGCGACGTCGTCGACCAGATAGAACTGCACGGCCATCGGACCCTTGACGATCTCGATGTCGCGGCTCTCCCAGCCGTCGGGCACGGTGAACCGGAATTCGAGACCGCGATCCCAGACGAAGGACGTCGGATACGTGCCCGGTTCGAGCGCCTTGGGCCAGGCATACGCCTTCGGAGACGGCGTACGGCGGGCTGACGGCCGATGCCACCGCGGGACTGGCGGTGACGGTCGGATCGGGGCTCACGATCGGGGACGGTGACGCGAGACCGCCGATGGAGCCGGTCTGCGACGCCGGCAAGAGCGCGGACGCCGACGACGCCGACGATCAGGACGGCGGCCGCCCCGAGCGCGAAACGCGCGAGGTGGACATGCGTGGTTCCCTCCACGGGCCGATCACGACCCGCTGACGTGTGTGGTCGATGTGGGAGCGGACCGCGTCGTACGCCCGGTCGGGCAGCTCCGGCCTGACCCTCGGCGAGGAAGGCCCGGATGAGGCGATCGGGGTCGCGCGGGTCGGTCATGCCGGTCGCTCCTTGGAGATCGACGAGCGTGCGGGCGTCCGCCTCGAGGCTCGCCCGCAGCGCCGTCGTCGCGTAGTGCAGTCGGGACTTCGCGGTCCCGAATGGGATGTCGAGTCGGTCGGCCACCTCGTGCAGGGGCAGATCGAGGTAGTGATGGAAGACGAGGACGGCGCGTTGCTCGAGCGTCAGCCTCCGGAAGGCGCGCTCGAGCTGGTCGCGGTCGTGGATGCTCAGAATCTCGTCGGGGTCGTACGCCCCTCGACGGGCAGGATGCGGATCTCACCCGACCAGCGACGGCGACGCCGGGCCTCGGCGTAGCACTCGTTGGTCAGGATGCGGTGGAGCCAGGGCTCGAAGCGGTCAGCGTCGCGAAGCGTTCGCAGCTCGCGCCAGGCGGTGATGAGCGCGGCCTGCACCGCGTCCTCGGCCAGGTCGGCGTCGCGCAGGATCCGACACGCGATCGCCATGCACCGGTCGCCGACCACGCGGGCCAGGGCGTCGAAGGCCTCGCCGTCGCCCTGCCTCGCGCGATCCACGAGCGCTCGGTGCACCCGTTGCTCCTTCCCTTGCGAACACGTCCGGGATGGACGTGATCACCTAGGAGAGGGGTCGACCGGACCCGAAGGTTCAATCCAGGTCGAGAAGCCTACCTCGCCTCCGTCGCTGCGAGCGGGTGAGGTCAGGACACCGCCGTCAACAGGTCCCGGGCCTCGCGCTCGGCGGTCGCCGCCAGCGTGGCGATGTCAGCGGCCTTGGCGATGATCACCCAGACGTCGTGGTCGCCCTGGAACGCGGCCAGCTTGACCCGCGGGTTGGCGGTGTTCCGGCTCCTGGCGATAGGCGGCCTCGCCGATCCCGCGACCGCGTTCTCCGAGGTCATGCCGATCTTGGCCATCGACGTCTCCCAGGCTCGTCGCGGGTCAGTCCGGGGTGGTACCAGATCGTGATCGAGGCATCCGAGGTCGTCGAGTCGTAGTGGCAGCTCGGCATTGGCGAAGGTCGACGCTGTGCGTCGTGGACCCGCGCCCGACCGGCTCGCCGAGCGCCGCGGCGGCACGGTCCGGCGGGAGGACCGCGCACAGACCGGTCGCGCTATCGAGGTCGAGGGCGCCGCCGGTCGGCGCCGGAGCGGTCGTGGCCGCGGCGGCCGGGGTCGCCGGCGGGAGGTTCCCACCGCCTGTCTCGGCGGCCTGGGCGCCCGCGCCACAGGCGGTGAGGACGGTCGCGAGGAGGGTGATCGCGGCAACGCCACGAAGGACTTCGGTGCGGGACATCGGGGACTCCTTTCGGTCGGTCGGGATCGGTCGGTCGGATCGGTCGGTGGGTCGGTCAGCGGGCGGCATCGAGGACGATCTCGATGACCACGTCGCGCTTGCCGCGGAGGTGCCGCAGGGTGGTGAACAGCGGCCCGGCGATCCGGTACCGGGCATGGAGCCGAGCCAGGGTCGGCGCGACCGCCTCGGGACCGAGGACGCGCGCGTGACCGGACATCGTCGTCCCGAGCGGCCGGCCGCGCTGGTCGCACGGCGTGACCTCGACCCGCGACGTGTGGGCGAGCCGCTTGAGCTTGCCGGCATCGTGCGCGGTCCGGACGAGCAGCCGGTCGCCGTCCATCGCGAACAGGACGGGGTTGGCGACGCACTCGCCGGTTCGACGGTACGTGGCCAGACTGATGAACCTGGCGTCGGCCAGCCCGATGGCCGGTGCGGCGGTGGCCTGGTCGATGACGGTGGTGGTGGTCACGGTCGCGTTCTCCTAATCGCCGGACACTCTGTAGTCCGGAATGGCCAGAATATTCCACACGACACAGTGTCGTGTCAAGTACAATGCGCGCCATGCCACGTCCCTATGTCCAGCGAGCACGAGCCGAAGCTGCGGCGGAGACCCGCCGCCAGGTCCTTGCGGCCGCGCGGGCCGCCGTCCTGGCCGACGGCCGACTCGAATTCGGCGTCGGCGAGATCGCGGCGGCGGCCGGCGTCGCGCGCTCGACGGTCTACGCGGCGTTCGGGTCGCGGGCGGGTCTGCTCGCGGCCCTCGCCGACGAGACCCTTCAGCGCGCCGGGCTGGAGACGGTCATCGCCGAATACCAGCGTCCGGACCCCGTCGACGCCCTCGAGCGCAGCCTCCTCGCCAGTTGCCGGATGTATGCCGCGGACCACCGCGTCTTCGCCCGGCTGCTGATGCTCCGCGAGATCGACCCGGAAGCTGTCGCGCCACTGGCGCGCTCCCTCGACGATCGGGCGATCGGCATGGCGAGCCTGGCCGAACGCCTGGCAGCCGCGGACCGCCTTCGGCCCGACCTGTCGCAGCGGCAAGCGACCGACGTGCTGTGGGTCCTGACCAGTTTCTGGACGTTCGATGAGCTGTTCTCCGGACGTGGCCTCGATGCCGACGGTTGTGCCCGGATCCTCGTCGAGATGGCGCGATCCACGCTCCTGGTCGAAAGCCACGACGCCTAGTGGCTCGGTCGACCCGCGCCTTCGTCCTCCGTCATTCGCGCCTCCGCACGGTCCCGGGTCTCGACTCGATCCGCCTGCACCTGGCCGATGAGGTCCTGCCGCTGTGGCATGCCGTCCAGGTCGAGACGAGCGACCCCGATGCGGCCCTGCCGTACTGGGCGTTCGCCTGGGCCGGCGGACTCGCCATCGGGCACTACCTGCGTGACCATCCCGACGCGGTCGCAGGTCGGCGCGTATTGGATCTCGGCTCGGGGTCCGGACTGTGCGCGATCGCGGCTCTGCAGGCAGGCGCCTCCCAGGCGACGGGCGCGGACATCGATCCCTTCGCAACCACCGCGATCGGACTCAACGCACGCGCGAATCGTGTCCGAGTGGGCGTCATCCGCGCCGACCTCCTCGACGACGAACCGCCGAACGTGGACGTCATCCTCGCCGGTGACTGCTGGTACGAGGCCGTGTTCGCGGACCGCGTCCTGCCATGGCTCCAGCTGGCGCGCGACCGCGGCATCGACGTCCTCACTGGCGACCCCGACCGGCGTCACCTCCCGACGAACGAACTCGTCGAGCTGGCGACCTATGACGTCCGGACCACGACCGAGCTCGAGGATATGGATCGCAAGCAGGCCCGTGTCTTCACCCTACGGTCAGCGGTGTGACCGGCGACCGCCACGGGGTATCCTGACGCTTCGCGCGCCTGTAGCTCAGTGGATAGAGCGTTGGGTTCCGGACCCAAAGGTCGCAGGTTCGAGTCCTGTCGGGCGCGCCACTGCAACCTTTCGGGCAGCACAGCGCCAGTCCGTGTGGAGGCTGCGTCGGCGGCGCGAGGAGGATCGGCTCGTGGCGCTCGGCCCCACGATCGACGACGTAACAGAGCGGAGCCGCCTGTTCCGTGGGCGGGATGTCACGACGTCGCTCCTGTCGGGCGGGTACATGAACAGCGCCTATGTGGTGCAGGCAGGCGACGCCAGGTACGTCGTTCGAAATCCCCGCCGTGGCGAGCGGACTGCTCGTTCCCGACCGAGCGAATGAGCGACACAACACCGTGGCGGCCGCTGCATCGGGCGTCTCGCCCCAGGTCGTTGACTACTTCGACGACTGGGAGGTCATGATCCTCGAGTACGTCGAGGGCGAGACGCTCACCGATGACACGATCGGCAAAGGGGACCGGATCCCAAGGGTCGCAGGGATGCTGCGGACGCTCCACGCCGGCCCACGCTTCCGAGCCGAATTCGACATGTTCCGCACTGCCGAGCGCTGGCTGAGGGTGTGCGACGAGCGGGAGATCGCAATCCCCCAAGGACTCCGGCAACGGATGGACCGGGTGGCACTGGCCGCCCAAGCGCTCGCTGTCCTCCCGATGGACTCGGTCCCGAGCCACAACGATCTGAGCTCTGAGAATGTCATCGACGATGGTCAGCGGCTGTGGATCATCGACTTCGAGTACAGCGGGAACAACGACCCTTGCTACGACATCGCGGACCTCGCGAGCCAGGCGCACCTCGACGACGACCTGCGCGCGATCCTGTGCGAGGCGTATTTCGGTGTGGCGGACCCGACGCTGCTCGCCCGGATGCGCCTGCACTCCACGATCGCGGACGTCGGCTGGGCCGTCTGGGCGTCGATCCAGTTTCGGGTCTCACCGCTCGAGATCGACTTCGCCGGGATCGTGCGTGGGTTCTGGGATCCGGCCTGCGCCATGCTGGACTCCGAGGACTTCCCCCGCCTGATGCACTTGGTGTCCGGTGGCCGCGTGTCCGAGTGACGACCGGAGTCGCCGTGTCCGACACCTGTCGGGCGCGCCATCGCAGCCTCTACGGGCAGCGCCAGCGCCAGACCATGCGCGTAGGCCGCCGCGGTCAGCCGAACGCCCACGATCTCGGGCCCGCCACCGCGATACCTGCGGAATGGCTCTGACACGCGGCCCGCACTCGGGCCCGGACTGGCGGCTTCGGATCACTGCAGAACACACCAACCGGAGACCCATGAGAGCCATCGTGTGCACGGACTACGGACCACCGGAGGTTCTTCAGCTCAGGGACGTGCCGAAACCCGTTCCGAAAGACAATGAGGTGCTGGTTCGAATCCGCGCCACGACGGTCAGTGCGGCCGATTGCGAGCTGCGGAGATTCGACTTCGCTCCCTGGATCTGGGTGCCGATTCGACTGGCGTTCGGCATCCGCAGACCACGGCAACCCGTGCTCGGGCAGGAGCTTGCCGGTGACGTCGAGTCAGTCGGCAAGGAGGTCACGTCGCTCTGGAAGGGTGACCGGGTCTTCGCGGCGACGGGCATCGGCCTGGGAGCCTATGCGGAGTACGTCTGCCTGAGCGAGAACCCCAAGACCGGCGCGATCACGACGATGCCGGCGAATTCGAGCTACGAGGAAGCCGCGGCCGTACCCTACGGGGGAGGCGAGGCATGGCAGTTCCTGCGGAAGGCGGACGTCCGGAGTGGGCAGAGGGTCCTGATCAACGGAGCTGGAGGAAGCTTCGGCACGTTCGCGGTCCAGCTCGCCAAGATCCTCGGAGCGAACGTGACCGCCGTGGACAGCGCGTCGAAGCTGGAGATGCTACGCACGATCGGCGCGGATCGCGTGATCGACTACGCCCAGGAGGATTTCACGGCCAGCCCCGAGACCTATGACGTTATCTTCGACGTCGTCCGTGGCACACCATCCGGACGCATGGTGAGGTTGCTGACCGAGAACGGATGGCTGCTCATGGCCAATCCGGGCTTCCGGCAGATCATTCGCGCCAGGTGGGCATCGAGGGGGGCAAGAAGCGGGTGTCGTTCGCGGCATCGGGCGTGACGAGCGACGACCTGACCTACCTTCGAGGCCTGGTCGAAGCCGGACAGCTGCACCCGGTCATCGACCGGCGCTTCCCGCTCGAGGAGATGGTCGAGGCTCACAGGTACGCCGAGACCGGCCAGAAGCTGGGGAACGTCGTTGTCGTCGTCGCCTAGTTGCGGCCGGTCCCGACGGTCGCCCTCGGATAGGTGAGCATCGGAGCCACCCATAGGGCGGACAACCTGACTTGCACGATCGGCACGTCGCACCTCCTGTATGCCGGCCCGAGCCTCGGGGCCGTTCAAAGCCTCAGCGGCCCGTTGCGCACGTGGCGTGCGTCGCTAAGGCCGTCGCCGGGTCGACGGCAAGGACGATGCCCTCGTGCGGGTCCTGCCGCGCACCCATGGCCCGACTCGGCCGGCTCGTCGCGGCGGGTACGTGGGCCGCATACGGGGTCCCGGCCAGCCCGGCCGAAGAGGGAGAGCGCCTGGTCATGACGCGTTCCGGTCCGCCACGACGCGACGAGTCGCGTCGACGATCTTGGGGGCGACGCGGAGCGCGTTCGCCGCGATGGTGAGGGCGGGGTTCAGCGCCGCCGAGGAGGGGAAGAATGAGCCGTCGATCACCCAGAGGTTGCCCACCTCGTGCGAGCGGCAGTCGCGGTCGACCACGCTCTTCGCCGGGTCGGTACCGGCGACAGCGGTACCGCATTGGTGCGAGTTCGTGCCGATCCGCATGCGCTCCGTCAGGATGATGGGATAGCCCGCCTTGCGGACCGCACGGGAGACCTCCCGCACCAGCGCTTGGTGCGGCGCGAGGTTGTTGGGCTTCCAGTCGATGATGATCTTGCCGTCCTCGACACGCACACGGTTGTTCGGGTCGGGGAGGTCCTCGGTCGTGAGATAGAGGTCAACGCTGCGATCGGTCACCATGTCGAGCAGGAAGACGGGTGCCCACGGGCGCGCGCCCTTGACCATGGCGCCACGAAGCTTGCCGAGCATCTGGACGTTGCCCAGTGGGAACTCCTGGCCTCGCGCGGCGACGTACCAGTCGTTGAGTCCCAGCGTCTTCTGCCACGACGTGCGGTTCCTGCGGAACGGATTGACGCCCATGAAGAACGTGCTGTTGTGCACCATGTAGTTGCGGCCGACCAGACCTGAGCCGTTGGAGAGGCCGTCGGGGTTGGAGTCGGAGGTCGACTTCAGCAGGAGCACCGCGGAATTGACAGATCCGGCGCTGAGGACGACGGACCCGGCGTTGATGATCAGCTCCTTGCCGTCGCGCTCCACGCGCAGGCCAGTGGCGCGCTTGCCACTCCCGTCCGTCAGGATCTCGGTCACGAGCGCGCGGGTGAGGAGCGTGACGTTGTCGGTGTCGAGCGCGGGCCGCAGCGCGCGGACCTCGGCGTCGCCCTTCAGGCCGCCCACCGACGGCGCCCCATCCGAGATGCGCTCGAGGTCGCGGTCCGCCTGGCTGTCGAGGTTCATGGCGTTCGCCGTGTGGAACGGGCGCAGCCCCTGGCGCTGGAAGGCATCCGCAAGCTTCTGGATCGTCGGCTCGTGCTCGAGCGCGGGCGCCGGGTACCCCTTCGAGTGGCGCGGCTCCGTGGCGTCTTCACCGAGGTTGCCGTGGACCTCGAACAGCTCCTCCGCAGCGGTGTAGAAAGGCTCCAGCTCGTCGTAACTGATCGGCCACCCGGGTGAGACGCCTTCCTGGTGGACGATGGCCTCGAAGTCCTCCGCCCGGAACCGCGGGAGGGCGGCACCGTAGACCTTGGTGTTGCCGCCGACCCAGTAGTAGACGCCGGGCGCGAACGGCTGGCCGTTCGAACCGTCGTACCATGGCTCGGCGTTCACGTAGCGCTTGTCGAGGTAGACGGCTTCCGCACTGCCGCGTTCGACCTCCTCCGCCATGAAGTCGCCCCGCTCGACGACGAGGACCTTCAGACCCGAGGCCCGCAATGCCCATGCCGCGGTGGAGCCGCCCATGCCGGACCCGACGATGACGATGTCGGTGTCGATGGTCGAGCTGGTCGGCTCGAGCACCGCGTCGGCGTAGGTGGACGCCGTTCCGCTCGGCATGGTGTCACTCCTGTCCGTCCTGGCAGATCCTGGGGTGCCCTGTAGGCTACTGAGCCGGGACGACCGGATGCAAGGCATAAGGCTCGGCCCATATTCCAGTTCTGGCGGATGGCCACTACCATCTGCCGGACATGGTCGATGACGCCCGCTCCGATGTCGCGGCCACCACGTATCGCGGATTCCTGTTCTCCGACGTGCGCGGCTTCACGGCGTTCGCGGAGCGCCAGGGGAATGTCGCGGCGGCCGACATGGTCGGCCGCTTCCTTGAGATCGCGCGCCGGGCGATCGCTCGCCACGAGGGCGCCGAGATCAAGACCGAGGGCGACGCGATCCACGCGGTGTTCCCGTCGGCGTCGAGTGCCGTGCTGTGCGGACTCGAGATCGTCGAGGCTGCCGCGGAGGCAAATGCGCGGGAACCGGGCCGGCCGCTCCGGATCGGGGTAGGCGTCCATGCCGGCGAGGCCGTCGAGACCGCCGAGGGTTACATCGGCCGGGCTGTCAACATCGCCGCCCGTCTGTGCGCTGCCGCCAAGCCCGGGGAGGTCCTCGTGAGCTCGACCGTGAAGGGCATCACGCAGGCCAGCATCACGGTCGGGTTCATCCCTCGAGGGCGGCGGCGCCTGAAGGGGATCGAAGACCCGATCCTCGTGTACGCCGTGACCCGCGACGTGGACGCGAGGGCCCCGCGCGCCGTTCCGCGGTCCGCCATCGTCGGTGGGATTGCGATGGCGGCAGTCGCGCTGTCGATCGTGATCGCGTTCGCGGGATCCCGGCTCGTCGGCGCCCCGGTCGCGAGCGTCCCGGCGGCGAGCGTCCCGGCCGCGAGCCTCGCGGCGAAGGCCACCCAGACGGTGACGCCGGTGGTCATGGGACCCATGTCGATCGGGACCTACACGACCAAGGGGTTCCAGCCGTCGGTCACCTTCGACATCGCGGACCAGGGCTGGATCGCCAACCGCGATGGGCCCGACATGTTCGGCCTGATCCGCGATTCAGCCCCGCGTGGAAGCGTGCAGTTCCTCCGAGTCGCGGAGGTGATCCCCAATGCGTGCATCGCGGGTGGCGACGGCGCATCAACCGTTCCCGTCCCGATCGACCCGCTGGCGGCGCTCGAAGGCCTCGAGCATCTCACCCTACAGGATCAGAAACCGACGACCGTGGGCGGGTATCAGGGCAACCAGGTCGATGTCACCGTCTCGGAGGGGGCGCTCGCTGCCTGTGGTGGCCTGGTCGGAGCCGACGTCCCGATCTTCCGCGCCGGCGATGAGGTCTGGGGCGCGACGCCGGGCGAGCGGTTCAGGCTCATCACCCTCGACATCGGCGGCGAGGTCGTGACCATCGTGCTGAGCACGGATTGGACGGAGACACCGTCGGTCCAGGAGTTGGAGGACCTCCTGGCAGTCGGCCAACGTCTCCTCGGCAGCGTGCGCTTCTGACCGCACCCGACACCTGTCGAGCGCGCCGTTCGGCAAGCGACTGCCAACCCGGAGCGAGGCTTCGCGGGGGTTACGACCGCGCCAGCCCAGGCTCCGGCATCACCGCTTCGATCCACCCCTCCTGCGCCAGCAGGTCGACGACCAACGAGCTTGCGCTGTAGTCGACTGCGGCGAGGCCGTGCCCCGTGTAGGGGTCAAAGCATTCGCGAAAGCCACCGACCTGGATCATGCGAGCCGTCCCCGCGGCGAGTCCGGTGGCGGCCTCGGCGTAACCGTGCCGGACCAGGCCACGGTGGAGATACCAGTTCAGGTTCACCCAGGACGTCCCTCGGAAGAGCGCGCCGCTCCTGAGGTCAGGTTCGAACTGTGGTTCCGTGGCGGCGACGCTTGGGATCCCGAACGGGAGCCAGTAGGCCCTTGGGTCGAGGAGGTGTGTGACGAGACGGTCGGCGATCGTGACCGGCAGGTCCGCCAGGACGAGCGGCACCAGCGCCGTGATCGTGTCCGCGTCGGTCTGGCGCCGCGACTCACCCCATCGATCAAGGAACAGCCCACGTCGCTCATCCCAGCACTCGCGAATGAGCGCCGCCGTCAGCTGGTCAGCCTGCGCGTCACAGGCAGCCGCATCCTCGTCTCGGGAGACCTCGCGGCAGAGCCGGGCGAGGCAGCGAAGCCCGTCCCCGTAGATCGCCGACACGAGCACGTCCGACCATGCGAAGGTCGAGTTGGGTCGCCCGAGCGGCCTCATCGCTGCGCTCCACCGGTCCATGAAGCCCTCGGCGTCCGAACCGGTGAGGCCGAGGGCCTCGTCGTACTTGGGGCTGTGATCAAGTCCGGATTCGTCCGGACGCTCGATGAGCACGAGGCCCCGGCCGTCCGCGCGTTCCGTGGCCAGCCACCTGAAGTGCCGGAGCGCGGACTCGAGATTCTCCGTCAGCCATGCCGTGTCACCGGTCGACTCGAACACGCGCTCCAATGCGGCCGCGACGACGGGCGGCTGGATCGTCCAGCTCCCGCAGGGTGAGCCCTGTGCGATACCCAGCTCAGCGATGCGGGGCCGGTCCGCCGGGTCGCGGAACATCACCGCGGGCAGGAAGCCGTCGGTGTCCACGGCGGACAGCAGCGTCGAGAGCTCCGCCTGGGCACGGGCCGGCTCCAGGCGCGACAGGGCGATCGCGCTGAAGGCGCTGTCCCAGGCCCACTGGAAGGGGTAGTACTGCGCCGACGGGCAGGTGTAGTCATACGGGCGGCCGTCACAGCCTGACGAACCCACGCGGCGGTTCTTCGCGAGCAGGATGACCGCCTCGTCGCGGAGTCGGGCTGCTTCCGTGGGCGACGGCACGCCGCCGACCGGCGATCCGGACTGGATGTTGGAAGCGCTATCCACGATCGGGGCCCTCTCTGCGGATCGTGTCGGTTCTTGTGCTGTGGAAGCCGGGCTCCTCGAGTGACCCACCGTACCCATTGCACGCGCGGGCTGCAACCGACGTGCCAGGCCGGATGGTGGACGGCGTCCCGCGCACCTGCTAGCTGAGTACCAAACATGTGGTATCGTCGATGCCATGCGAACTACCATCGATAAGGCCGGACGCTTGGTCATCCCACGCTCGCTGAGGGACCGGATCGGACTCGCCGGCGGCGGAGAGGTGACGCTCGAACTGGATGGAGCAGCGGTGCGCATCGAACCCGTGACGGGCGGCGACCTCAAGGATGTGGCCGGTCTGCTCGTCATTCCGGCGACGGGTACGCCGCTCACAGGCGATCTGGTGCGCGAGCTCATCGATGCCGACCGACACGGACGTTGACAGGCGAGTCGTGCTGCTCGACACGAGCGTCGCGATCGCCGTGATCGTGGAGGACCATGACGCGCACGTCGCGTCGTTGGAGGTCGTCCGAGGTCGTCGACTTGGTCTATCCGGCCACGCCTGGTTCGAGACATACTCGGTCCTGACGCGACTCCCTGGCGCCCTTCGTCGCTCACCGGCAGATGCCCTCCGCCTGCTGGCCCACAACTTTCCGGCGTCCGTGTTCCTTGCTGAAGACGTCTCGCTGACCCTTGGTCCGGAGATCGCCGACCTCGGCCTCTCGGGCGGCTCCGTCTACGACGCACTCGTCGGCGCGGCCGCGCGCCAGCATCAGCGACCGCTCGTGTCGGCCGACGCGCGCGCACGACCGGTGTACGAGGCGCTCGACGTAGAGCTCGAGATCATTCGCACATAGACCTTCACCGCGGATCTCTTTCGCGCTGTCGGGCCGATCGCGCCCGAACCGTCCCTGCCCGTCTCAGCCGGGCGGTACGTCAACGAGCCGGTCACGACCCGCTAGCGGATCGCGACCGGTCTTGATCGGGGCTCAGTACACCCACAACGCCCAGTAGTCGGTCACGTTGCAGGCATTCGGAAGGCCCGGGATGTCGAAGTAGGACTGCGCCTGGAGCGTCGCGTCCTTCGTGACGGTCTTGGACGGGTGATAGGTGAACGTCCTGGACTGGCCCCCGTACAGCAGAACGCCCTGCCACTTGTAGCCGGACGCCGGCCAACGGGTGGCCGGGAAGCTGCCGAACATCAGGAAGTAGTCGGCCCACACGATCCCGGTCGTGACGGCCACCTTGACGGTCACGTCGACCACCTTGAAGGTGGTGCCCCCGCCGTAATAGAGGTAGGCCGACATCTGGACGGTGTAGCGCGACCCGTCGTGCCCGTCGCACCCAGGCTCGGTCGAGCCGTTGTGCACGAACGTCTGGAAGATCGTGTACCAACCGGTGATCGTCAGCCGCCGTAGCGCCGTTCCCGCGGAGACCGGTGCGGCCATCGAGGCCAACAGCGCCAACGTCAGGATCATCACCGGGATCAGGCGTCGTCGAGTCATGGGTACCCTCCTGCAGCGATGTGCGGCGGTGCCCAGCTCAGGGTCGTCCTGACGCCGTGTCGAACGATGGACGGGCCGCGATCACGACGCAATAGGCCACGTGCCGTAGTCGATGCGCGTCGGATCGCCAGTCAGCCGATGACGTTGCGCTCCACCACCGGGCGGCCCGCCCCGATCCGCTCGAATCCGAAGACCGACAGGTCGAGTGCCACGTAGCGACCCTGGATCGACGAGCTCCGAGATCGCCCGGCCGACGGCCGGCGAGTGCTGGAGTCCGTGGCCGCTGAACCCGTTGGCGAACAGCAGGTTCCTAACCTCCGGGTGCGGCCCGAGGATCGCGTTGTGGTCGAACGTATTCACCTCGTAGTAGCCCGCCCAGGCGTTCGTGACACGGATCTCATCGAAGGCCGGGACCCGCGCCGCGAGGGCCGGCCAGAGTCGCTCCTCGAACTGCGGCCGGTCGGCCTCGAGCGGCAGGTCGGCGGCGTCCTCGTCGTCGGGCGGCGCGATGGCCCCGATGAACCCGGGGCCCTCCGGTCGGAACCAGGCGCCCGAGGGATCGATCACCAGCGGGCAACCGGCGAGCGGCTCGCGGCTCGAGAACGCGAAGACACTCCGACGACGCGCCTCGACCGGCAGATCGACCCCGGCGAGCGCTGCGACCCGACGGGCCCACGGGCCGGCCGCGTTGACGAGGGTCCCGCATGCCACGCTCGACCCATCGCCCAGCGCGACGGCTTCGACGCGTCCGCCCTCGACCCGAAGCCCGACCGCCTCGCCGGTCAGGTATTCGGCACCGAGCGAGCGCGCCTTGCGACGGAACCCGGCCATCAGGGCGTACCCGTCGAACCAGCCCTCGCCGGACAGGCCAAGCGACCCAAGGCCCAGATCGTCGACGGCCAGCCAGGGGAACCGGGCAACGAGGTCGTCGGGCTCGAGCAGGGCGACGTCGGCACCCTCGGCGCGCTGGACGAGGTGGTTCGCCCGCAGGGCCGCCTCCGAGCCAGCGGTCGCGAGGTAGAGGTAGCCACCCTCGTGCAGGCCGAGGTCGACCGTGCCGCCGGGGTCGTCGTCGACGGTGAGGGTCCGTTCGGCGTCGCGCAGCCAGCCGATCGAGAACTGCGACATCCGGATGTTCTCCGGCGTCGAGAACTGCTGGCGGATCGACGCCGCCGACCGAGCCGACGACGCGAGCGCGTAGGTCGGGTCGCGCTCGATGACCGTGACGGTCCCATCGAACGCCGGGTCGCTCAGCAGGAAGCAGGCGACCGACCCACCGATCGCACCACCGCCGACGATGACGACGTCGCGAGACCCGCTCATCGGGTGGCGGGTGCGGACCCCGGTTCGATGCGCGCTCGAAGCAGGTCGGCGCCGGCCGCGTCTGCGACCCGGCACGACCACGCCCCGCTGGCCTCGCGCCAGGTCGTCGCCTCGACGGTCGCGCCGGCTTCCGCGGCCCGGGCGTACTCCAACCGTGCCAGGCGCGGGATCGCCCCGACCGTCTCGGTCCCGCCGGCGCTCAGGACGGCTTCCTCCAGCCAATCGGCATAGACCGCGTTGTTGACGTGATCCATCGGGTCGAGCTCCTGGGGCCGGACGACGAGCGTCAGCCCGACGGCATCGGATGGCGGCGCGCCAAGGTCGACCCGGGCCAGTCCGAACGTGGCCGGCGGCGCCCCGAAGACCGCGTCGAACTCCGGCGGGATCCGGGTCGGCGCCCCGCGTGCGTCGAGCAGGACCCAGTCGATGTGGACCCAGGCCGTCAAGGCCCCGTCGTCGTCGTGGAATTCGGTCCGGCGGCGTGCCCAGACCCGCCGCCAGCCGACGACCTGGGTCGTGCCGACCAGGTCGGCACCGACGGGCACCGGGGCGACCATCGCGACCTCCGCCGCCCTGACCAGCCAGTTGATCCCGCGGGCCGCGTACCAGGCACGGCCGAACCCCCGCGCCGTGGAGTGATACCAGGCGAGATCCTGCGCATAGCGCAACAGCACCGACGTCCGCAGCCGTCCGTCCGGCCCGGCCTCATCGAATCGGACGCGATAGGGCGCCGAGCAGGTGTCCGGCGCGGCGGCGCTCATCGCCGCGGCCCGGCGAGGTCGTCGAGCGTCTCGAGCGTGACCAGGCCGGTCGCCTCGTGCGGTGCCGTCTCACGGTCGAGGCGGACGTCACACGACCGGCGGGCGTCGAAGACGACGAGGGCGACGTCGAGCCGCTCGTCCTCGTCGGCGGCGTGGGCCCGCGCGTCGTCGAGTTGATGCAGCACGTCGGCGTTGATGCCGCGCGCGCCCCACTTGCAGTCATACGCTTCGGAGGCGCCGTCGCGCTCGACCGTGACGTCGTACGGGTGGATCTCCGCCCTGACCCCGTCGAACAGGATGCGCCGCTCGCGATGGACGGTCGCACCGACGCGACGGGCGAGGAGCTGGGCGGTCAGTTCCTCGACCAGCGCGCCACGGACCTGGCTGCGGACCTGCTCGCCGCGATCGGCGACGGCGAGCGATGCCTCGAGGATCGCCTCCGAGCGGATCCGCTCACCGGTGGCGTCGCCGACCGTCGACCCGAACAGGGTCGGGAACATGGCCCGCCAGCCGTCCGCGTCGACCGTCTCGCCATTCATCACGGCACGCGCCAGCAGGCGCTGGGCCGCCGTCGCGTCGGCCAGCAGCGTCGCGGCCCGGGCGACCTGTGGGTCCGCCTGGATCCCCGCGTAGACGACCGCCCGTGCGTCGCGGGCGGCGTCCTGGAACCTCACGGTCGTTCGCCGATCGCGACGAGGATCACCTGCGGAAAGGTCGACAGCCAGTCGATGGCGCGATGCGGGTCGCTGATCCGTCCGATCTCATCGACGGCGCGGTCCACGGCGCCCGACACGTCGGACGCCACGACCCCATCTCCCCGGGCGATCGACACGTCGCCCAGCCGCTCACGCCAGGCCGCGGTCAGGTCGGTGACGTACGACCATTCGTCCTCGATCTCCTCGCCGAGTTCGGCAAGCGCGGCATAGGCGTCGAGGGCGCGGTCGACGGCGTCCTGGATGGTCTCGCTGGGCACCGGCAAAGCCTACGCCGCCACGGCGGTCGGGCGGGCGTCAGGTCGCGCGGACGCTCCGTCGACGAAAGGTCCGGCCCATGAACTCGCGCCTGACCGGGAGCTCCCCGTTCCGACGGAGGAGCGCCTCGAGGTGGCGTCGGGCGCGGTCGTCCCACGACCTGGAATAGATGCGGATGGCCTCGGCGCGAACCCGGTTGGCGAGCGCCCGCTGACCGCTCGATTCGAGCTCGGCGACCCGGTCGAGGACGGCGCGGTAGAGGGCCGGAAGCTCCTCGGGGGCAGGGTTCGGGTCCATGGTCCAACAGGATGCGGTCGGGCCCGTCCGAAACGGAATAGCCCAGCGGTCCGGTTCGTGCCGGTCCGTTTGGCGAAGCGGTCAGTCCCCGGGGTGGGCGCCGCTCCGGACGGCGAACGTTCCGAGCGTCCCGGTGGCGGGCATCCAGGCGACCGTCACGCGGTCGACGATCGATGAGACAGGACCCGCTTCCAGTCGGCGGAGGAGGGTCTCGAGGCGGTCGCGGGGACCCTCGGCGACGCAGCGGACCGAGCCGCCCGACGTGTTCGCGACCCAGCCGTCGAGGTCGAGGTCGATCGCCTCACGAAGGACGAAGTAGCGGAAGCCGACCCCCTGGACGTGGCCGATCACGGTCGCATCGAGCCGAACTGGATCGTCGCCCGGAGGACCCACGGGAAGCGGGCCGTCAGGCCGCGACGACGCGCCGCGGCCAGGCCAGCGCGAGCGAGTCGAGGAGGAGCTCAGGCGACACGTTCGAGGCGAGCAGCTCGGCCGCGCGGGCGGCGTGCCCTAGGAAGGCGGTCGCCGCCGTGTTGTCGATGACGGCGGCGACCGTCGCCGCTTCGTCGAGCAGGACGGTGTCATGGACCGATCGCCCGCCACCCGTCCCGACCAGCACGAGGTCCCTCGCCACGTCCGCCCACAGGCCGAGGAGCAGTTCGACTCCCCGGCGGCGCTCGGCGGCGGGCAGTGGTCTGGCCGGCCCGGCGTCGTCGCCATCGGCATCTTCGGGTAGGTCCTCGCCTCGCTGGAGCTCCGGGGCCGGTGCCTCGACCGCGGCCGCCCGACCTCGTCGACGTCCGGGTCGAGCCTCCGCGGCGGCCGGATCCGGCCCGGCCAACGCGGAGCGAAGGGCGATGGCCCGCGGGATCGCGGCTCGAACGGAAGCCAGTCGGGCCGCTGGACCCATGTCCGTCAGGTCGAGGGCGACGCGGGCGAGTTCGGCGCGGATCAGGACCGCGTCAGGGGCCTGAGCGTAGGCCAGGGCAAGACCGGGTCGGCCGCCGGCGAGCCGTCCGAGCCGGGCAGCGGTCGGTGGATCCGCGAGACCGTGGTCGGCGACGATCGCCTCGATGTCGCGGGCCCCGACGAGGCCCAGGCGGACCCGGAAGCAGCGCGAGCGCACGGTGGGCAGGAGACGATCCTCCTGGTCGGCGCACAGGGCGATGGTCACCCCGGCTGCCGGCTCCTCGAGGGTCTTGAGCAGCGCCGACTGGGCGTCGTCGTTCATCCGCTCGGCGCCTTCGACGATGGCGACCCGCGACCCGCCCTCGGCGGGCATCAACGCGAGGTCGGTGATGAGGTCGCGGACGCCGCGGTACTTGGCGTCTGGTCCGCCGATGACGACCTGGCGCCCCGGCCCGGCCGGAGCGAGGCGATGGAGATCCGGGTGGCCGCCGCCATCGACCATCCGGCACGCCCGACAGGCACGGCACGGTCGCTCGTCGACCGGCGCGCTACACAACAGGCCGGCGGCGAGGTCGAGCGCCAACGTCGTCTTGCCGACCCCGTCGGGTCCGACGAACAGGACGGCGTGCGGCGTCGGACCGTGGATCATCGCCGCGACCGCACGGACGGCAGCCGGCTGCCCCCGGGTCCGGACGCCGTCCACGATCGAACGGTCAGTCAGGTTCGGCTGGGGCCGCCGGCTTGCGCGGACTCCGTCGCTTCGCCGGGGTCTTGGAGGAGCCTCCGTCGTCGGCCGTCGCGGGTGCCGCCTTGGGGGCGGCGGGCTTGCGCGTCGCCCGTGCCTTCGGAGCAGCGGCTTCTGCGGCGCCTCCCTCGGGGTCCCCGGCGGCAGACGCCGTCGACGCTGCGGCCCTGCTCGACGACCGCGCCTTCGCTGGCGCCTTCGTGACCGTTGCCTTGGCGGCCGGCTTGGCGGCAGACTTGCGCGGCGCCCGGGCCTTGGCCCCGGTCGAAGCCGGCTCATCCACGACCGCGGCCTCCTGCGCCCTGATGTCCTGGTCGTCGACCGGGCTCGGAGCCGGCGCGGCGCGGCCGGGCACCGACTTCTGGGCCACCTGGGCCCGAAGCATCGCCTCGAGCTCCGGCGGGACGTCGCTCCAAGGCTCGCTCGAGGACCGTCCGACGGGGGCACTCACCGGGCGATCGCCACGGCCCCGGCCGCGGTCGTCTCGTGGGGGTGGGCCCTGCTGAGGCCGACCGCTCACATCCGGATAGCGGTTGATCCCGCCACTGCTGCCGCGACCGTACCGCTCGCGCTCCATCGCCGACTGATAGGCGGATCGACCACCACGCGCGCCCCGTCCCCCTCCGGCACCGCCGCGGTTGCCGCTGCGGCGCTGCTCCGCGATGAGGTACTCGGGGATCTCCGGCTCGTCGAAGTCCTCGTCATCGGTCACCGGTGGGCGGGACGCAGCGGCCGCATTGGCCGGCGTCCCGAGTTGCGAATCCCAGACCGAGCCGAACGGCGTCGCCCGGGGCGTGCGTGGCGGCGGGGCGGCGACATCCTCGTCGTCATCGTCGACGGCGCCGCGGGAGCCGGCGTCCGGTCCGCTCCCGTTCCCGGCCGGAGACGCGGCTCGCGACGGCGTCTCGCGCTGGCCCTCAGCGGTTCCGTCGTCATCGTTGCCACGACCGCGGCCACGACCGCGGCCGCCGCGCCGACGACGACGACGCGGTTCCTCGCCGTCGTCGATCGGACCGGATCCGCGATCGCCCGTGGCCGTCTCGGCCGCGGGTGCTCCCTCGTCGAGATCGTCGAGGGTGAAGACCTCCGCCCTGGCCAGGTCGGCCTCGGTCAACGAACCGACCGCGCGTGACAGGCGCTCGCCCGGCAGCGCGACCAGACCCGCCGCGTCCCCGGATGCGGCGGCCGCGACCGGTTCCGCGGCGGTCGACCTGGTGCGGCCCCGTCCGCGACTCGGCGCGGCGACCGGTTCGGCATCGCGACCACGCCCTCGGCCCCGGCCGCGTCCACGTGATAGCCCGGTTCCCTCGGTCTGCTTGTCGGGGACCTCGGTCATCGACAGGTCGTCGTCCTCGGCCACCCGTCGTCCGGAGCGTGTGCCCTTCTCGACCCGGGCTAGCTGGACGATGTCGGTGAACAGGTCCGCGACCTCGATGAGATCCGAGCTCGTGTTTCCGCGGAAGCTGATGACTTCGACCCGAACGCCCTGCTCCTGGACCGCGCGGATCGCCGGCGCGAAGTCGCCGTCGCCCGACACGACGATGGCGATGTCCAGGTTGCGCGCCGTCTTCATCATGTCGACGACCAGCTCGATGTCCAGGTTCGCCTTGACCTTGCCATCGCCGTACTTGCGGATGTCCTTGCTGACGACTTTGTAGTTGCTCCGGCGCAGGAAGTCATGGAAGTTGCGCTGGTTCTCGTTGTCCGGGTCAAGGCCCGTATACGCGTAGGCGCGCACCAGGTCTCGTCCGGCCGTGGCGGCCTTGAGCAGCGTGACGTAGTCGATATCCACGCCGGCCGCCTTGGCCGCGTAGAAGATGTTCGCCACGTCCACGAAGACGGCGACGTTCTTGCTCACTCTGACTCCTTGGGGTAGGGATCGGTCCGGCCGGCGCGCTCGCGCAGCACGGCCTGGACGTTCATGTCGTGCGACTCGCGGCGGCGCCCGCCGCGGTCACGGTTCGTTGGATACGCGGGCCGGCCCCGCCGAACCCCATGCGCGCCCAGCGCGCGAGGGTGGACGGGTCGTCTGGCCGATCGGCTTCGACGACGGTGCAGCCCTTGTTGCTGGCAGATCGGAGCAGTTCCTCCAGGAGCGCCACGGTGATGCGATCGGCGTCGTACTCCGGATCGACGACCAGGAGGTCGATGGTGCCGACGTACCCGCCGGCCCGGACTGACGGTCGGAGCGCGAGGATCGCGCCGCCGACGACGACGCGCTGCGTTTCCGCGACGACGATGCTGGCCTGCGGAAGATAGACCAATTGGCGCATGAGGTCAGCGGCGCCGAGCGGGCTGTCGGCGCGGCTCATCCCGATCGCGTCGTCGCACAGCGACACGACGCGATCGATGTCCGTGACACGGGCCGCTCGGACCAGATATTCCACGCGGTAGGGTCCAACCTCGCAGGGTTCGGCGGCCGTGGCCCTCGATCGGGTTCGACCGAGGCGATACCTGGGCTCGCGATCCGCTCCGCCGACGGCGAGCGTGGATCGCTCGCGATGGGCTGGAGGGCGCGGCCGACCGGTATTGCATTCAGGTCGCCGTCCGCTAATATACGGCATCGCTTCGGCGGCCACCTGTGCGCCGCCCGGATGCGAGGACCCGTCAGCCGTTGCTCGTTACGCGCATCACGGTCCGGAACCGCCGCCAAGGGGAGAGCGAACGGTCTTCGGGCAGTGAGCCGTCGGGGGATCGGCGAGGTCTATGCACCGGATCGAGCCAGGGGCATCGACCGGTGGTTTGGAGGAGACTGAATGAAACTGCACAAGGTAAGTGCGCTCGCGGCCGTCAGCGTCCTGGCGTTCGCAGCGTGCAGCTCGAGCGGCAGCTCTGCCGCCCCGAGTGCCGGGGCTCCGAGCGCCGCGGCCAGCGTCGCCTCGAAGGGCGAGCTCCAGATCGGCGTTTCGCTGCCCCTTTCGGGGCAGGCGGCGGCCGATGGCCAGCCGACCCTCAAGGGTGCGCAGCTCGCCGTCGACCAGGCCAACAAGGCCGGCGGGATCGGTGGCTACACCCTCAAGGTCGTCCCGCTCGATCACGCCGTCAACGGCAAGTACAACGAGCAGCAGGCCGCTGCTGACATGAACACGTTCATCGCGAACCCGAAGATCATCGCCGTCGTCGGCCCATACAACTCGGCTGTCGCCAAGGTCCAGATCCCGCTCGGCAACTCGGCCGGCCTGCTCTCATGCAGCCCTGCCAATACGAACGAGACGCTGACCAAGCCGCCGGAAGCCCTTGCGTTCCGCAAGACGAACCCGACCAAGATCAACTACATCCGGGTCGCCGCCACGGACGACATCCAGGGACCCGCCATGGCGGTCTACGACTACGAGAAGCTCGGCCTCAAGAAGCTCCTGATCGTCGATGACGTCACGACCTTCGGCAAGGGCGTCGCCGACAACTTCCAGAAGAAGTACGAGTCACTGGGTGGCAAGGTCGTCCTTCGCCAGGGCGCCGACAAGGACACCAAGGACTTCAACTCGATCATCAACAACGCGGCCGTCACGGCCGATCCGCCTGACGGCGTCTACTACGGCGGCGTCGTCACCTCCGGTGGCGGCCTCTTCCTGAAGCAGCTCCGCCAGTCGGGCTCGACCATCCCGTTCACGGGACCGGACGGCATCGTCAACGGCGCCGGCGACGCCAAGGGCTCGCTGATCAACATCGCCGGAACCGCGGCATCGGCCAACTCGTATGGCACGGTCGCCGCCATCGGCGACTTCGCCGGCAAGAAGGTCTTCGACGCGGCGTTCACCGAGCACTTCAAGGCCGACGCCGAGTTCAAGGTCCCGGGTGCCTACTCGGGCCCGGCACATGCCTGCGCCACCGTCGTCCTAGAGTCGCTCAAGGCCGCGCTCGCGGCCGGCGCCGCGGATGACGCAGCCATCCGCGAAGGCGTTCGCGCCCACGCGACCAACACTGCCAGCAAGTTCGAGACGGTCCTGGGCACGGAGTCGTTCGATGCGAACGGCGACACGCTCCAGCCGTACATCTCCTTCTACGTCACGGACGTCACCGCCAAGGGCGGCGTCGGTGACTGGATCTGGAAGGAACAGCTCTCCTTCGCCAAGTAGAGCAACAGCTACGAACGGCCGGAGGACGCAAGTCCTCCGGCCGCTTTGTATCGGACGTCGGTTTCGGTCAGGCACGGAGGTCGCATGACGAGCACGGCGGTCAGCGCAACGGCGAGCCCCAACCCCCTGACTGCATTGCGCCGCAGCGGCGCCGGGCCGTACATCTTCGTCGTGGTCCTGACGATCCTGATGTTCTTCGTCCTTGGGCCTCGACAATTCATCAACGCCTTGACGATCGGCGCGATCTACGCGCTGGTCGCCCTCGGCTACACGATGGTCTACGGGATCATCGAGCTCATCAACTTCGCCCACGGTGACGTGTTCATGGTGGGCGCCTTCGTGTCGCTGTTCGTCCTGACCAACGTGCTGGGCCAGACGGGGTCGGCGACGAGCATCGAGCAGATCGTGTTCGAGCTGACGGTGACGTTCGCCCTGACCATGGCCTCCATCGGCGTCCTCGGCGTGGTCATCGAGCGGTTCGCCTATCGCCCGCTCCGGAATGCCCCACGGCTTGCGCCACTGATCACCGCGATCGGGGTGTCGTTCATCCTGCAGAACATCATCCAGATCATCTACGGCCCGTCGCCGATCAACACGCCCCAGGTCATCCCGCCGACGGCGCGAGTGGAGATCGCCGGGGTCAGCATCGGCTGGATCAACATCTTCATCATCGCCACGGCGCTCGTGCTGATGATCAGCCTGCAGCTCTTCGTGTCCCGCACCAAGGTCGGACGCGCGATGCGGTCGACGGCCTCGGATCGAGAGGCGGCCGCGCTGATGGGCGTGGACATCAACCGGACGATCGCCATCACGTTCCTGATCGGATCGGCCCTGGCCGGCGCCGCTGGCGTGGTGCAGGGCCTGTACCTCGGGAACATCGATTTCAGCCTCGGCTTCCAGGCCGGATTGAAGGCCTTCACCGCGGCTGTGCTCGGCGGGATCGGCAACATCACGGGTGCCGCCTTCGGAGGGTTCTTCATCGGCTTCGTCGAGGTGACCTGCGGGAACTTCGGCTACTTCGTGTGGGCCCAGGCGGCGGTCTTCATGATCCTGATCATCACCCTCGTCTTCCGCCCGGCCGGCCTGTTCGGCCAGCAGCTGGGAGAGCGAGCATGAGCGCCCAGGCGGCCGTCCCCGCCTCGAACGACGCGAAGGGGCCCGGGATGCGCGCGCAGATCGCTGCGTTCTCGTCTCGGCACCGATCGATCAGCGTCCTGGTCGGGGTGTCCCTGGTCGCCCTCTTCCTGGGGGTCGTCGTCCTGCTGCCGCCGTTCAACGGGTTCGCCCCGCAGACCGTCTGGATCGACGGCTTCACCAACGCCGGTGTCTATATCCTGCTCGCCCTCGGCCTGAACATCGTCGTCGGGATGTCCGGGCTGCTGGACCTCGGCTATGCGGCATTCTTCGCGATCGGCGCCTACGTCTACGCCTTCGCGGCGTCGCCCTTCCTCGGCAACGACCTGCCGTTCTGGCCGATGCTGCTGGTCGGGGCGGCGATGGCGGCGATGTTCGGGATCATGCTCGGCGCGCCCACCCTCCGCCTTCGGGGCGACTACCTGGCGATCGTCACGCTCGGGTTCGGCGAGATCGTCCCGATCGCGATCCTCAACCTGAGCGATTACACCGAGGGCCCGAACGGCATCGGCGGCATCTCGCCGCCGAGCATCGGCGATGTGCCGTTCCCGACGACCGGCAACCCGTTGCCGTACTACATCACGATGGTCGGGCTGATCATCATCTCGATGATCCTGATCTACCGGTTACAGGATTCGCGCCTGGGGCGGTCATGGATGGCCATCCGCGAGGATGAGCTCGCGGCGTCGGCCAACGGGATCAACACCGTGACCACGAAGCTGCTGGCGTTCGCGCTCGGCGCATCCACCGCCGGACTGGCCGGGGTCTTCCTGGCGGCCAAGCTGCAGACGGTCACCCCGAACCTGTTCCGGTTCGACGTCTCGTTCACCGTCCTCGCGATGGTCGTCCTCGGCGGGATGGGCAATATCTGGGGCGTCGCCATCGGCGCGTTCATCGTGTACGAGATCCAGAACGTCGTCCTGAAACAGTTGAACCTGTTCTTCGACAACGTCCAGGTCCCGATCCTGAGCGACATCGATTTCATCCAGTACCAGTACCTGCTCTTTGGCATCGCCCTCGTCGCCATGATGCTGTTGCGGCCGGAGGGCCTGTTCCCGAGCCAGCGCCGCAAGCGCGAGCTCCATACGGAGGAGGACGCGGACTTCGGCGAGCACGGTGATCCGATGGGCGCGGCGCCCGAATGAGCGAATCCGAGACGGGCTGGGTGCAGCCCGATGAACCTGCGGTTCCGACCCCCGGGACGATCCTCCAGGCCCGCCGGGTGACCAAGCAATTCGGTGGGCTGGTCGCCGTCAAGGACATCAACCTGGATATCCCCGAGGGCGGGATCGTCAGCATCATCGGCCCGAACGGGGCCGGCAAGACCACGTTCTTCAACGTCATCGCCGGGATCATCGATCCGACCGCGGGGACCGTGGACTTCAAGGGCACGACCCTCATCTCGCGGCCGCGACGGGTCTGGCTCGAATCGGTCCTGTGGGTCCTTCCCGCGTTGATCGTCGCGATCGTTGCGCTCGGCCTCGGCGCGGGCGGTGCCGGGGAGGACGGCCTCGTCGTGACCGCGATCCTGGTGACGCTCGCCATCGTCGCGACATTGGTGGTCGCCACCATCCGGCCGGCGTGGTACACCACGTTCCTCAGTAGCCTGGGAATCTTACGCAGCGCACGCCCGAATGACGTCGTGGCTGCCGGCATGGGCCGGACGTTCCAGAACATCCGGCTGTTCCACAACATGACCGCGCTCGAGAACATCCTCGTCGGGATGCATCTCCAGCTCGAATCGAACATGGTCGACCACTTCGCCGCCTCGCGCCGACAGAAGCGTGAGGAGCTGGCCGCCGCTGAACGCGCCCGTGAGTTGCTGCGTCTCGTCGGCCTCCGCGGACGCGACGACGAGTTGGCCAAGAACCTGCCGTACGGCGACCAGCGGCGCCTGGAACTGGCACGAGCCCTCGCCAACAAACCCGCCCTCCTGCTCCTGGACGAGCCGACGGCCGGCATGAACCCCAACGAGACCGCCCAGATGACGGCGCTCATCGGCCGCCTCCGGACGGACCTCGGCCTCAGCGTCCTGCTGATCGAACACGACATGCGGGTCGTGATGGGGATCAGCGATCACATCCTGGTGATGGACCACGGCGAACGGATCTCCGAGGGCACGCCCGACGAAGTCCGGCGCGACCCGAAGGTCATCGAGGCCTACCTCGGGACGGGTGCGTCGTGAGCGGCGACGTCATCCTCGAGATGCGCGGTGTCCATACCTACTACGGCAAGATCCACGCCTTGCAGGGGATCGACGTCGAGGTGCGCGAGGGCGAGATCGTCACCCTCATCGGATCCAACGGCGCCGGCAAGACCACGACGCTCAAGACGATCAGCGGCCTCCTCCACCCCCGGACCGGTTCGGTCTCGTTCCGCGGCAAGGACATCTCCAAGACGCCGGCCCACCAGCTCGTCCAGGAAGGGATCGCGCAGGCGCCGGAGGGTCGCCGGATCTTCTCCCGCCTGACGGTCCTCGAGAACCTGCAGATGGGCGGCTACACCCGGACAGGGGCCGAAGTCACCGAGAACATCGAGCACGTTTACGGGTTGTTCCCGAGGCTCAGGGAGCGGGCGTCGCAGAAGGGCGGGACGCTGTCGGGCGGCGAGCAGCAGATGCTTGCGATCGGACGGGCGCTGATGACTCGGCCCAAGGTCCTGCTCCTCGACGAGCCGTCGCTCGGCCTGTCGCCGATCCTCATCCAGCAGATCTTCGCGATCATCCGCGAGATCAACGCCCAGGGGACCACGATCCTGCTCGTCGAGCAGAACGCCCTCCAGGCGCTCGATGTCGCCGATCGCGGGTACGTACTCCAGACGGGACGCGTCCTGCTGGCCGGCGACGCGAAGGCGCTGGCGGCAAACCCGGACGTCCGGCGCGCCTACCTCGGGGAGATCTGATCCGCCGCCCGACCGGCGACTGACTGGACCGGCGATGAACGACCCTCGCGACGAGATCCGCTTCGAGCAGGTATCTCCGAGGGGTGTCAGTCGGGCCGTCCCGGTCGTGACCTTCCTGGTCGGGATCTTCCTCGGCGCGGCGATCGTCAAGCCGTGGGATCTCCTGTTCCCTCCGGCGGCCGCTCCGATCGACCGAGGATCGCCGGTCGTCGCGGTGACCGGCCCGACGCCGATTCCGACCCCGACACCGTCACTGCCGGACGGTCCCGCCGAGTGCGCGTTTGCCGGCGGCTGGCGGATCTTCGCCCTCGGCCAGCCGGATCGGCTCGGCGGCGACGGCTCGGTGGCCGGGGGGGCCGGAGCCTTCGGACGAGGGACCGATCTTCTCGGATATCGGCAATCCGCTCCGGCGCTGGCTGGAGGTGGTGCCGGTCACGTCGGCCTCGGGACCCGATGACCCGCGCATCCCGTTCGTCACCGTCGTCTCGTCGCGGATCTTCGGGGTCGGCTATTGTCCGCCACCGGGCGGCACCGACGGTCCGCCGGCGGGGGCCGGCTTCACGGCCTGGTGGCTTGACGACGCCGGGACGGCGACCCCCCTTCCGCTCCAGCCGGTCACGGCCAAGGGGCCGGTGGCCGTCGAGGTCCACATCGGGACCCGTGACATCGCCACTGGCGGCCGCTGGGCCGCGGGACGCTACGTCTTCAAGATCGCGTCGTCGGGCGGCGACTACGGTCGCTGGTTCGGCCTCGAGATCCGGACACCGCCGGGCCCGCCCAGCGGGGGGTGACGCAGGCGCCCGTACCATCCCGGGATGGACCTTGGACTGACCGGCGCGCGGGCGCTCGTCGGTGGCGGCAGTGGTGGCCTCGGCGGCGCCATCGCCGCGACCCTTCGAGCCGAAGGGGCACGCGTCGCGCTCGTGTCGCGGCCCAGCGAGCGGTTGCAGGCCGCAGCGGAGCGCCTTGATGCTCTCGCCGTCGCGGCCGATCTCGCCAGCCGGGATGGTCCGGCAGACGCCGTGGCTGCCACGGTCGCCGCGTTCGGTGGCCTGGACCTCCTCGTCGTCAACTCCGGTGGGCCGCCACCCGGCCGCTTCGAGGACCTCGACGAAGCCGCCTGGCAGGCCGCCATCGATGGCACGCTGTGGAGCACCCTCCGCCTGCTGCGAGCCGCGCTGCCGCACCTGCGCGACGGTCGTGGTCCGTCGATCCTGGTCGTCCTGTCGAGTTCCGTCCGGGAGCCGATCCCGGGGCTGGCGACCTCGAACTTGATCCGGCCGGGCCTGGCCGGGCTGATCAAGTCGCTGGTCGAGGAGATCGCCCCGGTCCGGATCAACGGGCTCGCCCCGGGACGGCTCGCGACGGACCGGATCGCCCAGATCGACGCATCCCGCTCGGCGACCACTGGCATCCCGATCGAGGAGGTCAGGCAGCAGACGCTGGCCCGCATCCCGCTCGGCCGGTACGGCGATCCGCTCGAGCTCGGACGGGTCGCGGCGTTCCTGCTGTCGCCCGCCGCGTCGTATGTCACGGGCGCCATCGTGCCGGTCGACGGCGGGATGATCCGGGCCCTGCCGTAGTCCCGAACGCGGGCGGCCGTCAGCGGTAGACGGATTCCCGGGTCATCGTCCAGGCGGCCCTCGAGATGATCACCAGCCCGAGCCCCGCCAGCCACAGGCCTGGCCCGTTGGTGAAGACCTGGGCGGGTGTGCTGAATTGGAAGGCGCCGAGCATCGCCAGCTCCACGACCCGCCAGCCGAGGCCGAGCCAGCCCGCGACGGCGAGGATGGTGAACACGAGCGGACGATCGAGCCCGAGCGGACGATCGCCGGCGGCGTACGGCAGCGCGACCAGCGCGACCGTCGCGATGCCGACCAGGAAGACCAGGATCCCGCTGCCCGCCAGGCCGTTGCCGGATGTGGCGGTGATCCCCGGCGTCCCGCCCACCTGCCACCATGGGAGGAGGCAGCCGACGACGGTGATCGCACCGCCGATCGCGGCGAGCGTCCGGCCACGGCCAAGCGGGCGGCGATGCATCGTCATCCGCCTGCGACCTCGGAATAGACCTCCGGCTTGAGGACGCCCACGTAGCGCAGGTTCCGATACACCTCGCCGTAGTCGAGCCCATAGCCGACGACGAACTGGTCCGGGATCGTGAAGCCGGTGTAGTCGACCGGGATCTCGACCAGCCGTCGGGCGGGCTTGTCCAGGAGGGTGCAGATCCGGAGCGTGGCGGGTGCCTTGCCGCGGAGATAGCGGATCAGGTAGTTGAGGGTCAGTCCGGTGTCGATGATGTCCTCGACGATGAGGACGTCCTCATCGGCGATGCTCGCCGACAGGTCCTTGAGGATGCGCACGAGGCCCGAGGATTCGGTCGCCGAGCCGCCGTACGAGCTGACCTCCATGAGGTCGATCCGGACGGGGATCTCGATCGCACGCATGAGGTCGGCCATGAATGGCAGCGAGCCCTTGAGGACCGACACGAGCGTGAGCTGGCGGCCGGCGTAGTCGACGCTGATGCGGGCGCCGAGCTCGCGGACCTTGGCCGAGATCTCCTCCTCGGTCAGCAGGATCTGCGCCACGTCGGCGTGCATGTCGGAACGGGTGGTGGTCATGTGTGGACGACCGGTCCTTTCGTGGCGGCCCCGGACGTGGCCACGGTTCGGCGACGGGCACGCGGCGGATCGAGGGTGGGCACGAGCGACTCGACCGGATCCGAATACGGCGCCGCGACCTGGCCCGAGGTCCCGGACAGGCCCTCGACGAGGGCGAGTTTGCCGTACTTGAGCATCAGCTCGCGGAAGTCGCGGGCATAGAACAGCTTGACATTGAGGTCGGGGTAGAGCTCGCGCAGCCGGCGCAGCTTCCGGTTCTTCTTTCGGACGAGCTTCTGGCGGAGGGTCGTCATCTCGAGGTACAGGTCGAGGTCGGGCAGGTAGAAGTCCGGGGAGAAACTCTCGACCACCTCGCCTTCGATGTTCCACAGGATCGGGAAGGTGTGCGGTTCGTACTCCCAGCGCACGGCGTAGAAGTCGAGGATGCGCGACATCTCGGCTTCGCTGGCGTGCGCGAACGGCGCGGTCATCGATCGGCGACCGATCCCGGACGGGCGCCCCGCTCGATGGCGTCGAGCCAGCCGACCAGGTCACCGTCCCAGGCGGCGAGATCGCGCCGGATGGCGTCGACGTCGGCGTCGCTGATCGGGCGAAGCAGGCGGGCCTCATCGGACGCCCGATCGATCGGCTCGTTCGCGACATCGAGGATCGGTGGGTCGCCGGGTGTCGAGGAGAGGAGCATGCCCAGCGCCGTGCTGCCGCACGCGACGCAGTCGAGTTCCACGATCGCGACGTCGTCCCGATGGGCAAGGACCCGGATCAGCCCGCTCGGGACGGGGGCCCCGCAGGCGGTGCACGTGGCGCCGTCGGGGAGCAGACGAAGACGGTCGCGGGGATCCATCGGCCGCCAGTCTACCGGAGCGCGACCGGTCGCGGGCCGGGGCCGTGGCCGACGATACCCCCAGGGGGTATCATATGACTGCGAGGCGCCAGGCCGGCGCCGACAACCCGAGGACCCGACCGACCGATGAGCCCGACCGAGGGGCGGCCTGCCGCCCCACCGCCAGACCCCAGCCATTTCCGCCACAGCTATTCGAAGGACAAGGCCCAGCTCGTTCGAAGGCTGTCGAGGATGGAGGGCCAGGTTCGGGGCATCGCCCGGATGATCGAGCGCGAAGAGTACTGCGTCGACATCCTCCAGCAGACAGCCGCCCTGCGCGCAGCGGTGGACGCCCTGTCCATCCTCGTCCTCGAGGACCATGTCAGCGGTTGCGTGCGCACGGCCGCGGAGCAGGGCAAGGCGGACGAGTATGTCGATGAGGTGATCGACGTCGTCCGGCGCACGCTCGGCCGGCCCGTCCGTGGGGCAGGGCGATCCACCTGACCGGTCCGGGTTATCCACGATTCGACCGGTGCGCTGGAGATTCGTGGAAAACCCCGTTGACGCGGGCGGGGCGCGACCTCTACCGTCCGGCATCCGCACTGGGGCAGACGCGAGGGTAACGTGGTCCGCGAGGGGCTCGGGGAAACCCGGCCGCGAACCGGACGGACTACGGAAGACCGGTGCTCCGCCTGCGGTGCGAGACGATCGCGACGTCGGGAGTGGCGCCGCGCGACGGTTGGCACGCGAACCACAGGAGGCGTGTCCTGGACCGATCGCGCGAGCCGCTCCCGACGCTCGTTGACGACACCCCTGCCCTGCCGGCGACCTTCGGCGACGCGCTCGACGCCGGGCTGGATGCGCTTTCGCTGGCCCTGACGCCGACGGCTCGAGCGTCGATCGACGGGCATGCCCGCCTGCTGCTGGCGTGGACGCCTGCCATCAACCTGACCGCTATCCGCGATCCGGCCGCGGTCGCCCTGGCCCACGTCGTCGATAGCCTCAGCGCGGTCCCGATCCTGCGCGAACGCGGCATCGACCGCTTCATCGACCTCGGCTCGGGGGGCGGCTATCCGGGATTCCCGGTGGCGGCGGCACTGCCGGCTGCACGCGCGCTGCTCATCGAACCCATCACCAAGAAGGCGCGCTTCCTGGCGGCCGTGGCCACCGCCACCGGGCTCGACGAAACGGTCGAGGCCGCGCCGGTGCGGGCCGAGGCGCTGGCAAGGGACGAACGCCATCGGGGCCGCTGGCCGGGGGTGACCGCCCGGGCGGTGGCGAGTCTGGCCGATCTGGTCGAGCTCGCCGTTCCGCTCCTCGCGCCGGGCGGGACGCTGGTCGCCTGGAAGCGCGGTGAGATCGAGGCCGAGCTAGCGATCGCGAAACTCGCCCTTGACGCCCTCGGCGGAGGGTCGCTGGAGGTCGAACCAGTCGTCGTCCCGGGCCTCGTCGACCATCGCCTCGTCATCGTGACCGCCGGTGGACGAGTCCCGTCGATCTACCCGCGCGATCCCGCCACGCGCGCGCGGCGGCCGTGGACGACGGCGCACTGCTAGATTCGGCCGTGTGCGGATCGCGGTCGTCTCGGACATCCACAGCAACCTCACCGCGCTCGATGCGGTCCTGGCCAGGATCGGTTCGGTCGATGCGCTGTGGCATCTCGGGGATGTCGTCGGCTACGGCCCACAGCCGGACGAGGTCGTCGAACGACTGATCGAGATCGGCGCGCTCGGCGTCCGGGGCAATCACGATGCTGCGGCCGCCGGCGGCCTCGAGATCGAGTGGTTCAACCCGGAGGCCCGAGCGGCCATGGAATGGACCCGGGCGACCATCTCGGAAGCGACCCGGACCTGGCTCGCTGCGCTGCCCGTACGCCGCACGGAGGCGAGTTTCACGCTCGTCCACGGCAGCCCGCGTGACCCGATGTGGGAATACGTGACGACGGCGGCGCTCGCCCGGGCGGGGCTGTCGGCGATCACGACCGAGCACGGCCTCCACGGCCACACCCACGTGCCGATCGCGTTCACCCAGGTCGACGGCCGGATGCGGACCCTCGCCCCGCGGGCCGGCAACACCGTCGCCCTGGGCGAGGGTCGCACGCTCCTCAACCCGGGCAGTGTCGGTCAGCCGCGCGACCGCGACCCGCGGGCCAGCTACCTCATCCTCGACCTCGACGCGGGGACCGCGACCTGGGGACGGGCCGCCTACGACATCGCGGCGGTGGCCGCCATGATGCTGGCGGCGGGGTTGCCGACGCGGCTCGCAGACCGGCTTGGTGTCGGTGCCTGAGGCAGGCGCATGATCGGCGGGCGTCGCCCGCTCCAGGGTCGCAAGCCGGGCGACCGCCGCGTCCGTGTCGAGCGGCCGCACGCCCCCTACTTCCGCTACACCGGTCGCGGGCAGTTGACGGCGAAGGAAGCGGCCAGCGCTCCGACGACGGCCACGGGTCGCGCGTTCGCGTCATTGCGCGGCCTGTTCTTCGGGCGCCCGCTGGCCAGCGAGGAGGAACTCGGCGAGCGCTTGTCCAAGACGAAGGCGCTGGCGATCTTCTCCTCCGATGCGATCTCCTCGTCCGCGTATGCCACCGAGGAGATCCTGCGGGTCCTGGTCCTCGGCGGCGTGCTGGCCCTGGCGTATGGCGTCGAGATCAGCATCGCGATCTCCATCCTGCTCGTCGCGGTCGCCATCTCGTACCGCCAGATCTGCATCGCCTACCCGACCGGCGGCGGGTCGTACACGGTCTCGCGTCGCAACATCGGCCGGACGGTCAGCCTGATCGCGGCGTCGGCCCTGCTCATCGACTACGTCATGACCGTCGCCGTGTCGACCTCGTCGGCGGTCGAGCAGATCGTGTCGGCCTTTCCAGCCCTGTTCGACATCCGGGTGGAGATCGGCGTGGCGGCGATCGGGCTGATCGCCATCGCCAACCTTCGCGGCCTGCGTGAGGCGGGCAACATCTTCGCCGCCCCGACCTACCTGTTCATCGGCTCGTCGCTGATCATGATCGCGGTCGGGGCGTTCCGGATCGTGGTCCTCGGTGAGGGCGAGAGCTACGGTCCGACCGCGGTCCAGCAACTCAACGATTCTGTCCAGCCGCTGACGGCACTCCTGCTGTTACGGGCGTTCGCAGCGGGTGCCGTCGCCCTGACCGGCACCGAGGCCATCGCGACGGGGGTCCCCGCGTTCAAGCCACCCGAGGCGAAGAACGCGGCGACCACGCTTGCGGTCATGGCCGCCCTGCTGGCGACCCTGTTCATCGGGATCACATTCCTGGCGGTCAACTACGCGATCCTGCCGATCGAGTTCCCCGAGAAGCAGACCGTCATCGCCCAGGTCGCGAGGGCGGTGTACGGCGACGGCCTCCTGTTCTACCTGTTCCAGGCGTTCACCGCCCTGTTGCTGTTCCTGGCAGCGAACACAAGCTTCAACGCCTTCCCGCGACTCCTCGCCATCCTCGCGGGCGACGGCCACATGCCCCGCCAGTTCGCGCTTCGCGGCGATCGCCTGGCCTTCTCCTACGGGATCATCGTGCTCGCCTCGCTGGCTGCGGCGCTGATCGTCATCTTTCATGGATCGACCCACCTGCTCATCCCGCTCTATGCGGTCGGGGTGTTCATCGACTTCACGATCAGCCAGAGCGGCATGATCGTCCACTGGCTCCGCGAGAAGTCGCCGGGCTATCGCCGGCGGCTCGCGATCAATGCCTTCGGGGCCGTCCTGACCGGGATCGTCGCGATCATCGTGACCGCCGTGAAGTTCTGGGACGGGGCCTGGATGGTCCTCGTGCTCATCCCGATCCTGGTCGGGATGATGTCGTTCATCCACCGCCAGTACGAGCTCCAGGAGGTGGAGCTGCACGTCCGCGACGAGGGGATCCTGCCCGGACCTCATCGCGAGCAGCGCGTCATCATCCCGGTGAACGGGATCAATCGCGCCGTCGTGCAGGCGGTCAACTTCGGACGGATGCTCGCCCCCGACGTTCGTGCCGTGTTCGTGACCGACGACCTCGACAAGGCCGACGCCCTCCGGGCCCGTTGGGAACGCCAGCTCCCCGACGTCACGCTGGTCATCGTCGAGTCGCCCTTCCGGGCGGTCATCTCGCCGGTCGTCGCCTACCTCGACATCCTCGATCAGGCCTGGCCGCCCGACAAGGAAGCCCCGATCACGATCGTCGTCCTGCCCGAGTACGTGGCCCGCCACTGGTGGGACCGGATGCTCTATAACCAGACGGCCAAGCGGCTCAAGGCGGAACTCGTCGGGCGTGAGCACACGGTCATCGCCGACGTACCCTATCGACGCGGCCACTGACGACCGCGGCATGCGGCTCGGGCGGCGCCCGAACACTGGATCGGAGACCCTGTGATCGGTGGGAGACGACCCCTGCGAGGCCGCAAGCCTGCGGACCGTCGCGTCCGGGTCGAACGCCCGCACGCCCCGTATTTCCGCTACATGGGTCCCGGCCAGCTCGTCGCGAAGCCCGCGGCGAACGTGACCCTGACCCCGACCGGCCGGTTCCTGAACCGGGCCAGGGCGGTGATCTTCGGGAGGCCGCTGTCGACCGAGGAAGAGATCGGCGAACGCCTGTCCAAGACGAAGGCGCTCGCGATCTTCAGCTCCGATGCGATCAGTTCGTCCGCCTACGCCACCGAGGAGATCCTGCGGGTCCTCCTGCTGGCCGGCGCCAGCGCCATGCTCCTGTCGATCCAGGTCGCGATCGCGATCACCGTCCTGCTGGCGGTCGTGTCCGTGTCGTACCGCCAGGTCTGTCGCGCCTATCCGAACGGCGGCGGTGCGTATGTCGTGGCCCGGACCAATCTCGCGCCGCTGTTCGGATTGATCGCTGCGGCGGCACTGCTGATCGACTACGTGATGACCGTGGCCGTCTCGACGGCCGCCGCGATCGCCCAGATCCAGTCGGTCATCCCGGCCGCCTACGAGTACCGGATCGAGATCGCGTTCGTCTCGATCGCGCTGATCACGATCGCGAACCTGCGCGGCCTGCGTGAGTCGGGCAACATCTTCGCCGTCCCGACCTACCTGTTCGTCGGCCTGGCGCTGGCGATCGTTGGCGATCGGGCTGGTCAACATCATCGGTGGCACCGTCGTCCCGGTCGGCCCCGAGCCGGATGCCGTCCCATTCCCCGATCCGCTCGAGAGCCTCGGGATCCTCCTGCTCCTGAAGGCCTTCGCCGGGGGGTCCGTCGCCCTGACCGGCGTCGAAGCGATCGCCAATGGGGTGCCGGCATTCAAGCCACCCGAAGCAAGGAACGCCGCCAACACCATGACCGCGATGGCGATCCTGCTCGGCGTGCTGTTCATCGGGCTGACCCTGTTCGCCGTCCAGTACGGACTGCAGCCCACCGAGGCGGGCGGCCCGTCGATCATCGCCCTCGCCGCACGGACCGCGTTCGGTGACGGCTCGCGTGCTGTTCGTGACCTTCGCCGCCAGTACGGCGCTTGATCCTGTTCCTGGCCGCGAACACGAGCTTCAACGCCTTCCCACGCCTGGCCGCGATCCTGGCCGAGGACGGCTACATGCCCCGCCAGTTCTCGTTCCGTGGCGACCGACTCGCCTACTCGTGGGGGATCGTCCTGCTGGCGGGCATCGCGTTCACGCTGCTGTGGGCGTTCGGCGGCGACACGCACGCCCTGATCCCGCTCTACTCGGTCGGCGTCTTCCTGTGCTTCACCCTCAGTCAGGCCGGGATGGTCAGGCACTGGCTGCGAATGCGCGAGGCGGGCTGGCGCTGGCGACTCAGCGTCAATGCGATCGGCGGGATCCTGACCGCGGTCGTCCTCGGCATCGTCGTCTTCGAGAAGTTCGCCGATGGGGCATATCTCGTGGTGATCCTCGTTCCCGTCCTCGTCGGGATGATGCTGTTCATCAAGCAGCAGTACAGCCGCGCCACCCGCGAGTTGGCGGTGGCGCCGACGTTCGTCGTGCACGCCCTCCATCGCGAGGAACGGGTCATCGTGCCCATCCCGGGCATGAACCGGGCGGTCGTCCAGGCCATCAACGTCGCCCGCTCCATCGACGACGACGTCCGCGCCGTCTACATCACCGACGACCCGGCGTCCGCGGCCGCGCTTCGGACGACCTTCGAGCAACAGATCCCGGGCGTCCCGCTGGTCGTCGTCGAGTCGCCGTACCGGGCGCTGGTCGGGCCGCTGCTCGCCTATCTCGATGTCCTGGACATGGCCTGGCCGCCGGACAAGCCGGCGCCGATCACCTTCGTCGTCATCCCGGAGTACGTGGCCCGCAGCTGGTGGGAGCGGATCCTGTACAACCAGTCGGCCAAGCGGCTCCGGACGGTCCTCCTCGGGCGACCGCACACGGTCGTGGTGGCCGTTCCCTACCGCCGCGAGGATCCGGCCCTGTTCGAGGCAGCGCTCGGCGGCGACCGCGGCCCCGAGCGGCCCGCTCCGCCGGACGAGACCGAGCCTCCGACATGACGCGCTGACCCCGGAACCGCCCGGTGGTATCGTGACTGGCCATGTCAGATGCCCACGCCCCGGTCTTCCGGCGAGCCGTCGTCGCCCTCAACGGCGGCCCGAGTGACGCCCGCATCGTCGGTCTCGTCGCCGACCAGGCCCGCCACACCAAGGCCGAGGTCATCGCCGTCCACGTCGTCGAGATCGACTGGACCCTGCCGCTCGATGCCGACATCGCCGGACGATCGGAGGAGGTCCAGCGCGTGCTCGATACCGCCGAGTCGGTCGCGGAGGACTACCGGGTGATGCTCGATCCGGTCCTCCTCCAGGCGCGCGACGTCGGGGCGGCCATCGTCGACGAGTCGATCGAGCGCGGGGCGGACCTGCTGGTCCTCGGGCTTCCCTATCGCAAGCGGTTCGGTGGCGAGTTCGCCATCGGCCGGACCATCCCGTACATCCTCCAGAACGCCCCGTGCGCCGTCTGGGTGGTGCGCGACCCGATCATCGAGGAGCCATCGTGAAGATCGTCATCGTCGGATGCGGCCGTGTCGGCGCATCCGTGGCCGAGGCCTATGACCGGGACGGTCACGAGGTCATCGTGCTCGACAGTTCGACCTCGGCATTCGATCGCCTGCCATCCTCGTTCGGCGGCCGCGCCCTGCGCGGCGACGGCACGGACGAGGACGTCCTTCGCCGGGCCGGGGCCGAGGGCGCCGATCTGTTCCTGGCCCTGACCGAGGGCGACAATCGGAACATCATGGCGACCCAGCTCGCCAACGAGGCCCTCGGGATCGAGCGGGTCATCGCCAAGATCAACGACCCGGTCCGGGCGAAGGCATACGCTGAGCTCGGGATCGCGACGCTGTGCCGGACCGGACTCATGGCCGACGCCATCAACGGGTACCTCGGCCTGCCGCCATCCGGCCTGCCCGGGATGCTCGCCTCGAGCGGCCATCACCACGGCGGTCGACATGCCGAACCCGCTGCCCCGGTGGCGTCGTCCCAGGCGACGACATCGACGAACCCCGTCACTTCCCGGGAGGCCTGAGCCATGTTCGTGCTTGTCGTCGGCGGCGGGAAGGTCGGCTACTACCTCGCCAAGGAGCTCATCGAATCCGGCCACGAGGTCGCCCTCATGGAGAAGGACCCGAGCCGCGCGCGGCACATCGCCGACGAGATCGGCTCGATCGTCATCGCTCATGACGGCTGCGAGGGCAAGTACCTCGCCGAGGCCGGCTGCAACCGGGCCGACGTCGTGGCGGCGGTGACCGGTGACGACGAGGACAACCTCGTCATCTGCCAGATGGCCAAGCATCACTTCGACGTGCCACGCACGATCGCGCGGGTCAACAACCCCAAGAACGAGAGCCCTCTTCCGGCACCTCGGCGTGGACGAGCTGATCAGTCCGACCCGGATGATCCTGGGCTCGATCGAGCAGGACATCCCGGTCCACGAGCTGCTCCACCTCGCCGCCCTCGGCGAGGGCGAGCTGGAGCTCATCGAAGCGCACCTGCAAGCCGGCTCGCCGGCCATCGGTCGCGCCCCGAGGGACCTCGCGATCCCCGACGGCTGCTCGCTCTTCGCGGTGATCCGCGACGGCGTGGCGACCCCGCTCCGCCCGGACACGATCATGCTCGAGGGCGACAAGGTCATCGCCATCGGCAAGCAGGAGTGCCAGGACCTGCTCCACGACCAGCTGATCGGCGACCCGGAGGCCTCGGCGGCGGGCTGAATCCGGCTGACGAGTCCCGCGCGGCGGCGCCGTCCGTCCGATCTCAACGCAAAGAACCGGCAACACTCTTGACAACGTCATTGTCAGGGTTCTAGCATCCGCACATGGCATCCGTCCGGCCAGAGCGCGACCCCGAGCGACCCGTCTACGTCATCAGCGTGGCGGCGACGCTCGTCAGTGCGCATCCCCGGACCCTGCGGATCTATGAGGACGAGGGGCTCCTCTGTCCGGCCCGGACGCCGACCAACATCCGCCTCTACAGCGAGAACGACATCCGGCGCATCACCTGGATCCGCCACCTGACACGGGAGCGCGGGGTCAACCTCGCGGGGATCCGGCTCCTGTTCGAACTCGAAGAGCGCCTCGGCGCTCGCATCCTCGAAGCCCTCTACGCCGAAGGGACCGACGACCGTGAGGCGACCGACGCCTCCGCCGCGGACCCGACCGCGACAGCACACCCGTAGGAGATCTCATGGCCAAGCGACCAGCCGTCCCCGTCGACGAGCAGCCCATCCCCGAAACCGGACCGCGTGAATCTGCCGCTCGTCGCCCTGCGTGAGACGGTGATCTTCCCGGAGATGATCGTCCCGCTCCAGGTCGGCCGCGAGAAGAGCGTCAACGCGCTCAATGCCGCCGTCGCCGACGGCGGGCCGATCGCGCTGGTCACCCAGCGCCAGGCCGAGCAGGAAGACATCGGCGACCCGTCCGAGCTCTACAGCATCGGCACGCTGGCCAAGATCGCCCAGGTCGTCCAGCTCCAGGACGGCACCGTCCGGGCGATCGTCCAGGGCCAGGGTCGGCTTCGCGTCCACGGCTTCACCTCGACCGAGCCGTACCTCCGCGCCTCCATCGAGGAACTCCCCGACGAGAGCCCCGACGGCCTCGAGGTCCAGGCGCTGATGCGCACGGTCCAGGCCCAGATCGAGCAGTACGTCGCCAATGGCGCCCCGGTCCCGCCGGAGGCCGCCGTGGCCGCACGCAACATCAGCGAGCCGGGCCTGCTCGCCGACATGGTCGCCTACAGCCCCGACATGTCGACCGAGCAGCGCCAGGAGATGCTCGAGACGATCGACGTCACCGAGCGCCTCAAGCTCGTCTCGAACTTCCTCGCGCATCAGATCGAGATCCTCGAGCTGAAGGGTCGGATCCAGTCCGAGGTCAAGTCCGAGATGGACAAGACCCAGCGCGAGTACATCCTGCGCGAGCAGCTCAAGGCCATCCAGCGCGAGCTGGGCGAGGACGACCCGCAGCAGGCCGAGATCAACGAGCTGCGCGACAAGGTCGAGGCGGCCGGCATGCCCGACGAGATCAAGGCCCGCGCGATCAAGGAGGTCGACCGGATGAGCCGGATCCCCTCCGCGTCGCCCGAGGTCGGCGTCATCCGGACCTACGTGGACTGGCTCATCAGCCTGCCGTGGACCGTGGCGACCGACGACAACCTCGACATCAAGGAGGCCGCCCGGATCCTCGACGAGGACCATTACGGCCTCGAGAAGATCAAGGAGCGCATCCTCGAGTACCTCTCGGTGCGCACCCTGGCCGACGAGATCCGCAGCCCGATCCTGGCCTTCGTCGGACCCCCCGGCGTCGGCAAGACCTCGCTCGGCAAGAGCATCGCCCGCGCGATGAACCGCAAGTTCGTGCGGATGAGCCTCGGTGGCATCCACGACGAGGCCGAGATCCGCGGCCATCGCCGGACCTACATCGGCGCGCTCCCGGGGCGCATCGTCCAGAGCATCAAGACGGCCGGCTCGAACAACCCGGTGTTCATGCTCGATGAGGTCGACAAGATCGGGATGGACTTCCGGGGCGACCCGAGTTCGGCCCTCCTCGAGGTCCTCGATCCCGAGCAGAACAACACCTTCCAGGACAACTACCTCGAGGTGCCGTTCGACCTCAGCAAGGTCCTGTTCGTGGCCACCGCCAACCTGCTCGACCCGATCCCGCCGGCCCTTCGCGACCGGATGGAGATCGTCCACCTGCCCGGCTACACCGAGCAGGAGAAGATCGAGATCGGCAAGCGGTTCCTCGTCCCCAAGCAGATGTCCAATCACGGCCTCAAGGCGAAGCACATCGAGATCACCGACGACGCGATGACCGAACTGGTCCGCTCGTACACCCACGAGGCCGGCGTCCGAAACCTCGAGCGTGAGCTCGCCAACGTCATGCGCAAGGTCGCCCGGCAGGTCGCCGAGGGCCGCAAGCGCAAGACCGTCATCGACACGAAGAAGCTCCACGAGCTGCTCGGGCCGCAGCGCTTCGAGTACGGCGAACTGGAGTCCGAGGATCAGACCGGCGCCGCGACCGGGCTGGTCGTGACCGAGGTCGGTGGCGACGTCATCGCCATCGAGGTGACCCGGATGGAGGGCAAGGAGGACTTCATCCTGACCGGCCAGCTGGGCGAGGTCATGCGCGAATCGGCTCGCGCCGGCCTGTCGTGGACCCGGGCCCACGCATCGGAACTCGGCATCCCGCGCGAGACGTTCGAGAAGAACACGCTGCACATCCATGTCCCCGCCGGCGCCATCCCGAAGGACGGCCCGTCGGCCGGGATCACGATGGCGACCGCGATGGTCAGCGCCCTGACCGGGATCCCCGTCCGCAAGGACGTGGCGATGACCGGCGAGATCACCCTGCGCGGTCGGGTCCTGCCGATCGGCGGGCTCAAGAGCAAGATCCTCGCGGCCCACCTGTCGGGCGCCAGGATCGTCATCCTGCCGCGGAAGAACGAGAAGGACCTGCGCGACATCCCCGACGAGATCCGCAAGTCGATCAAGCTCATCCTGGTGGACTCGATGGACCAGGTCCTCGAGGCGGCCCTCCGGCGCAAGCCGAAGGCCCTCCCCGTGGAGCCGCCGAAGGTCGTCAAGGGCGACGATCCGCTCGATCCCGAGCCGGCCGCGCAGCCCAGGGTCCGGCGCACCAACTTCCCGCCGACCGACCAGCCCCCGGTCGTGGTCGACGGGGCGTAGGGACCGAGGCCATCGCCGATGGCAGCGGCTGGGGCCAGCGGGACTGGTCTGGACTACAAGGACTACTACGCGGTTCTGGGCGTGCCCAGGACCGCGTCACCGGCTGACATCAAGAAGGCGTTCCGGAAGCTCGCCCGCCAGCACCATCCCGACGCCAAGCCCGGCGACGCGGCGGCCGAGCGGGCGTTCAAGGACGTCAACGAGGCGAACGAGGTCCTGAGCGACCCGGCCAAGCGCAAGCAGTACGACGAGCTCGGGGCCAACTGGGAGGCGATCAGCCGGGCCCGCACGTCAGGCGCACCAGGCGGCGGGTTCGCCGGGTTCGGCGGCCCGGGTGGCAACGTCCGCTACGAGTTCCGGACGACCGGCGATCCCGGACAGTTCTCCGACTTCTTCCGGATGTTCTTCGGGGAGGAGGCGGCGGCCGGCTCGCCGTCGACGGGCGGTCGCGGGTCGCGGCCGACCGGCGGCCTCGGCTTCGAGGACATCCTCGGCGGGATGGGCATCGACGGGCGCGGCGCCGGCGCCGCGACGCCTCGCCAGACGGCGGCGCCGGCCTCCGAGGCCCCGGCCGAGATCACCCTCGCCGAGGCCTATCACGGCACGACGCGCCTGGTCGAGGTGGACGGCAAGCGTCTCGAGATCACGATCCCGCCGGGAGCGGATACCGGGAGCCGGATCAAGCTGACCAAGCGGGGACCCGGCGGCGGCGACCTCATCGTGGTCGTCCGCGTCGCATCGGACTCCCGGTTCACGCGTCGCGGCGCCGATCTCGAACGCGAACTGCCGCTGACCCTCGACGAAGCCCTGCTCGGCGCCGAAGTGACCGTCGAGACGCTCAAGGGACGGGTGGTCCTGACCGTCCCGCCGGGCACGCAGCCGGGCCGGACCTTCCGACTCGCCGGTCAGGGCATGCCGCGCTTCAAGTCGACGGGCTTCGGTGACCTCTACGTCAAGGCCCGCGTCGTCCTGCCCAGCGGACTCTCCGACCAGGAACGAGCCGCGGCCCGCACGTTCCTCGACCTCGTCGCCCAACCCGACCCGCGCTGATCGACTGAAGGAACCTCGTCATGCAACTCGACCGTTTCACCCAGAAGGCCCAGGAGGCGATCCTCGCCGCGCAGGCCACCGCCCAGCGCCTCGACAGCCCGATCCTCGACGCCGAGCACATCCTGTCGGCGCTGCTCGAACCCGACGACGGGATCCCCGCCGAGACGCTTCGTCGGCTGGGCGTCGACCTGCCCGCCTTCCGCGGCGAACTGGCGGCCACGCTCGCCCGTCGGGCACGGATCCAGGGCGGGTCTCTGAGCATGGATCCGCGGGCGCGGCGGGTCGTCGAGCTCGCCGAGGCCGAGGCGCGACGCCTCGGCGACGAGTACGTCTCGACCGAGCACCTGCTGCTCGCGGTCGCCGAGGTCGGCGGCGAGGGCCAGGCGCTCCTCGAGCGGCACGCTGCCGGCCGCGAGGCCATGCTCCAGGCCCTTCAGAGCGTGCGTGGCGGCCAGCGGGTCACCTCGCAGAACCCGGAGAGCACCTACGCGGCGCTCGAGAAGTACGGCCGCGACCTGACGACCGAGGCGCGCGCCGGCCGGCTCGACCCGGTCATCGGCCGCGACGAGGAGGTCCGCCGGGTCATCCAGGTCCTGTCGCGCCGGACGAAGAACAACCCGGTCCTCATCGGCGAGCCGGGCGTCGGCAAGACGGCCATCGTCGAGGGGCTCGCCCAGCGGATCGCCCGGGGCGACGTCCCCGAGGGCCTCAAGGACAAGCGCGTCGTCTCGCTCGACCTCGGCGCGCTCATCGCCGGCGCGAAGTTCCGCGGCGAGTTCGAGGAGCGGCTGAAGGCCGTCCTCAAGGAGATCAAGGACGCCGACGGCCAGGTGATCCTGTTCATCGACGAGCTCCACACGGTCGTCGGCGCGGGCGCGGCCGAGGGGGCGATGGATGCCTCCAACCTGCTCAAGCCGATGCTCGCCCGCGGCGAGTTGCACACCATCGGCGCGACCACGCTCGACGAGTACCGCAAGCACATCGAGAAGGACGCCGCGCTGGAGCGCCGCTTCCAGCCGGTCCTCGTCGACCAGCCGACCGTCGAGGAGACGATCAGCATCCTGCGCGGCCTTCGCGAGCGTTACGAGGTCCACCACGGCGTGCGCATCACCGATTCGGCGCTGGTGGCGGCCGCCACCCTGTCGGACCGCTACATCAGCGGGCGGTTCCTGCCCGACAAGGCGATCGACCTGGTCGACGAGTCCGCCTCGCGCCTGCGCATGGAGATCGATTCCATGCCGATCGAGATCGACGAGCTGGAGCGCCGCCGGATCCAGCTCGAGATCGAGCGCGAGGCCCTGCGCAAGGAGACCGACGACGCATCGAAGGCGCGTCTCGAGGCGCTCGAGAAGGAGCTCGCCGATATCGAGGAGCAGGCCGGCGCCCTGCGCCAGCGCTGGGAGGCGGAGAAGGCCGCCATCGCGGCGATCCGGACGACCAAGTCCGAGCTGGAGGCCCTGACGACGCGGATCGACCAGGCCGAGCGCGAGGCCGACTTCGCGACCGCCGCGCAATTGAAGTACGGGACGCTCAAGGAACTGACCGATCGACTGGTCGAGCAGGAGGAGGCGGTCACCGCGCTCCAGGGCCCGGGCTCACTGCTCAAGGAAGAGGTCACCGCCGACGACATCGCCGAGATCGTCGGGGCGTGGACGGGGATCCCGGTCAACCGCCTGCTGGAAGGCGAGACGAACAAGCTCGTCCACATGGAGGAGCGGCTGCACGACCGGGTCGTCGGCCAGGACGAGGCGCTCCAGGCCGTGTCTGACGCGGTCCGCCGGGCGCGCGCCGGGCTCAAGGACCCGCGTCGCCCGATCGGCTCATTCCTGTTCCTCGGCCCGACCGGGGTCGGCAAGACGGAGCTGGCGCGGGCGCTGGCCGAGTTCCTGTTCGACGACGAGAACGCCATGGTCCGGATCGACATGAGCGAGTACATGGAGAAGTACTCCGTCTCCCGCCTGATCGGAGCGCCTCCGGGCTATGTCGGCTACGACGAGGGCGGCCAGCTGACCGAGGCCGTTCGCCGCCGGCCATACCAGGTCGTCCTGCTCGACGAGATCGAGAAGGCCCATCCCGACGTCTTCAACGTGCTCCTCCAGGTGCTCGACGACGGCCGCCTGACCGACAACCAGGGCCGGACCGTGGACCTCAAGAACACGGTCATCATCATGACCAGCAACATCGGCAGCGCCGCGATCGCCGCCAGCGGGTCACGGACCGGTGACGCGGCGTACGAGGCCATGAAACGAGACGTCACGGACGCGCTACGCGACCACTTCCGACCCGAGTTCCTCAACCGGGTCGACGAAGTCATCGTCTTCCACGCCCTGACCGAGACCGACCTGGAACGGATCGTCGAGCTGCTCCTGGCCGACCTCGCCGGCCGCTTGGCGACGCAGGAGATCGGCATCGAGCTGACCTCCGCAGCCCGGGCCCTGATCGTCCGCGAGGGGACCGATCCCACCTACGGCGCCCGTCCGCTGAAGCGGACGATCCAGCGGCTGGTCGAGAACCCGCTCGCTCGCGCGATCGTGGCCGGTGAGTTCCGGCCCGGGGACCATGTCGTGGCGGATGCCGATCTCGTCAGCGGGACGCTCGTGTTCTCGACCAGGTCGGCGACCGTGGTGACCGAGGGCGTGGCCAAGCGGGATGCGCGCTCGCGACGGCCCGAACCGGGGCCGCCGGTCCCGACCGGCGACCGGCTCAACTAGGCCGGCGAGACCTCCGGGGTGCGGTTCGACCTCGTCCTCGAACGCCTCGAGTCGCTGCCGGACCCGCTGCCCGACCCGGCCGAGATCCTGATGCCGATCATCGTCGGCGAGATCGAGCAACGCTCGCCCGGGACCCCGCCGCAAGGACGGACCGGGCGACCGGCGGGGGTGCTCGTCCTGCTCTACCCCGACGGCGACGGGGCGACCCGGGTCGTCCTGACGGAACGAGCCAGCCGCGACGGCCACCACAGTGGCGAGGTCAGCTTCCCCGGCGGCAAGGCCGAGCCCGGCGACCACGACATCGATGCGACCGCGCTGCGCGAGGCGGCCGAGGAGATCGCCCTTGACCCGGTCGCCGCCGGGGTTCGGATCGTCGGTCGGCTCGAACGATTCTGGATCCCGGTCAGCGACTTCGAAGTGACGCCGGTGATCGCGGTGGCGCGCGAGCGGCCGCTACTGACGGCCTCGCCGTCGGAGGTCGCCCGGATCGTGGAGCCGCCGCTGACCCGGTTCCTGCCGGACGCCCCGATCGTCATCGTCGAACGCACGATCCGCGATTGGCCGCTCCGCTACGGCGCCTACGACATCGACGGCCTGTCGGTCTGGGGCGCGACGGCCCGGATCCTCAGCCAGCTGGGGGCCGTCGTCGCCCGCTAGGCCGGCTCGCCCTCATCGGGGCCGGTGGCCACCGGCGGTGTCGACCGAGCGGCGAGTCGACCCTCGCCGAGCTCGACGGGCGCGTCACCCGGCTCCGGATCCCGCGCTCGCCCGAGCACCGTGTCGCGATCGTCCGCGCCCGCGAATTCCACGACCAGCGCGCGCATCTCCGAGTGCTCGGTCCAGGCGGCGTGCGGGATGTCGGCCGGCCAGACGGCCGCTTCACCGGCGGCGATCCGGGCCCATTCGTCGCCGACGCCGACCCAGCCGCCGCCCTCGACCACGATGAAGTAGGTCGTATCCGGGCTGGAATGGGGCTCGATCCGGGCGTTCCGGGCGAGCGCCATCTCGGTGATGACGCCGCGCCCGTCCGAATGGAGCACCTGGCCGGTCAGCCCGATGGAGCCATCCGGCCCGACCGGTCGCCGGTGGCCGACCCCGAACCGGCGGATCTCGATGGGCACGGCCGGTGTCGGCCTATCGCCGCCGGCGCTGGCGCTGGCGACGTCCGCCGGTCCCCTTCTTCTTGATCGTTGCCTCGGGGTCGGCGTACTTCTGCCTGGAGATGTAGCGCTGCTTCGCCAGGCGTGTCTCGTACGCGGCGAGGAACGGCGGGAAGCGGATGAACCGGATCCAGACCAGTGTTCCGAGGCCGATGAGCATCGTCGCGAGCACGATGAAGAAGTCGAAGATGAAGACCGCCTCGACGAGCAGCATGCCGAACGTGATGAGGCCGGCCCACAGCAGCCACTCCCACATCTCGAGATACGGGGCGTGCCGGTGGAGGGTCCTGGTTCGGACGTAGTAGAGCAGCAGCAGGGTCACCAGCAGGATGGCCGAAGCGATCCATGTCGGATGGAAGATGTCCGGGAAGTTGTCGCTGTTGAACGACTCGAAGAGGTATTCCCAGGGAGGGCGCGTCACGTCCTGACCTCGCGATCGCATGTGGATGGGTGGCCGGAGTATGCCACGACAGGCGGTATACTCGGCCGGATTGGTGCGGCGCCGTCGCGACCGTCCGGGGACCTACGGCCCACCCCGCTGACGCTTCGCAGGCCCACGGGAACGGGAGGAAGCCCCGGGTGCGAGCCCTGCTGTCGGTGGCGAATCGGGATGGCATCGTCGCGCTCGCCCGCGACCTCCTCGCCCTCGACATCGAAGTATTCGCGACCGACGGGACCCGCGACTACCTCGCCGCCGAGGGCATCGCCGTCACCTCCGTCTCGGAACTGACCCAGGGCGAGCCCGATGTCGGCGGCCAGGTCAAGACCTTCCACCACGCGGTCTACGCCGGGATCCTCGCCCGGCGCGACGTCCCCGCCCAGCTCGAGGAGCTGCGCGCCCAGGGGATCGGCCTCATCGACATCGTGGTCGTCAACGTCAAGCCGTTCGCGCCCGCCATCGGGGTCAAGCTCGTCGGGCTCGACGAGGCGATCGAGATGATCGACGTCGGCGGCGCCGCGCTCCTCGGTGCGGCGGCGCGCAATGCGGCGGGGGTCGCGTCCGTGGCCGACCCGGCCCACTATCCGACCGTCACAGCCGAACTTCGTGAGCTCGGGACCGTCAGTCCCGAGACCCGCGCGAAGCTGGCGGCCGAGGCGTTCAGCACGGTCGCTGCCTATCACGCCGAGATCGCGGCCTACCTCAACCAGATCTCGGGCAACACCTTCCCGCGCCATCTCGCGCTGGTCCTCGAGAAGGTCGACGACCTGCGCTATGGCGAGAACCCGCACCAGCGCGCCGCGTTCTACCGCGAGACCACGCACCGCAGCGGGACGCTGGCGGACGCCGCCCGGCTGCAGGGCGAGATGCCGTCGTTCAACAACCTGCTCGACCTCGACGCGGCGTACCGGATCGCGCGCGACTACACCTCGCCGACCGTCGCCATCGTCAAGCACACCGACCCGGTCGGGCTCGCCTCGCACGACGAACTCGTGGAGGCCTACCGGCACGCCCTCGAGACCGATCCGGTCGCGGCGTTCGGCGGGATCGTCGGGGTCAATCGCGAGCTGGACGGGGCGACCGCGAGGGAGATCGCGGCCAATTCATACGAGGCCGTCGTCGCGCCCGGGTTCAGCCAGGCGGCGGTCGGCATCCTGCGCGGCAAGCCCGGACTCGAACTGCTGGCCATCCCGCCCGACCCGACCGACGGGATGCGCGACTACGGCATCGCCAGCCTCGACTTCAAGCGGGTCGCCGGCGGCCTGCTCGTGGAGAGCCTGGACGAACTGGGCCTCGATCGCGGCCGGCTCCAGGTCGTCACCAAGCGGCGCCCGACCCTCGAGGAACTGACCGACCTGCTGTTCGCCTGGCGGGCGGTCCGCCATGTCCGCTCGAATGCGATCGTCCTCGCACGCAACGGCGCGACGGTCGGGATCGGCGCCGGCCAGGCCAGCCGCCAGGTGTCGGTCGAGATCGCGGTCCGGCGAGCCGGCGACCGGGCCAGGCTGTCGGTCCTGGCGTCGGACGCGTACTTTCCGTTCCCCGACGGGATCCAGGCCGCCGCCGGCGCGGGCGTCACGGCCATCATCCAGCCAGGCGGCTCGATCCGCGATGAAATGGCGATAGAAGTCGCCGATCGCCATCACCTCGCGATGGTGTTCACGGGACGTCGTCACTTCCGCCACTGACCGGGGGGTCGGCCACATGGAGCAACTGCTCGCGCTCGAGATGATCCGCGTCACCGAAGCCGCGGCGATCGAGTCCGCGCGGTTCATGGGCCGTGGCGAGCGCGATGCCGCCGATGCCGCGGCGACCGAGGCGATGCGCCGGACGATGGACGAGATCGACTTCGCCGGGCCGGATCGTCATCGGCGAGGGCGAACGCGACGAGGCCCCGATGCTCTACATCGGCGAGCGGGTCGGGCGGACCGGCGCCGATCGTGACGACGTTCCGCGGGTCGACATCGCGGTGGACCCGCTGGAGGGCACGAACCTCGTGGCGCACGGCCAGTCGGGCGCCATCACCGTCCTCGCGGCGTCCGAGGCGGGCGGGCTGACCCACGCCCCCGACACCTACATGGAGAAGCTGTGCGTCGGGCCGATCGTCGCGGGCAAGGTCGATATCCGGGAGTCCCCGACCGAGAACCTGGGCCGGATCGCCGAGGCGCTCGGACGGCGGATCGCCGACATCACGGTGGTCATCCTCGAGCGACCTCGTCATGACGCCCTCATCGCCGAGGTCCGCGAAGCCGGTGCCCGGATCAAGCTGATCGGCGATGGCGACCTGTCGGCCGCCATCTCCTGTGCCGTGTCGGGGACCGGCGTCCATGCCGTGATGGGGACCGGCGGCGCACCGGAGGGCGTGATCACCGCGGCCGCGCTGCGCTGCCTCGGTGGCGAGATCCAGGCACGGTTCCGGTACCGAGGCCCCGAGGAACGCGAGCGAGGCGCCCGGATGGGTCACGGCGACGAGGACCGCGTCTACCACACCGAGGACCTCGCTCCGGGCGAGAACCTCGTCTTCGCGGCGACCGGGGTGACACCCGGCGACCTGCTCCACGGCGTGCTCTTCTTCGGTGGCGGGGCACGAACGCATTCGCTGGTGATGGCCTACCAGGCCAAGCAGGTGCGCTTCGTCGACACGGTCCACATGTTCGATCGCGACGCCCCACCGCGCGTCCGGCTCTAGGGTCGGCTGATGCGCTACGGCTACAAGGCCTCGGCCGAGCAGTTCCCACCCCGGCGCCTGCTCGACCTGGCGGTCGCGGCCGAGGCCGCCGCGTTTGATTCGGTCTGGACGAGCGACCACTTCCAGCCATGGCGACACACGGACGGCCATGCCCCCAATGCCCTGGTCTGGCTTGGCGCGGCCGCCCAGGCGACCGAGCGCGTCACCCTCGGCACGAGCGTCCTGACCCCGTCGTTCCGCTACAACCCGGCGGTCGTGGCGCAGGCCTTCGCGACGCTCGGCTGCCTGGCCCCCGGACGGGTCATCCTCGGCGTCGGGACCGGGGAATCGCTCAATGAGATCCCGGTCGGCATCGACTGGCCCGAGCAGGCCGAGCGGTTCGCCCGGCTCAAGGAATCGGTGCTGTTGATCCAGCAGCTCTTCCGCGAGGAATTCGTCAACTTCGAGGGCGAACATTACCGGACCCACAACGCGACCCTCTACGACCGGCCCGAGACGCCGGTCCCGATCTACATCGCGGCCTCGGGGCCGGCCGCGGCCCGCTTGGCCGGCCGGATCGGGGACGGCCTCATCTGCACCTCCGGCAAGGGCGCGGACCTGTACACGGACACCCTCCTCCCGTCGCTCGTCGAGGGCGCCGCGAAGGCCGACCGGGACCCGGCCGGGCTCGGGCGGATGATCGAGATGAAGGTCAGTTTCGACTCCGACGCGTCGAAGGCCATGGAGGACACCAAGATCTGGGCCGCCCTGGCGCTCTCGGCCGACCAGAAGATGGGCATCGAGGACCCGCGCGAGATGGAGCGGCTCGCCCGCGGCGTCGAGGACGTCGCGCATCGCCGATGGCTGGTCGCATCGGACCCCGACGAGCACGTCGAGCAGATCGCCACCTACGTCGGCTACGGCTTCGATCACCTGGTCTTCCATTTCCCGGGCAACGACCAGGAAGCCGCCATCGCCCGATACGCCGAAGCCATCCTGCCGAGGCTCCGCGCCCGCTTCGGATAGCATCGCCCGATGCACCATCCTCGACGGCATCGGACGATCGGTCTGACCGGTGCCCTGGCAACCGTGTTCGTCGTCGTCGCCTGCAGTTCGGGCCCCGCGACTCCGCCTTCGTCCGCGCCCAGCGTCCAGCCGTCGACGGCCGGATCCGTAGCCCCGTCGGTGGCGCCATCCGCCCCGCCGTCGACCGCTCCGAGCGTGGCCCCGTCACCCGCCCCGACCCCGGTTCCCTCGGACGGTCAGGCCGCCGGGCAGACGCGGACCGACGCCTGGGGGATCGAGCAGGTCTGGGTCCCGGCCGGCACCTTCACGATGGGCACCGATGCAAAGTCGATCGCCGCCCTGACGGCGGCCAGCCCACCGCCCTGGGTCGTCAAGGAATTCCCGAGCGAGGTGCCGGCGCACAAGGTGACCCTGACGAAGGGCTTCTGGATCGACAAGAACGAGGTCACGAACGCGGCATTCGCGGCGTTCAAGGCGGCAGCCGGCTATACCACGAAGGCCTACTGGTCGGCCGACGGGTGGGCGTGGGTCTCCGGCAAGGATGCCTCCCGGCTTCCGAACGCCTGCCAGGGCAACCTGCCGGACGAGCCGCAGCGGTGCATCAGCTGGTACGAGGCCGAGGCCTATGCGACCTGGCGTGCCGGCCGACTCCCGACCGAGGCTGAATGGGAATACGCGGCGCGCGGCCCGAAGTCGACGGTCTACCCCTGGGGCGACACGTACCGGACCGAACTGGCGAACGTCGTCGACAGCTTCGGACCGAAGTCCGTCGGGAGCTATCCGGCCGGGGCGAGCTGGGTCGGCGCCCTGGACATGGCCGGCAACGCCATGGAGTGGGTCGCCGACTGGCTGGACGTCGACTACTACAAGACGAGTCCGGCGACGGATCCGCCCGGTCCGGCAAGCGGCACGATCAAGGTCGAGAAGGGCGGCTGGTGGGGCAGCAACCCGTTCGTCGCCCGCTCGGCCTACCGCCACTACGAGGATCCACCGACCTACAGCGACAAGCACATCGGCTTCCGAGTCGCCTCGCAGTGACGCCGACCGTGGTCGCGATGGGCGGTGGCGGGTTCTCGATGGAGCCGGACAACCCGCTGCTCGACGACCACGTCCTCGAGCTCGCCCGTGCCGGCCGGGGTCGCGACCGGCCAAGGGTGTGCTTCCTGCCGACGGCCAGCGGCGATGCACCCGGCTACGTCGCCGACTTCTACGCCGCCTTCGCACGGCGATCCGAGGCGACGCACCTGGACCTGTTCAAGCGGTCCGTCGAGGACGTCGAGGCGTTCCTGCTTGACCAGGATGTCGTCTATGTCGGCGGCGGCAATACCGAGAACATGCTCGCGGTGTGGCGGGTCCATGGCGTCGACCGCGCGTTGCGACTCGCCTGGCAGGCCGGGACCGTCATGACCGGGGTATCGGCAGGCTCGCTGTGCTGGTTCGAGACCGGCACCACCGATTCGTTCGGAGCCGGCCTGGCGCCACTGTCGGCGGGCCTTGGGTTCGTGCCCGGCAGTCACGCGCCGCACTACGACAGCGAACTGACCCGCCGGCCGCACTACCACGAGCTGGTCGCCGAGGGGGTCCTGCCCGCGGGGTACGCGGCGGACGATGGGGCGGCGCTGGTCTTCCGCGGCCCTGATCTCGCGGAGGTCGTCGCGTCACGGCCGGGCGCCCTGGGCTACCGGGTCGAACGGGGTCCAGGCGGCGAGGCCATCGAAACACCGCTCCCGGTCCGCGTGCTGGGCTGAGCCCCGATCCAGGTCCGCGACACCGCGTCCCACGCTCCGACGACGCGGACGGCCTCCGCTCCCTCGACCTCGACTTGGCGGCGACGCGCCGTCCCGACCGACCGGCCCCAGCCCGGCGGGACGAGTCGGGGGACGAGGTCGGCGAGTGGCGCGAGCACGAAGAGTCGCGCCTCCGCCGCAGGGTGGGGCACGACGAGGAGCTTCGAAGCCTTCGCAGGTTCGGTGTCGGCGTCGAGCGAGCGCGCGGCGGCGTTTCGTTCGACCGAGATCCGGGCGCGCCCGAAGACGAGCAGATCCAGGTCGAGCTCGCGCGGACCCCAGCGCTGACGAGGACGCCGGCCGAACGAGCGTTCGAGGTCCTTGAGGCCCGCGAGCAGCGCCAGCGCACCGGTCCGTGCGTCAGGCCCGGCTGGGACGTCGAGCGCCACGGCGGCGTTCCGGAACTCCGGCTGATCGGTGACGCCGACGGGGGCCGTGGCGTACAGGCGGGAGACGCCACGGAGACGCACGCCGGGCAGCGCGGCCAGTGCCGCCACAGCCGCGGCAAGCGTCCCTTCGGCATCACCGATGTTGGCGCCGAGGCCGATGTAGGCGCGGACGCGGCGGTCTGTCACGGGCTCCTCGTCGAGGGCGACTAGACTCCGGGCCATGCGCCCGGTCAGCGTCCGAATCATGCACCCGGAGCCGTCGCCCGACGCCGGTCCGCTCGAGCGCTGGGTCGCCCAGGCGCGCGCCACCCTCGCACGCCGTCACGTGGCGCGGTTCGCCGCCGCCGGTGCGCACGACGTGGCGATCGTCGGTGGCCCGCCCGACGCGCTCGCCTTTGGGGCGCGACTCCGCGGGCTCGTGCGTGCCGAGCGGCCGGTCGGCCTCGTCGTGCTCGGCTCGGGGGCGATCCCGCTCGCGTCGGTCCGCGACCTGCGGGACTTCGTGGCGGCGGCCGGTTCCGAAGGGCGGGTCGCGCTGGCCAACAATCGATACTCGGCCGACATCGTGGCGATCGCCGGGGCGGCGCAGGCGCTCGCCGACCTGCCCGACCTGCCGTCCGACAACGCCCTGCCGCGCTGGCTCGCGGAGCAGGGCGGCTACGAGGTTCGCGACCTGCGTCGCCGGTGGCGGCTGGCGATCGACATCGATGGACCGCTCGACCTGGTGCTGACCGGTGGCTGTGACGAGACGGAGGTCGCCGACACCTACGGGATCGACCTCGGCCGGGTGTCGGATGCCATCGCCGCCGTCGGCTCCGTCGCGGCCGATCCGCACGCCGAACTCCTGGTGACCGGCCGAAGTTCGGCGACGACCCTGGCCTGGCTCGAGCGCAACACGGCTGCACGGACCCGCGCCATCGTCGAGGAGCGGGGTCTGCGAACGAGCGTGGCCAGCCAGCGTGCGCCGGCGTCGGTCCTCGGCCTGCTCCTGGAGCGGGACGGTCCGGACTCGCTCGGCGGCCATCTCGGCCGACTCGGCGATGCTGCGATCGTCGATACCCGCGTCCTGCTCGCCCACCGGCTCGGTGCCGACGAAGCGGGCTGGCCGGCGGCAGGCGATCGGTTCGCGTCGGACCTGCTGCTCCCGGATCGGATCGCCGATCCGTGGCTGCGGACCTTGACCGAGGCTGCCCTGAAGGCGCCGATCCCGGTCCTCCTGGGAGGCCACACGCTCGTCGGTCCCGGAGTCCGATCTGGTCGTCGGCCGACCGCGCCGAGGTGCGCCCATGGACGTGACACCGGGTCTCCGTCGGGACCCGGCGCCGGATCTCGAGGCCGTCGGACAGGACGACGACCTCGTCGCGCGGATCCACGACGAGATCCGCGCGCGACGGGCCGATGACCTTCGCCCGGTTCATGGAGTTCGCCCTCTACGACCCCGAAGGCGGCTACTACCGTGGCGGCGACGCCCGGCCCGGGCGCGACGGCGACTTCCTGACAGCTCCGGAGACGCACCCGATCTTCGGGGCGGTCCTGGCGCGGGCCGTGGGCGAGGCCTGGGATCGGCTCGGTCGTCCGTCGCCGTTCGTCATCCGGGAGTTCGGCGCGGGAACCGGAACCCTCGGGCTGGCGATCATCGAAGGCCTCGCCGGCGCGCGACCGGAGTCCGCCGACGCATTCCGATACCAACCCATCGAGATCGAGCCGCGCCGGCTCGACGCCATCCACGCCCGCTTCGACGCAGCCGGGCAAGGCAGCGCCATGCTGGATGCCACCACCGTCGACGATCCCATCGACGGCCTGATCCTTGCCAACGAACTCCTCGACGCGCTGCCGACCCACCGCGTCGTCCGGCGCGATGGCCGCCTGCTCGAGGTCATGGTCGGCTCGATCGACGGGCGGTTCGCGGATGTCGAGGCCGAGCCGTCGACGCGCGATCTGGCCGCTCGCCTCAAGGCGGACGGCATCAGGCTCGAGGACGGGCAGCGCGGCGAGGTCTGCCTCGCGCTGAACGGGTGGATCGCCCGGGCCGCCGCCGGGTTACGCAGCGGCGTTCTCCTGCTCATCGACTACGGCTATGCGGCAGCCGACCTCTATGACCCCGTCCGACGTCGGGACGGCACCCTGCGCGCCTACCTCCGGCATCGCGTCCACGACGATCCGTACCGCCACGTCGGTCGCCAGGACCTGACCGCGCATGTCGACGTCACCGCCGTCGAACGGGCGGCGCGCGAAGCCGGCCTGAGCCATCTCGGGACCACGACCCAGGCCGAGTTCCTGGTCGGCCACGGGATGGAGGGACTGCTCCAGGCCATCCAGGCCGATCCGGACACGACCCTGGAGGCCTATCTCGCGGTCCGCTCGGCGGTGATGCGGCTCCTCGACCCGGCCGCGATGGGCCGCTTCCGGGTCATGGCCTTCGGCCGCGGCTGGCCGGACGGACCGCCGCTCTCCGGTCTTGGATATCGGCTCAGCCGGGTTCGAACTTCATCGAATTGATGACCTGCTGGAGCTCGGCACGATCGGCGGCCGGGAGGTCGACCGGCTCCTTCGTGAAGAACGTGTAGGTCTTGCCGTCGACGTCGACCGCGTAGGCACGCTCGTGGGAGCCCAGTCCCACGCCGTATCGCCGGTCTCCAGCCCCGTTCTCGCATCCGGCCGTCACCGGCGGCGGGCAGGTGCCCCAGATCCAGAACCCGTCCTCGCCGTTGCCGCAGGTCGCGGGATCTGTGGTGACGGTGTATTCGACGGACTTCCCATGCCGGCCGCCGACGGTCACGTCCGTGATCGGCCTCGCCTTGATCCCCGGCTGACCGGCGATGACGCCGAGGAGGCCGGCGGCCCCGGATCCCGCTGCCGGCACAACGGGGCTGTGGTCGGTGCACGGGCTCTTGAACCCATGGTCGAAGGGCTGAGGGAACCACATCGGCCCTTCCGGGCCGGGATCACCGTGGTCCTTCAGCGCCGCGGTCTGGTTGCCCGCCCAGCCGGACGGCACGACGAACGAGATCTCTGGATTCGTTCCGCGGCTCGGGACCGCGTAGCGGCGACCGGGCTCGAGCGCCGCAAAGTCGTCTGACGTGATGACCTGCGGCGTCGCGGCCGGAGTGGCCGTCGGCGTCGGGACGGCCGTCGAGGTGGGAGCGGCCGACGAGGTGGGAGCGGCCGACGCGGACTGGGTAGGCGCCGGGGTGGGCGCCGGCGACTTGGCAACGCCGGCGTTGTTGGCCGAGGCTGCGCAGCCGATGCAGGCCAGCGCGACCGTCACCACTGCTGTGGAGGCAACCAGCGCCTTGCCGAGTGAGTTCATGTCGATCTCCTCGAAGTTCCCGTTGATTCGAGGCGGCCTGAACCGGGGACGGGCCGCCAGGGCAGGGATCAGGCCCGCGGGGCGGGCGTGTTCGTCAGCGGCTCAAGGGCGCGCGCCGTGGCATCTGGCACGCGACCCTCTGGCCCAGGTTCGAAGCGACCCGTTCACGGCTCGACGCGACCGAGCCAGAGGGACGGAGGGGCACCTGCCCGGTCACTCAGCATGAGGACGGACTGCTCGCCGACGGCGACTTCGCCCTCCGGCAGGTCCGCCGGCATCGGATCGAGCGTCCAGGCCACACCGTCCCGCGTGAACAGGATCTTCCGTTCGTTGAACCTGACGGAGATGAGGCCCAGCGGTCCGACGTCGACACTCACATCGGCGTCCTTTGACGGCGCCGGAACCTCCGCCGCCATCGGCAGCGTGCCGCGGCCCTGTGAGGTCCACGTGTCAAACTGCCCGAGCCCGTCGGTGACGAGCGCGCCGCCCATCCACGGCACCATCGCACCCGAGCCATAGGGGACGTTGGCGATGTTGCGCCACGTCATGCCGTCCGATGAATGCCACATCCCTTCACATCCGTCCGGCGAGGGACATGGCCTGCTGTAAGTCCGGTCCCCGGCAGCGATGAAGCCGTCCGACACGCCCACGATGCCGCCGAAGCTGCCCATGGGGAACGTCGGATCATCGTCCGACAGCGGGGTGCGAACAGGGGGGATCGCCGTCCACTGCTCGCCATCCGGGCTGAACCACGCGAAGCCCTTGTCCTGGTAGTCCCCGGGCGCGCGGCCATCGGCCGCCCACACGACCTTCAGGCCGGGGCCGTTGTCCAGCTTGATCTGGAGGATCCCATCCTGGTAATCGACACTCTTCAGGTGCGTGACCCACGCGTTGTTTGATCGGGCACCCAGCTTGTTGGTGACCCAGGCATCCCAGTCGAGGTCGGAGTGGACCTCGGCAACGATCCCGGCCGGCCCGATGCCGATCGACGCGATGCGGCCCTTGAAGGGCGTCGTCATCGTCGGCACAGCGGACGGACGGACGATGCGTAGCTGGTCTCGCGCGGTCACTGGAGGCTTGTTCGTGTAGTCCGGCCCATCCTCCGGGTTCCACCAGCCGACGACGTCGGCCTGCCAGCTCGCCCGCTGTCCGCTCACTAGTTGGGCATAGCCCGGGTTGGGATCGCCGGGTTGCAGCGCGTGCCAGGTGACGCCGTCGAGGGAGGTGGTGACGGCGCCGGATTCGCCATCGACGAGCACGAAGCGGTCGCCGACCCACGCCAGCTGCGGAGAGCGCTGATCAATGGCGGTCTTCGTCCAGGTGAGGTGAAGGCTCTGGGCGACTGCCGGAGGTGGAGCCTCCGCTGTCGGCACGGCGGTCGGCGTCGCTGTCGGGGACGCTGTGGCCGGCGCCGTCGTTGTCGCCGATGTCGAAGGTTCCGGCACGACCGCGAGCAGGGACGGGCGTCGGCTGCCGACGAAGATGGCCGATGCGACGAGGACCAGGACCGCTGCCGCGACGAGGGCCAGCGTCCAACGGCGCGTACGGACGGGTCCGGTTCGCCCTTGAAGGCCGTCCACGGTGATCGCCCGTGCCATGAGGAACGGCAGCGGCCGCTGCTGCGGCGTGGCCGCAGCCTCGTCCAGGATCCGTTCCCGCAGGCCCGAGTCGGCTCGTGCGGGAAGCCGCTCGCGGAGCGCCCGCGAGATCTGAGCCTCGGTCAGTGGCGCCTTCATGCCTCGGCCTCCATCGCCTTTTCGAGAGCGCGGCGTGCAGCGTGCAGACGCCATTTCGCGGTTCCGATCGGTATCCCGAGCGACGTCGCGATCTCCGCGACGGGACGCTCCTCGACGTGGTGGAGGACGAGGATCATCCGTTCCTTCGGTCGCAGGCGGTCGAAGGCGCGCGCGATCGCGTCGTTGTCGACGAATTCGTCCATGGCGGTTCGGGCTCGTGGGCCCTGTGGCGATTCAGGCCCGGTGGCCTGGTCAGCCGGGCTGGCCGGCCGAACGGACACCTCGCGGAGCCGGACACGGTGCCGGCGCGCCATCAGCGCGGCGTTCGCGACGATCCGGTTGAGCCAGCCGTCGAACGCCGCCGTGTCGCGAAGACGGGGCAGCTGGCGCCAGGCGGCCACCAGCGCGTCCTGGGTCGCATCGGCCGCATCGGCGTCGTTGGCCAGGATCGACCAGGCGAGGCGGTAGCAGCGATCGATCCGGGTGTCGACGAGCAGCTCGAATGCCGCCGCGTCACCGTTGCGTGCGCGCTTGACGAGCGCGTCGTCGGCCGACGGCACGGGTTTCGTCGCTGTCGTTACCGCATCCATGTCGCCCTCGGGTGGTCGATCGTAGCGCTCGCTTGTCGCGATGTCGCCAGTCGATCGCTGTCGGGTGTCCAGATGCCGTCAGGGGGACCGCGGTTGGGTTCGGGGTTGAAACAAGCGTCGGTCACGCCCGGAAGTGCCGACGGCAACCCTCGGGGCTGAAATGCCCAACGGACCCCACCAGACCGCACCTGACCTCCCCAGACCGCACCAGTACTAGGGCGACCTACCTATTGCCGCCCGAGCGCGCCCGGAGGCACGATTCATGATGGTCGGGCACGACCTGGGGGAGCGGCGCGCGAACTGCACGCGCGCTCGGCGCGCGCCGCTCCCTGACTCTCCGACCGGCTCCCGCAGGACCCGTCGCGAGCGTCGCCCGCACCGTTCCCACTGCTAGAATGCCCGCGGGGCAGACGTACCCGTCGGGGTCTGTCTGCGCGTCCCACAGGGGATCCTCGGGCAAGCGGCGCCAGCCCGGGCGCGCCGCTCGAAGGGAGTTCTGGTGACCGGCATCTGGTACGTGGTGGGGTTTGCCTTCGCCGGTGTCTCGTTCGTGTTCCTGACGATCGGCGCCGCCTGGCTCATCTCCCATCGCAACCGCGGCGACGAACACAAGGGGCTGCCATACGAGTCGGGGATCGACACGTACGGCGACACCCACGGACGGTTCGGGCTGTCGTTCTACATCTACGCGCTGCTCTTCGTCGCCTTCGATATCGAGGTCGTGTTCATCTACCTGTGGGCCATCGCCTTCCGCGATCTCCTGCTGGGCGGCCTGGTGAGCATGGTCGTGTTCATCGTCATCCTGCTCCTCGGCCTCGCCTACGCCTGGCGGAAGGGAGCCCTGACGTGGCGGTGAAGCCGGTCGGCGGCGACCTCCCGGTGGTCAAGGACGACCGGACCGATGTCCTGGCGCCGATCATCGTCCCGAACACCCTCTGGCAAGCCGCCGATCCGGAGGCCTACGACGGTGGGCGCGAGAGCGACATCACCCACCTGCGCGAATACGAGGAAAGCGGTCTCGGCCGGCGCGATGACGCGCGTTGGAGCGGCGTCCTAGAGGTCATCCCGACCAAGGCCGACTACGTCCTCGACCTGATCCGGATGAACAGCCTGTGGCCGCTCCTGTCGGGCCTCGCCTGCTGCGCCATCGAGATGATGTCGACCGCGACCTCCAAGAACGACATGGACCGCTGGGGCATGTTCCCGTTCCGGGCCAGCCCGCGGCAGGCCGATGTCCTCATCGTGGCCGGGACCCTGACGACGAAGATGGCCGGCCCGCTGGTCCGCCTTTGGGAGCAGATGCCGGAGCCCAAGTGGTGCGTGGCGATGGGCGATTGCACGTGCTCGGGTGGGCGCTACAAGCGGAGCTACTCGACGGTCGAGGGGATCGATCGGGTGATGCCCGTCGACGTCTACGTCCCGGGCTGCCCGCCACGGCCGGAGGGGCTCATCTACGGGATGATGAAGCTCCAGCAGCTGGTCAGGGAACGGCGCGGACACTGGCCGGACCGGGCGATCGGCCCGACCGTCCCGGAGGACGTCTAGGCGTGGACCGCCAGTTCAAGGCGCGACTGGAGGCCCGCTTCGGCGCGCAGCTGACCGGCCCGATCCGGCAGCGCCACGACGAGACAGAGATCCGCATCGGTGCCGGTGACGTGGTGTCCGTCCTGACCGCGCTCCACGATGAGCCCGCCTTCCACTTCCAGTTCCTGAGCGACCTGGCGGGCGTCGACACCGGTACGGTCATGCAGGTCGTCTACCACCTGCTGGAGCGAGACGACGGCCGACTGGCTGCGCGTCACCGCGGATGACCTGTCGCGCGACGATCCGCGCGTCCCGTCGGTCACCTTCCTGTGGAAGGGCGCCGAGTGGATGGAGCGCGAGGCCTACGACATGTTCGGCATCACGTTCGAGGGCAATCGCGACCTGCGCCGGATCTACATGCCGCCCGACTACGCGAGCTTCCCGCTGCGCAAGGACTTCTTCCTGCCAGACGACGCGGCACGCTCGCCCGGCGGCGGCGTCCGGCCGATGGAGCGGTCCCACGCGCCGGGCAGCCCCCCGACCACGGCGCTCGTCCGCCGGACGACGGGCTGACCGAGCGACCGACCGACGATGACGACCACAGCCCGCCGCCAGTCCACCGACGATCCGCGCGTGACGCTCGATCGCGACCTCGGCGTGTTCGAGCCGGTCCCGCCGTATCCGCCACGGACCGAGCGCGAGGCCGAGTTCTACACGCTCGGCGACGGCGAGATGTTCATCAACATGGGGCCGCAGCATCCGTCGACCCACGGCGTCCTGCGGGTCGTCCTCAAGCTCGATGGCGAGAAGGTCGTCGACCTCGACCCGGTCCTCGGCTACCTCCATCGCGGCGTCGAGAAGCTGTGCGAGAACGCCGACTACCACCAGGCCATCTGCTACACCGACCCGCTCGAGTACGTCAGCTCGCTGTTCAACGAATGGGCGCCGGTGCTGGCCTTCGAGAAGCTCATGGACGTGCAGGTGCCGCGCCGCGCGGAGTACATCCGGGTCCTCTCGTCCGAGCTCAACCGGGTCGCCAGCCACGCCCTCTTCCTCGGCTGGATGGCGCTCGACCTCGGCGGACTGACCCCGATCCTGTGGTCGTTCATCGAGCGCGACGAGATCGTCGACATGCTCGCCTCGCTGACCGGCCAGCGGATGCTGTTCAACTACTTCCGGATCGGCGGGGTCAACGGCGACCTCAACCACGAGTTCATGAGCCGCCTCGGCGACTGGATGAGCAAGGCGACCGCAGCAGATCGACTCCGGCAACGCCCTGCTCAACGAGAACGAGATCTTCGTCCGACGGATGCGGGGCCTCGGCACGATCGACACGGCGACCGCGCTCCGGATGGTCATGACCGGCCCGAACCTGCGCGCCACGGGGGTCCCGTTCGACATCCGGCGGGCGCATCCGTACAGCGTCTTCCCGGAGCTCGAGTTCGACATCCCGACTCGCTCCGAGGGCGACTGCCTGGCCCGCTACCTGCTCCGGATGGATGAGATCAAGCAGAGCCTGCGGATCATCGACCAGTGCCTCCACAACATGCCGGACGGTCCGGTCATGGCCAAGCTGCCACGGCTGCTGCGGCCGCGACCCGGGCGGGCGTACGCCGCGGTCGAGGGGCCACGAGGGCAGTACTCCACGTACGCCATCAGCGACGGCACCGACCAGCCCTTCCGGATGCGGATCCACGACCCGTCGTTCATCCACCTGCAATCCGTAGGCCTGATGATGCCCGGGCACCTCATCGCCGACACCATGGCGATCATGGCCAGCCTTGATCCGATCATGGGCGGCGTCGACAAGTGACCGTCGTCGGGCGCTCCTGGAATCGGCTGACCCTCCCTGGGAAGGTCGTCTTCACGGTCGTGCCGTTGCTGATCGTGCTGACGATCGTGGCTGTCGCGGGGCTCGTCCTGCTCGGGCCGACGATCGTCGACATCCTCGCCGCGAACCTGCCGATCGTCCGGTTCGTGATCGCGGCCACGGTGATCCTCCTGATCACCGTCCCGACCGCGTTCCTGATCATCTACATGGAGATGAAGATCATCGCGCTGATGAACCTTCGGATCGGCCCCGACCGGGTCGGCCCGTTCGGTTCTTTGCTGTCGGTGGTCCACGGGTTGAAGGTCCTGATGAAGGAGGATTTCACCCCGACCGGGGCTGACCCGATCGTGTTCACCTGGGCCCCGGTCGTGACCTATCTGGCCAGCGTGATGACCCTCCTCGTCATCCCGTTCGCCCCGGGCCTGTTCGGCCAGGACCTCAACATCGGCCTGCTCTATTTCTTCGCGATCGGCGGGCTGTCGGTCGTCGGGCTACTGATGGCCGGCTGGTCGAGCTACAACAAGTACTCGCTGCTCGGCGGCCTTCGCTCGGCGGCGCAGGTCATCAGCTACGAGATCCCGCTCACGCTGTCGGTGGTGGGGATCATCCTCGTCGCCGGAACCATGAGCCTCAACCAGATCGTCCTCAACCAGGGCGGCTGGTTCACCGACTGGTACGTCTTCCAGCAACCCCTCGGATTCCTGATCTTCTTCATCGCCGCGACGGCGGAGGCGAACCGGACCCCGTTCGACCTGACCGAGGCCGACTCGGAGATCGTGGCCGGCTTCGCGACCGAGTACTCCGGGATGCGCTTCGGCTTCTTCTTCTTCGCCGAGTACGTCAACGTGTTCATCATCTCGGCGCTGACCGTGACGCTCTTCTTCGGCGGCTGGAACGCCCCGTTCCCGTGGCCCTGGACGGTCGATCTGGCGCTCAACCCCGGGCAGCTGGGCATCGGCCTCCTGATCCTGGTCGCCGTCGTGCCGCTCATCCTGACCCTCGCCTTCGCGGCGCCGATCTGGATGGCCTCCGCGCGGATCAAGGGCTGGCAGGCGCTCCTCGGCGGGTTCGTCCTGGCGAACCTGTTCGTCGTCGCGGTCATCGGCGCCGTGGCCTACATCGGGCTCGACTGGGTCGCCGGCCTGCTCTGGTTCATGGGCAAGACCTACGCCTTCGTCTTCCTGTTCGTCTGGATGCGCGGAACGCTGCCGCGCGTCCGGATCGACCAGTTGATGGACTTCGCCTGGAAGTGGCTGCTGCCGGCGTCGCTGCTCAACCTGTTCGCGACGGCGGCAGCCATCGTCGTCGTCGCCACCGTGCGGCCGTCCTGATGGGCTTCGTGCCCGGCCTCGGGATCGCCAAGGGGATGGCGCTGACCCTGCGCCGGTTCTTCGAGCCCAAGGTCACGGTCATGTACCCGGAGGACCGCCGCGACCCGCCGCACAAGTTCCGCGGCCGGTTGCAGCTGCTCTACGACGAGTGGGGCACCCTCAAGTGCGAGACCTGCTTCCAATGCGCCCAGGCCTGCCCCATCGAGTGCATCGACATGGGCGGGATGGACACGCGCGGCCGGTTCCACGTCCACTGGGGGGCGCCCGAGACCTACGGCGAGCGACGCGAGGAATCCGCGCTCCGGCGGTCGGGCCGGCCGGTCCCCGACCCCGCCTACCTGCCGTTCGCCGCCATCGACCTCGCGCCGGTCGACGCGATCCTCGAGGAGTTCGACCACGATCCCGCCCACATGCTCGGGATCCTCGAGGCGACCCAGGCGGCCTACGGCTACCTCCCGGTCGCGGCGCTCAAGCGGATCAGTCACAGGACTGGCGCCTGGTACGCGATGATCTACGGCACCGCCAGCTACTACCAGCACCTTCGTTTCGAGCCCGCCGAGGCCACCGCCCAGGCCGCCGCGGTCGACGCCCATCGGCCCTCCGAGGCGACCTACACGTCCGCCCTTGACGCGGCACTCCGTGGTCGAGCCGGACGCAAGGGCCCAGGCCGCGCGGCGAGGGCGTAGCGGACGATGAACGTGCTCAAGACGCCGGCTGTCTGGCCGAGGATCCTGCTGGAGCGAGCGAAGGCCGCCGATCCGACCGACCTCGACGCCGCCGTCCGCGCGGGCGCGTTCGAGGGCCTTCGCCGGGTCATCCGCAGCCTCGGCGGCACGGCGACGATCGCTACCGTCGCGAGTTCCGGCCTGCGCGGCCGCGGCGGTGCCGGCTACCCCGCCGCGGACAAGTGGCGGACGGCCGCGTCGATCGACGCGCCCCGCCGCTACGTCGTCGTCAACGGCTACGGCGCGGATCCGGCGACCGGCACGGACCGCTTCCTGCTCGAGCGTGACCCGTTCGCCGTGATCGAGGGTGCGGCGATCGCGGCCTTCGCCGTCGGTGCGAGCGAGGTCGTCATCGCCGTCCGGGCCGACGCCACGGAGGCGATCCGCGGGCTCGAGTCGGCGATCGGCTCCGCCGAGGAGGCGGGCTTCATCGGTTTCGATGTGCTCGGCTCGGGGCACGACATCGCGGTCACGGTCCGCCCGGTCCAGGGCGCCTACATGCTCGGCGAGGAGACCGTCCTGCTCAAGGCGCTCGAGGGCAAGCGCGGCCAGCCGGAACAGCGTCCGCCGCATCCGGCCGAACGCGGCTTGTTCGGGATGCCGACCGTCGTCCACAACGTCCAGACGCTGGCCGCGGTCCCCTGGATCGTCCGCAACGGCGAGGAAGCCTTCGCGGCGATCGGCGCGACCGACAGCCCGGGGACCATCCTCGTCGGCGTGCGGACCCCGTCCGGCGACGGGATCGCGGAGGTCCCGCTCGGTACGCCACTGCGCGAGATCGTCGCCCTGGGCGGGAAGTTGCCGGCCGGTCGCACGATCAAGGCGATCCTGGTCGGCGGGCCGTCGGGCGGCCTCCTCCCGCCGGACCTGCTCGACACGCCGTACACCTTCGCGTCGCTGCGCGAGGTCGGGGCCCACATCGGGTCCGGATCCGTGGTCGTCGCCGACGACCGTGCCTGCGTCGTCGACCTGGCCCGCCTCCTCACCCGCTTCTGCGCCGGCGAGGCGTGCGGCAAGACGATCCCGTGCCGGATCGGGACGCGGCGGCTGGTCGAGATCGCGGATCGCGTCGTCGAGGGTCGCTCGCGGCCGACCGATGCGGACCTGCTCGAGGACCTGTCGGCCGATATCGTCGCCTCGGCGCTGTGCGATCACGAGCGCCTGACGACCCTCCCGCTGGCAGGTGGGATGCGATACTTCCGGTCCGAGGTGGACGAGCACATCCTGCGCAGCGCCTGCCCGGCCGGCGTCTGTCACCCGATCGCGGTGGCTGCTGGTGCGCTCCGATGAGGCGACGATGGCCGATCTGATCACGCGCCCCGAGAGCCGCCCTGCGATCGAGTCGGATTCCCTTGCCGACCGCCTGCTTGACACCCAGTCGCCGCAGCGTCCGCAGTCGTCGCCGCGCATCCGGATCGAGGTCGACGGCCGCGTCGTCGAAGGCTTCGAGGGCCAGACCATCCTCGAGGTCTGCCGGGACAACGGGATCGAGATCCCGACCCTGTGCTACGAGCCGAAGCTGCCCGGCTTCGGGGCGTGCCGGATGTGCGTCGTCGAGGTCGAGGGCGAGGAGCATCCGCCGATCTCGTGCTCGCGCGCCTGCGAACCGGAGATGAAGGTCCAGACCCAGACCGAGAGCCTGCGACGCCTGCGCCGCACGAACCTGGAGCTCATCTTCTCGGACCACAACGCGTACTGCCTGCCGCCGTGCCAGAACAAGTGCCCGAGCCACATCGACATCCCCGGCTTCCTGAAGGCGAACGCCGAGGCCGATTGGCGCGAGAGCACCCGGATCTTCAAGCGAACCATCCCGTTCCCGAGCGTCCTGGGGCGCGTCTGCCCGGCGCCGTGCGAGGAGCACTGCCGACGCGACGAGGTCGACGAGGCGATCGCCATCCGCGACAGCCATCGCTACGCGGGCGACCAGGTCCTGAAGGCGATGCTCGACGACGGCGTGGATCCGCCGCTCCCCTACGAGCGCCAGGCACCCTCCGGACGACAGGCCGCCGTCATCGGGTCGGGGCCGGCCGGGATGGCCGCCGCGTTCTACCTCCTGCTGGCCGGTCACGAGGTCACGGTCTTCGAGCGCGACCCGGCGCCGGGAGGGATGCTCCGCTACGGGATCCCCCAGTACCGGCTGCCCAAGGTCGAGGTCCTCGAGGCCGAATACGAATCGGTCACGCGACTCGGCGGCAAGATCGTGTGCAATGCCGGGCTCGGCACGGACTTCACCCTCGACGACCTGACCTACCAGGGCTTCGACGCGGTCGTCGTCGCCATCGGCTGCTACGACACGAACGAACTCGGGATCCCGGGCGAGGACGCCGCCGAGTGTCTCGACGGCCTGGAGTACCTGCGCACCGCGACGCTTGGGCTGCCCTATCCCGATCACGTCGGCAAGCGGGTCGTGGTCATCGGCGGCGGCTTCACCTCGATGGACTGCTCGCGGACCTCGATCCGCCAGGGCGCCGCCGAGGTCACCCTCGTCTATCGCCGCGACATGAAGGATATGCCCGCCTCGAACGAGGTCCACGAGGCCATCGAGGAAGGTGTCACCGCGATCTTCCAGGCGGGACCGGTGCGGATCATCACCGACAAGAAGGGGGCGGTCACCGGCGTCGAGTTCATCCGGATGGCGCTTGGCGCGCCGGACGCGTCGGGTCGGCGGCGCCCGGAACCGGCGCCCGGCACGGAATTCACGATCCCGTGCGACCGCGTGCTGCTGGCCATCGGCCAGGGTCCGGACCTGACCTGGATCGGCCCGGGGTCGGAAGGCCCGGAGGCCACGAAGCAACGGCGGCTCAAGGCCGACGCGGTCACCTTCGAGACCGGGCGGCCTGGCGTGTTCGGGACCGGCGACGTCCGGATCGGGGCGGCCACCGTGGTCCAGGCCGTCGCCGAGGGACGCCGGGCGGCCTACGCGGTCGACGCCTTCCTGAAGGGGATGGACCTGAGCGCCATCCGGACCCGCCAGACCCTCGCCGAACCGCAGCCCGAGTTCCTGAGCATCGTGCCGTTCACGAGCGAGGCGAAGACCCCGCGCTACCGGATGACCGCGCTCGAGGCCGACGCCCGCAACGACAATTACATCGAGTACGAACTGCCGTACACGCGCGAGGCGGCCGTCGCCAAATCGACCCGCTGCCTGCAGTGCACCTGCGAGGCGATCGGCTTCTGCGACCTGCGCCGCCTGGGCATCGAGTACGGGACGACCGCGCCGCCGCCCTCGCCTGGCTCGAAGGCGACTAAGCGGCTCGGCGTCCGCATCCCGCGAGATCGGATCGAGCGAGCTTAGGCCAAACCCTTTATACGTCGAAGTGAGGTGTGTAATGACGCCAACTACTCCCGCAGCCGGGAAGCCGAGGAGCGCCGACGCAGGCGCCGGACCGCTCAATGCAGAAGAGCTGCGCCGCATGCACGCGTGGTGGCGCGCGTGCAACTACCTGGCCGTCGGCATGATCTACCTGCGCGACAATCCGCTGCTCCGCGAACCGCTCGAGCGTGGAGCACGTCAAGCACCGGCTGCTCGGCCACTGGGGCGCGAGTCCCGCGCTGTCGCTTCGTGTGGACGCATCTGAACCGGGTGATCAAGCGCGACGACCTGGACGTGATCTTCATGGCCGGGCCCGGCCACGGCGCGCCCGGCGTGCTCGGCCCCGCCTACCTCGAGGGCACCTACTCCGAGGTCTACCCCGACAAGAGCGAGGACGCCGAGGGCATGCAGAAGTTCTTCAAGCAGTTCTCCTTCCCCGGCCACATCGGCAGCCACGTGACGCCGGAGACGCCGGGCTCGATCCACGAGGGCGGCGAGCTCGGCTACAGCCTGTCGCACGCCTACGGCGCGGCGTTCGACAATCCCAACCTGATCGTCGCCTGCGTGGTCGGCGACGGCGAGGCCGAGACCGGGCCGCTCGCCACCGCCTGGCACTCCAACAAGTTCATCAATCCGGTCCGCGACGGCGCGGTGCTGCCGATCCTCAATCTCAACGGCTACAAGATCGCCAACCCGACGATCCTGGCGCGCATCAGCCACGAGGAGCTCGAAGCGCTGTTCGTCGGCTACGGCTACACGCCCTATTTCGTCGAGGGCTCGGACCCGGCGAGATGCACCAGAAGATGGCCGCCACGCTCGACGCGGTGATCGGTCGAGATCCGCACCATCCAGAAAAAGGCTCGCGATACGGGCAAGGCCGAGCGCCCGCGCTGGCCGATGATCGTGCTGCGCGCGCCCAAGGGCTGGACCGGCCCGAAGGAGATCAAGGGCCACAAGGCGGAAGGCTCGTGGCGCTCGCACCAGGTGCCGTTCTCCGACGTGCGCGAGAACCCCGACAGCCTGAAGCTGCTGGAAACCTGGCTGAAGAGCTACCAGCCGGAGGAGCTGTTCGACGCCAACGGGCGGCTTGCATCCCGGAGCTGCGCGCGCTGGCGCCCGCGGGGCACGCGGCGCATGAGCGCCAACCTACATGCCAACGGCGGGCTGCTGCGCAAGGACTTGAAGCTGCCCGACTTCCGCGAGTACGCAGTCGGCGTGCCGCAGGCGGGCAAGGTGCTGCACGAGAACACCAAGCCGCTGGGCGAGTTTCTGCGCGACGTGATGCGCGACAACATGACGAGCTTCCGCGTGTTCGGCCCGGACGAGACCGCCTCCAACCGCCTGCAGGCGTCTACGAGGTGAGCAAGAAGACCTGGATGGCCGACCTGCTGCCGGAGGATGCCGACGGCGGCGAGCTGGCGCGCGACGGCCGCGTGATGGAGATGCTCTCCGAGCACACGCTGATCGGCTGGCTGGAAGGCTATCTCTTGAGCGGCCGGCACGGCTTCTTCCACACCTACGAAGCCTTTGCGCACGTCATCGATTCGATGTTCAACCAGCACGCCAAGTGGCTGGACATCTGCAAGAACCACGTCCCCTGGCGCGCCTCGGTGGCCTCGCAGAACATCCTGCTGTCCTCCACAGTCTGGCGCCAGGACCACAACGGGTTCTCGCACCAGGACCCCGGCTTCATAGACCTGGTGACCAACAAGAGCCCGAGCGTCACACGCATCTACCTGCCGCCCGACGCCAATACGCTCTTGGTGACGGCCGACCAGTGCCTGCGCTCGACCGACTGCATCAACGTGATCGTCGCCGACAAGCAGAAGCACCTGCAGTTCACCACCATCGACGAGGCGATCGTGCACTGCGCCAAGGGCATCGGCATCTGGGCGCGGGCGAGCACCGACGAAGGCGAGGAGCCGGACGCGGTGATCGCCTCGTGCGGCGATGTCGCCACTCAGGAGGCGCTCGCGGCAGCCGCCATTCTGCGCGAGAATTTGCCGGATCTGAAGCTGCGCTTCGTGAACGTGGTGGACCTGTTCAAGATGCAGCCCGCATCCGAGCATCCGAATGGTTCCACGGAGCGCGAGTTCGACAGCCTGTTCACGCTCGACAAGCCGGTCATCTTCAACTTCCACGGCTACCCGTGGCTGATCCACAAGCTTGCCTATCGCTTCCACAATCATGACAACATCCACGTGCGCGGCTACAAGGAGAAGGGCAACATCAACACCCCGCTTGAGCTCGCCATCCTCAACCAGGTGGACCGCTTCAGCCTGGTGATCGACGTGATCGACCGGGTGCCCAGATTGCAGACCAAGGCCGCGCACCTCAAGGACCGGATGAAGAACGAGATCATCCTCAACTTGAGCTACGCCCACGAGCAGGGCACTGATCGTCCCGAGTTCACCGACTGGGTGTGGCCGTATTGAGGTGTCGGACCAGCGCAACCATCTGTTCCGATTGGACAAAGACGAGAAGAGGCCACTGCTGACTGCTGAAACGACCCTCCTGGCGCAACACTGAGGGCCTAAACCAGGCTTCTGGGCCATAGCCAGTCCGCCGTGCTTGCTTGCCCCAGCTCAAACAATTTCGATAAAAAAGGAGAGATAGTGCTACCGCACCGCGATACAATGCTGCGCTGCGCAAAACCCCGAGGAAGCCCATGACCGATCCGACCCGCCAGCTGTCCCGAAGCCACGACATCGCCGCGAAGGTGGCAAAGCTCTTCCAGACTCGCGCCAAGCTGGCGCAGGAGCGCTTCAGCGAGCGCGTTCAGAAGGCCTACGAGCAGCACGTTGCCGCGTTGACGGCAAAACCGATGTCGCCCTGGGACATCTGGACCGGGGGTGCGCAGTACGCGGTGGATTTCGCTCAGCGCTCGGTCCTGCTGTGGGACACGCTGCGCCAGCGCGGCAACAACTTCGTCGAGCGCACGCGGCAGGGGCTGCCGCCGGTGCTGCACTTCGACTACGAGATGGTCATCGACGGCCGCACGCTCGAGCGCCCGGTCAACTATGCGCTGGTGCGCATCGTGCCTCCGGAAGGCGTGACGGTGGACGCGAAGCGGCGTCCCTACGTCGTCATCGATCCGCGCGCCGGCCACGGTCCCGGCATCGGCGGCTTCAAGGACGATTCGCAGGTCGGCGTGGCGCTGCGCGCCGGCCACCCGGTCTACTTCGTGATCTTCTTCCCCGAGCCGGAGCCGGAGCAGACCATGCTGGACGTCTGCGAGGCCGAGCGGCAGTTCGTGAGCCGGGTGCGTGAGCTCCATCCCGACGCTCCCAAGCCCGCGATCGTCGGCAACTGCCAGGGCGGCTGGGCGGCCATGATGCTGGCGGCCGCCAATCCCGACGACACCGGCCCGATCGTCATCAACGGCGCGCCGATGTCCTACTGGGGCGGCGCCTGGAGCGAGGGCGAGGGCGACAATCCGATGCGCTACGCCGGCGGCCTGCTCGGCGGCACCTGGCTCGCCTCGCTCACCTCCGACCTGGGCGGGGGCAAGTTCGACGGCGCCTGGCTGGTGCAGAACTTCGAGAACCTCAATCCCGCGAACACGTTCTGGGACAAGTACTACCACGTGTTCGCCAACGTCGACACCGAGCCCGCGCGCTTCCTCGACTTCGAGCGCTGGTGGGGCGGCTTCTACCTGATGAACCGCGAGGAGATCGAGTGGATCACGCAGAATCTCTTCGTCGGCAACAAGCTGTGGTCGGGGACGGTCCAGACCGGCCAGCACGGCGTCTTCGACCTGCGCGAGATCAAGGTGCCCATCATCCTGTTCGCTTCGATGGGCGACAACATCACGCCGCCGCAGCAGGCCTTCAACTGGGTGGCCGACGTGTACGGCAGCACCGACGAGATCAAGGCGCGCGGGCAGGTGATCGTGGGGCTGCTGCACGAGGACATCGGCCACCTCGGCATCTTCGTGTCCGGCAAAGTGGCCAAGAAGGAGCACGCTCAGATCGTCTCGGTGATGGAGTCGATCGAGGCGCTGCCGCCGGGCCTGTACGGCATGCAGATCACGGAAGACAAGGGCGCCGACGGCAAGCCCGTCTATGCAGTGAGCTTCGTCGAGCGCCGGCTCGAGGAGATCGGCGCGCACCTGAACCGCTTCAAGCGCGCCGACGAGAAGCCGTTCGAAGCCGTGAGCGCCGTCTCGGAGTTCAACCAGCGCGCCTACGAGCTGTTCGCGCGCCCGCTGCTGCAGTCCCTGTCCAACGAGTACAGCGCCAAGCTGTCGCGCGAGTTTCATCCGCTGCGCTTCCAGCGCTGGGCCATCTCCGATTTGAACCCGCTGCTCTGGTGGCTGGGACCGGCCGCGGAGGCGGTGAAGGCGCAGCGCCAGGCGGTGGGCCCGACGATCCGACGCGCAAGACCGAAAAGATGATGTCGGAGCTGACGAGCGCGTCGCTGGATTACTACCGGGCGCTGCGCGATGCAGTGAGCGAAGCCGCGTTCTTCCAGATCTACGGCAACCTGTTCTCGCTCTACCTCGGCCGACCAGCGCGAGGCCGAGGCGCCGAAGCGCGCCAGGCCGATCCGCGCGAGCTGCCGTTCGTCAAGGAAGCGCTGGCTTCGATCGATGCAGGCGGGTATGCGGAAGCGGTCGCGCGGGTCGCGTTCCTGCTGGCCCGCAAGGGCGAGCCGCTGCCGCTCTCTCGGCTCCAGCTCAAGCAGGAGCTGATGGCCGATTACCGCGAGCTGCTGCCGGCGATCTCCCCGCGACGAGGCGCGCCGGATTCGCGGCGAGCAGGAGATCATCGTGCGCTACGAGCCGGAGAAGGCGGTCGCAACCTTGCCGGCGCTGCTCACCGAGCGCGCGGACCGCGAGCGCCTGGTCACGCTGCTCGACCGGTTGCTGGCCGATGAGCGCGTCCAGCGCGTCAAGCCGACGAGCGAGCAGAAGGCGATGCTCGAGCGCATCCGCGGTCTGCTTCGCACTGCGGGGGGCTCGCGGCCTCGCATGGTTGCGGCGCAGCGATAGGGGCACACTCGACATGAATCGCAAGCACGAGAAGTACGAGCGCCTGCTCGCCCGCGCGAAAGCGCTGTCGCCCGTCCCCACGGCGGTGGCCCACCCGTGCGACGAATCGTCGCTGACCGGCGCGGTCGACGCCGCGAAGATGGGGCTGATCGCGCCGATCCTGGTCGGCCCGGCGGCACGCATCAAGGCGGTGGCCGAGAAGTGCGGCCTGAAGATTTCCGGCTTCGAGATCGTGGACACGCCGCACAGCCACGCCTCCGCGGCCGAGGCGGTGCGGCTGGTGCGCGAAGGCCGGGCCGAATGCCTGATGAAGGGGAGCCTGCATACCGACGAGCTGATGGGCGCGGTGGTGGCGCGCGAAGGGGGGCTGCGCACCGCGCGGCGCGTCAGCCACTGCTTCGTGATGGACGTGCCCGACCTATTCCGAGGTGCTGATCGTGTCGGATGCCGCCGTGAACATCGCGCCCACGCTGGAGGACAAGGTCGACATCGTGCAGAACGCGATCGATCTCGCACACGACCTCGGCGTTCAGGAAGTGCGCGTCGCCATCCTCTCGGCGATGGAAACGGTCAATCCGAAGGTCCCCTCCACGATCGAAGCGGCCGCGCTGTGCAAGATGGCCGACCGGGGACAGATCACGGGCGGCATCCTGGACGGGCCGCTGGCGCTGGACAACGCCATCAACTTGCAGGCCGCGGAGATCAAGCAGATCAAGTCGCCGGTTGCGGGCCGCGCCAACGTGCTGATCGTGCCCGATCTCGAAGCAGGCAACATGCTGGCCAAGAGCCTGACCTTCCTGGCCGACGCCGACGCCGCCGGGATCGTGCTCGGCGCGCGCGTGCCGATCATCCTCACCAGCCGCGCCGACTCGGTCACGACCCGGCTTGCTTCCTGCGCCGTGGCGGCGCTGGTCGCCAACGCGCGGCGCGAAGCGCTTTCGAGGACGGTGGTGTGATCTCTGAAGTGACTGGTGACTAGTGACTGGCGGTACCCCTCACGCTTCTCCCGCAAGTGGAGAGGGAGGTGCCTCCGTCCGCTGTTAGAGTCGGCCCGTTAGCCGTCACTCCTCGCACTCACCACCTCGCCACGAGTCACCAGTCACCAGTCACCAGTCACCGATCCCATGACCGACGCCATCGCCGTGCTCAACGCCGGCTCCTCGAGCATCAAGTTCTCGCTGTTCGCGCTGCGGAAGCAGGAGCTCGAGCTGGAGCTGCGCGGCCAGATCGAAGGGATCTACACCGCACCGCACTTCGTCGCGCAGGATCGCACCGGCAAGCGCCAAGCGGAGAAGTCCTGGGGCGAAGGCGCCAAGCTGGGCCACGCCGGTGCGCTCGACCATCTGGTGGCGTACGTTCGGGAGCACCTCGCGGGTGACCGCCTGGTTGGTGTCGGCCATCGCGTCGTGCACGGCGGCCTCGAGTACAGCCAGCCGGTGCGCGTGGATGCCGGCGTGCTGCAGGCGCTGGAGAAGTTCGTTCCGCTCGCTCCGCTGCATCAGCCGCACAACCTGGCTCCGATCCGCCTGCTGCTGGAGCGCGCGCCGGAGCTGCCGCAGGTGGCCTGCTTCGACACCTCGTACCACCGCAGCAACCCCGAGATCGCGCAGATGTTCGCGCTGCCGGCGGAGCTGCACGCGCAAGGCATCCGCCGCTACGGTTTCCATGGCCTGTCCTACGAGTACATCGCTTCGGTTCTGCCGAGCTTCGACGCGAAGGCGGCCGGCGGCCGCACCGTCGTGCTGCACCTGGGCAACGGCGCCAGCATGTGCGCGATCCAGGCAGGCAAGAGCGTGGCGAGCACGATGGGCTTCACCGCGGTGGAAGGGCTGCCCATGGGCACGCGCTGCGGCTCGCTGGACCCGGGCGTGCTGCTCTATCTCATGGATCAGCGCGGGATGGACGCGCGCGCCATCGAGAAGCTCATCTACAACCAGTCCGGCTTGCTGGGCGTGTCGGGAATTTCGAGCGACATGCGCACGCTGCTGGCGAGCGAGGATCCGCGCGCAAAGCTCGCCGTCGACCTGTACCTCTACCGGATCCGGCGCGAGCTGGGCTCGCTCGCCGCGGCGCTGGGCGGGCTGGATGCGATCGTGTTCACCGCCGGGCATCGGTGAGAACGCTGCCGTCGATCCGCGAGCGCGTGTGCCGCGACGCGGCCTGGCTCGGTGTGGAGCTCGACGCCGCGGCGAACGGCGCGGGCGGACCTCGCATCAGCGCCCCGGCAAGTCGCGTGTCCGCGTGGGTGATCCCTACCAACGAGGAGCTGATGATCGCGCGCCACACACGGGCCCTGCTCGCGGGCTGAGCGGATCGGACCGAGCGAGCATGCAGGCCGTGGAGCTGACCGAATATTCGGCGACGGAAACGCTGCGTGACGGCCGCCCGATCGAGATCCGCGCGCTGAGACCCGCCGACCGCGATGGGCTGCTCGGTGCGCTGGATCGGATGAGCGACGAGTCGATCCATCGCCGTTTCTTCGGACCCAAGCGACGCTTCTCCGACGACGAAGTTGCGTACTACACCAACGTCGATTTCACGAACCACGTCGCGTTGGTGGCCGTGCTCGAGGAGGACGGACGCGCGATCATCGTCGGCGGGGCGCGCTACATCGTTTCGAAGCCCGGATCTGCCGAGGTCGCCTTCGCTGTTGACGATGCGCACCAGGGGCAAGGCGTCGGCGCGCTGCTGATGAAGCACCTTGCCGGGATCGCTCGTCGCGCCGGGCTCGCAGGAGCTGTTCGCGGAAGTGCTGCCCGGCAACACGGGGATGCTCAAGGTATTCGAGAAGAGCGGGCTGCGCATGAGCACGAAACGCGAGCAGGACGTGGTGCACGTCACGCTCCAGGTAGCCTGATTTTTCCAACTTCACTTTTCACGCGGCTGAACCATGACTCTGGAAATCCCCCGTCCCGTTCTCAAGGACAAGAAAGCGCTCGTGGTGGGCATCGCCAACGAGCACTCCATCGCCTACGGCTGCGCGAGCGCATTCCGCGAACTGGGCGCGGAGCTGGCGGTCACCTATCTCAACGAGAAGGCCAAGAGCGTACGTCGAGCCGCTGGCGCGGACGCTGGATGCACCCATCTTCATGCCGCTCGACGTCTCGCAAGCCGGGCGAGCTGGAGAGCGCTGTTCGAGCGCATCGCCAAGGACTGGGGGCGGCTGGACATACTGGTGCACTCCATCGCCTGGGCGCCCAAGGAGGACCTGCAAGGCGGGCTGCTCGACTGCACTGCCGAAGGGTTCGGCCGCGCAATGGACATCTCCTGCCACTCCTTCGTCCGCATGGCGAAGCTGGCGGCACCGTTGATGACGGAGGGCGGGACGCTCTTCGCCATGAGCTACCACGGCGCGCAGAAGGTCGTGCCCAACTACAACGTGATGGGCCCGGTCAAAGCGGCGCTCGAGGCCGCTTGCCGGTATCTCGCCTACGAGCTGGGGCCGAAGGGCATCCGTGTGCACCCGATTTCGCCCGGCCCGCTCAAGACCCGCGCCGCATCGGGGCTGAAGGACTTCGACCTGCTGCTCAACGAGGCGGTGGAAAGAGCACCCGTTGGCGAGCTGGTCGACATCATGGACGTGGGTTTCGCCTGCGCCTACCTGGCTACGCCGTACGCGCGGCGCATCACTGGCGGGACCACGTATGTGGACGGCGGCGTTCACATCATGGCTTGACCGCGGCTCGAAGGCAGGCTCGCTGTCCAGAATTATCAAGCGGGCGCGCCGTATCCGGAAGTGCAAGGTCAGTGTTCAGGTACTATATGGGCGCGCATGTCGCGTGCGCCTCGCGCGAGCCGGAATTGTGAAAAGCAGACCCAATCATGGTCGGTCAGGCGGCCGGAGCGCCGTGAGGACGGCCTGCAACGGGACCGGGGCGAGGCGGTGGAGGAGGGGAATATGTCGGCAATCGAGACGAAGCCGGCACGCGGGACTGAAGTGAGTCGCCCTGTGTCACGCCTGCTGCGTACGGCGCTGGCGCGCGTGGACCCTGCTTGTCCTCGGTGCCGGCGTCGCCAACGCCTCCTTCCTTGCCGGCGACGCGCTGGACACGATGGCCGACTGGCTTTCGATCTTCGTGCTGATCATCGTGCCGGTCGGCGGGATCGTGCTGTTCTGGCTCGTCCATATCCTGCCCGAGAAGATCGCCGAGAAGAAGCATCATCCCCAGCAGGACGCGATCAAGACGCTGTGCCTGCTGTCGCTCGTGTTCGGCGGCCTGCTGTGGCCGATCGCCTGGCTGTGGGCCTACACCAAGCCGGTGCTGCACAAGATGGCCTATGGCACGGACAAGCACGAGAGCTATTACAAGGAACTGGCGCAGACGCAGGCGGGCGATGCGCGCGAGCTGAAGGACGACGTGGCCCGTCTGCGCGGGGAGCTCGACACCCTGGCGGCGAAGGGCGAGGTGCCCGAGGAGCTGGCGTCGATCCGCGAGCAGCTCGTCGAGCTGGAAGCGCGGCTGATCGAGCCGCGCGCCCAGGTCAGAGCCGACTAGCAGGTCAGAGCGGACTAGATGGAAGCCATCCTTCTCGGCATCTACGGCTTCTTCGTCTGGCTGATCTTCATCAAGCTGAAGTGGCTGCCGTGGAACATCAAGAGCCAGGTGATCGTGGCCATCATCCCGATCGTCGGGTTGACGCTCCTGATCCTGCTGCTCAACATCTTCGCGCCCGTCCTCCGCGGACGTGCGGGTGTTCAAGTACACGGTCCCGATCGTGTCGCAGGTCCGGGGCCGGGTGATCGAGGTGCCGGTATCAGAGGGCAACCGGCCGGTCAAGAAAGGCGACGTGCTGTTCCGGATCGATCCCACGCCTTACCAGCTCACCGTCAATCAGCTCCAGGCGCAGCTCGCCAACGCCGAGTCGCAGCAGCGCCAGCTCGACGAATCGCTCAACGTGGCCAAGGCCAAGGTGGTCGAATCGAGCAAGGGCATCGACCAGGCGAGCGCGCGGATACGTGAAGTGCAGGTGAGGATGCAGCTCGCCAGCCTTGCGGGTGCAGCAGAACCGCGAGCTGGCGGCGACCGGCGCGGGCAGCAAGTTCGAGCTGGAGGAGCTCCGAGGCGGACCTGAAGGAGCTGCAGGCCCAGCTCGAATCGGCGCGCAGCGTCGAAGCGCAGGCGCGCGCGTCGGAGCTGCAGGCGCGCGCATCGGAGCAGCAGGTGCACCAGAAGCTGAGCGCCAAGGTGGAAGGCGAGTTCGCGGACGTCGCGACGGTGCGCGCCCAGCTCGAGAACGCGCGCTGGGAGCTCGAGCAGACGGTGGTGCGCTCGCCCTGCGACTGCTACGTGATCAACCTGCAGCTGCGTCCAGGTGCGTTCGTGGCGGGCATGCCGTTCAACGCCGTCATGACTCTGGTCGAGGTCGATGGCCAGGTGGTGGCGCTGTTTCACCAGAACGAGCTGCACCAGGTGCAGCCCGGCGACGAGGCCGAGTTCTCGCTCGAGACCACCCCGGGAAAGATCATCAAGGCGAAGGTCGACTCGGTCATCTGGGCCACCGGCGCGGGGCAGATGCCCGCGAGCGGCACGATTCCGATGACCGGGCGTACTCAACGCGCCGGCCAACCGCTTCGCGGTGAAGTTCGACGTCGCCGAGCAAGACCGCGCCCTGTTCCTCGCGCCCGGCGCGGCGGGAGACGCCGCGATCTACACCCAGCACCTCCACGCGATCCACATCCTGCGCAAGGTGATCTTGCGGGTGGGCGCGAAGCTCAACTACGTCATCCCGAAGCTGCACTAGCGAACCCAGGCCACTGCGCAGACGCTCCGTGGCGCTCGGCCGGCGATGCGCACGCTCCTGGCGCTGGCAGCGGCATCGGCTGGCTGCGCCCTGAAGACGCCGCCCGATCCGGTGGAGCTGCGCAAGCAGGCCTTGCCCAATCTGCAGGTGCCCGAGACCTGGGCCTCTCGCTCGGCGCTCGGCGGCAGCGTGGAGGAGGGGTGGCTCGGCACGTTCCGCGACCCGATGCTCAACCTGCTGGTGGAAGAAGCCCTCGCGTACAACGCTGATCTGCGGGTGGCGGGCGCACGCGTCGAGCAGGCCGCCGGCTATGCGAGGATCGCAGCGGCCGGGTTGTATCCCGCCGTGGATCTGCTGGCGCGCGGTGGCGGCAAGATGGGCGGGGACAACAGCGGGCTCCAGGGCGTAGCGCTAAGCGCCTCTTGGGAGCTGGACGTATGGGGGCGTGTGCGCTACGGGCGCGCCGCCGGCGACGCACAGTACGCCTCGGCGCTCGCCGATCTCGAGTACGCCCGGCAATCGCTGGTCGCGCTGGTGGCGAAGAGCTGGTTCCTGGCGATCGAAGCGAAGATGCAGCGCCAGGTGGCGCAGGACAGCGTGCGCTCGGCCGAACGGCTGGTGAGCCTTGCCAAGGACCGCGAGCGCGTCGGGCGCGGCGACGCCATGGACGTGGCCAACGCCGAGGCCAACCTCGAGACTTATCGCGATACGCTGCGTCAGCTCGACCTGTCCTATCAGCAGTCGGTGCGTGCGCTCGAGCTTCTGCTGGGCCGCTACCCCGCCGCTCAGGTCGAGGCGCCCGGCGAGCTGCCTGCGATGCCGCCGCCGATTCCCGCCGGCTTGCCCTCCGAGCTGCTGGAGCGGCGGCCCGACGTCATCGCCGCCGAGCGGCGCGTGGCGGTGGCCTTCAATCGCACCGGCGAAGCGCAGGCCGCGCGCCTGCCGCGCATCTCGCTCACCGCCAGCGTGAACTCGATCTCCAGCGAATTGTTCGTGCTGCAGCAGCAGGACAACCCGTTCTTGAGTCTGGGCGTGAACCTGATCGCGCCGATCTACCAGGGCGGCGCGCTGAAGGCGCAGGTCGAGATCCGCACCGCCGAGCAGAAGCAGGCGGTCGCCGAATATGCGCGCGTGGCCCTGCGCGCGTTTGGCGACGTGGAGAACGCGATGGCGGGCGAGGTTGCGTTCCAGGAGCGCGAGCAGATCCTGCTGCGCGCGGCCGCGCAGAGCGACCGCGCACTGGGGCTCGCCAAGGTCGCCTTCGACGTGGGATCCATCGATCTGCGTCCGGTGCAGCAGCAGCAGCTGGCATCGTTTGCGACGCGCAGCGGGCTGGTGCGCGTGCAGAGCGAGCAGCGCGTGCAGCGGGTGAACCTGTACCTGGCGCTGGGAGGCGGCTTCGGCGGGCGCGGCACGGATCTGAAGGATCTCACCACGGTACGCGCGCAGCCCAGCGGCTCGGTGGTAAACGTGTACCGCGTCGTGGGCACCGGCGGCGCGGAGATCCGTCCTCCGGCGGCCGGTTGGCCGCCGTCGGTCAAGCTGCGGCTGCACGGCTTCGGGCCCCTCGATAGCATCAGCGTGGCTGCGCCCGCCGGCGACATGCGATGCCGGCCGACCAGCAGCTTTTTCCGCGGCGACGGCTACGAATGCACCTTCGGCGGCCGCTCGACGGCCGCGATCATCGCTGACGATTACATCGAGATCGACCTGCCCGCCTGCGCTGCTCGGCGCCGACACCACGCGGGTCGAGGTGCGCTGGGCCGAGCGCGGCTAGGCCCTTCTGTAGCGCACGGCCGATTCGGACGCTCCCGCTCGGGCGCCTGCCAGTCTGTCGGTTAATTGATCTAGCGCAACGAGCCGACCGTCACTCACGCGGTGACGCGCCGCTGCGTCGCTGCTGCGCGAGCGCTTGAGAGGTCATAGGTCGCATCGGCCATCTCCGGGCCGGTTATGATCGTCGCCGGGCCTTTGGGGGAGGCGATCAGGAAATCGCGTCCTGACTCCCCGCTGTTGCGTGGTAGAGCCGTGGCCAGGCAGTTTCCAAACGAATCGCCACTGTGCGACAATGTCCTACGGACAAGGAGAGGACAGATGACGACGTTGACCATTCGGCTCGACCCGAAGCTCGAGAAGGCCCTGGAGCGAATTGCCAAGAGCACCGGGCGAACCAAGAGCGAGATCGCCCGCGAGGCCATCGAGCGCCAAGTTGCGGTGGCTCGCTTTCGCGAGCTGCGCAAGAAGACCCTGCCATTTGCCGAGTCCCAGGGCCTCGTGACCGACGAAGACGTGTACCGCCTGCTCTCGTGAAGGTGTTTCTCGACACGAATGTGCTGGTGAGCGCGTTCGCTTCGCGAGGATTGTGCGCCGATCTCTTCGAACTGGTGCTCCTCGAGCATGATCTGGTGCTCGGACGCAATGTGCTGCGTGAATTGAGCAAGGCCTTACGGGGCAAGGTCAAGCTCTCGACTGCCCGTGCAACAGAGATCGTCGATTTCGTCGTCGGTGAGGCGTTCCAGGTTGTGGAGAAGGTCGGTCCGGCAGAAGCGCAGGTCGACGCCGATGACGCGCTTGTTCTCGGCGAAGCAATTGGAGGTCAGGCTGAGATCTTCGTCACCGGGGATGCTGCTCTGCTTGGGCTTGGCAGCATTGGAGCACTCCTGCGTGGTGTCACCGCGGCGTTTTTGGGAGATTCTCCATTCGACCGAGCGGTAAGCGTCCCGTCGAGCTGGAATCAACGAATCCACAGATCTAGGGTGGCGCAGCGACTGGACAGGCAGGCTACCCGAGAGGGACCGTCCGCATCGGCGGGGCGGTCCCACTGGTAAGATATGACGCGAATGGTGCTGACTGCTGGAGAGGCTGTTGACCCAAGCTAAGATTCTGCAAGGCGCGACGCTGCTTTCCCGCCTTTGACTACCTTCGACTATGTAATCGTCGGCGCCGGTTCGGCGGGCTGCGTGCTCGCCAACCGCCTCACCGCCGACGGGCGCAGCACGGTGCTGCTGCTCGAGGCGGGGCCGCGCGACAAGGATTTCTGGATCCACGTGCCGCTCGGCTACGGGAAGCTGTTCGCGCGCACCGACGTCAACTGGGCCTATCAGTCGGAGCCCGAGCCGGCGCTCAACGGGCGGCGCGTGTTCACCCCGCGCGGCAAGGTGCTGGGCGGCTCCTCGTCGATCAACGGCCTGGTGCACATCCGCGGCCAGCGCGAGGACTACGACGGCTGGGGCGTGCCCGGCTGGGGCTTCGACGACCTGCTGCCGTACTTCAAGAAGTCCGAGGATCATTGCCGCGGCGCGAGCGAGTGGCATGGCGTCGGCGGACCGATCGCCGTGTCCGATCTTCCGGATCGCCACGAGATGTGCGACGCCTTCATCGCCTCGGCGATGGCGCTCGGCATTCCCCGCAACGACGATTTCAACGGCGCGACCCAGGAAGGCACCGGCTACTACCAGGCCACGGCGCGAAACGGCCGGCGCTGCAGCACGGCGGTGGGCTATCTGCGTCCGGCGGAGAAGCGTCCCAACCTGCGTGTCGAGGTCGAGGCGCTCGCGACCCGCGTGCTGTTCGAGGGCAAACGCGCGACGGGTGTTGCCTATGAAGCGGGCGGAGTAAAGCACGAGGCGCGCGCGGCACGCGAGGTGATTCTCGCGGGCGGCACGATCAACACGCCGCAGCTGCTGCAGCTCTCGGGCGTGGGCCCGCGGGCGCTGCTCGAGCGTCACGGGATCCCGCTGGTGCACGACGCGCCCGGCGTGGGCGAGGACCTGCAGGACCATTTCTACTGCCGCACGTTCTGGCGCTGCACCCGGCCGATCACGCTGAACGACGACATGATGAGCGTGTGGCGGCAGGCGAAGATCGGCCTGCAGTACCTGCTGTTCCGCCGCGGCCCGCTCACGGTGAGCGCGGGCTACGCCGGAGCGTTCGTGCGCACTCGGCCCGAGATCCGGCGACCCGACGCGCAGCTCTACTTCATCAACTTCTCCACGGCCAAGCGCGGCGGGGTGCTGCACCCGTTCTCCGGCTTCACGCTGTCGGTGTCGCAGACCCAGGTCGAGTCGCGCGGCTCGGTGCACATCGCCTCGCCCGATCCGCGCGCCGCGCCCTCGATCCGCTACAACTATCTCGCCACCGAGAACGACCGCCGCGTGATGGTGGACGGCCTGAAGCTCATCCGGCGCATCGCCGCCACAGCGCCGCTGCGCGAGTACGTCGCCGCGGAGGAGTTTCCCGGCCCGCGCGTGCGAGCGACGAGGACTGGCTCGCCTTCTGCCGCGAAGCCGGCGACACGGTGTTCCACCCGACTTCGACCTGCCGCATGGGAACCGACGCGCGCGCCGTGGTCGATCCGCAGCTGCGCGTGCGCGGTCTCGAGCGGCTCCGGGTCGTCGACGCCTCGGTCATGCCGGCCGTCCCCTCCGGCAACATCAACGCGACGGTGATCGCGGTGGCCGAGAAGGCGGCTGAGCTGATCGGCGCGAATCCCCGATAGCAGGTTGTGGTGGCGACCGGTTGCAAGCCGATCCGAAAGAGGCTGCAACCTCGGCCCAGCCGCAAAGCGTGCCGCACCGGAACCTGCGGCAGCACTGTCGACGACTCCCTCTCCCCTCCTGCACGGGGAGAGGGATTGTCGTGGTAGAAGTGGTGCAGACTGTCCAGTCCCTGGCCCAGCTAGTTAGGCTCGGTGGACTTCCAGTATTTCGTCCCCGCCCCCGCTACTCCGGCCTGCAGGCCATTCGGAGTGAGCGTGTAGTATTTGGCGTCGGCGATGACATTCGCGCCGGCCGCCGGCCCGACCGAGTCACCTTTCGCGCCCGCTTGAGCTACCGCGCCCCCGCCGGCTACCCAGCCCTTGTCCACGAACGTCTGCATCGCTTCCGGCTGTCTCGAAGATGATCAGCGTATCGCTCTGCGCGGCCCCAACCTGCAAGCCTGCGCTCGCTTGCGCCATGTCCATGAAGGTGTCGACGTTGGTCCGGTTGTCGTGAACAAGGCCCGTGCCGCCGGCGCCGCCCACCAGGAAGCTCACGCCGTACGTGGTGAATACGGCGTAGCCCGGTGCACTCGCCGCCTCGCCCTGCAGCGTTGGATCGGCCTTATAGAATTTACCGAGGGACGTTTGCGTAGCGTTGCGGATTTCGGCCTGCTTGCTGGCCTTGTCTGACGCCGATGGGGTTGCGCACGCCCCGAGCGACAGGGCCAATGCTGAAACAGTCAGTATGTCGTACAGCTTCATGAGGTGCTCCTTTTGTAGGGATTGACTTCGTTCAGGTGATTGAAAGTGCGGTCGGACCAATTTCCCATTCCCGCCGGACGATCGTCAGGTGCATTCGTTCGCCTCCGCACACGTCGGAGCGAACGGCGCATCCGGCGCAGTCCATTATAAGGACACCCGGCCAGTCTGTCAGTTCGTTGGTTTTGCGTGACTTCGATGCGTTCGTCGACATCACCTTCTCGAGGCAGGCGGGTGCGTGCCTTGATCGTCCGCCTTGCGACGGTCAGGGCCAGGAGGCGCAGAGGGTCGTGCAGCCTGCGAAGCCGGGGCAGATCCTGGGGCGGGAACGAATGTTTGCGCCATGCGCTTCCCATGTGGCGCCAGGTCGTGCGAGGATGACCGGCGGATCGGAACCGGCCGTTCGACCGAGAGCAGCTCCCCCTGTCGCGCGATGTGCTGCGGAAGGCCGACG
>CAVVDB010000006.1:0-48330 GCA_963746865.1 uncultured Chloroflexia bacterium
GAGACCCGCCTCGGGTTCGGGAAGGACGCGCGCGAGCGCCTCGGCCGCGCCGCGTCGCAGGCCCTCGAGTCGGCGCCCGGGGTCGTCGGGGGTCGGCGCGACCTCGAGCGTCCGCGTCGTCAGCGTCCCGACCGCCCCAAGCCGCTCGAGGTAGGCGCCGTACGGCGAATTGGGACGGGGTCGGATCGCGCCATCGACGACGACCCGGTCGCCCGGCGTGACGACGGGATAGCGGGAAGCGTCGCCGAAACCCGGAAACGGAGGGCCGCGCCGGGTGCCGACTCAAGGGTCGCGACCTGGTGGCCTTCGCGAGGCGAACCGGTCGATAGCACGACCATCGACCATGGGCAGTGCCTGCTCGATCCCTGGCGGCTGCTCGGGCGGTGTCGACGGCGGGCCCATCGCCAGCCGGATAGCGATCAACCCGGCACCGATCACCATCGGCAACAGCACGCCGACACTCGGTCGCGGCCGGGCCTCGCCGATCAGCAGCAGCGTCGCCAGCGCCAGGGCAACGGCCGCCCCCAGGTGATCGGGCGATGTGCCCGGCCGCCAATGCGGCGCCGATCGCCCCGACGGCGAGCCGACCGCTGCGGCCCATGTCAGCGGACCGTCACCAGGTCCTTGAGCTGCTCGAACGTCTTCTCCCCGACGAGCTTCCGGGTCCGCAGGTCTATGACCGCAGCGAAGGGCTGCTCCTCGCGCGACGCCATGATCTTCGTCGCTGTCGCGGGTCCGATCCCGGGCAGCGCCTCGAGTTCCGCCGAGGTGGCGATGTTGAGGTCGAGCGGGCCATTGGCCCCAGCGCCGTTTCCTCCTGTGGGACGAGACGAGGCCGGCGTCACGTCGTCCCTCGACGGGACCCGAACCTGGTCGCCATCGCGAAGCTGCGCGGCCAGATTGAGCTCGCGGGCGGCCCGATCGGCATCGACCCGCGGCCCGTATCCGCCCGCCGCCTCGACGAGGTCGCCAACGCGCGACCCGACCTGGAGTCGGAAGACCCCCGGGCGCTCCACGGCTCCGACGATCTCGACGACGACGATCTGGCCCGTCGCCGAGGCCTCGAGGGCCCCAGCTGAGGCGGAGGACCGGGAACCTGGGCTGCCAAGTGGTACACCGCCGTCGACGGCGACGATCCCGGACGCGGTCGATCCGAATGCGACGACGAAGGCGCCGATCGCAAGGACGACCGCAAGCCCGACCGTCAGCAACGCCGAGCGCGGGATCGTGATGGTCCGCTTCGGATCCGCCGGCGCTCGCTGGGTCGCTTGGGCGGGCGGGTCCTCGAGGGCGCGCCAAGGCGTTGCATCGGGATCCACGCCATGACCTCCCCGGCGGGATGGTCACCCGGCGAGCCGCTCGCGATTCGCGACGTCTCGCCACGTTGGGGGCACTTCCGACGCGGCGAGACGTCGAACCCAGACTCTAATGACGGCCGCTTCACTGCGACTTATCGGGTGTTCCGTGTCGCATCCCACCGACCGTAACATCCGTCAGCCCGGGACGTTCTAGGGTTCGAGGACCCGCACCCAAGGAGAGCCGATGCGAACCCGGAACGACGAGCATGCGATCGGGCTACTGAGCGCCGTCGTCCTCGCCGCCGGCTTCAGTCCGTCGACCTCTTCGTTGGCTCAGGCTCCCTCCACGACGCCAGATCCGCTGGGCAGCCCGACCCGGGCCGAGTTGGGGTGTCTCCATACCGCTCGAGGGAGAGCTCGGTGACAAGATCCGGCGCCGCGATGCTCCTGAGCGCGCTCCTCATCGCCGGCTGCGCAGGCTCTCCGCTCTCACCCTCGCCGGCGCCGTCCGGTGCCGTCGGCAGGCCGAGTGCGAGCCCCGTCCCATCCGATCGTGGCGCACTCCTGCCCTCGCCTGTGCCCTCGCCGGTCGCGTCCGGTTCGCACGCTTCGCAGCGACCGGCCGCTGCCACGACGCTCCCGATCAACGGGTCCGGCCGGGATCTGGGAACCCAGATCCGCATGGCCGAGGGTCCCGACGGCCGCCTCTGGATCTCGATCCCCTCGAGTGGCCACGACACCCTCCTGCTTCTGGACAAGACCGGAAAGCCGAGCCCCGGGTGGCCGATCGTCCTGCCCGACGCCGAAACGTGCGACCAGCTCCTCGTGGCCGACGACGCTTCGGTCCGCGTCGTCTGTGGCGTTCGACCGTCCGGCGGCTCGTTCGATGCTGGACCGAAGCTTGCTGGCATCCCGCAACACGCTCCGGGCTTGCTGGCCTGTTGTTCTTCTGTACATCGGAGGTCCCATGACGTGGCCGAGACATCGTGGTGAGACCCTAGGTGGCAAGGAGGTCGATGATCGTGACAACACCAAGTCGATGACACCGGGTGACTGAACCTCGTCGAGCATGGCGCCGACTCGCCTGCGCACTCGCTGCAGCCATGCTTGTTGTTGGATGCGCCCGTTCTTTGAGTTCGTCCCCGGTGACGGCCCCACCATCGGCAGCCGCTGTGCCAGCCGCGACCGCGGTGCCATCGGCAACGGTCGAGATCGGGCCGCCGGTCCCGACGTTCGACCCGGAGGGATGGAAGACGTGTGGTCCCGCCGGGCTGGGTGGGTCCGCTTCGATGCCCGGGCCGTGCGTCGTCATACAGCCTGGTGTTGACGCGCTCCTCGGTCTTGATCTGCTCGCTGTCTACCAATACCACCCTGACAAGGATGGGCTGGTGACCGTCGGTCGGCCATACGACTTCCTCTTGATGAAGCTCAAGAATGGATCCGGCCGGAGTCTCGATCCGGCGCACCTCCGTGACCTGATCGTCCAGGACGGCCCCGGCGGCACGCTGGGCCGGGACGCTTTCGTCGAACACAAGACCGTGCCAAGCAGGGAGTTCGTGATCGAATCGGTGTCGGGGGCGATCTTGCGAGGGTCGTTCGGCTCTTCGCCGGCGACGACGCACTGTGGGTGCTCGAGGTGGGGACCTGGCAAGGACTGACCGAAAGCCCCGACGTCAGACGCTTCCTCGACTCGTTCGAGGCAGGCGTCTGAGGAGGCACCGCCGCCGCGACCGCATCGGCGGCTGGAAAGCAGCTGCCGGCCCACCCTGGTCGTGACCGCCCATGCGCCAGTCCGCGGCAAGGGACCGAGCCCGCCGTACCGAGGCTCACGTGACCTCGAGGGACGAGCGTTCGGCGACCACGCGGGGCGCCACCGCCGTGTCGATGGTGACGTGCACGCACCATCGTCGCGTACTTCTGGTTGGTGCAACCCAGCACCGAACCACCCCATTTCGGCCATCCGTTCCGCCTTCCCACGCGCAATTCGGCTCTCTAGACTCGCGCTCCGGCTCCAGCCGACGTCAGAAAGGACCTGTCGATGCGTGGGATGGCGGATCGGTCCAGCGGGCCCAGGGCGGGGTTCCTCCGCCGTGCTCTCGCGGTCCTCGGCGCCTCCCTCCTGGTCATCGCTTCGGCCGGTCTCACCTCTGCGCATTCCAGCTCGACCTTCGCGGCGAGGGCCTCGGTCCAGCCGAAGATCCAGTACCTGAACGACACCACGGGCACGGTCCTCACCTTCACGATCCACAACACGGGGAACGTCGGCATCGGCGCCGTCGAGATCGCCCGGCCCTGGAACGCCTGGAAGGTCATGGCCTGTCCGTCGGCCCCGGCCGGCTGGACCACGCAGTGGACCGACTGGCGGTGTCGCTACCGGAGCGCCCCGACCGCCGACGACGATATCAAGCCGCACACATCCAGTAGCGCATTCGGCTTGAACGCCGGCACCGCCCCCGGATCGAAGGACCTGATCGGGCTCTGGAAGGTGACCGTCAGCCGGACCAACGGCCTCGACCATCACAACAAGCGCCGGTCGGCCGGCCCGGAAGGATCCGGCCTATGGTCGAAGATCCGGACCTTCCAGATCCTCGACGCCATCGTCGTCGGGAGCGCCCCGGCACCCGGTAGCGCCTGTCCGGCGTCGACGCCGGCGAACCATTCGGCGAACGTCGGGGCGACCGGCCAGCGGATCGTGATCTGCGGACGGAACCGCGCGAACGTCGCCCTGACCCCGGTCGGGTCTCGATCGTCGCTGGGCGGGTCGTTCGTCGCTTCCCACGGTCCGTTCAGCTCCGGCCCGATCGGGCCGAACAGCGCCGGCAGCGTCGTCCTCGGCACGTGGTCAGGTGTCCGCATTACTGGCTCGTCCGGCACCGGCAAGACGGTCGTCGCGAAGGTCGGGTCGGCCTGGCACCGCACCTCGCCGGTCACCACGCTCACCGGCTACTCGACTGCCGGCTCCATCCCCGACGACGCTCCGGCGGTCACCACCACCTCACCCGCCCATGGGGCCGGTCACGTGGCGGTCAACACGAACATCACGGTCAACTTCGACGAACCGGTGACCGTGTCGACCGGCTCGTTCGGCCTCGAATGCCCGGCCGCGACGCCGAGGACCTTCACGGTCAGCGGTTCCGGGACCGCGAGCATCACCCTGAACCCGACGAGCGATCTACCGGAGGGCGTCGTCTGCGTCGTGACGGCCAAGGCGGCCGGGATCAGCGACGCCGACGCCAACGACCCGCCCGACCATCCGGCCACCGACCGAACGATCTCGTTCACGACCGACACGGCGCCGTCGGTGACCGGCACGACCCCGACGACCGGCGCGACCGGCGTGGCGGTCGGCGGCAACCTGACGGTCTCCTTCAGCGAACCGGTCAGCGCAGGCGTGGGCTCGTTCACCATCGAGTGCCCGGCGCCGGGCAACCTGCGGGCCTTCTCGGTCAGCGGCTCGGGAACGTCCGTCGATCACCCTGAACCCGACGGCGGATCTGCCCGCGTCCGACGATCTGCACCCTCACGGTCATCGCGAACCAGGTCAGCGACGCGGACGGCGGCGATCCACCGGACCACCCGGTCGCCAATCAGGTCGTCAGCTTCTCGACCATCGATGGGGCCCCGGCGGTGACCGCCACGACACCAGCGAACGGCGCGACCCACGTCGCCGCCGACACCGACCTTACCGTGACGTTCAGTGAATCGGTCGCCTACGGCACCGCCTCGTTCGACCTGACGTGCGCCGCGGTCGCGCGGACCTTCGCGCTCACCTCGACCTCGCCGGGCGCGGGCGCCACGCTCGACCCGACGTCCGATCTACCGGCCGGCGCGTCGTGCACGCTGACCGTCTTCGCCAACCAGGTCAGTGATACCGATCCGTTCGACCCGCCCGACCAGATGGTCGCGAACCACGTGTCCACGTTCACCGTCGATGCCGCCCCGGCCATGACGACCACGACCCCGGCCGACGGCGCAGGGGGCGTGGATCCCGACGCCGACATCGTCATCCACTTCAGCGAGGCGGTCGACGTCGGCACGAATTCGTTCACGGTCGACTGTTCCGGCGCACAGGCTTTCGCGGTGAGCGGCTCGGGGACCTCGACCATCACCCTCGATCCAGACAACGCCCTGCCGGGGTCGGGGACCTGCACCGTCATCGCGGTCGCCGCGAACATCTCCGACTCGGACGGCGCGGATCCGCCCGACCACCCGGCCTCGAACGCGGACTTCTCGTTCAGCACCGTCGACGCCGCGCCCAGCGTCGACTCCACGACTCCGGCCGACGGCGCGACCGGCGTCCCTCCCGGTGCCGACATCGCGATCGACTTCAGCGAGCCGGTGACGGCATCGGTAGCGTCGTTCACGCTGGAGTGCCCGACCGGCGCGCCCAGGCGTTCACGGTGAGCGGCTCGCGGGACGTCCACGATCACCATCGATCCGACCGCGCCCGCTGCCGCTCGGTCGAGACCTGCACGGTGACAGTCGCTGGCGTCCGGGATCAGCGACGCGACGGCATCGATCCGCCCGACACGATGGACGCCGACTACACGTTCGACTTCACGCTGGTGGCGAACGAGGGGCCGACTGATCTCGACCTCGCGCCCAAGATCGTCGACGAGAATGAGCCGTCCGGGACCACAGTCGGGACGCTGACCACGACCGATCCGGATGCCGGCGACACGTTCACCTACGCCCTCGCCGCGGGATCCGGCGACACCGACAACGGGTCGTTCCAGGTCTCGGGCGATCTCGTCCTGACCGATGCAACCTTCGACTTCGAGACGAAGGCCAGCTACTCGATCCGCGTCAGCACGACCGACAGCGGGAACTCGACCATCGAACGAGCCTTCACGATCACCATCGGCGACGTGAATGAGGATCCGAGCGGACCTTCGCTGGTCGGTGATTCGGTCGCTGAGGACGCACCCGCCGGGACATCGGTCGGCGTCCTCAGCGCCACCGATCCGGACACCGCCGATACGTTGACGTTCACCCTGCGGACGAGCGGTTGCGGCGGGACCTTCCCCGACAGCAGCGCTTTCCAGATCTCGGGCGACGACCTCCAGACGGATGACCCGCTGGACTTCGAGGCCAAGGCGGTCCACCAGATCTGCGTTCGGGTCACCGACGATGGGACGCCGAACCTGTTCGACGAGTCGCCATTCACGATCACCGTGACGGATGCCAACGACGCACCGGTCGCCAACCCCGACACATACGGCGACGCGGTAGGCAACACGCTCGCGGTGCTCGGCACGGCGGGCCCGATCGACCAGCCGCACGTGGTACTCGGGGGAATGCTGCTCAAGGGCAACGATACGGACCAGGACCTCCCGCCCGACACGCTCAGCGTGATCGCCGATACGGTGACCTCGGCCGGTGGCGCAACGGTCCACATCAACGCCGATGGCAGCTTCACGTTCCTGCCCGGCATCGGCGACAAGGACCAGGACGACACGTTCACCTACCAGCTGAGCGACGGCACCGTCACCTCGACCGGGACCGCCACGATCCACATCGGCTCGCTGGTCTGGTACGTCGACGACCTCGCGACCGGTCCGCACGACGGCCGGTCCACCTCGCCGTTCGTGAACCTCGCTTCCATCAACGGCGCAGGAGGGAGCGGCGATCAGGACGGACCGGGCGACGTCATCTTCGTCTACCAGGGTGACGACTCGTACGCTGGCGGGATCCCGCTCGAGGTCGATCAGTCCCTCCTTGGCGAGCGCGCGGGCCTCAGTGTCGACGGCTACGACCTGCTCCTGGCCGCCCCCGACGGCCCGGTGATCACCAACGCGGCGGGGATCGGCGTCCAGCTCGCCGAAGGGGTCTTCGTGGAAGGGCTCGACATCGCAGGGACGAGCGGCGACGGGATCTTCGGTTCGGGGATCGACCATGCGATCGTCGCGGGAACGTCGGCCGTCGATGTCAGCGGCGCCGGCGGCGACGGGATCGAGTTGTCAGGTGCCGCGAACGGCGATGTCACCCTCGGCGCCTCGGTGATGTGGAGCGCCGGCCACTCGGTCGCGGTGACGGGCAGGACGGGCGGAACCGTCGCGGTCAGCGGGTGGATCATCGATAGTGGGACCGGCATCCTGCTCGATTCGAATGGCGGCGCGACCATCAACTTCACCGGCGGCGTCAACGCCAACACGGGTGCGGACACGGCGTTCCGGGCGACCGGCGGAGGCACCGTCAGCGTGACCACGTCCGCCAACACGCTCGCCACCACCACGGGCACGGCATTGCGGATCGCCGGCACCGCCATCGGCCCGGACGGGGTGACGTTCGCTTCCATCGATTCCGACAGAGCCATCAGCGGCATCGTCCTCGACGGGACCGGGACCACGGCGGGTTTGACCGTGACCGGGACCGGCGGAACCTGCACGACGGCGACGACCTGCAGCGGCGGGACGATCAACGACAGCAGCGGCAACGGGATCGTCCTCCAGGACACGGTGGACCCGTCGTTCACGACGGTTCGGGTGCGGTCCAGCGGGGGGAGCGGGATCCTGGCGACGAACGTGAGCGGCTTCACCGTCGTCGACAGCCTGATCGATGAGAACGACGGATCCGGGATCGCGGCAGCCGGCACCGGCACGGCGGCGTCCACGCTTGAGGTGACCGGCACCACCTTCGCGTCCAACGTCGCGAACGGGATCGGGACGAACTTCGCGGACGCGTCCAGCCAGATCCTCGACGTGTCAGGCAGTTCCTTCACGGACAACAACATCGCGGTCGCCATCGGGGTCACCGAGGATGCCGATACGACCTTCGACCTCGACGGCAATACGGCCCTTCGCTCCAAGGTGAACGGCATCCAGGTCCTCGCCGGCGCCACGTCGACCGCCAACGCCCATGTCGCAGGGTCGATCACCAACAACACCATCGGCGATGCCGACGCGGACTCCGGCGCACGCGACATGCACGGGATCGGGATCGAGATCAACGACGACGCGGTCGCCGTCATCGCGGTCACCGGCAACCAGATCCGACACGTCGACCAGCAGGGGATCTTCGTCGACGTCCGCGACCCGATCCCCGGCGACCTGGACCCGGCCACGGCCTCGCTCGACCTCCACCTCCGCGACAACACGATCGCCGACATCGACGACAACTCTGCGTTCCCGTTCACGTTCGTCTACGGAGCGCTCATCAAGGCCCGCCACAGCGCGAGCGTCTGCCTGGACATCGCGGGTAACGCCTCGACCGGTGTCGGTGGCGCGGAAGCGATCCGGCTCCAGCAGATGCAGACCTCCACCCATCAGCTCGAGCGATTCGGCGGGAACGGCGCCATCGATGCCGATGTCGAAGCCTTCCTCGTCGCCCAGAACGATCCGGGCCTGACCGCCGATGCGACCCACACGACCGGATTCGCGGGCGTCGCGGATGGAGCGTGCGACGATGTCGTCCCCTGACACGATCCGATCGCCAGGAGGGAGGCAGCGGTGGCCGAGCCGTTCCTGAGTGAGATCCGGCTGATGAGCTTCGGCTTCGCGCCCAAGGGCTGGGCGCTGTGCAACGGCCAGCTCCTGCCGATCAACCAGAACCAGGCGCTCTTCTCGCTGCTCGGCACGACGTTCGGTGGGGATGGCCGCGTCAACTTCGCGCTGCCCGACCTTCGGGGAAGGGTGCCGATCCATATCGGTGGCGGGCATACCCTGGGCGAGCAGGGTGGTGAGCAGGCGCACACGCTCACGATCGCCGAGCTGCCGCGCCACCAGCACCCCCTCAATGCCTCGACCTCGACCGCGAACAGCCCTGTCCCGACCGGGAACGTCCTCGCGGCGACCGACGGCATCCAGTTCTACGGACCGCCGACCGACCTGACCGCCCTCCAGCCCGGGAGCGTCTCGAACGCGGGCGGCAGCCAGGCGCACCTCAACATGCAGCCGTTCCTGACCGTGAGCTTCTGTATCGCCCTCCAGGGCATCTTCCCGTCGCCGAACTGAGGAGGACGACGTGGCCCAACCCTATGTCGGCGAGATCAGGATGTTCGGTGGGAACTTCGCGCCCGCCGGCTGGATGTTCTGCGACGGGAGCCTGCTCCCGATCTCCGAGAACGAGACGCTCTTCCAGCTCATCGGGACGACCTATGGGGGCGATGGGCAGAACACGTTCGGGCTCCCCGATCTCAGGGGCCGGCTCCCGATCCACCAGGGCAACGCATTCCTCCTGGCCGAGACCGGTGGCGCGGAGGAGGTCACCCTGACCGTCAACCAGATCCCCGCCCACGGCCACGCCATCCAGGGTTCAACGGCGCTCGGGTCGGCGACCGCTCCGCAGGGGTCGGTCCTGGCGCAGGACAACATCGTCGGCGTCGACCTGTACGTCGAGGACACCGCGAATGCCCAGCTGGCGGCCGACGCCATCAGCCCGGTCGGCGGGACCCAACCCCACACCAACTTCCAGCCGTACCTCTGCGTCAACTACATCATCTCCCTCTTCGGCATCTTTCCTTCGCCGACCTAGGAGCACAGATGGCCGACCCATTCGTCGCCGAGATCAGGATCTTCCCGTTCAACTTCGCGCCCACGGGCTGGGCTTTGTGCGATGGGCAGCTCTTGCCGATCTCCCAGAACACAGCGCTGTTCTCTCTCCTTGGGACGACCTACGGCGGGGATGGCAAGACGACGTTCGCGCTCCCGGACCTCGAGGGGCGTGCGGCGATGCAGCCTGGTCAGGGGCCCGGCCTGTCGCTGCACGACCTGGGTGAGACGGGCGGATCGGACACGGTCACCCTCCTCGCGTCCGAGATCCCGTCGCACGGCCACGCACTCAACGCGAATCCGCTGACCGGCGACACGCCGACACCCGGGGCGACCGCCTCGCTCGCCCGTCCCGGGACGATCCTGGCCTATCAGACGGACACCGGCGCGAACCTCGCCCCGATGGCGCCTGAATCGATCTCGCCCGCCGGTGGCGACCAACCGCACAACAACCTGCAGCCCTACCTGACGATGCACTTCTGCATCGCCCTGCAGGGCGTCTTCCCACCCCGGCTGTAGTGCGACACGTTCTGATCGAGGAGAGGCGATGCTCCGTCGAGACTTCCTGAAGCTCCTGGGACTGGCGGGCGCCGGCACGGCCGTGGCCCTGGCGATCCCGGTGGCGGCGTGGAGTGCGGCCTCCCCGATGGTCCGAGCCGGCGGCCTCCTCTACCGGAGTGACGGCACCGGCAAGATCGCCGTCAGCGCGGACGAGGGGACGACCTGGGCGCTCCACAGCGACCTCGGCGACGACTACGCCGTCTCACGCCTGATCGTCTACGGGACGGACCGCCTCCACGCGATGGTCGACTACGGCGCCTGGAACTTCGATCTCAAGCTGGCGCCCGACCTCCGATCGTGGTTGACGACCTGATCGACGTCTCGCCCGGCGTCTCGCTTCGGCCGGTCGTCGAAGCCGACCGCGACTTCCTCCTCGCCCTGTACGGGAGCACCCGCGCCGATGAACTGAGCGTCGTGTCCTGGACGCTGGAAGAGCGTTCGGGCTTCGTCACGATGCAGTTCGAGGCGCAGGACGCGGCCTATCGGCAGACCTTCCCGGCCGGTCGGTTCATGGTCGTCCTGGCCGACGGCGTGGCGGTCGGCCGACTCTCGGTCGCCCGTCTCGATGGGGAGGTCCGTATCGTGGACATCGCCCTGACGGCCGAGTCGCGCGGACGCGGCATCGGCACGGGCCTGCTCGCCTGGGTCGTGGCCGACGCCGATCGCGACGACCTTCCGGTGACCCTCCACGTCGAGCCGTCGAGTCGCGCCGTCGGGCTGTACGGGCGCCTCGGCTTCGAGGTGGTCGAGCATCGAGGCATCGACCTCTTCATGCGCCGGACGCCGCCGCGTCAGTTGAAGACGGCCTCGTAGCGCAGCGATCCGGTCGCGTCGTACCCGATCGGGACGAGGAAGATGTCGAGGCCCCCGAGCTGGCTGTGCTCCAGCCGATGGATCCCTTGTCCAAGGTTCGGGTCGCGCGGGCCGGTGAAGACCAGCGAGAACGGCCGGACCCTCGGCGCACCCGGCTGGGGCCCCGGTTCGATCGCGGTCAGGCGCAACACCACGGCACCCTCGGTCCCGTCATCGGACACGCGGAACTCGCTCCCGAGGTGCGGCGCGAAGGCGTCCAGCGACAACTGGTCCATGGTGACGCAGCGTACCCGCTCGACGGATCGCCGGGCGACCGAAGGCACCCACCGACAGGACCTTGGGCTCTGGCGAGGATCAGGCCCATCCGCCTGAATCGCAGGTAGGTCGGCATCCAGCGGGGGCGCCGTCCAGCCAGTCGAGGGTCGGTGCGATGGATGCGCAACAGCCAGTCAGGCACAATCACCCGGCGATCGTCGGCGTGATCCTCGTCGTGTTCGGAGCGGTCGCCCTCGTCCTTCCACGCTCCGGGTGGGATATCGAGGGCTGGATCGAAGGATCCGGGTGGCCGATCTTCGTCGTCATCCCAGGTCTCGTCCTGTGGTTGCTGGCGTTCGTTCCTCGGCCCCCTGTCGGCGTTGGTTTCGCCATCGCCGGGAGCATCGTGACCGCTGTCGGCCTGTTGCTGTGGTACCAGCAATCGACCGATTCGTGGGAGAGCTGGGCCTACGCCTGGGCGCTCATCGGCCCCGGCGCGGCCGGTTTCGGCCTCATCGTCTACGGCCTCGCGACCGGAACGCAGCGGCTGGTCTCGACCGGCCTCTGGTTGGCGGCGATCGGGCTCGCCATCTTCCTGGTCGGCGCGATGTTCTTCGAGACGGTCTTCCGGACCGGCGTCGCGCCGTTCGATGCCGGCCAGATCTGGCCGGTGGTCGTCATCGGGATCGGCGTGGCAGTCGTCGTGGCGGCGTTCCGCGACGGCCGGTCGACGCGCGGTCAGCCCTGAGCGCGGGGCCGCGCGACCGGAGCTAGCCCGGGAGGCGCTCCCAGTCGACCCAGCGCGACCCGTCCCACCAGCGGTGCCAGGTCATGCCGTCGATGCCGGGGGCCCAGACGTCGATCCGATCGGCACCCCACGAGGATGCAGCCGGGTTCCCCCGGAGCTGACCGCCGAGCGATTCCCAGGGGTGCCACGCGAGGCCGTCCCAGTAGCGGTTCCACAGCTCGCCGTCGCGGAAGATGGCGAAGACCTGGAGCTGGTCGACCGCCCAGGCCGTTGCGGCCGGGGGCGACGCGAGGAGCCCGTCCAGGATCTCGGGCTTGTCCCACACCCCGGCCCGGAAGGCACGGTGGACCAGGGCTGCCTCGGCATCCACCCAGAACAGGTCGATCCGGCCCTCCCCCCATGAGACGGCGGCGATCGCGTCGGACATGAAGTAGCCTCCCTCGGAAGGGAGGCTACTCCTGGGAGGAGGAGCGTGCTTACTTGGTCGGCGTCAGGGCGCGCCCAAGGTCGTCAGCCACGCGGCCGTCCAATCGACGGACGGCGGCGGCAGATCCTCGGCTGAATGTCGCCAGCGCGACCGCCGCCGAGTGCCGGACCCGCGACGGGTGCATTGATCGGTTCGGGTTCTCGCTGAGCAGGCGGCGCTGCCGCTGCTCCCGCTCGCGGTCATTGGCGACCTCAAGCGCATAGAACGTCCAGGGATGCATGGATGGGACCTCCAGGTCGGATCGCGATGGGCTTAGCGGCGGTGGTCGTCCGGGATCGGATCCCGGGAGTCGGCGCCCCACGCGACGGCGGCCGCGTCCAGGGCTCCGAGCGCGATGACCACGATGGCGACGAACAGGATGATGGCGGCCATTTGACTCTCCTTCTGGACTAACCGTTTTTACCTTTGTATTAGGTTACTGGTCCAATGTACAGGCTTGCGCGTAACCTGTCAATAGGCGTAGTGTGGTTAGTGTGATGAACATGCACCAGCACCAACCCGACCTGAGCCACCGGGGTCACGCCCACGACGTCGACCTCGAGGACACCTTCGACTTCCTGAACACCGACGACACCGACAACGGTTCCCCCGCCGACAAGCTCCCGACCCTCGACGCGGCGCTCGCCTGGTTCGTCGACCGCGGGGTGATCCATCTCGAGGGCGCGAACAAGCTTCGGTCGCAGGCAAGGGGGCAGGACAAGGTGATGGCCCAGGGCCTCGCCCGCGTCCACAGCGTCCGGTCGGCGCTCCGCGAGGTGGCGTACGCCGTGTCCGAGCAGCGGGCACCGCTTCCCGGTTCGCTCGACGCGATCAATCGGGCGCTCCATGCCCGCCAGGTCATCGAGCTCGTCCCGGCGCCCGACGGCGTCAGCGTCGACCATCGACACATCGGTGATCCGGTCGATGACGCGCTTGCAAGGCTGGCCGATCCGCTCGTCACCGAATTGACGGCCGGTCACCCGGAGCGGATCAAGACCTGCGCGAGCGATACCTGCGACTGGATCTTCTACGACACGTCGCGGACCAGTCGCCGCCGCTGGTGCGACATGTCGACCTGCGGCAACCGTGCGAAGGCGGCCCGCCATCGTGCGCGAAGTCGCGCCGGGACCGTTCCGGAGCCGATCGATCTAGCCTGACGGGATAGGTTCGCGGGCGGCTGCGCAGCCGCCGATCTGGGCGTGCGAGATCGTGTTTGCGTCGGCCAACGCGTTGAGCAACTGCAGATGGGTGCCGAAACGCGGCCAGATCGCCTGCATCACAGCGGTCGCCTGCTCGACGACCGCCGGGTCACCGCGGGCGGCACGGATGGTCGTCACCTTCGATTCGAGACCTACGAGGATGGCCTCGAATTCGACGCTGGCGGCGCGGCCAGGCTCGAACCCCATGGACCGGCCGTTGGCGGAACGGGCCGCCTCGAGATGAGCGAGGATCTTGACCGAGGAGGCGTCAAGGAGCCCCGCATCTCGTTGCTCGATACCTCGCTCGAATTCCTTCCAAGCGAGCGACTTCTCGCTGGTGTCCGGGTTGCCGAACCCGAGCATCAGCTCACCGAGCGTGAGGCACCATGCGTCCACGTAGGCGACGGCGTCGATGGCGGCGACAGGCGTGGGTGATGGCGATGGTGTGGGCGACGGGATCGCAGGACTGGTCGCTCCGCATCCAGCCGCGGCGACGCCGAGGATCACGGCGAGGACGACGTCGCGCGGTCGCTCCATGACAGGGCCTCACATAGGTCTGGCGAGATCCACCGTTGCCCGTTCGACGCGCTGGCGCTCCCGGTGTTACCGCGACTACGATGCCGTCATGACGCGCCGTATCCATGTCGGAGCACTGCTCAGGCTGGTCCTGATCGGGATCCTGGCGGTCGGCTGCGTGGCGGACGTCCAAGCGCGGTCGGTCGCCACCGTCGATCCAGCCGAAGGCTTCGTCTGCAGGATCGACATGTCGGCCGTCATGGTCGAAGCCGGCGACTGATCCCTGCCGTAACCGGCCTGTCAGGTCTCCGCGGCTGGGACCGAGGCGGCATCCGGATCGAGCGGGTCCAGGCCCTGGAGCGCGCGAAGTCGGTCGATCCGGGCGCCCAGCGACGGGTGCGTGGCGAACAGGCTCGTCCGCCGATCGCTGCCCTCACGCACCGGGTTACGGAACCACAGGTGCTGGGTGCCGCGGTTCGCGGCTTCGAGGGTGTCCGTGTCATGCGCCAGCGAGGTCAGTGCGCGTTCGAGTGCCCGTGGGTTCCGCGTGAGTTCGACGGACGTGGCGTCCGCCAGGAACTCCCGCTCGCGACTGGTGGCAGCCTGGACGAGGGCGGCGAACAGCGGCGCAAGAAGTCGAAGCAGGACGAGCGACGATCAGCAGGAAGACGCCGACCAGCACTCCGGCCACGAACGCCTTCTTCTTGCCCCGCAGGAAGATGCCCTCTCTCCAGGCTCGGACGATGATCCTCAGGAAGCCGTCGGTCACGACGGCCACCAGCCCAACGAACACCGCGATGTACAGGGCGTATCGGGTGTCGAGGTTGCGGACATGGCCCAGCTCATGGCCGATCACACCCTGGAGTTCCTCGCGGTCCATCCGCTTCAGCAGTCCCCGCGTCACTGCCACCGAGGCGTGAGCCGGGTCGCGCCCGGTCGCGAAGGCATTCTCGCTGCCGTCCTCGATGACGTAGATCGCGGGAATCGGGATGTTCGCAGCCAGGGCCAGTTCGCCAACGACGTCCACTAGCTCGCGATCCCGCCTCGGGTCCGCCCGCTTCGCGCCGGCCGAGTCGAGGATGATCCCGGATCCGAATCGATCGGCACCGACCGCGGCCGCGATGCCGACGAGGATCGCGACGCCAGCCGCCCCAAGCGCTGGGACCGGGTCGAACGTCAGACTGACCGCGATGATCTCTGCCGTGGCGGCGACGATGCCGATCAATGCCACCAGCAACAACATGCTGTTGCGTCGGTTGGCGGCGGCTTGCGCGTGGAACGTGCCTCCGGCTGCCCGATGTGACGCGAATGACGTGATTGCGAAGACGACCGGCGGCAGGGCGATCACCGCCACGAACGGAATCCACGGCAGCCGCTGCAGATCCTCCGGGTTGATGCTGAGGGCGATCGTTCCGACGAAGCCGGCGGCCGTGATCACAGCCACGACGGCCACCACGATGGCCGCCCCGACGGCCACGACGGCGACCACCCGCCCGAATTGCTCGGGAGGTTCGTCGAGCGACGCCTCGTCGCCCGTCGTCAAGGCGAGGCCGAAGATCGCCCCGGCGTCGGCGACCAGGAGCAGCAACAGGAGGACCGGGGCATCCGGGAACCGGGTACGGGATCCGAGGTCGCGAAGAGACCTACCAGGATCGCAAACCACGCCAGGGCGATCCCTGCCAAGGCGATCCGGAGCTGTTGCTTCTCCGGCTCGATCGACACCGCCGCCGCCAGGGCGAGCATCGCGATCGCGAGCAGCGTCGGGAGCAGGAACACCCACCCAGGCCCCGTGGCCGTCCCGCCGTCCCCCAGCGGATCGCGGCCGAAATACCCGGTCAGCGCCAGGCCGACGACCACGAGCAGTAGCGGCGCCAAGCGTGTTCGGATGCGCATCAATAGCGCGTCACGTCTGTGCCGCCGGCGCTGAGTCAGCATGCGGATCGAGCGGGTCGAGGCCCTGGAGGACGCGCAGTCGATCGATGCGGGCGCCCAGGGATGGGTGCGTCGAGAGCAGGCTGGAACGACGATCACTCCCGCCCTTGACCGGATTACGGAACCACAGGTGCTGGGTCCCGCGGTTGGCAGCTTCCAGCGCGTCATCGTCCATGGCGATCGCTGCGAGAGCCCGCTCCAGCGCGCGCGGGTTGCGGGTGAACTCCACCGACGTGGCGTCCGCGAGGAACTCTCGCTGTCGACTGGTTGACGCCTGGACGAGCGCCGCGAACAACGGCGCGATCAGTCGCAGGAGACCGGCCACGATGAGGAGGAACAAGCCGACGAGGAGACCGGCGACGAACGCTGCGATCGCACCGTCACCGTCTCCCGACCAGAAGAACGCGCCGTGCTTCCAGCCCTCGCCTATCAATCGCAGGAATCCGTCTGTGACGAGGGCGACGAGGCCGACCAGCACGGCGACATACAGCGCGTAGCGTGTGTCGAAGTTCCGGATATGCGCGAGCTCATGGCCGAGCACACCTTGGAGTTGCTCCCGGTCCATCCGCTCGAGCAGCCCGCGCGTGACGGCGATCGACGCATGCTTCGGATCCCGACCGGTCGCGAACGCGTTCTGACTGCGGTCCTCGATGACGAACGCGGGTGGCGCCGGGATATTCGCGGCGATCGCGAGTTCGCTGATGACGTTCAGCAGGACGGCGTCGTCTGTCGGCGAGGCTGGTCGCGCGCTCGCGCTCGCGAGGATGATCGAACTGCCGAACCGATCTGCCGCCGCCGCGGCTCCGAGCCCGACGATGGCCGCCAGGGCCGCCGCCCAGAGCGACGGAATCGGTTCGAAGGTGAGGGTGACCGCGATGATCTCGCCCGTGGCGGCGACGATCCCGACCAGGGTGATCACGAGTAGGATGCTGTTCCGCCGATTGGCCGCGGCCTGTGCGACGAACGTGCCGCCGGCGGCGCGCCGGGACCCGACGACGGCGATCGTGAACGTCACGAGCGGCAGGACCACGATGGCCACGACGAGACCCCATGGCAGTCGGTCGATCGGCTCGCCCCGCGCCAACGAGCGCCAGATCGCCCTGACCAGGCTGACGATGATGACGGCGGCTCCGGTCGCCATGAAGATCGCCAGGGCGAAGAGGATGACAGCGCCGAGCCGTGCGAGTCGACCAGTCGGCGCGCGCTCATCGGACGTGGCGCGGGTCGTCACTGCGAGGTCGACGAGGGCGGCGCCGGTGATGGCGGCGAGCAGCACAAGGAACCACACCTCTCCCCGGGAGCGTGCCATCCCGGTCGCCCCGATGGCGATCACGATGAGCACGACAAGCCAGACCAGGGCTGCGCCGCCAAGTGCCTGTCTGAGCAGCAATGGCCGCGGGTCGATCGCCAGGGCGCCGGCAAGGGCGAGCATCGCGACCCCGAGCAGCATCAGGAACAGGTAGACCCACCACGGGGCGGTCGCCCCGGCCAGGTCGCCGCGCCAAGCGCGACCGAACCAGATCGCGAGGACGAGCCCGATCAGGACGAAGGCGACCGGTCCTGCGCGGGCGCCGATCCCAGCCGGGCCGATTGCCGGTCGCGCCATGTCGGTCACCTGGATCGGGCCGACAGGATCGTGCCCCGTCCTTCACTCGACGTCATGGTCTATAGACGTCAGCGTCGGGCGGTCGTTTCAGTCGATCGTCGGCGATGCGCCACCTGGCGCTCGACGATCACGCGCAGCCACGGCGCCGTCGCATCCTCGACCGACCGCACCTTGACGTGGCGGATCCGTTTGCCGGTCCCCTCGATGCGGCCGTCCGGGTTCGGCAGGTCGACGCCGTCGGCGAGCTGAAGGTTCACCCAGCTCTTGTGCGGGATGATCGCGAAGTAGAGGTCACGCATCGCGCGCCGGGTGCCGATCGCGAGCAGCCCGTTGCCCGGATCGAACCACTCGACCGCACCGGGGAAGCCGTCCAGGACGGTCGATCGCACCGCCCGGGCGATGTCGGCCACCGCCGGCGCGGTCGCATCAAGGTGTCGGTCGAACGCGAGGGCGTCCGCCGACATCGTCATCGGATGACGAGGTTGACCAGCTTGCCACCGCCGGCGACGACGATCCGATCGGGGGTCCGGCCCTCGAGGATGGCCTGGATCCGCTCACGACCCAGGACCGCCGCCTCGATCTCGGCGACCGAGGCATCGACGGCGACCGTCACCTTGTCGCGGAGCTTGCCGTTGACCTGGACCGGGATCTCCCGCGTCGTCTCGACCACCGCCGTCGCGTCCACCTCGGGCCACATCTCGGCATGGATGGAGCCCCAGGCCTGACCCACGGCGGCCAGCCGGCGACTCCACAGCTCCTCGCTGATGTGGGGCGCGGCGGGCGCCAGCATGAGCAGCATGAGGCGGATGGCCTCGTCCCACTCGGGGCCGCCGGCGACCGCCGTCCCGCGGTAGCGGAAGAGGGTGTTGGCGAGCTCCATGAGCTTGGCGATCATCGTGTTGAAGCGGAAGCCCTCGTAGTCGGCCGACACGTCGCGGAGCGTCCGGTGCGCGGCGGACCGGAGTGCCGCCCGGGCGTCACTGTCGGTCTCACCGTCGGGCAGCGAACCGGCACCCGGATCGCCCGGCTCGCGTCCGTGGGCGTCGAGCACCAGCGTCCACACGCGGTTGAGGAACCGGTGGACGCCGCCGATCCCGGTCGGGCTCCACGGCCCACCCTGGTCCCAGGGGCCCATGAACATCAGGAAGAGACGGACCGTGTCGGCGCCGTAGCGGCGGACGAGTTCGTCCGGGTCCTGGACGTTGCCCCGCGACTTGGACATCCGCTCCCCGTCGGCACCAAGGATCTGGCCCTGGTTGAACAAGCGGATGAACGGCTCGCGGTCGCGGACGAGGTCGCAATCGGCCATCGCCTTGGTGAAGAAGCGGGCGTACAGGAGGTGCATGACCGCGTGCTCGGCGCCGCCCGTGTATTGCTCGACCGGCGTCCAGCGGTCGGTCATCTCGCGGTCGACCGGGCCGCCGGTCTCGGCCGGGGACAGGTAGCGGAACCAGTACCACGACGAATCCATGAAGGTGTCCATGGTGTCCGTCTCGCGTCGGGCCGGCTCGCCGCAGCGCGGGCAGTCGACCCGCAGGAACGCCTCGTCGTGGTTGAGCGGGTTGTCGCCGCTGCCCGCGTAGTCGACCGTCTCGGGCAGTCGCACCGGCAGGTCCTGGTAGGGGACCGGGACCACGCCATCGCGATCGCAGTAGATCACCGGGATCGGCGTGCCCCAGTACCGCTGCCGGCTCACTAACCAGTCCCGCAGCCGGTAGGTGACCTTGGGTTCGGCGCGGCCGGTCTCCGCCAGGGCCGCGACGATCGCCTTCCCGCCCTCATCGGCGAGCATCCCGTCGAAGCGCCCGCTGTTCACCAGGTGCTCGTCGGCGGCGTGGGCGAGATAGGCGTCGTCCATCGGCGCGTCGGCTGCCTCGCCCGGCGCGGCGACGACGCGGCGGATCTCCAGCCCGAACTTCCGGGCGAACTCGAAGTCCCGCTCGTCGTGTGCCGGGACCGCCATGATCGCGCCCGTCCCGTACCCGGCGAGGACGTAGTCGGCGATGAAGATCGGGATCCGCTCGCCATTGATCGGGTTGATCGCATCGGCGCCGATCGCGACACCCGTCTTGTCGCGGTCGGTCGAGAGTCGTTCGATCTCGGTGCGGCGGCGTGCCTGTTCGACGTACGCCTCGACCTCGGCACGCAGGTCCGGGGCGGTCAGCTTGGCGACGAGCGGATGCTCCGGGGCGAGGACCATGAAGGTCGCCCCGAACAGGGTGTCGGGTCGGGTCGTGAACACGCGCAGCCGGTCGCCGCCCGGCTGGTGGTCGTCGGGCGCGACCTCGAAGTCGATCTCGGCGCCCTCGGACCGGCCGATCCAGTTCGTCTGCATGATCCGAATCGGCTCCGGCCAGTCGAGTCCCGTGAAGTCGAGCAGCTCGTCGGCGTAGGCCGTCGTGCGCAGGAACCACTGTTCCAGGTCCCGCTTCTCGACCAGCGCGCCGCATCGCCAGCAGCGACGCTCCGTCCCCTCGACCTGCTCGCGGGCAAGCGTGCCGTCGTTGGGACACCAGTCGACCGCCGACAACGCCCGATACGCGAGCCCCGCCTCCAGGAAGCGCAGGAACAGCCACTGGTTCCACTGGTAGTAGGACGGGTCCGCGGTGACCACCTCCGCGTCCCAGGCGAAGGTCGCGCCCATCGTCCGGAACTGCCGGCGCATGTTCTCGATGTTCTGCATCGTCCAGGTGAACGGATGCCCACCGCTCTTGATCGCGGCGTTCTCGGCGGGCAGGCCGAAGGCATCGAAGCCGATCGGGAAGAAGACGTTGGCGCCGTGCATCCGCCGGAAGCGGGCCAGCGCGTCGCTCGGGGTGACGATGTACCAGTGGCCGATGTGCAGGTCGCCCGACGGGTACGGGTACATGGTCAGGAGGTAGTACTTGGGCCGCGTCTCGTCGAGCAGGTCGGTCTCGTGCATCCGGAGCTCGGCCCAGCGGGCCTGCCAGCGCGGTTCGATGGCGGTCGGGTCATAGCGCTCGATCCGCGCTCGATCGCCCGTCGTGCTGGCGCTCTCGGTGCTCTCGGTCGTGTCGGTCACGTCGGTCCTCGGAGACAGGTCACCCCCCGCCGGCCGGCGAGGGGTGAGGCTTCGGCGTCTCGTCGCGGTTGGTGGAGCTACGGGGACTCGAACCCCGGACCCCCTGCATGCCATGCAGGTGCTCTTCCAGCTGAGCTATAGCCCCACGGGACGCCGAGTTTAGCAGAGGCCGAACGTGGCACCATCCGCGCATGACCGCGTTCGACCTCGTGTTGCGCGGGGGGATGGTGATCGACGGGACGGGGGCTCCCGGCGAGCAGGCCGATGTCGGCGTGCTCGGCGACCGGATCCTGGCGGTCGGTGACCTGGGCGCGATCGACCCGGACGGTGTCGAGTTCGTCATCGATGTCGCCGGGGGCGTCGTCACCCCCGGATTCATCGACCCGCACGGGCATTCAGACGGCTCCCTCTTCCTCGACGGCGCGCTGGCGAGCCACCTGCACCAGGGGTTCACGACCCAGGTCTCGGGCAACTGCGGCGATACGCTGGCGCCGATCACCCCGACCGGACGCGAACTGATCGAACTGTCGCTCCGCCCGAACGACCTCGTCGCACGCTGGGCGACCTTCGCGGAGTACCTCGACCGGGTCGCCGAACAGCCGCTCGGTCCGAACGTGGCCTTCCTGGTAGGTCACGGGACGGTTCGTGGCTCCGTCCTCGGGGCCGACGCGCGTCCGGCCTCCAAGGCCGAGGTCGAGCGCATGGTCCGCGAGGTCGAGGCCGCCATGGACGTCGGCGCGATGGGCCTCTCGACGGGGCTCATCTACGCCCCCGGGATCCACGCCCCGGCCGAGGAGATCGAGGCCCTGGTCGCAGCGAGTGCACGGCGTGGCGGGTTGTACGCGACGCACATGCGGAATGAGTGCGACGACCTGTTCGTATCGCTCGATGAGTCGATCGCCGCCGTCCGCGCCGCTGGACCGGATGCACGACTCCAGGTCTCGCATCTCAAGTGCGCCTCGCGGGCCGTCTGGGGTCGAGCCGGCGAGGCGGTCGCGCGCCTGGAGGCGGCTCGCGCCGAGGGCTTGGACGTCGCCGCCGACCACTACCCGTATACGGCTGCCGCGACGACCCTCGCCACGATCCTCCCGCCGGCCCTGCAGGCCCTCGGCGTGGACGAATGCGTGGCCGCCCTCGCCGATCCGCACATCCGCGATCTCGTCCGCTCGGAGATGGAGCGTGGCATCTCCGGCTGGGAGAACGTGGCGTCCGACCCGGGGTGGGCGGGGATCCGGATCTCCTGGGCCGCGAGCCGCCCGACGTGGGCCGGTCGCTCGCTGGCCGAACTCGCGGGCGACGAACACGCGGACCCGGCCGATCTTGCCTTCGACCTGCTTGTCGACGACCGACTCGATGTCTCGGTCGTCATCGACTGCATGACCCAGCACGACATCGAGACGATCATGGCCGTGCCCTGGATCGCGGTCTGCACGGACGCCCAGGGTCGGCGCCCCGGGCATCCGATCCTCGATGCCGGCCGGCCGCACCCGAGGACCTACGGGAGCACGGCCCGGGTTCTCGGCACCTATGTCCGCGAGCGTGGCCTGCTACCGCTCGAGACTGCGATCGCGAAGCTCACCTCCGTCCCTGCCGCACGGCTCGGGTTCCATGATCGCGGCGTCATCCGCGAGGGTGCGATGGCCGACCTCGTCGTCCTCGACCCGGCCACGGTCGCCGACGCGGCGACCTACATGGAGCCCGCGCGCTACCCGGTCGGGATCGACCACGTGATCGTCAACGGGCGTCCGGCGATCCTCGCCGGCAGCGAGACCGGCGAGCGGCCAGGGCGCCTCCTGCGTCGGGCGTGACGGGCGCCCGCGCGAACACGGCCGCCGGTGGGGCCGTGGAGTCGGCCATGGTCGCGCGACTGCCCGGCGGGCCGATGGCCTACACGCTCCGCCGGTCGCCCCGGTCGCGCGGCCTGCGGGTCGTGATCCACCCGGACCGGGGAGTCGTCGTCACCGTGCCGGCGGTCGGTCGGCGCGGCTGGACTGACCCTGGACGCCACGTCGAAGGGTTCCTCGCCGAACGCGAGCCGTGGCTTCGGCGGCACCTCGCTCGTCAGGCACGCGAGCGCGCCGAGTTGGCGGCCCGCGGCGGGTTGCGTGATGGGGCGACCATCCGGTTCCGCGGCGACCTCCATCGGCTTCGGCTCGTGCCGGCACGACCGGGGAGCCGCCGCTCCACCGTAGAGCGGATCGGCGGGGCCGATGAGGACGAACTGATCGTCCACCTGGCGCCGGCCGATCGTCGCTCGACGGGCGCGGTCCTCGAAGCGTGGCTCAAGCCCAAGGCCCGGGCCGCCATCGAGCGCGAGATCGCCCGTCACGCAGCGTCCCTCCGCGTCACCCCGGCCGCGGTCAGCATCCGCGACCAACGGACCCGCTGGGGGAGTGCCACCCGTCAGGCCCGCCTCGCCTTCTCCTGGCGGCTGATCCTGGCCCCGCCCGAAGCCCTCGAGACGGTCGTCATCCACGAGCTCGCGCATCTGCGCGTCTTCGGCCACGGACCGCGCTTCTGGGCGGTCGTGGCCTCCCGCCGCCCAGACCACAAGGTCTGGCGCCGCTGGCTACGGGAGCATTCGACCGAGCTCCACGGGGCCCTCGCCGAGGCGCCCGCCGATCACCTTTGAACGTTCTGAAAGCGTCCGCGGCCATACTCAGTGACAGGGCAGTGCGGCCTAGCGCGGAGGACCGGTGCTGGATCTCATCGACCGGGCGAGGAACGGCGATAGCGACGCGTTCGGGGTGCTCGCCGCGGCCTCGATCGATGGCCTCTACGCGATCGCGGTCCGGGTCGTCCACGACCGGGATCGGGCCGAGGACGCGGTCCAGTCGACGCTCCTGAAGGCGTGGCGCGACCTCCCATCGCTCCGTGACCCTGCCCGCTTCGACGCGTGGCTTCACCGCCTGCTGATCCGGGCCTGCTACGACGAGGCGCGTCGGCAGCGGGCACACGTCGCCAACGTCCGCGTCGTCTGGTTGGAACCGAGCGAGGTCGATAGCGCCGGTCGCGTTGCCGACCGGGATCAACTGGAGCGGGCGTTCCACCGACTGCCCGTCGAGCAGCGGGCGGTCATCGTCATGCACCACTACGAATGCCTGCCGCTGACCGAGGTCGCCGAAGCGCTCGGGATCCCGGTCGGCACCGCACGGTCACGACTCCACTACGCACTGCGAACGCTACGGGGAGCGGTCGAGGCCGACGACCGATTCCTGCCCTCGGAAGGACGGACGACGTGACCGACGACGGCCGGTTCATGGACTTGCTCACAGACGTGCTTGACGCGTTTCCGTCCGCCCCGCCCGACCGGCTGCTCCGGTCGGTTCTCGACGATGTCCAGGCTAGGCCGAGACGCGGCCATCACACGCCGATCGACAGATGGAGAGGCGTGCTCCCGAACGCGGGACGCACCTGGTTCGCCCCTGTCGGACTGGTCCTCGGTGTCGTGGCGGTCGTCGCGCTGCTTCAATTCGTGCCGAGGACGGGTGTCGGCCCCGCAGCGGGGGGCTCGCCATCGCCGACGGCCGTCGCGACGGCGCCTGCCTGGACCGCGACCGGGAGCATGGTCACGCCCCGCGACGGTCACACCGCCACACTGCTGCCGGATGGCAGGGTGCTCGTGGCTGGGGGCCAAGTCGCCGACACCGGGCTGGCCTCCGCCGAGTTGTACGACCCCCGGACGGGGTCCTGGACCGCCACGGAGAGCATGATCCAGGGCCGAGCCTGGCATACGGCAACGCTGCTCAAGGATGGCACGGTGCTCGTGACGGGCGGGCTCAGCACTCTGAGCAGCGCCCCGGGGGGCGCCGATCACGAATTGGCCTCAGCCGAGCTGTACGACCCGCGGACGGGGTCGTGGTCCACCGCCGGGAGCATGACCGAGGCGAGAAGCGGCCCCTCAGTCGCGCTCCTGCCCGACGGCCGGGTCCTCGTCGCCGGCGGGTGGGGCTCGAGCGAGCCCTTCGGGCCGAAGCTCGCCTCCTCGGAGCTGTTCGACCCGGCCACTCGGACATGGACGGCCACGGGCACCATGACGGAGCGTCGCCACGGCCATAGCGCGACCCTCCTGCCGAACGGAACGGTGCTGGTCGCGGGTGGTTACGACCGCGACCGATCCGTCTCCGCCGAGCTGTATGACCCGGTCAGGGGAACCTGGACGGCAACTGGGAACCTGGCCGAACCATTCGGTGGCCATACGGCCACCCTCCTGCCGAACGGGACCGTGCTGATCGTGGGTGGCGATGTCCCGCGCGGGCCTGGCGCGGCCGGCTCGGCACACGCGGCTGTGTACGACCCGGCCGTCGGGACCTGGACCGCGACGGGAAGCATGGAGACGGCTCGCCTTGGCCAGGCGGCCGCGCTGCTGCCCGATGGTCGCGTGCTCGTGTCGGGCGGGCGATCCTATGGTGCCCGGCAGGCCCCCACGTACGCTTCCGCCGAGTTGTATGACCCGGCCACGCGCACCTGGACGGCGACTGCCGACATGACCTCGGCTCGAGCAGGCCACACGGCCACGACGCTGGCTGATGGTCGTGTGCTCGTCGTCGGTGGCGTGAACGACCGCGGCGGCGATCCGCTGGCCTCGGCCGAGTTGTTTGCCTTGACGCTCGGGTCCTGATCGGACGCTCAGGTGCGGTGGTGGAGATGAGGGGACTCGAACCCCTGACCCCTGCGATGCGAACGCAGTGCTCTTCCAGCTGAGCTACATCCCCACGGATGGTCGCGTCCCGTCCGCGGACGGGGGACCGGTTCGGAATGGTAGCACGAGGTCGCCGGCCCTCCGGACGTCCTGACTGGCGCGACCTCGGTCCGTGATCCGGAGCGCGCGGCTAGGCTCCGCCGATGCCCTTCGGAATGCTGGCCGGTCTCGGCGCGGCCCTCGCCTGGGGCACGCTCGACCTCCTGAGCGCCGTGACGGCCCGCCACATCGGATCGCTCCTGGTGGCGGGAGGCGTGGTGGTCACCAGCGCGGTGATCCTCGCGCTCATGGCCCTGGTCACCGGGACCGGGCTGCCGACCGACCCCGCCGCGCTCGGCTGGGCCGCCTTCGTCGGGGTCATCGGGGCCGGTGCCTACCTGTCGTATATCAACGGGCTGAGGGTCGGGCCGATCACCGTCGTCAGCGGGATGGTGGCGGCCTACGGCGGACTGACCGTGGTGCTCGCGGTCGCGATCCGCGGCGAGTCCCTCACCGTGACGCAGGCGCTTGGCGCCGCCATCGCGACGATCGGCGTGATCCTGACCGGCGTGTCGTTCGATGGCGGCTGGCGAGCCACCAGGCTGGCCGGTCCGGGCGTCGTCTTCGCGGTCATCGCGCTCGTACTGTTCTCGGCGATGGCGATCGCCACCGATATCGCGCTCGAATCGGCGGGCTGGCTCCAGGTCCTGCTCGTCGCGCGGATCGTCAACACGGCCCTTCTCATGGCCCCGCTTGTGTGGGTGCTGGTCGCCGCGAGACGGCATGGAGCGGCGTCACCGGTCGAGGGCTCTCCCGAGGTGTGGCGCCGAAGCCGGATCGTCACGACACTTGTCCTGGCCGGGACGCTCGACGTCGTCGGACTAACGGTCTTCGCCATCGGGCTCGAGACCGCGCCCACCTGGATGGTCGGTCTCGCCTCGTCGTTCGGTCCCGTGGTGCCGATCATCGCGGCGGTGGCGTTCCTCGGCGAACGGCTCAAGCCGATCCAGTGGTCGGGGCTCGTCGCCATCGTCATCGGGATGGTCGCCATCGCCCTCCCCTGATGATCAGGCTGGGAGGCTGAACCAGAAGCGCGTCACGCCATCGCTGGAGTCCGCGCCGACGCGCCCGCCGCCCAATTCGACCAGCTGCTTGACGATGGCCAGGCCGATGCCGGCACCGCCATGTGCTCGGTCGCGCGATTTCTCGACGCGATAGAAGCGCTCGAAGACGCGGTCGAGGTCGTCGGGCGGGATGCCCTCTCCCGTGTTCGAGATCGAGACGAGGAGGTCGGCCGGACGGCGCTCGGCGCGGACCGTGACCGTCCCGCCTGGCGGCGTGTAGCGAGCGGCGTTGGAAATGAGGTTGCCGAGGACCTGGGCGAGGGCATCGGGGTTGGCGCGAGCCGGGAGCCGCTCCGGGAGATCGACGACGAGGCGGAGGTCGGCGCGTTCGAGGGTCGGCTGCGCGATGTCGAGCGCGGCGCGGATGGCCGCTGCCAGGTCCAGTTCCTCGAGCGGCGGCGGGGTCGTCGCGGCGTCACCTTCGGCGAGTGCGTCGAGCGAGCGCGAGAGCCGGACCAGCCGTTCCGCCTCGTCCCAGAGCGATTCGTAGGTGCCCCGATCCGCCACGATCACGCCGTCCCGCAGGGCCTCGAGGTAGCCCTGCAGGTTGGTCAGCGGCGTCCGCAGTTCGTGGGCCGCGTTGGCGATGAAGTCGCGCCGCATCGCCTCCTGGCGTTCGAGGCTGGCGGCCATCTGGTTGAACGAGTCGGCGAGGCTGGCGAGTTCCTCGGGGGCAGGGCGGGGGACCCGCGCGGCGTAGTCGCCCTCGGCGATCCGCCGGGCCGCGCCGCCGACCTCGGCCAGCGGTCGGGCGAGCATCCGGGCCAGGACGATCGCCAGGGCCACGCTGGCGAGCGCCGCCACGATGACCGCGGCCAGAACGACCGTGGTGACCGATTCGTCGTACATCGCCTGGGCGTGGTCCGCGGAATCGCCTGCCTCGACCATCAGCGCTCGGAAGATCTCCGCACCGACCACGGTGATCCCGATGGCGACGATGGCGACCCCGACCGCCGCCGACGCGAGCGCTGCCAGGGCGATCCTCGTCGCGATGCCGCGGCCGATCACGATCGAGCCGCGCGGTAGCCGATGCCGCGGACGGTTGCCACGTAGCGCGGCGCCTCGGCGTCGTCCGCCAGCTTGTCGCGGAGGCGGCCGATGTGGACGTCGATGGTCCGGTCGAGGACCTCGGCCTGATCCTGGCCGTAGACGGCGTCGAGGAGTTGGTCACGGGTGAGGACCCGGCCACCGGCTTCGACGAGGGTCACGAGGAGCCGGAACTCGACCCGGGTCAGGGGGATCGGCTGGCCGTCGCGGGTGACCTCGTGGCGGTCGAGGTCGATCATGAGGTCGGCCTGCTCGAGGGTGGTGCCGGGCGCATAGGCGCTCGCCCCGGCCGCGGCCGTTCGGCGAAGGATCGACTTGACCCGAAGGACCAGTTCGGCCGGCGAGAACGGCTTCGGCAGGTAGTCGTCGGCGCCGTCCTCGAGCCCGGCGATGCGATCGAGCGTCGACCCACGGGCTGACAGGATGAGGATCGGGGTGGCGCCAGCCTCGTCGTCGCGTCGCACGGCTCGGATGACGGCTCGCCCGTCCAGTTCGGGGAGCATCAGGTCGAGGACGACGAGGGCGGGCCGGTGGCGTTCGATGGCGTCAAGGGCGGCCGGACCATCAGCCGCGGTCACGACCGCGAAACCGTCACGCTCCAGGTAGGTCCGCACCAGCCGGACGATCTTGGCGTCGTCGTCGACGACCAGGATCGGTCGCTCGGGGATCGGCGCAGCAGGCTGGAGGGACATGGCGAGCATGGTAGGGGAGTGACGGTAGGCGTCACGCGTGACGGGCTGGTGACGTCGCCGTGGCCGGCGGGTCCCTCGGAGATGATTTTCGTGTAGTTCCGATCATGCCGAACTACCGAGGCAATCTCGAGAGCCTCCACGACCGTGCCAAGGACGGGTCGCACCGCGCCCGGCCCCCGATCACCGCGCCCGGCCCCCGATCACCGCGCCCGGCCCCCGATCACCGCGCCCGGCCCCCGATCACCGCGCCCGGCCCCCGATCACCGCGCCCGGCCCCCGATCACCGCGCCCGGCCCCCGATCACCGCGCCCGGCCCCCACGCCTATTCCCGCGATGGTTCCGCTTGGTTGGAACGACCCGAAAATCGTGTGGGAGGAGGTCGCAGCCCCTTGATTCTGTCGAACAGATGTTCTAATCTAACCATCCGATGGCGACCCTCTCCCCGGACGTGACCGCAGCCGTGGCGGGCCTCCAGGCTCGCTGGGGAGCGGCAGCTCCGAGGATCACGGACGGGGCCCTCGCCCTGGCGCCCGAGCCCCGGCCCTCCCCGACCCCCGACGACCGCGTCATCCGCACCGGCTTCGCGGCGCTCGACGCGATCCTGGGTCCCGGCGGCCTCCCGCGCTCGGCCAGTGTCGCGATCCGCGGCGACGGTTCCAGTGGCCGGACGACCCTCGTCCATCGCCTCGCGGCGGAGGCCCAGACGGCCGGCTCGATCGTGGCCTGGCTGGACCTGTCGCGCAGTTTCGACCCGGTCGAGGCCGTCGCGCGCGGCATCCGGCTCGAGTGGCTCGTGGTCATCACCCCGGAAACGCTCGACGAGGGCCTGGCCATCGGTGGGGCGCTGCTTGCCGGACGCTCGGTGGACCTGCTCGTCCTCGACCTGCCCGGCGGCCGGCTCGCGGCCACGGACCGTCCGGCCCGGATCGCCGACCGGCTCGGCCGGCTGGCGGCGCTCGCCCGGCGCTCGGAGACGCTCTTCATCGTGCTCGAACCCCCGGGCCTCGCCGGTGGTCTCGCGACCGCCGTCGCGGAGTCGACCGGTGTCCGCCTCGAACTCGCCCGACGGTCGTGGATCCGGCTCGGACACGACATCGTCGGCCAGCGGACGGAGGCGCTGGTCGCCCGCAACCGCTACGGCCCGCCGGGGAGGCGGGCGACCCTCCGGATCCTGTACGCGGAGGGCGGCGAGCGCGACGCCTGTCTCGGCCGTGACGACCTTCTCCGCGATGAGGCCCCCGCTCCAGCCCCCGCGATCGACGAACGGACCGACCACGATGCGACTCCTCCATCTCCACCGACCGCACCTCCCCCTCGAACTGGCCCGGGCGCGAGCCTTCGAGCCCTTCCCGTCCGGCCCGCTCATCCTGGGCGGCCGGCCGTGGGATCCGGGGCCGGTCGTCGACGCGAACCCGGAGGCCCGGGCCCTGGGCGTCCGGCGGGGGATCCCGCTCGGGAGCGCGCACCGGCTCGTCCCTGAGGCGACCTTCCTCGATCCGGACCCGGACGCGGACCGGGCGACCGTGGAAGCCGCCTTCGAGGCGCTCGCGGCGTTCAGCCCTGGGATCGCCGGCAGCGCCGACCCGCTCGATGCCGCGTTCGGGCTGTTCGAGGTCCAGGTCGACGGGCTCGAGCCGTTGTGGGGTTCGGAACCGGTCCTCGTCAGCCGGCTGGTCGAGGCCCTGGGAACGGCGCTCGGTGGGGGAGGCGGCATCCGGGCCGGGATCGCCGGCACCCGGTTCAGCGCGACCGTGGCCGCTGTCCTCGCCCGGCCCGGGGCACCAAACCTCGTCCCGCCCGGTGATGAGGCCGGCTTCCTCGCTCCGCATCCATCCGCCCTCCTCACCCAGGATCCCGATGTCCGTGCCCGGCTGTCGCGCTTCGGCTTGCGGCGGATCGGGGCCGTCGCCGAGCTGGATCGGACCGCGCTCGTCGCCCGTTTCGGCGAGGAGGGCGCCCGGATCCACGCCCGGGCCCGTGGCCAGGAACTCGAGCCGTTCCGGCCGCGCCAGGACCCCGGAGCACCTCCGGCTCGGCCTGCCGATCGAACCCGCGGTCGAGGATCTCGAGCCGCTCCGCTTCGTCCTCCATCGACTGGCGGCCGCGCTGACCGATCAACTCGTCGCCCGCGGTCTCGCGGCCTCGCGGGCCCGGCTGCACCTGGACCTCGATCTCGCCTTCGCCCGGGCCGGGGTCCTTCCCGACGTCGACGTGGAGCAGCGCTTCCCCGAACCGACCGCAGACGCCGAGGCGATCGAACGCCTCCTGTTCGCCCGCCTGGAACGGACCCCGCCGCCGGCCGCGGTCGCGCGTCTCTCGCTCGAACTGGACGGTACCGCCCCGGCGGCCGGTCAGCAGCTCCCGCTGTTCACGCCACAGGCCGCTCGCGGCGCTCGACTCGAGTGGCAACTGGCTCGCCTTGCGCTCACGTTCGGGGAGGACCGAGTCCGGCGGGTGGAACTTGTCGACCCGGAGGCGCCACTCCCCGAGACGCGCTGGGCCTGGCGGAGCCTGACCTCGTGACCCGGCTCCTGCGCGAACACCCCCCGATCGAGGTGGAGCTCGATACCGAGGGGGTGCTCGTGGCGATCCGCTGGAACGGCCAGCGCGAGGCCGTCGAGGTCTGCAACCGCTGGCGCGTGGAGGAGGCCTGGTGGCGCGATCCGATCGCCCGCGACTACTTCAAGGTGGCGGGGAGCCGCTGGCTGGCGCTCGTCTACCTGGACCGTATCGACGATTCCTGGCACCTGGAACGGCTCTACGACTGACTGCGATCCTTGCCGATCCGGCCGAGGTGGGTGTCCTGGAACGACGTCGGCAGCTTCAGGCCGTAGCCGAGGGCGCGGTCCATCCCGACGTGGGCGATGAGGATCGCTCCGATGACCGAGACCGCCACTGTGCCCGTCGCCAGCCCGAGTCCGAGGACGGCGAGCCCGACGGCCCAGTTGTGGACCAGGTTGTAGGTGAACGCGCCGAGCCGAGGGCCGCCCAGGTAGCCGACCGCCGAGATGTCCGGCACGAGCAGGAGGGGCACGACCGCCAGCCACGGCGCGTCGAGCCAGCCGTAGAGCGCGAGGCCGGCCGCGAACGCCGCCGCCCCTTCGAGCCGGAGCCAGCCACGAACCGTCACCGTCGGCGCCGCAGTCTCATCGATCGTCCTCGCCATCGTCGTCATCGTCCCGTCTCCCATCGGACCCCGACCGGCTGTCGAGGGTCAATGGCTACACTGTATAGCCTTGACGGCTAATGTCAATAGCCTATAATCGAGCGCATGAGTCCCGCCCCGGCCCGCACCTCGACCGACGCCATCGTCGCCGCGGCGCGCCGCATCCTCGAGGCGGACGGGTTGCCGGGCGTGACGATGCGCAGTGTCGCCGAGGCGGTCGGCGTCCAGGGCCCATCGCTCTACAAGCGGGTGCCGGACCACGCCGCCCTCGTGCGCGCCGTCGGCGAGGGGGTTGTCGCCGACCTGTCGCGAACGCTGGCCCGGGCCACGGAGACCGACGATCCCAGGACGGATCTGCGCGTCGTCGCCACGGAGTACCGCGCCTTCGTCCTGCGCAACCCGAACGGATACCGGCTGCTCTTCGCCGATCTGCCGCCTGGCGCGAACCCCGACCCGGAGACGGTCGCCGGGCTCGGATTGCCGATCGTCCGCGCGATGGCTCGCCTGGCCGGTGAAGCGGTCGCACTCGAGGGAGCTCGGACGATGGTCGCGTGGGCGCATGGCTTCGTGACCATGGAATTGGCGGGGGCCTTCCGCCTCGGCGGTGACATCGACGCCGCCTACGCTTTCGGGATCGAGTCGATCCTCGCCGGCGTCAGCGCGTCGGCGACCCCAGCATCACGCTGAGGACGAAGAGGATCAAGAGGAGCCCCACGACCAGCGCGAGCGCCCCGATGTCCCTCGGATGTGCCGACTGCACGATCTCGCCTCCCCCAGGCTCGGTCGGACCGGATCATTCGGACCGGTCAGCTGCAGCATAGACGCCTGAGACGGGCTTTGCGTTGCGCCGGAGCACCGTCTCGGGTGCGCTCCGGCACCGTGATCAGTCGTGCGGGCAGGCGGCGCCGTACATGATCGTCACGGTCGTCAGCCCACCGGTCGGTGCGGCCGTGACCTGGACGCGGCAGTCGACGGGGGATCCGGTCATCTCGAGGACATACGAGCCGTCTTCCAGCGGCCCCTGCAGCCCCTTCGTCTTGTAGCCGGCCACCCCGAGCGCCTGCTGCACACCGGTCGCGATCCCTTTCGCGTCCGACCCGTCGACGACGAGGTTGGCGGAGGCCGGACCGGTCGCCGTCTCCTCGGCCGGCGTCGATCCGGGCGGGGTCGGGAAGCCCTTCGGGAGGGTGTCCCAGATCGTGCCCCAATCGGTCTCGGTCTGCCCGCCTGCCGGCGGGAGGCTGCCGCTGAAGCTGGATCGTGCCGAAGGGCGAGCGGTCGGGCTCGGGTTCTGGTTCGCACTCGGGGTGTCGCTCGAGGCCGCCGTTCCGCACGCCGCCAGAACGACACCGGCCAGGAAGAGGAGGCCGAAGGCGACGACGGACCGGGGTGATGGCATCGCGCGCATCCTAGCCGCCCGGCGAAGAATGGACCTGTGGCCGCCGACTGACGGGTCCGGCGCTTCGATGTTCGAACGCTAGTCGGCGGCGACCCAGAACGGCGCCCACTCCCAGCGCGAATCCTGGTCGGTCGGGAGCGGCGCGAAGGAAGATGGACAGGGACCCGCGTCGCCGACCACGTTTCCGGCCGAGTCCGTCAGCGGGCCGCAGATCCCGCCGCTCCGTGCGTACAGGGTCCCAGGAACGTAGCGGAGGCCGGAGACGAAGAACACCGTCGCGACAAGGACGATGACCGCGAAGATCCACCGGCTGCTCACCAAGCGACGCTACACCGCGACCGAGCGCTCGACAATGGGACCTGGATGGGAGGCATGAAAGGACCCCGTCGCCCCCAAGCGACGGGGTCCAGTGGCCTGACGAGCTGCTCACCAGCTCATCTGGCAGGTCGGCAGCCCGACCGTCGCAGTCGAGCGCCGCCGATCGTCCCGAGCCCCCAGGCGCCGAGACGTCATGTGGTTCCGCCTACTGGCTGGCCGCCTGGACCGCCAATACCGCGGGGAGGATGCCAAGGATCAGGAGCATCGCGAGCGCGACCATGGCCCCGATCCGAACGACGGAGAAGGCGATCTGGCGCATCGGTGCGTGCATGTCCGTGAGACGCCGACATGGGGGTTCTTGTTTCATCGATTCCGGGCATCCGGATGGGAATCTTGTCCGGGGTTCGACCGGGACTCCAGGGTTGTCAACATAGAACAGATGTTCTATGTTGTGAGGCCCCCAGACAGCCGCTTCCGACCCGGAGCGACCCGTGGCACCGACCCCGTACGCCGAACTCCACTGCCACACGAACTTCTCGTTCCTCGACGGCGCGTCCGCGCCCGACGACCTCGTCGAGCGGGCCGTCGAACTGGGGTTGACCGGACTGGCCGTCACCGACCATGCCGGCCTGTACGGGGCGGTTCGATTCGTCAGCGCGGCGGAGGCGGCCGGCCTCCATCCGGTCATCGGGCTCGAGATCGAGCTGCTCGATCCGGCGGTCGCCGACCCGGACGGGATCGTGGTCCAGGCACGTCGGCCGCGTCGACGCGGCGGACGTCCGTCGGCGGCCCCGGTCCCGCCCGACGTGATCGAGGGCCTCCCCGTCCGGCCCCGTCCGACCCGCGCCCGGTTGCCCGGTCATCGGCTACCGGTCAAGGAGGATCTGCGCGGGATCGGGGACCGGGTCCGCGGCCCGCACCTGGTCCTGCTGGCACGCTCCCAGGTCGGCTGGCGGAGCCTGTGCCGGCTCGTGTCGCACGCCAACATGGCCGGCACGAAGAGCGTGCCACGGTTCAGCCAGGCCCTCCTGGCCGAGCACACCGAGGGCCTTATCGCGCTGTCGGGCTGCCGGGACGGCGAGCTGGTCCGCCGGCTGCGGATGGGCGATCGGGCCGGGGCGCGGGCCGTGGCGGAGCGCTACGCGGGGCTGTTCGGCCGAGGGGACGGCCCGGCGACCAGCGGGTTCTTCGTCGAGCTCTCCCACCATTTCCTTCCCGACGATGACTGGCTCGTGGCCGAGGGCGCTGCCCTGGCCGAGATGCTCGGCCTGCCGGTCGTCGTCACCAACGATGTCCACTACGCCCGACCCGAGGACCGCGAGCTGGCCGACGTCCTGACCGCGATCCGGCACGGCCGGACCCTCGACGGGCTCGGCGACCTGCGGCGGCCCGACGGCGAGTCGTACCTGAAGTCGGGTTCCGAGATGGCGGCGCTGGCGGTCGGCGCTGGTCGGACGGCGGATGCCTGGGCGTCGGGGATCTCGATGGCGGCGGAGCTCGCGGCGTCGTGCTCGGTCGATCTCGGCTTCGAGCAATACCGCTTCCCGGGCTTCCCGGTGCCCGACCGGGAGACGCCGTTCTCGTACCTGTCGGAGCTGTGCTGGGCGGGCGCCAGGAAGCGCTACCACCCGGTGACCTCCGCGGTCGTCAAGCGGCTTGCGCACGAGCTCGACGTCATCGAGCGGGCCGGCCTCGCCGAGTTCTTCCTGATCTGCTGGGACCTGATGCGCTTCGCGAAGGAGCGGGGGATCCCGGCCCAGGGTCGGGGCAGCGCGACCAGCTCGATCGTGTCGTACACCCTCGGGATCAGCCGAGTCGAGCCGATCGTCCACAACCTCCTGTTCGAGCGGTTCATCAATCCGGGTCGGACGACCTATCCGGACGTCGACATCGACTTCAGTTCGGCACGCCGTGAGGAGGTCATCCAGTACGTCTACGGCCGCTACGGCCCGGAGCACACCGGGATGGTCTGCAACCTCGTCACCTATCGGGCGCGCTCGGCGGTGCGCGAGGTGGGCTATGCGCTGGGCTTTCCGCGGCCGCTGGTCGATCGGGTGGCGAAGGCGCTCGAGACCTACGACTCGGTCATGGTCCGGCGCGACCTGGAGGCGGACGGCGGGTTCGCCGAGTTCTTCCGGCGGCCGGGTGAGGGGCTGCCGGCCGAGGCGGGTGCGGCCGAGGCTGCCGAAGGACTCGGCTTCGTCGACGGGATGGGCCAGCTGAACACGCGGATGCCGCTCGTCGGGAAGGTGCCGCCCTGGCGCCAGCCGCCGAAGCCGGAGGACCCGACCGCACCGCGACCGTTCGCGTGGCTCCGGGATGGATCCGCCTCGGACGGGCCCAACGCCCCGGACGTGTCCGACGGCCCCGAGCAGGGCTCTCCCGACGTCTGCCGGAGCCGGGCGCCCCCGACTTCCCCCAGCCGTCAACGACGCCATCGTTATCTGCGGGCCAGAGAGGGCCACAAGGCAGGCTGACAGCGGCCGAGACCGTGTCGTTCGTGCGTGAGCGTGCGTCGGAGGGCCGTCCGACGGCGGCTTTTGGCCGTCCGGCGCCGGCTTCCGGCCCTGCCAACCTACCAGGTAGCGATGGCGTCGCTACCGGGTCTGACACGCGGGGCGCGACGGACGGGACCGGCGCCTTGTCCGATCGGCTCGCGCCGCGGACCGCGATCCGGCCGGGAGGCTCGACCGACGACGAGGGCGGCCCGGGCGACACCCCGGCCAGCGTGGCCTGGCTCAGGGCCGGCCGTGGCACCGGCTACCAGGCGGACCGCGAGCGGCTGATCGCGCCGGCGCTCATCGATGGGCGGCGAGTGGACCCCGAGAGTGGCCAGCTGGAGCCGCCGCCGCGCGCCACCGACAAGCTCGGTCGGCCGACACGCTGGGACCCACCGGCGCAACGACGCGCGGATCAGGGCGCGGCGCCCGCCCATTCCTCGGTCGCGCGGGTCGAGCCGGAGCCGCCGCCCCAGGCCCGCGGCGGTTCGACGGTCGGCCTGTCCGACTGGGAGCGTTGGCTCGAGTTCTGTGCCCGGATCGATGGTTTTCCGCGTCATCTGTCGATCCACTCGGGCGGGATGCTGGTGACCGCAGCGCCGCTCATCGACATCGCGCCGCTGGAGCGCGCGACCATGGTCGATCGCGTCGTGGTCCAGTTCGACAAGCGCGACGTCGAGACGCTGAAGCTCATCAAGCTCGACCTGCTCGGTCTCGGGATGCTGGCCGCGATGGACGAGACGCTCCAGTTGATCGAGCACGACTGCGCCGTCTGCCTCGATCTCGACCGGCTGCCCGAGGACGTCCCGGAGGTGTTCGAGATGCTCCAGGCGGCCGATACCGTCGGGGTCTTCCAGGTCGAGAGCCGGGCCCAGATGCAGACGCTCCCGAAGTCGCGCCCGAAGAGCCTCGACGACCTCGTGGTGGAGGTGGCGATCATCCGGCCAGGCCCGATCCAGGGCAACGCCGTCCACCCGTTCCTGCGGCGCAAGCAGGGCCTCGAACCGGTGACCTACCTCCACCCCAGCCTCGAACCGATCCTCAAGGATTCGATGGGCGTGATCCTCTACCAGGAGCAGGTCATGCGCATCGCCATCGAGGTCGGCGGCTTCACCCCGGCCGAGTCGGACGGGTTCCGGCGGGCGATGGGGACGTGGCGCTCCAGCCGCGAGATGGAGAAGCTCCACCAGCAGTTCTTCGAGGGCTGCATGCGCCAGTCCGGGATGACCGAGGAGATCGCCGAGGAGCTCTTCCGGCAGGTCGCCGCGTTCGCCAGCTTCGGGTTCGCCAAGTCGCACGCGGCGGCGTTCGCACGGACCGCCTACGAGTCGTCGTTCCTCAAGCTGTTCTACCCGGCCCAGTTCCTGGTCGGGCTGATCAACGCCCAGCCGATGGGCTTCTACCCGGTCGAGGTCCTGGTCAACGACACGAAGCGCCACGGGGTGGCCGTCCTGCCGGTCGACATCAACGCATCCGCCTACAAGACCACGACCGAATGGGTGGGCCGACCGGGCGAGCCGCTGCCGGACGGCGCCGGCATCACGGCACGGCCGGAGGTGGTCGTCTCGCCGGCCTGTGTCGTGCCGTCGGCGGCGGCGCGCGAGCGCTGGGTGCCGGAGGTGACCGTCGGCTGGGGCGTCCGGCTCGGGCTCCACCTGGTCAAGGGGATCGGCGAGCAGCACCAGGCACTCCTGGATGCGGAACTCGCCCGCGGGCCGTACACGACCCTGGCCGAGGTCGTCGAACGGACCGGGCTCCCCGAGGAGGTCCTGGAACGGCTCATCCGGACCGGGGCGCTGGATTCGCTGGGCCGCCCGCGGCGCGAGCTCCTGTGGCAGCTCCGCGAGGTGGCCGGCGCGTCACGCGGCCGGGTGGATGGGAAGGCGCTGCGCGGGCTGGGGCGCGCGGCCGGCAAGCGATCCGCCACGGCCGGCCGGCCGATGGACCTGCGGCTCCCCGCGACCGAGGCCCCGGCACTCCCCGCCATCACCGAATCGGAGCGGATCGGTGACGCCTACGCGGTCATCGGGCTGGATGCGCGGCGCCAGGTCGTGACCCTCTTCCGGCCGGCCCTGGAGCGGCTGGGCGCGGTGACCAATGCGGCCCTCTCCGAGATGCCGTCGGGCCGGGTCCGGATCGGTGGCCTGGTGGTGACCCGCCAGCACCCGATGACCGCGAAAGGCACGGTCTTCCTGGCCCTCGAGGACGAGACCGGGATGGTCAACGTCACGCTCTGGCCGGATACCTGGGCCCGGCTGCGGAGCGTCGTGCGGCGACACGCGCTGCTGCTGGTGGACGGTAACCTCCAGCGCGAGGGCGAGGTGGTGAATGTCATCGCCCGGGGGATCCGGCCACTCCCCGAGGTGGCCGCCGAGGCCGGCGGACCGGACCGGCCGGCCGGTGTCCGACAGCTCGGTCATGCCGGGATGCGCCGGCTTGGCTAGCCGGCCGCGGGAACGGGGCGGATACCTCCGACGCCGCCGCTCGTTCGAGCATCCATGACGGCCCGAGCTTCCGTGTCCGGCGATCGTTCGGGCGCGCGGCGTCGGAATGCATCCACCCGATGGTTCGGACGTGGGCCTTCGGCAGATTGCTCTGGCGCGACGGCGGAGACCGTCGATCAGCGCTTGACGGGCGCCTTCTGCGACGGTGCCGCCGTGCGTGTCCGGCCGTCGCCGGCCTTCTTCTGCCCCGGCTTGGATGCCTGCGTCCTGCCTCGGTTCGGACTCGAGTAGCGGAGGAAGCGGCGGTACCAGGCCGCCGCCGCGCCAAGGAAGGTCCCGAACGAGATGGATGTCACGTAGGCCACGATCACGGCGTCCTGCGGCGACGAGGTCGAAGGTCGCCTGGAATGGCGACGGCAACACCTTGGCGACCCCCAGCGCGACGTAGCAAGTCGCCGACACCACGCCGACGATGAGGCCGACCAGCCAGCTGGCCCGAGGCGCCAGGAAGCCGCCGATGAAGACGCTGCCCATCGCGGGGAACATCACGAAGATAGGTGAAGAGGATGTTGGCGACGAACTCGTTCGATCCCGCGACGGCCGTGAGCGACCGCGCTCCCGATCGTGACCAGCAGCGGTACCCAGAGCGCCGGCGTGTGGGTGGCGATCCACGGCAGCGACGCCAGGTCCTCGCGTACGTTGAGTGGCCGGAATGACGTCCTGAACGCCGTCCCGATGCTCATCCGCGCGGACGTGGCGGCCGGTTTCGGCGCCCCCGTCGTGGTAGACCGACCCGAGCTCGTCGCCGGGACGGTGTCGTCGTCGAACTCGATCGGTTCGTCGAGCGCGTTGGCGGCTCGGTAGCGGCGGCGCGCCTCGGCGCGTTGGGTCCTCTTGGCGCGGGCCACGGTCTCTCCTGGGGTTCGGGGTCGTCGGATGGGGTCGGGGTGGAACGCATCGTAGACCAACCCCGGTGAGTGCGGGATAAGCCGCAGTGCAGGCCCGCCTGCTACAACGACGGCTCCCCCGCCACAGCCCGTCCTTCCCGCCGGGAGGTCACCGATGGATCGTGCCCGGCGCGCGGGATCGACCGCGCTCATCGTCGTCGTGATGGTCACCGCGATCGGGGGCTGGGGCGGGGGACCGGCCCTCGCCGCGGTCGTGCCCTGGCCGCCGTCGTCCCTCGTCGTCTCGGAGGTCCAGACCGGTGGCGCCTCGGCGTCGGACGAGTTCGTCGAGGTGGCGAACCAGGGATCGACCCCGCTGGACCTCGTCGGGCTGGAGGTCGTGTATGCGACCTCGTCGGGGAGCACGGTGACGCGAAAGGCGACCTGGTCCGTGTCGACGCTGCTCGACCCGGGCCGGCGGATCCTCCTCGCGAACGCTGGCGGCGTCCATGCCGTCCTCGCGGACGCGACCTATTCCGGCGGGTTCGCGGCGACGGGCGGTTCGGTCGTCCTCCGCGTCGTCGGTGGCCCGCCGATCGATGCGATCGGGTGGGGTGATGCCACCAACACGTTCGTCGAAGGGACGGCGGCCTCGGCGCCACCGGCTGGTTCCAGCCTGGAACGCGCCCCCGGCGGTCCTTCAGGGAACGGCAGCGACACGAACGACAACTCGGTCGACTGGTTCGTCCAGGGCGCACCTTCGCCGCAGGGGCTCACCGCGCCCCCGGTGCCAGCGCCCGGTCCGACGGCAACGCCCACCGCGACCCCGACGACAAGCCCGGCGCCGACGCAGACGGCGACGCCCGAGCCCACGGCAACATCGACACCGGAACCCACGCCCGACGCCGACGCCTGAATCGACTGCCACGCCGACGCCCGAACCGACCGCCCTACCCACCGCGGAGCCCACGCCTGCGGCCACACCCGAGCCGACCCCGCCGCCCACGCCCGAACCAATTCCAAGCGCGACGCCGGCTCCGACCGTGACCTCCATCGCCGATGCACGGGCGCTGGCGGACGGGACCGCCGTCACCATCAACGGCGTCCTCACCACGACGCTCGGCGCCCTCGAGAGCGGTCGCAGCGGGTTCGTCCAGGATGGGACTGGCGGGATCGCCCTCTACCTTGACGCCCCCGTCGTGGTTGCCTGGCCGTCCGGGACCAGCATGACCGTCGAGGGGACGCTTTCGAGCCGATATGGGCAGCGGACGCTGCGGATCGCCGAGGCAGAGTTCCTTGCCGGACCAGCCACTGACCTGCCGGCCGCGACGACGATCCCGACCGGCGAGGCGACCGAGACCAACGAGGGGGTCCGGATCCGAGTCACGGGGACCGTCCTGGAGTCGCCCGATCCATTGACCGATGGCCTCGGCATCACCATCGACGACGGCTCCGGCCCGGTTCGAGCCGTCATCGGGCCCGACGCACTGGAAGGTCGAACCGTGCAGAGCGGGATGATCGCCACGGTCAGCGGCCCACTCGGCCAACGCGACAGCTCGGGGACCGGTGACGCCGGATACCGGATCCACGCGACGCTGCTCGGCGAACTCGACCTCGAGACGCCGGCCCACACGCCGAGTCCGACGCCGATCGCCACGCCGAGCCCGATCCCGAGCGCGACGCCGAACCCGGTCCCGACGGAAACCCCCGCCCCGACCCAAACGCCCACACCCACCCCGTCACCATCTGCCGCCCCGACCACAGCGCCGACACCGAGCCCCACCCCGTCCACGTCACCCACGGTCCCCACGCTCGCCGAGGTGCGGACCTACCCGATCGGTTCGCGCGTCACCGCACGTGGCGTCGTGATCGCCGAAGCCGGTCGCCTCGGCACCGCGCCCTTGCTCGTCATCGGCGACGCGACCGGCGGGCTGGTCGTTCGGCTGCCGGCCGGTTCGGGCGCGTTCCGTCGCGGTCTGACGATCGAGGCGACCGGCAAGCTCGCCGCGCCGTACGGCCAACTCGAGATCCGCCCCGGGCGAACCGAGATCGTCGTTCGCGGCAGCATCGCCACGCCCACGCCGCTCGCGATCGGGTCGGCGTCCCTCGATGAAGGGCTCGAGGCACGGCTCGTGACGACGACCGGTCGACTCGCGAAGAAGCCGACTCGGACGGCCACCGGCGACATCACGATGCTCGTCGAGCGCGACGGCGGCACGACCGTCAAGGTGACCGCCGACCTGTCGAGCCGGATCATCGTCGGCTCGCTCAAGGTCGGGGCGACCTATCGGATCGTCGGCGTCGTCGGCCAGCGGGCGAGCCGCTCCGGTGCGCTCGACGGGTACCGGATCTGGGTACGTGACGCCGCCGATCTCGTGGTCACGGCCGCTCCCGGTTCGTCCCCGAGCCCAGCACCTTCTGCCTCGGCCTCCTCGCCAGCGGTGCCGGTGGTCACCATCGCCCGCGCCCTACGGATCACAGATCGTGTCGTGGCGATCGAGGCGATCGTGACCGCGCCCGGGATCCTGCTGGATTCGACCGGGCGACGGATCGTCGTCCAGGACGCGACCGGCGCCGATCGAGATCCTGCTGCCGACCGGAACGAACGCTCCGCCGGTCGGGACCCGGGTCCGCGCCGAGGGCCGGATCGGGTCGGCGTATGGCGCTCCACGCCTGAGGGGCGACATGATCACGATCATCGGGCGAGCGACGTCGCCGTCGCCGGTGCTCCTCCGCGGCGCTCCGGGCGCGAGCCACGAATGGCAGCTGGTCACGATCACCGGCCGGGTGACGGACGTTCGCAAGCTTGCCGATCGATGGCGGGCCGAGATCCGGGTCGGGTCGCATGAAGTCGTCGTGGTCGGTCAACCCGGGGCAGGGATCGCGAGTACGGCTCTTGTCGAGGGCCAGCCCGCCACGGTCACCGGGATCGTTCGTCGGCCATACCCGAACGCCACCGACCGACGGTTTGCCGTCACGCCGCGCTTCCCGGCCGACGTGATCGTCGCAGGTCGGTCATCGAACACCGCGCAGGGCGGCGCCTCCTCGGGATCGGGCAGGGGGATCGCTCCGAGCTCCTCGAGCCCGCCGGGAGCCATCACCGGGCGCCGTCGTCGACGCCGATGTCATCGACCTCGACGCCTTCATCGGTCAGACCGTACGCATCGGTGGCCTCGTCGTCGACCTCGGCGCCGATGGATTCACTCTCGACGACGGGACGGCCGTCGGTCGCGTCGTCCTGCGCGATGCCGCACTCGAGCTCCTCGTCCTCGTCGAACCCGAGGACGCGGTCAACGCGATCGGCCGGGTCGAGGCGTCCCCCGAAGGGCTGATCGTCGTGGTCGCGGATCCAGGTGCCGTCGTCCGCGCCGGCGACCCCGTGGCAGCCGATCCCTCGTCAACGCCGAACCCAGCGGCCCTGATCACGACTCCGCCCGGCGCCGAGGCATCCGGCGTCACGACCGTGGGTCGGCTCGCGGGCCTCACCGGCGGGGGTTGGCCGCTGGAACCCGGCGCCGCCGGTCTCGGCACCCTGGTCGTGATCTCGGCCGTCTCACTGGTCGTCAGCCTGCTCCGGCGGCACTACCAGCGCCGCCGGCTGACGGCCCGGATCGCCGCCCGGTTGGCCGACCTTCGTGGCCCCGTCGACCGGCCCGGCGGCGTCGACACCGGCTGAGCGTGGGCCAGAGCACGATCCACTCGGCTTGACGCTCGTGAGAACGCGGGACTATCCTCGGCCGAGTTTCGCGCCAGCGAAGCAGCCACCTGAGCGAGGGGCAGGTCTTGCCGAACGCGGACAACCGCGTCGAAAGCCCGTCGGATCGGCAGAATCGCGATCCCAGCCGGAGAACGGCAGTACCACATAGGACTCGGTCCAGGCGAACTGGCCGAGTACATCCTCCTCCCCGGTGACCCCGACCGAACCTCCCGCATCGCTACGCGCTTCGAATCCATCGAGCTCGAGCGCCACAACCGGGAGTTCGCCTCGGTCACCGGGCTCTTCAGAGGCCAGCGGGTGTCGGTCGTCTCGACCGGGATCGGCACGGACAACGTCGAGATCGTGGTGGCTGAGATCCTGGCGATCACCGATCGGCCGACCTTCATCCGGGTCGGGTCGTGCGGGGCGCTCCAGCCGGAGATGCGCTTGGGGGACCTGGCGATCACCACCGGAGGCGTGCGCCTCGAAGCGACCACGAGCTTCTACGTCCACGATGGGTACCCAGCCGTAGCCGACTACGAGGCGGTCGCGGCACTCGTCGAGGCAGCGGAGCGGCTCGGACACCGGTATCACGTCGGGGTGACGGCGACGGCCCCGGGATTCTTCGGTGCGCAAGGGCGCCCGATCCCGCAGTTGCCCATCCGCTACCCTGACCTCGCGAAGGAGATGACGAGCCAGCTCGTCATGAACTTCGAGATGGAGGCGTCGGCTCTCCTCGTCCTCGCGACCCTCGGCCGCTGCCGAGCCGGTGTCGTCTGTGCGGTGTATGCCAACCGGACGACCGGCGAGTTCATCAGCGGCGACCAGAAGGACGCGGCCGAGGCGGCCTGTGTCGAGACCGGGCTGGAGAGCCTGCTCGTCCTCGCCGACATGGATCGACAGAAGCGCGAAGTCGGGACGGATCGCTGGCGACCGTCACTATGGCAGCACACCGTTTGACCACGCACCGTTAGGTGGACGCGGGACAAGGGTTCCCGCGACGCGTCACGAGGATGAGGAGGAGTCCCGAATGGCCGAGGCCTACTGCGTCAAGGACAAGAAGAAGGTCGAAGTCCAGAACGCGCAGAAGATCACCATGAAGAACGGCAAGCCTGCGATCCAGGGCACCTGCCCGGTGTGCGGCGGGAAGGTCTTCCGCATCGGCGGCTGACCGCAGACAGCCAGACGAAACGGCCACGGACCCCCGCCGACGGCGGGGGTCCTGCCATGTCCGGGCCATCCGGCCCCGGTATCGGGGCCTCGATACCCGCGGCCGGTGCGCTCCCCTTTGGTAGGATTGCCTCGACGCTCGATCCGGGTGGACCCGCGGCCCCTTCGCGGACCTCCCGTCCGATCCCCCCACGTCCGACCTGACCATCCATCACTCCGCGCCCGGCGCCCGGCCCGGCCCAGACCTCGCCCAGGAGGTCCGCCATCATGGCCACTCGCGTCGGTATCAACGGCTTCGGCCGGATCGGTCGGCAATCGCTCAAGGCGCTCATCGAGCGGGCGCCAGACATCGAGGTGGTCGCCGTCAACGACCTCGTCGACGCCGAGATGAACGCGCTCCTGTTCAAGCGCGACTCCACGTACGGCACCTACCCCGGCGATGTCCGCGCCGGCGACTCGATCGATCATCATCGACGGGCGGGAGATCAAGATCCTCGCCGACGGATCCGGCCGCGCTGCCGTGGGGCGATCTCGGGGTCGATATCGTCCTCGAGAGCACCGGGCTATTCACCGATGCCAACAAGGCCAAGGCGCACATCGCGGCCGGGGCCGAAGAAGGTCAATCATCAGCGCCCCGGCGAAGGGCGAGGACATCACCATCGTGCTCGGGGTCAACGAGGATCGCTACGACCCGACCGCGCATCACGTCATCAGCAATGCCAGTTCGCACGACCAACTGCCTGGCGCCCGCCGCCAAGGTCGTCCACGACCTCGTGACCATCGAGCGCGGGCTGATGAACACGATCCACAGCTACACCAACGACCAGCGCATCCTCGACGTCGCGCACAAGGACCTCCGCGTCGCGCCCGCAGCGCCGGCCAGAACATCATCCCGACCACGACCGGGGCGGCCAAGGCGCTCGGCCCTCGTCATCCCCGACCTCAAGGGCAAGTTCGACGGGTTCAGCCTGCGCGTCCCGACCCCGACCGTCAGCGTCGTCGACTTCACCGCGACCGTCAGCCGCCCGACCTCGGTCGAGGAACTCAATGACCGCCTTCCGGACGGCTGCGGCGGGCCCGCTGAAGGGGATGCTGGGCGTCTCGGACGAACCGCTCGTGTCGATGGACTTCAAGGGCGACAGCCGGAGCTCGATCATCGACGCCGAGTCGACGATGGTCCTCGGCGGGACGATGGTCAAGGTCATCGCCTGGTACGACAACGAGTGGGGCTACAGCTGCCGCGTCGCGGACCTCATCTCGTTCGTCGCCGCCCGCCTGCCCGTCGCCGCCTGACCGATGGACAAACTCACCATCCGCGACGTCGACGTCGCAGGCAAGCGGGTCTTCGTCCGGGTCGACTTCAATGTCCCGCTGGCCGACGGCAAGGTCACCGACGACTCGCGCATCCGGGCGGCCATCCCGACGATCGTGGCGCTGCTCCAGGGCGGGGCGTCGGTCATCCTGGCCAGCCACCTCGGGCGCCCGGATGGCAAGGTCCAGGACGGCCTTCGGCTTCGGCCGGTGGGCCAGCGTCTGACCGAACTGCTCCGACGAAACGTGCCGGTCACCGGCGACGCGCTGGGACTCGGGGACGCGAGGACGCCGTCCGGCGGCTGCGGTTCGGTGAGGTCCTGCTCCTCGAGAACCTCCGCTTCCACGTCGAGGAGGAACAGAACGACCCGGCTTTCGCTGCCGCGCTCGCGGCCTACGCCGACATCTACGTCAACGACGCGTTCGGGACGGCGCATCGCGGCACTGCCTCGACGGTCGGCATCGCGAAGCTGCTGCCGGCCTATGCCGGGCTCCTGATGGAGCGCGAGATCGAGATGCTCTCGAAGCTCCTTGAGGCGCCGGACCGGCCCTTCGCGGCGATCCTCGGCGGCGCGGAAGGTGTCGGACAAGATCAAGGTCATCGACCATCTGCTGACCAAGGTCGACCTGCTCATCCTCGGTGGTGGGATGGCCGACACCTTCCTGCTGGCGGAGGGCAAGTCGGTCGGCAAGAGCCTGGCCGAGCCGGACCGCGCCGACGACGCCCGCCGGATCCTGTCCACGGCGGCCGAACAACGGCGTGCGGGTCGTCCTGCCGGTCGATGTCATCGTCGCCAAGGAGGTCACCCGCGGGACGGAGTCAAGACGCTCCGGGCCGAGAAGATCCCGGCGTCGTGGCACATCGTCGATCTCGGCAAGGACAGCCAGGATGCGTCCTCGACGCGCTGGCCGACGTCCAGACCGTGTTCTGGAACGGCCCGATGGGTGGATCTTCGAGATCCCGTCGTTCGCCCACGGATCGAAGGCCGTCGCGCGCCTCCTGGCCGAGCGGGCGGATGGCGGTGCGACGGTCATCGTCGGCGGCGGCGATTCGGTGGCCGCCGTGACCCAGCAGGGCCTGGCCGAGTCGGATGACCCACATCTCGACTGGCGGCGGCGCCTCGCTCGATTCCTCGAGGGCCGCGAGCTGCCGGGCGTCACCGTCCTCCAGGATCGCCCCGTGCCCGGTCAAGGTCAAGCCGAAGCCGAAGACGAAGGCGAAGGCGCCCGCATGAACACGTTGATCGAGGTCGTCGACGCCCGCGAGAATCCTCGTTTCCGCGCGGCAACCCGACGGTCGAGGTCGACGTCGTGCTCGCCGACGGCTCGGTCGGGCGGGCGGCCGTGCCGTCGGGCGCCTCGACCGGCGCGCACGAGGCGGTCGAATTGCGCGACGGCGACAAGAGCCGCTATCGGCGGCAAGGGCGTCCTCCGCGCCGTCGCCAACGTGAACCGAGACGATCGCCCCGGCGCTCTGATGGGCTCGACGCCGCCGACCAGGCCGGGATCGATGCCGCTGCTGATCGAGCTGGACGGCACGCCGAACAAGGCGCACGCCTGGGCGCCAACGCCATCCTGGGCGTGTCGCTGGCGTGCGCGCACGCGGCCGCCGCGGCCTGCGGACCTGCCGCTCTACCGCTACCTCGGCGGGGCCGACGCCACGTCCTGCCGGTGCCCGATGATGAACATCCTGAACGGCGGCAAGCACGCCGGCAGGATCGACCGACTTCCAGGAGTTCATGGTCATGCCGGTCGGGGCCGCGACCTTCGCCGAGGCGCTGCGGATGGGCGCGGAGGTCTATCGAGCGCTGCAAGGAGAGCTCCTGCACGACGAGGGCCTTACGACCGGCCGTCGGCGACGAGGGCGGTTTCGCCCCGCCGCTCGCGTCGAACGAGGCGGCCGTCGAGGTGATCCTGCGGCGCGATCGAGCGGGCCGGCTACGAGCCGGGCGAAGACGTCGCCATCGCGCTCGATCCGGCCGCGACCGAGCTGTCGAGCCGGTTCCGAGGACGGGCGCCCACGCGCTACGTCCTGGCGCGCGAAGGCCGGCACCCTCGACGGCGCGAGATGATCGAGCTCTGGGCCGACTGGGCCGCACGCTACCCGATCGTCTCCATCGAGGACGGCCTGGCCGAGGACGACTGGGCGCGGCTGGCAGGCGCTGACGGCGACGGCTCGGCGGCCGGGTGCAGCTGGTCGGCGACGACCTGCTCGTGACCAACACCGAGCGGATCGCGCGGGCGATCGACGAGGACGCGGCCAACTCCATCCTGGTCAAGCTCAACCAGATCGGCACGCTGACCGAGACGCTCGAGGCGATCGCAGCTGGCCCGCGCGCCGGCTGGTCCGGCGGTGATCTCGCACCGCTCCGGCGAGACCGAGGACACGACGATCGCCGACCTGGCGGTCGCGACGGACGCCGGGCAGATCAAGACCGGCGCGCCGGCCCGCTCCGAGCGGGTGGCCAAGTACAACCGGCTGCTGCGGATCGAGGGCGAGCTCGGCGACAGTGCCCGGTACCCGGGGCGTCGCGCGCTATCTGGTGTGCCGTCGCCCGCGCGCCATGCACCCGAGGCGAGGGTCGAGTCCCGCTCGTCAGCCGGCTGGTCGATCGCGGCGCCATCACGGCCGCCTATGTCGGGATCGGGATGTCGGTCACCATCGTCGTCAGCTTCCATGCTGTTCATCCCGATCGAGTGGTTCATCTGGCTGCTGGCGCTGCCATCCGGGCTGCTGATCGGCTACTACGCGAACCAGCGTCGACCGGCGGGCCGGGCCGTGAGCCGGTCCTGGCCAACGGGTATTCGCCGGAGTGGTGACCGGCTTGACCACGGCCGTGCTGCTCCTGCCGTCATCAAGGCCCTGTTCTTCTACGCCGACACCGGCTACCCCGACTTCAACCGCGTCGACCAGACGGGGCCACGATCCCGCCGTACTGCGATGTCGGACCCGGCTGCGTCTACCAGCGC
>CAVVDB010000007.1:0-516384 GCA_963746865.1 uncultured Chloroflexia bacterium
CCGTCTTCGTCCGGGACCAGCCTCGTGCGCGCAGCCGAGTCGCGACCGGCGCGAAGACGACGGCGACGATCAGGGCGAACAGGATCGAAGCGACCACGGTTCCAAGGATCACCGCGAGATCGGCGAGGACGACGCCCAGCGCGAACACGACCAGGACGCGCCAGCCGATCGCGGCCGCGTTGCTCAGCCAGGTCGGGATGAGCGGCGCACGGGTCTCGGGGCCGGCCTCCATCGGCTGGGTCGTCGCGTCGCCCATCAGTGGGCCGCGGCCTTGAGCTCCGCGGTGGTCGGCAGCATCGACTTGCCCCGCCGGGCCACCTTGAGCAGGATCCAGGCGAGCGGGATCGGCAGGAACCAGTAGTACAGCCGATACAGGAAGACGCCGGCCGTGATCGCGGCGGTGTACTCCTCGCCCGCGATGCCGGTAAAGGCCGAGATGAAGAGCAGTTCCGGCACCCCGGCGCCGCCGGGGGAGAGCGGGATGATCGTGATCACCATGACGAGCGCATAGACGCCGAAGATGATGCCCGGGCTCAGGACGTCGGCTGGCACCCCGCACATCCGGAGCGCGACGATGAGGACGATCGTCCACACGAACTGGGAAGCGACCGACGTGCCGAGCGCCACCAAACCGCGCTGGCGAATGACGACACCCAGCTGGTCGCGGAACCGATGGATCGCACCGTCGACGTCGGGCGCGCCCTTGCGTCCGAGCCGCGCCATCAACCAGGACACCATGCGCTGTCCCGTCCGGCCCAGCCAGGCGGCGATCCGCTCCGAACGGACGATCGCGACGATGAAGCCGACGGCGACGACAAATGCAACGGCGCTGATGATCGCGATCGTCCACGCCTTGCCCGCGTTGGCGCTCCCGGCCAGGTCGCCGGTGACCGCGAGGGTGATGATTGCGAACAGGGGCAGGAACAGGCGACTCAACTCGTGGACCACGCCATAGAGGGCGATGCCCGAGGTGGCCGGGATATTCGGGATGCCCCAGCCGCGCAAGACGACCCAGAGGACGCCCATGTTCCACGGGCCGAAGGGGACGCTCGCGCCGATCCCCGACAGGATCAGCCAAGACGTGGGTCCGCGTGGCACGGATAACCCGGGGATCAGCGCGCAGATGACGAGACCGCTAACGAACCAGCCGGCGGCACCAAGGGCCGTGATGACGACCATCTGCTGCGCCGACAGGGCCTGGAACGCCGCGAAGACCTCGCTGTAGTTCACGCCGGTCGCTGGCAGGATGATGACGAAGACGACGAAGAGGACTGCGACGATCAGGCCCGAGCGCATGAGCGCCGCACGGCGATTCGGCGGCGCGGCGGCAGACGCCGGGTCCGTCCCCGGGGTCGCGTCGGGCGCGGGCGTGTCGGGGCCGCTCATCGGGTCCGCTCCAGCGTGGGCAGCGGCGCCGCCTTGCCGCGCGGATCGAGATCGCTGGTCCACCCGGTCATACGACTCCTCCGACCGACGCGGTCGCTCGCTGGGCAGGCTCTATGAGGTCACCGTCGCGACGGTTCGTCGGCCACGTGTGCCTAGGCAGTGGCTGGCGCGGCGACGAGCACCGGCTCGCTACCTGTTCCGATCCTGAGAAGCTTCTTCCCCTCCTCGACCACGATAAGCGTCAGGGCAACACCTATGCAGACGAGCCACTGTTCGCCGGTCAGGCCGACCATGCCGAGCACGTTCTGGAGGATGCCGAGCTCGGTCGCCAGCACGATCGTGACGATCGAGAGTCCGGTCGCCTTGAGCAGCGCCGGGTTGCCCAGGATGTAGCCGCTGAAGACCGACCGCCTCTCGTCGGCTGTTTCCAGGGACGAGGCGATGCGGAAGAGCGAGAAGGTGGTCACGCCCATGGTGCGCGCGACGACGTCGTCGTAGGTACCGCTCGCCCACGCGATGACGGCCAGGGTGCCGCCGCCCATGACGAGCCCGATGACCACGAGCCAGATGGTGAGCGGACGCGGCAGGATCGGCTGATCCTTCGGCCGCGGCCGCTCCTTCATGAGGCCATCTCTCGGCTTTCCAAAGCCGAGACCCATCGCCTGGAAGACGTTGACCGTGAAGTTGAGCCACATGGTCTGGAGCGGCAGGAACGGGACGCCGCCCAGGATGTTCAGGAGCGACGAGCCCAGGAATACCGTGATGTACCCGTAGCAGGCCGCCATCTGGAAGCGGATGAAGCGCATCAGGTTGTCGTAGACGTTGCGGCCGATGCTGATGGCCTTGATGATCGTGGCGTAGTTGTCGTCGGCGAGGATCATGTCCGCGGCGGCCTTGGTGACCGCCGTGCCGGTGATGCCCATGGCGATGCCGATGTCGGCCTTCTTGATGGCCGGCGCGTCGTTCACGCCGTCGCCGGTCATCGCCACGATGTGGCCCTGCGCTCGCAGGACGTCCACGAGGTGGACCTTGTCCTGGGGCGAGACCCGGCCGATGACCCCGATGTCGTCGACCTCCCTGAGCACCGTGTCGTGGTCCATCGCCTCGAACTCGGCGCCGGTGATCGCCTTGCCGGGGATCCCCAGCTGCTTGGCGACCACGGCGCCCGTGACAGCCGCGTCACCCGTGATCATGCGGACGTGGACGCCGGCGCCATGGGCCTCCGCGATGGCGGCCTTCGCGGCCGGCCGCGGAGGATCAGTGATGCCGACGAGCGCGAGGAGCGTGAGCCCCTCGATGGCCTTCAGGAGGTCACCGGCCGGGTCGAACGTGGCCGCGTCGAAGTCCTTCCGACCCGTGGCCATGAGTCGCAGACCCTCCGTGCCCATCCGGTCGCTCTCGGCGAGGTAGGCATCGCGCAGCTGCGCGATCGGGACCTCGGTCCCATCGGGGCCATGGGCGGCCGCGGCGCGCTTGAGGAGCTGGTCCTGCGCGCCCTTGATGTAGGCCCGGACGACCTTGCGCCCGCTGTCGTCGGTCCAGTCGTGGAAGGTCGCCATGAGCTTGTATGCCGCGTCGAACGGGAGGGTCGCCACACGCGGGTACTTGGCGCGGGTCAGGTCCGCATCGACGCCGCCCTTGGCCGCAAGGACGACGAGCGAGCCCTCGTTCGGGTCGCCGATGAGGTCGCCGTCCTTGATCTCGGCATCCGAGCAGAGGGCCATCGGCAGCAGGTAGGGCTCGAGCTTGAGCTCGGGCTGTCCGGCGGCCTGGGTGATCTTGCCCTCCGTGGAGTAGCCGGTGCCGGAGATCGAGTAGCGCCGCCCGACGATGGCCATCTGGACGGCGGTCATCTGGTTCATCGTGAGGGTGCCGGTCTTGTCGGAGTTGAGCGCCGAGGTGGATCCGAGGGTCTCGACCGAGCGGAGCTGCTTCACGATGGCTCCTGCCGCCGCGAGCATCTGCGAGCCCTTGGACAGGATGGCCGTGTCGATCGCCGGGAGCGCCGTCGGGATGGCGGCGATCATGAATGCGACGGCGGTGAGGAAGAGCTCCTGGAGCGGCACGCCGCGCGCGATCCCCAGGACGAGCGACGCCGTCAGCGCGAAGGCGGCGAGGACCAGGATCTGGCGCGTCAGCCCGTTGATCTGCTTCGTCAGCGGCGTCTCCTCGGCCGGGGTCGCCTGGAGCATCCCGCTGATGTTGCCCACCTGGGTGTCCATGCCGGTCGTGACGACAAGGATGACGCCCGAGCCCCGCGTGACCTGGGTGTTCATGAACGCCATGTCCGCCCGGTCGCCGAGGGCGGCGTCGGCAGCGACCGCGTCCGCCTGCTTGGGGCTGGGCACGCTCTCGCCGGTCAGCGCCGACTCGTCGATCTCGAGCGTCGCCGCGGTGAGGATCCGGGCATCGGCGGGGACGAGGTCGCCCGCCTGGAGGTTGACGACGTCGCCAGGGACCAGCTGGTCCATCGGGAGATCGACCAGGTTGCCGTCCCGGCGGGTCTTCGCCGTCACGACCAGTGACTCGCTGAGGGCATCAGCTGCCGATGACGCCTTTCTCTCCTGGTTCAGGCCCATCGTCGCGTTGCCCAGGGTAAGCAGGATCAGCATGACGCCGGTGAAGAACTGGCCGGGCAGGAACAGGCAGATGATGCCCGCGACGAGGAGCACGATCTGCATCGGGTCGGCGTACTGGGCCAGGAACTGCTGCGCGCGCGAGGCTTTCTTGGCCGAGGTGAACTTGTTCGGGCCAACCTTGGCCCGTCGGGCGTCGGCCTCGGCCGAGGTCAGGCCCTTGGCGACCTCGACGCCCTGCTGGCGCAGGGCGTCGTCCGGGCTGAGGGCATACCAGGCGGGGGTGCTATCTCCCGCAGTGGGGCTCACCGCCGTGGACGACGTCGCAGTCATGCCTTCTTTCCCTTCCTGCCGGTCTTCTTGTCGCCCGCCTTCCTGGCTGCTTTCGTGCCGACCTCGACGGCGTACGGATCCGGCGCGGCGCCGGCGGGGGCCTGCGCCTCGAGCTCGACCTTGGTGGCCTTGAGGGCATCGCGAGCTTCCTTGGACACGGTGGGGTACTTCGGGTCGAGCTGGACCAGGGTGTGGGCCAGGACGCCGGCCGCAACCACCCGGGCGAACGGCTTGTCGTCGGCCGGGATCACGTACCAGGGCGCCCACTCCGTGCTCGTGTTGCTGAGCACCTCGCTGAACGCCTTCTGATAGTCATCCCAGTAGGCGCGCTCCTTGACATCGTTGGCGCTGAACTTCCAGTTCTTGTCCGGCTCGTCGATCCGGGACAGGAACCGGCTGCGCTGCTCCTCGTTGCTGAGGTTCAGGAAGAGCTTGACGAAGCGGAAGCCCTGGTCGGTGAGGTAGTGCTCCCAGTCGTTGATCTCGCGGAACCGGCGGTTCCAGATGCCGCGGTCCTTGAGCTTGGACGGGATCTTCTGGCCGGCCAGGATCTGGGGATGGACCCGGACGACCAGGACTTCCTCGTAATGGGATCGGTTGAAGATGCCGATGTTGCCGCGTTCCGGCAGCTTCTGCTGGTAGCGCCAGAGGTAGTCGTGATCGAGGTCTGTGCTGGACGGGATCTTGAAGCCATTGACCTGGACGCCCTGCGGATTGACCCCGCTCATGACGTGGCGGATCGTGCCGTCCTTGCCGGCCGCGTCCATCGCCTGGAGGACGACCACCACGCCGTAGGTGTCCTGGGCGGCGAGGCGCATCTGGTACTCGGCCAGGAACTCCACGCCCTGGGCGAGGATGGCCTTGGCCTCCTTCGTGTTGACCTGGCGAGTCCCGGCCGGGTCGAAATCCTTCGGCAGGCGGACCCGGCGGCCGGGCTCGACGCGGAACGGCTTGATGAACTCGGCGATCCGCTTCGGCGTGACGTCAGCCATTGAGGTTCTCCCTTCGATCGCGGCCGTGCGCGACTCAAGCTCGGAGCCAGTCTCGAGGTGGCTCGCCGTCCTGGCGCAGGGCGGGGACCGGGTCGGCAACCCTCGCTTCGGTCGCGGACATGTGCTCTGCCCATGTTGCGATACATGATGCGGCCGTTTCGGATGGCGGGAACATCCTCCCCTTCGGAGGAAGCGCCCGACCTCGCGCGCCGTCAGGCCCTGGACGGTGACCTACTCGGCTGCCGGGACTCCTCGGCCGGCCAGAACCGCTCGAGGAGTCCGGCGTCGACGGCACGGTCGACGGCGTCGCTGCGGGTCGCCGCGCCCAGCTTCTGGTAGATCGCAAGCGATTGCGACTTGATCGTCGTCTCCTTGACGCCGAGGCGCTGGCCGATCTCCTTGAACGAGAGGTAGTACGGGAGAAATGACAGGACACGGAGCTCGGCGACCGTGAGGCTCGTCGCGCCCCCGCCGCGCACGGGCGCCCGGGCGGCCAGGGTCACCCGGAGCGAGTCCACTTCGGCAGGGAGGACGCCGAGATCGGGACGATCGCGGATCACCTCCGTCGCCTGGGCGATGAGCGCGCGGGCGCCGGCCGGGTCGTCGATCGCAACATAGGCGCCGGCGAGCGCGAGAAGGAGCTGGGCCGCTCCGGCCGGGGCCGCGGCAGTCAGGAGTGGCCGCAGAGCCGCCGCGCGAGCGAGCTCGCGACGCGCCCCTGCGATATCCCCGTCATGGATCAGCAGCCTGATGCGGACCACGCGCGACGGGACACTCGAGAGGTACCCGTCGACCTGTCGAGCCGGGTCGATCGTATCGCTCTCCGCGATGTGAGCAGCCGCGGCATCCCAGGCCCCCTGTTGGGAGGCCACGAGAGCGCGGTGTCCGAGCACGCAGTACAAGCGCGCGAGGTGGCCCGACGACCTGGCCGCGACGACTGCGTCGGCAAGGGCTGTGTCTGCGCCCACCACATCGCCGATCGTGAGGCGCGCGAAGGCCAGCTGCCATAGCGCGAAGTCCCGCCACGATCCATGGTCCCCTTCGAGCTCGACCGCTCTCGTGGCGTTCGCCAGCGCGTCGTCCGCCCCACGGCGAACAGTCGCGGCTCGGAGCATCGCCAGCCCGGACTCGAACGACGCGGTGCCGTCGCGCGGCCGACCCGCGAACGCTCCTCGCTCGGCGACATCGGCAAATCGTATCGTCCCTGCCTCGTCGCCCGCCGCGATCTCCTCCCAGGCTGCGAGCACCGCGAGCCATGGGTGGGCCTCCAGAACGTCCTGACCCAAACGCCGGACCCATGCTCGGATCGTCGCGCGGTGGCCGGACCAGTGAAGCCGGCCGAAGCCGTTGCCGACCAGCGTGGCGACGAGGTCCGAGTCCTCTGCCGCGAAGGCGTGATCGACGGCCTGCTCGATGGCGTCGTTCGCCTGGTACCAAGCGGCAGCACGCCTGTGGAGTGTGGCCAACATCTGAGGTTCGCGGATCGCGAGTTCCCGCTGGAGGAAGTCACGAAGGAGGGTGTGGTAGCGGTACGACCCGCCGTATTCGTCGATCAGCAGGGTCGAGCGTGAGAGGTGCCGCAGGATCTCGTTCGACCCGTGCCGATCCGCCACGACATCGCACAACGGCGCGGGCAGATCGTCGAGGATGGACGTGCGGGTCATGAACGTGATCTCGTCCGTCGAGCGGCGCTCGAGTACCTCGGATCGGAGGTACTCGTCGATGAGACGGCCGGCAACAGCATCGCTCTGATCAGATGCTGCGCGTGAGGTCCCGGCTCCGAGCATCGAGAGCGCGAGCAGAGCCGGCCAACCCTCGGTCTCCTGTGCCAGGCGCGTGGCAGTCTCGGCCGGCAGCCGCAGCCCGAGTTCGCGTCCAAGTCCGACGGCCTCACGCTGGTCCATCGCCAGCTCCGTGGGACCGATCTCGAGCAGTGAACCCTCCGCGTGCCAGCGTGCGAACGGGAGGCGTATCCGGGCGCGTCCCGCGACCGCCACCCGCGACGATCCGGGCATGTGCTCGACGAGCTCCGCAAGGAGGTCGAGGCACTCCCGCGAAGTGATCATGTGCGCGTCGTCGATCGCGAGCCGGATCGAATCCGGGGATCGGGACATCGCTGCCAGCAATCGCCCGACGACGGTCCGGTGCGACACCTGGCCCGCGGCGACCACGCTGAGGAGGTCCGCACCCAGCGGTACGCAGCGATCGACCGCCGACGCGAGATCAGACAGGAACACGAACGGGGCGTTGTCACGTTGGTCGGCCGTCAGCCAGGCGACCGGCCCGACGTCTTCCGTCGCCCACTGGACGAGGAGGCTCGACTTGCCATAGCCGGGAGGCGCGACGATCGAGATGATGGGTAGTTGGGCTGACCGGAGCTGGCGCAACAGCCTCGTCCGGCGCAGCGTCCCCACATGTCGTTGCGGCACGGCGAGCCTGGCCTCGCGGAGAGGATCCAGGAGGCCGCTGGCGCTCTCGTCGCTTGCGAGGCTTCCACGCGAGATCGCTTCGATCTCGACAGGCGAAGGGGAAGGGCGCATGCGTCACCGGCTGGCAGCGCGGTCCATCGACCGAGCCCGTTGTTGAAGGTGCATCGTAACGGAAGCACCACACGGCGGCCTATTGGCACCGCGCGGGTTCCTCGTCGCCGACTCCGGGCACGCCGACCGCCCAGGCAACGGCGCAGACGTCGGCAGCTCCGATCATTTCGGAAGCTCCGACCGCGTCGGGCGCGGCCGCGATCTGCACGGACGCAGCGCGTTTCCGCGCCTCGATGACGGCCCTCACCGATCTCAAGCTCGCCACCGTCGGCGTGAGCGGAGTGACGGCGGCGCTTACCGAGGTGCAGTCGGCCGCTCAGGCCCTCGCCGTGTCGGGGCACGAGCTTGTCGGCCAGCCAGTCGGCGATCTGCTGACCTCCGTCCAGGCACTCCAGACCACGCTGACCGGACTCGGCGACCAGCCGAGCCTCGGCGCAGGCCTTGTCGCGGTGAAGGCGGCGATCGAGCAGATCAAGGCGGCAGCTTCCGCTGTCGAGTCCGCGCTCGCGACGACGTGCCCCGCCAGCTAGCAAACGTGCGAAGCGGCCTGGCTGGAGCGCCGTCGCCTGCGCCGCGGGGTCACGACGGCCTCCCTGGAGCGTCGGCCGCCGCTCGCACCGGCGTCGTCGGCCGTTGGCGGAGCTGCGGCTCATGGGCCTCCCCGCGCTCCCACGTGCCGGTCGGCGCCATGGCGATCCGCCGACCGTAGAGCGCCCCGATCGGGCCTGCACTCAGCCCGTGGAGGAAGATCGACACGAGCACCGTCCAGGTCACCACGTGGACCAGCGTGAGACTCGCTGGATGAGCCGGACCCATCTGGTCGAAGGCGACCAGAAGGAAGACCACCGATGCGAGACCGCGCGGCCCGAACCAGCCGATGAGCGCGACCGTGTCAGCGCGAAGCGGCGATCTGACCATCGATAGCGCCACCGGGCCCATCCGGACCAGCGTGAGGCTCAGGACCGCATAGACGAGGACGGCCGGGTCAAAGCCCGCCGCGAGCACCGGACCGACGAATCCGATGCCGAAGACGAGCCAGACCAGGTAGGACCCCGCCACGCCGATCCAGTCGGCGAACTCGACGGATGGCTCGGCCGCCGCGGTCGCGGTCCGGTAGACGATCCCGGCCGCGAACGCCGCCACGAACCCGTTGCCGCCGATGGTCGTCGCACTCGCGTAGGCGAGGACCGCCAACGAGACCACGGCGAGTGATTCGGACGCCGGCGTGGCCCAGCCACGCCGACGAGCCTGAGCGACGACGCGGCCGCCGAGCCCGCCGACGATGATCGCGACCACGATCGCCAAGGCGATCTCGACGGACAGCGTCGACGAACCAGTGCTGACTCGCGGAAGCCTGTTCAGCGACCACGACCGCCAGGAACAAGGTGACGAACGGCGTCGCGATCCCGTCGTTCAATCCGCTCTCGATGTTGATGGCCCGCCGGACCCGGACCGGGATCGCCCGATCCATGAGCAACGGCAGGCTCAGCGCCGCGTCCGTCGGCGCCAGGATGGCGCCCATCAGGAGGGCGAACCCGAGGCCGAGCGCCGGGAACAGGAGCCAGCCGACCAGCGCTCCGGCACCGATCGTCAGAGGCAGCCCGATGGCGAGGAGCCGGGCCGGGACCCAGGCGATGCTGCCGGCCTGCTTGAGGCCGATGGACGAGGCATCCGAGAACAGCAGCAGGGCCAGGGTCAGCTCGGCGAGCAGCTGGACGGATTCCGACGTCGCCGGCGCCGCGAACGCTCCGACCCCTGACGGTCCGAGGACCGCGCCGATCGCCACGAGGATCATCGGGCCGCTGACCGACAGCCGGTCGAGCCGGGCCGCAAGGACGGTGTAGCCAAGGATCACGAGCGCGACGATGGTGATCTGCGGCACAGGTCCTCCTCGCTGCGATCGCGGTCCCCAGATCCGTGCGGGTGATCACGACGAACCGCCTGCCACGATCGGCAGCTGGCGGGCCTGGTCCGACATGCGGTGCCGCCACGTGCGGCCCGGCTCAGCCGGCGATCGTCTTCGCCTTGAGCTGGTCGTACTCGGCCTGGTTGATCGTGCCGGCATCCTTGAGCTGCTGGAGCTTGGCCAGCTCGTCCGCGGTGGACACGCCGGCGACCGCCTTGTTGGCCGCGTCGGCTTGAGCCATCAGTTGCACGTCGCCGGGGGTGACTTTCGGCCGGGCGATGATGTAGATCAGACAGCCGAGGAACGGCAGGATGAAGATCAGGAAGATCCAGCCCGCCTTCGCGCCGCCGTGGATGTCCGTCCGGCGGAAGATGTCCGAGAAGATCGCGATGAAGATCCAGATCGCGAGGACGAGAAAGAACACCTCGATCGACCAGATCAGGAAATCGCCCAGGCTATTCATCGGGTAGCAGCTCCCATGTGCTTGTGACCGATATCAGTCGGTCTGTCGGCGGGCCTCGCCCTTAGCTCGAAGGCGACCCGAGTCGTTCGACACGATCCCGGGTCGCCTCCGTCGCTATGGCGTCAGCCGGCGGCCTGGTCGCCTCCGGCCTTCGCGGCCTGCTTGACCGCAGCGGCGTCCTCGTCGCTGATCGGAGCGGACTTGACCACCTTGGCGTCCGGGATCGTCGCCTCGACGGCGTCGACCGCTGTCATGGACACGAGCGCCACGATGCCCGACGTGCCCGGGGTGATGACTCCGGCGAGCTCGTCTGCCACTTCGACTCTTCATGAGCACGTTGCCGGCCTTGCCGACGGCCGCACCCGCGATGCCGACGCCGACGGCGCCGGCGATGATGGTCGGCGGGAAGATGAGGCCGATGACGGCGCCACCCACCGCACCCCACAGGAAGCCGTTGCGGGTCTTGTGGTCGGTCATCTTCTGGATGTGGATCTTGCCCTCATAGTCCGCGTTGGCCACCAGGACGCCGTCGATGTCGAGCGCTCGATTGACCTCGGCGTCGAGCAGCGCATAGTAGGCGGCCCTTGGCGGAGTCCATGTCGGCGAACTGCGCCACGATGAGCGCCTGGTTGCCCTGGACGGCGATCCCGGCCACGGCTTCGACACCGAGGTCGTCACCGACGGCGGCCACGGCCACGTCGACTGGCTGATCCGGCGTTGCTGTCGTGTTCGTCTTGTCACTCATCTGAGGAATCTCCCTTCGTTGACATTGGTTGTTCCATCGATCCTGGATACGTTGGCTTCTCAGCTCACGCCGGCTGCGACCTCCTCGGCGGCGAGCACCGACGCGAGGGCCTCGTCCGCGGCTTCCTGCTCGATCATGTCGGCCGCGACGAGGGCATCGACCGCCTCCTGAGCGGCCTCCCGCTCGATGAGATCCGCCGCGATGAGCGCACGGACGGCACGGAGGGCAGCGGCAGCTTCGATCTCGTCGGCCGCGGCGACGGCCTCCTCGGCCTCCTCGGTCGCTGCCTCCTCGACGTCGAGCGACATCCGCACGACGTTCTCGGCCTCTTCCTTGGCCGCTTCCTCGATGAGCGCGGCCGCGAACAGCGTGTCGATGACGTCCTCGACGGCCGCGTCCTCGACTGCAAGTGCGGTGGCGACGACGTCGGCCGCCTCGGCGATGGCCGCGTCCTCGATCAACTCGGCCTCGACAAGGGTCTGGGCGATCTCCATGGCGGCGGCCAGCTTGACCTCCTCGGCCGCTTCGATCGCGTCCTCCGCCTCCATCTTCACGCGCAGCTCGTCACCGACGATCGCGAGCGCATCGGGTGAGATCATCGCCTGCATCAGGGTCCGTCCGCCGGCGTCGACGATCGCGTCGCGGAGGTTCGCGGCCCAGTGGTGCTCGATGACGAGGATCGCCGCGGCGCTGCCGGCTGGGATCGAGTCGGCGAGCTCCTGCATGCGGTCCACCGAGAGGCCGGCGTCGCGCTCGGCGACGGCAAGCGCTCCGAGTTCAGCTCCCTCGACCATGCCCTCGACGCCACCGGCGTGGAGCCCGAGGAGACCGCCGGCGATGGATCCGAGACGCATCCGCTCGCTCTCGGACAGGTCGGTCAGGTGCATCGAGTTCTCGATGTCGCCGTGCCGGTTCTTCTGGACGAAGATGACGTCCACGAGGCGGATCACGCCGCGCTTCCGCGCCCGGCGCAGCTCGGCCATGATCCGCCCGGTCGCCTCGAACTTGTCGAACCCGACCACGAACACCTGGATCGGGCCAGTCACATGCTTGTCTGCCATGTCCGTTGTCTCCTTCGACCTGATCCCGATGTCCGACGCCGGTCGCGCGCCGAACGGGTCCTCCGCACCGCTGACTCAGGCGGCGGTCACGGCCTCCGACGCAGCCGCGGTCGCGGCCGCCTTGATCGTCCCGGCTGTCTCCTCATCGACCAGGACCGTCTTGACCTGCTCGGCCTCCGGCATCTTCTGCGCGACGGCGTCCGCATCCATCGCCGAGACGAGCGCGAGGATCCCGGAGGTGCCCGGCGTGATGACGCCGGCGAGCTCCTTCTCGACTTCGGCCCGGTGGTAGAGGTTGCGCGCCTTGCCGGCCGCCGCCCCGGCGACGCCGAGCGCGACCGCGCCCGCCACGATCGTGGCGGGCAGGAAGACCGCCGCGACGACCCCGCCGACGATGCCCCATTTCAGGCCGGTGCGCGTGCTGTGATCGGTCATCTTCTGGACGTGGAGCTTGCCGCCCTCATCCGCTCTGACGACGAGGACGCCGTCGACCTGAAGCAGGTCGGCGACCTCGGCGTCGATGAGATCGTCATATGCGCTCAACGCCAGGGTCGGGTCCGCGAAGCGGGCAACGAGGAGGGCATGTGGGCCTTGGGTCGCGACGGCGCCCTCGACGAGCACACCTTGCTCGTCTGCCACCTGGCCCGCGACGACGACGGTGTCGTCAGCGTCGGTGGCCGACGTCGTCTCGATCGTGTCTGGCCCGGTCACATCGATTCCTCGGCTCCTCGCGGTCGACGCATCGGTCTATCTGCGGCGGACCGCTTCTCGTTCGCAAGGGACGCGTGATGGCGCTTGCGACGACCGTCCAGGCACGTCGACCGCATGCGATGCCACCCGGACGTTCGCACCGTAGGCGGTGACACGGGCCGGTCGCATCCTCCCCTTCGGAGGAAGGCGCCATCGAGGGAGCGCTGATCACAGGTCGCCGAGATCGAGTGTGTCCTCCGAAGGGGAGGATGCTCCGGCCGTCGCGACGCCCTGAAATGGAGGCGGTATTTCCTGTCGGCTTCAAGTCCGAGGACATCCGCAGTGACCGAATCAACAAAGACCGCGCGACGGTCTCACAGGACGACTCCGGGCCACGGGGCCCCCACTGCGTTCGACGCCGCGTGGCAGGCGGATCTCCCGGCCCAGGCCACCACCTGGACGGCTCGACCCTGGGTGCCTCCGAGCGAGCGCGCCGAAGCCGGCAAGGCTGCGCGCAAGCGGATCCCCCGGGCGAACCACGCCGCCTTCGATCCCGCCCCCGGCCGCGACCCGATCGCGATCCTAGCCAGCCAGGAGACAGAGCGGCTCCAGGACCTCGTTCCGGTCCGCCACGAGCGGATGGCTGAGTCGGCGTTCGCCTACTACCGCGGGACCGCGGCCGTGATGGCGTTCGACCTCGGGACCACGCCCCGCACGGACATCCTCGTCCAGGCCAGCGGTGACGCCCACCTCAGCAACTTCGGACTGTTCGCCTCGCCCGAGCGGGCGCTCGTCTTCGACGCCAACGACTTCGATGAGACGCTGCCCGGGCCCTGGGAGTGGGATGTCAAGCGGCTCGCCGCGAGCGTCGTCATCGCCGGCCAGGCGCGCGGCTTCAGCGTCGCCCAGAACCGGGCGGCGGCGATGGCCACGGTCCGCAGCTATCGCCAATGGATGGCCCGATACGCGGGCATGAGCCTCATGACCGTCTGGTACACCTCCATCACGGAGGCCGATATCCGGGAGGCTGCCGAGGCGACGGGGAGGCTCCAGGGCCGGGAAGGCGCGACGCGTCGCAGGAACCTCGAGGCCATCTTCAGCAAGGCCCGCCAGCGCGACGGGATGCACGCCTTCGAGACGCTGACGGCCGTCGTCGACGGACGCCGGGTGATCCTCGACGACCCGCCCGTCATCACTCACGTCGACCTCCAAGGGATGGGCGGCCCGGAGGCCCTCGAGAAGGTCTTCACTGACTACCGCGCGACGATGCCCGAGAACCGGCGCGACTTCCTGGAGCGCTATCGCTTCGTGGACTTCGCTCTCAAGGTGGTCGGCGTCGGCAGCGTCGGGACGCGCTGTTACGTGCTCGTTCTGCAGGGGCGCGACGAGCAGGACCCGCTCATCCTTCAGGCCAAGGAGGCCACCGCGTCGGTCCTCGCGCCCTTTGTCGGCCAGAGCGGGCACGCCAACCATGCCGAGCGAGTCGTCGTCGGGCAGCAGGGCATGCAGGCGACCCCAGACATCCTGCTTGGCTGGACGCGCGGACCGGGAGGCCGCGACTTCTACCTTCGACAGCTCTGGGACATGAAGGGTTCGGTGGACATCACCACGATCGAGCCGGTCGGCCTGGGCTTCTACGGCGGGACCTGCGGTCGGTCACTCGCGCGGGCCCACGCTGTGACCGGCGATGCCGTGGCCATCGCGTCGTACCTCGGCACCAGCGACAGGTTCGACGGGGCGATCGCCGACTTCTCCGAGACCTATGCGGCCGTCAACGAACGGGACCACGCGGCTTATGTCGCGGCCATCAAGGCCGGCAAGGTATCGGTGCCCGCCGTCTCCTGATCATCCAGGGGAGATCACGCGCCCGACGAGGACCGGGAGAGACATGATGCGACGCCTGATCGACTTCTACCGGCTCCAGATCCACGTCATGCGGACGTGGCGCCCGAGCACGGGTTCGCGCATCCGGCGTCTGACTGCGACGCTGATCGTGAGCGTCCTCTCGTTCGGCATCGCCGTCTACCTGACGCCGGGGGTCGATCTCAAGGCGGGCGCGGGGATCTTCAGCACGGCTCTTCTCGCCGCGATCGCCCTGGCCCTCCTGAACATCCTGGTCCGCCCGGTGTTCATCGCCATCTTCGCGGGCATCTCGGTCATCGCGGTCACGATCGCGACGCTCGTCTTCCAGGTCGTGTCGTTCCTGATCCTGCCTCGCTTCGTGGACAGCCTGGTCATCTCCGGCTGGTTCGCGGCCCTGGTGGCGTCGTTCATCTACGCGATCGTGGGCACCATCTTCGTGTCGATCTTCTCGATCAGCAGCGACGACTCGTACTTCGCGATCCTCGTCCAGCAGCTGTCGGCTCGCGGGGCGGATGTCCATCGGACGGATGCGCCGGGCCTCGTCGTCATCCAGATCGACGGTCTCGCCCGTCCGATCCTGACTCGCCAGATCCAGGCCGGCCGGGCGCCCAACCTGTCGCGCTGGGTCCGGTCGGGACGCTACCGCCTCGATGGCTGGGAGGCACTCCTGCCACCGACCACGCCGGCCAGCCAGGCCGGTCTTCTGCACGGCAACAACGACGGCATCCCGGCCTTCCGGTGGTACGAGAAAGAGACCGGGCGGACGATGGTCGCCAACCATCCCGAGGATGCAGTCGTCATCGAGGGGCGGATCTCGAACGGCGAGGGGCTGCTGTCGAACGACGGGGCGAGCGTCGGCAACCTGTTCTCCGGCGATGCCGCTCGCTCGTACATCACGATGGCGACGATCAAGGACAAGTCGCAGGGGCTCGGCAAGAGCACCTCGTTCTACTCGTTCTTCGCGAGCCCGTACAACTACCTCGGGACAGTCACCCGCTTCTGCGCCGAGATCTTCAAGGAGTACTACCAGGCGTCAAAGCAGGTCCGGGGTGGGGTCGACCCGACGATGCACCGTGGTATGCCCTATCCGTTCGCACGTGCGGCGACGAACGTGGCGCTCCGTGACCTGTCGACCTCCCTGGTGATGGAGGAGATCTACCGAGGCGCTCCGATCATCTATGTCGACTACACCGACTACGACGAGATCGCCCACCACAGCGGGCCCGAACGGGGCGAGTCCCTGGACGCGCTCGACGGGGTCGACGGCGCGATCGCGACGCTGGAGAAGGCCGCCGGCGCGGCGCCACGACCGTACCGTTTCATCGTCCTGTCCGACCACGGGCAGACGCTCGGTGCCACCTTCCTCCAGCGCTACGGGAAGACGCTCGGCGACGTGGTCAAGGGTCTGATGGGCGGCGACGCGAAGGTCGAGGAGGACGCGTCGCGCGTCGAGGAGTGGGGCCAGACGAATGCGTTCCTCTCGGAGCTGACCCAGACGAAGGGCGTCTCCGGTGGCCTCGCCCGGACCGCCCTCCGATCGCAGACCACCGACGGCGTCGTGGAGCTCGGCCCGTCCGGCGCCGAAGACGACGACAGCGAACACCCGGAACGGAAGGCGCCCGAAGCACGCCCCGACCTGATCGCGATGGCGTCGGGCAATCTCGGGCTCATCTACTTCCCGCGCATGGCGGGTCGCGTCACGCTCGAGCAGCTCGCCGCAACCTACCCCGGCCTGATCGACTCCCTCGCCGCTCACCCCGGCGTCGGTGCGCTCCTGATCCGATCGGACCGGCACGGCGCATTGGCCATCGGCCGATCGGGCATCAACTTCCTCGACGAGGATCGGATCGAAGGTGATGATCCCGTCGCCCAGTACGGCGGCCGGTCACGAGAAGCGCTCATCCGCCTCGACGCGATCGAACATACGCCCGACGTTTCGGTGATCAGCCTGTTCGACCCCGCATTCGAGGAAGTCGCGGCCTTCGAGGAACTGATCGGTTCTCACGGGGGTCTCGGCGGGATCCAGACGATGCCCCTCCTGTTGCATCCAGCCGAGTGGGACCTCGATGAGGATCTCGTCGGCGCCCCAGCGGTGTACCGACAGATCCGACGTTGGGCGGAACGCCACCTCGACCTGCGTTTCGGCAAGGACGGGGCGGCTCAGCCCCTTCCCATGCCCGAGGCTGCCACCACGCCGCGGATGCCGACGTCCTCGGCGCCGGGTGCGACCGAAGCACCGGCCTCGGTGGCCGCTGACGGTCTGGTTCAAGCGACCCCGGGCAGCAGGGCGACGTAGCCCTTGGCGGGCAGCGCATGGCGTCAAACGAAGCTGCCTTACGCAACGTTCTCAATTCTGGAACACCGCCCTGTCCGGTGGTGAGGCCGGGACGCGCCGCGTGGCGCCTTCCAGGGGAAGCACCGACTCTCTTGGGGCGATGAGGTAGGTTGGTCGGGGCGAGAGGGATAGCCCCGCGACCAGCGACCTTCCGATCACCATGCGCCTCGCCGAGCCTCCGGAGCCCTTCGACTGGCTGCGCAGCGCATGACGCATCGGCCCCACCACCCCGCGGAGCGGGCGACGGATCGTGAGGTCGGCGTGGTCGCTGCGGTCCTCGTTGCCGGGTCGGAGAAGGCGGCGGCCCACCGCCTCGGCCTGTCGCACTCGACCGTGAAGCACCACCTGGCGAGCGCCCGGTCGAAGGTCGGCGCGGCAACGACCGCGCAGCTCGTGTGGATCCTGGCACCGCGGCTGCCAGAGCCGGTGGAGAGTCATCTAGGCAACGATGCGATCGAATGACAGCCCTCTGGTCGGGCGTTCCGGCCCCACGCCGACTGCAGATCGAGCCGCCTCGGACAGCAGCTGGCTACAGGCGAAGTCGTAGTACCAATCCTTCACGTCTTCGAGTGGCCAGCCGCACGTGGTGAGGAAGGCCGACAGGGTCTCATGGCTTCCGATCGCATAGAGGATGTCCGCCGCACGTTGGGTCGGCAGTCCCGCGCGCAGCTGGTCACGGGCGGCGAGAACTGCGACGAGCCCTGCGGTGCCGTTTCGTCGCGCGGTGCAACTCGCATCCCAGAAGTCGGCGAACGCTGGATCCGTTGAAGCAGCCGTATTGATCGCGCCGATGAGCGGTGCAACACGAGCGGATGAGCTGATGCCGTGCTCGATCATCAGGGCCAAACCACGTCGTCCGTCAGTCGCCTCCAGTGACTCCACGAGCCATTCGGGTTCCGGCGGTGCATCGTGCTGGCCGGCCGCGGCCACCTGGATCACTTCCTTCAGCAGCAGCGCCTTGGTGTTGAACACGTGATAGACGGTCTGGACTGCGACCCCCGCCTCGGCGGCGATGGCATCCATCGTCGCCGAGGTGTACCCATCGCCGGAGAACCGGCGATAGCCGGCGTCAACGATCCGCCGGCGAGTCGCGGTTGCCTGTTCCTGCCGGCGCGTGGGTCGGGTCTTGACGGCTGCCATATCGCCCGCTACGTTACCACCATCCGTCGCTAGTGTGGCTCACTAATGAAAAGGTCTAGGAGGAGGGTCGCCCGATGTTGACCGCCACTTTGGATCGCACGATCGCTGATGCGAATACGGGCGAGACCATCACGTTCCTCGAGACCTCAGCAGAAACCGGTGGGCATCGAGTGGTCACGCAGATCTCGCTCGCACCGGGGACCGTCATCCCACCTCACGCCCACCCGATCGAGGAGGCCTTCGAGCTGCAGGGCGGCACAGCCGAATTCCGGCTCGACGGCCGCACGACCGAGCTCCGCCCCGGGGACGCGGTCACGGCCGCCCCAGGCCAAGTCCACGGCATGCGCAACATATCGGACGAGCCGGTCATGCTTCGCGTCGTCGCGACTCCTGGGGCCGAGGCCGAGTTCGGGCTTCGGATGAAGTTCATGATGTCGCGCGATGGCTACATCCCGGTCCCGGGTGGCGGACCGCCCAAGGACCTCCTGATCGGCGCCGTGCTGATCGACCGGGGAGGCCTCTACTTCCCGCCGCTGCCACGATGGCTCTTCCACGTCACGATGCGATCTCTCGCGTCGATCGGACGCTGGCGCGGCCGCGAACGGTTCTTGCTGGACCACTACCCGGAGTACGCCACGTACCTCGACGCCCTGGGCGTCAGGCGACCGACCTCGCCATGAAGACCCATCGTCGTGCGCGCCGGACGCCGCACGCCGCCGGCCCAGGGGCCGGTGGGAGCGGGCGATGACCCCTGCACGTGTCGGAGCCGGGCTCATGACACTGGCGGCCGTCGGGGTGTCCCTAGGCGGGCTGTTCGTTCTCGCGGTGCCGGTGGACGGCGCCACGTTCGCCGAGGCAACGGAGGTGGACTGGGATGCATTTGCGAGCGCCCAGCCGTCCGTCGCCGAGCATCTCCGTCGTGTGGGGAGAGTGCTCGGACTGTCGAACGTGGCCATCGGCCTCCTCTCCCTCGGACTCGCGCGGTCAGCGCTGTCGTCAGGCGATCGCCGGGCGCGCTGGCTCGTCTGGATCCTCCCGGCGTACCTGATTTCCGTGGTCCTCGTAGTCGGCACATCAGAGCCCGCCATCGCAAGCTTCTACGCGGTACTTGCCGTTGTCGCCGTGGCCGGCCTTCTGTTGGTGGAACGGGCCCGCCATGCCGACGCATCGTTGGTCGATGCTCGATGACTATTCGATCGAGCATCGGAGTGAACGCTTTGTCGCGTGGCTTGATGCGCCCCTCAGGGCTGGTGTCCCTCGTGAGTGCGGTGGTCTCGGCCGTGGCGCTCGCCTTCCTGATCGCGATGTTCGTCGCGTTCGGGGTGGGAGCGGCATCTGCCGGGCGAGCCTTCGGAGCGATCAACGATGGACTCATCCTGGTGGCATACCTTCTCGCCGCGCCGGGAGTCGTCGCGACGATGGCCGTCCTGCACGCCCGCCGGCCGGGACTTACCACGGCGTCCGGTCTTCTCGCATTGGCCGCGATCGCCGCGATCACGGTGCTGCAATGGCAGCTGGTCGTGGGCGGCCTGACCTTCGAACAACAGATCGGTCCGGTCTCGGTCGCCTTCCTCGTCCTGGGTGGCTGGTTCGTGCTGTCCGGATACATCGGTGCGGGACTTCTCCCGTATGGCGTCGGGACCGGAGTGCTGGCCGCGCTCTACATCGGCTACCCGCTCCTGGCCTTCAGGCTGGGACGGGTCCTGTGGGGAACTGGTCCGGCGACCGATCTCCATCGGCCCAGCAAGCCGCCGGGTCGCGCTTGAGACGTGCCGGAGCCCGAAGACATGGCCCAATCGGCAGAAGCTGCGGTTGTCCGGCCGTCACGGGTCCCGACAGCCGCCGAGGGGCGGGCGTACCTCGAGTCGCTACCGGAGCTGTGGGCGAAGACATCAGACGCCGGACGGCGCGCGATCGCAGAATCCGTGTTCGAGCGGATCGACGTCCTGGGGGCGAACGACTTCACGTTCACGCTGACGGCCCACGCGAAGGCCCACGGATGGGATGCAGCCTTCGGGGCTGAGGACCAATCGATCTCGATCGGTCAGTCTGGTCGGGGCGAGAAGCATAGCCCCGCGACCACCGACCTTCCCGTCACGATGCGGCTCGCGGAGCCCCCGGAACCGTTCGACTGGTTGCGGAGCGCATGACCCGACGGCCTCGCCACGCCGCTGAACGCGCCACGGAGCGCGAGGTCGTCGTCGTGGCCGCTGTGCTCGTCGCCGGATCGGAGAAGGCAGCCGCTCGCCGGCTCGGCCTGTCGCACTCGACCGCTGCGCTACCGCAACGACGTGCGGCAGTGATCACTAGTGCCAGCAGGTAGTTGCCGTCCGTCCGCGCAGGCTGGGACCCTCCGTGGGCTCGACCCGCTTGACCGGTCGCCCGGCGATCAGGCTCCCTGCAGGACCGGCCCGATGGCATCGAGGATGAGGTCGAGCCCAAACTCGAACTCGTCGGCGTAGTCGAAGCCGGACGCGAGCAGCTCACTGCCGACACGCGCGAGGTTCGGGTACGCATCCGCAGGCACCTGGGCGACCACCGCTGACAACTCCTCGGCGTTGCTGAACTGCAGGTTCACCTCCTGGAGCGCGAACCCTAGAACGTAGCTGTCGACGAGGTTGTAGGCGTGCGTCGCCATGACCGCCGAGCACCCGGCGTCGAGCAGGACGGTGATGGTGTCCTCGTGTGTGCGGAGATTCGCCGGGCCGGGCGTCATCCGCGATTCCATGAGCGCGATCGCCCAGGGATGCCGGCGCAGGGCCGCGCGGGTCGAGATCGATTGGGCACGGAGCACCGTTCGCCAGTTCGAGCGATCGGCCGGCCGCTCCACCTCGGCGAAGACGAGGTCAACGATCCCGTCGAGGATGTCGTCCTTGTTGCGAACGTGTCGATAGAGCGACATCGCCTCCACGCCGAGCCGCCGCCCGATCCGCTGCATGGTCAGCGCCGCGGTGCCGCCCTCGTCGGCGAGCTCCAGCGCCGCGCGCAGCACGCGGTCTCGGGTGAGCGGCGCTCGTTTCTGAGTCGTGAAGCGTGTCATCGGTGGTCTCCTCTGGTGCCCTTGACACCATCATAGCTTATGCCGTACGCTTATGTCATACGCTTATGATGTAAGCGACTCGAAGTCAAGGAGCTAGAGATGACCATGGAAACAACCAGCGAGCGCGACCAAGCCCTGGCCGGCGACGCCTTGCTGGCCGACGCGGGGATGATGGCTGTCGTGCAACGCCGCTACGGGCCTCCCGAGGTGCTTGAGTACACCGATGTGGGCCGGCCGGTCGTGGGGGACGGCGACGTCCTGGTCCGCGTCCGCGCCGCTTCGGTCCACCCCGGCGACTACTTCGTGATGACCGGCGTGCCGAGCATCGTGCGGCTGGCGTTCGGACTTCGCCGGCCCCGGTCCCCGATCCCGGGCAGGGACGTCGCCGGTGTGGTAGAAGCCGTCGGCGCTGCGGTCACGGACCTCGAACCGGGCGATGAGGTGTTCGGCTGGAGCACTACCGGGACGCTGGCGCAGTATGCGACCGTGCCGGCGGACCAGCTGGTGCGCAAACCCGGCAGGCTGACCATGGCGCAAGCGGCCGCGGTGCCCACCTCGGCGATCACCGCACTGCAGGCTCTGCGCGACATCGCGCACGTGCAGCCCGGGCAGGCGGTGCTGATCACCGGCGCATCGGGCGGCGTAGGGACGTTCGCCGTCCAGATCGCCAAGGCGCTCGGGGCAGAGGTGACCGGGGTGTGCAGCACCCGCAACGTGGAGCTGGTCCGGTCGGTGGGCGCTGACCACGTCATCGACTACACGCGAACGGACTTCACGCAGACGGGACAGCGCTACGACGTCATCCTCGACAACGTGGAAGCGCAGTCCCTGTCGGAGGTCCGACGGGCGCTCACACCCACCGGCACCCTCATCCCCAACAGCGGACGAGGCGGCCGATGGGTCGGACCCCTGGGCCGGGTCGTCAAGGCGCGCGCGCGGTCGCTGTTCACGCGCCAGACCCTGCGGCCGTTCACCTCATTCGGGAAGCGCCGCGACCTGCTTGATCTGGCCGAGCTTCTCGAGGCGGCGCAACTCACGCCGGTCATCGACCGCACCTACCGGCTGAGCGCAGCAGCCGACGCCCTCCGTGACGTCGGAGCAGGCCACACCCGCGGCAAGGTCGTGATCACCGTCTGAACGTCGGACCAGGTGTCACGACCCACCACAGCGCCACTCGTACACCAGCCACCGCTGTCAGGCGGACGGCTCACCAAGCGAACGAAGGAGCAAACCATGAACAAGTCACGACCTGTCCCCATCAACAGCGCTTTGACAGGCCCGCCGATCCCGGTGCAGGCCAAGATCGCCGCCGCATGGACCAGCTTCATGTTCCTCTACATCTACGTCGACTTCTTCAACCTCTACAAGCCCGGCGTCGTCGACGGCATCCTGAATGGCCTCGTCTGGAAGTTCGACGTCAGCCCGACGTTGTTGACCTTCATGCTCGCGTCCGTGGCGGTCCCGGCCCTGATGGTGATGCTCTCCATGGCGTTGCCCGCCCGGGTGAACCGCGCCACGAACCTCGTCGTTGCATCGCTCCTCATCCCCTACTCGGCGTTCAACGCGGCAGGGGCGACCTGGGAGTGGGCGTCCTTCTACGGCCTCTCCATCGGAATCGAGGTGCTGATCTTGGCCTTCATCCTGCGCTCCGCCTGGACCTGGCCCCGAACGTCCTCCGACGCTGCAGATGTCGCGACGGCCGACCGACTGCAACAGCAAGCCCACGCCTGAGCCATCGGTGCTCGACGCAGGCAGGAGAGTGCCTGCGTCGAGCCTGACGCTCAACGCGGCAACCGAGAACGAGAGGACTCGTCCCCATGCCCGCCCTCCCGGCGCGTCTAAGCCTCGAGCAAGTCCGGCGCCTCGCGAAGGACCTTGCTCCGCGACCTGAAGGACGGCGATCGCGCCGCAATTCGACGCCTCGTGGTCGTGTCTGCACCATCGACGCTGGCTGGCGCGCAACTCGCCATTGCCCGCGAATACGGATTCCCCAGCTGGGCGCGCCTCAAGCGCGACGTCGAGCTGCGCGAGATCCTCGACTCTCTCGATGTGGGCCGCCTGCGCGCGCTCGACCCATCGGATCGAGCCTGGCAAGGGCTACTGGCGCAACCAACGACGAGACCCCGGCCGATGGCCGGGGTCTCAAGCGACCGGCTGATCACATGTGTCGCCTATGTCGCGACTCATGTGTCGCCTATGTCGCGACTCATGACATTGGTCGGGGCGAGAGGATTTGAACCTCCGACCTCATCGTCCCGAACGATGCGCGCTACCAAGCTGCGCCACGCCCCGACCGAGGTGCCCGTTGTACAGGGCCTGCGGATGATAGCGCAAGCCGGCCCGAGCCACGAAACCGGCGCCTGCCTTTGCGTCGTACTGACGAGTGGATACCATCGAGCACGACCGGGAGGAGTCCACCGATGCCATCGACGATCAGCCGCCCCCGAACCCTCGCCGTCGCCGCCCTCAGCGGCCTCGCGCTCATCGCCGCCGCCTGTTCGAGTAGCGGAGGCTCCGCGACCGCCGCGCCGAGTGCCGCCGCGTCGTCCGCCCCCTCGGCAGCAGCGCCGGCGGGAGACGTGACGCTCAACCTCGCCAACGGCGCCCCGGGCGCGTTCGTGACCGGCAAGGACGGCTTGACCCTGTACGTCTTCACCCCAGATTCCGCGGGCAAGAGCACCTGTGTCGACGCCTGCGCGAAGACCTGGCCGCCGCTCGTGGTCGCCGCGGGCAGCACACCCAAGGCCGGGACCGGCGTCACCGGGGCGCTCACGACATTCGCCCGCGCCGACGGCTCGATGCAGGTCGCGATCAACGGCATGCCGCTCTACTACTACGCGGCCGACACCAAGGCCGGTGACACGACGGGCCAGGGCGCCGGCGGCAAGTGGTTCGTAGCCTCGCCGACCGGGGCGGCTCCGAGCGCCGCCCCGTCCGCATCGAGCGGTGGCAAGTACGACTACTGACCGACCCGGGATCTGGGGGTCCCGGAACGGAGAACGGCCCTCGCGATCGCGAGGGCCGTTCGATTCCGGGTCGGACCGGGTCAGCCGGCCGGAGTCAACCAGACCGAGTAGTCGCGGATGTCCTCGGGCGTCCCGTCCTTGGCGGACAGGTTGTAGGCACGAAGGGTGCCGTACTGCGCCTTCGCGACCGTGTACTTCAACGTCACGTCGAATGTGCCGCGGCAGCCCGTCCCGCAGGTCGCCATGACTTGCTCGTCGACCAGCGTCTTGCCGGTCGCGTCCAGGATGGCCACCCGGAAGGTCGCCTCGAAGACGTTGGCATTGCCGGTCACCCGGGCGGGGTTGCCGATCGCGGCGCGGTAGGCCGGTCGGTCGACGAAGATCGACGGCAGTTGGTCGTAGTAGTCGGCGCGGCCGACCGGGCCGTCGAGGACGATCCCCTCGCTGCTGAAGACGGTGACGGTCGCCCCATCGATCTTGAAGACGACCGACTTGACCGTGTTGAACTGGGTCAGCGTGTAGACGACCTGGGCGAGTCGGTATTGCATCGACGCCGTGCCGCCACCCGAATCGAACTCGGTCGACAGGTCGACGGTGCCGACGCCGCTCTTGATGGTGACCCCGAGGAGGCGCGTGCCGTCGGGGACGGCGGAGGTGATCTGTCGATCGCCCGACTCGACAGCGGTCGGCCCGGCGAGGAGGGCGTCCATCGCGGCGGTCGCCACGGCGGCCGACTTGGGCACGGTCCGCAGGACCGGGAGCAGGCCGACCGTCCCCGGCTCGCCGCCGAGCACGAAGTAGGCTCGGACGACCATCGTCTCGCTGGGCGACGTCGACGCTGACGGTGCGGCGCTGGGGCTGGCGCTCGGCTCGCCCGAGGGCAGGGCCGACGGGCCGGGCGAGCTGCTGGGGCCCGGCGTCAGGTCGGGGCCGCCCGGGTCAACGGACGATGAAGGCGCGGCACTCGGGACGGACCCGAGCCCGCCGGTCGACCCGGTGCACGCCGCGAGGATCGTGACCAGGGCGACGAGGGTGATTGACAGCGTGCGCTTCATGGATCAGGGCTCCTGCGTGCGATGGCTCTCCCCGAAGCATCGTCCCGCTCCATCGCGGACACGTCGCCACGAGGTAACGATCACGTCACAGGCAGTCGCAACTCGATCCGCAGGCCGCCACCCGCCCGGTTGGCCGCGGTGAGGTACCCGCCCAGCAGCGCTGCGTGCTCGGCGGCGATCGCCAAGCCGAGGCCGCTGCTGCCGCCGTGGCGCGACGGATCCGCCTTGTAGAAGCGCTCGAAGATCCGCTCGAGACGGTCGGCCGGCACGCCCGGCCCGCGATCCGCGACGGCCAGCACGATCTCGCCCGCCTCGGCGGTGAGCGAGACCTCGACCGCCGCGCCACCAGCATGCTCACGAGCATTGTCGAGGAGATTGCCGAGGATCCGCTCCAGCCGACGCGGATCGGTCTCGACGACGAACGGCACCTCCGGCGTGGTGAGCGCTGCCTCGGGCAGCCGGGCCGCGACGACGGATCGGACGAGCCGTCCGAGTTCGACGGGCTCGACGGAGATCTGCTCGGCGCGGGCGTCGAAGCGCGAGACCTCCATCAGGTCGTCGACCAGGATCCGCAGTCGGCCCACATCGGCCACGAGCAGTTCGCCGGCGCGCCGACTCTCGGCCGGCAGCGCGTCCAGGTGCTCGCGCAGGATCGATGCCTCGGCGACGAGCGCCGCCAGCGGCGTGCGGAGTTCGTGCGCGACGTCGGCGACGAAGCGCCGGTTCTGGGCTTCCGCCGTCTCGAGTCGCTCGATCGTGTCGGCCAGCGAGTCAGCCATCCGGTTGAAGCGCTCGGCCCACGTGCCGAACTCGTCGTCCGAGGTCACCGGGACGCGAGCCGACAAGTCGCCGCGCTCGATCTGCTCCGCCGCACGGCCGGCCGCCTCGACCGGAGCGAGCACGCCACGGGCGATGACGCGGGCGACGAGGAGCGCCACAAGGATCAGGGCGAGCGTCCCGACCACCAGGGCGAACCGAAGTTGGGCGAGCGCCGTCTCCATCGCCGAGACGTCGTGGACGAAGTAGAACGCGGGGCCGGCGCCTGCCGCCTTGCCGCCCACCACCAGGCTCGGGACACCGTTGACGGTCGCCCAGGCATACGCCAGTTCGCCGGCTTCTACCCGGGCCGTGAGGTCGGTCGGCAGGGTCGCGAGCACGCCCTCCAGCCCCTCCGAGTGGCTCGTGTCGCCGCCCCCCAGGTCGATGATGACGCGGACGCCACGCTGTCGGAACCGATCGAGCAGGTGGCTGTCGGTGATGTCGTCATCGGTCGGGTCGGCGGGAAGGGCAGCGTCGGGGACGGTGACCGACAGGTCGAACCGCGCCTGCGCCGCGGCCTCGCGCAGGACCTGCTCATGGAGGCTGTTCTCGACGAACAGGTAGGCGCCCGCGCCGAGCAGGATGGCGGTCATCGCCACGAGCGCGACGAGCGTGACGGTCAGGCGCGCCCGGATGCCGCGGATCACGCGCCGGTCCTCATCGGGCAGCCTTGTACCCGGCCCCCCGGACGGTCAGCACCAGGGCGGGCGTCGCGGGGTCCACCTCGATCTTGGCCCGGAGGCGCTGGATCGCGACATCCACCAGGCGCGAATCCCCGAGGTAGTCGTAGCCCCAGATCCGGTCGAGCAGGACGTCGCGACTCAAGACCTGGCCGGCATGCCGCGCGAGCTCGAGGAGCAGGTCGAATTCGGTCCTGGTCAGGGCCAGCGCTGTGCCGTCGCGGGTGGCGGTCCGACCCGCCGGGTCGATGGCGATCGGCCCAAGCTGGATCCGCTCCGCGTCGTCCGGTCCACGTCCGGCGCGACGCAGGGCGGCCCGGACACGGGCGACCAGTTCGGGGACCTCGAACGGCTTCTTGACGTAGTCGTCGGCGCCCGCCTCGAGGCCCACCACGACATCGATCGTGTCGGCGCGCGCGGTGAGCATCACGACCGGGATGGTCGAGGTTCGGCGGATCGCCCGGCAGACCTCGAGACCGTCGAGCCGCGGCAGCATGACGTCGAGCAGCACCAGGTCGAATGGCTCGGCGGCGAAGCGATCGAGCCCGTGCTGGCCGTCGGCCGCGGTCTCGACCGTGAAGCCCGCATTGCGCAGCCCGATGGCCGTGACCTCGCGGATCGACGGGTCGTCCTCGACCAGCAGGATCCGGGCGTCCACCTCGACCTCGCAATCAGGCCCGCCACCGATGGCCGGCGTCGGCGGCAGTATGCCAGTCGTGCCGCGATGACCCGCGTGGCAGCGCCGCGGCCCGTCGGGCGATATGCAGTTCACTCATGAGATTCGAGCTGGACACGCTTGGCCAGGGCTCAGAAACGACGGAAACGGCCGGTGGTCACGCTCACTGAGCGTGATTCCCATGAGTGGGATGCATAGGCCGGCGCTGGGCGGGAACGGGAATGGCGGGGCGCCTACTCCAGCCCCGCCTCGAAGATGGCGTTCGCGCGGGCGCGCTGCTCCGCGTGGATCGGCAGCGTGGCGAGCGCAGCGAGCACGAAGGAAACGGCCATCAACCCGAAGACGAGCGGCACGCCGACCGCATTCCCGGCCTGCTCGACGATCACGCCGTACAGCGCGACCCACAGCGACCCGACCCCGAACGCCAGCGTGAAGTAGAGGGCGTACGACGCGTCACGCTCGGATGGGGGCGAGATGTCCCCGAGGAGGGCCTGGAGCTGCGGGCTCTCGGCGAACGAGAAGAGCCCCATCAGCAGGATCCCCGCCCACAGCCAGACGATCGAGCTGCCAGCCAGCAGGAACACGACGAACCCGACCGATCCGCCAAGGTAGACGCCGACGATGAGCGGCTTGCGGCCGATCCGGTCGGACAGCCAGCCGGCGATCAACGGCATCGGCACCGAGAAGACGATGAGGGCTCCGTACATCAGCCCGGCCGTGGCCGTGTCCATCCCGACCACGAGGGTGAGATACAGGAGCACGAACAGGTTCACGACCCCGAGCCCGCGCCCTCCCCCACCCAGCACGGAGGTCAGGAACAGCCAGCGCAGGTCGCGGTCGTGCAGGATCCGCCCGAACGCCGCCCGGACCGTCCCGCTCGCCAACGCGGCGGCCCGGTCCGTGCCGCGTTCCCGGACGAACAGCAGGATCAGGATGCCGACGAGGATCGCCGGGATCCCGAAGAAGATCGACGCGCCCCGCCAGCCGACCGCCGCGATGAGCGGCACGCCGATCACCGCCACGACGACCGTCCCGACGTTGCCGCCCGCGATATGGGCACTGATCGCGAACCCGCGGCGCTCGGGCGGGAATTGCTCGGCCAGCAGGCCGTTGCCGACCGGATGCTGCGGCGAGGAGCCGATCCGCGACACGACGTTCGGGATCGCGAAGGTCAGGAAGCTGGTCGCCAGCGCCTGGGCCGCCATCCCGGCCCCGAACAGGATCCCGCCGATGCCGAGGATACGCCGCCGCGACGCGACCCGCGTCAGCCCGGCATAGCTCAGCTGGACGGCGCCTGCGGCGAACCCGCCGATGGCCGCCAGGAACGCGATGTCCTGGACGCCAATGTGGAATTCCTCGATCAGGGCGAGGAAGACCAGCGGCAGGATGACGGCCTGGGCGTGGTTGATGGCATGGGCCACCGACAGGAGGCCCAGCGAGCGCATGGGACGGATCTCGACGGGGAGCACCCGCGTATCCTGCCCCACCGTTGGCCCACCACGTTGGGCCAACGAGCCGGCGACTCAGGGAGTCAGTGCTTCTTGGGGACCTCGTAGAGGTCGGCCTGCTTGTCGTGCTTGTGCCCCGGCTGGCCCGGCTGCGCACCGCGGCCCTTGTCCGAGACGTGGTGGCCGTGCGGCAGGATGTACAGGACCATCAGCGCGATCGGTCCGAACAGGACCCCGAGGATGGCCCAGTTCCGAGCGCTGCGTTGGAACCGCGGCGCGACCTGGTAGCAGTAGTAGGCGCACAGGATCCAGAGGACGGTGCCAAGGATGATGCCGCCGAAGTAGATCGTCTCCAATTCGAACCCCTCAGAACTCGTGGTCGCGTAGGCCGCCCATGATGACCGAAACGGTCGCCAGCGGGGCGTCGCCGGTGTCGGCGACCACGGCGCAGCCTCAGTACTGGAAGAGCAGCTCCCGGTACTTGGGCAGCGGCCAGAGGTCGTCGGCCACGAGGGTCTCGAGCTCGTCGACGACGCCGCGGAGCCGCTCCTGGGCCGGGATGACTACGGTCGCATACGCCTTGGCCTCGGCGTGGACGGATCCTGCCTCGTGGGCCTCGTGCTGCGCGTGCTGGAGCTCGGCGATCCCATCCACCAGTGAATCGGCGAGTCCGGAGACGCGTTCGCAGACCGAGTTGATGCCACGCGACGACGGCGCCTCTGCGAGCTGACCGAGGTACCTGGCCACCGCCGGCACGATCATCGTCGAGGCGATGTCGACGGCGCAGTTCGCCTCGATGTTCTGGACCTTGACGTAGCGCTCCCAGTTGATCTCGACCCGCGACGCGAGCTCCCGCTCGGACAGGACGCCGAAGCCCGAGAAGAGCGCTTTGGCGGTCTTGGTCGTGAGCGCCGGCAGGGCGTCGACCGTGGTCTTGTTGTTGGGCAGCTTCCGGCGAGCGGCCTCGGCGTGCCACTCATCCGAGTAGCCATTGCCCTCGAACAGGACCTGCTTGTTGCCCCTGACGATGGTCGACAGGATCGCGGTCAGGCTCTCGAAGTCGCCGTGCTCGAGCTTGTCGAGCTCGTCGGCCAGCTGCTTGAGCGAATCGGCGACGGCGGTGTTGAGGACCGTCTGCGGCCAGTAGATCGGCGCCGATGAACCGACCGCGCGGAATTCGAACTTGTTGCCGGTGAAGGCGAACGGCGAGGTCCGGTTGCGGTCGGTCGCGTCGGCGGCGAGGACCGGCAGCGAGGTGACGCCGAGTTCGATCGCGCCGCCCTTCTTGGACGCGGCGGCGGGACCCTCTTCGAGCTGGGCGATGACGTCGACCAGCTGCGCTCCGAGGAAGATCGAGACGATCGCCGGCGGCGCCTCGTTGGCGCCCAGGCGGTGGTCGTTGCCCGCGTCGGCGATGCTCGCCCGGAGCAGGTCGGCGTGGACGTTGACGCCACGGATGACCGCGACCAGGAAGGCCAGGAACTGGGCGTTGGCGTGCGGGTCGTTGCCCGGGTCGAGCAGGTTCTCGCCGTCATCGGTGGCCATCGACCAGTTGTTGTGCTTGCCCGAGCCGTTGATCCCGGCGAACGGCTTCTCATGGATCAGGAACATCAGGCCGTGCTGCGAGGCGAGCCGGCGCATCAGGCTCATGACCACCATGTTGTGGTCGGAGCCGACCGAGGTCGGTTCGTAGACCGGCGCCATCTCGAACTGGGCCGGGGCGACCTCGTTGTGGCGGGTCTTGGCCGGGATGCCGAGGCGCCACAGCTCGCGGTCGAGATCCATCATGAACGCCAGGATCCGCTCGCGGATCGGGCCGAAGTACTGGTCCTCGAGCTCCTGGCCCTTCGGCGACGGGGCACCGAACAGGGTCCGGCCGGTGAGCAGCAGGTCGGGCCGCTGCTCGGCCAGCCGGCGGTCGATCAGGAAGTACTCCTGCTCCGGCCCGATGTTCGTGAAGACGTGGCTGGCCGACGTGTTGTCGAACCAGCGGAGCACCCGGAGGGCCTGCGCCCCGAGCGCCTCCTGTGAGCGCAGGAGCGGGATCTTGAAGTCCAGCGCCTCGCCGGTGTACGACACGTAGGCGGTCGGGATCGTCATCGTGACGCCGTTGGGCTCGACCTGGAGGAAGATCGGGCTGGTGACGTCCCAGCCGGTGTAGCCGCGCGCTTCGAACGTGGCGCGCAGGCCGCCCGACGGGAACGAACTCGCGTCGGGCTCGCCCTGGAGCAGGTTCTTGCCCGAGAACTCGGCGATCGTCTGGCCGTCGCCGGTCGGCGTCAGGAACGAGTCGTGCTTTTCGGCGGTCGAGCCGGTCATCGGCACGAACCAGTGGGTGTAGTGGGTGGCGCCATGTGCCAGCGCCCACTCCTTCACGCCATGGGCGACTGCATCGACGATGGCCGGGTCGAACGGCTCGTGGCCGTCGATCGTCCGGCGCAACTTCTTGAAGATCGGCTTGGCGAGGTAGTCTCGCTGGGCGCCCTCGTGGAAGACGTACTCGCCGTAGATATCGGCACCGGCGTCCTTCAGGAAGTCCTGCGTCTTGGCGACCCGGTGGGTGGCGATCTCCGAGATGGCAGCCTGTCGTGTGGTCATGGTTCTCCTGTCGGTCGGCACGATTTCGGGGTCGTCCACGTGCTGCTTGGAGCCTACCAGTCGACCGGGTTGCGGTTCAGTACCGAGGGCGACCTTTCAGGGTTGTGCCTGCCGGACGGAGCGCCGGGCGGCCACGAGCTCGTCGAGGAATCGGCCGAATTCGTGCTCGACATCGACGTACCGGTCGGACCGCCAGACGATGCCCAGTCGACCGTCCGGTGCCAATCGGGTCCAGATCCGCCGGCGCGGCCGGTAGAACGTGATGGTGATCCCGGCGATGAGGAGACCGAACGCCAGCCAGACCAGCCCCTGGCCCGGATCGCGCTTGGCGATCAGCAGGGTGTACTCGCCGAACTCGGCCAGGCCGATCGACAGGTCGAGGCTGTCCGAGACCCGCGTGTCCCCGGCGTACAGGTTGACCGCCTGGAAGCTGTCCGCGATCGGGTTGCCCGCGGCGTCGGTGCCGGTGACCCGGTAGGGCAGGACGGTGACGACGCCGCGGCCATCCGGTTCACGGTCGAGCAGCAGCTGCAGGCCGAGGTCGCGCCCCGGGACCCCGAGCGTGGCGTACGGCAAGCCCGCCACCGACTCGGTCATCGGCACGGGCGCATCCCACAGGGTCAGCCCGGCGCGGTCGCGCAGGACGAGGTGCGGCGCCGGCCCGAAGCCGTTCTGGTGGAAGGTGTACCCGGCGACCGACAGCGGATCGTTGACCCGGATCGTCTTGCGCGCGATCTCCTGGCCGTCGCGATAGACGGCCAGTTCGGTCGTGAAATCGGTGGCCTGTCCGGCCGCGAACCCGGGTGCCTCGAAGTCCAGGTTCTTGACGAGGAGGAGGCCCGGCGTCCCGATCGGCTGGACGGTGAGCGAGGCGCCCTCCGCGACCACCAGCCCCAGTTCGTCGCCCAGGCGGGCGGTCGCGGCGGCGGCGATCAGGAACACGATCAGCCCGGCATGGGTGAACAGGGTGGCCATCTTCGTGTACTGATGGCGGTCGCCGTACAGGAACCGGGTCCCATCCTCGCCCGTGGCTTCGCGGACGTGAAACCCGTTGCGCCGGAGGACCTTTCGGATCCCATCGGCCGAAACGCCCCCCATCGCGGCACGATCGGGCAGGATCGGATCGAAGAACGGCTCCGGCTGGTCGACCCGGATCTCGCTGACGCCACGCCACAGTCGGGGCGTCCGATCGAGCGTGCAGACCACGATCGAGACGATCAGGACCACCAGCGCGGCGCTGAACCACGGCGAGCGGAAGATGGTGAACACCGACAATCGGTCGAGCGCCTCGACGACCGCGGCCCCGAAGAGCGGGTCGTAGCGAGCATGGAGGTCTTCCATGGCGGCGGCGTAGTCGGTCGCCGAGCGTGACGCGAAGTCGGGGATCTGGCGGATGGTCATCCCGATCACGGCCAGCAGGGCCAGGAAGATGATCTGGAGGACGGCGAAGTCGACCGAGGTGAGCAGGCGCCACAGCCCGTACCCGAGACGGGCGGGGACGTTCCGGCCGGACGGTCGGGTGGAGGTCGCCCAGGCGACCTCGCGGCTCGCGATGGCCGTGTCTCCTAGACGGCGCCGAGGGCCGGGACGGATCGTCCGGCGTGCTCGAGGGCGGCCGCGAAGTCGGCCTGCAGGTCCTCGAGGTCCTCGAGCCCCACCGAGACGCGGAGCAGGCCAGGCGTGATCCCGGCCGCCAGCAGTTCCGCCTCGGTCGACTGTCGATGGGAGGTCGATGGGGGGTGGACGACCATCGTGTGGACGCTGCCGAGCGAGGCGGTCCGTTCGGGGAGCTGCAACGCATCCATCACCGCACGGCCCGCGGCACGACCGCCGGCCACCTCGAAGGCCAGCATCCCGCCGGCCACGCCCGGGCGGAACTGGCGGCGCGCCACGTCATGTTGCGGATGACTGGGGAGCCCCGGGTAGAGGACGGCCTGCACGCCCGCCTGACGTTCCAGCCAGCCGGCCAGTGCCGCTGCGGTCGCGGCATGACGATCGACTCGGACCGCGAGGGTCAGGATCCCGCGCAGGACGAGGAACGCATCGAGCGGGCCGAGCGTGGCGCCGGTATCGATCTGGACCCGCTCGACCGCACCGACGAGGTCCGCAGGTCCGGCCACCACGCCGGCGATGACGTCACTGTGGCCGCCGAGGAACTTGGTCCCGGATTCGACCACGAGGTCGGCCCCGAGCTCCAGCGGCCGGCAGACGTACGGCGACGCGAAGGTGTTGTCGACGACATAGGTCGCCCCGTGTCGATGGGCCAGCTCCGCGAGGGCGCGGTGGTCGGCGACATGGGTCGTCGGGTTGGCGATGGTCTCCGCGTACAGGACGCGTGTCGGCGCGGCGGCGAGGGCGGCGGCGACGGCGACGGGGTCGGTCATGTCGACGATCTCGATCGCGACGCCGAACCCGCCGAAGACGCGGAGCAGTTGCGATCGCGTCGAGCCGTAGGCGGCCAGCGGGGCGACGATCCGGTCGCCCGCCCGCAGGAGCGAGGCGAGCGTGGCATGGATGGCGCCCATCCCCGACGCGAAGGCGGCCCCCGCGGCCCCTCCCGCAAGCTCGGCGTAGGCGCTCCCGAGCGCGCCGGTCGTCGGGTTCGAGATCCGGCTGTAGGCGTACCCGGCGTGCGGGCCGGACAGGACCTGTCCGAGATCGTCCGCATCGGCGGCCGCGAAGGTGGCGGTCTGGTAGATCGGGATGCTTGTCGGATCCTGGTCGAGCGCCGGCGTCCGTGAGGCGGCGCGGATGGCGCGTGTCGAGAAGCCCCGGGCGGCCGGCTCGGGACGCGGGTCGGTGTCGCTCACGGAGCGATGCTACACCGGAGTGGCAGGCTGGCCCGAGCGCGGCATCATGACCCCCGTCACGCGGTCCTTCCCGGATCGCTTGGACGCGTACATCGCGCCGTCCGCGCTGATGATCAGCTGATCCGCGGTCCGCCCATCGTCCGGGTAGGCCACGACCCCGATCGACAGCGACGGGCGCGGCACGCCGCCGGGCAGGTCGATGATCATCGCGTTGACCCCGAGCCGGATCTTCTCGGCCAGGACGAAGGCCCCGGTCGGGTCGGTCTCGGGCAGCAGGACCACGAATTCGTCGCCCCCGTAGCGGGCCGCCGTGTCGATCTGGCGGACGCCCGCAGCGATGACCTCGCCGACGCCTCGCAGGACCCGGTCGCCGTGGAAGTGGCCCAGCCGGTCGTTGATCGCCTTGAGCTCGTCGAGATCCATCATCAGCAGGCAGAAGCCTCGGCCGGAGCGGGCGCTCCGGGCGATCTCGCGATCGATCGCGGCGAAGAAGAAGGTCCGATTGAACAGGCCGGTCAGCGAGTCCACCGTCGACAGCCTGATGGCCGCGTCACGCGTCCGCCGCTGGGCCCGGGCGATGACCATCGCCACGTAGGCGAGCAGGATGAGCGCGGTCAGGTTGACGCCGACCGTGGCGGCCGTGGCCGGCGACAGGGCCCCGTCGGTCGTGCCGGCCAGGACGGCCAGGAGGTAGCCGAGGCTGGCCGCCGCCGCGAGCGCCACCGTCACCGGCGGCGAGACGACCAGTGCGGCCCCACCGACGATCAATGGGAAGGCGAAGAAGAACGGGCTGTCCACCCCGCCCGTGAGCGCGACGAGGATGGTCGCCACGGTGATCGCCACGGAGCCTTCGACCACGAACCTGGCCGATCCGAGGGCCGTTGGCGGAAGCAGGTCATGGACGAACAGGAGGAACAGGCCGGCGAACATGAGGAGGACGAAGATGGCCGCCTGCGTCTCGGGCCACAACCCGGTCGCGGCGACGATCGCGGCCGTCGACAGGATGAATGTCCCGGCCACGACGCGGACCACGCGGTCGTAGGTCTGGGTCGGCACCCCGTCGTCGGTCGTCGATCCGTCGAGCCCGCCGACGACCGCGGCCTGGGCGGCCCGTCGCTCTGGATCCAATCGATCGTCGTCCGGCCCGCCCGGACTCGGCCGCCCGATGATGGGCGGCACGAGGATCACCGCGACGAGGATGAGGATCGCGGCGATCAGGGCGGCGATCAGGATCAGGACCGGTGCGACCTGCAACCTCGGCTCCGCTGTTCAGGGCGTGGGGCGACCGCGCGCCCGCATCGAGGCCCATCTTAGTCGTGGATCGGGGGTGGTCCGGGGTCCTGCGGGGTCGTTCGGTGCCGTCCGTCAACGCGTTCCGCGAGGACCGGCGTCGATCAGGTGCGGGCTCGCACCGCCGCTACCGGGTGCCGTACTGGTAGGTCTGCTTGACCAGACGGAGATAGACGAACGTCTCCGTCTCCCGGACACCGTCGATCGCTCGCAGCCGATCGGCCAGGAAGGTCAGCAGCGCGTCGTTGTCCTCGCACACCGTTTCGATCAGGAGGTCGTACGACCCCGCGGTGATGACCACGTAGTCGACTTCAGGCATGGCGGCCAGGCGCTCGGCCACCTCGATGAGCTTGGAACTCTCGCACCGGATGCCGATCATCGCCATCTGGTGGAAGCCGAGCTTCAACGGGTCGGTGACACCGACGACCTGGAGGATGCCACGCTCGATGAGCCGGTTCGTTCGCGCTCGAACGGCCGCCTCGGAGACGCCGAGATCGGCCGCGATCTGGGTGAACGGTCGACGCCCATCGGCCTGCAGGTGTTCGATGATCCGTTTGTCGAGCGGCGAGACCTCGTCGGTCGAGCGGGTCGAGGCTGTGCGCGTCCGCGGGGACCGGCCCGGCAGGCTCATCGCGCGTGGATCACTTCTTGGTCGGACGCGGCGTGGCCTTTGGAGGCGCCTTGCTCGGCGCCGGGGTCGCGATCGGCGTGGGGGCGGGCAAGGCGCCCGGCAGCGGCACGTTCGCTCGCGCCGTGAGCGGCGGGAGGAGCGTCTCGAGGGCATTGCGGAGCCGGATGGCGACCACGGTCTGCTCGTCGCTGGGTGCCTTCGGGAGGCCGGACGGGACCGGACCCCACTGGATGAGGATGTTGCGACCCATGAACTGGATGGGGGGCTCACCCCTGCCCGGCTTCGCTCCCGCCTTCCAGAAATGGGCTTCCCGCAGGGCCTTGCTCGAGCTCCATTGGCCGATCGACAACGGCCAGCCTTCGAATGAGGCCTGGATGACCTTGGACGGATCCTCGTTCGGACCGCCCGTCGCCGTGTTCGCCTGGATCTTCAGACCTGCAGCCACCAGTGCACGATAGACCTGATCGGCAGTCGCCGGCTCGGTCAGCGCGGCGATCGGCGTCGGCCCGACGGACGGCGGCGGTGTGACATCGGCGGACGGCGCAGTGCTGACTGTCGGCCCGCCGCAGGCCGCGACGAGGCACGCCAGCATGACCATGATGGCGAGCGCCCGTGAACGAGCGTGCGGCGCGCAACGATCGGGAATTCGCATCGCGGACGGCATGCTAGCACCCATCCTGCCAACAACCGACCACCCAAACGGGGCATGCGCGCACCGCCATGACGCCTATACGCGATCGAGCTCCACCAGGACCGGCGCGAGCGGCCCGCGTCGCACCGAGGTATGCATCCTGCTCATGAGATTCGACCCTGGTGAGCGTGGCGATCCGCGATTTCTGTCGATTCGAGGGCATGGCCAAGCGTGCAGACGCCCGATCTGATGTCTGAGCTGCATTCGCGGCATCGGAGCGGGATTGACAGGCCGAGCGCCCATCCCCCACCCTGCGCCGAGATGTCCACGACGAGCCGCCACCCGCGCCATCGGCAGCAGGGGCCCATCCGGGCCACCTCGACCTGACGCCGCGCGCCCGGACGGGCGCCGACCACCAGCCCGAGTGACGCCCCGGCACATGCCGAGGGCGTTTTTCTATGCTCAGCCAGCCAGAAGGAGTCCCAGTGGATCCCGTGCTCACGCTCCGCGGTTTCGTCCTCGGCTTCACCATCGCCGCCGCCGTCGGACCGATCAGCCTGCTCGTCATCCGTCGGACGGTGGCGCAGGGGCAGCTCTACGGGCTCGTGTCGGGGCTCGGCGTCGCGACCGCGGATGCGACCTACGGGGCGATCGCCGCGTTCGGGCTGAGTGCCATCACGGACATCCTGGTCAACGCGCGGCAGGTCCTCGGGCTGGTCGGCGGCGTCTTCCTTCTGTGGCTCGCCTGGCAGACCATCCGATCGACCCCGACGGAAGCCGCGATGGTCACCGCCCGTCGGGGTGGCTACGCCGGCGCCTACCTCTCGATCCTAGGGCTGACGATGGCCAACCCGATGACGATCCTGTCGTTCGGTGCCCTGTTCGCCGGGCTGGGCGTGACGAGCGGGGCGACCGGTGATGCGGCGCTCATCGTGCTCGGCGTGCTGCTCGGGTCGACCACCTGGTGGATCGTGCTGACGACGGTGATCGGGACGCTGCGGACGAGGATCACGCCGCTGTCGATCCACCGGATCAACCTCGTCTCGGGCGTGGTCATCGGCGGATTCGCGATCGTGGCGATCGTCTCGGTCGTGGTCGATCTCGTGTCCTGATGCCGGTTACGCGTTGAGCTGAGGGTCGACCCGCTCGGCATTGGCGAGGACCTGCTCCCGCGTCCCGGACATGTTGTGGACGCGTTCCCCGTGCTCGAGGACCGCACCGACCACCTCGTCCTCGGTGCCCACGACCTCCCATCCGCAGGCACATCCGACGCGCAACTGCTGCGCCGTCTCCGACATCTCCACGACATCCTCCATGTGGTCATTCACCCGAGCGCGCGGAAGGGCTCCGGGACATACCCTGCCAATGCCGAACGCCAACCCGGGGACAAAGCCGCGGCGACCGCGGGATCGTCCTTGGCCAGCCACGCCATGTGTCGAAGCCCGTGTTCGACCACCTGCTCGTGGCCGATCGATCTCGGCGCGGCGGTCGCCTCGGAACGCGCCAGCTCCGACCGGCCGATCGGCGCGCTGCCCATGGCGCCTACCGTCGTTTCGTCGATGATCACGACGAAGCTCAGGATGACCCCGCCGTGATCCCGCCGCCACGAGGTCGAGTGGACGAGGAGCGGCGTGCCGACGACATCGCGGACGATGCGGTCGACGGCCTCGACGGGATGCTCGACGTCGCCGATCTCGATGAGCCACGGCGCCGCGCCGCACGGACCGGTCAGTTCGAGATGGTCGTCGGCGAGCCAGATGACGAAGATCTCGGCCTGGACCGGGCCCTCGACGTCGAACGTGCTCGCGATGGCTCCGATCGGATCGTCCGGCCGAGTCGCGGCCATGTCAGCCGGCGGTCATCGGTGACGAGCAGCAGGCGCACGCGCCCTCGGCCGTCCCGACCACGGCGTCGGCGGCATCGCAGCATGGCCCGTCCAGGACCGCCAGCGAGCGGCGAGGGCGCTCGAGGTGACCGAGGAGTCCGCCGAGTCGCACATCGAGCTCCTGGAGCCCGGCGATCCGCTCGGCGATCTCGGCGCGCCGCTGGCCGATCAGCCGGGGCAGCTCGGCGGTGGAGTCGGCGCAGTGGCCCGAATGGCACCAGCCGGCGATCCTCGCCGCGTCGTCGAGCGGCAGGTCCAGGCGTCGAAGGTCGATCAGGAGGCGCAGGTGCTCGACGTCGGCCGGACCGTATTCGCGGTAGGCGTTGTCGGCACGACTGGCGCGCGGTAGCCAGCCCGAGCGCTCGTAGAACCGGACGGTGTCGGTCGAAACACCGACCTCGCGGGCAAGTTCGCCGATCCGCATGCGAGCAGCAAACCTTGGAGTGGCTCGAATGTCAAGCGCGGTCGTCCGCCGAGGGATCACCGGATGGCTGTAGTTCGAGCCGCTCCTTGAGGCGTACCAGCTCGGCTGCCTCACCGGCCCGGATCTCGCCCGCGAACAGCGGCTCGACGAGCCGCATGATCCCGGTCAGACCGAGGGATCCCGCCCAGACCACCTTGGTCCTCGCCGGTCCGATGGCCTCGAGGTCCATCGCGACGTCGCCGCGCATCGGGCCGGACAGGACTCGGTAGGCGAGCCGGCGTCCGGGGTCTGCTTCGGCGACCTCGAATTCGACGGTCTGTCGACGAGGGCCGATCTTGACGCCCTCATGCGCTCGGCTGCCGACCTCGGTCGACTGTCCCTGGACGATGCGCGCGTCGATCACGCTCATCCAGGTTGGATGACGGTCGATGTCTGCAGCGTACGCCCAGACCTCCATCGCCGATCGATCGATCGTCTGTTCGCTCCGGAACGGGATCACGTCACGACCTCCCTCTGCTCCAGGACCGGCAGGACGCCGGCCACGACCGTCGCGAGGCGCGCGTAGGCGGCCTCCTTGTCGACCCGGATCGATCCGAGTGCTGCTTGGTCGGCGGGTGTGGCGCCCTGGTAGGCCCAGCGAAGGCGCAGTCGCGTCCCCCGGTCGGTCGGATCGAGGTCTGCGGTGGCCGCGACCGGACCCAGGCCGGGCACGGTCAGTCGCCACGCGACGCGGTCGTACGGCTGCCAGTCGACGATCTCTTCCAGCGTCGCCAGCCGGCCGCTCACGCACTGGGCCGTGGTCCCGACGCCGCGGCGTCCCCCGGCCGTGGTCTCGGTGATGACGAGCGGTCCCTCCCATCGGGTCCGGAGCGCGGGTGAGGTCAGGTACGCCCAGACGACCGCCGGTTCCGCGGTCAGGGTCGCCTCGATCCCGAAAGCGGCCTCTACGTCCGTGATGTCGAGGCGTCGCTGACCGCTGTCCGCCTGCCAGCGGGCTTCGAGATCAAGCGTGTACGTTCCGACCTGGCCGAAGTGCTCGATCGCCTCGTCACCGGACCGCAGGCCGAGCGCCTCGGGATCGAGACCGAGTGCCTCGACGGCAGCGGCCGTGAACATGGCGAACCCGTTGGCTCGCGCTTCGGTGGCGCCCGCGCCTTTCAGCAGCCGGTGGACGAGGATGACGTCGGAGCCGGCCAGTTCGTCGCGACCCGCGATGCGACTTCGGACGAACGCGCCGTGGTGGACGAACAGCTTGAGGTCGAGCTTCGGGGCCAGCCGGCACGAGTTGCAGTCACAGGTCGTCGCCTGGTCGATGCTGCGAAGCCGACGACGGAACGCGAAGTAGGCGGCCTCGACCGCGTCGAGCAGGAGCGACCCTTCGGCCCGCCCGTCCTCGACGAACAGGAATGCGGCATCGCCTTCGAACTTCGCCATCCGGAACGGTGGCTCCAAGCGGCCGACGATCGTCTCCAGGAGGTCGCCGGCGATGGTCGGGGCGTGCTCGATCTCGCTGCCCGACAGGTAGGCGGTGTAGCCCGTCAGGTCGGCGATGACCAGGAAGCCGGTCTCGGGTGTCGCTGCCATGACGGTACCCTAGACCTTGGAGTCGCTCCAATGTCAATACCCCAAGCCCGACGGGGTCGCACCGCAGACGAACTCGTGACGCTGATGTGGAACACTGGGACCGAGGAGGCGCAGTCGTGACATTCCAGCGTCGACCCCTGGCAGTCCTGATGGCCATCGTCGTCGCCGCGTGCGGCAACACCGTCGTCCCGACGCCCACCCGCCCGGCCGACGTTCGGCCGACCCCCACGACGGCGGGGCCAACAGCGGCTGCATCGCCGTCGGCGACGGGCGCACCCGCCGCCACGGACGCGCCGCCCTCCCCCGCGGATCTCGCGACACTGCCCCCCGACATCGTGGCCGCCGTCGATCGGGTCGTCGGCGCCTCGAGTGATGCCGAGCGATCTGCCGCGGTCGAGGCCATGCTCGTGAGCATCGGCGTGACGGTCAGCGCAGATGCAGGCGCCGCCGCCCAGACGCCAGCCGGCATCGTCATCGCGCCGGAGGAGCTCGAGGTCATCGCCGCCGAGGCCGGCCGCCGGGACGTCCACCGCGCAACACTCGCTGAGTTCGCGACGACCTTCGGCGGCATGAGCCTGCTGCCGCCGAACGAGGCGCTTGCCGCTGACCTTCCGGCCGGCTGGCCCGAGGTCGCCGCGAAGGGCGTAGCCGGCAGCGCGGAGGTGCGCCTGTCATCGCTTCCGGCCAGGGTCGCGAGCGTCATCAACGATTGGGTCGCCACGAGTCTGTCGGAGCATGGGTCCCCGGAGCCCGCCCTGGTCACCCTGACGACTGCGCCGCTGCTCCTCGCGGAGCTCTCGCGGCGGCGACCTGAGCCGATCGATCTTTCGAAGCCGTTCTCGGCCGGCGACGTGCGGCTCGGCTGGCTGGAGATCACCATCCTGGTCGCGGGAATGCGATCCATGCTGGCGGGCGCCCAGGCCACGGGCATCGCGAGCGGGTCGACCGGCTCGCCACATGGCATCGCGCTGATCGCGGACACACCCTGCGACAACCTGAAGTCGATGATCGACTCACGCGTACCGCTTGCGACGACCGCGATCGGCTCATTCGTCGGCGACCAGATCAAGGGCTTCATCCAGGGCTTCGTCAACGGCCTGTTCGGTGAGGCGTCCGCGTTCGCCCAGGGCGTGAGTCGCGCGTTCAAGGTCCTCGGCGTGATCTTCCGCGTCCAGGCGCTGATCCTGCTCTACAGCGAATCCACCGCCCGCATGGAGATGGCCCCGGCCTCGTACCACAAGCCGGACGGTGCCAACTCGACGGCGAGGGCAACGGTCGTGGCGGGCATCCCGGACCCGGCCTGGCAGGCGGCGCAGCAGGCCCGTCAGTTGTCACCGTTCGCGACCGCACTCCGGACGTGCGCCCGGTTCATCGGGCTGCCGGTCTGGCAGGACCTCGTCGACGTCGGCGATTCCATGAGCGGCTGGAAGGTGCAGTGGGAAGTGCGGCAGGGTGGTGGGCACATCCAGATCCCGACACGAAACCAGTTCTCAGGATCAGGCGCGGGCAGACTGGAGCGACCGCTCAACAGCTACGAGCGACCATAGCGGCAACGACATCCTCACCTACGAGGTCCTTACCGAGCGTCGGGAGGACCATCCGGGGACGGAGCACAGCGCACCGGTCGAGCTGTGTGCGGTGGTCTACCCCAAGGAACCACCGAGCGGGATCGGGACCATCCTGTCCGCGGGAGGAGCTGGCGCGTCGCTGGCAGGCGGCGGGCTATTGGGAATCGTCGCGGTCGTCGCTCGGCTGCTCACAAGCTGGGTGAGCACCGTGGTCGGGATCGAGGCGTGCGGGCAGGCCACCGTGAGCTACCACATCGCGACCCCGGGTGACTGGCGGGGGACGGTCACCATCAACACCGAGGTCCAGGAGTCGATGTCGTCGACGATCACCACCACCGATAACGGTGTCACGACGGTGACCACGCGGGACGTGCGGACCTCGGCCGACGTGACCGACGTCTTCTACCTGGGCGGCACGGAGGACGCCACCGTGAATGGGTACGTTGGCCTGGGAGGCCGGGGATACACACAAGGCGCGGCCGTATCCGAAGAAGGTTCTGCCACCGTGAACGCCGTGAACTATTCGTGCGGGACGTACGACCGCCTCATCAGCGTCCAGAGCGGCGGGGGGTGGAACTTCGACGGCGACGCGAGCGGCAACGTGAGTCTGTATCCAGGGGGCAAGTACACCGTGAGCTGGACGTCCCTCGCATCACGCCAGGACGTCGCGCTGCCCGGGGAGCGCAGGTCCGAGGTGAGCGCGTCGTCCTCGGGCCTCTGTCCGGCCGCCGTGAGTACCTCCAAGGTGACGTTCACGCCACCGCACATCTACGCGTCTGTCATCTCGATGGTCGAGGCCGATGTCGACCCGGCGAACCCCGGGAATCGCCTTCACGGGTCGAAGACCGTCGTGAACGACGATCTGAGCGTGACGACGATCACCTGGGATCTGAGCCATGACGGCCCGATCCGGTTCCCCGGCGGCTGAGCCACGGCGGCTACCGGAAGGTGGTCGGGGAGGCGGGACTCGAACCCGCGATCTCGTGCTCCCAAAGCACGTGCGTTACCAGGCTACGCTACTCCCCGCCCGATGCGACCGGAGACGGCAGGATACTCGCGAGTCTATCCGGGGCGACGACATGACGGGTTCCTTGACACCGAGCGCCCCGGGAGACCCGAGCGACAAGCCCGTCCCCCGATCCAACGAGGGCCGCATGAACGATCTTCAGCTCACCGTGAAGGCAGCGGACGTCGCGGCCCTTCGTCGCCTCCTCCTGCGGCTGAGATCCAGCGAGCTTTCTGACCTTCGCAGGGTCCAGACCCAGCTCTCGGTGTATGGCGATCGACGCGCCAGCATGGAAGGTGAGCCGGCCACGATCGCGGCGCGGCTCGCGCTCGTCGAGGACCTGCTCGCTCAGCTCGACGCGCAGCGCTGACTGAACCCGGCAATCCCGCAGATCACGAACCTGCGGGGTCGGGCGGCGCCGGCGGTGTCGCACGGAATCGGCCCGGCCGCAGGTCGATGCCCAGCTTGCCGAAGGCGAACGTGTAGACGGATCCGGTCTGGAATGGTGTCGCCACCCCGAGTCCGATGGCCGCTGCCAGCATCAACGGCACCAGCATCTCGTAGGCCCCGGCCATCTCGAAGACGATGAGCGCCGCGAACAGCGGCGCGTGGAACGACCCGCTGAGCATCGCCGTCGTGCCGACCATGGCGAAGATCACGGGTGATAGCCCAGGCCGGGGAACATCGGGATCACGATCGTGCCCACGGCCGCGCCGAGCGTCGAGCCGATGAGCATGGCCGGTCCGATGACGCCGCCGACGAAACCGGCTCCGAGGCTGCCCGGCGTCAGCACGAGCTTGGCCAGCGCCAGGGCCAGCAGGGTCGCCAGCGGGATCGTGGCACCCCCGAACAGCTCCTTCATCGTCGCGGTGCCGGAACCGGTGACGGCGGGCAGCGCGACCGCGACGACCCCGACGATGGCGCCCGCGATGGCCATCCTGCGCGAAGGCCGGCAACTTGATCGCCGCCCATGCGCCCTTGAGCAGCGGGAACAGGCGCACGTAGGCGATGGCGGCGATCGCGGTGACGACGGCCGGCAGCAGGTACAGCAGCAGGCTCACGTCCCAATGGACCGCGTCGGGCGGGATGGCGTAGACGGGCGGCGTTCCGGTCAGCCGGAACGTGGTCACCGCCGAGGCCGCCACGGCCAGCAGGATGGGCACGATGAAGACGAGGCCGCCGATCCCGCCGAGCACCACCTCGAGGCCGAAGAAGGCGGCCGACAGCTGGGCCAGGAACGTGGCGGAGATGCCGGCCGACACGCCGGCCACGATGAGCGCCTGCACGAACACGGTCGGCCATCCCAGCCGCAACGCGACCCACGAGCCGAGGTGGCCGCCGATCATCGCGGATGGCGTGTCCGCTCCGACCGGCATGCCCATGCCCAGGCCCACGGCGGAGCCTGCGACGGTCACCGCGGCGTTGCGCTGGTCCAGGCGTCCCTCGTGCTCGGCCACGCCGTCGATGATGTGGCCCATCGCGGCCAGCTTCTCCGGCTTCATGAACCGGACGATGCCCGCGACGAGCAGGCCGGCCAGCGCAAGGATCGGCACGATGGACCAGGCTCCCAGCGGACCCAGGGCAGGCACCAGGACGTCCCTGACGATCGAGCCGACGGCGTCGATGGCCTTGTTGAAGAGCCAGACGCCGACGGCGGTCACGCTCCCCAGGGCAAGGGCGACCGCCCACAGGCCCAGGTGCTTCGCGAGGGGAAGGCCATCGATGGTGGCCGTCCGAAACGAATGCTGAGCGCTCATGAGGTGCCGGACAAAGCGATGAGCCGTGTCGATGGCATGCCTCAGATGCCGGTCGGATCCTCGTCGAGGATGCCCTGGGCGGCCTCGGCTCCGGCCTTCGTGGCCTTGCCACGGAGGATCCACTCGAACCCGACCGCGATCATCGCGCCGACGATCGGGCCGACGAGGTAGACCCAGTAGTGGGTGAGGTCGCCACCGACGAGCATCGGACCGAGCGAGCGGGCCGGATTCATCGACGCCCCCGAGATCGGTGCGCCCCAGACCGACACGAGGCCGATGTACGCGCCGACGGCGATCGCGCCGTTGAACCCGACGTTGCGGGCCCCGTCGGCCGTCCCCAGGATGACGCTGACGAGACCCAGGGTCAGGACTCGCCTCGGTGACGACCGCGGTCCCGTCCGAGATGCCGGCTCCCGGTTCGGTGGCACCGTTGAGGATGCCGCCGTACACCAGCTGCAGGAAGATCGATGCCAGGATGGCGCCCGTGACCTCGGCCACGATGTAGCCGGGCACCCGCCGCCACGGGAAGTTGCCCCGCACGGCGAACGCGAGCGTCACCGCCGGGTTGAGGTGCGCCCCGGAGATGGTGCCCATGAAGAAGATGATGCCCATCACCATCATGCCCGGGCGCGAGCGCCTTCATCGCCAGCGTGAGGTCGCCACCGACGGCAGGGCGCCGATGACCCCGCCGCCGCCGGCGACGAGAACGAGCAGGAACGTGCCCCAGACCTCGCTGAACAAGCGGCGGTACTCGAGCTTGGTGTCGTCGAAGTCCACCTCGCTCCGGCGCGCTGACTCCGTGCGACTGGGCGAGCCAGGCCAGGACCGACTCACCGGTATGCGTCGCGACGGTCATCGTTCTCCCTCCCTCCGTCTACGCCCCGCGCTCGACGCGTTGCCGCCAAGCGGGGGTGGCGCAGAGTGTGGGCTTCCCAAACCCCCGTTGCTGCGCGTTTCGGCGCGCGCCGGGATGCGCCACGTGGCCGACGGCGCCAATCCTAGTCTTGCTAGACTGCCGGCTTCGGCATCGCGCACCGGCGGAAGGGCCGGCACGGCGGTCCGCCTGAGGGCCCGCGACCATGTCAGCCGCCGCTCACGCGCCGCACCCGATGATCGACTGGCTGGACGCACCTGGACTCGAGCTCGGCAGGATCGGCGGGAAGGGCGCCTCGCTCAACCGGCTGGCGAGCTTCGGCTTCCGGATCCCGCCGGGCTTCTGCCTTACGACCGACGCGTTCGCCGCCCAGGTCGCGGCCATCCCCGGCAGCGACGTCCTTCGCTCCGACCCGGGCGCCCTGGCTCGATGAATCGACCCGCGCCTCGCTAGCTGACGCGATGGCGGCCGGGCCCACTCGTGACCGCGGTCGCCGACGCGCTCGCAGCGTCGCTCCATGACCTCGGCGCGCGGATGCTCGGCGCGGGCATCGAACCCGGCGCGATGCCCCGGCTGGCAGTCCGCTCGTCCGGCGTCGCCGAGGACGGCGCCGGTGCCTCGTTCGCCGGCCTGCACGACACCGAACTCGGCCTGACCGCCGACGAGGCGGCGCCCGCGGTCCTGCGCTGCTGGGCATCGCTCTGGAGCCAGCGGGCGGTGGCCTATCGCGCCCGACGCGGCCTCCCCCCGGACGGCGGGGCGATGGCCGTCGTCGTCCAGGCACTCGTCCCCGCCCTCGCCGCGGCCGTCGCCTTCACACGCCATCCCGTGACGGGTCGTACCGATCAGATCCTGATCAACGCGGTCCCGGGCCTCGGCGAGGCCATGGTCTCGGGCACCGTGACGCCGGACACGATCGTCATCGACAAGGCGGACGGGACCGTCGCCGAGTTCACGCCTGGTGACCACGCCGGCGGGCCTGCCCTCGGCGACGAGGCGCTGGCCATCTTCGTCCGACTCTGCGTCGAGGTCGAGCGAGCCTTCGGGGCGCCCGTCGATATCGAGGCGGCCCTCGCCGCTGATGGCTGGTATCTCCTCCAGGCCCGACCGATCACGACGCTCTGAGGTGCGCCGATGACCGAACCCGCCGGCGACTTCCCGATCGAATGGCTCGATCCATCCGATCCCGATCTCACCTGGGAGTGGGACGACATGCACATGCCGTTCGTGCTCACGCCGATGGCCGGCGACTATGTCGGACTCCTGGCCTCCGGGTTCGCGTACGGGTATGCCCGACTCAGCGTTCCCGAGCTCGAACTCCGCCAACGGACCTGGAACGGATACGCCTACTTCGCGTTGGCGATCGACGCCCCCGAGGCGGAGCATGACGCCATCTTCGCTCGCCGGACCGAGGCCTCCCGCGCGGCGATCCTGACCACCGACGCCTACTGGCGCGAGCAGGCCCTCCCCGAGATCCAGGGCGTCTATCGATGGATCGTCGACCTGCCGGTGGCGTCGATGGCGGGTGACGACCTGGCCGCTGCGTGGGACGAGGTCTGGCGCCGGCTGGCCCGCTGCTGGTCGATCCATTTCTGGGTGATCCGTGGGCCGTACCAGGTCATCGAAGATCTCGCCGACCTGTACGAATCGATCGTCACGGACGCGTCGCCGGGCGAGGCGACCGGCCTCATCGGTGGTTCGATCACGGAGCTGCACGACGTGGCACGCCAGATCGAGACATTGACGGCTCTGGCGGCGGCGGAGCCCGTGATCGCCGACCGGCTCGCCGCGGAGACCACGGTGGCGGACCTTGCGGAACTCCCGGAGGCGGCGGACTTCCTCGACGCCCTTGACCGGTTCCTCATCCGACACGGTCACCTCGGCCAGAACTTCGACGACCTGGCGCTCGCGTCCTGGATCGAGGAGCCGGGGCTGCTCTTCACCGAACTCGCCAAGCGTCTCGAGCACCCGCCCGAGATCGACGAAGAAGCCCGGCGCGAGGGCCTCGCCGCCCACGCGGACGCGCTGGCGGAAAAGGCCCGGGAGGCGATCGGCGACGATCCGACGAAGCTCGCCCAGTTCGAGTCCCTGCTCGCATCGGCCCGCGAGATCGGGCACCTGACCGAGACGCACAACTACTGGATCGACCGGCACGCGCAGTCGACGCTGCGCCGCTTCGTCATGCTGGTCGGCAGCCGCCTGGCCGAGACGGGCGTCATCGCCGATCGGCCGGACATCCTCTATCTCCACCGAGCCGAGGTCCCGGACCTCCTCCAGGCGCCGATCGACCGCCGAGCGCTCGTGGAGGAGCGCCGAGCGGCCACCGCACGATGGGCGACGATCCGCCCGCCGCGCGCCGTCGGCAAGCCCGCCACCGCCTCGGACGAGGTCGATCGATTCGACGGCGCTCGCTACACCTCCACCGAACCCGACGAGCTGCGCGGGACCGGGGCCTCGGCAGGGATCGTCCGCGGCAGGGCACGGTTGACCCTCAGCCAGGCCGACTTCGGCGCGGTCCAGGCCGGCGACATCATCGTCTGCCCGTCCTCGAATCCATCGTGGGTACCGCTCTTCGCCATCGCCGGCGGTCTCATCACCGACACCGGCGGCGTCCTGTCGCATGCCGCCGTGGTGGCCCGGGAGTTCGCCCTGCCGGCCGTCGTCGGCACCGGGGACGCGACCCAGAAGATCGCCGACGGCCGATGGCTCGAGATCGACGGGACCACCGGGATCGTGCGCCTCCTGTGACCGGCGAGCGTCGCGGACGCTTGCTCGGCCCGGCGATGCTCGGGGTGGCGAGCGGCGCGGTCCTCGTGCCACTCAACTCGACGATGCTCGCGGTCGCGCTGCCGAGCCTGATGGACGAATTCGGGGTCGACGCAGCCACGGTCTCGTCGCTCGTGACGCTCTATCTGGCGGCCGTGACCGTCGCGCTGCTCGCCAGCGGAAGCCTGGGTGACCGATACGGCCAGCGCCCGGTCTTCCTGATCGGGGTCATCGCGTTCGGACTCTCGTCGGTGCTGGCAGCCGCGGCACCATCGTTCGCCATCCTCGCCGTCGCCCGCGTCCTCCAGGCGCTGAGCGGTGCGCTCATCTCGACGACGTCGATCGCCCTGGTCCGGGCCATCTCGCCCGATGATCGTCGCGGGGCCGCCTTCGGGCTGTTCGACATGCTGGTCACGGTCAGCGCGGCGCTCGGCCCGTTCATCGGCGGCCTGCTCGTCGGCGCCTTCGGCTGGCGGTCGCTCTTCGTCATCGCCGTTCCGGTCGCGATCTTCGCCGCGGTCGCCGTCGGGCTCGTGGTCCGGCCGGGCACCGGTGATGTATCGGGAGCGACGCGGGTGTCCGCTCGACGACCGGGGATCGATATCGCCGGACTTGCCCTGCTCGCAACGGTGCTCATCGCGCTCCTGGTGGCGATCCGCGGCGTCGCCGATGGCGGGCCGGCGCTGCTGGCGGCGATCGCGGTCGTTCCGCTGGGGATCCTGTTCGTCCGCTTCGAACTCGCCTCTGAGCACCCGGCGGTCGACCCGCGCCTGTTCACCAGCCGCCCGTTCACGGCCGCGGTCCTCGGGGTCCTGGGCACGACGGTCGTCCTGCACGCCGTGTTCATCCTCGTGCCGCTCCTGGTCGAACGGCTGCAGGATGGCTCGGCCGAGACGGCCGGCCTGGTCCTGCTCGGGATCTCCGGTCTGGGCGCCGTCGCCGCGCCATTCGGTGGGCGGATCTCCGATCGCGTCGGGCGGCGGCGGCCGGTGGTCGCCGGATCGCTGTGCCTGACCGTCGGGCTCGTCATGCTCACCCTGTTCGCCACCGGGAGTCCCTCGACGGCGTTGCTCGCGATGCTCGGGGTGGTCGGGTTCGGGATGGGCTTCGCCGGGTCCCCGCGACAGGCGGCGGCCATGGATTCGATCCCGCCCGCGCGTGTCGGGATGGGCGCCGGGACCTACTACACCGGCCGCTATCTCGGCGGCGTCCTTGGCGCCAGCCTCGCCGGCGCGGTCCTCGGGGCAAGCGTGACCGCAGCGGCGGTCACGCTCGGGTTCGGGCTGCTGGTCGTCGTGGGGCTGGCCGTCGTGGCGGTCTCGTTCGGCCTCGCCGACCGCCCGGTCGTGCGAGTCGAGGCCGCCGCGGTCACGTAGCCGACGGGTCCGCTATTCATGTGGCGCCTGGTATGACCGGCGGACGGGCGGCAGCCGACAGAACCATGCACCCGGCGGCTCAGCTGACCGGCGAGAGGGCTTGTGCGGGCCACCCAAGGGCCATGTCAGTCGTGGCTTGGCTCAACGGACCGCCACGTCATCGGCCGTCGGTCGGTTCAGGCGTGGCGTGAATAGAGGAGGGGCGGTGCCGGAGCGCCGGGCTCGAGGCAGGATCCTTGCCTAGGGAGGTGCGTGCGCGCACCGGTTTCGGCCATTCGGGACTCTCGGGCTATGGTGATTTTCGGGGAGCGATGTACCGTCTGCCCACAACCGAAGATGGACCACGCCACGGACGCGGACAGTCGCGCAGCACTCATCGCTCTTCGATCGCTTCTTTCCAGACTCGCTCCGTCCGCGCCGGCATCGCCGCATCGGCGCCGCCCTGTGCCGCTGGATGGTCCCCGATCGGCCGTCACTCTACGTCGTGTGCCGGCCGGTTCCGCTTCGGCCGCGCGTGGCCGGGCCGTGCTGCCCGTCCGCGTGCCGTTGGAGTCCGACGTGCACATAGGGTGAAGCTATGGCACCACATCGACCGACCCGGCGCCTCGGCGCCGATCCGCTGAGCGCCCATGCCTCGGCCGTTCGCCGCGTCCGCCGGCTCGACCGCGAGCCTGTCACGGCCCAGGGTGACACCGGCGTGCTGACGTTCCTGTCCCAGGTCCTCATCGGCGACAGCGAGTGGAGCCTCGCCGAGGTCCGCCAGCTCGTGGCCCTGCGCGAGCGCGCCCGGTTCGACCACTCCTGACCGAAGCTCCGGCCGGGTCCGCCGGCCGGCCCCCGGCCTCAGTGGCGTCGGCGCGGAGGCTCGTCGGGTAGGCTGACCCAGTTCTTGCGGAGCGCCTGCAGGACCGCCTGGGTCCGGTCGTTGACGGCGAGCTTGCGCAGGATGCTGGTGACGTGGTTCTTGACCGTCTGCTCACTGATCGACAGGGCCTCGGCCACACCGCGGTTCGTCAGGCCGCTCGCGATCCCGTCGAGGATCTCTGCCTCGCGCGGCGAGAGCGGGGCGTAGGTGTCGATCGCAACGTCCTCGCGGGCGATCTCGCCGAACAGCGACGCGTTCCGGAACGCCTCCAGGACGTGTCGCGCCACGGCCGGTCGGGCGGCGACCGCCGCGTCGATGAGGTACTCACCTTCGGCGACCGCCCGGATGACCCGGACCAGCTCAGCGGGCCGCGCGTCATCGAGGACATGCGCCGCCGCTCCGGCCTGGATGGCGGCGAACAACTCGTCGTCGCCCCGCAGGTGACCGAGCAGGATGATCGGCGAGGTCGGGATCTCACGGCGCAGGCGGTGGACGTCGACGATCATCGTCGGGATCGGCTCCTCCGAGTCGATCAGGAAGACATCGGGCGGATCATCTCGGACGAGGCTCAGCGCCTCATCCACGTCGACCGTCTCGGCGACGATCTCGATGTCCGGCTCGTGATCGACCATCTGCCGTAGCAGGGCCCGCACCACCGGGTGCCGTTCGACGATGGCCAGGTGGATCTGACCGACCTCGGTCGCTGGTCGTGTGGCGTGTGATCGTGGCACTCGCGCATCCCCCGGAGCGGCTACAGGGTCACCACCCGAACCGTACCGGCTCGGCCGACTTCGCCACAGATGACGACCGACCCGAATCGTCGAGGAACTAGTACTGCCACGGGTCCGGCACGGCGTCACGCCGGACGGGATCGGCTCGTCACATGACAAGACGCCGGGTGATCAAGGCAGGCTGATCGATCATCCGGCGTCTTCCACGTCCGGCGGCGCCTGCATCCGCAGGTCCGGGTAGACTCGATGGAGACGCCCGAACCGTCCAAACCCGAACCAGGAGCCGACGCCTTCGTGCACGCCACCCGGATCCGGCCTGACACCAGGCCGACGGACCTCCGCCGCCTCGTCGCGGCGGGACTGTCCGCACTGATCCCGGGGCTCGGCCAACTGTTCAACCGACGCGTCGGTCTCGGCCTCCTCTTCCTGTTCCCCTCCCTGGTCCTGCTCGCCATCGGTGTCGGGCTGGTCCAGGTCCAGTCGCCCGCCCGACTGGTGGCGTGGGTGGTCTCCCCGCAGGTGATGGGCACGCTGCTGGCCCTCAACATGGTGGCGCTCGCCTGGCGGCTGCTGGCGGTCGGGCAGGCATTCCTCGACACCCGCCGGACGGGTCGGACCGGGTGGCTCGGGTTCGTCGGGATCGTGGTCATCGCGATCTTCGTCGTCGCCCCGCACCTCGCCGTCTACCGCTACGGGACCGTCCTGGGCGGGACGTTCGAACGCGTCTTCTCGGGCGCGGTCCTGGGCGCCAGCGACGACCCGGGCGCCGCCACCGGCCCGGTCCCCAAGGACGGCGAGCGGATCAACGTCCTGCTGGTCGGGGTCGACAAGCGGGCGAAGCGGCTGGAGAACCTGACCGACACGATGATGGTCGCCTCGCTCGACCCGGTCGGGCGCACCGTCTCGCTCGTGTCCATCCCGCGCGACCTCATCGATACGCCGCTCGGGGACGGCGACGTCTACGGTCCGAAACTGAACTCGCTGCTGGCCTACGCCGATTCGCACAAGAAGGAGTTCCCGAAGGGTGGCATGCGCACCCTGGAGGACGCCGTCGGCGCCCTCCTCCAGATCCCGATCCACTACTACGCGCGGCTCGACTTCAGCGGCTTCATCAAGATGGTCGACGCGGTCGGCGGCGTGGACATCACGGTCGCGCGCGGGTTCGAGGACCCGACCTACGACGGCTACGGCGTCGGTGAGCGCGGCTACGCCATCACCGCCGGCCGGCACCACATGAACGGCGTGGAGGCACTGGCCTACGCACGGTCGCGCAAGGGCCTCGGCGAGAGCGACTTCACTCGGCAGGCCCGCCAGCAGCAGATCCTCGTCGCGTTGCGGGACCAGGCCACCAAAGGCGGCAGTCTCCTGTTCGCGCTCCCGGACCTGATCACGGCGGTCGGCGAGACGATCCGCTCAGACGTGCCGGTCGATCGCCTGCCGGCGCTCGCCGCGATCATGGAGGAGGTCGGCAAGACCGACGTGACGAGCGTCGTCATCCGCTCCCCGCTCATCCATCCGAAGTCGACCCGCTACGGTGACTCGCAGGCCCCCGACCTGCCGCGGATCCGCGCGATGGCGGCGACCCTCTTCTCCGAGCCCGGTACGCCGCCGACACCGTGGCCGACGCCGAAGCCGACCCCGACCCCGAAGCCGACGAAGACCCCCAAGGTGACCCCCGCCCCATAGCGGCGGACCGTGGGCTCAGAACCCGAGCGCCGCCAGCCGTCGCGACATCCGGCGAGCCGCCCGCGCCCGATGTGAGATGGCGTGCTTCTCTGCCGGCGTCCAGAGGCCCAGGGTGCGGCCACCGGGCGGCTCCGACGACGGCTCGAAGATCGGGTCGTAGCCGAAGCCGCCAGTCCCGCGCGCCGCCGTCGCGATCCGACCGCGGCAGGTCCCACGCGCCGTCGTGACGGCGACCCCGCCACGGACGCCCACCCGATCGGGGAAGGCGACGGCCAGCACGCACACGTAGCGCGCCCCACGCCGGTCCGATGGCAGCCCCTGCAGCGCCTCGAGGAGCTTGGCGTTGTTGTCTTCGTCGGTCGCGTCCTCGCCCGCGTACCGTCGCGTCCGGACGCCCGGGCCCCCGTCGAGGGCGTCGACCTCCAGCCCTGAATTGTCGGCCAGGGTCGGCAGGCCGCTGGCGCGCAGGCCATGGCGGGCCTTGATCGCCGCGTTCGTCTCGAAGGTCGCCCCGTCCTCGATGGGCTCCCCGTCCACCCCGATCTCATCGAGCGAGACCAGGTCGGTCCTCTCGAGTGCGAGCAGTTCCCGCAGTTCGCGGAGCTTGTGCGATGACCGCGTGGCGACCAGCAGGCGGCGCCGGGTCACCGACGGACGGTCGCCAGGACCGCCGCTTGCGCCTCGAACAAGCGGGCCAGACCGGTGTCGGCGAGGTCCAGCAGCGTGTCCGACGCGGCCCGGTCGAAGGGTCGGCCCTCGGCCGTGCCCTGGAGTTCGACGTACGCGCCGCCGTCGGTGGCGACGACGTTGAAGTCGACGTCGGCGCGCGAGTCCTCGGAATAGTCGAGGTCGAGATAGGGCAGGCCGTTGACCAGCCCGACCGAGACCGCGGCGACCTTGGCGACGAGATGCCGTTCCATCCCGAACGTGATGAGCGCGGCGGCGAGGGCGACGTAGCCGCCGGTGATCGACGCCGTGCGCGTCCCGCCGTCGGCCTGGAGCACGTCGCAGTCGACGGTGATCGTCCGCTCGCCGAGCTTGGCCAGGTCGACCACGCCACGCAACGAGCGACCGATGAGTCGCTGGATCTCGTGGGTCCGCCCGCCGATCCGGCCCTTGACCGATTCGCGGTCGGTCCGCTCGGCGGTCGCCCGGGGCAGCATCGAGTACTCCGCGGTCACCCAGCCGGTCCCCTTGCCGCGGAGATGTGGCGGGACGCGGTCGACGATCGTCGCCGCGCAGAGGACCTCCGTGTCGCCGACCTTGATGCGACACGAGCCTTCCGCCCATTTCTGGACGCCGAGCGTGAAACTGACCGGGCGCAGGTCGTTGGGACCTCGCCCGTCGGCGCGGACGGTGGGCGGCCGGTTGCCGATGGTCATGTCGTCGTCTCCTCAGCCTTGGCAGCATCCCACAGTGCGTCGAGTGCGTCGAAGTCGAGGTCGCGCAGGGCGACGCCGCGGGCGGCCGCGGCCCGCTCGACGCTGCCGAACCGACGCCGGAACTTCGCGTTGGCGGCGCGGACGGCCGCCTCCGCTTCGATCCCGCGCCGGCGCGCGACGTTGACGAGGACGAACAGCAGGTCGCCGAACTCCTCGGACCGCTCGGCGTCGTTCGTCGCGCGGCGCAGCTCGTCGGCTTCCTCGACGACCTTGTCGAGGACGCCGTCGATGGACGGCCAGTCGTAGCCAAGATTGGCGGCCCGCTCCTGCATCTCCTGGCTGGCGGCCAGTGCCGGCATCGACGGGCTGATCCCGTCGAGGGCGCCCTTCACGGCGGCACCCCCCTCCCCGTCTGCCTCGGCAGCTTCGGCGGCTGCCGCGCGCTCGCCCGCCTTGATCCGCTCCCACTGGCGGTTCACGTCCGAGGCGGTGCGGGCTTCCGCGTCACCGAAGACGTGCGGATGGCGGCGCACGATCTTCGACGCGATGGCCGCCTGGACATCGGCCAGGTCGAACACGCCGGCCTCGGCCGCGAGCTGCGCGTGCAGGACGATCTGCAGCCAGAGGTCCCCGAGCTCGCCGGCCAGTTCGGTCGTGGCGCCCAGCTCGAGCGCGTCGTAGACCTCGTAGGCCTCCTCGAGCAAGTGCTTGCGAAGCGACGCGTGGGTCTGCTCGCGGTCCCACGGACAGCCGTCCGGCTGGCGCAGCCGCGACGAGATCCAGGGCATCGCCCAGGGACCGGCAAGCGCCAGTTCCGGGGCGACCGGGGCCAGGTAGAGCGGCGCCTCGAGGGCCGCCTCGTCGAGGGCGCCGACGGTCGTCGGGTCGTCCAGCCCGAACCGCCCGACCGGATGGTCGGCCGGATAGAGGCGCCGCAGGACGGCGAGCGGGTCGCGACCGGTCGGCCCGGCACGACCGGGGATCGGGGCGGATCCCACGCCCTCGGCGGTCGCGCGCAGCACGGTCAGGGGCACGAGCAGCAACGGGCGCGACGGTTCCAGGGGGGCGGCCGCCAGGAGCTCGGCCGCGTGGATCTGCAGGCCCCCGGCCAGATCGAGTCCCCAGCGGAGCCGTGCCTCCGCGACGAGCGCGTCGAGCACCCGGCCCTCCCGCCTAGCTGGTGCCGGCTCGCGTGATCGTGACCGCTGCCTTCTTCGCGTCGTACCACTTCGAGAAGGTCGTCGACTCCAGCTCCTTGAGCTGGCGGCCCTCCGGGGTCCTGGTCTCCTCGGCGAAGACCTTGAACAGGTACGCGCCGTCCTCGGCGATCGTCACGACCTCGGAGGTCTTGCCGACCGGCGCCGCGAAGATCGCGTTGGCCAGTCGATCGTCGAACTGGCCCTTGACGACCCATCCGATGTCGCCGCCGGCGCCGGCGGTCGGGGCTTCCGAGTTGTCGCGGGCAAGGGGCGCGAAGTCGGCGCCGTTGTCCGCCTTGGCCTTGAGGTCGGTCAGCTGGGCGAGGTCGGTGGGTCGGTACATCACCTGGATGATATGCCACCCATAGGCCGACCTGATCGGCGCGATGATGTCGCCCGCCTTCAGGTTCGGGTCCTTGATCGCCGCCAAGAAGGCCGGATCGACCTGGCTCTTGCCGTCGAAGTACGGCAGCTTGCCGCCGGAGCCCGATGGTCCCTCCGCCGAGGTCTCGTCGCTCTCCGCACGCGCGATGGCATCGAACAGCTCGGGCTTCTGCTTGAGGCGGACGTATGCCGCGAGGGCCTTCTGATTGGCGGCCTCCCAGGCCGGGTCGGCGGGGTCGACCGTGGACGCCTGCGACGAGTCGCCATTCGGCGAGTACAGGATGTGCCGGGTCTTGATCGCGTCCGTGGCCAGCTCCGCGGCCGCCTCACGGACATAGATCTCGGAGACCTTGCGCTGGGGCGCCGGGCCGGTCACGCCGGCGGTGACCTTGTCCTGGAGCTTCTCGTGGATGACGTCGGCGGTCACCACGGCGCGGTACTTCTGCAGGTCGATCTTGTCGTTCTGGATCTTGGTCGTGTACGCGTCATCGACGCTGGACGGGACGACCTCGCTCGACCGTCCGATCCGGAAGATGCCGTCCGACCCTTCGACCACGGCCGTTGGCTCATTCACCGGGGTGGCGAAGACGGCCTTCTCGAACGCCTCGTCAAAGCTCCCGCCGTCGGCGATGATCCAGCCGAGGTCGCCCGCCTGGGGTGCCGTCGAGGCGTCGGTGGAGGTGGTCTTGGCCACGTCGTCCCACGACTTCCCGCCCTTGATGTCCGCGAGTGCGGCCTCCGCCTTCGCCTTGGCCTCCGCCTTCGCGGCGGCGCTCGGCTCGATCCCGCCAAGCTCGACGACCGGCTTGACCTCGATGATCCAGGCGTGGCGGGACTCTGGGATCGTGGCTTCGACGACCAGCCGGGCGTCGATCTCCTCGGGGGTCACCGCGCCGATCCCCTCCTCGGTCGCGAGCTTCGCCTGGACCCGGCCGTCGATGATCCGCTCGAGCGCGATGTCGGCGAGCTGCGTCCGCTGCTGCTCGATGACCTGCTTCTGCGCCTGGCCCTGGGCGTCGGACATGTGCCCGGCCAGGACGGCGGTGTCGACCCGGCGGTCCCCCTCGTCGAGGCGCCACTGCTCGATGAGCATCCGATCCTTGAGGTCGTCCTTGGTGATCGACTGGCCGTCGACACTGCCGACCGGGGCCAGGTGGTCGTTGTAGTAGGACAGGGCGACCGCGATCCCGAGGATGACGATCGCCAGGACGACGATCAGGCCGAACCCGAGGTTGAGATAGAAGTTCCGCCGGTCCTGCGCTTCCCACGCGGGTCGGTGGGCGCGCTTGACGACGGGCTTGGCACGGAAGGTCATGGTGTCGGTCGGTTCCTGTCACATGGCCGGCTGACGCCGGGGATGGAGGGCCGCGGTATGGTACACCGACCCTTGGAAGGCCAGCGTCCGCGCCCTATCGTCGATCTCCCGCCCGGGTCAGTGACGGAAGGATCAGCGCGTCCGTGACGTATGTTGCGGAATGTCCATCTGCGACGTCGAACGAGGCCTCCCGGAAGCGTTCCACGCGGGCCGTGTCGAAGACCCCGGCCCGAAGGTACTCGGCCAGCGGCCCGGTCGTCTCGAAGATGGGCCCGGGGACGCCGCTCCGATAGTCGAAGTAGAACCCGCGCTCCAGTTCGTAGGCCTCGTAGTCCGGCGCGAAGAAGACCATCGGCCGGCCGAGCAGCGAGAACTCGTAGATCGCGCTCGAGTAGTCCGTGATCAGGACATCGCTGACGAGCATCAGGTCATGGATGTCCGGGTGGTCGGACACGTCGATCGCGAACCCAGCGAGCGTAGGCCCGATCGTCGTCCGCGAACGGACGAACGGATGGAGCCGGACGAGCAGGACGTGGTCCTCGCCGAGGATCTCGTGGAGCAGGTCCAGGTCGAGGTCGTCCGTGGCGTGGGCGTCGGTCACGCTGTCACCGCGGAAGGTGGGTGCATAGAGGACGACTCGCCGGTCGTCGGTCAGCCGGTACCGGCGGCGGACCTCGGCGCGGGTCCGGGCCAGCCGTTCCTCGCCGAACAGGACATCGGTCCGCGGCATCCCGTAGCGCGACACGAACCGCTCGAGGGGCTGGCGGAACGCCTCCGCGTAGTGCGGCGCGGAGGCCTGCGACGCGACCAGGCAGACGTCGTAGTTCGAGTGGATCCGAACGCGACCGGCGAACGCCTCGTCCACGCCGAACGACTTGTCCAGCACGCTGTAGCCGACCTTCTTGAACGCCCCCGAGGCATGCCACGTCTGGATGATGGTCGTCCCGCGACGTGGCCGGATGACGTAGATCGGGAAGAAGTAGTCATCCACGATGAAGGTCCGCGAGGTGGCGAGATAGTGGCCCGCGACGACCGCCTGCCATGCGGCGCCGGCCCGCCCGCGCAGGCCGGGTTCGGGGCGATGGGCGAGGGTCACGACCTTGATCGCCGGACGCCGACCGGCGAGTTCATCGCGGAGGATGGCCAGATTGCCGCCCAACTTGGCGGCGTGCGCGGTGGCGAAGACCACGCGCGAACGGAGCGGCAGCAGCCGTGACACGAAGAACCCGATCCGGACGAGAAGGATCCGGATGGTCAGGATCATGTCGATCCCCGCGGCAGGATCAGCTCGTCGATGACCCGGTCGGTCGACCCGCCATCGAGATGGGCGAAATGCCGCCTTGCGAACGCCCCCACCTTTTCCACTTCGAAGTCCTCAGCGCGGATCGCGTCGAGCATCGCCGGGAAGGTCCGCACGATCCGGCCCGGCACGAACGACTCGAACGGGACGTAGAAGTCGCGACTGGCCACGTAGTCCTCGAGGTCGTACGCGTAGAAGAGCATGGGTCGGCCAAGGGTCGAGTATTCGAACACGATCGACGAATAGTCGGTGATCAGCAGGTCGACTGCGAAGAGGAGGTCGTTGACGTCGATCGGCGTGGCGGATCCGTCGAGCAGGCGGTCGCCGAAGGCGTCGGGGATGGCCAGCGGCTCCGTCACGAACGGATGCATCCGGATGATGACGACCGCGTCCTTCTCCACGCACAGCTCGTGGAGGGCCGCGTAGTCGAGGCCTGCGAGGTCGTAGCTCGCGGTCTTGGGCCCCTCCCCACGGAAGGTGGGCGCGAACAGGATCGTCATCCGGCCGACCGTCTCGGGGAATGCCCCGTGGGCGGCCTCCAGCCCGGCCGCTCGGGCGGCCTCGTCGAAGTACCGGTCCATCCGCGGGATCCCGGTCGGGACCACCCGCGCCTCCGGGATCCCGAAGGCTTCCGCGTAGAACGGCACGTCGTGATCGGAGCTGACGATCGCATGGCTGTAGTTCTTGTGCACGCGCGAGTACGGGATCCGGCCCGCCCGGCTTGCCGACCCGGCTGTAGCCGACCGTCTTGAACGCCCCCGAGGCGTGCCACAGCTGGATGATCCGGACGTCGGAGTCGACACCGATCCGGTAGATGATCGGCTGGAAGTCGTCGATCACGATCACGTCCGCCGAGGCGAGCAACCATGGGAGCCGGAGCCGATCGACCAGGCTCCGACGCTGGGCGACGCTCTCGCGGAAGAGGGTGACGAGGCGGTAGTCACGGTCGAGGCCGCGCTCGACCATCCGGTCGTACACATCCTTGAGGTTGCCGGTCAAGCCGGCCCGCGAATCCGAGGTGAACAGGACGCGACGCCCGGACCGCGAGGCGATCACCTTGATCCCGTGGAGCAGCGAGTGGAAGATCGCGCCGCGGATGGCCGCCAGGGGTCGGCTGGATCGCTGGCGGGCGCGGGCAAGGCGACCGGCATCCGCATCGAACCCCGGACCCGACTCGAACGCCACGTCGATGACGAAGGCCCCGTCGTCGGTCGAGACGTCCGGCGTCGCCCGGAAGATGCCGCCGCGAAGCTGGAAGGCCATGCCATCGCGATCGGAGTCGACCGCCGACCGATCGACGACCCGCACCGGCGCGAGTGGGCCGCCCGGCCATCGGCGAGCCTGGAGGCGCCATCGGCCTGGTTGGAGCGGCTGGAGGTCCGGCCCCTGCATGACGTTGATCCGGAGGCGGAGCAGGCCGCCATCGAGCGCGGCACTCGTCGGCGGCAGCCCTGCCCGTCCACCGACCGACTGGAGGCGCAGGCCATCGGGGTCGATCACCGTTCCTGGGGCGGGTCTGGCATCCACGTGCAACTGGATGCGCTCCCAGCGGATCGAGACGATCTCGATCGCCGGCTCCCCGGTGCGGCCTCTCATCGTCGCGGATGATATCCGGTGCGACCGGCTCGACGGCCCGCGCGGTACTCTCTGGCCGACAGCCACCAGAGCCGCAGGCTCGACCGACGGGGCCCGACGCGAACACGGAGGTCCGCATGAAGATCGGGATGATCGGGATGATCGTACTTGCCGGAGGGGTCGGCAAGCGCATCGGGCGGCCGTTCCCCAAGCAGTTCCTCCTGCTCGGGGGCAAGCCGCTCATCATCCATGTCCTCGAGAAGGCGCGGGTCATCGCCGACATCGATCGGGTCGTCATCACCTGTCCGGAGGCCCACCTCGAGGAGACGCGCCGGCTGATCGCCAACCACGGGTTCGATTCCCGGTTCGAGTGCATCCTGGGCGGCGGCTCCCGCCAGGAGTCGACCTGGAAGGGGCTCGAGGCGCTCGACGACTGCGACTCGGTGATCGTCCACGAGGCCGTCCGGCCGCTGGTCACGGTCGACGAGTTCCGCTCCCTGATCGCCGCCGAGGACGCCAACGCGATGTTCGGGATCCCGATCCCGTTCACGGTCCTCAAGGGCCACGAGTACGTCGAGGACTTGCTCGAGCGCGACGAACTGGTCAACGTCCAGCTGCCCCAGAAGTTCGATCGGGCGAAGCTGGCGGCGGCCCACGCGGCGGCTCGCGCCGACGGTGCGTTCTTCACGGAGGACGCCAGCCTGTTCCATCGCTACGCCCTCGAACGCGTACGGATCCTGCCGGGGTCGGAGCGGAACATCAAGATCACGGTCCCGACCGACATCGTGACCGCCGAGGCGATCTACGCCGACATCATCGGCCGCGGGGGCTGACGATGGGCAAGGTCTGCGTCATCACGGGTGCCAGCCAGGGCATCGGACGAGCCGCGGCGATCCGGATGAGCCGCGAGCCGGATGTCACGACCCTCGTGCTCATCGCGCGGAACGGGGCGGGGCTCGAGGAGACCGCCACGGCGCTTGAGCCGGGCACCGCCCGGGTGGACCTGATCCCGTACGACCTGATGGACCTCGACGGGATCCCGGAGCTCGTCCGCGGGATCCATGAGCGCCACGGCAGCATCGACCTGCTGCTCAACATCGCCGGCTACGCCGACCCGCAGTCGCTCCTGGACACGACGACCGACAACATCGTCGCGACCTACACCGTCAACGTCTTCGCGATGCTGGTCCTCATCCGCGAGGCGACCCGGTTCATGTACGACCGCCCGGCGAAGATCCTCAACATCGCGTCCACCGCCGGCATCACCTCGCGCCCCGGCTGGCTCGCCTACGCGTCGTCGAAGGCCGCCGTCGTCTCGCTGTCGGCCACTCTCGCGGACGAGCTGGCGGGCACCGGCATCAAGGTCTACAGCATCTCGCCCGGTCGGACGGCCACGGAACTGCGTCGCAAGCTGGCGCCCGAGGAAGACCCCTCGACGATCATGCAGCCGCATCACGTGGCCGACGTCATCGCCCAGCTCATGAACGACGCCGAGATCACCCTCGACGGACAGAACATCGTCGTCCGGACGCGGGCCTAGGCGGACGGTGAGCCGGCTCGAGTACCTGCTCGCGGGAACCCTCCTTCGCATCGCCCGGTTCTTCTTCTCGCGCTTGCGCGTGCGCCGCTCCAAGGTGGTCCTTGCGACGGCCCGGGTGTCGACGCTTGACGGCAACCTGCTGTACGTCCATGGCGCGATCCGGGCGCGCTACCCCGACCGGGAGGTCGTCCTCCTGCTGGAGCCGTACAGCTACGGCCTGGCCGGCAAGCTCGCCTACCTGGTGCGCGTCGTGCGCGGGATGTATCACCTCCAGACGGCCGGCCTGTTCGTGGTCGACAACGCCTACCTGCCGGTCCACCTGGCACCGCACCGGCCGGCCACCACCGTGGTCCAGGTCTGGCACGCCGCCGGGGCGCTCAAGCGGTTCGGGCTCGACACGCAAACGCCGATCGCCGAGCCGGAGCGGACCTTCCTGCACCGCTACTACGACGCGGTCGTGGTCGGTGGCGAGTGGACCCGCGCGCCGTACGCGGCCGCTCTGCGGACGCCGATCGAGCGGGTCGAGGCGCTGGGCTCGCCGCGCACGGACTTCTTCTTCGACGAGGCGGCCCTGGCGGCGGCCCGCGAGCGCGTGCAGGCCGCCTATCCGTCCCTGGCCGGCCGCCGGGTCGTCGTCTATGCGCCGACCTTCCGTGGTCGTGGCATCGCCAAGCGCGCGGCCCCCGGACTCGACGCCGTGAAGCTCCGGGCCGCCCTCCCGGCCGATCACGCCCTCGTCCTCAAGACCCACCCGAACCTGGAGCCGGCGGCCACCCCGACCGACGGCTATGACGCCGTCGTGGATCCGGCCGGCGAGATCAACGACCTGCTGGCGCTGGCCGACATCCTCATCACCGACTACTCCTCGTCGGTCGTCGAGTTCGCCCTGCTCCGACGTCCGATCATCCTGCTCGTCCCCGACCTGGCCGAGTACGAGGTCGACCCAGGGCTCTACCTCGACTACCGGACCGAGATGATCGGGACGCAGGTGACCGACACCGACGGCGTCATCGAGGCGATCGCTGCCGACCGGTTCGACCTTTCCGGCTACGACGCCTTCATCGAGCGCCAGCTGGGCGCGTCGCGCGGCGGCGCCAGCGACCGGTTCGTGGCGCGGTTCCTCGGCCGGGGCCGAGAGCCCGATCGGGGAGGTGGTACCCTTCCGCCCGATGTCCGCCACGAGTGAGGTCCCGGCAGCCTTTCGGAATGCCGCCGGTGACAGGGGGCCCCTCCGACTCATCGGCGAGGGCATCACCGACATCCGATCGCGGCGTCGGCTGGTCCGCTATCTCGTCCAGGCGGATATCCACAAGCGCGGCGCGGACACGCTCCTGGGCAACATCTGGTGGGTCCTCGACCCGCTCCTCCAGATGGTCGTCTACGTCGTCTTCCTGTCGATCGTCGTCCGCAACGGCCCGCCGGACTATCCGCTCTTCATCTTCTCGGCGATCCTGCCCTGGAAATGGTTCTCGGCGTCGATCACCGACGCCACGACCTCGATCGTCCGCCACGACGCGCTGATCAAGCAGATCCAGTTCCCGAAGCTCGTCCTGCCGGTCGCGGCGACGAGTGCGGGCATCGTCAGCTTCGCGTTCGGGACGATCGCGCTCGGGATCGTGATGCTCTTCTTCTCCGACCGGATCTCGGTCTACCTCGTGTTCATCCCGGTCATCGCGGCCGTGCAGTTCGTGTTCACCCTCGCTTGCGCCTTCCTGGTCGCCGCCGGGAACGTCTTCTTCCGCGATCTCGGCAATGTCGTCGGCCATGTGCTGCGGCTGTGGTGGTTCCTGTCGCCCGGGCTGTATAGCCTGGCCACCCTCGACGAGGTGCCCCTCTTCAAGAACAACCCCTGGCTCGCCACGCTGGCGGCGATGAACCCGTTCGCCGTCCTGTTCGAGGCGTATCGGATGGTGATCTACGGGACGCCGAGCGGCCCGCCCGGGCTCCCGGACTTCCGGTCACTGGCGATCCTGTTGGTGGCCAGCACGATCTTCCTCGCGCTGACCACGATCGTGTTCAAGCGTCTCGAGCCCAATTTCGCGAAGGTCGTCTGATGGCCATCCTGCGCCGGCCGCCGAAGATCCAGCCGAAGGCCGACTACGCGATCGCCGCCGCCGACCTCGGGGTGCGCTACGACCTGCGCTTCACGAAGAAGACGACGATCCGGAGCTCATTGGCCCAGATGCTCGGCCGGGGAGCCGCCGAACAGTTCTGGGCCCTGCGCCACGTCAACCTTCGCGTCCAGCGCGGCGAATCGCTGGCGGTCATCGGGCCGAACGGCGCGGGCAAGAGCACACTCCTCCAGGTCCTGGCCGGGATCATCCGACCGTCGGAGGGGGCGGTCGACGTGGTCGGCCACGTGTCGGGGCTGCTGACCCTCGGCGCCGGCTTCGACAAGGAGCTGACCGGGCGCGACAACATCCTGCTCGGCGGCGCCTTCCTCGGGCTCGACGACGCGGTGACCCGGGAGCTGCTGCCGTCGATCGTCGAATACGCGGAGCTGGGCGAGTTCATCGATGCGCCGCTGCGAACCTACTCGTCGGGGATGCGCGCGCGGCTCGGCTTCTCGATCGCGACCGCGGTCGACCCCGACATCCTGTTGCTCGACGAGGTCCTCGCCACCGGTGATGCGAACTTCCGGGCGAAGTCGAAGGCGCGGGTGATCGAGATCGTCGGTGCCGCCAAGGCGGTCGTGCTGGTGACCCACGACATGAACTGGGTCACCGAGTACTGCAACCGGGCCGTCCTCATCGAACGCGGCCTGATGGTGATGGAGGGCGAACCGGCGGACGTCGTCGAACTCCACCGGGTCCATACCGAGGAGGCCCGCGCCCGAGCGACCGAGGCCGCTCAGGCGGCCGGCGTGGATCCGAGGATCGTCCAGGTCCGATAGGGGCATCGGGCGCGTTCCGGGCCCGCGGCCCGAGTCTCAGCGCCGGCGCAGGACCGCCGCGACGACCCCGACGACGGCACCGAGTGCAAGCGCGCCACGCCAGTCCAGGAGGACGCGGACGTCGCCGTCGACCTGGCGGGCGAGGACGACCCCCACGATCCCCGGGCGCCGGAAGGTCACCCGACCCGCGACGAGGCTCCAGACCGCGCTCTGGTCGAACTGGACGTCCCGCGCGAAGACGGCGCGGACGAAGGACTGGCTGACCCGCGCGTCAGCGGCGACGGCGATGCCGACCCCACTCATCTCGGCTGAGACGCGATCCGCGCGGGCGATGGCGATGCCACCCATGCTGACCGCGACGTCCTTGGCGTCGGCGCGCACGATCCCGCCCTGCCTGAGATCGACGTGGGTCGCCTCGACCGTCGTGATCCCACCCTGGCTCACGCTCACGTTCGTCGCCCGCGCGCTGTCCAGCCCGCCGTTGACGATGGAGATCGATTCAGGGACGGGGGCGGCCATGACGGGCACCCCGGTCGCGGCGGGCTTGGCGGCACGTGGCTTGGCGGTCGCAGACGGGCTTGGCCGTGGCCGCGGACTTGGCGGCCGTGGGCGGCTTCGCGGCCGCCTGTGGCCTGGTCGCGGCGGGCTTGGCGGTCGGCGGCTTGGTCGCCCGGGCAGCCTTCGGCTTCGCGGGGGCGGCGTCGCCGTCGCTGGGTCGGTCTGTCATCACGGCCTAGCCTAGCGCGCGCCGGCGCCGAACGCGAGGGTCCGCCCGAAACGCCGTCCTTGCCGACCTCGGCTATCCTGCGCGGAGCCACCGCCTCGCCACCGCCCCAGGTGACGTCGACGCCGTGGCCTGCCGCGGGAGGGCGATCAGGTTGGAGCGGAGGACGACCGTCGCAGCGGTCGGTGTCGTGACCGCGTCCGCGCTCATCGTCGTGCTGGCGGCGGGTTCGCTGCTGGGTGGCCAGGCGACGCCGAGCAACCCGCCGCTCGCGATCGCGTCGGCGACGCCGACGTCGACCCCGACCGCCACGCCCTCCCCGATGCCGACGCCCCTGCCGACCCCCAGCCCGACGCCGACCGTCATCCCGACGCCGACGCCGATCCCGACACCGACGCCCGTCCCGGCCCCGTTGACCGGGCGCCTCGTCCCGCCGAATGTCGCCGCGCGTCACCCGATCGCGGTCATGATCGACGACCTCCGCGCGGCCCGGCCCCAGTCCGGGCTGGCGTCGGCGTCGGTCGTCTGGCAGGCCCCGGCCGAGGGCGGGATCCCGCGCTACATGGCGATCTTCCAGGACAACATGCCCGAGGAGGTCGGGCCTGTGCGGAGCGCCCGCTACTACTACATCGCGTGGGCGGCCGAATGGCGGGCGCTGTATGTCCATGCCGGGGGCTCACCGCAGGCCAAGGAGACGCTCCAGGCCAAGGGCAACGGCCAGCTGGTCTACAACGCCGACGAGTTCCGCTACAGCGGGACGTTCTACCGGCTCAAGACGCGGCGGGCACCGCACAACCTGTACACCACCGGCCCGAAACTGCGGGCCCTGGCCAAGTTCCGGAACGCCAAGGACCAGCCCTACGCACCGGTCTGGAAGTTCGCGCCGGACGCGCCCCCCGAGGCTCGTCCGTACGGCGGGACGATCACCGTCAACTACCCGTACAACACGATCACCTACAAGTACGACCATGACACCAACACCTACCTGCGGTCCGTGACCGGGGAGGCGAAGCAGACCGATGCGGCGGACAAGATCCGGATCGCGCCGAAGAACGTGGTCGTGATGCGGATGTCCTTCGCCCCGCTCGACAACAAGCACCGACTCGAGGCGAAGGTCATCGGCAGCGGGACCGCCTGGATCTCGACGAACGGCAAGACCATCAAGGGCACCTGGAAGAAGACGGCCCTGACCAAGCCGACCAAGTTCTACGACGCGAAGGGCAACGAGGTGACCTTGACGGTCGGCCAGACCTTCGTCCAGGTCGTCACGCTCGGGTACACGCTCTCGTTCAAGGCGGGCTCGGCCCAGCCGCCGCGCGTCACGCCCTCGGCCTCCCCGTCCGGGCCCTCTGACCTATCGCGCACGTCAGCGGCCCGCAAGCGGCGCGTATGCGTCTCACTCATGAGATTCAACGTCTGCACGCTCAGCCATGGTCCGATTCCGACGGAATCTGGGGCACGGCCACGCTCGTTCGAGCCGGATTCGCATGAGTAGGGATGCATTTCGGGAGCGCGGCGACGCCGCGCCGAACCGAGAATCGTGGCGCCGGACGGTGCCGGCGAAGGCGCGACCCGAGCACCGGAGCGAGCGCACCTCAGGGTGCGTGAGCGAGGAGCGCAGCGGCGACAACGCGCGCCCGCGCCGTCCCGCGCCGCGCCCAGTTGACCGGCGTTCAACGCTGGCGGACGCCGATCTCGGCGTAGATCGCGCGGGTCTCGCGAGCTACATCGGCCCAGGTCCACGAGTCCGACTCGGCCCGCTCCCTCGCCAGCGCCGCGATCCGCGCGTGGACAACGTCATCCGCCCAGATCGCGGCCAGCGCGACCGCCAGGCGGCCTGCGTCGCGCGGCTCGACCAGCAGGCCGGCCGGGCCGACCAGTTCGGGGAGTGGCCCGATCGAGGACGCCACGACCGGCGTGCCGCTTGCCAGGGCCTCGATGACGGGCAGCCCGGCCGCCTCGGAGACGACCGGGAGGATCGCGCCACGCGCGCCACGCACGAGGCCCGCCAGCTCCTCCACGCCGAGCCCGGGCGCGTAGGCCAGCGCCTCGCCGACCCCGTGGCGGGCCGCGGCTCGCGCGATCGAGGCGCGATCATCGGGGCTCGCGCCGACCAGCAGGACCCGCGGCGGCCAGGCCACGGCATCGTCAAGGTCCGCCGGCCGACCGGCGGTCGCCATCGCCGCCAGCGCGCGCAGCAGCGAGGTGAGGTCGAGACGCGCGTCGAACCGGGCCGATAGCACGAGATAGCGTTCCGGCAGCCCCATCCGGTCGCGCAGCGCGGCCGTCCCCTCGCGGGATCCGACCGGCCACCCCAGGCCGAACCCGGCGCGCGGCGCAAGTCGCACGACCCGGATCCGATCGCGACGGATCCGCAACAGCCGCCGCGCAGCGAGCGCCGTCGCGGCGCTCCCGACGACCACGGCGCCCGCCTCCCGCAGCAGTTGTGCGCGCAGGCGTTGGCCGAACCGGCTGGCGATCGACCGCTGGAATGCCTCGGGCAGCTCCCATGGGGCAAGGTCGAGGATCGTCACCACGACCGGCAGGCCCGACGCGATCGGCAGCGGTCCGCTCCCGACCGCGTGGTAGACCGCACCCGACGCTCCGCTCCGTTCGGCCCGCCACGCGGCGCCGAGGGCGGCCCCGCGCAGGACGAACGGATCGACCGTCATCGCGCCCGACCGGAGCAGCCTGGTCGGGGGAAGCTGCCGTCGCCCGGCGACCTCCAGATGCGTGAATCGCTCGGTGGCGTCGTCGAGGTCGGCGCCGATCAGGAACGCGAAGGACTCCCCGTCGATCGGCTCCGCGTCAAAGGCCGCCAGCAGTCCCTCGAGGTAGGCGGCAGCGAGCGGCGCCCGATCGGGGGCCTGCAACGGGCGGGCATCGAGGACCACCCTGACCCCAGGCGCGACCCGCCTCGGCGCGCCCCCGAGCGGCCCGCTGCCCGACCCGGTCACGACCCGCCGCGACGCCGCCGCAGGCGGCCGAGGATCTCCTCGACGCGCAACTGAACGACCACCACGAGCGCCTCGGCGACGATCCGCCGGCTCATCTTCGACTGACCGACCCGGCGGTCGCGGAAGGTGATCGGGACCTCCACGATGCGAGCCCCGAGGCGGTCCGCCCGAAACGTCATCTCGATCTGGAAGACGTAGCCGCCGGCGTGGACCCCGTCGAACGGGACCGCGGCAAGGGTCGACGCCCGCCAGGCCTTGAAGCCGCCGGTCAGGTCATTCGGGCGGAGGCTGAGCACGATCCGCGCGAACAGGCTGCCGCCGCGCGAGACGATCCGCCGGCCGATCCCCCAATCCACCACCGAGCCGCCGGTCGTGTAGCGCGAACCGATGACCAGATCCGCCTCGTCGTTCGCGATCGGCGCGATGAGCGGCGCCAGGCTCGCCGGATCATGGCTGAAGTCGGCGTCCATCTGGACGATCGTCGTGGCGCCGCCGGCGAGGGCCACCCCGAACCCATCGAGATAGGCGCGGCCGAGGCCCTGCTTGAGGCGCCGATGGCGGACGCGGATGCGAAGGTCGACCGCCGACAGCGCGTCGGCCAGGTGGCCGGTCCCGTCAGGCGAATCGTCATCGACCACGAGCAGGGTCGCGGCGGGCAGCGCGGCGAGGATGGCCGACGAGATCGGCTCGATGTTGTCGGCCTCGTTGTAGGTCGGCAGGATCACCCAGACGCCGACGCCCGCCACGCTCGGGATCGGCGTATCGACGGTCGCGGCGGGGTCGGTCATGCGGGCCAGTCTATCGGTCGCCTACGGGGCCTTGACGATCACGGTTCGCGTGAACGTGGACGACCCGATCGAACTCACGGCGGTGACCACTGCCCGATAGGTGCCGGGCTTGAGCAGCTTGCCGGTCGAGGTGCGGCCGTTCCAGGTCCAGCCGTACGTCCCTGCCGCGAGCTGGCGATCCAGCCAGATCCCGCGGACGACCGTGTCGCCTCCGTAGATCGAGATCGTGACCTTGGCCGAGCGGGCCAGGACGAACGAGACCTTCGAGGTCTGAAGCGCCGCCGCGATGAACGACGGCTTCGACCAGGTGACCGACCGGATCGTCCGGTCGACGCGGACCGTCAGGTCGCGGATGCTCCCATTGCCGGCCCGGTCGAGCCCCCAGACCCGGAAGGTGTAGCGGCCGTCCGGGACGACCCGCCCGGCGCTGTCGCGGCCGTCCCATGTCCACGACCCGCCGGTGGCCTGCGTCATCGTCCAGCGCTGCACCTGCCCGCCATCCTTGTCCAGCAGGCGCGCCGACCCGCTGATCCAGGCGTCTGCCCGCATCGTGAGGGTCGTCCGATCGGAGTGACCGTCGGCGTTGGGCGAGATGAAGCCGGGCACCGCCGACAGGGTCAACGCCGCCGGCCGTCGATCGACCCCGACGACCCGCCCGACCGAGGCGCGGTTGTCCGATGCGTCGGCCGCCCAGACGGTGATCCGGTAGGCGCCGTCGGGGACGACCGTCCCGGCGTCGTTGCGGCCGTCCCAGGTGAACGACACGACCTTGGAGGTGACGCTCCCCGAGCGCACCGAGGCGCCGGCGACCCCATCGATGAGCGGCTGGACCGTCCAGCCGAACTTGATGTGCCCGGTGACCGTGACGCCGACCGTGGTCGTGTCCATCGTGCCGTCGCCGTTGGGCGACAGGAGGCCGCTGCTGACCGTCGAACCGCTGATCTTCGGCGGGATCGTGTCGGTGATGAACTTGGTCTTCAGCATCGCGTACAACTCGGTCTGCGTCCCGTCGTAGCCGAGCGCCCAGATCCCGGCGCCGCGCAGGTTGTAGCGATTGATCAGGTCGTACTTCAGGCCGAGTGCCTGCGCGTCGTCGTAGTACAGCTCGCGCCACGGGTTGACGCAGCCATAGGCATCCGTGCAGTTCTCGCGGCGATAGGAGGTCCAGGCGACGCCCTCGACCGGGTCCCACTTGCGTCCGTGGTCGACCGCGAACTGGCGGGCCGTGCCGTAGACCACGGTGACCGAGGCGCCGTTCTTGGTCCCCGAGATGTTCTTGGCGTGGAGCGCCGAGCTGTCGGTCGACCAGGCGCGCCCGTAGTACGGGACGCCGAGGATGATCCGCGACGCGGGCAGGCGGGCGGCGTACGCGGCGATCGTGTCGGTGATGTCGTAGCCCGGGCCGCCGAGTGGCGCGACCGACCCGACCGGGTTGGACGAACCGTTCCGGTAGTCGTAGCCCATGATCACGACCGCGTCCGCGCCGGCTGGCCCGGTGGCCGCCTCGATCGGGTAGTTGCCGATCCAGCCGGTCGTGTCGAAGGTCAGCTGATAGCCCTTGGCGACCTTGTTGAGTTCGGCCCGGACGGCCTTGACGAGCAGCGTGAACTCGTCGCCATAGGTGGACACGATCGGTTCGAAGTCCAGGTTCACCCCGTCCGCCCCGCGATCCCGCACGGCGGCCGCGATCTGGCGGGCCAGGTTGGCCCTTGCCGTGGCACTGCCCAACAGCGCCTTCTGGCGGGTGACCCCGGCGGACGACCAACCGAAGCTCTGGACGGTCAGGACGACCCGGGCGCCACTGGCATGCGCGGCGTTGATCACGGTGGTCAGCTTCGAACTGGTCCAGCCACTCCAGCCGACCGTCGTCGAGCCATCGGCGTTCTTGCGCTGCAGGTCGCCGTTGGCGGCCGCACCGACACCGAAGTAGGCGACCGTCGAGAGTTTCTCCCAGTCGAGCCGGGTCGAACTGTCGGTCAGTTCCCAGTACGGCAGGAAGCCGAAGACCTCGCGCCGAAGCCCGCCCGGATCGACGGTCGCGGCGATCTGTGCCGGGATGACATCCGACGGGTCGAGGATCGGCGAATTGACCGGTCCGACCGCACCGCCCCCGGACCCACGCGGCAGGATGAGCGCCGGGACCGACGGCAGGTCGGACCGGCGCAGGTCGCGACCCGACAGGCGACCGGCCGGGAGCGCGCGGGGCAGGACGCCACCGACCAGCCAGCGGTCCGACGTCCGGGGCTTGAACGGCACCGAGACGCGCTCGCCCGGGGCGAAGTCGGTCGTGTCAGCGGCGTGGGCCTGCGACTCCTCGTACTGGATCGTCGGCCGGACCCCGTCGAGCGAGGCCGGGCCCATCGGATCGGCCGCCAGCACCGCACCTGCCGGGATGGTCCCGGCGAGCATCAGCAGGCCGGTCGCGATCGCGACCAGGCGGGCACGACGCGGGGCGGCCGGGCGGGCGAACGAGTGGCGGGTCGTCATCGGCACGAAGGTCCCAAGCGGAGTTCCACGGACTCCGCAGACTGGGCGCGAGCCGGCCCGACGGCTACGGCACGAAGGTCCCGGTCCGGGGTAGTACGGTGCAGATGTGGGCGGTTCGGTGGGGTCGCCCGGTTGCGCCCCGCCGGCGCCTCAGTGGAGCGTGAAGCCGGTCGTCGTGGCCTGTGCCTGGCCCTTGGTGTCCTGGCCCCAGGCCTTGAACGACATCGGTCCGACGCCACCGCTGGTCTTGAGCTTGAGCGTGACCTTGAACGTGTAGGTGCCGGTCTTGGTCGTCTTGGCGGACCAGGCGGCCACGCCGGGCTGGTAGACCCACAGCGTCGGGTTCTTCGCGAGCGTCTCTGCCGACGTCACGTAGACGGTGATCGACTGGCCGCGGCCCGGGGTCGAGTCGCTGAGCTTGATCGTGAACGCATCCGCGTCGAAGCTGACGGTCTGCGTGGCGACGAGCGACCCGTCCGCCGCGGTCACCTGGGACGTATAGCGGCCACGCGGCAGCATCGATCCGTCGGTTCGCTTGCCGTCGAAGATCCAGTAGTGGGTCCCCGCCGCCCGGAGGGAATCGGCCAGGCGGGTGATGACGACCTCACCGTTCGCGTCGCGCAGGGTCCACGTCACGGTCATCGGACGCGCCAGGGTGAACTGCAGCTTGGTGGTCGGCGACAGGCTGTCCTTGTCCTGCGGGAAGAAGACCGTCTTCGACGACAGGACCGATCGGAGGCCGGTGATGACGGTGACCGCTCGTTCCTGCGCGTCACCCTTGTTGCCGGCGAGGTCGACCGGCGCGATGCTCAAGGCGTAGGCGCCGTCCGGCGCGTAGGCGCCGGCATCGGTCTTGCCATTCCAGGTCACCGCGGTCGAGCCGCTGCCGTTGGCGACCGAGAAGTTCCGGACGACCGCGCCCCCGCCGTCGCGGACGGTCGCCCGCAGGGAGCCGGTCTCCGAGTTGGATCCGGTGAGCGTGACGGTGTCGCGGACCCCGTCGCCGTTGGGCGAGAACCACTGGGCGCCGTCGGGCGTGAGGCCGTCGAGATCCGGTGCCGAGGTGTCGACCACGACGGTGCGCGTGGAGCTGGCCGGTGCGTTGTCCCACGCATCCACGCCGGTCACCTCGACGTCGTAGGTCCCGTCAGCGACCGCATGGCCGCCGGACTTGCCGTCCCACTCGACCGCGAGGGTCGCACCGGTCCCGGTGGTCTCCCACAGCAGGTCGCCGTCGTCGCGGACACGGACGGTCCAGCCGACCGATTCGGTGAATCGCGCCTGGATCGAGGCCTTGTCGCCGCTCCCGTCGCCATTGGGCGAGAAGCGGCCGACGCCGACATCGAGGACGCGCACGTGTGGCGCCGAGCTGTCGCGCGCGGCGACGTCGCTGGCGAGCATGAACCCGGAGATCCCCGAGTCGTCGAGCCCCTCGACCTCGACGAGCGGCGTGCCCTCGGCGGTGGTCGATGCCGCCTGGTCGACGAGGCGCAGGCGCGTGCCGGCCGGCAGGTTCGCAGCCGGTCCGGCGGAGGTGTCGAGGCCGGCGTACAGGCCGGCGCCGTCGATCGCGACCGAGGCGTTACCCGGGACGACCAGCCCGGCCGGATCGGCGCTCGTATCGCCGTAGCCCGCCGAGATGACCTCGTCGGTCGTGGTCCCCGGCGTCCGGACGGTCAGCGCTCGATAGAACCCGCTGGTCGGACTGTTCGGATCCTGGTGGACGGTCGCGCCGGGTGTCCGCACGGACGGGAAGCTCACGAAGTTCCCGTTGGCGTTGGACTGGTTGCGCCACATGTCCTCGAGCGACTGGTGGGTCGTGAACAGGTCGCGCAGGTAGCGCTCCGGCCCGGAGTGGCCGTCGACGAGCACGGCAGAGGCTCCCGCCTTGAGGAACCCGGCCGCGTAGTTGTCGGCGCGCTGGCGGGCGACGGTGACGGTCGGCTCGGCGTGGCCCGGCTCCGAATTCCCGGAGGCGTAGCACAGGTGGTGGAGCATGACGATCGCGCCGGGCGCCAGGTCGAGCGTCGCGACCGACGGCTCGCCGTAGTACTTGTTGTTGTAGTCGCCGTCGTCCCAGCTGGCGTTCAGGCCGAAGCCATCCTTGGTCGTGTACTTCGAGTCGTACGTATACGGGCTCGGCCAGCCGTTCCCGTGGCCGAAGTAGATGACCACGGTCGCGTTGATGGTGGCCTTCTTGACGGCGGCCCAGGTCGCGAACGGGCTGTAGACCCGCGAGATGTTGGTCGTGTACTTGCGCGCCTCGGCGTAGGCGGCGTCCGCCTTCGCGCGGTAACTGGCCGTCGAACCGTGCGTCGCCCCGACGATGATGACCACCTTGGGGTCGCCCACGGCGGCGCTGACCGACGGCACGACGATGCCGAGGGTGGCGACCAGGACGAGGGCGATGGCGACGGCGGTCTTGCGCAATGCGGACTCCGAGGCTGGACGAGGGGCGCTTGTGCCTCGTCAGACTCGTTCGCGAGCGTGCTGCGCTCAATCGCGGGATGGTCCCCTGCGTGCTAGCCCCTTCGGGTCGCGGGGGGTGGGGAGCCGGGTGGAGCGGTGCGGTCGGGGTCAGATAGCGCCGTCGCGCAGGCGCACCACAAGTTCGGCCAGGGACGGACTCGACATGTCCCGCCCCGACAGGATCGGCCGTCCATCGGGGGTCCCGGCGAGCACCGGCCAGGCGACCGCGACGGCCGGATCGTCCCAGGCGAAGCCCAGTTCGTCGGTCCCGTCGTACGCGTTGGTGACGAGGTAGACGAGCTCGAGGGGTTCGAGCGCGAGGAACCCGTGGGCGATCCCGGTCGGGATGAGGACCCAGTCGTCGGCGTCCAGTTCGCGCGTCTCGACGATCGCCTGCGGGCCGGATCCATCGAGCAGCGGACGGGCGTCGACGAGGGCCACGAAGGCGCGTCCCGCGGCCACGATCCACAGGTCGTCCTGGCGCCGATGGAGGTGGAGGCCACGCAGGACGCCGGCGGCCGAGCTCGACAGGTTGGCCTGGACGAACGTTTCGTCCGGGAACGCATCGGCGCGCCACAGCTCCCGGAACGAGCCCCGGCTGTCGCCGTGTCGCTCGATCGCGCCATAGCGGACCCCGGGCAGGGCGGACGGCCGGCGCTCCCCCGTCACGCCCGGATCCCGACAGCCCGAAGCAGGGTAGGTGCGTAGTCGGCCATGGCGTCGGGCCACACGCGCATCGGTTCGCCCGACGGCAATGGCGTTGGGGCCAGGACGCCCCAGCGGGGCGGTCGCGACGGACGCTCCCAGGTCGACGACGGGACATCGACGACCTCGACCTCCAGTCCGGCCCGGGTCACGACGTAGCGCGCCCAGTCGGCCCGCGTCGCGAAGAGCCCATTGACCAGGTGATGGATCCCCGCGACCGCGTCATCCGCGAGCAGCTCGACGATCGCGTCGGCGACGTCGGCCGTGTAGGTCGGGGTGCCCCACTCGTCGCCGACCGCGCGCAAGGGTTCGCCGGCTGCCCGCGCGCGTTCCGCGGCATCAAGGATGCGGCTCGGGAAATCGCGCCCCGGGGCGCCGAACAGCCACGCGGTCCGGGCGATCCCGAGGCTCGCGCCCGGCTCGGCGACGAAGGCCGCGGTCGCGAGGCGCTCGCCCTCCGCCTTGGAGGCGCCATACGGATTGCCCGGGGAGATGGGGTCGGTGGGTTCGTACGGACGCCCGTCATTGCGGGCCCCATCGAACACCTCGTTGGTCGAGACGACGAGGAGGTCGGTGCCACGGGCCGCACAGGCCCGGGCGAGGACGCCGGTCGCCCCGCCGTTGCGGACCAGCGCGAGCTCGGGGTCCAGGGCGCAGCCGTCAACGTCGGTCCAGGCCGCGGCATGGACGACCACCTCGGGTCGGTCGCGATCGAGTCGGGTGCCGATCCCGTCGGGCGCGTCGAGATCGAACGCGGCCCGGTCCCAGGCGATCGGTCCGGCCGGGCCGGTGAACGGGGCGTCAGCGAGCGCCGCGACGAGGGCGCTCCCGAGCCGGCCGGCGGCCCCGGTCACCGCGACGCGCATCAGTCGGTCGGGATGGACGGCGGGGCCGGGGCGGTCACGGCCGCCGCCTGGCCGGTGGCCAGCCGGTGGTCGTACTGCCGCGCGTACCAGCCGTCCCAGTCGCCCGAGCGGGCCGCCCGCCACCAGGCCTCGTTGGCCAGGTACCACTCGACCGTCGCGGTCAGGCCGTCCTCGAACGAGGTCGACGGGCGCCAGCCGAGGGCGTCGAGCTTCGCGCCGTCCATCGCGTAGCGCCGGTCATGGCCGGGCCGGTCCTCGACCTGGCGGACGAGCGACCAGGGCTTGCCGAGCTGCTCGAGGAGCCGGGCCACGACCTCGCGGTTCGTCCGTTCCGCGCCGCCCGCGATGTTGTAGGTCTCGCCGGCGACCCCGTGGCGAAGCACGTGGTCGATCGCCGCCACGTGATCGCTGACATACAGCCACTCGCGGCGCTGGAGCCCGTCGCCGTACAGCGGCAGCGGCAGGTCGTCGATCGCATTCGTGACGAACAGCGGGATGAGCTTCTCCGGGTGGTGATACGGCCCGAACGTGTTCGACCCGCGGGTCACGACCGCATCGAGGCCATGGGTGACGACATAGCTCCCGACCAGCAGCTCCCCGGCCGCCTTGGCCGCCGCGTACGGCGACCGTGGCGCGAGCCTGGCGTCCTCGCGCGCGTGGCCCTCGTCGACCGAGCCGTAGACCTCGTCGGTGGAGACCTGCAGGAAGCGTGGCCGGCGGGGCGCCGTGCGGCAGGCCTCGAGCAGGACGTGGACGCCGATGACCCCCGTCGTCAGGAACGCCTCCGGGTCGAGGATGGATCGGTCGACGTGGGATTCGGCGGCGAAGTTGATGACCGCGTCGGCCGACTCGACGAGCGGGACGACGGCCGATGCGTCGGCGATGTCGCCGTGGACGAAGCGGTACCTTGCCTCGGTCTCCGGATCGGCGCGGACCGACGCGAGGTTCGCCTCGTTGCCCGCGTAGGTCAGCTTGTCGAGGACCGTGATCCGCGTGCCGTCGCGTCGGCCGAGCACATCCCGGACGTAGCACGACCCGATGAACCCGGCCCCGCCGGTGACGAGCAGGTGGCGCAGCGGCTGCGGTTCGGTCGCCACCGCTCAGCCCACCGCGCGGCTGACCGGCGGTGGCAGTCGACCGGCCGCGTCGTCGGCGGCGGCCATCTCGGCCGCGCGGAGGAGCGACGGCACGGTCCCGGCATCGGTCCAGTGCCCGTCATAGACCGGGCTGAACAGCCCGCCCTCGGGGATGTAGTGGTTGAGCACGTCGGTGATCTCGAGTTCGCCGCGAGCGGACGGCGCCAGGTGCTCGATGACGGCGAAGGCGTCGGGCCGAAGGAAGTAGACGCCGATCGGGATCAGGTCGCTCTTGGGGGCATCGGGCTTCTCCTCGAACCCGACGACGCGGCCGTCGGCGTCGAGCTCGGCGACCCCGAACCGCTCCGGATCGGGGACCCGGTAGAGCATCGTCCCGGCGCCGTACGGGCCGTGCTCGAAGGTCGACGCGACCTCGGCCAGCGCCGGCCCGCGCAGGATGTTGTCACCGAGGACGCAGCAGAACGCGTCGTCACCGACGAAGTCGCGGGCCAACCCGATGGCATGGGCGATCCCGAGGGCGCCCGGCTGGTAGCGGTAGGTCAGGTCCAGCCCGAAGGCCGAGCCATCGGCCAGCAGCTCCACCACGTCGCCGACGCTCTTGCCGCCGACGACGACCATGACCTCGCGGATCCCCATCCCGGCCAGCGTCTCGATCGGGTAGTAGATCATCGGCCGGTCGTAGATCGGCAGCAGGTGCTTGTTGGTGACGATCGTGAGCGGGTAGAGCCGCGTGGCGGTCCCGCCGGCGAGAACGATGCCCTTCATCGCGAGGAAGGGTAGCAGCCGGGGCGGGCCGGGGCGGCGATCGTCAGGGCTTGGCGCTGGGCGCCCTGCTCGGCGTCCGACTCGGCGTCGGGCGCGGCGACGGTGAGAAGCACGGCTGCTCGCCCTGCGGCAGCGTGCCGCCGGTGCCGCAGTCGATCGGCTGCTGCTCGATCGGCGGGAGGCCGCCCTCGTAGTCGGTGATGACGAGCAGGTACTCCAGCTTGTCGAGCTGGGCGGCCGGCTGGAGGAACGCGGTCTGGACGACGTCGTTCGCGTCACGCTTCACGTCCACGACCTGGCCGATGAGCAGGCCCTTCGGATAGGGCGAGCGGACGCCGCCGCCGAGTTCGATGCCGGCGGTCACGACCTCGTCGCCGATCGACACCGTCTCGCCGGCGTCGATCTGACGCATGATCAGGACCCCGCCGAGTTGGCCCACGACCTCGCCGGTCGCGGCATTGGCCGTCAGCTGGCCGATGACCGTCGATTCGCTGTCGGTGAGCAGGACGACCTTGGCGCTGGCCGGCCCGACCTCGACGACGCGTCCGGCCAGCGAGCCGCCCGCGGCCACGACGACGTCACCGACGGCGATCCCGTCATCGGTCCCCCGGTCGAGGACGACCAGCCGACGGAACTCCGACGACTCGCGGGCGATGACGGAGGTGGCGACGGTGTTGAAGTCGAGCCCGGCGCGGAGCTGGAGGAGCGCGGTCAGCGATTCGTTCTCGCGGCGGATCTCCTCGAGCCGGGCGTTCTCCGCCGCGAGACGCTCGTTCTCGTCGCGCAGCGCCGCGTTGTCGACGCGTAGTCGGTCGATCTCGGCGACGGCGGCCAGCACCGAGCTGGCGCTCCTGGCCAGTTCATCGAGGGCGCCCTGGATCGGACGGAAGGCGAAGCTGACGCCGTTCTGGACCTCGCGGACGGCGGGGTTCGACGAGAACCCCATCAGCATCACCGAGATGACCAGGAGGACGACGAAGGCGATCCCCCGACGTCGGGCGGCGCGGCTGGCGAGGAGTGAGGTGGTCATCGCGGGGCTCCGCTCGGCGGCCGGCGACCGGTCAGCGCGGCGGGCGCGAGTAGGTCTCGGAGACGAGCACTCGCGCCATGCGGTCGAGATCCTGGAGGACGACCCCGGTGCCGCGGGCGACGCAGGTCAGTGGATCGTCGGCGATATGGACCGGCATCTGGGTGGCTTCGGCGACCCGGCGGTCGAGGCCTGCCAGCAGGGCCCCGCCGCCGGCGAGGACGATGCCCTGGTCCATGATGTCGGCGACGAGTTCCGGCGGGGTCTCCTCGATCGTGTCCTTGACCGTATCGACGATCTGCTGGACCGACGGTTCGATGGCCTCGCGGATCTGGTCGGCCCCGACCTCCACGCTCCGCGGCAGGCCCGTCAGCAGGTCGCGGCCGCGGAGGGCGACGCGCTGGGCGTCCCACTCGCCCGGGTAGGCCGACCCGATGGCGATCTTGATGTCCTCGGCCGTTCGCTCGCCGAGGAACAGGTTGTACTCGCGACGGGCGAAGGTGACGATGTCCTGGTCCATCTCGTCGCCACCGATCCGGATGCTCCGACTGACGACGATGCCGCCGAGCGAGATGACCGCGACCTCGGTCGTCCCGCCGCCGATGTCGACGATCAGGCTGCCGGACGGTTCGCTGACCGGGAGGCCGGCACCGATGGCGGCGGCCATCGGCTCCTCGATCAGGCCCGCCCAGCGGGCGCCCGCGTTGAGGGCCGCGTCGCGGACGGCGCGCTTCTCCACCTCGGTGACGCCCGACGGGATGCCGAGCAGCATCCGGGGCCGGGCGATCGTGCCGACCCGGTCGTGGACCTTGTCGACGAAGTACTTGATCATCTGCTCGGTCACGTCGAAGTCGCTGATGACCCCGTCACGCAGCGGGCGGACCGCGATGATGTTGGCCGGGGTGCGGCCGACCATCCGCTTGGCCTCGGCGCCGACGGCCAGGACCCGCTTCGACTTGGCGTCGATGGCCACGACCGACGGCTCGCTCATGACGATCCCGCGGTCACGGACGTGGACCAGCGTGTTGGCGGTCCCGAGGTCGATCCCGATGTCGCGGGAGAAGAGGCCGAGGATCCGGTCGAGCATCTGAGGGGCGGGTCCTTCGTGGTCGGTGGTCCGGGTCGGTGGCGGGTTCGCGGCGCGGGCGTCGCCGAGGTCGGGCGGGTCGCGCGGATCCAGGCCGGGTCGGGCGGGCAGCCGGGGCAGTATACCCGAGCACCTCGGGACGGCCCCGGGAGGGCCGGCCCGCCAGCCTCGCCCGGCACGCCGCCGAACCCGCCGGATGCCGCCCGATCCGCGTCGCCGCGCCCGGCTCGGATCCCGCATCGCCCCGCCCCGACGCGCGCCCGGCGTGCCCTGATCCCGCGAACATTCCGTTCAGTAATGAGAATCGACCTCAGTGAGCGTGGCCGAGGACCGATTCGGTCGCGATCGGGCCCGGCCACGAACGCAGAGCCCGGATTCCACTACTCAGCGGAATATTCGGGCCGTCGGACGGCTGGCCGACCTCTCCGCGCCGAGGCCATGCATCTCACTCATGAGATTCGACCTGTGCACGCTCGACCATGCCCCGGAATCGACGGAATCGAGGGGTGGCCACGCTCGCTGAGACCCGATTCTGCATGAGTGGGATGCATGCCGGGCACCTCGGATCTCTGACGCGCCCGTCGCGCTAGTCCGCGGCCCGCGCCCCCACGCCGGGCCGGTCGAAGGCCACGCCCCGATCCCGGAGCGACACGTACGCATCGTGCCCGATGACGAGATGGTCCAGCAGCTGGATGTCGAGGAGACGGCCGGCCGCCAGCGCCTCGGCGGTGAGGTGCAGGTCGTCGGGCGACGGCGTCGGGTCGCCGGAGGGATGGTTGTGGACGAGGATGACCCCGGCCGCGTTGAGCCGGACCGCATCCCGGAACAGCTCCCCGACCCGCACCAGCGACGACGACACGTTGCCCTGGTAGACGGTCGCCACCCGGAGCACGTGGTTCTTCGTGTCGAGCATCACGACCCGGAGCTCCTCCCGCTCCAGCCGGCCCATCTGCAGGATCAACCGGTCGGCCACGTCGTGCGGGCCGCGGATCGTCCAGCGCGTCGACGGCCAGTCCGCCATCAGCCGTCGACCCAGCTCGAAGGCCGCGACGAGCTGCGATGCCTTGGCGACCCCGATCCCCGGGATCGCCTCCAGCTCCAGGTCGGTCGCGCGAGCCAGCCCGGTCAGCCCGTCATGCTGCGCGAGCGCCTCCTCGGCCAGGTCCACCACGCCGATGCCGCGCGCCCCCGAGCCCCACAACAAGGCGATCAGCTCGGCCGCCGTCAGACCCGCGGCGCCGCGGGCGGCCAGCCGTTCGCGAGGACGCTCGCCGGCCGGGATCTCGCGAACCATCCGGGGCCGACCCATCGTCGAGCCCGCGGCGCGACCTCGATCCCCGACATCCGTGCCTCCCGTCCGCTCGGCGACCACCTCCGAGGACATCTGCGGCCCGGCCCGACCCCCGACATCCGTGCCTCCCGTCCCCGAACGGCGACCACCAACGACCATGCGCTGACGTCCCCGGAGCCCGTACGACGGGAGCCCGCCGATTCCCCCCGCCATCCGGAACCCCGAGGACGACGCACAGGCTAGCCACGCGCCCTCATCGGCCACTCAACCGCGCGTGCACCGCCGCTCACCCGCCTCAGGCCGACCGGCTGACGACCTCCGCGACGATGAGCAAGGATGCCGTTGAAGGCGGCGTGCAGCCCGAACGACGCCCAGATCGAGCCTCGCCGCTGGAAGACCCAGCCGAGGGCCAGCGCCACCGGGATCCGCGTCGCGAACCCGACCACGATGAGCCCCACCACCTCCTCGAACGACGACCCCGACACCGTCAGGACGTGGGCGAAGGCGAACAGGAGGGCGGCCCGGATCAGGCCGCGTCGGGCCCCCATCCCGAGCCCCCAGGCGGTCGTGGCGAATGCCCGGAACAGGATCTCCTCGCCGAGCGGGGCGACGATCACGCCCGCCAGCAGGGACAGGACGAACCCCAGCGCGTCGCCGGTCGGCGGGAGCGGGCTCACCGGCGAGACGGGAAAGACCAGGAGCAGGATGCTCGCGACGATGCCCGTGACGAAGATGACCGGGATCACCCAGATCGCGCCGTAGGCCATGTCGCCGACGGCCGCACGGTTCGGCATCCACACGTTCATCGCGCGCCAGTCAAGCGCTCCGGTATCGACGACCAGGAGGCGGATGAGTCCGACATAGACGAGCGCCTGGATGCTGACCGAGAGGAGCGCGGCGAACGGGCCGTCCAGCGGCACCCCGAGCGCGCCAAGTGGCAGTCCGATCACGACGACCCCGAGGATCGAGACCGGGATCGCCGCGGCGAAGACCAGGAACGGCGACGGCCCGAGATACGGCAGGCCGCCGCGCACGCGTCGCTCGATGCCCTGCGACCCGGCTGCCGCGATCAACCCGACCGACAGCAGGAGCAATCCAACGACGGCGAGCACGAGCGAGGCCGCCCCGCCGCCGCCAAGCACGGCGACGACGACCGCTCCGAGACCCACCAGGCTGGCCAGCCAGCCGATCACGAACAGCGCGGGCGCCGAGCGACCCTCGATGGTGAAGGTGGTCGTCCCGGGTCGCGGGGGCGGCTCGTCAGGCGGCAGCGCTCCGGGTACGAGCGGCGGCGCTCCGGGCACGAGCGGCGCGGGCCATGGGGCTTCCGGGTTGGCCGCCTCGTCGTCCGGACCGGGATCGAGCGGCGGCCCGGACGAGCTCAACGCTCGGGGATCGGATCCTGCGCGGATGCCGGCATGGGCGCGGCGGTCGATCGTGGCGTCGAGCGGACCGAGGTCGGCAGGGCGGTCGGGGCGGACGACGCCGCGGCTCCGGTCGTCCCGGAGGCGGCCAGCCGGCCCGTGGCCTCACGATCGCGCGGCAGTGACTGGATGGCGGCCGCCGGGACCTCGCGGCGTTCGAAGTCCTTGCCGCACCACGCGCACAGCGACCAGTCCATCCCGACCAGCCGGCTGCAGTTCGGGCAGACCCGGTTCAACCGCGTTCGGCACGACGGGCAGATGATCCATTCCTCGTCGATCCGCCGGTCGCAGGTCGGGCAGTGCTGGATGGCATCGACCTCGGCCTGGAGGGCCACCTCGGCAAGGTTCCGCTCCCAGACCTCCTCGATCTTCTCGTGCGGCCGGATGATCTTGTAGATCCACACGGCGAAGATGAAGAAGATCGGGGTGAACAGGATGATCCCGGCCGCCGCGACGTAGGGCAGGATCGCGTTGTCCGACCGCTGCTGCATGTCTCGGAACGCCCAGTAGGCCGTCGCCAGCCAGAGGATGACGAGGTAGATGCCGATCGCCCGGATGCCGAACTGGACGATGGCACTCTCGAAGATGTCGCCGATCGTCTCGCCGATCTGCTGGAGGATGTCTTCCATGCGCCTGGGTCGCCGCCTCCGTGGGCCTCACCGGACCGATCGTCCAGATCGGGCTCGGTCTCTTTACGCTCGGCGCAGTGTAGCAGGGCCGCCCCGCGGCTCCGCTCGGCCGTCGCAGCCCCTCAGACGGGCGGTTCCGCCTCGACGTGACGCGTCGCCCATGAGGCGACGGCGCCGCCGGTCACCAGCGAGATGCCCCCGAGCGCGGTGATGAGGACGCCCACGTCCGCCCCGAGCGGCCCCACGATGTAGGGCCAGACGAGACCGATGAGCAGGCTGCCGACCGCGAGCCCGAGGACCCCCGTCCGGATCCAATCGGGCACAGGCGTATGCAGCACGCCCAGCGCGAGGACCGCAAGCAGGCCGAGCAGGACGAGGACATGGGTCGGGCTGGCGAGCCCCCACGAGCCGAAGTAGCCGCCGACGCTGCGCGACCCGATGACCGTGACCGACCACGGCAGCAGGAACCCGAGGATCGACATCGACGCGCCGACGACCACGAACCAGCCGGCGATCTCGCCGAACCGTGGCCACGTCGACGACGTCCTTTCGCTTGGCCTCGTCCGACGTCCGGTCCGCGTCTGCCGCGGCGGCGTACGTGCCGATCGGCGCGGACCCGGCCACGGCGGACCAGCTCGGCCCGCCGGCGGCCGCCGCGGAGATGGAGAGGGCCGACGGCCGATAGGCGCTCGGGAGCGAGGCCAGGATGCCGGGGCCGTCGTCGGCCGAGGATCGGGTGTACGGCCGCGCGACGAGCACCGCCGGCACGGGCGCCTCGATCGGTGTCCACGGGCCCGCCGCCGCGTCGGCGTCGTCGGCCGCATCCGCATCCGCATCCGGCTCGATCGCGAACAGCGGCTCGATCGTGACCGACGCCTCGGCCGCCGGGGCGGGTTCGTCCACGGGACCGTCGTCGACGGCAAGGCTCAGCGCGAGGTCATCGTTCGGTTCCGGCTCGACCTCGGCCGCCACATCGGCCGTCTCGACGATCTGGGCCGCCGGCTTCCGTGCCCCGGACACCGAGGCGAGGAGCGACCCGCAGGACGGGCACGAGAGCCGCCCGTACGGGACCGATGCCCCGCATTCGACACATTCGATGGTCTTCGTCGTCATCGTCAACCTCGAGCTCCGGACCGGCCCCCAGGGTCGGTCGGGCTACAGGGTCGCAGACGTTTCGGTCGGATGCCAGTCACCCGGTCGGCGGTCCGGCGATACCCCGAACGTCCCCTCTCGAGCGACCTCCGCGATCGTCCAGACGGCCGCCCGCCAGGCACAAACGACGCCGACGAGGAGGAGACCGATGATCCACAGCATGACGAACAGGACGACGGTGATCGCAACGGCGATCGGATCTGCCCGTCGTCCGATCACCTCCGTGGCGGCCTCCCACGCCGAGCTCGTCGCCAGTCCGGTCGGCAGCAGGACCAGGAGCAGGACGGCCGTCGGCAGCCAGAAGCGGACGAGGGCCGACAACGGCTGGCGGACGGAGGTGACGATCGCCGACCGAAGACCGGCCACGACGCCGGCGCCGGTCAGGGTGATCCGCCGGGCCGCAGCCGCCGCCACGATCTCGCCCACCGTCCAGGCGACGAGGATGGCGATGATGACCTCGGGTGAGGCGCGTACCACGCGGACGATGATCGGGGTGGCGACTTCGAGCGGGCTCGTCAGTTCGACATACGCGGCGATGACGAGCCGGATCGACCCCCACGACAGGACCGCCGCAAGCGGCAGGTACGCGATCAGCCGTGCGGCCAGGATCCTGACCGCGACCCGACCATCGCCGACCACCGGCGCCCCGACCTGGTCGATCGCTCCGGGACCGAGCGCCGCATACGTCCTCGTCGCGGGCCACGATCCGGGCACCCTCGGCCTCCATGGCCGCCGCCAGCCAGCCGCCGAGGACGAGCCAGGCCACGACGGCGAGGCCGATCGAGCCGGTCACGATCGCCAGCTCGACCGAGATCGAGCCGAGCGCCACCGAGGAGAGGTTCGGGGCGAGGACGTTCCCGAGTTCGACGGTCGTCGGCAGCGCGACGATCGGGAACAGCACGACGACGAACCCGCCACGGATCAGGAAGGCGGCGAGGGCCAGCGGCCAGGTGGCGGGCGTGGCGAGGGTCACGAGCAGCGCGCCGGTCAGCGCCGCTCCGCGTCTCACGGTGCGGGGCTGGCGGACGCCCCCGCGCCCGGTGACGCCAGACCCGGCGAGGCCAGCCCGGGCGCCAGCACTTCGAGTCGTCGCAGGGCCTCCTCGACCAGCGCGATCTCCGCCCCGTAGCGCGCGAAGTCGCCGTCACGGAGCGCCTGCTGGGCGAGCTCGAAGTGGGCGTTGGCGTAGGCGATCAGACCCGGGATATCGGCGGGCAAGTCCGTCCCCGGGGTCGGCCGCGGAGTGCTGCCGGGGCCTGGCGACGATGTCGGACTCGGGTTGGGTGAGGGGTTGGGCGTCGGGATCGGGCTCCCGCCCGATTCGGCCACCAGCAGCAGCCGCAGCGCCTCGGCGAGCGTGTCCGCCCAGACGACCTGGCGCGGCGAGGCCACCACGATCCGCTTGAACTCCGGGAAGGCCGACCCGGTCGACTGGAGGTAGACCGGCTGGAGGTAGATGAGCGAATCGTCGAGCGGGACCACGATCAGGCTGCCCCGGATGACCTTCGACCCCGACTGGTTCCAGAGCGAGACCTGGGCGCTGATGAGCGGGTCCTGGTCGATCCTGGCCTCGATCTGGGCCGGCCCGAAGATCGTCGTGTCGGCCGGGAACCGGTAGACCTGGACCTCCCCGTAGTTCGATCCGTCCATCCGTGCGGCGACCCACGCGATCATGTTCGGGCGGCCGGTCGGGACCATCGGCTGGAGGAGCAGGAACTCGACGCCTTCTTCGTTCGGGAGGCGCATCTCGACGTAGTACGCCTCGGACGGCAGGGTCTGTTCGCTGGTCTGGGTCGGGACCGTCCAGCGGTCGTCGCCGCGGAAGAATTGCAGCGGGTTGGTCACGTGATAGCGGCCGAAGACGCTCGACTGCACGTTGAACTGGTCCTCAGGGACCCGCAGGTGGGCGACCAGGTCGGCGGGCAGCGACGACATCGGCTCGAACAGGTCGGGGAAGACGCCCATGTACGCCCGGATGATCGGATCGTCTGGGTCGTTGACGTAGAAATGCATCGTCCCGTCGTACGCATCGACCGTGATCTTGACGCTGTTGCGGATGTAATCGAAGGCGGCGCCCGATAGTCCACTCGTGGCGGGAGGGTCGTAGGCCTGGGCGTTGGGGAATCGGTCCGAGGTCGTGAACGCGTCCTGGATGTAGAGCATCCGGCCGGCATCGTCGATGACGAGGTAGGGGTCCTTGTCGAAGCGCAGGAACGGCGCGACCCGGCTGACTCGATCACCCAATGACCGATGGAACAGCAGTTGGCTGCTCTGCGTGACCTGGTCGCTGATGAGCAGGTCCAGGTCGCGGAAGCGCGCCGCGAACAGGAGCCGCATCATCGTGCTGTCGAGCGAGATCCCACTCTTCCCGGTCCAGCGGGTCTGGGTCCCGACCGATCCGCCCTCGTCGCTCTCACCGGTCGGGTAGTCGAACTCGTCCTGCTGGGCCCCGACGATGATGTACGACGTGTCGCGCTCGCCGAAGTAGATCCGCGGCTGGCTGATGGGCGGTGCGCCGGCGATCGAGACCGGCGGCAGGTTGCCGATGAACAGGCGCGGCTGCCCCTCGCTGCCGACCTCGTTGACCGGGACCATGGCAGCCCCGATCCCGTGCGTGTAGATGATCCGTTGGTTCACCCAACCGGTCGCCTGCGGGTTCTGGTCGAGGGCGAGCTCGCGACCGGACAGCATGACCTGGCGCTTGACGCCGTCGATGACGTAGCGATCGGTGTCCACGCCGGTGAAGTCGTAGTACCGGCGTACCGTCTGGAGCTGGTCGAGGGTCGTCCGCAGGGGCCGCGGATCCCACAGCCGCGCGCTGCGGAAGGTGTCGGCTTCGCGCTCGATCTCGGCGGTGGTCAGGATCGAGTCACCCTTGAACGGGATGTCGGCCCAACCGCCGATGTCATACGCCAGGCGCGTCATCGCGATGTTGTTGGCGATGTAGCGCTCCTCCTGGGCATACCGGTTCGGGTCGACCGTGAGGCGCTGGACGGCCTCGGGATAGAGCCGGCCGATGACGATGGAGGCGACCAGCCACAGGCCGATGACGAGCCCCAGCGGCCAGAGCATCCGGGTGAAGGCACCGCCGACGAGCAACGCGGCGGCCATCCCGGACAGGACGGTCAGGATGTCGTACGCCGCGAACTGGGCGTTCTGATCGGTGAAGCTGACACCGGTCGCGACGCCGCGCGTGCTGTAGACCAGCTCCAGCTTGTCGAGCTGGTAGCCGAAGGCGACCGACAGCAGGAAGAGGCCGCCGAGGATGGCGAGGTGGACCCGGATCGAGGTCGAGAAGATGAGGCCGCCACTCGACGCCCCGACGACATAGCGCCCGAGCGACAGTGCCAGCGCGGCGATGACGAGGGCGTTGAACACCCCCTGGACGAGGCGCAGGAACGGCAGCTCGAACAGGAAGAAGCCGATGTCCTTGTTGAAGATCGGGTCGGTGACCGAGGCCGTCGGCGAGAACGGGACCTGGTGGATCCAGAGCAGGACCGTCTCCCATGCCCCGCTGACCGAACCGCCGATGATCAGCGCGGTGAACAGGGCGATGCCGCCGAGGACCCAGCCGGCGTAGGGCGTCAGGTCGGGGATGTCCGATGGTTCGAAGACGATCGTCTGCCCCTGGCCGCCGTTGCCGTAGCGGTCTCGCCCGCCGCCGAATGCCGAACGCGTGCGGTCGCGTCGATCGTCGGCCGCCTGGGCCGCCTCATTGAGCCGGTCGAAGATCGACCGGAACGAGCCCGCACGATCCGCCGACGGCGGTGGCGCCAGCCGACCGGCCAGCCAAAGGTTCCCGAACAGGACGATGAGCGCGACCACGAACGCACCGACGCCGAGCCCGAGGGTGGCCGTCACGCGGGTCCAGAAGACCGGATCGAAGCCGACGCTGTCGAACCACAGGGCATCGGTCCACAGGTCGATCCCGACACTGAACAGCAGGAAGACCGCCACGGCGATGATGAGGAGCGCGCCGAGCCCGAACCGTCGACCGGCCCGGGCGGCTCGGCTGCTGCCACCGTCGTCCGGGCCGCCCGGTGGCCGCCCGCCGCCGCGACCACCGCGGCCGCGCCGTCGTCGCTTCTCGTCGATCGAGGAGGGTCGGTCGGGCCCGTCGTCACTGCCCGCGTCGGCGTCGTCGCCTGCGTCGGCGTCGTCGGCGTCGTCGGCGTCGTCGGCGTCGGGCTCGTCCGGCTCGCGCTCCGAGGTCGGTTCGTCGTCGGGGTCGTCGTCGTCGGATCCCGAACCGCGGTCGTCGGGCTCGCGCGGAGGCGGACGCTCACCGCGCGCGGCGGCCTCGCGCTCGCGGAGTTCCTTCATGAAGTCATCGAACAAGTCGCGCATCGGGGAGCGAGTCTACCTGTCCCGTCCGATCAGGGCCTGTGGAGTCCTTCGACGGATCGGCGAAAGCCGGCCAGCACGGTTTCCGCGAGCTCGTTCGGCCGCATCGTCGCGGCGCGGGCCGGCTCGAACCGGAAGGCGGCCCGGATCGCGAGCGGGACCCGCCAGGGTCGGGTGGGGTCGTCTGGCGGCGCGACGAGCCCGAGGCGCATCTGCAGGCGCCCGTCGTCCTCGAGGATGAGTCCCGACAGGGCGCCGCCTATCGCGGGCCCGAGCCGGCCGAGCGGCGGATCCGGGGGTGGGCCGGCGTTCGGCGCCACGTCCCGGAAGCTCACCACGCCGTCCTCATCGACGACCCACAGGACCGCGAGCCACCAGCCGTCCGGCGCGTCGGATGGCCGCGCCATCCCGGCTCGGACGACGCGGTCGGTCAACTGGATGGGTTGCTCGCGCAGGAAGGACGGGCCGGGTGGCGGGAGTCGGTCGGGCACCGCCGCAGGATAGTCGCGCGGGCTGGGTGCCGCCGCGGGCGGATCAGGCGGGGGTATCGTCCTCGGCGGGCGCGGCGTCGTCGTCGGCTGCCGAAGCATCCTCGGCGTCGCCATCGGCCGAAGCGTCCGCGGCGTCCGCCTCGACCATGGCGTCCTCTTGGGCCTCCTCGATCGCCTCGAACCCCTCGGCGGCGTTCTCGGCCGCGAGCGTCTCGACCTCGGTCAGCGCCTCGCCCGTGAGCAGCGGCTTGATCGAATCCGGGATCTCGATGACCCGCCCTTCCATCGCGGCCTCGGACAGGAGGGCGTCGTTCTCGGCCTGGAGGTTGGCGACCTCGGCTTCGAGTTCCAGGCGGAGCATCTCGCGCTGGACTTCGGGGTCCGGCGGGGCAAGGGCCTGCGAATCGGCCGACAGCGAGCCGTCCTCCGGGTAGTCGCCGCTGATCCACGACATGATCCGGCTGCGGGCCGGCGGCGTCGGCTTTGTCGCCGGACCGCGGGTCGCGTTGGCGTCGACCGCGGTCACGCCGGGGACTTCGACCGGCTCGTCGGCGTTCAGGATCGCCCCGCAGGAGGGGCAGACGGCCGTTTCCGAGGTGATCGCCGCGGAGCACCACGGGCAGACCATGTCAGCGGGACGGTTCGTTGGAGCAGAAGTGTCGACCATGGGATGACATCCTAACGTGTCGCGATACAGCTTCGATGGCCCATCGGTCAGGGGTCGGTCAGGACCCCATCACTCCCATTCGATGGTGGCGGGTGGCTTCGAACTGATGTCGTAGACGACCCGATTGACCCCCGGGACCTCGTTCACGATGCGTGACGAGATCTTGCCCAGGACGTCGTACGGCAGCTTCGCCCAGTCGGCGGTCATGCCGTCCTCGCTGGTCACCGCCCGCACGGCGACCACGTTGGCGTAGGTCCGGCCGTCGCCCATCACCCCGACCGAGCGGACCGGCGTCAGGATCGCGAACGACTGCCACAGGCTCCGATAGAGGTTGGCCGCCTTGATCTCGTCGATGACGATCCAGTCGGCCTCGCGCAGGGTGTCAAGGCGCTCGGCGGTGACCTCGCCGATGATCCGGATGGCGAGCCCGGGCCCCGGGAACGGCTGGCGGAGGACCATCGCCTCGGGCAGGCCCATCTCCAGCCCGACCTTGCGGACCTCGTCCTTGAACAGGTAGCGGAGCGGCTCGATGAGCTGGAAGCGCAGATCGGCCGGCAAGCCGCCGACGTTGTGGTGGGTCTTGATCTTCTGGGCGGCCTTGGTCTCCGAGGTCGCCAATTCGATGACGTCGGGGTAGAGCGTGCCCTGCGTCAGGAAGTCGATGCGGCCGAGCTTGGCGGCCTCTTCCTCGAAGACGCGGATGAACTCGTCGCCGATGATCTTGCGCTTCTGTTCGGGGTCCTCGATGCCGGCGAGGCGGGCCAGGAACCGGCCGCGGGCATCGACCATGACGAGGTTCATCCCGAGATCGCGCTCGAAGGTGACGCGCAGGAGCTCCAATTCCTTCTTGCGCATCAACCCGTGGTCGACATAGATGCAGGTCAGCCGGTCGCCGACCGCGCGATGGACGAGCGCGGCTGCGACCGCCGAGTCGACCCCGCCCGACAGCGCGCAGATGACGAGGCCGTCCGAACCGGTGGCGCGGGCGTGGGCATCGATGCGCTCGCGGATGTCCGCCACGGTCGTGTCGATGAAGTTGCCCGCCGTCCAGGTCGGCGAGACCTCCGCGATCCCGACCACGAAGTTGCGCAGGACGTCGCGGCCGCGGGGCGTATGGACGACCTCGGGATGGAACTGGATCCCGTACAGGTTGCGCGACGCATCGACGAGACCCGCGTAGGGCGTGGAATCGGTCTGGGCGGTCGCGTGGAACCCCTCCGGGAGGCGCGAGATCGAATCGGCGTGGCTCATCCAGACGGGCTGCTCGCGCTCGAGCCCGGCGAACAGCGGGTCGTCGGCGGTGATCGTGACGCTGGCCGGGCCGTATTCGCGATGGTCGAACGGGATGACGTCGCCGCCCAGCTCGTGGGCCATCAACTGGGCGCCGTAGCAGATGCCCAGGACGGGGATGCGCCCGGCCCAGATGGCCGGATCCGGCCGGGGGGCTTCGGGGTCATAGACCGAGTTCGGGCTGCCGGACAGGATGATCGCGCGGGCGCCGCGACGCTCGATCTCGGCGAACGGCGTGTCGTGCGGCAGGAGTTCGGAGTAGACGTCGAGCTCGCGGACTCGTCGGGCGATGAGCTGCGCGAACTGGCTGCCGAAGTCGAGGACGACGACGGTCGCGCGCTCTTCCTGGTCGGCGGCGCCGGCGGGCCGATCCGCGGCCGAGCGATCCGGGGCCGGGGCCTTCAGCGCGGTCTCGAGGTAGGCCTCCACCTCGGCGTCGTCGGGGGCGAGGATCCGGTGACCGGCGTTGGCCTCCTCGCCGTGGATCGTCTTGCCGCGCTTTCGGGGCTCGCCGGCGGCCCGCCCGGTGGGCGGGGTCGAAGCCGCGTCCGACGCGTCGTCGGTCGGCTCGCCGGTCGCCTCCGTCATCGCCAGATGTCGCCCTCCCTGTCGTGTCGCCCCAGTGTATCCGGGACGGGTCCGCGCCCGCGACGGTGCGATCGCGCACCGTGGCGGCGGTCGCGCCCGACACGTGGCGGCGGTCGCGGCCGACCGCCGGTCCGCGCCGCGACCCGCCGGGTCCGCGCCGGCGACCCGCGGTATGCATCCCACTCATGAGAATCGCCTCGAACGAGCGTGGCCACCCCCGACTTCTGACAGAAACGCGCAGGGGCCGAGCGTGCAGCGGCCGTTTCCCATGAGCAGGATGCATACGACCGGTTGGTCCACGGGTAATGGTCAACGCGGACCACTGACCAGTCAGCGGTTGCGCATCGCCTCGGCGGCCATCGTGAAGTAGCGCTCCAGTTCGTCGGCCACGTCGTCCTGGGGCGCCAGCGCCGTCACCGCGGCGCGCATGTGGACCAGCCAGCGATCGCGCTCGACCGCCCCGATCGCGAACGGCGCGTGACGCATCCGGAGCCGGGGGTGGCCGCGCTCCTGGTCGTAGGTCGTCGGGCCACCCCAGTACTGGATCAGGAAGAGGGTGAGCCGGTGACGGGCGCCGGCCAGGTCCGGCTCGGGATACAGCGGGCGGATGACCGGGTCGCTCTCGACGCCGTCATAGAACCGGCCCACGAGCGCCTCGAAGAACGGCGTCCCGCCGGCTCGGTCGTAGAGGGTCGTGGGTTGTGCGGTCATCGGGGAAGCGTAGCGGCGCTCAGCCGGCCACCGATTCCAGACGGCGCTTGAGCGCTTCGAGGTCGAGCGCGGCGGCGCGCTTCGCCTGCGGCGCGACCATCGATTCGAACATGCGGTAGCGCAGCGGCAGCCCGATCCGGACCGACCAGCGCAGGCGGGTGGCGGTGTCATCGGCCGCAAGGTGCGCGTCGATCTCGATCGAGACGCCGTCCTTGTCCTTGCCCCGCAGCCCGAACGCCGTGCCCGGAGTGAAGGCCGTGATGCTCCCATCAAGCACGGTGGAGCGGCCGGCGACGGTCTGCGAGATGCGCAGCCGCGACCCGGCGCCGAGCGGCCCCGCATCGAGCCGCTCGACCTTGACGATCCCGGACGCGATCAACCACTCGGGGTAGCGCTCCACGGCGACGAGCGCCTCGAAGACGGCCGACGACGAGCGCCCGATCCGCGTCTCGATCTGGACCGAGACGGTCACGGCGCGGACGCCCGCGACCGGCCGGAGCCGGTACGACGGTCCGTGGCCAAGTCCCTCGGCCGGGGTCCCGTAGCGAAGGATCAGGCCGCGGATGGCGATGGCATGATCCTGCGCGCCGAGCGGCTCCGCGACGGCATCCATCGTTCGCTCCCCGATCGTGATCCGGCAGGCCGGGTCCGCGTCGAGGTTCATCGCCCAGTCCGCCTCGCCTCCACCGGCCGCCACCAGGATCGCCCCATCCGGTTCCTCCACGAAGCCCACGGTCACCTCCCTGGCCTGCCCGGACAGACGGCCCAACGTCTCGATCCGTACGAATCGCCCCGACGCGACGAGGTCGTCCTCCATCGGGCTGCGGCTGGACATCCCGGTCGGCGCGGCCCCGTCAGGCCGGCGCCTCCTGGTCGACGGTCTTGCCCCGGTAGCGGCCGGTCACCGAGGTGGCGCCCTCACCGTCGCGCTCGTAGTGGAGCGTGGTGACGCCGCTCTTGAGGTCCAGTTCGAAGGTTCCGGCTTCGTCGTCCGTCTCGCCCTTGCCCGTCAACGGCAGGTCCGGCGTGAACTCGCAGGCCGTGAGCGTGACGGTGGTCCCGAGGTCGGACGGCTCGTAGGTCAGCGTCCCGCCGAAGTCGCAGCCGAGGGACAGCGCGTCACTGTCGTAGATGTTGACGTAGTCGTTGGTGGTGAAGATCTGGTCGTCGACCGAGGTGGCCAGGTCAAGCGCCGTCGCGTACCCGGAGGCGCGTGTCGCGGCGTTCGCCACGTACGCATCGGACAGCGTCCAGGGACAGGTCGTCACGCGGGCGGCCGGCGGCGTCCGCTCCGTCAGCCAGGCGGTCAACACGGCGTCCGGACAGGCCTCGCCCCACGCGTAGATGACGTGCGGTCCGCCGACGGCCTGGATGAACCAGGCATCCGGGAGCCGGCTGTAGATCCGCATGCCATTGGCGATCGGGGTGGCCGGATCGGTCGTCGAGGTCAGGACGAAGGTCGGATACGGCGGATCGACGATGGCTGGGGGGCGGGTGCTCGTCGTCGTCGCGGTCGGCCAGAAGAGGCACGGCAGGTCGCCGTAGTACCCCGTCGCCATGCGGGTCGCGTTGACCCCGCTCGTCTCGCCGCTCTTGACCCAGGCGTCGACGCGGGCGGCGGGGTCGGCGATCTCGGGGAAGAACGCGTAGTCCTGACATTCCACGGCGTAGTAGAGGGCATCGGAATAGTCCGGGTAGGTGATCGCCTCGAGGGTGTCCGGGTCGACCCCGATGGCGCTGTAGGCGAGCCTCGCCAGCGGGACGAGGTCGCCGTGCGAGGCGGCGCCGACCGCGCGCTGGAGCAGCATCCGGTCCACCGTGTAGAAGATGCTGCTGAACGCGACGTTCTCGAGATCGGCCGCCGAGAAGGGCCGTCGCTCAGTGGCGCCATCGGCCTTCGGGAAGTCGATCGTGATCGGTGCCGTCGCCAGCCTCGCGGCCAGGGCGTCATAGGCGGCCAGGGCGTCGCCGCCGAGGACATCGGCCTTGCACGACTCGTCGGCGGTGCAGGCATCCAGGGTGGCGACCAGCGTGTCATCCGCCGATCGGGCCGCCTCCACGTAGTAGGTCGGCCCGTCGAGGGTCAGGTCGACCGGCCCGTCCACGTAGAGCGTCGCGATGTGGTCGGGATGGGCAGCGGCGTAGGTCTGCACGAACTGTGTGCCATAACTCAGCCCGTAGAGGTCCATCTTCTCGACGCCAAGGTACGCGCGCACCGCCTCGAGGTCCTCGACCGCCTGGCGGGTGGCGTAGTAGGGCAGGTCCGCCTCGGCGACCCGCGTTTCGGCGACGCAATCCTTGGCGAAGGCCTGGGCCGCGGCGACCGCCTCGGCCTGTTCGGCCGGGATGTGAACCCTGGCCGCGGAGGCGTAATAGACGGCCGCCGCCTTGGTGCACTGGATCGGGCCGGACAGCCCGATCCCGCGCTGGTCGAGATAGACGATGTCGAACGATTCGACGACGGACCGGTCGTAGTACTCGAAGTAGTCGTCCGACGTCGGGATGTCGCTGTAGCCCGGGCCGCCGGTGATCTCGACGTAGGTGCCCTTGCGTGCCTTCGTCGCCCGGTGGATGCCGAACGTCACGTTCCAGGTCGGGCCGGCCGTCGCCGCGAAATGATCCTTGGGCACCGCCAGCGTGATGCATTCGAAGGTCGTGCCCGGGCAGGTCCTGGAGCTGACGAATCGCCAGCTCGCGGTGCCGGCCGACGGTTGCGCCGGGGCCGACGCGGGCGGTTGCTGGGATGCCGCCGCGGATGCGCCGGGCTGGGCGGATCCCGAGGGCACCGCGGTGGCGGCAGGTGGGGCCGACGCCGACGCCGAGGCCTCCGGCGGGATCGTCGCTCCGAAGGTCCAGTCGCCCCGGGTCTTGTCGCCCGTGCAGGCGGCGACGATCGCGAGCACGGCGGCCAGCGCGAGAAAGGTCCGGATCGCGGGTCGGATCATCCGGTCAGCGGCTCCGCTGCCAGGACTTCCCTTCGGTCTGCGTCGATGGCGCATAGACCATCTCGACCCGCTGCATCTCCCGGATCGTCCGGGCGCCGAGCGCCGCCATCGACTGGCGCAGCGCGCCAACGAGATTCTCGGAGCCGTCAGTCACGTGGGCCGGCCCCAGCAGGATCCGCTCCAGGGTCCCGACCGTCCCGACCTTGATCCGCGTCCCGCGCGGGAGGGTCGGCGAAGGCGCGGCCATCCCCCAGTTCATGCCCCGCCCGGGCGCCTCCTCGGCGCGGGCCAGCGGCGAGCCGATCATCAGCACGTCGGCCCCGGCGGCGACCGCCTTGGCCAGTTCGCCGCCACGGCGCATCCCGCCATCGGCGACGACCGGGACGTACCGACCGGTCTCGGCGTGATAGGCGTCCCGGGCCGCCGCGACGTCGCTGATGGCGGTCACCTGCGGGACTCCGATGCCGAGGACCTCCCGCGTCGTGCAGGCCGCGCCGGGACCGACGCCGACGAAGACCGCCGCTGCGCCCTGTGCCATCAGCGCGTAGGCCGCTTCCGCGTTGGTCGTGTTCCCGACCGCGACCGGGATGGGCATGGACCGGGTGAACGCCTCGAGCGAGAGCGGGTCGTACTCGGTCGCGATGTGGCGGGCGGACGAGACCTGGCTCTGGACGAGGAAGAGGTCCGCGCCGTGCTCGGCGCAGAAGGCTCCGAACCGGCGGGCCGCCCCGGGCGTCGCGGCCACGGCCGCCTTGGCGCCCACGGCGTGGAGCTCCTCGAGCCGGCGGGCGATGAGGTCCTCGCGGATCGGTTGCTGGTAGGCCTCGGCGAGGAGCGCCTGGACCTCGCCGTCAGCGGCTGCGGCGAGGCGCTCCAGGAGGGCGTCCGGCTCGTCGTACCGCGTCTGGACCCCTTCGAGGTTGAGGATCGCCAGCCCGCCGAGCCGCGCCAGGGCGCCGGCCATCTGCACGTCGACGACGGCATCCATCGCGGAGGCGAGGATCGGGATGGCGAGCTCGAGCCCGCAGAAGGTCTGCGCGAGATCGACGTCGGCCGGCTCGATGGTGTCGGTGCCGGGAGCGAGCGAGACGTCCTCGAACCCGTAGGTCGGCCGGATGGTGTCCACCTTGGAGTGGAAGACGCGCCGCTGGGCTGCGCTCGGCTCGATCACGCCGCGAGTCTACCAGCGGGCCAGCGTCGGCGGCCGCAGGCCGGTCTCGGCACGATCCCCGGAGATCGTCAGCTCGAACCAGGCGGCCCGTTCCGGGCTGGACAGGTCGTCGCGGATCCGCTCGATCGCGGTCCGGTAGCCCGGCCAGATGACCTGGCTGTGCGCCTCTTCGAGCGCGTGCCACTGCGCACCGTCGTGCTCGGACGAGAGCTGCGGATCGGCGCCCTGACGGAGACGCACGGCGAAGACAGCGGCGGTCATGATGCCGTCGACGGACGGCTCGTGGAACTGGTTGACGAGGTCGAGGTCGTAGAACGCCTCGATCGACTCGGGGCCGAAACCGGTCTCCTCGTGGAGTTCGCGCAGCGCGCCGACCGCGACCCGCTCCCCCGCTTCCAGCGAACCCGACACGCATTGCCAGAGACCCGGCAGGATCCGGCCGGGCGCCCGGCGGATGAGCAGGATCTCGGGACGGGCGATGTCCCTGGCCGTCCGCCCGACGCGGAACATCCAGCAGTCGACGAGGTCAGGGCGGAAGGGACTCATGCCGCCAGCGTAGCCCGCGCGGCGTGCCTGCGCATCTGTTCGAGGTCAGACAAGTGGCCAGACGACCTCGGTCCGGTCGATCGCGGCCGACTCGAGCTCAGAGCCGCTCGAACCGTTCGACCGGCAGGACGAAGACCGTCGCCCCGCCGACCTCGACCTCGAGCGGGTAGGGCATGAAGAATTCGCCGGGCTCCATGATCGGTGGCATCGGGTTGACCACCTGGGTGCGCGAGGTGCAATTGGTCCGGACGATGTCCATGACCTCGTCGACGTCGCCCTCCTCGACGCCGAGGATGATCGTCGCGTTCGACTGTTTGAGGAAGCCGCCCGAGCTGTGGAGGCGGGTCGCCCGGAACTCCTTGTCGAGGAGGGCGGCGACGAGGGCTCCGGCGTCCTCGCTATGGACGATGGCGACGATCAACTTCACGCGCGGAGTATCGACGGCAGGTGTGACGTGGTCAACGGGTGCGTTCGACCGCCTGAAGCGTGGGTGTACGATGCGGCCTCCGACGAGCCCAATAGCGTGCAGGAGTCCCTTGTGTCGACCGACGGACAGCCCGGCGATCCCCGCGCTTCACTCCCCGCCGCGATCGAGGCGGTCGCCGGGGGCGGCGATCTCGAAGCGATCCTTGACGGCGTCCTGACGGCCGCGACGAACGCGCTTCGCCCGACGATCGGGGCGATCTGCATCTCCGACCCCGACCGCCCGGGGCTGCAGGTCGTGGCATCGCATGGCATGGATGCGTCGGCGATCTCCCGGTTGGCCGACGAGGTCGCCGACCCGGCGCATCCGTTCAGTGCCGCGGCGCTGACCCGCGTGTCCACGTTCGATCGCGAGGCGGCGGCGCCGGACGGGTCTTCGTTCGTGGGCGCCTACCTGCCGCTGGTCGTGTCGAGCCTCGGGGTGGACGTCCCGCTCGGGTCGATCGGGCTGGGCTGGCCGGCGCCCCGGATCCTCGACGAGCCGGAGCGGGAGACATTGGTCGCGATCGCGTCGCTGGCGGCGGTGGCCGTCGACCGGGCACGGCTGGCCTCGACGGCCTCGGAGCGCTCCGAGTGGTTCGAGCGGATGGCCCACACGGATCCCCTCACGGGCCTCGCGAACGAGCGGACCGTGGGCCGGATCCTGGAACTGGAACTCGCGCGGGCCGGCCGGCAGGGCAGTGAGGTCTCGTTCGCGATGTTCGACATCGACGACTTCCAGGCGACGAACCGCGACGGCGGTCACGAGGCGGGTGACGACGTCCTGCGCCAGGTCGCCGCGGTGTTGGCCGAGTCGGTTCGCCTGGTCGACACGGTGGGCCGGATCGGGGGTGACGAGTTCGTCCTCGTTGCGCCGGGGTCGGCCGGGATGACCGTTGCGCAACGGGTCCTCGGCGGGATCGCGGCGCTGCCGGCGGTGGGTGGCCGGCCGATCACGGTCTCGGCCGGGGTGGCTCGCTTCCCGGTCGACGGGGCGGATGTCGAGTCGCTCATCGCGGCCGCGACGGCGGCCCTGGCTCGGGCGCGCACCGAGGGCCGGGGGACGGTCGCCACCGGGGTCTCCAGCGAGGGTTAGCCCGCACCCGCGCCCGCGTCCGCGTGTCGGCCGCGGCGTCTATGCATCTGGCTCATGGGATTCGGGCACTGCGCGCTCGGCCATGGACCGAATCTGACGAATCTCGGGGGTGGCCACGCTCGCTTGGGTCGATTCTCATGAGTGGGATGCATACGGCAGCGGTTTCGGTTCTCCGGAGCCGACGAGACGGTCCACCGCGACGGTGACGGCAGCGCGCCACCTCGACCGGGGCGACGGCGGCATCGATGATCGCGAACCGCTCCGGCTCGGCGTCTGCGAGGGCCAGGAACCCGTCGCGGACCCGCCGGTGGAAGGCCAGGTCGAACTCCGCCTCGAAGCGGGTGATGTCGCTTGGCGCCTTGCGGGCCAGGCCGTCCTCGACCGGCACGTCCAGCAGGATCGTCAGGTCCGGTCTGAGCCCATCCGTGGCGGCCGCCTCGAGAGCCCGCAGGTCGGCCAGCGGGAGCCCGGCACCGAACCCCTGGTAGGCCAGCGTCGAGTCGGCGAAGCGGGCACAGACCACCGTCCGGCCCGCCTCGAGCGCCGGCCGGATGACCTCGGTCACGAGCTGGCGGCGGGCGGCGTTGAACAGGAAGGCGTCGGTCATCGGGTCGGTCGGGGCGGCGGCATCGGTCCGGGCGAGGAGGATCTCGCGCAGCCGTTCGCCCAGCCAGGTGCCGCCGGGTTCGCGCGTGAGATGGACGTCGCGCCCGGTGTCGGCCAGGTGACGGACGAGGGCCTCGGCCTGGGTGGTCTTCCCGGCGCCCTCCGGCCCCTCGATCGTGATGAACCAGCCGCGGAACGGCACCCCGGGACGAGTCACGGCCGGAGTGTAGCGGACGACGGCGAGCAGACCGCCCTAGGAAATCCGGGCGAAGGACGGCCGCCGATAGATGCCCGAAGATAGGCCGCATGACCCGGAACGCCCGTCGATGACGACGCTCGCCCGACGACACCGCCGATCCAGGCGCGTCGCCTGCAGCCTTGGGTTGCTTGCCGCGCTGCTCGTGCCCGCCGTCGTGACCGCCCACCCGCTCGGCAACTACACCATCAACCACTACGCCGGGATCCGGGTCGAGCCCGATCGGGTCCTCCTCGACGTCGTCATCGACCAGGCGGAGATCCCGACATTCCAGGCGCGCCTCGACTTCGACACCGACGAGGACGGCGACGTCTCCGATGCCGAGATCGACACGGGGCGCGTCACCGCGTGCGAGGGGTTGGCGCCGTCGCTTGCGCTGGTCATCGGTGGGCAGCCTGTCGCGCCATCGCTGGCCGAGGCCGGGCTGTCCTTCCCGCCCGGCGCCGGCGGTCTCTCGACGATGCGGATCGTGTGCGGGTTCGAAGTCGCCCTTGGTGCGCCGCCGGCCGCGGGGACGACGCTGACCTATGCCGATGCCGCGTTCCCCGATCGGCTCGGCTGGCGCGAGATCGTGGTCGAGGGGTCGGGGGTCACGATCTCGGCAGAGGGCGGCGAACCTCGGGCGGTCGGCGTCTCGGCTCGATTGACGGCCTATCCCGCGAATCTCCTGACCGAGGCGCTCGCGGACAAGTCATTGGCTGTCACGATCTCCCCGGGCGGCGCGGTCCTCCCGCCGTTCGACATCACGGACGCGGATCCCATTCCCGGGATGGTCGAGGTTCCCGCGACGTCGGCGCCGACCTTCTCCGTTGTCGGGCGTCTTGCCACGGCACCGGCTGCGGCGGCATCCGTCCCGGGCGGCGTGACCGGTGGGGACCTGCCGTCGATCTTCCAGACCGCGGATCTATCGCCGCTGGTGCTCCTCATCTCGCTGATGACCGCTGTCGCGCTGGGGGCCGGCCATGCGTTGACGCCGGGGCACGGCAAGACCCTGATGGCGGCCTACCTGGTCGGGACGAGAGGAACGCCCGTCCATGCCGTCGGTCTCGGGTTGTCGGTGACGCTGTCGCATACGCTCGGGATCCTCGTCCTGGCGGCCCTGATCGTCGGCGCCGAGGGGTTGCTGTCGCCTGATCGCGTCATGCGGTCTGCGCCGGTCGTGGCGGCGGTCTCGATCCTGGGGATCGGTGGCTGGATGCTGGTCGGTGAAGGTCGTCGTCGATGGCGGGCGCGCGCGGCCGACCACGACGAAGCGCATGGCAACGGGCCCGACCACGACCCGGGCCACGCGCAGGACCACGGGCCGGGCGATCTCGCGGAGCCCGCCGCCGCGACTCACAGCCACGGCGGCGTCGCCCACAGCCACCTTCCCGCCACCGGGACGACGATCACCTGGCGCAGCCTGTTCGTCCTCGGCCTGGCCGGCGGCCTGATCCCGTCCACGAGCGCGCTCGTGATCCTGCTCGGTTCGATCGCCGCCGGACGGCCAGCATTCGGGCTCGGCCTGGTCGTCGCGTTCGGGCTCGGGATGGCGCTCGTGATGGCCGGGATCGGGCTGGCGCTCGTCCTCGCCCGCGGTCGCCTTGATGGTGTCGATGCCGGGTCGCCCCTCGGCCGGGCCAGCGGGTTCGTGCCCCTCGTCGCCTCGGTCCTGGTCTTCGGCCTCGGCCTGTACCTCACGTTCCAGGCGGTCGCTGGCACGACGACGCTCTAGGCGGGGGCGGCGGCGACGCACGATTCGCGTCTGAGCAATGCGATTCGCGATGCGGGCGCGCTCAGCGGCCGCGACACTACGGCAAACGACCTAGGGAACCCTCCCGATAGGTCCGGTTCGAGGCCCTCTGCTAGGCTCCGTCGCGCATGCGAGACGTCACCGACCGCGCCCTGGACACGGCCTCGTCGCAGGGCGCGACCTACGCCGATGTCCGCGTCGTGCGCCGGCTCGAAGAGAGCATCTCGATCAAGACCGGGCGGGTCGAAGGCGTCGCCTCGGGCGAGAGCGAGGGCTTCGGTGTCCGCGTCCTCGTCGATGGCGCCTGGGGCTTCGCGTCGTCGCACATCCTCGGCGCCGCGGAGGCCGACAGGGTCGCTGCCGAAGCCGTCCGGATCGCGCGCGCCAGCGCCACCGCCCTCCGCAACCAGACCCGTCTCGACGACCGCCCGCCGGCCCGCGGCACGTATGAGACTCCGCTGCTGGAGGACCCGTTCGCGGTCCCGCTGGAGACCAAGATCGCCGACCTGCTTGCCGCCGACCGGGCCGCCGCCGCGGTCAAGGGGATCGCCTTCACCGAGTCCACGTACGCCGCCCAGCGCGAGTGGAAGACCTTCGCCGCGACCGACGGCAGCCTGACCGAGCAGGTCATCACCCATGTCGGTGCCGGGATCGAGGCGAACGCCGTCGACGGCGACGAGCACCAGCGCCGGAGCTACCCCGATTCGGGTGGCGGCTGGGGCGCCGGCGGCTACGAGATCGTTCGCGACCAGGGGCTGCTGGAACGGGCCGAGCCCCTCGCCGAGGAAGCCGTCGAACTCCTGACCGCTCCCCAATGCCCGTCCGGCCAGTTCACGATCGTCCTCGACCCGAGTCAGCTCTACCTCCAGGTCCACGAGTCATGTGGCCATCCGAGCGAACTCGACCGGGTCTACGGCACGGAGGCGTCCTACGCCGGCACCAGCTTCCTGACGACCGACAAGCTCGACGAGGGCTTCCGCTACGGCTCCGACCTCGTCGACATCGTCGCCGACGCCACCGCGCCCGGCGGGATGGGCACCTTCGGCTGGGACGACGAGGGAGTCGCGGCCCAGGCCGTGCCGCTCGTCCAGAACGGGATCTTCGTCGGCTACCTGTCGAGTCGCGAGACCGCGCCGCGGATCGGCCGCCAGAGCGGTGGCGCGATGAGGGCCGATGGCTGGAACCGGATCCCGCTCATCCGGATGACCAACATCAACCTGCTGCCCAAACCCGGGATGAGCCTCGGCGACATCGTGGCCGACACCGACGACGGGCTCTACCTCGCCTCGAACCGCTCGTGGTCGATCGACGACCGGCGGCTCAACTTCCAGTTCGCGACCGAGGTCGCCTACGAGATCAAGGGCGGGGTGAAGGGCCGGTTGTTCAAGAACCCGACCTACACCGGGATCACCTACGAGTTCTGGCGGTCATGCGACGCGGTCGGCGACACGTCGAGCTACGTCATGCTCGGGACCCCGAATTGCGGCAAGGGGGAGCCCGGCCAGACCGGTCACGTCGGCCACGCCGTGCCGGGCGCCAGGTTCCGGAACGTCCAGGTCGGGGTCGGCAAGTGGTAGCGGCCCGGCGGTACGACCCACGGCTACGGCAACGCCGATGAACGACGACCGAGCCCGCGACGCGCTCACCCTCGCCGAGGCCGCGCTCGCTCACGTCCTGCGCGACGGCGTCACCGAAGCCGAGGCCCTCGTCACGCGCCGAGGATTCCGCCCTCACCCGCTTCGCCAACAGCGAGATCCACCAGAACGTCGCCGAGCGGAACGTCTCGATCAACCTGCGGGTCGTCGTCGGCAAGCGGGTCGGGGTCGCCTCGTCGGGTCGGACCGACGAGGAGGGCTTACGGCGCCTCGCCGAGAACGCGACCGCGATCGCCCGGGTCGTCGAGGAACTCGACGACTGGGGTGGCCTCCCAGGCCCCACCGAGATCCGCGATGTCCCGGCCGCCTACAGCCGCGCGACGGCCGAGGCCAGCCCCGAGTTCCGCGCTGAAGCGGTCCGGGCCGTCATCGGCGCCGCGGATGAGGTCGGCGTCACGGCCTACGGCTCGTTCGCCACCAGTCTCGAGTCGACGGCGGTCGCCAACTCCAACGGCGCCCGCGCCTCCGGGACGCGGACGACCTCGCAGCTCATCACGGTCGCGATGGGCCCGGGTGGCGGGACCGGCTACGCGGAGGCGGCCGCGGTGGACGCCTCGACCATCGATGCCGTTGCGATCGGCCGCGAAGCCGCCGGCAAGGCCCGCGCCACCGCCGACGCCGTGTCGGTCGAACCCGGCGACTACCCGGTCGTCCTCGAGGAATACGCCGTCGTGGACCTCCTCGACATGCTCGGCTACCTCGGCTTCTCGGCGCTCGCCGTCCAGGAGGAACGGAGCTTCGCCGAGCCCGGCAAGCGGATCGGCAGTGACCTCGTGACGATCGTCGACGATGGCTACGACCCGACCGGCCTGCCGCTCTGGTTCGACTACGAGGGCGTCGCCAAGCAGCGGGTCGACCTCGTCGAGAACGGCATCTGCCGCGACATCGTGTACGACGCCCAGACGGCCGCCCGAGCCGGCGTCACCTCCACCGGGCACGGCCTCCCGGCCCCGAACCCGTGGGGTCCGTTCCCGCTCAACATGGTCATGGAGGCGGGCTCGTCGTCGCGCGAGGAGTTGATCGGCGGGCTGGATCGCGGCCTGCTGGTGACCCGCTTCCACTACACCAACCCCGTCCATCCCAAGCTCGCCATCGTGACCGGCATGACCAGGGATGGGACCTTTCTCGTGGAGAACGGGACCATCGTGGGGCCGGTCAAGAACCTGCGCTACACGCAGAGTTACCTCGCGGCCCTGGCCGGGACCGTGGCGGTCGCCCGTGAGCGCAAGACGCTCAGGGGCTTCCTCGGGGGCGTGGTCGTCCCGGCCGTCCGCATCGACGGCTGGACCTTTACCGGAGGCACAGAACACTGATGGCGAAGGACGCAGAAGAGATCTGGGTCTGCGCCGAATGTCGGTCGATCAACCGGAGCCGCGCCAAGCAGTGCTACAACTGCCGGACGCCACAGCACCTCGCGGCGGTCGACCCGGAGATGGTGTCCGCCACGCAGAGCGGCCCGGTCCGTGAGATCGAGTTGCCGCCGTACAAGGGATCGCGCGGGCGCGCCGTCCTCGCTTCGGTCTGCGTCCTGGCCATCGCCGCGATGCAGATCGCGTCGGTCGTCCTCGTCTCGGACCTCATCGTCGGGTTCTTCGCGGGGAACGAGATCACCGAAGCGGACGTCCGCCTCGTCAACAACCTCGCCCTGGCCAGCCTTGGCGCGGCCTTGTTCGCGCTGGTGACCTGGTCGGCCTGGCTGAGCCGGGTGGTCGCCGGGATCCCGGCTCTCGGGCTTGGCTATCCGGCCGCGACCGGGTTCACTGCGTTCTTCGAGAACTTCATCCCCGTCAAGAACCTGTTCAGCGTGCCGGCCATCGTCCGTGACGTGATCGGCCGCCTCGAGGAGCACCCGGCCCGGGGCAACGCCCTGATCGCGGGCGCCTGGCTCGGGATCTTCGGCGGGTTCATCGTCCCGCGCGTCGGTGCCTTTGCTCGTCGCCATCGGGGCGGACTCGCAGGAGATGGCGATCCGCAACCAGCTGATCCTCGCCGCGATCTCGACCGGTCTCACGGTCGTCGGGGCATGCCTCCTCGTCTGGCTGATCTGGTGGGTCGAGGTCCGGATCACGCGACGTCGTCGCACGCAGGTGCCGCAGGCGGCTCCCGCCCAGCCGATCCAGCCGCTGCCGACGCTCCAGCCGATCCAGGCGGACGCCACTCCCGTCCAGACGATGATCTCGGCCGCGGGCGACGGCATGGCCGCGGAGGGCCCGGTCCCCCACGGGGCGCCGTAACCCGCGAGGGCCGGCCCCGCCCCCGATAGGTTGGTCGACATCTACCCTGGCATGGTAGCCTTCTACCATGGCGCTGAACATCAAGAATGACGAGACGAATCGGTTGATCCGGGAGCTCGCCGACCTCACCGGTGAATCGATGACGGGCGCCGTCACGGAGGCGGTGCGTGAGCGGCTCGAACGGATCAGGCAGGCCGACGACAGGGAGGGGATGGCCGAGCGCATCCACGCGATCGCCGTCGACATGAACGCGCGGCTTCCGCGCCGACTTCTTCGACATCGAACATGGCGACCTGCTCTACGACGAGGACGGCTTGCCGAAGTGATCGTCGACAGCTCGGTGCTCGTGGCGATCCTCAAGCTCGAGCCGGACGGCGCGCTCTACGAGGCGGCACTGGCGGCCTCGCCGGTCAACCGGATCTCAGCGGCGACCTATCTCGAGGTCTCGACCGTCATCGATCGCGTGCGGGAGACCCACTGCTCAGCCGGCGGCTCGACGACTTCTGGCCACGGCAAGGCGATCAGCATCGAACCGGTCACCGAGTCGCAGGCGCGGATCGCCCGGGAGGCGTACCGCGACTTCGGGAAGGGCAGCGGGCATCGCGCCGGGCTGAACTTCGGCGACTGCTTCGCGTACGCGCTCGCCCGGGAACTGAACGAGCCGCTGCTGTTCAAGGGCGACGACTTCGTCCACACGGACATCCCGTTCGTCGGCCGGCCGGCCGAGCGGCGACGGCTCAGCGAGATCTTCGCAGCCTACGCCTAGGCGAGCCGGGGTCGCCCGACCGCCAGGTTTCGAAATCGTCACGTGGCGCGCGAGCGTTCTCAGGAAACCCTCAGAAAACTCCGCGAACGTCGACGCAACCGAACCTCCCTTGCCGTGCGTCCAAGTGACGCCAAGCCCCCAGCCTCCGGAGAACGACATGTCCGATTCGACGAACCAGCCGACCGACCTTCGCGCCCTTCCCGATCCGGGCGACCCGCGCGCCACCGCCGAGGCCATCCTGTTCGAGATCCGACGGGTCATCGTCGGCCAGGACGCGATGCTCGAGCGAGTCCTCGTGGGCCTGCTCAGTGGCGGCCACCTCCTCCTCGAGGGCGTCCCGGGCCTGGCCAAGACGCTGACCATCAAGACCCTCGCCGAGGTCCTCGGCGGCACCTTCAAGCGGATCCAGTTCACCCCGGACCTGATGCCTTCCGACCTGGTCGGCACCCGCATCTATCGCCCTGACAAGGGCGGCTTCGATGTCGAGCAGGGCCCCGTCTTCGCCAACTTCCTGCTCGCCGACGAGATCAACCGCGCCCCGGCCAAGGTCCAGTCGGCGCTCCTCGAGGTCATGCAGGAGCACCAGGTCACGATCGGTCACGACACCTTCAAGGTGCCGACCCCGTTCCTCGTCCTGGCCACGGAGAACCCGATCGAGGCGGAGGGGACCTATCCGCTCCCCGAGGCCCAGGTCGACCGGTTCATGCTCAAGATCCTGCTCGACTACCCGAACCCGGCCGACGAAGCGCAGATCGTGGCCCGCTCGCTGGTCACTGCCGCTCCGCCGCGCGAGATCCTCGACGCGGCCGGACTGCTCCGCCTCCAGCGCACGGTCGGCGAGGTCTACGTCGACCCGCGGCTCATCAGCTACGCGGTCGCGCTCGTCGAGGCCACCCGCAAGCTCAGCTACTGGGGCGCGCCGGACCTCGAGGGCTACGTGTCGTACGGCGCCAGCCCGCGCGGCTCGATCAACCTCATCCACGGCGCCCGCGCCATGGCCCTCCTCCACGGCCGCCGCTACGTCCTCCCGTCCGATGTCATCGCCCTCGCGCCCGACGTCCTCCGCCACCGCCTGGTCATGAGCTACGCGGCACTCGCCGACGGCATCACGGCCGACACGATCGTGGAGCGGGTCGTCTCGCTCGTCCCGGCGCCGCGCCTCGAGATGGCGGTGGAGCCGACCGCATGACGACCACCGCCGACCTGGCACGGGTCGGTGGCCGGACCCGGACCGCGGCACGACCCGGCCCGGGTCCCATCGCCGACCGGCTGGTCCGCCAGCTGGAGCTGACGCTCGACCGGCGGGTGGGTGGCCGGATGACCGGCGACCACCTGGGGATCGGCCACGGGACCGGCATGGAACTCGACCGCATCCGGCCCTACGAGCCGGGCGACGACGTTCGCCGGATCGACTGGAACGCCACCGCCCGGACGCTCATCCCGCAGGTCCGCGAGGACGTGCCGGACCGCCAGCTCACGGCGTGGCTGCTGCTTGACCACTCCCCGTCGATGCACTTCGGGACGGCCGATCGGCGCAAGGCCGACGTGGCCGAGGGGGCCGCGCTCGTCGTCGGCCGCTTCGCCGCCCGTCGCGGCAATCGCCTCGGCATCGTCGAGTTCGGGGCCGGTCGCGAGACGGTGACCCCGCCCGCCGGCGGCAGCCGCGGCATGCTGGGCCTGCTTCGCGCCATCGCCACCGAACCGCCCGACGAGGGCAACGGCGAGACGAGCCCGGCGCATGCGCTCGGCCTGGTCGGTGCGACCCGCTCGACCCGCGGCGTGGTCGTGATCATCTCCGACTTCCGCGGCCCACGCGACTGGGTCGCGGCTCTCACCAATGTCGCCGGCCGGCACGCGGTCATCGCGCTCGAGATCTTCGATCCGCGCGAGGACGCCCTGGTCGACGTCGGCGAACTCACCCTGATCGACCCCGAGACGGGGCGGTCCCTCCGCGTCGACACCGGCGATCGGAAGCTCCGATCCGCCTTCGATGCCGCCGCCGCGGCCGACCGGACGGCCCTGGCCGCCGAGTTCCGCCGCCTCTCCGTCCGTCACCTCCGACTCTCCACCGATGGGCCGTGGCTCCCGACATTGGCCGGCGGCTTCACCCGAACCCCCGACCGTACAGGACGACCCGCATGAACTTCCTCGCCCCCGAACTCCTCCTCGGCCTCCTGCTGATCCCGATCGCGATCGGCTTCTACCTGTGGGCGCAGCGCCGCCGCAGCAAGTACGCGGTCCGCTTCACGAACCTGGCGCTCCTCTCCAACATCGCGCCGAAGCGGCCGTCGTGGCGCCGCCACCTCCCGCCGGTCCTCTACCTCGGCGCGATCGCCGCGCTCCTCATCGGGCTGGCCCGGCCGACCCTGATCGTGCCGGTCCCGCGCGAGGACGCCACCGTCATCCTGACGATGGATGTGTCCGGATCCATGAAGGCGACCGACGTGTCGCCGACGCGTCTCGACGCCGCCCGCGCCGCCGCCATCTCGTTCATCGACCAGCTCCCTGAAAACGTCCGGGTCGGGATCGTGGCGTTCGCCAGCGAGCCCGTCACCCTCGTCACCCCGACCACCGACCGAAGCCAGCTCAAGGCCGCCCTCGACAGCCTCCGCCCGCGCGACGGGACCGCGATGGGCGATGCGCTCAACGAAGTCCTCGACATCGCCGAGAAGATCCAGGCCGAAGGCCGCGAGACGCCCGACGCGTCGGCGGCGCCGTCGGCCACGGATGCCCCCGCAGCATCGGCCGCGCCGGGCGCCTCGGGTGCCCCGACCGACCTGCCGTCCGGCCAGCCACTGGTCGCCGCGATCCTGCTGTCGGATGGCGCGAACTCGGTCGGTGCGACCGAGCCGCTGGCCGCCGCGGACCGCGCCGCGACGCTGGGCGTGCCGATCTACACCATCGCCCTCGGGACCCCCGATGGCACCGTCGAGGTCCGCGACCAGTTCGGCCAGTCGCACACCCTGGAGGTCCCGCCGGACCGGGAGACCCTCGAGAAGATCGCCGAGACGACCGGCGGGAAGGCGTTCGATGCGCCGACCGCCGAGGACCTCAAGGCCGTGTACGACAACCTCGAGTCGCGCGTCGGCTACACCGAGCAGCGCCAGGAAGTCACCTTCGCGCTCGTCGCGGCAGGCCTCCTGCTGGTGGTCATCGGCGCCGGGCTCTCGGCGGTCTGGTTCGGCCGGCTCCCGTAGCGTTCCGGTCGGCGCGGTGCCACGCCGCGCCGACGAGCCACGCCGCGCGAGCCGCGCCGGCCGCCGGATATGCGGCACACTCATGGGAATCGCCTCGAACGAGCGTGGCCACCCCCGACTTCTGACGGAATCGGGGGATGGCCAAGCGTGATCGGGCCGGTTTTCATGAGCCATATGCATACCTGGTGCTGAGGCGATGCCTGCCTTCGACGTCGACGCCCTTCGAGCCGAGTTCCCGGCCCTTGCCCGCGAGCAGGACGGGCGGCCGGTCGCGTTCCTTGACGGCCCCGGCGGGACGCAGGTCCCACAGCGGGTGATCGACGCCGTGTCCGGCTACTACCGCGACATGAACGCGAACTCGGGCGGTGCGTTCACCACCAGCGAGCTGACCGACGCCATGTCGGACGAGGCGCACGCCGCGGTCGCCGACCTGCTCGGGGCGGCGTCGCCCGACGAGATCAAGTTCGGCTACAACATGTCGACCCTGACCCTCCACATCGGTCGGTCGATCGGGGCGACGCTCGGGCCCGGTGACGAGATCGTGGTCACGACCCTCGACCACGAGGCGAACGTCTCGACCTGGCGGGCGATGGCGGCCGACCGGGGCGTGACCGTCCAGACCGTCGACATCGACCCCGACGACGTCACGCTCGATCTCGAGGACCTCGAGTCGAAGCTCGGTCCGCGGACGAAGCTCGTCGCGGTCGGCTATGCCAGCAACGCGGTCGGGACGGTCAACCCGGTCCGCGAGATCGTCGCCCGGGCCCACGAGGTCGGGGCGCTCACCTATGTCGATGCCGTCGCGTTCGCACCCCACGGACCGATCGACGTCCGCGACCTCGACACCGACTTCCTCGTCTGCTCGGCCTACAAGTGGTTCGGGCCGCACCTCGGTGCGCTCTACGGCAAGGCCGAGGTGCTGGAGCGCCTGCCCGCCTACAAGGTGCGGCCGGCACACGACCGGTTCGAGACCGGGACGCCGGCGTACGAATCGATCGCCGGGACCCTGGCGGCGACCGACTACCTGCGCGACGTCGGGCGCGACTTTGGCGATGTGGCAGGAGCGCCGGGGGCCGCGGACGCGAGCGAGCGGCGTCGCGAACTGGTCGCCGGGATGGTCGCGATCGCCGCATACGAGCGCGCATTGGTGACGCGGCTGATCGACGGGCCTCGAAGGGATCGGCGGCGTGACGATCCACGGCATCACTGATCGCGCGCGCTTTGCCGCCCGGGTCCCGACCGTCTCGGTCTCGATCGACGGCGTCCATCCGCGGGCGGCCGCCGAACGGTCTCGGTCGCGAGGGGATCTACACGTGGGACGGCGACTTCTACGCGACCGGGCTCATCGAGCGGCTCGGCAAGGCCGAGTCGGGCGGTGTCCTGCGGCTCGGCCTCGTCCACTACAACACCGCCGCCGAGGTGGACCGGACGGTCGAGGCGGTCGCGCGTATCGCGGCCGGAGCCTGAGGGCTCGCCTGCCGTGGCCGAGCGACCGTCGATCCGACGCCGCCTTGCGCGCCCGTTCGACCCCGCCGAGCTGCGACGGATCAAGCGGCTGTGGGTCCGCCACTCGATCGCCGAGGATGCCCGCGACATCGACGGCCTCGTCGCCACGCTGTCGGAGGACTGTGTCTACGAGATCGTCCCGACCGGCCAGCGCTGGGAGGGGCATGCCGGCGCCCGCGCCTTCTACACCGAACTGTTCGCGGCCTTCCCGGACAACGCCTTCGCATTGTCGGAGATCGTGATCGGGCCGCAGGGGGCGTTCGAGGTGGCGACGTTGACCGGCACGAACCAGGGCCCGTGGGCCGGCGTGGCACCGTCCGGGCTGGCGGTCTCGCTCGAGGTCCTCATCCTCTTCCCGTGGGACCCCGTCACGGAACGGTTCACCGGGGAGCGGATCTGGTTCGACCGCGGCACCCTCTGACCGGAGCCGGCCGGACCCCGTACCGTTGGCCGCTCCGCACGGACCGGGGTCGGTTGCGTCATCCGGCGGGTGGCCGCATCATCGGGCGAGCCGGCGATCTCGCCCGGCCAAGCGCGGGGAACCCCAACGACATGACCGATCTTCGACTCGCCGGCCGGGCCGGCGCCCTCCTCATCCCGATCGCCCTGGTCATCGCGGCGTGCAGTGGCGCGACCGCGTCCGGATCGGCGGCACCAGCACCGCGACGCCCGGCAGGTCCGTCGGGACCGGCAACGGCCCCTCCGCCGCGCCGGCCTCGCAGGCCCCGGCCGCGTCCGCGGGCGAGCCGTCGATCGCCATCCCCTCGCTGGGCGCCATCCCGTCGTTCGACATCGGCGCGATCACGGCGGGCCTCGCCAACCTCGATTCGTATCGCGTCTCGATCACGATCAAGGGCGTCGAGCAGTACAAGGGCGTCGTCGTGACCAAGCCGGTCCTGTCGCGCGACCTCACCGTCGCGGGCGGGACGCGGATCGTCGTCATCGGCGACGAGGCGTGGATCGGCCAGGGCACGCGGCCCGCTCCAGCCGGCGCCGAGCTGCGATGGCGACCGCGCTCTTCGCGAACTACGACCCGACGTTGCTGGTCGCCGCGTTCTCCGGTGCGGGCTGGGCCGAGAGCTCGCTCGAGATCGGGCACCGAGCAGAAGAACGGCGTCAGCTGCGAAGCACTACCGCATCGACGGGACGACCCTCGCCGCGGGCTTCAGCGGCTTGCCGGCCGGCGCCACGATCGACGTCTGGATCGCCGAAGACAAGGACTACCTCGTCGGCCGTCCGAGGTGACCGGGTTCCCCGACGGCGACATGTCGATCCAGGTGACCGGCGTCGACGACCCGGCGAACAAGATCGAGCGCCCCAGCTGATCCGGCTCCGCTCGTCCCGGCCGGCCCGGTCGTCCGGCACGTGACCAGGATCCTGGTCCTCGGCGGCTCCGGCGAGATGGGGTCGGCGGCCGTCGCCGACCTCGTCGCGCGGACCGACCACGAGGTGACCGTCGGCGACATCCGGACCGAGGCCGCCGGCGCCCTGCTCCGCCGGCTCGGGGCGCCCGAGCGCGTGCGTCCGGGTCGATGTCGAGGACCCGGGCTCGCTCGCGGCGGCCCTCGCCGGGACCGAGGTCGTCCTCAACGCGACCTACATGCGCCACAACGTCCGGGTCACCGACGCGGCGATCGCGGCGGGCGTCCACCTGGTCGACCTCGGGTCGTACTACCCGGAGACGCTCGAACAGCTCGACCGGCACGCGGCCGCCGAGGCGGCCGGTTGCCGGATCGTCCCCGGCTGTGGCGTGGCCCCGGGCCTGACCAACATCCTCGCCCGGCTGGGCGCCGACCAGCTCGACGACGTCCGGGCGATCCGCCTCTACTCGTACATCACCCACCCGATGTGGACCTCGCCCGGCATCGTCGTGACCCGGTTCGACGCCAGCACCGGCACCTCGGTCGTGCTCGAGGACGGCGTCCTGGTCGAGCGGCCGTCCTTCTCCGAGGCAGAGACGTTCGCCTTCCCCGAGCCGTACGGCGAGCAGGAGGTCCACCTCGTCCCGCACCCGGAGCCGGTCACCCTGCCGCGCACGATCGATGTCGCCGACGTGGTCTTCAAGGTCGGCTACCCGGCCGACGAGACCCGCCGGATCGAGGCGCTGCTCGAGCTCGGGTTCGATCGCGACGAGCCGTTCGAGCTCGACGGCACGCCCATCTCGCCACGCCGGTTCGCGGCGGCCTATATCGGGAGTCGCGGCATCGGTCCGACCGACCGAAGCGCCAACGTCAAGCACGTCAGGGTCGAGGGGATCCGCGCCGGCGTCCCGGTGACGCTGACCTACGACTTCGCGGTCGAGGAGACCGGCCGATCCGCCTCCTCGACGATCACCGGGACGGTCGCCGCCATCGCCGCCGACATCGTCGCGCGTGGTGGCCGCGCCGGCGTCCATCCGCCCGAGGCCGCCTTCGATCCGCGCGCGTTCGTCGCGGCGCTCGCCGTCCGCGGACTGACCGTCACCGAACGGGAACTCGCCGGACCTGCCTAGCCGCGGCGCCGCCTGCCCGATCCCGGACCGCTAGTCACGGGGCGACTGTAACGCCCGGCGGACGATGCGGGCAACCGACCGGATGATGCCACTCCGACGGCATCAGCTGACCGGCGAGCGGCGCCTTCGACCGACGCCCCCAGGCGCCGTTTCAGTCGTGGGGCGACTGACCAGACCGCAACGGCGCGTCGGCCCCGATGGCTCGTTGAGTCGTGGGGCGACTGAACGGCACGTTGACGCGGCCGATGGCCGCCCCCGCCTAGCGGAAGACGGGTCGCAGCCCGAGTTCGTCGATCGTGTGCAGGCCCGGCGGCAACGCCCGCAGCGGCCGGACGGCAGCCATCGCGCGGGCCCCGGTCGGCGGGTACGTGTCGAGGAAGAGCTCGCCGCGGACGATGGTCTCGAACGCGGGATCGCCCTCGACGACGACCCTCGCCGAGCCTTCCATCCCGTCGAGCTCCGGCTGGAACCGGCCACGCCAGACGGACACGAGCCGGCCGCCGCCACGCACGTTCGCGCTGACCCTTCGGTCGTGGCCGCAGATGGTCCCCGGCTCCACGACGTACCCGGCCGCCTCCCGCCGTCGATCCGACAGGACCGGCACGCTCTCGAACACGGGCTCGTCCAGCTCCATCCCGCACGACTCGCCGAGCAGCATCAGTGCCTCGACCAGGAAGTTGCGCATCATGAAGCCGGCGCCGGCGGCCTCGAGCGGCCCGCCGATCCCCTCGTCGCGCAGGATGCCGTGGCCCCACAGCGTCATGTCCGCGACCCGTTCCAGCCGGATCTCGTCGAAGGTCAGGACGTTGGAGATGGCGGCCAGCGGCAGGGTGATCGTCAGGAAGTCCCACAATCCCGTGCCAAGGATCCGGCCACCGGCCGTCCGTGCCGCCATGTCCAGGTCGGTCGCGGCCGCCGCGCCCAGGATCGTCGCCGGATGCACCAGGCCGGCGATGGTGATCGCATCCTTCCCGGCCCGGTTCGCGCGCAGGCACGCCTCGGCGACCTCGGCCGGGGTCCCGAGCCCGGCGTAGAAGACGACATCGATATCGGGCCGCGCCGAGGACCGCCTCGACATCGGTCGAGACCGGGGCGCCGAGCCGGACGTCGAGCCCGCACGCCTCGCCGAGGTCGAGCCCATCCTTGGCCGGCGAGTAGACGATCCCGCCGCGGAACTCCAGCCACGGCCGGGTCAGGCCCGCCTCGACGATCACCCGCCCGGCTCGCCCGGTCGCCCAGACCGCCGCCCCGATCCTGTCCATCTGCGTGGCCTCCCTCGCGTACCGCTGCCCGTAACGATGCCCGGACGATGCCGGTGGCATCATCCCCGAGTGGACACCGCTCGTGCGCGGCGCCGCGCCGCCGTCGCATCGTGGCTGGTCACGATGGGCATGTCGGTCGCCGCCCTGCTCATCCTGTTCGCCACTCGAGACACCCCGGTCCCGACGTCGTGGGGGTTTCGTGGCGCGTCGGAGGCGTTCGGGATCGTGTGCGGCACGGTCGGGGCGATCGTCGCGATCCGTCGCCCGGAGAACCTCAATGGCTGGCTGTTCTGCGCCATCGGGTTCCTGTTCGCGCTCGCGGCCCTGATCAACGAGTACCTCATCGCCGGCGTCCTTGTCGTCCCCGGCGGCCTGCCGCTCACGACGCCGCTCGGCTGGCTGTTGGCCTGGCTGTGGGTCCCGCCACTCGCGATCGCGGTCATCTTCCTGCCGCTCTACTTCCCGGACGGTCGGCTCGCCTCGCCCGCCTGGCGGCGCGTGGTCGTGTTCAGCGTGGTGGCGGTCGTGGCTGTTCGCGGCGGCCATCGCCGTCCAGCCGGGTCCGATCCAGCAGGCGACCTTCCTGGACAACCCGCTCGGACTGGCGATGGACATGGCGTCCTACGGCGCCTTCGTCCTCGGGCCCGCCGCGGTCCTGCTCGGGAATCGCCATCGTCCTCGCCTTCGCGTCACTGGTCGTCAGGTTCCGACGGGCGACCGATGAGGCCAGACAGCAGCTCAAGTGGTTCGCGCTTGCCGTCCTGATCGCGGGCACGACATTCGCGATGTCCCTGCTGGTCACACTCATCACGCTATCGGCGACGACCATCAAGGCCCTCGAGATCCTCGTGATCATCGCGCTGATGGGCGTCCCGACCGCGGCCGGCCTGGCGATCCTGCGCTACCGGCTGTACGACATCGACCGGATCGTCAGCCGGACGATCGCCTACGCCGTGATCAGCGCGATGCTCGTCGGCGCCTATGCGATCGCGATCCTCGTGCTCCAGGGCCCGCTCGGCAACCTGTTCGGCGGCGACACGATCTCGGTGGCGTTGTCCACGCTCGTCGTCGCTGCCCTCTTCCAGCCGGTGCGGCGCCGGGTGCAACGGGTCGTCGACCGCCGCTTCGACCGCGCGCGCATCGATGCCGAACGGACGACCACCGCCTTCGCCGAGCGGCTCCGCCACGAGGTGGATATCGAGGCGCTGACCGGCGACCTCGATCGGACGGTCCGGGCGGCGATGCATCCGAGCCTCATCCGCCTCTGGCTGCGCGACGGGTAGCGGCGCAACGGACAAGGGCCTGCGCGCGACTTCGTAACGCTTGCCGGACGGTGGCAGGCGACGATGCGGGCATGACAACCGCCGGACGGCTCACGGCCGTGGTCCTCGCGTCGGTGGTCCTGGTGACGGGCGTGGCTGGCTGCAGCCTGGTGGAAGGGGACCACGTGACCGCAGCGGTCCGGACCGGGCCACTCCCCGACCTCGAGGTCGTCGTCGACGTCGACATGCTCCCCGACGATTGGCTGGCCATCCTGTACCTGGCCTCAGAGCCGAACGTGACGATCCGTGCCGTGACGGTGGCGGACGGTTCCGTCGTCGGCTGCGCGGCGGGGGTCGCCATCGCCCGAGACCTGCTGGCCGACGTCGGGCTGCCGGAGGTCCCCGTGGCGTGCGGTCCACCGGCGGCGCCCGGAGGCACCCCGTTCCATGACGATTGGGCTGAAGGCGCCCTGAAGGCCGCGGCGAGTCTCGGCTGGACGGCGGACGACGGCGACCCGTCCGGGGCTCCGGTGCCGTCCGGCGATGCCGTCTCGCTCCTTCGCGAGGTCACCAGGGACGGTCCCGTCACGATCATCTCGCTCGGACCACCGACCAACATCGCAGCCCTGGTCGGCGACCCGACCTGGGATCGGACCGGGATCGAGCGGATCGTGCAGATGGCGGGCGCCGTGGACGTGCCAGGCAACGTCGAGGCATCCGGCTCTGGCAAGGCCATGCCCGCCGTCGAATGGAACGCAGCGGTCGACCCTGCCGCGCTCGCCACGATCCTGGGCGGCGACGTCGAGGTCGTCCTGGTCAGTCTCGACGGGACGAATTCGGTGCCGCTGCGACCTTCCGATATCGACCGCATGACGGCCGACCGCTCGACGAAGGCGGCGACCATCCTGGCGACGATCCTCGAGAGCCAGCGGGAGTTTGCCGAGGGCGGCGGCTACTACCTGTGGGACGTCCTGACGGCGGTCGCCGCCCGACAGCCCGATGTCGCCCGGATCGAGCGGATCCCCCTCAGGGTCTCGCTGGCCCCAGGTGAGGCGGGCCGGACGGTTCGCGACGCGACCGGCCGAGAGATCCGCGTCACCGTCGAGGCCGACGCCGAAGGGTTCGAGCGGATCCTCCTCGACGCGCTGCTCGGTCGGGCGCGCTGACCGCAGGTCACCAGGCGGCCAGCGTCCAGATCCCGGGATCCCGCTCCGCGTCGGCGTCGCCGATCTCGGCGAAGAGCGCGACCGCGCGCTTCAGATGGACCATCGAGACCTCCTCCCGACCGGCCTGATGGAGGATGTCCGCGAGGTGGTTCTCGACGGCCGCCTCGAGGTGCCGGTCGCCGATCCGCTCACACGTATCGATGGCGAGCATCGCGACGGCGATCGCATCGTCGACCGCCCCAACGCCCGCCAGCGCGAGCGCCAGTCCCGTCTGCGCAGCGATCGAGGCCGCCGGATCCATGTCGTCGGCGGATAGCTCGACGCTTCGACGCAACGCCTTGCTCGCCGCAGCGGCGTCCCCCCGACCCAGCGCGACCAGGCCGATCAGGCGCTCCGCCACGCCGGACAGGTGCGGGTCGCGGAGTCGCCTCGCCACCGATCTCACGGCCGACGCCGCGTCATCCGCGACGTCGAGGTCACCCGCCCTGAGCGCGACCACGCTCCGTTCGACGAGGGCGCGGCCCCGCAGGGGCTCCGTCAGGTCGGGCGACGCGAGGGCCGACGCGAGATGGCTGGCCGCCGCCGCGAGGTCGCCGCGCCGGCGATGGACGCGACCGAGCGCGATCTCGACCGCGGGAAGTTCCCCGGGGTCGGCCAGCGCCGCGGCGGTCTCGAGCGAGACGATCGCGGCCGGATACTCCCCGAGTCGCGCCCGAAGCTCGCCGATGCGCTCGTGCGCCGCCGCGGCGCCGGGATCGCCAAGGGCGATGGCGGACGTCAGGTGGTCGATCGCTTCCCGATTGGCGAAGACCGCCTCGGCCAGGACGGCCGCCTCGCGAAAGGCTGTGGCCGCCTCGGCCGGCCGGCCCGCCTCGCGTTCGTGCGCAGCGATCAGCGCGAACCGCGTTCGCTCGTCGCGGCCTGCCGAGACAGGCTCGCTCCGCAGCGCCGTCGCCGTTCGTCGGTGGAGGAGGCGGCGGCGTGCCACGCTCGTCGAATCGTAGGCCGCGTCGCGCATCCGCGCATGGGCGAAGTCGTACAAGACCGATGGTCCGGCCGGTACGGGCACCTCGCGAACGATCCCGCGACGCATCAACTCCTCGACGCCGTCGATCGTCTCCTCCTCGGATCGTCCACTCGCCGCCCGGACGGTCGCGAGGTCGAACGAGCGACCGATGACCGCCGCGGCCGACAGGATCTGGACGGCCGTCTCGCCGACCGACGCGATCCGTTCGCGGAGCAGTGCCTGGACGCCCCGCGGCATCGGCCCGCCCGGCGACTCGCCGCTGGCCAGGGCGGCCACGACGTGGAGCGGTAGCCCTTCCGAATCGGCCACGAATGCGTCGATCAGCGCGTCATCGACCTCGCCTCCCGGCCGCGATGCGCGCACGATCGCGCCGACGTCATCGCGCTCGAGCCGACCGAGCTCAAGGCTCGTCACGTTCGGGACGCGCGCGAGGTCGGCGGCGGTAGTCGCCCCGCCCTCGGTGAGGTCCTCGCGCCGCCAGGCCAGTAGCAGCACCAGCGATCGACCCGCCATGCGACGGGCCAGGTAGGCCAGGGCTTCCCGGGTCGAGTCGTCGGCGAGGTGCAGGTCGTCGACCCACACCAGCCCCGGGACCGGCCCGGACGCGAGTGCCGAGATGACGCGTGCGATGGCATCGAGCAGCCTGACCCTCGCACCAGCGTCGTCAGGACCGACCGTCCGACCGACGCCGGCAGCCCGAAGCGACGGCGGCAGGTCGACCAGGCGGCCAACCTCGACACGGACGGTCTCATCGAGGGTCGCGAGTCGTCCACTCCCGCCCGGCTCCGCGAGACCGAGGCGGATGAGTTCGGCGATCGGTCCGTAGGCGATGGCCGTCTCGCCAGGAAAGGCTCGCGCCCCGAGGACAGTCCCGCCATCGGCGCGGATCGACGCGGCGGCCGTCTCGGCCAACCGGGTCTTGCCGATCCCGGCCTCGCCTTCGAGCAGGACGAGGCGACCATCGGGACTCGCCGCCTGCCAGGCAGCACGGATGGCGGCAAGCTCGGTCGCGCGTCCGACCATCGGGATCGACTCCGGGGTCGGGATGCCCTGGGGCGCGGCCTGCGACGACGTCCGAGAGGGGACAGAGGCGACCGTGGCCCCGCTGCCCTCTCGGATCGCGTCGTACAGGTCGGTCGTCTCGCGCAACGGCGCGACGCCGAGCTCCCGATCGAACAGCGCCACGAGTTCCCGATACTGGCCGATCGCCGCCCCCCGATCGCCCGCCTGGGCGAGGAGCCCGATGAGCCGTCGCTGGCCGAGCTCGTCGAGCGGATCCAGCTCGACCCGTCGCCGGGCGGCGTCCACGGCCCCCAGCGCGTCGCCGGCCTCGAGTCTGGCGTCCGCCAGTCGCTGGAGGACGGCGCCGACGGTGGCCTCGACGCGTGTCGCGCGGGCCGCCAGCCAGTCGTCGAAGGCGGGACTGTCGCGAAGGGCAAAACCAGCCAGGAAGGGACCACGAGCAAGGACGGCCGCGGCCTCCAGGTCGGCCGGTCGGCTCGACGCTGCCAGGCGTTCGAGGTCGGCCAGGTCGACCGACGAGGCGGCCGGATCCAGGGCCACGTGGGCCCGACCGATCACGAGGCCGACGTCGCCGACCGCGCTCCGCAGCGAGGACAGCGTCCGCCGAAGTGCCCCACGCGCGGCTTCGTCGTCGGACTCGGGCCAGAAGATGGCCGCCAACTCATCGCGCGCGAAGGGCCGCCCCTCGCCGGCGATCAACGCCACGATGGCCAGCGCCTTGCGGGTGTCGACCACGACCGGCCGTCCCGAGACGGCCACTTCGAGCGGTCCGAGGAGACGGATCGTGAGCGGCGCCGCGCGACGAGGCATCGCGTAACGGTACCGGACGGCGGACACATCTCGTAACGTTGTCGGGACGGTCGCCCTGCCATCATCCCGCCCATGAGCCGATGGCACAGGTTCGCGGTCGCCGCGCCGTTCGTGGCCGTGACGTTCGCGGTCATCGACCTGGCGGCCTCATGGAGCGGCCGAGGCCTGACACTGATCGTCTGGATGACGGTCGGCGGGATGGTCGCGTTCACGATCGTCGGCGGCCTGATCGAGACCCGCCGGCCCGGTCAGGTCGTCGGGCGGATCTGCCTGACGGTCGGGTCCCTCCTCATCGTGAGCGGCCTTTTCGCGCTCATTGCGGCGACGCTCGATGCGCGTCCCGGCCGGATACCCCAACTCGGTGCCTTGCTTGAAGTGATCAGCACCGCCGGGTTAGGGCTCCTCCTGCTGGGAGGTGGCCCGCTGCTCGTCAGTCGATTCCCGGAGGGCCGCGAGCCGGGCAGGTTGGCCGGGCTCCTCGACGGCCTGCTCGTCCTCTCGGGCGGACTGTTCCTGCTGATCATGTTCAAGCCCGGCCCGATCACGACCGGCTCGATCGAGCCGGTCGACAATCCGCTCGGACTCGTCGGTATCCCGTTGGTCAGTGATCAGGGGGGTTCTTCGATCGGTCTGCTCGCGTATGGCGTGGCGATCGCCCTCGCCGCGATCGGCCTCGTCCGTCGGTATCTCCGTGGGCAGCCGGTCGTGCGTGCGCAGATCCGTTGGCTCGGGGCATCGGTCGCACTCTCGCTCGGCCTGCTGTCATTGATGCTCGTGCTGACGATCAACGAGGACGCCGCCGCGATCGAGGGCAACGTGTGGCACGTCGTCGGTGACATCGCCTGGACCGCCTGGTTCCTGTCGCTCCTGCTGCCACCGATCGCGATCGGCGTGGCCATCCTTCGCTATCGGCTGTACGACATCGACCGGATCGTCAGCAACACGCTCGGGTATGGGCTCGTCACCGTCGTCCTGTTCGCGACCTTCGTTGCGATCAACCTGGCACTCGTGTCGCAGGTGAGTCCGCTCGTCAACAACGAGGGCGTCGCGGTCGCGGGCTCGACCCTCCTGGTCGCCGCCCTGTTCAACCCGCTCCGGACCCGCGTCCAGCGGGTCATCGACCGTCGCTTCCACCGCGCCCGCTTCGATGCCGACCGGACGCTGTCCGAGTTCGCCGCCCGGTTGCGCGACCAGCTCGACCTGCCGACCCTGTCCGCCGACCTGGCGACCACGAGCGCGCGCGCGGTCGAGCCGACGACCTCCGGCGTCTGGCTGCGTGGCCACGGATGACCCTTCCCGCGTCGCCCCGGGGCGCCCGATGACGATCCGCTCGCCACTCCGGATCCTGACCACGATCCTCATCATCGTGACCGGCGGCGCGGCGGTGGCTTCGTCCGTCGGTGAGGCGTCGACGGGCTGGGCGCGACTGCTGTTCGCCGTCGTGGTGGGCATCTACCTGGTCGTCGCGACCCTGATCGTCGAGCGACAGCCGTGGAACCGGGTCGGCTCCATCGTCTACCTGCTCGGCATCCTGGTCGGCTACTACCTGATCGCCGACGCCTACATCCATGCCCCCGGATCCCGCCAGGGAGCCGACATCGCGGCCTGGTCGGTCGGTCTTCTCGACGGCGTCGACTTCCTCCTACTGGCGTTGCTGTTCCTGTCCTTCCCGGATGGCCGATGGCCATCGCCGCGCTGGCGCGCCCTTGTCGCCTTCGACGCCGTCCTGGCCGTGGTAGTCACCGCGGGCACCGCCATCCGCCCGGGGCCGTTCACGTACTACGCGGACCTCGTGAATCCGTTCGGACGGCCAGGGTCTCCGATCAGCGCCGTCGCGGACGTCGCGTACATGCTCATGCTTGCCGTGGTCGCCCTCTCGGCGCTATCGCTCGCCGGCCGGTGGCGACGCGGCGGACCGGTCGAGCAGGCCCAGCTCAAGTGGGTGGCCCTGGCCGCCGTGGCCATCGCCGTCGTGATGGTGTCCTACGGGATCCTCTTCGGTCCGGGGGCCTACAATGAAGTGGCTGACGTGGCCGTCAGCGTGGCGCTCGGGTTCTTCCCGATCACTATCGGCATCGCGATCCTGCGCTACCACCTGTTCGAGATCGACCGGATCGTCAGCCGCACGATCGCCTATGGGGTCATCACGGCCATCCTGATCGCGACGTATTCGACTGCGATCCTTCTCCTGACCGGGCCCCTCGGAAACCTCTTCGCGGGCGACACCGTGTCGGTGGCCCTGTCCACGCTCGTCGTCGCGGCCCTGTTCCAACCTCTCCGTCGACGGGTTCAGGGGGTCGTGGATCGAAGCTTCGATCGGGCCCGCTTCGACGCCGAGCGGACGACCGTCGCGTTCTCGGGGCGGTTGCGCGACGAGGTCGATATCACCACGGTGACCGCCGACTTGGACCGGACCGTCCGATCTGCCCTGAGGCCGACGGCTGTCGGGCTCTGGCTGCGGCCGGGCGACAGCCAATGATCCGACGCGCGCTCATCCGACTCGTCGCGGTCGCGTCGATCGCGGTCTGCATCGTAGTCGCGGTCATCGACGGATCGCGCGGGTGGCCGAGTGGGGGCTTCTACGTGCTCTACGGCGCCATCGCCATCGTCTTCGTCGTCGTCGGCTGGCTGATCGCTGAGCGCCAACCACGGAACGCAGAGGGTCCGTTGCTCCTCGCCGCCGGCACACTGTTCGCGCTGTATTTGCCGGCCGATCAGTACCTCCATCTCCCGGGGCAGCTGCAGGCCGCCGAGTTCGCCGCTCTGTTCATCAGCATCCTCGACGCGCCGATGTTCATCCTCATCGGGCTGGTGCTGATCCTGTTCCCCGATGGTCGTCCGCCGTCGCCACGTTGGCGGTGGACGATCGGCGCCGGAGCGGTTGGCATCGGGCTGACGATCGTCGGGTACCTCGTGGACGCGGCCCCGTTCCAGCTCTTCCCGGCGTATCGGAGCCCGTTCGGGATCGCCGGGTTCCCGGGGGCGGCGCTCGTCTATGCCGCGTACACGATCATGCTGGTCTTGCTTGTCACCGCAGCCGCCACGCTGGTCGTGCGCTGGAGGCGAGGCCACCTCGTCGAGCGGGCGCAGATCAAGTGGGTCGTCGCCGCCGCGATCGTGATGCTTGCGACCGAGATCCTCAACGTGGCCACCTTCCGGCCCGAGGCGCCTGAAGCCCTCACCACCATGCTGGCCTCCGTCGGGATCGCACTCATCCCGATCGCGATGGGTGTCGCCATCCTCCGCTACCGCCTCTATGAGATCGACCGGATCATCAGCCGGACGCTCGCCTACGCCGTCGTGCTCGGGATCCTGGGCGTGGTCTTCGCGGGCGGGATCCTCCTGCTGCAGGCGGTCCTGGCGAGGGTCACCCAGGGAGAGACCATCGCGGTCGCCGCCTCCACACTGGCGGTCTTCGCGCTCTTCCAGCCGGTCCTCCGTCGGGTCCGTCATGCCGTCGATCATCGGTTCGACCGGGCCGCCTACGACGCCGAACGGACCGTCTCCTCGTTCTCGGAGCGGCTGCGCAGCGAGACGGACATGGAGACCGTCAGCTCCGACCTGTTGATGACCGTCCGCGGCGCGATCGCGCCGACCACGGTCGGGATGTGGCTCCGTGCCGAACGGGGCGAGCGATGAGGCGGCGCCTCGCCTGGGCAGTGGCCGTCGGCGACTTGCTGGCATTCACGGTGGCCGCGGTCGTCGATCCCGAGCCGTTCCTCGCCGTGGCCCTCCTGTTCCTGCTCGGCATCGGGGCGTACGTCGGGATCGGAGCCTTCCTGGTCGGACGCGTGCCGGGCAATCCGATCGGTGCGCTGATGCTCGCGACCGGGACCGCCGGCGTGGCGACCATCGTCGTCACGACGTACGCGAAGGTCGGCGCCACGCAGGATCCGCCCTGGCCGAACGTCGCCCTGGCCGCAAAGGTCGGCGACTCGATGACCATCTACCCGATCCTGATCGCGCTCGTCGCGATCCCCCTCGTCTTCCCGGACGGACACCTCCCGTCCCCGCGGTTTCGCTGGGTCGTCGTGCTGTTGGTCACGGGCATGCTTGGTTGGCTGCTCGGCTCGGTCTTCGAGGCCAGCACGGATCTGGTCGTCTTCGTCTCCATGCCGACGGCATTCGTCGGGGCCGTCGTGGCGGTCGTCCTCCGCTACCGGCGTGGCGATCCTATCCAGCGGGAGCAGGTCAAGTGGCTGGCGGCTGTCGTGGGCGTCGGGTCAACCGCGGTCGTGGCGGGCTTGCTCACCTTCGACGTCAATTCGGATGTGGCCAGCGGCCTGATCATCGCCGGGGTCCTGTCGATCTTGGCGCTGCCGTTCGTGATCGCCATCGCGATCCTCCGCTACCGTCTGTTCGAGATCGATCGGATCATCAGCCGGACGCTCGCGTACGCGGTCGTGACCGCGATCCTGGCGATCGTCTATGCCGGCGGCGTGGTCCTCCTGTCCGCGACGCTGAGTCGCATCGCCCAGGGCCAGACCATCGCGGTCGCCGGCTCGACCCTGCTCGTCTTCGCGCTCTTCCAGCCGGTCCTTCGCAGGGTCCGCCGGACGGTCGATCGGCGGTTCGATCGGGCCGCCTACGATGCCGAGCAAACGGTGGCGGCGTTCTCCGAGCGTCTCCGCTGGGAGACGGAGATGCAACGGGTGACCTCCGACCTGAAGGCGACGGCCGATGCGGCGGTGGCGCCGACGATGCTCGGTATCTGGCTGCGCAGCGGCGGAGAAAAGCCGTGATCCGGACGGTCGCAGCGTGGGTCATCGCGATCGCCTCGATCGGCGTCTTCGTCGTGATGCCATTCCTTGACCCCGACATGGACCTGAGCGCGGCGATCATCTTCGGGGCGGCGACGGCGTCGTTCGTCATCGTCGGGCTGCTGCTCGTAGGGCGCGCTCCGGGCAACAGGATCGGCCCGTTGCTGGTGCTGACCGGGGTACTGCTAGCGGGCTCGTTCGCCCTGTCCGGCTATACGCTCCTGGGGGTGAAGGCGTCGCCGCCATGGCCGGCGATCGGCGTCGCCGCGGTCGTCGCCGACGCCCTGATCCTCTATCCGATCGTCCTGGCGCTCATCGGGATCCCCCTGATCTTCCCCGACGGTCGCCTGATCTCGCCACGGTGGCGATGGGTGGTCGTCCTCGTCATCGTCGCCATGGCGGCGCAGACCATCCAGTACGCCATCGACCCGGACGTGGTCGGTGCCGTCGAGGTCGACAACCCGTTCGGGAACCCGGACCTGGAATGGCTGGCACGGTTCCTTGGCGGGTTCTCGTCAGCGATGTCGGTCATCGGCTTCGGGGCGGCGGCCGCCGCGCTGTGGGTCCGCTTCCGCCGCGGCGATCAGGTGGAACGCCAGCAGCTCAAGTGGCTGCTCGCCGTGGCGGCGTTGGCGGCCATCTTCTTCCCGGTCGCCTTCATCGCCCCGTACAGCGAGCTCAACAACGTCTTCTTCGTCCTCGGGGTCATGACCCTGATCGCGCTCCCGATCGCGATCGCCGTCGCGATCCTGCGCTACCACCTGTTCGAGATCGACCGACTCATCAGCCGGACGATCGCCTACCTGCTGATCACGACGGTGCTCGTGGTCGCCTACGTCGGGCTGGTCATCCTGATCGGGGGTCCGATCGCCAATTCGAGCGGCGGCGACACGATCTCGGTCGCGATCTCCACCCTGGTCGTGGCGGCCCTCTTCCAGCCGCTGCGGCGACGGATCCAGCGGATCGTCGACCGCCGCTTCGATCGCGCCCGGATCGACGCCGACCGCACGACGGTGGCGTTCTCCGAGCGCCTGCGCGACGAGGTGGATATCGCGACGCTGACGACCGACCTCAGGGAGACGGTGCAGGCCACGATCCGCCCGGAACGACTCGGGATCTGGCTTCGCGAGGCCGGACGATGAATCGGCGCCTGGCGCGGCCGTTTGCGGTCGCAGGGTTGCTCCTCGCGATCGCCGGCGCGGTCGGTGCGATCGCGCTCCGACGCCTCGACCCCGTGCCGATGGTCGGCTCCTTCGGGTTCGGAGATCCTGCACACATCGGGCTGAGTGTCCTCGGTGTCACCTTCGCCTCGGTCGGGGCGCTCCTCGTGGTGCGCCGCCCGGACAACGCGGTCGGATGGTGCATGGTCCTGATCGGCGCGGCATACGCGCTTGGCATGCTGACCGCCGCGATCACCTTCTCCGCGCTGGCAGACGGGCCAGCGGGCACCGAGACGGCTCGATGGGCTGCCTGGCTGACCGTCCTGTTCACGACCATCGGAGGGATCGTCTTCGGGCTCGGGCTGATCTTCCCGACCGGGCGGGGACACACGCCGGGGTGGGATCGAGCCGTGCGGGCGATGGCCGTCATCCTGCCGGTGGCGGGCGTCGTCCTCTTCCTGATCCGCCCCGGGGCGCTCCACCTCTTCCCGGACATCGACAACCCGATCGGCGTCGGGCCGGACATCCGGCAGATCCTTGGTGCACGGACGTCCGAGACCATCGCGGCAAGCGCGGGCTTGATCTTCCCGTTCCTCGTGTTGTCGATCGTGTCGCGTTACCGGATGTCCGATGCCGTCGGCCGCCAACAACTGAAGTGGTTCCTGCTCGCCATGGTCCTGGCCCTCGCCGGCGTCGCGGCCGCGGCGGTCGGCGCGCTGATCAACAATGAACCTCCTGCCGCGGGCCTCGCCCTGTTCGGGTTCGCCGGGGCCCTGGTCCCGGTCGCGATCGGCATCGCCATCCTCCGCTACCGGTTGTATGACCTCGATCGGATCATCAGCCGGACGATCGCCTATGCCGTCATCTCGGCCGTCCTGCTCGGCGTGTACGTCGGGCTCGTCCTCGCCCTGACCGGCCCGATCGGCAACGCGGCGGGCGGCGAGACGATCTCGATCGCGCTCTCGACTCTTGTCGTGGCCGCCCTGTTCCAGCCCGTGCGGCGGCGGGTCCAGCGGCTCGTCGATCGCCGCTTCGACCGGGCGCGGATCGACGCCGACCAGACCACGACGGCGTTCGCCGAACGGGTCCGCGACGAAGTCGACATCCGGACGGTCACGGCCGACCTGCTCGAGACGGTCCGGGACTCGCTTCGTCCTGACGACCTTGGCATCTGGCTGCGGCGGGGCCAGGGATGAGCGGCGCGACCGTGTCGACCCGCGTCCGCAAGCCGTTCGCGGCGCTCGTCGTCGTCGCGACGGCGGCCGCCGGGCTCGGCGCTTTCGTCATGCGGATCGTCGCCCCGGCGCCGATCCTCCGGAACACGTTCGGGTTCGGCAACCTCGCACTCGTCGGCTTCGTCGCCTTCGGGCTGGCGTTCAGCGCCGTCGGGGCGCTCCTCGTCGTCCGTCGACCGGACAACGCAGTGGGCTGGTTAATGACCGTCACGGGCCTGTGCTACGCCGGGGCCGCCCTCGGTGCGGCGGTGACCTATGCCGCGGTCGGCGCCGCCTCGACGTCGGACCCGATCGCAGGCTGGGCTGGGTGGCTGACGGTCCTCCTGGCGACCCTGGGTGGGGCCATCTTCCTGCTCGCCCTGATCTTCCCGGACGGGCGCGGCGCGACACCCGCCTGGCACCGATTCACGCTCGTCTTCAGCGCCGGCATGGCCATCACGATCGTCTCCTTCCTCGTCCAGCCCGGCCCGCTTCAGCTCTTCCCGGACGTGGGCAACCCGCTGCCGATCGGGCCCGACCTCCGTCCGGTCCTTGGCTACCAGGCCAGTCAGTTGACGGCCCAGGCTGCCGCGCTCTTCGCCCCGCTCATCGCATGGGCCATGGTCGTCCGCTATCGGCGCTCGGACGTCACGGTCCGCCGCCAGCTCAAGTGGTTCGTCTTCTCGATGACCGTGTCGATCGGCGCCATCTCGGCCGCCGCGTTAGCCTCGACCGTGACGGATCGGCCGCCCGAAGCCGCGCTCGCGCTGTTCGGCTTCGGCGGGGCGTTCGTCGCCGTCGCGATCGGCATCGCGATCCTGCGCTACCACCTGTACGACATCGACCGGCTCATCAGCCGGACGCTCGGCTATGCCGTGATCACCGGCATCCTCGGCGTCGTCTTCATCGGCGTGATCCTGCTTCTGACCGCGGTGGCCAAGGACCTGGTCCAAGGCGCGATCCCGAGCAACCAGGGACAGACGATCGCGGTGGCCATCTCAACGCTCGTCGTCTTCGCGCTCTTCCAACCCGTCCGGCGCAGGGTCCAGCGAGCCATCGACCGTCGCTTCGACCGCGCCAACTACGACAGCGAACGGACGGTCGCGGCCTTTGCCGGCCGTCTTCGCAACGACGTGGACCTGGCCGCCGTCAGCCTGGAGATCGTGGCCACCGCGACGACCGCGGTCCACCCGACCCAGGCGACGGTCTGGCTGCGCGGGGCGCACCGATGACGTCACGAATCGCCCCGTGTCTGTCAGTCCGTAACAATTCCCGGACGTCCGTCCCCCAGCATGAGGCCCGACATGAGTGAACTGACCCGCCCGATCCGCCGCCTCCTCGGTCGCGACGACCGTCCGGCCGAGCCTGCGCCGGTCAGTCGCCGCAGCGCCGATCGAGGCCGTCGCCGCCAGCGTCGACCGACGAATCGATCGCGGTCGACATCCCTGAATCGGATCCGCTGCTGGCCTACCTCCAGTCGGCACCCGGCCCGGTCGACCTCGGTCGGCTCGAGCTCGACTCGCCGGCGGTCGCCGCGCTTCGTGCCGCCGGGGTCGCGCTGGTCGTCCCGCTGGTCTCGCAGGGCGAACTGATCGGGACCCTCAACCTCGGGCCGCGCCTGTCGGAGCAGGACTACTCGACCGACGACCGGCGGCTGCTGACGACCCTGGCCGCCCAGGCCGCGCCGGCCATCCGCGTCGCCCAGCTCGTCCGCGAGCAGGCCCACGAGGCCGCCGAGCGCGAGCGCCTCGAGCAGGAGATGCGGGTCGCGACCCTCATCCAGCAGCAGTTCCTGCCGCGCGAGCTGCCGAAGCTGCCCCAGTGGCAGATCGCCGCCTACTACGGCCCCGCGCGGGCGGTCGGTGGCGACTTCTACGACTTCATCGAGATGCGCGACGGGCGGATCGGGATCGCCGTCGGCGACGTCACCGACAAGGGCGTGCCCGGCCGCGCTGGTCATGGCCCGCACGCACTCCGTCCTCCGGGCCGAAGCCAGCCGGAGCGATTCACCGGGCGAGATCCTGGCCCGCGCCAACGCGCTGCTCGAGCCGGAGATGCCGGCCCGCATGTTCGTGACCTGCCTGTTCGCGATCCTCGAACCCGCGACGGGCCGGATCGTCCTGGCCAACGCCGGGCACAACCTGCCGTACATCCGCACCGACGACGGCGTCATCGAGTTGCGCGCGACAGGCATGCCGCTGGGTCTCATGCCGGGGGTCCGCTACGAGGAGACCGAGGGAGTCATCGCCCCCGGCAGCAACGTCCTGCTGTATTCGGACGGGCTCGTCGAGGCACACGACCCGAACCAGGAGATGTACGGCTTCCCGCGCCTGCGCGAGGAGATGACCGTCGACGATGCCGGCAGCGAGCTTCTCGATCGATTGCTCGACACCCTCCACCGGTTCACCGGCCCCGACTGGGAGCAGGAGGACGACATCACGCTGGTGACCCTCCGGCGCGCTTCCGGGGTCGCCGACGAGCCGTCGGACGATGCCGCGTCCGGCCCGTCCCTGGTCACCGCCTTCTCGATCCCCGGCGAGGAAGGCAACGAGCGCATGGCGATGGACCGCGTGGCGGCCTCGATCGCCGACCTCGGGCTCCCGCCGGCACGTCTCGAACGCCTCAAGACGGCGGTCAGCGAGGCGGCCATGAACGCGATCGAGTACGGCAGCCAGGGCCAGCCCGAGATCCCCGTCGACATCGTCGTCGAGACGACGACCGACGCGATCGTGGTTCGCATCACCGATCGCGCCCTGTCCGGCGCCATCCCTGACGACGCCGAGGCACCCGATATCGAGCTGAAGCTCGCCGGCCAGCAGAAGCCGCGCGGCTGGGGGCTGTTCCTGATCAAGAGCATGGTCGATTCGATGGACGTGACCAGCGACGGGTCGAGCCAGACGGTGACCCTGACGATGGCGCGCGAGGAGCGTAGTGATGGATGAGCGGCAGTTTGGAGCAGAGGTCACCGAGGTCCCCGACGAGGTGCGGCTGCGCCTCAGCGGCGACCTGAACGCCCGCGCGGACGAGACGCTCGCCGACGCCTACGCCCAGGTCGCGGCCCTCGGGCCCCGGCGGGTCAGTCTCGACTTCGGGCATGTGGGCTACATCAACAGCACCGGCATCGCACTCGTCGTTCGGCTGCTGGCCGACGCCCGCCGCGACGGCCGGACCGTCCGGGCGGTCGGCCTGACCGCCCACTACCAGGAGATCTTCCGGATCACCCGACTGTCGGACTTCATGGAGATCGTCGAAGGAGATGCCGCATGAGCGCCACCGTCATCGAGCTGGATCAGGAAGGCCCCGCGTCCATCCTGCGGATCGAGGGCGATGTCACCTCCGGCAGCGAGGACGACCTCACCGCGGCCTACGGCCTGGCGGTCGCCAACGGGGCGACGGCGGTCGTCCTCGACTTCAGCAAGCTCGCCTACATGAACAGCGGTGGCATCGGACTGCTCGTGACGCTGCTCGTCCGGGCCCAGCGCGGCGGCGTCCGGCTGGTCGCGACCGGGCTGTCCGACCACTACCGCCAGATCTTCGAGCTGACCCGCCTCGACGAGGCGATCGAGATCCACGCCGACGAGCCGGCGGCCGTGGCCGCCGCGACCGCCTGACGACCAGGAGGAGGTCGAGATGACCGACACCGAGACCATGACCGACAGGGGACCGAGACCGGCACCGAGCCCGGCACCGAGCCGGCCGCCGCAACCGAAGCGCCGGCGAATCGCGATGCCGCCAACTGGGCCAAGCCGGTCGACCGGCTGACATGCCGGGACCTCGGCGATGAAGGACGACGCCGTCACCGGCAAGCGCGTCCGGGGGCCGCTCCAGGGCTTCGGCCAGCTGTGGCAGAAGTCGTTCACCGTCCGGCTGGACGGGGTCGACACGACGCCCGAGGCGGTCATCGCGACCTGGAAGGAGCACTTCGCCGAGTTCTGGCCGAGGGGCCAGCGGTTCTACGCCCCGTTGTCCGGGATCAAGCCGGGCGAGGTCGGCCTGCTCGAGATCGAGCCACTGCCGGGCGCCCCGGTGCGGCTGTCGACCGGCGTGCTCGTCCTGTATGCCGATGCCGAGTCGTTCACGTTCATGACCCCGGAAGGCCATACCCTGTCGGCGTGGATCACCTTCTCCGCCCGCCGCGACGGCGACGTGACGATCGCCGAGGCGCAGGCCCTGGAGCGGCCGTCGGACCCGTTCGACGAGATCGCCTACAAGTTCGGCGGCAATCGGCAGAACAACAAGTTCTGGCAGGGGACCCTGCGCAACCTGGCCGGGTTCGTCGGCGTCGCCGAACCGGTCGTCGTCACCCAGGTCACGTGCATCGACAAGAACCGCCAGTGGCGGCATTGGCGGAACGTCAGCAACAGCGCGACCCTGCATTCCGCTCGGCGGACGCTGACCGCCCCGTTCCGCAAGCTGACCGGCCGGGGCTGAGGCCGCTCCGTCGGGCGCGTCCCGACGGGCTGTCAAGGCGATGACGAGGACGGCGGCGGTGGCTCCGGCGTCCATGTCAGTCTGGCTGCGATCGGGTCACCCGACCTCATGACGGCGCTCGACGGCCCGCTCGACGCGATCGTCGTCGGGGCCGGGCCGAACGGGCTGGCCGCCGCGATCACGCTGGCCCGTGCCGGGCGCTCGGTCCGGGTCTACGAGGCGGCCCCGACGGCGGGCGGCGGGGCACGGACCGCGGAACTGACCCTCCCCGGGTTCCGCCACGACGTCTGCTCGACGATCGTGCCGCTGGCGGGCGCCTCCGCGTTCTTCGCCACGATCGACCTGGCCGCCCGCGGCGTGGAACTGATCCATCCCGATGCACCGGTCGCGCATCCGCTCGATGGCGGCCGCGCCGCGGTCCTCGAGCGGTCGGTGGCGGCCACGGCAGAGGGCCTGGGCGAGACGGACGGCCGTGCCTGGCGACGGACTGTTCGGGCCGCTCGTGCGCGACGCCGCGAAGCTCGGGGCGGAGGTCCTCCGGCCGGTCATCCACCTGCCGCGGCACCCGTGGACGATGGCCCGCTTCGGGCTGCCGGCGCTGCGCTCGACCCGCGGGCTGGCCGAGAGCCGGTTCGAGGGGGACGCGGCGCGCGCGCTGTTCGCCGGGATCTCGGCGCATTCGATGCTGCGGCTCGAGCGACCGATGAGCGCCGTCGTTCGGGTTGGTCCTCGCGACTTACGCCCATGCCGTCGGCTGGCCGATGGTCCGCGGCGGCGTCGCGGGCGTGACCGATGCGCTCGTCGCGGAACTGGAGGCGGCCGGTGGCGAACTGGTGACCGGCCAACGGGTCGGGTCGCTCGCCGAGCTGCCGAAGGCGCGTGCCGTCGTCCTCGACGTGACGCCCCGCCAGCTCGTCGCGATCGCCGGCGACCGCCTGTCGTCATTCGAACGACGGCGTGCCGAGCGGTTCCGCTACGGCCCGGGCGTCTTCAAGGTGGACTGGGCACTGGACGGTCCCGTGCCCTGGACAGCCGACGGCGTGCGTCGCGCGGCGACCGTCCACCTCGGCGGGACCCTCGACGAGATCGCCTTCGCCGAGGCGCGAGGTCGGCCGCCGGCCGACACCCGGATCGGCCGTACATCCTGTTCGTCCAGTACGCCCCGTGGGACACGACCCGGGCGCCGGCCGGGAAGACCACGGCCTGGGCGTACTGCCACGTGCCGGCGGGGTCCGACGTCGACATGACCGACCGGATCGAGGCGCAGGTCGAGCGCTTCGCCCCCGGCTTCCGCGACCGGATCCTGGCGCGCTCGACGCGCGGGCCGGCCGCCATGGAGGCCTACGACGAGAACTACATCGGGGGCGACATCAACGGCGGCGTCGAGGACATCCGCCAGCTCATCTTCCGGCCGTGGCCGTCGCGCGATCCGTATCACGTCGGGCGAGGGCTCTACCTGTGCTCGTCATCGACCCCGCCTGGCGGCGGCGTCCACGGCATGAGCGGGCTGCACGCCGCGCGGTCGGCCCTCCGCCACGACCTGCGCTGAACGGCCGCGCCATCCCCGTCCCGCCGCATGCATCCCAGGCATCAGATTCGCCTGTTGTGAGCGTGGCCACCCCCGAGTTTCGTCAGAATCGGGCCATGGCCAAGCGCGTACGAGCCGATTCGCATGAGCAGGATGCATACGGGGGCGCGACGGGGCGCTGGGGCGGGCGCGGCGCGGGGGCGCGGGCGCGGGCGCGCGGGGACGCGGGCTGACCGGCTACGGCGACCGGCCCAGCTCCCGGCGCAGCCAGATCCCGAACACGAGGGCCCCGATCGCCGGCACGGCCGTCCAGGCCGTCAACACCAGCAGGACCACGATGAGCACCGCGTGGATGTCGTCGAGCGAGGCCTCGATCACCCCGGACCGGAGGCGCTCGGCGGCCGCGGCCGTGCTGTCGGCGAGCCGTTCGAGCGACGTCGCGTTGGCCGCCAGGGCATCGCTGTTCCCCTCCAGGCTGTCGCCGATGGCCGACAGCCGGGTATCGAGCCCCTCGATGCCATTGGCGATCGCGCCGACGGCGTCGGCGGCCGGGCCGAGCGGCGTCACGCCCAGGATGTTGACCGCCCGCAGGACGCCCTCGAGCGTTTCGAGGCTGGTCCGCACGCCGGCGATCGCGTCGGCGGCGGCGTTGACCCCCTCGGCGGTCTTGTCGATGGTGACGGTGAAGCTCTCGGCGGTCGCCGACGCGTCGTCGAGCGCGACCGCGGTCCGGTCGAGGATGGTCGCCAGTCTCGTCCACGCTCGTCTCGACGCGAGCGGCCAGCGAGTCGATCCGGCCGTTGACCCAGACGAGCGCACCGAGCCCGATGACGCAGACGACGAGCCCGATGACCCCGTAGGCGATGAGCCCGCTGCTCAGCCGATGCAGGCCGCCGCGCAGCCCGAGCGCGTGAGGCTCGTCCGCGCCCGGCGCCCCGGCGCGCCCGGCCGTCCCGGGTCCGCCCGGCTCCCCCTGCCCCGCCGGGCGGGGCTCGTACGATTGCGTCTGGTCGTCCGTCATGGCACCCAGCCCACCATGTCGCCCACCGCGGTCGGCACCGTCTGGACATCCGGCGCCAGTTCCGCAGCGTACTCGACGAACGCCGCCGGCGGCTCGACCAATCGCTCGGGGAAGACCCGCCCGAGCGCGTGCGGCCAGTAGGTCCCCCAGTGGATCGGGACTGCCGCCCGGGGCCGGATCAGCCGCAGCGCCTGGGCCGCCCGGAGCGGATCGAGATGGAGCCCGCGGCCGAGCGTCGGCCCCCAGCCCCAGACGGGGATGAGCGCCATGTCGATCGGTTCGTCGAGCTCGCCCATCCCGTCGAACAGGTCCGTGTCACCGGCGAAGTAGACGGTCTGGCTGCCGCGCACGACGTAGCCCAGCGGCGGCGCCGTCGGACCGAGCGGCGGCCGGTAGCCGGAGTGGACGGCCGGTACCGCCCGGACGACCACGCCGCCGACTTCGGCCGTGTCACCGACCGCCAGCTCGCGGACATCGCGGAACCCGGCGCCACGCATCCACGAACCAGCCCCGGCCGGGACGAAGATCGGGGTCTCGCGGCCCAGGTCCCGCAGCGACGGCACGTCGAGGTGGTCCCAGTGGAGGTGCGAGATCAGCACCGCGTCGATGTCGCGCAGCCGATCGCGGGCCGGGACCGGCTCGACGCGTCGGAGCGGGCCCACCCGCCCGCGGGTGACCGGGTCGGTCAGGACGCGCACCCCGTCCATCGCCACGACCACCGCCGAGTGGCCGATGAAGTCGAGCGTGAGGCGTTCGCTCACCGCCAGCTGCTGCGGGCCGCGTCGGGGTAGAGCCGGACCCGTCGATACGGCTCGCGGCCGCGCGACCGCGAGACGAGGTTGGCTCGCTCGGCCATCTGGTGCTGGAGCCGTCGGATATAGGCGTTCTGCGGCGAGAGCTCGACCGCCTCCGACGATGACAGGACCGATTCGATGGCGTCCTCGGTCTCGCGCATGGCGGCCTCGCGCGGGTCGATCTCGAGCGAGAAGATGGAGGTCAGGCTCGACTGCATCTGCGGGATGGTGTTGCTCTTGAGGACGTAGATCGGGACCGCCCGGTCCTCCGCGTCGCGGAGCATCGGCGTCTTCTGCTTGTACTCGTTGCGCAGGGTCATGACCACGTCGGCTTCGTCGACGTCCCGGGCGATGACCACGGGGAGTTGCAGGTCGCGGACGGCCTGCTCGAGCCGCTTCCGGCTGATCCCCTGGGGCAGGACCCGCAGGGTCGGCAGCGGCGAGCCGCCGGGCACCAACACCAGCCCGCCGTCGGGGCCTTCCTCGGCCCCCAGCGGCAGCTGGTCCAGGTCGTCGTCGAGGTCGTCGGCGTTGACCGGGCCGGTCCCGTCCTCCGCCTTCATGGCACTCAGCGCCCGGCTCGCCTGGTCGCTCCACGCCTTCTGGCGCTGGAGTTCGCGGGCCTCTCGCGCACGGGTCTCGGCCGCGCTCAGGGCGCCGCGCTCGAGTGGACCGCGGTCGGCGATCTCGCCGGCCACGAACGGTGCTTCGCCGAGCGCGCCCGGCCCACCGGACCCACCCGCGCCGCCCGCCGCGCCGGCACCCCGGCCGCCCGCCGGCGGCGAGGCGAACCGCTCACCCGGGAGCGTGCCGGCCCAGCCACCCTCCGATGCGGGACCGCGGGTCGCGGGCTCCCGGCCGGACCCGCCACGCGACGCGCGCCAGCCGCCGGTCGCGCCGGGGCGATAGCCCGGGCGAACGCTGGAGCCGCGTTCGGCCTCGCGGTAGCCGCCGCTTCGATAGGCGCCGTCGCCGCGCCAGCCCGGTTCCATCCGCCACGGCGACCCCGCCCCGACCAGCCCGGCGAAGCGCTCAGCGCCCAGTTGCTCGCGTGGCGACGGCCGCGGCCGGCCCTGCGAGCGGTGGACCCCTTCCTCATCGCGCCAGCGCAGTTCGGGGGCGACCGGATCGCCGCGCAGCATGGCGTCGACCGTGTCGGCAACGTCGGAATGGACGGTCACCCGCTCGCGATCGACGATCTCGACGATGACGTCGAAGGTCGGCGGCGCCTTGCGCTCCAGCACGCTCTTCTGGGTCCGCCGCCGGCGTGCCTCCTCGTCGCCCAAGGTGACGCTCTGGATCCCGCCGATGAGGTCGGACAGGGTCGGGTTGAGCATCAGGTTGTCGAGGTTGTTGCCGTGCGCGGTGCCGATCAGCTGGACGCCGCGTTCGGCGATCGTCCGGGCGGCGGCCGCCTCCAGCTCGGTCCCGATCTCGTCGATGATGATGACCTGGGGCATGTGGTTCTCGACCGCCTCGATCATCACCTCGTGCTGGAGCGACGGGGTGCGGACCTGCATCCGGCGGGCCTTGCCGATCGCCGGGTGCGGGATGTCGCCGTCACCGGCGATCTCGTTGGAGGTGTCGACCACGACGACCCGCTTGCCCATGTCGTCGGCCAGGACGCGGGCGGCCTCGCGCAGCATCGTCGTCTTGCCGATCCCCGGCCGACCCATGATCAGGATCGACTTCCCGGTCTCCACGAAGTCGTTGATGATCTCGATCGTCCCGAACACCGCCCGCCCGATCCGGCAGGTCAGCCCGACGATCTTGCCGTTGCGATTGCGGATGGCGCTGATGCGGTGGAGCGTCCGTTCGATGCCTGCCCGGTTGTCGTCGCCGAACGACCCGATGTGCTCGACCACGAAGGCGATGTCGCCCTCGTCGATCTCGCGATCGAGCAGACTCACCTCCGAGTCCGGGAAGCGCGCCTCGGGCCGACGGCCCAGGTCCATGACGACCTCGATCAGCGCCGAGCGATCGGGCAGGGCGTTGACCGCCGCCACGATCTCGGGCGGCAGCGATGTGAGGAGGGCATCGAGGTCGTCGATCAATTCACGGGGGCGCTCACCGGATGGCATGCGGGCCTCCACTAGCGGACGCCGGCCGGCACGAGGGCCGGTTCGGCGACACGGACGAGGGTTTCCTTCATCAGCAGGTTGACGCTGGCGATCGAATCGAAGCCGGCCTCCTCCAGGCGTCGGTCGATCGGCGCCTCATAGGTTCGCACGGGAGCGATCACCCCGTGGTTGAACCGATGATCGCCCTTGGCGGTCCGCGCGCCGATCACCCCGAGACCGAAGTCGATCAGGTCGGACACGTCGGCCTCTGGCCGGGCGATGATCTTGAGGTAGTGCGGCTGGTCCTCCTTGGCGACGCCGATCTGGAGGAAGCCGTCGAGCTGCGTGCCGTCCTTGCCGCCACCGTCCGAGGCCTGGACGAAGCCCTCGACATCGGCGAAGCGGAGGAGCGGTGTCAGGCTCGACCGCGGGACCCGCCAGTGCGATCCCTGGCGCTCCCAGTCCGCCAGCCGGATCGCCTCGAGGCGGGCGACCGGGGCCGGCGTCGCGAGCGCGTACAGCCGCGACAGCGGGAGCGCGTCGAGCGAGGTCGCCGGGCGGATCCGGCAGCCGGCAGCTCGATCGTCCGGCCACGCGTCCGGAAGCGCCTTGCCCGCGGCGCGGACCAGGACGTGCTCCTCGCCGTAGCGCATGAAACCCGCCTGCATCAGCAGCTCGACGTTGCCGTCGACGTCGGCGCAGGCGACGTGGAAGCGGGCGGCGGCGCGTTTGGCGCCCTCGCGCAGGAGCTGCTGGACGAGGCGGTAGCGGATGTCGCCGGCGTTGGCCATCCCGACCGCATCCAGCTCCACGATCGTCCACTCGTCGCGGACCGTCTCGCGCTCCACCCGGACGAGCCCGGCGATCCGGCCCTCCTCCTCGTACACGAACATCAGGTCGTTCGGGCGGAAGGCGCCCAGCGGCAGGCGGAAGAGGCTGAACACGCCGATCGGGGGGCCGTTGACCGGCAGGCCGAGCGAGCGCGTGTCGGCGGAGTCGGACTGGCACAGGCGCGACAGCTCCCCGAGCGCGGCGAGGTCGGTCAGGCGCGCCGCCCGGACCTTGCCGGTGCTGCGCGGGCTCCGCATGGCGCTCACGTGGCGCTCACGTCGCGGCCCCGTCGTGGCGGCCCGCGGCTGAGCGGCGGGTGGGGTGCGGCCGTCGGCCGGAGCCCTCGCCCGGGTCGTCGTGCTCCGAGGCCATCGTCGCCACCAGCCGGTGGAAGCGGGTCTCGCCGGCGAGTTCGGGGTGGAACGCGGTGGCGATCACGTTGCGCTGGCGGACCGCGACGATCCGACCGTCGTCGAGTCGGGCCAGCACGTCCACATCAGGCCCGGTCCGCTCGATGATCGGGGCGCGGATGAAGACGGCATGGACCGGGGTGCTGCCCAGGACCGGCACGTCAAGCTCCGCCTCGAACGAGTCCAGCTGGCGCCCGAACGCGTTGCGCTCGACGGTCACGTCGAGGAGCGGCAGGATCGGTGGCTCGCCACCGGCGATCTCGGTCGCGAGGACGATCATCCCGGCGCATGTGCCGAAGACGGGCGCGCCACGGGCGGCCAGCTCGAGGATCGGGTCGTGCAGCCCCCAGCGCTCGATGAGCTGGCGCATCGTGGTGCTCTCGCCGCCCGGCAGGATCAGCCCGCTGACGTCGGCCAGGTCGGCCGGCTCGCGCACGCGGACGCCCTCCACGCCGATCGCATGGAGCGTGTCGAGGTGCTCGCGGAACGCCCCCTGCAGGGCGAGGACGCCGATCCTCATGTCGCGGTCGCCGTGTGGGTCGTGTCGCCCTACCAGCCCCGGACGGCGAGTCGCTCCTGGTCGGGGATCTCCTCGAGGGCGATCCCGCGCATCGGCGCACCCAGCCCCTTGCTGACCTCGGCGATCTTCTTGGGATCGTCGAAGAAGGTCGTCGCCTGGACGATCGCGTTGGCCATCCGGGCCGGGTCCTCGCTCTTGAAGATGCCCGATCCGACGAAGACGCCCTCCGCGCCGAGCTGCATGACCAGCGCAGCGTCGGACGGTGTGCTGATCCCGCCCGCGACGAAATTCACGACCGGCAGCTTGCCGTTGGTCGCGATGTCCTTGACCAGCTCGTACGGCGCGCCGAGCTCCTTGGCCGCGACGAACAGCTCGTCCTCGCGCATGCCCTGCAGGCGGCGGATCTCGGCCAGCACGTCGCGCAGCTGGTGGACCGCCTCGACGATGTTGCCGGTCCCGGCCTCGCCCTTGGTCCGCATCATCGCGGCGCCCTCGTTGATCCGGCGGATGCGCCTCGCCGAGGTTCCGGCAGCCGCACACGAACGGCACCTTGAAGGCGTGCTTGTCGATGTGGTTCCGCTCGTCGGCCGGGGTGAGGACCTCGGATTCGTCGATGTAGTCGACACCGAGCGCCTCGAGGACCTGCGCCTCGACGAAGTGGCCGATGCGCGCCTTGGCCATGACCGGGATGGTCACCGCGTCCATGATCCCGACGATCATCTCGGGATCGGACATGCGGGCGACGCCGCCGGCCTTGCGGATGTCGGCCGGGACGCGCTCGAGCGCCATGACGGCGACCGCGCCGGCGTCCTCGGCGACCTTGGCCTGATCGGGCGTGACGACGTCCATGATGACGCCGCCCTTGAGCATCTGGGCGAGGCCCTTCTTGGTCGCCCAGGTGGACGTTTCGAGGGTCATGTCAGCGGAGTCCCTTTGGTTGCCGCGCTCGGGTCGCCGGCCGGGTCTGGCCCCGGGGTCGTCGCCCGTTCGAGTCGGCCGAGCCCCTCGCGCGTCGGGATTATCGCACGGGCGCGCACGAGGGCTCTCGCGAGGCGGGACGGGCGGCCCGCGTAGGCCCGCGAAGGCCCGCGATGGCCGGCGTGGGCCCGCGTATGCATCTCACTCATGAGATTCGAGCCGGACACGCTTGGCCATGCCCCGATTCGGACAGAAGTCGGCCATGGCCACGCTCACTGATCGCGATTCGCATGAGTGGGATGCATACGACCCATCACGACGGCACGTGGCGGCGGCGCCGGGCCTCGGCCTAGAACCGGAACCGTGTCATGTCGGTCGGGAAGACCGACCACGCGAAGGCCTTGACCGGCCGAAGCTCCCAGAGGCCGCCCTCGGCCCAGTTCTCGGCATCGGCGACGTACCCGGGCTGGTACTTGGCATACCCCGCCAGGATCGCGCCGGACAGCGGCTCCCCCGGCGCGACCAGCTCGACCGCGGACCCCTCGACGATCACGACCTCGTCGCCGATCTCGATGTGGATCGCGAGCTGCGGGTTCTCACGGAGATTGCGCTGCCAGCGCGTCGGACCACCTTCCACGTACCAACGTCCGTCGACCCACGCCCCCCAGATCGGGATGAGGTGTGGCGCGCCGATCCGAGCCCGCGGTGGCCAGCCAGTAGATGAGCGCGCGCTCGAGGCGCTCGAGCGCCCACGACCACGGCAGCACGCCCTCGAGCGTTTCGGGGATGCCGTAGCCCGGGACATGCGGGCGGTCGGCGCGGGGCTCGGCCATGTCCTCGATGTTAGCGGGCGCCCTTGTCGGCCTTGAGGCGACGAAACCTGCATCGCGGGCCTTTGCTTCGCGCTCGAACCGTGGTCCAGAGCCTTCAGGCCCGAATTCGTCGCTTGGGGCGCGACGATGACGCGTTTCCGTCGGCGCGGCGCGACATGGCGCACGTTTTCGACGCCTGGTATGCGACGAGCGCGACTCACAGTCTCGTTTTCGGCCGGAGCGGCGGGTCTGAGGCCTCTAGGCCACGCGAACGTGACCCAGAGTCGCGGATTCGCGCCGAGCAGGCCGAATCCACTGCTTCGACCCGGAAAACGCGACCCACAGTCGCGCCGGCCCGCCGGGGAGACCGCTAGCGGGCGACCGTCCGGACGACCCCCGACATCAATTTCGTTGCGCGTCGGGCCGCTCCCGGTGACAGCCGCGAGAGCGCCTCGACCAGGTCGATGACGTCCTGGTCCGGCAGCCCGGCCAGGAGGTCGAACAAGCGAAGGATCGTCGTATCCGGAACGCGGCCCAGGAGCTGCAACGATCGCTCGAGTTCGCGCGGCTCGACCTGCGGCACGAGCCCGACCGCCCGATCGAACAACCGGACGAACACGAGGAACGCCGCCAGCCAGTCGCGCAGCGCAGCCAGTTCGGTGTCGCCCGGGTTGGCGGCCAGCGCGGCCGTCGCCTCGCGTTCCTTCTCCTCGAGGACCGCGACGATCGGATCACCTTCGCGGACCTTCCGCTCGGCGATGACCCGGCCGAACCACTGCCAGTGGTCCCCGACCGCCAGGTACGCCGCCCCGGCCGGGCCGCGCCGACCCACCCGGCGTGGTTCCGGGACCCGCTCCACGATCCCCCACGACTCCGCCTCGGCGAGGGCCAGGCTGGCGGCCCGGTGGCTGAGCCCCAGCGCCTCGCGCACTTCGCGCTCGGTCAGCGGCTCCTGGCGGGCCATGAGATAGGCCTGGACGCGGGCGATAGCCGGGGCCACGCCCCACGCCGCGCCCATCTCGCCCCATGCCTCGGCCAGCTCGATCCGGATCGTCTCGGCCGTCTGACTGGGCAGCGGGCCGTCGACGTCGTCGGCGTGACCGTTCGAGCCGTGCGATTCCGCACCGGCAGCCATAACGTGCGACTTGACAGTAGCCTGTTTAGCGCTCATAACTTGCTATGTCAGAGTAGCACGGAGGATCGGCCATGATCACCGCCAACAGCGTCGAACGCTCCTCGCCATCTACGTCACCGGTGGTCTCGTGGGCGACCCGAGCGGATCTGGCCGAGTCCGAGCCTCACGCCTCCAACCCACGCGCATCGTTCCTCGGGGCGGTGGTCGCTTTGGCGATCTGTGTTGCGATCGGCATCCACGGCGCTCTCGAGGCGTCCGCCGGCTGGCTCGCTGCGGTGATGGGACTTCCGGGTGCGGTGTTGGGGGGCTGGTACCTCGCACCGCGGGTCGTCAAGGCGAGCCGATGGGGTGCGATCCGAGCCGCAGGCTGGTTGGCGGTGGTCGCTGTCGTGATCGGGGACGCCGTCACATCGGTGGTCATAGCAGCTTCGATCGTCGCGGGCAGCCTGGCCGACCCGGTGGACTCGTCCGCTGGCCCAGCGACGCCCCTCCTCGTCTTCGGCACGATCCCGCTGGCGTTCATGCTGTTTGTTGTCGGGCTGGTGGTCTCCGGTTTCGCGCTGGTCATCGCATTCCCGGCTGCGCTCGTCTGGGCCGTGATCGTTCGGCGGCTCGCCGGGCGCGGATGGGCGCGGTGACCGCTCGCTGGCGGGGCGCGTTGGCCGGCCTCGTGCCGATGCTGGCGATCGCCCTGCTGTTCGTCGTCAGCGGCACCGGGGCATCGCCGCTCCAGCTCGCAGGTTCGTTCACGTTGGTGACCGTCGGAACCACGGCCGCCGGTTGGCTCGCCGGACCCCTTGCCGCGTCGGAACCGCGCAGAATGCTCATCGCCACCCTCGGGTATGCCATCGCCCTCATCGGAGCGATGGTTGCCGGCTCGGTGGTCCAGGGGATCGTCGAGGTGATCTCCACCGATGGACCCGACCCCGTCGCGATCATCTTCGCGATCATCTTCGGCGTCATCGTCAGGCTCACATACGCGGTCGCTGGGATCCTCTACTTGATGGGTCCGGCGCTCGCTCTGGGGGCTGCCTGGACCGTGGCGGCACGCGGCCTGATCCAGATCGCCGACAAACGGACAGCATCGAGCGCCTGACGCTCACCCGTCGCGGCGGTCGAGCTCCTCGCGGAGGGCGCCCAGGATCTCCAGCTCGATCCGGTCTTTGGGTCGGCCGGCGGCTCGCTTCATGTCCATGAGGTCGCCGAGGCCAGCTACGCGAACCTCGATGCCGAAGATCGTGGCGGCGATCGACCGGCTCCGAAGCGTCTCGAAGTCGAGGTGTGGGTCCGGATGGGCGAGGAGATCGAGATCGCCGAACCGAGTGGACAGCGTGAACACGTCCCCGGCGCGCAGCGCTCGGTGATCGATCGGCGCGACGATGCCGGGCTCGAGGTTGCGGCGGATCGCCGCGAGGGACTCGAGGGCGTTGCTCAAGCGTTGGAGGTTCTCCCCATCGAGAGCGAAACAGATGTCCACATCACCGGTCAGCGACGGTGATCCGTGGACCTGCGATGCCAGACCGCCGATCAGGACGAAACGGACGCCGGTCTCATGCAAGGTCCGCAGGATCTCGCCCGCCTGGAGTAGCGGATGCTCGCTCATTCGGCGACTCGCCGGATCGACCGGCGGAGTTCAACGAAGTGCTGGTCGTTCGCGATCGCGACGGCGAGGCGTTCGGACGGTGTCAGCCGGAGTAGGGCCTGTATCTGCGTGCGATCGATACCGATGCCTAGACGCGGCATCGACTCCAGCCCGTAGCCGCACGCCTCCAGCAACCGATCCAGCGTCCCGGCCCGCGGGTCGACCCGGCCGCGCTCGATGCGGGCGATCGTCTCCTGCGGGATCCCGGCCTTCGCCGAAAGCTGGCGCTGGGTCAGCTTGGCGCGACCGCGCGCCTCGCGGACCATTCGACCGGCCATCGACATCGCAACCTCCTTGATGACGTAAACATCATCAGACCGGCGACGACGAACGTCAAGGCCACCCGCACGTCCGCGGACCTATCATCGGAACCATGTCCGTCCTGCGCAGCCGGCTCGACCCAACGGCGCCCGAGACGCGCGCGAACCACGACGCCCTGGCCGCCCTGGTCGCCGACCTTCGCGACCGCCAGACGGCGATCGCCGGCCGCGGCGCCGCGGGCGATGACCGCTCCATCGAACGCCACCGCGAGCGCGGCAAGCTCCCCGTCCGCGAACGGATCGAACGCCTCCTTGACCCGGGCTACGCCTTCCTGGAACTCAGTCCCCTCGCCGCCACCGGCCTCTACGACGACGATGCCCCGGGCGCCGGGATCGTGACCGGCGTCGGCCGGGTGGAGGGCACGACCTGCGTCGTCGTCGCCAATGACGCCACGGTCAAGGGCGGCACCTACTACCCGATGACCGTCAAGAAGCACCTCCGCGCCCAGGAGATCGCGCTCGAGAACCGGCTGCCATGCATCTACCTGGTCGACAGCGGCGGCGCCTTTCTCCCGCTCCAGGCCGACGTCTTCCCCGACCGCGACCATTTCGGCCGCATCTTCTACAACCAGGCCCGGATGTCGGCCGCCGGGATCCCGCAGGTGGCCCTGGTCATGGGCTCCTGCACCGCCGGCGGCGCCTATGTCCCGGCGATGAGCGACGAGACCGTCATCGTCCGCGGCACCGGCACGATCTTCCTCGGCGGACCGCCACTGGTGAAGGCGGCCACCGGCGAGGACGTGACCCCGGAGGAACTCGGTGGCGCCGAGGTCCACACCAGACGATCTGGCGTCGCCGATCACGAGGCGCTCGACGACGAGCACGCCCTCGCCCTCGGGCGATCGATCATCTCGAACCTCAACCGCCGAACCCCCGAACCGCCATGGGACCGCCGCACCCCGGAACCGCCCGCGGTCAACCCCGAGGGCGACGACGCCACCGCCTCCCTCTATGGCGCCGTCTCGCTCGACTCACGCCGCCCCGTCCCGGTCCGCGAACTCATCGCCCGACTCGTCGACGGCAGCCGTTTCCACGAGTTCAAGCCGGTCTACGGCGAGACGCTCGTGACCGGCTTCGCCCACCTCGCCGGCTACCCGGTCGCTATCCTCGCCAACGACGGGATCCTGTTCAGCCAGTCGGCGCTCAAGGGCGCCCACTTCATCGAGCTTGCCTGCCAGCGCCGGATCCCGCTCGTCTTCCTCCAGAACATCACCGGGTTCATGGTCGGGCGCGAATACGAGGAGGCCGGCATCGCCAAGGACGGCGCCAAGCTGGTCACCGCCGTCGCCTCCGCCGAGGTCCCGAAGTTCACCGTCCTCATCGGTGGGTCGTTCGGGGCCGGCAACTACGCGATGGCCGGCCGCGCATACCAGCCGCGCTTCCTGTGGTCGTGGCCCAACGCCCGGATCTCGGTCATGGGCGGGTCCCAGGCGGCCCGCGTCCTGTCCACGGTCCGCGGCGGCTTCGAGACCGACGACGAGCGCGACGCCTTCGAGGCGCCGATCCTCGAGACCTACGAGCGCGAGGGGTCACCCTACTTCGCGACGGCCCGGCTCTGGGACGATGGGGTCATCGACCCGCTCGACACGCGGCGCATCCTGTCGATGGGCATCGAGGCGGCGCTCCATGCGCCGATCCCCGAGACCCGCTTCGGAGTCTTCCGGATGTGACCGGGGTGGCGCGCCAGCTTCGGAACCTCGCCCTGCGCCGTGATGTCGACTGGTCGCCGTTGAGACGCGACGAGACTGTCGTCCGTCTCGATATCGACGGGGACGATGACTACCACCGGCGGGCCTCTGCGATGATCGGCGGCCGCATCGATGTCAGGGCGAGCGTCGGCGACAAGTACGGTCGATCTGGTCCGCGGGACCTCGAGTTCCTCCGTTTCTATCCGCACCTTCGCCAGCTCGACGTGGGTGAGGGCGCGCTGACCTCGCTGGACGGCCTACGGCACCTGCCCGACGACGTCACCGAGATCTGGATCGGCGCGACGGACAAGCGCATCTCGTTGTCGCCGCTACGCCGGTTCCACAGCCTGCGGACGCTGTACCTGGAACGACAGCACCGGGACATCGAGGTGATCGGCGAGCTGGCCGCTCTCGAGGACCTGACGCTACGCTCGATCACACTGTCGGACCTCTCCATCCTGGTGCCGTTGGCTCGGCTTCGGTCACTCGATATCAAGCTGGGCGGAACGACGGACCTTCGACTGTTGCCGAGGATCGGACGGCTTGCGTACCTGGAGCTCTGGATGATCCGCGGTCTCGAGGACGTCGACGCCATCGGCGAGGTCGTGACCCTGGAGGAGCTCTACCTTCAGGCGTTGAAACGGGTCACCCGTCTGCCATCGTTTCGCCGCCTGGACCGGCTGCGCAAGGTGACGCTCGAAAGCATGCGCGGGTTGACCGATCTCCGGCCGGTCGCCGAGGCGCCGAACCTCGAGACGCTCTGGCTGATCGACTTCCGACACGCTGCGCCAGAGGTCATCCGTCCGTTCATCGGGCATCCGGCATTGCGGGAGGGCACCTGGGGGTTCGGCAGCACCCGGAAGAACTTCGCGGCGCAGGACCTGCTTCCGATCGACCCGGAACTGACCGATCGCGCGGAGTACGAGCGGTTCCTGCGGGAGTTTCGGAGCCGCGGCTGACGGCTCGCACAGCATGGGAGGGTCATGGCTCGGGTAGCATCGGGGCATGCCTCGCGTTAGTCGCCTGAACATCGCGCCGGTCCGGAGTCTCGGCCTCGAATCGCGCGACGAGATCCTCGTGACCCCCGACGGCGTCGCGGAGGACCGCCGGTTCTTCGTCATCGACGGGGGCAACCGGTTGGTCGACCAGCTGATCGCCGGGCCGATGGTCCGCGTCTCGGCCTGGACGAACCCCGAGGCCACGCGCCTGCGGCTGACCTTCCCCGACTTGACCGTCATCGACGACGAGGTCCGCCTCGACGGCCCGATCGAGACGCCGATCCACGGCCGGACCGGGGTCGGGCACATCGTCGAGGGACCGTGGGGCGAGGCGCTCGGCGCCTTCATCGGCAGGCCGGTCCGCATCGTCCGCTGTGACCGGATCGGCGGGACGCGCGTCGCGAACCCGGCGACCCTTGTCAGCGATGGCTCGCTCGACGCGCTCGGCGCCGTGCTCGGCGTCGGTGACGTCGACGCGCGCCGGTTCCGGATGCTGATCGAGCTCGAGGGTGGCGGGCCACACGAGGAGGACACCTGGGTCGGTGGCCGGATCGGCCTCGGCGAGACCGTCCTCGAGATCAGCGCCCCGGTCGCCCGCTGCGCGATGACGACCCACGACCCCGACACGGGACATGCGCGACTACGACACGCTGCGCGCGATCAAGGGCTACCGCGGCCAGGTCGATGGCAAGGACATCATGTTCGGGGTCAAGGCCCAGGTCGTGACCCCGGGCGTCATCCGCCTGGGCGACGAGGTTCGGGTTCTGGGCTGACAGCGAGGGCCGCCCGACCGAGCCGCCGAACGAACACGACCCAGGCGACCGACCCGACCGCGATCAGCGGCGCGATCCGGACGGCGGCGGTCACGCCGGCCCGCAGGATGTCGCCGGCCGCCTTCGACCCCTGACCCGGATCACCGGCGAGTTCGACGACGAAGAATGCCCCGATCATGGCCGAAGTGACGGCCGCGACCGGGACACCGACGCCGACGGCGAGTCCCGCGCCGGCCGCCGAGGTCCGGGTCCCGAGTGCCGCCGGTGTCAAGCCGGCCCCGAGCAGTGCGAGCCCGGGCAGGCTGAACAGGGCGATCACGATGCCGTCGACCAGCTCGGCACCCCGGAAGGCGGACGCTAGCGGGGTCACGACGGTCGCGACGACGACGAGGGCACCGAAGATGATGGCCGAGGCCAGGGCGCCCCAGCGCGCGGCCCGGATCACGAGCAGCCGTCGGCCACTCGGGTCGGGTCGCCAATTCGGATCCCACGGGCCCATGGCTCAGCCGTCCGAGAGTGGCTGGCGATCGTCCGCACGCACGACCGGGAGCCTAGCAGAGGATTCCGGGCCATTCGGCCGGAGCGCGGCCGTAGGATGCGGTGGTGAGTGCGCTGCAGCATCAGGCGATCGGGCCGCTGGCGACGTTCGGGGCGGTCCAGCGCGCGGCCGTCCGGGCCGAGTGGTCCGCCGCCCAGGCTGCCGGGCTCGAGATGCACGTCGTCGACGACGGCCGGATCCTGCTCGGCGCCGCACCGTCCATCGCGGCGAGCCAGTTCAATCGCGGGCTCGGACTGGCCGAACATCCGGGCCGGGTCGGCGAGGCAGCCGCGTTCTTCGAGGACCACGGCGTCGCCGGTGAGATCGCCGTCGCGCCGGAGATGGTGCCGAGCGGCGTCGAGCCACGCATCCGACTCGATGTCTACCTTGGCGCCGCGGTCTCGGTGCCGCCTGTCGCCATTGAAGGCTTCGAGACGCGGGTCATGGCCGCCGACGAAGCCGGCGCCTGGTTCGATGCCGGGATCGAGGTCTTCGCGCCTGCTCCAGAGGTCGCCACGCTGTGGCGCGCGATGGCCCCGCACGTGGGCCGAGCTCCGGACTGGCTCCTCCTGGCGGGCGAGCTGGATGGCCGGACGGTGGCCACGGGTTCATTGTTCACGGCGGATGGGGTCGGTTGGCTGAGCTGGGCATCGGTGGTGCCGGCGGCCCGGGGGCGCGGGATCCAGCGGGCCATGATCGCGGCCAGGGCACGGATGTCAGCCGACCGCGGCTGCGAACGCCTCGCCGCCTGGGCGCTCGCCGGCGCGCATTCATCCGACAACCTGGCCCGGGCCGGCCTCGAGCGGATCGGCCAGCGCGTCGTGATCCGGGCGGCGGATCTCGGTTGACGGCCCGACGCTGCCGTACGATGCGGTCGTGACGCCCTCGTCGGCCACCCTTCGCATCGAGCGCTCCGGGCCGGGCGACGTCGTGGCCCGCGTGACGCTGTCGCGGCCGGACGTCCACAACGCCTTCGACGCGACGATGATCGCCGACCTCCGGACGACCTTCGCGACGCTTGCCCGGGAGGACCCGACCCGGCTCCGGGCGGTCGTGCTGGCCGGCGACGGACCATCGTTCTGTGCCGGCGCGGACCTCGGCTGGATGCGCGCGGCGATGGCCCTCGACACCGAGGGCAACGAGCAGGACGCGATGGCCATGGCCGACATGTTCGAGACCATCGACACCTGCCCGGTGCCGGTCATCGCGCGGGTCCAGGGCTCGGCGCTTGGTGGCGGGATGGGCCTGTGCGCGGTCTCGGACCTGGTCATCGCCGAGTCCGGGGCACGGTTCGGGTTCACCGAGACGCGGCTCGGGATCCTGCCGTCGGTCATCAGCCCGTTCGTGATCGCCAAGATCGGCGAGAGTCACGCCCGGGCGCTGTTCCCCGGTGGCCGGCGCTTCGATGCGACCCGGGCGGCGCGGATCGGGCTGGTCCACGAGATCGTCGAGGGCGTCGAGGCGCTGGACGCGGCAGTGGAGGTGGCGGTCGCCGACCTGCTCGCGGCGGGCCCGACGGCGGCGCGGGCAGCGAAGGCGGTCGTCCGCGAGGTGCGCGGGCTGGGCCATGGCTCGGCGAAGTGGCACACGGCGCGCGTCATCGCGAGACAGCGGACGAGCGAGGAGGCCCAGGAGGGCTTCCGCGCCTTCAGCGAGAAGCGCCGACCGGCCTGGGCCCCCGACCCGGACTAGGTCGAAGCGGCGGTCACCGACGCCCCGCGACGCCCCGCATGCATCCTGCTCATGTGAATCGACGTGAACGAGCGTGGCCATCCCCGACTTCTGTCGGAATCGAGGCACCGCCAAGCGTGCAAGACGCCGATCTCATGAGTCAGATGCATGTCGCGCTCGCCGGCGGGCATCTTCGGCCGCGACTCACCCGTTTCGCCATCCCCGCGCATCTATCCGGCATGCAGATCTCGAGGGACGCCGAACCAGTCGAGCGTCGGCCGTGACGGTCGAGGCGCTTCGTCGCGGCGAGCCGGATGTCCTGGCCACCCTCCTCGACCAATTCGGCGGGGAGATCCAGGGCGTCGCCTACCTGATCCTCCGTGACCGAGCCGCCGCCGAGGACGTCCTGAGTGAGACGCTGCTGACCGCCCTGGCCCGCGGCGCCTCGCTTCGCGACCCGGATGCCCTTCGGCCGTGGCTCCTCCGGATCGCCACGAACATCGCGCTCGGCCAGCGTCGGAAGGGCGGCCGGGTGATCGAGCTGCACCTCGTCGCCGAGCCGACGGCACCCCGACCCGGCCTCGACCCCGACGACCGCGCAGCCCTCTGGCAGGGCGTGTCGGGCCTGGCCCCGAAGATGCGCGCCGCGGTCGTCCTGCGGTACTACGCCGACCTGCCCGTCGAGGAGGTGGCGACGGCCCTCGGCGTCAGCCCCAACACCGTCAAGACCCAGTTGAAGGCCGCCCTCGCCCACCTCCGCACCGCGCTCTCGGAACCGCCGGCACTCGCGGAGGTGCGACATGCGTGACATCGACGACCTGATGCTGGAGGGCCTCCTCCGGCAGACCCTTATCGCCGAGGCGTCGACCGTGCCGGTCACGCTTGCCCCGGAGACGCTGCGCGCGCGATGGCAGGATCGCTCGCGGAGGGGACGACGCCGACGCCTGATCCTCCTCGGCATCGCGGCCGCGCTGGCCATCCCGACCGCGGCGCTCGTGGCGGGAATGCTTCGGCCGCCGACGCCGCCGGTAGCGGAGACTCGATACCAGTCGATCATCGCCCGCTACGACTACGAGGCTCCCTCGGCCATGGACGTCATCGCCGTGCGCGCCGATGGCCAGGAGCGCCTGATCGCGACGCTGCCTGTCGGGATCGTCCCGGCGGGCTACCGGATGAACGGGGGAGTCGTCTCGGAGACGGGCTGGATCGCGGTCGCCTTGTCCCTGCCACCGGGGATCACCGCGACCGACGAGGCCTGGGCACTCGTCGACCTGCGCGACCCGACCCGCAAGGCTCGACTGATCCAGGAGGCGGTCGGCCTCGGGATCATGGAGGGAACCGGGGTGTGGAGCCCCGACGGGCGGTTCGCGACATCACTCGCCGACGGCAGCGTGATCGTCGTCGACCCCCGCACAGGGGCCACGCAGCGGATCCCATCCGCCATCGACGAGGGCGGCAGCCTCCACTGGACGACCGTCGGATCCGAGTTGATCGCCATCAGCGCGATCGGCGACAAGTCGGTCTGGTCGACCACCTTGACACGGAAGACCGTGCCGCTTGGTGCCGGCCACGGCGAGAACCTGGCGCTGTCCGTAGACCCCGGTCCGTGGGGCAGGAAGCTGGCGACCAACGGGTCGTGGCTCCAGCGTTGCTCCCGGCTGGCCGCCGCCGGTTCGTGTCTAGGCCTTCCCGATGGCTCGGTCGTGAGCAAGGACCCGGCCGGCCTCATCACCGTCAGATACAAGAACGAGTCCCGTTCGAACGTGATGGACGCGAGGATCTCGGCTGATGGCCAGGCGGCTTGGTTGTTGCTTGACACGACCCGCGACGGGCGCTCGTTCGAATTGGTGCGAGCCGATGCCGAAGCCTCGGCGAAGGTCATGGCCAGCGTCCCGGTCAGAGCGGGTATCCAATCGGCGTCCTTCAGCAATCTGGCCCCGGACGATTCCCTCGCGGCGCTCGTCTCTTTCGCCGTCCCCGACTACCCGGGATCGATCCTGATCCCGACCGATGGCTCCACGCCGGCCACGTATCACGCGGGTGACCTGGCCGGGTTCATCACTTCCATCAACGCGGATGCATGGCCCGGCCCGGCCTTCGGGCCGGTCGTGGAGGCCGCGCCACCGCCAGCCGGGCATGTCGTCGAGCTCATGTCTCGCGACGACATGCTCGCCACGTACAGCGACGTCGGTCCGGTCGTCATCGAGGGAGAGCACGAGCCGCAGCCGGGCGAGACGGGGGGACCACAGAGGTTCGTGATCGGAACGGCAGCGTTCACGGAGGGGATCGGGTTCGTCGCGATGTGCGTGGGCGATGGGACCATCCGTATCGCGACGAGTATCCGCACGATGGATCCGTGGGAGATCGAGTGCACGACCGGCATCCCGATCGGCTTTCCCAGCCGCCGCATCGTGATCAACGCTCCGGTCGAGATCACCGTGACCGCGGAGGCCGGCACCGCCTGGCGAGTGTTGATCACGGATCCGCCCCCACCAGAGCCGCGTCCGTCGCCGACGCCCTGATCCGACTGGCGGTCGCGGCCGTTCTATGCGACGATCGCGACACGGATGCCAGACGAACTCAGTCCGAGCCAGGCGGCAGTGCGGATCGGCACGACCACGCGGTCGGTCCAGCGGTGGATCGCTAGCGGTCGGCTGCCGGCGAGACGCGTTGGTGGACGGTGGCGCGTCGCAAATGACGCGATTGACGCGTTCATGGCGTCTGGCGAGCCGGTCGGGGCCCTAACGGCGCCGATCCGGACCCTGTTCATCGCGAACCGCGGTGAGATCGCGGCCCGGATCACCCGCACGTGCGACCGCCTCGGCATCCGGGCGGTCGCGCCCGACACGGAAGGCGCCGACGCGCTCGACCTCCTCGACATCGACGCGGTCGTCGCAGCCGCCGTCAGCGCCGGTGCCGATGCCGTCCACCCGGGCTTCGGGTTCCTCGCCGAGAACGCGGACTTCGCCGAGGCCGTCGAGGCTGCCGGGCTCCGCTGGGTCGGCCCGCCGCCGTCGGCCATCCGGGCGATGGGCGACAAGGCCGCAGCCCGCCGACTCGCCGCCACGCTCGGCGTCCCGATCCTCCCCGGCTACGACGGCGCCGACCAGTCGGACAAGGCCCTGACGAAGGCGGCAACCACCATCGGCTACCCGGTCCTCGTCAAGCCGGCGGCCGGTGGCGGCGGCAAGGGGATGCGCACCGTCCGCGAACCCGACCGGCTGCCCGACGCGCTCGCCGCCGCCCGGCGCGAGGCCACCGCGGCCTTCGGCGACGACCGACTCATCCTCGAACGCTTCGTCGAGGGCGGCCGCCATGTCGAGATCCAGGTCCTGTTCGATGCCCACGGCAATGGCGTCCACCTCGGCGAACGCGACTGCTCGATCCAGCGACGCCACCAGAAGGTCCTCGAGGAATCGCCCTCCCCAGCCGTCACCCCTGCCTTCCGCGCCCGACTCGGCGACGCCGCGCTGACCCTGGCCCGCGCGGTCGGCTACGTGAGCGCCGGCACCTGCGAGTTCCTCGTCGACGACAAGGGCACGCCGGCCTTCCTCGAGATGAACACCCGCCTCCAGGTCGAGCACCCGGTGACCGAGCTCGTGACCGGCCGCGACCTGGTCGCCGACCAGCTCCGGATCGCGGCCGGCGAGCCGCTGGGATTCGGAGCCGCTGACGTCCGCTCGACCGGCCACGCCGTCGAGGTCCGTCTCTACGCGGAGGACGCCGAGGACGGGTTCCTGCCCGCGACCGGTCGGATCGAGGCCCTCCGCTGGCCGGCGGGTGACGGCATCCGGGTCGATGCCGGGGTGGCGCAGGGCAGCGAGATCGGCGCCCGCTTCGATCCGATGCTGGCCAAGATCATCGCCTGGGGCCCGGACCGTGCGATCGCCTTCGACCGACTCGCGCGAGCCCTCGACGCGACCGTCGTCCTGGGCGTCGTCACGAACCTGCGGTTCCTCCGCTGGCTCGTTCGCCAGCCGGTCGTCCTCGACGGCGAGGCGCGGACCGACACGCTCGATCGGATCTGGCCGCCCGACGACTGGACGGAGCGGACCACGATCCCCGACGACGCCTGGTCGACCGCGGCCGCGCTTCTCGCGAGTGACGACGGCGCGCCCACCGATCCGTGGATGGGCGGGTGGCGGCTCAACGGACCTCGCTCGGTCACGCTCGAGGCCGACGGCGTGCGCCGCTCCGTGGCGCTCGAGGCCCGGACCGGCGAACCGGCACCGACCGTCGATGCCGTGCGCATCGACGACCTCGTCCACTTCGACCTCGCCGGGCGCAGCACCACCTTCCGGCTCGCCCCACCGCCCGACGTCGACACCGCGGCGCGGGCCGCCGTCGCACACGGCGGGGCCGGCGCGACCGGACCGGCCGAGATCGTCGCCCCGATGCCCGGCGCCGTCCTGCGCGTCCACGCCGCGCTCGGCCACCCGGTCGAGGCCGGCGACGCCGTCGTGACCCTCGAGGCGATGAAGATGGAGCACGTCGTGGTCGCCTCGATCGCCGGTCGCGTGGCGGACCTCCTTGTCCGCCCTTCCGACCAGGTCAGGCGCGGCCAGCTGCTCGCCGTCATCGAACCCTGACGGACGGGTTCGGGTACGCTCAGCCACGCTTCCACCGGAGGTTCGAATGGCCAAACACGACCCGCAGCCCGCGACGTCGACGCCGCTGCCGCAGACCCGCGACGAGCTCCTCGCGCTCCATCGCGAGACCCGCCGCCGGCGCAACGCGGCCAAGCACGGCAGCCCCGAACACGTCGCCGCGATCGACCTGATCGGGCGGATCGAGATCGAAGTCGCTCGCCTGGAGCGGGCGATGGATCCGCCGCTCGTCTGACGTGACCGACCGCGTCCGGATCTACGAGGTCGGGCCGCGCGACGGCCTCCAGAACGAGGCCCGGCCGATCCCGACGGCGACCAAGGCGGAGTTCATCTTCCTCCTGGCGAAGGCCGGTCTCCGCGAGATCGAGGCGACCAGCTTCGTCGCCCCACGCGCCATCCCGCAGCTGGCCGACGCCGACGAGCTGCTGACGGGCCTGGCCCGCTCCCCCGGCGTCCGCTACCCGGTCCTCGTCCCGAACGACCGCGGGATGGCACGTGCGGAGGCGGCCGGCGCCGACGCGATCGCCGTCTTCACCGCCACGACCGACGCCTTCACGGGGGCCAATATCGGGATGACCGTCGCCGAGTCGCTCGCGGCGTTCACGTCGGTCCTCGCCCGTGCCGCCGACCTCGGTTGGTGGCGGCGCGGCTATGTCTCGACCGCGTTCGGGTGCCCGTACACCGGGCGCGTGGAGCCGACCGTCGCCGTGGACGTGGCGCTTCGGCTGCTGGAGCTCGGCGTCGACGAGGTCTGCTTCGGCGACACGATCGGGGTGGGCGTGCCGGGCCAGGTGGCGGCACTCACCGGGCTGGCCGTGGAGGCCGGGATCCCGCTCGAGCGGATCGCCTTCCATTTCCACGACACGCGCGGGACGGCCCTCGCCAACGTCGCCGCCGGGCTGGATGCGGGCGTCCGCTGCTTCGACGCCTCGACCGGCGGGACCGGCGGCTGCCCCTACGCCCCGGGCGCCGCCGGCAACCTCGCGACCGAGGACCTGGTCTACTTCCTCGATGCCTCGGGCTGGGAGCACGGTGCCTCGCTCGACGGCGTCCTGACCGCCGCCCGGTTCATCGCCGATGCCCTCGGACGACCCCTGACCACGAAGGTCGGGCAGGCCGGCGGGTGGGATCCCGGGTCCGGCGCAGGCCGATCGCCGCGACCGTCCGCCGGACTGAGGGTTCTGGGTCGTTCGAACCAAGCGGAACTACCGTTCGCGTCGAGGACAGCGACGTCTGCCGGAGCGAGGTTTTGGGTCGTTCGAACCAAGCGGAACTACCGATCGCGTCGAGGCTGGCGTGCGGGGATCGTCACGATGGTTCCGCTTGGTTGAAATCACCCGAAAATGAGGTTCTGGGGAGGCCGGGCCGGGCCAGGTCCAAGCACGCGCGCCCTCTTCTGCTATCGTCCCGCCAAATGGACGGTGTCGTACTCGTTCTGAACCAGAATTACGAACCGCTCAACGTCTGTAACCTGCCTCGCGCCTTCCGCCTCGTGTTCGGCGAAAAGGCCGAAGTGATCGAATACGACCACCAGGTGATCAGGACGCCGCGGACGGAGTATCGCGCGCCGTCCGTCATCCGCCTCCAGCACCTGATCCGCCGGCCGAGACCCCGGGTCAAGCTGTCCCGCCGCGAGGTCTTCAGCCGCGACCGGCATACCTGCCAGTACTGCGGCCGCCAGGCCCACGACATGACCCTCGATCACGTCGTGCCCCGCCACCGCGGCGGCGGCCATACCTGGGAGAACCTCGTGACGGCATGCAAGCCGTGCAATCACCGCAAGGGCGGCAAGACGCTCGATGAGGCGCGCCTGCGGCTCCTCCGCGCGCCGTTCGAGCCGCGCAGCGACATCTACTCGCTGTTCACCCCGTATCTCGCCGACGAGACCAACGAGGCGTGGCGCACGTACCTCTTCCTGGGTCGGAACTGACGGGGCTGCCGGCGGCCATCGAAGGCGCGATCCCGGTCGCCGTCCGCGATCTGCTCGGCACGCTCTGGGCGGACGGCCGCGCCGCGTACGTGGTCGGCGGCTCGCTGCGCGACATCGTCCTCGGGCGCCAGCCGGTCGACTGGGACCTCGCCTCGGACGCCCTCCCCGAGCGACTCGTCGAGCTGTTCCCGGGCGCCGTCTACGAGAACCGATTCGGGACGGTCGCCGTCCGCCGCGACGGCGAGGTCTTCGAGATCACGACCTTCCGGACCGACCACGACTACGCCGACTTCCGCCGGCCGCACCGCGTCGAGTTCGGCGAGACGATCGAGGTCGACCTGGCCCGCCGCGACCTCACGGTCAACGCGATGGCCTGGGGCGCCCGGCCCGGTGAGTCGCCGACCCTGCTCGACCCGTACGACGGCGCGTCCGACGCGGCAGCCGGCCAGTTGCGGGCCGTCGGCGACCCACGGGCCCGGTTCGAGGAGGACGCGCTGCGGATGATCCGGACGGTCCGGCTGGCGGCCACCCTGGGGTTCGGGGTCGAGGCGGACACCCTGGCCGGGATCGGGGCACGGGCCGAGTTGGTCGCCCACCTGTCGGGCGAGCGGATCGCGGCCGAGCTGGACAAGTTGCTCGGCGCGCCCGTGCCGTCGGTCGGGCTGCGGTTGATGAGCGACACGGGCCTGCTCGCGCCGATCTCGGCGGACCTTGCCGCCCAACGGGGCGTGCCACAGAACAAGGTCCCGGGCGAGGACCTGTGGGACCACACCCTGCGCTCGGTGGATGCGGCGCCGGTCGCGCGACCGGTCGTCCGGCTGGCCGCGCTGCTCCACGACATCGGCAAGCCATCGACCCTCGCGGACGGTCACTTCCTCGGCCACGACGCGGTCGGGGCGGAGTTGGCCGGCGCCTTCCTGGACCGGCTGCGGTCACCGCGCGCCGTCCGCGACCGGGTCGTGGAACTGGTTCGCAACCACATGTTCAGCTACGAGCCGAACTGGTCGGACGCCGCGGTCCGGCGGTTCATCGGCAAGATGGCGGCGATCGGCGACGGAGCGCTCGACGAGCTGCTCGACCTGCGCGAGGCGGACAACGTCGGGTCTGGGCTGCCGCCGACGGCCGGGCTGCTCGATGAGCTTCGGGGCCGGATCGCGGCGGAGCTCGAGGCCGAGCTCGTCCTGGATCGGAGCGGGCTCGCGATCGATGGCGCCGACCTCATCGCCGACCTGGGCCTCGCCGAGGGTCCCCTTCTTGGCCGGATCCTCGACGAGTTACTCGAGCGGGTCATCGCCGATCCGGGGCTCAACGAGCGACCGACCCTGCTCTTGCTCGCCCAGGCGATGCTGACGGAGGACCGATGATCGAGCTGCTGCTCGCAGGCGGAACGGGCGCTCTCGGTCGGGCTGCTCGATCGGGCCGAGACGCTCTACGGACAGGTGGCCGCGGCCGATCCGCGCAACTCGATCGCGGTCGTCGGGCTGGCCCGCGTCGCGCTCGAGCGGGGCGACGAGGCGGGCGCCCTCGAGACGGCCCGGCGCGCGCTGACGATCGACCCGGAGAACGCCGCCGCCCAACGCATGGTCGCCCGGCTCGAGGAGGTCATCGCGTATCGCGGGGATGTGGTGGAGGAGGCGACGGCGGAGACCGAGCCGGCGACGGAGCCCGAGCCGGCGACGGAGACCGAGCAGCCCGAGCCCGAGCCCGAGCCCGCGCCCGAGCCCGAACCGCGCCCGAGCCCGAGCCGGCGCCCGAGCCCGAGCCGGCGCCCGAGCCCGAGCCGGCGCCCGAGCCCGAGCCGGCGCCCGAGCCCGAGCCGGCGCCCGAGCCGGCGCCCGAGCCAGCGCCCGAGCCGCGCGATCGCCCCCGCGGCGCAGATCCTGGCTCGCCCGACTCTTCCGACGATCATGACGTCGCCCGCGATCTCGATCCGCCGTGCCGAGACCGACGCCGACCTGGAAGCCTGGATGCGGGTCCGACGCATCGTCCTCCCCGACGAACCGATCATGACCCTCGAGCAGCTCCGCGCCGGCGAGGAACCGAGCCGCCTCCTCATCCTGGCCGAGATCGCCGGCGAGCTGGCCGGCCACGGGTACGCGAGCGACTCAAGCCTGGCCGACGGCTTCGTCGCCCCCCGTGTCCTCCCGGCGCATCGACGGCGCGGGGTCGGCGCGGCGCTGCTTGCCGTCCTTGTCGAGCACCAGGTCGAGGTCGGGCGTCGATCGCTGGCCTCCCATGTCCAGGACGACGCTTCGATGGCGTTCGCCACCCGGCACGATTTCGTCGAGGTCGACCGGCAGATCGAGCTGGTCCGCGCGATCTCCCCTGGTGAACCGGACGCAACGCCGTTTCCCGGCGTCGACTTCACGACCGTTGCCGACGATCCCGACCTGCTCCGTCGCGCCCACCCTCTTGCGCAGCAGGGCTTCGCCGACATGCCCCTCGCCACCGGGGCCGCGAAGATCTCGCTCGAGGAGTGGCTCCGTGACGAGGCGACGCTGCCCGGCGGTTCGATCGTGGCACTCGTCGACGGCGAGATCGTCGGCTACTGCGGGTTGATCGCCTGGAACGACGACGACACTCGCGCGGAGAATGGGCTGACGGTCGTGGATCGCGCGTGGCGTGGTCGCGGCCTGGCGACCGCCCTCAAGCGCCGACAGCTCGCCTGGGCGGCGGCCAACGGATTGCGCGAGATCGTGTCCTGGACCCAGCTCGGCAACGACGCGATGCAGCACGTGAACGTCGGCCTTGGCTACGTGACGCGGACCGTCAGCCGGACCGTCCGTCGCGAGCCGCAGTAGCGCTGGGGCACTGGGCGCGCGGTCACGTATCGTTCGCGCATGACGAGGATCCTGGTGACCGGCGGTGCCGGCTATGTCGGGGCGGTGTCGGCGGCGGCATTCCTCGACGCCGGGCACGAGGTGGTCGTCCTCGATGACCTGACGACCGGGCATCGGGCGGCGGTGCCGGAGGGTGCACGCCTCCACGTCGGGTCGTACGGCGACCTCGAGGCGGTCACCCGGCTGCTCGGATCCGAGCGGATCGAGGCGATCCTCCATTGCGCGGCCCGCTCGTTGGTCGGCGAATCGATCGCCGACCCGTCGCGCTACTACGTCGACAACGTCGCCGGCGGCGTGGCCCTGTTGCAGGCGGCCCGGGCGGCCGGGGTCGGGCGGCTCGTGTTCTCGTCGACCGCCGCGGTCTATGGCGTTCCCGATGCGACGCCGATCCCCGAGGACGCCCCGCTCCGGCCGATCAATCCGTACGGCGAGACCAAGCGCACCTTCGAGGGAGCACTCGCCTGGTACGGCCGGGCCTACGGGTTGCGCAGCGTCTCGCTCCGCTACTTCAACGTGGCCGGCGCGACCGATGCGCTGGGCGAGGACCACGACCCCGAGACCCACCTCGTGCCCAATGTCCTGGCCGCGGCCGAGGGTCGTCTCGAGTTGACCGTCTTCGGCGACGACTACCCGACCCCCGACGGCACCTGCATCCGCGACTACATCCACGTCGCCGACCTGGCCGACGCCCACCTTCGAGCGATCGAGGCGACCGCGCCCGGCGACCCCCGAACCGATGCCGCGCTCGTGTGCAACCTCGGGAACGGCGGCGGGTTCTCGATCCGCGAGGTGATCGCGGCGGCCGAGTCGGTCGTGGGGCGGCCGATCCCGCGGACCATCGGCCCGCGCCGGGCAGGCGATCCCCCGGTCCTCGTCGCCCGCTCGACCCGGGCCCTGGAGGTCCTCGGCTGGCGGCCCGCACGACCCACCCTCGAGGAGATCGTCGGCTCAGCCTGGGCCTGGCGCCAGGCCCACCCCGGCGGCTACCCCGACTGACGGCCTCCGCGGCCGGCCCACCGCCGGCCTGAGCCGCCCGGGGCCCTCGCATGCATCCCACTCATAGGAATCGCCCCGAACGAGCGTGGCCACCCCTCATTTCTGTCGATTCGGGGCCATGGCCAAGCGTGCAGAAGCCGAATCTCATGAGTGAGATGCATGCCCGGACGCCCCGGGCCCCCGCGGGTCGAACGCACTACCGAGGCGTCCCAGGCCCTCCCGCCGGCGACAGCCGTCTCCGGTGGCGCCACCGGCCCCATCCCCGGCGCCAACATCGTTTCTCCCGACCCCGCCCAGTCGTCGCGCACCGGCCAGACCAGCCACAACCCGATGAGCATCGTGACGAGCAGGCTCAAGACCGCGACCTGATAGGCGCCGTTGTCGAACGTGTCGAGCAGCAGGAAGATGATCGCGCCGTACAGCAGCTGGCCGATGACCTGCGAGCCCTTGCCGACCAGCCCATAGATCCCGAAGAACTCGCCGATCTTGTCGGGCGGCGACAGCCGGACCATCAGCACGCGATCGGCTACGGTGACTCCGCCAAGGCCGCTCCCGAGGATCGCCCCCGCGATCAGGAACGGCACGATCCCGGCCGACCCGAACCCGATCGCCACGCCGCCGAGCACCAGCCCGACCGCCCACGACAAGAGCACCCAGATGAGCGTCCGCTTGGGTCCCTGCCGGTCGCACAGCCAGCCCCACACGAAGCTCATGACGATCGCCACCAGCGTCAGCATCAGCAGGATCAGGTTCGCCGAGGACTCGGACATGTCCATCGTCTTCACGACCACGACGCTCATCACGATGATCACCGTGTTGACCGCATCGGAGTAGAAGAACCGACCGACCAGGAACCGGATCAATCCCGGGACCTCGCGCGCATGCGCGATCGACCGACGCAGCTGCCCGAACGAATCCCGGATCTCGGCCGCGGTGATCGCCGGCTGGTCGGAGATCCGCTTCTCGCGCACGAACAGGAAGATCGGGATCGAGAAGACCAGGAACAGGATCGCGGTGAGCCGGAACCGATCGACCACCGCGATGTCCAGGAGCGCGATCAACAACCCGACGAAGACCGTCCCGCAGTACCCGATCCCGGTCCCGAGACCGGATAACTTGCCCCGGGTCGCCGGCAGGCTGACCGACTTCAACGTCGCGTCGTAATAGATGAGGGCCGCCTGGTACGCGAAGTTGGCGACGATGAACAGGACGAGGCCGACGATCGGCGCCAGGTCCGCGATGAAGAAGGTCGCGCCGACGCACAGCAGCGTGAAGAACAACAGGAACGGCATCCGCCCCGGACCCCGGTCCGAGAAGGCGCCCAGGATCGGTGAGACCAGCGCATTGATCCCGACGCTGATGACGACCGCGATCGACAGGAACAGGTTCCCGTCGCGCTCGCCGAACTGGTTGTCGTTGACCAGGTAGAGCCCGATCGCTCCCGAAACGACCGCGAACGAGAAGATCGTGTTCGCGAAGTCGTACAGGGCCCACGACGCCGGGACGATCGCCCGGCCGCTGGGGGTGAGCCCGGCGAGCCCGCGTGGAGGCGCCGGGGACGCTGGACCGCGGGACGGGGCGGCGCTCGTCACCGGCCGATGATAGCCGTCCAGACCGGGGTAGGATTCACCCATGACAGAGGGACCCGCACCGACCGCGCCGACCGCCCCGACCGGCCCGCGCCAGCTCCTGGCCACCCTCCGACCGCAGCGCTTCGGACGCGGCTCCCCGCAGAAGATCGCGGACCCGGTCGTGGAACCCGAATGGATCGGCATCCGCAGCCTCGCCGCGATCGACCCTGAAGGCGCCCTGATCATCGACGCCGACGGCGATCACATCGACGAGATGACGGTCGTCATCGACGCCCTCGCCGCCGCCGGCCGAAGCGACGGCCTCATCCTCGATGGCTTCCTGACCAAGCAGGTCACGATGGCGCGCAGCACCCAGGCCTGGCCGGACGAGATGCCGTCGATGAGCTCGATGTTCATCGGCCATCGATCCGCGAAGACCGATGCCACCGCCCACAAGGAGGCCTCGATCGAGGCCCGGACCTTCGCACCCGACGACGACATCTGCTTCGTCGCCACCGACCTCGTCTGGCTCGACGACACGCCGCTCTTCGACATCCCGCTGCTCGAGCGCCGGCGCCTGCTCGAAGGGGTCGTCGTCGAATCGAACGTGGTCAGGATCGGTGCCTTCGTCCGTCCGCCGCTCGATCGATGGATCACCTCGTGGCGCACCCAGGGCTTCACCGGCCTCACCTTCAAGGCGCCCAACAGCCGCTATACCCCCGGTGTCGAGAACAAGGATTGGGCCCTGAGCGGGATGCCCCGCCGCTGACGGTGGTACGGTGGAGCCGTGCCCCAGACCGCTCTCACGCCGGCCATCCGCGACCAGATCGAGCGGCTCGGCCGGGCCGACATCATGGTCGGGATCCCGAGTTTCAAGAACGCCGCGACGATCGGCTACGTGGTGCGCGCCGCGCAGGCCGGCCTGGTCCAGTACTTCCCGGATCTCCACCCCGTCGTCGTCAATTCGGACGCAGGGTCGCCCGACGGGACCGGCCGGGTCGTGGTCGAGACCGAGCCGCCCGACTACATCGAGCAGATCCTGCTCGTCCGCCCGACCAACAAGCTCGAACGCGTCAGCCTGACCTACCCCGAGATCGACGGCGTCGGCGGCAAGGGCGCCGCGCTGCGCACGATCTTCGAGATCGCCGATGCCCTCCAGGTGCAGGCCCTCGTCGTCGTCGACTCCGACCTGCGGAGCATCGTCCCCGAGTGGATCGAACTGCTGGCCGGGCCCATCCTCAAGGGCGGCTACGACTTCGTGGCCCCGCTCTATGCCCGCTACAAGTACGACGGCACGATCACCAACACCGTCACCTATCCGCTGACCCGCGCCCTGTACGGCCACCGGATCCGCCAGCCGATCGGTGGCGACTTCGGCGTGTCGGGCGATCTCGTCCGCCACTACCTCGAACTCGACGACTGGACCGAGGACATCAGCCGCTTCGGGATCGACATCTGGATGACGACCTCCGCGGTGGCCGGCGGCTTCGCGGTCTGCCAGACCCGGCTCGGCGCCAAGATCCACGACCCCAAGGACCCGGGCGCCGACCTCGGTCCGATGTTCCGCCAGGTCGTCGGGACGATCCTGCGCCTCGCCAATCGCTACCCCGAGCACTGGCTCCCGATCCACGCCAGCCACGACATCCCGGCCTATGGCTTCGAGCGGATCATCGAACCGCCGCCGCTCGAGGTGAACACGCTCCGTCTCCTGTCCGAGTTCCATGCCGGCTCGCTGACCCTCGCCGACACGTGGCGGCGGATGCTCGCCCCGGCCACCGCGGACACCGTCCTGGAACTGGCCGTCGAGGCGGGCCGGCTGGGCGACGCGGCGCGGACGCGACTGGGACTCGGGGGCGACGTGGCGTCCACCACGGCCACGACCCTCCAGATGGCCGACGCCGTGTCGGCCTTCCATTTCCCGGACGACCTGTGGGCGCGGGTCGTCTACGACCTGATCATCGCGGCCCGCGACCCGCAGCCCTCACTCGAGACGCTGGTCGCGGCGCTCGTGCCGATCTACTTCGGGCGGGTCGGCAGCTTCGTGATCGAGAACCGGAACGTGACGACCGAGCAGGCCGAGGAACGCGTCGAGCGCCAGGCCCGCGAGTTCGAGTTGCTGAAGCCGTACCTCGTCGGTCGCTGGAACGAGGCGGCCTGATGGCGACGGTCGACTGATGGCTGCGCGGACCCCGCTCCCCGGACGGATCCTCATCCCGGTCGCCAACCCGATGACGGCCGAGGAACTGATCCGCCTCGGCGCGGCGATGCTCGACCGGCGCGCCGGCGAGGTGTCGGCGCTCGGGATCGTCGAGGTCCCCGAGGGGATGCCGCTGTCCGAGGGCGCGACCCGGGCCCGCCACGCCCGCCGGCTCCTCCAGCGCGTCCTCGACTACGCGCCGGCCGGCACCACCATCCACCCCATCGTCCGGATCGGGCGGCACGCGGCCGAGGGGATCATCGAGGCGGCCGCCGAGCAGGAGGCCGACCTCATCATCTTCGGCTGGGGCGGCCGCAACGCCGGCGGCCGCGACGGCAACGGGCCGACCGTCTTCTCGCCGACGATCGACGAGGTCGTGCGCGAATCGCCGTGCGACATCGCGGTCGTCAAGCAGCGCGGCTCCAAGACGATCCGCCGGGTGCTGGTCCCGGTCCGCGGCGGACCGCACGCCGAGCTCGCCCTCCAGTACGCCGACGCGATCGCCCGCCATCACGACGCCACGGTCATCGTCCTCCACCTCGTCCCGCCGGGGATCACGCTGGCGGTCCGGGCCCAGGCGGAACGGGCGCTCGCCGCATTCATCAAGATGCACATCTCCGGGCGCAGCGAGGCGGTCCTGCGCGAGGCGCCCAACGTCCGCAACGCGATCGTCCGCGAAGCGGAGAAGGCCGACCTGGTCGTGATGGGCGCGTCGGCCCAGCCCGGCGCCGACGGCGAGACCTACCTGTTCGGCGCGCTGCCGGAGGCGATCGCGGCCCGGTCGCGCGCGTCGGTCATGGTCGTCAAGACCCGGGAGCCGATCGAGCGGACCACCTTCGACCAACTGGCCGCGCGCGCGGAGACCCTGGCCGCCGCCGATCGCGCGGCCGAGGAGGCCAGGGCCGTCCCGGTCCGGGTCGAGCGCTGGTTCGGTGAATCGAACTTCCACCACGCCGAGTTCGCCGACCTGCGCCGGCTGACGACCCTCAAGGAGAAGCAGAAGCTGACGGTCAGCCTCGTCCTGCCGACCCTCAACGAGGAGGAGACGATCGGACCGATCGTCCGCCGGGCGATGCGCGAGATGGTCGGGCGCGTGCCGCTCCTCGACGAGGTCCTGGTCATCGATTCCGCGTCGACCGACCGGACCTGCGAGATCGCCGAGGCCGAGGGCGCGCGCGTCGTCCAGCATCCCGACGTCCTGCCGCGCTACGGCTCGTTCGTCGGCAAGGGCGAGGCGCTCTGGAAGTCGGTCTACGAGGCGACCGGCGACATCATCGTGTGGGCCGACACGGACGTGAAGAACTGGCATCCGCGGATGGTCTACGGCACGCTCGGGCCGTTGCTCCACGAGCCGCGGCTCCAGTACGTCAAGGGCTACTACCAGCGACCGATCGTCGAGGGCGGGGTGCTGACCGAGGGCGGCGGCGGCCGCGTCACGGAACTCGTCGCCCGGCCGCTGATCAACCTGTTCTACCCGGAACTGTCGGGGATGATCCAGCCGCTTGCCGGGGAGTACGCCGGGCGTCGGGCGCTGCTCGAGACGCTCTCCTTCTTCACCGGCTATGCCGTGGAGATCGGGCATCTCATCGACACCGCGGAGCGGCTCGGGATCGAAGGGCTGGGCCAGGTGGACCTGGAGCGACGGGTCCATCGCAACCAGGAACTGGAGGGGCTGTCGCGGATGTCGTTCGTCATCCTGCAGGCCGTCATGAAGCGGATCGAAGAGCGGAACAAGACCAGGCTCTTCGCGGAGATGGGCTCGACCATGAAGCTGCCGCGGTCGGGCAAGGGCCGCCTCTCGCTGGAGGTCCTCGAACTGGCCGACCAGGAGCGGCCGCCGCTCATCCGGATCCCCGAGTACCTCGAGCGGCACCACCCGGACGGCCTGCCCGACGCGCCGGCCCCGCCCGCGACACGGACCCGACGGCCACGTGCGATCCGCCAGGCGTGAGATGGGTGACGGGGCGCTCGCGCGCGCGCGCACGATCCTCATCGCGCCCGGATTCGTTCAAGGGGTCGCTGACCTCGGTCCAGGTTGCGCAGGCCCTGGCCACGGGCTGGTCCCGTGCCCGACCCGACGACCGGATCCTCCTCTGCCCGCTCGCCGATGGTGGCGAGGGGACCCTCGAGGCGGTGGCCGCCGGCCGGCGGTTGGACCTGGCAGCAGACCCCCGCGACCGACCCGCTGGGTCGCCGGATCACGGCCCGCTGGCTCCGGTCGGAGGACGGCGCCCGGGCCGTCATCGAGATGGCCGAGGCGTCGGGCCTGACGCCGCGTCGCACCCGGCGAGCGCGACGCCGTGGCGGCCACGTCGGTCGGGACCGGGGAGCTGATCCGGGCCGCGCTGGACGCCGGGGCGACGACCGTGATCCTCGGGATCGGTGGCAGCGCGACGACCGACGGCGGGGCCGGGCTCCTTCGCGGCATCGGCGCCAAGGCCGACCGCGACGCAGCCGACCGTCGACCTCGCCGGCCTCGACCAACGGCTCGCCGACACCGACCTCGAGGTCGCCTGCGACGTCTCGAACCCGCTCCTGGGTCCGACCGGCGCGGCCGCCGTCTACGGTCCGCAGAAGGGCGCGTCCCCCACCGACGTCGCCGACCTGGACGGACGCCTGGCCGCCTTCGCCGACGCGCTCGAAGCGGCCGCGGGCGGGGCCAGCGTCCGCGACACACCGGGCGCCGGAGCCGCGGGCGGCGTCGGGTTCGGCCTCCTCGCGATCGGGGGCCGCTTCCATGCCTTCGCCCTCCGCCCCGGCGTGGACCTGGTCATGGACGCCACCGACTTCGACGCCCGCCTCGCCACCGCCGACCTCGTCATCACCGGCGAGGGGCGGATCGATGCCCAGACCGGGTTCGGCAAGACCGCGCTCGGCGTCGCCCGCCGCGCCGCGGCCGCCGGCGTGCCCTGTATCGCGGTCGGTGGCGGCGTCGAACCCGACGGGATCGAGGCGCTCAGGGCCGTCGGCGCCATCGCGGTGCCCGTCGTCGAGCGCCCACAGTCGGTGGAAGAAGCCATGGCGGCCGGCACGGAGCCCGTCGAACGCTGCGGCGAGCGCCTCGCGCGGCTCGCGTCGATCGCCACCTGACCGCACCGCACCCCCCCGTTCGGCCCTCCACCCGGTAGGACCAATGGGCTACGGCTCCGGAAGTGTCGCGGCGACGCACCAGGGGCCCGACAACGCCCTCCCGGACCGTCCGTACGAATCGCTCATTGCCTCCGCCAACGGTCCTGTCCCAACCTTCCGGCCATCGCCTGCCGACCGATCGGAACGGTCCACCGACGGCAGCGGGCAGCAGTGAAGGTGCCAGATCGTGTCGATCAAGGGATCGCGCAGGTCAGTTCATCACCCGGATCGCGGACGCGGCCAGGCCCTGGTCGAATTCGCCCTGGTGGTGCCGCTCTTCCTGCTCCTGGTCGCGGGGATGATCGACTTCGGGATGGGGCTGTCGTCCTCGATCACGGTCACCAACGCCGCCCGCGAGGGCGCCCGACTCGGGATCATCACCCCGAACGCCGCCGCCATCGAGAGCCGCTCCCGAGCCATCGCCCTCGGCCTCGACCAGACCCGGGTCACCGTCACCAGCTCGTGCAGCCGGCCCGCCGGCTCGACTCCGGCGACCTGCACCCTGGGGACCTGGCAGTCCGGCGACTCGGTCGTCGTCCGGGTCGACTACCAGTACCGGATGATCTGGCCGCTGGCCATGGGCAACACGATCAACATGTCGTCGTCCGCCCAGATGCGACTCGAGTAGGCAGGCCGGATGATGCGTCGCTCCGATCGCCAGCAGGGCCAGATCGTCGTCATCTTCGCGCTGATGCTCGTCGTGCTGATGGGCTTCGCGGCGCTCGTCGTCGATATCGGCGTCCTGCGCCGGGCCAACCAGGAACTGTGGAGCGCCCTCGACGCCGGCGCACTGGCCGGCGCGTCGCAGCTCCCCGCCAACGGCGCCAACGCCAGCACCCTGGCCCTCAAGTTCGCCCAGGACAACTACCCGGGCCTGCCCACCGGCGACGTCACCGTCTCGTACCGCTGCCTCGTCGGCGATCGCGACAGCAACAACGTGCCCGACTCGATGGACATCCCGGTCGTGTGCGACCCGGGCGGCAACGTCGCCGGCCTGTGGGTCTGCGCCAACGGCGTCTGTGCCGCACCATGCGTCCCGGCCGAGGGCGACACCTGCAACACGATCGTCGTCACCTCGCGGGCCACGGTGCCGTTCAGATTCGGCCCCGCGGTCGGGGTCAACGAGGGCCGGACGCAGATCGTGACGTCGGCCGCCTGCAAGGGACCGTGCGGGGCCGCGCCCAACGTGCCACTCGATCTCGTGGTCATCGTCGACCGGACCGGCAGCATGAGCGCGGCCGACATGGTCAACGCCAAGGACGCCGCCAAAGGCATCCTGACCCACCTGAATCCGGCCAGCCAGCACGTCGCCCTGGGCGTCCTCGGCCCGAGCGGCCCCGGCTCGTGCAGCGGCGTCAACTCGCCGGCCAAGGGTGTCGGTGGCACCGCCGCCCAGTACGGCTCGACCTATCCGACCGACCTCGCCAAGTGGATCCCCGTCGGGTTGACCGGGACCGGCGGCGCGCCCGTCAGCGAGTCGTACCTGACCGGCACCGCGGTCAACACCAGCAGCCTGATCGTCAAGACCATCAACTGCATGAGCGCATCGAGCACCGGCACGAACCTCTCGACCCCGATCAAGATGGCCCGCCAGTACCTCGCCGCCAGCGGCCGGACCGGGGTCAAGAAGGCGATCCTGTTCGAGACCGACGGCTCGCCGAACTTCGGCAGCGCCGGCACCGCGAGCGACTACACCTGCCTCGCCGCGAACAACGAGGCGACGACGGCCAAGAACGCCGGGATCGAGATCTTCACCGTCGGCTTCGGGGTCACCGGCAGCGATGCCTGCCCCGACACGACCGGGTTCTACAACGGCAAGTCGGTCACCCGGGCGCTCGCCGACATGGCGACCCTGTCGACCGACGGCGGATGCGTCGCGGCCGAGAACACCGACGGCGACAACTTCTTCTGCCAGCCACGATCGGAGGACCTCGAGTCGGTCTTCGTCACCGCGGTGACGCAGCTGACCACGGGGACCCGCCTCATCCAGCTCCCGGGGAGCTGACCGCCGACTACGATGGGGTCGTGACGACCCCGACCGAATCAGGATCTCCCGCCGGATGACCGCTCAGGCACCTAGACCAGGCCTGGGCGGTCTTCCGCATTCCGGGGCGGGCGCGCGGCCGCGGCCCAAGGCCCGACCCAGGAAGCGGCGGTTCTCCGATCCGGGCCGGACCTGGGCGAAGCGCCTCGAGCGCTACCGGCCAGGCCTCGTGCCGTACGTGCTCGACGAATTGGCCGGGGCCTACGGGCGGCCGACCTGGCAGCGCCGGCTCGATCCGACCAGCGAGCTGATCCTGACCATCCTCACCCAGAACAGCGCCGACACCAATGCCGAGGTCGCGTTCGAGGCGTTGCGCGCGCGGTACCCGGGCGACGGCGCGGTCCAGGCCCATAACCCGGGCGCCGGCTGGGGCGGCGACGGGCTGCCCGACGGGGTGGCGCCGGACTGGGCCGCGGTCGAGTTCGCGCCACTCCCCGAGCTGGTCGACACGATCCGGCCGGGCGGCCTCGCCAACCAGAAGGCGCCCCGGATCCAGGCGACCCTGCGCCACATCCGCGAGCAGCGCGGCGACTACGCCCTCGAATTCCTGGGCGAGATGACCGCCCTCGACGCCCGCGACTGGCTGGTCGCCATCGACGGCATCGGCAAGAAGACGGCCTCGGTGCTGCTCCTGTTCAGCTTCGGCCTGCCGCTCATGCCGGTGGATCGGCACGTGGAACGGGTCGCCCATCGGGTCGGGTTGATCGGACCCAAGGTGTCGGCCGATGACGCCCATGATCTGTTCCTCGGGATGCTCGAGCCGGACCAGATGTACGAGGCCCACGTGAACCTCATCCAGCACGGACGGGTGGTCTGTCACGCTCGCCGGCCCGACTGCGCCGCCTGTCCGCTGCGGCCCCGCTGCCGGTTCGTCGACCCCCGGGCGCCCTGACCCCGCCGAAGGTAGTGGTGCGCGGGTGCCGCATCGTAAGGTGGAATGTAAGGTCGTTGTGTGGTACTGATGCGCCCACCGACCAATGCAACCAGGGGCATGATCATCCGTAACCATCCGCCCGCCCGCTCCGGACCCCACCCCCGACTCTCGTTTCGACGCCGTCGCGCGCCCGATGACAAGGGTCAGGTGCTGGTCGAATTCGCCCTCGTCATCCCGATCTTCCTGCTGCTGTTCATGGCCATCGTGGAGTTCGCGTTCGTCTTCAACGCGATCCTGTCGGTCAACTTCGCGGCCCGCAATGCCGCGCTGATCGCCGCCGAAGCCGGGAACGCGATCAACTCCGACTGCATCATCCTGGCCAGCGTCGAGAGCGACGTCCAGGCACCGGCGGACCGCGCCCGGATCAACCAGGTCGAGATCTATCGGTCGACCCTGACCGGCGCCGTGTGGGGCGGCAGCACGCCCACGACCTACGTGCGAAGCGGGAGCAAGACCTGCACCTATCCCGACCGGCCGCCGATCACGGTGCCGTACCAGCTCGCGTCCGGCGGCGGCGCCGACGGCTATCCCGAGATCGACCGCTGCAACATCCTGAAGGGCTGCAAGCCGGACACCCACGGTGTCACCCACACCGGTGTCGATCACGTCGGCGTGCGGATCAGCTACAACCACCAGTACAAGACGCCGATCCGGACCCTGTTCAGCGGCCCTAGCCTGAGCTTCGACCGGGCCAACAGCATGCGCATGGAGCCCGTCCTGTGAGCCGCCTCGGGCAGCTCCGTCGGGCTCGAGCCCAGCGCCGCGAGGAAGGCCAGAGCCTGGTCGAGTTCGCGCTGATCCTGACCGTCCTCCTGCTCCTCCTGTCGGGGATGCTCGAGTTCGGTCTCATGTTCGACCAGCACCAGACGCTCGAGACCGCGACGCGCGAAGGCGCCCGCGTCGGGATCCGCCCTGACGAACGGCGGCGGCGACCTCGGCTGCGACCTCGCCCAGGGCCAGTCGCCCGATCGCGACCTCGTCGACCCGCAGATCATCGCCGCCATCCAGCGCGTGCTCGTCTCGCCGGGGTCGCGGGTCAAGCCGGACAAGGTCACCGAGATCAAGATCTACAAGGTGCTCCTCGGCTCGAGCGGGAGCCCGAACACGACCGGCAACCAGGACGGGACCGGCAACACCAACGCCAGCATCTGGGTGTACAGCGCCGGGGGTGGCCCGACGGTCGACGGTGCGAATCTCAACTTCCGGATGAAGCCGGGAACCTCGGACGGGTATCCGGCCTGCACCCGATCCAACGGCAGCCCAGTGCATTCGATCGGGGTCAGTCTGCAGTACACGTACGACCTGGTCTCGCCGCTGCCGTCCGTCCTGCGGTTCTTCGGCGGCGGCCCGACATCGATCCAGATCACCGACCGAACCATCATGGCCATGAACCCGAGTTGAGTGAGATGCCCACCTCCGACCAGCCCGTCGTGACCGCCCCGAAGTCGAAGCGTGACAAGCGCGCCCGCGGCCAGATCATCGTCATCTTCGCGGCCTCGATCATCGTGTTCATGGGCCTGTCGGCCATCGTCATCGACGTGTCGTGGTTCCTGTCGAGCCAGATCCGGATGCAGCGCGCGGCCGATGCCGCGGCGCTCGCCGGCGTCGTCCTGCTGCCCGGCAACGTGCCCGGCGCGGTGACCCTGGCCCGGACCGAAGCGTCGCGCAACGGCTTCACGTCAGGCGTGAACGGGATCACCGTCACCCCGACCCAGGACGCGCAGAGCACCCGCCGGATGCAGGTCGTGATCAACGGCCCGGTGAACACCTACTTCGCGCGCGTCCTCGGATTCACCTCGTTCAACGCCAACGTGATGTCCAAGGCGGAGTACATCCTGCCGGTGCCGATGGGCAGCCCGGAGAACTACTACGGCGTGTTCGGCTTGACCCGAGGGTTGACCGAGACGACGACCACGACCGTCACCACCATCGACCCGAGCACCGACGATTCGGGCTTCCGTGTGGCTACCACGTCACCGCTCACGGCCGGGCCGGCGGTCGGCTGGACCACCGTCAACCCCACCCCGCCGCCGGCGCCGCCACCGACCGAGCCGTACCGGGTGACTGCCGTACAGGCGAACGGAAACTCCGGGAGCCCGCACCTGTCCACACCGACAAACGGAGCGATCCAGGTCTTCGGTGGATTCGACCTGACACCGACCCTCGCGACCGGAGAGGTCGTGACCGGGATCCGTGGTGTGGAGGTTTACCTCGACGACGCCTGGATCTCCAATACCTGCAACCCCGGTCCGAACCGGATCCAGGTGCAGGTGTCCGAGAACGCCGGCGCGGCGACGCCGAACTGGACAGGCCCCGTCAATGACAACGAGACTGGGAACCTGGCCGTGGGCAACCCCGGGAACGACTATATCTTCGGCAGTCCGAACAACTTCGGTGATTGGCTCCTGACCGGCGGCCGCACGTGGTCACCGGGCGTGGGAGGCGTGGCCGATTTCAGCACGACCAACTTCGCTGTCCGCTTGACCGCCGTGAAGAGTGCATGCGGTGCGGCTCCCGAGATCCGCCTGGATGAGCTGCGGGTGGTGGCCTACTACAACACGACGATCCCGGTCACGACCACGACCACGACCACCACGCCGGTTGCGGACATCAATCTCCAGGGACCCGGCACGGCCTGCAATCTTGGCGTCGCGAGCTGCGCGAAGGCGGACGGCGCGATCCTCAACCCGCGCGGGTTCTGGGGCACGCTCAATAGCCAGGGCGCGGAGAACGTGAACGGCGACGCGCACCAGCCGTACTACGACACGCGCACCGGCCAGGTCTCACCGGGTTGCGGCACGATCACGGCCGTGCGCGCGTGCTATGACCCCAACGAGTACTACAACTATGCCGTCGAGGTCCCACAGGGGGCGACGGGCAACGTCTGGATCTACGACCCCGGCTTCTGCGACGTCAACACGGACCGGGGCACCGGTGACCGCTGGTTCGGCGGGACGGCCGGCGTGACGACGACGTACGAGGTGTGGGACACCAACAACACGCTGTACGACCGGGGCGACGATGGCGTCGGCTTCGTCGGCACCACGCCGAATGCGACGTCGGGCGGCCTGTTCCGCAACATGAGCGCGGGCGACAGCACGATGGGTGGCGACACGAGCGTGAATGAATGCCTCTACGAGACTGACGACACCTATGGCGATGGCCGCGACTACCACAACCGCTGGTACCTGCTTGCCTCCGGTCTGCCCGGCGGCGTCGGCGGGCCGAAGATCTATCGCGTTCACACCACCGCGACGGACCCGGCCAATGTGACCCAGCAGCGCGGCACCAACGCCGAGAACAGCTTCGCGATCTACGCGTCGGCGTCGAGTGGCACACCAAGGGTCTACGGCCTGGGTGCCATGCAGGCGTTCACGCCGCTGAAGTCGGCGGGCGGCACCGAGTCGTCCGAGTTCTACCTCGCCCAGATCGAGAAGGTCCACGCCGGCAAGACGGTCGAGATCTCGCTCTGGGACCCGGGTGACACGAACCCGCTGACGGCCTCCATCGAGATCCTGATCCCGAATGGCGCGAGCTCATGGACGGCGACCCCGGTCACCTACACCGCCTCGACGGGGACGAACAACTCGGGTCGGGCCGATGGCACCGGCGGCAAACCGAACTGCAACACCAACAGCCGCACCAGCGAGAGCACGACCCCGATCAACACGTTCACCTCGGGTGGCAACACCACCGGCAGGTTCAACGGCTGCTGGCTGGTGATCCAGGCGGTCATCCCCGACGCCTACCAGGCCCTCGCACAGGGCTGGTGGAAGATCAAGTACACGATGACCGGCAACGGCGTCTCCAACGACGTCACGACCTGGAAGGTCCAGATCCTCGGCAACCCGGTCCACCTCATCGTCAACTAACGGGGGCGGCCCGGGCCGGCACGGGGAGCCGGCCCCGGCCCGCGCTCACCCCGCGGCCGGTCCACGGCCCGTGCCGCGGCCGCGACCCCATCTGCATCCCGTCCGCGGCCCCAAGCCCAGTTCCATCGCGGCCGCATGCATCTCACTCATGAGATTCGCGTCCTGCACGCTGGACGGTGGGTCGCCGCACACGCCCGCCGCGGCCGCATGCATCTCACTCATGAGATTCGCGTCCCACACGCTTGACGGTGGGTCGATTCCGACGGAATCGGGGGGTGGCCACGCTCATTCGAGGCGATTCCTATGCCTCAGATGCATGCGGCCCGTCAGCGGGGACGAGATCGAGTGGCCCGCATGAAGGCGGCATAGTCGGCATAGGGTGCGGCCTGCCGTCGGCCGTCGAGCCGGAGCGGTCGAAGCCAGGCCTGCCGTCGGGACTGCGGGTCGATCATCGCGACGGCCCGGCCGCGGCCGACCTGTGTGCCCTCGCCGGCGACCAGGGCAGACAGGTCGCGAGCTCGCAGCGGGAATCCGGTGGCGAACGTCGTCCGGTTCGCGACCACACGGTCATCGTTGGCTTCGGTGGCGAGCAGGAGCAGCGATCCGAGGATGCGACGAGGCTGCCACCCGCGCCGTCGGGCCGCCGTGACCGCGTCCCGCTCGTACCAGCTCAGCGAGCGCTCGATGGCGCCCAGGTCGTGGATCTCCGTCTTGACCTCGATCACGAGGAGCAGCCCGGTCGGCGGGTGATAGGCGAGCACATCGATGAATCCACGGGACCGGTTGCCCCCGATCTCGACCTCCGTGTCGACCTCCCAACCGTCGCGACGCAGCCGCCTCGCGATGTAGGCCGTACACAGCGCGTGCGCAGGCTCCTTCTGACGCTGCCGATCGCCGAGGAACGGGGCGTCCACGGTGATGACCAGTCGCGCGCCCATCGCGGCGAGCAGGCGTTCAGCCGTGTCGATGGTCAGGTCGTCCTGACGGCCGTGCTCGATCCGCGAGACGGCCGACTGCGACAGGCCGACTCGCCCACCAAGCTCCCGCTGAGGCCAGCCGATCGCCCTGCGGATGGTGGCGACGGCATCTCCCACGATCAGGCGGCCAGGTTGGTCGATCGGCATCGCCGATTCATAGCAAGGGGCGCTTATCCGGCACGTATCCGGCGCTCACCTCGCCGCCATACCGGTGTCGCGACGGGCGGTATGCATCCTGCTCATGAGAATCGGCTCGAACGAGCGTGGCCACCCCCGACTTCTGACGGAATCGGCACACCGTCAAGCGTGTACGACGTGAATCTCATGAGTGAGATGCATGCGGCGGCGGCGGCGGGCGGGGAGGCGCGGCGGGCCCGCCCTCGTCACGTTGGGCGGTATGCATCCTGCTCATGAGAATCGGCTCGAACGAGCGTGGCCACCCCCGACTTTTGACGGAATCGGCACACCGTCAAGCGTGTACGACGTGAATCTCATGAGTGAGATGCATGCGGCGGCGGCGGCGCGCGGCGGCGGCGGCGGGCGACGCGGCGGCGACGGGCGCACGCGGCGGCGACGGGGGCGGGCTACAGATCCGAGGCGGGCTCCCCGGGGAGCGTCAACCGGAACGAGGCGCCACGGTCCACGGCCGCCGGGTCCAGCACCAGGTCCCCACCCATCCCGCGCATCAACGCCCGAGACACATACAACCCCAGCCCGCTGCCATTCCCGCTCGTCCGGCCCGCGACCCCCCGCTCGAACCGGCCGAAGAGCCACGCCCGGTCGCTGTCGTCCAGCCCCCGCCCGTGGTCGGTGATGGTCGTCCACAACGACCGCGCCCCCACATCCACCCCGATCTCCACGACCACGACCCCCTCGCCGTACTTGACGGCGTTGTCCAGCAGCGCCCACAACACCTGGTCCAGCTGGTCGCCGTCGGCCACGGCCAGCCAGTCGGCGGCCCCGTCACGCAATTCCATGGCGCGGTCGCCGACCCCCAGCGCCTCCCAGGCCCGCAGGATCCGTGGCGCGATCGCCAGCACGTCGGCATTCGGCCGCGGCGGCTGCGACTCCAGCCGGCTCACCAGCAACAGCTGCTGGACCATCCGCGTCAGGCGATCGGTCTGCTCCGAGATCACCGTCAGCCGCGGATCCGCGCCGCGCCACCGCCACCGCCACCGCCACCGCCACCGGCGGCCAGCGCCTCGGCATTCGACTTGATCGAGGTCAACGGCGTCTGCAGGTTGTGGCTGACGCCGCGCAGGAAGTCGTCCTTGACCTCGCTCAGCCGGCGCAACTGGACGTTCTTCTCCTGGACCTGGCCGAACAGCTCCGCATTCCGGATCGCCACGCTGATCTCGATCGCGTAGAGATCCAGCAGCGCCTGGTCGGCCCGTTCCCAGGTCTGGGTGGCCGGAAGCACGGCCAGCAGCAACCCCATCCGCTCGTCGCCGGCCCGCAGCTCGGACCGGATCGGCACCGACACGCCCGGGATCCGCTCCTCCTCCTCGACGCTGTCGGGGTCCACGAAGCGCAGCTCGGCCGAGATGAACCCGAACGCCGTCTCGGCGTCGCGCGCGGCACGCTCGGCCAAGGCAACGGGCCCGTCGCGCGGCTCGGCCGATTCGACCGCCGCCAGGATCAGCCCCAGTTGTCGATTGCGACGCTGGGTGTCGCCGGCGAGTCGGTTGTGGCTCTCGGCCAGTTGGGCGAGCACGTCGCTGCCCTGGACCGGGATCGGCTGGCTCAGGTCGCCGGCCGAGACCCGCGACACCGCACGCGAGATGTCGCGCAGCGGCCTGACGAGATCGAGCCCGATCGCCGCGCCACCCACGATCCCGACCGTCACCGCGATGGCGAACATGAACAGCAGGAGCCGCGAGCCGACCTGCGCATCGACCGCCCCGGTGGCGATCACCAGGATCCCGAAGATCCCGAGCGGGATGATCGCGGCGGCCAGGATGGTCAGGGTCAGGCGTGTCTGGAAGGAGAGGACGCGACGCTCGGGGGTGGGCTCGGGGGTCGGCGAGGGGATCATCCCTGTCCCGTCATGGCTCCGTGGCGGACGACACCAGGCGATAGCCGACGCCGCGCACGGTGATCAGGTGGCGCGGGTGGTTCGGGTCGGTCTCGAGCTTCTGGCGGAGGCGCCGCATCGTGACCCAGACATAGGACGGCTCGGCCTCGTCGGTGACGGCCCAGCCGCGGTTGAGGAGCGTTTCCGTGGTGACCGTCTGGCCGAGGTTGGCGGCCAGGGCGAAGAGCAGCCGCGACTCCGTGGGGGTCAGCTGGACCGGCTGGCCGGCGACGACCGCCTGGCGTTTATGCAGTTCGAGGGAGAGATCCGGCCCCAGATCGAGCCCCTTGCGGGGGACGCGCTCGCCGACCCGGCGAAGGACCCGCTGGATTCGAGCCCGCAGCTCTGCATAGTTATACGGTTTGGTGACGTAGTCCTCGGCGAACTCGTCGAGCAGGTCGGCCTTGTTGTCGCCGGCATCGATGGCCGACAGGACGATGATCGGCAGGTCGGCGCGGGCCTTGACCTCGCGGGCGAGGGTCAGGCCGTCCATCCGCGGCATCAGCAGGTCGATGATCAGGAGGTCGGGCCAGGCGAGATCGAGCCGGCGGAGGGCCTCGTCGCCGTCGCGGGCCGTGGTGACATCGAAGCCGTCCAGCCGAAGCTGCTCGGCGAGCGGCACCAGCAGATCGCGGTCGTCGTCCACGAGCAGGATCCTTGGGGCCACAGGCCCGTGGGCCCTCGACGGCGCGCCGTTGAACATGGCCCCGAGTATAGGCGGGCCCCCTCACCCCTCATCGAGGCGCCGGGCATGCATCTCACTCATGAGATTCGCGTCCTGGCACGCTTGACGGTGGCCCCAGATCGACAGAACTCGGGGGGTGGCCACGCTCGTTCGGGGCGATTTGTATGAGCAGGATGCATACCGGGCGCGCGGGAAGGGGCGAGGAGGGGCGAGGCGCCGGGCATGCATCTCACTCATGAGATTCGCGTCCTGGCACGCTTGGCGGTGGCCCCAGATCGACAGAACTGGGGGGTGGCCACGCTCGTTCGGGGCGATTCGTATGAGCAGGATGCATACCGGGCGCGCGGGAAGGGGCGAGGCGGGGCGAGGCGCCGGGCATGCATCTCACTCATGAGATTCGCGTCCTGCACGCTTGGCGGTGGCCCCAGATCGACAGAACTGGGGGGTGGCCACGCTCGTTCGGGGCGATTCGTATGAGCAGGATGCATACCGGGCGCGCGGGAAGGGTGAATAGGATGCATGTACGGGGGTCATGGCGACCGGCCTGCGCTACTCTGCCACGGCGATGACCACCGAACGACTGCCGCGGGTCCTCGTCGTCGACGACGAGCTGACGATGCGCGAGTTCCTCGAGATGGGGCTCGGCTACGAGGGCTTCGAGGTGCGCACCGCGCCCGACGGCCCCGATGCCCTCGAGACCGCCCGCGCCTGGTCGCCCGACCTGGTCATCCTCGACCGCATGCTGCCCGGCCTCGACGGCCTGGAGATCTGCCGGCGACTCAGAGCCGGCGGCGACGTCGGCATCCTGATGCTCAGCGCCCGAGGCAACGTCGACGACCGGATCGAAGGCCTCGACGCCGGCGCCGACGACTACCTGCCCAAGCCCTTCACGTTCAAGGAACTCCTCGCCCGCGTCCGCGCGGTGCTGAGACGCCGCGGCATCGTGCTGGGCCGCGTGATGGCGGTCGGTGACCTGAGCCTGGACCGCGAGACCCGCGAGGTGACCCGCGGCGAGCGGACCGTCGGCCTCACCCCGCGCGAATTCGAGCTCCTCGAACTGTTCCTCGGCCACCCGCGCCAGGTCTTCTCGCGCGAGGCGATCCTCAACCGGGTGTGGGGCTACGAATACGACGGCGACGCGAACGTCATCGAGGCCCACGTCAGCGCCCTGCGCGACAAGCTGGGCGACCGCGACCGAACCCTCATCCGCTCGATCCGCGGCGTCGGGTACACGCTCCGTGGCTAGGTTCTTCTCCCGCATCTCGATCCGCTGGCGGCTCACCGCGACCTATGTCGCGCTGGTCGTGGCGATCGTCCTGGTGCTGGGGATCGCCCTCTACCGCGGCCTGGAGAGCTTCCTGCTCGACGACGTCGCGACGCGGACCTCGGCCGATGTCCAGCGGGTCGTCGATCGCGAACTGGATCGCGGCCGCGGCACCGGCTCCGGTCGGAACAACAACGCGACCCTCGTCCGACTCGCCGTCGCGCGCCTGGGCCGCACCCTTGTCACCGAGGTCGGCGGCCGCGACACCTCGGTCGTGGTCCTGTGGCCGGACCACCGCGTCATCGCCTCGTCGGACCCGATCCCCGACGTCGCGCCCTGGCCGGTCCCGACCGTCACCGAGATGGACCTCGCGTCCGCCGGCACCGAACCCGTCCGGCGCGTCGACAACGGCCGTCAGCCGCGGGCCATGCTCCTGATCCAGCCCGTCCGAGCCTCCGACGGCACGGTCCTCGCCATCACCGCGGTCTCGACGTCCCTGGAAGGCGGCGATTCGGCCCTCGCCCAGCTGCGGACCGCGCTGATCGTCGGGGTCCTGGCGGCCATCCTGCTGGGCATCGCCCTCGGCCTGCCGATCACCCGCATCGCCCTCCGGCCGCTGGACCGCGTGGTGGGCGCGGCGCAACGGATCTCGGCCGGCGAGAGCGGCGTTCGCGTCGGGGCCGCCAACGCGCCCACAGAGATCGCCCGGCTCGGTGTCGCCTTCGACACGATGGTCGACCGGCTGGAGGCCTCGGCCGAGGCCCAGCGACGGTTCGTGGCCGACGCCTCGCACGAACTGCGCACGCCGCTGGCCGCCCTCGGCGGCATGACCGAGATGCTCCTCCTCGGCATCGACCAGGGCGACGAGGCGGCCGTGGAGCGGATCCTGACCGCGATGAACCGCGAGATCGGGCGGCTCGGGCGCCTGGCCTCGGACCTGCTGCTCCTCTCGCAACTGGAGGATCGCGGCGGGCGGCTGCCGCTGACGATCGGCGAGGTGCCGCTGGCCGAAGTGGCCGCCGAGGTCGTCACGGAACTCAACGGGATCACCGAGGGCCGGATGGTCTCGCTGGCGATCGCGCCGGGCCTGGTCGTCACGGGCGATCGCGATCGGATCAAGCAGGTCCTGCTCAACCTGGTCGAGAACGCGGCACGCCACACCGAGGCGGGCGGCTCGATCGTGATCGCCGCGGCCACGGGCCGAGGAACGGACGACCGGCGACGAGCGCCGACGCCGTCCGGATCTCCGTCACCGACGACGGCACCGGGCTCGCCCCCGAGGACGTCGATCGCATCTTCGACCGCTTCTATCGAGCCGACCAGGCGCGCGTCCGCGCCGGCGGCGCAGGGCTCGGCCTGTCGATCGTCAAGGCGATCGCGGAGGCCCACGGCGGCCGCGCCGAGGCCTCCAGCCCGGGTCTCGGACAGGGCACGACGGTGAGCGTGATCCTCCCGGCGACGCCCGCCCCGGACACGATGCGGGGCGTTTTGGCAACACCTTCAGGAAATCTTCAGGAATCCCCCGCCTTATCTCAAGACTGACCCGGTACGGTGAGGGTCAACACGCCTGCACTCATCCCGCGACTCGTCGCATCCAACCGGAGGATCCACCAGTGATCCAGGAACCGATCCAGCCAGTCCAGGCACCGCCCACGGCGACCGCCAAGCCCCGCTCGAGCAACACGCTCAAGATCGGGCTCGTGGCCGCGCTGTGCCTCGCGCTGATCGTTCCCGTCGTGATCGCCATCGCGGCCAATTCGGCGCCGTCGTCGCAGGACCCGCTCGGGCTCGCCGCGGGCGCCTCGGATGCACCGGCCGCGGCCGGTTCGGCCGCGCCGAACAAGGTCGATGGCACCGGCGACAAGGGCGACCGGAAGGGCTTCGACTTCGGACGGGGCGGCGCCGGCCGCGGGCCGATCACCATCCGCTCGATCAACGGCAACAGCCTGGGGCTCGGGACCGACGACGGCTGGACGCGGACGATCGTCGTCGAGTCGACGACCACGATCACCAAGGGCGGGCAGCCGGTCGCGCTGAGCACGCTGAGCGTCGGTGACGAGATCCGGTTCAGCCAGAAGAAGAACGACGACGGCACCTACACGATCACCGCCATCGTCCTGCCGACCCCGAAGGTCGCCGGCAAGGTGACCGTGGTGACCGACACGATGATCTCGGTCGACGTCAAGGGCGACACTGACAAGGTCATCACCGTCAACGGCTCCACGGTCTACAAGTTCGGCAAGGATGGTGCCGCGAAGAAGGCCGATGTGACCGTCGGCGACCGGATCACCGCGCAGGGCGAGGTGAGCGGCACGACCTTCACCGCCATCACCGTCACGATCGCACCCGATGTGGCCGCCGGCAAGGTGACCGCGGTGACCGACACGACCATCACGGTCGATGGCCGGGGCGACACGAACACGGTCATCACCGTCAACGGCTCCACGGTCTACAAGCTGGGCACGGATGCCGCGAAGAAGGCCGACGTGACCGTCGGCGACAAGATCGGTGCGCAGGGTGAGCTGAACGGGACGACCTTCACCGCCAGCACCGTCACGATCGCGCCCGACGTGGCCGGCGGCGTGGTGACCGCCAAGACCGCCGACTCCATCACGGTCAAGGGCCGGGACGACAAGACGACCGTCATCCACGTCTCCTCCAAGACGACCTACAAGGTCCACGGCAAGGACGCCGCGACCATCGCCGACATCGCCGTGGGCGACTGGGTCGGGGCGACCGGCGTCTCGCGCGCCGACGGGTCCCTTGACGCCACGATCGTGGGCGGGATGAACCCGAAGGGCTTCAAGCTGCCGAAGGCCCCGTAGCCGCGAGTCCCGCCCCGTAGCTGAACGCGGTCCCGCCCGGCCGGTGCCCAGGCCGGGCGCGCACCGCCCCACCCCGCCCCGCCCCGCCTCGCCCCGCCCCGCCTCGCGCCCCCAGCGCAGGCCCGCCATTCACCCCACGGCTGAACGGACCGACGACCGGCGCGGCGGCGGTCCGGTGAGTCACCCCGCGACTGAACTGACCCCGGCAACCCGTTCGAGGCGCCCTCGCCGGTCAACTGAGTCGTCCGGTGCATCGTTCCGACCTTGCGCGTCGGCCCGCCGGTCGTAACAGGCGCCCCGTGAATAGGGGGCATGGCAGGGCCGAGCCTTCAGCAGTCGAACACGAACCAGCACAACTCGTTGCGCAGCCGTTGGTCGTCAAGCACGAGTTCCCGGATCTCGTCGGGGAGCTGGGCACGCTGCCAGTCGCACTCCAGGTGGCCGGCCGCCTCGCCCTCGTCCTCCGGCGCTGCCGCTCGCACCGCCCTGATCGCGTAGGCCGCTGCACCCAGTTCATGGGCCGCCACATGGCCGACCGCCGCGGCCTGGCCGGCAGCGTACGCGGCATGCCGGGCTGCCCCACGCAGGTCCCTGGCCGCTGCGTTCGCATGGCCGGCCGCCGAGCGGGCCTCTGCCCACGTGACCTCACCCCGCGCCCAGGCACGCCCGAGCTCGATCGCCCGCCCGTGGACGGTCGTCCTTCGGCCGAGCCTGCTCGAAGTGGGGCAGCACGTGCTCCGCGCAGTCAGCCGCCCACAGCGCAAGGAGCCGATGATCGTCGTCCTTGAGGGTCCCGCCGCGGCGCACGGTGATGAACCGCGGATCCCGGATCTTGGGAAGGATCACCTGGTCTGCCCACCTCGCTCGGAACATCTCTCGGAATGATGCCCGTCCTCAGCCGACCCGGCCCGCCATTCACCCCACGCCTGAACCGACCGATGACCGACGCGGCGGTGGTCCGTTGAGCCGCCCCACGACTGAACTGACCCCCAGGAGGCCCGTCCAGGCGCGCTCGCCGGTCAGGTGAGTCGTCGGGTGCATCGTTCCGGCAGGGCACGCCCGTTCGCCGGTCGTAACAGGCGCCCGGTGAATGGCCGACGGGTCCCTCACAGCAGGATGAGCGACCAGCCACCTGGGTCCCTCCCCTCCCTAAGGGCCCGCAACGCATCCCGGGCTGGGACAGGGAACATCTCCCGGAATGACGCCTCCGCGGCCCGGATGGCAGCCCGGTTCGCTCGGGTGTCGGAGACGAGCAGGATCACCTGTTCGATGCCGGAGTCCCGCGCCTTGAGTGCGATCCGGCGTTGGAGTGCCTGGCTATCCACGATCCGCGTCTCGGCCTCGACGCCGACCAGCTTTGGCGCCCCGATCACGTGGAGGTCCCAAGCTCGCTGATCTCCGGCGATCGGGACCGGAACTTCGGACCGCAACGCGAGCGGTTTGCCGACATATGGCCGGAACCGGTCGATGAGGTGGGTCTGCCCCTGATCACGCAGCGGAGCTCCGCCCGGATAGAGCTTGAGCGAGAGGTCCAACCCGAGGACACTCGCGATGCGGCACAGCTGCTCGAGCGACACGGTGGCCAGGACGCCACGCTCGATCCGGCTCACCTGGGACTGTGACAGATCGCACGCCTTCGCAACGAAGGCCTGGCTTAGACCGAGTCCGATCCTTGTGGTCCGAAACTCCTCCCCGGTCGTCCGACGGATCCGGTGGCAGAGGCGCAGTCCCCGATCAAGGAGGCGCTGACGAGATGGCATGAGCGTAGGGTGACGAAGGGCACGTAGCTGCGGCTTACCGAGCCCCGCCAAGGCCCGCCATTCACTCCACGCCTGAACCGACCGACGACCGACCCGACGGCGGTCCGTTGAGCCACCCGACGACTGAACCGACCCCCGGCAGCCCCTCCAGACGCCCTCGACGGTCACCTGAGCCATCGGGTGCATCGTTCCGGCAGGGCACGCCCGCCCGCCGGTCGTAACAGGCGCCCGGTGAATAGCGGGGGTATGGCACAGGCCCGGCACGGCCACGCGCCGAGCCGGGACCAACGGGGCAGCGCCGGCAGGCATCGACAAGGACCAACGGCGGGCTTCACGCCCCATCCAGCCGACTACAATCGGGCCATGACGTGGGACACCAGTTTCGAACCACCGGCGAACCCGCATGACGAGCCGGTCGAGCTGGTCGGCACGCACCTGCGGCTGAAGGGGGTCATCGGTCTCGGGCGGTTCGGGCGGCTGACCGATCTGATCAATGCCTCGAGCGGCTACGTCCGAGTCCGCGACGTCCAACTCCTCAGGCGCAACGGCGACCCGACCAGCCTCATCCTCCCCGAGTTGATGGTCGACCAGGACGAGATCTCGTTCATCGCCCAGCACGAGGCACCCGCCCCGGAGCCCGGTGCGGCCGGCGGCTACGTCGACAGCTTCAGCACTACCGCCGTCGTCTCCCGCAAGGCGCGCGAGTTCGTCATGTTCACGCCCGGGCACACGGTCACCGGCAAGGTCCACATCTTCGGCCAGACCGACCTGGCCGGGTTCGTCGACTCGTCGGACCCGCGCTTCGTGCCGGTGACCAGCGTCACGACCCGCTCGCTGGCCGACCGGCGGATCATCAGCCACTACGAGTTCGTGCTGATCAACCGGACCCAGATGATCGCGGCGTCCGAGATCGGTCGGCAGGGCGACTTCGCGCCCGAGGACGTCCCCGACCTGTAGGACCGAGGTCGGAAACCCCCGCCGACCCCGAAGGTACCGGCTCCGCTAGTCCATTCGTGCCGTCGTGCCTGGGCACGATCCCAAGGACCATCTGGACAGGACTCTTTGTGCGTCTCTACATCGACGCGAAGCCGGTCCCGAATGGAGACGAAACCACATGGCCTCATTCCCCAAGCCGACCGGTCGGACCCGGAAGCCGCTCGTGTTGCTCATGGCAGGGGCGCTTACGCTGACCCTGGCGGGCTCAGTCGGGGCGGCCAATCCTCCGGGCTGGACCAAGATCAACGCCTGCGTCGTCACCAAGACGAACGTCGTCAAGATCCGCGTCAAGCGCTACTCCGTGGCCAGCCTCTGCGGGCCGGGTGAGCGACAGTTCACGTGGGCCGTCAAGGGTCCGCAGGGCGCAGCCGGCCCGGCCGGCGCGACGGCGCGAATGGCACCAATGGCACGAACGGATCCAATGGCGCGACCGGCGCCACCGGTCCGGCCGGAGCCACAGGTTCTGCGGGCGCCGCCGGCGCGGCTGGCGCCGTGGGTCCGACCGGGGCTCAGGGTCCGACCGGACCCCAGGGACCGACCGGTGCTGATGGCGCAGCTGGTGCCACGGGCGCCGACGGGGCTGCCGGCGCGACAGGCGCAGACGGCACGAACGGCAGCGATGGTGCTGCCGGTCCGACCGGCGCCCAGGGCCCGAGCGGCGCCGATGGCGCGGCCGGGGCGACGGGAGCCGACGGCACGAACGGAACCGACGGGACCAACGGCAGCGACGGCGCTGTCGGCCCGACCGGTGCCGATGGCACGAACGGGACCAACGGGACCGACGGGACCAACGGCGCTGATGGCGCCACGGGTCCGACCGGTGCCCCAGGCGCCGACGGAACCAACGGCACGGATGGCGCCGCGGGTGCCACCGGCCCTGCCGGTGCGACCGGTCCGGCTGGTCCGACCGGTGCCCCAGGCGCTGACGGAACCGACGGAACCAACGGAACCAACGGCGCACCGGGCGCCACGGGCGCAACCGGTGCCGCGGGCGCGACCTTCAACAGCTGGCGTGCCGGCTCGGCGACCACCGTCGCCGGGACGACCACGACCTTCACGATCGCCTTCTCGAGCTCGATCGGGACGACGAACTACCAGGTCAACGTCGAGGCCTCTCCGGCTTCGGCCACCGGCCTCGGTGGGACGAGCAGTGGTTGCCAGTACAGCATCACCAACAAGACCGTGAACGGGTTCACGTTCTCGTGCCTCAACGTCGGCAGCGGCGTCGCTCTCGACTTCGACACGGGTGTGACCTTCGGTTACATCGCGATCCCGAACAACTAACCCAACCCAGTAGCAGTCACGAACCCCGGCGGTCACACCGCCGGGGTTCTTCGTTGTCCGGGCGCCGACTCAGCCGGCCAGTCGCCGAACGCCTTCGATCGAGTCCAGGTCGCGGTCGAACGAAGCGACGACTGGTGGGCCAACCTCGATGGCGGCCGCAGCCAGGTATGCGTCTGCGAAATCGAGTTTCGAATGGTCGCCGAAGAGGTGAAGCGCCCGCAGCAGGGTCGAACCTTCGACGAGCATCAGCCCATCCGCCTCGAGCATCGCCCCGACACGGCCGGCCATCGTGGAGCGCGACCACGGGAGCAACGGGCCCAGGACGTACATCACCTCGGCGACGACGACCGGCGTCACCACGAGGACGAGCTCGCCATCGGCAACGCGTCGAAAGACCCCGAGCACCTTCTCGTGAGTCGGGTGCTCCGGGCCTGCGAGCAGTGCGACGAATAGATTCGTATCCGCGTAGGCGACGTCCGGTGCCCTGCGCACCGCACGTGGACGTCGCATTGAGCTGGTCACGAAGACCGGTTGGCGTCTCGGCGCACGCGCTCCTCTCGGGCCAGCGCCGCTTTGGTCGCCGCCTGCTGGATCATCCGATCAAGCCCTTCGGCATCCGACGGGATCAGGTGGGCCACCTCAGCGGCGATCCCTGCGAAATCGAGCACACTCCGCCGCTGGCGGAGCTCCACGACGAGGACGCCGTCGCGGGGGACGAATTCGATGTCGTCACCGGGCCGGGCGCCCAACGCATCGCGGATCGCCTTCGGAACCGTGATCTGGCCCTGCCTGGTCAGCCGTGCACGCTGCCGCTTACCTTGCATGATGTCAGTACTCATGGGCCGCACATTACATTTGCGACCGATAATGCGCAAGGGCGGAACCGTCCTCAGACGGCACACACGGCCCCGCCCGTACAATCGCGCCGATGACCCCCGACGAGGCGCCGACCGCCCCCTCCCCTGCCCGCGTCGCCCGCCTCTCCTACTTCTTCCCCGCCCACAACGAGGAGGCCAACCTGGAGGGCCTGGTCGAGGAAGCCCTCCAGACGCTCCCCAGCCTCGCTGAGACCTTCGAGATCATCGCGGTGGACGATGGCTCCAAGGACGCCACACCGGACCTTGCAGACGCCCTGGCGGCCAAGTACCCCGACGTCGTCCGCGCCGTCCACCACCCGACCAACCTGGGCTACGGCGCCGCCCTTCGCTCCGGCTTCACGGCCGCCCGCTACGACCTCGTCGCCTTCACCGACGGCGACCGCCAGTTCAAGGTCGCCGACATCGCCCGCCTGACCGCCCGACTCGCCGAGCCCGACGCCCCCGACGTCGTCGTCGGCTTCCGGATCAAGCGCGCCGACCCGCTCATCCGAACCCTCTACGCCCGCGCCTACCGCCTCGCCAACCGGATCTTCTTCGGCCTCAAGGTCACCGACGTCGACTGCGCCTGCAAGCTCTTCCGCCGCGAAGCGCTGGAGGGGCTACGGGTCGAGTCCGGCGGCGCCTTCTTCTCGGCCGAGATGATCATCAAGCTCCGGGCCGCCGGCAAGACCGTGGTGGAGGTCGGCGTCCCCCACTACCCCCGCACGGCCGGCTCAGCCACCGGCGCCAAGCCCCAGGTCGTCTTCCGCGCGGTCCGCGACTTCTGGCTCCTGCGCCTGCGCATGTGGGCCAACCGCAAGCGCGCCCTCCGCCGCGGCGAACCGATGGTCAGCCCCGAGGCCTAGCGACCGCTCACGACCGCCAGCTTGCCTAATATCGTTGACAACATACGCCATGTCGCCTAGTTTATGCGTGCATGTCGAAGGTCACGCGCCCCGTCTTCCCGGCCACGCAACGTCGAGTCGAGGCCCTCGGTGAGCGCATCCAGCTGGCCCGGCTCCGACGTCGCATGACCGTGACGGAGATGGCCGCCCGGGTCGACGCTTCCCGAACAACGATCAACCACCTGGAGCGCGGCGATCTGACGGTCAGCCTCGCGATCCTGGTCCGGGTCCTCGGTGTGCTCGGCCTGGAGGAAGACCTTGACCTCATCGCCGACGATGATCGCCTCGGCCAACGACTCCAGGACATCGCTCTCGGCCAGCCACGAAAGCGCACGGATCGTGCCTGACCGACCGTCCGAAGTCCGCGTCCACCTCGACGCCGAGGAGATCGGGCCCCAACGCCTCGTCGGGACGCTGCGTCGTACCGGGACCGGGACGAGACGCGCCATCTCGTTCGCGTACGCCCCGTCCTACGCGGCCGCCACGAACACCTTTCCCATCGATCCAGCGCTGCGCCTCTACGAAGGCGACCAGTACACCCCCGACGGCGCGATGCCCGCAGCCTTCACGGATGCGGCGCCGGATCGTTGGGGTCGGACCCTGATGGAGCGCAGGGAGGCTGCCAGCGCCCGTGAGGATCGACGACCGACGCGCACCCTGGACGACTGGGACTTCCTGCTCGGCGTGGACGACACGACGCGGATGGGCGCCCTGCGACTCGCGCGACCGGACGATGGCAGCTTCATCGACGACGAGCGCCCCGAAGTCCCGCCGATGGCCCGCCTCCGTGAACTGGAGCACGCCGCGCGCGAACTCGAGCGCCCATCCGCGGAGTCGCGCCCCGGCGAACTGGACTGGTTGCACCTGCTCCTGGCGCCCGGCAGCTCGCTCGGAGGCGCCCGACCCAAGTCGAATGTCCTGGACGAGGACGGCACCGCCTGGATCGCCAAGTTCCCATCCCGCGCGGACCGTCACGACGTGGGCGCGTGGGAATCCGTCGTGGCGACACTCGCGGGATCGGCCGGCATCACCGTCGCCGACCACCGACTGCTCGATCTCGACGGCGAGTTCCGGACCTTCGCGACGCGCCGGTTCGACCGGACGCCCACAGGCCGACGCGCCTACGCATCCGCCATGACCCTCGTCGGCAAGCACGATGGCGAACCAGCGAGCTACCTCGACATCGCCCTCGCGATCGCAGACCACGTCGCGCCGAGACGCGATCGAGATCGGACCTCGAGCAGCTCTTCCGGCGAGTCGCCTTCAACGTCCTCGTCGCGAACCGCGACGACCACCTCAGGAACCACGGGTTCCTGCGGACGACCGACGGCTGGCGGCTGGCCCCGGCCTTCGACGTCAACCCGAGCCCCGGCAGCCCCGAGCACACCCTCGCGATCGACGGAACCGTCCGAACGCCGGATCTCGACCTCGTGGTGGAGACGGCACCCTTCTACCGCCTCACGACAGGACGCGCCGAGGCCATCGTCGACGAGATCCGTGGCGTCGTGGCTGGTTGGCGTCAAGCCGCGCGGTCAGTCCGGATCGCCATATGGCCTGCAACCCAACGTCGCGCCGAGGCACTTGGTGAGCGAATCGAGCTAGCCCGCCTTCGACGTCGGATGACGATCACAGAAATGGCCGCGCGGGTCGATTGCTCTCGCACGACGATCAGCCACTTGGAGCGCGGCGACCTGACGGTCAGCCTGGCGATCCTCGCCCGGGTCCTCGGCGTGCTCGCCCTGGAGGACGACCTCAATCTGATCGCGCGGGACGATCTTCTCGGGCAGCGACTTCAGGACATCGCGCTGCGACGGCCCCGGGAAGCGCTCATGCCGTGCCTGATCGACCGCTAACGGGTTTTTCGATTCATCGCATATCATGACGCGGCCCTCATAGGATTCAGCTCTCTCGTTTGGAGAACACCGATGATCGCCACAATCGACCGAGCTTCCACCAGATCCAGCGGCCGTGGCCTGCTCGTCCGGGCGTTCGCCGTGGGCCTGCTGATCGTCTCGATCGCCACCGTCGCGGCTTGCGGCTCGAACACGCCGGCGCAGGAGCTGGAGGCCGGTCTGCAGGCACATGTCGCGGGCAACCTTCCGGAGGCCGCGAAGCACTATCAGGAGTGTCTCAAGCTCGAGGCGACCAACAAGCTTTGCCTCTACAACCTGGGCCTCATCGCCCAGACGCAGGGCAACACCACGGAGGCGGAGGGCTTCTACCGTTCTGCATTGACGCAGGATCCGAACTACGCGCCGGCGCTCTTCAATCTGGCGATCCTGCGGACCGCAGCCGGCTCGACCGACGAAGCCCTCACCCTCTACCGAAAGTTCGTAGACCTCAACCCGAACGACGCCAACGGCCGCCTCAACTACGGGCTCCTGCTCGTGGCCTCCGGCCAGATCGCAGAGGGCGAAATCCAGCTCGCCAAGGCCATCGAGCTGAACCCCGACTTGCGGTCGCGGATCCCGTCCGCGGCGCCGAGTGCATCGCCCAATCCGACCGCGGCGCCCAAGCCGTCCGTGGCGCCCAAGCCGTCCGCCGCGCCCAAGCCGTCCGCGAAGCCATCCACGAAGCCATCCAACTAGACATCGCCTTGAGCGCTTGCGGCACGGCGCCGCCCCGGGAGTCGTAGGCCCGTCCCGATCCCATCGAGCCGGCCACGCAGCACCAGGAGCATGACCACCGCAAGGATGCCCACGACGAGCAGCGGCATCTTGCTCGGGGTTGCCCGATAAACGGCATCGACCTGGTGACGCCCCGCAGGCATCGCTAGCCCGATGTATGACGGCGAAACCATGAACGTCGGCACCGGCTGACCCGTCCACCGTCACCTGCCAGTTCGGGTGGTACGTCGTCTTGAGGATGAGGGTCGGCGGCCGTCGGGCACTCCACGACCAGATCGATCTTGCCGGCATGGAATGTCGCGTACGGGATCTGGGCGCCGCTGTCACAGCCAGGCATCGTAGACGGGCCGATTCCCGGGACCGTGGCCGGGTAGTCGTAGCGGATGTAGGTCCGTGCTGCTCCCGTCGGGGGGCGGCGCGCCCACGCGATGTTGGAGGTGAACAAGGCGGCCTGGTCGGGGGCTGCGACCCGTGCCTCGATGCGGACGAATTCGGCGTATCCCGTCGTCGGTGCCTCGTACAGGGTGTAGCGGTTCGTCCGCAGGATCGGCACCAGGAACGGCGCCGTCGCGTAATCGCTCGGCGCGACCATGAACCGGACGTTGAAGGCGTCGAAGGCCCAAGGATCCCTGTCGTTGAACTCCCAGATGTAGTCGGCGTTGAGCGACAGGCTCTCGATCGGGCGCGCCAGCCCCTCGATGGCCTCGAACGCCAACAGGTTGTAGAAGTGCAAGTCCTCGAACGTCATGCCCGGGCTGTTGCCATAGGTCGCCGGTAGCCCCATGAACACGCGTCCCGGAGGCAGCGTCCGAAGCCTCGCGAGCACGGCCTGCGCATCTGCGTCTCCGTCGACTGCGCTGATCGATCGCTGCTGCCAAGCCGTGTTGAGGCGGTAGAACGTCTGCCGCTCGATGATCGCGGGTGCGAGCAGCAGCGCCATCACGATGACCGCCGCTACCAACCGGGGCCGGCTGCGGTCAGGCCTGAACAGGAACCAGATCACGGCACCGCCAAGGCCCATCAGCAGGATCGCCGCAAGCGTGACCGGGCCGATGAACCGATGGAACAACAGCCCATCGTGGAGCGGGAACAGGTCGGTGATCGGGCCCAGCGTCGGCCGCCCGAAGTAGGCGACCAGCCAGACCAGGAAGACCCCAAGGACGACCAGCGCCGCACGGCTTCGCATCAGGACCGCGGCGACGACACCAAGAAAGAACAGCACGGTGAGGACGGGCAACCGTCCGTGATCGACGAGATCGCCCGTCACCAGCCAACCCAGGATCGGTCCGGCGCCGTAGGAGTCGTACTTCGCCTGCTGGAGGTACGGCGTCGCGTTCATGTACGCGATCCCGGTCAGCAGCGGCCACCAGACATACGAACTGATCACCGCGGCAAACCCACCGACCACCACGCCGCGCCCGAACCGCTCCTTCAGGTTGGTCCGGTTGAGCCCCCAGACGGCGATCACCAGGATGGCCATCGCCGTCATGTAGGCGTAGATCAGGTGCGTCAGCACGAGGATGCCGAACAAGAGCGCGGCGATCCACACGCCCTTGCCCTTCTGGAACGCCCGGTACGCAGCCGCCAGGGTCAGGAACGAAAGGTGCATGGCGAACAGCTGCGTCGTCATCCCGAAGCCGCGCCAGATGTAGCTGTCGTAGTCGAAGCCGTAGCGGAAGTCGCCCGACAACAGCGTCGAGGCAGCCGCCGCCAGCGCCGCAGCGACGACGGAGAAGCCGAACCAGCGCATCGAGATGAAAACCGACAGCGGCAGTCCGACGAGGAGGAGGTAGCGAACGAGGTTGAAACTGGTCAGCAGGTCCAGGTTGCCGAAGCTCAGGCGCTCGACCGCGAGCATCACAAGCGTCGGCAGGTGCTGGTAGTACAGGAACTGGGGAAAGCCCGCCTCGATCGACGGGACCCAGAAGTCGAAGACGTTCTCGCCGCTGGCCAGGGCGTCAGACGCCCGCTGGAGGAACAGGAAGTGCAGCTCGTTGTCGTTGAGGGAGGCGACCGGGATCGTGAACTCGGAGGACAGGGCGATCGCGTTCATGATCGTCGGGATCGCGACGAGGACGAAGAGCCCGATCATCTCGCCGCGGGTGAGTCGACGTGCGCTGTCGTCGCGCATCGCGGCCCCGAGCCGCCGAAGTTGCGAGGCGGCCCGGTCGAGGGATGACATCGGCGCGAATCTAACCATGCGCCGCGATTCGACGCTGCGCGTCCAGCGTCCCGCCGCGAGTCCCGCTTTCGCGTGGCCCGGGAGAACCGCTACATTCAGCACATGAGCGTCGCGATCTTTCCGCCTCCCTCTGCCGCCCAGACCGCCGAGACCAGGAACCAACGGGTCGCCGTCCTCATCCCGTGCCTCAACGAGGAGCTCACGGTCGGGACGGTCATCAACGATTTCCATCGCGAACTCCCGGACGCCGAGATCTGGGTCGTCGACAACGGCTCGACGGATAACACGGTCTCGGTCGCCCTCGCAGCAGGTGCTCACGTCATCCGTGAGGCACGCAAGGGAAAGGGCTTTGCCATCCGCGCGGCGTTCCGCGATATCGAAGCCGACGTGTACGTCCTCGCCGACGGCGACAACCAGCTCCCGGCGGAGGCGGTCCACGACTTGATCAGGCCTGTCCTGGAAGGGCAGGCGGACATGGTGGTCGGTTCACGCGCGATGAACGGCCGGACGAGCCCGAACGCCGTCAACAACCTCGGCAACATCATCTTCTCGAGGATCCTCCGCTCGGCGCTCTCGGTCCGCGTGACCGACGTGCTCTCCGGGTATCGCGCCCTGAGCCGGCTGCTGGTCAAGACGCTGCCCTTGTCGTCGCGGAACTTCGAGATCGAGGTCGAGCTGACGATCAAGACCTCCCAACGCAGCTACCGGATCCGCGAGATCCCGTACGAGGTCAAGCCGAGGCCTGCCGAGACGGCATCGCACCTGCGCGTCGTCCGCGACGGCGCTCGCATCTCATGGGCGATCCTGCTGCTGTTTCGCGACTACCGGCCGATGGCCTTCTTCGGGATCGCTGGCACCCTGTGGCTCATCCTGGCCGGCCTCGTGTACTGGCTGACCGATGGGGCCGGCAAGGTCCTGTTCCTGCCCGTCGACACGGTCGCCACGCTGCTGGCGATCCTCGGGCTGCTGTCATTCACGGTCGGCGCGATCCTCAGCGTGCTCTCCCGCCGCTTCGCGGAGATCGAGGGAAAGGTGGACATGGTGACCACCATCGGCCTCGCCAGGGATCCTGAAGACCGCTGACCGACCGGCCTACGGCGGGAAGTACTGACCCTGGATGCCAGCGTTCGTCACCACGATCGAGCCGGGTGGGCAGAGCGACACCTTGGTCCGATCCACGATCGTGTACTCGGTCATGGTGGGCCCAGTCATCATGATGCCGATCGGCATCATGTCCACGGCGCAGTACATGCGATTCGGATCCAAGAGCGGCCACCATTTCGCAGCACCCCACGCCGCTGCTGCGTATCGGTAATCGAGCCTCTCGATCTGGTAGTAGCTCCGGTTCTCGGACACCATATGGCCGAAGAGCACCAGCACAAGCGCGAGCAGACCGAGTCCGGCACGGGGAATCTGTCCCGGAGGGGTCGGTACGTCATACCGATCGCGGCCGCCCACGTCAACGGGATGAACATGTAGTAGCGGAGCTCATTCGACTGCGGCAGGACTGCCACCAGGCACAGCAGGCCGATTCCGGCAAGGCTCGCGATGAGGCCGGCTCGCCGCCTGTAGGCGATCAGCATGGTGAAGGTGACCGCCAGGTAGATGACGACGCCGGCCCCCCAGAAGCCGCCCATGAGGAATGCGTCGGTCGTGTTCCCTTGGTGGATGTTCCAACGGGGGCGGTTCGGGTATGACATGGGGTTCCGCGTCTCGAAGAGTGACTCCACGAAGACCAACGCCTGCGGGGCGCCCTTCAGTGCCACCGGCCTCCAGGTCTCGTTTCCCACACTCAGCGCGTCGGTCCGATAGGGGAAGAGGGTTGCCACGACTGGAACGCGATAGGGCCAGAAGGGGTTGCCGTACGCGGCGAGATTCTTGGCATACGGGGCGGCGGCCAGCGTCATGAATACGAGGAAGATCACCGCGGTCTGACGGGGTTGGAAGCGTCCGGAGGTTCTCGAGCGAAGCACGACGAGCAGGAACAGCACGAATGTCACGCCGACGATCGGGACGAGCAGGTACTTCGACCAGGCGGCGGCGGCAAGGCCTGCCATCCCGCCGATGAGTGGTGCCTTCCATGAACGTTCCGGGAAGAGATAGAGGTACAGGCAGGAGCTGATGCCGACGGCAAGGAACGCATTGCCGAATAGGTCGACATAGCTGACCGTGGTGTGGATCAAGACCATCGGCGCCGTGAGCGAGATCAGGGCGACGAGCCAGAATGGCGCCCGAAGGACCTTGTGGCAGTAGATGAGAAAGAGGCCGAATGCGAGGAAGTTGATGACGCCCGTCGCGTTGACGGACCCGGTCGCCCTCCAGAGCAGACCTTCGACCAGTTGCGGTAGCGGCGGGAACCCGTCGAATGGGTAGCGCATCTCATCGTTCATGTCATACGTGATAGGCAGCCCTCCGTATCGGGCAGCGAATGGCAGGTGGTACCACCACAGGTCCCAATGAATGTCAAGGCGGATGGCAGACCTGATCGCCAGGACGACGAGCGCCATGATCGCGACCGCCGCCGATACGATGGTCAGAAGCAACGAGAGGCGGCCGACTCGTCCCCCGGTCGCGCCGATGCCGGCCACCCGACCGATCAGGTTGGTGGAGGTCACGCCGTCCCCTGGATCGGTTTGCATGTCGCGCACTGTAGGCGATGACGGCCCAGTACACTTCGGCGATGTCCGGTGAAGCAGAACCCATGGACATCTCGATCGTCATGCCCTGTCTCGACGAGGCCGAGACCGTGGGGATCTGCGTCCACAAGGCGAGGACGTGGCTGGCTGGATCGGGGTTACGCGGCGAAGTCCTCGTCGTTGACAATGGCTCGACCGACGGCTCGCAGGAGCTTGCCGCCAGCGAGGGCGCCCGAGTCATCAACGAAGCGACCCGTGGGTATGGTCGGGCGTATCTTCGCGGCTTCGCCGAGGCCCGTGGTGACATCATCGTCATGGGTGATTCGGATGACACCTACGACTTCAGCGACCTTTCTGGGCTGATCGACCCCTTGGATCATGGCGCCGACATGGTCCTTGGAAATCGGTTCACGGGGGGGATCAAGCCCGGGGCGATGCCTTTCCTGCACCGGTACGTGGGCAGCCCGATCATCAACCTGATCCTGCGCGTGTTCTTCAAAGTCAATGTCGGCGACAGCCAGAGCGGGTTTCGGGCATTCCGGCGAAGTCTCCTGGATCAGCTTCGTCTTTCGTCCGGTGGCATGGAATTGGCTTCCGAGATGATCGTTCGGACAGCCCAGGGTGGTTTCAAGATCGCGGAGGTGCCGGCTCCATACTCGGCGCGTCTCGGCGAGAGCAAGCTCAATACGGTGCGCGATGGCTGGCGGCACCTGCGGTTCCTGCTGGTCGCGGCCCCCGACTTCCTGTTCATCCTTCCCGGCTTCGTCCTGTTCCTGCTGGGAGTCCTCGTCTTCGTCGTGTCGTTCGCTTCCCCGACGGGAGTCGAGATCGGGTCCGTCAGCTGGCAACCGATATTCGCCGGCACGATCCTCGTTGCTGTTGGCGCGAATGCGCTGATCTTCGGAGTCATCGCCAAGCTGCATGCTGTGGCATCGGGATTGTCAGCGGAGGACGGACTGGTCCGCATCTACCGCAGGCTCTTCTCGCTCGAGTCGCTGCTCGCCCTGGCGTTCTTCCTTGTGGTGATTGGTCTCGCGATCGACCTCTACCTGTTCGCCGCCTGGTCGTCGGGGGCGAACCAGAGTCTGAGTCTCCAACTCGCGGCGCTCGCCCAGACCATGCTGATCGTCGGCTCGCAGGTGGGCCTGGCGGCATTCCTGATCGTCACCGTCGAAACGCGCTGATCAGAGTCGCTCGGTAGGCGTCGGCTGCCCGGTCCCATGACCAGTGGGCTGCCGCGAAATCGCTCAACTCACGACGTCGATCGGGATCGGCACCGAGGGACAGGACCTGCTCGATGTGCTGCTGCCACCGCTGGATGGCGTTCGGATCCGTCACTGACTCGGTCTCGAGCCATACCGCAGCGGTTCGATCGCCGTTCGCAGTCGATGGATCGACGATGGCCGGCGTCCCGCACGCCATGGCCTCGATGACGACGAGCGGGAACCCCTCGCCGACGCTCGGTAGCACGAGCAAGTCGGCCGCACCGTAGAGGCGTGCCAGCGTCGTCCCACTCACCCCGCCGACCACCGTCACGTTGGGCAATCGCCAGCTCGTGGGGTCGATCGGGCCGCGGCCGGCGAGGACCCAACGCCAGCCGGGGTTCTCTGCCGCGATGATGCGAATCAAGGCAAGGCCCTTGCGTTCGACAAAGCGGCCGACGAACAGGAGCAGCGGACGGCCCGTGGCATCCATCTCGTGTCGAACGCGTGCGTGCTCGGTGGTGCTCGGAAGCTGGAAGACCCCAGGGTCGAAGCCATTGGGAATGAACGCGGCGGTTCGACGCCAGTCTGGGCGGACGGTCTCGTCGCGGACTCGCTCACTCACGAACGCAACCTTCGCCGCTCGAGGCAGGAGTAGGCGGGCAGTCCACCGGTAGGACAGCCCCATGATCAGCCGCAGGAACCGGTTCTGGTACGGGATCGGGCCGACGTGGACGGTCACGACCAGCGGCCGTTTCGAGAGTCGGGCGGCGACCGCGGCGAACAGATTGAGCGGATAGAGGAGGTCGTGCACCCAGACGACGTCCGCCCGGCGCACTTCACGCAGGAGTCGGACGATCGCACGCGGTCCAGGTACGGGGATGGGGATCCCGGTTCGCCGCTCGATGGCGTTCCACACACCCAGCGGAATCAGCGTGACATTCGGTGGCGGGTCGTAGCTTCCACCGTCTCGCCCGGCAGCCCAGCGGATCCGGAGGTCGCCGGCGAGCCGCTGCGCGAGTTGGCCGGCGACGATCTCTACGCCGCCACGATGGCTCGGATAGAAATGGGTGACAAGAAGGACGGACGGTCGCATCGAGGCTGCAGATCACGTCGGGGCCTGTCGCACTCACCATCGGCGGCTGCTCGCCGCGGGCATCAACGTATGATGACATCGAGTTCGGCGACCCCGTCTTCCGAGGGCTAGGATCGTGTCCATCGCTTCCAAGGACAACGGGTGATCACTCTGGCCGTTTCGCCGGCGCCGGACGCCAGCCGTTGACGGGTACCGGTGCAGCGGGCCGCTTCCTGGTCGTCGGTGCCATCTGTGCCGCACTGAGTAACGCGATCATCGTCGGCTTCGACTGGGTCGGCGTCCACTTCGCTGTTTCAGCTCTCATTTCATTCGCTGTCGTGGTTCCGGTCGCGTACGGCCTTCATACGTCGTTCACCTTCAGTGCCCGCCGCGGTCCGACGAACTTCTTACTGTTCGGAGCCGCGATGGCGGCCAACTACCCGCTGCTCATCATCGTCTTGTTCGTCCTGGTCGACTTGGTCCACTTGCCCGTGATGATCGCGGCCCCGATCGCGACAGTTGCGCTATTTGGATGGAACTTCTTCGCGAGTCGGTGGGCGATCGCTCGTGCTCCCATCCCACAGACGGAGCCAGCGACCCAGCTCCCAGAGGAGGATACGGTGGGCGCAGAGATCTCAGGCTGAAGACGTGGCGGCCTGTCTAGGCAGGCACGTTCCGATGTATCGCCGCCGAAAGCCGTTCTACCAGGCCGTACTGCTCAACAGCCTTCGAGGCATGTGGGCTGTCGGCGATCGACGAGTCCTCGATGTGGGCGGAGGAACAGGTGTCATCGCTCAGGCGATCAAGGAACTGTTCCCCGTTGATCAAGTGACATCGGTAGATGTCGTCGACCGGTACCTCTCGACGCTCGATATCGAAACGAGTTCATTCGACGGGGCGAATCTGCCCTTCACGGATGGAGCCTTCGACTGCGTTCTGCTCATCAACGTGCTCCATCACGTGCCCCAGTCGGCTCGCCGGAACCTGCTCCGCGAGTGTGCGAGGGTCACTGCCTCGGGGCATGTCTACATCAAGGATCACGTGGCCGAAAGTTGGCTTGACTCGGCCCGCCTGACCGTCCTGGATGTAGTCGGCAACACCCCATTCGGCGGAATGGTGCGAGCGAGCTATCCCGACGTTCCCAGTGGGATCAGCTGGCTGAGGCGTCCGGCTTCCGGATCGAGGGGCGTGAATTCGAGTGCATATCGCCACGGCCTGCTCGCTGGGCTCTTTCCGAATCGGCTCGAGATCGTGATGCGGTGGACAAAGGCGTCTACGACAAGCGAGTTCGGCCCGAAGTAATGGATCAGCGTCGATGGAAGCGCAGAGAACTCCCACAGGGGTCGCGGCGCCTGACACCCCGACCGTGGCACACCGATTGGATGCTGCTGCGCGGGCTGGGCCGCGCGGTCGATACGATCGCTGACGATGTCGCCCGCCCGAACCAGGTCGCGGTCGACTTCGGCTGCGACGACCGACCGTATGCGCCGCTCTTCACCCGGCGCGGAACGACCTAACGAGAGTGCCGAATCGTGCTGTCGTGCCAGATAACCCCCGCCGCAATCGCGAACGACAACGCGTGCGTCTACGTGACCCTGTGGCATCGGGCCGGAGCGGCGACGGGTAGTCCGCAAGGTGGCGCCACCGTGACATACAGGAGCAGCACCCGGACACCGACACGGAAGCTTCAAGTAACGCCGAGCGGCTTCGCTCGACGACCGGGCGACGCGCTGGCGACCAGCTCGCGCGACTCGGGGCCGGGGTTAACGATGGCCCTGTCGCGGTCCTAGCAGGGCTACCCTCCCCGGAGATGGAAGAACCCCGACGGTGTCACCGCCGGGGTTCTCGCTAGTTCGCTGGTGGTGATCCTGCGACTACGGCGTTAGGGTGACCGAATATGTCGCGTTGGCAGCCGCCGCATGGACCGACTCCGTGGAACAATTCGGATGTTCAACAAGTCCCCGACCACCATGGAGGCATCCGTCGGCGTGATTGTGCAGCTCGTTATCGCGGCCGTGATATCGCACGTCCCGTTGTCGTTGCCATTCAGGCGCAGCACCACCTGCCAGCTGTTGCCGCCACCGGGCACAACGCTAACGTGGGCCGTCACTGTTCCGTGAGCGTTCCCGCGATCGGCATCGGTGCCTGAACCTGCGACTCAATTGTCGTGTCAGCGCCAATCGAACCGAACGCACCGTAGACATCGGTCCCATCGGTAAGAGGGGTGGTCATTCCCCCAGCGAGGAGCACCGCGCCGGTGGCTCCGTTGTTGCCGTTGCCTCCGGTAGCGCCGGTAGCGCCCGTGGCCCCGGTACCCGTGGCGCCGGTCGGGCGCCTGTTGGTCCGGTCGGGCCCGTGGGACCGCTGGCAGGACCGGTCGGGCCGATCGGGCCTTGGTCACCCGTGGCACCCGTGGCACCCGTCGAACCCGTGGGTCCAGGAACGGTTGAGTCAGCACCTGTGGGCCCAGTCGGGCCAGCCGGGCCGGTCGGCCCTGTCGGGCCGGGGACGCTAGAGTCCGCGCCGGTCGGACCGGTCGGACCCTGAGGCCCGGTCGGGCCAGAGACGCTAGAGTCTGCGCCGGTTGGACCCGTCGGACCCTCAGGCCCTGTCGCGCCGGTGTCGCCGGTGGCGCCGGTCGGGCCGACTGCACCGCCAGGACCCTGAGCACCGGTCGGGCCAACGGGCCCGATCGGGCCTTGCGGTCCGGTGGCACCCGTGGCGCCTGTCGCACCGGTATCGCCGGTGGCGCCGGCGCCGGTATCGCCTGTGGCCGGTCAGCACCGGTAGCGCCGGTATCGCCGTGTCGCCGGTGGCACCGGTTGCGCCGGTATCGCCTGTCGCACCGGTTGCGCCGGTAGCACCGTTCACCTGTTGCGCCGGTATCGCCGGTCGCACCGGTATCGCCGGTGGCGCCGTCGCACCGGTGGCGCGGATCGCCGGTCGCACCCGTAGCGCCGGTGGCGCCGGATCACCCGTGGCACCGGTGGCGCCGGGATCACCGGTCGCACCCGTGGCGCCGGGATCGCCGGTCGCGCCCGTCGCGCCGACTGCACCTGCGGCGCCCTGAGCGCCGGTCGGGCCTACCGGTCCGATCGGACCTTGCGGTCCGGTGGCACCGGTCGCGCCGGTGGCGCCCGTATCACCTGTTGCGCCGGTAGCGCCGGCTGCACCTGGATCACCTGTTGCGCCGGTCGCGCCGACTGCGCCTGGATCACCTGTTGCGCCGGTCGCACGCACGCCGGGATCGCCGGTCGCACCGGTCGCACCCGAGCGCCTGGGTCACCTGTTGCGCCGGTCGCGCCGGTCGCGCCGGGATCGCCGGTCGCACCGGTATCGCCCGTGGCACCGGTGGCGCCGACTGCACCTGCGGCGCCCTGGGCGCCGGTCGGGCCAACCGGTCCGATCGGACCTTGCGGTCCGGTGGCGCCGGTCGCGCCGGTGGCGCACCTGTCGCGCCGGTCGGCACCTGGATCACCTGTTGCGCCGGTCGCGCCGACTGCGCCTGGATCACCGGTCGCGCCGGTCGCGCCGGTGCGCCTGGATCACCGGTCGCGCCGGTAGCGCCGGTCGATCCGTTTGTTCCTGGGGCGCCGGTGGCACCTGTCGGTCCGGCCTGGCCCTGTGGACCGGTCGCGCCCGTGGCGCCTGGATCACCGGTTGCGCCGGTGGCACCTGTCGCGCCGGGATCGCCCGTGGCACCCGTGGCGCCATTTGTTCCTGGGGCACCGGTGGCACCGGTGGCGCCCGGATCACCGGTCGCACCCGTGGCACCTGGCCATTTGTTCCCGGGGCACCGGTGGCACCGGTCGGTCCGGCCGGGCCCTGTGGGCCGGTCGCACCTGCAGGGCCTCCAGCACCTGTGGCGCCTGTCGCGCCGGGAGCGCCTGGATCACCTGTTGCGCCCGTGTTGCCGGCGGGACCAGCCGGCCCAGTCGGACCCTGGACGCCCTGGACGCCGGGGACGCCGGGGACGCCCGGAGCGCCTGGGGCACCGGAGCGCCTGGGGCACCGGGAGCGCCTGGGGCACCGGGAGCGCCGGGGGCGCCAGCCGCGCCGGCGGGGCCAGCGGGTCCCTGAGCGCCGGTGGGGCCAGCGGGTCCGATAGGCCCAGCGGCACCTGTCGCGCCTGCGGCACCTGGGGCGCCGGCGGCACCTGTCGCGCCTGCGGCACCTGGGGCGCCGGCGGCACCTGTCGCGCCTGCGGCACCTGGGGCGCCGGGGGCGCCGGCGGCACCTGTCGCGCCTGCGGCACCTGGGGCGCCAGCCGCGCCGGTCGGTCCGGCGGGACCCTGAGGTCCAGTGACACCCGCGGGTCCTTGCGGCCCGGTCGCGCCGGGAGCGCCCGTGGCACCGGTTCCACCGGAGCCCGCCGCGCCGGTGGCGCCGGTGGCGCCCTTAGCGCCAGGGGGGCCGGCGGGGCCCGTTGGGCCCGTCGGGTTCGTGATCTGCCACCACAGCTGGGTGTAGCCAGGGGGGCAGAGCTGCGCCGACGGAGTAGCGCGTGAAGCGGATCTGGACGGCAAACGTCGAGTTGTTGACGCAGGCGTTGATCCGGGTCCAGCCCGGGGGATTGGCCGCGCCGACGGCGCTGGCCCAGGACAGACTGAGCCCCATGAGCAGGGCAGCCATGCCCGCGACGGCTGCTGCAAGTCGCCGCGTGGTGTGGGGCGCTGCTGCCTGCGTCGTCAACGGGATCACTGCCTTTCCCCTGGGGCCGGTGGGGCCGTGGCGGTTGCTTGGCTGGCGCCTGCCAGATGACCTCGTCCGTGCAGTCGAAGAAGCGCGATGAGATGATGAGTGCATGGCTGGGCACGGACTTAGGCTGGGGAAGCCTACTACACGGCGCAAGCCGCTGACTACCCCAAATCGCAGGGATCGGTGCGATCGAGGGGACACGCGGCCTGGCGCTGTCGCGTTCTCGCAGGGCTCCTCCCCCCGAAAGAAGAACCCCGGCGGTGGGACCGCCGGGGTTCTTGCGATGTCGCCATCGAATTCTCGAACGGACTACGGGCCGTTCACGCAGATGGCCCAGACCGTGACGGTCCAGTTGCCACCAACACCGGCGACGCTACTCTCGTTCCCGGTCGCGGACCAGGTGTTGGAGTCGACCGGATTGTTCTGAAGGTGGATGTCCCCGTTGTTCGAGGTGACCCCGCCACCCGTGACCACCTTCGTCCCCGTGCAGTCGGCAGTGACACTCGTGTTGTTCGAGTCGTGGACTGACGCCTGCGACCTGAGTTCCCAACCGCTCGCAAGCGACGGGCCGATTGCCGGTCGCGCCGGTAGCACCCATACCGACGTCGGCAAGAAAGGTGCCCCGCCGTAGGCGGTCATGGCCTGTTTGGGCGGGTTCGCGCAGGCGGCTGAACCCTGGGCGAGCAGGCCAGCGCCTTCCAGTCCTAGGTCGGGGGTTGCCCATGCCAAAGGGAAGTCGCCACCGCCGCCGTCGACGGTTCGCCAGCGATGGTCACGGAGAACCCCGGAGGCCGTCCTGCCGGTTCTCACTATTCGTTCTGATGGACCCTAGGGGATGTAGATCATCACGAAGACGTTGATGGCCCCCGGGTCCTGAGTTGTGAAGGAAAGGCTGCGCAGACAGACCTGCACGTTGTTTGCGGACGATACGGTCGCATTGTTGAACCCGAAGCTGGCGTCCATCGACTGAGGTGTGGCGAGAACCCGGTCTGACGTCGCCGCGCCCGTGAAGGTCGCCGTAGCACATCCGACTGCGCCTGCGGCCGTGCTGCCAACGTTGATGCTGAGAGTGTTGAAGCCACGGATCGTTCCCGAGGTGGTCCCCAGGATCGTTCCTGTGGCGCCGGTAGCACCCGTGGCGCCGGTCGCGCCAGCACCAGTCGGACCGGTGGGACCGGTCCCAGACGGGCCGGTAGCACCCGTGGCGCCGGTCGCACCGACTCCTGTGGCACCTGTGGCACCGGTTGCTCCCGCGGGACCCGTTGGACCTGCGGCTCCGGCACTGCCGGTGGCCCCGGTCGCGCCTATCGGGCCGGTCGGGCCAACGGGTCCGATCGGGCCTTGCGCGCCGGTTGCTCCTGTCGCGCCGGGATCGCCGGTGGCGCCGGTGGCGCCGGTCGGGCCGACAGCACCGCCAGGACCCTGAGCGCCGGTCGGGCCAACGGGTCCGATCGGGCCTTGCGGTCCGGTGGCACCCGTGGCGCCTGTCGCACCGGTATCGCCGGTTGCGCCGGTATCGCCTGTCGCGCCGGTATCGCCTGTGGCGCCGGTCGCGCCGGTGGCACCGGGGTCACCAGTGGCACGGTCGCGCCAGTAGCTCCTGGATCGCCTGTTGCGCCAGTCGCGCCGGTGGCGCCCGGATCGCCGGTGTTACCCGTGGCACCGGTCGCGCCGGCTCCTGGATCGCCTGTGGCACCGGTCGCGCCGGTAGCGCCGGGATCGCCGGTGTTACCCGTGGCGCCGGTAGCGCCTGGATCACCTGTTGCGCCGGTGGCGCCGGTATCGCCTGTGGCGCCGGTGTCACCCGTGGCACCGGTGGCGCCGGTCGCCGGTCGCACCCGTGGCGCCGGGATCGCCGGTCGCGCCGGTGGCGCCGACTGCACCTGCGGCGCCCTGAGCGCCGGTCGGGCCAACCGGTCCGATCGGACCTTGCGGTCCGGTGGCACCGGTCGCGCCGGTGGCGCCCGTATCACCTGTTGCGCCGGTAGCGCCGGCTGCACCTGGATCACCTGTTGCGCCGGTAGCGCCGACTGCGCCTGGATCACCTGTTGCGCCGGTGGCGCCGGTCGCGCCGGGATCGCCGGTCGCACCGGTCGCACCCGCAGCGCCTGGGTCACCTGTTGCGCCGGTCGCGCCGGTCGCGCCGGGATCGCCGGTCGCACCGGTATCGCCCGTGGCACCGGTGGCGCCGACTGCACCTGCGGCGCCCTGGGCGCCGGTCGGGCCTACCGGTCCGATCGGACCTTGCGGTCCGGTGGCACCGGTGGCGCCGGTGGCGCCCGTATCACCTGTTGCGCCGGTAGCGCCGACTGCGCCTGGATCACCTGTTGCGCCGGTAGCGCCGACTGCGCCTGGATCACCGGTCGCACCCGTGGCGCCGGTCGATCCGTTTGTTCCTGGGGCGCCGGTGGCACCGGTCGGTCCGGCCTGGCCCTGTGGACCGGTCGCGCCCGTGGCGCCTGGATCACCGGTTGCGCCGGTGGCGCCTGTCGCGCCGGGATCGCCCGTGGCACCCGTGGCGCCAGCAGCGCCGGGATCGCCCGTGGCGCCGGTGGCACCCGGATCACCGGTCGCACCCGTGGCACCGGCCGGTCCGGCCGGGCCCTGTGGGCCGGTCGCGCCTGCCGCGCCCGCAGCACCTGTGGCGCCCGTCGCGCCGGGAGCGCCGTTCGCACCATTGGCGCCGTTGGCACCGTTCGCGCCGTTGGCACCGTTGGCACCGTCCGCACCGTTTGCACCGTTGGCACCGTTGGCACCGGCCGCGCCTGCGGGACCTTGAGCGCCGGTCGGGCCAGCCGGTCCGATGGGCCCGGCGGGTCCTGTCGCGCCAGCGGCACCTTGAGCGCCGGCGGCACCTGTCGCGCCGGGGGCGCCTGGGGCGCCTGGGGCGCCGGTCGCGCCGGTCGCGCCGGTCGCGCCTTCGCCCGTGGCGCCATCTTCACCGGTCGGTCCGGCTGGGCCGGTCGCTCCGGTCGCGCCAGCCGCGCCGGTCGGTCCGGCGGGACCCTGAGGTCCAGTGACACCTGCGGGTCCTTGCGGCCCGGTCGCGCCGGGAGCGCCCGTGGCACCGGTTCCACCGGAGCCCGCCGCGCCGGTGGCACCGGTGGCGCCCTTAGCGCCAGGGGGGCCGGCGGGGCCCGTTGGGCCCGTCGGGTTCGGTGATCTGCCACCACAGCTGGGTGTAGCCAGGGGGGCAGAGCTGCGCCGACGAGTAGCGCGTGAAGCGGATCTGGACGGCGAAGGTCGAGTTGTTGACGCAGGCGTTGATCCGGGTCCAGCCCGGGGGATTGGCCGCGCCGACGGCGCTGGCCCAGGACAGACTGAGCCCCATGAGCAGGGCAGCCATGCCCGCGACGGCTGCTGCAAGTCGCCGCGTGGTGTGGGGCGCTGCTGCCTGCGTCGTCATCGGGATCACTGCCTTTCCCCGTCGGCCGGTGAGCGTACTGCGCTTGGTATGGCTGGCGCCTGCCAGATGACCTCGTCCGTGCAGTCGATTAAGCCCGAACGATGATGAGTGCATGGCTGGGCACGGAGCGACATGTGGAACGTACTACATGGGAAGGCCCTCGACCAGCCCAAATCGCAGTCCCCGATGATTCTGCAATGTGCACAGCCCAGAGAACCATGTGGCCGTCCGCGCGAGGGTCGGTAAATCGCAGAGGCGTAGTCTTGGTGGACGCTATCCAAGATTGAAGGGTCGATGCACCAACCCGTCACCAGGCTGATCAGGATCCCGATCGAGTTCTGGCGCCACCCGCGCACAACGACGCGTCGATGGCGACGGCGTCAGCATTGGCCCTCGCCGGCCGAATTCGAGCAGATGAGCTCGTCCGAGTTCGAGGCGTATCTCGTCTCCAGCGGTTTCGACGCGCGGATCTCGGCGAGTCTCGCCGCCTCGGAGCTCACCGACCATCGAGCTGCGGCGATCGACCACATCTGAGGCGCGCAAGTCGGACTTGACCGCCGACATTCGCCTGACCGTTGACCTGCTCGAGGAGGAGATCGCCACGGATCGGACGGTGCGAGGCCGCCGGCGAGAGCATGTGAATGGCGTGGTTGTCGACTTTCTCCGTGCCTGGCCTCCTTGTTGCGTACCGGGTCGTCGACGCGCCCGTCATCGAGCCGATGGACCTCATGTACCTGGACGAACCGTAACGCCGGCCATCGCTTAGTCGCCGGGCGACTGTTACGACCAGTGGGCGGGGCGGATCGGTCGGTCCTAGGCGTCGGGTGCGTGAAACGGCCGATGAGGGGCTCGCCGATGGCTGGTTGAGGCGTGGGGTGCATGAAACGGCCGTCGAGGGGGCTCCGGCGACGCGCCGACGGCTGGTTCAGGCGCCTGGTGCATGACGGCCCGACAGGGCCCTCGCGCGCGCGCGCGACCCTAGTACCCCGCATAGGACTCCGGTACCACGACAGTCCGTTGTATCGATGCAACGCATTCGTGTGCGGTCAGGTGGGGTTTGGTGCACATACGTGCAGTTCGGTGCGATAAAAATCGTCCCAGGAAGTACTAGACGAGTACTGGGTCCGGGCATGAAACTAAGCCCCCTTCCATCCCGGGAGATGGGATGAATGTATCCAACGGACGGGCCATGAGAGACGTCCGATCCACGCAGTTCGTCGGGGAGGTCCATCGCGAGATGTCTAGCAAGTCTTCGTCAGTCCCGGTCCGACGTCGGACCCTCAGCCGGTTGGCCGCGGTAGGCGGCACGGCGCTCATCCTGTCATCGCTGGTCATGACGGTCGCGGCCTCGGCCGTCAGCGCCGCCGACCCGGAGCCGCCGATCGGCGAGCTCGACAACGGCACTGACAACCCGACCCTGTCGGGCGAAGTCTGCAAGAGTGGCAACTTCAACTTCGTCGTCGATATGTCGGGCTCGATCGGCCCGCAGTACCCGGGCGACGAGGGCAACCTGGACCAGCTCCAGGCCGGGATCACCGGTTTCGTCGACGCCTTCGCGGCCGTGCCTGACACCAACGGCAAGTACGCCGGGGTCAAGTTCAGTGGCACGAGCGCCGGGATCTTCACGGACGACCCGGGCTACATCGCCGGCGGTCCGTTCAAGTCGGACGTCAACGACCTTTCCAATCCGGCCGGGTTTACCCCGACCGCCGAAGGCATCGACGCCGGCAAGGTCAACACCGCCAACCCGATCCCCGGCGCCCCGAAGGTCATGTTCGTCCTGACCGACGGTTCGCCCAACCAGCCGAACAGCCACGACAACGACCTGGAGAACCCTGACTCGTGGGTCGAGGGCGCGAACGCGGCCATCGCCTCGGCCAACGCGGCCCGAGCGGCCGGCTTCGTCGTCAACGCCGTCTACCTCAGCGCACCGGGCGATCCGGGCGACACGAGCCTTCCCTTCTCCCCGACAGGTGACGCGGAGTGGGCCAAGGCGGTCATGACCGAGATCGGCGGCGGCAGCTACTACAACGCCAACTTCAACTCGTTCATCGATGACCTGTTCAAGGCCATCGACTGCCCGCTCCCGCTGACCGACATCGTCACCCGCGCATCGGAAAACGTCGAGCTCGGCGGCGAGATCTGGGATACCGCGGTCCTCTCGGGCGGCAAGGAGCCGACCGGTGAGATCACCTTCAAGCTGTACGGCCCGAACGACGCCGAGTGCGACGGCCAGGCCGTCTTCACCGACGACGTCGACGTCGACGGCAACGGCGACTACGTGTCCGGCAAGTTCACGCCGGAGGCAGCGGGCACGTACCGCTGGATCGCCACCTACAGCGGCGACGAGAACAATGCGGGCGCCGAGGGCAAGTGCAACGACGCCAACGAAAGCGTCACCGTCACCGAGCCCAAGGAACCGGACATCGACGCCGAGAAGCTCGTGTCGCGCGGTGACGACCCGTGGAGCCACGAGAATGCCGCCCAGCCGGGCGACGAGCTCAACTACAAGATCATCGTCGAGAACAATGGCAACGGCGACGCCACGGGCGTCGACGTCATCGACGACATCAACGACATCCTCGACCACGCGACCTTCATCGACTGCAGCAACAGCTGCTCGAACGTGGATGGCGTCCTGACCTGGTCAGATCTCGCCATCGACGCCGAGGATTCGATCGAGCTCAGCTTCCGGGTCAAGCTGGATGACACGTTCCCGGACGGCACCACGACCCTGCCGAACGCCGTCGTGGTGAACGGCCCGGGCTCCAACTGCCCGTCCACCCAGCCGCTGACCCAGTCGGAACTCAGCGCCTGCGAGACCGAGACCGATGTCAACGCCTACCTCCTGACCATCATCAAGGTCAACGATGCCCCGCTGGCGGATCTCGAGCTGCCGCCCGATGGGCCGACCATCAAGGTCCCCACGGCCGACGTGGGTGACACCGTCAACTACACCCTCACCTACACGGTCGGCAACCTGCCGGTCCACGGCGCGGTCATCACCGACGTCCTGCCGGACGGCATCGATTACGTCGATGACTCCGCGACCCAGAGCGACGGCCAGTTCACCTTCCAGGGTTATGACTCGACGACCCGGACGCTGTCCTGGACGGCCGAAGAGGTCAAGGTCGGCGGCGAGCTGAAGTACTCGGCCACCGTCGGCGAAGACGCCGAGGAAGAAGACCAGCCGATGGTCAACATCGCGACGATCGACTCGGAGGAGACCGTGCCGGACGATGATCCGTCCGACGTGTACCTCCCCGGCGAAGTCGGCGCTGAGACCAGCAACCCGACGCCGCCGCAGACGGACGCCTTCGGTGCCAATGTGGAGAGCGGTCCAGGCGCGAGCCTCCCGTTGATCCTCGGCATCCTCGGCGTGCTGATGCTCGGCCTCACGTTCCTTACTCCGGTCCCGGCAGCGGTCCGCCGCCGCAACCGGCGCTAGCCAGGTAAGACGTCTGACCGGCCGGCCAGTACTCCCGGGTCACCGGGGTGCTGACCGGCCGGTGACGTTTCGCACCTGGATCGGGGATTCCGCTGGCCTTCCCATTTATGCGTCGCGACCCCGAGCGGCGTTCGACCGAGGCGCTCCACCACTTAGTGGGGTGCCTCGGTCGTATGTTTAGATCGTGGCGGTGAAGCCCGGGTCGACGAGGTCGACCGGGCCGTCGTACAGGGCACGGACACCGGCGAGGGTGGCGTCGCGGTCGTAGCCCATCTGGAGGTGGGTCAGGAGGACGCGCCCGGCCTTGACCCGGCGCGCGAGGGAACCGACGGCGGGCGCGTCCAGGTGCTCAGCGCCGGGGATGACAGGGCCCGGCCCGAACGAGACTTCGCACAGGAGCGTGTCACCGGGACGTGTCAGCGGGTCGAGGTCCTCGGCACGGCCGCAGTCGCCCGAGTAGACCAGGCCGTGGCCGTCGGGGGCGTCGGCCAGGGAGACGCGGAACCCGAAGCTGGAATCAGTGTGGTGGACACGCGCGGCCCGGACCGTGAAGCTGCCGACGACCGTTGACGCCTCGGCCAGCGGCTCGATATCAAATGCAGCGGCAGCGAAGCCGGCCTCCCCGTGGAGCCCGTCGAGTCGGGCATCGAGCCCGGCCGGACCCAGGACGCGGACGCGGCGGCGCGGCAACTCCCAGCGGAGGTAGTGACGCAGCGGGACAAGGTCGATGAAATGATCCGGGTGGAGGTGGCTGACCACGACGGCATCGAGCGTCGCCGGGTCGAGCAGCCCCGCCAGCCGTGGGAAGGAGCCCTGGCCGAGGTCGAGCAGGATGCTCGATCCACCGGCGCGGACCAGGTAGGCGGCACCGGTCGCGCCCGGTCGGTCGGTGTAGGCCGGACCGGCCCCGATCACGTCGAGCTGCATCGTGCCTACGGCGCCCCGCCGAAGGCCGCGAGGACGGCTCGGCTCTTCGCCTGCGCCTCGGCCAGGGCCGTGCGGGCCTGCGACGGGACCTGCGGGGCGAGTGCTTCGAGATCGGCGACGTATCGCGTGAGGTTGGCGACGATCACGGTCGTGGCCCGCGGGTCGCCGTACGCGCCCGTCTCGGTCTCGATCAGGATGGCCGTGTAGGAGGTCAGCGCGGCCGCCACCGCCGGGCCGTCACCGGCCGCGGTCGATCGCCTGGCCTCGCGGATCCGCGCCTCGAGCCGGGTGACCTGGGCCGAGGCCTTCGCACCGAGGTCGCCGGGCAGGTTGATCGCCTCGACCGCGACACGGGTCGGGTAGAAGGGAGCACCCGGATCCGTGCCCCACGTCGCGCCCACGACGACCCCGACCATCAGGGCGACGGCCACGACGGCGACCGCCACGCGACGCCAGAGGCGGGGCGGGCGTTGACCGGCCGCGTCGGCCGCGGCCGGGCTGGCCGCCCCTGCCGACGTCGCGGCGTCCGCGTCGCGGAGCGCGGCCTGTCGATGGGCGGCACTCATGACCGCCGTGCGCGCGCGCGCCGTGGCCGCCGCGCTCGGGGACAGGCGGGCATCGGCATACGCATCGAGACGACGGGCAACTTCGAGGTTGCCCGGGTCGTCCGGATCGAACTCGAACTCGTCGTCGTCCATCAGCCTGTCTCCGGCCGCTCGATCGGAGGCACCGTCGCCGGCTCGGTCGCCGGCTCCTCCGGGTCGCCGATCCCGAGCTCGCGCCGCAACGCGGCGATCGCCCGGAATTGCAGTCCGCGAACCGTTCCCTCCTGCTTGCCCATCACCTCGGCCGCCTCGCGGGCGGAGAGGCCGGCGAAGAAACGGAGTGTGATGGCGTCGCGCTGGTCGTCGGTCAGGGCTGCCAGCGCCGCCTCGACCGCATCGATCTCCTGGTGGGTGACCGCCAGTTCGTCCGGTCCGGCCTCGCTGCCGGCCCGCTCGGCCGACTGGGCGAGGTCGGCGTGCTCGTGGCTGGTCCTGACGAAATCGATGACCGTGTTCCGGGCCAGGCGGAACAACCAGCCCCCGAACGGGATGCCGCGAATCTCGTAGCGCGGCAATGCCTCCAGGGCCTTGACGAAGACCAACTGCGTCAAGTCCTCCGCGTCACTGGGGCGCCGGACGCGGCTGGCGACGAAGCGGTGGACCGGCAGGTGATAGTGGTCGAACAGTCGACCGAACGCCCAGGCGTCCCCCGCCTGCGCTTCCTTCACCAGCCGCTCGATCGCGGCGTCGTCCATGCTCACAACGAATTCGCGCGGGCACGGCGTTAGGTCCGGGCGTCATGTCGGCCCCATCCTGCCATGCAGGGTCCGCGCTGACTACGTGGTGCGAGAGCCTCCGGGGATCTGGATCGCCACGCGGTCCGCGCCTGGGCCGCGGCGGAAGGCGAGCTCGGTGAAGCCGGCGTCGGAGGCGATCCGGTAGCCGTCCGCCAGGCCCCAGGCGAATTGCTCGGCGCGGTGGGCGTCCGAGCCGACCGTGATCGCCCGGCCGCCGAGTTCGCGGAACCGGGCGACGATCGCAGGGTGCGGGAAGGGCGAGGCGATCGAGTAGCGCAGGCCGCTCGTGTTGACCTCCAGCGCGGTGCCGCTGTCGACGAGGGCGAGGAGGATCGGCTCGTAGAGCTCCGGGGCGGCTTCGAAGGCGTCCGGGGTGACGTGCGGGTACAGGTAGCGCTTGACCACATCGATGTGGCCGATGGCGTCGAACAGGCCGGAGCGCGCGGCGGCGACGACCTCGTCGAACGAGGGCGCCACGATGTCGCGCAGCGAGCGGCCGGCGACCCAGGCACCGACCCGTCGCGGGCTGTAGGGCGAGTCGACGCGGTCGTGCACCGACCCGATCGTGAAGTCGTACGCGTGCGTGCGGAGGTGGTCGCGGATGTCCGCCTCCCAGGCGCGGTCGTAGGTGAGCTCGACACCGAAGCGGATCACGACGCCCTGCGGCCCCCAGCGCTCGGCAGCGTCGCGGACGATCCGTTCGCGGTCGTCGAACGAGGCGTAGCCGAAGGCGGGCGCGCCGGGCTCGAAGTCGACATGGTCGGTGATGGCGATCTCGCCGATGCCGCGCTCCAGGGCGGCGGCGGCGTACGCGTCGATCGGGACGGCGCTGTCCGGGGAGAGGTCGGTATGCAGGTGGGCGTCGAGCGGAAGGTCGCGCGCCTGTCGGTCCGTCATCGCGTCAGCTCGGGTGCGGGGGCGCGGGGCGCGGGCGCGGGCGCGGGGCGCGGGGCGCGAGCGCACGGGGCGCGGGCGCACGGGGCGAAGGCGCGCGGGGCGCGGGCGCGCGAGGCGCACGACGCTCAAGCACGGAGGTCGCTCCGCGCAGGAAGTCGGTTTTCGGGTCGTTCGAACCAAGCAACATCATCGCGACTGTGCCGATGGCCGACGGCGTGCCCGCGCCCGCCCCCAGCGCCCGGCAGGGGGCGTCCAGGAACGCGACCTGCGGGTCGTTCGAACCAAGCGACATCATCGCTGGAAGGACGACGCCGAGGGCCCGCCGCGCGGGCGACGCCGAGGGCCCGCCGCGCGGGCGCCCCGAGGGCCCGCCGCGCGGGCGCCCCGCAACCCGCGCCGGACGAGGGGCGCCCAGGAAAGCGAGCTGTGGGCCCTGCCTCCGGCGCGGATGGTTCCGCTTGGCTGGAACGACCCGAACATCGGTGCGGAGGGACCTTGGGCGCGGGCGGGACCGCGCGCCGGCGAGGGGTGACCGGCCGCCGGGCGCACGTCGCGCGCTCCCGTCAGGCGATCGCGAAGCATTGCCGTAGGGAGCGGGCGGCGTGAGGCCGGCGGCCGGATGCACGTCGCGCGTCGGTGAGGCGATCCGATTGGCCCGGTGGTTCCGCTTGATTGGAACGACCCGAAAATCGGTGCGGAGGGACCTGCGCGCCGGCGAGGTCGCACGCCGGTGAGGCGATCATCACCCGGCGATGAGGCCGAGTTCGTGGCCTACGCGGTCGAAGGCGGCGAGGGCGGTGTCGAGCTGTTCGTCGGCGTGGGCGGCGGTCACGATGGTCCGCAGCCGCGACTTGTCGATCGCCACGGTCGGGAAGACGACGGGCTGGGCGAAGACGCCTTCCTCGATCAGTCGGTCGCTGAACCGTCCGGCGGTGTCGGGGTCGCCCATCATCACCGGCGTGATCGGGGTCTCGGACTGCCCGGTGTCGAACCCGAGCCGGGTCAGTTCGGCCTTGAACCGCCGGGTGTTCGCCCAGAGTCGCTCCTGGAGCTCGGGCTCCTCGCACATGACGTGGATGGCCTCTCGACAGGCCGCCACCACGGCGGGCGGATGCGAGGTGGAAAAGAGAAACGGCCGGGCTCGCTGGGTCAGGATCTCGCGCAGGGCCACGGACCCGGCCACGTAGCCGCCGAGCGAGCCGACGGCCTTCGACAGCGTCCCGACCTGGATCGCGACGCGGCCGTGGAGCCCGAAGTGGTCGACTGTTCCGCGGCCGTTCCGCCCGAGCACGCCCGAGGCATGGGCGTCGTCGACCATCACGGCCGCGCCGAACTCCTCGGCCGCCTCGACCACGCCGGGGAGTGGCGCGATGTCCCCATCCATGGAAAAGACCCCGTCGGTCACGACCAGGATCAACCGGTACTCGCCACCGCCCGGCCGCCCGGTGGCCCGCGCCTCCCGCAGGATCTCGCGGAGCGCCTCCACATCCGCGTGTGGATAGATCTGGCGGGGCGCCTTGGACAGCCGCATGCCGTCGATGATCGAGGCGTGGTTGAGCGCGTCGGACACGATCAGGTCGGTCTCGCCGGTCACGGTCGGGATCACGCCGGTGTTCGCGGTGAAGCCCGGACTGGAACGTCAGGACCGCGGGCGTGCCCTTGAACTCGGCCAGCTCGGCCTCGAGCTCCTCGTGCATCGTCATCGTCCCGGCGATCGTCCGGACGGCACCGCTGCCGACCCCGAACTCGCGGACGGCCTCGACGGCGGCCTCGCGGATCCTCGGATGGTGGGTCAGGCCCAGGTAGTCGTTCGACGACAGGCTGATCAGGCGGCGGTCGTCGATCGACACGATCGGGCCCTGGGCCGACGACATGACCCGCAGCCGCCGATAGAGATGCCGCTCCTTGAGGGCCGCGACTTCGTCGTCGAGGAAGGCGAGGGGGTCGGGTCGGCCGGCGCGGGTCCGGGCGTGCGCGCTCATGTCGTCCAGTCCATGATGACCTTGCCCGAATCGCCGGCCCGTGCCGCGGCGAACGCCGCCTCGTGGTCGCGGAACCCGAACCGGTGGGTGATCGCGGGCGTGATGTCGAGGCCCGACTGGAGCATGACGGTCATCTTGTACCAGGTCTCGTACATCTCGCGGCCGTAGATCCCGCGCAGGGTCAGCATCTTGAACACGATGGCGTTGACATCGAGGCTGATCTCCTCGGTCGGGATGCCGAGGATGGCGATGCCGCCACCGTGGGCCATCGCCGCGATCGCGGCTCGAAGGGCCGCCGGGTTGCCCGACATCTCGAGGACGACGTCGAAGCCTTCCACCATATCGAGCTCGGCGAACACCTCGGGGAGTTGCCGCTCCATCGGATCCACCACCAGCGTGGCCCCCATCTTCAGTGCCAGCGCCCGCCGATACGCGTTCGGCTCACTCACCACCACGTTCCGTGCCCCGGCATGCCTTGCCACGGCCGTGGCCATCAACCCGATCGGCCCGGCGCCACTCACGAGGACGTCCTCGCCGAGCACGGGGAACGCGAGCGCGGTGTGGACCGCGTTGCCGAACGGGTCGAAGATCGCGGCCACCTCCTCGTTGACGCCCGGCCAGTGGTGCCAGACGTTGGTCATCGGCAGGACGACGTACTCGGCGAACGCCCCGTCGCGCCCGACGCCCAACCCGATCGTGTTGGCACACAGGTGGCGTCTGCCCGCCAGGCAGTGGCGGCAGCGGCCGCAGACCACGTGCCCCTCGCCCGAGACGAGATCGCCCGGGTGGAAGTCGGCCACGTTGTCACCGACCTCGACGATCTCCCCGACGAACTCATGGCCGACGACGAGCGGCGGCTTGATGGTCTTCGCCGCCCACGGATCCCACGACTCGATGTGCAGGTCGGTGCCGCAGATCCCGGTCTTGTGGACCCGGATGAGGATGTCGTTGATGCCGATGGTCGGCTTCGGGACCTCGCGCAGGTCGAGCCCGGGCCCGGCGCCGGTCTTGACCAGGGCGAGCATCGCGCGTCAGTCCTCGTCGTCGAGTTCGACGTCGTCGGTCCAGTCGATGACCGGGTTCTCGACCGATCCGATCCCCTCGACCTCGCAGCGCACCCGGTCGCCCGGCTGGAGGAAGACCGGCGGATCCTGGAAGACCCCGACGCCGCCCGGCGTCCCGGTCGAGATGAGGTCACCCGGGTCGAGGGTGATCACCCGGCTGATGTACTCGATGAGGTCGGCGACGCCCCAGATCATGTCCGCGGTGCTGCTCTCCTGCATCAGGCGCTCGCGACCGGCGCCCTTGCCGGAACCGGGGATGATCCACGACCAGAGGCGGAGGGCCTGCGGGTCGGGGACCTCGTCGGCCGTGACGAGGACCGGGCCCATCGGCAGGAACGTGTCGGAGCCCTTGGCGCGGAGCCACTGGCCGTCGCCGACCTCGCCCTCGGCGAGGGCCGCGGGAACGCCCTGCCAGTCGCGGGCGCTGACGTCGTTGAGGACCACGTAGCCGGCGACGTGGCTGAGGGCCTCGGCCTTCGTGACGCGCTTGGCGGCTCGTGCCGATGACGACGCCGAGTTCCACCTCGAGGTCGAGGGCGGTCGTGCCCTCGGGTCGGACGATCGGTTCGCCGTCGGCGATGACCGTGTTGGCGAACTTGGAGAAGAGTGTCGGTCGCACGGGGAGTGCCCGGCCGCCCTCGAGGGCATGCGCCCGGTAGTTGAGCCCGACACAGACGATCTTGCCCGGGACGGGGAGCGGCGCGATGACGTCGACCTCGTCGATCGGGATGCCGGTGGCGCCGGTGAGCGTGGCCGCCCGACGGCGGATCTCGTCGAGCGCCTCGGGCTCCAGGTCGATGCCCGACAGGAACCCCTCGAACACGGGGATCAGCCGGTCGCCGACCAGGACGGCCGTGCCGGCGTCATCGGACCCGATGAACGAGACGAGGCGCATCCGCGGTCCCCTCGGTCAACTCGGGGAGGCGGCGGGCGAAGCGCTGGCCGCGGGCGACGGGCTCGGGGCCGCGGGCCGACGAACGCTCGGGGCCGCGGATCCACTGGGTGCCGCCGACCCGGACGGGGCCGCGGACCCGGACGCACTCGGGACCGGAGTCGTGACCGGTGTCGGCGTCGGCTTCGAGTTCGGGACCGGACAGGCCTCCTCCGGGTTGGTCAGGCCGGCCCACTGCGTATAGAACGCCGAGGTCATCGCCTCGTCGAAGGTGTCCATCAGCAGGACCCGGCCCCACAGCAGCGCCTGGAACGGCGAGCTCATCTGGTCGAACCGGGCGATGACCGGCCCGCAGTTGGGGATCGGCGGGAAGTTCGCGTGGTAGGCCCTGAACTTGGCCTGGCCCTCGGCCGTCGCGCCGGCGCTGTCGCCCCGTACAGGATCACGATCCCGCCGTGCTCCAGGTTGTGGATCCAGCCCTGCGGGATGACCTTGTCGTCCGGACCGTAGACCCGGGCCGGGATCGGCCCCTGCGGCGGCTTGTTGATGTGCGATCCCGACGCCGGGGCGCAATACGTGTAGGTGACCTTCTCGTCCACCGCGACATGCTTCCCGGACATGATCGGCTGGACGTAGCCGAGGGCGGGCGTCGCGCCGGCGGCTCGGCGACGCGGTCGGCGCCGGCGTCCAGATCGTCGAGCAGGCAAATGCCGATTGCGATGCCGAGACGAAGACGAAGGCCGAGATGAGGGCGATCCCGGCGAGTGACGCGGCGACCACGAGCGCGGTCCGATGCCGCTCGACGAACGACTTCGGGGCCGTGGGCCGCGCCCGCTCGCGCCGACCCGACCGGGGCGGTGGGGCGCTGCTTCGCCTCGGCGGCGCCGATGGGGTCGTCGGGGTCTTGCTGCTGGGTTGCTGGCCCCCGGGGCTGCTGATGCTCATGACGAGAGGGTACCGTCCGGAGCCGTGGTCGTGCCCAGCACGGTCCTCACGGCCCTCACGGCTCGTTCAGGTAGGCGCGGATCTCGGGCCGCAGGAGCCCCCGGAAGAGGAGCAGCCCGAGGACCGTGATGAACAGCGCCTCGACCAGGAGGCGGCTGAGCGCCAGGAGCGGGACCAGCGGGATCGTCAGGCTGGCGAGGCCCAGGGCGAGGTTGCGGGCCGCCTGCTTGCGCTGCAGGACGAGGGTCGTCGTGAAGATCGTGTAGGCGAGCAGGGCCATCACGACCAGCCCCTCGAAGCTGACGGGAGTCGAGATGGCGAGGTCGACGACGGTGCGCAGGCTCAGCCCGATCCCGGCAAGGATCAGGAAGGCATAGACGAGGAAGAGTCGGATGCCGCCCGGCATCGCGCGAACACGGTCGACCATGGGGCCGCCATCATAGAACGATGAGCGTCGACACCCCGGCCTGGGTCCGTGATGCGATCTTCTACCAGGTCTTCCCCGACCGATTCGCGGGCAGCGACCGGGTCCACAAGCCCGGGCCGCTCGAGCCGTGGGACACGCCGCCGACCCACCACGGGTTCAAGGGCGGCGACCTGCGTCGGGATCGTCGAGCACCTCGACTACCTGGCCGACCTGGGCGTCAATGCGCTCTACCTGACCCCGATCTTCTCATCGGCCTCGAACCATCGCTATCACACCTATGACTACATGACGGTCGATCCGCTGCTGGGCGGCGACGACGCGCTGCGGGCGCTGCTCGACGCCGCGCACGATCGGCAGATGCGGGTCGTGCTCGATGGCGTGTTCAACCACACCGGGCGCGGTTTCTGGCCGTTCCACCACGTGCTGGAAGCCGGGGCCGACTCGCCGTATCGGCGCTGGTTCCACGTCGACGAGGCGCTCGCATCGGGGCGGCCGCTGCAGCCGTATCCCCCGGCGGGCGCCCATCCGTCGTCGCTCGGGTACGCGGCGTGGTGGGGCCTGCCCGCACTGCCGAAGCTGAACACCGACGAGCCGGAGGTCCGCGAGTACCTCTTCCGCGTCGCCGAGCACTGGCTCCGCTTCGGGATCGACGGCTGGCGGCTCGACGTCCCGGCCGAGATCGACGACGCGGCGTTCTGGCAGGAGTTCCGCTGGCGCTGCCGCGCGGTCCGGCCGGACGCGTACCTCGTCGGCGAGATCTGGCGGGTGGCCCACGACTGGCTGCGCGGCGACCGGTTCGATGCGCTGATGAACTACCCGCTCGGCGAGGCGATCATCGGCTTCGCGGGTGGGTCGCGGCTGGACATGGGGGTCGTCCACGCCCACCGCGAGTACGGGGCGAGTCTCCGGCCGCTGGACGGGCCGCGGTTCGCGGCGAGGGTCATCGAGCTGGCCGAGACCTACGACCCGGACGTCGTGGCCGTCCAGCTCAACCTGCTCGGCTCGCACGACACGCCGCGGCTCCGGACGGTGGTCGGTGGCGATCTCGAGGGGGTTCGCCTCGGCACGCTGCTGGTGACGACGCTGCCGGGCGCCCCGTGCATCTACTACGGCGACGAGATCGGCCTGGAGGGCGGCAACGATCCTGCATGTCGGGGGGCGTTCCCGTGGGACCCCGGACGCTGGGAGCAGGGGCTCCGCGAGTCCGTGCGGGCTCTCCTCAGGCTCAGATCGGCCGAGCCGGCCTTGCGCGACAGCCCGCTGCGGGTCGTCGGCGCGGAGGGCGGCGCGGTCGCCTTCGAGCGGGGCTCGGGCGCGTCGAGGTTCGTGGTGACGGTCAACGCCGGCGACGAGCGTGCCTGGCTGCCGGTCCGGTTCGTGGACGAGCCCGAGGGCGCGGGCGGCCAGCTCGCGCCGCTGGAGCTGCCCGGGTTCGGTGGCGTGGCCGGCGCCGCCATCCACGACGGGGAGGCCGTCCTGGAGCTGCCGGCCCGGTCCGGTGCCGTGCTGCGGGTCGTCTGAGGCGGGGTTCACGGGCGTTTTCGGTCATACTCCGCGTCCTGTGGCAGATCTACCGATCGACCTCGGGGACGGGCTGGCCGAGCGACTGACCCAAGTCCTCGATGTCGAGGGCAAGATCCCGCGGGTGCTCGACGCATTGGGTCCGACCGGGGGACGCGACGTGTTGCTGCTCGATGGCGCCGATGGGGTCCGCGCTCGACAGCTTGCCGAGCTCGGTGCGCGGGTCACGTACGCTTCGGCGGACGGACCGGCGGGGATCGACGCGCCCGACGGCTCGGCCGACGTGATGGCCTGCCTGTGGACCCCGTTCCGCGGCGCCTCCCCGGCCGAGGCTGCCGAGGTCCGACGGGTGGTGCGGCCGGGCGGCCGGCTGCTGGTGCTGCAGGACTACGGGCGCGACGACGTGTCACGCCTCCGTGGCGACATCCCCGAGTACGGGCTGATGAGCCGCCGTGACGGACCGCTCCTGTCGGGCGGGTTCAAGGTCCGGGTCGTCCATTGCTTCTGGACCTTCGGGTCGCAGGACGAGGCCGGGGCGTTCCTCGATGACGCGTTCGGGGCGGTCGGACGCGAGGTGGCGGCCGGGATGAAACGGCCCCGGCTGTCGTACAACGTCGCGGTCTATCACCGGACGATCGGGGCGGCCTCGTGAGCAGCAGCAGCGGGGGCGGCGGTGGGGGCGGTTCGGGCGGCACGGGCGGCACGGCGGGCGGGGGCCCGACGGGCGGCGGCCAGGCCGGTGGCGGGGGTGGTCGGGCGCGGCCGAGGATCACGCCGGGCATGGTCTTCCTGGCGGTGGCGCTCATCGGTTCGGTGCTCTTCGGCGTGTATGCGATCACCGTCCGCGATGCGTCGCAGATCCCGCTGCTGGCGGCCGGCGCGGCCGCGGTCGGGATCGCCTTCATCGCCCTGGCGATCTACGCACTGCGGGGGACCTGGCGGGCCGGGGTCGCCGGTCGGAATGGGCGCTCGCTGGTCCTCGGCTGCGGGGGCGGCATGGCGTTCGCCATCGGCGCCGGTTGCCTCGCTGGCGCGGTCATCCTCTTCCTCCTGTCACGGCCACCCGCCTGAGGGCTGGTAGACTCCGGGCCGTCCCTGCCCCCATCGTCTAGAGGCCTAGGACGCCACCCTTTCAAGGTGGAGATCGCCGGTTCGAATCCGGCTGGGGGTACCACGCCCCGCGCGTGGCGGCCGCCGATCCCGCCGCCCGCCCGCCGCCCTCCCGTTATTCACCGGGCGACTGAACGGACCATCGGCAGGTGCCCATCGGCTGATCCAGTCGCCCCGTGCATGGAACGGCCACCGAATCCGGCGCTTCAGGGGCTGTTTGATGCGCCGGGTGCATGGAACGGCCATCGACGACATGCGCCGAGCTGGTCCGTTGAGTCCTGGGGCGACTGGCGGGGCGCAGGCGCCACGGGCCGGGCGCCCCTCCCCTGCTACCATCGACGGCACGATGGAGATCATGGGCGTCCAGATCCGGACGATCGTCAGCGACAACGTCGCGCAGCCGCTGCGACGGCTGCCTCGAGGTCATCGAGGGCACCCCGTGGCGGGTCAACCTGCTCGACACGGTCGCCGCCGAGGCGCCGGTCGCCTGGACCGAGCGACCGATGATCAATCCCGGCCCGTTCCAGTTCCACCGCGACGCCGCCTGCGTCCGCCGCTGGATGGCCGGCCGGGACCTCCTGTTCTGCCGCCGCGGTCAGGTCCGCGAGATCATGCGCCCGGTCGCCATCCCGACCGATCCGCCCCGCCTGGGCCTGTGCGACGGGATCCATCGCGACGATCACGAGTTCGTCCCCGCCTGACGTTGACAGGCGTCGCTCGGCACGCCTATCCTCCGCCCGGCTGGGTGACATCGTTGATACCTAGATTCACCTAGCTTTCTGCCATCGACTAGACCGTCCATGTCGACGGGTCGGCCCGAGCGTATCCCCCCACGCTCGACCGACCCGTCGGCACCCTATCCGCCGAGGCCCCGCGTGTCCGACGCTCCCGTCGCCGCTCCCCGCTGGCTCTCGCTCGGGCCTGCCAGTCGCCTGGTCGGGGTCGATCCCGATACGCTCCGTCGCTGGGCCGACGAGGGCCGGGTGGCCGCCTACGTGACGCCCGGCGGCCATCGACGGTTCGAGCGCGGGACGATCGACGCGCTGGTCGCCACGCGACGCCCGGGGAGCCGCCCGCTGGCGAGCATGGGCGCCAGCCCGGAACGCCTGGCCCGTGCCTACCGGCGCAACTACGCGTCCGACGCGGCGGCCAACCCCGCTGCCCCGATCGCCACGGCCGAGCGCGAGCGCTACCGGGTCGATGGCCGGCGGCTGGTCGAGGCGCTCGTCGCGCACCTTGACGCCGACGACGCGGCCGATGCCACCGAACGCGATCGCGCCGAGGCCGAGGCGACGGCCCTGGTCGACGACCTCGCGCGCCGATTGGCCGCCTCGGGGACGAGCCTGACCGAGGCGGTCGGGCTGTTCGTGGCCGCGCGACGGCCGTTCCTCGACGAATTGACGCGGCTGGGACGGCGGCGGGCGCTCGATGCGGCCCGGCTGGCCGCGCTGTACGAGAACGCCTCGGGACTGCTGGACCGGCTGCTGCTGCGGCTGATCGCGACCCACCAGGAAGCCGGCGCGCGCGCATGAACCCGGCCGTCGTCCTGCCCGCGCTCACCTCGATCCTGGCGCTGGCATTCGCGCTGGCGCTGTTCGATCAGTGGCGCGAGCGGCGCGGCGGCTTCCAGCTGATCTGGACGTTCGGGATGGTCTTCTACGGGGTCGGTGCCGGGTGCGAGGCGATCGCGGCCGCCAACGGCTGGAACGAGACGCTGTATCGGACCTGGTACCTGACCGGGGCCGTCTGGACGGCCGGCTGGCTGGGCCTCGGCACGGCCTTCCTGCTGGGGCGGACGCGCTTCGGCTACAGCTTCGCGCTGTGCCTGTTCCTGGCCGGGCTGTTCACCTTCCTGCTGCGCAATCGGCCGGAGTACGCGGGCGCCGGCGCGCTGCCCCTGCTCTACTTCATCACGGCCGGGCTGCTTGCGCTCGCGGTCGCGGTCGAGACCTATTTCGCGAACGACCGCTGGCCGATCCTCGCGGCGGCGGCGGTCGTCGGGGCCACGGTGCTGAGCCTCGTCCTGATGGCCGGCACGACCCTGCCGGCCCCGGGCTACGCGGTCGACCCGGCGACCGGCGCCCCGATCGCGACGCTCTTCCCGGCGCAACTCCGGCTGCTGACCCCGTTCCTCAACATCACCGGCGCCTTCGCACTCATCCTGGGCGCCATCTTCTCGACCTACGTGTTCATGCCCAAGCGTCGGGTCCTGGCCTACTCGCTCGACCCGAACCAGCCCGGCGACGAGTTCCTGTTCAACCTGTTCATCGCGCCGGTGGCGATCACGGTCAATCTCGTCGCGTCGCTGCCGGGCGCGGTGCGGGCGCTGTTCGCGGGCAGGCTCCACAGCCGCGTACCGGCCACGATCCTGATCGCGGTCGGGGCATTCGTGGCCACGCTCGGCGACACCCTCAACCGGTTCGGGATGACCGAGTGGTTCCAGCTCGGCAAGTTCCTGGGCGTCCTGTTCCTGTTCGCCGGGTTCCTCGTCTCGATCGAGGTCTTCCGCGTGATCCGGGTGCCGTTCACGTCGATCCGGCTGAGCCGGACGCGGCATGAGCCGGCCGGCGCGGACCGACTCGCCGCCGCCGCCGAGCACGAGACCGCGGACCAGGGCGCCGGCTCAGAGGCCGTGGTCTAGCCCGACCCCGACCGACCACGAGCCGTCGCCCTACCATGGGCCCGATGCCCGCACCTGCGCGCCCGCCCGCCGCGGGCTTCGTCATCGTCATCGTGGCCGCCTCCCTGTTCGGGATGCTCGGCACGTTGTCGCGGTTCGCCTACGACGCCGGGATGGAGCCACTCCCGTTCGTGGTCTGGCGCGGCGGTGTCGGGTTCGTGGCCGCGGCGGCCTTCGTCGGGTGGCGGATCTGGCGCGGGGCGGAGCGCCTCATCCGGCTTCGCGACCTGGACCGTCGCGCACGCCTCAGCCTGACGGCCGCCGCGATCCTCGGGTTCACGCTCAACCTCGCGATGTTCATCTCGTTCGACCTGGTGACGGTCGCCCTGGCCCTCCTCGGGTTCTACACCTATCCGGTCATCGTCGCGGTCGTCAACGTGGCGCTCGGCCGCGAGCCGCTCGATCGGCCGCGGATCGTCGCACTCGCCCTCGCCGTCATCGGGATGGTCGCGGTCGTCGCCTCGCAGCTCGATCCGGCGGCCGGCATCAGGGTCGACGCCATCGGGTTCGGGCTGGCCCTTTCGGCGGCGATGAGCCAGGCCGCGTTCGTGCTGATCAGCCGGACCGGCTATCGGGCGGTGCCGGCGTCGCAGGCGATGGCGGTCATCCTGGCCACGACCGTGGTCTGCGGCACGGTCCTGGCGCTCGTCACGGGGCGTGGGTCCGGCATCGCCTTCCCGATCCAGAACCCCTCCGTCCTGCCCATCCTGGCCTTCACCGGGCTCTTCGCGGCGGCCATCCCGTCGATCCTGTTCCTGACCGGGATGCGTCGGATCGGCGGGACACGGGCGGGGATCCTGATGCTGTTCGAGCCGGTCGTCGGAGTCGCCCTCGCGGCCGTCTTCCTCGGCGAGCACCTCGCCCCGATCCAGGTCGTCGGCGGCGTGTTCGTCCTGGGTGCAGCGCTCATCCTCCAGCGCTCGGCGGCGCCGGGCGGGCGGCCGGTCAGCGCGCCCGCGATCGAAGGCGACGAGAGCGATGACCCCGACACGACACCCGGCGCGGGGGCGATCCCGGTATCCGGCGGCCACGGGACGTGACATCCAGAGCCAGCGAGCCGCCCGAGGCCCCCGACGCCCCGGTCGTCGTCTTCCTGCATGGGACGCGGGTCACCGGCGCCATGTGGGCGCCGCAACAGGCCGCCCTCGCCGGCCGGTTCCGGACGATCGCGCCCGACCTCCCGGCGCACGGGACGCGGGCCGACGAGCCGTTCACCCTGGACGCCGCGGTGGATGTCGTGGCCGCCACGATCCGGGAGGAGGCGCCCGACGCCCGGGCGATCGTCGTCGGCCTGTCGCTCGGCGGCTACGTCGCGATGGCGCTCGCGGCGCGCGAGCCGGACCTCGTCCGCGGGCTCGTCGTGTCGGGCGCCACGATCGAGCCGGTCGGCCTGGTCGCCCTCCCCTACCTCGCCTTCGCCGGCGTCATCGACGCCGTCGCGGGCGACCGGTTCGACCGCCTCAACGCCTGGTTCTTCCGGAGCCGCTTCGGGCCGGCCATCGCCGATCCGATCATCGCCGGCGGGTTCTGGCCACGCGGCGGGGCGATGGCCCTGCGTGCCATCGCGGGCGAACGGTTCATCCCGCGCCTGGCCGCCTATCCGGGCCGGACCCTGCTCCTCAACGGCGAACTCGACGTCCCGTTCCGGCTCGGGGCCCCCGCCTTCGCGGCCGCCGCCCGCGACGCCCGGCGGGTCCGGCTGGCGGGGGCGTCGCACCTCGCCAACCTCGATCGTCCGGCGGCCTTCAGCGAGGCCGTCCGGCGCTTCGCGGAGTCGCTCCCCGAGGGTTGACCCGGGACCCCGGCTATACTGGGCCGACCGCCACACCCATCACCGCTGAGGTTCGATGCGCGTTCGAAAGGCCGTCTTCCCCGCTGCCGGCTGGGGCACCCGCTTCCTCCCCGCCACCAAGGCACAGCCCAAGGAGATGCTGCCGCTGGTCGACAAGCCGATCATCCAGTACGCCGTCGAAGAGGCGGTCGCGGCCGGGATCGAGCAGGTCATCATCGTCACGTCCAGCCAGAAACGCGCGATCGAGGACCACTTCGACCTGTCCTACGAGCTCGAGCACCTGCTCGAGGAGAAGGGCGACATCGAGATGCTCCGCCAGGTCCGGGCGATCAGCGACCTCGCCCAGGTCGCCTACGTCCGCCAGAAGGAGCAGCTCGGTCTCGGCCACGCGGTCCTGATGGCCAAGGACCTGATCGGCCACGAGCCGTTCGCGGTGATCCTGCCCGATGACGTGGTCGTCGCCGATCGACCGTGCATCGGCCAGCTGATCCACGCCTATCAGCAGACCCACGCCTCGGTCGTGGCGGTCATGGAGGTCCCGTCCGAGGAGACCGGGCGGTACGGGATGATCGCCTCGGAGCCGTCGGTCGACCCGCTCGACCACGGCCGGCTCCATCGCGTGACGGCGCTGGTCGAGAAGCCGCCGCCCGGGACGGCGCCGTCGAACCTGGCGGTCATCGGTCGCTACGTGCTGACGCCCAAGATCTTCGACAAGCTCGAGCAGACCCAGGGCGGCGCCGACGGCGAGATCCAGCTGACCGACGCGATCGCCGCGCTGATGGAGGAGCAGCAGGTCTTCGCCTACGAGTTCGAAGGCATCCGCTACGACGCGGGGACGACCATGGGCTGGCTCCGGGCGTCGGTCGAGATCGCCCTGACGCGGCCCGATCTCGGCACCGAATTCCGCGCCTACCTCCAGGGACTCCAGCTCTGACGCGACGGCGCTGCGGTAGGATGCCGGGCAGGATGTCACGCGCCGGTGGTGCGTGACGTAACACGAGGGGACGAGTTGGCGGAGATCGGGCAGGTCCTGGGCGGTCGCTACCGCCTGATCGAACTCCTGGGCTCGGGCGGGATGGCGACCATCTACCGCGCCACCGACACCGGGCTCAACCGCGATGTCGCGCTCAAGCTGCTGCGCCCCGAGTACCTGCGCGACCCCGAGTTCTCGTCGCGCTTCCGCCAGGAGGCCCAGGCGGCCGCCTCGCTCAGCCACCCCAACGTGGTCACCGTGTACGACTACGGCGAGGACCCCAGCGGCCCGTTCATCGTCATGGAACGGATCGACGGGGAGGATCTTGCGACCATCCTGCGCCGGAGCGGCACGCTCCCGCCGCGCCAGACGGCGCGGATCGGCTCGGGCGTCGCGCGGGCGCTCGCGGCGGCCCACGCGCGCGGCCTGATCCATCGCGACGTGAAGCCCGGCAACATCCTGATCGGCACCGACGGCCAGGTGAAGGTCGCCGACTTCGGGATCGCCCGGGCGATCGCCGAGGCCCAGGTGACGCTGCCGGGCACGACGCTCGGATCGGTCCACTACTTCAGCCCCGAGCAGGCGCGCGGCGAGCCCGCGACGGCCGCCTCCGACATCTACAGCCTGGGCATCGTCCTCTACGAGATGGAGACCGGGACGCGGCCGTTCGAGGGCGACAGCGCCGCCAGCGTGGCACTCGCGCGCCTGTCCGGCCCCGTGCCCGACCCGATGGCGGTCCGACCGTCCGTGCCGGCCGACCTCGCTTCGATCACGCGCAAGGCGCTCGCGCTCGAGCCGCGCGACCGCTGGGCGTCGGCCGGGGTCATGGCCGATGCGCTCGATGCAACGCTCAGCTCCGGTGCGGCCGCGGCGGCGGGCCGTCGCCGGGGCCGCCGTGGTCGGGGCCACAGTGGTCTCCGCGACGGCGCGACCCAACCCGGCGCCCATCCCGTATGCCCCTGACGCCTATGTCGGCGCGGATGGCGATGCGCCGGTGGCGGCCGCGGCGGTCGTTGCCGCCGCGGCGGTCACGCCCGACGACGATGACAAGGACAAGACCAGCCCGATCGTGTGGGTCGCCGGGATCGTCGCGATCGCCCTGTTGGTCGCGGTCGCGTTCCTCGTCTTCCAGATGGCCTCGGGCGGCGGCCGGACGCCGGTCGAGCAGGTCACCGTGCCGAACTTCGTGGGGATGACCTCGGTCGCCGCCGGTCAGGCCGCCGACACGCTCGGCGTCACGCTGACCCCGACCGGCCAGGTCTCCTCCGACCAGCCCGAGGGAACGATCCTGGCGCAGGATCCACCGGCCGGGACGAAGATCGACAAGGGCAGCACGGTCAAGATCACGGTCGCGACCGGGGTCGGCACGGTCGCCGTCCCCGACCTGAAGCAGAAGACCGAACAGCAGGCGCTCCAGGCCATCAACACCGCGGGCCTCCTGGTCGGGCTGCGCAGCGAGGCGTTCGACCTGCTGGTGCCGATCGGCCTCGTGGTGTCGCAGAGCCCGTCGGCCGGGGTGGTCGTGGCCAAGCTGACCCCCGTCGACTACATCATCTCCAAGGGCCCGGAGCCGACCCCGTCACCGACACCAACGCCCACGCCTACGCCGACACCGACCCCCACGCCGACACCGACGCCCACGCCTACGCCGACGCCCACGCCCACACCGACACCGACGCCCACACCGACACCGACACCGACGCCCACGCCCACACCGACACCGACGCCCACGCCGTCGCCCTAGAAGGAGCGGGGCGGCCGCGGCAGGCTCGCCTGCCCGGCCACGGCGACTCGCCCCGCCGCTTCCGCCGCGCTCCGCGCCGCCCCGCGCCTCGCCCCGCTGTCCCGCGCCGCTCCACGCCGCCTCGCCTCGCCCCCGCGCCGCCGCATATGCATCTCAGTCATGTTTTTCGGGCTCTGCACGCTTGGCCATGCCTCGATTCCGACAGAAGTCGGGGGTGGCCACGCTCGTTCGAGGCGAAACTGATGCCTGAGCGGCATATCAAGCTGCGCGGAGCGGCCGCGCCAAGCGTGGGTCAGCCGCGGCGCTCGCCGTTGGGGCGCTGCCGCCTGATCTCGACGCCGGCGTAGTCGAGCGGGCCGCTGAGGCGGACCTCCGGCTTGCGGACCCGGATGCAGACCTCGGTCACGTCGAAGTCGGCCAGGAGCTCGTGGCTGATCGCCTCGGCGAGCGCCTCGAGCAGCCGGAACGAGGTCAATTCGACGATCTGCCGGACGGCCTCGTAGACCTTGCCGTAGTCGACCGACTGCTCGAGGTCGTCGTCGACGCCCGCCGGCTGGAGGTTGTGGACCAGTTCGACGTCGACCTCGAACGGCTGCGGGGCGAGGAGCTCGTGGTCGAAGTAGCCGTGGCGGCCCTGGAAGCGCATGTTCGCCAGGACGATCCTGTCGCTCAGGTCGAACCTCCCTCGGTCGCGTCCGGCCGCCACGCCCCACGGACGACGGCATCGCTCATCCGTGCCGCACGTACGTTAGCGCGGACATCGTGGACCCGGACGATGTCGGCGCCCCCGGCGATCCCGAGCGCGGTCGTGGCCAGGGTCGCCTCGAGGCGCTCGGCGACCGGCAGGTCGAGCACGAGGCCAAGGGTCGACTTGCGGCTCGTGCCCAGCAGGATCGGACGGCCGAGCATCCGAAGCTGGCCGAGGTCGCGGACGAGCGCGAGGTTCTGCTCGGGCGTCTTCCCGAACCCGAACCCGGGATCGACGATCAGGTCGTCCCAGCGGACGCCGAGTCGCAGGGCGCGTTCGATGGCGCGCTGGAGATCGGCGATGACCTCGGGCAGGAGGGTCGTGTAGCGGGCCTCGGCCCGGTTGTGCATGACCACCAGCGGGACGCCGTGGTCCGCGGCGAGCCGGGCGAGCGTCTCGTCATCACCGACCCCCCACACGTCGTTGACCAGGTCCGCGCCGGCGGCCAGGGCGGCCTCGGCCACGGCGGGCTTCGTGGTGTCGATGCTGAGCGGCGTGTCGGGAAGGGCGGCCCGCAGCCCGGCGATGACCGGGACGACCCGGCGGCGTTCCTCGTCGGGCGCGACCGCCGCGTGTCCGGGGCGGGTCGATTCGCCGCCGACGTCGAGCAGGTCGGCGCCGTCCGTGACCATCCGCCGGCCGGCCTCGACGGCGGCCTCGACGGGGTCGGCCGCACCGGCGCCCGCCAGGAGCCCGTCGCCGGAGAACGAATCGGGCGTGACGTTGAGGATGCCCATCACGAAGGTCCGCGCACCCCAACTGAAGGTGGCCGGACCGATCCGTGACGGGGCCGGACCGCCGGGAGTCGCGCGGGCGGGTTCGGTCATGGGTCCTCGTCGGGATCGCGCAGCACCGGGTCATCGAGCAGATGGCCGCGAGCCGCCCCGACAAGATAGAGCGAACCGGCGACGACGACCGGCCCATCGGCGGCGAGGGCACGCTCCAAGGCGGCGATCGGGTCCGGGTCGGCGAGGGTCAGGGCGGGAGCGGCCGGGGCCGGACGACCCGACCGCCAGCGCGCGGCGAGTTCGTCGGCCGCCATCGCGCGCGGCACGTCCAGGCTCGTGCAGACGACCGTGGCGTCGGCCAGCGCGGCCGAGGCGGCCAACGCCGCGATGACCCCATCGACATCCTTGTCGGCCATCGATGCGGTCACGAGCGTGATCGGCCCGTCCGCGAGGTACGGTCGGAGGTCGTCGAGCGCGACGGCGAGTGCCGCCGCCCCGGCCGGGTTGTGGGCGCCGTCGAGGAGGACGTCGCGGTCGCGCACCCGCAGCAGCTCGAGTCGGCCGGGCCAGCGGGCGTTCGCGTAGCCTGCCCGCCGCGCCGCCTCGGGGACCGTGGCGATCCCGGCGGCCTCCAGCGCGTCGAGCAACGCGTCGGCGGTCGCGGCGTTGGCGGCCTGGTGCCGACCGCGCAGGCCTACCCGGGTCGGCCCGAGTCGAGGCAGCTCCACGTCGATCCCGTCGCGGTCCCAGCCGAGGAGCGGTGCCGGCTCGACGACGGTGAGCGGCACGTCCATCCGCCGCGCGCGTCGAGCGATGACCGCCAGACCGTCACCGCGCGCGCCGGTCACGGCCAGGTCGCCACGCTCGATGATGGCCGCCTTCTCGCGGGCGATCGCGCGTGACCGTGTCGCCGAGGCGGTCCATGTGGTCGAGGTCCACGTTGGTCACGACCGCCACGCCCCCGTCCCACGCGTGCGTGGCATCCAGCCGGCCGCCGAGCCCGACCTCGACGAGGGCGACATCCGGCCGGACCTCGGCGAAGCGGGCGAACACGACCGCGGTCAGCAGTTCGAACTCGGTCGGCTCCCCGTGGCGCGGCGCGACGCGGTCCGCCACCGCCAGGACGCGCTCCACGAGCCGGGCGAAGTCGGCCGCGGCGATCGGCCGGCCATCGACCTGGATCCGTTCGCGGTAGGTGACGAGGTGGGGCTTCGGGGTGGCGCCGACGTGGTAGCCGGCGGCCCGCAGTGCCGAATCGGCGAGCGCCAGGACGCTGCCCTTCCCGTTCGTCCCCGCGACCAGCGCGCCGCGGACGGTCCGCTCCGGATGATCGAGGGCGCGAAGGAGGGCGCGCGTCCGCCCGAGACCCAGCCGGATGCCGAACCGGCCGCGCTCGGACAGCGCGCTGAGGGCGGCTCCGTAGGTGAGACCGGCCGCCGGACCGGTCATCGCGAGCCGGTCACTCGCGGGTCAGCTCGTCCTCGTAGAAGACGCACTGGTTGAAGCGCGGCGTGAGGCACACGTCGTTCACGTAGCCCTGCTCCATGTGGACGCCGCCGCGCAACTGACAGCGTGACGTGTTCGAATCCTGGCGGATGAGGGCCTTGAGCAGGTGCGGCGCCTGGATCGGGATGGCGCCCCGGCTGCCGGTCATGTAGAAGTGCGGACAGACGTTGCGGCGCAGGTTCGGCAACCCGAACCCGGGGCGCATCGTGGTCGGCATCGGGCGGGCATTCGCGGCACCGGCGCCCGGCCTGGGACGGCGTGACGCGCGCGATCGGGCCGACGCCGAATTCGGGCCTGCCAGTCGAGCCGGACGACCGGCGGCCACCTCGCGGATCGCGAGCCTGCACTCCCACTCCCTCGGGTTTCGTTGGAGCGCCCGCGACGAGGCTCGTCACGCGCGCGACCGCGCCAGAGTACAACGCACCGCCCTTCACGGTATGGCGTGCGACAATCCCCGCGATGACGACTCGGCGCGACCACCGGCAGACCCACGTCCGACCCCGTCCCCCGTCCAACGGCCGGCCCGTCCCCGTCAAGGTCAAGCCGCGTTCTCCCGGGCCGACCCGCATGTCCGCCTATCGACCGATCAAGCGCACGCGCGGCCTGCCGCTCATCGCGCGGCTGGGGTTGCTCGCCGGGCGTCGTCGCCCTCGGCGCGGTGATGCTCTGGATCGGGGTCGGTGGTGCCCGGTTCGTCGCCGCCGGGATCGGCTCCACGGTGGGCGGCTTCGTCACCAATGTCACCTCGACCCCGTCGGCGAAGGCCTCGATCGCGGTCCTCACCGACGCCCCGACGATCAAGCAGCCGCCCGAGCCGTACACCACCGAGCCGACCGTCGACCTGGTCGTGAGCGTCCCCGAGGAGCTCCAGGGCGATGCCGCCCACCGGATCCGCGTCTACCTGCAGCTCCCCGACCAGAACCCGACGGCGATCAAGGAGGTCCCGCTGGCCGACGCGCCGAGCACGATCGTCCCGGTCGACCTCAGCGACGGGCCGAACGATTTCACGGTCACCATCGTCGGACCGGGGGGTGAATCGGATCCCTCGCTGTCGGTCCGCTACGTCCTCGACAACGCCCCGCCGAAGATCACCATCACCTCCCCGAAGAACAACGCGATCGTCAACCGCAAGGCGGTCGAGATCAAGGGCAAGACCCAGGCACGGACCACCCTCCTCGCCCGCAACGCGGCCAATGGGTCGTCGATCGTCGGGACCGCCGAATCGGATGGCTCGTTCAAGTTGAGCCTCGCGCTCGCGGGGGGCGTCAACAAGATCACCATCAACGGGACCGATCCGGCCGGGAACGAGAGCGAAGCGGTGCTGACCGTCAAGCGCGGGACGGGCAAGCTGACGGTGACCCTCAGCGCGTCGCCCTACCAGATCAAGCGCTCGAAGCTGCCCGAGCCCGTGACGCTGACCGCGACCGTGACCGACCCGGACGGCAAGTCGATCGCCGGGGCCGATGTCACCTTCACGTTGAGCATGCCCGGGGTCACGACCCTCACCTACGAGACGAAGACGAACGCCGACGGCAAGGCGACCTTCAAGACGACGGTCCCCAAGGACGCGGATGTCGGCCAGGGGAGCGCCACGGTGCTCATCTCGACCGACGAGTTCGGCTCGACCGAGGACTTCACGGTCATCACGATCGTCAAGTAGCGCGTTCCGGCGCGCCCTGGTCCGGCGCGCGGCCGGCCGTGCGCACGGCCCGTGACAGCGGCGTCATTCGCAGCTACCATCGCGGGCATGCCGATGTGGCGTTGTCCGCATTGCGGGACACCCCAGGCCGAAACGGCCAGGTGCTGGGTCTGCCGTCGATCCAGTACCGCTTGCGCGACCTGTCGGCACTTCCGTCGCTCGGTCGCCGCCCAGGTCGGGTACTGCGGGCTGGATCGCCAGCGCCGGCCGCTCAAGGGCGACGAGATCCGGGCCTGCTGGGAGGCCACCAGCGAGCCGGCGGAGTTGCCCATGGTGAGCAGCGCGCCGACTTCGTTGGCCCCGCCGACCGCCGACGACGACGTCCGGGATCGAACCCCTGTTCGGCGCCTCGAGTTCGTCGAGGTCAGCCCGGGGCCGGGGCGGGCCCGCGGCCGGACCGCCAGGACCTCGGGGCAGGCTACAGAGGGCGAGGCGGTCGCGGTGACCGCTGACGCGACGCCGGTGACCCCGCCGGAACCGACCTGGAGCCTGTGGGGCGACGCCGAACCCTGATCAAGTCCCGGCCGGGCGCCGGGGCCGCGGCGCCGCCCGGACCGACTCCCCGATATGCGTCTCAGGCATCAGAATCGCCCCGAACGAGCGTGGCCACCCCCGACTTCTGTCGGAATCGAGGCATCGCCAAGCGTGTAGGACCCCGAAACCATGTCTGAGATGCATGCGGCGGCGGCGCGGGGGCGGCGCGATCGTCAACTCGATATGCGTCTCAGGCATCAGAATCGCCCCGAACGAGCGTGGCCACCCCCGACTTCTGTCGGAATCGAGGCATGGCCAAGCGTGTAGGACCCCGAAACCATGTCTGAGATGCATGCGGCGGCGGCGCGGGGGCGGCGCGGCGGGCGGCGCGGGGGCGGCGCGGGGGCGGCGCGGGGGCGGCGCGGCGGCGCGGGGGCGGCGCGGGGCGGCGCGGCGGGTGGCGCCCGGCCGGGGCGTCGTCGGACGCCCTACAGACCGGCCGGCCGGGTCCCCAGGGTCACCTCGATCGAGACGTGCTGACCGTCGCGCAGGATGTCGACGGTGACGGTCTCGCCGGGCTTGAACTGCGAGAGCGTCGCGTCGAGCGGGTGCTCCTCGTCGATGACCTTGCCGTTGACGCTGACGATGATGTCGCCGTCCTTGATCCCCGCCTTCTCGGCCGGCGTGTTGGGATCGACTCCGTTCGTCGCGTTGCCGTTCTGGTCCGTGCCGCCGACGAACGCGCCGACATTGACCGGCAGCTTCCGCTCATCGGCGAGCTGGCGGGTGATGCTCAGGTAGTGGATGCCCATGTACGGCCGGCTGAGCGCCTCGCCGGCCACGGCCTGGGCCATGATCGGGCGGGCGATATCGATCGGGATGGCGAAGCCGATGCCGTTGCTGTTGGTGGCGATCGCGGTGTTGATGCCGATGACGTTGCCGCCGGCGTCGAGCAGCGGTCCGCCGGAATTGCCCGGGTTGATCGCCGCATCGGTCTGGATCAGGTTGGTCAGCTGGTTGTTGCCGTCGGTCACGATCGAGCGGCCCTTGGCCGACACGATCCCGCTGGTGACCGAGTTCGAATACGTGCCCAGCGGGCTCCCGATGGCGATCACGAGCTGGCCGACCTTGAGCGCGTCGGACTCGCCGATCGCCGCCGTGGGCAGGCCGGTCGCGTCGACCTTGACGATCGCCAGGTCGGTGAGCGTGTCGATGCCGTAGACGGTGCCCGCCAGCTTGCGCCCGTCCTTGAGCTCGACGTCGAACTTCTCGCCGCCCTCGACCACGTGGTGATTGGTCAGGATCCAGCCGTTGCTGTCGAAGATGACGCCGGACCCGACGCCGGTCTCGGGGATGACGTTGAGGTTCCCCGAGTCGGTGGCGCCGGTGACCCGGATCCGCACGACCGCGGGGCTGACCTTGGCGGCCACCGCGATGGTCGCCGACTGCTCGTCGATGGTGACCGGCTGGACGGTGCCGGCATTGCTGGCCTGCCCGGTGGCCGGCACGGCGGTGACCGGACGGTCGAGCGCACCCGCGGCGCCGAGGGCGAGCACGGTGCCGCCGGACGCGAGGACCGCCGCGAGGATCGAGGCACCCAGGATCGAGCCGGTGCCCGCGCGACCCCGCGTCTTCGTCACGGCGGTCGTCGTCGCCACGGGCGTCGGGGCCGGCTCGTACCAGCGCTCGGGGGTCACCGGTGGGGTCTCTTCGAAGGAGCGGGCCCAGGCCGGGCGTGCCTCGGGGGTCGGGGTGAACCGATCGACCGGAGGGGCGGCGGCGTCGCTCGACGCGGCCGTCGGGGCGGCCCACGGCGAGACCGGGGTCGAGGACGGCGGGGTGATCGGCGCCGCGACCGGGGGCGTGGTCGAGGGTTCGGTCGGCGGGACGGCGTGACGCTGGGTCAGGTCGGTCGAGTCGGAGGCGTCGGGGCGAGGGTCGTCATGCATGGGGGAGGCAGGTTCCTTGCAGGCTGCGGTCGAGAAGGACCGAGGACGGGTCCGCTGTGGTTCTCAGGGTGCCGCTCCCGGGTTGACCTGGGGGCGTTCGGACGGTGAAGTTTCCTGCACATTGGCCGATCGGTGGATCGGATCGGTCGTGACCCCGGCCCCGACCAGCGCCCGGGCGTCGGCCGCGGAGGCGACCGCGGCCCGCTCTGCTGCCGGGGTGCCCTCGACGAGGCGCGGGTCGCGCGGCAGGTTGACGGTGAAACGCGACCCGCGCCCGACGCTGCTCTCGACCTGGACGGTCCCGCCGTGCATGTCCACGATCGAGTGGACGATGGCCAGGCCGAGGCCGCTCCCGCTGCCGCGCGCCTCGTTGGCGCGCGAACCGCGATAGAACCGCTCGAAGATGTGCGGCAGCTCGGCCGACTCGATCCCGACGCCCGTGTCGGTCACCTCGATCCGCGCGCCGTCGGGCGTGCCGGCGACATCGACCGAGATCGTGCCGTCACGCGGCGTGAACTTGACCGCGTTGCCGACGAGGTTGGCGACGACCTGGCCGATCCGCTGGGGATCGTGGCGGATCCGGATCGGGGCATCCGGCAGGTGCAGGCTGAGCCGGACACCGCGGCGGGTCGCGGCCGCCGAACTCTGTTCGACCGCGGTCTCGACGGCGGCCCGCAGGTCGTCGGGCCGGAGGTCGAGCAGGACGAGGCCGGAATCGAGCTTCGAGAGCTCGAGCAGGTTCTGGGCCAGCCAGTCGAGCCGCTCGATCTGCTGCCCGCTCGACTCGAGGAATTCGCTGCGCGCCTCCGGGTCGTCGGCCGCGCCCTCCTTCAACAGCTCGTTGAACATGCGCAGGGCCGCCAGCGGGGTCCGCAGCTCATGCGACACGTCGGCCAGGAAATCGCGGCTCCGGTCGCGGTCGCGGCGGATGATCTCGACGCTCTCCTGGACGCGATCGGCCATCGCGTTGAACTGGACCGCCAGCTCGGCGAGCTCCGACGATCCGGCACGGACCTCGGACGGGGGCACGCGCCGGGTCAGGTCGCCTTCGGCCAGGCCACGCGACGCCTCGGTCAGTCGTCGCAGCGGGGTCGTGAACCGACGGGCCATGGCGGCCGACACGAGCACGGACAGGCCGAGCGCGAACAGCGCGACCGCGGCGAGGAGACCGGTCACGTTGGCGAGGGCCGTCGCGCGGAAGGTGTACGGGTTGGACAGCTCGACCCAGAAGGCGTACGGGGTGAAGACGCCGCCGCCGCCGTAATCCTGGCTCCAGCCCACGTCGTGCTCCTGGAACTGGCCGGCCGCGGGCGGCGCCTCGAGCGGCAGAAGGATCGGGGAATCCTTGCCGGGCACGAAGGTCTGCCGCTCGCCGTCGAGGACATAGCGCCCGAACGTGATCCGGACATCCGCCTGGCCCAGCCGGTCGGCGATGAACCGCTGCTGGGTCGGCTCGGCGAGCTTTTCGAGGACGCCGGCATCGACCTCGTCGTCGAGCCCGACGACGGGACGGCCCCCCGCCGCCGACTTGGCCAGCGCGTCGACGTACTGGGCGACCGACTTCGAGCGCTGCTCGAGGTCGGCGCGCTGCTGGCTGGTGAAGTAGTCGTCGAGGCGATTGACGACGAGGACCGTGACCAGGCCCAGGGTCAGGGCGACGACCGCCAGGAAGGCGAGGGTCAGCCGGCCCTGGAAGGTCCGCGGGAAGAGCCGGCGCAGGCGGGTCGGGAGGCGGAAGCGCCTCGGTTCCAGCTCAGCGCTCGGCGAAGGCGTAGCCGACACCTCGGACCGTCAGCACGAACATCGGCGATGCCGGGTCGTCCTCGATCTTGTCGCGCAGATGGCTGACGTGGACGTTGATGGTCTTCTCGTCCTGGTCGAGCGCCTCGTAGTCGCGCAGCAGCTCGAGCAGCTCCGAGCGCGTGTAGACGCGGCCCGGGCGGGAGGCGAGGTGGCGGAGGATCTCGAACTCGGTCGGGGTCAGGCTGATCCGGCGGGTCCCGCGCTGGACCCGGCGTCGCTCGAGGTCGATGAGCAGGTCGCCGTGGCGGATGACCCGGCCACCGACCGCGTCGGACAGGTCGCCGTACGAGCGTCGCAGCAGGGCCTTGATCCGGCTCATCAGCTCGCGCAGCCCGAACGGCTTGGTCAGGTAGTCGTCGGCACCGAGTTCGAGGCCGATGACCTTGTCGACCTCGTCGTCGCGCGCGGTCAGGACGAGGACCGGCATCTTGGCCCCGGCCGCACGCAGCCGGCGGAGGACCTCGAAGCCGTCGATCCCGGGGAGGCGGACGTCGAGGACGACGAGGTCGGGGGCCTGCTTGGTCCCGATCTCGAGACCCTCCTCGCCGGAACGGGCGACCGCGACCTCGTACCCCTCCTGCTGGAGGGCGTACTGGATCCCGCGAGCGACGGCGTGCTCGTCTTCGACGATGAGGATGGTTGCGGCCACGTCGGGATGCTACACGACGGGCGGGATTCGCCCCGCCGTTGCGCCCCGTATGCGTCTCAGGCATGGGATTCGGCCTCTGCGCGCTTGGCCGTACCCCGGAATTGACAGAATCGGGGGATGGCCACGCTCGTTCGGGGCGATTCCCATGAGTGGGATGCATGCCGCCGGGACGTGAGGGCCGTGCTCGCGAGCCGTGGTACCCTTACGCGCGCTACCCGGGCGCCTCGCCACTCCGGCCCCGCCGGCGAGCCGCAGCCCGACCCACCCGACCAGACCATCCAGAGGTTCCCATCCATGTCCACCGCCCGCGCGACGCTGGCCGCCGAACATCGCGAACTGACCGGCAAGAAGGTCGCCCGCCTCCGCCATGCCGGGCGCCTCCCGGCCGTCGTCTACGGTCACGGGATCGATTCCGACAGCGTCTCGATCGACGCCCACGAGTTCGAGCAGCTCCGCCGGCACACCGGGCCCAACGCCCTGGTCGACCTGTCGATCGACGGCAAGAAGGCGCATCCCGTCCTCGTCTCGGCGGTGCAGGTCCACCCGGTCAACCGGCGGACCCTCCACGTCGACCTGTTCCTGGTCCGGATGACCGAGGAACTGACGGTCGACGTCCCGCTCGTCGCGATCGGCGATGCACCCGCCGTCATCGTCCAGGGCGGCACGCTCCTCCATCCGAGCGAGTCGGTCCGGGTCCGGGCCCTGCCCGACCACCTGCCGCAGTCGATCGAGTACTCGGTCGAGGCGCTGGTCGACTTCGACACCACGCTCCACGTCCGCGACCTGGTCATCCCGTCCGACGTGACGCTGGTGACCGACGGTGACGAGATCATCGCCAAGGTCCAGGCGCCGCGCGTCGAGGAGGTCGTCGTTGTGGCGGCCGAAGTCGGCGAAGGTGCACCGGAAGGCGCCGAAGGCGGCGAGCCGGCAGCGGCCGACGAAGCCGCTTCGAGCGCCGACGCGGACGAGGGCTGACCGAGCCCGACCTCAGCGCGACCGGCGACCGGTCGCGAACACGATCGGGAAGCGCATCGTCATCTGCTCGGGCGTCAATCGCCCGAGCCGCTCGCGCAGCGTCGCGACCACGCGCTCGCGCAGCTCGCGGTCGAACTCGTCGAACAGCGTGTCCTCGTCGAACTCGGTGAGGAAGGCGATGTACCCATCGACGCTGAACCGGTGCTCGACCCAGCCGCCCCGGGCGGTGACCTCGGCGAAGCCGGCGCGCCGCAGCTCGCCCGCTGCCCGATCGACCGACGGCAGATCGCCCGAGCGTCCGTCGGCGGGGCGCGGCTCGACGCCGACCTCGTCGAGCACGTCGTCGAAGGTGACGTCCGGCAGGAAGACCCGGTCGTCTTCCACCCAGGTCACGTAGCCGAGGAGCCCGCCGGGTCGCAGGACACGCCGGATCTCGCGCAGCGCGCGGGCTCGTCGCGGGACGAGCTGGAGGACGAACGACGACGCCGCGAGATCGAACGTCCCGTCGTCGAACGGCAAGGCGTCGGCGAACGCCACGACCGACCGGAACCGGGTGCGCTCCGGCGGGGCAAGGACGCGATCCGCCTCGGCGTCGGCGACCGCGCACATCCCGCTCGAGGGGTCGATCCCGACGACCGACGGGCCCGGCCAGCGCCCCAGCGCGGCGAGGGCAAGCTGGCCAGTCCCGGTGCCGATATCGATGACGGTCCCGGCGCCCTCGGCGTGCGGCGCGATGTCGTCCAGCAACCGGGCGACGGCCGGGGCCAGGACGGGTGCCCACCACTGCGCGTAGCCCAGGGCGATGCGGTCGTAGCGCTCGGCCTGTTCGGTCACGCGACCATCGTGCCACGGCCCGTGGCCGGAGGGCCATCCGGACCTCGCCAACGCGACATCGGGCCGCTGACAACGGCCCGCCCTCGGACGACCCTTGGGCTAGCAGGAGCCGACGGGCGGCCGACTCCCATCGGAAAGGAACGGACCAGCCATGCAGAAGTTGCTCCTCGCCTATGACGGCACCGAAGCCTCGCGACGGGCGCTCGAGCTCGCCGCGCTCATGACCACGCGATTCGGCGCGTCGCTGACCGTCGTCAGCGTCGTCCCGACCCATCCGGGCCGGTCGCCGATCGATCCCTGGGACGACTCGTCGGTCCATGCCGACGAGCTGCTGGAGGCCGGACGCCTGTTGCGCGAGCAGGGGATCGAGCCCCGTCTCGTCGAGACGGCCGGCAGCGTCGCCGAGACGATCGAACGGATCGGCGAAGCCGGTGGCTATGACGCGATCATCGTCGGGTCACGCGGCCTGTCCATGCTCGGCCGAGCGCTCCAGGGGAGCGTGTCCGAGCACGTGGCGGCGAACGCCACGACATCGGTCGTGATCGCTCGCTGACCCTGCGGGGGGGCGGCCGGTCCGGGATCCCCCGGGCCGGCCGCGTCGTCGTCAGCCCTCGGCGGCTGGTGCCGCGGGTGCGGTCGGCGGCATCCCGCCGATGGGTCGACGGCCGAGCCCGAACCGCCGCGCGATCCAGACCACGACGAGCGCGATCGCCCCGAACACGAGCAGGATCGGCAGCCAGACGATGACCATCCAGATCCCGGCCGAGGCGAGGGTCTGGAGGACGTCGAGCATCGCCGCGGCGGCCTCGTCGACCACGGCCGTCGGGTCCCAGCCCTTGGCCGTCGCCTCGACCGCGACGATCGGGACGGTGTACTGGACCGTGAGCGTCGCGTAGCCGGCCCGGTCGTTGAGGCTCTTCAGCTGGGCCGTCAGCGACTCGATCTCGCCGCGGGTGGCGGTGAGCTGGGCCTGGACCTCGAGGACGTCCGAGATCCGGACGGCCTTCGCCGCGATGCCCTGGAGGGCGGTCTCGCTGGCGCGCAGGTTGGCGATGCGGGCGTCGAGGTCGGCGACCTGGGCGGTCACTTCGACGGCCTCGGTGTGCTCGGCGACGACCTTGGTGGCGAGGCCGTTCAGGCCGCGCAGCTTGTCGAGCGCCTCCTCCCAGCGGTCGGCCGGGATGCGGTAGGTGATCTCGGCCGAGGGCCGGTCGCCGTCGTTGCTCGTGGTCGAGGCGCCGACATACCCGCCGAGGGCCACGATCGCGTCGCGGGCCGTGCGCACGGCGGCGCCCACGTCGCCGACCTCGATCGTCAGCGACCCGGTACGGATGATCTTGGCGTCGTCGCGGGCCGCGATCGGACCGCCGTCGACGCCCTTGCCCGGCTGGGGCGCTCCGGCCGGCGGCCCGCCGGTCTGGCCGTCGCCGGCGGTGCCCGGATCCCGCATCGCCGCGCTCCCGGCGCACGCCGCCAGGACCAGCGCGATGAGGATCAGCGGAAGGAAGGAACGGATGGTGCGCATGTGATGGACCTCCGTGGCTCGACACGACCGATCTGGCCGCCCCGGCACCCGCGTGACGCGGGGACATGCCGGTGGGTTCCGTTCCGCAACACCACGCCTCCCCGACTCGTCCAGAACCTGATCGCCGGACCGCGCCTGCCCGCGCCGGCCGCATGGAGGACGGCCCCTTGGACCGATCCATCGCGCGTCGCCTGCTGGCCGGCGGCCTGGCCCTCGGACTCCTAGCCGAACTCGTCCTCGACGGTCCGGCGTACGGGCTCAACATCGTGATCCTCGTCGCCGCCACGCTCGCGGCCGGATGGCTACTCCGCCGTCGCGATCGCGCACCGGATCCCCTCGACGCGTGGCTGCCGGTGACGGCGCTGGTCCTCGCGGGCTTCGTGGCGGTCCGCGGCGATCCGTTCCTCGCGGTCCTCGACACCGTCGGTGCATTGGCGTTCCTGGGCGCCTCGCTGGTCGCGTTCTCAGGGCTGGCGGTGACGCGACGGTCGGCATCGACGATCGCCGCGATGGGCGCCTGGATGCTGGAGGCCACGGTTGCCGGTCCGCCACGCGCGGCGGTGGCCGCTCGGCCGGCCCACGAGGGTGCCCCGTCGCGGATCCCGGCCAGACTAGCGCCGCTCGGACGCGGTCTCCTGCTCGGGATCCCGCTCGCGCTCATCTTCGCGGTCCTGTTCGCGTCCGCCGACCCGATCTTCCGGCGCGGACTGGACGAGCTACTGGGCATCCGGATCGACCTCGGGTCACTCGGAGGGCGGATGCTCTTCACCTTCGCGTGCGCCTGGCTGGCCGTTGGCGTCCTGTCGGTCTCGGCACTGGGGATCGCGGCGGTGGAGCGCTCGTCGCTCGGCGCGGCGGCACGGACCGGCGTCGTCGTGCCGACCGGTCTTGGCGTTACCGAAGCCCTCGTCGTCCTCGTCACCATCGACCTCGTCGTCGGTGCCTTCGTCGGACTCCAGGTCGCCTATCTGTTCGGAGGACTCGACACGCTCGCGGCGGCCGGCCTGACCTACAGCGACTATGCGCGGCGCGGTTTCTTCGAACTCGTCGCCGCGGCGTGCCTGGCGGGCGCCGTGGTGGTAGCCCTGGAGACGACCGTCGCGAGTCGGACCCGGTCATACCGAGCCGGACTGCTCGCCCTCCTGGCGCTGACCGCGGTCGTCCTCGTTTCGGCAGCGCTCCGGCTGCGGCTCTACCAGGATGCGTACGGCTGGACCGAACTGCGCCTGTATGTCCTCACGACGATCGGGGTACTGGCCGCCGCGCTCATCGTGATGGCCGCGCTGGTCGTCCTGGGTCGGATGCGGTGGCTCGGGCACGGGCTGGCGGTCATCGGCGTCGTGGCGCTCGTCGGGCTCAACGTCCTGGCCCCGGCGGCCTTCGTCGCCGAACGAAACGTGGCGCGCGTGATCGACCCGTCGCTCGTCCCGCCAGATGGGCACGCCGGGCTGGATGCGTCGTATCTCGGCATCCTCCCCGACGACGCGGTCCCGATCCTCGTCGAGGCACTCCCGGCGCTGCCACCCGCCGAACGCCTGCAGGTCAGACTGCTCCTGGGGGAGCGCCGGGCGGAACTCGCTTCGGATCCGGCGTTCACCGGGTTGGCCGCCTGGAACCTGGGCCGGGAACGAGCGAAAGCGGCACTCGCAGAGTTGCCCTGAGGGCGGCACGCTCAACCCGGGCTAGTCGCCGGGTGACTGAACCGACCGTCGACGGGGCGGCCCATGGCCGTTCGAGTCGCCCCATGCATCGAATGGCCGTCGGGGCGCCGGTCATCCGCCGTTTCATGCGCCCCACGACTGGATCGGCCAGCAACGAGATGCCCGATCGCCCGTTCAGCCGTGGGGCGACTAAGGGCGGTCAGGGCGAGGCTGGCCGATCCGCCCGATCGCCCGTTCAGTCGAGGGGCGACTAAGGGCCGGCGGAGCAAGGCTGGCCGACCCGCGTGCGAGCCCCGGTCACGGTCCGCCACCGCGTACACTCGGGAGGTGGCCCTGGCACTCCCCTTCCAACCGCCCGTCGAGCCGATGCTCGCGAAGGCCGCCGACACCCTGCCGACCGACGACGGCTGGCTGTTCGAGCCGAAGTGGGACGGCTTCCGGGCGCTGGTCTTCCGTGACGGCGACGAGATCTACACCCAGTCGCGCGACCTGAAACCGCTGGATCGCTACTTCCCGGAGCTGGCCGACCCGCTCCGCGCGGCGCTCCCCGAACGGTGCGTCCTCGACGGCGAGGTCGTCATCGCGCGCGACGGCACACTGGATTTCGAGGCGCTCCTCCTGCGCATCCATCCGGCCGCGTCCCGCGTGAAGATGCTCGCCGCGGGATCGCCCGCCTCGTTCGTGGCCTGGGACCTGCTCGCGCTCGGCGACGAAGACCTCCGACAGGTCCCCCAGGGCGAGCGCCGGGCAACGCCTCGAGGCCGCCCTGTCCGGCGTGGAGGCCCCGGTCCACCTGACCCCGGCTACCCGGGATCGCGCCACCGCCGCCGACTGGTTCGATCGGTTCGAGGGCGCCGGACTCGATGGAGTCGTCGCCAAGCGGCTCGACGCGCCGTACCAGCCCGGCAAGCGGGCGATGCTCAAGATCAAGCACCAGCGGACGGCCGATTGCGTCGTGGCCGGGTTCCGCTGGCACAAGAACGGCCCGGGCACCCACATCGGGTCGCTCCTGCTGGGCCTGTTCGACGACGAGCACACCCTCCACCACGTGGGGATCACCTCGTCGTTCACCTGGGAGCGGCGGGAGGCCCTCGCGACGGAGCTGGCGCCGCTGCGCGATCACGCGCTCGACGACCATCCTTGGCGCGAGTGGGCCGAGTGGGCCGGTGCCGGGGACGCGGACGCGTCCGGCCAGCGCTTGCCCGGCGCCACGTCGCGCTGGAACCGTGGCAAGGACCTGTCGTGGGAGCCGCTCCGGGCCGAGCGCGTGGCGGAGGTCGCCTACGACCACCTCCAGGGGTCGCGCTTCCGCCATGCCACCACGTTCAAGCGCTGGCGCCCGGACAAGCCGGTCAGCGAGTGCCGGTACGACCAGCTCGAGGAGACGGCCCCGTATCTCCTTGCCAGCATCTTCGGAGGCGAGGGATGACGCTGCTCCTGGGTCTCGTCGGCGGCGGTTGGATCAGCGGCCAGCACCTCGAGGCGCTCGAGCGACTCGGGCGCTCGGAGCTGGTCGGCGTCGTGACCGGCACCCCCGAGACGGGCGACGCGGTGACCACCCGGTGGGGCGGCACGCGGTTCGACGACGTCGAGGCGATGCTGATGATGGCCAAGCTCGACGTGGTCTACGTGGCGGTGCCGCCGCATCGGGCGGTGCCCATCTGCGAGAAGCTGGTGGCGGCCGGGATCCCGTTCCTGACCGAGAAGCCGCTGTCGGCCGAGGCCGACGGGCCGGTCCGCCTGGCGGCCGCGATCGAGGAGGCGAAGCTCGTCGTCGCCGTCGGCTACCACCTGCGCGCGCTCGACATCATGACCGAGGTCCGCGAGCGACTGGCTGCGGCGCCGCCACAGATGGTCGTCGCGCGCTGGCTGGATTCGACGCCGAAGCCGGCGTGGTGGGGCAAGGTCGACGAGGGCGGCGGACAGGTGGTCGAACAGGCGACCCACCTGTACGACCTCGCTCGCCAGGTCATGGGCGAGGCGACCGTGGTCGGGGCGGCCTCGACCCGTCTCGGGCCCCCGTCGCCGGGCGTGGATGTCGCCGACAGCACCTCGGCGGTCCTGCGCTTCGAGAACGGCGCGATCGGGTCGTTCGCCAACACGCGGCGGATCAAGTCGGCGGTGATCGAGGTCGAGTTCGTGTCCGACGGGCTCATCACCACCCTCGAGAAGCGGTCCGAGCGTGGGCAGCGCGATTGGTACGCCCGGTTCGACGACGGCAGTAGCGTGCGATCGATCCGGGTCATGGCCGATCCATACGAGACCCAGGCGGCGGCCTTCTTCGACGCCGTCGAGAAGAAGGACCCGAGCCGGGTGCTGTCGACCTACGCCGATGCGCTCAAGACCGACCGCTTGACGCGCGCCGTCGTCGCCGCCACCGGCGCCCCGGGCTGACGCTGCGTCAGCCGGGCGCGCGGGCGCGCCGTTGCGTGGCCGGGGTGGTGGCCACCGTCCACATCGCTCACCCGCGGCCTTACGCACACCCGCGGAACGTTAGGCTCCATCTCTCGCCCGCTTGGACCTCGCTCGCCGCGCGTTGCGATCGCGCCGAGCGTGGCCCGGGCAGATCCGGCTCGCCGCAGGCCGCCCCAGCCGCCGATCCTGCGCCCATACCGGCCCCAACGTTCCCGGGGTGTGCATCTGGCCACGGGGGCCGACGCCGTCGGGGCGGAACCGACGCTCAGCCGACGCTGAACCCGGCGTCCCCGGCGTCCACGAGCTCGATCCGGTTGCCGAACGGGTCCTTGACGTAACAGCGCTGGATCGGCAGGCCGCTGTCGTCTTCGGTGATGGCGATGCCGGCCTCGGCGAGTGCCCGTCGGGTCACGTCGAGGTCGCCGACGAGGAGGGCGGGATGGGCCTTCGCGAGCGGGGTGAACCCGGCCTCGACCCCGAGGTGGATGGCGACACCTCGGCCGGCGAACCAGCACCCGCCCCGCCCGGCGAGGGCAGCCGGCTTGGTCACCTCGCGCAGGCCGAGGATCGAGCCATAGAACGCCCGAGCCTCCGCCTCGCCGCCGGCCGACATCGACAGCTGGACGTGGTCGATCCCGACGATCTCGATGTCGCTCACGTGCTCGGCGGCTCGGGCTTCGCCTGCTTCGGTGGCTTGGTCGACTTCGACGCCGGCGCCTCGGCGGTCGGCCTCGGCTTCGGGGTCGGTCGGCGGGCTCGCGAGCCCGCGGTGGCGGCCTGCCAGGCCTCGATGTCCATGCCTGCCCATGGGTCGAAATCCGACTCGAGCGGCTCCTGGACGGGCCGGTCGGCTTCGGGCACGTGGATGAGGTTGACCCGGACGCGCGTCCAGGTCGTCGATCGGCCACGCATCGAGTCGACGAGGATGTCCGGGGGTTCGAGGAACCCGACGACCTCGGGATGGCGCGCCTTCCAGCGCTCGAGGCCGGCCAGCGCTTCCTCCTTGTGTTCGGCCCGGGCGATCTCGACCACCGGGATCGCCGACTTGCGCCGTCCGGTCGGGGTGGGGCGCGAGCCGGCCCACTCGGTCGGGAGCCCGGCGTTCGGATCGCCGGCGGCGACGGCGGCCGCTCGTTCGGCAGCGACATCGGGTGGCGGGCCGCCGGCCTCGCCACGGCCGGGGTCGTATTCGGTCGTGGGGCGGCGCGCGCGGGACGGCTGGACGCGCGGCGGCTCGCCGGCCTGCTTCGCGTAGTTCGGCGGCCACGGGGCGTCGCCGAGCCCCTCGGATTCGTCGCGCGACCGGAGAGCTCCAGCAACGCCTCCAGCGAACCCACAGCCGCGTCGATCCCGGCGCCCGGGTCGCCGATGGCCGCGTAGCGCGCCGGGACCGTGTCGATGGTGAACGCCTCCGCCTCGACGGTCGGCACCTCGTCCCAGGTCAGCGGCGTGGACACGCGCGCATCGGGGAGCGGCCGCACGGAATAGGCCGACGCCACCGTCCGGTCCTTGGCGTTCTGGTTGTAGTCGAGGAACACGCCGTGGCGCTCCTCCTTCCACCACTTCGAGGTGGCGAGGTCGGGGACCCGGCGCTCCACGTCGCGCGCCAGCGCGAGGGCCGCCCGACGCACCTCCGGGAAGGTCCAGCGCGGCTCGATCCGGACGTTGATGTGGATCCCGCGCGAGCCCGACGTCTTGGGCCAGCCGACGAGGCCGACCGCCTCGAGCGCCTCCCGCGCGGCCAGCGCGACGAGCCGGATGTGGTCCCACGGCACGCCGGGTACCGGATCCAGGTCCACCCGCAGTTCATCGGGATGGTCGAGGTCCTCGGCACGGACCGGGTGGGGGTTGAGGTCGATGCAGCCGAGGTTGGCGACCCAGGCCAGGCCGGCCGCGTCGTCGATGACGACTTCGTCCGCCGTCCGCCCGGACGGGAAGGTCAGGGTCGCGGTCCGGATGAACGCGGGCAGGTTCTCCGGCGCCCGTTTCTGGAAGAACGGCTGGCCGGCGGCCCCGTCCACGAAGCGCTTGAGCGCCATCGGCCGGCCGCCGGCGCCGCGCAGCGCACCGTCCGCGACCGCGAGGTAGTACTGGACGAGGTCGAGCTTGGTGTGCCCGGTCTCGGGGAAGTAGACCTTGCGCGGGTTGGTGACGGTCACCTCCCGCCCGGCGATCTGGAGGATCTCCTTCTCGGTGGCCATGGCCGACACGATACCCGCTCGACAGCCGGGGCCGGTCGGCCGATGATGCGGGTCGATTAGGCGGAAGCCCGTTCGTCGTTCTGGTGACGGCCGCCGTGGCGCGGCCGAGGCACGGAGGCATCGATCCATGCAGTACGTCCTGTTGATCTACACCCCGGAGACGACCGAGGATGTGCCGCCCGAGGCGATCGCGGCCCAGATGGGCGAGTACGACAAGTTCACCCAGCACCTGCGCGACCGCGGCGCGATGCTGGCCGGTGAGGCGCTCGATGGGGTCGCGACCGCGACGACCGTCCGGGTGGTCGACGGCCGGACGATCACCACCGACGGGCCGTTCGCCGAGACCAAGGAGACGCTCGGCGGCTTCTACCTGGTCGACGCGGCCGATCTCGACGAGGCGATCGCCTACGCCGCGATGATCCCGGGCGCGAAGTACGGCTGCATCGAGGTCCGGCCGATCTGGGACTACGGCGCCGTCCGGGCCGCCGAGCCGGCTGCCGCCACGGCGGGGAACTGACGCTCGGAGCCGACCGAGCGAGCGTTGCCCGACCAGGACGCCGCCCACGACCTCGTCGACCGTCTGTTCCGCGAGGAACAGGGTCGCGCGGTCGCCACGCTCATCCGGGTCACCGGCGATTTCGATCTGGCCGAGGAAGCCGTCCAGGACGCGTTCATCAGCGCCCTGGAGACGTGGCCGGAACGCGGCGTGCCGGCCAACCCGGGTGCCTGGATCACGACGACGGCCCGCAACCGGGCGATCGACCGGATCCGGCGTCGTCGGCGGCTCGTCGAGAAGACCGAACTGCTGGCACGCGACGCGGCGATCGAGTCGGAGCTTGAGGCCATCGACACCGGGCCGGCGGAGGACGCCATGCACATCGCTGACGACCGACTGCGCCTCATCTTCACGTGCTGCCATCCGGCGCTCGCGATGGACGCGCGCGTCGCGCTGACGCTGCGCACACTCGGGCGGGTTGACGACCCCGGAGATCGCGCGGGCCTTCCTCGTCCCGGAGCCGACCCTCGCCCAGCGCCTGGTCCGCGCGAAGCGGAAGATCCGCGATGCCGGCATCCCGTACCGCGTGCCGCCGGCCGAGCTGCTCCCCGAGCGGCTGGACGGGGTCCTGCGGGTCCTCTACCTCGTGTTCAGCGAGGGATATGCGGCCTCGTCGGGGGATGCGCTGATCCGGCGCGAGCTGTGCGCGGAGGCGATCCGGCTGGCACGGGTCGTCGTCTCGCTGCTCCCCGACGAGCCCGAGGCGCGCGGCTTGCTGGCGCTCATGCTCCTGCACGACGCGCGACGGGAGGCCCGGGTGGGACCCGCTGGCGAGGTGATCCTGCTGGACGACCAGGACCGGTCGCGCTGGGACGCCGGCCGGATCGCGGAGGGCCAGGCCCTGGTCGAGGGGGCGCTCGGCGAGCGACGGCCGGGGCCGTATCAACTCCAGGCTGCGATCGCGGCCCTCCATGACGAAGCGGGCACGCCCGCCGACACGGACTGGGCCCAGATCGCCTCGCTCTACGTAACGCTCCAGCGGATGGCCCCCTCGCCGGTCGTGGAGTTGAACCTGGCGGCGGCCGTCGCGATGGCGGACGGCCCGGCGGTCGGGCTGGCGATGATGGATGGGATCGCCGCCGGCGGCGAGCTGGATTCGTACCCATACCTGCACGCCGCCCGAGCGGACCTGCTGCGCCGGCTGGAACGCTGGTCAGAGGCGGCCGTCGCCTATCGCCGGGCGCTGGCACTCACCACGAATGCGCCAGAGCGGGCGTTCCTCGAAGGGCGCCTGCGCGAGGTCGAGGCCCCCCACCGCGCAGTCGACTAACGACGGCTCAAGCCAGCAGCGCAGTCACGATCGCGTCGACGTGCGCCTTCTCCGGCACCACGATGAGCGTGCTGACCATCCCGAACATCCCGTTGGCCGCCTCGGCGTGCGGCAGGATGTGGCAGTGGAAGGCCCAGATCCCGGGCGTCTTCGCGTCGATCAGGACGTCGAACCGCTCGCCCGGATTGACGCCGAGGGTGTCGCACGTGAACTCGGCGCCACCAAGCGGCCAGCCGTCGCGGGCGACGACCCGCATCGGCATCCCGTGGAGATGCCACGGGTGCATCATGATCCCCTCGTTCATGAACCGGACCCGGACGGTCTCGCCGGCAGCGGCGAGGACCGGCACGACCGCCGGGAAGCCGTGGCCGTTGATGGTGAAGCCGCCCAGCTGGTCGTTCGAGATCCAGACGTACTCGCGATCGACCTTGACCGGATCCGGCTTCGGGTCGACGAGGAACGCCCCCAGGAGGCCCCGCCCCACCTGGTCGGTCGCGTTGTGGTGTGAGTGGTACATCAGCGACCCGGCGTTGCGCGCCACGAAGTCGTAGGCGAAGGTCTCCCCCGGGATGATCGGCAGCTGGGTCACGAATGGGACGCCGTCCTGGAAGAAGTCGTCGAACTCGACGCCATGGAAGTGGACGCCGGTCGTCTCCTTCAGGTTGTTGGTGAAGAGGACGCGGACCTTGTCGCCCTCCGTCACCCGGATCGTCGGGCCCGGCCACTGCTTGTTGTAGCCGAGCCCCGCGATCGGCGGCAGCTTCTCATCGATCTTGGCTTCGATCTCGTCGATCGTGAGGCGGAAGATCTTGACCCCATCGACGACTTCGGGCTTGAGCGGGGTCAGGGCGTCGGTCAGGACGAGCTGCGGGACCTGGACGAAGGCCGGCTTCTGGTGGAGCGCCGGGTAGTCGTCCTGGACGCCGAGGATGGCGGCGAGCTTGAGGAAGACCGGCGCCGGGTAGATGTCCTTGAGCGCCGGCGCCAGGTCCCCGATGTAGCGCCGGACGACGTCGCGGGCGGCGACATCGTGGTCGCTCCAGCCGGCCGGGATGGTCCCGCCCGGGGCGGCCGACGGCGAGGCCGCCGGGGACGGGCTGGCGGACATGTCGTGGCTCGCCGATGGGGTCGCCGCGGGACTGGCGGCCGCACTGGCCACGGCGCCGGCGGATGCACTCGGGGCGGCCGGGATCGGGGATCCGAAGGTCCAGACGGGACCGGTCCCGGCGGGTGCGCAGGCGGCGAGGCCGGCGACGGCGGCGATGCCGCCTCCGGTCAACGCCGCGGCGCGGAGGAAGCCGCGGCGCGAGAGTGCGGCATCGACGGGTTCTGGGGCGGGCAGGGGGTCCTGCGACATGGTGTCCATGCCCCCGATGGTAGTCGGTCGATGCCGCGTCGTCGGATGTGACTTGCGGCCCGTTTTGGCCGGGCCAAAGGGCGCCGGAACGCCATCCGGTGGTCGGCTCAGCCGCCCTGACCGATCAGGGCGAGGATCACGTCGACGTCGTCGGTCCCCATCACGCCCTGGTACTTCGCGCGGACGATCCCGTGTCCGTCGACGACGAAGACCCATGGCATGGACCGCGCCCCCCAGGGAGCGCCGCCGATCCCCCAGGCGACCGCCGGATCGGTCAGCACCGGCGACTCGAGCGTCCCGTCGAGGACCGCGGTGTCGGCCACGACCGTGTAGCGATACGGCTCGTGATGGATGAACGCGACATCGCGCCAGCGATCGAGCAGGTAGCGGGCCATGACGATCGCCCGGCCGCAGGCCGGCGAGACCCGGAAGCGCGATGAATCCGCGACGAGCACGAACGGCTGCCCGGCGGCGAGGGCGTCGCCGGTCGACCGCCCGGACAGTCGCAGGTCGGGCGCCGGGTCCGTGGTGACCGCCTTGACCACGCCGCCGACGTCGGCGAGGGTCGGGGTCCGGACGGTCGGCGCCGGCGCACCGAGTCGCGCCGTCGAGCCCGGGTCGAGGACGTCCACCGCGGACGATCCGCTCCGAGCGACACCCGCGATCGGCGCCGTCACCTCGATGCGCCAGGCACCCGGGATCGGGACGGTCAGCGTCGCGACGTACGAAACGGCCGTGAACGCCGGGCGGCCGGACCGGGATGGCCTCCACGGCTCGCCCATCGGATCGCCGGTCACGGTCATGAGCCGGACGGTCGGCTGGATCGCCATGTCGTCCAGGCGAACGCCGTCGGCGGCCAGGATCAGGATGATCGGGCCCGGCTCGCCGGACCACACCGACGACGACCCGACCTCGACGCCGAGCGCGCCACTCGGCGCAGGTGGCGCGACGGTCGGCAGCGATGTCGACGATGGGGTCGCCGGCGCCTCCGCCTCGTTCGTCGGGATGGTGCCTCGGGCTCGCCGCCACCGGGGTCGCCACGACCGACCGGAGGACCGCCGTCATCGTCTCCGATGTCGTCCCGAACGGGAACCGGGCGCGCAGGATCCCGCTGGCGTCGACCAGGTAGACGTCGGCGGTGTGCGACATCGAATAGGCACCGGGGGTGTCCGGTCTCGACCCGCGAGTAGCGGACCCCCCAGGCGTCCGCGGTCGAACGGATGTGCGGCCCCGTCCCGGTCAGGGCGGCGAAGCCGGCCGGCAGGTAGCGGACGTATTCCGTCAGCCAGGCCGGCGTGTCGCGCTCGGGGTCGATGCTCACGAAGACGGCCCGCGGTCCCGGTCCGAACGCCTCCATCGCGAGGCCGACCGTGCCGATCGTGGCCGGGCAGACGTCGGGGCAGTGGGTATAGCCGAAGAAGACGAACGCCGGCGCGCCGCGCAGCGAGGCCAGCGAGAACGGGCGCGCGTCGGGCCCGATCAGCTCGATCGCCGGTGCGACCTTGCGCGGACGGGAAGCAGGTACGACGCCACGTCGACCGGGGCCGCCGACGCGCTCGGGGTCGGGCTCGGCGGCGCCCGACCGGACTGGCCGTCCCCGACCCCGAGCCGCCGAGGGCCATGCTCGCGAGGACGAGCGCGCCGAGGACCACGACGATGATCGTGATCGGCCAGAACGCGACGTCGAGGATCCCGGGGATGCGTCGCCGGGCTGCGAGACCGCGGGTCGCCGTGCCACGTCAGCCCTTCCGGACCTCCGCCTTGACCACGACCTTGCCGGCATGCTCGAAGACGAGGTCGAGCTCGATGGTCGTGCCGGCCGCGAGCTCCGCGGGCAGGTGCATGAGCATGAGGTGGTAGCTCCCGGGCTTGAACTCGACCGAGCCGCCGGCGGGGATCTCGACGCGCTCGACGGGATGCATGCCGGCCATGCCGGACCCGTCCATGGACGTCTCGTGCAACTCGACCATGCCCACGTCCGGGCTGGATACCGACAGGAGCGCGTCGGCGGTCGCAGATGGATTCGAGACGATGAAGTAAGCCGCGCTCTGTCCGGCCGCCGGAGCGGAGCGTGCCCAGGCCCCGCTGACCTCCGGAGCGGAGCCGGACGACGCGCTGGGTGAAACGCCTGATGCGCACGCGGCGACGGCGATCGCCGTAGCGGCGAGCAGCGAGATGAAGCGTGCAGGATGCATGCGGCCGGGACACTCGTGCAGATGTGGATGGTATCGACCGTAGCGGGCGTCCGCTCCCCAGGACAGGTCTGATCGGCCCCTGGCCCCGGGCCAAGCGGCCGTGCTGCCGACGAGCCGACCACGGCCTACACTCGCGACCATGCATGCCCGATCGATCCGGCCGGACTTCGAGTGGATGCGCACCTACCAGCGTGCCTGGCTGCGGAAGGACCTCGTCGCCGGGATCGTCCTGACGGCGATCCTCGTGCCGGCCGGGATGGGCTACGCGGAGGCGTCCGGCCTGCCGCCGATCATCGGCCTGTACGCCTCGATCGTCCCGCTCCTCGCCTACGCCGTCCTCGGCCCGTCTCGGATCCTTGTCCTCGGCCCGGACTCGTCACTGGTGCCCCTCATCGCGGCCGCGATCATCCCGCTGTCGGGTGGCGACCAGGACCGAGCGGTCACGCTGGCGGCCCTGCTGGCGGTGATCGTGGGCGTGGTCGTCGTCACGGCCGGGATCGCCCGCCTGGGGTTCCTGACCGACCTCCTGTCCGCCCCGGTCCGGGTCGGCTACCTGAACGGCATCGCGCTGATCGTCATCGTCGGCCAACTCCCGAAGCTGTTCGGATTCAGCGTCGATGCCGACGGCCTGGTCGACGAGGCTCAGGCGTTCGTGGCCGGGGTGGCCGCCGGGGAGACGCTGCCCGCCGCCCTCGCCATCGGCGTCGCCTGCCTGGTCATCATCCTGGGCTTCAAGCGCTGGCTTCCGGACGTGCCCGGGATCCTCGTCGCCGTCATCGGTGCGACGGTCGTGAGCGCGGTCCTCGACCTGGCCGCCACGACCGGGCTCCCGGTCATCGGCCCGCTGCCGGTCGGCCTGCCGCCGCTGACCATCCCATCGATCGACCTGAGCGACATCGTCGCCCTCATCCCGGCGGCCCTCGGCATCGCGCTCGTGTCGGCGACCGACACGAGCGTCCTGTCGCGGACGCTGTCGATCCGTCGCGGTGAGGAAGTGAACCAGGACCGGGAGCTGATCGGTCTCGGCGCCGCGAACCTCGCGACGGGGTTCTTCTCGGGGATGCCGATCAGCAGCAGCTCGTCGCGCACGCCGGTGGCCGAGGCCGCGGGGGCGCAGACCCAGCTGACCTCGGTCATCGGGGCGATCGCCATCGCCATCATGTTGGTCGCGCTCCCGGCACTGCTGGCGGACCTTCCGTCGACCACCCTGGCCGCGGTGGTCATCTCCGCCGGCCTGTCGCTCATCGACGTGCGGTCGGTGGCGCGGCTGTGGCGGATCGGCTCGGGCGAGTTCTGGCTGTCGATGGCGACGTTCGTCGGGGTGGCGTTCGTCGGCGTCATCCAGGGCGTCTTCCTCGCGGTCGGGCTGTCGCTGATCGCGTTCGTCCAGCGGGCGTGGTGGCCGCACGACGCCGTCCTCGGCCGCGCCGATGGCGTGAAGGGCTATCACGACGTGACGTACTACCCGGACGCACGCCAGATCCCGGGGCTGCTCCTCTATCGGTTCGACGCACCGCTGTTCTTCGCCAACGCGGACGTCTTCCGCGATCGGATCCGTGAACGGATCGCGGCCGCCGCGGTGCCGGTCCGCTGGGTGATCATCGCGGCCGAACCGATCACCGATGTCGACACCACCGCCACGGCGATGCTCGATCGACTCCACTCGGAACTCGCCGCGGCCGGTATCACCCTGGTCGTCGCCGAACTCAAGGATCCGGTCAAGGCGCGGCTGCGCCGCTACGGGGCGCTCACCAACGTGACCGAGGATCAGCTCTTCCCGACCGTCGGCACCGCCGTGGACGCCTACATCGAGGCGTCAGGGCAGACCTGGATCGACTGGGAGGAAGCCGGCCCGACGGACGCTACGACGCCGGCGCCGTGATCGGGTCGGCCTCCGCCGGACCGATGGTCGTCGTCGACGATGTCTCGTGGCCCTCGGTCGTCGCCTCGTACCGGAAGGTCACGGTCGTGCCGTCGATCGTGATCCTGACGGTCAGCGGCTCGCCCTCGAGTCCGAGGGCGGCGGCCGGATAGGTCGCCACCAGCGACCCCGGCGCGCCGGACGGCCGCATCGGCGATCACGTCGAGCGGCTCGGCGAGGGCGTCGAGCGGGGAGCCGGGGGCCTGCTCGGCGGCGACGAGGACCCACTTCCCCTTCGGCTCGCGGGCCCACGCCTTCGGCGGGATCTCGACGTACTCGACGGCCTTGCCGTTCGTCGTGACCGTCAGCCGGCTGGCGGCGCCGACCGACCGACCCTTCGCGCTCACGACGGTCGCGCCACCCACCTCGACGAGGGTCTCGAAGGCGGACGAGGCCCGCAGCGGCGCGAGGGCGTTCGCGAGGACGGTCGCCGGGGCGACCAGCGACGCCCAGCGGCATCGTCGAGGGCCGACGCCGCCGGGGCGGCGGCCGCCCGGCGCGCGCGAGGACGGCGCCGACGAGCCGGCACAGCCGGCGACGAGGACCAGCACGAGGATGGCCCCGCCGAGGCGGAGCCATCCTCGGGTCGCGCGAATCTCAGGCGGGGTGGGCAACCGCCCGCCTATCCCCTCGCCATGGCCGCCGTCACGGCGATCGCCGCCGCCGCGCCGACCATCACGGTCGCCGTCGTGGCCACCGTCATCGCCGCCGTCGTGGCCGCCGCCCCGGCCGCGCGTTCGGATCGATCGGCGTGTTGACGCCGGGATCCGCGGCCGGCTGGTGCCGGCACTTCGGGGTCCGGGCGCTGACCTTCAGCGCCCAGGTCCCGTCCTTCTTCTCGTGGAGGCTGACCTTGACCTTGCGTCGGTGCCGTCGAACTTGACGGAGATCCCGTGCTTGCCGGCCTTGCTCGTGGCCGGCGCACTGGCGGCGCCGAACACGACCGAGCCATCGGTGCCGTTGTCGACGACGGTGTAGCTGAAGCTGACCGCCGTCACCGTCGCACAGGTGGCCGGACCACGTCCGCGTCCCGGCCAGTTCGGCCAGCGTGCCGGTCAGCTTCTGCCGGTCCCTGCCCGACAGCGTGATCTTGAAGCTCGCGGCGTGATCGCCGGTCGCCTTGACCGAGATCGCGATGTCGAGCTTCTTGGTGAAGCCGTCGCGGCTGAAGGTGATGCCGGACCGACGGCGCTCGAGCCCTTGGAACCGGTCTTCGACTTCGGCGTCCCCTCGACGACGGCGATGTCGCCGGGAGCGTTGACCGAGTCGACCGCGACCGTCGGCTTGCCGCCGTCATCGCCGACGGTGTAGCCGACCGTCGTCGCGGCGCCGGTCCCGAACAGGTCGGCCGACCAGCTCCCCGATCCGACGAACGAGGCGAGCGTCGGTGCGGACGCCTTGACCGACAGCTTGTCGCCCTTGGCCTTGATCTTGACCTGCGAGGTCCCGTCGCCGTTCTTGAAGCTCACGGCATGCGGCCCGACCTGGTCGCCGAGTACGTGCCGACCGGGTCGAGGTCGACCTGGCTGACGTTCCCGACGACGTCGAGCTTGATCTCGACGGTGAGCCCGGAGCCCGGCATCGGCAGGGTGACGGTCATCCCGCCCGTCTGGGCGATGGCCTCCGAGGTGTTGGCCAGGACGGCCACCGGAAGGGCCAGCAGCGCCACGAGGGCGATGCCGAGGGGGGCGACGACGGCGCGTCGAATCGGTCTCAACATGATCGATCATGTCTCCCGTGCGGACGGCGTGGATCCGGCGGGTTGGGGCAGGCCGGATCGGCACCTCCGGCCCACCCTAGCACCGGGATCGGCTCTGTGCGCCGGACGATGCGGGCAACCGGCGCTGGTCCGATGGTCCTAGCGGGAGGCCTTGATCGCGCTGATGACGGCGGGCAGGACGGCGTGCAGATCGCCGATCACGGCGTACGTGGCGCGGGTCACCATCGGGGCGTCGCGGTCGGTGTTGATGGCCAGGATCGCCTTCGCCGAACGGCAGCCGACGATGTGCTGGATCGCCCCGCTGATGCCACACGCGATGTACAGGTCGGGGGCGATCCGAGTCCCGGTCTGACCGACCTGTTGCGCGTGCGGGCGCCAGCCGGCCGAGGTCACGACGCGCGACACACCGACCGCTCCACCGAGCAGGGTCGCGAGCTCGTCGAGCTGCGCGAAGCCCTCGGCGCTGCCGACCCCGCGCCCACCACCGACGACGACCCGCGCATCGGCCAGCGAGACCTTGCCGGCCTCGGCCGGGACGCGCGAAGTGATGCGGACCCGAAAGTCGCGGTCGGTGAGGTCCGGGGCGAACGGCGCAACGGTGACCGGGGCGCCGGCACCGGCGGCGGTCGTGGCCGGTTCGTAGGCGTGCGGCGCGGCGGTCAGGAGCCGGACCGCACCATCGAGCCGCGCCTCCTCGAGGAGGCTGCCGCCCCAGCGTTGGCGGGTGACCTGCCACGGATCGCCGGGTCGGACCTCGGTGCAGTTGGCGGCCAGCGGCAGGCCGGTTCGCGCCCCGAGGTGGGCCATGATCTCGGCGCCGCGGTCGCTGGCCGGGCCGACGACGGCGACCGGCGCGTCGCGTCCGACGAGCTGCGCCAGGCCCTTGCCGATCGCCTCGGGGGCGTGGTCGGTCAGGCGCGGGTCGTCGATGACGTGGAGGGTGGCGACACCGGTCCCCGCGAGCGCGCCACCCAGCGCGGTCGCGCCCGGACCCCAGGCGACGGCGTGGAGCGGGGTCCCGGTCGCCTCGGCGAGGGTCCGGCCCAGGGTGAGCGCCTCGCTGGAGAGACGGTCGAGCGACCCGGCGTCGTGTTCGATGACGACGAGGATCATGCGATCAGCCCCAGGCGCCGAAGCACGTCGACGACGCGCGGCGCCGCATCCGGGCCCTCACCGAGGATCTCGACCGCGCTCTCCTGCTCGACCGGCACGCGGAGGCGGATGCGGGCCGGGGCGCCACCGCCGGCCGCGAGCTCGACCCGCTCGATCTCCTTCTTGCGGGCCCGCAGCCGGCCCGGCACCGACGGGTAGCGCGGCAGGTTGATGCCCTCGCGGACCGTCACGACGGCCGGCCGCGGGACCTCGTAGACCTCCCAGCCGCCGGCGGCCGCCTCGCGCCGGGCGACGACCGCATCGTCACGGACCTCGAGCGCCTTGACCCCGGTCACGCACGGCCGATCGAGCGCGACCGCGACCCGGATGCCGACCTGGTAGTCGCCGGTGTCGGCGGCCTCGTTGCCGAGGAGGATGAGGTCGAACGGACCGTCGGCCGCCTCGTGGGCCCGGATCGCCTCGACGATGGCCGCCGCGGTCGCGGTCGCGCCCCACTCGCCGCCGTCGGTGTGGAGCAGGATCGCCCCGTCGATGCCGACCGCCATCGCCTCGCGGAGCTGGTCGGTCGCCTCCTCGGGGCCGAGCGTCAGGACCGTGCTCGTGCCGCCCTGGGCCTCGATGATCCGGACGGCCTCTTCGACCGCGCATTCCTCGTGCGGGCTGACCGTGAAGCCGAGGTAGCGCGTGTCGATCGCCTGCTCATCGTCGGTCAGGGTGATCTTGCCGGCGGTCGCCGGGACGCGCTTGACGCAGACGAGGATGTTCATCGCGGGCGTCACGCCTTCACCCGGGCGTTGTCGGGGTCGAACAGCGGCGTCGAGCCGACGACCGCGACGGTCACCGGGTAGCGCTCGCCGAAGTACTCGACGAGGAGCTTCGTCCCGGCGACGGCCTGGGCCGGCGGCAGGTACGACAGCAGGATGTGCTTGCCGACCGACGGGCCGGAGCCCGCGCTCGTCACGAACGAGCGGCGGCCCTTGGCGTCGGTGATGGACTCGCCGCCGGCGGTCAGGATCGGCTCGCGACCGAGCATGTAGCGCTTGACGCCGCTGGCCGAGGTGTTGTCGTCGACCGTGAGGGTGCACAGCGTCGCGACCGGGGGCCTGGCTCGTTGCTCGAGGTAGGCGGCGCGGCCGATGAAGTCGGCCTCCTTGACCTTGGGCCGGAGCATGTCGGCCTCGACCAGGTCGAATTCGAGCTCGAGCTCGGCGCCGTGCGCGCGATAGCCCTTTTCGAGCCGCCCGGTCGTGCCGTAGACGCCGATCCCGAACGGGACGATGCCGTGCGGCGCCCCGGCCTCGGCCAGCGTGTCCCACAGTCGGGCGCCCTGCTCCATCGGGACGTAGAGCTCCCAGCCCAGCTCGCCGACGTACGAGATCCGCGAGGCGAGGACCGGGATCCCGCCGAGCTCGATCGGGCGGGCAGGTCCCGAACGGGAACCCCTCGTTGGAGACGTCGTCCGAGGTCGCCGAGGCGACGACGTCGCGCGCTCGAGGGCCCCAGATCCCGGCCGTGCACCAGGTCGAGGTGGCGTCGTACAGCTGGGCGGAGCCGTCGGCCGGCAGGTGATCGCTGAACCACTTCCGATCGCCCATCCCGTGCGCGCCGCCGGTCACGACCCGGAAGTGGTCGCGACCGAGGCGCATGATCGTCAGGTCCGACTTGATCCCGCCGGCCTCGTTGAGCAGCGGCGTGTAGACGACCCGACCGTCGGGCACGTCCATCTGGGCAACGGCCATCTGCTGGACGTGGTCGAGCGCGCCTGGCCCGGTGATGTCGAAGATGGCGAACGCCGAGAGGTCGACCATCCCGACCCGGTCGCGCATGGCGAGGTGCTCGGCGTTGATGATCGGCGACCACCAGCGCGATTCCCATTCCGCCTTGCGCGCCATGACCCGGTCACCGAACTCCTCGAGGAGCGGCGCATTCGAGGCGTACCAGAACGGGCGCTCCCAGCCGGCGGTCTCGAAGAAGACCGCACCGAGCTCTCGCTCGCGGCTGTTGAACGGGCTGAGCCGGACGTCGCGGTTGCTCGACCATTGCTCGGCCGGGTGGACGATCCCGTAGGTCTTGTTGAACCCCTCGGCAGAACGCGCCTTGACGTGATGGCGGGCCTTCTGGTGGGCGTGGAAGCGGGCGATGTCCGAACCGTGCGGGTCGATCTCGGGCTTCCCGTCGGTCATCCACTCGGCGACCATCCGGGCGATCCCCGGGGCCTCCTTGATCCAGATCGCGGCGGCGGCCCAGAGGCCCTTGACCTCTGGCGTCTCGCCCAGGATCGGCATCCCGTCCGGGGTGAGCGACAGCAGCCCGTTGATCTGGTGGCGGATGCCTACCCGCTCGTCGCCGAGGATGTCCGGGACCAGCTCGAGCGCCTGCTCCATCTGGAGCTCGAAATCCTCCTCGGTGAACGGCAGCTCGGTCGGCGACAGCGCCGATTCGGCGATCGACGGGATCTCGTCGGCGTCCATCAGGATCGCCCGGTGGGCGTACGAGCCGACCTCGAGGTCGCCGCCGTGCTGGCGTTCGTAGCAGTTGGTGTCCATGTCGCGGACGATCGGGTACTCGATCTCGCCGGCGGTCGTGGCGAACAGCGGGACCGGCCCGACGCTGATCATCTGGTGGACCGCGGGGGTCAGCGGGATCTCGGCGCCCGCCATCGCCGCGATCCGCGGGCTCCAGACGCCGCAGGCGATGACCACGATGTCCGCCTCGAAGTCGCCCTTGTCGGTGTGGACGCGGGTCACGCGGCCGTCCTCGACATCGATGCCGGTCACCTCGGTCATCGGGGCGAGGCGGAGGGCGCCGAGCGCCTGGGCGCGCTCGCGCATGATCGTGCCGGCGCGGAGCGAATCCACGACGCCGATGCCGGGCGTGGAGAAGCCGCCGAGGATGACGTCGGTGTTGACGTACGGGACCAGGGCTTTCACCTCGGCCGGGGTGAGCAACTCGGATTCGATCCCCCACGAGCGCGACGACGCCATCCGGCGCTTGAGCTCCTCCATCCGCTCGGGGGTCCGGGCGACCTCGATGCCGCCGCTCTGGGTGAAGACGCCCATCTCCTTGTACTGCTCGACGCTGTCCGCGGTCAGGGCCGTCATCTCGCGCGAGTGGTCGGTCAGGAAGATGAAGTTGGAGGCGTGGCCGGTGGAGCCGCCCGGGTTCGGGAGCGGGCCCTTCTCGATCTGGACGATGTCGCGCCAACCCAGCCGGGCCAGGTGGTAGACCATGCTGTTGCCGACGATCCCGGCGCCGATGACGACGACGCGCGCGGCGCTCGGTAGCGTGCTCAACTGGACCTCCTGGACTCGAAGCAGCCGGCAGGCCTGTGGCGGTGGCAGGGCTGCGGTCTGGTGCGGCGGACGCCCGCCCATTCTACTGTCGCGGGGATGCCCTCAACCGTGCGAGACGGCCTCCAGGCGCCGGCGATCGTCGGTCTCGAGCTGGAAGGTCGAGTGCTCGATGTCGAAATCGTCCGACAGGCATTCGCACAGGAAGTCGAGCACGCCCGCCGCGTCCGCCTCCGGCCGAAGCACGACGTGGGCCGACACGACGTTGACCCCCGAGGTGATCGTCCAGGCGTGCAGGTCATGGACGTCGGCGACCCCGGGCGCGTCGAGGATGTGGGCCCGGACGTGGGCCATGTCGACCCCCTTGGGCGTCGCCTCGAGGAGGACGTCGATCGCGTCCCGCAGCAGCTTCCAGGTCCTCGGCAGGATGAGCAGCGCGATCACGACCGAGGCGACGGCGTCGGCGCCGGTCTGGCCGGTGACGGTGATGACCACGGCCGCGGCGATGACCGCGACGGACCCGGCAAGGTCGCCCATGACTTCCAGGTAGGCGCCGCGCATGTTGAGGCTCCGCGCCTGGGCGTGGCGCAGCAACCACAGGGAGATGCCGTTGATGACGAGCCCAACGAGCGCGACCGCGAGCATCAGCCCCGACGCCACCTCCGGCGGATCCGACAGCCGGCGCCACGCCTCGTAGAGGATGAAGGCGGCGACCGCGAACAGGAGGGCCGCGTTGGCGACGGCCGCCAGGATCTCCAGGCGGAGGTAGCCGAAGGTGCGTTCGTTGCTGGCCGGCCGGGAGCCGATCCAGATGGCCAACAGGGCGAGGCCGAGGCCGGCGACATCGGTCAGCGCATGTCCGGCGTCGGCGAGGAGCGCCAGGCTGTTGGAGGCGAGCCCGCCGACCAGTTCGATGACGAGGATGCCGATCGACAGGCACAGGACGACGAGCAGCCGACGGGCGTCGGCTCGGGCGGGCGAGTGGACGTGGGGCACTACGCCTTGGGCGTGAAGCTGAGCAGGCCCGTGAAATGGCGGATGGCCCGCCCATCGCGCAGGTGGAACGCGTCATAGACGCGGGCGACCCCGCCGTCCAGGTCGATCGTCGCCTCGAAGAAGATCGTGTCGTCGGTCTCGACGAAGCGGTCCGTCGAGCGGAGCTTCAGGCCCGCCATCCGGTCGAGGTAGCCGTCGAAGTACGTGGCGATCGCGTCTCCCCCGACGATCTGGTTGTCGAACGAGATCAGGACCGCGTCGTCCGCATAGTGCGACCGGATGCCGGCGATGTCCTTCGTTTCGCAGAACCGGACCTGGTCGTCGTAGAAGGTCTGCCCTGGGGTCTTGCTGGTCATCGGATCCTCGCGGCTGGGGCGTTGCGGCGACGGGTCGGCTGGAACCGTGCGACGCCTCGTCGATTGTGCCACCGCCCCGAGGTTGAGACCGCCGGGTGGGCAGCGTAGGCTTCGGTCGCAACGGATGACGGATCGACTGGAGGACGAGCGCATGACCGACCGGCCCATGACACCCGACGAGATCCCGCCCGTCACGACGCCGGTCGATCCCGCGGTGCTGGCGACCCCCGCGGAGGGCCTGGAGTCGCGCCCCGGGGAGCGCAAGCGGGTCGTCATCGTCGGCGCCGGCCTGGCCGGGCTGGTGGCCGCGCTCGAACTGAAGCGCGAAGGCCACGATGTCCTGGTCCTCGAGGCGCAGCACCGGGTGGGCGGTCGGATCTACACGCTGCGCACCTTCGCGCCCGGGTTGTACGCCGAGGCCGGCGGGATGCGGATCCCGCGCGCCCACGACCTCACCCTCAAGTACTGCGACCTGTTCGGGCTGACGATGCGCCCGTTCGTGATGGGCAATCCGAAGGCGCTCGTCCACATCGGCGGGATGCGGATGACCAAGGAGGAAGCGGACCGCGACCCGGGGCGCCTGCCGTTCAAGGTGGACGCTCACGAGCAGGGCCGCAATGCAGACGACCTCTGGGAATCGACGATCGGCGACCTGCGGGTGATGGTCGACAACGACGGCGATGCGGCCTGGGAGCACATCGTGCGCGAGTACGACCAGTACTCGCTCTATGAGTTCCTGCGCTTCAAGGGCTGGTCACGTGGCGCCATCGAGTACTACGCGGTCATCAACTTCCTTGAGTCCGACATGCACAACTCGCTGGTCGAGATCCTGCGCGAGGACCTTGGCGGCGCGTATGTCGACATGCAGGAGATCGCCGGCGGGATGGACGGGTTGCCCAACGCGTTCTACGCCGAGGTCAAGGATTCCGTCCGGTTCGGCGCCAACGTGTTCGCCATCGACCAGGATCCGGACGGGGTGACCGTCCACTTCAAGACCGAATCTGGCCGCTTCAGCGAACGCGCCGATCACATCATCGTGACCATCCCGTTCCCGGTGCTGCGGACGGTCGAGGTCGTCAAGCCGTTCTCGGCCGCGAAACAGCGGGCCATCCGCCAGCTCAACTACCACGCCTCGACCAAGATCCTGTTCCAGGTCCGGAACCGGTTCTGGGAGGAGGAGGACGGGATCTACGGCGGCGGGACCGTGACCGAGCTCCCGATCCGCCGGATGAACTACCCGACCCCGGATCCGACCACCTCGAGGGGCGTCCTGCTGGCGAGCTATACCTGGGGCCAGGACGCCCTCCAGTGGGGCGCGATGGACGAGGAGACACGGCTCGAGGAAGCGCTCGACGACGTCGCCCGGATCCACCCGCGGATCCGCGAGGAGTACGAGGTCGGGGCGTCGTATGCCTGGTATGCGGACCGCTTCGCGCGTGGTGCGTTTGCCATGTTCGCCCCGGAGCAGCAGACCGACCTGCAAGCCGACATCGTCCGCTCCGAGGGCCGGATCCACTTCGCCGGCGAGCATTGCTCGCTGTATCACGCCTGGATCCAGGGCGCCCTCGAATCCGGGATCCGCGCGGCGAAGACGATCAACGAGGCCCCCGGGGGGTAGCGCCCCGCGACCCAACCCGCGCTCGGGCCGCATGCATCTCACTCATGGGAATCGCGATCCGTGAGCGTGGCCACCCCCGAGTTCTGACGGTCTGGTGGCACCGTCAAGCGTGCCGGAGGCGAATCTGATGCCTCAGATGCATGCCCCGGCGGCGAGGCGGAGCGGGCGTGTTACTCCGCCGCCCCGACCGGGATCTCGTCGCGCATGCCGGCGTTGATGGCGTAGGCGTTCTTGGTCGCCGCCGCGATGGCGCCCTCGATCCAGCGCCGGCCGCGCTGGTCGCACGCGTCGTTGGCGAACCAGACCCGGCCGACCGGTCGGACGATGTCGTCGTAGAACTGGCTGGTCAGCTCCATCGGGCGGAAGAGCGGCCCGATCCCGCCGGCGTAGGGGTCGAGCGCCCAGTCGTACGACACGCCGAACTCGAACGTCGACGCCGCCTCGGGATGGATCTTGACCAGGTCCTCGAGGGCCTGCGACACACGATCGGCTTCGGACAGCATGGAGTAGGCCATGCTGTCCTGCTCCCAGGCATAGGACGCGATGAGCACGCCGCGGTCTAGCCCCTCGACCTGTCCGGCCGGGGTGTAGACGATGTTGCGGATGGCCAGGTCGGTCACCGTCACGCCATGCGTGATCTGGTAGTCGTCGACCCACCACTTGCGGCTGAACTGCATGAAGATCTTGTGCGCCCGGCCGTAGTACACGTTCCGGATCGTGTACCACTTGTCGACGTCGAGCCCGGTGATCTCCATGTGGCGGAGGAGGATCAGCGGCACGGTCAGGATGCACTCGTCGGCGGTGATCGACTGCGAGGTGCCGACCGCGTCGCGGAAGCGGACGGTCACGTCATCGGGACTCTGCTCGATGGCATGGACCACCGCCCCGAACCGCGTGTCGCCGAGGAGCGCGGGACCGAACGCGTTGGGGAGCGAATCCGCGCCGTCGTGGATGAACGACAGGTTGCCGAAGACGTCCTCGTGGTAGTGGGCGAACCACTCGACCAGCGAGAAGTGATAGCGGCCCTCGAGGTTGAGCAACGGGCCCATCAGCCAGAGCGCCTGTTCGCTGACCTTGCGCTCGACGAGATAGCTGATCAGCGAGTAGCCGTCGTAGCGGTCGATGATCTGCTGCCAGCCGCCGGGCTTGGCGATCATCTCGTTGAGCGGCGCCATCGCATCCTTGAGGATGTCGCCGGGCGCCTTGCCCCGCTCGCCCGCCGGCAGGTCGTAGTCGAAGGTGGCGGCATCGAACGCGCTGCGCCGGACGGCCTTGCCGTTGAGGTGGACGAAGGTGTCCTCGTCGAACATCGGGAATGGCGTCGTTCGGAGCTTGAACCGCTCATTGATGAGGTACTGCCCGAGCCGATGCTGAGCCGGGAAGCGCATCGCGCCGAACTCGCCGTACATCCCGCCGGCGAAGCCGCGGTAGGTGTAGACCCGGCCGCCGAGCCGGTTGCGCGCCTCGAGGATGGTGACCGTGTGGCCGGCTTCCTTGAGCAGCAGCCCGGCGGTCAGGCCGGCCATCCCGGCGCCGACGATGGCGATGTGCTTCTTCGGCCCGTCGAGCCGCGGGAGCCCGGCGCGCAGGGTTTCCAGCAGGTCGAGTCCTTCGCTCACGGGTGACTCCTCAGGATTCGCCGGCGCACCGTCGGCGGCGGTGCCGGAGTCGATGTTCCGGGGCCGGGGTGCGGCGCGTCAAGCCGACGCGGCGGTCCGACCGGGCCTGGCCCGGGGCCGGTGTCACATCTGGTCTCGGCGCGCGTCTACTCGTCGCCCTCGGAAATCATGGCCGAGGCCTCCGGACTGCGAGCATCAAGCCCATGGCTGCCAACGCACCGACGCCGCGACCGACGCCACCGCAGGCGCTGGTGATCTCCATCGTCCTCGTGACGGTCGTTGCGATCGCCTCCGGCCTGATCCTCCAGACGGACCGACGACCCGTCCCCGTCCCGTCGCCGTCGGCGGCAGCCGCCTCCCCGGCCGCGTCGCCGTCACCTTCGGGCAACGGCGACTGGGCGGCCCTCGAGGTCGGTGAGTTGCCCGTCATCGCGACCCTCGAGGCCGGCCGCCGTGATCCCGCCGGCATCGCACCGGACACGACCTTCACGCTCGCGAGCCGATCGGATGAGCCGGCGGCAGCGATCGCCGCGCGCCTCCAGTTCTCCCCGGCGGCGGCGTTCAAGGTCGTTGCCTCGGCCGACGGCCGGACGGCGACCGTGACGCCGGACCGAGCCCTCGCGGCCGGCCGGACCTACCGGGTCGCACTCCGGACGGTTGCCGCGGCCCCCGCCGGCTCATGGGCGTTCCATGTCCGCGGGCCGGTCAGGGCCGTGTCCACGATCCCGGGTGACGCGACGACCAGTGTCCCGGTCCAGACCGGTGTCGAGATCACCTTCGATCAGGACGACGTGGCCGCGATCGATGGCCACTTCAAGATCTCGCCCGCCGTCAAGGGCCGGTTCGAACGACACGGCCGGACCCAGGTGTTCGTCCCGGACCGGCTCGTACCCGCGACCCTCTACACGGTGACCGTGGATCGCGGACTGGGACGGACCGGCACGGACCTGACCCTCGCAGCGGACCTCGTGCTCCGCTTCGAGACCGAGGGAGCCAATGCCACGACAGCGACCCGGTTGCGGTTCTCGCGCGATGTCATCGAGGTCGCACCGAAGGAGCGCCCGGTCATCGCTGTCACCGCGATCTCTCCGCAGTCCGACGATGGGACGCCGGCGCCGGCCCCACGGACCACGCGCGTCAAGGTCTATCGCCTGGCGGACCTCGACAAGGCGGCCGGGACCCTGGCTGCCTTCCTCGCGGCGCCACGCTGGGGCGAGTTCACCGACCCGCTCATGCCGACCGCCGGCGCGCCCGTGGTCGCGGACTTCGAGGCGACCCTCGAACCCCTCGCCGAGGACACGCTCCTGCTGCGCTTCCCGACCGCCATCGCCGAGGGCCGCTACATCGTCGAACTCCCCGGTGCCCGACGGTCGCAGGCCTTCCTCCAGGTGACCCCCATCTCGGCCTGGGTCTCCGTGTCGACCGACCGGACCGTCGTCTGGCTCAACGACGTGACGACCGGTCGCCCGGTGCCGGGTGCCAGGGTTGCCGTCGAGGGCGGTCCGGGGCTCGGACGAGCCGGTGCCGATGGGTTGCTGATCGCCCCGACGCCGGCCGACATCGTGCCGCCACCGGCCGCCGATCCGGAGGCCACCGTCCCACCGGCCTCGCCGATCCTTCGCGCGACGTCGCCGGCCGGCAAGGTCGTGCTCATCCCGTTCGGTGTCCAGGGTGCAGGCGAAGGCTACCGTGGCGAATGGTCGGAGAAGTTCGCCCCGGCCGACGCGACCTACTGGGCCGTGATGGCCACCGACCGCGGCATCTACCGCCGGGACGACAAGATCGAGGTGTGGGGCTATCTCCGCGGTCGGGACGATGGCGCCGTCCCACCGTCCGTCGACGTCCGGCTCGTCACCAATGGCGGCGGCCGGACCCCCGGGGCGCCCGTCATCGCCACCGTCAACGTCCGGCCCGGACCCGATGGCTCGTTCACCGCGACGCTCCCGGTCGGCGGTCTGCCGCTCAGTGGCTATGAGGTCCAGGCCGCCGTCGCGGATCGATTGATCGTCGGCCGATTCGTCGAGGTGACCGTCATCCGCAAGCCGCCGTATGCGCTGACACTCACGCCGGATCGCAACGCCATCATCTCCGGCGAGACCGTCAAGGTCACCACCGAGGCTGAGTTCTTCGACGGGTCGCCGGTCCCGTCGCTCGGCGTCACGTTCCAGGTGGAGGGTGAAGACGAGGGGAGGCCCGCAACGACCGATCCCTCCGGGGCTTCCTCCCTCTCGGTGAGGCTCGAGCCCGGGGAGCCATCCGAGGACGCCGTGAGCCGGAGCATCAGCGTCGTGCCGACGGGACCCGAAGCTGCCGAGATGTCGGCGTATCGGCAGATCCTCGTGTTCACGTCGGCCTACGACCTTGACGCGAACGGCGAGGTGCGAGGCAGTCGACTGCGGGTCGTCGGATCGCTCCACGCGGTCGATCTCGCGAAGGTCGAGCGGGCGATCGCGGCTGGCGAGTGGAACGGCGACGCCGCCGGCGCCCCCATCGCCGCCGAGCGCATCGCAGCCTCGATCATCGAGCTCGTCCCGGTCCGGCGCCGGGTAGGCAACGACTACGACTTCATCGAGAAGGTCGTCATACCCCGATACGAGTACGACATCCAGCGCAAGTCGGTCGGGTCACGGACCGTCGTCACCGACACCGGCGGTCACCTGGAGTTCGACCTTGCGATCCCGGACGCAGACCACGAATACGAGATCGTCCTGTCCGCGACGGACGATGCCGGGCGCCAGCAGCAGCGCACGGTGACCGCGGGCAAGCCCTATCGCGAGGCCGCCGACAACGCGGTGACCTTCGTGGAGACGACCGGCGCCCCAGCGGGCGAGACGGCCTACCGGATCGGCGACCGCGTGACCTGGCGGATCGCCAGTGGCGGGACGGCGTTCCCGAGCGGCGGCGACGACCGCTACCTGTACATCGTCTCCCAGCGAGGCCTGCGCTCCGCGACGGTCACCGACTCCGCCACCTTCCGTCATACGTTCGCGGCCGCCGACGCCCCCGGGGTGTTCGTCATCGGCGTCCGCTTCACGGGTTCGACCTACGCTCCGAAGGCGGCCATGTGGGCGAACTTCGACCAGCGGGAGCGGGCGCTCCATGTCACGGTGGAGTCGGACCGCGACCACTACCGACCCGGCGAGGTGGTCACCCTGTCGGTCCGGACCACGGACCCATCGGGTGCTCCGGTGGCGGCCTCGGTGGTCGTCCAGGCCGTCGACGAGAAGCTCTACGCGATGGGTGGCGCGTCTGTCACGCAGCCGCTCGATGAGCTCTACCAACGCGCGGACAGCGGCATCCTGCGATTGACCGCGACGCATCAAGTCCCGAGCCTGGCCGGTCCCGAGGGCGAAGGTGGCGACACCACCGGCGGTGGCCGGAGCGACTTCAAGGACACCCTCCTGTTCCGAAAGATCCAGACCGACGCGACCGGACGCGCGAGCACCACGGTCCAGCTGTCGGATGACCTCACGTCCTGGCATGTCGCGGCCAGCGCGGTCACCGCCGATCTGAAGGCCGGTGTCGGTGAACTGCTCGTGCCGGTCGGGCTGCCCTTCTTCGTGGAGGCCACGCTGGCCGATTCGTACCTCGTGTCGGATCGTCCCGTGGTCCGCCTTCGCGCGTTCGGCGATGGCTTGCGGGCCGACGATCCGATCGAGTTCACGGTCGAGTCGCCTGGCCTCGGCCTGGCCCCGACGCGCATCCCGGGAACGGCATTCGTGGCGGTCAGCGTGCCGCTGCCGATCACGTCGGTCGGTCACCTGTCGGTCGTCGTCGGCGCGACCGCGACCACGCGCCAGGGGGCAGATGGCCAGCCTTTGACCGATCGGCTCACCTGGACGTTCGAGGTCGTCGCATCTCGCCTGACCACGATCCGAACCGCCTATGGGACGGGCGGGGATCTCCCGTCGCTCGGCGAGGCAAGCGGGTTGACGACCTACACCTTCACCGACGCCGGCCGAGGCGTCGTCCTGCCGATCCTGCTCGACCTTGCCGAACCGAGAGGCCCGCGCCTCGACCGGGTCGTGGCCCAGTCGCTGGCCGACCGCCTGTTGATCGACGCCTTTGGCCGGGCACCGGCCACGGTGCCGCCACTCGACTTCGAGCCGTCCAGGTATCCGCTCGGCGAGGATAGCGATGGCACCACCCACGGGGTGGCGCTGCTGCCCTGGAGTTCGCTCGACCCATGGCTGGCCGCGCGTGTGGCCCTGACCGCCCCCGACGCCCTCGACCACGACGACCTGCGATCGACCCTGGTCGCGACATTGCGGGAGAAGACGACCAAGCGCGACCTGGCCATCGCGACGCTGGCGGGCCTCGCCGCCCTCGACGAGCCCGTGCTGGCCGATCTGGTCGCGGCGGGTGCCGAGCCCGACCTGTCGACCCTCGAGCGCCTCTACCTGGCGCTTGGCTTCGCGGCCGCCGGCGACCAGCCGAGCGCGATCGCCATCGAACGCGACCTCCTCCGCGGTGATGGCGAACGCCTCGGCACGTGGGTGCGGCTCAACGGGGCCGATCCGGAGACGATCCTCGAGACGACCTCGTTGCTGGCGGTCCTCGCCGCCGGCCTGGGCGACCCGCTGGCCGCCGGTCTGGCGCGCTACGTGATCGACAACCCGTCGTCCGAGTCGATCCACGACCTGGACCTCGCCGCCTGGGCCGGGCACATCGTCGAACACACGCCGGCCAGCGCGGCCTCCTTCGCGTACACCATCGACGGCGTCCGGACGGCCGTCGAACTCAAGGCCGGTGAGGTCCTGAGCCTCGCCCTGACCGACGCCCAGCGATCGACGCTTCGGCTGGAGCCCGGCTCGGGCACGGTCGGTGTGACCGTCGAGGGTCGGGTCGCCGTCGCGCCGTCGACGCTTGCGCCGCACGCCAGCCTGAAGCTCACCCGAGCCGCCCCGACGGGCGCGGTCTCAGCCGACCGGATCGTCGTGGTCGACCTGACAGCCACGTTCGCCAACGATGCGCCCGCCGGCTGCTACGACGTGACCGAACTCGTCCCGTCCGGGCTTGCCCCATTGCAGGACGGGTTCTGGGAGGACAGCGAGCCCGATGTCGTCTGGCCGACGAGCGTCGTCGGCCAGGAGGTCCGGTTCTGCGCGCACAACGATGCCAAGACCGGCCATTCGGCCCGGATGCGCTACCGAGCCCGTGTCGTCAACGAGGGATCGTTCAGCTGGGAGCCGGCCATCATGCAGCTTCCGGGAGCGCCCGAGCTTATCGCCCTGACGCCGGCGGGAGCCGTCACCGTCCAGGCTCCCTGACGCTCGTCCGCGGTCAGGCGGTCTGGACCGGCACGTCCAGGCTCACGGTCAGGCCGTCGGCGATGCTCCCCGACATGGTCCCGAGCTGTCGCGCGCCGTTGTCCTCGCCGAACACGTTGTCGCGATCGAGGCTCACCCCGCTCATGGTCCTGATGCTCGACGCATACCCGTCGGTGGCGTAAACGGCGTTACAGCTGTCCTCGGGCAGGGCGATCTGCGAGGTCGCGATCTTGTTGGCGTCGTCGGTCGCGGCGGCGAGGTTCGGGTAGACCTCGAAGTGGATGTGCGGCCAGCGGCCCTGGTAGCAGGCCGGGAAGATGCTGGTGAAGGTCACCACGCCGTCACTGCCGGCCGCCTGGACCCCGCGAAGGTAGTTCTGGTCGGTGGCTCCCTGCGAGTAGAGCGAATAGCGCCCCTCGCGGTCGCAATGCCACAGGTAGACCGCGGCATTGGGAAGCGGGGCGCAGCCGTTGGCAACGTCCTGGATCAGCAGCTTGATCGTCAGCGGGACGCCGGCCGCCGTCCCAGACATGCCACCGAAGCTCGCCCGGATGTCCTTGCGCACGACGCCGCTCTGATTGAGGACGTCGGGCCCGTTCGAGCCGTCGGCAGGGTACGGTCCGCCGGTCTCCTCGGGGATGACGGCACAGGCGGCAGCGTCGGCGGTGGCTGCGGCCGAAGCGGCTGCGGATGCTGCCGCCGCCGAGGCCGACGCGGAGGCCGAGGCACCCGCCGATGCGGTCCCCGTCGGTGCGCAACCGGCGACCGCGAAGATGCCGGCGCCCAACCCGGTCAGGCCAAGCAACTTGAGCACCCGGCGCCGGTCGACGAGCGTTTCGAGATCGAAGGCGAGGCCCTGGTCGTAGATGTCCTCGTCCGGGTTCGCGAGCGGTCGGCCTTCGTAGGTGGCGACGGTGGTCGTCGCCGGGTCGGCAGCGTTCATGGTCGGGCTCCTTGGCGGTGGCACGGGGTCGGTGTCACACGCGCAGATTGTGAGCCCCCGATGAGACGACGCTGAGAATCAACGGAGGTCCGGCAGCGGGCGATCAGGCCCCCGACTTGCAGATCGCGGGCGGCTTGCCACCCTCGGTCGAGGGGTCGGAGGAACCCCAGACCCATCGATGGAGGGCGGCCAGGTCCGTCCCGCGGCCAAGGATCCCGACGTAGGTCGCGCCGCAGGTCGCGCGGACATTGGCGGTCCCGTCCTCATCGAGAAAGCAGCCACTCCGGCCGACGACCCAGGGACCCGTCCCGGCGACGCTGACCCGCTCGGTGCCGGCCGTCAGGTCGCCCGACATCCAGGGGCGGTCGCCGCCGGTCCCCGACCGGCAGTCGCCGGTGGCCGGGGTCACGTCGTACGTGGCCAGCCGGTCGAGATAGGTCGTCGCGGCGTCTCGGCTATCGCGAAACCGGTAGGCGCCGACCCGTTCGACCAGGGTCGATCCGATCCGGCAGTCGACGCCGGCGATCGCCAGGACCGGAAGGGCGGTCCGTCGCGGCTCGCAACGCACGGCGGCGTCGGTCCTGAGGGCCGCGATGAGTGCGGCCTCGTCGGCGCTGACCGCCGAAGCGGGGGTCGCCGAGCTTGCGGGATCATCGATCCAGGCCGCCCCGTCGTGATCGGCGGCAGCCACCCAGCCGCGATGCGGGAGCCCGATCGCCTGGACGAGGTACCAGTCGTAGTCATCCGCGTTGACCGGGCCGTCGATGACCTCCAGCCTGACGCCGGTTCCGAGCAGGGGGTTGAGCTTGACCGACTTGGCGTTGTCGACGGTCGGCGCCGTCCTGACGCGAAGCCCGGTCACGACCACCTCGAGGATGGACCCCTTGGCGTAGACACCGGGCGGCAGGGTCACGTTCGGGGTCGGGCCGTTCGGAGGCGGCCCGCTCTGGGTCGGCCCCACCGAGGCCAGCGGCGCTGTCACCAGGGCGACGGTCGGGGTCACGACCGAGAGGTCGGTGGGACGCTCCCGCCGAAGGACCTGGCCACCGACCGCGATCGCGGTAAGCGTCAGCATCGCCAGGATGGCGGCCACGGCGAGCAGGCGCATCGGCGAGCGCGCCGGTCCGACCCGGCGCCGAACGCGGGAGCGAACCTGCTGCGCGACGGCCGGCGCGAGGACGTAGTGCGGCAGCTGGGCGATCGCCCGCTGATCGGCCTGGAGACCGGCGATGCGCCGACGGCAGGCGATGCAGTCCGCGAGGTGGGCGCCAAGCGATTCGCGCTCGGCATCGGTCAGGTCGAAGTCGATGGCGGCCGCCGCCAGTTCCAGGTATTCGGCGTGGATGTTCGTCATCGAACGCCTCCCCGCTGTTCGAGTTCGAGCCTGACCTGCACCCGGGCGCGCGACAGGAGGGTGCGGGTGGCCCCGTGGCTGCGGCCGATGGCGGCGGCGATCTCCTCGCCGCTGAAGCCGTCCGCCGAGAGGAGGAGGGCGGTTCGGGTCTCGGCGGGGAGGGTCGCCATCGCCGCGTCGAGCACCGACGATCGCTCACGGGCGATGACGTCGCTCTCGGGCGAGTCGAAGGTCTCCGTGGCCGCCGGGCGTCCGTACCGACTCATCCAGTCGATCACGGTCACGCGACGCCGACTGCGGCTGATCGCCAGGTTCGATGCAACACGGTAAAGCCACCCTCTGACGTGATCCGGCGTGCGGCCGGCGTCGACCTCCCTGGTGAGCCGCAGGAAGGCCTCCTGGAGGAGGTCCTCGGCTGCGCTCTCGTCGCGTGTCGACCGACGAAGGAAGCTGTACAACTCGGCGTGATACAGCTCGAACGCAGCGGTCACCGCATCCGACTCGTCGACGTGCGCCGTCGTGGCGATCACCTCGACCTCGACGAGACTTGGCCTCATCGGATCAGACATCGCACCCGAGAGAACGTATGGGCCCGGGAAATGTTTCACGCCCGGGAAGCCACCCGTGAAACTGCGTCGAGGGTACAACCCCGATGTCTGACCAACGTGGTGGCTCGGGCAGTACCCATTTCGTGTCGGGATCGTGGCGCCCGTTGCTACACTCCCGCGGTGAGCGACGCTGCCCAGATCGTCCTCCTGGTCGCCGCCTGCATCATCGGCGGCATCTTCGCCGTCCGTGTCCTCGTGCCGCTTCCCGCCCGGATCAGGCGGCGACGCCGGCCGGAACAGCGGGTGATCCGGGTCGTCGGCGTAGGTGGCGGCGGGAGCAACGCCGTCGACCGGATGGTCGCGGCGAAGGTCGCGGGCGTGACCTTCGTCGCCTGCAACACCGATGCGCAGGCCCTCCGCCGATCGAGGGCGAAGACCAAGATCCGGATCGGCGAGGCGATCACCCGCGGCCTTGGCTCGGGCGGCGACCCCGATATCGGGCGACGGTCGGCCGAGGAGAACGAGGCACGGATCGCCCACGCGGTGGCCGGCACCGACCTCGTGTTCATCGTCGCCGGGCTGGGTGGCGGGACAGGTTCCGGGGCGGCGCCCATCGTCGGCGCCAATGCGCGCGTGCAGGGGGCGGTGACGGTCGCGGTCGTGACCAAGCCGTTCGCCTTCGAGGGGACCCAGCGGCGGCGGATCGCCGAGGCCGCCCTGGCCGAACTGGCCGTCAACGTCGACTCGATCATCACCATCCCGAACGACCGGGTCGCCGATGTCGTGGCCGATGACGCCTCGATGCTCGACGCATTCAAGGTCGTCGATGACGTCGTGCTCGAGGTCGTTCGCGGGATCACCGACCTGCTCGATGGCACGGGCCTGATCAATCTCGACTTCGCGGACGTGCGCGCGATCATGCATGGCGCCGGGCCTGCGCTCATCGGGCTCGGGCGCGCCAGCGGGGAGGGACGCGCGGTCGAGGCGGCTCGTCAGGCCGTGGCGAGTCCGCTGCTCGAGGCAAGCATCCGCGGGGCCCGCGGCATCTTGTTCAACGTGGCAGGACCGCCCGACCTCCGGCTCAACGAGGTGCGGGCCGCGGCCGACGAGATCCGGGCCAGCGCCGATCCGGAGGCGAACGTCATCTTTGGCGCGAGTCTCAGCCGGCCGGCCGGCTCGCCGGTCCTCATCACCCTGATCGCGACCGGTCTGGCATGGCCCGAGGGTGTCGAGGCACCGGCAGCCTCGGCGGCGTCGACGGGCACGGCTGCACCGGCTCCGCCCGCAAGCCCGCCCAAGCTGGAGACCGACGATCGGAAGCAGCCGGTCGCCGTGCCCGTCGAGGCCGAGGATCAATCCGCGATGGCAGTCCCGGTCGCCGCCGACTCGGCACCGGCAGACGAGATGAACCTCGACATGCCAAGTTTCCTCCGACGAGGGCGCACCGAGTAGGTGGTGCATCGAGTCATCGGTCCCTGATTTCACGATATCCAGGGCTTGCTGACCCTGTAGAGTGCGGGACCTGAGAACCGGCACGCTCGGGAGGTTTGTGGGGGCTGGGTTCAGCGGACTGACGCGACACATCGACCGACGACGCCGCTCCTCGGCCTCGGTTGACAACGGTCGCGGCCCCCGGCCGACACGCACGGCTCGGATCGTCATCACCGGACTCGGGCTGGCCGGGCTGATCGCCGCCGCATCGAGCGGGGCCGCGACCGGCGCGACCGGGGATACCTTCACGGTGCTGGCAGGCGGCAACCTCGACTGGGTCCCGAGCACGGGCGCCACCAGCCAGACGTCGAGCGACCCACTCCACGCCGAAGACACGATGACGAGCCTCTTCGGTGATGCCCCGTATGTCCTCGACGCTCGTCCAGGTTCGGCACGGGCCCACCTGTCGGGATCGTTCAGCAACGTCTTTTCCTCGTCCCGGTTCGACCCGAACGCCACGGCGTTCGCCAGGTCGCTGATCACGGTCACGGGACCCACCAGCCAGGTCACGACGGCGCTGCGCCTGCACGTCGACGGGACCGCCATCGTGTCGTGCGGGTTCGGGGCCTTCTGCAACACGAGCGTGGCGATCTTCGCCAGGGCCGGCGGGATGCAGGTCGTCACCGAGGTCAACCAGAACGGCCCAGTCGCGAACAGCCTGGGGCTCGTCCTCGACCCGATCTCCGGCGGGTACCACGTCCACGGCGAGGTGACCACGGCGCCGTTCACGGTCACGGCCGGGGCGCCCTTCCCGGTCGAACTCGAGATCCGCCTGATCACGAGCGCGCGTCCATACGAATCGTCGACATTCGATCTCGACTTCAGCGACGGCCTGACCTTCGCGCCGACGGGTCAGGTCCTCTCCCTGCCCGCCGGCTACGACGCGAACGGGAGCGGTGTCGTCGGCAACGCCTGGGTGGAGGGACCACCGACCGCCGCCTTCAGCGCGACGCCCGCGACCGCCGACTGCGGAACCCAGGTGCAGTTCGATGGTTCGGCGTCCAGCGCTTCGTTCGGCCAGACGATCGACCATTACGCGTGGGACTTCGGTGACGGATCTGCTCCCGAAACGACCGACGGGCCAACAGTCGCCCACACCCTCGCGGCCCTTGGGCAGCTCCATCCGACGCTGACCGTGGTCGACGACCGCGGGGTCGCGGGCGCTCCGGCTACGGCCACCGTGCGATCCCTGGACCGCGTCGCACCGGTGGCAGCGTTCAATGCGCCGGCGAGCTTCGCGGCGGGCGATGCCGTCACGTTCGACGGCAGCGCATCGACCGATCCAGGTGGAGGCTGCGGCGGCGATGTCGTCCGGTGGACGTGGTCCGTCGATGACGGGCCGCCCGTGGTGATGTCCGGCCCGACGATCCTCAGCAGCGCCTTTGCTGGCCAGCTGGCAGCCGGCACACACACCATCGGCCTCATCGTGACGGACGACAACGCCAACGAGAGCACACAGGCGACGCAGTCGATCCTCGTCACTGGTGCGACCAGCACGATCCAGCTCTCGGTCGACTCAGCCCCCGACAGCGCGATCGCGATCGTCCTGAACGGCCCACCGGCCCTTGGCTCCACGACGCTGGACGGCTCACCAGCGACGGCCCTCCCGGCGTCGAAGTCATTCGCAGGGCTGCCAGCAGGCAGCTACGTGGTGACCCAGGCCGCGGTCAGCGGGCTCGCCCTCGTGCGGATCAGCTGCACAGATCCGGATGGTGGTTCGATCGTCAGCGTCCCGACACGAACGGCGACGATCGACCTCGATCCCGGCCAGACGGTGGCCTGCACGTTCACGTCGGTCGTCACGTCCAGCGCCCTGGTCGCCGCGGGTGGACTTCAGTCGCTCGGGTTCGACGCGGGCCAGGCGACATCGATCCTGAAGGGCATCGGGTTCACCGCGACGCAGGTCGGTCCGCCGATCAGCTCGACCTTCGCCCAGACGGTCGAGCAGACGACCGGCCTCCTGCGCGATGCCCTGTATCCCCTCAAGGATGTGGCCGGCGCGCTCAAGACGGGATTCAAGCAGGTCGCCGCGGACGCGGTACCGATCCTGGCCGCCTACTACTCGGCCGACGAGGTGGCCGTCGTCCTGCGCGACGTGTTCGCCAAGGGCACCAACGACATCGCCAAGCTGCTCAAGGCGAGCTTCGAACCCGATGAGGTCATCCACGCCCTGCGGTATGGCCTGGGCATCACTCGACGCCACGATCGCGGCCGCCGCGATGAAGTTCGCCGGCTATGTAGCCGACGTCACGCTCAGCCAGGTGATGAGCGGGTACACCCTGCTCGTGGACGATGCGGCAGCCGTGGTGGCTGCCGCGGGCTATTCGCTGTCCAGCACGGCGATCGCCATCGCGGCGGTGACCGGTTCCAGCGCCGTCGCCGTGGCCCAGATCATCGCGCCGATCGCGATCACGACCACGGCCAGCACGGCCGCCGCCGCGAGCGCGACCGGGGTCGCCGTGGCCGCGGCGTTCACGACCGGCTCGATGACGTTCGCCGACAAGGCGCCGATCATCGTCGGGGCATTGGCCGGCGCCGGGGTCGGCTTCTCGGCGGTCGATGTCGGGACCGGGCTGAAGGCCGTCGTCGCGAGCGCGGGCAGCGCGGCCAACATCGCCGTGACGGTGTCCGCCCTGGCCGCCTACTACTCGGCCGACACCGTGGCGGTCGTCCTGCGCGACGTGTTCGGCAAGGGCACCAACGACATCGCCAAGGCGCTGAAGGGCAGCTTCGACCCGAACGCGGTCATGCACGCCCTGCGCCATGGCCTGGGGATCGCGCTCAATGACGTCGACGTCGCGGTCGCGGCCATGAAGTTCGCCGGCTACCTGGCGCAGGACACGCTCCGCGAGCTGCTCGACGTCTACCACGAGTTGGGCATCGTGACCGGCGCATCGCTCCTGTCCGCCGCTACCTACGGCCTCGACCAGGTGGCCATCGCGGTGAAGGTCGTGGGCGGCTTCGGCGCGACCAGCGTCGCCAACGCGGTGGCGGTCGCCCAGATCATCGCGCCGATCGCGATCACGACCACGGCCAGCACGGCCGCCGCCGCGAGCGCGACCGGGGTCGCCGTGGCCGCGGCGTTCACGACCGGCTCGATGACGTTCGCCGACAAGGCGCCGATCATCGTCGGGGCATTGGCCGGCGCCGGGGTCGGCTTCTCGGCGGTCGATGTCGGGACCGGGCTGAAGGCCGTCGTCGCGAGCGCGGGCAGCGCGGCCAACATCGCCGTGACGGTGTCCGCCCTGGCCGCCTACTACTCGGCCGACACCGTGGCGGTCGTCCTGCGCGACGTGTTCGGCAAGGGCACCAACGACATCGCCAAGGCGCTGAAGGGCAGCTTCGACCCGAACGCGGTCATGCACGCCCTGCGCCATGGCCTGGGGATCGCGCTCAATGACGTCGACGTCGCGGTCGCGGCCATGAAGTTCGCCGGCTACCTGGCGCAGGACACGCTCCGCGAGCTGCTCGACGTCTACCACGAGTTGGGCATCGTGACCGGCGCATCGCTCCTGTCCGCCGCTACCTACGGCCTCGACCAGGTGGCCATCGCGGTGAAGGTCGTGGGCGGCTTCGGCGCGACCAGCGTCGCCAACGCGGTGGCGGTCGCCCAGATCATCGCGCCGATCGCGATCACGACCACGGCCAGCACGGCCGCCGCCGCGAGCGCGACCGGGGTCGCCGTGGCCGCGGCGTTCACGACCGGCTCGATGACGTTCGCCGACAAGGCGCCGATCATCGTCGGGGCATTGGCCGGCGCCGGGGTCGGCTTCTCGGCGGTCGATGTCGGGACCGGGCTGAAGGCCGTCGTCGCGAGCGCGGGCAGCGCGGCCAACATCGCCGTGACGGTGTCCGCCCTGGCCGCCTACTACTCGGCCGACACCGTGGCGGTCGTCCTGCGCGACGTGTTCGGCAAGGGCACCAACGACATCGCCAAGGCGCTGAAGGGCAGCTTCGACCCGAACGCGGTCATGCACGCCCTGCGCCATGGCCTGGGGATCGCGCTCAATGACGTCGACGTCGCGGTCGCGGCCATGAAGTTCGCCGGCTACCTGGCGCAGGACACGCTCCGCGAGCTGCTCGACGTCTACCACGAGTTGGGCATCGTGACCGGCGCATCGCTCCTGTCCGCCGCTACCTACGGCCTCGACCAGGTGGCCATCGCGGTGAAGGTCGTGGGCCGCCTGACTGCATCGACCATCGCCAACGCCACGGCCGTCGCCCAGGTCATCGCGCCGCTCGCGATCGCGTCCACGTCGACCGCCGCCGCCGCCGCGACCGCGACGGCCACCGCCTTGGCCTCGGCCTACAGTGGAGGGGCGGCCGTGATCGTGCCTGCCCTTGTCGCTGTCGATTTCGTGGCCATTGACGTCGTGAAGGCGGCCAAGACTGTCTTCGGGACCGCGGAATCTGCTGCCATCCTGGTCGCGATCTGCGCCGCGGCCTCGCTCGACCCAGTCGAAGGCGCCCAGGTGCTCCGCGACGCCGCCTTCAGTTCCACGTCGATCGCCCTAGCCGCCTTCAACGGGCTTGGCCTGAACCCACTGCAGACGGCGCAAGTCCTGTTCGACGTGCACTACTCGATACCGACCATCGCACATCGACTCGCAGACCCCCTGGAGGCCGACCCATTCGAGGCGGCCCAGTTCCTCCTCGAGCATGGAGGGACTTCGACCGAGATCGCGACGTCGATGCTCGATGACTTCCATCTGGGTCCGGTCGCGACCGCGAAGATCCTGGACGACTTGGGCTACGGACCCTCGACGATCGCCAAGCGGCTCAAGGGCGTCTTCGGGAAGGATCCAGGCGAGGTGGCCGAGATCCTCCACGACGACCTCGACTACGGCGTCGGGCGGATCGTCGAGGGGTTGAAGGGGATCAGTCAGGATGCGACCGAGACGGTCACGATCCTCAAGGACCTCGGCTACGGGATCAACACGCTGGTCGAGGTCCTCCACGACGACTTCAGCCGGGGCGTCGCGTCGATCCAGTCGATCCTCCTCGGCCTGGACTATTCGATCACCGACATCCTGGACGCGATCTCCGACGTCCTGGGGTAGTCGGGTCGAGCTCCCGTCGGGAGCCGCACACGCACGGCGTATCAAGGTCCAACCAAAAGGGCTTGACATTCCCTGCCGCGTACGTATTCTTCCACTAGGTTAATTAACCAAGAGGCGAAATGCAGACGCAGCCCGATCCACTCAGCACCACATTCGCGGCCCTGGCGGATCCGACCCGCCGGGCCATCCTGGCCCGGCTGGCCAACGGCGAAGCGACGGTCACCGAACTGGCCGCGCCGTTCGACCTCAGCCTGCCGGGCGTCTCGAAGCACCTCAAGGTCCTCCAGCGCGCCGGGCTCATCGAGCAGGGGCGCCAGGCCCAGTGGCGGCCGTGCCGCCTCAAGCCGGAACCGCTCCGCGACGTCGCCGGCTGGATCGCGCAGTACCGACGTCACTGGGAGGAAAGCTTCGAACGGCTCGACGACTACCTGAAGGAATTGCAGGAGAAGGAGCAGACATGATGGCAGTGGAACAGCTCGGCAACGAACGAACGACGGCATACGCCGACGGCCTCGAGTTCGTCATGGAGCGGGTCTTCGACGCCCCGCGCGACCTCGTCTGGACGGTCATCACCGATCCAGAACGCGTCACTCGCTGGTGGGGCCCGCACGGCTACACGACGACCGTGGAAGCGATGGAGGTCCGCCCGGGGGGGCGCTGGCGATACATCAACCACACGACCGGCGGCGAGGATGTCGCGTTCAAGGGCGAGTACCTCGAGGTGGACGCCCCCGAGCGGCTCGTCTACACCTTCATCCTCGACATCCCTGGGTTCGACGACAAGGCCGGCATCGTCACGATGTTGCTCGAGGATGTCGACGGCAAGACGAAGCTGACCGAACGCAGCCAGTTCCCGACGATCGAGGACCTCGAGATGCAGGTCGAGGTCGGGATGGTCCGCGGCGCGCTGGAGACCTACGACCGCCTCGCCGACGAGATCGCCAGGGGCTGACACGCCCGATCCAATCCGCATCTTCGGCCCGTCGGGCATCCTGCCCGGCGGGCCTCCGAATGTCCGGGACCGGTCGCCTCAGATGAACAGGAAGACGCCGAGGAGGATCAGCCAGATCGACCACGCGATGTAGGCGATCGGCACGATCGTGCCGGCCAGGTGCCAGCCGTCGCGCTCGTTGGGACCGACGAACTCAAGGACGCCGATGAGCAGGGCGAGGCCGATCAGCACACCGGCGAACCCGAGCCAGGACGGGAGGATCGTGGTCGACAGGATGGACGCGGCGATGAGCAAGGTCCACAGACCCGTGAACAGGTAACCCAGGTGTTCGCCGATCCCAACGCCGAACAGCCGGTGCAGGGTCGCGAACACGACCACGACGGTCTGGCGCGTCGCATCGCCGTCGGGACCGTCGGGTGCCGCCACGTAACGGCGAGCCAGGTCCGGAACGGCGAAGGGCCAGCGCACGAGGCCGAGCGACTGGACGAGCCCGGCGATGACGCCGGCGACGATGGCCAGGGTCGTGAGGGTCGGCGCGGCGGCGAGCGTGACCGGCAACAGGACGGCCAGCGGCAGCATCAGCAGGGCGCTGACCAGGAGTGCCTCCCAGCGCAGGATCAGCCCCGATCCACCGGAATCGAAGCGGCGCAGGATCTCGTCGGGTTCCTTGCGCAGGATGTCCGGATAGTTGAACGCCCGGCCGAGCTCGAAGAACGTAACGTTGAACGCGACCGGGACGACGATCAGGAGGATGGCGGTGATGGTCTCGGTCGTCATGGCGCTCCCGAGTCTGCACGGTTCGGCGTGCGGACGTGCGACGATGGAGCCCGGGCCCAGACGGGCTGGTTGGAGGATCGAGCGCGATGGTCCTGATCTTCGGGTGGGGGCGCGGCCAGACCGAGGACCGCGGCGATGTCGTGCCCATCGTCTGCCCGAACTGCCACAACGGGGTCTATCTCCGTGAGTACCGCTCCCAGAAGCAGGTCAGCCTGTACTTCGTGCCGATCGCCTCGTCGGGCACCGACGTGTACCTCGCCTGCCCGATCTGCCGGGGTGGCGTCGAGGTCCCGCCGCAGCAGCGATCCGCGGTCGATGCCATGGTCGCGGCGACGCGCATGGTCCGGAGCGGTCAGCTGGCAGCCGAGGCGTACCAAACCCAGGCGGAGCGATTCCTCGTCCAGATGGGATTCACATCGCCGGTCGTGCCGGTGGCGACCGCGCCGGCGGCAGGTCCGACCCTATCAGGCGGGGCCGTTTCGACCGCGAGCGCGACCGAACGGCCTCCGGCCAACCTCGCAGACCGGCTCGCCAGCCTCGCCAAGCTCAACGCCGATGGCGTGCTGACCGACGACGAGTTCGCGGCCGCAAAGCGCCGCGCCCTCGAGGAGTAGACCGAGACGAGGCGGCGTCAGGTCGCCGCCCCCCTCGATGTCGTCAGTCGTCGTTGGTCCGGGTGATCCTTCCTCGGATCTCGCCGGGGCCGTGCTTGACGGTATGGATGTTCGCGTAGGTCACGCCGGATCGGATCGCGCGAACGACTTCGTCCCATTCGCCGGGGGCGATCCCCTGGCCATCGGGACCGATGACGTTCGCCGGGAAGACCGTGGCGTTGACTTCGCCCGAGTTCGTCAGCGGGCAGTTGGCGGGTTGGCTGGGGTGATTCGGCGTGGCCGGCGGCACGCTGCCGCACAGCCAGATGGAGATCCCGCCTGACGTTGCCGGGGCGCCGAAATGGATGTGGGCCTGGGTCGGGGGTCCCGACAGGTCCCGATAGGTCAGCCTGAACTTCAATGACTGTCCGTCCAACCGGGCGCTGAAGCTTCCTCGACCCAGGGTCGAGACCGCGGGCACCTCGGCGTAGCCGTCGAGCGATGCCCTGAACGTTCGTGCGCTATCGCCGGTCACGACCGGGGCCGCGATCATGGCGATGAGGCCGGCGGCCGCGATGGCCACCACAAGGAGTCTCCGCATCCAGTCCTCCCTTCGCTGCGGGCGCCGGGGGCATCCGAAGGACCTGATTCGCAGCCGCGACCGGCGCCGTGGAAGGTGATACGTGGCAGACGGCCCGGAGGTTTTCGCACTCCTCCACGGCCGAGCCTTGCGCTAGGCTGTCCGCCATGCGGCCAGACGACATGGGCACGATCCGACGGCTGAGGTTCCTGCAACCCTTCTGCGTGATCGCGATCGCGGTGATGCTCGCCGGGTGCTCGGCCGCTTCGTCGTCTGGCGCCGGGAATTCGGTGACTCCATCGCCCGGACTTGCGACGCCAACGTCAGCCACGCGTCGACCGCTTCGCCGATCGCGCCGACCCCGTCGGTGCGCCGACACCGGTCGCCAGCGTGAGCCCGACCAGCTCCCCGCCCTCGCCCGCCGACGCGCTCGAGAACGTCCCGTCGGCGGAAGGCAACCTGAACGCGATCTGGATCCGCGGTCAGACCGTCGTCGCCGGTGGGTTCGGTGGCCAACCGTCCAGCGCGAGGATCCTGGTCTTCGAAGGTGGGACCTGGTCGGCCGCCGTCGTGCCCGAGGCCCCGGGCCAGGTCACCGGGATCACGGAACTCGGAGGCCGGTTCATCGCGGTGGGCAACACCCTGCCCGATACCCGGACCGGGTTCATCTGGGACTCCGCCGACGGTCGAGCCTGGCGACTCGTGCAGACGATCGAGGATGCCGCCCTCTACGACGTCATCGCCGGCGATGGCGTGGTCGTCGCCGTCGGTGCCCGCCTCAACGACGAGATGGTGGCGACCGCCTCGGCATGGTCGTCGCCCGACGGGACGACCTGGACGCGCGCCGATGTCGCGGACAGCGCCAAGACCGCGATGGGATCCGTCACCACGACCCCGACGGGCTTCGCCGCCATCGGCGACCGTCCTCTCGGAGTCCCGCGCCCGTTCTGGACCTCAACGGCCGCAACCACATGGAACGCACTGAAGAACGACCTGAGCGACCAGTTACTGCCGATCGATCTCGTGCAATCGGGCGACCAGCTGGCCACGGTCGGAGCCTCGGGGAAGTCGGGCGACCAGCACCCCTTCGTCTCCCTCTCGAGTGACGGTCGCCACTGGGAAACGACGAAGATCTCGACGAACGAGGGGTACGCCTCCGCCGTGGCGGTGGTGAAGGAGCGACTGGTCGTCGCCGGCGTCGACGGCGATCGGCTGACGCTTTGGGCGTTCATCGGAGGTCAGTGGGACTCGGCCCCGCAAGAACCGAGCGGGGCATCGATCTCGGCGCTCACCTGGGACGAAGCGTGGGGACTCGTCGGGGTCGGCGTCCGTGACGGCCAGCCCGCCGTATGGGTGTTCGGCGATCCCTGACCCAGGTCCCGCCTGACTCGCGGCGGATCCGCATGACCCGCCGCGCCGCCAGGGTGTCGCAGGGCCCGACCCGAGGCTGACAGGCTGACCCGTGAACCACGAGACGTGCCACGATAAGCTCATGCTTGCCCGAGGGTTGCTGACGCTCTCGTCGGTCGTCCTCGCTATCACGGGCCTCGCGTATGTGCTCGCGCCTGGGCCCGCCCTGGCGATCGTCGGGATCGAGTCGTCCCCCACCAGCGACTTCCTCCTGCGGACCGAAGGGGTCGCCATCCTGTTCGGGGCCGCGGTCGTCTGGGCATTGCGCGGCGGAGATGCCCGGGCGCATCGGATCGGACTTCTGGCCCTCGCGGGCTACTACATCGGGAGCGCGATCGTGGACCTGGCTGCCTACGGGCAGGCGATCGTCGGTTGGGCCTCGATCCCGAGCGCGATCGTCCGGATCAGTGTCGGCTGCCTCTGCCTTGGAGCCGTCTGGTTCGAGCGTCGACGGCGCTCCAGGGACCTGGAGGGGACTGGAGCCGACACTCGGATTTGAACCGAGGACCTGCTGTTTACGAAACAGCTGCTCTACCACTGAGCTATGTCGGCGCCGATCAAGAATAGCCGATGCTCAACGCACAGCGGCTATTCGCCCTCACGGGAGCATGCCGGCGATCGTGCTCAGAGCGGTAGCACAGCGCTCGAACAGCTGATAAGTGTGTCTACGCCGATGACTGTCGCGCACCCTTGAGAGGTCCCGAACCGCACGACCGTTCGATCTAGGCGCAATCAGCGCGGGGCGACGGCGGCCAGCCCGATGAGCGCCGCCCCCTCGATCATCCGATCGTCGTAGGTCACGATCGTGTCGAGGTCGTCACCTAGCGTCAGAGCGGTCGCGAGATGGATGGCATCGAGCGTGCGCAGTATTCGAGGCTCGAGGATGCCGGCCGCATCGAGGATCCGATCGTCGATGGCGATCAGGTCGACACGCCGAAGGCCCTCGCGGGCGATGGCGAGAGCGTCAGGCCCCAGGTGCCGGACCGCTCGGAGGGCTTCGGCCCGGAGGAGGGAAGACGACACGCGGCGAGCCTCGTGCGTCGCGAGGAATGCTCGGAGCTCGGTCGACTGCGCCTCGGTGACGACCAGCTTGACGAACGCCGAGCTATCGAGATAGACGGCCTTCAATCCGTCCGCGCCTCCGACACGAGGTCGGACGGAGCGGGTGAATCGGCCGGCAGCTGGACCGTGGGGAGGTCGAGCAGGTCAGCCTCGGCGCGACGCAGCAGTCCTTCGCGCTCGAGCTTGGCCAGACCGGTTGGCATCGATCGCAGCAGGACCGCGACCGGACGTCCTCGATCAGTGACCTCGATCGTCTCGCCCGCGGCGACTCTTCGCAGGATGGCACTGGCCTGACGCCGAAGCTCGCGCACACCGACACGTTCCATGTGCGACATAGTAGCACTTGTCAGGACGACGTGGCGTAAGCGGGTGTCACTCTGGAGACCCCAATCCTTCCGGGGGGAGCACGAGCTCCCCCTCGGATTGAAGCGTGCCTTGCGTCGTGTGGCCGATCAGGGAGACGGGGACGCGCCCGATTGGGACGGACTGGTTGCCGGCGGTTCGATCTTGATGGAAGCGACGATGGTCTCGAGCTCGGCCACTTCCTCGGCAGAGCTGCTCGCCTGGTGCCTGGCAACAACGGCGAAGCGATCGCCGGCGACGTCGACGACATAGACGACATCGGTCGAACCGACGGCACTGCAGCACAGGCCGCCGGACTCATCCGGGCCCGGGTCCGGCCAGAACCTGATGATTCCCCCGTCGCATTTCGTGACATCGAGGTCGCCCGGGACGGTCAACTCGATCCGCTTGGCCGGGAAGCCCCCCAGGGTGACGTCGGTGGCGGCCGACGCGACCCGGCCCTTCTGCGCCACCAGCAAGCTCGCAAGCTCATCGATCGTCGTTCCGGCGTCGACCAGCGTCGCATCGTGATGGCAGGCGTCGGTGTAGACATGGCTGACGGTCCAGATAGCGAGTAGGACCTCGCCAGATCCAGTGAACGGCGGCATGCTCGCCGCAGCGGCCACGCGATTCCTATAGACGAATACTCCTCCCTCAGCCGTCGCCCATCCCTCGGGTACGGTGACGGTGAACCGCGCTCCCCCCACGGGCGTGTAGTACGCAATCCAATCATACGTCCCCGGTTCGAGGGCGCCAGCCGCGGGGAGGAGCGACGGTGACGGGGTCGGCGCGAGAGTGGCCGACGGCGCCGGCGTCGGGCCGGAGCCGGGGCCGGTGCCCGGTGTGAAGACGGTCAGGGCCGCGAAGCCGACGATCGCGACGACCGCGATCCCGGCGGCGAGCCGCAGCGGAACGGACATTGGTGGGGTCCTCCACGGAATCCGGAGATCCCGCGATTGTGGTGTCGTCTTGATGGCCAGGAAGACGGCGTCGACCACCGGCCGAGGGGTCCGGTCGGACCCGTCTGCCAGCCAGTCGTCCACGGCGCGTTCGAAGGCTCGGTCGTCGCTCATGACAGTCGCCCTTCCTGGACCTTAATCGGCGCGCGGCCCGCCTCGAAAGCGGACCGAAGTGCGCGGGTGGCGTAGTGCAGTCGCGAGCGGGCGGTTCCGTCGGGGATGCCGAGCGTCTCGGCCACTGCCACGAGGGGCAGGCCCACGTGGTGGTGGAGGACGAACACCGCCCGCTGGTCGAGCGGTAGCCGGCGGAAAGCCTGCTCCAACTCGTCGCGATTGGAGATCGATTGGTAAGCGTCCACGTCGTCCGCCCGATCGATTGGGAGAACGCGCACGGTCGATGCCCATCTCCGGTTGTGCGGAGCCTCCGCGTAGCAAGCGTTGACGAGGATCCGGTAGGCCCATGCCTCGAAGCGGTCTGGCTCCCGCAGATGCGGCAGCTTCCGCCAAATGGTCACAAGGGCGTTCTGCAGAACGTCCTCGGCGAGGCCGGGATCGCGCAGGATGCGTCGAGCGATCCCGAACAGCGTGTCGCTGACCTGGTGCACCAGATCCTCGAATGCCGCCTGGTCGCCCGAGCGCGCCCGCTCGACGAGGTCTCGGTCCATGGGTCTCCGGCGATCAGCCGTGGTCGAGACGACCGCGGTCTATCGAGCATGAGGGTACGGAGCGCCGGAATCGTTCAGTGCGGGTAGTCATGGTCGGCTCGGACGCTAGCGGCCCGCAGCGTCGATCCTAGGCGGACCACCCCAAGAATCGAATAGCTGATAAGTGTGCCCGTTTGTATCGGGCCGCCACTCGGGGTAGCACTGCGCACAGGGCGGGAGACTTACGAAACAGCTGCTCTACCACTGAGCTATGTCGGCGCCGATCAAGAATAGCCGATGCTCGCGTACATCAGCTACTTCCGAGTCGGCCGGAGACAGCGAGATCTCCATCGCACTCGCGGCTCCGCGGAAAGGCGGCCTCCGGATCGCCGGCATCGGCCGACGATTACCAGCGCCAGCGGTGGTACCATACGAGCATGGACAAGACGACAATCTACCTGCCGACAGAGCTCAAGTCGGCGATCAAGCGCGTCGCCCGGCAACGAGGCGTATCCGAGGCCGAGGTCATTCGCGACTCGATCCGCGAGGCCGTCGGCGATGATCGACCGCGCCCCCGCGGTGGCCTCTTCGCGAGCCGCTCTCCGATCGCACGCGAAGCAGACGAACATCTGCCGGGGTTCGGCGAGCAGTGATCGTCGATACGAGCGCGCTCCTCGCGTTCTTCGACACCGACGAGCCTGATCACGAGGCGGTTTCCGCGGTTCTCGATGAGGCGACGGAGCCTCTCGTGTTATCGCCCTACGTGGTCGCCGAGCTCGACTACCTCGTGGCGTCGCGGCTCGGCACCTCGGCCGAGGTGGCCGTGCTGAGGGAGCTGACCGGCGGTGCCTGGGACCTGGCCGCGATCGATGTCGAGGAGCTCGCGCGGGCTCGCGCCGTGATCGAGCGCTATGCGGACCAGGACATCGGCGTCGCGGACGCTTCGAACGTGATCCTGGCCGAGCGTTACCGGACACGTACCATCGCGACCCTCGATCACCGGCACTTCGACGTCATGCGACCGATCAGTGGCGGACGCTTTCGCGATTCTCCCCTGCACCTTGCTACCTGTGTCCTACCAGTGGTAGTATCCTAGTATGAAGGTCAGTGTCAGCCTTCCTGGAGAGGACGTCGAGTTCCTCGACGCGTATGCCAGGGAGCAGGGGCTCGAGTCGCGATCGGCCGCCATCCATCGAGCGGTACGACTGCTCCGCACGGCAGAGCTCGGCGGCACCTACGAAGCGGCGTGGGCGGACTGGGCGGGCGACGGCGAGGGTGACGCCTGGGATCGCACGACCGGTGACGGGCTTCGTCCGTGATGCGGCGCGGCGATATCCACGTCATCGATCTCGATCCCGGCCGTGGTTCGGAAGCGAGCAAGCGCCGGCCGGCGGTCATCGTCAGCAACGACGCCGCCAATGCCACGGCGGCTCGACTGGGTCGGGGCGTGATCACGGTCGTGCCGGTAACGTCGAACGTCGCGCGCGTCTATCCATTCCAGGTCCTGCTGCCTGCGCGACACACCGGACTCGATCGCGACTCCAAGGCTCAGGCCGAACAGGTCCGCTCGATCGCCGTCGAGCGAGTAGGTGACCGGCTGGGCGTCGTCCCCAACTCGATCATGCTCGACATCGACGAGGCGCTCCGCCTTCATCTCGGCCTGTAGGCTCTGGCTACCAGCCGAGCGTCAGCCGGATGTTGTCGACGTTCAGCAGGAAGTCACCGATCCCGACCGCGATCAGCAAGATCCCGGCGAACACCTCGATGGCTCGGTGGCGACGGGTGACGGCGCCGACGATCTGACGCTGCCGAGCTCCCGTGATCAGTGACAGGATGACGAGCGGGAGTCCGAAGCCAAGACCATAAGCGAGAAAGACGACGACCTTCTGCAGCGCGTCGGTCAGGCCCACGGCGAACGCGATGAGCGACAGCGCGAATGCGCCCGCGCAGGGCAGGGCGAGCGGGCCAAGCATCAGCCCATAGACGTAGGCCCGACCGAACGGATCCGCGATGATCGGCACGCTCATGCCCGGCAGCAGCGCGAACGGGTTCCGACCCGCCAGGAGGAGGACGCCGAGGACGACGAGCAGGCCGTCCGTGAGCGGGACCAGGTAGGCGAGCAGTGCTCCCATCGGCACGGAGACGAAGATCAGGATGACCGCCACGGCCAGCATCGTGGTCAGGACGCCGGCCAGGATGATCAGGCCCAGCAGTCCCGTGCCGCGACGTCCGGACAGCTCCGCCGAACTCGCGGACAGGTAGGCCAGGAAGGCCGGATAGAGCGGCAGCAGGCACGGGCTCGCGGCGCTCGCCAGGCCCAGCGTGAACGCGAGCCAGAGGCCTTCCAGGTCAGGCCCCGTGCGCCTCGGCCAGGGCCACGATGTCCGTGGGGCTCTTGTGGCCGAACGCCGTGCGGGTCACGGATCCATCCGTCCCGACCACGAGCATCGGGGTCGACGGCGGATTGAGGAACTGGTCGCCGAATTCGGCGGCGAGCGAGCGGGCGACCTCGGTGCTCGCGACGGCGTATCGCCCCGGAAATCCGTGCCGTTCCCGGTAGTCCGCCAGGCTCGCCGCGTCCTCGTTCGGATCGACGTCCAGCACGACGTACACGACCCGGTCGGCCGGAAGCCGATCCAGGGCCGCCGCGACGTCACGCTGCTGCGACAGGCAACTGCTGCACCAGATCGCCATCGTCTCGAGGATGACGACCTTCCCGGCGTGGTCGGCGATCCGGAAGGACGCGCCGGTCGTTGCGTCGACGAGCCGGCCGACCGCCCAGGCCCGATCGAGGGCCGCGGCAGGCGCCGAACTGCCCCCCACGGGCGACGGCTTCCCGGCCGGGCCGGATGCAACGCCCGTCGAACCGGCGCAGCCGGCCGCGATCGCGACCACCGCCAGGATCAACGCAGCCGCCCTGCCGGGCCGTGTCCTCATCGACGCATGTTGCACCATCGGCCGTTCATCCGCCGTCCGGCACCCAGCCAGGTCAGCGGTCGAGGTCGACGTCGAACGAGGCGGTCTCGAAGATCCACTCCTTGGGCCCGAACATCCCGGCCTCGCGCGCCCAGCCGGTGATGCCAAGCCGGAGGCGCTTGACGCCCTTCGGGAGGAGGACGGTCTGGAGCAGCGCCTGGTAGCCCTCGAGTCGCTTGTCCTGGGCATACAGGTTCCACTCGGCGCCGCCGTGGCCGTCGCCGGGGCCGGAGATGATCTTCGGGACCGATAGGGTGAAGCTGATCGACAGCTTGGCGGTCTCCTTGACGCTGGCCCCGATCTTCGCCTCCGTGAGCGTGACCCCCGGGATGGCGCTGACGGCCTCGGCGGCCGCCTCGGGGACCTCGAGCGAACCGTCCAGCCCGATCTCGACCGTCGCCTCGCCACCGACCTTGGCGACCTCGAGCAGCTCGGTCGACGGCTGGACGTCGACCGTGTCGGCCGCCACGTCGTACATCTCCACCTTGTAGCCGAGGCCCCAGACGCGGGCCGGCTTGCGCCCCGGACGCGGCATCGCGGTCACGCCGTGTGACAGCAGGACGGGGATCCGCGCGCCGAGCGACGCCGTGATCATCGGATCGGGCTGCTTGCCGGCCAGCTTCCAGAGACGCCGAAGGTCGATCGCGCGCGGCGCCGGCATCCCCAGGTCGAACGGCGCGTCATCGCGATCGCCGCGGGTGACGTCGGGGTCCGCCGGTTCCGACGACCAGTCGAGGGTGTCGACCATCGCGCTGATGATCTCGTCGTCGACCGCCAGCGGTCGGCCGGGCTTGTCGAGGGTTCGGTCGGTCATGGCTCCCGTTCTCCGGGCGCGCTCGGAGGGCAATCGTGCTGCGGCTCCAGCGCCGATGTCAACCGGCCCGATCGACGGACCGGGGTAGACTGTCCGGACGCCAACGACCCTCCGCTCATGGGCTGATGCGATGGCAGGGGAATCCCCAACTCACGGACCCGAGTCGGCGCGACCGTCCGGCGCTCGGGGGAAACGGATCGAACGGATCGCGCCGTTCGCGGCAGGTGCGCTCGTCACGCTCGTCGCGATCCTGCTCTACGGCGTCCTCGTCCCTGGGCGTCCGCCACTCACCCAGCGCGATGTCGACGACACGGTGGCCGACGCCCTGGCCTCGGTCACCCCGGCGCCGGCCTATTCAGAACTCGTCTACCAGGCGGTCCGACCGTCGCTCGTGCTCATCGAGACGAAGGGCGCGGTCAAGGACGGCGAACAGCCTGGCGAGCACGACGGCCTCGGCAGCGGCGTGGTGGTGAACCTCGCCGGCGACATCCTGACCAGCCTGCACGTCGTCGACGACGCGACCGAGATCGAGGTCACCTTCGCCGACGGGACGCGCTCGAGGGCCGAGGTGACCGTTCGTCAGCCCGAGAACGACATCGCGGTCATCCGCGCGACGCAGCCTCCGGCGCTCATCGTGCCGGCGGTCATCGGCAACCCCGCCTCGGTCCGCCAGGGAAGCGAGGCCTACGCGATGGGCAGCCCGTTCGGGCTCGGCGGGTCGATGAGCGTGGGGGTGATCTCGGGGCTGGACCGCTCGTTCAAGATGCCCGACAGTGATGTGGTCCTGACCGGCCTGATCCAGGTCGATGCCGCGGTCAATCCCGGCAACTCCGGGGGACCGTTGCTGAACCGGGCGGGCCAGGTGGTCGGCATCGTCACGGCACTCATCAATCCGACCGAGGATGAAGTCTTCATCGGGATCGGCCTGGCCGTCCCGATCGATGTCGCGGGCGGCGCCGCCGGCCTGCCGCCGTACTGAGGGGGACCGCATGGAAGAGACGAACGGCGCCGAGCGAGCCGCCCCGATGGAGCGGCTGCTGTACGAGGTGAAGAAGGTCATCGTCGGCCAGGACCACCTCCTTGAACGGCTCATCGTCGCCCTGCTCGCCCGCGGCCACATCCTCGTCGAGGGTGTTCCCGGGCTGGCCAAGACGATGGCCATCAAGACGCTGGCCGAGGGGATCGGCGGCGAGTTCAAGCGGATCCAGTTCACCCCGGACCTGGTCCCCGCGGACCTCATCGGGACGCGGATCTACAACCAGAAGACGGGCGAGTTCGGGACGTCGCTGGGACCCGTGTTCGCCAACCTCCTGCTCGCCGACGAGATCAACCGGGCGCCGGCCAAGGTCCAGAGCGCGCTGCTGGAGGTGATGCAGGAGCGCCAGGTGACGATCGGGCGGGAGACCTTCAAGGTCCCCCTGCCGTTCCTCGTCCTCGCCACCCAGAACCCGATCGAGACGGAAGGCACCTACCCGCTGCCCGAAGCGCAGATCGACCGGTTCATGGTCAAGGTGCTGGTCGGCTACCCGACCGAGACCGAGGAGTTCGTCATCGTCGAGCGGATGACGGGTCCGATGCCGACGGTCGGCCAGGTCCTCAGCACCGACGGCCTGCTGGCGATGCAGGCCGCCGCCGACCGGGTCTATGTCGACCCGGCCCTCCACCAGTACGCGGTCCGCCTCGCGACAGCGACCCGGGCACCCGGGCGCTTCGGCCTCGCCGACCTGGAGCGCTACATCACGTTCGGGGCCAGCCCACGCGCGTCGATCAACCTGATCCTCACGGCGCGGGCCCTGGCCTTCGTCCGAGGACGCGATTACGCCCTCCCCGAGGACGTCCTGGACATGGCTCTCGACGTCCTCCGCCACCGACTCGTGCTGTCGTTCGAGGCGCTCTCGGACGACGTCACGAGCGACGACCTGCTCAAGACGATCATCGACCGGATCCCCGTCCCGGTCGTGCCGCTTCGGGACCATGGCAACGTCCACGTCAACGCCTGAGCGTATCCTCCAGCGCCTCGACTGGCAGGTCATCCGGCGCCTTGACGGGCTGCTCCAGGGCGGGCATCGGAGCCTGTTCCGCGGGAACGGCGTCGACTTCGCGGACCTGCGCGAGTACCAGTACGGCGACGACGTCCGGTCCATCGACTGGAGCGTGACCGCCCGGATGGACACGCCGTACATCCGCGAGTACGTCGAAGATCGCGAGATCACGGCCTGGTTCCTGCTCGACCTGAGTCCGTCGGTCGACTTCGGGACGGCCGACGCCGACCGGCTCAAACGGACGGTCCTGATCGACTTCGTGACGACCCTCGCGCGGCTGCTGACACGACACGGCAACCGGGTCGGTGCCGTCTTCTACGGTCGCCAGGTGGAGCGGACGATCCCGGCCCGCGGCGGCCGGATCCAGGTCCTTCGCCTGGTCAACGACATGCTCCACCAGCCTCGGTTGCCGGCCGCCCCGTTCACCGACCTGTCGCCACTGCTCGAGGCCGGCCATCGGACGATCAAGGGCCGCTCGCTCGTGTTCGTGATCTCCGACTTCATCAGCGCCCCAGGCTGGGAGCGGCCGTTGCGCCTGCTCACGGAGCGGCACGAGGTGCTGGCCGTCCGGCTGTTCGATCGACGGGAAACCGAACTCCCGGACGTGGGCCCGTTGCTGATGGAGGACGCCGAGACCGGCGAGCAACTCTACGTGGACACCCACGACAAGGCGTTTCGACGGCGCTTCAAGGAGGCCGCCGACCGACGCGAGTCGACCCTGGGCGACGCCTTCAAGCACGCCGGCGTGGACGCCATGTCGCTGTCGACCGACGACGACCTCGTCCGGGCGATCGTCCGGATGGCGGCCCTTCGGCAGGGTCGGCGGGTCCGGTCGTGACCCTCCTCTGGCCGCCGATGCTGTTGCTGCTGCTCGCGATCCCGGTGGGCGTCGCGCTGTACCGCGTCCGCGAGCGTCGCCGACGACAGCGGCTGGACGCCTACCGCGGGCCGTCCGCGGCGGGCGAGGCCGATGCGGGCCGTGCCGATCGCCCGGCCAGGCTCCGCCGACGGATCCCGGCCGTCCTGATGCTCATCGGGCTGGTCTTCCTGGTCGTCGCCATGGCACGACCGGAGGGCGTCGTCCGGATCCCGCGGATCGAGAGCACGGTCATCCTCGCCTTCGACGTGTCGGGCAGCATGGGCGCGACCGACCTCAGCCCGAACCGGATGGAGGCCGCCAAGACCGCCGCCCGAGCATTCGTCGAGCGGCAGCCATCGTCGGTCTCGATCGGCGTGGTGGCCTTCAGCGACAGCGCGTTCTCGATCCAGACCCCGACCGATGACCAGGCACAGGTGCTGGCCGCCATCGACCGCCTCGCCCCCGAACGTGGCACCTCGCTGGGCCAGGGCATCCTGACCTCGCTCGCGACGATCGCCGCGGCCGAGACGATCAGGCGACCAACTACTACACCAACCGCTCGCCGGCTCCGACCGTCGCGCCAGACGCCCGTCCCGGCCGGGTCGTACACGTCGGCCGTGATCGTCCTGCTGAGCGACGGGGAGAACACGGTGAACCCCGATCCGATCGAGGCGGCCAGTGCGGCAGCCGATCGCGGCGTGCGGATCTTCACGGTCGGGATCGGCAGCACGGCCGGCACGACCATCGAGGTCGAGGGCTTCAAGATCCACAGCCGGCTGGATGAGGCGATGCTCGGGGAGATCGCCGACGTCACCGGCGGCGCCTACCACGCGGCCGCGGATCCGGCCGAGTTGACGGCCATCTACGAGGGCATCGACACGCGACTCGTCGTCCGGCCAGAGACGATGGAGCTCACCTCGCTGGTCGCGGGCGCCGGTTTGCTCATCCTGCTCATCGGGGCCGGGGCCTCGCTGCTCTGGCTAGGACGGTTGCCCTGATGGACATGCTGAGTCCGGTCGCCCTCGTTCTCCTCGCGCTGGTGCCGATCCTCGTCGTCGCCCGCATCTGGATCTCGCGTCGGCGTCGGGCCGGGATCCGGTTCTCCAGCCTGTCGCTCGTCCACCAGGCCGCACCGGGCTCGTCACGGCTCAGGCGTCACCTGCCGTTCGCGCTCTTCCTGATCGGCATCGCCAGCCTGGTGATCGCGATGGCCCGGCCGGTCAGCATCGTCAGCGTCCCGGCCGGCCAGACGACCGTGATCCTGGCGATCGATGTCTCGCGGAGCATGTGCGCGACCGACATCCCGCCCAATCGACTGCTCGCGGCCGAAGCGGCGGCGGCCTCGTTCATCGAGCGACAGGGTGCCAACACCCAGATCGGCATCGTCGCGTTCGCCGGGTTCGCCGAGACACTCGTGCCGCCGACGACCGATCGCGAGGTCCTGCTCGACGTGATCGAGGGGCTGGCGACCGGACGGCGGACCGCGGTCGGCAGCGCCATCCTCCAGTCGCTCGACGCCATCAACGAGGTCGACCCGAGCGTCGCCGCCAGCCAGGACGAGGGCGACTCCCCCGAGACCGCTCCGGTCCCGGTCGTCCCCGGAGCGTACGCGGCGGCGATCATCGTCCTGCTGACCGACGGGGCCAGCAACGCCGGACCGCTCCCGGTCGACGCGGCCCAGCAGGCGACGGCGCGGGGTGTCCGCGTCTACACGATCGGCTTCGGGACCGCCGATCCCGGGGCCGCAGAACCCGCAATGCGGTCAGCAGTTCATCGGCGGCGAACCGGGTGCCAGTCCGGACTTCCGGTGGCGGGTTCGGCGGCGGCGGGTTCGGCGGCGGGTGGCGGTGGCGGCGGCGGCCAAGGGTTCCGTCGCGCGATCGATGAGGACACGCTGAAGGCGGTCGCCGACGTGACCGGCGGGACCTACTACCCAGCCGAGAGCGCCGACGAACTGGACACGGTCTTCCAGAACCTGCCCACCAACCTCATCACCAAGCACGAAGCGACCGAACTGAGCGTCGTGTTCGTGATGGTCGGCGGGCTGTTCATCGCCCTCGCCATCCTCGTCGGCCAGGCCTGGCGTCCGCTGCCCTGACGCACACCACCCGCCAAGGCGTTTCGGTCAGGCGCTAGCGATCGGTGCTGGGATCGGCTTGGGTTCGTCGCCCTGGAACTCCGCCCTGGTCGGGAGGAGCGGCCTGCCGCGTCGTGAGCGGCTGAGCAGGATCCACGACAGCGGGATCGGATACAGCCACTGGAAGCCACGGAACAGGAAGACCCCGGCCGTGATCGCGTCCGCATCCGCGCCGCCCGTGTAGGTCGTGAAGAACGACACATAGAGGAGCTCGGGGACGCCGGCGCCGCCCGGCGAGATCGGCAGGACCGTGATGACGAAGACCGCGGCGACCCCGGCGACGATGATCGCGTTCGGCAGCTCCTGCTCGGTGACGCCGACGGCTCGCATGGAGACGATCATCAGCAGTGCCCAGGCGAACTTCGAGGCCATCGCCACCAGGAACGCGGCAAAGCCGTGGGCGCGCACGGTATCGCCGAGGGACACCCGGAAGCGCACGAGGGCGCCCTCGATGTCGGGGACCGTCCGATCGAGACGGCGCAGGGCGACCCCGATGATTCGCTCGGCCAGCTTGCCGATGCGCCTCGCTAGCGCCTCGGAGCGGACGACGAGGATCAGCCCGCCGCCGACGACGCCGAACAGCAGCCCGCCGACGAGCAGGAATCCGACGATCAGGCCGGTCTCGACCGAGACCCCGCGCTGCAGCCCCTCGGCGATGATCAGGAAGATCCCGGCCACGAACATGAGGCCGAACCGGCTGAGTTGGTCGAAGATCCCGTACAGCAGGATCCCGCCGGTCGTGGCCGCAGCGGGCAGTCCCCAGCCGCGGATCACCACCCACAGCACGGCCATGTTCCAGGGACCGAGCGGGATGCTCGCCCCGATCCCGGTCAGGATCAGGTACGACTGGAGGCCGCGCAGCCAGCCGAGCCCCGGGATGAGCACGGCGAAGACGCCGCCGGTCAGGACCCAGGCGATGAGCCCGAAGATCGAGACGAACAGGAACTGCTGCCAGCGTCACGTCCTGCAGCGATGCGAAGACGTCCTGGTAGTCCACGAACCTGGGCATGATGATCACGAAGATCACGAACAGGACGCCGAGCACGATCCCGATCCGGATCAGCGCATCCCGACGGCTCGGCGGCTTCGTCTCGGAGACGCTCGCTGGAGCCGCTTCCGACATGTCCACCGATGTTGCCTCGCTCACGCGGCCGTCACCCTCCGTCTGCGACGCCGAACCGTCACCTCGCCACGGCGATGGTACGCGGCCGGCGGCGACCTCGGATACCCGGCGCGCGGCCCAACGGTCGACAAGGCCTGCTACAGTCGGAGGTCATGACGACATCCCGCGCTCGCTCCGCGACAGGACGTTTCATCGGCGAAGGCCAAGATCGTCGATCAGGACGACCTGCAGGCCGCCTGGTCGAAGGAGAAGCCGCGACCCGAAGCCTGGACTCCCCGGCCGTGGGTCCCGGTCGAGGAGCGGGCAGCGCTCGGTCGGTCGGCTCGTCAGCGAGCACCGCGCAGCAGCCAGGGCGCCTTGGAGCTGGCCCCCGGTCGCGATCCGATCGCCATCATCCTCGCCCAGGAGACGGATCGGCTCCAGGACCTCCTCCCGTTGCGCCACGGCCGGATGGCGGCGTCCGCGTTCGCGTTCTACCGGGGCGCTCCCGCGGTCATGGCGTTCGACCTGTCCACGACGCCTCGGAGCAACATCATCGTCCAGGCGAGCGGCGACGCCCACTGCTCCAACTTCGGGTTGTTCGCGTCGCCCGAGCGGACGCTGGTCTTCGACGCGAACGACTTCGACGAGACGCTGCCGGGACCCTGGGAGTGGGACGTGAAGCGACTCGCGACCAGCATCGTGATCGCCGCGAGAAGCAACGGCTTCAGCGGAGCGGTAACACGATCAGTGACGATGGCGACGGTGCGCAGCTACCGCGAGAACATGGCGCGCTATGCCGGTATGCGCCTACTTGACATCTGGTACGACCAGACGACCGCGGACGACATCGAGCGGGGGCTCATCGACCTGGGCAAGACCCTGGATCCGAAGTTCGACGCCAAGGATGCCAAGTCGCGCCTCAACACGATCTTCGCGAAGGCCCGCGGCAAGGACCAGATGAAGGCGATGTCTTCGCTGACCGAGGTCGTCGACGGGGAGTGGCGGATCGTCGACGATCCGCCCGTCGTGCACCATGTCGAGCTCCCTGGTGGCGCGTCCAATCTCGAGTCCACCTTCAGCGCCTATCGAGCCACCCTCGCCGAGAACCGGCGCGAACTCGTGGAGAGGTATCGATTCGTCGACGTCGCCTTGAAGGTCGTCGGCGTCGGTAGCGTCGGGACGCGCTGCTTCGTCCTGCTCCTCGAAGGGCGCGACGAGGGCGATCCCCTCTTCCTCCAGGCCAAGGAGGCGACCGCCTCGGTCCTCGATCCGTATCTCGAGTCGAGCCACCACACCAACCATGGCGAGCGAGTCGTCGTCGGCCAGCGGCTCATGCAGGCGACACCGGACATCTTCCTCGGCTGGACGCGCGGCCCCGGCGGTCGCGATTTCTACTTCCGCCAGCTGTGGGACATGAAGGGCTCGGTCGATACCGCGACGCTCCGGGAGCCGGGCATGGGCTTCTATGGCGGCATGTGCGCCCGGTCGCTGGCGCGCGCCCACGCGCGCAGCGGGGACTCGATCGCCATCGCGGCGTATCTCGGGACCAGCGACACCTTCGACGGCGCGATCGCCGACTTCGCCGAGGCGTACGCGGATCAGAACGAACTTGATTACGCCGCATTTACCGCGGCGATCGCCGATGGCCGTCTGACGGCGCAGGCAGGCTGACGGGCGCGCTGCCCACGGGACCGCGGGAACCGGGCGCTCGGCTCGGTCGTCCTCAGGCCATGACGAGCGTCGCGCGGATCCTGCTCATCGCCGTGACCGTGGCTGCTCTCCTGGGCGCGTGCGCCGGGACGACGACCGGTCCCATCCTGACCGGTCCGCTGCCGACGCCGAGCCCGAACCCGGTCGCCGTTACGACCCCGGAGGCCGCGATCGCGGCGGTCATCGCCCATGAGCCCCGACTGCAGGGGATCGCGCCGCGCGACCCGGCCGCCATCGGCCAGGCGAGCTGGTACGAAGTCGCACCGGCATCAGGTGTCGGAGCGTTCGTGGTCAACGTCCGGATCGGCTGGGGCGATTGCGAGGCCGGCTGCATCGACGAACACACCTGGGTCTACGCCGTCGCCCCGAGCGGGGACGTCTCGGTGGTCTCGCAAGGCGGGGCCGCGGTCCCCGACGCCGCATGGCCTGGCTCGGCGCCGGCGGCAGGTCGGACGGGGATCGGCGGTCGGGCGACCTCCGGCCCGGTCTGCCCGGTCGAGCAGAACCCGCCGGATCCGGCGTGTGCCGCGCGCCCGGTCGCCGGTGCGGTGATCATGATCCGCAACGCCGCGGGAGCCGATCTCTTCCGGGTGACCACGGGCGCCGACGGCTCGTTCTTCGCGGAACTCCCGGCCGGCGGCTACGTGGTCGCCGCGCAACCGGCGAACGGATTGATGGGGACGCCCGCCCCAGTGAACGTCACGGTCAACCCCGGCGCGACGAGCCTGGTGGAGCTGAGCTACGACACGGGGATCCGCTAGCCGCCTACGATGTGCGGCGCATGACCGACTCGCAGCCCATCCGCACCATCGTTCGCGCAGCCGTCACGACGGCCTGGGAGCGGGCGGTCGCGGCCGGCGCGCTGCCGGCCTGGCCCGACGATGCCGTTCGCCCACCGGTCGAGGTGGAGCGTCCCGCCGATCCGATCCACGGCGACTTCGCCAGCAACCTCGCGATGAAGCTCGCCCGGCCATATCGGATGTCGCCACTCGCCATCGCCGCCGCCCTGGCCGCCGAACTCCAGGCCGCCGCCGGCGATGGCGCCTCGCCCGTCGCCGCCGGCCGAGGTCGCAGCGCCCGGCTTCCTGAACCTGCGCCTGCGCGACGCGGCGCTGGAGGTGACGATCGACGGGATCCTCGCCGACCCGCCGTCGTGGGGCCGGGTCGCCGCGATCAGGCCGCGCTCGGTCAACGTCGAGTTCGTGTCCGCCAATCCGACAGGCCCGCTCCACGTCGGGAACGCCCGCGGCGCGTTCATCGGCGACCTGCTGAGTCGCGTCCTGGAGGCGGGCGGGCAACGCGTGACCCGCGAGTACTACTTCAACGACTCTGGCGGCCAGATCCGCAACCTCGGCGCGTCGGTGGCGGCCTTGAAGCGTGGCGAGCCGGTCCCCGAGGACGGCTACCAGGCCGCGTACGTCAACGACCTCGCGGCGGCCGTCCCCGACGACGTGTGGGCCGCGGCGACGACCGCGGACGCCGACACCGACGGGATCGTCGGGCACTGGGCGGCGGACCAGGTCCGCGGCGGGATCGAGGACAGCCTGGCCACCCTCGACGTCCACTTCGACGTCTGGACGAGCGAGGCCCGGCTTCACGAGGAGGGCTGGGTCGATCGTGCCGTGCAGCGCCTGCGCGATCGCGGCCACGTCTACGAGCAGGACGGGGCGACCTGGTTCCGTTCGACCGCGTTCGGCGACGACAAGGACCGGGTCATCTTCCGCTCCACCGGCGAACCGACCTACTTCGCGGCCGACATCGGCTATGTCACCGAGAAGTTCAGCCGCGGCTTCGACCACCTGATCTACATCTGGGGGGCCGACCATCACGGGACGGTCGCCCGTCTCCGCAACGCCGCCGAGGCGATGGGCTACGACCGCGAGGCCGTCCAGGTCCTGCTCTACTCGTGGGTCCGCTTCGTGCGCGACGGCCAGGAGGTCTCGATGAGCAAGCGGGCCGGCGAGTTCATCACCCTCGATGAACTGCTGGCGGAAGTCGGGACCGACGCCGCGCGCTGGTTCTTCGCCTCACGTGCGGTGACGACCGAGATCGACTTCGACATCGAACTGGCCAAGAAGCAGTCGAACGAGAACCCGGTCTACTACGTGCAGTACGCCCATGCCCGGATCGCGTCGATCCTGCGCAAGGCGGAGGCGGCGGGCCTGGCCCGGGCGGACGGCGTCGGCGGCACGCTGGTCGGGGCCCCAGAGGCGACCCTGGCGCGCGCGATCAGTCGGTTCCCGGAGGTCGTCGAGGACGCCGTCGCGGCCGAGGAGACCCAGGGCATCACCGCCTACGCGACCGACCTCGCGACGACCTTCCACGGCTTCTACCGCGATGCCCGCGTCGTCGACGCCGACGAACCGGAGCGCTCAGCCGCCCGGCTCGCGCTCGCCGACGCGGCGCGAATCACGCTGGCGAATGCGCTCGCGCTGCTGGGGATCTCGGCGCCGGACTCGATGTAGTCCGGCCGGCGCGCTCAGCCGGCTAGACCCAGGGCGTTGGCGACCTTGCCGAGCGTGGCGTCATCGTTCGCGACGAGGACCCAGCGGGTCTTGCCGCCCGAACCCGGGAGGACCTTGGCCACCCCGCCTGCCTCCTTGAGTGCCGTGGTCGCGGCAGTCTCGAACTCGGCGGCGTCCTTTGCGCTGTCCCAGGCGGTCTGCATCACGACCGCCCAGGCGCCGTTCGGCCCCTCCGCGACGGCGAGACGGTCGCCACCCCAGCCGGCGGCCGCCGCGTCCGCGGCCGCGGCCCCGGTGTCCTTGAGCCAGATACCGGTCTGCAGTTCGCCGAAGGTGTCCTGGAGGGGGACCGTCCAGCCACTGCCGAGTCGACGCGGCAAGATCGGCCGGGATGGCCACCTTGACCGGCGCTTCGTTCGCGTCGTACTTGGCCGGGTGGAGGATCTGCTCGGTCGATTCGGGCATCCGCTTGTAGAGGGCGTCCACGGCCGGCCAACCGCCGTCCGCATAGACCTCCTGGACCCACCGTCGCGCCCGTGTCGTACGGGAATTCAAGCGGCGTGCGCAGGATCGGAGGGGTTCGGGCGAGGAGCGCCTTCGCCTCCGGGTCGTTGCCGAGCGCGAGGAGCTCCTGGATGTCCAGGGGGGTCAGGTTCTGGATCCCCCACAGGGTCATGAGCAGGGTCGCGTCCCCTTCGTAGGCCGCGGACCGGGCGAGGATCCGGTCGCTCTGGTCGAGGACCCCGTCCTGGTCCTTGAAGACCGTCGTGTTCTGGTCCTGGAGGGCGTGGTCGTACTCGTGGGCGAAGTAGAACCGCTCGGCGGCGCCGGGCTCACCGGTCTTGGAGACCACGTAGAGCTTGCCCTGGTCGTTGCGGTAGAAGCCCGCGACACCGCCGGACAGAAGGTCGAGCGTCAGGGCTCGAAGATCGGCGTCGGCGGGGATCAGGCCGAGCGCCTTGTACAGCCGCTGGGTGGCCGCGACGTACTCGGGCGGCGAGTCCTCGTCGTATTGCTTCGTCAGCATCGCGCGGAGTTCGTCCGCGCTGATGATCTGCCGCTCGACCGGGCGTGTGGCGCTGAGTCCGCGGATCGCCGCTACCTGCGCCTCGATGGCGTCGTAGATGGCAGTCGTCGCCGGGTCGGCGCTGGCCGGCGGCCCGGAGCTCGCGGACGGAGCGAGGGCCGAGGCGGAGGGGGCGGGCGACGATGACCCGGCCGGTGTCGTCGGTTGCGCACTCGGCCGCGTGAGGCCGGACGACGGGCTGGCCGACGGACCGTTCGAGCCACAGGCCGCAGCCAGCAGGGCGACGAGCAGGACGACGATGACGGGAGTCGAGCGCCGCGCGCGCCGATGCGGATCGGGTGATGGCATGCGCGGGATTGTCGCACGGCTTCGACGGGAGCCTCGGTTGGCCGTCTGCGGTATCGCTTTCTTAACCGCTTGCCGTCTCGACCCTGAACACGCAACCCGTAGCGTATGCGTCGGACGAACCCGAAACGGTTCTATCCCTCCCTCCCTCGAGACCGGGGTGCCGATTGGGCAGGCACCCCGGTCTCTCTCTTTTGTGCCGTGGCCGTCAAACCGGCACCGTCCAGGGTGGCCGCGGCGTTCGTTGGAGGGCCGCCCCGTTCGCTCACGCACCCTGAGGTGCGCTCGCTCCCTTGCGCGACCCTCCGCCTTCGCGGCGGACCGCCCTGGGCGGCGATTCTCGGTTCATCGACTCGCGCTGGTGCGCTCGCTCCCTTGCGTGGTTGCCACGGGGGGAACGCCTGGTCACGATTGGACGTCGAGAGATCGTCTGCGGCGCAGAACGCCGCTATCGCATGGAGTGGGAATTGCGCCGCGTGCCCGCATCGAACGTCGGATGGCTTCGGATCCTGATGACGACCGGTGGCGCGGTGCTCCTGGCGGGAACCATCACAGCCGGGACGGCCCTCGCATGCAGCCCGCCGTTCGAGGAACCAAGCGTCAGTGCACTGCCTGAAGGCGCGGTTGTCGTCGTCGGCACCACTGGCGACAAGGTCGTTGACGGTCGCCTCTTCTACGTCGAGCGCGTCTATTCCGGCGATGTGTCCGCGACGCCGATCGTGATCGCCTTCAAGGAAGGCGAGCCCATCGGCGATTGCAGCTACCCGATGTCGAGCGGGGTCCATCTCGTCATCGCGCCGGATCGGGAGGAAGACGGGACGTTGAGCGCCAACCTGGGCACGCTCCAAGCGGACCCGAACGGCGATCTCGGGCGCCGCCTTGTTGCACAGGCACGCGCACGCTACGGTGACGGCGCCGTGCCAACCGGACGGCAGGCACCGGCAGGAGTGGATCTGCGTGCTGTCGGGCTCGCCCTGGCCCTTGTCGGGGGCGCCGCCGCCACCTGGTTCGCATGGCGGCGCGCCGGATGGCGCGGGGCGAAGGACGGCTGACCGGACGACGGCGATCAAAGCGGCGAGTGATCGGGGTATGCAAGAATCATCCGATGGAATTGACGTGGTATGGGCGGACGTGTGTTCGGTTGCGGGGTCGGGATGCGGTTGTTGTGAGTGATCCGTTCCAGTCGGTGGTGGGGCCTACTGGGCGGGGGATCACCGGCGACATCGTGACGTTCAGTCATCCCGATGATCGGCCGTTGCCGAGGGGGAAGGGCAAGCACTCGCGGGACGGGAAGACGCTGTTGCCGTCGAGCCTGGATGACGCGTTCGTGCTGGACGGGCCGGGGGAGTACGAGGTCAAGGAGGTCCTGGTCACGGGGGTCCGGACCTATCGCGACGACGCCCGCGGTGCCGAGACGGGCAAGCAGGTCGCGTTCGTCGTCGAGGTCGATGGGGTCCATACGATCCACCTCGGTGACATCGGCCATCTCCTGTCCGAGGAGAAGCTCGGCGACATCGGGCCGGTCGATATCGCGTGCGTCCCGCTCGGTGGCTCGCTGTCGCCGACGCGGGCGGCCGCCCTCATGGCGCAGCTCGACCCACGGATCGTCGTGCCGATGCCGATCTGCGATGACGACGCCGACTGCGCCGATGCGCTCAAGCGCTTCTTCCACGAGATGGGCGCCGAGGCCACGACGCAACCCAAGCTGTCGGTCACCGCCACCAGCCTGCCGGTCGAGACGACGACCGTCCTGCTCGAATCGCGCGGCAAGCAGGTCTGACGATCGACGCGGTCAGCCGCGCTCGAGGACGACCCGGCCGCGCTTGATCACCGTCCCCGCCAGGTCCGCGGCCGGCCAGTAGGGGATCTGCGTCGAGCTCGGGACGCGCCAGATGACGAGGTCGGCGGCCTTGCCCGGTTCGATCGAGCCGATCTCCTCCTCGAGGCCGAGCGCGCGCGCCGCATTGATCGTGACGGCGCTGAGGGCCTCGTCGGGGGTCATCCGCAACTCGATGCAGGCGACGGTCATCGCCAGCGGGAGGCTCGCCGTCGGCGAGGTCCCCGGGTTGAAGTCGGTGCCGAGCGCGACCGGGATCCCGCGCTCGATGAAGGTCCGGGCCGGTGCCCCGTGGTCCTTCATCAGGAACCAGGTCGTCGCCGGCAGGACGGTCGCCACGACGGCCCGGTCGGAGGCGGCAGCCGCCGCGAGGGCCTCGATCCCCGCCTCCGACGGGGTCGCGAGGTGGTCGGCCGAGGCCGCCCCGAGCTCCGCCGCCAGCTCCGCGCCACCCGACGGCGCGAGTTCGTCCGCGTGCAGGCGGGGCGTCATCCCGTACGCGGACGCGGCCTCCAGGACCCGCCTCGACTGGTCGGCCGTGAAGACGCCGGTCTCGCAGAAGACGTCGCAGAACCGGGCCCGACCATGGGCGGCTACGCCGGGCAGCTGGTCCTCGATGACCGACCGGACGTACGCCTCCACGCCGCCCTTGGGTCTGGACCGGAACTCGGCCGGCACCGCGTGCGCCCCCAGATAGGTGGGGACGACGTCGATCGGTCCCTCCTTGCCGAGCTGATAGGCGGTCTCGATCAGGCGGATCTCCGTCTCGAGATCGAGGCCGTAGCCGGACTTCGCCTCGATCGTGGTCACGCCGTGGCCCAGCATCTCGTCGAGCCAGCGTCGACCGTGCGCGAGCAGGTCGTCGCCCGACGCGGCCCGCGTGGCGGCGACGGTCGACAGGATCCCGCCGCCGGCCTCGAGGATCTCGAGGTAGCCGGCACCCTGCTGGCGCAGTCTGCCACTCGTCCGCGCGCGAGCCCCCGAACAGAAGGTGGGTGTGCGGATCGATGAGCCCGGGCGTCACGCAGCCGCCTCGCGCGTCGAGCCTGGCGAACCGGCTCAGCGCGTAGCCCTCCGCCTCGAGCGCGGTCTCCAGTGCCGCCCGTGGCCCGACCGCGACGATGCGGCCCTCCCAGCACGCGACGGCCGGGGCATCGGGCGCATCCGGCCCGCCCGCATCGGCCGCCGACAGGCGCCCGACTTCGGCCTGGGCGGCGCCCATCCTGACGCCGCCGGCGACGGTCACGACCTCGGACGCGCCGACGATCATCAGGCCCGGTGTCGGTTCGTCGGTGCGACCGCCGTGGATGAGCCGGAACGGACTCCCGCTCACCGGACCCGGCCGCCGGCGCGGGCGGCGTCGAGCCGGAGTTCGAGCGCCTGCATCGGCGAGTAGTCGCGCAGGCGGAGGAAGCCCGCCGCGGCGGCGAGCCGGTCCTCGACCGGGGCATCGGGCGGCGCGTCGACACGATCGGCGACGGCCAGCAGCGCACCCAGCGGCGCGAGCCCGATCAGCTCGGATTCGAGCAGGTCCACGCCGTCCTCGCCGGCGATATCGCGGACGGTCTCCCAGACCAGCCAGAGCGGCGTGGTCGCGAAGTCGAGCAGGTTCATCGAAACCTGCGCCCGGTTCAGCTCCTCGATCCAGAACCCGTTGGCCTGGACCTTGGGGAGGCCGCCGCCCGATTCCCGGACGCGACGGGCCACCCGCTTGGCGAGCTCGAGATCGGTCGAATCGAGGTTGATGTTGTAGGCGATGAGGAACGGACGGGCGCCCACCGCAACGGCGCCGGCCGACGGGTGGAGACGAGACGGGCCGAAATCGGGGCCGCGTCCCGGCTCGCCGATCTCGGTCTTGAGCCCCTCGTACTGGCCGCGCCGCACATCAGCCAGCTTGACCCGCTCGGCTCGCGTCGCGGCGTTGGCGTACAGGTAGACCGGCAACTCGAACCGCGTCGCGATCCGCTTGCCGAAGTCCCGGGCGAGTTCCACACAGTCATCCATCGTGGTGGTCGCCAGCGGCACGAACGGGATGACGTCCACGGCGCCGATGCGCGGGTGTTCGCCGGTGTGGGTGTCCATGTCGATCTCGTGGATCGCGGTCGCGACCAGGCGTTCGAGCGCGTCGACGACCGCGCCGTGCTCCCCCGCCATCGTGAACACCGACCGGTTGTGGCTGGCATCGCTCGTCCGGTCGAGGAGATGGACGCCAGGACCCACCTCGATCGCCTCGGCCATCCGGTCGACGACGTCGAGGCGACGGCCTTCGGAGACGTTCGGGACCGACTCGATCAGCACCCGACGATGCTAGACCGCCGACGTCGGCGGTACCGGCCGAGTTAGCATTCGGTCGTCTCGGCGTTCCTGTCTGTGTCGCGCGCCTCGGAGGACCCTATGGCCGGCTTCACTCCGTTCACGAACAACTACACCGACCTCTCGGACGAGAACGGGTACCAGTTCGAGTTCCGCTGCGCCATCTGCGCGTCGGGCTATCGGAGCGAGTTCATCCGCTCCAACCTCGGGACGGCCGGCAACCTGCTCGGCGGGGCGAGCAGCCTGCTGGGCGGGATCTTCGGCAGCGCCTCGAACGTCGCCGACCGGGCCAAGGACATCACCGATCGCGGCGCCCGCGACGAGGCCCTGAAGAAGGCGTCCAACGAGCTGATGCACTTCTTCCAGCGCTGCCCGAAGAACAACCTGTGGGTCGACGAGACGTGCTGGAACGAGGCCCGCGGCCTGTGCGTCAGTTGCGCGCCCAAGCTCGCGGTCGAGCTGGAGGCCGAGCGTCAGGCGGTCGAGATCGCGCAGATGCGCCAGGCGATGCAGTCCGAGACGGTCTTCACCGGGGACACGAGCACACGCACGACGGTCTGCACGAACTGCGGCAAGCCGGTCGGCTCCGAGAAGTTCTGCTCGAACTGCGGGACCCCGGTCGGTCTCGCGAAGTGCCCGAACTGCGGCAACGACATCGCGCCCGGCGCGAAGTTCTGCGGCAACTGCGGGGCGAGTACCGGCTGACCTTCAGCCGGCAAGGGTCGGTTGCAACAGTCCTGGACTCCGCGCGTCGTTCCAGAAACGTCGCACCGCGAGGACGATGGATGGGTTCGACCGAGATCGACGAACGGCTGGCGTCGCTCTACCGACGGATGCGTGCCCTCACGCCCCCGGAGTTCAAAGCCCTGGCGCGCGCCGGACGACGCCGGAGGGGACCGATCGAATCGATCACCAGCATCGTTGGCCTTGACGGGCGATATCGCCTGCAGCGAGGCGATCCGATGGAGCGCGCTCGAGCCGATGCCCGTGCAGCGTTCAAGCGACAACGACGGCAGCCGCCAAACCTCAAGCGGGGGCTGCAACGACCCCTCCTATTCGTCGCAGCGGCCTGGCTCGTCGTATCCATGGGCACCGTGAGCGCCTTGATGGTCCTGCTAGAGCCGTTGTGGCCGATCATCGAGAAGCGCCAACTCGTGGCGGGAGCGATGATCGCCTGCTTCTCGCTCGGAGCGGCGGCTCTGGCGGCGGCCGCGATAGCGGAGCTGCTGCGGCGCCGCAGCCTCAGGGATCTTGCGAGTCCACTCGGCCCGATCATCCTTCGTGATCTCCGAGCCACCGGTCTTGGTCTGGCCACCTACCTATGCATCGTCCTCGCCATTGTTCTGCTGGTCGGCGGAACCGCGGAGTGGGCAAACGTTACGCCAGGCGGCGTGCGGCTGGGCGTTGTCGCGGTGTCCGTGACCCTCCTCGTCCTGACGGTGTTCGCGGTCGTTCGGTGGTGGCAGGTCCGAGCGTTCTCACCCGGGGCGGTGCGCCCGCTCCGGGACGTCGAGCTCGCGGTCGCGACCGAAACCATCGATCCCTCGGTCGATACCACGCTTCTGCGGGTTGCATGGGAGAGCGTGGTGGGGCCTCCCGGCGAGGGCTCCCAGCGCATGCCGTCGGAGGTTCCTAGCTGACGAGCGTTCCGCACTCCTTGCAGAAGCGAGCGCCGGCAGCGAGGGCCGCTCCACAGCTCGAGCAGCGGGCGCCCGTCGCACCGGGTTCGGGATCGGCGCCGCCGGCCGGCGGCCGAAGTGGCGCGGCGGGAGGCGTCGGGGTCGGTCGAGGCGTGGACGGGCTCGTGGCTGCGTCGGTCGCGGTCAGGCTACGACCGCACTTGGGACACGCCACCCAACCCGGCTGCAGCTCCGCCCGGCAGTCCGGGCAGCGGCCCTGGCTGAATGGCTCGGTGACGCCACAGTACGGACAGGCCGCCACGCCGCTGTCGATGTACTTCGTGCAGAACGGACAGGGGTGCTTGTAGCCGGGCATTCAACTGGCTCCTTGGGCTTCGTCTGTGGCTTCATCGACCATCGCGTCCTGGGCGGCGCGTCCGGGCCAGACCGCCGCCTCATCGCGAACCCCACCATGCCAGGCGATGAGCTCCGCGAGCGCGGCCGCCCACGAGGCATCATCGCGATGGACGATCCGCGCCACGAATCGGGCTCGGGCGGCCGCCAGGCTCGGAAGGGCGGCGAGGGCGAGTCGATAGCGGAGGAAGCGAGGCGCCCCGAGCGCTTCGTCGGAGAGCGCCATCGGTTCGCGCAGGAAGCGGCTGTCGACGAGGGCCTCAGAGACGACTTGGACCGCCTCGTCGATCGCCGGCCGGATCGTCCGCACCTGCGACGAACGAGACGCGCGGCCCCAGCCGGAAGCAGTAGGTCGCGTGAGCGCCCTCGCTCACAAGTTCGAGCGCGAGGAGGTTGCCGGGGAGCGGGAGAAGGAACCAGGTCCGCCCCTCGTCGCCGCCCGGCTCGACCGGGGCGACGGCGATCGCCCGAGCATCGGCCAGCGGTCCCGCCGTCGTCCGCAGCTGGGCGTAGGAACTCGCGAAGGTCGGATCGACGAGGACCCCGGCCTCGACCGCCGACCACGAGGACGGGAGCTGCGCCGACGTCGCGGGGTTCCCATCGACCAGCATCCCGGCCGCCTCCTGGCGGGCGGCATACGGAGCATCGGGGATGAGCGCCCCGATGATCCTCGCCGCGTCGGCCGCCGCCGCCGACCGGAGCGCCGAGCAACGGTCCGCGTGGACGCGGGCCGCCGACCCGAGTCCGGGGAGTCGGACGACGCGGCCGTTCGCGAGCTCGATCGCCACCGAGCCCGTCGACTCATCCGCGCGGACCGCTGCGATCCCGGCGCGTCGGATCCGGATCCACGGCCGTCGTTCGTCGAGCGGCGCGAGGAGGACGCCCCAGGCGTGGTAGGCGAGCTGGCCGACCCCATGGTCGGTGCCGTCGTCGTACTCGACCAGGTCGATCGGATCGTCGGCCGGCAGCGTGATCAGGGCATCCGCGGCCTGCTGCCTGAGGCGGCGATCCCGCAACTCACGGATGAGCTGGCCCTGGGCGCCACCGAACTGGTCGAGCAGGATGCGCTCGGCACCGGGCCCGCCGCCGAGCGCCAGGAGCGCGGCACCGTCCTGGACGGCGACCGTGGCCAGGTCGCGATAGGCGGCGACCTTCGTCCCGCCGTCGAGCGTGAGCGTGAACCGGTCGGCGTCGAGCGTCACCCGGACCGGAGCGGCGACCCCGGGCGGGGCCAGCATCCGGCCGCGACCCGACAGCACCAGGGCGTCGGTCATCCGGGTCCGCTGCCCCCGTCGAGCATCGGGACGCGGACGCCGCGCTCCCGGGCGACCTCGATCGCCCGGTCGTAGCCCGCATCGACGTGGCGGAGGACGCCCATCGCCGGGTCGGTCGTGAGGACGCGCTCCAGCTTCTGCGCGGCCAGCGGCGTGCCATCGGCGACGACCACCATCCCGGCGTGCTGCGAGTAACCGATCCCGACCCCGCCGCCGTGGTGGATCGAGACCCAGGTCGCGCCGGCGGCGGTGTTGACGAGGGCGTTGAGCAGCGGCCAGTCGGCGACCGCGTCCGAGCCGTCGGCCATCGCCTCCGTCTCGCGGTTCGGCGACGCCACCGAACCCGCGTCGAGGTGGTCGCGCCCGATGACGATCGGGGCGCTGACCTCGCCGGTCCGGACCAGCTCGTTGAACGCGAGTCCCGCCTTCGCCCGCTCGCCGTAGCCGAGCCAGCAGATGCGCGCCGGGAGCCCCTGGAACGGGACCCGCTCCTGGGCCATCGCGATCCAGCGATGGAGGCCGGCGTCGTCGGGGAAGAGCTCCAGGACCGCCCGGTCCGTTCGGAGGATGTCGGCTGGGTCGCCGGAAAGGGCGGCCCAGCGGAACGGCCCGCGACCCTCGCAGAACTGCGGTCGGATGAAGGCCGGGACGAAGCCCGGGTAGTCGAAGGCGTCGGCGACGCCCGCCTCCTGGGCCTGCGCACGCAGGTTGTTGCCGTAGTCGAAGACGACCGCCCCGGCTCGCTGGAAGGCGAGCATCGCCCGGACATGAGCGGCCATCGCCCGGCGCGATCGGCGCTGGTATTCGTCCGGGAGGGCCGCGCGCAGCTCGAGCGCGTCGGGCAGCGTCATCTCGTCGGGCACGTAGCCGCCCAGCGCGTCGTGGGCGGAGGTCTGGTCGGTGACCAGGTCGAACCGCTCGCCCGCGGCCGCCCAGGCGGGCTCGATCTCGGCCGCGTTCCCGACGAGGGCGATGCTCAGCGCGGTGCCGGTTGCGGCGGCCGCGCGCGCCCACGCCAGGGCCTCCGCCGGATCGCCGGTCAGTCGGTCGACATAGCCGATGTCGAGGCGCCGTCGGGCGCGCGCCTCGTCGACCTCGATGGCGATGCAGACGCCGTCGTTCATCGTCACCGCCAGCGGCTGCGCGCCGCCCATCCCGCCGAGGCCGGCGGTGAGCGTCACCGTCCCGCGCAGGGAGCCGCCGAAATGCTGACGACCGGCTTCGGCGAAGGTCTCGTAGGTCCCCTGCAGGATCCCCTGCGTCCCGATGTAGATCCACGAGCCCGCGGTCATCTGGCCGTACATCATCAGGCCCTGCCGCTCGAGGTCGCGGAAGACCTCCCAGGTCGCCCACTTGCCGACGAGGTTGGAGTTGGCGATGAGGACACGCGGTGCCCACGGATGGGTGCGAACCACCCCGACCGGCTTCCCCGACTGGACGAGGAGCGTCTCGTCATCGGCCAGCGTCCGGAGCTCGCGGACGATGGCGTCGAACGCCTCCCACGACCGCGCCGCCCGGCCCGTGCCGCCGTACACGACGAGGTGGTCCGGATCCTCCGCGACCTCCGGATCCAGGTTGTTCATGAGCATCCGGAGGGCGGCTTCCTGTTCCCAGCCGCGGCAAGTCAGCTCGTTGCCGCGCGGGGCGCGGACCGGGCGCGCGCCGATGCCGGACATCGTCTCGTGCATGGCCGAAAGACTACTCGCGCAGGCCGGCCATGACGAGTTCGCCGAGCTTCCGGTCGCCGGCCGCGGTGATCGACACGAGCCGATCGCCACGAATGCGTGTGTGGAGTGTCCGAGCGCCCTCCTTGCAGGTCGTGACCTCGACGGTGTGCGACGCGATGACCTGCTGGCTGTGCTTGGATACGCCGCCAGCGGACTCGCAGGCTGACTTGTCGTAGTCCGCTCGCCAGTCCTTGTAGAAGGCGTCGCCGTTGACGCCCGGACGGAGCTGGACGACGGTCGCGATCGCGATGTCTTCGTCACCGGAGCTGCCCGGCGCCACGACGATCCCCACCGCGATCCCGGTGGCCGACCGCCCGAGCGCCGGGTCGGAGATCATCCCGAGGGCGGCCGAGTCGACGCTGGCCATCGCCAACCCGGCCACCTCGGCGGGGAGGTAGCGCAGGAGTCCCGGATCGATCACGAGCGGGCCCGACCCGATCGGCACCACCGCCACCGCACTCGGCGTCGGGACTGCGCTCGACGACGATGGTTCGACCTTGCCGCCGCACGCGACGACGGCCAGCGCAAGCCCGACGACGGCCGCTCCGAGTCCGAGACGCCGCCCGAGGTCAGACAAGGTCGCGCCGCATGACCGGGAACCGCTCGTCGTCGATCGCCCGCCGGAACCCGACCGATTCCCAGAACCCCGGCGTGGCGGCACTCGTCGCGTCGGGACGGGCGCCCAGCTCGGGATAGGTCTCGACGGCGGTGAACCCGCGTCCGGCGAGGTCCTCGCAGACGGCCGCCACGAGGGCCTTCGCGAGCCCGGCGCCGCGCGCCTCGGCCGTCGTGGCGATGCAGGTGATGACCGCCGGCAGCGGCGATTCAGGGAGCGACGGGTAGAGGTCGCGGGTCTGTTGGGCCCGTGGGTACGCCGTCAACGGTCCGAACTGAGCGTAGGCCTTGGCCTCGTCGTCCTCGAGCAGGACCTTCGCATAACTCCCGGCCACGCCGAGGCCGCGGCCGAGCAGCTGGAGCTTGCGCGGCGCGTCGCTCCCGACGGTCGGGCGGGCGACCGGTGGCGGCGCGAACGGGTTCGCGATCGGGTCGGCGTCGTCGTCGTCGCCCGGGGTCAGGAACGGGTTCGTCGGGCGCTCGGTCGCGAACGGGTTGGCGGCCGGTCGTTTCGCCTCCAGGTCCGCGAGGAACGGGTTCGCCGAGGGCTGCCGCGAGGTCCCGGCTCCCTTGCCGCCGTCCGTCGAGGCCTCGAGCCACGACAGCCGCGCCGCCTTCGACCCGTGGGCGGCGTCCTCCCAGTAGTCGCACGAGCGGTGGTCGAACCCGGGATCCGCGCATGGCGGGACGCGGCCGAAGGTGGCCGTGTCGGTGACGTCGAGGATGCGAGATCGTGCCCATGAGGGCAGAAGTCTACGGCCCCTCAGCCGGCGAGGTCGGCGAGCGCCCCGGCGTGGACCATGGCGAGCGCCGCCGTGAGGTCAGGGCCCGGCTCACGGTCGCCGTCGAGGTGGCGGATCCGCGCCCGCACGCGAGCGAGCGCCTCGGCGACACCGGCGCCGGGTGCCGCCCCGTCCGACGTCGCGAGCCGCAGGTCGAGCGCCTGCGCCGCGACGAGCAGCTCGATCGCCAGGATCTGCTCGACGTGGGCGAGCACGGATCTGGCATGCCGCGCCGAGATCGAGCCCATCGAGACGTGATCCTCCTGGTTGGCGCTGGTCGGGATCGAATCGACCGAAGCCGGGTGGGCCAGGACCTTGTTCTCCGAGACGAGGGCGGCCGCCGTGTACTGGTAGATCATCATCCCCGAATCGATCCCCGACGAGGCCGCGAGGAACGGCGGCAGCCCGCCGTTGAGCCTCGGATCGACGAGCAGCGCCGTCCGCCGCTCGCTGATCGAACCGAGTTCGGCGATGGCGATCTTGGCGAAGTCGAGCGCCAGCGCGATCGGCTCGCCGTGGAAGTTGCCGCCGCTGATGACCCGACCGCCGCCGGTCGCGACGGTGTCCTCGCCGGCGACCCCGCCGCCCGGGAAGACGAGCGGGTTGTCGGTCGCGGAGTTCAATTCGATGTCGAGGACCCGCCGCAGGTGGTCGAGCGTGTCGCGGACCGCGCCGTGGACCTGCGGCGTGCAGCGCAGCGAGTACGGATCCTGGACCTTGTGCGCGTGGCCGTGATGACCGGCCTGGAGGCCGCTGTCGCGGAGCAGGTGACGGAGTTCGGTGGCGACGCGGACCTGGCCCGGATGGGGCCGCGCCAGCTGGTAGGCCGCGGCGAATGCGACGTCGGTGCCGAGCAACGCCTCCACGCTCATCGCCGCGACGACGCTGGCGGTCCGGGTCAGGCGGTCGGCGTCGGCCAGCAACAGCGCCCCGATCGCGCCCATCATCTGGGTCCCATTGAGGAGCGCCAGCCCCTCCTTCGCCTCGAGCGTCAGCGGCTCCAGCCCGTTCTCGCGCAGGGCGATCAACGCCGGGACGACGACGCCGCCGACCTCGACCTGGCCACGACCGATGAGCGGCAGGGCCAGGTGGGCGAGCGGGGCAAGGTCGCCCGAGGCGCCGACGCTCCCCTGCTCCGGCACGACCGGATGGATCTCAAGGCGGAGGAAGTCGAGGAGGCGGTCCACGACCAGCGGCCGGCAGCCGCTATGGCCCAGGGCGAGCGTGTTCGCCCGGAGCAGGAGCATCGCCCGGACGACCTCGCGCGGGAAGGCCGGGCCGACGCCGGCGGCATGGCTCATCAGGATGTTCTCCTGCAGCCGGGCCGCGTCGGTGGGCGGGATGAAGGTCGTCGCCAGGTCGCCGAACCCGGTCGTCACGCCGTACACGACGGCGCCGTCGCGGACGAGCGATTCGATGACGTCGCGCGCCTCCTGCATCCGGCCGCGGGCATCGGCGTCCAGGGCGACCTCGGCACCGTAGCGGGCGACGAGTTCGACCTCGGCGACCGACAGGTCGGCGCCGGTCAGGACGACGGTCGAACCGCCGGCCGTGCCAGCGCGGTCCGGGTCGAGGTGCGGGACCTCCGGCTCACTCACTGCCGCGAGGATAGTCGGCTATGCTCCCGCCCGTGTTCGACTTCCTGAACGGGCCCGTGCGCGATCTGGTGACCCAGATCTACGAGGCGGTCGGCTACCTGGGCGTCGCGCTGTGGGTGGCCATCGAGAGCGTGATCATCCCGATCCCGTCCGAGCTGGTGCTCCCCTTCGCGGGGTTCCTCGTCGGCGAGGGGACGGCCCTCGAGCCGATCACCGGACAGCCCTGGAACTACTGGATCACCGTGCTGGCCGGGACCCTCGGGGCGACGGTCGGCGCCCTCATCGCCTACGGGATCGGCGCGTGGGGCGGCCGCCCCGTCCTCGAGCGCTGGGGTCGCTATCTCGGCATCACCGCGGCGGACCTCGACAAGGCGGACGACTTCTTCGCTCGACACGGCGAGGCCGCCAGCTTCTTCGGTCGGATGATCCCGGTCATCCGCTCGCTGGTGTCGTTCGCGGCCGGGATCTCGCACATGCACCTCGGCAAGTTCACCGTCTTCACCTTCCTGGGGTCGCTGCCGTGGACCGCCTTGCTGGTCTTCGCCGGCGTCCAGCTCGGTGCGAACTGGGAGGAGATCGGCGCCTGGCTGAAGCGGTTCGAGTACGCGATCCTCGCGATCCTCGCGGTCATCGTCATCGCCTGGATCTGGTTCCGGATCATCAAGCCGCGTCGCGCCGCTCGGGCGGGGGCCTGACCTCCTCGGGCGGACGCAGGCTGCGGAACTCGCGGTAGAGCAGCAGGTCGTACACGATCTTGCAGCCACCGGCCAGGTAGAAGGGCAAGGCCGTATACCCGGCGCTGGCCATCAGCACGGACGAGAAGGTCGGCGAGATGGCCGCGCCGGTCGTCCGGGCGACGCCGGTCACCCCGGCCGCCGCGGAGCGCTCGTCAGGGTCGACCACGGCGATGACGTACGACTGGCGGGTCGGGACGTCCATCTGGCTCAGGCAGAACCTGAGCAGCAGGACCGCGACGGCCAGTTCCACGGTCTGCATCAGCGGGACGAGGATGAGCAGGATGTTCGAGGGGAGGTGGGTGAAGACCATCGTGTTGATGAGGCCGAACCGCGACGCGATCCGCGCCGCCGAGAGCGATGACACGGCGGCAAGGAGGTTGGCGGCGAAGAAGATGACGCCGAGGGCCGCCGGGTCGACCCCGAACTGCACCGTGAACCAGAACGCCATCAGGCTCTGCGGGATGAACCCGCCCCCGAAGGCATCGAGCGCGAAGAGCGCCGACAGTTTGAGGACGACGCCCTTCGAGCGCCCGAGGCCGAGCCGGCGTCGGATGCCGTCCGTGGATGCCTGGGCGGGTGGGGCCTCGATGCGCGGATCGAGTCGCGAGAATCCGACCGCCATGGCGAGGCCGATCAGCGCGTAGCCCAGCACGATGGCGCGGTAGGCATCGGCCGGTGTCGCGCCGCTGTCCAGCAGGACCTGGCTGAGCAGGCCCGCCCCAAGCGAGCCGGTCGCGGTGGCGACATAGCCCGCGACGTTGTACCAGGCGAAGGTCGCGGTCCGTCTCGCATCCGGGACGGTCTGGCTGAGCGAGGCCTGTTCGATCGGCAGGAACGGCCCGACTTCGTTGCCGGTCGGCGAGATGACCCCGATCGTGCCGGCCAGGATGAGGACCGGGAGCCAGCTCGACGAGACGAAGAAGACCCCGGCGACGACCATCAGGATGGCGCCGGCGACGAGGACCCGGCGGCGTCCGAACTGGTCGGCGTGGGTCGTCAGCCAGAGCGAGATGATCGTGTCGCCGATGAGCGTCAGGGTCAGGACGAGCCCGATCGCGAGTGGGTCGAGCCCGATGGCCCCGAGGTAGAGGACGAGCACGACCGCGAGGAACCCGTAGCCGAACATCCGGATCGTTCGCATCGCGAACAGGAGGCGACCATCGCGGTCAAGGCCGCGCAGGCTCGCGACGAGCCCGTGATCCGGGTCGGGTGCTGGCGTGGTCGAGGGCGTCACTCGCCGCGAGTCTAGGGTCAACGTCACCCGGCCGGTCTGCCAGAATGCGCCCGGAGGTTCCCGAACCGACGATGACCACCGACCCGCACGCCACCGACGTCCCCGGACACGAAGGCGCCGTCGCCCACCATTCGACCGACGACCACGGCGACGACCACGGGCACGACGACCATGCCCACGCCGAGGAGGCGCTCGGCCCGATCGATCGCACCGCCTGGGGCGCCGGGCTGCTCGGCGTCGTGATCGGGGTTGCGATCGCGATCTGCTTCGCGGTGGTGAAGGCCGCCCCAGCCTGACCGGCTCGGGAACCGGACGCGGATCGCGGGCGTCCTCGGGCCACGCCCGGAGATCACGCGTGCACCAGTTCCTCCCCCGCGCGACGGCCGCACTCGCATCGGCGCTCCTCGCGCTCGGCATCCTGGTCGCGACCGCCGTGCCCGTGGTTGCCTGTTCATGTATCGGGCCGCAGCCGATGGCGGCGTATGCCGGCGACGCGAACGAGGTCATCTTCACCGGCGTCGTCCAGCCGCCCGATGGGCGCGGCGTCCCGGTGCGGGTCACACGCTGGTTCCAGGGACCGGATCGGAATGCCTTCGTCTGGCTGGCCGGCGGCGACTTCGGCGCGGACGGCGCATCGTGCGGGACGCCGCTGCCCGCGGCCGGGACGGAGTGGATCTTCGTCGCCTACCGCTCGCCGGACGGCCCGGAGCTCGGGGTCAACCTGTGTACCCCGCATGCCTCGGCGAACACGGCTGAGGGACGCGCGATGTTCGCGGACGCCGTGGCCACGTTCGGTGAGGGGCAGGTCACGGATCCAGCCTCGCAGCCTCCGTCACCGACTGCAGCAACGTCGAATGACGCGGCGCTGCCGCTCCCCTTGCTCGTCGCGTCCGTGGTCGGTGCGCTGGGCCTCCTCAGCGGACTCGCGCTGGTTGCACGACGTCGCCGTGGAGGAGCAGCCGACCGCGTCTAGGTCACGGCGTGCCAACGAGCGGTTTGGCACGTCTGCAGAGGCCTACGAGCCCGGCGATCGACCCGACCTCAGCCCGGAGAAGCGCTGGGGCCGATCGGTGTGTCTGTCGCCGATGCCGGGTCGAGGCGGAGTCTCGACAGCAACGCATCGAACATCGCGCGGTCAACCGCCAATGCGCCGTATCCGCTGAAGATGTAGACGTGGCCATCGGCGAGGAGCATCGCCTCGATGTACTCGCAGCCAGTGACGAGCCCGGCGTCGTAGCCGTCGATCGTGATCCGCTCCCACTGCGTCGGTGGCGGGTAGCATCCGACGCCCTCGCGAGCCACGTTGGGGGCGCGGTATGCCTCGATGAATGTCTCGTACGACATGCCCTTGGGCAGCGAGATGCCAAACACCGCGAACGTCGCTGACCCGAACGGAGCAATGAGTAGATCCCCCGACGAGAGGAGGGAGTCGCTCTGGTCGATCACTAGATTCCAAGGCACGCTCGCCGGCTCGACGGTCCAGTTGGCCGGGTAGGCCATCTCCAGACCGTAGCGAGCCGACGTGAACGAGCGCCACGGCGAGGTGTCCGGAGGGCTCGGGCTCGGGGTCAGGCTCGGGCTCGGGGTCGGCGTCGGGCTCGGGGTCGGGCTCGGGGTCGGCTCGGGCTCGGGGTCGGCGTCGGGCTCGGGGTCGGCGTCGGGCTCGGGCTCGCCCCACCGCTGGGTCCTGCGTAGGCGGCCGGAGGCGGTCGGTCTGGCAGACGGATCCCACCGACGATCAAGACCGTCCCGATCAGCGCCGACAGCAGGAGGAGCACGAGCGCCACCCAGATCGGGCTCGGCAGGCGGATCGCGCCAGCGCCGCCGGCGACAGACACGACACCACGGACCCGCTGGATGCCGAGGATCGTCGTGGTCTGGTCTGCCGTCACGAACTGCCACGACGCCGCGAGCAGGCGGGCCGCTCGCCGATGGCCTTCAAGCAGCCCCCGGCATCGGTCGCAGGTCTCGAGGTGGTGCCGATCGGACGGGGAGAACTGCTGCAACACACCAGGTTCATCCGCGAGCTCGGCGAGCGCCGGCTCCGGGATGTGGCGCCAGTCGAGGATCCTCATCGCTCCGACTCCTGCCGATATGGGGCGAGATCTCGCGCAAGCTTCCGACGGGCCTGCCAGAGCGTGGACGCCACGCCGCCACGGCTGATCCCGAGCATCTCCGCCGCCTCCTCCTGGCGATACCCAAGCCCGTAGACCAGCACGACCGCGATCCGTTCACGCTCGGGAAGGCGGGCGACCGCGGCCTGCGCGTCAAGCCCGAGATCGGAATCGATCGGCAGGAATGCGGGATCGGTGGTGATCGACCGCCACGCCTTGGCGCGCAGACGGCTCACGCGCCGAACCGCCATGGTTCGAAGCCAGGGACGAAGCCGGTCGGGATCCCGCAGCTGTGCGAGGTGCGCCCGCCCGTCGAGCAGGACCTCCTGGGCGACGTCCTCGGCCGACCCGCCGGCGCCCAGCGCTCGACACAGGCCGGTCAGCTCCGCGAAGAGCGCCCCGTACTCCGCGTCGACCTTGCCACCGAAATCATCGGCCAGCACCGCTGCTTTCATACCCGGTAGTGGCGGTCGGGAGGCCATTCTGTTTATCGCACCGAGATCCAACCGGCCGATGGTAGTTATGGCCTGTCACGATCCCGTCCCGTCGCCTTGGACGACGCGGTCTCGCTAGAACAGGCCGACGATGTTCCCGTCAGCGTCGATGTCGATCTTCTCGCCGCCCGGGCGTGACGGCAGGCCGGGCATCGTCCGCATCTCCCCGCACAGGGGCGTGATGAAGCCGGCGCCGGCCGACAGGCGGACCTCGCGGATCGGGACGGTGAACCCGCGCGGGCGGTTCTTGAGCGCCGCGTCGTGGCTGAGCGAGTACTGCGTCTTGGCCATGCAGATCGGCAGGTTGCCGTAGCCGAGCGCCTCGAACTGCGCGAGCGACTTCCGGGCGGCCGGCAGGAACTCGACACCGTCCGCGCCGTAGACGTTCGTGGCGATCGTCTCGATCTTGTCGGCCAGTGACATCTCGTCCGGGTAGAGCAGCCGGAAGTCGGCCGTGCCGTCCTGGGTGGCGGCCCAGACCGCCTCGGCCAGCGCCGCCGCGCCGGCCCCGCCATCCACGAAGTGCGTCGCGACGACCGCGTCCCGCGCGCCGGCCGCCATGGCCACCTCGCGGATCGCCTCGACCTCGGCGGCCGTGTCGGTCGGGAACGAGTTGATGGCGACGATGGCCGGGATCCCGAACATCGTGACGTTCTCGATCTGCTTGGCCAGGTTCTGGCCGCCGAGCCGGACCGCCGCCACGTTCTCCTCGAGCAGCGCCGGATCGAGCGGCTTGCCGGCCACGATCTTGCCGACCCCGCCGTGCATCTTGAGCGCCCGGATCGTGGCGACCACGACGGCCGCATCCGGGCTCAAGCCGGACGCTCGGCACTTGATGTCGAAGAACTTCTCGGCGCCCATGTCGGCCCCGAACCCGGCCTCCGTACAGACGATGTCGTTGGTGGCCAGCGCCAGGCGGTCCGCGATGATCGAGTTGTTGCCGTGGGCGATGTTGGCGAACGGACCGGCGTGGACGAAGGCTGGACCGCCCTCCAGGGTCTGGAGCAGGTTCGGCTTGATCGCGTCACGGAGCAGGACCGTCATCGAACCGGCGACACCGAGGTCCTCGGCCGTGATCGCCTTCCCGTCGGTCGTGGTGGCGAGGACGATCCGGCCGAGTCGGGCGCGCAGGTCGAACAGGTCGGTGGCGAGGGCGAGGACCGCCATGACCTCTGACCCGACGGTGATCACGAACTCGGTCTCGCGCGGGATGCCGTCCTCGCGCCCGCCGAGGCCGATGACCACGTGGCGCAGCGCCCGGTCGCTGATGTCGACGACGCGCGGCCAGAGGATCCCGTGCGGGTCGATGCCCAGCGGGTTCTTGTGGTGGAGGCTGTTGTCGAGGAAGGCGCCGGCCAGGTTGTGCGCCGCGCCGATGGCATGGACGTCGCCGGTCAGGTGGAGGTTGAAGTCCTCCATCGGGATGACCTGGCTGTAGCCGCCGCCGGCGGCCCCGCCCTTGATCCCGAAGACCGGCCCGAGCGATGGCTGGCGGATGTTGACCGCCGCCTTCTTGCCGATATGGTTGAGCCCCTGGGCGAGCCCGACCGAGGTCGTCGACTTGCCCTCGCCGAGCGGGGTCGGGGTGATCGCTGTGACGAGGACGTACTTGCCGCGCGGCCGCTCGGCCTCCAGGCGCTGGATCGCCTCGAGCGTGACCTTGGCCTTGGTCGGCCCGTACAGCTCGAGCTCGCCGTCGGCGATGCCGAGGTCGTGCGCCACGTCGATGATCGGACGCGGCGTGACGGACCGGGCGATCTCGAGATCGGATGGGAAGCTCATCGGTCTCCTCGGGAGGCGACGGTCGTGGCCGTCGCGCTGGTCATGGGGGCCGCGCCGGCCTGTCGTTCGGCCGCGCGGATGAGGTGGGTGAGCAGGAGCGCGTTGGTCAGCGGCCCGACCCCACCCGGGACCGGGGTGATCGCCGAGGCGACCTCGACCGCAGAGGCGAAGTCGACATCGCCGACGATCCGGCCATCGACGACGTTGATCCCGACATCGACGACGACGGCGCCCGGCTTGAGCATCGCCCCGGTCACGAGGCCGGGATGGCCGGCGGCCACGACGACGATGTCGGCGCGCGCGACGTGGCCGGCGAGTTCGCGGGTCCGCGAATGGCAGACGGTGACGGTCGCGTCCTCCTTGACCAGGAGGAAGGCAGCGGGCATGCCGACGACCGCGGATCGCCCGATGACGACGGCGTCGCGCCCGGCGATCTCGATCCCGGAGCGGCGCAGGATCTCCACCGCGGCGTGCGCCGTGGCCGGCAGGAAGCCGTCGTAGCCGAGACGCAGGAGTCCGGCATTCAGCGGATGGATGCCGTCGATGTCCTTGGCCGGGTCGATGACGTCGATGACGGAGCGGAGCCGGATGGTCCGCGGCAGGGGCATCTGGACGATGACGCCATCGACCGACGGATCGGCGTTGAGCGTCCGGATGGTGGACACCACCGCCGACTCGGTCGCTTCGCCCTCGAGTCCGACGAACGCGGCCTCGATCCCGACCTTGGCGCAGCCGCGCAGGATCCGCTCCAGGTAGACGGTCGATGGGGCGTCACGCCCGACGATGACGACCGCCAGGCCCGGGGGCCGGCCCATCGATGCGGTGAAGCTCGCGACATCCTCGGCGACGGCCGTGCGGATCTCGTCGGCGATCGGCGCGCCCTCGAGGAACCGTGCGCCGGACGACCCCATCGATCAGGCGCGCGCCGGCGCCGGGAGGGCCTCGCGCGGCTCGCCGCGCCCGACGGCCTCGCGCGTCTCGGCGGCCAGACGCTCAACGTCGTGGAGCAGGCCGTCGACCCGCGCGGTCATCTCGCCCTCGAACTGCGGGTCGCCGACCGACGGCAGGTTGATCATCACGTTGGCCGCCGCGCCACGCGCCGCCGCCTCACCGAGGAGGGCGGCCACGTTGAGGTCGCTGGCGGCGTTGACGTTGCTTCGACCGGCGAGGGCCTCCGCGACCTCGACCAACTCGAGGCAGGCCTCGACACAACGGAGCGGGACCTCGGACGCTTCTCGGGCGGCCGCCTGGAGTGCCGCGGCCCGCGCCTCGCGGTCGTCGTCGGTGTCGCGGGGGAGTTTCATCGCCGCGGCGAACCGCGCGTACGCGGCCGAGTCGTCGTCGGCGAGGGTCAGGAACCGGTCCGCGAGGCTCGTTCCGGTCTCGGCGGCCCAGGCGTGGAGGCCCGCGTGCTCGGCGTACTTCGGGCGGCCTTCGGAGAGGGCCGCGACCATCGCGACGAGGCTCGCGGCAAGGCTCGCGGCAACGGCCGAGGCGCTTCCGCCGCCGGGCACCGGGGCCGACGAGCCAAGCTCGCGCACGAAGCCATCGAGCGTGAGGTCACGGAAGCGAGGGCCGGAGGTGGGATCCATGCGCCGATTGTACGGTCGCGGCTCGGGTCAGGGTGACGCCGTGGTCGGAGCCCGGGGCTGGCGCGGTACCGGCGCGCCGCCCCAAGCTACCGACATCCGGGCGATCGGAAGGGAGGGTCCGTCGCCCGAGGCCGACGCCCCGGAACCCCAGTCCAGAGGCGTCGAGTCGCTATTCGACCGATCAGGCCGCTCTGCGGACCTCGTCGTCGAGACCGGTCACGGTCCAGCGACGTGAGCGGTGCTGGAACGTGAGCGAGAGCCGGGCCCGCGGGGTGTCGACCTCGAAGAGGGTCCGCGGCCCGCTGATGACGGGGTACGCGGCAGCCTCCTCGCGGACGACCGCAAGTCGGGTGATCGGCAGTCGCTCGTGGCCCCACGTGATCTCACGTGGGCGTCCACTGAACCAGTCGGTCCGGACCTGGACCTGGACCGGCTCGACTCGGATGAATGCCATCGGGATGGCTCCTTTCCGGGGGCTTTGGTCGCTGGGTCATGTCGTCCGGAGCACTCGTCCGACAGAACGTCTGTTCGGTTGTGACGTCACCCTAGACCGAACAGGTGTTCGATGTCAAGCGTCGTCGGGCGGAATGTCGTCGAGCTCCGTGCCAGCTAGCGTGTCACGGCTCGGGTCAGCCGCTTCCGCCGAATCCGCGTCGGTCGGGACACCACGCGCCCGGCGGTCCAGCGGGTTCCGCGGGTCTCGCTCGAACGGCGCCGGCAGGCCCGCTCCGAGCAGCCTGGCCCGCGTCACCGCGCCCTCGCCATACCGCCGCCGGAGCGTGTCGGCGGCCTCCACCGCGCGCCGATGTCGCGGTTCGGTCGTGTCGAACATGCCGAGCTGCTCGCGCTCGCCCAGGTTCGACGCGGTGACGCCCAGCAGGCGCACGCGCATGCCGCGGATCTCGGGCCGGGCCAGCTCGAGCGCGGCCGTGTAGATCGGGTCGGTCAGGTCGGTCGGTTCGGCCAGGGTCCGCTGGCGGGTGATCGTCTTGAAGCTGCTGTCGCGGATCTTGACGGCCACGGTCCCGGCCCGGACGCCCGCCGAACGGAGTCGACCGGCGACCCCGTCGGCCATGGCGAGAAGGGTCCGCTCGATGACCTCGGAATCGCTGGTATCGACATCGAACGTGTGCTCGTGTCCGACCGACTTCGCCGGGTCGCCGTCGTGGACCGGATCGGGGTCCATCCCGCGCGCCCGAGCCACGAGCGACGCCCCGTGCTTGCCGAACCGCCGAACGACGAGGTCCGGGGGCAGCGCCGCGAGATCGCCGATCGTCCGGACCGAGTACTCGGCCAGCGCCGTCGCCGTCTTCTCGCCGACCCCCCACAACCGCCCGATCGGCAGCGGCGCGAGGAAGGCCGCCTCCTCGCCGGCCGGCACGACCACCAGCCCGTCCGGCTTCTCCAGGTCCGATGCGATCTTGGCCACCAACTTGGTAGTCGCCACCCCGACCGACGCCGTCAGCCCGACCTCCTCACGGGTCTCGTCCTTGATCCGCCGGGCGATCGCCGGGCCATCCCCGAACAGGGCCGCGGACGCCGTGACGTCGAGGAATGCCTCGTCGATCGAGATCGGTTCGACGAGCGGCGTGAAGCGCCGAAGGATGGTCATGACGTCGCGGCTTGCCGCCTGGTAGCGCCGCCCGTCGACCGGCAGGAAGACCGCGTCCGGACAGCGCCGATACGCCTCGCGCAGCGACATCGCGGAGCGGATCCCGAAGACGCGCGCCTCGTAGCTCGCGGCCGACACGACCCCGCGGGCATCCTCGCCACCCGCCCCGCCGACCACCACCGGCCGGCCGCGCAGCTCCGGGCGATCGCGCTGCTCGACCGCGGCGAAGAAGGCGTCGAGGTCGACGTGCAGGATGGTTCGCGCGGTCATGCCCCTATCATCGTCCCGCTGTGGAACCCCCCGCCGCCGCCGACGGCTCGCCTCCGCCGTCCGCCCGCGCCGTCGGTGCGGTCGCGCTCGCCATCATCGCGGCCGCGGCGCTCGTCTGGTTCGTGCCCCTCACCGCGGTGGTCCTCGTCTGGCCGTTGCTCTGCTTCGTCCCGGGCTGGATCGTCATCAAGCGCGTCGCCCCGGGCCTGCCGAACCCGGGCGCCATCGGGGCGGCGGCGGTGACGAGCGTGTACCTGTCGGCTCACCTCGTGAACCTGGTGGCCCGGGTCGGCGGGTTCGGGCGGGCGTCGATCCTGGTCAGCGCCGTCCTGCTCGCGTTCGGCTGTCTCGGCTTCGCGCTCGTGCGAAGTCGGTGGCTGACGCCACTGGAGCGACCCTCGCTTGGACGCATCGCCGCCGCGGCCCGCGCCGACGCCCCCGCCTGGATCGTGGCGGCCGCCGTCGGCGTGGTCGTGCTGGTCGTCCTCGGGTCGAACGGCTGGGTGAAGACCGAGACCGGCTGGGTGTCGGGCGGCTGGAACTGGAGCGACTTCCTCGTCCATGTGTCGATCGGCGCGAGCATCGCCGCCGGCAACTTCCCGCCCGAGGTCCCGTACTTCGCCGGGGCGCCACTGACGTATCACTGGTTCGCCGACTTCCACGGCGCGATCAGCTCGACCGTCGCCGGGGTCGATCTGATCGGCGTCTACTTCGTCACCAGCGCCGCCTTCGCGGGCGTCCTGGCGCTCGTGGTCTGGGCGCTCGCCGTCCAGCTGACCGGCCGACGGTCGGTGGCCACGATCGCCGCGATCCTCGTCTGCTTCGCCGGCGGCCTGGGCTGGATCCGGCTGGTCGGTGACGTCATCGCCGGCGACACGGACATCCTGGCGATGGTCGGCACGACCTCGTACGACAACACGTGGATCGCGGGCTGGCCGTACTTCAAGATCGCCTCGATCTTCAGCACCGGGTTCCTGCCCCACCGGGCCACGACGCTCGGGCTGCCCGGGCTGGTCACGGTCGTCCTGCTCGTCGTCGCGTGCCTGGATCGGCGCCCGGCGGGGGTCCTGCTGGCCGGGATCCTGGCCGCCTTGCTGGCCCCGTTCCAGTTCTTCGCCTTCCCGGCGACCTACCTGATCGTCGGGTTGTACGTGTTGACGACGGGCGCCTGGCGGGCCCGGACCGCCGGCCGCGATGCGGTCCTGTTCCTCGCGCCGGCCGTCCTGGCCGCGCCGTTCATCCTCGGGGCGGTGATGCAGCAGCGCGACATCGGGGCGTTCCGGTTCGTCATCGGCTGGGGGTCGGCGCCGTTCGGCGACGGGCCGCCGGCCGTCCTCTTCTTCTACCTGACCAACCTCGGCATCCCGTTCGCGCTCGCGGTGGTCGCCGCCTTCACCGCTCGCGGGATGCCGTATCGATGGTTCCTCGTTGCGTGGCTGGTGGCGCTGTTCATCGTTCCCAACGTGATCGTGGTCAGCGCGGTCGAATTCGACATGAACAAGTACTTCCAGATCATGTGGATCGCGGTCGCGATCCTCGCGGCGTGGCTGATGCATCGCTGGTCGCGCTGGGTCGCGGTGCTCGTGCTGGTCGTGTGCGCGTTCTCGCCGATCCTCATCGCCGACTGGCACATGCGGGCACGGGATGTGGCCCTCGGGCTGTCGCAGGAGACGGCCGCGCGGTGGATCGCGGCGAACACGCCGGAGCGGTCGGTGTTCATCACCGACTCCGAACATCAACAGCCCGGTGGATCTCGCCGGGCGGCTGCGCATCTCGACCTTCGGGCCATATGTCTCGAACCTCGGCTACGACCCGGGGCCGCGCGAGGAGGACACGATCGCGATCTACTGCGACGGGCCGGAGGTGGCCGCGCAGCGGATGGCCCGCTACCGGGCGACCTATGTCCTGTCGAGCGGCGGCAACCCGTGCGATGGCGAGGACGTCACCGACTTCGGCGCGAGCGACCTGTTCGAGACGGTCTATGACGCGGACGGGGTGTCGATCTGGCGGTTGGCGGGGTCGTAGTCTCCGGTCAGCTGCCCGGGTCGTACAGCTCGGCCGCTTCCGCGAGGCCGCCGCCGTTGTCACGGCCTCCGGCCAGCAACGTGCGACCGTCCGACAGGAGTGTTGCCGTGTGATCCTCGCGCGACACTGCCGGGGGCTTGGCCACGCTCCAGGTCTTCGTGGCGGGGTCGTACGACTCGACCGAGGCCACCAGGCCGTCCTCGTCGCGGCCGCCGATGACCAGCACGGTCCCATCCGCGAGGAGCGTGGCCGTGTGGTCGTATCGGGCATCGCGCAGGCCCGCGGTCGCGGACCAGCGGTTGCCGTCGGGGTCATACACCTCCGCTGATGCGAGCGGCTTGCCGAACCCGGCGCTGCCTCCGGTGATGAGGACATGGCCGTCGGGCAGCAGCGTGGCCGTGTGGCCGAAGCGCCGCTGGGCCATCTTCGCCGCGGCGGTCCAGCGCCCGGTAGCGGGGTCATATCGCTCGGTGGAGGCCAGCGAACGGAGATCGACCGGGTTGACGAATGGGCTGACGCCACCGGCGACGAGGACCCTGCCGTCGGCCAACAGCACGGCCGGCGCAGATCGCGCTTGGGCCATGGCACCGGTCGCTGTCCATGATCCTGTCTTCGGGTCATAGAGCTCGGCCGAGGCCAGCCTGTTGGCCCCGTCGAGGTCGGTGGCGCCCCCGGCCACGAGGACCCTGCCGTCGCGCAGCAAGGTGGCGGAGTGTCCGGCGCGCGAGGCGTGCATCTTCCCGGTGGCGGTCCAGCGGCCGGTGGCCGGGTCGTACAGCTCGGCCGAGGACATGGGTTGGAAGTCCTTGCCGCCGGCGCCGCCCGCGACCAGGACCTTGCCGTCAGCCAACCGGGTGGCCGTGTGGGCCGTACGGGTCACCGTCATCTTCCCGGTGACGACCCAGCGACCGGTGGCGGGGTCGTACGACTCGGCGGAACCGATGTCGGGGCTTTCTGCGGAGCCTCCCGCCACGAGGACCGTGCCGTCCAGGAGCGATGTGGCGGTGTGCGACGAGCGAGGCACGATCAGCTTCCCGGTCGTGGTCCAGAACGGGGCCGTCGTCGGGCTCGATGTCGGCGGCGGCGGCGTGCGGGGAGGGCGTCAGGCTCGCCGTCGGTGACGGCGAGGGACGGTGACGGGACGGGCGTTGCCGGCGGGGTCGAGGACAGCGTCACGACCGGGGTCCCGGTTGGGCTCGGGCTCGGATCCGCCGCCGACGAGCAGCCGATCAGGAGAATGCTGACAACCATCGTCGTCGCCAGTCGCAGAACTGAGACGTGCATCCGATCCCTCACGGTATGGCCTGTGGGAGAGGTGACGCTTGGGGGGCTGATTTGCTACGACGTTGCAAATCCGACGTCCACGCGTCTCCGTGGCTGACAATGTCCCGAAGGAGATGCGATGCGCTCCTCGTATCGACGAATCGCGACCATGATCGTCGCCGGCGCCCTAGTCGCCGGCTGTGCTTCGACGGCGAGCCCCGTCCCGAGCGCGCCGTCCACCTCACCCCCTTCGTCGGCCTCGGGACAGTCGCCGTCGACGTCTGCTGCGGCGTCAGCGGAACCGACCGTCACATCGACCGTGAGCCCGTCGCGTCCGCCGTCTGCGGCTCTGGCCCCCGTCCGTGGGTCCGCCCGCGAGATCTCGGCCCAGGAAGCCCGGCTGGCTCCGGGACCCGATGGCGGCCTCTACGTCGCGATCTCGGTGCGCAAGGGTCCGGCCGTCCTGGTGCTCCTCGACCGCGACGGGCGGCCGCGCGCGGGCTGGCCGGTCGCCATCAAGGGTTCTACATGGTGCGGACTCCCGCTCGCCGTCGACGACGGCTCTGTCCGGATCATCTGCGACGCGCGAGAGCTGACGCCGGACGACCCCGATGACCCTGATGTCCGTGCGTACGCATTCGACGTGGCCGGGAAGTCCATGAACGGATGGCCTGTCAAGCTCGAGGAGCTCACCGCCTACGGCATGGGACGCGATCTGACCGTCGTCTCCGAGCGCCGAGTGAGCGACAACGTGACCGGCGACGTCACCGTTCACGACGTCACCGAGACGACGATCGCCGCCGATGCCACGGAGCGACAAGGCACGCCGGTCGGGCTCGACGACACCTGGTTCGCTGACTCGTGGGCGGTCGGGCCGGACGGCGTCACCTATGGCGTCGGACATACCGGCCAGGACGTAGAGGAGAGCGTGGTCAAGGCCCTGGACCGCGCCGGTTGGGTCGCTGGATGGCCGGAGACGCTCCCTGGCTATGGCTCCGCGGCCCGATTCGGGTCGAGTGGGCGGATCGTCGTCGCCCTGGGCTCGGCGATGAAGCACACGACGCGCGTGGCGGTCCTCGACGCTGGCGGCACATCCGTCCTGTCCGGCGTGCTGCCGATGGCGTCGGCCGAGCGAACCGAGGACGTTGGCGGCTGCGTCGTCGGCGTCCCGCCGTCACCGATCGTGTCGCGGAACGGCAGCATCTACGTCTACAGCGAACTCGACCGTTCGATCTACGGCCTGACGCCACCCCTCGCCATCATGAAGGGCTGGCCGTTCGAGCCGGCCACGTCACTCGAGACGGCTCGGCCGGGCCTCGAGTTCGAACACGAGGCGGGGTACTGCCCCTCGCCGGTCGTCCCCGGGGCCGGGGCTGACGGGACGCTCGTCCTGTCACTGCGGGCGCGCACCTCGACGGTCGGGGGCAGTCTCGTCGCCGTCGGTACCGATGGCCGGATTCGTCCCGGCTGGCCGGTCGAGCTCAAGCGGCCGGGCTCGCAGTTCTGGTCGGTCGTCGTCGGCCCGGAGGGGACGGCTTACGCACTGGCATACGAGCCGGAGGCGGGTGACAAGTCGTCGGCCAGCATCCTCGCCATCGCGCCCGACAGCACGGTCCGCTGGACCACAACGATCATCGAGCCGTAGCTAGGACGACCGCGGTTCGTAGATGTCGACGTCGGCCAGCCGGCCGAGGTGGTTCACGGCCTCGACCAGGTCCTTGCCGCCGAGGCCCTGTGCCCGGAGCTGCTGGTAGGTCTGGACCGCGAGGGCGTTGAAGATCGCCGGCACCTTCAGCTCCTGGGCCAGCTCGGCGGCGAGCCGGTGGTCCTTGTACTGGAGGTCGACCGAGAAGCCGGGCTCGAAGTCGTGGCGCCGGATGCGCGGCGCGAAGTAATCGGTCAGGTGGTAGCTCTTGGCATCGGTGCCGTCGAACACCTCGAACAGGGTTTCCGGGCTGAACCCGGCGGCGGCGCCAAGCACGAAGGCCTCCGCGGCGACGAGGTTGTGCAGCCCGGCCATCAGGTTGCTGATCAGCTTGACGGTGCTGCCTGAGCCGGCCGGACCCAGGTAGAACCAGCGTTTGCCGAGGAGGCCCATGACGGGCTTCGCGTCTTCGAACGCGTCGCGGTCGCCACCGACCATGAAGCTGATCGTGGCCGCCCGGGCGCCGTCGGTGCCGGCGCCCATCGGCGCGCCGCCGCTGACCGGGGCGTCGAGATAGCGGGCGCCGGCAACTGTCGCGTGGTCGTACATCTCGCGGCTGGTGGCCGGGTCGATCGTGCTCGTGTCGAGGATGACCGTGCCCGGCTTGATGCCAGCGAGGACGCCGTCGGGCGCGGTCATCACGGCACGGACTGCCGCCGGGTTCGGCAGCGAGAAGACGACCACGTCGGCCTCGGCAGCAAGGGCCGCGGCGGAGACCGCCGGGTTCGCGCCGAGCGCCGCCGCCGCCGCCATCCGGTCGGCATCGAGGTCGAACACGTGCAGCGGCCCCGCCTTCAGCAGGTGTCCCGCGAATAGCTGCCCCAGGACGCCAAGGCCGACCTGCCCGATCGTCGCCATTCCGACCCTCCCGTCGATCGGCGAGCCTACCCCTTGGGTTCGACGACGATCGTGACCTCGGGGGTCAGGCCGCTCATGACCTTGATCGCGACCTTGTAGGTGCCGAGCGTCTTGAGCGGCTCCTCGAGGTCGATCTTGTGGCGGTCGACATCGATCCCGCGCCGGGCCAGCGCGTCGGCGATGTCCTTCGACGTGATCGAGCCGTACAGCTTGCCGCCCTCGCCGACCTTGACGCCCATCGTCAGCGTCGTCGACGAGATGCGGGTCGCCGCGATCTCGGCCTCCTCGCGCTCGCGCTTGCGCTTGTCCTCGCGGCTGGCGATGTCGTGCTGCCAGGCCCGGTAGGCGCCGCCGGCCGCGGGCACGGCCAGCTTCTGGGGGATCAGGAAGTTCGTCGCAAAGCCGTCGGCGACCTGCTTCATCTCCCCGCTCTTGCCGACCTTCGGCACGTCCTTCGTCAGGATGACCTTCACGCGCTGCGATCCTCCCTGTTGATCCAGGCCCGCGTTCGGGGCCCCAGACCGAGTTGCTTCATGGCCACGTTCACGCCACCGATGAGCTCGGGGACGCGGCGGATGGTCCGCCGGACCGGGCCCGGCGTCAAGCGTCGCACCTGGGCGACGTCACGATCGAATTCGGCCCGCTCGATCCCGAGCTCGGTGAGCTTCTCGGTGAGCAGGTCGTCGGGCACCCCGTCGAGGAAGAACTCGACCGCCAGGACGATCACGACGAGGTCGTCGAGGCCGCCGATGATCGGGATGTCGTCCGGGATGATGTCGCGACCGATGACCAGATAGCCGGCCGCGCCGGCCAGCAGGGCCTTGCGCTGGACGGGCATCCGATCGTCCATCACCAGCGCGGTGATGAGCCGGGTGTACATCGGCACGCGGCTGGCGATCGGCAGGAACGCCATCAGCGTCAGGGCGCGACCGAACCCGGCGGCACCGACCGACCGCCTGCTCCGCTTCGTGTTCCGCTGCCGCGCCATGCGCCGTTCCGCCTCCTACCCTCGGGGAGGGAGGAGTCTACCAGCCTCGGCCGCGCGGTCACGCAGGCCTTCCTTGACATCGAACGTCCGTTCGCTATCATGAGTGGCCAAGGAGGCGCGAGTGACGAAGCACGACGCCGAACGCAAGGTCAAGATCCTCGATTTCATCGCGGCCACGCTGCGTGCGCGCGGCTATCCGCCGTCGGTGCGGGAGATCGCCCGGGCGGTCGGGCTCGCCTCCACGTCGGCCGTCCACCACCACCTCCAGATCCTCGAGCGTGACGGCTACCTGGAGCGTGGCGCGGCGCAGTCGCGGGCCATCCGCCTGACCCCGACCGCGGCGATCCAGCTCGGGCTCAGCAGCGAACTCGTGCCCCAGGCGACGACCGGCGACGCCCGCGTCGTCCCGATCATCGGCGAGATCGCGGCCGGCGGCCCGATCGAGGCCTACCAGGACGCCTCGGAGACCATGGCGATCCCGGACGTCCTCGCGCCCGGCGGCGACGCCTACGTGCTCCGGGTCCGCGGTGACTCGATGATCGAGGCCCACATCGCGGACGGCGACTTCGTCCTCATCCGCCCGCAGACGACCGCCCGCAACGGAGACATCGTCGTCGCCCAGGTGGAGGAGAACGCGGTCACCCTCAAGCGCTTCTTCAAGGAGAAGGACCAGATCCGACTCCAGCCAGCGAACCCTGCGTATCCGGCCCAGTTCTACGACGATGTCAGGATTCAAGGCAAGCTGATCGGGGTCATCCGCACGGCTTGGACTGAGCCGCGTCGTGGATATCCACGATTTCGTCCACAGGTGGCCCACAGGGTCGCGAACTTGGTGGAGTGCGTGCGGTGGGTCGGGCGCTTTCGTGGACCGCGCGGGAGGTCGGCGCTCCGACAATCAGTGACCCCAGCCACTGACGGAGTTGCTTCCGCGTGATCGACCGCCTTCCGCCGCAGAGTCTTGAGGCCGAGCAGTCGGTCCTGGGCGCCATCCTCATCGATCGCGACGCGGTCATCGAGGTGGCCGAATTCCTCCGTCCGGCCGACTTCTACCGCCAGGCCAACGGCCGCATCTACGCCGCCGCCCTCGATCTCTACGAGCGACGCGAACCGATCGACATCGTCACCGTCGCCGAGGCGCTCGAGCGCAAGGACGAGCTGGAGGCGATCGGTGGCCGCGCCTACCTGTCCAGCCTCTCCAACGAGACGCCGACCGCGGTCCACGTCCAGCAGTACGCCCGGATCGTCGAGCGCAAGGCGGTCCTGCGCAACCTGATCGGGGCCGCCGGGCGGATCGCCGGGATCGGCTACGAGGACCCGGCCGAGGTCCAGGAGGCGATCGACCGCGCCGAGGCGGAACTGTTCGCGGTCAGCCAGAAGCGGGTCGACGCCGGGTTCAGCCCGCTCAAGTCGCTCCTCCACGACGCCTACGACCGGCTCGACTACCTGCACGCCCACCGCGGCGAGATCAGCGGCGTGCGGACCGGGTTCACCGACCTCGACACCCTGACCACCGGGCTCCAGAAGAGCGACCTCGTCGTCCTCGCCGCCCGCCCGTCGGTCGGCAAGACGAGCTTCGCGCTCAACATCGCCGAGCACGCCGCCGTCAAGGAGCGCAAGAGCGTCGGCGTGTTCAGCCTGGAGATGAGCAAGGAGCAGCTCGTCCTGCGCCTGCTGTCCAGCGTCGCCAACATCGACTCGCAGCGCCTTCGCTCGGGCTTCCTCGAGGAGCTCGACTTCACCCGGATCGCCCCGGCGATGAACGCCCTGTCGGAAGCGCCGATGTACATCGACGACACGCCGAACATCTCGGCGATGGAGCTTCGGACCAAGGCGCGCCGGCTCCAGGCGGAGTCCGGGCTCGACCTCGTCATCGTCGACTACCTCCAGCTGATGCAGGCCACGACCACCAATCGCGACGCCAACCGGGTCCAGGAGGTGTCGGAGATCTCGCGCGGGCTGAAGGCGCTTGCGCGCGAGCTGTCGATCCCGGTCATCGCCCTCTCGCAGCTGTCGCGCCAGCCGGAGATGCGGGAGTCGAAGGAGCCGCGGCTGTCGGACCTGCGCGAGTCGGGCGCCATCGAGCAGGACGCCGACCTCGTGATGTTCCTGTGGCGCGACAAGGAGCGCGGTCAGGACGGCCAGGAGGACCAGGACGGCGAGGTCATCAACCTGCGCCTCGCCAAGCACCGCAACGGCCCGACCGGCGAGATCCAGCTCTGGTTCAAGAAGAAGCAGACCCGCTTCGTCAGCTACGCCGCCGACCGCTACGCCGAGGCCGGCTAGGGCGCTCCGCGGTTCACCCAGGCTTTGGCAAGGGGATCGGACCGCGGTCCGGGTCGGCCCGGTCACGCCAGGTCAGGCCGGCGAACGGAACGTCGAGATCCACCTCCAGGTGTCGTTCGTGGCCGATGAGGTCACAGGCCACGGGCGCCCGGGGCGGCGAGGCCGATTGGAAGACGCCGATCTCGAGGACGCCCTTGACGACCCGCGTGGTCGCCGAGTATTCGGTCGAGCACGGATCGCCGGCGGCGAATGGCCGGCCTCCGACGAAGGTCAGGCTGAGGCGACGTCCTCCCTCGCCCAGCGTCGCGCTGCTGATCGGGATGAAGATGGCGCCGGCGGGCGGGCCTTCGCTCGAGGCTGGCTCCGGCGCGGCGACCTCGTCGGGGAGGAGCGGTCGGAGGGTGAACGAATAGGGGTCGTCTTCGCCCGTGAAGGTGAGCTCGAGCCCCTGGAAGCCACCCAGGTAGGGCGTGATCCCGAGCGCCTCGGCCTGCGCGACCGTGAGCGCCTTCGCCCGCAATCGCCCCGTGTCCGGATCCGCGGGCAGCACGAAGTCCGACGGCTCGATGTCCGGCCACGGCCAGGGCTTGGCGGCGTTCCCACCCGCGCGTTCGAGGAGGTAGCCGCGGTAGCCGGCCGGCACGTACTCGACGGTGCGGATCGTCCCGCCCTGCTCGAAGTGGACGAGATGATCGGCGAGCTTTCCGAACGCCGCCCGGGCCGGCGCATCCCGCCCGTCCGGGGTCTCGATCCCGAGGGCGTAGACCGACACCTTCTTGGAGATGCCACCGGCGTTCAGGATGAACGTGGCCGTGGAGGCGTCAGCGACGCGATCATTCTGGTAGTCGAGGCGTGCGATGCCGAGCCCGCCCTCCGTGATTGCCTGCAGCAAGGTCGCCTGGATCTGCGCTTCGGTGAGTCGCGCCATGCGGAGCGGCCGGTTCGGGCGGACGCCGTTGACCGCCGGTAATGCGTCCGCCGCAGGGTCCCGAAAGACGACGGTCCCGTCGCCATAGAGGGTGAAGATCGGCACGTGGCTGGCGAAGAACTCCGCGGGGACGAAGCCGCCGCCCTGGTCATACCGGAGCAGGATGTCGGTCGCGCCGGTCGCGTGGTCGATGGGACCGAAGCTGGTCGCGCTCGGGCTCGGACGCCCCGTCGGCGCACCGCTGGGAGCCGGCTGAGCGCAGGCGATGACGAGCACCGAAAGCACGGCGACGACGACCGCACGAAGGAGTTCACGCACGGCGCATCGACGCCCACCCAGCCACAGCGGTTCCACGTGGCAAAAATAGGGCTAGGAGGGGCTTGACGGCACGCATATCTTCTTCGCTATGAGTTCCGGGCTCCGAGCCCGGGCCGACCGGGCGCGCACCCCTGCCCAATGCGCCCGTCGCCGACCCGTCGCCCACTCGGTGTCGCGGACCCATTCGTCATGGCGTCCCGAACCGAGGAGGGTCTGGAGAGGGTGTACGCGGACCGTAGCCTGACCTGTCGTGACTGTGCCGAGGAGTTCGTCTTCTCGGCCGGCGAGCAGGCCTTCTTTGCCAGCAAGGGATTGACCAACGATCCCCAACGCTGCCCGTCATGTCGAGCGGTCGCGAAGCGGGCCCGCTCCAACGAGGGACCACGAGAGTTCCACGCCGCGATCTGCGGGGCCTGTGGGGGCCAGGCCGTCGTCCCGTTCGCGCCGCGCAACGATCGACCCGTCTACTGCAGCACCTGCTTCGACAAGGTCCGAGCAGGCACCATCGAAGCCACGGTGACCGTCTAGCGGCGCGCCCAACGCCCGAATCCCCTGAGCAGCCACGAGGCCGGCCCGGAAACGGGTCGGCCTCGTGTCATCATGAGCGCCCGTCATCTCACAGGAGGAGCCAGCCATGGGCGTCATCATCATCCGCGAGATGGTCGGCACCAGCCCCAAGTCGTGGAGCGACGCCGCCCGCCAGGCCGTCGCCACCGCGTCCCGCACGGTCCGCAACATCCAGACCGTCGAAGTCGTGAAGTCGACCGCCATCGTCGACGACGGCGAGATCGTCGAGTACCGAGTCGAGGTCAAGATCGGCTTCGAATACGAGGGCTGACAGTGTCCGCGGGTCGCAGCTAATCGCGAGGTGAGCGGTGCGCGCCAAGATGGCGCGCATGCCCGGACCCGAAACCACCGTTGACACTGCGATGGGCCAGTCCGTATCGTTCGCGCCTCCTCACCCTTCGCGACCAGCGCAACCGACCGACCCTTCAGGATCGATCGCCTCCGGTGCGAGTCGCTCGGCGAGCAACCGGTTCTCGCAGGGAGGCCTGGGCGACGGTATGAGCGGGTACCCCATCCAACCCGCGAAGGTCCAACGTCCGCCGCTACGCGATGAGATCCTGGCGCGAGACCGTCTCCTCGACTGGCTCGCCGCGAAGGTCCACCACCGGGTCGTACTTGTCTTGGCTGACGCGGGTTACGGCAAGACGACATTGCTGGCGGACTTCTCCCGCCGAACCCGACTGCGCACGCTCTGGTACCGCCTCGACGAGGACGACCGCGACTGGGTCTCCCTCCTTAGCCATCTCGTCGCGGCAGGGCGCGAGCACGACCCCACCTTTGCCTCGGGGACTGCGGAGCTCTTGTCTGAACTGCCGGGTGGCGGTCGAACTCGCGACGCCGCCGTTGAGTTATTCCTTCGCGAACTGCCGTCGATTGCTGGGAATGGCGCCGTACTGATCATCGACGATCTCCACGTCGTTGATGATTCAGCGGACGCTCGAATCGTGATGCGGGAGCTCGTCGCTCGGGCCCCAGATCGACTCTGTGTCGTGTTCGCGAGCCGACGAAACCCGGCGGTCCCGTTGGGGCGACTTCGTGCATCTGGCGAGGTCGCCGAATTGGGAACGGCGGATCTTCGGTTTGACAGGTCCGAAACCGCGAGGCTATTCAACGAGACATATCGCCGTGACCTCGACTCCGATGTCCTAGCCGACGTTTCGGCCCGCACGGAGGGATGGGCCGCCTCGCTCCATCTCGTGAATGCTGCCCTCCGCGACAGGTCGCCGACGGAAATCCGACGCTTCATTCGCGGACTAAGTGGTGCAGATCGTGAGCTCTACGACTATCTAGCCGAGGAGGTCGTCGGCGATCTCGAGGACGACCTCCAGCAGTTCCTTATGCGCAGTTCGATACTGCAGGTTGTCACGCCCGACCTAGCCAGAGTCGCGACCGACCTGGATGCAGATTCCGTCGCGCGACTCACTGAGTCTGCGGAGTTCCTCACGCTCCTCACGCGCCGAAGCAAGACCTCGCGCGGCCAGCTGCGGTTCCACCCATTGGTACGCGATTTCCTCGAGGACCGACTTCGACACACTATCAGCGCATCCGATGTACGCAATCTCCACTATCGAATTGCCGAAGTTGCCGCCAGAAGCGACTGGCGCATCGCGGCCCATCATTTCGGCGAAGCTGGCGACTACAGCGCGGTCGCTACCACTATCGCCGCTGCAATTCCCGAAATCATGGGGAGCGCCGAGTACGCAATCGCGGGTGAGTTGATTGAGCAAACGCCTGCTGAGCTGCGGCCGGACGCGTTCGGCGTGGTCATGTCCCGCGTCCGTATGCAGCAAGGAGATTACGAGGGCGCTCTTGCTGAAACGCAGCGCGTTCTAGCGGGAGTTGTTCGGGATCAAGAGCGAGACCACGCGCTCCTGAACCTGCTGACGCTACACATCAATGCTGGGAACGGCGCGGACGCCCTTGAGATCGCCCAGAGCCTGCTGGCGGCGACCGAGGATCGCAACCTTCGACTCATTGCGCAGGCTGCGCAGCTCTCATTAGAGGCCGGTGGCCTCGAGGGAAATCTCGATCAGGTTGCAGCTCATTTCAGCGCGATGGCCGCGCACCAACGGAATGCACATCCGCATCACTTCGGCGTGACGATGCTCAATCTCGGCTTGATTTCGATCCTCCAGGATCGGCCGTCCGACGCACTCAGAGAGCTGGAGGAAGCTGACGACTCCCTTCAGGCTGGCTCGGCCCTGATTGAGAAAGCGTCGCTCGTCGTGCTGCGCGCCGCTGTGCTTGCCCAGGTTGGACGTGTGAGCGAGGCCGACTCGTTGGTCCATGCCGCCTTGAATCGACCTGATCTGCGCGCAGAGGCCGACCTTGTACTTGAAGCAGCGGAGTACGAGGATTCCTACGGTGACCCGAACAGAGCCACGGCGCTACTGGACGAGGCCGATTCGATTTCCGGTTTGTCGTTCAAGCATCGATGGCATCGGACCCTCATTGGCGCTAGATACAGCATCAGACGACATCGATATGAGGATGCTCGAGTCGCGCTGTCGGCAATCGGCTCGACCTACTCCACGAGCCCAGGCCTCGGTGTCTCTCGCCTGGTGGACACAGCCCACCTGGCCGCCGCCACATACGACCCGCAAGCGCGCGAACTTGCCGAGGTCGCAAGAACCGCGTCGCAGAAGCAACGCGCGCACCGATCTCGCCGAGTCGCGGACCTACTCGTGGCCTACGCCGCGTCTGATGACAGTCTCTCCACGGCGATTGCCTCGATAGGCGCCGACTCCCCTTGGCATCTCACTTATCTAGCCGACCTTCTGGCGCGCAGGACCAGCGATGTAAGTCTCCAAGCCATCGAAGGAATCCAGGGTGCTATGCGACGGCATCCGATGCGATGGCAGCAGGCGCTCCGGCTTCAGCTGGATGCGTCGAACGGCGACTCACGCCTAAGCACGGGTCGACTCCTAGAGATGATCGGGGACCAATCTGACGTTCGAAGGCTACGGGCGACCGGCAGGTCCCTGCGACGCGTGGCGGGCGGGTCGGAACTCGGCAAAGCACTGTCGCGTCGGCTGGCGCCGAGAGTGTGTATCGAAGATCTTGGCAGAATCCGCGTCAAGATTGACAGTCGGGTGGTCCCCGGAACCAACATCCGACGTCGAGTGCTAGCCCTCATTGCGTTGCTGCTTACGCGCCCGGATTTCGCATGCACGCGGGATCAAGTCCTCGAAGCACTCTGGCCGGACCTTGAACCCACTCTGGCGATGAACTCGCTCAACCAGACGACGTACTTCATGCGACGAGTATTCGAGGAAGACTTCAATGACGACCTTTCGCCGGGGTACGTGCATCACGAGTCAGAGATCATCTGGCTTGATCCTGAACTCATAACCAGCATGAGTTCGACTTGCGGTCAGCTGATTCGACGTATGGGGTCGAATCCGACCCCAGATCAAGTCGAAGACTTGTCGACAGCCTATGAAGGTCGGTTCGCGCTCGATTTCGAGTATGAAGACTGGGCCGCCTCGTATCGCGACTGGCTACATGCTTCCTACCTTCAAGTGATCGAGCATGCCCTTGCTTCTGACTTGAGTGGCGGTCACTTCGATCGCGGTATTCGAATCGCGCGGCGTGCCCTGGAGGTTGACACGGACGCCGAATCAATTGAGGTTTCACTGCTTCGGCTGTATCGAGCCAGCGGCGCGCACGCAGCGGCCGCCGAACAGTACGCTCACTATGCGACGCGCCTTCGCCAGGAGCTCGACGTCGAGCCACCACCTCTCGAATCGCTGTAGGGATAGGTAAGGTGCCGTATTGACCGGTCCGGTCCGGCCTCCCTATAGTCCGGCCCACTTCGTAGTACCCCAGTACTAGGAAGCAACGTTAAGACGCTCGGACGCGCAGAAGCTCCACCTGAAATGGGCACTTAGGGTGGGGCCGAGCGAGTAGTGCAACCGACCGACCATGAGTCCGGTCGGTTTTCGTGTTTCCAAGAGCACGAGGGCCGCGAAGGAGGATCGACCGTGAGCCCAGAGATGCTCGTCAAGGGTTGGTAAGGACCTTCTCATGAAGGCCAAGGTTTCGCGGGCAGTGATCGCACTCGCAAGTGTGGCCATGATCGCCTTAGCTGGCGGAGCTTCACTTCGAGGGTTCTAGTACGTTTGGAGCGATTACCTTCGTCTAGACGCCAGGTCTAGAGTTAGGAAGCCGCCGGAGACGTACGAGGCACTTGATGCCGCGATCACTCAAACTCTATATCGCTGGAGTCGTAGCTCTGAGTGCCGTAGCGCTCGTGGCTGCGGCTCTTGTGTTTCCCATCGACCCGTGCATTGCTTTGGGCTTTGATTGCGCCGCCGCGGGTAGCTCGTCGCCGTCGGACGGTCAAGTACTTCTTGGACTGGCTTTCTGGACGGCGCTCACGCTCGTCACGTCCGCTCTACCCGTAAAGCTGCCGCTTGGGAGTCACCAAGCAGTCTCTATGGCACCGGTCGTTGCCGTCATGGCACTCGGCGGACCTGCCGCGGCGGGTTGGGTAGCTGCAATTGGAACGACCGAGGTTCGAGAGGTCCGCGGTCGTATCCCTTGGTATGGGACTCTGGCGAATCACGCTGGAGCCGCACTTCCCGCCGTCGTGGCTGGGACGGTCTACGTAGGCCTCTTGTCGGTTGCCAAGCAGTCAGGGGACGCGAGCTTGGCGATCGACTTCTTTGCCACGGTCGTGGCCGCGATCGTGCTGTTCCTGCTCAATACGGTGATTGCGAGTGGCGTCCTGGCCCTTCGAACCGGTCAATCGATCACGGCTGTGATAGTTGGGGACTCCAAGGACACGGCCTTCAACAACATCGCACTCGCGCCCCTCGGCTGGCTGATGGCGATCGTCTACTCCATCCAGTGGTGGGCCACGTTGCTGTTCGCGTTGCCGCTGTACACGACGCGCCAGGCGTCGCAGCGGTTCGTCGAGATGCGCGAGATGTTCACCCAGACGATCGGGGCGCTGGCCGAGGCGGTCGACAAGCGCGATCCGTTCACGGCGCAGCACAGCCGGCGGGTGAAGGAGATCTCGGTCGACATCGGGCGGGTGATGCGGGTCAACGAGGCCGACCTCGAGGCGCTGGAATGGGGTGGCCTGCTCCACGATGTCGGCAAGATCGGGGTGCCGGACGCGGTCCTCCTGAAGCAGGACCGGCTCAACCGCGAGGAGCGGATGATCATGAACTCGCACCCGGTCCTGGGCGCGCAGATCATCGCGCCGGTCACCAAGCTGGCCTCGGAGCTGCCGATCATCCGCCACCACCACGAGTGGTACAACGGCTCGGGCTACCCGGACCGACTGATCGGCGACGAGATCCCGCGGCTCGCCCGGATCCTCCACGTGGCCGACGCCTTCGAGGCGATGACGGCCGCCCGCCCCTACCGGATGACGCCGCTGACCAACGAGCAGGCCCTGGCCGAACTGCGCAAGTTCGCCGGCGTCCAGTTCGACCCGGTCGTGGTCGATGCCTTCGTGCGGACGACCTGGGTGGATGGCGTGCCGGACGCCGGCCGCACGGCGGAACCGCGCCAGATCCCGCTCATCGCGCAGGCGGCCGACCGGATGAACGCGGTCGGCACCGACGCCGTCGTGGCCGCGCCGGCCGATCCGGTCTGACCCTCCCACTCACCGGGCGGATCTCATGAGTGGAATGCACACGAGCGCCTCCGAGACCGCCCCGCGACCACCCCACGATCGCCGGTATGCATCCTGCTCATGCGAATCGACTCCTGCACGCCTGGCCATGGCCCAGTTCTGACAAATCGCGGGGGTGGCCACGCTCACCGGAGACGGAATTCATGAGTGGGATGCATACGAGCACGTCTCGGTCGACGCGCGTCGGCGCGCCCACGCATGATGCTGCGGTGAAGCGCAGGCGGCCGCGCCCATGTTGATCGGTGGCATCGCGCTCGGGCTGATCCTCGGCCTGATCGCGGGCGGGAGCGTGCTCAACCTCGCCTCGGTCCGGCTCAAGCGCCTGCCCATCCTGGCGCTGGCCGTCATCATCCGGGCCGGCGACGGAACTCGCGCTCAACGCCCACATCCCGCTCGCCGATACGCTGCGGGTCCCGCTGTTCGCAGCATCGTTCGGTCTCCTGCTCTACGCCCTCTGGGCGAACCGCGACTACCCGGGCATGAGCATCGCGTTCATCGGCATCCTGTCGAACGCGACCGTCATCCTGGTGAACGGCGGCTACATGCCGATCTGGGAGCCGGCCCTCATCGCCGCCGGCCTGACCCCCGACGATATCGGCGTCATCCACGTCATCCTGCCGCCGCCGCTCGACGCGTCCTTCCTCCTCCACCTCGGGCCGCTGTCCGACGTCATCCCGATCCCGATCCCGCTGATCCAGAACGTCGCCTCGGTGGGCGATGCGATCCTGACGCTCGGGCTCGCGTTCTTCCTGTTCGCGTCGGTCGTCCGGGTGCCGGAGCGCGACGACGCCGCCCCGACGACCCAGCGCGAGACCGGCTCCGGCCTGTCACCCGCCCTCGCCGCGTCGGTCGCGCTGGAGCGCCCGGTGGTCATGGGCAGCGTCGGGCCCGGGCTCGCCTCCCCGTCGCTGGACACCTTCGAGTCGGGCGCCGCGCCGGCCATCTCCATCCCGCGGCCGCCGGCCGAGACGCTCGAACGGATCCGCCGCCACCCGTATGTCCGCCTCGCGCTCAACGGTTCGTTCTCGGCGCTCTGGGCGGGCCAGCTCATCTCGCTGTTCGGGGACCGGCTCAACCAGATGGCGCTGGTAGCCGTCGTCTTCCTCTCGACCGGATCGGCGCTGGCGACCGGGCTCGTGTTCTTCGCGGCCACGCTCCCGAACCTGCTGCTCAGCCCGATCGCGGGCACCTTCGTCGACCGCTGGGACCACAAGGAAGTGCTGGTCGTCAGCGACATCCTGCGGGCCGCGATCGTGCTGGTCATCCCGCTCGCGGCGGTCACCAACATCATCCTGGTCTACCCGCTGATCTTCCTCGTGACGACGATCTCGGTCTTCTTCCGCCCGGCGCGCGTGGCCATCCTCCCGCGGATCGTGCCGCCCGAAGACCTCCTCAGCGCCAACTCCGCGCTGTGGGTCGGCGAGACCATCGCCGACATCATCGGCTACCCGCTGGCCGGTCTCTTCGTGGCCCTCCTCGGCACGGCGGTCCCGCTCGCCTTCTGGGTCGACAGCGCGACCTACATCGCCTCGGCGGCCCTGATCGCGACGATCGTCGTGGCCAAGCCGACCCGCATCGGCGCGGACGAGGACGCGTCCCGTCCGGGCTTCTGGGCCGAGCTGACGGCCGGCTGGCGCTTCCTTCGCAACGAGGTCGTCCTGTTGACGAACACGCTCCAGGGCGTGGTCGGCCAGTTCAGCCTGGGCCTGTCGATCGCGCTGACGCCGTCCTTCGTCCAGGGCGCGTTCACCAACTCCGGCTTTGCGTGGCAGGCGTCATACGGGTTCGTGGAGACGGCGATCGGACTCGGCAGCCTCATCGGCGGGTTCGCGGTCGGGCTCCTCGGGACGCGCTTCGCCAAGGGTCGGATGGTCATCCTCGGCTATGCGCTGTTCGGCCTGTTCATCTTCCTGTTCGCCCTGTCGGGCAACCTCGGGGTGGCGCTCGGGCTCGCGTTCGGCCAGGGTGCGGCGAACATGGTCTTCGTCATCCCGAGTCAGACCCTCTTCCAGGAGCGGACGCCGCCGGCGCTGATGGGCCGGGTGGTCGGCTTCCGGTTCGCGCTGGTCTTCGGGTCGATGACGATCGCGATGCTGCTGGGCTCCATCCTCGGCCAGGTCTTCGGCCCGGCGCCGGTCATGGCGGCATTCGGGTTGGTCACGATCGCGGCCGGGCTGGCGGGGATGCTGGTGCCCGCAGTGCGCGATGCGTGACGCCTTCGGTACACTGGCGCCCGCGCCACGCCCGATGGGCGAGGCTGCCGCCAGGAGACCCACGACCGAATGAGCGAACGACCCGAGGGCACGCCGGAGGAGGCACCCGCCGATCCGGCCGAGCCCGTCGAGCCGACGGAGCCGACCGGCGCGATCGAGCCGGAGGCGACCGAACCCGAGTCGATGGCACCCGATCCGGAGCCGGAGCCCGAACCGGAGCCCGAACCGGAGCCGGAGCCGGAGCCCGAACCGGAGCCCGAACCGGAGCCCGAGCCGGAGCCCGAACCGGAGCCGGAACCTGAACCTGAGCCGGAACCTGAATTGGAGCCGGAACCGGAACCGGCGCCTGAGGACGAGGAGCCTGAGGACGAGGAGTCCGATGAGGCGGAGCCCGAACTCGAGCCGGAGCCGGAGCCTGATGCCACCACCGCGGCAGCCGCCGCAGCCGCCACGGCCGCCGGCGGTCGACGACGCGGGCAGGCCCCGACGCCGCCCAAGACGCTGACGCCGACCGAGCGCGCCGTCCACATGACGGACAACGCGTCGAAGTACCTCGTCATCGCGAGCGTGGTGATCTTCAGCGCGATCCTCCTCTACGGCCTGTTCGGCGGCCACGGCGGCTTCCTGACCGCCAAGCCGTCACCGACCCCGGCGCCCATCGGCCAGTCCGGTCGTCAGCGCGTCGCCGTCAGCGTCGGCGTCGGGATCGGTCGCCCCATCGGCGTCGGCGGGCGCGAGCGGATCGCCCGCAGCTTCGAGCTCGGCGGCTCCGTCAGCAGCGCCGTCGGCCTCGGCGGCGCCATCGGTCGCCCCGTCCGCCCCACCGTCGGCCGCGGCACCGTCCCCGTCCTGATCGGGGCCCTGCTCGAGCGGCCTGCCGTGCGGCGTATCCTCGCGGCGATGAGCGGTCCCGGCCCGGACCCGGTACGTGCGCGAGCGGCGATGGTCGCCGACCAGTTGCGCGCCCGCGGCGTGACCGATGAGCGCGTCCTCGCCGCGATGGGCGCCATCCCGCGCGAGGCCTTCGTGCCCGAGTCGTTCCGCAGCGAGGCCTACCGCGACGAGGCGCTCCCGATCGACGCCGGCCAGACGATCAGCCAGCCGATCATCGTCGCCAAGATGACCGAGCACCTGGCCGTCGAACCCGGCGCCCGGATCCTCGAGATCGGCACCGGGTCCGGCTACCAGGCGGCGATCCTCGCCTGGCTCGGCGCGCAGGTCACCTCGCTGGAACGGCAGCCGACCCTCATCGAGGCGGCCCGCGCGCGGATCGCGGCGCTCGCCCCGGACCTCCCGGGCTCGGTGACGATCCGCGAGGCGGACGGCAGCGTGGGCGATCCGACCGGGGCGCCGTGGGACGGGATCATCGTGACGGCCGCCGCGCCGGCCATCCCGGACGAGCTGCGCGAGCAGTTGCGCGACGGCGGCCGGCTGGTCATCCCGGTCGGGCCGCGCGGCCGCCAACTGATGACGATCGTGACTCGCCACGGCAACGAGTGGACCGAGCGATCGGACGGCTACTGCATCTTCGTGCCACTCATCGGCGCCGCCGGGTTCGAGGCGTGACGGGCGAGTCCGGCCGGCCATCCCGGGGCCCCGATCTCGATCTCGTCCGAGCATGGGTGGTCCGCTACTGGCTGGCGGTCTGGTTCGGGATCCTGAGCGCGATCCGGCTGTCCGCGCTGGTCGGCGGGCAGCCGGGCTTCGACGGCCGGCTCTACCTGGACGCCACGCGGGCCTGGCTGGCCGGGACGGATCCGTGGGTCTTCATCGACACGCAGCGGTTCGCCGCGCCGCCACCCAGCCTCGTCCCGCTGGTCCCGGTCGCGCTGCTCCCCGAGGAACTCGGCGTGGCCGTGATGCTCGTCCTCGGGGTCGTCGGCGCGGTGGCCACGATCCGGCTGCTGCGGCTGCCGTGGTGGTGGCTCCTCTTCCCGCCGCTCGTCGACAGCATGTGGAACGGCAACCCGCAGACGCTCATCGTCCCGCTCATCCTCATCGGTGCCGGGCCGGTCGCGGCCTTCCTCAAGATCTACTCGCTCGTGCCGATGATCCTGACGCTCCGCTGGCGGGCCGTCCTCGTCACGGGGGTCGCGCTCGTCGTCACCGCCCCGTTCCTGCCGTGGGGCTCGTACATCGCCCAGTTCGCCGAGCTGTCGGAGTCGCTCGTCACGCAGTCGGACGGTGGGTTGTCCGCCACAGCGATCCCGCTGCTCATCCCGGTCGCCCTCATCGCCCTGGCGCTGGCCGGTCGGGAACGAGCCGGCTGGCTGGCGGTGCCCGCGCTGTGGCCGGCGACCCAGTGGTATTACTCGACGCTCGCGATGCCCGCCCTGACCCCGGTCGCGGCGGCGATCATCGCGGTCCCGTGGCCGGGCACACCGGTGCTTGCGGTGATCGCCGTGGCCTACAGCCGGCGGAACTGGAGCGTCGCCCGGTTCGTCGCGGATTGGCGGCCGAGCCCACCGTCCCGCGGACCGCTGCCGGAGCGGCCGCCGGGCTGAGCCACGACCCCGCCACGGGTGTCGGTATACTCGGCCCGCCATGACCCACGTCTTCGTCGCGCCGCACCCGGACGACGTCGCGCTCTCGTGCGGCGGACTCATCGCCAGCCTGCGCGAGCTCGGGCAGACCGTGACGATCCTGACGGTCTTCTCGGGCAACGGCGTCGACGATCCGCTGACCCCGTGGCAGCGCGAGGCGCTCGGCTTCGGCTCCAAGGCGATGTGGCCCGCGACCGAGGCGTTCAACCGGAGCGACATCCTGGCCGACTGGCCGACCGCCGCGCTGGTCCCGGCCTGGGCGGCCACCGAGGACCGGCTCGACGCCACGCAGACCGACGCGGACCAGGCGGCCAAGCGGTTCTGGCAGCGCTCGTCGTGGTATCGGCGGGCGAGCATCCGCAACGAGTCGCTGGCCGACCAGCCGGTCGTCGACGACCTCGCGACCCAGGGCGCCGTCTACACCGACGAGGTCATGGCGGCCGCCGCGGCCGGCGACCTGATGGCCCGCCGCCGGGTCGAGGACGAGCGGTTCGCCTACTTCGCCGAAGCCTCCATCGTCTTCCTCGATCTGCCGGACGCCGTCTTCCGTGGCTACGAGGGCGACGAGGAGCTGCTCGGGATGCCGCGCGACGACGACGAGGCCCCCTACGAGCTGCTGCGCCAGGAGATCGTCCGGCTCGAGCCGCAGCAGGTCTACTTCCCGCTCGGCGTCGGCGGGCACGTCGATCACCAGCTCTGCCGCGAGGTCGGCATCCGGCTGCTCCAGGAGGGCCGCCGCTGGGTGATGCCGGGGCCTGACTACGCCGGGATGGTCACCTTCTACGAGGACTTCCCGTACGCCTGGTGGACCGACTTCCGGCGGATCGAGGACCTCGGCGCGGACACCCTGGCGGGGCTGCCGACCGGCGTCAGCATCCGGCCGCAGTACGCCGATATCACCGACCAGATCGAGCGCAAGATCATGGGCATCGACCTGTACCAGAGCCAGATGGAACGGCTCTTCGACGGGACGCGCGAGATGGCCGACGCGGTTCGGTCGTACGGCAAGGCGATGGCGGGACTGGGGGCTGTGGACGGGTCCGCCGAGCGGTATTGGGCATCTGGCCGCGTCTGAGCCGCTGAGTCCACCGGCCGCGACCGAAGTGTGGTCGGGGCGGCACTCGGTCGCGCTTGCGGTCGTCATCGTCCTCGGGGTCCTGCTCCGGATCGTCCTGATGCCGACCCAGGGGCTCAAGGGCGACCTCGACCAGTTCGTGCTGTGGGTCCACGGCATCGCCGTCAACGGCCTCGGCAACGCCTACGACCAGAACCTGTCGTTCCCCGCGGTCATGGCCTGGATCTGGGGGCTGCTGGCCGCCATCGAGCCGGCCTTCCGGACGATCACCGACAGCTCCGATCCCGGCATCCGGGTCCTGATGAAGATCCCGGCCGTCATCGCCGACGTCGGGCTGGCGCTGCTGATCGCCTACGCGCTGCGAGCCCGACCGACCTGGGCGGTCATCGGGGCGGCGGTCGTGATGTTCCACCCGGCGATCATCGACGTGAGCGCGTGGTGGGGCCAGTACGAGAGCATCTACCTGCTGTCCGCGCTGGCCGCGGTCGTGTTCGCGCTGAACGGGCGGAACGGGCTGGCCGCCGTCGCCCTGGCGTTCTGCGTCATGACGAAGCCGCAGGCACTCCCCTTCGTGCTGCCGTTCGCGGCCTGGTTCTGGGCGCACGGTGGGCTCCGCGAGATCGCCCGGGTGACGGCCATCGGGCTGACCGTCGCGGTCGTGCTGTGGCTGCCGTTCATCCCCGCCGGCGGGCCGCTGAACTACTTGCGCAGCCTGGCCGTGTACCAGAGCGATATCTTCCCGTACCTGTCGCTCAACGCCTGGAACGCGTGGTGGCTGCTCCAGATCGGCCGGGCGGGCGGGTTCGTGAGCGACCAGGTCGCGCTGATCGGACCGATCACGATGCGCCACGTCGGGTTCGCGCTGACGGGCATCGTGTCGATCCTGGTGGCGCTGATCATCGTCCGTGATCCGCGACCTCGGACCTTCATCCTGGGGCTCGCGGCCTCGACACTCATCTGGTACGGCCTGCTGACCCAGATGCACGAGCGATACGCCTACGGGGCGTTGATCTTCCTGCTCCTGCTCATCCCGGAACGGCGCATCCAGTGGCTGTGCCTCGCGCTCGGGGTCGTCTTCACGCTCAACCTGTGGTCGGCCGCCCCACCGACACCGATCTTCCGGGTCTGGCTGCCGTACCCGGGGATCCACAGCATGATCGGCGCGGTGGCCATGATCGTCATCACGGGTGTGACCATCATCTGGATGACCGACCGGTCGGACACGGCGCGCGACGCCGCTCGCGACGCCCCGGACCATCGGGTCGCGGTCGCCGATGGAGCCCCGTCGGTATAGTCCGGCCGTGAACAACGCCATCGATGCGTCGTCGCGCCGCCGGCCGGACCGCTTCGACGCCATCGTCGGGATCGCCGCCGTGGTCGCGGTCGGGCTGCTCGTGTGGCTCGGCCTCGGGCTCACCTTCTTCGCCGACGAATGGGGCGTCATCGCGGACCGGGTCGTCACGGTCGAGGACCTGCTGGCGCCGTTCAACGAACACTGGCTGGCGGTCACGATCGTCGTCTACCGCGGTCTGGTGGCGCTGGTCGGGATGGACAGCTACGTGCCGTACCTGGCCCTGCTGGCCGTCCTCCATGCCGTGGTCGCGGTCCTCGTCTACCTCCTCGTCCGACGCCGGACCTTCCCGGCCGTGGCGGCCGGGATCGCGCTCGTGGTGCTCCTCTTCGGGAGCGGCTTCGAGAACCTGTTCTGGGGGATCCAGATCGGGTTCGTCGGGGCGACGGCGCTCGGGCTCGGAGCGCTGCTGCTGCTCGATGACGTGCCGACGCTCCCCGGCCGCGGCCGGGCGGTCGCCGCGACGGGGCTGATGGTCGTCGCGGTCATGACCTCGGGGTATGGCCTGTTCATGCTCGGCCTGGTCGGTCTCGACGTGCTGCTTGACGGGCGGCGGCGCCGCTGGGTCGCGTTGCTGGTCATCCCGGCCGCGCTCTATGGCCTGTGGTACGTGACCCTTGGGCGGAGCGGGATCGCGACCTACGGGAATCCGTTCACGCCGGAGACCCTGGCGGCGCTGCCCCGCTTCATCGTCGACGGGATGGCCACGGCACTGGGCGCGGCCGTCGGTGGCGGGGCACTGCTGGGCCGGCTGTTGAGCGTGGCGCTCCTCGGGTGGATCGCCTGGCTGGCCGTCAAGCGGCGACCGATCCCGACCCGCGCCCTGGCCTGTCTCCTGGCGATCGTCGCGGAGTACACCATCGTCGGGATCGTCCGCGCGCAGCTCGAGGTGGATGCCTCGCTCTACACCCGCTACGCCTACCTGTCGGGGATCCTGGCGCTGATCGCCGGGGCGAGCCTGCTGGGCCGCCCGACCGTCCCCGAAGCACGACGGCCGCTGCTGGTCGCCGCGGGGGTCGGGCTGCTGCTCTTCTCGCTGGCCTGGAACGTGACCCTGCTGCTGGGCGGCCGCGCCCTCTACGCCGAGCGGGCCGACCTGACCCGCGCCCTGGTCACCCTCGGCACGACGGATCCGCTGCCGGCCGGCGTCGACCCAGGTCTGAGCCTGGTCCTCGTCCCGTCACCGGTCCAGCTACGGGAGGTCATCGAGCGGTACGGCTCGCCGATGCACGATTCGCTGGCGCCCTGGGCCGTCCCGCCGGTCTCCGAGACCGCGCTCGCCGAGGCCCTCCGCCGCGCGCAGGACCCGCCCGACTGGCTCCTCGCCCTCCAGCCCCAGCCCTAGGCGCGGGTTCCCCCAGCGGCGCGCGCCTCCAGGAATTCGGCGTAGTCGCGGATGTAGTCGTCCGGCTCGTACGGCCGTGAGGCGAAGACGGCGAGCACGGCGTCGGCCGAGAACCGGAATTGGCTGCCCCACACCATCGCGGGGATGTACAGCGCGACACTCGGGTCAGCCAGGACCACCTCGCTCCGGCGATCGCCGTCGTCGACCAGGACGGAGACCGAGCCTGCCAGGCAGACGAGGACCTGGTCGCAGCGGCGATGGGCATGCTCGCCGCGAACGTTCGCCGAGGGCACCCCGAAGACCGTGAAGAATCGCTGCGGCACGAACGGCAGGTCGCTGGCGAGCTCGACGGCGGCGAGGCTGCCGCGGAGATCGTCCGCTCGATGGATGGCGATCAGGCGGGCCCCTCCGACCAGCTCGCGCGGCTCCTGAGCGGTGGCCGTCGCGGACGTGGACGTGGACGTGGACGCCGTCGGTCTGATCTCCCGGTCCGCCCGCGTGTACCCCTCGATCCTTGCCGGGTTCCCATACACCACGGCGTTCGCCGGCACATCCTTGGTCACGACGGCGCCGGCCCCGACCATGGCGTTGAGGCCGACCGTCAGCCCCGGCAGGATGGTGGCGTTGGCGCCGATCGAGGCGCCGTCGCGAACGACGGTCCGCGCGAATTCGGCAGGGCGCTGCCGGCTCCGCGGGAACTTGTCATTCGAGAAGGTGGCGTTCGGTCCGACGAAGACGTCGTTCCCGAGGCGGACGCCGTCCCACAATTGGACGCCCGACTTCACCGTCACCCGATCACCGAGGACGACATCGTTCTCGATGAAGACGTGGTCGCAGATGTTGCAGTCGCTGCCGATCACGGCACCGGGCAGGATGTGCGCGAACGCCCAGATCCGCGTCCTCTCGCCGATGGCGGTGCTTTCACAGATCCCCGCTGGATGGACCGAGTACGTCCGTTCAGGGCTCACCCAGCACCTCCGGTTCGCGACGTTCGATGAATTCGTGACTGGCGCGGAGCTCGAGGGGACGGCCCTTCCCGTTCTCGTAGGTCCGCCACACGTACGAGCCGACCACACCGAGGCCAAGGAGCAACGCGGAGGTCGACGCGAGGATGGCGATCATCAACGGCGTGTAGCCGGGCTCCTTCACGGCGCCGGCCATCCAGCCGACCAGGACGATGACCCCGACGATGAAGGCGAGCAGGAACCCGATCGCCCCGACGACCTGGAGCAGGATGATCGGAAGGTCCGTGAACGCATAGACGCTGTCGAGCAGGTAGCGGAGTTTTCGCCTGAACGTCCAGCCACTCGTTCCGGAGTGGCGAGCGACCCGCTGATACGGCACGAAGCAGCGTCGATAGCCGACCCAGAAGAGAAGCCCGACGAGGCTCGTGTGTGTCTCCGAGAAGGCGACGACTTCCCGACTCACACGCTGCGTGCAGCCGAAGACGTCCACCCCGCCGACGGGTAGTTCGCGATTGACGAACCGCCGGTACATCCACCAGTACGCCTTGGAGCCCGTGGCGGCCATCGCGGGATCGTCGCGATCGGTGCGCTCGCCGAACGCGACATCGCATTCGTCGCGCTCGAGCACGTCGAAGAAGGCCGACACGACTTCGATCGGTTCCTGGAGATCGGCGGCCATGACGGCCACGAACGAACCGCGGGCGACCGCCATGCCCGCCCGGATCGCCGAGAAGGAGCCGAAGTTGCGCGACAGCGACACGACCTGGGCGTCGACCGGTCGGTCGGCAAGCTCGTGACGCAGGACGGCGAGTGAATCGTCGGGCGAACCGTCGACGACGAAGACCGCCTCGAGGCGACCGTCGCGCTGCCGCGCGAGCGCCGCGATCCGCTCGACGACCAGGGGCAGGGAATCACGGTTCCCGTAGACGGGCACGACGACCGAGAATCGGAACTCGTCTTCCGGACTCATGCGACCGCCGCCCGTCCGAGTGCGACGCAGACGCGATCGATCTCGCGCTCGGTCATCTCCGCAAAGCAGGGGATGGTCAGGATCTCGCCGGCCGCCGCCTCGGTCTCGGGCAACCCGGTGATCCGGATGGGCGGGGGCAGACCGGGCTGCCGGTGATCCGGGATCGGGTAGTGGATATCGGTCGCGATGCCCGCCGCTCGAAGGGCGTCCCGGGCGGTGTCGCGCGCGGCGAATCGCGCCACGGCGAGGTGGGCGACGAACGGGTCGGTCGAACCAGAGACCATCCGGGCCGGGGTGTCGGCCAGGGCCGCACGATACCGGCGAACGATGGCCTGTCGCTTCGCCGTCAGGTCGTCGAGGTGGCGGATGCCGACGCGCAGGACCGCCGCCTGGAGCTCGTCGAGGCGGCTGTTCATGCCGTTCGCACGTTCGACCTCGTACTTCCGGCCCCAGCCGTATTGGCGGAGCGAGCGGACCGATGCTGCGACTCCATCGTCCCGCGTCGCCACGGCACCACCATCGCCGGCAGCGCCCAGGTTCTTGGTCGGATAGAAGCTGATCGCCGCGGCATCGCCGAAGGTGCCGACCCGTCGACCATCCCGTGTCGCGCCGAGCGCCTGGGCGCAGTCCTCCACGACGGCGATCCCCTTCGGGCGGCAGACCTCGCCGATCCCCTCGACGTCGGCCACGTTGCCATAGAGGTGCGTGACGACGACCGCGCGCGTCGCGGGCCCGATCACGGCGGCGACGGTCTCAGGCGTCATGACCAGGCCATCGGGCTCCACGTCCGCATAGACGACGCCGCAGCCGAGTCGAGCCGCGGCAACGCTCGTGTATCCCCCGGCATTCGCGGCGGTGACGACCTCCGATCCCCGCCCGCAGCCCACGGCCAGGAGCGCCAGCGCCAGCGCGTCCGTCCCGTTCGCGACACCGACGGCATGGGGGATGTCGAGGAACGACGCCAACTCACGTTCGAACGCCGCGTGTTCGGGTCCGTGAACGTACCATCCGCTGGCCAGCACTCGAAGCAGCCCTTCGCGGACCTCGACGGATGTCGCGACCCAGCTTCGGGACAGGTCATTGAGAGGTACTGGGTCCATGTCCTTGGCCGGTCGCGCTACCAGGTCTAGCCCCCTGTGCGCGGGCGTGTGTCCGGTGGCCGAGGGTTGCCCGCTGACGCGTAGTATGCCGGTCCTGTTGCGTCGTAGCCCATCCGTGGACTCGTCCCGTGCGCACGTTCCGGTAGCCTGAGCGGATGACCGCGCCGGAGGACCGTCGCCGACGCTGGCCGTCTCGGGTAGTCCCACCCGGGATCCGGCTCGAGGTCTGGATCATCGTCGGCCTCGTATCGGTCGGCGTCCTCCTGCCGCTTGCGGTCAGCGCCATGGCAGGGTCGCTCGAGATCCCGCGCAACGACGACTGGTCGTACCGTCGCATCGCGCTCGAGCTCGCCCGGAGCGGACGGCTCACCCTGGACGGTGCGAGTCAGACGATGATCGTCGGCCAGATCCTGTTCGTGCAGCCGTTCCTGTGGTTGTCGGCGCTCGAGCCCTGGGCGTTCGGCGCCGCCGGGATCATCTTCGCCATCGGCGCGATGGTCAGCGCCTATGTCATGGTCCGCCAGGTCCTGCCCGCCCGCCTGGCGGCCATCCCGGTCCTGCTCCTGGTCCTGTTCCCGGGCTACCTCGCCTATGCGACCTCGTTCATGAGCGACGTGCCGGCGCTGGCCGCCGCGTTCGCCTGCCTGGCGCTCGGTGCGATGGCGCTCCAACGGCGTCCCGTGCCGACGAGCCTGCTCGTGGCTGCGGTCATCGTCGGGTTCTTCGCCTTCAGCATCCGCGACTTCGCGGTCGCCGCGCCGATGAGCGTCGTGCTGGCAGCCCTGTGCGCCGAGCCGCACCGCCGCCGGCACTGGGCGATCGCCTTGCTGATCGCCGCGGCCTGCATCGGCCTGTACCTGTGGCGATCGACCCTGTCGGGTCAACTGGGCGATGTCACGCCACCTCGATTCTCGGCGACGAATCTCATCTACGCCCTGTCGAGCGTGGCCCTCGTGATGACACCGGTGGCGATCCTGGCCGCAGCGAGATGGCGGCATCACTGGCACCGCTTCGACGTCATCGCCGGGGTGGAAGTCGGGCTGTTGATCGTCCTCCTGCGAGCGATCCAATGGTTCGTGATGGGGCGGATGCCCCCGATCTTCCTGGTCGACCTTGCCTCGCCCGCCGGGGTCCCGGCCTCTGGCTATGTCGTGGGCGGCAGGCCGCTGCTGTTTCCCGAGCCCGTCTGGATGGCGGTCAACCTGATCGCCCTTGGTGCGACGGTCCTCTTCCTCGCCGTGGGCGCCGGGATCGCCGGGCACTACCTGCGTGGCCCCCGGATGACCCTGCGCGGTCGGATCAAGGCGCTGGGCTCGGCGCAGGGTGTCCTTCTCCTGTTCATCGTGGTTACTGCGGGCGGCCTCGCGCTCTTCGCGTTCCGATACAACTTCTACGATCGCTATCTCTGGACGATCATCCCGCCCCTCGCGGCGCTGATCCTGTACCTGCCGGCAGACCTGCGGACGGAGGCCGTGGAGGTCACCGCGGCGCGGCGGCATCGGGCGGCATGGGCGACCGCGACCGTCGCCGGATGCGTCCTCGCCGGCATGGCGATCACCTACCTGTTCAATTCCCACGCGTTCGATGTCGGACGATGGAGGGCCGGACAGGCGCTCGTCCGTGCCGGTGTCCCGGCCGATGCGATCGATGCCGGCTACGAATGGATGGGCTACTTCTCGACGACGCAGCCGAACGTCGCCGACCCAGCCCCCGGGCCCACGTTCTACCGCGGATGGTGGCCGGAGTTCCGGCTCTGCGGCCTGGTCAGTTCCGACCCGACGACACCCGACGGCGCTCGACTCATCGACCAGGTGCCCTACGAGCTCAACCTGTTCGCCGGCCCGACCCAGACCCTGTTCGTCTACCGGGTCTCCGGACCGCCGTGCGCGTCGGCGGCTATCGACTGACCCGCCGGCGCCGGCGCCTGATGGCCGACAGCCGTCCGCGGAACGCGACCCAGTACCAGTGCAGGTAGTTGGGCAGCCACTTGCGCAGCTTGAAGTTGCTCTGGCCCGCGGTCCGGTCGCGCCAGGTGGTCGGCACCTCCGCGACCCGCCGGCCGGCGATGGTGGCCTTGACCGTGAGCTCCAGCGCCAGCTCGAAGCCCGCGCTGCTCTCGATCGTGACCGAATCCAGGAAGCGTCGCGAGTAGAGCTTGAAGTTGTTCGTCGGGTCGTGGGTCGGAACGCCGGCGAACCAGTGCAGGGTCAGCCCGGCCGTCCGGCTCATCAACCGCTTGAGCCGGGGACCGCCGATCTGCCGGCCGCCGCGCATGTAGCGCGACGCGGACACGACGTCCGCCCCGTCGCGGGCGAGGGCGACCATCGGGTCGACGACGTGCGGTTCGTCCGACCCGTCGGCCATGGAGATGAGGACATACGCCCCGGCCGTCGCGTCCATGCCGGCCTTCATCGCGTTCAGGACGCCACGGCCGAGGTCGTTGCGCAGGCCGCGCACGGCCGGCAGTTCCGCCCTGAGGCGTTCGATGACCGGGACGGTCGGGTCTTCGTCGAAGTCGTAGACGACGATGATCTCGTGCGGCGTGGAGACCCCGGCGGTCAGGGCCCGCAGGACCGGCTCGACCGCCTCGCCTTCCTTGAAGACCGGCATGACCACCGACAGGATGGGCGCCACCTTCTCCAGCTCGGTCATGGCTGTGCAGTATGCGGGCCGGGCCCGAGCGCGGAATCGCGCGTCCGGCCGAACCAGGCGATGATCGGCGCGAGGATGAGCGGCAGCGCCGGCACGGAATAGGACGCGTTGGTCGGGGCGTGCGAGATGACCGACACCCACTCCGACCAGAGCGATCCGAACGGCACGGCGACGATCACCACGGCGGCCGCCGCGACCCACCACGACCGGCGCTGGATGCCCATCAAGGCGAGCGGCAGGAACGACGGCTTGATGACCATCAGCAGCCCGGGCCACGACCACCACAGGCCGAGCGCCAGGAACGCGGCGATCCACAGGTCGCTGTTGCCGACGATCACGGCCCCCTGGGTCCGAGGCCACAACGCGATCAACGCCAGGATCGGCCAGGTCCAGGCCGCCGGCCGCCACAGGATCATGGTCCCGACGATGGCGCTGATCGGGAAGATCCACCAGATGATCGCCGGGAAGGCGATGAACGGCGTGAACAGGTAGAGCGCGATCGGCGGGTGCAGGAAGGTCTCCGGCGAGTAGACGAACGCGCCCGCGACCTCGTTCGCGAGGTACGGCGTCCCGAAGGCCAGCCAGCGGATCGACGCGTCCACGTAGTGGGTCAGGTCGTAGCCGATGTAGACGCCGAACGGGCCGGTCAGGGTCGTGATGAACCTGACCACCGCGTAGACACCGATCACGACCGCCAGCCCGAACGCGACGGGCCGACCGTGCCGGCGTGCGATATCGGTGATCGGCGGGCCGGTCGCGGCCCACGCGGTCACAGCCGCCCGGCGTCCGACTCCACTCGGATCCACGGGATGACCTCATCGAGCATCTGATCAAGGGTTGTCGCGGCATCGAAGCCGAGGATCTCGCGCGCCTTGCGGACGTCCGGGACGCGCAGCTGGACATCATGTTCGAACGGGGCGTCGCTGACGTAGTGGAACGGCCGCCCGTCGGTGTGGATCTTGCGCCAGATCGTCTCGGCCAGCTCCAGGACCGTGGTCGAGGCGGCGGTCGACAGGTTGAAGTCGTCGTTGACGGCGGCCGGTGATTCCATCGCGAGGCGGATGCCGTGGGCGAGGTCGCCGCCGTAGGTGTAGTGACGGACCTGATCGCCGGCGCCGAGGATGTGGAGCGGGTCCTGGCCCTTCAGGATCTTGTGGACGAGGTCGGGCACGACGTGGCTGAGGGCCAGCTTCACGTTGCCGCTCATGATGTCCGTGTCGCGGACGGCCCGGCGCTCGCCGATCCCGACGCAGTTGAATGGCCGGACGATCGTGTACGGGAGCTGGTACTGCTCCCAGGCGCCCTTGGCGAAGTACTCCGACGCGAGCTTCTGGAAGCCGTACGTGGAGATCGGCGGGGGCGAGGTCAGCTGGGCGCCCTCGGGGGTCGGGAAGATCGACGCCGATTCGTAGACCATGGAGCTGCTGACGACGACGATCCGCTCGAGATGGCCGTCGCGGTGGGCCGCGATCGCGCCGTCGAAGGTCGACGCCAGGATCCGCTCGTTCTCGGCCAGCAGGTCGTACGCGAATTCGTGGAAGTAGCTGATGCCACCGATCATCGCCGCCGCGGCGACGACCTGGTCGCAGTCCGCCGCCAGCCGACCGACGAGGGCCGCGTCCTTGGCGTCCCCTTGCACGAACTCGGTAGCGCGGGTGGTCGTCGTACGACTTGACGAGGCGGCCGTACTTGCTGAAGTCGTCGAGCCCGACGACCTCGTGGCCGGCCTCGAGCAATTCCGGTACGAGGTAGCCGTTGATGAACCCCGCCGCACCGGTGACCAGGATGCGCACTAGAGCCTGATCCCCTCGCCGAGGGCCCCCCACACGTCGACCACGTCCTTGCCGCCGACCTGGAGGTTGCGGTACGGCTTGTGCGGCGCGCCGAGGACCAGGATGTCGCTCTCCTTGAGGACGCAGTCGAGGCTGACCAGGCGGTCGTCCACGACGTACGGGTCGGTGGCGAGGACGCGGGCGCCAGACCACGACAGGAGCTTGCGCAACTTGTAGCTGAGCGACGCGCGCGGGTCGTCCAATTCGGCCTTGAAGGCCATCCCCAGGATCCCGACGGTCTTGCCGCTGAGCCCGCCGTAGCGACGCTCCAGGGCGGACACGATGTAGGCGGGCAGGCCCTCGTTGACCTGCATGGCGGCCTGCCCGAGCGGGAAGTGGTCGGCGGTGAAGGCCGATAGCTGCATGGTGTCCTTGAACAGGCACGGACCGGCGGCGAAGCCCGGGCCCGGCAGGTCCGCCGCGCGCGGGTAGTCCTCGCGGATCGCGCGCAGGATGTTGGTGTAGTCGACCCCGGCCTGGTCGGCGATCATGAAGAACTGGTTGGCGACGGCGAACTTCATGTAGCGCCACGTGTTGGTGAACAGCTTCGCCAGTTCGGCTTCCTTGGTCGTCGTCCGGATGGTCTTGCCGGCCAGCGTCCCGAACAGCTCGGTCGCCCGTTCTGCCGCCCGGTCGTCGTCGGCGCCGATGATCTGCGGCAGCGAGTGGAGCTCCTCGAGGGCATGGCCCTCGGCGATCCGCTCCGGACAGAACGCCACGTCGACGCGGCAGCCGCGTTCGGCGAGGTGCTGGGCGACATACCCGGTCGTGCCGGGGTAGACGGTGCTTCGCAGGGCGACGAGGGCGCCGTCGCGCAGGTGGGGTGAGATCTGGTCGACCGCCTTCTCGAAGATCGTCATCGATGGGCCGAGGAATTCATCGACCGGCGTACCGATGACGACGACAAGGTTGTCCGTCCGCTCGATCATCGTGCCGTCCGACCCGAACGCGAGCCGGCCGGTCGGCAGGATCTCGCGCAGGAGGTCGTCGGCGCCGGTCTCCATGAACGGCATCTCGCCGGCGGCGATGCGGTCGAGGGTCGCCTGGTTGGTGTCGTAGATGCCGACCCGAAGGCCCGCCTTGGCGAAGGCGAGGCTGAGCGGCAGGCCGACGTGCCCGCCACCGCCGAGGACGACGACGTCGAGGTCCGGGGTTCGTTCGGTCATGGCGCCGACTCTAGCAGCCCGGTGCGAAGGGTCACCGGCACCCGAAGGTCAGGGAGCTGAATGGTACTAGTCCGCGCCCCTGGCGACTTACGGCATGATGAGCCGGTGGAGGTCGGGACCAGGAGCGGATCGCAGAGGCTCGCGTGCCCGGGACGGGGATGACCATCGACTGGGCCTACGTCCGTCGACGGACCGCCTGGATCGCCCCGGCTGGGTTCCTGGCCGTCAGCGCGATCGTCGTCTGGAAGTACGTCAATACGCCGGCGTGGCTGGGGGTCGATGCCAGCCTGTATGCCGCTGCCGCGGCGGCCTGGCTCGCCGGCAGCGACCCGTGGAGTGTCAGCCAGGCAGGGTTCTACTTCGCCGCGCCGCCACCCACCCTCGTCCCGTTCGCACTCTTCGCGTGGTTGCCGTCGATCGTTGTCAGCCTCATCTGGATCATCGGCTCGTTCGTCCTGGCGTGGCTTGCGGTCCGGGCGCTGCGGTTGCCGATCTGGTGGGTCGCCTTCCCGCCGATCGTGGACGCGGCGCTGGTCGGCAATCCCGACGTCGCGGTCCTGGCGCTGCTGGTCTGCGTCGGCGGACGCCTTGGTCCGATCGCGCCGTTCTTCAAGATCTACGCGCTCGTGCCGATGGTCGGCGAACGTCGCTGGCGCCAGGTGGCGATCGCCCTCGGGCTCCTCGCGGCGAGTCTCCTCGTCCTGCCATGGTCGCTCTGGCTCTCCCAACTGCCACTGATCACCGAGCATCTGATCGCTGTCTCGGGCAGTACCTCGGTGTTCGGTCAGCCGGTCCTGATGGCGATCGCGGTGGTCGCGCTGCTGTCGCTGGGGCTCCGTCGCGCAGGCTGGCTGGCGGTCCCGCTCCTGTGGCCGTACACGCAGCTCCACTACGCGGCGATCTCGGTCCCGGGTCTCACCCCATATCTCGCCCTGTGCTGGTGTTTCCCGACGCCGGAGGTGTGGCTCGCCTCGACCTGCGTCTTCGCCGTGTATCAGCGGGTCGTCGCGAAACCCGCCGCGACCGCCGCGGCCGGGACCCAGATCGAGCCGTCCGCGTCGGCGTAGACCTGCTGCCAGCCGGCCGCCGGGAGGCGCGCGGCCATCGCCGTGTCACGGATGCCGACGACGACGATCGTCACGCCCCAGCCGCGAAGCTGGTCCGCCCAGCCTTCGCCGCCGGCGACGATGTTCTCGTAGGTGTCCCAGATGTCCGGCGGGAAGAGCTCGATCCGGGAATCGATGGCGACCGGCAGGTCCGGCAGGGCGAATTCGAACCACGACCCCCACGGTTGGGGGTTGAAGACCCGATCGCCCGGCCGCGCGCGGTCGGCCAGGTCCGCGGTGATGCCGGGTGGGGCGATGCCGACGACTCCCTGCGGCGCATCCAGCCCCGGTTCGATCGGGCGCCAGACCGGCAGCAGGACCACGCCGACGGCGACGATCGCGATCGCGACGACGGCATTGAGTCGCCGCAGTCGCGGTGAACCGAGCGGCTTCGGTCGGGAAGGATCGACGGCCGGCCCGGTGATGAGGACGCCGGTGATCGCCGCCACCGCGCCCAGCGGCCACCAGGCGACACCGCGCAGGGCATAGGCGCCGATCAGGAAGAAGACCGCGAGCCAGGCAAGGGTCGGCCAGGGCGTCGTTCGGCCGCGCCGGGCGATCAGCGCGACGACGGCAAGGGCAGACGCGAAGAAGAGCATCCCGGGCACGCTCCGAAGCGAGGTCGGTTGCCACTCCGTGATCCGTGCGGTCACCTCCGGGTTGGTCGACAGGCCGAGGGCGTAGGCCCAGACCGCGGGTCCGAACGGCGTGATGCAGGCGGCGACGACCGACACCGCGGCCAGGATGAGCAGGCGTCGCGCCCCCGGGACCCGGTCGTGGACGTCCTCCAGCCAGGCCAGCCCGAGGACGACCGGCCCGAGGAAGAAGCTGCCGTGGATGTTCGCCCAGAACAGCACGAGGATCGGGATCGCCCAGAGCCGTCGCGGATGGGCGCGGCGGTCGGTGATGAGCAGGAGGATGACCGCGAGGATCGCCATCCCGATGAGCTGCGGCCGCAGCGCCAGCGCGACCGCGGAGATCAGGAAGGCGGCGACGGCCAACAGGGCCGCCCGACGCTCGCCGAGCCCGCGCAGCAGGCCGATCGTCAACAGGCAACCGAAGATGGTCGCGATGAGCGCGGCCCGGAAGAGGACGAGCCCGGTCCAGCCGGCCAGCTGGTAGACACCCGCGAGGATGACCTGGGCGCCCCATTGCTGGTCGGTCCACGGCTGGCCGGCGACCGTGTAGGTCCACGTGTCGACGGTCGGGATCCCGCCGCCGTCGAGGATCTCGGCGCCGGCGCGAAGGTGATAGGTCAGGTCGACGCTCGGCAGGTTCGCGATGAGCGCGGCGAGTGCCGGGAGTGCGATGGCCAGGAATACCCAGAGTCGAGGCAAGGTCACGGCACGATCGTAGCGATGGTCGGTGTGGCGACGCACCGGGACGTTCGTACGGTCACGATCGGGATGATGACACCCGCTCAGCCGGCGGCGGCGACCTCCGACGGGCGGACGGTCCGGGCGCCTTCGTCGTAGATCGACTGGATCGCCTCGACCATCAGCTCGATGCAGAACCGGTCGTGGACCATGTCGTGGCCGGCGCGCCCGAGCGTGTCGGCGTACGGGTGGTCGGTCAGCAGCCGGACGATGGCGGCCGCCAGGGCCGGTGCGTCGTGCGGCGGGACGAGGAGGCCGGTGACCCCGTCCTCGATCATCTCCGGGATGCCGCCGACGTTCGACGCGACGACCGGTCGGGAGAGCGCCATCGCCTCGAGGACGGTCAGTCCCTGCGCCTCGCGGTACGACGGCAGGACGGCGACATCGAGGGCGGCGGTCACGGCCGGCACATCGTCGCGCCGGCCCGTGAACACGATGCGATGAGCGATCCGCAGCTCGCGCGCCTGTGCTTCCAGCGCATCGCGGCGGCTGCCCTCGCCGACGATCAGCAGGTACACGTCCGGGACGGCCCGAAGGACCGCCGGCCACGCCTCGAGGAGGGTCGGGTGTCCCTTCTCGGGCTCGAGCCGCGCCACGACGCCGACGATCTGCGAGCCGGGCTCCATCCCGTACTCCTCGGGCAACGTGCAGCAGGGTTCCTGATGGTCGTAGCGCTGGAGGTCGACGCCGTTCTGGATGAGGCTGACCGGGACGATGTCGCGTCCCTCGTGCGCCAGCTTGGCCTCGATCGCGCGCGAGACGGCGATGAGCCGATCGAACTGCGGCGTCAGCTCGATGAGGGTCTGGCGATCCGCCTCCGAGCGGACCCGGCTGGAATGGATCGTCGCGACGAGGTACGGCCTCCGTTGGCCGGCTTCACCGAGCGCGATGACCGCCCGGGCCGCGACGGTCTCGGCGCGGTACATGTGGGCATGGACCACGTCCGGGCGGACCTCGGCGAGGTGCGCCGCCAGGGCGCCGACGGCGATCGAGTCGTCCGGATCGTCGATGACGAGGACCGGGATCTCGGCGCGCTGGAGTTTCCGCACGGCACTGCCGGCCGACAGCGCAACGACCGAGACGTCGTAGCGGGTCGGATCCATCCTCGCGACCAGGCCGTGGAGGTGCTCCTGGGCGCCGCCGTTCGAACCGGTCGCGAGGACCTCGACGACGCGGATGCGCCGGCCGCCGGCCAGGTTCGAGCGCTCCAGCGGGGTGAGGCAAGGGTCGAACGGGACGGGCGCACTCATCAGTCGTTCCTACGTCGGACCAGCAGTCGCTGGATGGGCTCGTCGGTCGCGCCCCATTCGTACTTGTACGGCTCGTCGCCGCGGAGGAAGTCGAGTCGCCGGACGCCGGCGGCGATGGCACGCTCGACGAAGGCGTGGACCAGGAGGACGCCGGGCGACAGCTCCCGGGCATCGGGGTCGACCCCGGCGTTGTAGTAGAGGTACCCGTCGGGGGTCTCGAGGTGGACACCGGCCGCGATCCGACGATCGCCGACCCGAAGGAAGGTCAGCCGCCAGGGTCCGCCGGACCCGTGGAGTTCGAAGAGGCGCCGGAAGAAGACGCGGCTCTGGATCCCCCCGGGAGTCGCCGGGAAGAGTCCGTCGGCGCCCCAGCGCTTCTGGTGGAGGTCGATGAACGCATCGAGATCGGCGAGCGGGTCGGTCGAATCCTCCAACCGCACCTCACCGGCCGCCTCCGCGCGGCGGACCTTGCGCCGGATCTCGTGCCGCTCCTTCTTGCCGAGCGTACCGAGATAGCCGTCAAGGTCGATCCCGTCCGGCAGGATGACGACCGGGCAGACGTCCTCGCGCTCGAGGTTGACGGTCCAGCCCTCGGCGATCTCGCGGGCCCCGAAGGCGACGGTCAGGGCGTCGGCAGCCGGGTCGCCGCAGCGCAGCCGTCGCAGGTCGACGACATCCCATGGCAATCGGTCGCCCGCGTTCGCGAGATGATCGGCGAGCGCCGCAGCGACCGCGGGGAGATCGTCCGGGGCGGCGAGGATCGTGGCGTAGTCGGCGTGGTACGACGCGCCGAAGAAGACCGCCAGGGCGCTCGGCGGGACGGGCGTCAGGTCGGTCCCCGGGTCGTGGCGCAGGGTCGTATGGATGAGCGCGTCGTCGGGCTCGACCTCGTGACGGGACATCAGCGGGATGATCGCCAGCGGGTCGGCGCCCGGCGGGGCGGCCGCATCGGTCACGACGAGCGTGACCTCGTCGGCATTCGCGCCATAGGCGTCCCACCAGGCGCGGTGGAACCCCCAGCCGGAGAACGGTGTGGCCCAGGTGGTGCGGGCGGCAAGCCCGTCCCAAGTCGCGCGGTCGATCCCCGCGAGTGCGCGGCGCTCGACCCGGATCGCCGGTCGATCGGAGGTTCGATCGACCTCATCGCCGGTCGTCGGACAGGCAGGCTCCGCTGCAACGGTGGGAGGAGTCACCGTTCGAATGCTAGCACTGGACCGGGAAATGGTTGCTGGGGCAACGTCTGGTAGGCGACCCGGACTTTCGACCCTGCCCCAGGCGACGACGTTCTCGGGCAGACTTGGCGACATGGTTCCCGACGGGATCGCGATCGCTCCCCCGGGCGAGCGCTCTCGCACGGCGCTCGCGACGAGTGGCGTGGCGCTGCGCGCCTACACGATCACGGCCTTCGTGACCGCCTTCGTGATCCTCGTCCTCCGCTATCCGACGGCGCTGTTCGCCGCCGAGCCGCTGTGGGAGGACGGCCCGATCTTCTACCTGCGCGGCTTCGAGGGACTCGGCTCGCTGGCCCGGCCGTACCAGGGCTACCTGCATGTCGGGGCGCGGATGGTCGCCATGGTCGCGGCGAGCGTGCCGCCGGCCCTGGCGCCCCTGCTGATGAACGGCGTCACCATCCTGGTGACGGCCGGGGTCGCCGCCTTCATCGCGAGCGATCGACTCCGGACGGCGGTGCCGGATCGGCGGCTTCGCCTGGCGCTGGCGATCGGCTTCGTCCTGATGCCCGCCGCGCAGGACCTGACCTGGCACCTCGTCTATCTCCAATGGAGTCTCGCGTTCTTCCTGCTGGCAAGGGTCCTGGCCGACCCGCCGGGCCGGCGCTGGGTCTGGTTCGATCGAGCGGCCGTGGCGATCGCCGGCCTGACCGGCCCGTTCTCCATCCTGTTCGCGCCGCTGTATCTCTGGCGGCGGCGGAAGCTCGGCGCCGTGACCTGGATCGTGGTCGCGTGTGCCGTCGTCCAGGTCGCGGTCCTGTTCGTCTCGCGTCGCTCACCGACCGGTGAGATGACCATCGCCGACGCCATCGCGGTCTTCGCCACGCGGCTCCTCGTCGAACCACTCCTCGGCTACCAGGCGACCTGGCTGCTGAGCGGCGCCGGCGTGCCGCTGATCGCGGGTGGTGCGTTCGCCCTCCTCGTCGCCGCGCTCCTCGTCGTGGCGGGCTCCGTCGTCCCACGGCCGACCCTAGTGGTGCTCCTGTACGGCGCCGTCGTCGTGGCGGTCGCCGGGATCGTCCGGTCCGCGGACCCGGCATCGAGCCTCCTGGCGGGCTGGGGCGGTGGTCGCTACTTCCTGTTCGGGATCGCGGCGATCATGGCCATCGTGATCGCGTCGGTCGCCGTCGGCGGACCCTGGCAGCGCCGGGCCGGCCTCGTACTCGGCGGGATGCTCCTGATCGGGGTCGTCCTGGACTTCAGCATCCAGGCGCCGCCCACCCTCGGCTGGGCGACCAACAGCGCCTGCATCGGCGGTGCCGACCCGTGCGTCGTCCCGGTCTTCCCGGGCGGCGACTGGGATCTCCACTGGCCCGGGCGCTGACCGACGGTCCCAGTCCATCCCGCCATTCACCCCAAGGCTGAACCGACCGACGGCCAACCTCGCGGCGGTCCGGTGAGCCGTCCCATGACTGAACCGGCCCCCGGCGGCCCGCCCAAGCCGCCTCGCCGGTCATCTGAGCCTTCGGGTGCATCGTTCGGATCGATCGCCGCCCGTCCGCCGGTCGTACCAGGCGCCCCATGCATAGAGGAGTCCCGGAATGCCCTGGGACTACTGGCGTCCCACGGCGCCCCGGGCCAGCCCGGGCGCTGACCCGGCCGGATCAGTAGGCGCCGTACCCGAACAGGCGACGGAGCAGGAAGTATTCGGGGCGCGGGCGGTCGTCGGTGATGAGGGGGCCCGGGCCGGCGAAGGCGCGCATCGCGTCGTCGGCCACCCAGGTCTGCCGACGGATGACGTCGATCCAACCGTCGATCGTCTTGGCGGGTGCGTCGAATGCGTCTGAGATGTCCGCCAGGATGCCCGGTCGGCCGAGGACCTCGCGGGCCTCCGCCTCGCCGAAGGTGATCGGGGCGGCCGACCCGAGCATGTGCATCCCGTAGCCGCCGGGCCCCTTGACCATGACGACGTGCGGGAAGACGGACGCGAAGGTCCGGAGGTGGTCGGCGAAGTCGGCCGGTCCCGGACCGTACGGGACCCACTGCATCATGATCCCGTCCTTGGTCAGGTGATCGCGTCCGGCCTCGTAGTACTCCTTCGACGAGATCACCGCGGCGCCGGAACTCTCGATCGGCGGCGGCGGGTCGGTCAGGATGATGTCGTACAGCTCGTCCGAGAGCTCGAGGTGGTTGCGGCCGTCGGTCACGATCACCCGCCCGTTGGGGTCGGCCAGGACGTCCGCGTAGTCCGGGTAGTAGTAGCGGAACATCTTCGGAACGCTCGGGACGAGCTCGACGGCATCGGTCCGCAGCCCGGCGACGAGCGCCGAGCGGAAGGCCGACCCCATCCCGAACGCGACGACCAGCGCCCGGGTCGACGCCGGCCTGGCGATGAGCGGGAAGATCGGCATCAGCTTGGCGTCGACGGTCAACAGCGTCATCGACGTGCCGGCGACCCACAGCTCCGGGGTGAACGTCATCTGTCCGGCCTGGACCGAGGCGATCTCGTCCTCGGCCGACGCGAAGAGCACGCCGTTGCGCCCGTCGATGAACGCCTCGTTCGGCTGGACCACGACGCCCGGGACGAACGGGACCGCCGCCACGACCAGGGCGACGACGAGGCCGACCGTGGCGATGGCACGACTCGGGACCTGACCGCGGAGCGCGAGGGCGACCCCGAGCAGGGCGTTCACGACCGCGAGGAGGACGACCACGACCGGTGAGCCGAGCAGCGGGATCAGGACGAACGGGATGATCACGCTGGCCGCGATGGCGCCGACCGTGTTGACCGCCACCAGCGACCCCGATTCTCGACCGGCGTGGCGCGCGTCATCGGCGAGCAGGGCGGACGCCGCCGGGAAACTGAGGCCCATGACGATCGTCACCGGCAGGACCACCAGCACGGCGGAGCCGGTCAGGGCCCGGAGGGTCGCGAACGCATCACCGGGGTTCAAGGCCTCGGGCCGCACGACGACGCCGACCAGGCCGACGAGCACGAGGGCGGCGACCAGGATCTGCGCCGCCGCCAGGAGTCGGACCGGGTCGCCCATCCGCGGGCGGACGAAGTTGAACAGCAGCGCGCCGATGGCGAGGCCGATCAGGAAGATCCCGAGGATCACCGTGAAGACGTAGGTCGTGTTGCCGGTGCCGGACGCCAGGAGCCGGGTCCACAGGACCTGGTAGCCGAGCGAGGTGAGGCCTGAGATGAACGCGACCGTGAGGGCCAGCGAGGTTCGGTTCGGCATCGATCGGACGTCGATGACCCTGGGGTCGTCGTTGGCGTCGGTGCCGGGCTCGGCGGCTGGATCGGCGCCGGCGTCGGGCTCGCTGCCGACGGTTCACCGGCCGGCTGTCGGGCGAGGAAAAGGGCTACGACCCCGGCGATGGCGGAGCAGACGGCACCGACCCACAGCGCGCCGGTCAGGCCCAGCAGCTCGATGAGAACGAGGCCGGCCGCCAGCGTGCCGATGATCGCGCCGATGGTGTTGGCGGCGTACAACCGCCCGAACGACTGGCTGAGGTGCGCGTTCGTGGTCAGGTGCCGGGTCAGGGTCGGCAGCGTGGCGCCCATCAGGATCGTCGCCGGCGCGAGCGCGAGCAGGGCCATCGCCAGGCGGATCACCGCGAGGACCTGCGGGGCGCCCTCGAACGCGACCGCGATCTCGCCGTACAGCGAGGTGATGATCCGGAACGTGAACGGCGTCGCGACGACGACGGCGACGAGCACGAGCTCGATGAGCCCGTACAGCCGGAGCGGCGCCCGGACGCGATCGGCGACCCGTCCGCCCAGCGCGCTGCCGATGGCCATCCCCCCGAAGAACCCGGCCAGGATCGCCGAGACGGCCTGGGTCGTGTTGCCGAAGACGAGGACCAGTTGCCGCGACCAGACGATCTCGTAGACGAGGCCGGCCGCGCCGGACAGGACGAAGATGGCGAGGACCGGCCAGCGCGACCTCATCGCGCGTCAGCCTGGCGGACGGCCCAGCCGCCGCCGCGGAGCAACGCCGCGGCCCAGGTCGGTAGCGGGGTCGTCCCGCGCCGGCTCGACCCCAGGAAGGCGACGATCGGCAGGACGAAGAACGGCAGATTGCCGAAGGAGTACCAGAACTTGGCGCTCGAGTTGATCATCACGGTCGGGTAGTCGATCCATAGCAGGAGGAATGGGAGGCTGGCGATGACGAGCACGCCGGCGGCGATCCACCAGGACCGCGACCGGATACCGATCAGCGCGAAGAATGCCAGTGATGGCTTGAACGTGACGAGAACCGATGGCCAGGCCCATCTGACACCGCCCGCGATGGCCGCGGCGACCCACATGTCCGTGTTGCCGTAGAGGATCTGGTTGGGGGTCTTGGGGAACAGGATGATGAGCGCGAGGACGGGCCACAGCCAGGCGACGGGACGACACCACCACACGACGTAGCCGATGACGCCGAGCGGGATGACCCACCACAGGATGGCGGGCAGGTACAGGAACGGGACGAACAGGTAGAGCGCATGGGGTGGGTAGAGGTTGTCGACCAGGGTCTGGACCTCGTAGGGACCGCTCAGCTGCCGCTCGGTGTACCAGACGCCGGTATCCAGCCAGCGCTGCGCGATGAACTGGTAGTAGTCGAGGTCGGTGCCGATCGCCCCCTGCCCGTCGATGATCCGGAAGAGCGCGACGGTCTCGAGGGCGGCCAGGACGAGGATGACGATGGTCAGCCCGACCCAGAGCGGTCGCAGGAGGCGACCGGCGCCCGGGCTCGACCGGACGCTCACGCGACGCCCGCTGCGGACCGCGGAGTCCGGGCGAGGGCGACCGCGATCCAGGCGACCATGACCAGCATGATGACGACCGGGACCCTGACCAGGGTGCCCCACACCTCGTTCGCGCTGAGCGGGTTGGCTACCAGGATCAGGAACGGGGCGGCGAACAGCAGCACGCCGAAGGCCGGACCGGAGCGCTCCGTCCGCAGGACGCCGTAGGCCAATGTGCCGGCCGGGATGAGCAGCATCCCGTCGTGCGGGTTGAGGTGCGGACTGAGCAGCATGCCGAGGACCAGGGTCAGGGCGAAGCCCAGCTGGAACCGCGGCGACGCCGGTTCCCAGGTTCGGCGCGACCACCAGGCGGCGATCCCGACGAGCCCGGCCACCCAGACCACCAGCGCGACGGTGTTGATCGCCGCGGCCCCCTCCGCCGCGCGTTCCGGTCCGACCAGCATCGTGATCGTTCCGCGCAGGTTCCACATCACCGTCGGCCGGACGCTGAGGACGTCGAACGATCCGACATAGTCCCCGAGGAAGCGGGCGTAGGCGGGCCAGATCCCGACGCCCATGACCAATGTCGCGGCGGCCACCGTGACCCCGAGAACGGCGAGGCCCCAGCCGACGACCCGCCAGCGTCGTCCGCCGAGGACTGCCGCCCCGATCGCGACGACGACCTGCGGCTTCAGCGACGCGACGACGAGCCAGACGGCGGCCGCCCGCTCGCGACCGGCGCGCAGCGCGATGAACGCCTCGAGCATCGCGACGGTCACGACCAGCGACAGGGCGCCCTGGAAGAGAGTGACGACGAGCGGCGGCATGGCGAGCATCGCCACGATGAGGAGGACCCGTTCCGAACCACGCCAGTCGGTGGCGACCTGGGTCAGCAGGCGCCAGCCGAGCCAGGCCAGCAGACCGAGCTGGATCACCCCCCAGACCGCGTAGCTGGGCAGGAGCGGCAGGACCGCCAGCGGCACGAACGGCAGCACGAGGTGCGGTGGGTTGTTGAAGGGATTGAGTCCGGCCTCGAAGGTCCGGCCGCCGAGCAGCGCTCGCTGGACCTCGATCTGGGTGGGGATGTCGTACAGGTCGTGTCCGCGCCCGTCGAGGACGATCGTCCAGCCGGTCATGAACGCGGTGTAGTCGGCCGACTTGGAGCCGTCGTTGGCGATGAGCGCGATCCACAGGCCGAGGTAGGCGGCGAACACGACGAGCCCGACGACGATGGCGACCCGCAGTGCGACGGCCGGCAGCCAGCGGGGCGCCATCAGATCCTGTCGGACCAGTAGACGCCGAACGCCATGACCACCGTCCCGAAGGCGATGAGGAGGAGCCAGCCCAGCCCGACCCTCCCCCGCCAGACCGCGGCCAGCCCGCACAGGGCCATCACGAATGGGACCGAATCGAGGAAGTAGCGGTAGCCGTACTGCAGCCACCCGCCACCGTAATAGAGGAGCGTCGGGATGAGGACGGCGACGGTCGCACCCAGCAGCCACCAGGCTCGCGGGCGGCGCCAGTCGGCCTGGCTGGCGAACAGCAGTCCTGGGCTCGTGATCAACACCGAGAGCCCGAGGCCGTCGGGTCGGAAGTACGGAAAGGTCGGGATGAACTTCGGGAGGTGGAGCAGGAGGTAGTCGATGTTCATGCCGATGTGGGCGATCGCGAACAGCCCGAGCGCGCGCTGCGCCTGCAGGAACTCCGGGAGGGTCGCCAGGCCGTAGCCGGACTCCCACGGCGACCCGAAGCGGGCCTGGTTATAGAGGAAGAAGAATGCGACGGCCGGCAGGACGCCCAGACCAAGGCCGACCCAACGACGCCATCGCTCCGACTGGGCGACCGAGCCGACGTATCCGCCGACGACGCCGGTGACCGCGACGCCGGTCGGCCGGTCGAGCAGCAGCGCATAGAAGGGGATCGCGAAGGCGAGCGGGGCACGGGTCAGGAAGGCGGCCCCGGCGAAGACGCCGATCAGCCACGGGCGCTGGCGGCCCCACAGCTCGATCAGGCAGACGAAGGTCAGGATCGTCGCGATGAGCTGGCCGGTATGCCACACCCCGCCTCGGGTCGTGACCCACAGGATCTGGGTGGAGAAGCCGAACAGGATCGTCAGCGCGATGCGGTCGCCCATCCGCCGGACGCCGATCCGGCCGAGCAGCATCCAGCACAGGCCGACGCCGGCCGCCGCGAGGAGCGCATTGATCCCCGACTCGACCTGGTCCGCACCGACCGCGCCGAGGACCGCGACGACCGGCATCAGGGCGATCGCCGGGAACGGCGCGAACGGGACGTAGACCCGCCCGCCGATGAGGATCACGTCGTACGGTCCGGGCTGGAAGGTCAGCCAGGTGCGACCGTTGAGGAAGGCGTCGGCGAGGTAGAAGAAGTCGCCGCGGCCGGCCTCGAAGCCACGGTTGCACAACCAGTAGATGACCGCGGAGATGGCCACGACGGCCGCCCCGACCAGGAGGCTGCGGTCGACCGCGCGTCGGTCGTGGGTCATGTCGCAACGGCCTCGCGCGCCCGGATGCCCACCCCCAACGTCGCGCCCAGCGTCACGAAGAAGCAGACCGGGTAGGCGATCGGTGGGGTGATGCCGACCAGTGGGGTCGCGGTCACGAGCGGGATGAACAAGGCCCACCACCGGCCCGCGGCGCACAGGTAGGCGACGGGCAGCAGCAGGATCATCGCGTAGTGGTCCCACAGGACGGGCGACAACAACTGGCTGGCGATGACCGCGACGAGGTACGACGCCTCGGCCGTGGCCCACCGCGTCGCGGCGATGACCGCGCCGACGACGACGACCGTCGACACCAGCTGGATGAGCGATGCGACCTCGGCGGAGACACCGAGCTGATAGGCGATCGCCCCGGGGGTGAAGTTGTGCGGCGTCGTGATCGGATCGCCGACCTGGCGGACGAGGGTGGCGAAATCCGACCAGGCGCCGACCCCGGCGATGAGCGTCGCCAGGACGGACAGGGCCGCCAGCACGACGACGCCGACGGCGACGGCGAGCCAGCGACGGGTCAACGCCGCCCAGACGAAGATGATCGCCGGCTGGAGTTTGATCGCGGTCCCGAGCGCCGCGCTCGCCCCGACCCGGATCGGGTCGTCCAGCCAGCGCCAGCCGATGGCGAAGAGCAGGTACAGGATCGGGCCGACCTGGCCTAGCTTGACCGCGTAGGCGAACGGCCACGACAGGCCGGCGAGCAGGACGATCCACCAGCGGACCGTGCGCGAGACCGGGAGGATGGCGGTCCCGACCGCGAACGACGCGACGAGGCCCGCCGTCCAGAGGTAGACCGCGGTCGTCGCCGACAGGAGCCCGAGCGGCAGGATCAACGGGGCGAAGGTCGGCGGGTAGTAGAAGAGACCGAAGCCGCCGGTCGTGGCGTAGCTCATGTCATACAGCGGTTCGCCGTTGAGCAGGCGGACGGCGGCCTGGTGGTAGGCGAGGAAGTCGTAGCCGAGGGTGTCCGCGGCGATCGCGGCCCGGATCGTCAGTCCGACGACCGTCGCGAAGACGAGGAGTGCGACGATCGGGAGCGCCGTCCGGCCGAGACGGCTCAACGCCGATGGATCCATCACGTCCTTGATGCGCCGCTCCGCCCGCTGCCGCGATGGATGAGCGGGATCCGGAACAGGTCCCAGGCGACGCGGACGGCCAGCCCCGGGCGTGCCCGCATCCGCGACCCGCGCCGGTCGTACCAGCGGATGGGCACGATGGCGAGTCGGTAGCCGCGCCGGCGGGCGAGGTAGATCAGCTCCACGTCGAAGACGATGCTCGTGATCCGCTGGCGACCGAACAGGTCCTGCGCCGAGGTTCGCGTGAACCCCTTGAACCCGCACTGGGTGTCCTTGACCGGGCCGACGACCCAGATCGAGGCGAGCAGGTGGAAGGCCTTGCCGAGGAAGCGCCGATAGCCCGGCTGGCTCGCGCGCATGTCCGACCCGTCGGCCTGGATCCGCGACCCCAGCGAGACATCATGGTCGGCGAGGGCCGCCACCAGCAGTGGCAGCTGGTCGGGTGGCGTCGCCATGTCCGCGTCGGCGAAGACGATGAGGTCCGCCGTCGCGTCGAGCATCCCGGCACGCACCGCCGCACCCTTGCCGCCGTGCGCCACCCGCAGCAGGCGAAGGGCCGTGCCGTCGGGCGCGGCCCCATTGGCCTCGGGCCTGGCCTCGATGAGCGCGGCCGTCCCGTCGGTGCTGCCGTCGTCGACGACCAGGATCTCGATCGCGCCCGGGAGCCGGCCGGCGCCCGGCGCGCCGTCGCGCGCCATCTCGCCGCGACGGTGGAGGTAGCCGAACAGTTCGTCGAGCGCCGGGCCGATCCGCTCGGCCTCGTTGTACGCCGGCAGGACGATCGCGAGGCTGGGTTCGGTGGACATCGCGCGCAGTCTAGCGGTGCGTGTCGTCGACAGTGGTCGCCGGCGTCGCCGGTGTCACCGACGGCCCGGAGCGCAGGAGCACGCTCGCCAGGGCGGCACAGATCGCGAAGCCGGGGATCCACAGGACCGGCAGCGCCAGGGTCGCCGCGACGACCACGGTCCAGCGACGGTCCGTGCGCGCGCCCCAGATGACCAGCACCGCCGCGGCCGGGAGGCGGATCCAGAGCGGGATCCCGATGTGGAACTGCTCCACGGACCCGCCCTCCGGGGTCGAGGTGATGAACGCGATCCAGTCGATCCACAGCTGGCCCTGGAACAGGAGCGAGACCGCGACGATCACGCCCGTCACGCCGAGCGCGATCCCGAGCGCGCGCCACTCGCGCCGGACCGCGAACCAGAGCAGGCCGACGCCGGGGGTCACCTTGGTCAGCAGCACGAAGCCCCAGGTCCATGGATACCGGAAGCCGAGCGCGATGGCGGCCGCGATCCACAGGTGGATGTTGCCCTCGAACAGCTCCATGGCGACCGGGGGGAACGCGAGGATCCACAGGATCCTGATCCCGCGCCCGCCGAGCCACACGATGTTGCCGATCAGCAGGGCGAGCCACAGCCACAGGAAGGTCGGCCACTCCAGCGCGCCGAACGGACCGAACAGCCAGGCGATCGGTGGCGAGTAGTTGAACGCGCCAAGGCCGCCGACCGGCACGACGTACGGGTCGGCGGCGTTCACGTTCCAGTAGGCGAAGGCGTCGAACCCGACCGTCCCGGCCGCCGGCGCCACCACGGCGAACAGGTAGGCCATGAACAGCAGGCCGGCGACGACGGCGCCGTCGCGGACCGCCCGACGCAGCGGCGGGCTCACGGTCGGCATCGTCACGGGCGCCATGGTAGGCCCACGGACGCCGTCGGACGGGCGATACTGCGGAGACGCATGACCGCAGCGACCGGCGCATCACTCGGTCCGGGGACCCGCGCCACGACGCTGGTGCGGGTCGTCCTCGCCGTCCTCGCGCTGACGGTCTTCATCCGGTCGGCGCTGCTCATCATCCCGACCTTCCCGGTGGCGCTCGACCTGATCATCCCGTTGCAGGCCGCCGAACGATGGCTGGCGGGCGGGGTCGTCTACCTGCCGGACGGCTTCGCGGACCCGCTGCTCCTGCCGCCCTTCCTCTACCCACCGTACGTCCTGCCGCTGGTCGCGCCGTTCACGGTCCCGCCGGAGATCCTGGTCCGCTGGGCGTGGGTGGCCGTGCTGATCGGGCTCGCCATCGTGACCTGCCGCCGGCTGGCCATCCCGTGGTGGATCGTCCCGGGCGTCCTGCTCTGGACGCCGATGCTCGGCGGGCTGTGGGGCGGGAACGTCGCGGTGGCGATGTTCGCGGCGTTCGTTGCGACCTTCTGGCGCGGGCCGGCCCGCCACACGCTCGAGCCCGAACCGCGCGACCTCGACGGCGCGGAGCCGCCAGATGCCCGGGTCGGCTGGCTGGCGGCCAGCGTGGCAGCGGTCAAGCTGAGCCAGGCCCAGCCGTGGCTGGCGATCGCCGGGCGGGCACCGCTGGCCGCCGTCCGCGGCGCGATCCCGTGGGCGCTGCTGGTGCTCGTCACCCTGCCGCTCGTCGGCATCGAGTCATACACGGCCTGGCTGGCCCAGCTTGGTCGCGCCTCGGATCCGACCTGGGTGCCGATGGGCCCGTCGCTCCTCCATTACCTCGGAACCGCCGCGTTCGCGGTGCTGACCCTTGGGTCGTTCGCGCTGGCGCTCCTGATCCGCGGCCGCGACACGGGCGTCTGGATCGGGCTCCTGATGCTCCTGGTCACCCCGAACATGCACAACCACAGTGCGCTCTTCCTGCTGCCGGCGCTGTTACGCATCCGGCGCGAGTTCGCGCTGGTCGCGGCCATGCTCACCGGGACCCTCACCTACGAGGGCTGGTGGCTGGGGATCGCCGTCGTCACCGTCGTGATGCTCGCCGGCGAGCGATGGCCCGCCTTCCGCGAGCCCGTCGGCGGGGGTGGCAGCCCCGTCGTCGTCGGGTGACCGGACGCCGGCCTGCAGGGTCGACAACTGGTAGAGCAGCAGCCTCGGGCTGACGAGGACCGACGCCGAGACCGCCAGCGCCCAGCCCGCCTTCGTCGGCGCGTACCGAAGCGCCACCAGGAGCAGCCCGATCACGAAGGCGGCCCACAGCCACGGCGAGATCGCGTAGAGCGAGCGGTTCTGCACCTCGCCCACCTGCGACAGGTCCGTGAAGCCGAGGAACGCGATCGTCCCGGTCGGCTCGAGGACGAAGGTGAGGACCGACAGGCCGATCATCCACGCGACGAACCGCCCGACCGCGCCCCAGTCGCGCCGACCGATCCAGAAGATCGCGACGATGACCGGCAGGATCTTGAGATGGCCGGCGAGCGCGACGGCCCAGGGCGCGCCGAGCGCGACGAAGAACGTCACTGCCACCTGCGCCTGGCCGACGGCGAGACTCCAGGCGATCGGCGCCGCGAGCCAACCGGTGACGATCCAGGTCCACTCGTTGCGCAGGCCCAGGCGCACCAGCGTCCCGATGAACAGGACGATGAGGATCGCCTCCCAGATGAGCGCCGCGGTCTCGAACGGAAGGAGGGCCAGCGGCCGGAAGAAGACCGCCAGGAGCGGTGGGTAGCGGTAGAAGCCGGGGTCGTCCGTGGTCGCCGGCTGGACGTAGAGCGGCAGACCGGCGTTGAGCCGGGCACCCGCGTCGTAGTAGGCGCGGACGTCGGCCAACGGGTCGAGTCGCAGGTGGAGGATGAGCGTATCGAGGCCGATGATGAAGCCCAGGACGCTCGCCGCGATGAAGACCCAGCGGACCCGCCGGGACCGAAGGATTCGAGGCACGTCGGCCATCATCGCAGCCATCCTAGCGGCCCCGGCCTAGGCCATTGGTACCAGTCGGCGGGAGGGGGACCCGGTGCTACGCTGCACCGGCCGTGCGTACCCCTCTCCTCTTATATGGGCTCGCCCTCGTCGTCCGCGCGATCCTCATCGTGGGCTTCCCGGACCCGGCGTATCCGGACTCGTCGTACTACGTCGACGTGGCCCGTTCGCTCCATGCGGGTCAGGGGTTCAACATCGATTTCATCTGGATCTTCGCCGAGGTCGGCGGGGTCATCCCGGCCGACCCGACCCTGCCGATCCCGTCGAACGCCCACTGGATGCCGCTGGCGTCCATCGTCCAGGTCCCGTTCCTGGCGGTCTTCGGGGACGTGGCGTGGGCCTCGGCCGCGCCATTCGCGTTGATCGGGGCGCTCGCCGCGCCGTTGACCTGGGCCATCGCGCGCGACGCCGGCGCGCGGTCCTTCGTGGCCAACGGCGCCGGGATCCTCGTTGCGATCCCGCTGCTGTCGACCGTGTTCATGGCCCAGCCCGACAACTTCTCGCTCTACCAGCCGCTGGTCATCGCGGCGTTGTGGATGGCGGCCCGCGGGCTGCGGGGCTCCGGCAGGGCGTTCGTGGCGGCAGGCCTGTTGGCGGGGCTGGCGACGATGGCCCGTAACGACGGGCTGCTGGTGCTCGTTACCCTCGGTGTCGCCTTCGCGTGGGATCGCTGGCGGGCGTGGCGGTCGCACGGCAACCGACATCCGGCGATCTCGTGGGCAGCCGGGGTCGGGGCCGTGGCGGTCTTCGCCCTGGTGATGGCGCCCTGGTGGGCACGACAACTGGCCGTCTTCGGGTCGCTCTCGCCCTCGAGCGCCTCGGGCAAGGTCCTGTTCATCCGCGACATCGGGGAGTGGAACAGCATCACGACACCGGCATCGCTCGAGCATCTCCTCGGGATGGGGATCGGGCCGCTCATCGCGACGCGGATCGGCGGCGCGGTCATGGCCGTCGTGATCTTCGTCACGCTGGTGTGCGGACTCGTCCTCGCCCCACTCATGGTCATCGGTGGCTGGGCCCGGCGTCGCTCGACCGACTTCGGTCCGTTCTTCGTCTATGCGGGGTTCCTGTTCGCCTTCTCGGCGTTGATCTCGGCGGTCCACGTGCCTGGCGGGACGTTCATCCACTCGGCCGTCGCGCTGGCGCCGTATGGCTACATCCTCGCGTTCGAAGGCCTCGTCCTCGCCGTCGCCTGGGTCGCCGTCCGGCGCCCGACATGGGACGGCGAGACGGCCCTACGCGTCTTCGGGACCGGGACGATCGTCTTCGCCGTCGTCGCGGGTGCCTTCGGCTCGCTGACCGTTCACCGATCGTGGGACGCGCGACGCGACAAGTTCCAGACGGTCGCCGCGGCCCTGGATGCCGCCGGCTCGCCGACCAGCGAACGGGTGATGTCGATCGATGCCGCGACCACCCGCTACTGGTCGGGGCACGGCGGCGTCGTCCTCGTCAATGATCCGCTGGAGACCATCCACGAGGTCGCTGTCGCCTACGACATCCGCTGGCTCGTCCTCGACCGCGGCGATTTCGTCGCCGCGACCCTCCCGATCCTCGACGGCACGGAGCACCCGGCCTGGCTCGGCGAACCGATCCTGTCGGAGGGGACGCCGACCAAGCTCGCCGTCTATCCCGTGCTGAGCGTCCCGTGAGCCGCCGCGAGGCCGCCCTCACCGCCCTCGGCATCTTCGTCGTCGCGTTCGTCGTGCGCGTCGTCTTCGCCGCCCAGATCGTCTTCCCGAAACCGGAGGACACCGCCTACTACGTCGGCGTCGCGCGGAACATGCTGGAGGGGCGCGGCATCGTCTCGGACGCCCTGTGGAGCTACCAGACGCCTCCGCTCGCCTTCCCGCGCGAGGCGTTCGAGGTCTGGCTCCCACTGCCGACCTTCCTGGCCGTCATCCCGATGGCCCTCCTCGGCGCCACCTTTGCCTCGGCGCAGTGGGTCGCCGTCGTCGTCGGGGCCATCGTCCCGGTCCTCGCCTGGCGGCTCGCCGCCGACGTCGCCACCGAACGGGGCCTCCCCGAGACGCGGGCGAAGACCCTGGCCATCGGGACGGGTCTGACGACCGCGGTCTACCTGCCGCTCGTGCTCCACTCCGCCCTCCCCGATTCGACGATGCTGTTCGCCGTCCTGGCGCTGACGGCGTGCCTGCTCATGGCCCGCATCGCCCGCGACCCGCGGGGCGGTCGGCTGCTCGACCCACGGCTGATCGCGATCGGACTGCTCATCGGCCTGGCGGCGCTGACGCGGAACGAGGCGATCTACCTCGGACTCGCCTGGCTGATCGTCGCCTGGGGGATCCCCGACTTGCCACGTGGGGCTCGCGTCGGCCTGGTCGGGACGGCGGCGGTCGTCGCCGGGCTCGTCTTCCTGCCCTGGGCGATCCGCGACTGGATCGCGTTCGGGAGCCCGCTGCCCGGGCAGGCGGTGACCAACGCGTTCTCGATCACCGGCTTCGACATCTTCGCCTGGAACGACCCGCCGACCCTGTCGCGCTATCTAGCGGTCGGGCCGGTGCGCCTCATCGAGATGCGGGTCGAGGGCCTCGCCCACAACTTCTTCCGGGTCCTGCTCCTGCCCGGGTTGCCGATCTCGCTGATCGGGGTCATCGGTCTGCCGTGGGCGATCCGCGGAGCGGCCATCCGTCCGGTCGTCATCGTCAGCTTCACGGCCTTCCTGGTGACGAGCCTGGTCTTCCCGGTCGCCACGACCTGGGGGACCTTCCTCCACGCATCGGGCCCGTTCCAGGTGCTGCTCGTCGTGTCTGCCCTGCTCGCGCTCGACGCCGCGATCGCGCGCGTCGGCGTACGGCTCGGCTGGACCCGGCCGGTCGCCTGGCTCGGCGCGCTCCTCGGCGTCTTCGGCTCGCTCCTCTTCTCCATCGCGCTGCTGCCCGGCTTCGGCGACGGCTCGCGGACCACCGCCCAGCGCTACGAGACGCTTGCAACTGTCATGGCTGACATCGGCCACCCGCTGGATGCGTCGGCCGGGCCGGTCATCACCAACTTCCCGATCTGGCTGGCAGAGACCCAGCGGATCCCCGTCCTGGCCCTCCCCGACGAACCGCCGCGCGACGTCCTCGACCTGGCATCCACGTTCAAGGCCCGCCTGGTCATCCTGCTCGATGCCGACAGCGCGCACTGGCCGGTCGACCTCGACGCCGGCGTCGACGGCGCCGAGTGCTTCCGCGAACTCGACCTCGGGGTGACCGCCGGCAGCGCCGATGCGATCGCCCTCGGCGACGCCAGGGCATTCGAGGTCGTCTGCCCATGAGAGACGACCCGTATACTCAGAGGCCCATGGAGCCAGCACGCGCCGGGACCGAGACTCGGGACAGCCGCATCAACGGACTCCACGCGGAGGCGAAGGCGGCGGTCGGCTATAGCGCGAACACGCTGCGCAGCGTGCGCGAGCGCTATCGCGAGGCGTACGCCGACGCACTCGGCCACTGGCAGGCCTTGCGCGACGAGCTTGACGCCGACGACCGGACCACGACCGACACGGTCCGACCGACCAGCACGGCACCCATCGACCGAGCAGCCGACGCCGCCGAGGCCGGCGCCGAGGACGCCCGACGGCGCACCCTGCGTGGCGATGTGGATGCCCTGACCGCCGTCATCGGCGACTACCAGGGTGAGCTGGCGAGGCTCGAACTCGCCGAGCGGACGCTCGAGCGGACCTGGCTCTTCCTCGAACGCGGCGACGCGACCCTGCTGACCGAGGTCGGCGGTCCGGCCACCGCCGGCGACCTCCAGATGCGCATCGTCGAGGCGCAGGAAGCGGAGCGGTCACGTCTCGCGCAGGAGATCCACGATGGACCGGCGCAGGCCCTCTCCAACACGATCTTCCAGGTCGAGTACATCGAGCGGGTGATCGAGTCCGATCCGCTGCTGGCCAGGACCGAGCTGCGCTTCCTGCGAGAACTGCTCCGGCGCGAGCTCGGCGATGTGCGCGCCTTCATCAGTCAGCTTCGACCGCCGGTCCTCGACCAGCTCGGTCTGGACGGTGCGATCGTCGATAGCATCGGGCACATGCAGACACTGACCGGCCTGACCATCACGGCCGATCTGACGGCACCAGCCGAGGCGTTGAGCGACGGTCAGCGGACGGTCGTCCTGCGGGTCGCCCAGGAGGCCCTCCAGAACGTCCGGAAGCACGCGGCGGCGACCACGGTCGTGGTCACGACGCGGCTCGGTGACGACGGCTGGGTCCTGGAAGTCCGCGATGATGGCCGCGGATTCGATGTCGGAGCGGTGGCGGCCAGGGGCCGGCGCAACTTCGGCCTTCAATTCATGCGTGAGCGTGCCGAATTGATCGGTGCGCGTTTCGACGTACGATCGCGTCCGGACGGCGGTACCGTCGTTCGACTGGCGATCCCGACCGGACCCGCCGCGGGAGAGGAGAGCACATGACAGCCCCTGACTACAGCGGGCCGGAGCGCCGACGTGGCGGTCCGGACCGGCGTGCCCTCGACGACATCACGAGCATCCTCGTGGTCGACGACCACGCGCTGTTCCGGATGGGCATCGCCAACATCCTTGGCCGGGAGCCCGACTTCGCCATCGTGGCCGAGGCCGACGATTCGCGGTCGGCCATCGATCGCGCCATGGAGACCTCGCCGGACATCATCCTGATGGACCTGTCGCTGCCCGCGCCCGGGGGCATCGAGACGACCCAGCGGATCAAGCGGGAGCTGCCCTCGACCGGGATCATCGTGCTCGCCCAGACCGAGGATGAGGACGCCCTGTTCGATGCCATCAAGGCCGGCGCCGCCGCGTTCATCCTCAAGGACGTCGGGCCGGACGACCTGGTCACGATCATCCGTCGTGTCGTCGCCGGCGAGTACCTGATCAACGACAAGGTCTTCTCGAAGCCGGCCGTCGCTTCGCGCGTCCTCAAGGAGTTCCGCGAACTGGCGGTCTACGGCCAGGACGCTGCGCCCATCTTCGCCCCGCTCTCGCCTCGAGAAGTCGAGATCCTCGACAACATCGCCCAGGGCATGACCAACAAGCAGGTGGCCTACGCCCTCTCGATCAGCGAGCAGACCGTCAAGAACCACATGAGCTCGATCCTGCGCAAGCTGTCCGTCAACGACCGGACCCAGGCCGTCGTCTACGCGATGCGCCAGGGCTGGATCCGGATGCCGGAAGACTGATCGAGGCAGCCTGCTCGACGCGCGACACCGCGAACCTCGGGGAACCATGACTGACGTCGCACCCTCACCGCCGCTGCCCGCGACCCTGCCCGAACTCGTCGCGCGGATCGCCGAGGAGCGGGCGCGTCTCGATGCCGAGCTCGACGAGGTCGACCTGCTCATCACGCAGGCCAAGACCGAGTCCACCCGCCACGAGGGCCGACGCGTCGCCACGTCCGACAAGCTCGCCGCCGCCATGACCGCGGCCGAAACGGCCGGGACCACGATCGAACCGAGCGTCGCCGCGGACCTGAACGCCCAGCTGGTCCTGCTCACCAAGCGAGCCGCGCTGATGGAATCGCAGGTGGACGTCCTGGAGGGAAAGCGGAGGGCCCTGAGCCGCTACCGCGACACCCTCGTCGGCTACCTCGAGGCGCTCGAGGCGTTCGGAGACGTCGCCATCCCGGCCCGCTCGGCCAAGTCGGCCAAGGCGATCGATGCGGGCGGTGTCCCGCCGGCCGTGTCGCGGCTGCTCCTCGGCGCGCAGGAGGACCTGCGTCGCGAGATCGCCCGGGCGATGCACGACGGACCGGCCCAGAGCCTGACCAACATCGTCCTCCAGGCCCAGATCGTGGAGCGGCTGGTGGCCAGCGATCCGTCCAAGGCCGGCGCCGAGGTCCGCCAGCTGGTGGCGATGGTCCAGCAGACCCTGGAGGCCACCAAGTCGTTCATCTTCGATGTCCGGCCGATGGTCCTCGACGACCTCGGGCTGGTGCCGACCCTGCGCCGCGCCGCGCGTGAGCGTGGTCGACGCGCGGGCGTCCCGGTCGAGTTCGATTCGCTCGGACCCGATCGGCGCCTGCCGATGGACCTCGAGAGCGGCCTGTTCCGGATCCTCGATGAGGCGATGGCGGCCTACCTCGGCGCGCGCGCGGAGGTCGTCTCCGTCCGGCTCGACTGGTCGGATCAACTGGAGGCGCGCGTCTCGGCATCGCGTGCCATGGCCGAAGTCCGGGCCGACTCGACACCGGAGACGAAGGGTGACAAGGACCTGCCGCCCGCCCTCGCCGCGATGATGGAAGACCGGCGGTCCGATGCGCGCGACGCGGTCGAGGCGGCGAAGCGCGACGCGATCGTGGTGCTGCCGCCGTCGACCTGGCGCGAGATCGGCGGTCGCGCGGCAACGCTCGGCCTCACCGCCGAGCTGTCGGCCGACGGCGCGGAGCTTCGCCTCGTGGCGGACCTGTCGACCCTCAGGGCCGCCCCGACCGAGGCCTGAGTCGTGCCCCGCCCGGCCGGACAGGGACTCGTGGAGTACGGGCTGATCCTCGCCCTGACGGCGACGTTCACGGCCCTGATCCTGGGGGTCTTCGGTGGGACCCTGTCCGACGTGCTCGAGGCGATCGCCGCCGCCATCGATGCCGCGACCGGGGGGTGACGGAAGGCAACGCGGGTCGGGGGGACCACCCCGGACCATCATCCTAGTGTGATTCAGGTGGCCGCTTCCTATATTGGCGAAGCCCTCGATTGAGGGTGTCGAACTCATCGGGAGGCAGCCACATGGCGCTCTTCACCTCTTTCCTCGCTTCGCTGCACAGCGACGAGGAAGGCCAGGGTCTCGCGGAGTACGCGCTGATCCTCGCCCTCATCGCGATCGTTGCGATCATCGCCCTCATCTTCCTGGGCGGCCAGGTCAGCACGATCCTGAGCACCGTCGGCGACTCGGTCTAGGTACCGGATCCCTTCAGCACCGAACGGACCGCCTGCCTGTGGGCCGGCGGTCCTTCGACTTCGAACGGGCGACCTGTCGCCCCTCCGACGCTGTTGACACGCTCACGAGACCACTCGTACCGTGTCACGTCCCACGGCTCGGCCGTGGAGATCCGAAGAAAGGAGGTACATGACACATGACACAGCTTGTTGCTCTCATCTCGTCCTTCCGGAATGACGACGAAGGCCAGGGTCTCGCGGAATACGCGCTGATCCTCGCCCTCATCGCGATCGTCGCGATCATCGCGCTGATCTTCCTCGGTGGCCAGGTCAGCACGATCCTGAGCACGGTCGGCGACTCCGTCTAGACCTCACTCTCTTCGCACGAACGACGAAGCCGCCGGCGCCATATGGCCCGGCGGCTTCGTCAACATCGAGCTTGTGATCCGAACCTCTGACGAAAGGAGGTGAACCGAATGACTCCCTACTTCCGCGTCCTTGCCATCATCGATCGTCTCCGTCATCGCGAAGACGGCCAGGATGACGGCCAGGGTCTCGCGGAATACGCGCTCATCCTTGCTCTTATCGCTATCGTCGCCATCTTCGCCCTTATCTATCTGGGAAGCCAGATCAGCGACAAGATGAGCATCATCGGTAGCACGCTGGACTCGGTCACCCCCTAGCTTCGGCACTCGATCCGCCATCGTTCACGGCCCGTCTGGACGCAGGTCCGACGGGCCGTTCCATGTCCCCGCGCACCACCCTGCGGCGCCGGCGGGGTCCAAACGGCAACCTTGCGGTTTCCCTTGCACCACGCGTGGTTTCCTGCCGTTTCCTCCTAATGGTCCTAGGCCTTTGGTATAGTCGCGCCGCTTCAGGGCGGTGCTAGAGTGGTGCCACCTGTCACACCTCATCTCTGTCGGGGAGAACCAACTTGAAGCGCTCGAATCGGCTCGTCCTACTCGTCGGCGTCTTTCTGGCGATCGTCGCGTTCGTAGGCATCCTGGTGATCGCCCAACCAACGACCAAGGAGCCGCCCAAGGCGACGACTGGTCCGGTCGTCGTGGCCACCGTGGATATCCCGCTGTCGACCAAGATCCGTGCGGACCAGGTCACCACGAAGACGATCGAACTGTCGGCGATCACGCCCGGCGCGTTCACTGATACGTCGCAGGTCATCGGACAGGTCGTCCGCGCACCGGCGGCCAGCGGATCGCAGATCACGCAGGCGACCTTCGGCGGCACCTCGGCGGGCTCGATCGTGGAGATCGCGACCCCGGCGGGCATGCGGGCGATGGCGGTCCAGGTCGATCAGGTCACCGGTGTCGGCACGGTCATCAAGACCGGCGACTACGTGGACATGATCATCGGTCTGACCGGTGACAAGTTCCCGGTCATCGCGATCAATCCGACCGACGACTCGATCACGGTGGTGAACGGACTCAACAGCACCAGCACGAAGGTGATCCTCCAGGGGATGCAGGTGCTCGGCACCCTCCTCCCGCCGCAGGACACATCGCAAGGTGGCGAGCAGCCGGCCCCGAGCGGCCAGCCGTCGCAGCCGGACACGACCCTCAACGGCCAGCAGCAGATCGTCATCCTCGCGGTGACCCCGCAGTGGGCAGAAGTCATCAAGTTCGCGCAGCTCGACAGCTCGATCAGCCTCGTGCTCCGCTCGCCGGACGACTTCATCGATCCGCTGACCGGCGCCGCGCTCACGCCGGCGACCGACAAGACGACCGGCGTCATCCTGAAGACCCTGGTCGACTCCTACGGCGTCCTGCCTCCGGAAGTCGTCCAGACCGTGACCCCGACCACGCCGTAGCCATCGCTCGGAGCGACGGACGCGCGGGACCATCCGGTCCGGCGTCCGTCGCGGTCCGACCTCTCTCCGACCCATCGCAGCCAATCGATCAAGGACCTACCAGAGCGAGATGGCCGACCAGATCCGTGTCCTCGTCGTCGATGACATCCCCGAGACCCGCGATCACCTGACGAAGCTGCTCGGCTTCGAAAGCGACATCGACGTGGTCGGAGCCGCCGCCTCAGGCCAGGAAGCCCTGGATATGGCCGCGCGGCTCAACCCCGATGTCATCCTGATGGACATCAACATGCCGGACATGGACGGCATCGCCGCCACCGAGCAGTTGTCGGCGACGGTGCCCGGTGCGGCGGTCGTGATGATGTCGGTCCAGGGCGAGGCCGACTACCTCCGCCGCTCGATGCTGGCGGGGGCCCGCGAGTTCCTGGTCAAGCCCTTCAGCAGCGACGAGCTCACCGCATCGATCCGCCAGGTCAGCGCCCGCGAGCGCGACAAGCAGAGCCGCATGGCGATCGCCGCTCCCGCCCCCGTCGGCGGGACAGGGACGCCCGGTGCCCGAGCGGGCGACCCGGGAGAACCAGGCATCGTCGTCGCCGTCTTCAGCCCGAAGGGCGGCGTCGGGCGGACGACCGTGGCGGTCAACCTGGCCGTCGCGGCCGCCACCGAATTGGCCAAGCGCGTCGTGATCATGGACGCCTCCTTCCAGTTCGGTGACGTGGGCGTCCTGCTGAACCTCAACCCGAAGAGCAAGTCGATCGCCGACCTCATCCCCGAGCTGGACGTCGGCGAACTCGACTCGATCGACACGTTCCTGATCAACCACACCGCCGGCGTCCGCGTCCTGCTCGCGCCGCCGTCGCCCGAGACCGCCGAGATGATCACCGCGGCCGGCGTCAAGAAGGTCATCGAGACGCTCCGACGCGACCACGACCTGGTCGTCGTCGACTGCACCGCCTTCTTCAACGACACGACCCTGGCCGTGCTCGACGCGGCCGATGTCATCCTGACGATGCTCAGCCTCGAGATCACGAGCATCAAGAACATGCGCCTCTTCCTGGAGGTCGCGGAACAACTCGGATATGAGAGCGGCAAGGTCCGCCTCGTCCTCAACCGGGCTGACTCGGCACTCGGCATCCGCGTCGCGGACGTCGAGCATTCGATCGGCCGGAAGGTGGACGAAACGGTGGTCAGCGATGGCCGGAGCGTGGTCTATGCGCTCAACCGTGGCGTACCCTTCTTCCTTTCGAACCGGGAGGCGCAGGTGTCGCAGGACATCCTCCGTCTGGCCCGGTCCGTGGTCGGGGAGCGGTCAGAGACCGAGCCCGTCGACGACAAGGCAAAGGCAGCTCAGAAGAAGTCGTTGTTCGCATGGCGATGAAGGCAGTCACAGTCAGCCCCTCGGGGCGAGAAGGGGTGTAGGCGATGTCCCTCCTGAAGCGGATCGAGAGTGCCCGACCGGGTTCCTCCGGAGCACCGGCCGCGCCGGGCGCACCCGGCTCCAACGTGCCGGCCGCGCCGGCCGGCGGACCGCCGACCGCGCCGACGCCGGGTCGGCTGACCAGTCAGGCGCCCGTCCGGGAATCGTTCCGGGACGTCAAGTTCCGGATCCAGAACCGTGTCATCCAGGACCTGGACCCGAAGCTCGACCTGTCCAACCAGGTCGAGGTCCGGCGCCAGATCGAGGAGATCTTCGGCAAGGTCATCGACGAGGAAGGCCTCGCCCTGACGCGCGCCGAGCGAGTCCGGATGCTCGAGCAGATCACCGACGAGATCATCGGCCTCGGGCCGTTGGAGCCGTTGCTCCGTGACGAATCGATCACGGAAGTCATGGTCAACGGGCCTCGCCAGGTCTACATCGAGCGATCGGGCAAGCTCGAGCTGACCAATGTCGTCTTCCAGAACGACGACCACGTCATGCGCATCATCGACCGGATCATCGCCCCGATCGGCCGACGCGTGGACGAGTCGAGCCCGATGGTCGATGCCCGTCTGACCGACGGCTCCCGCGTCAATGCCATCATCCCGCCGCTCTCGCTGGTCGGGCCGGTCATCACCATCCGGAAGTTCTCGGCCTCGCCGTTCACGGTCGAGGACCTCATCCGGTTCGGGACGGCCACCGCCGACATGTTCGACTTCCTGCGGGCCTGCGTGGAAGCCCGCCTCAATATCTTCGTGTCCGGTGGCACGGGCTCCGGCAAGACCACGACCCTCAACGTCCTGTCGTCGTTCATCCCGAACGACGAACGGATCGTGACGATCGAGGACGCGGCCGAGCTCCAGCTCCGCCAGGAGCATGTCGTGACGCTCGAGTCACGGCCCCCGAACATCGAAGGCAAGGGTGCCATCCCGATCCGCGAGCTGGTGCGCAACGCCCTGCGCATGCGGCCCGACCGGATCATCGTCGGGGAGTGTCGTTCCGGTGAGGCGCTGGACATGCTCCAGGCCATGAACACCGGCCACGACGGCTCGATGTCGACCGGCCACGCCAACAGCCCACGCGACATGCTGTCGCGGCTCGAGACGATGGTCCTGATGGCCGGCGTGGACCTGCCACTGCGCGCCATCCGCGAGCAGGTGGCGTCCGCCGTCGACCTGATCGTCCAGCAGTCGCGTCTCAAGGACGGGACTCGAAAGATCGTCAACATCACCGAGGTCCAGGGGATGGAGGGTGATGTCATCGTCATGCAGGACGTGTTCGTGTTCGAACAGACCGGCGTCGTCGAAGGCAAGATCCAGGGTCGGTTGAAGCCGACCGGGATCCGGCCCAAGTTCGTCGAGAAGTTCGAAGTCATGGGCATCAACCTCCCGCCTGGCCTGTTCGGGTTCACGTACTAGGCCCCGGGGAAGGAGCAAGCCACTCATGAATCCCACGATCCTCGCGGTCGCCGGGGTCGCCGCCCTGGCGATCGTGCTGATCGCGATCGGCATCGCGACCTCGGGTCGATCGGGGATGTCCGATCGACTGGAGCGGTATGCCGCGAAGCCGGACCCGCGAAAGGCCGCGGCGTCGTCCGGTCAGGGCGGCGTGGCCGAGCTGATCGCCCAGAGCCAGGCGCTCAACAGCCTCAACCGGGTCGTCGAGCAGCGTGACTTCGGGGCGAACCTGTCCCGTGACATCGCCCGCGCCGACCTCCACCTCAAGCCGTCGGAGTTCCTGCTCATCTGGGCAGGCTCGGTCGTCGGCGTCCCGATCGTCATGCTGCTGCTGTCGCCATTCCTGCCCGCGCTGATCAACCCGATCTTCCTGCTGATCGGCGGGTTCGTCGGCTTCCTGCTGCCGCGCTTCTGGCTCGCCCGTCGGAAGAACGGCCGGCTCGGGGCATTCAACAAGCAGCTGCCGGACACGATCACGCTCATCGCCAACGCGCTGCGCGCCGGTTCGTCGTTCCTGCAGGCCATCGAACTCGTCGTTCGCGAGTCGCGCCCCCCGGTGTCGACCGAATTCGGCCGCGTCATCCGCGAAGTGAACCTGGGTCTTCCGTTCGACCAGGCGTTGGAGAACATGGTCCGACGCGTCCGCTCGGACGACCTCGAGTTGATGGCCACCGCCATCAGCATCCAGCACCAGGTCGGCGGCAACCTCGCCGAGATCCTCGACTCGATCGCGTACACGATCCGGGAGCGCGTCCGGATCAAGGGCGAGATCCGGACCCTGACGGCGCAGCAGCGCCTGTCGGGCTACGTCGTCGGCTTCCTGCCGATCGGCCTCGCCGGCTTCCTGTTCATCGCCGCGCCGGGCTTCATGGAGCCGATGTTCGCCAACCCGCCCGAGATCGTCGGGCTCCCGGCCGGCGTCATCATCCTGATCTTCGGCGGATTCATGATGTTCCTCGGCTTCCTCTTCATCCGACGAATCGTGGACATCGAGGTCTAGACGATGAACCCAGTCACCCTGGTCGTCGCCGCACTCGCCTTCGGCGCGATCCTGCTCATCTTCATCGGGCTGACCGGCGGCTCGCCGGTCGACCCGGTCCAGGCCCGCCTGACCCAGCTCGGGTCCATGCAGGCCAAGAACCTCGAGGAGCTGGAGCTCCAGGCGCCCTTCCTCGAGCGGACGCTCCGACCGCTTGCGGCCAGCCTGTCCGGCCGGGTCGCCCGCGTCACCAGTAGCTCGTTCAGCGAGCGGACCGAGAAACGGCTCGCCCTCGCCGGTAATCCCGGCGACCTCCGCGTCGCCGACTGGCTCGGCATCAAGGCCATCGGCGCGATCGTCGGCGGCATCATCTTCTTCGTCCTGTTCGCCGTGGTCGGCGTCCTCGGGTTCCCGTTCCTCATCGGGGTCGTGATGGGCCTCGTCGGCGCCCTGTTCGGCTATACCGCCCCTGAGTTCTGGCTGGGTCGCCAGGTGAAGAAGCGCCAGAAGGCGATCCTCCTGATGATCCCCGACGCGCTCGACCTGCTGACGATCTCCGTGCGGGCCGGTCTCGGCTTCGACGCGGCGCTCGGCAAGGTCGTCGAGAAGCTCAACGGGCCGCTGTCGGACGAGTTCCGTCGTGCGCTCGCCGAGGTTCGCGTCGGCAAGGCGCGTCGCGATGCCCTCCGGGACATCGTCCCGCGCACCGAGGTCGTGCCGCTGACCAACTTCATCGGCGCGATCATCCAGGCCGAGCAGCTGGGTGTCTCGATCTCCAAGGTCCTTCAGGTCCAGTCCGAGCAGCTCCGCATCGAGCGCCGCCAGCGGGCGGAGGAGATGGCGGCCAAGGCGCCGATCAAGATGCTGTTCCCGCTCGTCGGGTGCATCTTCCCGTCGCTGTTCATCGTCATCCTCGGGCCGGCCATCATCCTCATCGTCCTGAACCTCAGCGTCTAGGCCGACTCGGCCCCGACGATCGTTCGCCGATGTCCTCGTCGATGCGCGCCCGCAACCTGAGCCGATCGACCCCGATCGCCGACCGGCTCGAGGTCGCCGAGGGCCTGTGGGCCCGGTTCATGGGGCTCATGGGCCGGCCCGGCCTGGAACCCGGCGGGGGCCTGTGGCTGACCGGCAACGGGATCCACATGATGTTCATGCGTTTCCCGATCGACGCGGTCTTCCTCGGCAAGGCCGATCCCGCGAAGGGTGGCGCGAAGCCCGTCCTGTCGGTCCATCCGGGGTTGCGGGCATGGACCGGTCTCGTGCCGCTCGTGCGTGGCGCCCACGGCGTCCTCGAGTTGCCGGTCGGGACGATCGAGCGGAGCCGGACGGCGGTCGGCGACCTCGTCACGCTGGAGCCGCTCTAGGCGACTCGATCCGCTGATCGCGGCCCCGACCCACCCGCGCCCGCGCTCCCGACCCGCGCCCGCACCCGACCCGCGCCCGCGCCCGACCCGCGCCCGCGCCCGACCCGCGCCCGCGCCCGACCCGCGCCCGCTCCCGACCCGCGCGGTATGCATCTCACTCATGAGATTCGCGTTCAGCACGCTCGGCCATTTCCCAGTTTCGACGGAAATCGGGGGTCGCCACGCTCGCTGAGGGCGATTCGTATGAGTGAGACGCATATCGGTGCGAATAAGCCGCTCGGTGCCAGATAAGCCGCGGTGCAGGGCGGACGTCCACCATCGGCAGATGGCCACGGTCGATCGGATCGCTGGGGCGGTTCTGGATCTCGCCTTCCCGGCGACCTGTTCGGGGTGCGGGCGCGAGGGCCCGCCGCTGTGCGAGCGATGCCGGCCGGCGCTCGATGCACGCCTGGCGCTCCCGGGCGGGACGCCGATCGGCCTTCCGGCCGACATCCCGGCGCCGCTTCTCCAACTCGAATGGTGCGCGCCGTTCGTCGGTCCCGTGCGGGCGGCCCTCCACGACCTCAAGTACGCGGGCGAGCGACGGCTCGCCGAGCCTCTGGGCGTCGCGGTCGCGCGTCGCTGGGCCCGGGTCGGGATCGGCACCGAAGTCGTCGTCCCGGTGCCCGTCCACGCAGTGCGCGAGCGCGGCCGGGGGTACGACCAGGCGGCGCTCATCGCGGCGGTCGTGGCCCGCGAGCTCGGGCTGCCCCTCGTCCGCGCCCTGGAGCGCGCACGATCCACGGTCGCGCAGTTCGAACTCGGGCGCGACGAGCGCGCGGCCAACGTCGCCGGGGCGTTCCACGTTCCCGCGTCCATCGCTGGTGCCGAGCCGTGCCCGCGCGACGCGTGGGTCCTGCTCGTGGACGACGTCGTCACGACCGGGGCGACCCTGGCCGCCTGCGCCGCGGCCCTCGAATCAGCCGGCGCCCGGGCCGTTTCGGCGATCGCGGTCGCCCGCGAGCGCTGAGGCGTCCGGCGGGCGGTCGTATACTCGACCCACAGCGGATCCGTTCACGCGAAGTGTGGGCTCCGGCCCCGAAGGGGAAGCGTGAAAACGATCGTCAAGGGCAAGAACGCCGAGATCCCGGATCGGGTCCGCGAGTACGCGGAGCGGAAACTCAGGCGGGTGGAACGACTCCTCGATGATCGGACCGATGCCACGGTCGAGCTCTGGAACGAGCAGCATCGGAGCGCCGCCGCGTCCCATTTCGCCGAGGTCGCCCTGATCGTCGACGGGAGCGTCCTGCGCAGCCGCGCGACCGGCTCGAGCTACCAGGCGGCGCTCGACGACGTCGTCGACAAGGTCGAGCGCCAGGCGGTCGACTACAAGGAGAAGCCGCGCCTCCGCGCGCGACCGGAGGAGGAGAAGCAGATCCTCCGTCGCTTGGCCGACGGGTCGGAAGGCCCGCCGCGCGACCGGCGCATCGTCAAGATCAAGCGATTCGCCATCGAGCCGATGTTCGAGGAGGACGCCGTCGAGCGGATGGAGGAGCTCGGCCATCGCTTCTTCGTCTTCGTGAGCGCCGAGACCGAGCGCGTCGCCATCCTGTATCGGCGCGACGACGGCGACTACGGCCTCATCGAGCCGGTCGTCGGCGGCGACTACACGAAGGGCCGAGGCCACGGGTCGAACACCACCACGCGCGCGTCGTCGGGTCGGCGGTAGTCCCCTCTCCCTCGGGACCACCTGCCCAGGGAGTTCATGACGGTGGCGGCGTACCATGCCGCGGATGCTTCCCGACGGACGACGGCTGGGCGCCCACCTTCCGCTGGGCGGCGGCATGGTCAGGGCTGTCGATCGCGCGCATGCGATCGGGGCCGGCGCGCTCCAGATCTTCGCCGACAACCCGACCGCCTGGCGCCGCCGTCCCGGCTTGCCTGCCGAGGCGACCGCGTTTCGGGCACGACTCGACGCGCTCGATATCGCGCCGGTGGCCATCCACGCGCCATACCTCGTCAACCTGGCGGGGCCTGAGGAGGACCTTTTCGCTCGATCGGTGGCCGTCCTGGCGCACGACCTTCGGGCGGCACCCGGATTCCGTGGGCGGTTCCTCAACGTCCACGTCGGTTCGCACCGTGGCTCCGGGGTCGCGGTGGGAGTCGCGCGTCTCGCCGACGGCCTCCGGCTGGTGCTGGACGAGGTCGACGACGGGCCGTTCGCGACCAGGCTCGTCCTCGAGAACTCCCCGGGGAGCGGGTTCGGGATCGGGACGAACGTCGTGGACCTGGCCGACATCGCCGACGCGGCGGCCGCGCGGGGCGTCGCACCCGGACGCCTGGGCTTCTGTCTCGACACCGCCCATGCGTGGGCCGCCGGGATCGATCTCGGCCATCCCGATGCGATCGACGCCTTCCTCGCCGAGTTCGATGCCCGGATCGGTCTCGATCGCCTGGTGATGCTCCACCTCAACGACTCCAAGTCCGACCTCGGGTCCCGGCTGGACCGCCACGAGCACCTTGGGGCGGGCCAGATCGGCGTCGTCGGGCTGCGGCATCTCGTCGGCCACCGGTCGCTCGCCCACGCGACCTACTACCTCGAGACGCCCGGGATGGACGAGGGCTACGACGCGGTCAACGTGGCGCGTGCCTACGACATCGCCGCCGGCCGGCCGTTGGCGGATCTGCCGCCTGAGGCGATGGAGCTCCGCAGCAGCCGGTCGCGGACGGGTCCGGCCGAATCGGTGGCCGAAGAGGTCGTCGGATGACCGAGCGCCTGCCGGATCGAGCGGCCGCGGAGCCGACCGCCTGGAGCGCCGTCCGGCCCGTCCTCCTCGCCGTGGCGATCCCGGTCGGCCTGCTGCTGCTGGCCGCGCTGCTGCGCCTGCCGAACCTCGCGACACGCGGGACCTGGGATTCAGACCAGGGGCACGACATGCTGGTCCTGCGGAGCCTGGTCCGCGACGGCGTGGTGCCGCTCCTCGGCCCACCGACCTCGATCGGCGACGTCCATCACGGCGCGCTCTATTACTACCTGTTGGCGCCGGCGGCATTCCTGACCGGTGGCGATTCGCCACTGGCGGTGACACTCCTCATCGCCGTTGCCGGGATCGCGGCGGTGATCGTCACGTGGTGGCTGGCGCGGGAGATCGCCGGCCCCGTCGCAGGCCTCGTCGCCGGCCTCGCGATGGCCGTGTCGGCCTCCGCGGTCGAGGAATCCACGTTCATCTGGAACCCCAACCTCATCGCCCTGTCGAGTGCCGTGGCACTCGCCGGAGCCTGGCACGCCTGGACGAGCGGCCGGCCGCGCTGGTGGCTGGCGGCCGGAGCCGGCCTGGCTGTGACCATGCAGTGCCATGTCCTCGGCATCACCATGCTGCCGATCGTCGGGGCCCTTCTGGTCGCCGATGCCCGACGCCGCTCGCCGGGGGTGGAGCGGCGCTCGGTCTGGCGGTTCGGGCTCGGGGGGCTGGCGATCATCGCGATCAGCTTCCTGCCGCTCGTCATCCACGAGCTGACCACCGACTTCGCCGAGGTCGGGGCCGCCCTCGACTACCTGCGCGCCGGTGGCGAGCCGCCGATGCTCGGCCCGATCGGCCGCTTCCTCGTCATCGGCGGACGGGTGGTCTCGTGGCCGTTGACCGCGTTGGTGACCGATGCGCCGCAGGCCGCCCTGATCGCCACGATCGCGGTCGTCACCATCGCCGTCTGGTGCGGCGCCTTCGGACGCGACCGCGAGCGCGAGGCGGCCCGCTGGCTGGGTCTCGGGCTCTTGTGGGCGACCCTCGCGCTGACCTTTCTCTCGCCAAGCCTCGCGACGGTCATCCCGGGGCTCCCGAACGACCACTATCACGCGTTCGCCGACCCGATGGTGTTCACGATCATCGGGATGGGGGCCGCGGTCCTGTGGCGGGCCGGGCGCCGAGGTGGTGTAGCCGGCGGCCCAGGGCAGTCACGGCCGGCCGGATCGTGGCCGTGGTCGGCGTCGCCGCGCTCGTCGGCTTCAACCTGGCCGGCCAGCCGCCGCCGATCCATCCGGACGGCGGCTTCCCGGCGGCCGAGGCGGCCGGGGCGCGGATCATCCGCGCGGCCGGCGACGGTCCGCTGACGCTCCGGTCGCTCCCCGACTTCAAGTCGACCGAGGCGTACGGCTACCCGCTGGTCCGCGCCGGCGCGATCGTTCGGGTGGACGCCGGGAGCGGGCCGGTCGCGCCGACCGACGGGCCGCTCGTCGTCATCTGCGATGCCCTGTTCGCGGCCTCCATCGGCGCACCCTGCGGTGGGCCGGCCGAGGACGTCATCGCCCCGCCGGGCCGGTTCGGCCCACCGGTGGACCGGTTCGTGGCCGCCCCCGGCCGAACGATCTCGATCTATCGACCCACCGGATCCTGAGCCAAGGCCGGCGAGTCGAGGCGGCGGCGCCGTGCCGGCGCCCCGCGAATCGCGAAGGCCGACGCCCCAGACGTCGGCCTTCGCTGTCCCCGAGACCCGGATCGTGGAGGGCGAATCCGGGTCGTGCCCTGGTGTGTGCTAGTAGCGCCCCGGTTCCCGACCGGCTGAGCGCGAGACGGATCGCACCGTACTGACGGTGGCCCCCATCCCGACGCCGACCGGGCTTGCCGAGGTTGGTCGCCCGCTGGGTCGATCCGGCGTTCGATCGCTGCCGGAGTTGACGTCGGACGGCTGGAAGGTGCGGCCGTAGCGGCGCATCCGCACGGCCAGGTAGTACTCCATGATCTGGCGAACCTGCGGCTCGCTCAGCAGTTCGTCGGCGCGCAGGGCGTACTCGACCCGCGCGGTCGGGTTCGTGTTGCCGGCGGCGACCAGCCCCAGGTACTGCGGGGTGTCGGCGTCATCGCGCAGCTCGCGAAGGCCGCGGGCCAGCTTGGTAGCCGTCCCCAGCGACGGCATCCGGTCGCCTCGGATCAGCCGTGAGATCGTGGAGTGATCCACGCCCGACTGCTGGGCGAGTTGCCGTTGGGACATCTTCTTGGCCTTGAGTTGCGCTCGCAGCCATTCGTTGAACGCTCGGCCGTTCTGGGTCGTCATGTGTGCCTGGGCGCTCCGTTGGGATCCAGCCAAGGTGAAGGTTCGCTGCGGCCACTATCGGGCTGGCCGTACGGGCCCCTGTATCACCCGTTCGTACCGGCCAGCCAACGAGCGCGCAACGGATTCCTGAGCGGTCAGGTGTGGTGAATCGCGGAGCGGTCCGGACATGGGCGCCGAAGGCCCCGGACCTTGGTACGGCTACCTGTCAGGCGACGGTCGGCGCCGAGGTGGGAGCGGTCGTCGGCTGCGGGATCCGACCCATCCCGCGGGGCATCGGCGAGACGACATACAGGACCGCCCCGAAGACGATGATCGACAGGACGCTGATCACCCAGTCGAGGATCGTGATGGCCGTGGCCTCGGCCAGCGGGACCCCGTAGGCCACCGTCAGCACGCCGATGACGCCGGCCTGCGCGAAGCCGAGCCCGGCCGGGCTGAGCGGGATGGCGGTCAGCAGCGAGCCGATCAGGGCGACGAAGATCGCGCCCGACAACCCGAGCGTGACGTCCGGGAAGCCGAGGGCGAGGACGACGATGTACAGGCGGAGGCCTTCGGTCATCCAGATGAACCCGGTCAGGATCGCCAGCATCGGCAGGTGCTTGAGCCCGACCGCCCCGAAGACCCCCTCCTCGAACCGCTCATAGAGCTCGAGGACGCTCGACGGCAACGGCAGGCGGACGAGGATCCGTCGACCGAAGTTGCGCATCGTGAACAGCCCGATGGCGGCCGCCACGACGACCACGATGCCGACGATGAAGACCAGCCTGATGGCCTCGGGCATCCCGGTCCGGAAGCTCCAGAACCCAGCGGCGAGGCCGAGGATCGCGATGGCGAAGATGTCGAGGATCCGCTCGATGAAGACGGTCCCGAACGTTCGGCTGAGCGATGCCGGGCTGTTCATCTTGAGCAGGTAGGCGCGGTAGACGTCACCGAGCTTGGCCGGGACGACGCAGTTGACGAACCAGGACAGGTACAGGATCTCGACGGACTGGCGCAGGCGGATGACGAAGCCGGTCTCGCGCAGGAGCCGCTCCCAGCGATAGCCACGCAACGGGAAGCCGAGATAGAACACGATGAACGCCAGGAGGACGAGGGCCGGGTTGGCCTGGAGGATGAGCTCCGGGACGGCCGACAGGCGCTCCCGGTTGAGGTACAGGAAGAAGGCGATGATGCCCAGCGGGACGACGATCGACAGGATCGTCCGCGGCTGGCGCAGGCGCCGCCCGAGCGAGATCGGCGGGACCTCGGTCGGCTCGTGTTCGAGCGCTTCGACGAGCGAATCCGGGTCGCCGTGCGAGAGCTTCGCGTCGAGCGCGGGCGTGGCCTCCATCGCACCGGACCCTACCGGACCGACCGTCCCGTCGACCATCGGACGATGGTCCTGTTCGTCGAGCGGGCCGCTCACGGCTGGACCCGCCCGTTGCCGCGCAGTCGGTTGACGCCCTTCGCGATCGGTGTCCACAGACGGACGTACAGACTGGCCCGGCCCGGGATCACCTCCGCGCTCGGCAGGGCCGCCAGCAGGCCGGCCGCCGTCGAGGGATCTCCATCGAGGATCGTGTACGCGACGCCGATCTCCATGATCGAGTGGGCGTCCGAGACGGCGATCCCGGGGACGCCGAGTTCATGGGCGAGTTCGGCGGCCTGCTCGTTTCCCTTCCCGACCACCCGGGCGTTGTGCGTCTCCACCCAGTCGACGGTCGCCACGATGTGCTCCATCGCCGGATCCCGCAGGAGCGACCCGCGGTGCCCGTCGAACGGATGCGGGACGCCGACGAGCCCGCCCTGCTCCCGCGCCGCGACGATCGTCTCGGCCGCCGACATCCCGGGTGCGATGACCCGCTCCAGGAAGACGCAGATCAGGTCGCCGTCGCGGGTCTTGACCTCCTCGCCGACGATCACGGTCAACTCGGGCGGGGCCAGGTCACGCGCCGCCAGCGCGACGTCGATCCGGTCGTGATCGGTGATCGCCAGGTGGGTCAGCCCTCGCGCCGTCGCCGCCTTGACGATGTCGGCGGGGTCGGACAGGCAGTCGAAGCTTCCCTTCGAATGGCAGTGCAGGTCGACGAACGCACGTTGTCGCATCACGCGGGGACCTCGTCCCGCACTAGACCTGCTGGACCAGGGACTTCTTGAAGAAGTCGAAGTGCTCCAGGGCGAGGCCGGTCCCGAGGGCGACGCAGTTGAGCGGGTTCTCCGCGACGTGGCACGGGACGCCGGTCACCTGGGTCAGCAGCTTGTCGATGTTGCGCAGGAGGGCGCCGCCGCCGGACATGACCATGCCCTTGTCGATGATGTCGGACGAGAGTTCGGGCGGGGTCTGCTCCAGGACCGAGCGGACGGCGGCCACCAGCTGCTGGAGCGGGGCCTCGATCGCCTCCATGACCTCGCTGCTCGTGATCGGGATCGTCCTCGGCAGCCCGGCGATGAGGTCGCGACCACGAACCTCCATCGTCAGCTCGCGCTCGAGCGGCAGGGCGGTCCCGATCTGGATCTTGACCTCCTCCGCGGTCCGCTCGCCGACCATCAGGTTGTACTTCTTGCGGATGTAGGTCGCGATCGCCTCGTCGAACCGGTTGCCACCGACCCGCAGGCTGTGCGACACGACGATGCCGCCGAGGGCGATGACCGCGATCTCGCTCGTGCCGCCGCCGATGTCGATGATCATGTTGCCGGACGGCCCGCTGATCGGGACATTGGCCCCGATGGCGGCCGCCAGCGGCTCCTCGATGAGGTACGCCTCCTTGGCGCCGGCCTTGAGTGCCGCGTCGCGAACGGCCCGCTTCTCGACGCTGGTCACGCCGGCCGGGACCGAGATCATGACCTCCGGCTTGCCGAAGGCCGATCCGCCGTCGGCGCACCTTGCCGATGAAGTGGCTCAACATCGCCTCGGTGATGACGTAGTCGGCGATGACCCCGTCTTTCATCGGCCGGATGGCATGGATGTTGCCGGGGGTCCGCCCGATCATCTCGCGCGCCTCTTCGCCAACGGCGACGATCCGGTTGTCGTCGGACACGGCGACCACGCTGGGCTCGGTGATGACGATGCCCTTGCCCTTGACGTAGACGAGCACGTTGGCGGTGCCGAGGTCGATGCCGATCTTCATGAGGTGGTGACTACTGTCCCTTCCGCGCTGCGCGAGATGCTGGCTCCGATGTCGTGGAACTTGCGCTCGATGTTCTCATAGCCTCGGTGAACGTGGTGTGCACCGCGGATCGTGGTCGTTCCCTTGGCCGCCAGGGCGGCCAGGATGAGCGAGGCGCCAGCACGCAAGTCGCCGATCTCGACCTCGGTGCCGACGAGGTCGGCGGGGCCGTCGATCGTCGCATGATGCGAGTCGATGACATCGACGTGGGCGCCCATCCGGCGGACTTCGGCCAGCCACTCGAGCCGATCCTCGAAGATCGTCTCACGGACATGGGAGACCCCGGTCGCCTGGGTGAGCAGGACCGCGGTCGGTGGCTGGAGGTCGGTCGCCAGCCCGGGATACGGCGCGGTCTCGATGTCGCAGGCGCGATAGCCCCCCGCGTGGAGCGCCGAGCCGTCGACCTCGATCGTGTCGGTGCCGCAGGCGATCCCGACGCCGACCCGACCCAGCGTCTCGATGAAGGCCGTCAGGTGGTCGCACGGCGCCCCGGTCAGGGTCAGCCGGCCACCGGTGACTGCGGCGGCGACGATGAACGTGCCGGCCTCGATCCGGTCCGGCACGACCCGGTGCTCGGCGCCGCGGAGGCGCTTCCGCCCCTCGATCTCGATGGTGTCGGGGGCGGTCCGCTCGACCGCCGCGCCCATCGCGCGGAGGAACGTGATGAGGTCGTCGACCTCGGGCTCCTGGGCCGCCGGCCGGATGACCGTCCGACCCTCGGCGAGGGTCGCGGCGAGCATCGCGTTCTCGGTGCCCATCACCGATACGAACGGGAAGCGGACCTCCCCGCCGCGCAGACGGCCGGGTGAGGTCGCGAAGTAGTAGCCGTTGCGATACTCGATCGAGGCGCCGAGAGCGCGCATCGCCTCCACGTGGAGGTCGACCGGCCGTCGCCCGATCCGGTCGCCACCTGGGTTGCTGATGATGACCCGACCGAAACGCGTGAGGAGCGGGCCCAGCAGGATGAAGCTGGCACGCATCCGGGCGGCCGCCTCGAGCGGCACGAACAGCCACTCCACGTCGCCCGAGGCGACCTCGTAGACGTTGTCGGCCGGGTGGTCGACCACGACGCCGAGATCGCGCAGCGTGTCGGCCATGACCCGCACGTCCTCGATCTCGGGGACGTTGGTGAGCCGGCAGCGTTCCCCGGTCAACGTCGCCGCGGCCATCAACTTGAGCGCGGCGTTCTTGGCGCCGCTGATCGGCACGGTCCCCGACAGCGGCGTTCCACCGTCCACGCGGAAGACCTCCCGATCGACCGGCTCGGGATGGTATTCCCACTGGAACGGACGAGCGTCGGCCATGCCGTCAGCCGCGGTGCCGCGGTCCCTCCCGGTGGCGACGCTCGGCGACCCGGATCCGGAGGAGGGCCTGCTGGAGGGAGGCGCGGGCGGCCGCCAGGTCGACCGCATCGGTCGGGGCGGCGCCCTCGAGCGCCCGCTCGGCCTCACGCCGAGCCTCCTGCGCCTTCTCGAGGTCGATGTCGCTCGCCATGTCGGCCGTCTCGGCCATCACGACCACGCGATCGGGCCGGACCTGGAGGAAGCCGCCGACGATCGCGAACGACTCCTCGGCGCCGGCTTTCCGGATGCGCAGCTCGCCGATGCCGAGCATCGACACCAGTGGAGCGTGGTGGGGCAGCACCCCGAGCTCGCCCTCGACCCCGGGCAGCTGGACGGAGTCCACCGTGTCCGAGTAGGCGAGACGCTCCGGCGTGACGATCTCGAGCAGCAGCGGCATGACTCAGCCCGCCAGCTTGGCGGCGTTCTCCCGGACGTCGTCGAGCGTGCCGGCCAGGAAGAAGGCCTGCTCGGGCAGGGTGTCGACGTTGCCCTCGAGGATCTCCTTGAAGGACGACACGGTGTCCTTGATGTTGACGTACTTGCCGGATCGCCCGGTGAACACCTCGGCCACGAAGAACGGCTGGCTCATGAAGCGCTGGAGCCGGCGAGCGCGGGCCACGGTCGACTTGTCCTCCTCGGACAGCTCGTCGATGCCGAGGATGGCGATGATGTCCTGGAGGTCGCGATAGCGCTGCAGGACGCGCTGCGTCTCGCGGGCGACGTCGTAGTGCTCCTGGCCGACGACCAGCGGATCGAGGACGCGCGAGGTCGAGGTCAGCGGATCGACCGCCGGGTAGATGCCCAGCTCGGCGATGTTGCGCTCGAGGCGGATCGTCGAGTCGAGGTGGGCGAAGGTGGTCGCGGGCGCCGGGTCGGTGTAGTCGTCGGCCGGCACGAAGACGGCCTGGAGCGAGGTGATGGAGCCGTTCCGGGTCGAGGTGATCCGCTCCTGGAGGCCGGCCATCTCGGTCGCGAGGTTCGGCTGGTAGCCGACCGCCGACGGCATCCGGCCAAGCAGCGCCGACACCTCCGAACCCGCCTGGGTGAAGCGGAAGATGTTGTCGATGAACAGCAGGACGTCGCGCCCTTCCTGGTCGCGGAAGTACTCGGCCATGGTCAGGCCGGTCAGCCCGACCCGCTGGCGGGCGCCGGGCGGCTCGTTCATCTGGCCGAAGACGAAGGCGGTCTTGGCGATGACGCCCGATTCGGTCATCTCCGCGATCAGGTCGTTGCCCTCGCGGCTGCGCTCGCCGACGCCGGCGAAGACCGACACGCCGGCGTGCTCCTGGGCGACGTTTCGGATCAGCTCCTGGATGATGACCGTCTTGCCGACGCCGGCCCCACCGAAGATCCCGATCTTGCCGCCCTTCTTGAACGGGCAGATCAGGTCGATGACCTTGAGGCCGGTCTCGAACACCTCGATCTCGGTCGACTGCTGGTCGAAGGCGGGCGGGTCGCGGTGGATCGGCAACTGGATCTCGGAGACGACCGGGCCCTTGCCGTCGATCGGGTGGCCGAGGACGTCGAACACCCGACCGAGCGTCGATTCGCCGACCGGGACGGTGATCGGCGCGCCGGTGTCGAGGACGTCGACGCCGCGGGCGAGCCCGTCGGTCGTGGTCATCGCCACGGCCCGGACCCAGTTGTTGCCGAGGTGCTGCTGGACCTCGCAGACGAGCGGCTCAAGGCCGACCCGCTGGATCTCGACGGCGTTGTAGATGCCGGGCAGCCGGCCGGCCGGGAACTCGATGTCCACGACGGGGCCGGTGATCTGGATGACTCGGCCGATCGCGGCCGGTGCGTTGGTGGCCATGCGGTTGGTGCCTCCTGCGTCCCTGGGCGTCAGCGGGCGTTCGCGCCGGACGCGATCTCGATCATCTCGCGGGTGATGTTGGCCTGGCGGACCTTGTTGTACGAGAGGGTCAGGTCCTCGATGAGTTCCTCGGCGTTCTCGGTCGCATTCTTCATCGCGACCATCCGGCTCGATTCCTCGCTCGCCTTCGCCTCGAGGACCGCCTGGAAGAGGCGCGTCGCGACGAACCGGGGGAGGAGCTGCTCGAGCACCGCCGAGGCGCTCGGTTCGAAGATGAACTGGTTGCCCGGGATGCCCTCGGTGTCCTCGGTGGGCTGGATCGGCAGGATGGTCAGCAGCGTCGGGCGCTGGACCAGGGTCGAGACCCAATGGCTGTAGACGATGTCGACGCGATCGTAGGTTCCGGCCAGGAAGTCGTCGGTGACGAGCCGGGCAAGCGGCAGGACGTCGGCAAAGGACGGGCGGTCGCCGAAGGTCGCGAAGTGGGCCTCCAGCGGGACGCCGGCCCGGCGCATCGCATCGCGCCCCTTGCGCCCGACGGTGATGACCGCCAGGTCGCCCGGGTTGTCGAGGATGTCGCGCGCGACGAAGCGGACGATGTTCGTGTTGAGCGGCCCCGCCAGCGGCCGGTCGGTCGTGATCAGCACGATGAGCCGCTTGCCACCCTCGCGGGTCGCCAGGAGCGGATGATCGTCACCGCCGAGGACGGCCGCGAGGTCGGCCAGGACCTCGTCGAGCTTCTCGCTGTACGGGCGCGAGGCCAGCGTGGCGTCCTGGGCGCGCTTCAACTTGGAAGCCGCCACGAATTGCATGGCTCTGGTGATCTGCTTGATGTTCTTCACCGAGCCGATCCGGCGCCGGATATCCCGCTGGCTGGCCATCGCTAACCGTGCCTCACCGACGCGTGCCGCGAGCGTCCCGCGGCAGCGTGATGCATCCCACTCATACGAATTGGCGTCTGCACGCTCGGCCATGGGCGAGTTACGACAGAAGTCGAGGGGCGCCACGCTCGCTGAGGCCCAAATGCATGAGTGAGATGCATGTCGGTCGCGGAAGCGAGGGGTGCCGGGCACGGTCAGGCCAGGAAACTGGTGCGGAAGGCGTCGACCGCCTCGTCGAGGGCGGCGGCCAGCTCATCCGAGAGGGCCTTCTTGTCGGCCAGCTCGGTCAGGATGGTCGGGCGCTCCGTCTCGAGGAAGCGGTAGAACTGGCTCTCGAACTCGCGGACCCGCGGGGTCGGGACGTCGTCGAGCTTGCCGGTCGTCGCGACGTAGAGGATGGCAACCTGCTTCTCGACCCCGAGCGGCAGGTACTGCGGCTGCTTGGTGATCTCCGACAGCTTCTCGCCACGGGTCAGCTGGTCGCGGGTCGCCTTGTCCAGGTCCGACGCGAACTGCGCGAACGCCGCGAGGGAGCGGTACTGCGCAAGATCGAGCTTGAGCGGCGCCGCGACCTTCTTCATCGCCTTGGTCTGGGCCGCGGAGCCCACGCGCGAGACGGAGATGCCGATGTTCAGGGCGGGTCGCTGGCCGGCGTTGAACAGGTCGGTCTCGAGGAAGATCTGGCCGTCGGTGATCGAGATGATGTTGGTCGGGATGTAGGCCGACACGTCGCCGGCCTGCGTCTCGACGATCGGCAGGGCGGTCAGCGACCCGCCGCCGTTGGCGTCGTTCATCCGCGCGGCGCGCTCCAGCAGCCGGCTGTGGAGGTAGAAGACGTCTCCCGGGTACGCCTCGCGACCGGGCGGGCGGCGGAGGAGGAGCGCCATCTCGCGGTAGGCCCAGGCGTGCTTGCTCAGGTCGTCGTAGACGCACAGGGCGTCGTTGACGAGGCCTTGCCCCGGGACCAGGACGCCGTTCTCCATGACCTCCTCGCCCATCGCCACGCCCGAATAGGGGGCGAGGTACTGGAGCGGGGCGGGGTCCTCGGCGCCGGCCACGACGACGATCGTGTATTCCATGGCGCCGTACTGCTCGAGGATGGCGACGGTGTTGGCCACGGTCGACAGCTTCTGACCGATGGCCACGTAGATGCAGACCAGGCCCTTGCCCTTCTGGTTGATGATCGTGTCGATCGTCAGCGCGGTCTTGCCGGTCTGGCGGTCGCCGATGATCAGCTCGCGCTGGCCGCGGCCGATCGGGATCAGCGCATCGATCGCCTTGATCCCGGTCTGGACCGGCGTATCGACCGACTTGCGGACGATGACGCCTGGGGCGATCCGTTCGACAGGGCGGGTGGCGGTCGCGACGATCGGGCCCTTGTCATCGAGCGGGCGGCCCAGCGGATCCACGACCCGACCCAGCAACCCGGCGCCGACCGGGACCTCCACGACGCGGCCGGTCGTCTTGACCGTGTCGCCTTCCTTGATCGCGGTGGCGTTGCCGAGGATGACGGCGCCGACCGTTTCCTCCTCGAGGTTGAGCGCCATCCCCATCAGCCCACCCGGGAACTCGAGCAGCTCGGACGACAGCGCGCCCGACAACCCGTAGATCTGGGCGATGCCGTCGCCGACCTCGACGACGGTCCCGACGCTGCGCGTCTCCGTCCCCGAGTCGAACGAATCGATCGCGGATTTGATGATGCTGGTGATCTCGTCGGAACGAATGGCCATCGGTATCAGATCTCCTAGAGGGCGCCCGAAACGAGCTGGTTCCGCAGTCGCTCGAGGCGGCCTCGGACGCTTCCATCGATCAGGCGGTCGCCGACTCGCACGACCAGGCCGCCCAGCAGGCTGGGATCGACCTGGAGATCGAGTTCGACGCGACCGCCGGTGAACTGCTCCATCCGCTGGGTCAGCGCCCGGACCTCGTCCGGCGTGAGGGCGGCGGCGCTGGTGGCGGTGGCGATGGTGATGCCCTGGCGGGCGTTGTCGAGACGACGGAACTCGGCGGCGATGCGCGGGAGCTGGTCGATCCGGCCGCGCCGGAGCATCAGCCCGATGAGGTTGAGGACCGGCCGGCTGACGACCTTGCCGAAGGTCGCCTCGGCCATCTCGGTCCGGGTCTCGAGCGCGATGGCGGGGTTGGCGAGCAGGTGACCGAGGCGGTCGTCCGACCCGATCGCCGCGGCCGTGTCGAGTTCGGACCGCCAGGTCTCGACCGTGCCGTCACGGGTGGCCACCTCGAAGGCGGCCTCGGCGTAGCGGCGCGCGGCGGTCTCGCGTCGGGCCATCAGTCGTTCGCCATCAGTCGTTGGCCTTCAATTCTGGCTACCACCCACGCCGGAGCCGCGGAGGAATTCGTCGACGAGCCGGCGCTGTCGGGCGTCCGACATCGTCTCGCCGACGACCTTGCCGGCGGCGAGCAGGGCGAGGTCGGCGACCTCCGCCCGGACATCGGCGATCGCCCGGACCTTCTCGGCCTCGATCTCGGCGGCGGCGCGGACGCGCATCCGTTCGAGCTCCTCCCGGGTCGCCGCGATGTCCGCATCGCGGCTCTCCTGGGCGACCTTCTGGGCTCGGGTCAGGATGTCGTTCGCCTCGCGACGTGCCTCTCCGAGCGTAGCCAGACGCTCCGCCTCGCCGCTCTCGCGATCACGACGGGCCTGCTCGGCGTCCTGCAGCCCCTGTTCGATGCGCGACTTGCGGTCGGCCAGCATCTTCGACACCGGCTTGAACGCGAACGACCAGATGATCGCGAAGAACAGGATGAAGTTGAGCGCGCTGACGATCACCCAGAACAGGTTGATCTGGAACAGCGCGCCGCCCTCTTCGGCGGCCATGACGACGACCTGTCGGCCTGCCCCACTGGCTACGGCCAGGATGTCCACGATGGACTAGGCCGGCTGGATGAAGATCGCGAGCAGGCCGACGACGATCGCGAGGACGCCGAGGCCCTCGGCGAACGCGGCAAGGATGATCGCGATGCCGCGGATCTGCCCGGCTGCGTCAGGGTTGCGACCGATCGCCGCGGCGGACATGCCGCCGATGATGCCGACCCCGATTCCGGGGCCGATGACCCCGAGGGCGGCGAGTCCGGCGCCGAAGTACTCCATCTTGTTCGTTCCTCCTACTCCCGGGCGGGCTGCCCGGATACATCTGGGACCGTGGGTTAGGGCTTGGTCGCCGCGCCCATCAGTGGGCCGGCTGGAGCGTCGACGGGTCCGATCCATGGAGCGTCTCGATGGCCTCGTCAGCGATGTGGCCTTCCTCGTGCTGGTGACTCTCGATGGCGAGGGTGATGAAGATGAGCGTCAGGACGCTGAAGATCAGCGCCTGGATGGCGTTGAGCATGACCTCGAGCCCGAGCAGGCCGACCGGGACGAACGCGATGGTCAACGCGGTGATGACGCCGAGCGCGACCTCGCCACCGTAGATGTTGCCGAAGAGACGCATCGACAGCGTGACCGGCTTGACGAACTCGAGCATCAACTCCACGAGGCCGACGAATAATGCGATCCCGCCTGCGCCGATGCCCTTCCGGAACTCGTAGAGGGGGAAGAACTTGCCGAGATAGCCGCCGACGCCGAGCCGCTTGAAGCCTTGGAACTCGAAGTAGGCGAAGCTCACGAGCGCCAGGCCGATGGTGATGTTGACGTCGCTGGTGGGCGCGCGAAGTTCCTCGACCCGCCCGACGGGCGGCACCAGGCCGCTCCAGTTGCAGAACAGGATGAGGATGAAGAAGGCCGCGAAGAGTGGGACGTAGGGGCGAGCTGCGGGACCCGCGATGCTCACGCCGAAATCGCTCAGGAACTCGTAGAACCACTCGAACACGTTCTGCCCACGCCTGGGGATCAGCGTCGAGCCGCGGACCATGAGGATGGAGACGATGAGCACGATCGCCATGACGATCCACATCGTCAGGATGCTCGAGCTGATGCTCGGATAGAAGACGATCAATCCGTGCGGCGCTTCGGAGCCTGCCGGTGCCCACACCACGTGCGGTGCCGGGAACTCGAGTGTGCCGTTGATGAAACACACCGGGAAGGCGCACTCGTCACCGGGGTGGCCGCCCTTCGGGAACGGCGGCACCAGGAGGAATGCCACGATGTTGAAGACGATCACGCCGCCGATGAGCAGGAACCAGCGCGAGGAGAGCCCGCGCCCGGACTTGGGCGGCGCTGGGGTCTCGTCGACCGCGGGTGTCACGATCTCGTCGCTCGACACGCTTGCTCCCACACACAGGAGCGCGGCATGACGCCGCGCTCGGGTCCTCCCTGGCCGACTGCTACGAAGTCGGCGGATCGAATGTCTTCAGGAACCGGCTGATGAGCCTCACGATCATCACCGTCCCGGCCCCCGCACCGACGAAGAAGCCGATGACCAGGAATACGGGCAGGGTCCCCACCTGCTTGTCGACCCAATAGCCGACGAGCACACCGACCAGCGTCGTGACCAGGAGTGAGACGCCGATCTCCGAGAAGAGGACTGCATAGGCCCAACCCCGGCCGGACTCTGTCATGGGCGACCTGATACGGCCGCGGCAGTATAGCAGCTGCCGTCGGGCCAGTTCCCTCAGCGTTCGATCAGCGCATCACCAGGAAGGCGTCGAGATAGATGCGCGTGCCACCGATCGGGCGGACCTCGATGGTGTGGGACCCGAGCGAGCCGAAGTGCTTGCTGTAGACGAGCTGGCGGTAGACCGTCGAGGTCGAGTGGAGGTTGATGGTGGCCGCCAGGACACCGTCGATCCGGACCTCGGCCATCCCGCTCGTGGAGGTCTTGGTCATGACCAGCGCGAAGTCGCGGGTCGTCCGGGTGACCGAGGCGCGGGCCGACAGCGAGCTGGCGTAGCGGTGGCTGCCACCGAGTGCCGAGGTGGTCGATACCGTGGCCCATGGCCCGGCGTAGACGACGCTCGTGCTGTTGTTCTGGATCCGTCCCGGCTTGAAGGTCGGGCCGTTGACCCAGGCACTGATGTTGCCCTGGTTGTCGTGACCGCGGACACGGTAGCGGTAGCTCTTCTCGTCGGTCAGGGTCCGGTTGATCGAGGTCGGCGTACTGAGCGGCGTGGTGGCGAAGGCACCGCCGTTGACGCTGACCTGGATCTCGTACTTCTTGATCCCGGTCCCGCTGTCCGAGCCCGACCAGCTGATCTTGGCGTTCATCGTCTTGCTGGCGACCGTCTGCGCGTAGAACTGCTCGGCGGGGCCGATGACGGTCGGCGGCGTGGTGTCCTTGACCACGGTCAGGAGCACCGTCGCGGTATCGCTGCCGCCGTTGCCGTCGCTGATCGTATAGGTGAAGGAGTCGGTGCCGAAGTAGAGCTGCGTCGGGTCGTAGGTGACGCCTGTGCCGCTGCCGGTGATCGCCACCACCCCGTGGGCGGCTGTCGAGACGGCGGTGATCGTCATGGTCTGGCCGTCGACCTCGACGTCGTTGGCAAGGACGGCGAGCGCGGTCGGGCCGGCGCTCTCGGGGACCGTGAAGCTCGCGTCGGTCCGGGCATCCGGCGGATCCTGGACGGGCGTGACGTTGATCGTGATGGTGTTGGCGCTCGCGTCGAGGTCGGTGCCGCCGTTGGCAGTCCCACCGTTGTCCTGGACCTGGAACGTGAAGGACGCGTAGGGGCCGCCATTCCCGTTCAGGACCGGCGTGAAGACGAGCTTGTTGGCGATGATGTCAGCGATCGGGATCGAACTGCCGGCGACGACCGCGACGCCGTTGTTCCTGAGGGGGCCCACCAACGGCAGGGTCGTGATCCTCACCGCGAGGAGGGTGTTCGCCGGGCTATCGCTCGTATCGCTGAAACCGAAGTCGGCCTGGACGAGCGTGTAGGCGACCTCTTCCGTGGTGGTGACCGTCTTGTTCGTGCCACTCGGGGCGTCGTTGCGCGCGGTCACGTTGATGGTGAACGTGTTGGCGCTCTGGTCAAGGTCGACGCCACCGCTGACTGTCCCGCCGTCGTCCTGGACCTGGAAGGTGAAGGTCGCGTGCGGGCTGCCGCTGGCGTTCGCGGCCGGCGTGAACGTGAGCTTGTTGCCGGTGATGTCGGCGACCGGGATGAATGTGCCGGCCACGAATGTGGCGCCGTTGCTCCGCAGGGTTCCGGCGCCGGGAAGCGCCGTGATCTTCACGGCATACAGCAAGTCCGCCGGACTGTCGTTCGTGTCGGAGAACCCGAAGTCGACCGCCAGGAGCGTGTACGGCGCGTCCTCGAGGATCCCGATCGTCTTGTTCGCGCCACTCGGGGCGTTGTTGACCGGACCGACGTCGATCGTGATCGTGTTTGCGCTCGCGTCGAGGTCGACCCCGCCGTCAGTCGTCCCGCCGTTGTCGCGGACCTGGAAGGTGAACGTCGCGTAGGCGTCGCCGTTGGCGCCGGTGACGGGGGTGAAGGCGAGCTTGCCCGCCGTGATGTCGGCCGCCGAGATCGAAGCCCCGGCGACGTACGGCACGAGGTTGTTCGTGAGCGACCCGGCGCCCGGGAGCGTGACGATCTTGACCTCGGACAGGGCGTTCGCAGGGTTGTCGTTGGCGTCGGTGAGCCCGAAGTCGCCGATGACGAAAGCGTACGGCGTGTCCTCGACGATCCCGATCGTCTTGTCGGCGCCCGAAGGCGCGTCGTTGACGCTTGTGACGTCGACGGTGATCGTGTTCGGGGTCGGGTCAAGGTCTGACCCGCCGTCGTCGTCGCGGACTTGGAACGTGAACGTCGCGTACCCGCCGCCGTTCGCGTTTGCCGCTGGTGTGAAGACGACGTCGCCGCCGTTGATGTCCGCAACGGGGATGTCGTCGGTAGCCGCGACTGGCGCCCCTCCGTTGGTCAGCGATTCCCGCGAGCGGGAGCGACGCCACGACAACAGATTCGAGGGTGTTCGGGGGACTGTCGTTCCCGTCGGTGAAGCCGAAGTCGGCGGCGACGAAGACGTGAGATCCGCCTTCGAGGATCGTGACCGTCTTGTTCGCGCCGCTTGGTGGGTCGTTGGAAGGTGGCGCGACGTTGATCGTCATGGTGTTTGGCGGTCGGGTCCAGATCGTCCCGCCACCGTCGTCCTCGACCTGGAACGTGAAGGAGGTGTAGGGCGAACCCTCATCATTCAGGTCGGGGGTGAACTCACCAGGTCTCCGCCAGTCGATCGCCGCGGCTGTCACGTCGTCGCCCGCGAGGACCAGGGCGCCGTCGTTCCGGAGCGACGCCCTCGGCCGGCAGCGTCGTGATGTGGACCGATTCGAGGTCGTCCGCAGGAGAGTCCTTCGGGTCCGTGAAGCCAAAGTCGGCTTCGACGAACACGTAGGGCGTGTCCTCGGGCGTGCTGACCGTCGTGTTCGTCCCGCTCGGCGAATCGTTGACGGACGACACGGTGATCGCGACCGCATCGCTATCCGTCAGATCGCCACCGGCACCAGTGCCGCCCTGGTCATCTGTGAGGATCGTCAACGTCGCCGGCCCGTGGTAATCGGTCGTCGGGTTGTAGGTCAGGCCATCGAGAGCCGCGTTGACCTGGGCGACGGTGCCTCCGGAGAAGGTCATCGTCCCATCAGCCGTCCCATCGCCGGCCGTGAAGGACAAACCAGCCGTGCCGTTGAGGCTGATCGTTCCGTGCGTCGAGGTCAGGGTCACCTCGGGGTCGCCACCGCCAAGATCGACATCGCTGATTGAGATGAGGTTTCCGTTGCCGGTCGAGAAGACCTTGGCCGTGTCCTCGTTCGTGGTCTGGGAACCTGGCACGTCGTTGACGGGTGGGTCGTTGACCGGATCCACGGTGATGTCGACCGTCGCCGGTGTCGTTCCCCAGGTTTCCGTCGTCGACGCTGAACGTGAAGCTGTCCGGTCCGCTCGAGTCAGGGTCGGGCGTGTAGATCACGTCCACGGTGCAGGTCAAGGGCGATCGTGATGCAGTCTGGACTCGAAAGGCTGGAGAGTGATCCGTTCGACGGCTGCGTCTCGATCGCAAATGTCAGGGTGTCGCCGTCTGGGTCCGTGCCCGTCAAGACGATCGGCAGGTCGGTGTCCTCGTTCGTGCCTGGCGTCTGGTCGACAGCGGCGGGGCTGGCCGCCATAGCCGTGGCCGGCAGCAGGCTGACGAGCAGGGCGCCGGCGACTAGCGCGACAGCGAGGCGGGGGCTACGGACAGGGCACATCGATCACCACGCTTGCTCCGTCCGAGCCGCCGGGCCCGGTGACGGTGAGGATGACGGTATGGGAGCCATCAGCGAAGGTGTGGCTCGGGTTGGCGGCGGTTGACGTCGCGCCGCCATCGTCGAAGTCCCAGTTGTAGGTCGACTCGCCCGTCGACACCGGCTCCGTTGAACGAGACCGTGCTGCTGCCCGAGCTGCAGCTGTGGCCGATGACCGCGTGCGGCGGCGCGGGCGTCGGGGTGGGCGTCGGCTTGGGCGTGGGCTTCGGGGTGGGCCTGGGCGTCGGACGAGGTGTCGGCGGCGGGGTCGGGGCCGACTTCGGGGGCGGTTTGGGTGTCGGCTTGGCGGTCGGGGTCGTGGTCGGCGGCGGCTCGCTCGGGACGACGTCCAGGCTCGGCTCGGCGGAGGGCTCGGCCGAGGTTCCCGCGGTCGATGCGGCCGGAGACGCCGCGCCCGTCGAGGCGAGCGCCAGCGCCGTGGCGTGCGGGACCGCCGTCGGGCTCGCGCTCGGGTCGATGATCAGGCCGCCGGTCTGTGGGCCGTTGCCACTCGGCCAGAAGACGACGGCCACCACGAGGACCGCGACGAGCGCGACCAATGCGAAGCCCGCATCCCGGACGAGACGCGCGCGTGGCGCGACGACGACGGGAGGCGGCAGCGGCGCGGCGACCGACGGCTGGACGTTGACCGGCAGCCGGTTCGGCGCATGGGTCCCCTGGATCGCGGTGAACGGCGACGACGCGGCAGCGGCCGCCTTTGCGGCAGCGGCCGTCGCGGCGGCACCGGCGGCGGCGGGTGGCACGGGCGACGCGGGTGGGTCGGCCATCAGCGGCGCCCCCGCGGCCCCGATGCGATAGGCGACCTCGTCGGCGGTCAGTGCGCTGGCTGGCGAGATCTCCTCGACCGGTTCCGCGGGCTTCCGCTGTGTCAGTCGGCGGATCAGGTACATCCCCACCGAAGCGTCCACCACGTCGCGCGCACCATCGATCGGGCCGCTCTCGGCGGGCTCGATGGGCAGCGTCTGACCGCTTGGGTCGCTTCGGCGGGCGACCCGCACGGCGAAGACCGCGATCACCGCGATCACGGCGATGATGACGATGAGGAGTTCCAGGTTCATTGACACCCCGAATGGCCGCGCGGCGCGCGCGCAACGCAGTTCGGCGAGATGCTAGCACCGGGCCGCGAAGTCGCCCACCGGGGCAGACGACCTAGTCGGGCAGGACCTTCGGTTGGTCCTCGGATTCGTACGAATCGGCCTCGAGTTCGTCGGGGCGCCGAAAATCACCGCGGGTCGGCAGGAAGAGGATGAGCCCGAACGCGACGAAGACGCCCAGGAAGGCATAGAGCTGGGTGACCCCGGACAGGAGGAGCGAGAGCACGGCGAGGGCGAGGCAGATGCCATAGATCACGAGGACGGTCTGGCGGTGCGACAGGCCAAGGTCAAGCAGGCGGTGGTGGATGTGTCCGCGGTCAGGACTGAACGGCGATCGGCCCTGGGAGAGGCGCCGGACGATGATCCAGAACGTATCGATGATCGGCACGCCGAGCACGAGGAGGGCGACCGCGACCTTGGCGGTGCCGAGGATCGCGAGGACGGCCAGGGTGTACCCCACGAACTGCACGCCACTGGTACCCGCGAAGATGGAGGCCGGGTGGAAGTTCCAGCGCAGGAACCCGAGCAACGCCCCCGCCAGCGCGAAACACAGGACGGCGATCAGGGGCTGCGCGACCTGCGTGGTGAGGCTGATGATGCCCAGGGTCACGGCCGCGATGAAGGCGACCCCCGATGACAGCCCGTCGAGGCCGTCGATCCAGTTGATGCTGTTGATCATCCCGACGATCCAGAAGATCGTCAGACCCGCCGCGACCGGCCCGGAGAACGGGATCACCCCGCCGCCGAAGGGGTTGGCGATGAAATCGATGGTGATCCCGAGCGCGACCGCACCACAGGCGAGGATGACCTGGCCAAGAAGCTGCCAGCGCGCCTTGAGGTCGAGCAGGTCGTCGATCGCGCCGAGCCCCGCGGCCACCGCCCCGCCGAGCATCAAGGCCGCCACTTCCGAGCGCTGGAGCAGGAACGGGACGGCGACGATCGCCCCGCCCTCGTTCAACGTCAGGAAGACCCCGGCGACCAGCAGGAAGGCCGCCGACACCGCGAGACCGCCGGCGCGCGGGACGGGGATCGTGTTGACGCGTCGAGCGTTGGGTCGGTCGACGATCCCGTAGTGGAGCACCACCCAGCGCACGGCCGGCGTCAGGACGAGGGCGAGGATCGCCGCGGCGACGAAGACGACGAGAATGGGTCCGAGGGCGGCACCGGCGCTCGAGATGAAGGTCATCGAGACCGGGGGCGACTGGACGATGGACGCCGAGGGTGGGTCGCGGCGGTCACGCGGCGGGCAGGCCCGGGACGGGGAACCGGTCCACGATCTCGCGGACATCGCCGGCAAGGCGCTCCTGCTCGGCGGGCTCGTCCCGGCGCTTGATCGCATCGATGATGATCCGGCCGACCGCGCGCATCTCGTCGGTCCCGAACCCGCGCGAGGTCGTGGCCGGCGTCCCGATCCGGATCCCCGAGGCGGTGTTCGGGGGAAGCTTGTCGAACGGGATGGCGTTCTTGTTGACCGTGATCCCGATCTCGTCGAGCAGGTGCTCCGCCTCCTTGCCGGTCACCCCGAGCGGGGTCACGTCGACGAGCAGGAGGTGGTTGTCGGTCCCGCCCGAGACGACCCGGGCGCCGAGGCCGGCGAGCGTCTCGGCCATGACCGCCGCGTTCTCAACGGTCCGCCGCTGGTCCTCGCGGAAGGCCTCCTCGGCGGCCAGTTTGAAGGCGACCGCCTTGCCGGCGATCACCTGCATCAGCGGACCGCCCTGCGTGCCGGGGAAGACGTTCCGGTCGACCGAGGCCGCCAGGGCGCCGTCCGCCGACCCATTCTTGACCGTCGGGAAGGCCGTGGCGTCCAGGCCGGCGCGAAGCGTTCGCCTCGAGAAGATCATCCCACCGCGCGGGCCGCGGAGCGTCTTGTGGGTCGTCGTCGTCACGAGGTCGGCGTGCGGGAACGGGCTCGGGTGGACGTCGGCCGCCACGAGGCCGGCGACGTGGGCCATGTCGATGAACAGCATCGCGCCGACATCGGCGGCGATCGAGGCCATCCGCTCGAAGTCCCAAAGGCGTGGGTAGGCGGACGCGCCGCCGACGATCAGCTTCGGTCGGACGTCGCGAGCCTGGACCGCCATCGCGTCGTAGTCGATCCGCTCGGTGTCCTCGCGGACGCCGTAGGCGTGGACCTCGTAGAGGCGACCCGAGAAGTTGAGCGCCATGCCGTGGGTCAGGTGACCGCCGTGGGCGAGGTTCATGCCCATGATCCGGTCGCCCGCTTCGAGGACGCTGAAGTAGGCGGCCATGTTCGCCTGGGCGCCCGAGTGCGGCTGGACGTTGACGTGCTCGGCACCAGGGAAGAGGGCGAGGGCCCGATCCTGGGCCAGCCGCTCGGCGACATCGACGAATTCGCAGCCGCCGTAATAGCGCTTCCCGGGCAGGCCCTCCGCGTACTTGTTGGTCAGCCACGAGCCCTGGGCTTCCATGACCGCGGCGGAGGTGTAGTTCTCGCTGGCGATGAGCTCGATCTTGTCGTGCTGCCGGCGCCGTTCGGCGAGCATCGCCTCCCAGAGCACCGGGTCCTCATCGGCGATCGATCCGAGCGCAAGGCCCGCCGGGGGCGAGATCGTCATGGTCTGGCCGACTCCTTCCTTCCGCTCCGGGCCTTCCCTCGCGCGGCCGGCGCGCCCCGAGCGGTATCTTCCCACGAACAGGACCGCCACCGAGCCGACGAGGGGACCTTGTGACCGACGCCTTCCTGGATGCCGACGCCGTCGCTGCGCTGGACACGCCGGCGGTCGTCGTCGACCTCGACCGCGCCGACGCCCGGATCGCCGCGATGGCCGCCGTCATGCGCGAGCGCGGGGTCGCGCTCCGGCCGCACGCCAAGACGCACAAGAGTCTCGAGTTCGGGCGGCGGCAGGTCGCGGCCGGGGCGGTCGGGCTGACCGTCGCGACGATCGGCGAGGCGGAGGTGTTCGCCGACGGCGGGGTCGAGGACCTGTTCATCGCCTACCCGGTCATCGCCGTCCGGGCGAAGCGGGACCGGCTCGTCCGCCTGGCGGGGCGCTGCTCGTTGTCGGTCGGGGTCGATTCGGTCGGTCGGTGTGGACGCCATCGCCGCGGCGTTCGCCGGGGCGGCGACCGTCCCGCCGGTGGTCGTGATCGAGGTGAATGTCGGCGGGGCGCGGACGGGCGTCTTGCCGGACCGCGTCGGGGCGCTGGGACATCATGCCGCCGGACTCGGGCTTCGGGTCGGTGGCGTCTTCACGCATGGCGGTCATGGCTACGGCGGCCGCCCCGAGCGGGAGGCAGCCGCCGAGGACGAGGTGACCGGGCTGACCGCCGCGGCGGAGTCGCTCCGGGGGCAGGCCTGGATCCGGTCGTGATCAGCGCCGGCTCCACGCCGACCGCGGTCCTGTCCGCGCACGGGGCGATCACCGAGGAGCGGCCCGGGACCTACATCTTCGGTGACCGCCAGCAGGCGTTCCTGGCCGGCCAGGCGCTCGACGACACGGCCCTGCTGGTGGCCTCGACCGTCGTCAGCCACGGGTCCGAGGGAGGCTTCCTGGTCGATGCCGGTGCGAAGATCCTGGCAAAGGACGTGGCGCCGTACCTCGCCGGACACGGGACGGTGGTCGGCTACCCGGAGGCGGTCATCGCGCGCGTCAACGACCACCACGGCATCGTGGAACTGCCGGCCGGGGCCTCGCGGCCGGCCATCGGCGAGGTCGTCTGGATCGCCCCGAACCACGCCTGCCCGGTGGTCAACCTGGTCGACGAATACGTGATCGCGCGGGGCGGGCGCGTGGTCGATCGCTGGCCGGTGATGCCCGGGGCCGCAACGCCTGAGGCGCGGTCCCGGCGCTGGCACGGAGCACGCACCTGCGCGAGGAGCCTCGGGCGGTGACAACGGCCTCAGGTAGAGGTTCGGGCCGAGCACGATCCCCGCACCATCGAGGATCTCGGCCACCCGCTCGGCCGTGACCGCCCCGACCCGGAGGATCGACGGCACGTCACCCGTGCAATCCACGACCGTCGAGGCCGGCCCACCGTGGGCGACGCCGCCATCGAGGATGAGGTCGATGGCGTCGCCGAGCTGGGCGAGGATCTCGCCGGCGTCTCGCGCTTCCGGCACACCCGAGATGTTGGCCGACGTCGTCGGCAGCGGCCCGACAGCACGAGCGAGCGCGCGGGGAGCGTGGTGGTCCGGGACACGCAGCCCGATCGTGGCGGTGCCACCGGTGAGCGCTGACGGGAAGGGCACGTCCGCCCGCTGCTTGACGACGACCGTGAGTCCGCCGGGCCAACAGGCCGCTGCCAGCGCGGTCGCCGCTGGCCCCATCACCCCGATCGTGGACGCCTGCGCAGCCGTGTCGAGGAGCAGCGCGATCCCCTTGTCCGGCGGTCGCCGCTTCACGTGGAACAGACGCTCGATGCCGCCGGGCGTGCCGAGGGCGACCGCGATCCCATAGACCGTGTCGGTCGGCAGCGCCACGACGCCGCCGTCCCGCAGCACCTCGATGGCCGCCTCGCGACCCGCGGCGTCATCGGCCACCACCCGCGCCGTCACGCGCGAAGGGCCTCAGACGCCGCGCTGGCCCCCCTGATCTCGATCGCCTCTCCGGCGAGTCGGTGTGACGCGGCGCGCACCTTCGCCGGTGACGCCAGCACGAGCGTCTCGATCATCCGGGCGACCCCCTCCTCGCCCAGGGGAGGCGCGATGTAGCGCGCCACGGCCCGGACCTCCGCAGGCGCCGTCGGCATCGCTGTCCCGTGCCCGACCTCCGCCAGCATCTCGATGTCGTTCCATTGGTCGCCGATCGCGAGGACCGCGCCCAGCGGGACGCGGAGCCGGCGGGCCAGCCAGCGGACGGCGCGGCCCTTCGACACGCCGGGCGCCACGAACTCGAGGAAGTGCGGATGACTCACGGTCACGTCCGCCAACCCGGCGAACCGGACCCGCGCCCGCGGCGCGACCTCGGTCGGGAGCGGCGGCTCACCGGCGCACATGACCTTCGTGACGGGGTGCCGGATGGACCGAACGAGGTCGTCCTCCAGTTGCGGCGGGGCGCCCATGAAGGCCGTGTACTCATCGGCACGTGGATCGTCGGAGCGAACGATGAATCGCTCCAGGTGATTGACGTGCGGATCGAGACCCTGCTGGCGCGTCCAGACGACGACCTCGCGCGCGACCTCGGCACGCAACGGCGTGTGGACCAGGAGTCGCCCGGGTCGCACCGAGCTCGCGGCCGGCATCTCGCGGATGAGCGCACCCTGGTAGCCGATGATCGGGGCCTCGAGCTCCAGCTCGCGGGCGAAGCGCAGGGCGCTCGACACCATCCGGCCGGTGATCAGGCTGACCGGGAGCCCCAGTGCACGCACCGCGCGGATCGCCGCCCGCGTGTCCGAGCCGATATGGAGATCGTCGCCGACGAGCGTCCCGTCGATGTCGAGGGCGATCAGGGCGATGGGCAGGATGGGTTCGGGGGTCCTGATGCTGGGCACGTCCTGATGATGCCCGACGGCGGTCGGGAGCGCTGGCACGGGCGCGGGTCAGCCGCGCGAGACCCTGGCCACCCTAGGCAAGCCGGCGAGGTCCGATTCGACCGAGCAGTGCCAACCCGGCAGGCTCGCGGCGACCAGGTCGACGATCGCCGTGCCCTGATCCGCCCCGATCTCGAGCAAGGCGAGACCGTCAGCGACCAGGGCGCCCGGCAGCTGGACCATGAGGCGACCGATGACCTCCAGCCCGTCGGTGCCGCCATCGAGCGCGAGCGCCGGCTCGAACGTGGTCGCCCGAGGCAGCCCGGCCATCGCGTCATGGCGGACATACGGCAGGTTGGCCAGCACGAGATCGAACGGCGCACTGTCGGCCGGCACGAGGTCCGCCTCGACGAAGGTCATCCGATCCGCCACCGCATGCCCGACCGCATTCTCCCTGGCGAGACCGAGCGCATCCGCAGAGACGTCCGACGCAACGATCTCGACCGCCTCGAGTGCGCGCTGCCGCCGCAGCGAGACCGCCAGCGCGACCGCGATCGCGCCACTACCCGTCCCGATGTCCGCGATCCGCAAGGCCGCAGCGACGCCGCGCACCAAGCCCAGCCGGCGCATGACCTCGGCTTCGGCCAGCTCGACGAGCCGTTCGGTCTCCGGTCGCGGGATCAGCGCCCGCGCATCGACCTCGAAGGCCAGGCCGTAGAACTCCTTCAGGCCGCGCAGGTAGGCCACGGGCTCACCGGCGGCTCGTCGCTCCAGGTCGGCCCGGTAGCGGCGGACCGCATCGGCACCGACCGGCGCCTCCGGATGTGCCACGACGACCGTCCGCCCGACACCGACCGCATGCCCGAGCAGCAGCTCGGCGTCCAGGCGCGGGGTCTCCGAACCCGATCCTCGCAGGCGCTCGGTGCCCTCGGTCAGCAAGGCCCCGGTCGTCTCGGCGGTCGTGCCCCCAGGGCCCCCGGGCCCGTCAGCCGGCGTCGTCGGTCTCCCCGAGCCGGTCGGCCTGGTCGGCCATGATCAGGGCGTCGATCAGGTCGTCGAGGTCGCCGTCCATCACGCCCGGCAGGTTGTGGACGGTCTTCCCGATCCGGTGGTCGGTGACCCGGTCCTGCGGGAAGTTGTAGGTCCGGACCTTGTCCGACCGGTCGCCCGACCCGACCATCGATCGCCGCGCCGCGGAATCCGCCTCGCGCTGCTTCTGCTGCTGAAGGTCGTACAGCCTCGAACGGAGGACCGAGATCGCCTTGGCCTTGTTCTTGTGCTGGCTCTTCTCGTCCTGGATCTCGACCACGAGACCACTCGGGAGGTGGGTGACGCGGACCGCGGAGTCGGTGGTGTTGACCGACTGGCCGCCCGGGCCGGATGCCCGCTTGACGTCGATCCGCAGGTCGCGCTCCTCGTCGATCTCGATCTCGACCTCGTCGACCTCGGGGAGGACGACGACCGTGACCGTCGAGGTGTGGATCCGACCCGACGATTCGGTGGCCGGCACCCGCTGGACACGGTGGACACCACCCTCGAACTTGAGCCGGCTATAGGCGCCGTCGCCGTGGATCAGGAGGATCGCCTCCTTGATCCCGCCGATCCCCGTTTCGTTCAGGCTGAGGATCTCGGGCTTGAAGCGGTGGCGCTCGCTGTAGCGCACGTACATCCGGTAGAGCTCGGCGGCGAACAGCGCGGCCTCCTCGCCGCCGGCGCCGCCGCGGATCTCCAGGATGACGTTGCGATCGTCGTTCGGGTCACGGGGCAACAGCAGCACCTTGAGGTCCTCGATCAGGGTGCGTCTCGTCCGCCTCGAGCCGGCTGATCTCGTCGCGTGCCATCGACTTCAGCTCGTCGTCGGCATCGGAGGAATCGCGCAGTTCGCGCGCGCCGGCGAGTTCGGCACGGGTCGTCGCCAGCCGTCGGATACGCCGCGACGACCGGCTCGAGCCGCGCCAGCTCCTGGCCCAGGCGTCGGATGGCGGCCGGGTCGGTGGAGGTCTCCGGTCGTGCCAGTTCGGCCTGCAGATCGTCGTATTGACCGGCGATCTCGGCGAGCTTGGCGTCGAGGTCGCTCACGACCCGGGTGGCGGGTCGGTCGGTGCGGGCGCGGGGGTTGCGGTGGGGAGGCGCATCGGCCGTCGCTCGAAGTCGCCCGAACCCTCGGGGACGGACTCGCCGTCGGCCTCGAGCGCCTGCTCCATCGACACGATGGCGACCTCGATCATGTCGTCGGTCGGCTGCTTGGTGGTGATCATCTGGACGAGGAGGCCCGGGTAGAGCAGGACCTTGACGACGCGGTTCTTGCGGTGGCGGGCGCCGAACCGAAGGATCTCGTAGCCGACCGCGGCGATGACCGGGATGAGCAGGATCCGGCTGAGGATCATCACCAGCGGCGTCTGCCGTCCGACGAGGGCGAAGGCGATGATCGAGATGATGATGACCACGACGAGGAACTCGGTCCCGCAGCGCTGGTGGGCGGTCGGGTACTTGCGGACCTCGGCGACGGTCAGCGGGTCGCCCGCCTCGAGCGCGTGGATCGTCATGTGCTCGGCGCCGTGGTACTGGAAGACCCGGCGGATATCGGGCGCCCGACTGATCAGCACGAGGTAGCCGAGGAACAGCGCCACGCGGATCAGCCCCTCGACGAGGTGCTGGATGAGGCCGTTCTCGACGTTGGCCGTCGTGACCGATGCGATGAACAGCGGCAGCAGGAAGAAGAACCCGACCGCGGCGAGCAGCGTCACCCCGAGCAGGAGCGCCACCGAGCGCTTGCCGAGCTCGACGCCCTCGTCCTCGACCTGGACGTTGGCGCTTCGGACGAGCCAGCGGGTGCCGACGACGAGTGTCTCGTACAGGACGACAAGACCGCGGACTGAGCGGCCACTTCGACCACCTCGTTCCGTGGAACCCGGAATCGAGGCGTTCGGTGGCGTAGACGATCTCGCCGTCAGGGTGGCGCAGGGCGACGGCGATCGCATCGCGACCGCGCATCAGGACGCCCTCGATGAGGGCCTGGCCGCCGTAGGTGTAGGTGGGCATGGGGCGCAGTCTACCGGGTGCGGCCCGGAGGGCCGCTAACTGCGGACCTGGCGCTCCAGGCGCTTCTGGAAGCGCTCGACCTGGCCGGCCGTGTCGATGATCGTCTGCTTGCCGGTGAAGAACGGATGGCAGTTGCCGCAGACGTCGACGCGCAACTCGGGCCGGGTGGAACCGACCGTCCACTCGGTGCCGCACGAGCCGCAGTGGACCTTGGCCTCGTAATACTTGGGATGGATCTCGGGCTTCACGTGTGTTCTCCTCCGACGCCGTCCGTGCCGGGCCTCTGCCCAGCCGGTGGTCGCGGGCTGATCCGGGACTAGGCGCTCGCGGCGGTCTCGACCGCCTCGACCCGGATGCGCTTCTTGGCCTTGGTCGCGTGCTCGAACTTCACCTTGCCGGTGATCGTCGCGAAGACGGTGTAGTCGTGGCCGAGGCCGGTGCCCGGTCCCGACAGGAAGGTCATCCCGCGCTGGCGGACGATGATCGACCCGGCGCTGACGAGCTGGCCGTCGCCGGCCTTGACGCCGAGCCGCTGGCCGACGCTGTCGCGGCCGTTCTTGACGCTGCCGCCTGCCTTCTTGTGGGCCATCTCGGTTACTCGTCCTTCTTCGTGGCGCGGGGCTTCTTGGGCGCCGCCGGCTTGGCAGGTGCCGTGTCCGCGGCGTCGGCCTTCGCGGTCGACTTCTTCGGCGTTGCGGCCTTGGTCTGCGGCGGCCGGCTTGGCCTTCGCCTTCGCGTCGGTCTTGGCAGGTTCGGCCTTGGCCTTGGCGGGCTTCTTCTCCGCGGCTTCGGTGCCGACGGCGAGCTTGGCGGCCAGTTCGGCGTCCTTGGCGGCCTGCGCGGCGGCGGCCTCCTCGACTCGCTGGCGCTCGGTGCGCGCCTCGTCCTCGGCCTTCTTGGCGGCCTTGGCCGCGCTCTTGCCATCGAGCGTGATGTCGGCGATGCGCAGGACCGTCAGTTCCTGGCGGTGGCCCTTCTTGACCCGGCTGCGCGCCTTGGGTCGGTACTTGAAGGAGATGAGCTTCGGGCCGCGGGTCTGGTCGAGGACCTCGGCGCTGACCGTCGCGTTCGCGACCAGCGGCCGGCCGATGGCCGACTCGTCGCCGTCCGCGACGAGCAGGACGCGGTCGATCGTGATCGTCTTGCCGGGCTCGACGTCGAGCAGCTCGACCTGGAGCTCGGTGCCGACCTCGACGCGGTACTGCTTCCCGCCGGTCTCGATGACTGCGTACATGGATCCTCAGGGTTCGTGTCTGGCGACCGCGCGCGGCGACCGCGACATCGGGCGTGAAAAGGCGCGCGGCGATGCCGACGCGCAGAACGTGGAGTGTACGACTCCGAGCACGAAACGGTCAATCGCGGGACCGTCTACCAGCCGGTGGTATGCATCCTACTCATGCGAATCGACCCGAACGAGCGTGGCCACCCTCGACTTCTGTCGATCTGGGGGTGTGGCCAAGCGTGCAGACGCCGAATCTCATGAGTGAGACGCATGAGGGCCTTGCGCAAGCGGATCTCGGGGGGCCAATGTCTCCGCGAGCTCCTCGGCGAGGATCAGCCGCTCGCGGACGATCGAGCGCGCATCGAATGGTCGACCGGCCGGGTCACCGAGCGCAGCGACGACCTCGTCCGGCCGGCCTGTCCCGAGGGCGGGATGGAACAGGGTCCGAGTCCGGGCAACAAGGGGTGGTCCCGGATCTGCGACGACCACGTCCACGACCAGCGGTCGCAGGTCGTAGGTCACGGTCTCGCCTCCCTTGAGCCGCTCTCGTGGCAGCCGGTCCGCAGCCAGGAGAGCCCGTGCCGCACCAGTGACTGCCGCGGCATCGGCATCGCCCAGATCGATCCGGTAGTCGGCCGCGGCGACCTGGCCGGCCAGCGCCGGGGCGCCCAGCCAGACATCGTGGAGGTCGATCAGGCGCCAACCGTCGGGGAGCCGGCCCACCAATGCGTCACGGACCTGCCACCCGGCGACCATCTCGGTCAGGAAGATGTCCGCGAACTCGCGCTCAAGCGCCATCGAGGCGGGCACCGGCGCCCCGAGGGCGATGCGTGCGCGAGCCCGTCCGACCGGCCGAACGAGCGGCAATCCACTGGCGTCCAGCGTCTCTTCCCAGGCGTCCGTCAGGTCCCGGCCGGTCAGCCCCCGGGGTGCGGCATCACGCGCAAGGATGAGTCGCCAGCGCTGTCGCGGAGGCGCCGGGGCCTCGGCGGGGGGTGCCTCCGTGAGGTCGGCGGGCAGCTCGGGTAGCGTCACTGAGCGTGGGTCCACGTCTGGTAGTCTGCGGCACGATGGACGACCCCGCGCCTCCGCTCGCGGACGCTCCGGCGAACCCGCTGGCTCGCTGGGCGGCCTCGCTGCCGCCCCCGCCGTTCATCAACCCGACAGCCGGCCCGGGCGAGCATCGGTTCGCGCCGCTGTCGCCGCGCGTCGCCGTCCTGATCATCGCCGGCCTGATCGGCGGCCTCGTCTTCTGGATGGCGCGCGACAGCATCCGCCCGTTCATCCTCGGGCTCCTGTTCGTCTACCTGCTCGATCCCCCGATCCGCTGGCTCGTCGCGCACGGCCTCAGGCGGACCCTGGCCATCCTCGTGGTCTACGTGGTCGGCATCGCGGCCTTCTTCGCGTTCCTGACCGTCACCCTCACGCCGCTCCTCAAGGAGATCATCCGGTTCATCGAGGACTTCCCGAAGCTGGCCGAGCAACTCGACGGCCAACTGCAGCGGCTTGGCGACTTCTACGCCCATCTCCAGATCCCACTCGCCGTCCGGGACTGGATCGACAACCTCATCTCGGGCATCGGCAGCGGCGGCGGGGGAGGCGGCGGGGGAGCCGACCTGTCGTTCCTGCTGCCGCTCATCGTCGGCGCCGGGAGCCTGCTCGGGTCGTTGTTCGCCTATCTCATCCTGCCGGTCTGGGTCGCCTACCTGCTCAAGGACAAGACCACGCTCGTCGCGACCTTCGACCGGTCGCTGCCGGAGCCGTGGCGGTTCGATACGTGGGCCGTCATCAAGACGGTCGAGCGCGACTTCGGTCAGTGGGTCCGAGGCCAGATCATCCTCGGCTTCGCGGTCGGGGTGGCGACGTTCGTAGGGCTGATCTTCCTCAGCCAGCTGGTCGATCCGATCTTCGGGCGGTACGCCGTCCTTCTATCGGTCATCGCCGGCGTGCTCGAACTCGTCCCGATCATCGGTCCGATCATCTCGGCCGTGCCCGCGGTCCTCCTGGCGGCCACGGTCGGGCCGGCGGCCGTCCTCGCCGCCCTGCTCCTCTACCTCGTGGTCCAGCAGGTGGAGAACAACTTCTTCGTCCCGAAGATCCAGGGCGACGCGGTTCAGCTTCATCCGGCGGCGGTCGTGTTCGCGATCATCATCGGCGGCTCGCTGGCGGGCCTGCTGGGGGCGATCCTCGCGCTGCCGGTGACGGCGGCGTTCCGCGATGTCGTCCGGTACCTGTTCCGCCGCCTGAGCCCGGACGAGCCCGAGGCACTCGCCATCTCGCTCAAGAACATCGGGATGGGCCCGGGCGATGCCTGACGCGCCGGATCCGTACAAGGTCCTGCAGGTCGACTCCGAGGCCGAGGACGAGGTCATCCAGGCCGCCTACCGCCGGCTGGCGCGCAAGTACCACCCGGACCTCGCCGAGACGGCCGAGGCGGCCTCGCGGATGGCCGCCATCAACGCGGCATGGGAGCTGATCGGCGAACCGGATGCGCGAAAGGCGTACGACCGACAGCGGGCGACGGAGGAGCGACGACGTTCGTCTCCGCCCTCCGGATCCGGCCTGCCGCCACGACCCGCCCCGACTCCCCCACCCGCCGCAGGACGTCCCGCCACGCCTCCCCCGGCGCCGCCGCGCGAGCCGGAAACGACCTCCGGCGACTGGACATCCGGTCGATCGACCCAGGGCAGCGGCTACGACGACTCGATGCGGCGCGCGCAGGGGCACGGCGCTGCCGGTCCGCCGCCCGGTCAACCTTCCGGGACGTTGCTCAATTTCGGCCGGTATGCCGGCTGGTCGATGGGCGAGGTGGCTCGCCACGACCTCGAGTACATCGAATGGCTCGATCGGGCGCCGATCGGCCGGAACTATCGCCAGGAGATCGACGAGATCCTGCGGAAGAGCGGCCGGCGGAAGTCCGTCGCCGCCGACGCGTCCGATCGACGAGGGCTCTACCGCCGACGCTAGGCCTCGGCCTCGGCCAGCCCGTCTCGTCGATCGCCCGCGGAACGACGAACCCGAGCATGTACGGCGCGGCCACGGTCGTGCCCAGGACCGCCACGAGGATCGCGCTGAACAGATCCTGGCTCAGCAATCCCGAGGCCAAGCCAAGGGTCGCCACGACGACGCCCACCTCCCCGCGGGGCACCATCCCGCTGCCGACGGCGAACGAGGGCCAGCGTCCGAGGCCCCACGCTCCCAGTGCACCGCCGATCGCCTTGGTCACCACGCCGACGACAAGGAGGATGACCGCCAGTACGGCGACGCGCGGGTCGAGCAGCGCCGCAAGGTCGAGCTGGGCACCGTCACGGCGAAGAAGAACGGGATGAAGATGAGCCCGAGCGGACGCATCTCGTGTTCGAGTTCCTCGCGAGCCTCGGTCTCGGCGACGATGAGGCCCGCCACGAATGCGCCGATGATCGCGGCCAACCCGATCCAGGTGGCGACGAGGGCAAGGGCGAACATCACGATGAAAGCCGGCACGAGTGGTGAGTCGGCGAACATCGGCCAGGTGAAGACGTCGCGTGACAGCCCGCGGGCGCGGCGCGCGGCGGCGAACCCGAGCGCGACCAGGCCGACGGCCGCGACCGCGACGAACAGGGTCGAGGCGGACAGGTCACCAGCCGCCGCGCCGGAGACCAGACCGATGAGGATGAGGGCAAGGACGTCATCGATCACCGCGGCCCCGAGGACCACCCGCGCGAACGGCAGACTCAGGACCTCATCTCGGCCAGGACGCGACTGGTGATGCCGATGCTGGTCGCGGCCAGGGCGAGCCCGACGAAGGCCGCGGTCCAGACCGCCTCGCCGGCGACCAGACCGATCGCGATCCCGGCCACCATCGGCAGGATCATGGCGATGACGGCGGTCAGGACGGCCGGCCGGCCGACCGCCAGCAGGTCGTCCATGCGCACCTCGAGCCCGACCGTGAACAGCAGGATGACGACGCCGATCTCGGCCAGCACGTTGGCCGTCTCGCCCGGCGTGACCAGCGCCAAGGCGTACGGCCCGACGACGAACCCACCCAGCAGCTCGCCGACAACCGCCGGCTGACCGAGTCGCCGGGCGACCTCCTCGCCGAGTTTCGCCCCGATGAACAGGAAGAAGATTCCGAGGAGGACCTCGAATGACACGGTGCCCGCGGCATCGGCCGTGTCGGCGAGTCCGGACAACGGGGCGATGGCGAGGGCCAGGCTCATCGTCAGACCAGGTAGCGGGCGTACAGATAGAGCGACGACATCAGCAGCGAGACGAGCGCGACGACCAGGCCGTACCGGAGAAAGGCCATGAACCCGATCGGGTGACCGGCGCGACCGGACATGTTGGCGACGACGACGTTGGCCGACGCACCCACGATCGTGGCGTTGCCGCCCAGGCATGCGCCGAGTGCCAGCGACCACCACAGCGGCTCGATCGGGATCCCCGACGCGCCCATCTGCTGGACGACGGGGATCATGGTCGCGGTGTACGGGATGTTGTCGATGATCGCCGAGGCAACCCCTGACAGCCACAGCAGTCCGATCGTCGTCACGGTCGGGTCGCCGCCGGTCAGGTCGAGGAGCGCCTCGGCGAGGCTGTCGATGATGCCGACTGGACGACGGCCTCGACCAGCATGAACAAGCCGACGAAGAAGAACAGCGTCGGCCACTCGACCTCGCGCAGCACCGAGTCGACCTCGAGGCCGGATAGCAGGAGGAGGACCGCCGCGCCGAGCAGCGCGATGGTGCCAGCCTCGAGGCCGAGCGGCGCCGCGACACGAAGCCGACGATCGTCGCGCCGATGACGACCGAGGCTGAGCCGCAGCAGGCGCAGGTCGGTCAGGACTTCGCGCTCATCGAGCGCGAGGACCGCGTCCCGGACGTCGGCGTGCACGGTCATGTCCCTGGCGAACAGGACGCGCGTCGCCAGGATGAAGACGACGAGGATGGCCAGCGCGATCGGGCCCATGTTGACGCAGGAATTCGACGAAGCCGAGGCCGGCCGCCGACCCGATCAGGATGTTCGGGGGGTCGCCGATGAGGGTCGCCGTCCCGCCGATGTTCGACGCGAGGATCTGGCTGATCAGGAACGGCACCGGTGACACTCGGAGGACTCGGGCGATATAGAGGGTCACCGGCGCCAGCAGCACAACGGTCGTGACGTTGTCGAGGAACGCGGACAGCGCGGCGCAGACGATGCTCATCACGATGAGCAGTCGATACGGTTCGCCTCGGGCGATCTTCGCCGAGCGGATGGCCAGCCACTCGAAGAAGCCCGGTGCGTCGCAGGATCGCCGCGAGCGATCATCATGCCGGCCAGCAGGAAGATGACATTCAGGTCGATCGCGCCGAACGCCTCTTCCTGATCGATGATCCCGACGACCACGACGGCGGTGCCGCCTAGAAGCGCGGCGATCGTCTTGTCGACTCGCTCGGTCGCGATCAGCCCGTAGGTGACCAGGAAGATGACCGCAGTCAGTGCGACGGCCTGATCCAAGGCGGTTATCCCGGCTGCGTGGACGAGTCGGCCTCGATGGCCTCGACATATCGGATCGCGAGTTCGAGAAGGTCGAGATACCCGGTCGGGCGGCCTTCGGCGTCCACGACATAGAGACCCGACAGGTGGCGCGCGTGCATGATCCGGAACGCATCGTCGATGGTCGCGTCGGCCTTGATCGAGGCGCGCCCGATCATCGCATCGCCCGCGGTCCGGGCCTCGATGGCGTGTCCGAACCGTGCGACGTCGTCGCGTCCTCGATGTCGGACAAGAGGGCCTCGGGAACGACGCGCCCGATGACGGATTCAGCGATGCGGACGACCGGCAGGACACCGGTCAGCACGCCGGCGTCGTCGACGATGCCGATCAGTCGAGTCTCGGGCTGAGCCGCGGCGCGCCGCATGACGACGAGCAGGTCGTCGTCACGATGCGCGATCAGGGGCTCGATCTCGAGCAGGCTTTGGCAGGCGGAGACCGGCGTGTGCCGGGCGAGGCGGATCTCGCCGCTCACCCGCTCCGCTCGTCGTCGGCCGCCACCACCGACGACGCGTGGCCGATCCGGCTCGCGTCCCTCGACTCGCCCCGCAGGATCCGGGTCGGACTTCGTCGTTTGCCCATCGCCGACCAGTCTAGCGGCAGGCCCGCGGCGTCACCAGGCGGCGCGTGTCTGTCGGATGTTGATGCTCTGGAGGATGCCTAATCCGGCCGCCATGCTGACGAGCGACGCGCCGCCGTGGGTCACGAATGGGAGCGGGATCCCGGTGATGGGCATCACCCCCAGGACCATCCCGACATTGACGATGAGCTGGAACAGGATCATCGAGGCGACACCCGCGGCGAAGAGCGTCCCGAAGGCGTCCTTCGACCGCCAGCCGGCCACGAGGACCCGCCACAACAGCAGGACGAACAGGACGAACAGGACGACGCCACCGATGAACCCGAGTTCCTCGGCGAGCGTCGCGAACACGAAGTCGGTGGCCTGGACGGGGAGGAAGTCGCCCTGGGTCTGCGTGCCGTTGGTCAGGCCCTTGCCGACGATACCGCCTGAGCCGACGGCGATCTGGGCCTGGTAGAGCTGATAGCCGCCGCCCTGGATGTCTGGGCTTGCATCGAGGAAGTCGGTCAGGCGGGCCTTCTGGTAATCGCGCAGGAGGTATGTCCACGCGATCGGGACCATCGCCACCGCACCGACCGCGAGCAGGGTCAGCCAGCGCAGGCTCGCACCCGACATCCAGAGCATCCCGGCGAGGATCGCCAGGAAGACAAGGGAGGTCCCGAGGTCGGGCTGCATCATCACCAGGACGAGGGGCGGGCCGACGAGCAGGCAGGCCCCGAGGATCGACAGCAGCGAATCAAGCTTCCCCTGGCGGGCGGTCAGGTAGCTGGCGAGCACGATGATCATCAGGATCTTGGCGATCTCGCTGAACTGGAAGGTCAGTGGGCCGACCGTGACCCAGCGGGCCGAGCCGCCGACCCCGCTGCCGATGGCCAGGGTCAGGACGAGCAGACCGAGCTGGAAGCCGTAGATAGGCCAGGCCAGGGTCTTCAACCAGCGATAGTCGAAGGCGGTCGCGATGATGAAGATGACGACTGCGATCCCGGCCCACATGAGACCGCGGCTGAAGGTGGTCCCAGCCTCGAGCGGGACGGAGCCGGCTTCCACGCTGTTGGTGTAGGCCATCACCAGGCCGATGGCGACAAGCAGCCCGGCGTAGGTCGTCAGCTGGAGGTCGAAGGCGCGCCACGCCGCCCCGACCGACTTGGCTGCCCAATCGGTGACCCGCGCTGGTTCGGCTCGGATAACGCCCATCAGTTGCTCTGGTAGAAGTTGCCGCGCTTGAGGAGGTCGGGCAGGCGGTAATCCTTCTTGATCCCGAAGTGCAGCTGCATGTAGTACTTCACGATCTCGGTGGCCACGTTGCCCTTGGTGCGCGAGTCATAGGCGAAGGCCAGCACGACCAGCTGCGAATCGGTGTTGTTGAACGAGCCCTTCTTGGGGTCCTTCGGCACGAACCCGACGAACCACGAGTGGAACGGCAGCCGGCCCTTGCTGTCGCGCGTCCCGAACTCGGCGGTGCCGGACTTGCCGGCCACCTTGATCGGGAGATCGACCAGGTTGTAGGTATGGCGCAGCGTGACCGTGCTCCGAGCGGCGTTGCGCATGACCCTGAGGGTGCTGGCCGGGACCTTCATCTTGCGCAGGACCTTCTTCTGGAACGGCCGCACGACGGTTCCGTCCGGGCCGACGATGTCATGCACGATCTGGGGCTGGTAGACCGTCCCGCCATTCGCCAGCGCGGCGTAGGCGTTGATCAGCTGGATCGGCGTGACCACGTCATACCCCTGGCCGATCCCGGCTTGATAGGTTTCGCCGGGGAAGACCTGCGCACCGAGCACGTCCTGCTTCCATTCGTTGGTCGGGACGATCCCGGAGACCTCACCCGGCAGATCGATCCCGGTCGGGGCCCCGAAGCCGTATTGCTTCGCCCAGTAGCCGAGTCGGTCGATCCCGAGCTTGCCGGCCATCTGGAAGAAGAACGTGTCGCTCGAGTGTCCGAACCCGCAGTAGATGTCGCATGGACCGAATCCTCGGTGGTTCCAGTCGTAGAACTTGGTCGACCCGAGTGTCAGGTAGCCCCTCGTCTGGACCTTGGTCGTCGGCGTGATCTTCTTGTCGGCCAGGACGCCGGTGCCCGCCACCAGCTTGTAGGTCGAGCCCGGTGGATAGTGCGCCTGGATGGCGTGATTGAGGAGCGGCTTGTCGGGGTTGTTGAGCAGCTTGGCGTAGTTGGTCTTGCTGATCCCCCGGGCGAACTGGTTGTTGTCGTAGGTCGGCAGGCTGACGAGGGCGACGACCTCGCCGGTCTGCGGGTTCATGACGATCACCACGCCACGCTTGATGCCGACCTCGCGCATCGCCCAGAGCAGCGCCTTCTGCGCGTTCTGCTGCTCCTTGGTATCGATGGTGAGGTTGAGCGAGTCGCCGGGTCGCGCCTCGGAGATCGTCTGCAGGACCTGGGACCGGCGACCGGAGGCGTCCCGGGCGACGGTCTCCTGCCCATAGGTGCCACGCAGCTCGGTCTCGTAGACCGCTTCGATCCCGGCCCTGCCGATGAGGTCGTCCGGGAGGTAGCCCGACGCCTTGAGCTTCGCGAGTTGCTCACCCGAGACCGGGCCCGTGTACCCGAGGATCTGCGACAGGAGCGGCCCGTCGGCGTACTCGCGCCGCGCTTCGATCACCACTTCGACCCCGGGCAGGTCTTCATCGGCCTCCGAGATCAGCCGCGCGGTGTTCTCGTCGACGTCGCTGGCAATGCGGACGAGATCGAATGTCGAGCCGGGGTTGCCGTCGATCGACCCGTTGATATCGGCGGAAGGGATGTGCAGGAGTGCGGATAGTCGCTCGACGACCTGCGGTCGCTGATCGACCGGCAGGTCGGCCGGACGCACCTTGACGACGAAGGTGGGCACGTTCGAGACGAGTGCACGACCCTTGCGGTCGAAGATCACGCCGCGTGGCGCTGGGATCGCCTCGGTGACCGTGCGATTTCGCGTCGACAGCGTCGCCAGGCGCCCGCCATCCACGATCTGCAGGTAGAACAGTCGGGCCGTCAGCAGGCTGATGCCGATCAGGATGATGACGCCGAAAACGAGGAACCGGGAGAGACTGCGGAGCGGCTTCGGGCGATCGTCGAGGAACGTGCTCACCAGTCCATCCGTTCCGCCTCGGCGTGCCGGTCATGGATCGAGATCGCAAGGGGTCCGATCAAAGCCGCCAGGACGGTGTCGTAGACGACGCTGGGGAGCAGCACCCCGACCGGATCAGCCACGGGGATCGGCGTCCGGAGGGCGTTATAGGCAACAAACAGGATCATCGAGTAGAACAGACTCAGGAGGAGGGTGGCCAGGACGGGGACGACGATGCGAAGGCGGATGAAGACGTGCGCCAGGATCGAAGTGGCGCCCACGCAGAGCAGGAGCGCGAACGAGGTCGAGCCGAGCGGCCGTTGCACAAGGACATCGAGGACAAGGCCCCCAACGAAGGCCCAAACAAGACCTGCTTCGAGACCGATCGCCACCGTGACGACGATCCCGACCACGAAGACCAGATGTGGCTGCGCCGTCTCGACCCTGAGGTACGAGGCAACGACCACTTCGAACAAGGCCATCACCGTCGCACCGACCGCGGCGAGCAGCAGGGTCATGGAGCGGTCGATCCTCGGCGATGTGACCTAAGGTCGCGCCCGCCCGCACGGTCCTTCGAGGTGTCGGTCGAACGGCGGCGACCTCACGCGAAGTATCCCACGGACTAGGGTTCCGGGCAACGGATGGGGGCGTCCGTTCGTCCTGGGTCGATGGTCGCCACCCGTTTCACGTGAAACACCCGAAGCCGACGATGTCCGGGCCCCGGAGGGCACGGTTTCACGTGAAACATCGTCATCGCGCGGCGAATTCGAAACGGTCGATGAAGGCCGTGATACGCGCCGGGTAAGCGCTCAGCATCAGACTCGGCGGCGCACACGCATCAAGGGTGGAACGGCCAGCGATGGTAGAATCGTGCATCGTGAGACGACTCCGAGCAGGGCACTGAGTGGGCCAAACGATCGCCTGCGCGAACCAGAAGGGCGGCGTCGGCAAGACCACGACGGTCGTGAATCTCGGGACCTATCTCGCCCTCGCCGGCGAACGAGTCCTCGTCGTCGATCTCGATCCCCAGGGAAACGCGACGAGCGGGCTCGGGCTCGACCGCAACTCGATCGAACGTTCGGTCTACGACGCGGTCATCGACGGGGCGAGCATCCGCGAACTCACGGTCGCGGGGCCCACCGTGGGTCTCGACGTCGTGCCATCGGCCGTCGCGCTCGCGGGCGCGGAAGTCGAGCTCGCGCCCGTCGAGGGACGGGAACGACGCCTCAAGCGGCTCCTCGCCGACATCGCCGCCGACTACGACTACATCCTCATCGATTGCCCGCCGTCACTCGGGTTGCTGACCGTGAATGCGCTGACCGCCGCCGACTCCGTGCTGATCCCGCTGCAATGCGAGTACTACGCCCTGGAAGGACTGACCCAACTGCTCGCCACGCTCGATCTCGTTCGCGACCATCTGAACCCCGGCCTTGCTCTCAAGGGGGTCGTCCTGACCATGTACGACGGGCGGACCAACCTCTCGGCGGATGTGGCGGCCGAAGCGCGGCGCCATCTCGGCGACCGGGTGTTTGACGCGGTGATCCCGCGGAGCGTCCGCCTTTCCGAGGCGCCGAGCCATGGGCTCCCGATCGCCGGTCACGCCCCGGACTCGACCGGCGCGGTCGCGTACGCGGCCCTGACCACCGAGCTGCGGCGACGCGACGGGCGAGCTCCGATGGCGCACGCTCACCTCGAAGACCTGATGGTGGCCTCATGACCGTTCGACCCGAGCGCTCGCAGGGGCTCGGTCGTGGTCTGGCCTCCCTCATCCCGCAGCGCAGCCCAGGCGCGACCGGCTCGATCGAGATCGCCACGTCCCGCATCGCACCGAACCCGCTCCAGCCGCGGAAGCGCTTCAACCCTGAGGGCCTCGAGTCGCTCACGTCGAGCATCCTCGAGCATGGCGTCCTCCAGCCGATCCTCGTGACCGAGACGATCGACGGCTACCAGCTCGTCGCCGGCGAGCGGCGGCTGCGCGCCGCGCAGGCGGCCGGCCTCGACCGCATCCCGGCGGTCGTCCGACAGCTGGCCGACCGCGAGCAGCTCGAAGTCGCCCTCGTTGAGAACCTCCAGCGCGAGGACCTCGACCCGCTCGAGACCGCCGAGGCCTATCGCCAGCTGATCGAGGAGTTCGGGTTCAGCCAGGACGACCTCGCGACGAGGGTCGGGCGCGCTCGATCCACCGTGGCGAACACGCTCCGGCTGCTCGACCTTGCGCCGGGTGTCCAGGCCGCCGTCGCGGACGGTCGGCTCTCCGAAGGGCACGGTCGCGCACTCGGCGGTCTCGCGACCGAGCTGCAGGACCGGGTCATCGACTCGGTCATCGGTCAGGACCTCTCCGTGCGGCAGACCGAGGAGCTCGTTCGGCGGCTTCGTGAGCCTCGACCCGAACCTGCCGCGGCCAGGACGCGCCAAACCGATCCCGATCTCGAGCGCGTCGAAGAGGATCTCCGGCGCGCGCTCGGGACCAAGGTCAGCCTCGCTCGTTCGAGGCGCGGTGGCCGCATCGTCATCGAGTACTACAGCGACGAAGAGCTCGGGCGACTCTACGAGCGCCTGACCGGAGGGACCGCGTGACCGAAGCCACCAGACCGACCCCGTCGAAGCCTCCGGTCGCCCCGAAGCCCCCGGCGAGCACGCCGGCGCCCAAGGCACCGACCGGCCGTGCCAAGAAGGCGCGCGGGGCCTCGGACTATGACGCGGCCAGCATCCAGGTCCTCGAGGGGCTCGAGGCGGTCCGAAAGCGGCCGGGCATGTATATCGGCTCGACGGACGAACGCGGCCTGCACCACCTCGTCTGGGAGGTCGTCGACAACTCGATCGACGAGGCGATGGCCGGCAAGGCGACCACCATCAGGGTCACGATCCGCACTGACGGCGTGGTCGTCGTCGAAGACGACGGGCGGGGCGTCCCGGTGGGCAAGCACTCCACCGGCAAGGACGCTCTCGAGGTCGTCCACACGGTGCTCCATTCGGGCGGCAAGTTCGGTGGCGGCGGCTACAAGGTGTCCGGCGGCCTGCATGGCGTCGGCGTGAGCGTGGTGAACGCGCTGTCGAGTTGGATGCGCGTCGAATCGGCCCGGGATGGGTCGGTCTGGGCGCAGGAGTACGAGCGCGGCAAGCCGAAGACGCCGGTCAAGAAGGTCGGCCCGCAGGGGTCCCGACGCGGGACGACCACGAGCTTCCTGGCCGACCCCGAGATGTTCGAGACGACCGACTTCTCGTTCGATCTCATCAGCCAGCGTCTTCGGGAATCGGCCTATCTGACCAAGGGCGTGTGGATCACCCTCATCGACGAGCGCAACGATCGCGAGCGCTCGTTCTACTTCGAGGGTGGGCTGCAGTCGTTCGTCCGCCATCTCAATCGCAACAAGGAGGTCCTCCACAACCGACCCATCTACGTCGAGCGTCGGGAAGGTGGGACCGCCGTCGAGGTCGCGCTCCAGTACAACGACTCCTACACGGAGAACGTGCTCGCGTTCGCCAACAACATCAACACGGTCGACGGCGGCACCCACGTCACGGGCTTCCGCGCCGCGCTCACGAGCTCACTCAACGACTGGGCTCGCCGCGCCGCCGTCCTGCGCGACGCCGACAGCAATCTATCGGGCGACGACGTCCGCGAGGGCCTCACGGCGGTCATCAGCGTCAAGCTGACCGACCCGCAGTTCGAGGGCCAGACCAAGGCCAAGCTCGGCAACGCGGAGGTCAAGGGCCAGGTCCAGACGGCGGTCGCCGACAGCCTCGGCCAGTACCTCGACGAGAACCCGGCTGACGGCCGGCGGATCATCGAGAAGTGCCTGACCGCGGCCCGAGCGCGCGAGGCGGCCCGCAAGGCGCGCGACCTCGTCATCCGCAAGGGCGCGCTCGACGGGATGTCGCTCCCCGGCAAGCTGGCCGACTGCCAGGAGCGCGATCCGGCCCGCAGCGAGATCTACCTCGTCGAGGGCGATTCGGCCGGCGGCTCCGCCAAGCAGGGCCGCGATCGACGGTTCCAGGCGATCCTGCCGCTGCGCGGCAAGCTGCTCAACGTCGAGAAGGCCCGGCTCGACAAGATCCTCTCGAGCGAGAACGTCCGGCCGCTGATCATCGCCCTGGGCGCCGGCATCGGCGAGAGCTTCGACCCGGCCAAGCTGCGCTACCACCGGATCATCATCATGACCGACGCCGATGTCGACGGCGCCCACATCCGGACCCTGTTGCTGACCTTCTTCTATCGCCACATGCCGCAGGTCATCGACGAGGGCTATCTCTACATCGCCCAGCCGCCGCTCTACCGGGTGAGCACCGGCAAGGTGACCCGGTACGCGCAGTCCGACAAGGAACGCGACCGGGTCATCAAGGAATTCAACGTCAAGAACTTGTCGGTCCAGCGATTCAAGGGCCTCGGCGAGATGAACGCCGATCAGCTCTGGGAGACGACCATGAACCCCGAGACGCGCACGCTCCTGCGGGTCGACGGCGAGAACGCCGCCCTGGCCGACGAGATCTTCACGATGTTGATGGGCGAGAAGGTCGGTCCGCGCAAGGACTTCATCAAGACCGAGGCGCGCAAGGTCCAGAACCTTGACGTCTGAGGTCGCTCGACAGGCGATCGAGACTGCGGACGGCTGGTTCGAGTTCGCGCCGCACAACTGCTTCGCCTGCGGCACGCTGAACACGCATGGCCTCGGACTCGTCCACCATGTCGAGCCGGGTCGGTCCTGGACCGAGCTCGTGGTCGATCGTCGGTTCGAAGGCTGGGAGGGGATCGTCCACGGAGGGATCGTGTCGACGATCCTCGACGAAGTGATGGCCTGGGCGCTCGTCGGCAGCGACAACTGGGGCGTCACGGCCCGGATGTCCGTCGAATTCCGGCGGCCGGTCGAGGTGGGGACCGCCATCAGGGCGGACGGCTGGATCACCCGCGACCGGCGCCGGATCGTCGAGACGGCCGGCCGCATCATCGATGTGACCGCCGGCGACGAGCTCGCGACGGCGACCGGCGTCTACGTGGCCGCCGATCAGGCCACGAAGCGCAACCTCATGGCGCGATATGCATTCCGACCGGTGGGCGCATCCGATCCCACCGGATCCGTGGACGGATCCAGGTGACGCTCTCGGTGGCCGCCCCGCCCGATCGCAGCGAGGTGACCGCCCGGGCCGTGGCGTTCGTCGCGGCCCACCGCGACGAGGCGGAACTCCTCGGCGCCACGCTGGCGGACCTGTCGAACCAACCGGATGCCTTCGCCACGGCCCTGACGGCCGGCCTCGAGCGACTCGCGGACCCCGACTACCTCGCCGGACAACAGCGGGTCGCCCCCGGGATCGGCGCCGTCCACGGCGTCCGATGGCCGCTCCTGGCCGCCGTCCAGCGCGGCTTCCGGACCGCCACCAAGGGCGACCCGGAGACCCCGCTGCTGTTCCTCGCCGATCGTCTCTTCCGCGAGCGGGAGCTCGAGGCCGCGCTGGTTCGCCTTCGGCCTGCTCGAGCGGACCCTCGCCCACGAGACGGAGCGGACCTGGCAGCTCCTGCGCCGCGCCGCCCGCGAGGCGGGTGACTGGATCACCGTGGATTCGCTGGCGCACCCGTACGGCAAGGGGATCGCCGCGGAACCCTACCGCTGGGCCGAGCTCGAACAGCTCGTCTACAGCGTCTCGCGCTGGGAACGGCGTCTGGTCGGCTCGACGATCGCGACGATGACCCATGTCGATCGCCGCCGTGGCCGCGACACGACCGTGGCCGCGCACGCGCTCCCGCTCCTCGCGACCCTGATGGGCGACGCCGAACCGGACGTCCAGAAGGCCCTCTCGTGGGCCTATCGCTCGCTCACGGTCGTGGATCGGGACGCGACCGTGGCCGCCCTGCGCGCTGAGACCGAGTTGGCCGCGGCGACGAACGATGGCCATCGCGCGTGGGTCATCCGTGACACGCTCGCCAAGCTCGACCAGGACGTCGCCGCCGGATTGCACGCCCGCCTGGCGGGCATCCGCAGGCGCCCGGGCGCGCCGGCCACTTCGGCGGCCGCCGAGGCCGTCGCCCGCTTCGGCACGCTCCCCGACCCGGCCCACTTCCCGGAGCCCCCGCTCTGATGACGACCTCCCCTGACCCGACAGGAGCCAGCCGACCGTGACCGACGACCTGGGCGATATCCGATCGATCCGCATCGAGGACGAGATGCGGGTCAGCTATCTCGATTACGCGATGAGCGTGATCGTCGCCCGCGCGCTCCCGGACGTTCGCGACGGCTTCAAACCGGTCCACCGCCGGATCCTCTACGCGATGGGCGAGATGGGCCTGTCGGCGACGAGTTCGTATCGCAAGTGCGCCGCCATCGTCGGCGAGGTGATGGGCAAGTACCACCCGCACGGCGACAGCGCGCTGTACGACGCCCTCGTCCGGCTCGCCCAGGACTTCTCGATGCGCTACCCGCTCGTCGACGGCCAGGGCAACTTCGGCTCGGTCGACGGCGACACCGCGGCCGCCATGCGCTACACCGAAGCGCGCCTGACCGCGATCGCCGGCGAGATGCTGGCCGACATCGACAAGGAGACCGTCGACTTCGTCGACAACTACGACGGCACCCAGAAGCAGCCGTCCGTTCTCCCGGCCAAGCTCCCGAACCTCCTCGTCAACGGGTCATCGGGGATCGCCGTCGGGATGGCCACCAATATCCCGCCGCATCACCTCGGCGAGATCGTCGATGCGGCGACGGCGATGATCGACGACCCGGACCTGACCTCGGATGACCTGTGCAAGTTCGTCCTCGGCCCGGACTTCCCGACAGGGGGGACGATCTACCGCTTCGAGCGCCAACGAAACCTGCTGACCGGCGAGTGGGAGACCGTCGACGCCATCCGCCAGATGTACGCGCACGGCCGCGGCCGGGTCGTCATGCGCGCCCAGGTCGCGTTCGAGGAGGTCAAGGGCGACCGGACCGCGATCATCGTCACCGAGCTGCCCTACCAGGTCAACAAGGCGAGCCTCCTCGAGAAGATCGCCGAGCTGGTCAAGGACAAGCGGATCGAGGGGATCGGCGACCTGCGCGACGAATCCGACCGCGACGGGATGCGCATCTACGTCGAGCTCAAGCGCGACACCAACCCGCACAAGGTCCTCAACAACCTGTTCAAGCACACGCCGATGCAGCTCGCGTTCAACATGAACATGCTCGCGCTCGTCGACGGCCAGCCGCAGACGCTTCCGCTGCGCAGCGTGCTCGTCCACTACCTCGACCACCGGCGCGAGATCATCCGCCGCCGGACCGAGTTCGACCTCGGCAAGGCGCGGGCCCGGGCGCACATCCTCGAGGGCCTCAAGATCGCCCTCGACAACCTCGACAAGGTGATCAAGACGATCCGCGACTCTGCCGACGTCGACCTGGCCCGCACCAACCTGATGAGCCGGTTCAAGCTGTCGGAGCTACAGGCCCAGGCCATCCTGGACATGCGGCTCGCGCGACTGGCGGCCCTCGAGCGCAAGAAGATCGAGGACGAGTACCTCGCCGTCATCCAGCTCATCGCCGAACTGGAGGACATCCTGGCCAACCCGGCGCGGGTCAGCCAGATCATCAAGGAGGAGCTGGCCGAGCTCAAGAAGAAGTTCGCCGGCGACCGACGGACCCGCGTCGCCGACGACTTCAGCCGCGAGATGACCGACGAGGACCTCATCGCCGACGAGGACGTGGTCGTGACCATCTCCGGGCGCGGCTACATCAAGCGCCAGCCGGTCGCCACCTATCGACGCCAGCACCGTGGCGGCAAGGGGATCATCGGCCACGTCACCCGCGAGGAGGACGCGGTCGATCATCTGCTGGTGGCGAACACCCACCACTGGGCGCTGTTCTTCACCAACCGCGGGCGCGTCTTCAGCGCCAAGGTCCACGCCATCCCGGACGCCAGCCGCCAGGCCAAGGGGATCCCGATCATCAACCTGCCCGGCGTCCAGGTGGAATTGGGCGAGGTCCCGATGGCCACGATCATGCTGCCCGACTTCAAGGCGGGCTCGTACCTCGTCCTCGCGACTCGCAAGGGGATCATCAAGAAGACCCCGCTCGAGCAGTTCGAGAAGGTCCGCTCGTCGGGCATCCGGGCGATCATCCTGCGCGACGACGACGAGCTCGCGTGGGTCGATGTATCGACCGGCGAGGACGACGTCATCATCGCGACCGCGCAGGGCAAGCTCGCCAGGTTCTCCGAGGACGAGGTCCGGCCGATGGGCCGCGACGCCACCGGCGTCATCGGGATCCGTCTCGCCCGGCAGGGTGATTCGGTGGTCGGCATGAGCGTCGTCCAGCCCGACAGCGACCTGCTCGTGCTGACCGAGACCGGCTACGGCAAGCGCGTGCCGCTGACCGAATTCCGGCGCAAGCACCGCGGCGGCCAGGGGGTCGGACTCATCAGCCTCGAGGGCCGCAAGACCGGCGACGTGGCCGCCGTCCAGCAGGTCACCGAGGCGGACGAGGAGCTGCTCCTCATCAGCGCCGGCGGCCAGGTCATCCGGACCGAGACCAACACGATCAACCGCTACTCGTCGGGCGCCCGCGGCGTGATCGTCATGCGCCTCGCCGAGGGTGATCGGGTCGTGGCCATCGCCGCGTTCCGCGCCGGACTTGCGGAGCAGGACGGCATGGGCGACGATGGCGACCCTGGCGGGGACGGCGCGAGCCCGACGACGCCGGGGACCGGCGGATGAGGTCGACATGACGGCCTTCTCGGCCTTCGGCGGACGGGAGGCGGCGGGCTTGTACGCGGACCAGTTCGAGATCTACCACGGCAACGCGAACCCGGGCCTGGCCCGGAAGATCTGCCGCTATCTCGGCTCGGAGCCGGGCAAGCTGGAGGTCTTCCAGTTCGCCAACGAGAACATCTTCGTCAAGATCCTCGAGAACGTCCGCGAGAAGGACGTCTTCCTCGTCCAGCCGACGAGCCATCCGGTCAACCAGTCGATCATGGAACTGTTGATCATGATCGACGCGTTCAAGCGGGCAAGCGCCGGCCGGATCACCGCGGTCATCCCGTTCTACGCCTACGGCCGGTCCGACAAGAAGGACCAGCCTCGTGTCCCGATCACCGCCCGGTTGATCGCCGACATGATCACCGTCGCCGGCGCGGACCGGGTCCTGACGATGGACCTCCACCAGGGCCAGATCCAGGGCTTCTTCAACATCCCGGTGGACGAGCTGACCGCGGTCCACATGCTCTCGAACTACTACCGTCACAAGCACATCGAGGACCCGGTCGTCGTCACCGACCTCGGCTTCGCGAAGCGCGCCCGGGCCTTCGCCGAACTGCTCGACGCGCCGCTCGCGATCATCGAGAAGCGCCGCGTCGGCAACCTCGATCGGGCGGAACTGATGAACGTCATCGGCGATGTCCGCGGCAAGCGCGCGATCATCGTCGACGACGAGATCGACACGGCGGGCACGCTCGTCGAGATCACCCGCGCGCTGGAGCGCGAAGGCGTGACCGAGATCTACGCCTGCGCCACCCACGGCGTCCTGAGCGACCCGGCGGTCGACCGGATCGCGGCGTCAAGCCTGCGCGAGGTCGTGCTGACCGACTCCGTCCCGCTCCCCGAACGGAAGCGCCTCGGCAAGATCACCACGCTGTCCGTCGCGCCACTCATCGGCGAGGCGATCCGGCGCATCCATCGCGGCGAATCGGTCGGCGCCCTGTTCTCGAGCGAGGTGTCGCTCACCCAGGAGATGCTCCTGTGGGAAGGCGGCGACGAGGGGACCCTCGACACGCGCGACGGCGAGACCGACGGGGAGCCCTCAAGAGACGCCTTCGCGGCATCCGCCCAGGCGGGCGACCGATGACCCTCCAGCTCCACCGACCCGACGGCGAGGGCGGGCTCGAACCCGTCCAGCACGACGACCCGGACTGGCGCACCCAGCTCCAGTCGCCGCGCTGGGGCAGCGGGCTCCGCGGCCAGCGTCCGCCGACCCTCAAGAACCCCGAGATGAACCCGACCTCGCGGTTCATGTCGGTCCTGTTCTGGCTCGGCCTCGCGATCGTCACGTTCGGGATCCTCGTCGTCGGCTACGGCTCGGGGTTCTGGACCCTGGGCTGAGAGGTCGACCGGACGCTCGCGGGGACCTGAGCTCGACCTCCCTTATACTTCACCGGCTATGCGCTTCCTGAACCGGTTCGTCGACTCGAACGACCGCGAGATCCGACGCCTCCAACCCGTGGTCGATGCGGCGAACGCGCTCGAAGCCGAATACGAGGCCCTCTCGGACGAGGAGATCCGGGCCCACTTCGCCGAGCTGCGGGACGAGGTCCTCGAGGCGGCCGTACCCGACGAGCCGTCCGACGACGAGCTCCATCACGGCGACCTGGAACGCCGCCGAGAGCTGAAGAAGGAACGTCGCAAGCGCGAGAACGACCGGGTCCAGAAGGCCCTCGACGACGTCATGCCGGAAGCCTTCGCGATGACTCGCGAGGCGATGAAGCGGACCCTCGGGATGCGCCACTTCGACGTCCAGCTGATGGGCGGCGCGGTCCTCCACCAGGGCAGGATCGCCGAGATGCGGACCGGCGAGGGCAAGACGCTCGTCGCCCCGCTGGCGGCCATCCTGAACGCGATGTCGGGACGCGGCGTCCATGTCGTCACCGTCAACGACTACCTCGCCCGACGCGACCCGCAGTGGATGGGCCCCGTCTTCCATTTCCTCGGCGTCAGCGTCGGGATGATCACCCACGACGCCTCGTTCGTCTTCGAGCCGGGCTACCCGACCAACGACGAGCGCCTCCTCAACCTGCGGCCGGTGACCCGCGCCGAGGCCTACGCGGCCGACATCACCTACGGCACGAACAACGAGTTCGGCTTCGACTACCTCCGCGACAACATGGTCCTCGAGCTCGACCAGCGGGTCCAGCGCGAGCGGAGCTTCGCGATCGTCGACGAGGTCGACAACATCCTCATCGACGAGGCGCGGACGCCGCTGATCATCAGCGGCCAGGCCGAGGAATCGGCGGACCTGTACTTCACCTTCGCCCGCCTGGTCCCGCGCATGAAGGCGCGCCCCGAGGGCGAGGAGGAGGGCGGCGACTACTTCGTCGATCTCAAGGACAAGGCCGTCTCCTCGACCGAGGAGGGCATCGAGAAGATGGAGGGCTGGCTCGGCGTCGCCAACATGTACGACGCCGACCCGCGCCTCGCTCGCCACTTCGAGCAGGCACTCCGGGCGCACGCGCTCTACAAGCGCGACCGCGACTACATCGTCAAGGACGGCGAGATCGTCATCGTCGACGAGTTCACCGGCCGCCAGATGCCGGGCCGCCGCTGGAGCGAGGGTCTCCACCAGGCGATCGAGGCGAAAGAGGGCCTCCGCGTCCAGCGCGAGAGCGTGACCCTGGCCACCATCACCTTCCAGAACTACTTTCGCCTGTACGACAAGCTGTCGGGGATGACCGGCACGGCGATGACCGAGGCCGAGGAGCTCCACAAGATCTACAAGCTCGAGGTGGTCGCCGTCCCGACCCACCGCGAGATGGTCCGCGACGACTTCCCGGACCTCGTCTTCCGCGACGAGCCGGCCAAGTTCAACGCCCTCATCGACGAGATCGTCGAGATGCAGGAGGAGGGCCGCCCGGTCCTGGTCGGCACCATCAGCGTCGAGAAGTCCGAGATGCTGGCGATGATGCTCAAGCGCCGCGGTGTCAAGCACGAGGTCCTCAACGCCAAGTTCCACGAAAAGGAATTGGGGATCGTCGCCCAGGCCGGGCGCCCTGGCTCGGTGACCATCGCGACCAACATGGCCGGTCGCGGCACCGACATCCTGCTGGGCGGAAATCCGGCCGGCCTCGCCTCGGAGGCGCTCCATCGCAAGGGACTCAACCCGGCCGAGGTGGACGAGGCGACCTACGCGGCCGCGCTGGCCGAGGCGAAGGCGCTGACCGAGGCCGACCACGACCGGGTGGTCGAGGTCGGCGGGCTGCACATCATCGGCACCGAGCGACACGACTCGCGCCGGATCGACAACCAGCTCCGCGGCCGTGCCGGACGCCAGGGCGACCCCGGATCGTCGCGCTTCTATCTGTCCCTCGAAGACGACCTGATGAAGCGCTTCGCGAGCGAGCGGGTGACCGGGCTGATGGAGCGCCTCGGGCTCGACGACGACGTGGCGATCGAATCGAAGCTCGTGTCGCGCACGATCGAGTCGGCGCAGAGCCGCGTCGAGGGCTTCAACTTCGACATCCGCAAGCGGGTCGTCGAGTACGACGACGTCATCAACAAGCAGCGTGAGACGATCTACGCCGAGCGCGACAAGGTCCTCCACAACGAGGACCTGGCCGAGACGGTCCAGGCGTTCCTCGACGATGAAGTGGACTCGATCGTCGAGAGCCACCTCGCCGGCGACGAGCCCGACGCCTGGAACCTCGACGGGCTGTCCGCGGCGCTCGTCGCGATGGGGCTCGGCGGCCCCGGCACGACCCCCGACGAACTCTGGGACCTGGGCGGTCGCGACGCGATCGCCGACCACATCCGCACCATGGCCGACGATCGCCTCGCGGCCAAGTCGGCCGAGGTCGGGGAAGAGGACTGGAAGACGGTCGAGCGGATGGTCCTGATCCGGACGATCGATTCGCTGTGGGTCGAGCACCTGACCGAACTCGACGACATGCGGCGCGGGATCGGCCTGCGCGGCTACGCCCAGCAGGATCCACTCAACGAGTTCAAGCGGGAAGCCTTCCAGCTGTACGACGAACTGCGCGGCCTCATCCGCCACGGTGTCGCGTCATCGATCTTCCGGGTGACCATCACCCGCCAGCCGGCGACGCCGGTGGGCGGCGACCCGGCGGTGGCATCGGCGCTGGCGAGAGGCGCGGAGGCGTTGGCCAGCGGCAACGGGACGAACGGTGCGGGCGATGCCGGGGCGGCAGCGGCCCGCGTCCCGGCCGGCGCCGCGGCCGGTGGTTCGGCGATCCTGCGCGGCGGCCCGCAGGCCCCGCCGACCAGCCGGCCGATGCGCGAATCGCTCGGTGACGAACCGGTCGGCGGCGGCCCCGCGAGCAGTCCGTCCGCCAGCGGACCGAAGCCGGGGTTCACCCCGAGCGGCGCCCGGATCGGGCGCAACGACCCGTGCTGGTGTGGATCGGGGGCCAAGTACAAGAAGTGCCACGGGCGCTGAGCCCGTCGCCCCTCGGCCGATACCAGCGAACGGCTTGACCTCGCGAACGGTGCTGCGCGACCTCATCCTCGTTGGCGTGCTGGCCGTGGTCGGGATCGCTCTCGTCGGCGGCTACACGACCTACCGGGTCTGGGCCGAGGGCCAGCGTGACGATCGGCGTCCGGCGGACGCGATCGTGGTCATGGGTGCGGCCCAGTACGACGGTCGCCCGTCACCGGTCTTCGCCGCCCGTCTCGACCACGCGATCGAGCTCTACCACGCCGGTGTCGCGCCGACCCTGATCATGACCGGCGGCAAGGCGGCCGGCGATCGGACCACGGAGGCGGCAGCCGCGCGAGCCTATGCCATCGCGAACGGCGTGCGACCTGCCGACATCCTGACCGAAAGCCGCAGCCGGACCACCTTCGAGTCGATCGGTGCGGTGGCGCAGTTGATGCGCGCCAAGGCGCTCAAGACAGCGGTCATCGTCTCGGACCGACCGCACATGCTGCGCGTTCTCCGGATGGCGAACGACGCGGGGATCGAGGCATGGGGCTCGCCGACCACGACCAGCCCGATCGAGCAGGACCCGGGCGCACGGGCGGATGCCACGATCCATGAGCTGGGCGCGCTCGCCCAGTACTTCCTGGCGGGAGGCCGTTGACCGTTCCGACTGGCGCGCCGATGCGCCCAGAACACATTTCCCTCTTGGCGATAGGGGTTTGGCCCCGTATACTGTGCCAAAACCCGCAGAAATCGGGCCGCCCCAGGCCCCAGCCCTCCGCGATCATCGGTCGATCCCCGTTCGCCTTGCCCCAGCACAGAGAGGGAGCCGTGAAGCAGGCCGAGGAAGCATCGTTCGTCGATCTGATCGCGTGCGAGCGTGATTGCCGCTCGTGCAGCTATGCCGCGGCACTCGACTGCGATGGCAACTGTGGCGTCTGCCCGCACAACTCCTACTGCCCGTGCGTGAACCCCGTCGTCGCCCGGAGCAAGACCGCGCTGCGCCTCATCGAGCTGCGCCCGATCCTGCTCCAGGATCTGCAGGGCCGGAACTAGGTGGAAGCCTCCGCCATCCGGGACCTGGCCGAACGGATCCGGTCGACATCGGGGCATCTTTGACCTCGAGGCGAAGGAAGCCCGCGTCGCCGAGATCGACGCACTGACCCAGGCACCCGGGTTCTGGGACGACGGCCGCGCCGCGCAGAAGGTCCTGCGCGAAGCCGACGGCCTGCGCGGCGAGATCGAGACCTGGCGACATCTCCTGGTTCGCGCCGACGACCTGCTCGCCGCGGTCGACCTGCTGTACGAGATGCCCGACGCCGAACTCGAAGCGGAGCTCGAGCGCGACGCGGCGGCCCTCGAGATCGACTTCTCGCGCGAACGGACGGCGTTGCTCTTCTCCGGCGAATACGACGAGCGCCCGGCTCTCCTGTCGATCAGCGCCGGCGCCGGCGGCACCGAGGCGACCGACTGGACGGAGATGCTCCTCCGGATGTACCTCCGCTGGGCGGAGCGGCACCGCTTCCCGACCGAGATCCTGGACCAGCAGGAAGGCGAGCAGGCCGGACTCAAGAGCGTGACCGTGGCCGTCAACGGACGACGGGCCTACGGCTGGCTGCGCGCCGAACGCGGCGTCCACCGGCTCGTCCGGATCAGCCCGTTCGACTCGCAGAACCGGCGCCAGACGACCTTCGCACTCGTCGAGGTCCTGCCCGAGGCGGACGATGACGTCGAGATCGAGCTCGACTGGGACCAGATCCGGGTCGACACCTTCCGCTCGCAGGGGGCCGGCGGCCAGCACGTCAACAAGACCGACTCGGCGGTCCGCCTGACCCACCTTCCGACCGGCATCGTCGCGCAGAGCCAGAACGAGCGGAGCCAGACGCAGAACAAGGAGATGGCCATCAAGGTCCTCAAGTCCCGCCTCCTCGAGCGAGCACTCGAGGAGAAGGAGGAAGAGGTCCGCAAGCTGAAGGGGGAGCACGTCGAGGCCGGCTGGGGGAACCAGATCCGGAGCTACGTCCTCCACCCGTACCAGATGGTCAAGGACCTGCGGACGAACCACGAGACCGGCAACACCGGGGCGGTCCTTGACGGCGACCTGGACGCGTTCATGCAGGCGGAGCTGGAGCGCAGCCTCGGCGACGAGTCCGCAGCCTGATGCGCGCCGACCCCCGGGCGGCGGCCGCTCCGTCGGGGCTGGTGTTCCGCCCGGCAACGATCGACGATCTCACGACCTGCGCCGAGATCTGGCGGACGTCGATCGATGACTACACCGGCCGCCTCGGACAGCCGGCCATCCCACCCGAGATCGAGCGGGTGGTGCGGCTGCACACCCACCTGCGATCGACCGATCCCGACCGGTTCATCGTCGCCACGGTCCCCGATGCGGAGGGCGAGCGGATCGTGGCGTTCGCCTCGGCCGTGGTGCGCGAGCGTCTCTGGTTCCTGTCGATGCTGTTCGTCCTGCCCGGGTTCCAGGGTGCCGGGCTCGGGCGCGCGCTGCTCTCCCGGGTCCTGCCACCCGATGCCGCGATGCACCGTGCGACCGCCACCGACAGCGCGCAGCCGATCTCCAACGCGCTGTACGCGAGTCACGACATCGTCCCGCGGATGCCGCTCCTGAGCCTGGTCGGGTTGCCGCAGCGACCCGAGGCCTTCGGGGAACTGCCGTCGGGGATCGTCCCGCTGCCGTTCGACGAGATGGCCACTGGCTCGCCCGATGCGCTCGGTCACCGGATGCTGGTCGAGGCGATCGACACCCTCGACCGCGAGTCGCTCGGGGTCGCCCATCCGGTCGACCATCGGTTCCTGCGGAGCGAGTCACGCCGGGGCTGGCTCTACCGCGGGCCGGACGGCGTGCCGGTCGGCTACGGCTACGCCGGCGAATCGGGCAGGGTCGGGCCGGTCGCCGTCCTCGATGCCGAGCTGCTCGCCCCGGTCCTCGGCCACCTCACGACCGCGGTGGAACCTCGCGGTGCCTTCGCGATCTGGGCCGGTGGCGCCGCGGACCGGGCGATCGGGCCGGCCCTTCGCGCCGGCTTCCGGCTCGACCAGTTCCCGGTCCTGCTGTGCTGGGACCGGCCGTTCGCCGACTTCTCGCGCTACCTCCCGATCTCTCCCGGGCTGCTCTGAGGTCCGCCGACGGAACGAAGGTCCGGTGCGGCGAGGCACCGGACGTCACGTTTGCCGGACCGCCGCTCCGGTGGTAGCCTCCGTGCCGATGAGGCTCCCCTTGCCGTGCCCGCGGACGGAGTCGTGAGATCGTGACGACGTGTCGCGACCGCCGCCGCCACCCTCGATCGCGGAGCCGAATGTGACCACAGCCTCAGCCGAGACCGCCTCGCGGTCGATCCGTCGCCGCGTCCTCGGCCGGACGCGCGACCAGGCCAAGCAGGAACGCGCAGTCCTCGTCCTCCACGACGTCACCAAGCAGTACCCGAACGGCAAGCTCGCCCTGCGCGACGTGGACCTGGTCATCCCGGAAGGCGACTTCGTGTTCCTCGTCGGCCCGTCCGGCGCCGGCAAGTCGACGCTGATCAAGCTGCTCATCCGCGACGAGGTGGCGACCCGCGGACAGGTCGTCCTCGATGGCCAGGACGTGGCGCGCCTGGGACGTCGCCAGGTCCCCAAGATGCGACGCAAGATCGGCATCATCTTCCAGGACTTCAAGCTCCTGCCGTCCAAGACGGTCTGGGAGAACGTCGCCTTCGCGCTCGAGGTGACCGGCACGTCGCGGCGCAAGATCCGCCCGGCCGTCGACCGCGTCCTGGCGCTGGTCGGGTTGACCGCGCAGGCCCAGCAGGTGCCCTCGCAGCTGTCGGGCGGTGAGCAGCAGCGGACGGCGATCGCCCGCGCCCTGGTCCACGACCCGCGCCTGATCATCGCCGACGAACCGACCGGCAACCTCGATCCGCTCATCAGCTGGGAGATCCTCCAGCTCCTGCTGCGGATCAACGAGCTGGGCGTGACCGTGATGATGGCGACCCACAACGCCGAGGTCGTGACCGCCCTCCGCAAGCGGGTCGTCGCGCTCGAAGAGGGTCGGATCATCCGCGACGAGGTCGGTGGCGCCTACCACCGCGAGGACTGACCGATGTTCTCGTTCGTCCTGTTCAGCCTGACCCGCGCCTGGCAGGGCTTCTGGCGGAACGCCGTCATGAGCATCGCGGCGACCGCGACCATGGTCCTGATGCTCCTCCTGCTGGCCGGATTCTGGATCATCCAGACGGGGCTCCTGGCCGGGCTCCAGTTCACCGAGCAGAAGGTCGAGGTGGTCGCCTACCTCCAGACCAACGCGACCGAGAACCAGGTCGCGACCCTCGAGGCCAGGCTCCGGGCGATGCCGGAGGTGGCCACCGTCACCTACATCAGCCGGGATGAGGCACTGGCGCGGTTCCGCGCCTCGATGGAGGCGCAGGGACGCGAGGACTTGACCCGCTACCTCGACGCCAACCCGCTGTACGCGAGCCTCGAGGTCAAGATGGTCGACCCATCGCAGGTCCGGGTGGTCGGCGAAGCGCTGCGGGACGACGCGAGCGTCCGCAACGTGATCAACATCGAGGATCTCGTCGACCGGGTGCTGACCGTCACCAACATCCTGCGGACGGCAGGGACCGTCGTCCTCGTCATCGTCGGGATCATCGCGCTGTTCATCATCATCAACACGATCCGACTCGCGGTCCTCGCCCGGGCCGAGGAGATCGAGGTGATGCGCCTGGTCGGCGCTTCGGACGCGTTCATCCGCTGGCCGTTCGTGTTCGAGGGAGCGTTCGTCGGCCTCCTGGGTTCGGTCGTGACGCTGGCCATCCTGGCCGCGGTGGCCGACCCGCTCAGCGGCTTCATGGCGGGCTTCTTCAGCGTCCTGCCGCTGCAGTTCGGGTCGCTGGCCCGCGATCTCGTGGCGCTGGTCATGGGCGCCGGGGTCGGGCTCGGGATCCTCGGCTCGTGGCTCTCGGTCCGGACCTACCTCATCCGCTGACGGACGGAGCGCCCGCGGGCCCTCGCCGGGGACCCGTTGTACCCTTGTCGCCCTTCCCCCCGAACGCCACATGCAGGACGGACTGAACGATGGTTCCAGCCGACCCCGAACTTCCCGGTCCCGTTCCCGCCGAGGCGCCGTTGACCCTCGAACCGGTCGCGCCGACGGCTCGCCGACGGATCCGATTCCTGCCGATCTCGATCGCGGTCGTCGTCGTCCTGGCCGGCTCGGCGCTGTTCATGTCCGGCTACACCCTGGGTGGCCGCGCATCCGCCGCGCCGGGCACGCCGGTCTCGGAGGGGGAGCGGTTCCAGCCGTTCTGGGACACCTACCACACGATCAACGACCGATATGCGGGCGGCGACGTCGATCGCGACGCGCTGGTCCAGGGCGCCATCCGGGGGATGATCGATTCGCTCGACGACCCGTATTCCGCGTATCTCACGTCGGAGGAGTACCGCCAGAGCCTGCAGGGGATCAGCGGCCAGTTCGAGGGGATCGGCGCCCAGATCGTGGCGAGGGCCAGCGATGGCACCGAAGGCTGCACGCCGCTCGGACCGGCCTGCCATCTCGTCGTCACCAAGCCGATCGAGGGCTCTCCGGCAGAGAAGGCCGGCATCCTGAGCGGCGACATCGTGCTGACCATCGACGGCGCCTCGCTCGACGGGCTGACGGTCGATGGCGCGCGCGACAAGATCCGCGGGCCGAAGGGGACGGTCGTCGCCCTGTCGATCCAGCGCGGGACCGGCGCGCCGTTGTCGTTCTCGATCACGCGCGACGTCGTCCAGACCAAGGAGGTCGAGAGCCGTGCCCTTGCCGGCGGGACCGTCGGGTACGTGGCGGTCGCGGGCTTCTCCGATGTCGCCTCCGATGACGTCGTGACGGCCCTCAAGGAGCATCTCGCGGCCGGGCGGACGAAGCTCATCCTCGACCTGCGCGGCAACCCCGGCGGCTATGTGACGGCAGCCCGCAAGATCGCCAGCCAATTCATGGGATCCGGGGTCCTGTTCTACGAGCAGGATTCGAAGGGGACGCAGGTCGCCACGAACGCGCAGAGCGACGGCGTCGCGACGGATCCCGCGCTGCGCGTCGTCGTCCTCATCGACGGAGGGAGCGCGTCGGCCAGCGAGATCGTGGCCGGGGCGCTCCAGGACTCGAAGCGGGCCACGCTCGTCGGCCAGCAGTCGTACGGCAAGGGGACCGTCCAGCAGTGGCAGGAGCTGACCGGCGAGGGCGGGGCGTTCAAGCTGACCATCGCTCGCTGGCTGACCCCCGACAAGCGCTGGATCCACCAGGTCGGGCTGACTCCGGACGTGGTCGTGACCCTCCCGGATCCGGTCCCGGCGGGGAGCGATCCCACGCTCGACAAGGCGGTCGAGGTCCTTGGCGGTTCGGCGCGGGCCGCCGCGGCGCGAGTCGCGGCCTGACAGTACGTTGCGGCGCGAGGCCCGCGGCCCGAAGGGCGGGGCGGTAAGACCGGCCGAAGGACCCGGCGCGGCGCGCAGCCCGCAGGACGGCCAACGTCCATCCGGTCCGGCCATACGCACACGCGCGGAACGTTAGGACCGGAAGTAGCCTTGTTGGAGGCACGTGCGGCCCAGGCCAGGACGCAAGTACGCCGGATCGACGCTCAGACTTGAGGTTTGCGGTGAGCGGCAACCTCAGAACACGCTAGTCTGGCCCTCGCGTCGAGCCCTACGTTCCTCCGGAGTGAATCTGGCCACCACGAAGGGCCGAGGTCCGAACCTCACCCTTCCTGCGCCAGGCCCGCCTGCTGCGGCCTTGCGCACCCTCCGCGCATCGGGTACGGTTCCCGCGAACGAAAGGAGGTGATGTGCAGTGATCGACAGTACGCGTAGCTGCACCACCTCGCAGGAGATGGCCGTCTAGTCGGACACCCTGTGGGTGGGTAAGCAACTCGGACGCCGGCCCGCATAGGGCCGGCGTTCGTGCGCTCAGAGGAGTCACCCATGAGCGACGAGACGACCGTCGCCCTCAACCGAAGAGCCCGCCACGACTTCACCATCGATGAGACGTTCGAGGCGGGCATCGTCCTGACCGGCACGGAGATCAAGTCGCTGCGTGCCGGCAAGGCCAACCTGTCCGACGCCTACGCCCGCATCGAGCGCGGCGAGGCGTGGCTGGTCGGCGCCCACATCGCGCCGTTCGAGGGCGGGAACCGCTACAACCACGAGCCGAAGCGGATCCGCAAGCTGCTCCTCCACCGCTCCGAGATCGACGAGCTGCTGGGCCGCACCAAGGCCAAGGGCCAGACGATCGTGCCGCTCCGCCTGTACATCTCGACCCGGGGCCGGGCCAAGGTGGAACTGGGCCTTGCCCGGGGCAAGCAGCTGCACGACCGCCGGCGCGACATCGCCGATCGCGACGCCCGGCGTGACGTCGCGCGCGAACTGGCCGACGCGCAGCGGGGTCGGTAGGCGTGCGGCCGTGACGACCATCCCGGATCGCCTGCGAGTCGGGCCGGTCATCCAGGCCGTCGACGCGCACGCCGCCGGTGAGCCGGGTCGGGTCATCGTGGGCGGCGTGGAGGGTGTCCCCGGCGCCACGATGTTCGAGGCGATGACGTGGCTCCAGGCCAACCGCGACGACCTGCGGCTGCGGATGCTGCGCGAGCCGCGCGGCTACCCGGCCGCCAACTGCAACCTCGTCCTGCCATCGAACGACCCGGCCGCCGACGCCGGCTACGTGATCATGGAGCAGGTCGAGTATCCCGGGATGTCGGGCACCAACACGATGTGCGTGGTGACCGTGCTGCTCGAGACCGGGATGCTGCCGATGATCGAACCCGTGACCGAGCTGACCCTCGAATTGCCGGCCGGGCTCATCCGCGTCACTGCCGACTGCGCCGACGGCAAGGTCCGTGGCGTGACGTTCCGGAACGTGCCTGCGTTCGCGACCCACCTCGACACCCCGGTCGAGGTGCCCCAGCTCGGGACCGTGACCGTCGACGTCGGCTACGGCGGGATGTTCTACGTCATCGCCGACGCCGAGGCGTTCGGGCTCCGGCTCACTCCGGATGAAGGCGGGGACATCGTCCGGATCAGCGAGATGATCAAGGCGGCGGCCGCCGAACAGCTCCCGGTCGTCCATCCCGACCAGCCGGGGTTCGCCGGGATCACCATCGCCCAGCTGTCGGGGCCGGCCCACGATCCGGCCAACGACCGGCGGAACGCGGTGACCGTCTCGACCGGGAAACTGGACTGGGAGCGGCCCGCGACCTGGACCGGCGCCATCGATCGCTCACCGTGCGGGACGGGCACGTCGGCCAGGATGGCGACACTCCACGCCAAGGGCCAGTTGCGCGTCGGCGATACGTTCCGCCACGAGGGGATCCTCGGGACGGTCTTCACCGGGCGGGTCCTGGAAGAAACGACCGTCGGGCCGTACCGGGCCATCGTGCCGAGCATCACCGGCCAGGCCTGGATCACCGGGTTCGCCAGCTACGTGGTCGACCCGACCGACCCGTTCCCCGACGGCTTCACGATCGGCGACATCTGGGCGTAGGGCCGCTGCGCACGCACGGCGACGCTCGACTACCGGGCGACCGCACTCCGGAGGCCGCGGACCGCGCGCGTGACGCGCGACGGCTCCAGGTCGGACGGCGCGGCCACCGGGACGGGGTCCGTGCTGGCACGGGCGTACATCACGACGCCGATCGCCGACACGGCGGCGCACAGCAGGAGGCCGCTCGTCACGTCCACGATGCCGACCTGGAGCAGGACGCTCATCGTGAACGCGGCGACGATGCCGCGTGCGCCGGTGATCGCGTTCCAGCCGGCCATCGCCGCGGCCCGTGACGCCAGCGACGTGTGGTCGCTGACGACCGAGGCGATCCCGACATCGATCGAGGCGCCGCCCGCTCCGGCCGCGATCGCCGCGATCCACAGGACCGCCACGTCCGGGGCGAGGGCGTACGCGATGAGCGCGCCCAGACCCAGCGCGCTGCCCAGTCGCATGGCGACGAGCGGCCCGCGCCGGTCGGCGACCGCGCCCCAGACGAGGAACATGACGGTGGTCGAACCGGCCGTGAGGATGCCGATGATCCCGACATCCGCCAGGGAGAGGTCCAGGCGGTCGACATTGACGATCGCGTACAGCGGCAGCGCGGCGATCATCCCGCCGCCGTAGAACCCCTGCGCAACGGCGATGCGGGAAAGGACCGGCCGATCGCGCAGGGCGCGGATCGAATCGCGGGCCGAGAAGGTCGGCGGCCGCTCGGCATTCGGTGCCCGGAGGCCCGCGTAGGCGAGCGCACAGCCGAGCCCGACGAGGCCGGCCAGGGCCACGGCGGTCTCGCCCCCGAGCTGGTCGGCGACGATGCCGCCGGCAAGCGCCGCGATCGCGGCCGCGGCCGCTCTCCCGGAACCGAGGAAGCCGACGACACGGCCGCGGACGCGGGCCGGGTACATGGTGCCCCAGAGGCGAAGGTGGAACGGGCCGCTCAGCGACAGGCTGAGCCAGAAGACGATCGAGACCACGACCATGACCGGCGCGGAGGCAAGAACCGCCAGGACGAGCAGGGACGCCGCGCCGACCCCTCGGATGAGCGCCAGCTGGTGCTGCGAGCGCGGACCGACGCGCCCGGCGAATGCCCCGAGCAGATTGGCGATGAACGGCGCGGCGGCCAGGGCGGCCAGGCCGATCGGCTCGAGGCCGCCGCGGCGGGCGATGGTCGGCAGCAGGGTCGTCACCAGGGCCACCGTCACGCCGACCCCGATCGCCGCCACGAGGTCGAGCGCGAGGTTGCGCCCGACCGCGAGCTGACGCGGCGAAGGATGGAGCGATGGCCGGAACACGACGTACCTCGAAGCAAGCCCGTCCGGCCTGCGAGGTGAGCTGTCGGGCTCGGCGTGGGTTCGCCGTCGCGGTCGCGATTCGCCCCAGGGATGATGGGTCCCCCGTCCTCCGCGAGGAGGTTCGGCCAGACCCTACTTTACCAGCCCCGCCCGCCACTCCAATGGCCCCTTCGTCCGGGTGCCGGCCGCTTCCGAGGCCCCGGCCCCGCGGCTCGGCCCCTGATCGTTGGTTCATGCATCTCACTCATGAGATCTCGCGACTGCACGCTCAGCCATGCCCCGGAATCGACGGAATCGGGGAGTGGCCACGCTCGTTGATGGCGATTCTCATGAGTAGGATGCATGCGGGGCGCCGCGGGCGGACGCGGCGCGGCACGGCGCGGCGATGTCGTGCTGTCCGGTCACGATCGATCGGTGGTAGCATCCCGGTCCGAGCCGATACTCGGACCTGTGGGGATGTGTGGTTTCGACAGGGCCTGGCTATCGGGGAACGCGAGCCGAGGACGCCACTGGGCCTCGTTAATCACGTGGCAAAACGAAGTACCTGGCAACCGCCAGTCGACTCTCGCTCTCGCTGCTTAGGCAGTAGAGTGAGCGTGGAAGCTGCCTCCGCCTCGCGGGCAGTGGAAGCGTCATGCAGCGGGGCTGCGATCCGGACCAGTGTCACGTAGTCCGGAGTCAAGCCCGATCTAGGGGCACGTGACTGGACCGCCCGGCAGGGTGCCGATGCCCGTTCGGGCGGTCGACGACAAACCATCGGACACGCTCGTAGTGGTCTCCGACGAAGGGTTCTGGACGGGGAGTTCGACTCTCCCCCATCTCCACCATTCGATCCTGGGTGGGATCCGATCAGGTCGTGGGCGCCATCTCCGATTCGGCCTTCGCCGCGGCGTCGCCGGCTTCGTCCGCCGCATCGGTGACGGCTTCGCTCAGGGACTCCGCCGCCTCGCTCGCGGTGTCGGATGCGGCCTCTACCGTGTCCTCGACGGCCCCCTTGGCATCGTCGGCCGCGTCGGCCGCGTCGGCGATCACGTCGTCGCCCTTCCACTTGCCGAAGCCCATCTTCGTGCGCTGGCTCCAGCCCGACCGCTCGCCCAGATCCGCCTTGCTGGCCCACATGGCCGCGTTCTCGTCGAGCTCGGACTGCACGGCGAACCCGCCCGCGAAGGCCGTGCCCTCGATGACCAGTTCAGGGGCATCCAGAGCGTCGCCCTTGTGCTCGCGCATGTCCGTCAGCCCGCCCATGCCGCGAACGCGCGACACGACCCGCCACGATTCGGGGACGATGATCTGGCCGCCGGCGAAGACGGCGCGAACGCGCAGGGTCGCGCCCTCCGGGGCGAGGGTGGCGTCGCGCAGGTCAAGGAAGCCGCCGCCATACCACGCCTCCAGCAGGCCGCCGCGGAATGCGGTCGCGGTGCTATGGAAGGACAACGGGCCGAAGATCGCGGCCAACTCGATCTCGTCTGCACTCTCGTCTGTGGTCGGGACGATCCGTCGCTTGACGCCCAGCCCCGCGACCATTCCCGCGACCATGCCCACGATCCAGCCGATGATCGCCAGCCTGATGAGCCTGCCGATCGACATCGCTCGCCCTCCTCACGTGTTCCGAGTCCACCGCCTCGGACCTCGCAGCGTACTCCGTTCGCGGGAGATCGGTCAGGACTGCCCACCCGATGCGTCTCCGTCGCGCTTCTGCCAGCCCTCCACGAAGAGCTGAAGACGAGCCGACGTCCTCGGATGCCGGGCGCACGCCTCGTGATCGAGGCGCACGCCGAGGCCGGGGCGATCCGGGACGGCGAAGCAGCCATCGGCCGGATCGACGACCGGCGCCACGTCCACGAGCTCACGGACCCAGGCGTCCGCGAAATCATTGAAGTGCTCGACGATGTCGACGTTCCGGGTCGCCACCGCGAAATGGATGTTGGCCGCCGTGGCGACCGGCCCACCCACGTTGTGCGGCGCCAGGGTCAGGTAGTGCGCCTCGGTCATCCCGGCCAGCCGACGCATGCCGGTGAAGCCGCCGAAGTGGGTGAGGTCCGCCTGGACGATATCGACGTTCCCGCCCTCGACGAACGGCGCCGCATCCCAGGCCGAATGGATCCGCTCGCCGGTCGCGATCGACAGGTTGGTCGCCCGGCGGACGCGCGTCAGGGCGGCGGCGTCTTCGGGCGGGACGGGCTCCTCGATCCAGCGCGGCGCGTACGGCTCCAGCGCGACGGCCACCTGGGCCGCTGCGTCCGGCGCGAAACGGCCGTGCATCTCGATCATCAGGTCGATGTCCGGGCCGATGGCTTCCCGGACCGCGGCCACGACCGCGATCGCGCGACGTCGGTCTGCCGCCGCGAGCCGGACGCTGGCGGCACCGAACGGGTCCAGCTTCATCGCCCGGTAGCCGCGGGCGACCACGCCGGACGCCAACTCCGCGATCCGGTCGGGTTCCAGGTCGGCCTGGTACCAGCCGTTGGCGTAGGCCGGGACCCGGTCGCGGAACCGCCCCCCGAGCAGCTTCCAGACCGGCACGCCGAGGTGCTGGCCGATGAGGTCCCACGAGGCGATGTCGAAGGCGGCGAGGGCCGACTGTCCGTGCTCGCTCGGGCGGCCGTACTCCAGCCGCTCGATCGCCCAGGCGAGCCGCTCGGTGTCGAACGGGTCGGCACCGACGACATAGCGGCCGCCCAGTTCCTCGACGACCGCGACGAACGAATCGGTCTTGTTGACCGGGCGGACCTCGGCGACGCCGGTGAGCCCGGTGTCCGTCTCGAGTTCGACGAAGACCAGCTCCCGCCAGGGCGTGCCGACGACCGTTGTCCGGACGCTGGTGACCTGCACGGAGCCTCCTTGGGGATGGCGGCCGGGGTGGGCGCGGCAGGTCAGGATACCAAGGCCCCCCGGCTAGAATGGGCATCCCGAACGGCTCGGTCCGACCCATCGGTCCGATGCCTCGGCGAACGCGGAGGAGGCCGATGTCGCTCGACCAGCTCGGTCTCGGCACCCTCAGCATGCGCATGGATCGGCGCTGGCTCGAGACCGGCGAGGGCACATGGACCAGCTGACGAGCGCCATCGGGCGTTCGATCCCACGCATCGACGGGCGCCCGAAGGTGACCGGCGTGGCCCGCTTCGCCGCGGACATCGGGACACGCGGACTCCTCCACGCGCGACCGGTCCTGGCCCTCCCGGCGCACGCCCTGATCGATCGGATCGACCGCTCGGCGGCCCTCGCGGTGCCGGGCGTGGTGGCCGTGCTGACGGCCGCGGACCTGCCGATCGTGGAGACCGGGAACGAGCGAAGCCATGAACCGTTGGCGCGGCACGAGATCCTGTGGGCGGGTCAGCCGGTCGCCCTCGTCGTCGCCGAGACCGCGGAGGCGGCGGCCGATGCCGCCGCGCTCGTCGTGGTCGACTCGTCCCCGCTGGAGCCGGTGATCGACATCGACCTCGCGGTCCAGCCGGGTTCCGCACGGGCGCGCCTGGAGCGCTTGCCCGAGGCCGCCGTCGCCTCCGCGGAATCGCAGCATGCCTCGGTCGGGGGAGGAGCGGAGGAGTTCACGCCGGACGAACCCGTGTCGGCGAACGTCGTCCGTCGGAGCGGTTTCCGGCGTGGCGACGTCACGGCCGCACTGGCCTCGAGCGACGTCGTCGTCGAGGGCCGGTTCACCACGAGCTGGGTCCACCAGGGCTATATCGAGCCGCAAGTCGCGATGGCCGGGTTCGACGATGACGGGGTGCTCCACGTCACGAGCTCCACGCAGGGCACGTTCTACACGCGTTCGGGGCTGGCCCGCCTGTTCGGACTGCCGATCGCCGCGGTGCGGGTCACGGGGACGACGATCGGCGGCGGGTTCGGCGGCAAGGTGCTGGTCGTGGAACCGCTGGTGGCCGGTGCCGCGCTCGCCCTGCGCCGGCCGGTCCGGCTCGAGTTGACGCGCCACGAGGACATGCGGATGACCAATCCGGCCCCCGGCGCCACCCTGGACCTCCGGATCGGGGCGACTCGCGACGGCCGCCTCCGCGCGCTGTCCGCGCGTCTCCAGTTCGAGACCGGCGCCTTCGCCGAGAACAGCATCGAAGGGATCGCCGCGATCATGACCGTCGGGCCGTACCGCTGGCATGCGCACGAAGTGGTCGCCTACGGGGTCGAGACGAACCGGGTCGGGACCGGCGCCTATCGCGCGCCGGGCGCCCCGCAGGCGACCTTCGCGCTGGAGCAACTGGTCGACGACCTGGCCGGCCGTTCTCGACATCGATCCGATCGAGCTCCGGCTACGCAACCTGGTCGCCCCGGACGACGAGATGGCCGACGGCACGCGCTGGGGGGAGATCGGTCTGTCCGAGTGCCTCGACCGCATCGCGGCGCATCCGCTCTACCGCGACCGGGCGACGCTTCCCGACGGCGAAGGCGTCGGTGTCGCCGTCGGGGCGTGGCCGGGCAGTCGCCAGCCGGCGGCCGCGATCTGCCGCCTCGAAGCGGACGGCCGTGTCACGGTGGTCACCGGTGTCGCCGACCTGTCGGGGACGACGACCGGGTTCGCGATGATCGCGGCGGAAGGCCTGGGCATCGCCGCAGGAGACGTCTCGGTCGTGACCGCCGACACGGCGTCGGCGCCGCGCTCGCCGGCGACCGGCGGCAGCGTCATCACCTATTCGATGGGCCGTGCCGTCCAGCGAGCGACTGAGGCGCTCCACGACAAGATCATGGCCTACGCCGCCCTCCTGCTCGAGATCGATGTGTCCGACCTCGAGCTCGTCGATGGCACCGTCCGACCCAAGGGCACGCCCGATCGCGGCCTGACCCTGGCGCAGATCGGCGACTCACTCGACGGGTTCACCTCCGCCTTCGAGCCGCTCGAGGGTCATGGTGGAACGGTGCCGCCGGTCCTCGCGCCGCTGTCGGCGGCGCATCTCGTCCACGTCCGGGTCGATCGCGACACCGGCGAGGTCCGGGTCGTGGCGTACGTCATCGCCCAGGATGTCGGGCGGGCGCTCAATCCGGCCATCATCGATGGACAGCTCCACGGCGGGGCGACGCAGGGGCTCGGCTGGGCGCTCCACGAGGCGATGGTCTACGACGATCGCGGCCAGCTGCTGACCGGGACCTTCCTCGACTATGCGATCCAGACGGCGCCGCTTGTGCCGGAGTTCGAGACGATCATCGTGGAGGTACCGGCCCCGGAAGGCCCATACGGCGCCAAGGGGATCGGCGAGGGCCCGGTCTGCGGGGCAAGCGCGGCGGTGGCCAACGCCATCACCGACGCGACCGGGGTCCGCTTCCGGACGATGCCGATGACGGCGCCGCGCATCTGGCGCGGCCTGGTGGACGCCGATCGCCCGACGTGACGGTCAGGGAGCCGGCGGCGACGGCTCCGCGGCGGTCGAGCCCTTGCCGACCAGGACGATCCCGGTGATCCGTGCGTAGTTCGAGTAGTAGGTCGTCCGGCTGATGACCTTGCCGTTCTTGTCCTTGACGGTGACCGTGCGCCAGACCTGCATGCCGTCGACCGGCGATTCGATCCGCCGACGGGCGCCGGGGGCGAGCGAGGAGGTGAGCACGACCGAGTCACCGGCATACCGGACGTTCTTGATCACCGGGGCGCCGATCGTGACGGTCCGGCCGGTCGGGACGCTGTAGATCTCGAACCGGACGTAGCCCGAGCTTCCCTTCCGGATCTTGTAGCCGCGGATGAGGACCGGGTAGTCGGTGTCGTTCGTCCACGACATCGTGGTGACCGACGAACCGCTGATCGCGACCGTGGCGTCGAGGCCGGCCGGGTACCGGTCGATGTAGTAGAAGTGGTTGCGTCGGGCGTCCATCTTGAACCCAGCTCGGAGCGCGGCGTTGAAGAGGGTCGTGGAACACGAGCAGATCCCGCCGGCGAGGGCGCCCTGCGGCTCCGTCTTGCCGTTGATGATGGCGCCACCCTGCTTGTACCCCTTGGCTCGGGTGACCGGGCCGACCGCCTTCCAGAAGTCGAACTTCTCGCGGGGCCCGACGACGTAGCCGTCGATGGTCAGGGCGGGGATCCAGATGTTGGCCCCGAACCCGTTCCGTTCCCAGATCGGGAAATAGGTCGTCCAGCTGGAGAGCTTCTTCATCTTTGGCGCCGCGGCCTTGGCCTCGGCCGTGGTCAGCACCGGTTCGGTCACGGTGAGGGCCGGGCGGATCTCGGTCGACGCCGTGCCGATGGCCCGCGCCGCGAGGAGCGCCTCGATCTGCTTGGCCGTGGCCGGGACATCGAGCGCGTGGCCTTCCCTGCTTTCGACGATGCCGGTGACCTTGCTGCCCGTCGTCCGGAACGTCGCGCTGACGGCCTTTCGGTCGATCTTCTTGGCCATCCCGTCGAGCAGGGTGACGACCTTCGTGGTGTCGATCGACGGCGCATAGCCGCCGTCCGCGGTCAACCCGAAGCTGATCAACGGTCGAAGCTTGGTCGTGTCGATCGGAACCTTCTTGTCGCCGACGACGAGGGTGATGTTCGCCGCGATCCGGTCGGCATCGGTCTTGGCCTGGGTCGCCTCATCAGTCGACACGACCGGCTCGGTGACCGTGGTCTGGAGGGTGGCGGTGACCTCCGCGGGGGCGTCGAGCTGGGCCACGGCCAGCGAGACGGCATCGGTCGCGGCGGCCGGGTCGACGCTGCGACCGTTGTGACCCGGGACGACGGCGTAGGCCAACTTGTCGTCCACGGCGACCGAGGCCTCGGCGGGCGCGACATGGAGACCGGCGGCGAACGCGGCGATCCGGTCGGACAGCCCCTTCTGGTCGAACCGCACCCGAGGCGTCAGCGTCGCGCCGTTCAGGGCGGTCCGCGCATTGGCCACGGCGCGATCGATCGCCGTGCCGTCGCGCCCGACGGCCATCGCCTCGGTGATCAACGCATCCGAATCGAGGCTCCGCCCGATCTCGGCATAGGTGATGACATGGGGACCGTCCGGGCCGGTGAGGACGATCCGTCCCTCGGCCAGGTTGCCGTAGGCGCCCTGCAGCTTCGTCTGCGCCGCTTCCGCCGTCAGGCCGGACACGTCGACCCCGCCGATCTGGACGCCAGGCAGGATGCGCCCGGTGTACTGCTGGTCGTAGGCGTACATCGCGCCGGCGCCCAGGCCCATGGTCAGGACGAGCCCGACCAGGAAGGCGACGCCGAACCGGAGACGCGCCGACGGGCGGCGAGACTCGATGGGCTGGGCGGTAGGTTCGGCGGTCGTGGTCATCGGTCGGGCGGACATCCTATCAGGCGGGCCTTCCGGGCGGCTCTCATCGGGGTCGGCGGTCGTACGACGGTCGCCCCAGGATGAGCGTGACGGGAGGTCAGTCGGTCACCCTGGGCACGAGGACCACGCGTCGGTTCGGTTCCTCGCCGATCGACTGCGTGACGACTCCCGGGTTGTCGCGAAGTGAGAGGTGGATCCAGCGTCGCTCGAGCGCGGACATCGGCTCCAGCTGGAGCATCTTTCCCGTCTCGACGACGCGGGCCGCCGCGCGCTCGGCGAGTTCCCGCAGCTGGCGCTCGCGGCGGCCGCGGTAATCCTCGACATCGACCAGGACGCGCGTCCAGGTGCCCATCTCCTTCGAGAGCATCAGGTTGACGAGGTGCTGGAGCGCCGACAGGCGTTCCCCCTTCCGGCCGATCAAGGCGCCGAGCGCCTCCTTCTCGTCGCCGTCGGCGACGACGTTGAGCCGGCTCGTCTCGCCGGTCTCGACCTCGACGCGCACGTCGAACCCGAGATGGCCCATCAGTCGTTCGAGGATCGCCTTGCCGGCCGCGAGGGCCTCGGGCGACGCTTCGGCGGCCTCGAGATCGGCTCGCTCGGCGGCCAGCGAGCCGCGAGCCGCGGCGACCTCGGCAGCTTCGGATGCGGAAAGGTCGGCCGACCCGCCGCGGGCCGGGGCCCGCTCGCGGTCGTCGCGGCGGGGCGGTCGGTCGTCGCGGCGGGGCCGTTCGTCGCGGCGGGGCGGGCGGTCGTCCCGAGGTCGGTCGTCACGCGGCCGGTCGTCACGCGGCCGGTCGTCGCGACGGGGGCGATCGTCTCGGCGGGGCGGGCGGTCGTCGCGAGGTCGGTCGTCACGCGGCCGGTCGTCACGCGGCGGCGGTGCCGGGAGCGGGACGGCCGCCGCGGCCTCGCGCTTGGGGGCCGCTCCACCAAGGGCCGCCCTGGGAGCGGCGACGATCCGGGCAGGTTCGGCACCCATCCCGAGCACGCCCCGGCTACCCGGCGTGAGGATCTCGAAGTCGAGGTCGTTGAGCTCGGCGCCGAACGCCTCGCGGGCCAGCTTGAGCGCCTCCTCGACGGACTTGCCGGTGAATTCCTGGTACTCACTCATCTCAGCGTCGTCTCCCTCGTCGGCCCTGACGGCCCCGCTCGCGGGGGCGGATCGTCGAAGCGGCCGTGGTCTTCTTGTCGGCCTCGGTGAGGATGGCCGCGCGTTTGCCTGGATCTGGTGGCGGTGGCATGGATACCGGGAATCGCGGTGTGTGTTCGAGCGCGAACCGTGGGGTCCGGCCGAACAGCGGGAACATCCCTCCCCAGCCCACGATCAGGTATTGCTGGGCGATCGAGAAGATGGTGGCGGTGATCCAATAGATGAACAGGCCGGCCGGGAGGAACCCGCCGTAGGCGACCGAGATCAGCGGCAGGAACAGCATCGTCTGGCGCTGGATCTTGGTGTTGGGGTCGTCGTCCTCGGGGCGCGTCTGCGGGAGCAGCATCCGCGACTGGACGAGCTGCAGGCCCGCCGAGATGATCGCGAGGATGCTGATGCCGAGCACGAAGCCGGCGATCGGAGGGAAGTCGAAGATCGTGGATGGCTTGCTGACGTCGATCGACGTGTTGAGGAACGGGATGATCGTATCGATGCACGGACCGAGCGCGGCGTCCGGCATGCCGGTCGCCGGGTTGATGTTGACGCAGGTCAGCGGGACGACCTGGACGTCCCCGATCATCAGCATGGCGGTCGGGTCGACGTTGGTGAGGCCGTTCTGGATGACCGAGTACATGATGAACAGGAGCGGCATCTGAAGCAGCAGCGGCAGGCAGCCGGCCAGCGGGCTGACCCCGCGCTCCTTGAACAATTCCTGCTGGGCGACGCGCGCCTTCATCGCGTCGCCCTTGTAGCGTCGCTGGATCTCCTTGATCTCGGGCTGCAGGAGCTGCATCCGTCGCTGCGACACGAGCTGGCGTCGGTAGAGCGGGATGACGATGACCCGGACCAGCAGCGTCAGGGCCACGATCGCCCAGCCGATGGCGGCCGGCACGCCCATGCCCCGGAGCAGGTCGTAGACCGCGACCAGGACCATGAACATCGCCTTGAAGATCGGGGTGAACAGCCACGCCAGGAAGCTGACCGGGTCGGCTCCGGGCTGGGCCGGCTCGAGCGGCGGCGCCGGGTGCGACGGGAGCGGCGACCCATTCGGGCCGACCGGCGCCGCGCAGGCCGCCAGCAGCAGGACGACGAGGACCAGCAGCGCGATGGGAACGATCCGATCCCATCGGAGCCGTCGGCGTGTCACAGGCTGTGCGCCTCGCTAGCGAACCGGGTCATAACCGCTCCCGCCCCAGGGGTGACATCGGGCGATCCGTCGGGCGCCCATCCAGCTCCCCTTGAGGAGCCCGTACTTCTCGATGGCCTGCTCCGTGTAGCGGGAGCAGGTCGGCTCATATCGACAGCTCGACGGAAGCCACGCGAAGACCACCCGGTAGAGCTTGATCATCCCGATCCCGATGCGCTTCAACGGGTGGAACCTCCGAGGACGCCGCCCTTGACGAGGGTTCGGCGCAGAGCCCCGACCAGCGAGTCATGGTCGGCCTCGACGATCGCGGGTCGGGCGATGATGAGGACGTCCCAGCCGGGCTGGAACGACGGCGCCATCACCCTGAGTGCCTCGCGGATCCGGCGACGGACGCGATTTCGAACCACCGCCCCGCCGAGCGTTCGGCCGGTCGACAGCCCGAATCGGGTCGTCTCGAGATCGGTCCGCCGGAACCGGGCGGTGAGGAGCGGATGGGACCGGGTGGTCCCGCCTCCCTGGAACGCCGCGAAGTCCTGCGGTCTGGTGAGCATCACGAGCCGCGGCATGTTCGAGCCGCGCCCGACGGTCAGGCTGTCAGCCGCTTTCGACCGCGAGCGCGACGCGCGGCCAGGATCCGCCGGCCACCGGCCGACCTCATCCGGGCGCGGAAGCCGTGCTCCTTGGCGCGGTGGCGCTTCTTTGGCTGATAGGTCTGCTTCATCTGGGCTGTCCGGGATCCTCTCCATCCGGCCTCGGGGACGGTCTGTCTCTTTTCCCCTGAAGGCACGCAAACGCGCCTGGCGCCCGAAAGCGCGCGGCGCGTCGTCGTCCGGCGGATGATATGTCGCGCCCGCGAAGAGTGTCAAACCTCGTCATCGGCCGGCGGGCGCCGTCGGCGACGATCGGTCGTCGACCTACGGGACGATACCCCCTGGGAGTATCGCAGAATCGCCTTGCGGCGCCCATCCGGGCGGTGCTATCCTCTCCGGGCCCTCGGCGCCGGAGACGTACGCGGGAGCCCCCCGAAGCCCGACCAGGATCCTCGGGAACACCATCGACCGGTGCCAGGAAAGGCATGCTCAAGACGCGCGCGGACCCCCGGCACCCGATTCCATCCGTGGTCAAGGCTACCCATCATCCGTCCCCCACACCGCAGGATCCCATCGACGAATGGACGCAAAGCAAGTCTGGCGAGCCGCTCTGGGTGAGCTGCAGGTGTCGCTCTCCCCGGCCAACTTCGAGACGTGGCTGCGCGACACCCAACTGATCGATGTCGATGAGCAGCGCTTCAGGATCGCGGTCCCGAATGGCTTTGCGAAGGATTGGCTGGAGTCGCGCTACCGCTCGCTGATCAGCCAGACCCTCGCCCGGATCGTCGGCTACAGCGTCCAGGTGGAGTTCGTCATCGGGCCCACCCCGGAGAATCCGTCCGAGCCCGGGCCGGCGCCGGCGACGTCGCCGGCGACCACGCCGTCGGGCACATCGCCGCAGGTCCGCCTCGAGCCGACCCGGGTCGGTGGCGAAGGCGGGACGACCTATCTGAACCCCCGCTACACCTTCGCCAACTTCATCGTCGGGTCGGCCAACCGCCTGGCGCACGCCGCCAGCCTGTCCGTCGCGGAGCGCCCCGGCCACGCCTACAACCCGCTCTTCCTGTACGGCGGGGTCGGGCTCGGCAAGACCCACCTGATGCACGCCATCGGCAACCAGGTCATCGCCAAGTTCCCGCGCAAGCGCGTCGTCTACGCGACGAGCGAGAAGTTCACCAACGAGTTCATCGCCTCGATCCAGCAGGGCAAGATCGACGACTTCCGCGCCCGCTACCGGCGGATCGATCTCCTCCTCATCGACGACATCCAGTTCATCGCGGACAAGGAGCGGACGCAGGAGGAGTTCTTCCACACGTTCAACGCCATCCACGAGGACGGCAAGCAGATCGTCCTGTCGTCCGATCGACCCCCGAAGGCGATCCTGACCCTCGAGGAGCGGCTGCGCAGCCGGTTCGAGTGGGGCCTCATCGCCGACCTGACCGCCCCGGACCTCGAGACGCGCATCGCCATCCTCCGGGCGAAGGCGGAGGAGGGTGCGGTCCCGATCACCTCGGATGTCATCGAATTCATCGCGCGCAAGGTGGTCAGCAACATCCGCGAACTCGAGGGGGCGCTGAACCGGATCGTCGCCTACGCGAGCATGGGCGCGATGCCGATCGGCATCGAACTCGCGCAGGCCGTCCTGTCGAACGTCCTCTACAACCCGAAGAAGCGCCAGGTGACGCCCGAGCGGATCGCCCGCGTCGTCTCGGAGTACTACAGCGTCCCGATGGACGCCCTCCAGGGCCAGAAGCGCGACAAGGCGATCGTCACCCCGCGGCAGATCGCGATGTTCCTGATGCGCGAGGAGACGGACGTGTCGCTGTTGCGGATCGGCGCGGAGCTCGGCGGACGCGACCACTCGACGGTCCTCCACGCCTGCGACAAGATCACCCGCGAGGTCGCCGTCAACGACGAGCTCCGGCGCGAGATCGCGGCGGTCCGGGAGTTGATCTACGCCGACTGATGGCGGCCTCCCTGGCGGGGGCGCCGTGACTCGTGCCGGGCCCATCGCAGGACCGGTCGCCTGTCCCCGTTCTGTGGATAACAGCGCGAAATCCGTGGAAAACCGCTCCCGTGTGTGGACATCCCGCGATCGGCGGGTCGGCATCGGGGGGTCGCTCGTGGAGATCGGCGCGCTGTCGCCGACCCTCCGGACGGCCAGGCCCGACTCGTCCACGGTGCGTCCGCCGACTGCCCCCCATCGACCGCCGAACCATCCCCCGGATCCGGCCGGTCATCAACAGGCCGCGCGTTCGGCGATGAGCGCGACGGTCCACCGAGTCCACACCATTACTACGGTGATGACGGGATGAGAAGATAGAGGGAAGATACCCACGACCTACCAACGGGGTGCAGACCCGGAGCGGCTGGCCCGGCCCACGAAGGCGACCCGACCTCGGTCGCACGGGCAGTGCCCAAGCCCAGCAACGACGATGTGTGGAGTGAGCCCGACGTGAAACTCTCAGTCATGCAGGAAAACCTGGCGCGCGGCCTGTCCGTCGTCAGTCGGGCGGTCTCGAACCGCAGCACCCTGCCGGTCCTCGCCAACGTCCTCCTCAAGACGGAGGACGCCGGGCTCAAGTTGACGGCCACCAACCTCGAGATCGGGATCACCTACTGGGTCCCCGGCAAGATCGAGACCGACGGCGCGACGACGGTCCCGGCCAAGCTGCTGACCGACCTCGTCAACTCGCTGCCGGCGGGCGACCGCGTGGATCTCGCACTCCAGGCCGGCGACACCCTCCACCTGCGCTGCGGTCGGTTCGAGACGCACATCAAGGGGATCGACGCCGACGAATTCCCGGCCATCGGCGCTGCCGGCGAGCGGCCGACGACGAGGATCGCCCAGAACGTGCTCCGTCGCGCCCTCGCCGAGACGGCGTTCGCCGCCGCGAGCGACGAGGCCCGTCCGATCCTGACCGGTGTCCTCGCCCGCTTCGAGGGCGACCAGCTCACCCTGGCCGCGGCCGACAACTACCGGATCGCGGTCAAGACGATCCCGATCCTCGATGCCGTTCCGGAGACGAGCGTCGTCGTCCCCGCCCGGGCGCTCAACGAGCTGGCGCGGATCCTGGCCGACGTCGACGACCCGGTCGAGGTCGTGCTGGCTGCCGGCAAGAACCAGATCCTGTTCCATCTCGACGGCATCGACCTCGTCAGCCGCCTCATCGACGGCCAGTTCCCGAACTATCAGCAGGTCGTCCCGACCAGCCACACGACGCGGGCGGTCCTCGAGCGGGAGGAACTCCTGCGGGCCGTCCGTCCGGCCGCCCTGATCGCCCACGAGTCCGCGAACATCGTCAAGCTCCAGGTCAGCGCGGACGGCGAGCCGGGCGTGACCGTCAGTGCCAACGCAGAGGTCGGCGATCACGTCGGCCAGGTCGAGGCGACGGTCGAGGGTGACGGCACGACGATCGCGTTCAATGCCCGCTACCTCGCCGACGTGCTCACCAACGTGGCAGCCGAGCAGTTCGCGCTCGAACTCAACGGCCCGCTGTCGCCCGGGGTCTTCAAGCCGATCGGCGACGACCAGTACATCCACGTGGTCATGCCCGTGCGGACCACCTCCTAGGATCCTCCGGCCGATGGGGTCGCGGGGCTCCCCGCGGACTTCGGAACAGGTGTGCCGGCTCGACGTTGAGGGTGCCGATCGCCCGTGCTCGATACCATCCGCCTGCTCGACCTCCGGGGCTATGCGTCGCTCGATGCGACGTTCGGACCGGGGCCACACCTCGTCTGGGGCCCGAACGCCGCCGGCAAGACGAGCCTGCTCGAGGCGATGGTCCTGCTCGCCTGGGGTCATTCGCATCGGACGGCCGCGGACGGCGAGCTGATCCGCTGGGGCACCGACCTCGCCCGCGTCGAAGGCGTCGTCGGCTCGGACACGATCGAGGTCGCGGTGGTGCGCTCCGGCGCCGCCGGGACGACCGGCCGGAAGCGGATCCGGGTCAACGGCCTGGGCCGTCGTGCGACCGGCCTTGCCGGGCTCCTGCGGGTCGTCCTGTTCGCGCCCGAGGAGATGCTCCTGGTCGCCGGCTCGCCGTCGCTCCGGCGCTCGGTCATCGACCAGCTCGCGTCGGCCGGCTCACGGGCCTACGCGGACGTCCTGACGACCTATGGGCGGACCCTCCAGCAACGCAACGGGCTGCTTCGCGCGATCCGGGAGGAGGGCGCCGGTCGCGACGAGCTGCGGTTCTGGGACACCGCCTTCCTCGACGCGGGGGCCGCCATCGTCGCCGAGCGACGACGGATGCTCGAGGTCGTCGCCGGGCCGCTCGCGGACGCCCACGCAGAGATCGCGCCGGACGAGGCGAGCGCGGGCCGGCTGACGCTGCGCTACGCGACCAACGCGCCGCCGCTCCCCGGGGAGTCGCCGCGTGACGCGCTGGCGCGCCGTCTCGTCGAGACCGCCGACAAGGAGGTCTGGAACGGCTCCACGCTCGTCGGGCCGCATCGCGACGACCTCGTCTTCGAGCTCGAGGGACGCGACCTCGCGACGTTCGCCTCCCGCGGCCAGCAGCGCACCGCCATCCTGGCGCTGAAGCTCGCCGAGCTCGACGTCGTGACCGCGATCGATGGGCGACCGCCGGTCCTCCTCCTCGACGACGTCTTCTCCGAGCTTGACCCCGAGCGACGGTCGCATCTCGTTCGACGGATCGCCGCGCTCCCACAGGCGTTCGTGACGACGACCACCCTCGACGACCTCGACCCCGGGTTGCGAGCCGTCGCGACGGCCTGGCAGGTCCAGGCCGGTCCGGATGGCGCCCGGCTCGTGGCGTCCGACGTGACCGCCCGCCGATGAGCAGCCCACGGCGGCGTCCGATGGTCCGCCTCGGCGACCTGATCCCCGACGCCGCCCGCGCGCTGGGACTCGAGGACGAGTTGCGGCTGTCGCGCGCGATCGCGACCTTCGAGGCCCTCGTCGCCGAACGGGTGCCGACCGCCGCCGGTGCCTGCCGGGTGGTCCGGATCGAGGGATTCACGCTCGATGTCGAGGCCGACGCGCCGATCGTCGCGCAGGAGCTGCGCCTTCGCGGCCCCGAATTGATGGCCGCCTTCGCGGCCGCCCCTGGCGGGGTCGGCGCGCGCCAACTCCGCGTCCACGTCCGTCGCGGAGGTCCCCGCGTATAATCCCGGTCACCTGCCAGCCACCTCCTGAGGCACCGATCGCGGAACGGGCACCGGCCGAGCCCGATCGGACCTCGTCCGCCCGTCCCCGCGACCCCCCGGACCGCGGGGTCCGCCAGATCACGAGAGGCCCGGATGGCCGTTCGACTACACATGAAGCTCGGCGTCGTCGCCGAACATGATCGACTCGCCGACTCGCCCGACACGCTCGTCGTCGTCGAACCGAGCGTCGGCTCCGTCGCGCGCTCCAAGGGTCACCTCTACCTGCTGGTGACCTCGCGGATCTCGTCGCGTCACGCCCTCGAAGCCACGCGGCTGGCCGCCGAGACCATCCGGAACGAGTACTACTACGACGAGTCGGCCGGGATCCGGGTCTGCCTCCAGAAGGCGATCGGGACCGCCAACAAGCGGCTGGCCCACCAGGCGGACCGGCTCGGGCTCAAGACCACCGACGGCAATGGGCCGATCGGGATCGGGGTCGCGGTCGTCCGTGGCAGCGAGATGTACGTGGCGACGGTCGGGCCGGCCGAGGCCTATCTCATCCGCCAGGCCCGACTGTCCACCCTCCCGGATCCGCACCGGGAGCGTGGCCTGCCCTCGGGCGCCCTCGAGCCCGATGTCTGGCGCGGCGAGATCGCGGTCGGTGATTCGCTGGTCCTGGTCTCGCCCAACGTCATCGCCAAGCTCGGTGCCGACGAGCTCAAGGATGCGATGCTGACCCTCCATCCGCAGTCGGCCATGGAGCACCTGCACCACCGCTTCGTGGCGGCCGACGGCTCGGGCAGCGATGGGGCGATCGCCTTCGAGGCGACCGAGGTGGCGTCGACCAGTCGGGCCCGGACGCTCGTCCCGGTCCGCCCGGCGGAGCCCCTCGCGGGGGCCCCTGACCGCTCGCCGATCCCGCTCGCCGACAACGTCCAGGCGGCCGGGATCGCCGTCAGCGCGGCGGCCGGCAACGCCCGTTCGGCTGCCGGCGGGGCGATCCAGAAGGCCGTCGCCCGGCTCCAGGGGATCATGCCCCACCGCAAGCCGATCTACCGCCGGGTGACCCCGCTGGCCTCCAGGCGCGAGACCCAGCGACGGGCCGCCCTGGCCGTCCTCGTCCTCGCCCTCGTCGTCGGCGGGCTGGGCCTCGGCGTCTACGCCTTCGGCGGCAGCACGCCCCAGCAGGCGATCAGCTCGGTCAACGCCGGCCAGAAGGCGCTCGACCAGGCGCGCGCCGACCTGGCCAAGGTGAGTGGACCGGGGATCGACCTCGTGGCCGACGATCGCGGCGCAGGCGTTGACCCTGCTGACCCACGCCTACGAGCAGCTCGACGTCGCCGCTGTCAGCCAACGTCAGCCCGTCGGTCATCGCGCCGCTGCGCGCCCAGGTCGTCGCCGGGCTCGATCGGTACTACGGCGTCGTGCCCGTCGTGTCGACCGTCATGCACACCTTCAAGCCGGCAGCGGGTGCGGCGCCGGTCGACCTCGGCGCGATGGTCCTCGGGCCGGACGGGACGCCGTACGTCATCGACCGCTCGACGAAGACCGTCTACCGCTACAGCCTCAAGACGAAGACGGCGACGCCGATCGTCAAGGCCGGGCTGAAGAACAAGGCAGGGACCGTCGCGACCCCGCGCTACCTGGCCACCGGCGGCCAGGACCTGCTGATCCTCGATTCGAAGAACATCCTGTGGCGCTGGCGGCCGGCCGACGACACCGGCAAGGGCACCCTGACCAAGGTCGTGCTCAACGGTGGCGCGTCGCTCGGCGACGACATCATGGGCATGAACGCCTGGCTGCGCCCCGGGACGCGGGGGCTCTACAACCTCTACATCGTGGATCCGTCCGAGCAGCAGATCCGCTCGTACGCACCGTCCGCGGACGGGGGCGGGTTCCCGCCGCCCAACCCGAGCGCCTGGCTGAAGACGGCGCGGGACGTGTCGAAGATGACGTCGACCTACGTCGACGGCGACATGTTCGTCGCGGTCGATGGATCGCTGGTCCGGTTCGTCAGCGGCAACGACGAGGGCTGGGACGCGAAGGACCCGAAGGACACCCTCCTGCGTCCGGCGCCGTCCTACTCCCTGGTCGCGTCCGGGTCCCCGCGGCGGACCGGGGAGATCTACGGGTTCGACCTCCCGAACCAGCGGCTGCTCGCCCTCGACAAGGTCGACGGCAGCTACGAGGGGCAGTATCGGCTGGCGGGCGGGAAGCGAGACTGGTCCGACCTTCGTGCCATGTACATCGTCGCCGGGGCGGAGGGCGAGCCCGCCACCCTCGTCTGGCTGTCACGCGACGGGATCAACCAGGCCGTGCTGACCGCCGTCCCCGACGTCGCCGTCCAGGCGAGCCCGAGCACGAGCGCGCGGCCGAGCCAGAGTGCCGGCCCGTCGAAGGCGACCCCGAAACCGACCAAGAAGCCCTGACCGGCCGAGCCGCGTGATCCCGCTTCGGGACGCCAATCCGACGCGGCGGACGCCGCTCGTCACGCACGGCCTGGTCATCGCCTGTTTCGTCGTCTTCGCCGGTGAGCTCGGGATCCTGGCCAGCGGCGGCGAGGCCGCGTTCGAGGCGTTCATCACCACCTGGGGCGTCGTTCCCGCCGAGCTGACGGCCGCCTGGGCACGTGGCGACTACCTGTCGCAGGAGACCGCGACGCTGATCACCAGCCAGTTCCTGCACGGCGGCTGGTTCCACCTGCTCGGCAACATGCTCTACCTGTGGATCTTCGGCAACAACGTGGAGGATCGCTTCGGGCGGCCGGGTTTCCTCGTGTTCTACCTGCTCGGCGGCGCGCTGGCCGGCCTCACCCAGGTCGCGATCGACCCGACCTCGACGATCCCGACGATCGGGGCGTCGGGTGCCATCGCGGCCACCCTCGGCGCCTACTTCGTGCTCTTCCCGCGGGCCCGGGTCACGTCGCTGGTCTTCCTGGGCTTCTTCTACCAGCTCATCGACGTGCCGGCGGTCATCGTCCTCGGCTTCTGGTTCGTCCTCCAGCTGATCGACGGGTTGACCTCCTTGGGGATCGTCCAGACCGGCGGCGGCGTGGCGTTCTTCGCGCATATCGGCGGGTTCGTCGCGGGCGCCGTCATGGCGCGCGCCCTCCTCCTCGTCTCGCCCCGCCTGCGCGGACCGGCGACCCCACCGGCCGTGGGATAATCCGCCGATGGACGACGGGCTGGTCGAGATGGAAGTCGAGAGCGTCAGGGTCCACATGCTGTCGAACCGTCACGTGGTCATCCTCAAGGAGACCGCCCGCGATCGCTACCTGCCGATCTGGATCGGCCCGTGGGAGGCCAGCGCCATCGCCATGAAGCTCCAGGGCCTGACCCCGGAGCGACCCCTGACGCACGACCTGTTCGCGACCACCCTCGAGGAACTCGGCGCCCGGATCGACCGGGTCGTCATCAGCGACCTGACCGACGAGACCTTCCACGCCCTGATCCGCCTGGACCGCGACGGGCGCTCGGTCGAGGTCGACGCCCGTCCGTCGGACGCGCTCGCCCTGGCCGTCCGATCCGGCGTCCGCATCTTCGCGGCCGGGGCCGTCCTCGACCAGGCGGCGCTCGGCGGCGACGGCGGGCTCGGGACCGAGACCGACGAGGAGGGGTCGATGCTCGAGGCGACCGGCGAGCGAGTGGTCGACCCGCGCCTGGACGTCTTCCGCGACTTCGTCAACTCGCTCGACGCCGACGCCGAAGGCGAGAGCCGGACGAGCTGAGCCCGCGCGACTAGGAGGCCGTCTTCGGGCCGAGGACGCGGGTCAGGGAACTGGCGTCGACGCCTTCGATGAAGTCGAGCTCGTAGCGGTCGGCCAGCAGCTTCACCTCGCGCTCGTCGAGCCGGAGGACGTAGACCGGGCGGCTGCCGAGGTTCGCATCGATCACGTCGGTCAACCCGCCGAGGTTCTCGTCGAGGCGGGTCCGGTCGTCGATGATCGTGATGTCGGGGCGCCGGCCCTCGACCCGCTGGGCGTACCACAGCGGCGTCGAATAGCTCCACCAGCTGACGATGACGGCGCCGGGCGCCATCGCACCGAGGACGCGGTCCGTCCAGGTCGCGGCGTCGCGCTGTCGGCTGGCATCGACGGCGCGGTAGCGGGCCGGGACGGCGTCCAGGGTCGGCACCAGGAGCAGCACCGCGATGACGAGGGTGATGACGCCTGCCCAGGTCCGGGTGATCACGGGTCGATCGGCCCGGCGGTCGGTGGCGGTGTCGTCCGCCTCACCGGTCTCATCGAGCGGCGCCTCGCCCATGGCGGCGGCCAGGAGATCGACCACGACCCCGGCCAGGATCGCCAGCCAGGTCCAGGCGATGAGCGCCGGCCCGAGGTAGTAGCGGCTGATGTCGGCGTTGACGTACGAGGCCGAGAAGAAGCAGGTGATGGCCACCGCCGAGCCGGTCAGGAGGGCGTAGCGCGGCCGGCGCAGGACGGTCACGAGGAACCCGACCGGGATGAGCGGGGCGAGGATCCCGAACTGGGTGCCGGTCCGCGACACGAGCTCGCCGAACTTGCGTGGCAGCTCCCCGAACGGGTCGGACAGGCTGCCCTGGAACTGCTCGGCGAGGACGATGTACTTGAAGCCCTCCCAGGTGTCCGGGGTCCCGTACACGAGCGGGGCGCGGAACGGTCCGGCGCGCAGCGGCAGCTCGAGATAGACGAGGGTGACGGTCACCGCGAGCACGCGCGATGCACGACAGGACGAGCCGCCCGCGTCGCCAGATCCGGGGATCGACCGCCAGGACGTAGAGCCCGATCGGGATGGCCAGCAGGAGGGTCAGCGAGTGATTGCCGACGGCCAGCCCGAAGACGAGCGTCGCGGCGAGCAGAAAGCGATCGCCGCGATCGCGCGGCTCGGCAAGGCCCGGGCGCCGAACGTGGCCGTCCCAGGCGACGAGGAGCCACAGGAGGATCGCCACGAGCACCAGGTGGAGGGCATGTGCCTCGGCGCGGGTGCCGATCGCCCAGGCGATCGGGGTCAAGGCCATCGCCAGGCCGGCGGCGATCCCGAGCACGGTCCGTCCGGTCAGCATCCGGACCAGGTCGACCGTGACCGCGGCCGCGACGGCCAGGCAGATCCCCGACAGCAGGTTCATCCGGAACGCCGGTTCCCCGAATGGCTGGAGGACGACCGATGCGAGCCAGCCGACCAGGACGTAGGTCGGAAAGCCGGTCGGGTGGGCGGTGCCCATCAACGGGCCGACCGCCTGGAGCTCGCCGGTGTCCCAGAAGGCGACGCCTGGCAGCATCGCCAGCCAGGCGGCCACGAAGGCGACCAGGCCGACGAGGACGGCGGGAACGAGCCGGGCTCGGGTCACGATCGGCGCGTCCTGGACCGGGCATCGGGGCGGGTCATGGCGTGAAGGATGCCGCATCTTGGCCGACGGCCCATCGCGCGACCCTGTGCTACGCTCCGACCCACCTTCCACGCTCGTGCAGGAGCCGTTCCCGGTGACTGGCCCCGCGGCCCGCGGGACCGAGCGAGGCACACGAGCGCCGTCGCGGCTGACCGGGACGCAGGGAGCCGTCGGCGCGATCCTCGTGGTCCTCGCGCTCGGTCTTGCCCTCCGCCTCATCCTCGCCTACCTGCTGCCGACCTCCGGTTTCGGGGTCGACATCGGCGCGTTCCGGGCGTGGGCCGCGGACCTGGCGCGCCAGGGTCTGAACGGCTTCTACCTGCGCGACTTCTTCCACGACTACACGCCCGGCTACCTGTACGTGCTGTGGATCGTCGGGATGATCGGCAGCGCCCTTGGCGGCGTGAGCGTCTTCCTGGTCAAGATCCCGGCCATCCTGGCCGACCTCGCGATCGGCTGGCTCGTGTGGTCGATGATCCTGGAGCTGGGCGGGCGACGACGCATCGCTCTGGTGGCCGCGTTCGTCGCCGTGATGAACCCGATCAGCTGGTTCGACAGCGTCGTCTGGGGACAGGTCGACTCGGTCGGGGTCGTCTTCCTGCTGCTCGGCCTCCGGGAGGTCTGGCGCGATCACCCGGAGCGGGCGGCGATCTACGCGGTCGTCGCCGCGCTCATCAAGCCGCAGCTCGGCATCCTCATCCCGATCCTTGCGTTGGTGACCATCCGCCGCGCGTTCTGGCCGGTCATCGACCAAGCGCCTGACGAGGATGACGGGGTCGACGAGGTGGACGACGACGCCGGCGCCTTCGCTCGCTTGCGGGCATGGGAGCGTCAGACGGACCGCCCCATCCGGATCCTGACGACCGGCTTCGTGGCCCTCGTCACGACGGTCCTCATCTGCCTGCCGTTCGGGCTGTCCGTGCTGGAGATCAGCGCCACCGCACCGTACCTGCGCTCCGGTCTCCTGACCCAGATCTTCGCGACGGCGTCCGGGTACCCGTACGTGACGGTCAATGCGTTCAACCCCTGGGCCCTCGTCGCCGGGGACCGCGGCTACAGCCTGGCCAACTCCGGCCAGTGGATCTGCGACGGGCCGTGGGGGGCGGACGCCTGCGGTTCGGGCGTCGCCTACTTCGGCAGCGTCCCCGCCGTCGTGGTCGGGACCGTGCTGATGCTGGCCGTCACCCTGGCTGTCTCGTTGCTGGCCGCGCGCCGGCCCGATCGCCTGACGATCCTGCTCACCCTGACGATCCTGGCCATCGCGTTCTACGTCGTCCCGACCCGCGTCCACGAGCGATACGCCTACCCGGCCTTCGCGCTGGCGGTCGTCCTCGCCGCGTTCGCCTGGCGCTGGCGGGTCGCCTACGCGGTCTTCTCGGTGACCGTCTTCCTGAACATGTATGCCGTCCTGACCAACCCGTTCTACGCGAACCCGGGGATCCGCGACTGGCTCGGGATCGCACCGGCGTTGCGATCGGAGGCGGGCGTGGCGGTCCTCGCCCTGCTCAACGGGGCGGTCTTCGTGTGGGCCTTCGTGCAGGCCCGTGCCCGGGCCCTGGATCGCCTGGCTGACGAACACGCCGCGGAGGAGGCGCTCGCCATCGCGGAGGACGACGACGCGTCATTCGACTGGGAGGGTGACGCCCTGCCGGCTGCGCCGCCCGGCGCCCCGTGGGCGGCGGACCCAGCGGACCTGCCTGATCCGACGCCGGCGCTTCCGGCGGGGATCGGATCGGCGGCGCTGGCCGGGATGGTCGTCATCGCGGCGCCCCTGGACGACGAGGGGCCGTCGCCCGCACGGATGTCGTCCTGGACACGCCGCCCCACGTTCGACGAGCTCGGGGTGGTCGGCTGGTTCAGGGAGCGGCTGCACGAGGCCCCGATCCGGCCCGACCGGAGCTCGGCGCTGCGTCGCGAAGGCGGCGGCCGGCTCGACCGGCTCGACCTCTGGCTCGTCGTGGTCCTCATCCTCGGGACGATGCTGTTGCGGACCTTCCGACTCGCCGAGCCGTACCAGATGCATTTCGACGAGGTCTACCACGCCCGGACGGCGACCGAGTTCCTCCAGAAGTGGCGCTACGGGCTCGACCACGACATCTACGAGTACACCCACCCGCACCTCGCCAAGTACGCGATGGCGGTCGGGATCGTCCTGTGGGGTGGCGACGAGGTGGCGGCGGCGAGCGAGCTCGGCGTCCCCGTCCGCTCGACCGTGGTCGAGGCCCGTCGGGTCGACCCCACCGCCCCGCGCGGGCGCGCCGGTGAGCGTCTCCATGTCGCGACCGGGGCCGAGATCCGGACCTACGACCTCCTGACGCGGGCGCTCATCTCGACGGTCCGCGCACCGGGGGCGGGAGCCCTGGCCGTCGACGACGCGGCGAGCCAGCTGCTGATCGGCTATGACGACGGCCGGATCGCGACCCTCGATCTCGACTCGATCGGCGACGGCGGCATCGACACCGGCCTGGAGCCGGTCACGCTCGCCACGGTCGCCCACCCCGTCGACCACCTGCTGGCCACGGCCGACGGCGACTTCGTGACCGGCGCATCGGCGGATCGCCTGACGAGCGTCGACAAGGATGCCGGGACGGTCGTCGGGACGTTGAACCTGGACGGCATCGCCGACCTGGCCCGGGGCGGCAGCGGAGACGCCGTGATCGCCACGATCGACGAGGTGACGGACCCTGCCGCGGTCGCCTCGTCGCTGGCCGAGATCCTGTCGGGCGACGCGTCCGGCTATGCCTCGAAGCTCGCCGCGGCGTCACCGGGGACGACGGTCGTCCTCGGATCTCCGGGGAGTGCCACCGCCAGGAAGGACCTGGAAACGGCGATCGCCGACGGCACGTTGCCGGGCGTCCAGATCGACAACGTGACGCGGACCGCCGTGGCGACGACCACCGGGGTCGTGTTCATCGACGCGGAGCGCGCCTCGGTCGTGTCGACGGTGGCGGTCACGGGCGGGGCGCGAGGTCTCGCGTCGGTCACCGGGCTCGACAACCCGAAGCTCTACGCCACCTCCGGCGACGTCGCGAAACCGACCTATGTCGTCATCGCGGTCGGCGGCGATCCGGCCAAGAACGGACCGGTCTCGCAGGGGGCCTTCCCCCTGCCCGGCCTCGGAAGCCTGGTCAAGTACGACGAGGCAAGCCAGCAGGTCCACATCCTCGGGCTGGCACCTGGAGCGGCATCCAGCGGCCCGTGGACGGTCTACGTCGTGGAGCCGCACGGCAACGCGGTCTACGCCGACGCCAGGCTGCCCGACGGGATGGATCCGTCCGCGTGGGCGGCCGACTTCAACCCCGACTTCCCGGCCGACGATCGCCAGCAATTGCTGGTGTTCGGGGGGGACGGCGCGATGGTGTCGATCGACACCGGCTGGCACGCGTTCGCATGGCGGATGCCGGGGGTGATCGCGGGGGCCATCACCGCCGCGCTGCTCTACCTGCTGGCGCGGATCCTGTTCCGCCGCCGCCTCATCGCCGGCCTGCTCGCTCTGTTCGTCATCGCCGACGGGATGTTCTTCGTCCAGTCGCGGATCGGGATGAACGACGTGTACGTCGGGCTGTTCATCGTGGCGGCGTACACCGTCTTCGCCGCCGTGTGGACCGGCTGGTGGCGTGGCCGTGGCATCGTTCTGGATAGCGATGCCGCTCATCGGCGTCCTGCTCGGGCTGGCGTTGGCGAGCAAATGGGTGGCCGCCTACGCGATCGGGGCGCTGCTCCTCCTGATCCTCGTGCGAAGCGCCCTTGGCCGGGTGCTGGCGATCCTCGGGCTCATCGGGATCACCGGCGTCCTCGGGTATATGGCGATCAGCGTGCCTGCCGTCGAGGGGGGAGCCGATCCGGGGTTCGGGAACCTGACCTTCCTGCTGATCATGGTCGCGCTCACGCTGCTCGCCGTGGTGGTCGCGGTCGTTCATCCCGTCGCCTGGACCGACGACGAGATGCGGTTCGCGGTCGGCGCCCCGGTGGTCCTCGGCATCCTGGTCTTCTTCGGCGCCCTCGCGGTCGGCCGGCTGGACGTCCTGATCCACCTCGGCCCGGCGGCGTTCACCCCGCTCCACGTCGCCTTCGCGCTGGCCCTGAGCTCGCTCGCGATCGCGGCGGTCTTCTGGGTCGCCGGGCGATGGGGATTCGGGCCCCTGGCCCAGCCGCCTGCCGAGGACGACCCGATCCGGCTGCTTGAGCCGCCGGGAACGCCTCCCGAGGGCTGGCTCAGGCCCGGCCACCTGGCCGGACTGCCGGTCGTCTGGATGGCCGCCTGCCTGGTCGCCCTCCCGGTCGTGGTCTACGTCATCAGCTACATCCCGTGGGCCCTGATGGGCAGCAACCAACTCGTCCCCGGTTGGCCGGCGGGGCATACCGGCCAGACGCTGCTCGAACTGACCGCCTCGATGTACAGCTACCACAACACCCTGTCGGCGGCCCATCCGGCGTCGTCGCCGTGGTGGGCGTGGCCGATGAACCTGAAGCCCGTCTGGTTCTACCAGGAAGGCCTCGCGGGCGGCACCGCGGCCGCGCTGTACGACGCGGGCAGCCTGGTCATCTGGTGGATGGGCATCCCGGCCATCGCCTTCGTGTCGTGGATGGCGTTCAAGCGCCGCAGCCTCGCGCTGACCCTGATCGCGATCGGCTTCGCGGCCCAGTGGATCCCGTGGGCGCGCATCGATCGGGCGGCCTTCCAGTACCACTACTACACGGCCCTCCCGTTCGTGGTGCTGGCTCTCGCCTACTTCGTGGCCGAGATCTGGCATGGAGCATCCCGCCACGCGTGGGCGCTCGCGCGGATCGCGGCCGCCATCGCCATCATGGGCCCGGCGATCCTGTGGACCCTCGATCGGCCCCTGTGCTACCTGGTCGGCGTCGAATCGGTGAACCCGGGATCGGCGGCCTGCCCGGCGATCATCCCGTCCTTCGTGCTGACGCTTCGCGCCGCGGCCATGGCGACGGTCGTCATCGTCGGGGTCCTGACCATCCTCATGCTGTTCCTCCGCCTGGCGCCCGAGGACCTGGCTGTGGGTGGCAGCCGGCTCTCGGGGGCCTCCATCGAGAGGCTGGGGGGCTCCATCGGGAGGCTGGTCGTGACCGGGCTGGGCGTTGTCGCGGCGCTGGGCGTTGCGGCGCTCCTGCCGGACGCCACGATCCTGCACCTCACCAACTTCCCGGTCGAACCGATCGCCATCGCCGCCCTGATCCCGCTCGGCTATCTCGGGCTGCAGGTCTTCGCCTCGATGGACGCGCGGCGGTTCGTGGCCGGGTTCGTCGTCGCGGTCGTCGGCTGGTTCGTCGTCCTGTATCCGAACATCAGCGCCCTCCCGCTCCCAGCCTGGGTCGTCCCGGCCTACCAGGGCATCCTGCCCACCTACCTGTACGCCTTCCAGTTCCCGGTCAGCAAGGTGACGCGGGGCGCGGACACGCCGTTGCTCACGCCGATGCTCGCGCTCCTGCTGATCGCCCTGACAGTGACCTGCCTGGTGGTCGCCTATTCGGCCTGGGTCTGGAGGCTTGCGGCGGCGGAGGCCGCGGCGGCCGGGGCCTCTGAGGACGCGGACGGCCTGGCCCGGAGCGGCGGCGCCTGAGGGATGGGCGCCCGGAAGTCCTCCGGCAGCGAGCCGCTCGAGGCCAGCCGGCGGATGACGAAGCCGTAGTAATCCTCGACCTTGGCGGTCACCCGCGGCCAGCTGAATTCCTCCGCGCGGGCACGGCCGGCGGCGCCCATCTCGGCGCGCAGGCCCGAGTCGGACAGCAGCCGGCCGATCGCCTCGGCCAGCTCACGTGGCTCATGCGGTGGGACCAGCAGCCCCTCGCGACCGCGCCGCACCACGCCCTTGTAGCCATGGATGTCCGAGGCGACGATCGGGGCGCCGGCGGCCATCGCTTCGAGCAGGACGATCCCGAACGACTCACCGCCGGTCGCGGGTGACGCGAAGACATCGGCCGTCCGGAAGAGCTGGACCTTTTCGGCGTCGGTGACGCGCCCCAGGAATTCGACGCCCTGCAGACCGCGCGTCGCGACATAGCGCCGCGCCTCGCGCTCCTGCGGACCCGAGCCGACCACGAGCAGCCGGTTCTCGTAGCCGGTCCGGCGCAGGATGCGATGCGCCTTGAGGAGGTCGAGCAGGCCCTTGCGCGGCTCGTGGCGGCCGACGAACAGCACGTTCGGCGTCCCGTCCTGCCAGCGAGCGAGTGGCACGGCGCCGGCGAAGCGGGTCGTGTCGACGCCGTTGGGGATGACCTTGTAGTCGCCCGGGAAGAAGCGATCGATGAAGTGGCGAGCTGCCGCGCTGACCGCGATCCGGCCGTGGAGCCGAGCCGCGTGGCCGCGCATGACCCGGCTGCCGAGTTCGTACGAGGGCGAGAAGCCGGCGTAGGCGTGGAAGGTCGCCACGTTGACGCTGCGCGACTCGCGCAGCATGAACAGCGACAGGAACGGGACGAACGGCTCGTGCAGGTGGAGGAGGTCGAACCGTTCGCGCTCGAGAAGGTCACGGACCTGGCTGATGTAGCGGGGCGAGAACGTGAGCGTCCCGACCGACCCGTTGGTCGGCATGCTGAAGCCGACGCCGATCCGCAGGATGTCGCCCTCGGACGCGCGCTGCGGGCCGTGACTCGCGGTGATGATCCGGACGTCGTGGCCATGCAGGCGCAGGTTCTCGTAGAGGTAGCGGACATGCTGGGCGACCCCGCCCGATTCGGGATAGATGTACGGGCAGACGAGTCCGATCTTCACGGCGCGCCACCATCGCTCGCGTCGATCGCCGTGCCGGACCCCGCATCAAACTGCGGTGGTCGCGCCCGGCCGCCCGGGTAGCCGTGGTCGCGGCCTGTGCCGTCACGCTTGACCCGCCCGGCGACCTCGTCGCGCACGTCTCGGCTGCGTTTGCGCAGCTGCCGGCCGAACGTGCCCAGCTGGCCGGTCGTCTCGTGGAAGGTCCCGTCGTGATCGGTGGCCTGGGTCTCGATCGCGCTCCGAAGCGCAGCGGCATCGTGACCCGCGAAGGTGGTCCAACCGGTCGCGATCGCCTCGAGCGCGTGTGCGTCGCTGTTGCCGACCCGGGCCAGGCCGTGAAGGTCGGCGAAGCGGACGACGCGACGATGCCAGGGCTTGCCCAGGCTCGTCGGGTTGAACGTCTCGAGCGCGTCGGGGTGGGCGGCCGGGTCCGGATCGTCGAGCAGCCGGCGCAGCATCCAGCCCTGCGCACAGAGGGGATAGGGGACGAGCGGGTGGGCCGGGATGGCCAGGCCGCCCTGCTCGTGGACCGCGAGGATCGTGGTCCGCAGGGTGCGGTACGGCCGGATCGGGCGCTCGAGGAAGAGCGCGAGCAGGTGGCCGCCGAGGGTGGTGACCTCCTCGCCGACGACGACCTCCGCGCGCCGGCCGAGATCGCGCGCCATCGAGCGCGCGGCCACGGCGGCGTCGATCCGCTCGTGATCGGTGATGGCGATGACGTCGAGGTCCGTGCGCCGCTCGACATGGTCCAGGATGGCGTCGATGCCGGCCGTCCCGTCGCTGGCGAGGGTGTGGATGTGGAGGTCGGCCTTGCCGCGCCGCTCCGCGGCGCCGCTCACGCCGCCACCTCGAGATCCGGCCAGATCGGGAAGAAGACCGCCCACCACTGGTCCGGCGCGTCGGCGATGAGCTCCTCGAAGGCAGCCGCCAGCCGCCCCATCGTCGTCGTCACCCGTTCGCGGCGGGTACCGTCCGCGGCGACCTCGATCGGGATGAGCTTGCCGCGGAAGCGTCCTTTGCCAGCTCGACGGACCGTGATGGCGTAGACCGGGACACCGCTTTCGACAGCCAGCATCGCCGGGCCCATCGGCAGCACCGACGGTGCCCCGAAGAGCGGGATCGACGTCCCGCCGCCGGTCAAGTCGCGGTCGCCGACGAGCCCGACCGGCACGCCGCGGCGCAGCGCCTCGAGAAGCTCGCGCCGCGCCTCGGCCAATCCGACGAGCCGGATGCCGTGGACCCCGCGGGTACGCTCGAAATAGGCCTGCATGCCCGGGTCGTCGATGGTCTCCATCGGGGTCACGGTCTCACCGACCCGTAGCGCGAGGAAGAGGACGGCCAGCTCCACGGAACCGAAGTGGAGGCCGACGAACAGGACGGCCTTGCCGGGCACGACCGCATCGGCGACGAGCTCGGGGGTGTCGAGGGCCAGCCGCTCGTCGAGGAACGCCCGGGTCACGCCGGGGTTCCGGGCGACCTCGAGGTAGTAGCGGGCCGCGTGGCGAAACGACGAGCGGACGAGCCGCTCGAGCGCCTGCGGGTCGGTGGCCGCCGCGCGGACGTTCGCGCTCCCCCGATCGGAGGCCGCCAGTGCGCTGGCAGACGCGGCGCAGGTTGCGACGCGCCTGGCCTGCCCGCCCCGGGGCCAGGCGATACCACACGTCGCCGCCGAGCCCGGCCAGCCGGAACAGCGGCCGCTCGGGGAGGCGACAGGCCAGCCACGACGCGCCGAGCAGGAGCCGCCCGCGGACGCTCACCCGGCGGCCTCCACCGTGTCCGTCTCGACCGGGTCGGTCGCGGTCTGGTCCGCGGCGTCGCGTGTCCGCCCACGCCGCGGCCCCGGATCCGGCAGCCCGGCCTGCATCGCCAGCGCGCGACGCTCGAGGTCCATCCCCTCGGCGGCGCTCTCCGGCCACACCGGCTTGAAGCTGTACCACTGCTCGGGCGCCACGCGGATCGAATCGGCCATCGCGTCGGCCATCGCCTGGGTCGCCCGCTGGAGCTCGGCCGGATCGGTGGACAGGACGTCGATCGGCTCGCCCCACCACACGCCGAACGTGCCGTCAGGCTGGCGCCGCGTGCCGATCGGCAGGATGCGCGCCCCGGTCTTGGCCGCCAGTGTCGCCGGACCGGCCGGCAGGGTCGTCCAGGCGTCGAACAGGCGGACGGGGATGCCGTCGCTGCGATAGCCCCAATCGATGAGCAGGCCGAGCATCTCGCCGCGCTTGAGGACGCCGTAGATCACGCGCAGGTTGCGCCACGCCACGAGCGTCACGCCCCACGACTTGCGCTGCTTGCGCAGGACCTCGTACAGCTCCGGGAACGACGTATCGTCGGCCATGACGCTGAGCGGGAAGCCGCGATGGGCGATGTTCGCGGCGATGGCCTCGTTGTTGGCGACGTGGGCGGCCGACAGGATCAACCCGCCACCACGAGACCCTTCCCAGATGCGCCGGAACTCGACCTCGCGGTCGTCGAGGTTCCCGGCCAGCGCGGCGATCTCAGCGGGCGTGCGCGACGGCAATCGCATCAACTCGACGAGGTAGCGCGCGTACTCGCGATAGGCGCGCAGCGCCAGACGACGGACCCGCGGGTCGTCCGGCGGCAGGCCCAGGACGTGGCCGAAGTTGTCGTTCGACCAGCGTCGCTTGGTCGGCCAGAGCAGGTACGACGTCTGCGTGGCCGTCGCGAGGACGGTACGCGGTCAGCTCGACTGGCAGGGCGCCCATCAGCCACGACGCCGACCGATAGGCGATGACGCCGGTCCGCTCGACGATCCTGGGCCTGGTCCCCGGACCGCGCCGGTGGGGCGCCTCGAGCCGTCGTTCGCCGGGGGTCACTTGGCGGCGGTGGCCACCCTGGCCTTGGTGCCGGCCATCCGCTTGACCGTCTTCTTGATCGGCGCCTCGGTGCCGACCAGGGTCTCGTTGTCGTCGCCGCGGATGAACGCCTCGACGCGGTTGAAGGCGATGTCGTCGTGGATCTGGTGGGGCGGGCTCTTCATGAAGTAGCTCGACGGGGCGACAAGGGTGCCCTTGAGGCCGCGGTCGAGTCCCAGCTTCAGACAGCGGATCGCGTCGGTGATGACACCGGCGCTGTTGGGGCTGTCCCAGACCTCGAGCTTGAGCTCGGCGTTGAGCGGGACGTCGCCGTACGTCGTGCCCTCCATCCGGATGTAGCACCACTTGCGGTCGAGCAGCCACGGCACGTGGTCGCTGGGGCCGACATGGACGTCGTCGGGGTCCATCTCGTAGTCGAGCATGGACGTGACCGCGTTCGTCTTGCTGATCTTCTTGGACTCGAGGCGCTCGCGCTCGAGCATGTTGAGGAAGTCGGTGTTGCCGCCGAAGTTGAGCTGGTAGGTGCGGTCGAGGCGGACGCCCCGGTCCATGAACAGGCGGGTCAGGACGCGGTGGCTGATGGTCGCCCCGACCTGGCTCTTGATGTCGTCGCCGATGACCGGCAGGCCGGCCGACGCGAAGCGGCGCTGCCAGTACGGCTCGCGACCGATGAACACCGGGATGGCGTTGATGAACCCGACGCCGGCCTCGATCGCCTGCTCGACGTACCACTTGGTCGCCTGCTCGCTCCCGACCGGGAGGTAGCTGACCATGACGTCGACTTCGCGCTCCTTCAGGATCCCGACGATGTCGGCCGTGGGGCCGGGCGCCTTCTCGATGACCTGGCTGAGGTACTTGCCGAGGCCGTCGTGGGTCATCCCGCGCTCGACCGTCACTCCGGTGTGGGCGACCTGCTGGAAGACGTAGGTGTTGTTCGGCTTGGTGTAGATCGCCTCGGACAGGTCCTTGCCGACCTTGTTCTTGTCGATATCGAAGGCGGCGACGAACTCGATGTCCTTGACGTGATAGCCGCCGAGATCGACGTGCATCAGCCCCGGGACGAAGTCGTCCTTCTTGGCGTTCTCGTAGTAGTAGCGCCCCTGGACGAGGCTGCTGGCGCAGTTGCCGACGCCGACGATGGCGACCCGGATCTTGCCGTCGCCGCGGCGGCCGGCGCCGGCCCAGGTGTTGGTGGCGGTCGCGGCGGTCTTGCCGCTGTTCCCGTTCTTCCCGTTCTTGCCGTTGGTTGCCACGATGGTCTCCGTTCTCCCTTACTTGGTCGTGCTGGTGGTGGCCAAGTCGGCCTGGCTGCGGGTCTGAAGGATTCGCTGGATGACGGTGATGACGGCACCGACCGCGATGATGGCGAGGGCGGCGGACAGGATGGTGAGGTTGGCCGTCGCCCCGGCGACGATGAGACCGAGGCTCAGGATGATGAGCCGGATCTCGCGCGGCATGACACCGATCGCGGCCATCCCGGTGCCTGGGGAGAAGCCGAGCCCCTCGGACTTGGCCCGGGTGTAGCTGACCATGAAGGCGGCGCCGAGCGCCGCCGTGGCGAGGACCGCGACGATGTCCTCTCCGCCGATGACGGCGCCCCAGGCGATGCCGAGGTAGACGATCGCCTCGCCCCAGCGGTCGAAGACCGAGTCCATGAAGGCGCCGAACGGGCTGACCTTGCCGGTCGCCCGGGCGAGCGTCCCGTCGAACATGTCGAAGGCGCCGCCGATGAAGACGACGATGCCGCCGACGACCCAGAGCTGCGCGGCCAGCAGCCCCGCGCCGACGACCGAGATGCCGAAGCCGATGAGGGTGAGGCTGTTCGGGGTCAGGCCGAGGCGGCCCATCCCGAGCGCGATCGGCTCGAAGACCTTCTTGATCCGGCCGCGGGATTCGTTGGAGATCGTCACATCGCCGCTCAGCCTGCCACGCCAAGGATGGCGCGCTCGCGGGCGGCGAACTCGACGAACGCCTCCTCGCGCAGGCGACAGATCGTCTCGCGCCCATGCCGGCGCGTCTCGACGACGCCGGCGGCGCGGAGGCGGCCGAGATGCCATGAGACCAGCGGCTGCGAAAGGCCGACATGCGCGATCAGCTCCGCGACGGTCGCCTCGCTGACGGCCAGGCGGCGGACGATGCGCAGGCGGTTCACGTCGGCCATGACCTTGTGGAAGGCGCGCAATTGGCGCAGGTCTTCGGGCTGGACGACGGCCGCGGCGATGGTGCCGCGGACCCGGGCGGGCGAGGGGGACAGGGCTGGGACTCCGGTCGGGGTGCGGGTCGTATCAACGACCGTTTATATCAATCGCCGTTGATGCTACGCGGCCCGTCGACGGGATGTCAAGACCTGATTGAAGGTTTCGAACCACTCAGGTGTCATATCTTCGTGAACCGAACGTCCGAGGTCATCGAGTTGGCAGACCGTCCGCCTGTATCCGCGCGCGACACGGGGCAGCGCGACGCCGCCTTCGTCAGGTTGGCCGACGAACACCTCGACAAGGCCTATCGCCTGGCGCGAGCGATCCTGCGGGATCCGACCGAGGCCCAGGACGCGACCCACGACGCGTTCGTCCAGGCGTGGCGGAAGTGGTACACGCTGCGTGACCGAACGAAGTTCGAGCCGTGGTTCGACCGGATCCTCGTCAACACCTGCCGCAATCGACTCCGGTCCACCAAGTGGCAGGCGACGGACATCTCCGCCGAGGTCGCCCTCTCGACCGGCGATCACACCGGACACACCGAGGACCGCGACGTCCTCGGCGCCGCCATCGGCGCCCTGTCACCCGATCACCAGGTCGTCGTCGCCCTGCGCTTCTACCGGGACCTGACCGTCGACGACATCGCTGAGCGACTCGGCATCCCGACCGGGACCGTCCAGTCGCGTCTCCACTACGCACTCAAGCGACTGCACGACGCGATCGATGCGGCCGACACCAAGGGGACGGTTCGATGACCGATCGAGAGCTGGAACAGCGACTTCGGGAGTTCTACGCGGCCGAGGTCCGCGCGACCGAGACGGCGCCGGAGGATCTGCGCGAGAGCATCGCGGCCATCCCCGACACGACTCGGACGCCGCTTCGCCCGATCGCCCGCCGACGGGGTTTCACGCTCCTGGCCGCGGCCGCGCTCGTGGCCGTCGGTGGGGCGCTGGCGGCCGGCTCCGGGCTCGTCCGCCTGACCGCCGTGGTGCCGCCGTCGCCGTCGACGCGCCGTGGTCACGACGCCGGGCCCGTCAGCCGATCGAGACGCCTACGCGGGTCGAGACGCCGACGCCGACCACGAACCTCCGGCCGGGCGGCCTGATCGCCTTCAACCGGGAGGTCGAGAAGACCGGCTCCGACTGCCGCCGCGCCTATGGGTGCCAGGTCACTCGGGTCTGGCTCGTCGGATCCGATGGGAACGGCGCCCATCAACTATTCCCTGACGGCGTGACCGGCCAGGGCGTCCAGGCCTGGTCGCCGGACGGGACTCGCCTGCTCTATTTCGACGATGGAAAGCCCTATCTCACGAACGCCACCGGCGGCCGGCCCGAGGCGGTCGATACGGGCTGTCGCGCGCCGTGCATACAGGATTCCCAGATCCGATTCTCGGGCGACGGCAGGAGCATCGTCTTCATCCGCGAGTCCAACGATCTGGCCGGGAACTATGCTTCGGCGGTCGCCACGATGGACCTCGCAAGCGGACGAGTGGCCGTCCTGAACCCCACGATCGCGACAGGCGTCGGGGCCCCTGATTGGTCCCCGGACGGTCGGAACATCGTCTATTTCCTGTACGGCGACAAGGATACGAACGGCCCGTTCCCGCCGACACCGTCGACCGTCTGGACCCTCGATCGCGACGGCGGGGACCCGCACCAGGTGAGCCCGACATCGCTGTCCGCCGAGTCCGCGCGATGGTCGCCGGATGGCACGCGGATCGTCTTCGTGACACCGGTGGCATCCTCGAACCCGGACATCTCGCGCGGGTCCTTCGGGGACATCTTCACCGCCCGACCGGACGGTTCGGACATTCGCCGATTGACGACCGATGGGATCTCGATCGGCGCGAGCTGGACGCCCGATGGGCGGATCCTGTTCATCCGCAGCCTGGGCGCCACGCCGGGCTGGTGGACGATGAACGCGGACGGGACGAGGATCGAGCTCCTCGTGTCGGGAGCGGCGCTCGGGGTAACAGCCGGCGCTCTTGAATATGCGAATCCCGTCTGGCAGCCGATCGGCGGGGCGGCCATCGTTCCGCCGCCCTGGACCCCCGCTCCCGGGGTCGCGATCGGGCCGCCGGCGGCCACACCCTCCCCGACGCCGATCCCGGCCCTGGCCGCCGGGTTCAGCTGGACCGGTTCCCCCGTGGTCATGAACGACGGGTTCCTCGGCGAGACCGCGACGCTGCTCGCCGACGGCCGCGTCCTGCTCGCCGGTGGATGCGGCACGTCCGCCCAGCTGTACGATCCGGCGACTGGCTCATTCAGCCCGACCGGCTCGCTGGGGCAGGTTCGGGCCGGCACGACCGCGACCCTCCTTAGTGACGGGCGTGTCCTGTTCGCGGGCGGGTACAACTGCGCGCCAGCCGGACAGGACGGGATCTGGGCGTCGGCGGAGCTGTATGACCCGTCCACGGGCACCTTCAGCCCGACCGGATCCCTGGTCGCCCCACGCACGCAGCACACGGCCACCCTGTTGGCCGATGGCCGCGTGCTCATCGCCGGCGGGCTGTCAGGGTCGAGCCCGGCCTCCGCCAATGTGATCACCCTCGCTTCGTATCGCACCGCCGAGACCGATTCGTTCCTGACTACCGCCGAGCTCTACGACCCGGCAACCGGGAGATTCAGCAGGACCGGTTCGATGAGCTCCCCACACCGGGGCCACACGGCGACGCTGCTCCAGGACGGCCGCGTCCTCGTCGTCGGCAACGGTGGCGAGAGCAGCCCCAGCAGCAAGGCAGCCGACTTGTACGACCCGGCGACCGGCAAGTTCAGCAAAGCCGGCTCGATGAAGACCGGCCGCTGGCTCCATAGCGCGACGCTGCTCCAGGACGGCCGCGTCCTCATCCTGGGTGGCCGGTCCCCGAAGGACTCGGTCTACACCGGCGCGGAGGCGTTCGATCCGGTGTCTGGTGAGTTCAAGTCGGTCGGGTCGATGGGCGACGGTCGTCAACAACACGCCGCGACGCTGCTGCCCGATGGACGCGTCCTGATCACCGGAGGCCTCTGGAGCGACGGGCAGAAGTGGCGGGTGCTGTCCGCCACGGAGATGTTCGACCCTTCGACGGGGACCTTCAGCCCGAAGGGGTCGATGGGGACGCCCCGTGAGGGCCATGCGGCGATCCTCCTGGGCGACGGCCGCGTCCTCATCGTCGCTGGTTCCGACATCGAGAGGAACGGAGGGGTCAGTGTCCCCGCCACGGTCCTCTACCAGCCGTAGCGGGAGTCCGGCCGCATCGCGTCGGACTCTGGACGTCGCGACACCCCGGAACCTTTCGACCGTCTTCGGCGACTTCCTTGCATGGAGCCCCAACCCATGTCGACCATGCCACGCGCGTCCGAATACCAGCGTCGACCGCGACGGAGCAGCCTGGCGATCCTCGCCATCCTGGCCGCCACGGTCTGTGGGGCCGCCACGATCTCCGTCGCGATGACCCTGCCGGTGGCCGACGCCACCGCCGCCGACCCGCCGGCTGCTATCGCGACGGCGCACCCGACCCTGGGCGCCGCGCCGACGGTCGTCCCGGCGTCGCCCGTGATGACGCCAGCCGGCGGGGCCGGCCCGGGGCCACGGCTGGCGACACCGATCCCGACCCCCGCATCGAAGCTCGTCGAAGCGTCGCTGCAGCCCGACCTGGTCCTCCTCGGCAGCTGGACGGTCGAGTACGTCGTCGGGCCGGCGAACGGCAACGGCGCGAACGTCACCATCCCGCTCCGGCGACTGGACGGCCTCGTGATCAGGCCCGGAGCGACCTTCGACTTCTGGACGGCCGTCGGCGAGGTGTCGCGGCGGACCGGGTACCGGCGCGGCGCGATCATCGTCGGTCACCGGATCGACGTCGACGGCGCCCTGGCCGGCGGGATCTGCACCGTGTCGACCGTCCTGTTCAACGCCGCCGCTCGCGCCGGGTTCCAGATCACGGCACGGACGGAGCCACAGCGGCTATCTCGCGAAGTACCCCCTCGGGCTCGATGCGGCGGTCGCGAAGGGCGACGGCTTCCGGCAGACGATGGCCTTCCGGAATGACACCGCGCAGTCGATCGTCGTCCGCACGGTGAGTACGCCCGGGATCGCCCGGGTCGATCTCTACGCGAAGGCGTCGCTCGGGCGGACGGTGTCGTTCAGCAAGCCCGGCATCAGCCACCGCGAGAAGGCGCGCGACCGGCATCGCACGTCATGGACCCTGCCCGTCGGCCAGCACCGACGCGTCGAGGACCGCAGCGACGGGATGACGGTGGTCGTCACCCGGATCGTGCGCGACGACGGCGGCCGGGTCCTCCACCGCGATCGGTGGGTGTCGGTCTACCGCCGACTCGACGGGCTCGTGCTCGACGGCACGCGCTGACGGATCGCGCCCGCGGCCCCGGGCGCCGCCGCCACTACACTCCGCGCCATGGAACGCCGCTCCGCGCTGGTGCTGCTCGCCGTCATCGGTGCCGGCGTCTTCCTCGCCGGCCTCGAGCTCATGGTCACCGCGGTCGCGCTGCCGTCGATCCTGACCGACCTCGCCGACCCCGCCACGGGCTCGGCCTGGATCGAGCTGCGCAAGGCGAGCTGGATCATCAACGGGTACCTGCTGGTCTACATCCTGACGATGCCGATGGCCGGCCGGCTGGCCGACCTGTGGGGCGCCCGGCGGCTGTTCATGGGGGCACTCGTCGTGTTCACCATCGGGTCGGCGCTGGCGGGGGCCGCCCAGACCATGGACCAGCTGATCGCCGCGCGGGTGGTCCAGGCCCTCGGCGGCGGCGTCCTCGTCCCGGTCGGGACGGCGGCCGCGGCGCACCTCTTCGGCGGCGCCGCGCGGCCGCGGGCCCTTGGTGTCGTCGGCGCGCTGACCTTCCTCGGGATGGCCGCGGGTCCGGTCGTCGGTGCCGCCATCATCGCGTCGGTCCATCCGGAGGCGGCGCTGGCCGCGGCCGGGATCACGGGTCCGCTCGCGGACATCCTCCAACCGGCCTGGCGATGGGTCTTCTACATCAACATCCCGATCGCCATCATCGCCCTGACCCTGGCCTGGGCCGCGTCCCCCGATTGGGAGTCGCCGCGCCGCCCCGGTCGCGTCGACATCGTCGGGGCCGCCTGGTTCGGCCTGGCCCTGGTCGCCGGCCTCGTCGGCCTGACCCTCCTTGGCTCGACCGAGATCGCCGGCTCGACGGTGGATCCGGTCCTCGTTACCGGCGGGCTCCTGGTCGTCGCGGTGCTCGCATCGATCGCCGCCGTCGTGCACGGCCTGCGACGGGATGACCCGTTCCTAGATCCCCGCCTGTTCCGGAGCCTCCCGTTCAGCTCCGCGGCACTCGTCTCGCTGCTGACCGGCTATGCCTTCGCGACCGCCATCATCGGTGGCGCGGTCTTCGTCGACCGGGTCCTGTATGGCGGTCCGGACCAGCAGCGACTGGCTCTCGGCGCACTGGCCGGCGCGACGGCCCTCGGCGCGCTCGTGTCGGGCTTCGTCGTCCGCGTCCTGCCGCTCCAGCTCGTCGCCGTCGGCGGCCTGCTGCTGAGCATCGTCGGCCTCGTGGCGATGTCATCGTGGACCCCGGAAACGAGCGTCGAGACCGTCGCGCTCGGGCTCGGTCTCTTCGGGTTCGGGTTCGGGCTGACCGTGACCCCGCGCTCCACGGCGGCGGTGGAGTCGGCGGGTCGACGTGCCTTCGGGACGGCGTCGGCGGTCGTCACGGTGGCGCGGATGCTCGGCATGGCGGTCGGGCTCGCGATCCTGACGTCCTATGGCTCGACGACGATCGACCGGCTCTACCAGCAGGTCTACGCCAGTCCGGATGCCTACCTCCAGTTCATCCCCGAGTCGCTCCGCGACCGCCCCTTGCGCGACCCGCTGGTCGTGAACGCCCTGGAGCAATGGGCGTCGCGCGAGGCCGCCTCGATCATGGTCGGGCTCTTCGTGGTCGCGGCCGTGGTCACGGCCGCGGCGATCCCGCCGGGCCTCGCCCTGGGCGGTGGTCGCGTCGGTCGGACGCGTATGCTGGGCAGCGAACCGGCCGCGACCGACGCGACCGACGCGACCCTTGCCGAAGGATCCGACGCCGATGGCCTCGACACCCCCGAACCCGGGCTCGCGCTCTGACCCCGCGCCGGCAGTCGTGCCGGACCTGCCGATGCGAGGCCAGGGACCCAGCGGCCGGGCGCAGCCCGGCACCGTCCGGGTCATCGCACTCGACGGCGAGACGCCCCACGCGCTGGAGGGCGCGACCGCCCTGGCACGGTTGCCCGAGTTGCTCAGTCGCCCGGAGGCATCGGTCTGGGTCGACCTCATCGCGCCGACCCCGACCCAGGCGAAGCAGGTGGGCGACGCGCTCGGGCTCCATCCGCTCATCGTCGAGGACGTTCTCGAGGGGAACCAGCGCGCCAAGATCGAGACCACGGACGGGGTCGTCCACATCGTCCTGTTCCACCTGACCTACGGCGACACGGTCGTCGCCTCGGAGATCGACTTCGTCCTCGGTCTCGGGTTCCTGTTGACCGTCCACGACGGGTACTGGGATCCACGGACCGCGCACCACCTGGCTGGTGGCGCGGACCAGGTCCTCAAGCGCGGCCCGGACCACCTGCTGTGGGCCATCACCGACGACCTGGTCGATGGCTACTTCCCGTTCGCAGACCGGATCGGTGACGCCATCGACGATGTCCAGGACGAGGTCGTCCGCAAGGCCACGCCCGACACGGTCGAGCGATTGTTCAAGCTCAAGCGCGAGCTGATCCAGGTCCGGCGCGCGATCAGCCCGGTCCGCGAGGTTTTCAACCAGCTGACCAACCGCGACGAGCAGCTCATCGACGCCGACGAGCTCGTCTACTTCCGCGACGTCTACGACCACGTCATCCGCCTGACCGACGAGCTCGACAACTATCGGGAGCTGGCATCGGCGACGCTCGACGTCTACCTGACGCAGGTCAACAACAACCTGTCGGTCATCATGAAACGGCTGACCGGGGTCACGGTCGTCCTGGCCGGGATCGCCGCGGTGGGCGGGTTGTTCGGGATGAGCGAGGCCACGAACGTCGTCGGTGGCGGCGAAGGCATCGGGTTCTGGGCGGTCACGGCGGTCATCCTCGGGGGGGCCGCGGCGACCGCCGTCGTGCTGCGCCGGATCGACTGGATCTGACCGACGGCGTCGGGTTCACGCCTCGCGTTCGAGCGTGGCGGCCAGCACCGACAGCGCGCGCGCCGCGTCGAACGGCGTGTCGAGGTGGAGGTCCGCGCCCACCCGGACCTCGTCCGGCATCCCGTGCGGTCCGGTGACGGCCACGGCCAGACCGTCGAGGGTGCCCGCGGCGCGCGCGCCGCGCAGGACCGCGAAGCCGTCGGCATCGCTGACGTCATCGCCGAAGGCCACGACCGTGTCCGGTCGCAGCTCGTCGAGCAGTCGCTCGAACGCCTCGCCCTTGCCGCCCGCCGACCGCGGTCGCAGGTCGACGACGAGGCGACCGCGGTAGTGGGCCAGCTCGTGCGCCGGTAGCTCGGCATCGACGGCCTCGATCGCCCGCTCGACGGCGGCCCGGGCGGCGACCCGATCCTCGGCTTGTCGGACGTGGAACGCGACCGACGGCCCCTTGCGCTCGACGAACAGCCACGCGGGGCGCCCGAGGACCTCCGGGACCCGCCGCGCCAGGGTCTCCGCGGGCTCGATCGACCCGTCGTGGCCGCCGTGGAACGTCGTGCTGAGTCCGGCCGGGTTGCCGCCGCGCGGGAAGGTCCCCGACTGGAGACCGTGGTCGCCCAGGTAGACGATGCCACCGACGCGGACCCGGGCCGCGACGTCGAGGGCGGTCCGGCCGGTCAAGATGGCGACCACGACGCGCTCGGGCTGGGCAGCCGCGACGCGGGCGATCCGGCGTAGCGCGCGGCGGGCGAGCGGGACGATCGACGCGGCGCCGGGGTCACGCGAACCCTCGGCCAGCGTGCCGTCGAAGTCGGCCACGACAAGGAGCCGACCCGGCCGTTCCGCGAGACGGGCGATCGCGGCGAGCGCCGGCGAGCGCGAGCCATGGGCGGCCGGGCTCAAGGCTGGACGTCGACGCCGGGCAGGATGGTCTTGAGGCCGTCAACCATCACGTCGGGTCCGATCCCCCCGAGCGCCCCGTCGCGAACGATGCCGTCTTTGTCGATCCAGAAATGGACGGGCAGCGCGACGGCGTCCCAGGTGGCGGCGGCCTGACCGTCCCCATCGAGGCCGAATGGGAAGGTCGCGCCGAGGCCACCGGCGAAGGCCTGCACCGCGGTCTCGTCCTCGCGAACGTCGATCGCGATGACGGTCAGGCCGGTCGAGGCGTAGCGCTCGGCGAAGCCGGTCATCAGCGGGATCTCGTCCTGGCATGGCGGGCACCAGGTCGCCATGAAGTTGACCCAGACCGGCTTGCCACGCAGCGCCGCCAGGTCGATCTCGCCCCCGCCGACCCCTGGGAGCACGAGCGCGGGAGCCGGCTCGCCGATATGGAACGGCGCGGCCGCGACGCTGGCCGAGGGTAGTGCCGAGGGTTGTGCCGAGGGACCGGCGCTCGCGGACGCACTAGGCGACGGCACCGCGGAGGCGACGGGCGTCGACGGGGCGGCCGCCGACGGCGACGGCCGGTCGGGGACGAGCGCCAGGATCCCCCCGAGCAGCAGCCCTGCGACGGCGACGCCGACCACCAGGCCGGCGACGATCGACAGACGTGCCCACATGGGCCGGAGCGTACCAGTACGAGCGGCGGACGGCGTTTCACGGGGTGCGCTGCTACCATGCCGGTCCCATGGGCGCCCTGTTCGACCGACTCCGCACGCGCATCGTGCCGGCCCTCCTGACGGCACTCGGCGTCGCGCTGCTGGCCGCCGGGATGTTGTCGTTCACCAACCCGGTGGCGGCCGATCCGCTGGTGCCGGCGACAGCCGCACCGATCGCGGTCGGCAGCGCCGCGACACCGGCCCCGCTGATCACGCTGCCGCCGATCGGCTCGCCCGGCCCGCCGTCGCCGAGTCCGTCAGCCCCGGCGAACCGGCTCGCGACCCGAGTGCGCCTCGCCGCGCTCAAGATCGACCTGCCGGTCGTCAAGCAGCCCGACCCGACCTATCCGGCCTGCGACGTCGCGATGTACTACGTCGATTCGCGGCTCGGCCAGCCCGGACAGGGCCGCGCGACCTACCTGTATGCCCATGCGCGAACGGGCATGTTCCTGCCACTCCTGACCGCGTCGAAGGTGTCGAACGGCGCGAAGATGAAGGGGATGGTCGTCGAGGTCTGGACCAACGACGACCAGCGCTTCCTGTATGTCGTGACCGAGGTCCGCCGGCACGTGCACGTGCTGACCGCCTTCAACGCCCCGTTCGCGGCCAAGGGGGAGCAACTCTGGCTACAGACCTCCGAGGGGGTCGGCGCGCAGCCGAAACTGCAGCTCGTCGCCGAACTCCTGTCGCAGGAGGCGGCGACGCACAAGGAGGCGAACCCGGTGGCCAAGCCACGGAACTGCCGCTAGGGCGCGGCTAGGTCGGGAGCTTCGGGATGATCGACTGGGCCGCCGTGCCGGCGGCCTCGAGCAGGCCTTCGGGGAACAGCCCAAGCAGGATGGTCAGGGCGGAGGCCGCGACGAGCCCGCCCCACAGGAGCGCCCCGTGGGGCAGGACCGGGGCGGCGTCGGACGGCGAGTCGCGCATGAACATGTAGACGACGACGCGGAGGTAGTAGAACGCGGCGACCGCGGCGTTGATGACCGTGATGAACGCGAGGGCCGTCAACGGCCCGCCGGCCTCGACGGCGGCCAGGATGATGTTGGCCTTGGCGAAGAAGCCGGCCGTCGGCGGGATGCCGATGAGCGACAGCATGAACAGCGTCATCAGGATCCCGAGGAGCGGCTCTCGCCGCCCGAGCCCGGCAAAGGTCCCGAGGCTCGAGGTGACGCCGGTCCGCTTCTGGAGGGCGGCGATGACGGCGAACGCCCCGAGGTTCATGAACGCGTAGGCGACGCCGTAGAAGAGGAGCGCCTGGATCCCGTCGTCGCGGTCGAGCGGGTCACCCGCCCATGCCGCCAGGCCGACGAGCATGTACCCGGTATGCGCGATGGAGCTGTAGGCAAGCATCCGCTTGACGTTGTCCTGGGTCAGCGCCACCAGGTTGCCGAGCGTCATCGTCAACGTCGCGAGGACGATGACGGGCCACATCCACTCGGCCGACAAGGGGCCGAGCGCCTCGACGAAGAGCCGCAGGATGAGCGCGAACGCCCCGACCTTCGGGCCGACCGACAGGTACCCGGTGATCGGCGTCGGTGAGCCCTGGTACGCGTCGGGCGTCCAGTAGTGGAACGGGACGGCCGCGATCTTGAACGCGACCCCGGTGGTCAGGAACGCCAGCCCCATGGCGAGGCCAGGCGACAGTGGCTGGTCGCCGACGGCTACCGCGCCCAGCACACCGGCGATGTCCTCGATCCGCGTCGAGCCGGTCAGGCCCCAGACGAAGGCGAGCCCGAACAGGAAGATGGCCGAGCTGAACGAGCCGAGCAGGAAGTACTTGATCGCGCCCTCGGTCGAGTACGTATCGGTCTTGTGGAAGCCGGCCAGCAGGTAGCCCGGCAGGACCATCAGTTCGAGACCGAGGAAGAGCAGCAGCAGGTCGGCCGAGGCCGCGATGAGCATCGCGCCGGTCATCGCGAAGACGAGGATCGTGGCGAACTCCGCGACCGGCAGGCTGCGCGGGACCAGGTAGTCCGGCCCGAACAGGATCGTCATCACGATGATGGCGATGAACAGGAGGTCGAGGAAGGTCGTCAGCGCGTCGACCCGGTAGGAGCCACCGAACGCCTCGCCCGGCGTCGTGCCGACGGCGATCGTCACGAGCGCCGTGATCGCCAGCCCGATCAGCGCGACCGCGACCGAGATCGAGGTCTTCCCGGGTCGGACGAGGTCCACGATCAGGATCGCGGCAGCCGTGAGGACCGCCGCGATGAGCGGGCCGATCAGCGTCAGGTCGGTCGGGCTCAATGCGCCGCCCCGCCTTCAGGCTCGAGGGCGGCCGGACGCGGCCGGAGCAGGACCCACCCGATGCGGGCGAGGACGAGCAGCACGACGAGCCCCAGCAGGCCCGCGACCACCTCGGCCGGGATGGCGATCGCCGCGGACGGCTGGACGGCGTCGAGGGTCGCCGCGACCGTGCCGGACACGAGCGTCAGCAGGAGGCCCGGCTGGATCCCGAAGATGACGACCAGCGTCCCGAGCGGCACGAGCGTCAGGATCTCGACCGGGGTCATGTCGGTCAGGTGGTCGCCGAGCCCCGCCAGGAAGTCGGACACCTCGCCGAACGCGACGCGGCCGTACATGTACAGCAGGTACCCCGCGGCCAGGATCATCACGAAGGTCGCGACGGCCGCGGCGGCCGGGTCCACCTCGAAGGTGCCGACGAGGACGAGGAACTCGCCGACGAACCCGGACAACCCGGGCAGGCCCGCCGATGCGAACACGAAGAACCCGAAGACCGCGGCGAAGACCGGCACCCGAGCCGACAACCCGCTCATCTTGGCGATGGTCCGGTCGTGGGTCCGCTCGTAGATGACCCCGACCAGAAGGAACAGGGCGCCGGTGATCAATCCATGGTTGATCATCTGCAGGATCGCGCCCTGGATGCCCTGCTCGGTGAAGACGAAGATGCCGAGCGTCACGAAGCCCATGTGGCTGACCGATGAGTAGGCGACCAGCCGTTTGAGATCGGGTTGGACGAGTGCCACGATCGCGCCGTAGATGATCGCGATGAGCGACAGGACGATGATCGCCGGAGCGAAGGTCTCGGCCGCGTCGGGGAAGAGCGGGACGGCGAACCGGATGAACCCGTACGCCCCCAACTTCAGCATGACCGCCGCCAGGATCACCGACCCGGCGGTCGGCGCCTCCGTATGCGCGTCGGGCAGCCAGGTGTGGAACGGGAACATCGGCACCTTGATGGCGAAGGCCAGGAAGAAGGCGACGAAGGCCGTCAGCTGGAGGCCGTCGCTGAAACCGCCGGTCGCGGCGAATTCGCGCAGCCGCTCGAAGTCGAAGGCGCCGACCCAGGACCCGTCATGGCCGGCCTGATACGCGTACGCCGTGGCGATGATGGCGACCAGCATCAGGAGCGAACCGATGAGGGTGTACAGGACGAACTTGATCGTCGCGTAGATCCGGTTGGCGCCGCCCCAGATGCCGATGATCAGGTACATCGGGACGAGGACGATCTCCCAGAAGATGTAGAACAGGAACGTATCGAGGGCGATGAACACGCCGATCATCCCGACCTCGAGGATCAGGAACGAGACCATGTATTCCTTGATCCGCGACTGGATCGGCTTGAACGAGGCGAGGATGGAGATCCAGGTCAGGGTCGTGGTCAGGACGATCAGGGCGACCGACAGCCCGTCGGCGCCGACCTTGTACTGGATCCCGAACATGGGGATCCAGACATACGTCTCGACGAACTCGAAGCCGGGCGTGCCGGGGACGTAGCCGACGAGCAGGGCCAGCGAGACCGCACAGGTGACCACCGCGGTACCGAGCGCGACGCCGCGCGCCATCGAGACCGGCAGGATCGCCACCGCGACCGCGCCGATGAGCGGCAGGAAGGCGATGATCGACAGGATCGGGATGCCGTCCAGGTCCACGGTCAGCCGCGCGCCAGGAGGAGATAGGACCCGGCCATCACGATGAGGCCGACGGCGATCCCGAGAGCGTAGTTCTGGACCCTGCCGGTCTGGACCTGGCGAAGGCCGCGGCCGGCGTCGACCGTCGATGCGCCGACGGCGTTGACGGTGCCGTCGATGATCTCGCGGTCGAACCACCAGATCGCCGCCGCGATCCTCCCGCCGATGACCATGAACAGCAGGTGATAGAGGTCGTCGAACCACCACTTGTTGAGCGAGGCGCGGTAGAGGAACGGCGCCCGGGCGGTCAGCTCGCGAACGCTCTCCGGACGGGACGGCATCTTGATCGGCCCGATCCTGACGCCGAACAGTCGCCAGGCGACGACCATCCCGATCGTGGCGACCGCGACGCTGATCAGGATCAGGGCCCCGTCGATGCCGAACAGCTCGAACGCGTGATGCTCACGGGCGAGGATGATCTCGGCTTCCTCGAAGATCGGCTCGAGCCAATGGGTGATCCGGCTGTCGCCGAAGGGCAGGCCGAGGAAGATGCCGAGGACCGCCGATGCGATGGCGAGCAGCACGAGGGGCACGACCATCACCGCCGGCGACTCGTGGACCTTGTCCCAGATCTCCTTCGGCCCGCGGAACGAGCCCCAGAAGGTCATCCCCATCAACCTGAACATGTAGAACGCCGTCATCAAGGCCACGACGATGCCGATGAACCAGACCCAGACGAAGCCGTTCTTCAGGGCCTCTGCCAGGATCTCGTCCTTCGAGAAGAAGCCGGCCAGCGGCGGGATGCCCGCGATCGCCAGCGATCCGACGAGCATCGTCAGATAGGTCCACTTGATCTTCGCGGACAACCCGCCCATCCGGCGCATGTCCTGCTCCTCGTGGACGGCATGGATGACCGAACCCGAGCCGAGGAACAGGAGGCCCTTGAAGAAGCCGTGGGTCATGAGGTGGAAGATCGCCGCGGTGAAGGCCCCTACCCCGAGCGCGGCGAACATGTAGCCCAGCTGGCTCAACGTCGAATAGGCGAGGACGCGCTTGATGTCGGTCTGGGTCATCGCGATCGACGCGGCCAGGATCGCGGTGAAGATGCCGATCGCGGCGACGACGACCATGGCCGACTGCGCGGAGGCGAAGATCGGATTTGTCCGGGCCACGAGGTAGACGCCGGCGTTGACCATCGTCGCGGCGTGGATGAGGGCGGAGACCGGGGTCGGGCCTTCCATCGCGTCCGGGAGCCAGACATGGAGCGGGAACTGGGCGCTCTTGCCCATCGCGCCGGCGAAGATGAGGAGCGCGATGAGCACGATGGTCGTCTGGTCGAGCGATCCGATGTGCTCGATGACCTCGCGGATGTCGAGCGTGCCCAGGCTGACGAAGATGAGCATGATCCCGAGCGCGAAGCCGACGTCGCCGACCCGGTTGACGATGAACGCCTTCTTGGCGGCCAGGGCGGCCGAGCGTTTGCGGTACCAGAACCCGATGAGCAGGTAGCTGCACAGGCCGACCAGCTCCCAGGCCACGAACACGACCAGGAAGCTGCTGGCGAGGACGAGCAGCAACATGCTGAACATGAACAGGTTGAGATACGCGAAGAAGCGCCAGTAGCCTGGGTCGTGGGCCATGTAGCCGACCGAGTAGACGTGGACCAGCAGGCCGATCGTGGTCACCACGATGAGCAGGCAGGCGGTCAGCGCGTCGATGACGAAGCCGACCTCGACCACGAAGTCGCCGGCCGGGATCCAGGTGAAGAGGTGGACCTCGTACCCGTGGATGGTCTCCGAACCTGGCAGCAGCGGCGCGGCGTCGGTCAGGACCTGGCTGACGAGGACCATGGCGATGACCCACACCGCGAAGATCGCGAGGACCGGGACCCAGTGCGCCTGCTTGCCCAGTCGCCGCCCGACCAGCGCGGTGAAGCAGAACCCCGCCAGGGGGAGGATCACCAACGCGGGGATGAGGCTTTCGAGCGTCATCGCCGCGTCATTCCTTCATCGCGTGGTATTCGTCGACCAGCGGCGTCCTCTTGTTCCGGTAGATCGCGATGACGATGGCGAGGCCGACGGTCGCCTCGGCGGCCGCGACGGCCATGACCATCAGGGCGATGACCGACGCCTGGCCGGCCATGACCGCACTGTCACCGAACGCCCCGAACGCGACGATCGACAGGTTCACGCCGTTGAGCATCAGCTCGATCGACATGAGCATGCTGATGGCGTTGCGCCGGGCGAGGAACCCGAACGACCCGATGGCGAAGAGCATCCCCGCGAGGATCAGGTAGGCGTCGAGCGAATCGCTCACGACGGGCCGCCGGGCTCGCGCTTGGCCAGGAAGACGCCACCGATGACTGCCGCGAGGAGCAGCACGCTCACGATCTCGAACGGGAGCACGAACTGGTCGAACAGGATCTCCGACATGGCCGAGGTGGCGACCCGGATCCGGTCGGCGGCCTCTCCCCAGTCGGTGGCGGCGATGGCCAGCGCCAGGACGACCGCGATGATCACCGACGCGATCGCCGCCGGGATCGCCTGCGTCTGGAAGACCAGCCGGCTCGGGGCGTCCTTGGTCTGGGTCAGCATGATCGCGAACAGGATCAGGACACTGATCGCCCCGATGTAGACGATGACCTGGGCGGCGGCCAGGAGCGGCGCACCGAGGATGACGTAGATCCCCGCCAGCGCCCCGAAGCAGACGATCATCGCGAGGCCGCAGCGGATGATGTCGCGCATCGTCACGACCAATAGCCCGGATCCGATCATCACCGCCGCGAAGATCCAGAACAGGGCGTCCGCCCAGTCCTGGCCAAGGAACACGAGCATCACCGCCGCGATGCCGGTGACGACCCCCAGCACCGCGAGGCCGAGGACGATCGGGATCAGTCGACGCACCACGTCCGCGCCCTACTCGTGATGGCTGGGTGCGACGGCCGAGCCGCCGTGGCCGTGCCCGTCGCCGTGCGCGTGGCCCTTCCCGTTGCCGGGGAGGCCCGTCACCGTCGGCGGCAGCATCGGCAGCATCCTGGCGCATCGATGAGGCGTCCCTCGGCGGCGGCGCGGGTCGCCCAGTCGCGCTCGCGCCGGATGTAGGTCACCTCGGTCTCGCGATCGACCGCCGCGATCGCCATCAGGTCGATCATCGGCGTCTCGCGGCTGGTGTGGGCGAGCTCGATGTCCGCCCCGTCGCGGAGCGCGTCGTAGGGGCATGCGTCGACGCAGATCCCGCACAGGATGCAGCGGCTCTCGTCGACCTCGTACTTCTGCAGCACGCGCGGCTTCGGCATCAGGGCGCCGGTCGGGCACGTTTCCGCGCAGCGCCCGCACGACACGCACGGGGTGTCGTTGAGGCTCATGTCGAGCGGCGTCGTGACCAGCGTGTCGAAGCCGATCCGCATGAAGTCGTAGCAGGCGGCGCCGACGACCTCCGAGCAGACCTGGGCGCAGCGGCCGCAGTCGATGCAGCGTGACGGCTCGCGCAGGATGAAGGCATGCGAGTCGTCGCGGACGTAGTCGTGGTTGACGCCCGTGAAGCGGTTCTCGGTGACGCTCCGGAATCCGGCGCCCTGGTGGTGGGCCGGCTCCAGGGTCGGCAGCGTCGTCCCGTACTCGATGCCCAGGCGGCGCAGGTCGCAGAAGCCGATCGCCTCGCAGGTGCACTGCAGGCAGCGGGTCGATTCGGCGACGGCCGCCTCGCGCGTGTACGGCAGTTCGTACTCGATGTAATTGTCGTTGCGGGCGTCGGCCTCGAGCGCGGTCATCCGGTAGCGCGGGCGTCTTCGCCTCGCTGGTGAACGGCACGATGCTCAGGAACTCGGGCTGCGGTTCGGCGAGGGTCTGGCGGGTCCGGATGGCGCTCAGGTCCATCCCCTTCAGGAAGGCGTCGACCGCGTAGGCCGCCCGGCGTCCCTCGGCGACGGCCTGGACCACGGTGGCCGCCCCGATCCGGACGTCGCCGGTCCCGAACACGCCAGGCCGCCCGGTCTCGAAGGTGACCGCGTCGGCCTTGAGCCGCCGTTGCTTCGTCGCCTCCGGGCCCTCCGACGCCCGGGCCGATCCAGGTCGAGGTCCGGACCCTGGCCGATGGCCAGCAGCACGCGGTCGCACGGGATCGTGAATTCCGTGCCGGGCGCCGGTTCCGGGCGCCGCCGACCCGACGCGTCCGGCGCGCCAAGCGCCATCCGGATGAACTCGACGCCGGTGACCGCCCCCTTCTTGTCGGTGATGATCCGCACCGGCCCCGCCTGGAAGATCGCGGTGACACCTTCCTCGATGGCCTCGTGGACCTCGTTCGAGGCGGGCATGTCCTTCATGTCGCGGCGATAGACGAGGGTGACCTCGGCGGCGCCCTGGCGGATCGAGGTCCGCGAGCAGTCCATCGAGGTGAAGCCGCCGCCGATGACCACGACCCGCTTGCCGACGTGATCGGGATAGGGCAGCCCGAGCGTCGCGGTGCGCAGGTACTCGAGGCCGTCGAGGCACTCGGCGGCGTCCTCGCCCGGGATCCCGAGTTCGTTCGTGTCGTAGCAGCCGATGGCGACGACGACGGCGTCGAAGCCCTGGTAGGTCAGGTCGTCGAGGGTGAAGTCCGTGCCGAGCCCGGCATTGCACACGATCTTGCCGCCGAGTCGCGTGACCGATTCGTATTCGGCCTCGAGGACCTCGACCTTGGGCAGCCGGTACTGCGGGATCCCGTAGCGGAGCATCCCGCCCGGCGCCGGGTCGCGCTCGAAGACCGTGACCTCGTGACCGGCCAGCAGGAGGTAGAACGCGGCGGCCATCCCGGCCGGCCCCGACCCGATGACCGCGGCCTGTCGTCCGGAGGGTGCCTGGCGCTCGTACGGGAGCGGCGGATCCACGCCGTCGTCGAGCATCGCCTTCAGGACCTGGTCGCCCGCGTAGCGGTGGCTGTCGCGGATGGCGATCGCCTCGTCGACCTCGTCGCGCCGGCAGTGCTCCTCGCACGGCGCCGGGCAGACGCGGCCCAGGACGCTCGGGAACGGGATGGTTCGCTTGAAGATCCGGGTGCTCTCGCGCCAGTCGGCCTCGGCGTTCGCCTTGAGGAAGCCCGGGATGTCGATGTGGCTCGGGCACTTGTTCTGGCACGGCGGCAGGCAGTACGCGTTGTGGTCGGAGAAGATGAGCTCCAGGTTCGTCCGGCGCAGGCGTCGCAGCTCCTCGGTCTGGGTCTGGACCTTCATCTCCGGCTCGCAGGCCCGCGAGCACGAGATCGGCGGATGCTCCTCGCCCTCGACCTCGACGACGCACATCCGGCAGGCCCCGAAGCCGGGCAGCTTCGGCTCGTAGCACAGGGTCGGGATCTCGATCCCGTTGTCCCGGCAGACCTCGAGGATGGTCTGGCCCTCGAAGCCTTCGACGACGCGGCCGTCGACCTCGATCCGGATGCGCGGCGACGACTGCGGACGCTGCGGCGACTGCGTGTCGAGCAGGCGGTCGGCAAGCGAGTCCGACTCGATCGCGGGGCGGCTCTCGGGGCGCGTGATCAGATCGGCCATCGTCGCCTCATCGGAGCGCACCGGCGGCCACCGCGATCGGGTGACAGACGCCGGCCGGGCAGGCGCTGCGCAGGATGTGCTCGTCCACCTCGGAGCGGAAGTATCGCATCCCACCCGCCAGCGGGAGGGTCGTCAGGCGCTCGTGATCGCACAGCGCCGAGGCGACGATATCGGCCGACAGGTCCTCGAGCAGGTCCGCATCGGTCGGCCGCGAGCGACCCTCGACGACGCGATCCGCGATCTCGACCAGCCGTCGCGTCCCGATCCGGCACGGGATCGTCTTGCCGCACGCCTCGCCGGCGCAGAAGCGGGTGAGGAGGCGGGCCAGGTCCACGACGCAGGCCCGGTCGTCGGCGACGACCACGGATCCGGACCCGATGTGGGCCCCGACCGCGCGGAGCGACGTCGAAGGTGTACGGCGTGTCGAGCAGGTCCGGCGGGAGGAGGCCGCCCGACGGCCCGCCGACCAGGATCGCCTTGATCGTGCGACCGGCCGGCAGCTTCCCGCCGAGGGCGACGATCTCGCGCAGCGGCGTGCCCGAGCGGGACCTCCGCGATCCCGTCGCCGGACGGGGTCCGCACCCCGACGAGGATGGTCCCGGGGCTGTCGGGCGCGCCGATCGCCGCGAAGGCTTCCGTCGCCGTTGCGGACGATCCAGGGCACCGCGGCCAGCGTCTGGACGTTGTGGACGACGGTCGGCATCCCGAACAGGCCCCGTTCGGCCGGATGCGGCGGACGCTGTTCCGGCTGGCCGCGCTTGCCCTCGAGCGCCTTGAGCAGGACGGTCTCCTCGCCGAGCATGTAGGCGCCCTGGACCGGTCGGACGGTGACCGCGATGTCGTGCCCGGAGCCGAGGACGTCGAAGCCGATGAAGCCCGCCTCCTCGGCGGAGCCGATCGCCGACTCGAGGCCGCGGATCGCCTCGGTGGCGTCGGCCCGGACGGCGATGATGACCTCGCTCGCACCGACGGCGAAGGCCGCGATCGCCGCGCCCTCGATCACCGCGAACGGGTCACGCTCGAGCAGGAAGCGGTCCGTGCCGGTCGCCGGATCCGCGCCGTAGCCGTTGACGACGACGTAGCGGCGGGCGGCGTCGATCGACGCGGCCGTCCGCCACTTGTCCGCGGCCGGGTAGCCGGCACCGCCGCGACCGCGCAGGCCCGAACTCGCGATCGTGGCGATCGTCGCCGTGCCGCCGAGGCTGCGGATGACCCGGCGAAGGCCCTCGAACGCGCCCGGCGCGGACGGCGGCATCGAGGTCGGTCGGATCCGGCGGCCTTCGCTCGCTCGAGCAGGATCTTCGGCCAGGCGGCCGGCGTCTTGAGCAGGTTCATCGTCCGCTACGCCCTCGCCGCGCGGCGCTGGGCCCTTGCGCCCGGCCACGACCACGGAGCGCCGCCTCGAGGGCGGACGTGTAGGTCGCCTCCGGCGGCCGATGGGCGTCGACCGCGGCGGCCTGGACGGTGGCCTCGGCGGGCTCGAAGCGCAGGTGGCTGGTAGTAGCTCGCGGTGCCGTAGATCATCGCGTACCAGGCGCCGGTCCTGCTGGCTGATCCGCTTGAGCGCCGCGACCGGGAGGTAGCCGTAGGCCGCCTGGGTCGCCTCGAGGATCCCGAGCATGTGGGCCGGGTCGTGGTCGAACTCCTCGAGGATCGCGTCGAGCGGCGCGAGGTCGATGGCGGCGAACGGCAGGTAGGCCGGGTCGGGGACCGTCCGGCCCGACCGCCGGAGGGCGGATTCCTCGCGACGCTCGCCGTAGGTCTCGGGCGCGCCCCAGTGGACGTGGAACCGGCCGCGCGTGTCCATCCCGCCCATGTCGATGCACTCGATCGGGCAGGCCTGGGCGCACTGGAAGCAGGTCTCGCACTTGAGCGTGCCCCACTCGTCGTAGAGCAGCTGCAGCCGGCCGCGGAACTTGTGCGGCGGGTCGCGGCGGTCCTCCGGGTACATGACCGTGACCTTCGGCTCGAAGAACCGACGCAGGGTCAGCGCCATCCCCTTGGCGATCCCGAGGCCGGGCACGAAGCTCATCAGGACGGCCGCACGGTGGCGACGACGACGATGGCGGCCGCGGTCGCGAACAGGTTGAGCAGCGACGCCGGCAGCAGCCACTTCCAGGCGAAGTCCATCAGCTGGTCGATCCGGACGCGCGGCAGCGTCCCGCGCATCCAGACGAAGATGAAGACGAAGGCGTAGGTCTTGCCCATGAACCAGAGCAGGCCGGCGACCCAGTCGAGCCCGATGTAGGCCACGGCACCGATGACCGCGACGACGAACAGGTTGGACAGGACGAACCCGCCGAGGAGCGCCTGCCAGCCCTTGATCCGGGCGGAGGCCATCCAGATCGGCGCGGCGAAGGCGAGGGTCAGGATGAGCGGCACGACGGCCACCAGGATCAGCAGGCCGATGCCCAGCTGCCCGGGGTCGAGCGCGAGGTCGATCGTCCAGGGCCACGGGAACGGGGCGTTCCAGCCGCCGAAGAAGAGGGTCACCGTCAGCGCCGAGATGATGAACACGTTGACGTACTCGGCGAAGAAGAAGAAGCCGAAGCGCATCCCCGAGTACTCGGTCGCGAAGCCGGCCACGATCTCCGAGTCCGCCTCGGTCAGGTCGAACGGGGTCCGGTTCGCCTCGGCCGTCGCGGCGATGAAGAAGATCAGGAAGCCGAGCGGCTGCTGGAAGACGTACCAGTCGGTGAACCAGCCGCCCTGGTTGAGGACGATCTGGTTGAGGCTCATCGTCCCGGCGACCAGGATGATCCCGACGACCGACAGCGTGAGCGGGATCTCGTAGCTGATGACCTGGGCCGCCGAGCGAAGGCCGCCGAGCAGCGAGTACTTGTTGTAGCTCGACCAGCCGGCCATCAGCAGCCCGACGACCGACAGCCCGCCGATCGCGAAGAAGTAGAGCAGGCCGATGTTGAGGTCCTGGCCGAACAGCCCCGGCGCGAACGGGATGACGAGGAGGGTCATGACGCTGGCCAGGTAGGTCACCACCGGGGCCCAGGTGAAGACGATCGGGTCGGCCCCGGTCGGGGTGAAGTCCTCCTTCATGAGGACCTTGAGCCCGTGGACCACCGACAGCAGCGAGCCGAACGGGCCGACCCGGTCGGGGCCGATCCGAAGGTTCATCAGCGCGATGATCTTCATCTCCATGTAGATGATCAGGAAGGCGGTCGGGACGGTGATCAGGAGGATGATCGTCACCGCGATCACGAACCGGACGATCGGCAGGTTCGCGGCCGAGGATGTCGAGGATCGTCGGGCCGAGCAGGACGATCGCCGCGACCGCCGACGATCGTCAGCACGATCAGCACCGGCACGACCGTGAAGACGACCTTGCCCGGCAGGGTGAGGCGATTCCAGCTGACTGTCCCGACGACGGTCCACTTGTCCACGCCGCCCATGATCGGGTCGAGCGAGGCCATGATCGCCATCGTGTCGGCGATGAGGTGCCCGGGCATCATCAGCCCGACCGACTGGAGGTGGATGAACGACGGGTCGTGGATCCGCATCCGGAACGGCTGGTCGGTGCCGTCGCTGATGGCGTAGGTCGAGTACTGGCCGCGCGGCCCCTCGATCGCGGCGTAGGCCCGGCCCGGGCCGCGGCCGCAGGAGCCGCGGGCAGCTTGGCCATGACCGGACCGTCCGGCATCTTGTGGAGGCACTGGTCGATGATCCGCAGGCTCTGCTTGATCTCGTCCATCCGGAGCAGGTAGCGGGCCAGGCAGTCGCCCTCGGACCGGGTCGGGATGTCGAACTCGAGCTCCGGGAAGACGCTGTACGGGTGCGCCCGGCGGACGTCGAACGGGACGCCCGTCGCGCGCAGGTTCGGGCCGGTCATGACCATCCGGAGCGCGGTCGCGCGTGTCGATCGTGCCCAGGCCGCGCATCCGCCGGACGAAGATCTCGTTCTCGTTGAGCAGGGCGTTGCCGGAGTCGATCTGCTGCGGTCGCCCTGCTCATCCAGTCGCCGAGGCGGCTCATGAACTCGTGGTTCAGGTCGCCGTTGACGCCGCCGATCCGGAAGTAGTTGAAGAGCATCCGCTGGCCGGTCAGCGACGGCGAGCATGTCGACGATCTCGTCGCGCTCGATGAACGACCACAGGATCGGCGTCAGCCCGCCGAGGTCGAGCGCCATCCAGCCGAGGAAGAGGGCGTGGCTGGCGACCCGGTTGAGCTCGGACGAGAGGACCCGGATGTACTCGGCGCGGCGCGGCACCTCGACGTCCATCAGCTTCTCGAAGGCGATGACCGGCGCCCACTCGTTGAACAGCGAGCTGACGTACTCGAGCGGGTCCGTGTAGCAGATCGCCTGGTGGTAGTCGGCGTTCTCGCACAGCTTCTCGACGCCGCGGTGGAGGTAGCCGAGGACCGGGTCGAGGTCGACGACCTTCTCGCCGTCGAGCTTGAGGACGACCCGCAGCACGCCGTGGGTCGACGGATGCTGCGGACCCATGTTGATGAACATCTCGCCGTCGCCGAGCGTGTAGAACTCGGCCTCGCGCTCGGTCCGCGGCGGGTACGGCGGGACCGGCTCGAAGACGCCGAGGTCGCGATCGAGCGTGACGCGCGGGTCGTCGGCGGACTGGCGTCGGGTCGTGGTCGTCGTCGGTCGGCTCGGTCAGGCCGGTCGTCCGGCGGACGAGCGCCGTGGTCGGGTGCGCTGCCGGGCGGCATGGGTCCGCTCCATCGGCCGGACGCCGCCGCCGGGCGAGCGGGCCGCGTCGTCGGGCAGGAAGAAGTCCTTGCGCAGCGGGAAGCTCTGGTAGTCGGGCGGCATGTAGATCCGGCGCAGGTCGCGGTTGCCCTCGAACGTGATCCCGAACATGTCGTACGCCTCGCGCTCCATCCACTCGGCGCCCTTCCACAGGAAGGTGACCGACGGCACCCGCGGGTCGTCGCGCGACAGGCCGTCCGCGATGACGCGCAGCCAGTCCGGCGTCGTCTCGCTCCAGAGGTGGTAGACGACCTGCATGACCTCGCCCGTGTCGACGCCGGCGAGGTCGCTCAGGAACTGGAAGCCGAAGGTCGGGCTCGTCGTGGAGCGCGGTCAGCACGGCGACGACGTCGCCGGCCGCGATGCGGATCTCGGTCTCGTCGTGGCGCTGGCGGATCGGGCCCGGTCAGCTGCGCGCCGAAGCGGGCCTCCAGGCGCGCCTTGAACTGGCGGTCCACGCCTAGACGTCCTCCGGGACGGTCGGGCCGATCGCCCGGTCCGGCCAGTGGCCGCGCCGATCCTTGACCAGCTGCTGGAGCTTCATCATCCCGTAGATGAGCCCCTCGGGCCGCGGCGGGCAGCCCGGGACGTAGACGTCGACCGGCATCACCCGGTCGATCCCCTCGACCGTCGCGTAGCTCCGCTTGTAGCGGCCGCCCGAGCAGGTGCAGTCGCCCATCGCGACGCACCACTTCGGCTCGGGCATCTGCTCCCAGAGGCGGACGAGCGGGCCGGCCATCTTGGTCGTCAGCGTGCCGGCCACGATGAGGACGTCGGCCTGGCGCGGGCTGGCCCGGAACGGGAACATGCCCCAGCGGTCCATGTCGTTCTTGGACGGTCGCGGTCGACATCATCTCGATGGCGCAGCAGGCGAGGCCCGACAGGAGCGGCCACAGGCTGTTCATCCGGATCAGGTCGAGGACGTAGTCGGCCTTGGTCGGGATGACCTCGAGGACGCCGCTCCAGCGGGCGTCGTCGCGCCGGCCGAGGCCGCTCGCCTCGTACTCGCGCAGGTGGGTGATGTCGCTCTCGCGGCCGCCGTCGTAGGCCTCCGGATCGGCGGCCTGCCAGAGCGTGTTCGGGACGACGATCGGCGCGATGACGTCGGTGCCGGTCGTCGGCGACGGCCGGGCAGGTCGGCGCGCCGCGCGGCTTCACCGCCATGTCAGGGCTCCCTTCCGCCAGGCGTAGGCGAGGCCGAGCAGCAGGATGACGACGAAGATGACCATGCTGACCAGACCGCCGAGCAGGAGGTCGCGGAAGACGATCGCCCACAGGTAGATGAAGACGACCTCGATGTCGAAGGCGACGAACAGCAGGGCGTAGATGTAGAAGGACAGCCCGAACCGGCCGTGGGTGTCGCCGTACGTGTCGATGCCCGACTCGTAGGGCAGGCCCTTGTGCTCGTCGCCGCGATTGCGATGGGAGATCAGCCACGCCGCGCCGATCGTCAGGAACACGAACGAGACACCGGCGAAGGCGAACCCCACGACGTACCAGATGCCGGTCAACCGAACTCCCTTCGAGCGGCGCGCCCGGGCTGGCGCCGCTTGCCCGAGGATCCCCTGTCGGAGCGCGCAGACAGACCCCGACGGGTGCGTCTGCCCCTCGGCGCATTCTAGCAGTGGGAGCGGATGCGGGCGACGGCCGCGCGAGCGGGTCCCAGCGAGGACCCGGGCGGGGAGGTCGGGGAGCGGCGCGCGCCGAGCGCGCGTGCAGGTTCGCGCGCCACTCCCCGTCAGGTCGTGCCCGACCATCGCGAATCGTGCCTCCGGGCGCGCTCGGGCGGCAATAGGTAGATCGCCCTATTCGCGGTGCGGTCCGGTGCGGTCAGGTGCGGTCCGGGCGGTCCTATGGGCGCTCGGATCGCCGATGCGTTCCGGCGCGACTCGCGGAAGCCGGTAGGCGAAGCCGGCCGGCGGCGGTCCGTCCGGGGCCAGTCGCGCCCGAACCCCATGACCCGGAAGCGGCCCATCGCGCCCGGGTCGAGGAGGCGCATCACCGCCGACCGGACGGCCAGGTAGGCCTCGAGGGTCGTGTCCGGATCGGCCTGGATCGCCTGGAGGAGGCCCTCCATCCCGAGCCCGACGAGGAACTCGGCCTGGGTCGTCGTCCCGAGGTGGGTCAGGCCGGCGTCGCGCGCCGCCCGCTCGACCGCGGTGACGTCGACGTGCGCGGTCAGGTCCTGGCGGCCGACGTGGCGTACGGGTCGTCGTGGACGCGATGGCGGAGGTAGGCGCGCAGCGTCCCGTCGCGTCGGCGGACCGGGTCGTACAGCTCCGTCGCCGGATAGCCGTAGTCGATGAGCAGGAGGACGCCGCGACGCAAGCCCGGCGGCGGCCTCGGCGATCCAGCCGTCGAGCGCGAGGCAGATCTCGCCGCGCTGGCCGTCGTCCAGCTTGACGCCGTCCGCCTCGAGGCGCGCCGCCAGGTCGGGCGTCGACGGCTCGGCCTCGACGTCGACGAACCGTCCGTCGGCACGAGCCGACCATGACCTCGAGCAGGCGGCCGTCGCGCCGGACGACGCGGTGGGTCGGCAGCGCGTCGAGGACCTCGTTGGCGAGGATCGACGCCGTCGATCGGGGCGTCCGCGGTCGGTGGCGTCGCCAGAGCCGCGTCGCCGCAGTCCGGCCGCGCCGAACCGGGCGGCGACGGCGTCGAGCCGTCGCGGTTCGACCTCGATCGGCTGGTAGCGGAACGCGCCGGCGCGCCTCCGGCCGCGCGCCGACGAGGCCGTCGATGATCGCGAGGCCGAGCGTCGCCGGTCCCGGCGCCGTACTCGCGGACGACGAACGGGTCGGGCCGGCCGAGTCGGTCCCAGACCTCGCCGACGGCCCGGGCGAGGACGGCCCCGAAGATCGGGTGCGTCTCGGGCGCGGTCAGGAAGTCGCCGTCGCGGCCGGGCCGGGCGTCGCCGCCGCGGTAGTAGCCGCCGTCGGGGTCGTACAGGGCGAGCTCCATGAACCGGGCGAAGGTCATCGGTCCGTCGCGGCGCGATCTCGTCGTGGATCCGCGTCGACGAGCTCGTCGTCCTGCGCCGACCGCGTCGAGGTCGGGCGGCGGGTCGCGTCGCAGCCCGGCGTCACCTCCATCGACGACGCTCCGCCGGCCGGACCGGCCGACGACGAGCCGGACGCCCGGCCCGACGAGGGTGTGCCCGCCGAGCAGGATCGGGATCGGCGCGGCGAGCCGCGGACGCCGTCAGGTCGCGCAGCCACGGATCGGCGATCCGATCGGGGAGCAGCAGGTCCGACGCGAACCGGTCGCCCGCCGATCGGCCAGGCCGATTCGTCGGCGCCGAGCCGGTGCGCGAGCAGGACGCGCGTGTCGACGATCGGCCGCGTCGCCGAGCCGCGCGAGATGGTCGCCGAGCGCCCCGGGCCGTCGCGGTCGAGCAGCAGGCCGAGGACCGACGCCGGCGGCCGCTGGCCGGCGACGCTCGTGCGCAGAGCCACGCTCCTCGACGATCGCCCGGGTCCGTGCCGCGGTCGTGCGCTCGAGCCAGGCCAGCGTCGTCGCCGAGGTCCGGCCGGCGACCAGCGAGCTCGGCGCGCGGGTCGGCGGCGACGGCGCCGACGGCGTCGATGGCGTCCGACGACCGGGCCGAGGTCGACCCCGTGGGCGTCGGCGACCTCGGCCATCGTCGCCGGCGCCGGTCAGGACGAGGTCGAGCGGCCCGTCGATGTCGATCGCCGAGCCGCCATCGGCGACGCAGGTCGTGGACCGCGTAGCCGGCGACCTCGGCGAGCCAGCGCGGCAGGGTGTTGTCGGACGGCAGGTCGGGCAGGTCGGCGAGCACCCCGGTCGCCCGGGCGATCGCGACGATGTCGGCCGAGTACCGATTGTTGGCGAGCGCCAGCCGCTCCGTCGGAGGCGGCCGCGGCCACGAAGTCCCGCAGGTCGCGCGCGGTCGCCAGCGGGATCGCGCCGGAGCCGAGGACGACGAGGCCGGCCGGGCCGCTCGGCACGCACGAGCGCCCGCAGCCGCGCCCCGAAGGCGAGCGGCGTCCGGCGGGCCGCTGACGATCGCGACGTCGTCGGCCCCGGCCGCGCGCGAACCGCGCGCTGTGACGCCGGGCGAGGGCGGCCCGCGCGTCCGCCACCCAGCGCTCCAGCGGGCCGGCGTCGGGCGCGGGTTCCGGGTGCATGATTCGGACGCTGACCGGGCGCATGGCCCGGAGTCTAGCCGCCGCCGACGAGGAGCCCGTGACCGACCGACGACGTCCGCGCCTACATCGGCCTTGGCGCGAACGTCGGCGACGCCGAGGCGACGCTCGCCGGCGGCCGTCGGCGCGCTGGCCGACGCTGCCCGGTGTCCGGCTCCGCGGCGTGTCGCGCCTGTATGCGACCGCGCCGGTCGGCGTGACCGACCAGCCGGAGTTCCGGAACGCGGTCGTCGCGCTCGACGTGCCCGCCGGGACCCGACGCCGCGACCGGCGCCCTGGCCCTGCTGGTCGAGCTCAAGGACGCTCGAGCGGTCGTTCGGTCGCCGGCATCGGCGTCGCTGGGGCCCGCGCGAGCTCGATCTCGACCTGCTCGTCTTCGGCCGAGCGCGGATCTCGGTCGAGCGACCGCCCGAGGCCCGTTCGCTCGACGCCGAGCCGACCCCGCCGAAGGCCTCGAAGCTGCTCGAGGTGCCGCATCCGGCGGCGGCCGCCCGGCTCTTCGTCCTGGCGCCGCTCGCCGACCTGGCGCCCGGCCTCGTCCCGCCCGGCTGGGGGATGTCGGTCGAGACGGCGCGGCGCCGGCAGGCCGCGATGGAGGACCCGGATGCCGTGCGCGCCGTCGGGAGCTGGGATCCGGCTCGCGGTCCTGGAGCCGGGTGGCGTCGGGCTAGGGCGCCGTCACTGCGAGGCGATCCGGAACCCGATGTGCTTGTCGCCGTAGGTCGGCGGATCCTCGTAGTGGCGGTACGCGGAGCGAGCGACGAACGGGTTGCTGCCCCACCAACCGCCCTTCTCGACCTTGATCGTGCCGGTCGCGGGTCCGGGCGGATCCGTGGCCGGGCTCGTCGTGTAGTAGCCGGCGTCCAGCCAGTCGGCGACCCACTCCATGGCATTGCCGGCCATGTCCAGGGCGCCGACCCAACTCGCGCCTGCCGGGTAGCTCCCGACGGGCTTCGGCCGAAGCTGTCGACGACGTTGGCCTGGTCGGTGGCGAAGGTGTCGCCCCACGGGTAGACCGACGACTTCGGGCCGCGGCGGCGTATTCCCATTCGGCCTCGGTCGGGAGCCGGCCGGCCCGCCAGGCCGCGTAGGCCTCGGCTTCGTACCAGGTGAGGCAGCGCTGCGGCGCATCCGGCAGGTCGCCCTGGCAGCTGTTCGGCAGCCGCGCGGCGTCCTTCCCGGAGAGCCAGGCCCACCCATCGGCCGACCAGTAGGCCTCGGTCGTGTAGCCGCCGGCCGCCTTGAACGCCGCGAAGGCCGCGTTGGTGACCTCGATGCGGTCGATCCAGAAGCCCTTGGTCAGGGTCACCTTGTGCGCCGGCTGCTCGCTCGGGAACTCCTTGGCGACCCAGGGCGGGCGGAGCGGCGGCCATCAGGGCGGCGATCGCGGCGGCATCGGTGCCCATCGTGAACGTGCCGGCGGGACCCACACCTGCTCGATCCCCCAGGCGTCGGTCCGCGTCTGCCCGGCCGTCTGACCGTCCGACGGGACCGGAGTCGGGGCGGGCGACGGGACGAGCTCGGAGCGGTCGACGCCGCCGACGGTCGGCGCCAGCGACGGCGCTCCGGATGGGGCGGCCGACGGGGCGGCGCTGGGAGCGGTCGACGGCGTCGCGGCCGGGGCCGGCTGCAGGCGGCGACGGCGAAGGGCGCGCCAGGGCCGCGAGCCAGGCCGAGCGGTCGAGGCGGCCGAGGAGTGCACATCGGGCGATGCTAGCCGAACCGCGCGCGGAGCCTCGGAAGGATGGCCTCGGCGTACCGGGCGATGGCGGCTTCCTGGTCGTTGCCCGGGAAGTGGAAGACCAGGTGGTCGAAGCCGTAGTCGACGTAGGTGGCGATCTGCTCGACGTGCTCGTCCGGGTCCGACGCGACCAGCCAGCGCCGATGCGCGACGTCCTCGACGCCGCTGGCCGAGCCGCTCCATCTCGCGCGGGTCCTCGACCCCCATCTTCTGCTCGCGGGACAGCGCCAGGGCGGCCCACAGCTTCGTGTCCTCCTTCGCCCTGGTCGCGTCGTGGTCGAAGCTGACCTTCATCTCGATCATCCGGCCGAGCGGGGCCGGGTCGCGGTCGGCCTTGGCGGCCCCCTCTCAGGAGCGCTGGCAGGAGGGTGTCGGTGTACAGCTCGGACGCCTTGCCCGGAGGTGCAGATCGAGACCGTCGCCGATCCGTCCCGCGAGCCGGGCCGCGGCCGGTCCGGAGGCCGCGATGTAGATCGGGACAGGCTCGGTCGGCCGGTCGTAGATCGTGGCGTTGTGGGTCCGGAAGAACTCGCCCTCGAAGCTGACGAACTCCTCGCACGAACAGCCGCTGGATCAACTGCACCGATTCCTTGAGCCGCGCGAACCGCTCGGCCTGCTCGGGCCACGCGATGCCGACCGGGATCTCGTTCATCGACTCACCGGTGCCGACGCCCAGGATGACCCGGCCGGGGGCCAGGCAGCCGAGCGTCGCGAACGCCTGCGCCACGACCGCGGGGTTGTAGCGGAACGACGGCGTCAGGACGCTCGTGCCGAGGGTGACGCGGCGGGTCGCCTGGGCGGCGGCGCCCAGCCACGACGAGCGCGTTCGGCGCATGGCCGTCGGTGTGGCGCCACGGCTGGAAGTGGTCGCTCGTCCAGACCGAATCGAACCCGGCCGTCCTCGGCCGCGATCGCGAGGTCGAGCAGGCGCCGGGGCGGGAACTGCTCGGCCGAGGCCTTGTAGCCGTAGCGCATCGGCCGGCCCTAGAGCCTCACCCGCGGCGGCGAGTCGCGATCGAACATGTGGACGGTGTCGACGAAGCGGACCTGCTTGGCCTGGTAGGCCATCACCAGCGAGTGCGTTCGTGCCCCGCCACCGAAGAAGAGCACGCCGTGGAGCAGGTCGCCCGAGGTGACCCCGGTGGCCGCGAAGACGAGGTTCTCGCCCGGTGCGAGGTCCTCGGTGTGGTAGACGCGGTCCTCGTCGCCGTGGCCCATCCGGGCGCCGCGCTCGCGTTCCTCGGCGCTCCGGTAGCGGAAGCGGGCCTGGATCTCGCCACCGAGACAACGCAGCGCGGCGGCGGTGATGACGCCCTCCGGGGCGCCGCCGGTCCCCATCACGGCATGGACGCCGGTCCCCGACACGGCGCACGAGATGGCGGCCGACAGGTCGCCGTCGCCGATGAGCTTGATCCGGGCGCCGGCTTCCCGGACCTCGGCGATCAGGGCATCGTGCCGCGGTCGTTCGAGGATCACGACGGTGATGTCGGCGACCCGTCGGCCGAGCGCCTCGGCGATACGGCCCAGGTTCTCGGTCGGGGTCTCCCGGATGTCGACCTTGCCGGCCACGATCGGCCCGACGCACAGCTTCTCCATGTAGGTGTCGGGGGCGTGGGTCAGACCGCCCGCCTCGGATGCGGCGAGGACGGTGATGGCGCCCGACTGGCCGTGGGCCACGAGGTTCGTGCCCTCCAGCGGGTCGACCGCGATGTCGACCCGCGGCACGTCGTCCCGGTCGGCGCCGGTCCGGCCGACCCGCTCGCCGATGTAGAGCATCGGGGCCTCGTCGCGTTCGCCTTCGCCGATGACGATCCGCCCGGCGAAGTCGATCTCGTCCATCGTCCGGCGCATCGCCTCGGTCGCCGCGGCATCGGCCGCATCGCGCTCGCCGCGACCCATGAACCGCGCCGAATTCGATGGCCGCCGCCTCGGTGACGCGGATCATCTCGAGCGCGAGGAGCTGTTCCATCTAGTGCCGGAAGTGCCGTCGACCCGTGAACACCATGGCCAGGTGATGTCGGTCCGCGACTTCGATCGCCATCTCGTCGCGGATCGAACCGCCGGGCTGGATGATGGCCGTGATGCCCGCGCCCGCGGCCGCCTGGATCCCGTCGGGGAACGGGAAGTACGCGTCGGACGCGAGGACCGAGAGGCGGGCACGATCCCCGGCCCGCCGGACGGCGATCTCGACCGAGACCTGGCGGCTGGCCTGGCCGGCCCCGATCCCGACCGTCGCGCCGTTGCGCGCGAGGACGATCGCGTTCGATCGGACGTGGCGGACCGCGCGCCAGGCGAACAGCAGGTCGGTCAGCTCCTCGAGGGTCGGGCGACGCTTGGTGACGACCTGGAGCCGGCCACGGTCGAGCCCCAGCTCGTCCAGGCTCTCGACCAGGAGACCGCCGGCGACCCGCTTGAAGTCGAGGCTGGCGATGCCGTAGTCGCGCATCCCGTCGGTCGGGTCGGGCGGGATCGCCAGCAGCTCGAGGCCAGGCTTGCCGCGCAGGATGCCGATGGCCGCCTGGCTGAAGCCGGGCGCGACGACGGCCTCGTACGAATTGGCCGCGATCTCCCGGGCGGTCGCCCCGTCGAGCTCGCGATTGACCCCGACGATCCCGCCGAACGCCGCCACCGGGTCGGTCTCGAGGGCGTGACGGTAGGCCTCCACGAGTTCGTCGTGCGAGGCGAGACCGACCGGATCGGTGTGCTTGACGATGGCCACCGTGGGGGACGTGTAGTCGCGCGCGATGCGGTACGCGGCGTCGAGGTCGAGCAGGTTGTTGAACGACGGCATCTCGCCCTGCAGGCCGAGCGGCGTCCGCCAGGGTGCCGCTGCGGTGCGTCGTCTCGCGGTAGAACGCGGCGCGCTGGTGCGGGTTCTCGCCGTAGCGCAGGTCGTCGACCTTTTCGAGGACGAGGGCAAGGTGGCGCGGGAAGGTGTTGCCCGAGATCTGGTTGAGGTAGGCCGCGATCTCGGCGTGATAGGCGGCGACCGTGCTGAACGCCTCGGCCGCCAGCTTCGCGCGGGTCTCCGGACTGACCGTCCCGAGCTCACGCAGTTCCGCGGTGACGGTCGGGTAGTGGGCGGGATCCGCGACCGAGGCGACCCCGGCCGCATTGCGCGCGGCCGCCCCGAGCAGCGCGGCGCCGCCGACGTCGATCATCTCGATCGCCTCGTCGAGCCCGATGAGCTTGACCCCGATGGCCGGCGCGAACGGCTTGACGTTCACGACCACGATGTCGATCAGGCCGATCCCCTGGGCTCGAAGCTCCTCGAGCTGGGCGGGGACGTCGCGGCGGGCGAGGATCCCGGCGTAGACCGCGTGGTGGAAGGTCTTGACCTGGCCGCCGACATCGGGCTCGCCCTGGGTCAGTTCGGAGACGGAGGTGACGGCGATGCCCTCGGCGGCGAGGTAGTCGCGGGTGCCGTCGGTCGCGAACACTTCGATGTCGAGCGCGAGGAGGTCGCGGGCGAGCGCGACGATGCCATCCCGATTCGCCACCGACAGCAGGGCTCGCACCCGGGGCTTCCTCCCGTTCCCGTGGGCCTGCGAAGCGTCAGCGGGGTGGGCCGTTGGTCCCCGGACGGTCGCGACGGCGCCGCACCAATCCGGCCGAGTATACCGCCTGCCGTGGCATACTCCGGCCACCCATCCACATGCGATCGCGAGGTCAGGACGTGACGCGCCCTCCCTGGGAATACCTCTTCGAGTCGTTCAACAGCGACAACTTCCCGGACATCTTCCATCCGACATGGATCGCCTCGGCCATCCTGCTGGTGACCCTGCTGGTCCTCTACTACGTCCGCACGCGGACGCTCCACCGGCACGCCCCGTATCTCGAGATGTGGGAATGGCTGCTGTGGTCCGGGCTCATCACGTTCGGCATGCTGCTCGTCGAGGCGGTCTTCGTGTTCGACTTCTTCATCGTGCTGGCGACGATGTTCATCGGTCTGGGCACCCTGGTCTGGATCCGGTTCATCCGCTTCCCGCCGTTCCTCGCCGCGTACGAGACACGCCTGGCGAAGCAGCGCTACATCTCCAGGCAGAAGTACGCGGACCCAGAAGCCACGATCAAGAAGAAGGGGCCGGGCGGACGTCGGCAGCGCCAGCGCCGGCGGCGATAGGCCGACACCGGCCGTGCCCATCGAGATCCGTCGGTTCGGCGTGGGCCACCGGCGACCGGTCGGGCCGGAGGGCTCCGTCGGGCTGACCGGCCAGGTGCTCCATTCGGACGGGCGCGGGGTCATCTCCGAGCTGGCGCTGGCGCGGAACGCCCGGATCGAGCCGCATTCGAGCCCGGATACGACCTACTTCATCGTGGTCGAGGGCGGTGGGTGGGTCGGCGTCGGTGACGAATGGGCCCGCATCGCCGCCGGTGAGGCGGCTGTCTGGCCGGCCGATATCCCGCATGCGGCCTGGACCGAACACTCGGAGATGCGCGCGCTGGTCGTGGAGTTCGCGGGCGCCGACGACCGCGACACGGTGCTCGGGCGAGCGCGGGATCCGGAGCCGGGTGACGTGCCCGTTGCGCACGGGGAGGGGCAGCTCGCGGCGCGGACCACGCCGCTCGTCGCCGCCGGGCCCGACGAGGGCGAGCCCGCCTAGCTGGCGACGACCGCCCCGAGCTGGCTGAGGATGCGTGCGGTCGCGCCCCAGACCG
>CAVVDB010000008.1:0-101059 GCA_963746865.1 uncultured Chloroflexia bacterium
ACATCGCGTCGAGCGGGTTGGTGACGATGATCAGGATCGCCGCCGGCGAGTGCCTGGCCGCCTGTTCGACGACCGCGCGGACGATCCCGGCGTTCTTGGCGAGCAGGTCGTCCCGGCTCATCCCCGGCTGCCGCGCCAGACCGGAGGTCACGACGACGATGTCGGAGCCTGCCGTGTCCGCGTAGTCGTTCGTGCCGGTGATCCTCGCGTCGTGCCCGACGACCGGCGCGGCCTCGGCGAGGTCGAGCCCCTTGCCCTGCGGCAGTCCCTCGACGATGTCGACGAGGACGACATCGGCCAGGCCCGCCTCCGCGATGCGCTGGGCAGTCGTTGCGCCGACGTTGCCGGCGCCGATGACGGTGACCTTGTTGCGAGCCATGCGGAACGAAGCTCCTTTCGGGTCGGTGGGACGCCCGGCCATTGTAGGCCGCGCTCGCGGCTCAGCCGGCGCCAGGCCCCGCCGCCGCGATCGATGCGTCCACCCCGTCGGCGTAGGTCGCGAAGTTCTCGCGGAACATGACCGTCAGCTTGGCGGCGGCGCGGTCGTAGGCGTCCGGATCCGCCCAGGTCGCCCGTGGGTCGAGGAAGCCGGCCGGCACGTCCGGGCAGGTGAGCGGCACGGCCACGCCGAAGTTCGGGTCGAGGCGGGTCGCGACGCCATCGAGCGCGCCCTCGAGCGCGGCGCGGACCATCGAGCGGGTATGGGCGATGTTCATCCGCTCGACCGACCCCGTACGGGCCGCCGGTCCAGCCGGTGTTCACCAGCCAGACCGGGACGGCGTCGCGCTCGAGGCGCTCGACGAGCATCGCCGCGTACTCGCCCGGATGGCGCGGCATGAACGGCGCCCCGAAGCAGGCCGAGAAGGTCGCCTTGGGCGCCTTGACCCCGACCTCGGTGCCGGCCAGCTTGGCGGTGTAGCCGCTGATGAAGTGATAGGCCGCCTGCTCGTGGGTCAGCCGGCTGATCGGCGGCAGCACCCCGAACGCGTCGGCGGTCAGGAAGACGACGGCCCGGGGTGAGCCCGCGACGCCGGTGTCGTCGGCGTTGCCGATGAAGTCGAGCGGATAGGCGCCCCGGGTGTTCTCGGTGAACCGCTCCGAATCGAGGTCGAGGGCTCGCGTCCGCGGGTCGAGGTCGACGTTCTCGAGGACCGTCCCGAACCGGCGCGTGGTCTGGAAGATGTCGGGCTCGTACATCGGCGACAGCCGGATGGTCTTGGCGTAGCAGCCACCCTCGAAGTTGAACGTGAAGCCGTCGCCCCAGCCGTGCTCGTCGTCGCCGATCAGGCTCCGGCGCGGGTCGGCCGACAGCGTCGTCTTGCCCGTCCCCGACAGCCCGAAGAAGACCGTCGCGTCGCCGTCCTGGCCGACGTTGATGGCCGAGTGCATCGGCAGCACGCCCTCGTCGGGCATCAGGTAGTTCATGACCGTGAACGCGCTCTTCTTGATCTCGCCGGCGTATTCGGTGCCGACGATCAGGATCTCCATCCGGCCGAGGTGGACGAGGATGGCCGTCCCGGTCCGGGTGCCCTCGGTCGCGGGGTCGGCCTGGAAGGACGGGACGCAGATGATCGTGAAGTTGGGGGCGAAGCGAGCCAGCTGGTCGACGGTCGGCCGGCGGAACAGGTTGCGCGCGAAGATGCTCGCCCAGGCCGTCTCGGTGAAGACGCGCAGCGAGCGTCGATGGGCGGTGGCGGCGCCGATGAAGCAGTCCTGGGTGTACAGGTCCCGGGACGCGGCGTAGTCGACCAGGCGGGCCCGCAGGCGGTCGTAGTTCGCCTCGGAGATCGGCCGGTTGACGGGACCCCACCAGATCTTGTCGCGACTGGTCGGCTCGTCGACGATGAACTTGTCCTCGGGCGACCGGCCGGTGTGCTTGCCGGTCCGCACGACGAGCGGACCCTCGGCCGCGACCAGCCCCTCGCCGTGACGGATGGCGTCCTCGTACAGCTCGGCGGTCGACAGATTGGCCCGGATGGAACGGCCCACGGCGGGGCGCGTGGTCGGCGCGGTGGTGGCCATCGGGTACGACTCCTGGAGCGCAGGCGATCACGGTCCGATCGACCGGCCGCGCGTGATGCACGCCCGAGGGCCCGCAGGAGTCGGCTTCCGCAGTCGTATGTGGGCGGATGCTACCACGTTGCGGGATGGTTGCGACCGGTACGTTCGGTCGCAACCTTCGCCGGTCGATCAGCCCGTGTCGAGGGCCTCCAGCACCCGCTCGCAGACCTTGCGCTTCATCTCGACAAGCGATTCCTCGCTGTAGAAGGCAGCATGCGGCGTCAGGATGACGTTCGACATGCCGATGAGCGGATCGTCCGGCGCGATCGGTTCGCGCTCGAGCACGTCGAGCGCAGCGCCGGCGATCCGACCGTCTCTCAGGGCGGCGGCCAGGGCATGTCCATCCACCAGGCCGCCGCGGCTCGTGTTCACGAGGAACGCGGTCGGCCGCATCCGGCCAAGCGCGTCGGCATCGATGAGATGTCGTGTCGATTCATCGAGCGGTGCGTGGATCGACACGACGTCGCTGGTCGCGAGCAGGGTCAGTAGATCAACCATCGGCAGGCCCGACTCACGCGCACCGCGCGGATCGCAGCCGACGACGTCGTAGCCGAGGGCGAGCGCCCGATCAGCGAGGGCGCTTCCGATCCGCCCCACGCCGACGATGCCGAGTCGCTGGCTGGACGCCCGGCGGACACGGCCCGCCAGGCGGAAGTCCCAGATACCTTGCTGGACCCCCCGATCCAGGGCGACGATGCCGCGTGTCAGAGCCAGGATGAGACCGAGAGCGTGATCGGCGACCTCCGCCACGCAGTAGTCGGGGACGTTCCGGACGGCTACCCCGAGTTCTGCTGCCGCGACCGTGTCGACGGTGTCCAGCCCGACCCCGTATCGGCCCACGGCCCGGACTGCCGGCAGGGACCGAAGGACGCCACCCGTGATCGGGGCGTACTGGACGATGAGGGCCGACGCCTCCCGGCCCGCCTCGACGACCTCGTCGGCGGTCCGGCATCGGGCGAGCCTGACGCTCCAACCCGCCGCCGAGAGGATGTCCCGCTCCACCTCGATCGATGGATGGTCGCAGTCTGTGATCAGGATCGTCCCGCGGGTCATGCGACGGCGGGGTCGAGCAGCGCCTTGATCACGGTCCGCGCCTCGACGGCATCGAAGGCGGCCGACCAGTCCACCAACGGGAAGACCGTCACCATGGATTCGAGAGCGATCCCGCTGTCGGCGAGGATCCCGATCGCCGGCTCCCAAGCCCTCGACGAGGAACTCATCGAGAAGGCCAGATCGATCGCCCGGCTGACCGCGCCATCCCAGGGGACCATGAGATCCTGGGTACCGCTGAGCCCGATCGCGACCATCCGGCCTCGCCGCTTGACCATCTCGATGGCGAGGGCGATACCGTCGACCGTGCCCGAGGCATCCACGACCAGATCAGCGCCACGCCCGTCCGTGGCCTCCCTGAGGACTGGCCCGACCGTCGAACCCTCGGCGACGTCGAAGCCGAGAGTGGCCGCGAACGCCAGGCGATCGGACCCCGGTCGACCGGCGACGAGGACGCGTCCCGCACCCATCGCCCTCGCGGCTACGGCGACGAGGATCCCCACCGGGCCTGCGCCGACCACGAGGACCGTGTCGCCCGGATCGACCCGGGCACGGAGCAGCGCTGTCACCGCGATGGCCATCGGCTCGGTCAGCGCGGCGACGATATCGGGCACGCCGTCGGGGACGCGGTGGATGAGGTGGACGGGCATGGTCAGCGAGGCGCTGAAGGCGCCGTCGATCCCCCACCCAGGCGAGCGCTTCGAGGCGCACAGCTCGGCGATGCCGCGGCGACACAACTGGCATGTCCCGCATGCCAGGGAGTGCGGTTCGGACACGACGCGGGTGCCGATCCAGGCGGGATCCACAAGCCCTCCGACCGCGTCGACTCGGCCGACGAACTCGTGACCGAGGGTCACCGGCGGCCAGTATGGGAAGCGGTCATGGACGATATGCAGATCAGTGCCGCAGATGCCGGCATAGATGACTGCGATCCGGACCCAGCCCGGGGCGGGCTCCGGAGTCGGGCGAGCGACCAGAGCGAGATGGCCTTCGCCACGTTCGGTCTTGACGAGGGCGAGCATCACGCCGCCTCGAGCGTGACGACGACCTTCACGCCCTGTCCGCTCCGAAGACGGTCGAACGCCGCGGCGGCCTCCGTCAGGGGCACGATGTCACTGATCAGCGATCTGAATGATTCGCCGTCGTCAGCCAGCAGCGCAAGCGCCCGGTCGATGTCATGGGGCGTGTAGACACGGTTGCCGAGGATGGTCTGCTCGCGGAAGACGACGGCCTGGAGGTCCACCTCGGCAGGGCGGCCGTAGACGCCGATGAGAGCGATCCGACCTGCCGATCGGACGAGGTGCGGCAGGATGCCGGCAACGGCGGGCGCCGCGGCCGCATCGAGGGCGACGTCCGCCATCCGGCCATCGGTGCGTCGGGCGAGATCACCGGCCGGGTCGCCCGGGTCGAGCAGCTCGAGCCCGAGAGTCGCTGCGAATGCCCGGCGTGTCTCCGTCGGTTCGCTCACGAGGATTCGTCGAGCTCCCGCACGGCGCGCGACGGCCGCCAGCAGGAGCCCGATCGGCCCGGCGCCCACGATCACCACGACCTCGCCCTGCCCGACCGCTGCGCGGCGGACGGCGTGGACCGCGACGGCGAGCGGCTCGGCGAGCACTGCCAGCTCGGCGTCGACCCCGGCCGGGACCCGGTGGATCCGGTGCGGATCGACCGCAACGCTGCCCGCGAGCCCGCCGTCGACATCGATGCCGATGAGCCGGAGCTCGGAGCACACGTGTGCCTCCCCCATGCGGCAGGCGACGCATGACCCGCAGGCGATCAACGGGTCGACGACGACGAGCCCGCGCTCGCTGTCATCACCCTCGAGGGTGCCGACGATCTCGTGGCCGAGCGCGAGCGGGAATCGCGCTCGAGGGTGCGATCCCCTCGAGGATGTGGAGGTCCGTCCCACACAGGCCCACCCGGACGACGCGGACAAGCACCTGGTCAGTGCCGCGGTCGCGGCAGCGCGGCGCTCCTCGAGAACGAAGCGCTCCGGCGCAACGGCAGGACGAGCGCAGTCGGCATCAGACGGCGCGAAGGAGCGTCGTCCAGACCGGACCGTCGGGGTAGGCGTAGTCGGCCAGCGACGACGGGCCTCATCTCGATCGAGTAGCCCGGCGGCCGTCGGGCACGCGGTAGCGAGCCGTCCTCGACGACGACCGGGTCGACGAAAGTGCTCGTGCAGGTGGTCGACATATTCGACCACCCGGCCCTCGAGCGAGCCGCTAACCGCGATGTAGTCGAACAAGGCAAGGTGCTGGACGTATTCGCACAGCCCGACGCCACCGGCGTGCGGACAGACCGGGATGCCCGCCTTGGCCGCCAGCAGGAGCACGGCGAGGGCCTCGTTGACCCCGCCGAGGCGGCAGGCGTCGAGCTGCCAGACGGTGATCGCCTCGGCCTGCAGGAACTGCTTGACCAGGACCCGGTTGTGGGCGTGCTCACCGGTCGCCACCCCGATCCCGAGGGGCTCGAGGGCCCGGAGCGATCCGGGCGTGACCGAGGATGTCGTCCGGGCTGGTCGGCTCCTCGATGAAGCGCGGTCGCGCGAAGGCGAGGTCGGCCATCCAGTCGATCGCCTGGTCGACGTCCCAGACCTGGTTGGCATCGACCATCAGGACGCGCGTCGGGCCCGATCTCCTCGCGGACGATCGCCAGGCGACGGATGTCGTCGGCCCGGTCGCGCCCGACCTTGAGCTTGAATTGGGTCCAGCCCGCGGCCACGCCTTCGCGGCACAGCCGGCGGATCTTGTCGTCGTCGTAGCCGAGCCAGCCCGACGAGGTCGTGTAGGCGGGATAGCCCGTGGCGCAGCAGCTCGGCCGTCGCGAGCGGCCCGGGTCGGCTCGAGGCGGCGCAGGATCGTCGAGCGCCTCGTCCGGGTTCACGAACGTCGCTGATATAGCGGAACGGGACGCGCGGACGATGGCCTCGGGGCTCATGTCGACCAGGAGCCTCCAGAGCGGCTTGCCCTCGACCTTGGCGTACAGGTCCCAGACCGCGTTGACGAGGGCTGCCGTGGCGAGGTGGATGACGCCCTTCTCGGGGCCGACCCAGCGGAGCTGCTGGGCATCGGCCAGCGAGACCAGAAGGCGCCGAGGTCGGCGGTCAGCTCCTCGAGCGTCCGTCCGACCAGCAGCGGCGCGAGCGATCTCGATCGCCGCCACGCACAGTTCGTTGCCACGCCCGCTGGTGAACGTCAGGCCGTGCCCGGCGAGGCCGTCGGGGTGGTCCGTCACGAGCGATGACGTAGGCGGCCGAATAGTCGGGGCGCTCGTTCATCGCGTCGGAGCCGTCGACCTCGAGCGAGGTCGGGAAGCGGATGTCGCGCGCGATGACGTCGGTGATCGTGATCGGCACGGAGGTCCTCATGTGGATGTCGTGGACGGTCGGGAAGACGAAGACACGGAGCGGCCGCGGGACGCCGGGATGGAGGAGCCCGGCGTCCCGTTGGCCAGGGTCGGATGTCGATGGTGGCGGCCGGAGCCGTCGGTGCTGTTCGACCTACGGCCTACTGGAACTTGTTCGCGTTCTCCTTGGTGACCATCTCGGTCCCGGTGTCGACGAGGGGTGGGATGGTCTTGCCCTGGACGGCGTCGAGGGTCGTCTCGATGCCGAGGGATCCCATCTTGGCGGGAACTGCGCGACCGAAGCCCGCCTGGGTCCCGGCGAGGATGGCCTTGACCTCGCCCGGGCGAGGCGTCGAAGCCGACGACCGTGATCACGCCTGGGGCGATCTTCGCGTTGGCGATGGCCTTCTCCGCGCCGAGGATGGGCGGCCCGCAGGCGCCGTAGATGCACGTGATGTCGGGATTGGCGGTCAGGATGTCGGTGGCCGCGTTGAGCCCCTTGGTCTCGTCGCAGTCGGTCGCCGCTTGTCGCGACGACGGTGGCGGCTGTGCCGAGCGTGTCGAGCATCCCCTTCACCCGATCGTCGAGCGACGGGTTGCCGAGGACGCCCTTGCAGGACGCCCATCTTCCCACCGGGCTTGAGATTGGCGGCAAGCCAGGTCCCGGCGAGCTTGCCACCCTGCAGGTTGTCGGTCGCCACGACGGGCGACTTGCCCTTCCAGTCGGGGATGTCGTTGTCGATCAGGACGACCTTGATCCCGGCGTCGACAGCCTTCTGCAGCTCGGTCTGGAGGTTCGGGCTGGTCGGCGTGATGGCGATCCCCTTCACGCCCTGCGACATCATCGATTCGATGGCGGCGATCTGCCCTCATCGTCGGTCCCGCTCTTGCCCTGGCCGTAGAGGACTTCGACCTCGGGGTGGTCCTTGGCCCAGACCTTCACGGATTCGACCATGACGTCGAAGAAGTCGACCGGGAACTTCGTGATGAAGCCCAGCTTGATCTTCTCGGCCGCGACCGATGGCGCACGCTCGCTGGCGCAGTGGACGCCGGTGGCGCGGCAGATGGCGCACGGCTTGGGGCGGTGGACGCTGCGCTCCCGCTGCACGCCGCCAGCGCGAACACCGCGGCTGACGGCTAGGGCCGCGAGTCGTTTCGTTCCGATCATGATCTTCCTCTCGAAACATGGCTTGGGGAACAGTCCCGTCCAGGTACAGGTCATCGACTCAACCTTCACCTCCGACGATGAGCGAGACGATCCGCTGTTGGTTGCCTCGCAGGGCCGCTTCCTCGCCGACCTTGCGCCCTCGCCGCATGACGACGGCCCGGTCGGCGATCTCGATGACGTGGTCCATGGCGTGCGAGATGACGATGACCGCGTGGTCCTCCCTTCGCAGTCGGTCGATGAGGTCGAGGACATTGCGCGACTCGCGGACGCCGAGCGCGGCGGTCGGCTCGTCGAGGATCACGACCTGCGACGCGAACGCCGCGGCCCGCGCCACCGCGATCGCCTGCCGCTGACCGCCGGACATCAGCCCGACGGGCGCGGTCGCATCGGCACAGGCCGACCTGCAGCCGATCGAGCACGGCTACGGTCGCTTCGGACATCGCCCGCGGCCTGGTGAGCTGCAACGCCTTCGGCAGCCAGCGCGGACCGGCGATCTCGCGGCCGGCGTAGAAGTTCGCGGCCGGATCGAGATTGTCGAAGAGGGCGAGGTCCTGGTAGACGGTCTCGATGCCGAGCGCTCGGGCGGCCGCTGGCGACGTGATCTGGACGGGCTCGCCGTCCATCTCGATCGTGCCGGCGTCGAGCCGGTGGACGCCGCTGATGCACTTGATGAGGGTCGACTTGCCGGCGCCGTTGTCGCCGAGCAGCGCGAGCACCTCGCCGTGGTCGACGTGGATGTCGACGTCGTCGAGGGCGAGGACCGCGCCGAACCGCTTCGTGGCGCCGCGGATCGGCGATGCGCGCGGTGGTCGAGCCATGGCGTCGCTCATGCCCGAGCCGCCTGGAGGACTCGGAACCGCTCCTCGAGGTGGCCGCGGAGGACGTCGGACTCGACGGCGAGGACGATGACCACGCCGATCACGATCGGCTGGAGGAAGGCGTCGACGTTGAGCAGGTTCATGCCGTTGCGGATGACGCCGATCACGAAGGCGCCGACGAGAGCGTTGACGACCGTCCCCCGCCCGCCGAGGAAGCTCGCGCCACCGATGACGACCGCCGCGATCGAGTCGAGCTCTGCCAGCTCACCGAAGGTCGGCGAGCCGCCGTCGAGCCGGCCCGCGGTGATGACGCCCGCGACGCCGGCCATCAGCCCGCTCAGCGACGTAGATCGGAGATCGTCACGGCGTCGACCGGGATGCCGGCCCGCCGGGCTCCCTCCGGGTTGCCACCGACCGCGTAGATCCAGCGGCCCCAGACCACCCGGGCGAGTCCGATCCCGAGCAGGAGCGCGACTCCGAAGACGACGAACGCCGACACCGGGAACCAGCCGATCGTCCCGCCGCCGATGGCATCGACGATCGGTGGCATGCCCGGATCGGCTGGCCGCCCGAGAGCCACAGGGCCAGGCCGCGGGCGATGCTCAGCGTGGCGAGGGTGACGATGAACGGATGCGGCAGACGACCCTTGACGAAGACGACGCCGTTGACGAGGCCGACCAGCGAGGCCCGTGGCAAGGATCGCCGCGACGACCACCAGCCCGTTCGGGACGGCGATCGAAGACGAGCGCACCGACGACGGTCGACAGTGCCAGGACGGAGCCGACCGACAGGTCGATGCCGCGGGTCAGGATGACGATCAGCTGGCCCATCGCGAGGACCGCGATGACCGCGGTCTGCGACAGGACGTTGCCGGCGTTGCGCGTGGTCAGGAAGACCGGCGAAAGCACGCTCAGGACCGCGATGAGGAGAGCAGCATCAGGACCGGTCCGAGGCGGATGACGACCAGCCCGGCGCGAAGGGCGCGGAACTGGTCGTTCACGCGGCTCATCCGCGCGACAGCGGCCCGCAGATCGGTGCGATGCGGGTGCATGATCGGGGCACGCGTGGCGTCCTCTCGAGTTCGGAGGGCGACCGACCTAGAACGTTTCAGACGTTAGTCTCGCATCGTTCGATTGTCAAGAGCATTCGAGCTAGGATGCGCTCAATCGTTACAGGGAATTCCCCCAGGTGTCGGACCCCAGGACCGACCCGCCGCCCGACCATCCGCGACGTGGCGGCGCGCGCCGGAGTCTCGGTGGCGAGCGTCTCGAACGTCCTGGGTGGCAGGGACGACCAGACGAGTCGTGCGACCAAGCGGAAGATCGAACGCGCGATCGAGGAGCTCGGCTTCGTCCCGAGCGCCTCCGCACGTCAACTCCGCGGCCAGCGTGTCCACAGCCTTGGGCTGATCGTCCACTCGCTCCTCAACCCGTCGACGGTGACGCTGGTCCGGGGCGCCGAACACGCCGCTCAGGAACGCGGTTACAGCCTCCTGCTGGCGGATATGGATCGCGAGGCGGAGCGGACACCGGCGAGCCTCGACGCCTTGATCGTCGGCAAGGTCGACGGGCTGATCATGACCTCGTACATCGCGGGTGACGTCGACCTTGCGACCCGCCTTCGTTCGCGCGGGACGCCCGCCGTCGTGGTGACCGCCGGCATCCCGCCGACCCTCGACGCGCCGGCTCTTGGGATCGACAACGAGTCGGGCGTCCGCGCGATCGTCGACCATCTCACCGCGCTCGGGTCACGAACGCGACTCGCGTTCGTCGTCCACTCGCGGGCGAGCATGCACTCGCGGGCACGGCTCGCCGCGTTCCGGCACGAGATGCGAGGTCCGGCGGCCTGCACCTCCCCGAGGCTTACGTCGTGGATGTCGACGTCACCGAGGTCGCCCACACACACGACTACGACCTGAACGCCGGACGATCGCGGCGGCCACGCTCCACGCCCTCGACCGACCGCCGACGGCGATCGTGGCGGCCTACGACATGGTCGCGCTCGGCGTGCTGGCTGGGGCACGGGAGACCGACTGGGACGTTCCCGGGCAGGTCTCGGTCACCGGCTTTGACGACATCCCCGTGGCCTCGGTCGCGTCACCGGGCTTGACGACCGCGCACGTCCCGATGTACGAGATCGGCCGGGCGGCAGTCCACGCTCATCGACTCGCTCAGCGGACCGACCCAGCGCGCGGTCATCTTCTCGCCGGAGCTGGTGCTCCGCTCCTCGACCGGTCCGCCCGACATTCAGTTCGTTGACGCCGCAACCGTCAAACCGTAGCATCCGCGCGAACCGAGGATCGCAGCCGTGGGCTCCTTGTGGCTTGCTCTGCGCTCGGCACACAGGACGACACGTTCCGTGCGAGCAGGTCGACGCGACCGGGGCGGATCCGGCATGCGATCGATCCCTGGCCCTCACCGCGGACCTGTACCGGGCTCGCCGAACGACGATCCGATCCGCTCTGGCCGGACCGAGGCCGGATAGGCCAACGCTGCCGCACCTCCGAAGATGGACGCGCGCTCCTCGTCCGACAGCGCGGCCGTGAGCTCCCTGGCGGTCGACACGACCTCCCCATATGTGGCGGCGAGAAGGCACACCGGCCAGTCGGACCCGAAGATGAGCCGCGACGGTCCGAAGATGTCCAGGGCGATCTGCACGGATGGCGCCAGGTCGGCGACACGCCACGATCCCCAGTCCGCCTCCGTGACGAGACCCGACAACTTGCACGACACGTGGTCGAGTCTCCCGAACGGTCGAAGGCGACGCGCCCAGTCGTCCAGGTCACCCGAGCCCAGCGGCGGCTTGGCGAGATGGTCGATGACGAAGCGCAGGTTCGGCCGGGTTCGGACGACGGTCAGCGCCGCTGGCAGCTCGCGAGCGCGAACCAGCAGGTCGTAGGTGAGCGCGGCGGCCTCCACGGCGCCCAGCCCACGACGGACGTCACGACGCAACAACCACTCGGGGTCGGGTTCGTCGTGGACGAGGTGGCGGATGCCGATCAGCCGGTCGCCACCCGGTGCGGCGCGCACGGCAGCGATGGTTTCGGCGACATCCGCCGCAGCCAGGTCGACCCAACCGATGACCCCAGCGATGAACGGCGTCGCCGCGGCGGTCGCGAGGAACTCGCGCGTCTCCTCGGTGCTCGATCGCGTCTGGACGAGGATACTCGGCGTCCACGCCGGCGGCCGTCAGTTCCGGCGCGAGGTCCTCCGGCCCGAACGGCCGGTCGATGGGAGTCAGCTCCGCCGTGAGCCACGGATAGTCGGCCCGCGTCGGGTCGATGAAGTGATGATGTGCGTCGATGACCGGACTCATGTGGAAGGGCATCGCGGCTGACCCTCACGGGGCGTGTTTGGTGCCATCAGTCGTCCGCCGGTCAGGATACGGAACGTTAAGGAACTGGTGTGGAGCGATTCCTCGTGACTGGCGGCCTGCCCGACACTTGATGGACGAATGCAACGGCCTGACGCTTGCGTCGGACATCTCCATCCAGCCGAGGTGGACGAGGAAACCGGCAACCTGGCACCACTCGCGACGACCTTGCGCCGGTCTGGTACATTGACCGCACAACCGAAGAGCTCTTATCAAGAGTGGCAGAGGGACCGGCCCGATGAAGCCACGACAACCTACCGACGAATTGGCAAGGTGCCAAATCCGGGCAGGTCCTCCTGCACGATAAGGGAACTCCCCTTCGGAGACCCCCTTCCGTCCAAGGCGATCGCCCGCACCCCGGTCCCGAGGCTCGCTCCCAGCCTCCCGGAGACGACCATGGCGATCGAGATCCTTCCAGCCCCGACGACGCGACCGGAACGCATCGTCGGCATGCGCTGTCGCAACTGCGGCGCGACCCAGCCGATCGGGCTGTCGTACGTCTGTCCGGCCTGCTTCGGGCCGCTCGAGGTCGAGTACGACTACGCCGTGGTCGGGGCGACCCTGACCCGCGAGGCGATCGCCGCCCGCGCCCCCGGGATCTGGCGCTACGCGGAGCTCCTCCCGGTCGACTCGCCCCCTGCGCGCGGGTTGCCGGTCGGCTCGACGCCGCTCCTCGCCGCGGACCGGTTGGCGCCGCATCTCGGGCTCGACCGGCTGTGGATCAAGGACGACACGCGCAATCCGTCGCTCAGCTTCAAGGATCGGGCGGTCGCCGTCGCCGCCGCGCGGGCGGTGGAGTTCGGGGTCGAGGCGCTCGCCTGCGCTTCCACGGGTAACCTGGCCGGCGCAACGGCTGCCGCCGCAGCGGCCATCGGCCTGCCCTCGTACGTCTTCATCCCGGCCGACCTGGAGCCGGCCAAGGTCGACCACGCGCTGGCCTACGGCGCGACGGTGGTGCCCATCGAGGGCACCTACGACGACGTCAACCGGCTCTGTCTCGAAGTGGCCGACGAGACGGGCTGGGGCTTCGTCAACATCAACTTGCGACCGTTCTACGCCGAAGGCTCCAAGACGCTCGCCTACGAGATCGCCGAATCGCTCGGCTGGCGCTCGCCGGACGTCATCGTCGGACCGGTGGCATCCGGAGCGATGTTCACGCGCGTGGCGCGCGGCTTCGAGGAGCTCGTCGAGCTCGGCCTCATCGCCCGCCGACCGATCCGGTTCGTCGGCGGCCAGGCGGCCGGCTGTGCGCCGGTGGCGACGGCATGGGCGGCCGGGACCGATGTCATCGAGCCGGTCCGGACCCCCGACACGATCGTTCGCTCGCTCGCCATCGGCAACCCGGCCGATGGGCGTTACGTGGTCGAGCTCGTCAACGAGACGAGCGGGTCGGTCGAGGCGATCGAGGACGTCGTCACCGCGGCGGCGATCCGCGATGTCGCCCGGCTCGAGGGCATCTACCCGGAGACGGCCGGTGGGGTGACCCTGGCCGCGGCCGCGGCGGCGCGGCAGCGCGGCGTCATCCGGCCGGGCGACGAGGTCGTCGCCCTGCTGACCGGCAACGGGCTGAAGACGCCGGATGCGCGCTCGCTCGGGCACGGCGACGGGATCGCCCGACCCGGTGAACCGGGACTCGCCCCGGCCATCCGCCCGAGCCTGTCGGCGTTCGAGCGCTGGCTTGGAGGCGACGCTTGAGCACGGTCCGCATCCCGCCGACCCTGCGCACGGCGACCGGCGGCGCCAAGCAGGTCGAAGTCCCGGGCGGGACCGTTCGTGAAGTCGTCACTGGACTGGTGGCGCTCCACCCGGGGCTGGAATCCCAGCTCATCGGCCCGGACGGCGACCTGAACCGCTTCGTCAACGCCTTCCTGAATGACACCGACGTCCGCCATCTCGAGGCGCTCGACACACCCGTCGGCGATGGCGACACGCTCGTGCTCCTTCCGGCGATGGCCGGCGGTTGAGCACGCCTGTCCGACCTGGGGCGTCCAACGTCAGGCGCCGTCCCGGGCGTGTCGGGTCCCCGGCTATTCATGGGGCGCCTGTTACGACCGGCGAGTCGGCGGGCGACGACTCGACCATGCACCCGACGGCTCCGATGACCGGCGACGAGGCATGTAGGGCCGCCGGGGGGCCTGTTCAGTCGTGGGACGGCTCAGCGGGGCCGCCGCGCCGACGCCCGTCGGTCGGTTCAGCCTTGGGGTGAATGGCCGGGCTGGAATGGCGCCTAAGGTCCCCGCACGCACGAAATAAGGGGTCCCGGTCGTTCGGAATGAGCGTCTGCCCGATGGCAGGCGAGGCCCTTCAGACCGACCATCGTGTCAGTCGACGAACGGTCGATCGTCACGAAAGGATCGGATGATGCGGTACCCAGCACAAGCCCTCGCTTCCGTCGCCAACGAACGCCGGAACGACTGGCGCTCGAGGTCGACGACGATCGTCGCTTCGCGTCCGCGCAGCCGCGAGCGACCAGCGGCCATCGGTTCCAGCCTCCCGGTCGGTCGGCCGGCTCTCGCTCGCCGACATCCGCCGCCGGATCCCCGGAGCCTCCGCCGAGGCGTGATCTCGGCATGGACACCGGCGTCCGCCAGCGGCACGATGGGCCGTGTGACACGAGGCTCGAGCCCGGTCCTGGTCGGACGCGACGACGAACTGCGCCGCTTGCGCGATGCACTGGCCCTGGCACGCACGACGGATCGCCCGGTCGTGCTCCTGTCGGGCGAGGCCGGGATCGGCAAGAGCCGCATGCTGTCGGAACTGGAGTCGTCGGTGACCGCCGACCCGCCGGGCGGCCGGCCGGTCCGATTCCTGCACGCCGGCTGCATCGAGGTCGGCGAGCGACTGGCCTATCTGCCCATCCTCGACTGGCTGGCCGAGCTCGGGGCCACGGACGGCGCTGACACCGCCGACGTCGTGTCCGAGGCAGCAGCCCTCCGATCCGCCTTCGGCGGGGCCGCCGCGATCGAGGTCGCGGAGACGGCCGATGCCACCGGTCTGGGCCGAGGCGGTCGGTTCGGGGCCGCGCGTGACCTGCTCGTCAGGGTCGCCGCCGAGGTGGACGTCGTCGCCATCATCGACGACCTGCATTGGGCGGATCGATCGACGCTCGATGTGCTGGCCTTCCTGGCCCGCCGGCTCGGTCGCAGCGGGGTCATCATCATCGGCGCGTATCGGTCCGACGAGCTTCATCGCCGTCACCCGCTGACCGCCAGCCTGGTCGAACTCGAGCGCCATGCCACGCTCGATCACGTCCGGCTGGAGCCGCTGCACCCGGCCGACGTCGCCCGCCAGATCGCGGCGATCAAGGGCGTCCAGGCCGACGACGGTCAGGCATCGCGCGTCGTGGAACTGGCGGACGGGAACCCGTTCCATGTCGAGGAGCTGCTGGCACTCGACCGGCCCGGACCGCTCCCCTCCTCGCTCCACGACGTGCTCGCCGCACGCCTGGCGCAGGTAGACGACGCGACGGTCGGGATCCTTCGGGAGGCTGCCGTCATCGGACGCCGGGTGGACGGCGAGCTGCTGGCGGCCGTCTCGCGCGTCGATCGAGACACCGTCGACGCGTCGCTGCGGACTGCGATGGACGCCCGCATCCTGGTCGCCGACGAGGATGGCCGGCGCGTTCGCTTCCGTCACGCGCTCCTCCGGGAGGCGGTCTACGACGAGGTCCTGCCGAGCGACCGACTCGCCCTGCACCGGCGGATCGCGACTTGCCTTGCGGAACGCCCCGAGCTCGGCGACCCGACGCCGTCGACGGCCAGCGCCGACCTTGCTCGGCATTGGCTGGCGGCCGGGGCGCTGAGCGAGGCGTTCCTGGCGCTGCTCGAGGCCGGCCGCCTGGCGGCCTCGGTCGCCGCATGGGCCGAGGCTCGGTGGGCGCTCGAGGAAGCCCTGGGGCTCTGGGACCGGATCCCGGACGCACCGCTCGTCGCCGGCCGTCTTCGATCGAGCGTCCTCGAGGAAGCGTCGCTCGTGGCCTGGTACGAGGGTGCGTCACGACGGGCCCTCGAACTCAACCGCGCCGCCCAGGCCGAACCCGATGTGCGGGACGATCAGCTCCACCTGGGCCGGTTGATCACCAGCCAAGCCTGGTACCACAACGACATCGGCGAGGCGGCGGCGTACCGAGCGACGGCCGAGCGGGCGGTCGCTAGTTTCCCGTCCGATGCGCCGTCCGCGGGTCGGGCGATGGCGCTGGGGACCCTGGCGGCCAGCATCGCGGTCGAGGGCCGGATGAGCGAGGCACTCGCCGCGCTGACCGAGGCGCAGGCGATGGCGACAGCCATCGGTGACAAGTCGGAAATGGCCGCCAATCTCGCGTTCCTGGCGTGGATGCACTCGGATCGCGGCGAGGAGCGGGTGGCCCTGTCCATGCTCGAACAGGCCGGCGACGCCCTGCGGTCGGCCGAAGGGGCGACCAAGCCCGGCACGATGGACGACGCCTACTTCGCGGTGACCACGAACGCGCCATGGGTCTGGCTGGTCCTCGGCCACTACCAGCGCGCCGCCGACGTGGCCGACGAGGCGCTCGCCGATGCGCGCCGCCGCGGCGTCGACGTCGGGCTCGGGGTTTGGCTGCTCTCACCCCGGGCGATCGCGCAACACAACCTTGGCCGATGGGATGACGCCATCGCGACGGTCAACGATGGCGCCGCGTTCGCGACGGTGATCGGGCCCGAGAGCTTCCTGCAGTCGACGCTGGCCCGCATCCAGGCCGGCCGAGGCGATCTCGGGGCGGCTCGCCAGAGCGTCGGCCGCGCGAGCCAGGGCGCTCGTCAGGGTTGGGCCGACGAGATGGTCGCCGTCGGCCTCGCCGGAGCGTGGATCGAGCTGCTCGATGACAAGCCACGCGAGGCCGCACGGATCCTTCGCGAGACGATCACCGCTTGGCCGAGACTCGACTATGCCTCGCTGACCGCCGAGATGGCGTGGCTGGCGGCGTGGACGTCGGCCGACATCGTCGTCCGAGAAGGCGTCAGACACGACGGGGATGGGGATGTGGACGACCTGACTGCATACGCCCGGACCTCGGTCACGGCGTTGCGGCCCGATGCGACCCGCCGCGAAGCCCACGAGATCCTCCGCTGGCTCGACCTCACCGACGCCGAGCTGGCACGCCGCGATGGGCGCCCCCTGCCAGCGACCTGGGAGTCGATCGCCGAGCGACTCGAGGCGGTCAGCAACCGGCCGGCGGCCGCCATCGCGCGGCTGCGCGAGGCCGCCGCGATCCTGGACGTGGGTGGGGAAGCGGATCGGGCCGCGACAGCCCTCCGGGCGGTGCTCGCCCACACGGGCCTCATGGGCGCCACCGGGATCGAGGAGCGGGCGAGGACGATCGCCCGGGCAGCTCGCCTGGATCTCGACGTCGCCCTCCAGCCATCGAGCGCTCCGTCTCCGGCGCCCGGCGATCCGTGGGGCCTGTCCGAACGCGAACGCGAGGTCCTCGTCCTCCTCGCCGAGGGCCGCACCAACCGTCAGATCGGCGAAGCGCTGTTCATCAGCGACAAGACTGCGTCGGTCCATGTCACGCACATCCTGGTCAAGCTCGGCGTCTCCAGCCGGACCGAGGCAGCCCTGCTCGCGGTCCGCGCCGGCATGGCCGGCGGCGACCGCGCCTAGGCCATCCGTCAGGCGCTGTCCAGGGCCTGCGCCAGATCCGCGATCAGATCGTCGACGTCCTCGATCCCGACCGACAACCGCACGAGCGCGGGGTCCACCTCGAGCGGTGATCCCGCCACGGACATGTGGGTCATCGCGGCGGGCAACTCGATGAGCGATTCCACGCCGCCGAGCGACTCGGCCAGCGTGAACAGGGTCGTTCCCTCGGCGATGGCGATCGCTCGTTCGGCGGCCGTCCGACCATGGACCCCACCGGCGGCCGGCAGGAACGACACCATCCCGCCCATCGCCGGGTAGTGGACCGTCGCCACGTCCGCGCGACCCTCGAGGAACCGCGCGACGGCCACCCCATTCGTGCCGTGTCGCTCCATCCGAAGGTGGAGCGTGCGCAGGCCGCGCAGCACCAGGAAGCAGTCCATCGGTCCCGGGACGGCGCCCATCGCGTTCTGCAGGAACCGGAGCCGGTCGGCCACGGCTTCGTCCGACGTGACGGCCACGCCGACGACGGTGTCCGAGTGCCCGGCGAGATACTTCGTGGCCGAGTGGAAGACGAGGTCGGCGCCGAGGGCCAGGGGGCGTTGGAGGGCCGGCGAGGCGAACGTGTTGTCGACCACGATGAGCGGCTTTCGACCACCTTCGGCCACCCGGCGCCGGACCGTCGCCACGACCCCTGCGATGTCGACGATCCTGAGGTGCGGATTCGACGGGGTCTCGAACCAGACCAGCCGGGTTTGTTCGGAGAGCGCCTCCCAGAGGGCGTCCTGGCCGGTCGACAGATCCAGGTATCGGGTCTCGACGCCGGCGCCCCGACGGACTCGCTCGAGGTACCGGTACGTCCCGCCGTAGACGTCGTCGCCGACGATGACCTCGTCGCCGGGCTCGGCGAGCTCCGCGATCGCCGCTGTGACCGCCGAACCCGACGCGAACGCGATCCCGTGCGTCCCGCCCTCGAGCGCCGCGACGGCGCGCTCCAGCCGTTCGCGGGTCGGGTTCTGCGAGCGCGCGTATTCGTAACCGCCGCGCGGCCGCCCGACGCCGTCCTGGGCGAAGGTCGAGGTCTGGTAGATCGGTGGCGCGACGGCCCCGGTGAGCTCGTCGGGCTCGGCGCCCGCGTGGACCGCCAGCGTGTCGAATGCGGACGCCAGGCGTACCGGCCAGCCGTCGAGGTCGAACACAAGCTCCTCGCCGTCGATGTCGTCGAGCTGGATCCCGACCTGGCGGAAGCCGAAGCGGCGGACGACGGCGAGCGAGGCGACGTTGTCGGGCGACACGGATGCACGAAACCGTTCGACCCCCTGGCTGCTTGCCCAGTCGAGCATCGCCCGGACGACCTCGCCGGCAACCCCTTGCCGGCGATACTCGGGCTCGACGCGATAGCCGATCTCGACCCGACCGTCGGGACCCGGCGGTTCATGGAACCCGACGGACCCGACGATCCGCCGGACGCCGTCCGGTTCGGTCAGCACGATCCCGCGGCCGAGCCAGGGTTGCGCGGCGGGGTCGATCTCGAGGTCGTGGATGCGGTATTGGAGGAAGGCGTCGAGCTCGTCGGGATAGTGCGGCGGGACGACCGCCCCGATCTCCGCTTCGGCCGCCTCGAGGTCGCGCGCGACGAGGTGGCGCATGAACGCCATCGACATGGAGACCAGCTCGAAGCGGGTGGTCGGGATCGATGGCACGGTCACCGGCACATCTTCGCATCCGTGGCGGGCGTCATTCCGGTGGCGCAGGCCGATCCACCACGAAGTTGAGGTAGGCCGTCGCCTCGTCGTCGAAGTAGGCGCCCTCGAATCGGAAGCCGAGCTTGTCGACCAGGCGCCGGCTCGCGGCGTTGGGGGAATCCATGACCGTGATCACCCGGTCCAGGCCGAGACGCGCCCAACCGTCCGCGAGGACCGCCTGCCCTGCCTCCGTGGCGAACCCCCGTCCGTGCCAGCGCGTCGCAAGCAGGCATCCGAACTCCGGGTCCGGCCCGCCGACCGGGGGTTCGGACGTCATCAGGCCACTGACCCCGACGAACTCCCCGGATGTCGTTCGGACGGTCCAGACGACCAGGCCACGCGCCTGGCCCTCGTCGAACCACGGCAGGAACTCCTCGGCCGCAAGTCGTTCCTTGTCCGCGTCCGTGAGGTCCGGCGCCGCGAAGTCCGCCCAGTATCGAGTCACCTCCGGGTCGAGGACGATGTCAGCCACGAAGGCGGGCCAATCGGATCCCCGATCGAACGGGGTCAGCACGAGTCGGTCGGTCGCGAGCGATCGGATCGGGGTCGTCGTCACCATCGCAGCATGGCACGACGACCACGCATCATCGGCCGCGAAGTCCATCCAGTCATGGCCGCCACATGCTTGCGCTTGTATCACGCTCCGTCGATCCGCGACCACGCACCGACCGGCATCGAGCGCCGATGCGTGACATCCCGCGGCGACGATGGCCCTAGACTCTGTCGAGACTTGGCCGGGACGAGCGTGGGGTCGGTCGAAACGACAGACCGGTGTTCCGGCCGTGACCTTGGAGGTCTTGCCATGCGCAGGCGCGCTCTCGGGCTCTCTACAGCCCTAGTCTTCCTCCTCGCGGCATGCAGCTCATCAGGCGGTGGCGGCCCGGCCGCTTCGACGGCCCCCGGTGGTGGGCCAAGCGCGGGGGCGAATGCCACTGCGGCTGCGAGCACGACGCCCGCGGGTGGCGCCCCATCGGCCGCGCCTGCCTCGCAGGCCGCCGGAGCCAGTCCTGCGCCGTCGAAGGCCGCGGGGGGCGGCGGCGGATCGACCGGCCTCGCCGCAAAGCCGTGCAGCCTGATGACCGAGGCGGAGGTCGCGGGGATCCTCCACGGCGCCATGGTGGCCACCCCGAAGGTGGCCGCCGACGGCATGACGGGCACTTGCGAGTACACCAGTGAGGAGTCGGGCAACAGCGTCGACCGTCGAGGTCGCCGAGGGCGCCGCCGCCAAGGTGTCATTCGATGGGTTCGCCACGACTGGTCAACTGGGCACCAAGGTGGACGGTCTCGGAGACGCCGCCTTCTACACCGACGGCGAGATCTCGATCTGGAAGGGCGACCACGGGGTCGGCATCTCGATCGATCAGTCGGACGCCACCGATGAGGCTTCGCTCAAGGCCCTCGCCGTCGCGCTCGGCAAGGTCGCGGCCGGCCGGCTGTAGGGCGGCGGCCGCTCAGCCCCGTGGCGCGGGGCGGTGGGTCAGGTACTCGAGGACATCGAGCTTGGTCACGACGCCGATCGGCCGGTCGCCGCGGGTCGCGATGACGGCCGACGAACCGCCGGACAGCAGCGCGAACGCCTGATCGAGGCTCGTCTCGACGTCGATGAACGGGAGCGGGCGGTCCATGACCTCGCCGACCGTCCGCTCGACGATGGACGGGTCGCGGAAGACGCGGTCGAGCAGGCCCTTCTCGGTGATCGAGCCGACGAACCCCTCGATGGCGTCGCCGTCGGGTCGCTCGGAGACCGGCAGCTGGCTGATCCCGAACTCCTGGAGGATCTCGATGGCTTCGCCGACGCGCTGCGTCGTCCGGGCGATGACGAGGTCCGGCAGCGGCCCGGCGTGGTGGCGGTCGTGGAGCAGGTCCTCGACCCGGATGACCGCGCCGGTCGTGGCGAGGAGCCCGTTGGCGCGCATCCATTCGTCGTTGTAGATCTTCGAGAGGTAGCTCCGGCCACTGTCGGGAAGGAGGACGACGACGACCGCCTCGGAACCGCCGTCGGTCGCGCTGTCAGGTCGCGGACGACCTCGCGCGCGGCCACCATCGCCGTCCCGCACGAGCCGCCGGATAGGATCCCCTCCTCGCGGGTGAGGCGACGTGCCATCTCGAAGGAATCACGATCACTGACCCGCACCCAGCGATCGACCATCGACGGGTCGTAGGTGCCCGGAAAGAAGTCCTCCCCCACGCCCTTCGGTGAGGTAGGGACGGGCGGTGTCGCCCGACAGCACGCTCCCCTCGGGGTCCGCGCCGATCACCTGGATCGCCGGGCTCCGGGCCTTGAGGAAGTGGCCCGCCCCGGAGATCGTGCCGCCGGTGCCCACGCTCACCACGAGATGCGTGATCCGCCCATCGGTCTGGTCCCACAGCTCGGGGCCGGTCGTTCGCTCGTGGGCGGCCGGGTTCTCGACGTTCCAGTACTGGTCCGGCTTGAACGCGCCCGGGATGTCGCGGGCCAGTCGAGCGGCGACCGAGTAGTAGCTCTCGGGCGATTCGGGGGCAACGTTGGTCGGACAGAGCACGACCTCGGCGCCGTATGCCCGCAGGAGCTGCTGCTTCTCGGCCGATTGCTTGTCGGCCATCACGAAGATGCAGCGATAGCCCTTGATCGCGGCCGCGATGGCGAGGCCGTGACCGGTGTTGCCGGACGTCGGCTCGATGATCGTGCCGCCGGGCTTGAGCAGGCCGGCGCGTTCGGCCGCCTCGATCATCGGCAGGCCGATCCGATCCTTGACGGACCCGCCCGGATTGAGCATCTCCAGCTTGGCCAGCAGCAGCGGTTGTCGCTCGATGCGGAGTCAGATCGCGGATGAGCCGCTGGATCCGGACCAGCGGCGTCCCGCCGACCAGGTCGAGGATCGACTCGGCGTACTGCATCGGGGCTGAGGATACCGTGCGACCGTGTCCGACGACGCGACGCGACGGGGACATGGCGGCGTATCGTGCCGCATGACGGACGGGAGGACACCGTCGGGCGTGCGCGATCCTGCGCCATGCCACCATGAGCGATGGGGGACACCATGCGTGACCGGATCCGATGTTCTGCGCACGATCGGCCTGGGGCTGGTCGTCGTCATGGGCTGCAGTGGAGGTGGCGCGGCCGCGACCGCCGCGGGAAGCCAGGCGGCGCCACCCAGCGCGGCGCCCGGCGGCGCATCGCAGCCCGGCGCGACCTCGGCCGCGTCGGTGGCGGGCGTCCCGACCAAGGCGCCGGGTGGCGGCGGGACCACGGCCGGCGTCTGCTCGCTGGTCACCACCGACGAGCTCGCCGAGATCCTCGGCGTCCCGGTCACGACCAGGGTCCTCACCGGTCCACCCGACACCTGCGACGTCCAGGCCGACGGTGCACCGATCCTGGCCTTCGTACTGACGACGACCGGCGGCGGAGCCGTCTACGGCGCCTACGCCGGCGACCCGGCGGCGACCTCGATCTCCGGGATGGGCGACAAGGCGGCGTACTCCCCGTCGAGCGCCTTGCTGGTCGTCCTCAAGGGCGACACGCTGCTCTCGATGTCCGCCTTCGACCCGGCCAAGACCGCGGATGAGCGGCTCGAGCAGATGAAGAAGGTCGCGGCGATCGCTGCCGGTCGCATGTAGGACGACCGGCCTGACGAGCGGTCAGCCGTCCCGGTCGAGGCGACCGGGACGCAGGAGCAGCCAGGTCAGTCGCTTGCGAAGACGGCGCGGATGGCTCGGCGGGTCGACCGTCCACGGGTAGAGGATCTCGACCGCCGGGCCGAGGATCACGGCCAGCGACACGTTCATCGCGTGGGCCAGGGCGAGTTCCTCGCGGGTCCCCTCGGCCGGAAGGTCGGCGTCCGGCGCAAGTCCGGCCAGGGCACGAGCCGACGTGACCGGCAGGACCTGCGACGCCATCCGGCGTCCCGACGTAGAGCTCTTCGGTCCCCGCGATCGCCAGCGGGACGATGGGGGCGTCCGTGCGGAGGGCGATGACCGCCCAGCCGGCACCGGAACGCACCGACATGCCCGGGCGGACCGCTGACGGTCCCCTCGGGCATCTGCGCGAAGACGGCGCCATTGGCGATCACGGCGCGGGCCGAGGCCACGTGCTGCTCGATCCCGACGCCGCCGCGCCACACCGGCAGGAGTCCGCCAAGGCGGTGGATGAGGCGCTCCCTCCAGCGCGACGTGAAGGTCGACGGGGCGCTGCCGAGGAACCACGCGCGCGGTTCCGTCGGGATCGCGTGCATCACGACGAACGGATCCATCCAGCCGCGGTGGGCGGCCCCGACCAGCAGATAGCCGCCTCGCGGCAGGAGCTCCTGGCCGGAGGTCCGGATCCGCATCCGGAGGAGCCCGAAGATGACGAAGCGCGCCACCAGCCGGAGGACCCGGTAGAAGATCGACGCCTTCGCCTCCGGCGGCCGGCCAAGCCAGGCCAGCCCTTCGACGGCACCACCACGCGCCGCGGCGAGCGCCTCCGGCGAGACCCGACCGCGTGGCGGTCTCGCCCGCCCGGCTCCCGGTCCCGACGGCGACTCGGTCACATCCGTTCGTCGTCGGTGTTCGCCGGGGGTTCGGGGTCGGCGTCTGCGTCGCGGCGCTCGCCGTCGGATCGTCGGCGTCAGGCCCTCGGCGGTCTCGTCGTCGGCCTCGTCGTCGTCGCTCGTCGTCGTCCGCCTCGTCGTCGTCCTCGTATTCCCACTCGTCGTCGTCGAGCTCCTCGTCCGCGTCGGGATCGACGGGCCGGCCGAGGGCGCCCCAGGTCGCGCCATCAGGATGGGTCGGCGGATCGTCGAGCTCGATGGCCCGATCGATGACGCCAGAGCAGGATCAGCGCGGCCGGGATGATGAAGGCGAGCGAGACGAGCTGGGCGACCGGGATCCCGTAGAAGAGCCAGTTGTCCGACCGGAAGGTCTCGAGGACGAAGCGGACGATCCCGTACCAGATGAAGAAGACGAGTAACAGGTCACCCGGACGGAGCCGCGCCCGGGCGTGATAGCCGAGCCAGATGAGGACGATCGCGCCGATCGCCCCCGACAGTGATTCGTACAGGAAGAGCGGATGGAACCGCGTCGTCTCCGGGTAGAGGTCGCAGGCATACGCCTCGATGCGATGCGCACAATCGATCGGGATCCCCCACGGCAGGGTGGTCGGTGACCCGTACAGCTCCTGGTTGAAGAAGTTGCCCCACCGGGCGATCGCCTGCATGACGAACAGACCGGGGGCGATGATGTCGGTCCAGCGCAGGAACGGGACCTTCTTGTAGCGCGCATACAGGTACGCCGCCACCGTCCCCGTGACGATCCCGCCATAGACCCCGAGGCCGGAATACGGCGGCAGGAAGATCTTGATCGGGTCGCTGGCATACAGCTCCGACCACTGGTCGATGACGTGGTACAGACGGCCGCCGATGAGCGCGGCGATGGCGACCACGATCATCCCGTTACCGAGGATCTCCCAGTTCTCCCCCGCCCGGCGGGCGAGACGGACCATGACGAGGTAGGCCGCTGCCAGCCCCAGCGCATAGCCGAGGCCGTACCAGCCGATCGCCAAGGGACCGATCTGGACGAGGATCGGATCCGGGGTGAGGTCGAACATCCCGGGAGTGTAACGGCGTGGCTCCCTATACTGGCCCGCGGGTGGTTGCCGAGTTCAATGTCTGGCTGCTCATCGTCGGGCTCGTCGTGGGAGCCGGGCTGGTCTGGCTTGTCGTGATGGATTCACGCCGGCGCGACGCCGAGATCGACGCGGTCGAGCGACCACGCGAGGCGGCCTGGCTGTCGGCGGTCATGGCCGAGGACGGCTACGACGTCTCACCGGCGGCGGCCGACCGGATCCTCCTGCTCCACCGGGCTTATCTCGACGCGCCGCCGCCCGATGGCGTTGGCGCTGACGCCGAGGAGGTCGATGACGAGGCCCGATGGGCGTCGGACGATCAGAGCTCGCCGAGCAGCACCGGCGCGGTGTCGACGGACGAACCCGACGCGTCGACCAGCGAGACCCCGAACCTGGCGCCGCTCGAGACGCCGGAAACGGCAGGGGCGGGACCGACCCAGTAGGCAAGGTCGTCGCCGAAGAACATCCGCCCGACACGCTGACGGATCCCGCCGACCTCGATCCAGCAGCGGTATTCCTGGCCGGCGGGGGGCGGCTCGAGGCCGTCGGCAACGACCACCAGTTCGGTGGTCGACGGGGAGTAGACGAGGCTGCCGGCCATCGCCGGGTCCGACACGCCGGCCAGGAGGACCTGTTCCGCGTCGGGTTTCGCGGTCACGCGCATGGTCGAGTAGGTCACCTGCTCGAGGGCCGAGATGGTCTGGGCCTGGGCGGCGAGCTCGTCGTCGACGCGCCCGTTGACGACGAACGAAGTCGTCACCACCGACAGCACGACGGCCGCCGCCATCGTCCCGAACCAGCCGATGGCCCGTCGTCGTCGCCCAGGGTCTGCGGTCGCGACCGGGGTCGGCGCCGCCGGGGGCAGCGCCAGGCCGGTCTCGATCGGCCGGGGCACGCCCTCGGCGCGGACCGCGGCGAGGGTCCGCTCGCGCAGGTCGGCGGCAGGCATCTCGCGGACGACGGAGCCGATGAGGGTCGCAGCCCGCTGGAGGCGGACGAACTCGTCGGTGCAGGACGGGCAGCCGGCCAGGTGCGCGGCAACCGCCTGGGCCGTCGCGGTATCGCCGGCCAGCAGCCGATCGAGCCCGCCCGGCTCGACCGCCGCCAGTTCCAGCTGTTCGCGCGTTTCGTCGTGGTCCATCGTGTCCTTATCGATCCTCACCGGCCGATACCGGGACGCCATCGGGGCCGGCCGCGGGTCCGTACTCGGCGCCGAGCCCTTGGCGGAGACGTTGCAGGGCCCTTCGCGTTCGTGTCTTCACCGTGCCGAGCGGCCAGCCGAGCCGACCGGCGATCTCGGCCTGCGACAGGTCCTCCTGGTAGGCCAGCAGGATGACCGTCCGCTCCACCTCCGGCATGTCGACCAGCGCAGTCCGGATCGCCTCGCGCAGGCCGACGCTGGCGACGGCCTCCTCGGGGCGCGGCGACGGCGTCGAACCCCCGACGATCGAGCCGCCGGTCACGAGCCGATCGAGCGCCTGCGTCGCATCCTCATCCGGCCCGGCGGCCGACGATAGGGCGACCAGCGACGGCCGACGCCCGGCCGCGCGCAGCCGATCGATCGTCCGGTTGCGGGCGATCGTGTGCAGCCACGCGGACAGCGTGCCGGCGCCCGGGTCGAACGTCTCCGCCCGGTTCCACAGGGCCAGGAATGTCTCCTGCACGACCTCCTCGGCGGTCCCCCGATCCGACGTCAGCCGATAGGCCGCCGCGAAGATCGCGCTGGCATACCGGTCATACAAGGTTTCCAGGGCCGCTTCGGATCCCGCCGCCATCCGGAGGACGACCGCGGCATCGTCGGTCGGACCCCCTCGACCATCCATCACGCACTACGCCTTGTCGGGTCCATCGGTTTCATCCTGCCACGTCCCCGCGGTCCGAAGCTCCACGCTCGCCAGCTCGCCGACCGGCAGGTGTGCCTCCAGGCAGGTCACCCCAGCCGGTCCGACCACGGCGTCGTGTCGCGTCCCCGCCGGCAAGTCGAGTCGATCGCCGCTCACGAGGTCAACGACACGGTCGTCCAGGCCGAACCGGATCGACCCCCGTTCGACGACGATGACCTTGTCGTAGCCGTGTTCGTGGGCGGCGTACCGGTCGCCCGGCCCGTTCGACCACGGCGATGGGTCAAGGCCCTGGGAGCGCAGGCGTCGGGCAAGGTCGTCGGCCATCGGTCAGCTCGTCGTCACGCCGATGATCGATCCGATGGCATAGGTCACCAGGGCGGCCGCCAAGCCGATCGTCAGCTGCCGGACCCCGGAGAAGATGAGGCCGCGACCGGTCAACAGGCTGACGGCGGCTCCGACGGCGAACAGCGCGATGAGGCTCAGCCCGAGACTCGCCAGCAGGGCGTTGGTCCCCCCGCCGATGAGATACGGCAGGACCGGGATGGACGCCCCGATCGCGAACGCCACGAACGAACCGCCGGCCGCCCCGAGCGGCGATCCGAGCTGCTCTCGATCCAGGCCGAGCTCCTCCTGCACCAGCATGTCGAGCGCGGTGTCGGGATCCTCGAAGATGCGGTGCGCGATCCGCGCGGCCTCGGCCGCGCTGAACCCCTTGGCCCGATAGGCGGCGGCCAACTCGGCCTCCTCCTCCTCGGGCATCGCCTCCATCTCGGCGCGCTCTAGGGCGATCTGTCGCTCGAACAGCTCGCGCTGGCTCTGCATCGAGATGTACTCGCCGGCGGCCATGCTGAACGCCCCGGCCAGCAGCCCGGCGACGCCGGCCAGGAGGATGAAGCTCGGATTCCCGGACGCGGCGCCGGCCACGCCCATCACCAGGGCGAGGTTGCTGACGAGTCCGTCGCTGACCCCGAAGATGACCGCCCGAAGCGTTCCGGACCGCCCATCGGCACGGTGCCAGCGCTCGCGCCGGCCGATCTCGGCCGCGCTCGTCGCCCGTCGCGCGATGGCCACGCCGTCGCGTCCCGGCTCGGTCACCTGGCCGATCTGGTCGCCGGCCTTCAGGCGGTCCCAGATGACCGCGTGCTCGCGCTCGTCCGCGGCGATCGCGGCGACCTCGGGCGACCCCTCCTGGGCGTCGTAGGCGGCTTCCTCGTCGCCCTCGAGGGTCTTGACCATGTCGGCGACCGCGGCGGTGCCGAACAGCCGGGCGGTGAGGACGATGAACCGGACGCGGGCCCGGGGACGGCCCGCCGGCGGGACGGCCACGCCCAGCCCGTCGAGCTTCGACGCCCAGATATCGGCGTGACGCCGCTCGTTCGCGGCGATCCGGCGGAAGGCGTCCGCGCGTCGCGGCTCCTTCTCGATGGACGCCAGCGAGTCGTACAGGACGATCGCGTCCCGCTCCAGCTTGAGGTTGTCGAGGCTGCGCTCGACGTCGATGGGGGGCACGGGTCCATCCTAGGTCATCGTCGCCGCGTAGACTCCGGGGCGTGTCCGACCCCGACGTCGCACCCCTGCGCTACCTGGATGCGGCCGCGGTGCTGGCTGCGATGCCCGACCTCGACGAGCGCCTGCGACTCGCCGAACGGACCCTCACCTCCCTGGTCAGGGACGCCGAGCTGCCGCCGAAGATCGGGGTCCATCCACGCCCGGCCGACTCGTTCGCCCACGCCATGCCGGCCTTCCTGCGCGGGCAGGACGCGGCCGGACACGACGATCTCGTCGGGATGAAATGGGTGGCGGGCTACGCCACGAACAACGACCGTGGCCTGCCGGCGATCAATGCCGTGGTGATCCTCAACGACGCTGCCACGGGGCTTCCGACCGCGATCCTCGACGGTGGGCCGATCACCGCGCTCCGCACCGCCGCCGTGTCCGGGGTCGCCATCGGCCGGTTCGCCCCGACGGTCACCGGCCGGCCGCCGCGGGCGGCCCTGATCGGTGCCGGCGCCCAGGGCCGAAGCCACCTGGCGGTCCTCGGACGGACGCTGCCGGGCGTGGCGCTGTCGCTCTTCGCCCGGCGCCCGGAGCAGGCCGAGACGCTCGCCGTCGCGGCCCGCGCGACCGACGGGATCGGCGCGGTCAGCGTCGCCGCGGATGCGCGAGCTGCGGTCCGTGAAGCGGACGTCGTAGTGACGGCCGCCTCGTTCGGGCCGGTCCGCCAGGTCATGACCGCGGACTGGCTGACGGACGACGCCCTCGTCGTGCCCGTCGACTACGCAACGTATTGCGCCGCCGAGGTCGCCCGCGATGCCCGACTCTTCCTCGTCGACGATCGGGGGCAGTTCCTTGCCAATCGCGATGCCGGCTTGTTCGAGGACTATCCCGATCCCACCGCGACCCTCGGCGAGGCCATCCTGGCGGGGACCGCCCGACCTGCGTCGGGACGTGTCGTCACCACGCACCTGGGCGTCGGGCTGGCCGATGTCGTATTCGGGGACGCGATCCTGCGTCGCGCGGAGGCGCTCGGCCTCGGGGTCATGCTGCCGCGCTAGAAGCCCGACGTGCCGGTGAAGTCCTTGAACAGCCGGGCCGTGAACGGCGAGCGGACCTCGACGTCCGGGAAGACCGTCGCGGCGTCCGTGGTCGGCGTGATCCAGTCCACCAGCATCCGGTTGACGATGACCGTCGGCAGGTCACGGGCGACGATGGCGCCGGCGTGTTCGTAGGCGATCGTCACGTTCGTCAGCGGGATCATCGGCTCGCGCTTGAGCACGCTCGCCATCACATCCGATCCCGGCTCCGTGTGCAACCGGCCGAGGATCAGATAGGGCCCGATGTGCACCTGCAATCGGGCGGTCTGCATCGAGATGCGCTGCTTCTCCGAGCCGCGTGGGCCGTTGGCGATGACGACGAGCAGGTCGGAGCGCTCGATCGACAGGCTGTCGATCGAGACCTCGTGGCCGTCGGTCAGGCTGTGGCATACGACGTGATTGAGCCGGAATCGGTGCTGACCGTTGAGGAAGTCCGTCAGGCGCTCGCCGAACATCGTCACCCGACCGGTGATCGTGCAGTCTTCGGCGAACGCCTCGAACACGATGGGCTGCATGGCCCCGACACGCTACCGCGCCAGCCGGGTGCCCCGATACCGGACGTTCGTACCAGAGACGGAGCAGGTCACTCGTTGATGTCGAGCGGGCCGTCCGGGACCTCGATCAGGATGCGACCGCCCACGACCACGACCGGATAGACGGCGAGGGGCAGTTCGGCCGGCGGATCGAGCGGCTCGCCGTTCTCCAGGTCGAAGCGCGACAGGTGGAGGGCACAGGTCAGCGTGCCGGCCGTCAGGAAGCCCTTGTCAAGCTCGAAATACTCGTGGCTGCAGATCCCCTGGACGGCCGAGAATTCGCCACTCGAGTTCACCACGAGGACCTGGTCGGAGCCGTCCACCCAGGCCATCTTCATCTCGCCGTCGGGGACCTCGTCGACCGCGAGGAGGTCGATGCGTCTCACGCGGCGGCGACCGTCCCCGAGCCTGAACCGGCGTCCCACTTCTGCTCGAGGAGCCCGCGCAGGCGGTCCCGGGCGTCGGCCAGCGGTACGCGGGCGACGACCGGCTCTAGGAAGCCCAGCACGATGAACTTGCGCGCCTCGTCGGGCGGGATCCCGCGGCTCTCGAGATAGAACAGCTGGGTCTCGTCGATCGGACCGACCGCGCTCGAGTGCATCGCCCGCCGGCAGTCAGGCTGGTCGATCTCGAGGCTCGGGATCGCCACCGACCGCGCCGCCTTGGACAGGTTCATCCCGAACTCGCCAAGGAAGCTGTCCGTCCCGATGGCCGTCTTCTCGATGACGATCATCCCCTTCATATACGCCCGCGCGTCGTCGAGAAGCGCACCCTTCGACAGCAGGTTGCCGGTCGTATCCCGGCCGATGTGACGGGTGTACGAGGTCAGGTCGAACAGCTGGCCCTCGCCGCCGAACACGATCTCGACCTGCTCGACCGTGCTCCGATCGCCCTCGAGCCGGTTGTCGACGCGGCTGCGGACGAGCTTCGAGCCGAGGTGCGCCAGCGCCCAGTGAAGCGCGGCACCTTCGCCGATGACGGCGTGGCGATGCCCGAAGGCGACGGTCGTGGCGGGGAGCTCCTGGAGGCTGGCGACTTCGAGCCTGGCCTCGCGACCGAGGGCGACCTCGAGGGTGCCGGCGAGGAACGACGGACCGGCATCGGGCGGGACCGACTCGGAGGCGACGAATTCTTCAAGGAGGGTCGCCCGTGCGCGATCGCCGAGGGCGACGAAGGTGCGGGTGAGGAGGGCACGATCCGCGCGGCCGGCCGCCCAACGGATCACGATGGGGTGGGCCAGGTACACGCCATCGGGGATGTCGAGGACGACCCCCTGGGTCCAGAGGGCGCGGGTGAGCTGGGCGAACCGGTCGTCCACGGGCAACGGCGATGCGGCGAGCAGGTCGCGGACGCGCTCGGGCTTGCGCACGAGGAGCTCGGCGACGGTCGTGAACTCGACGCCGGCCGCCATCGCCTCGTCGGACAGGGCCGACGCGGTCACGTCGCCCTCGGTCAGGACCAGGAGACCGTCCGTGCCCTCGGGGAGGGCAGCCGGGACAGGGTCCGTCAGCGGGGACCAGGTGAGCCGGGCGGACGCGAGGCGCGCCCCGCGCAGGTCGATGTACGGGGTGTACAGCTGGTTCGACTCCGCCGGGAGCGCCTCGAAGGCGTCAAACCCTGCGTGGCGATCGACCGACAACCAGTCGGGACCGAGGGTCGTGCGCTGGACCTCGTCGACGTCCGCACGTTCGACCGCGAGGGTGAAGTCCGTCGGTCCCTGCCGGGCAGGGCGCGGCCGCGGTGACGCGACCGTCATCCGAGCGACCCCTCCATCTCGAGCTTGACGAGGCGGTTGAACTCGATGGCGTATTCCATCGGGAGTTCCTTGGTGAAGACCTCGAGGAAGCCCTGGACGATGAGGTTGGTGGCCTCGTTCTCGGTCAGGCCGCGGCTCATGAGGTAGAAGACCTGGTCGGCGCTGACCTTGCCGACGGTGGCCTCGTGGGTCATCGAGGTGTCGTCCTCCCCGATGTCGATGTACGGGTAGGTGTCGCTCCGGCTGATGTCGTCGAGCATCAGGGCATCGCAGCGGACGCTGGCCACGACGTTCGTGGCGCCGGGCAGGACCTTGAGTTGACCGCGATAGGTCGCCCGGCCGCCGTCCTTGGAGACCGACTTGCTGACGATCCGCGAGCGGGTGTTGGGGGCGAGGTGGACGGCCTTGGCCCCGGTGTCCTGGTGCTGGCCCTTGCCGGCCACCGCCACGCTGATGATGTCCGCGGTCGCGCCTTCGCCGCGCAGGTAGATGGCCGGGAACTTGACCGTCTTGCGCGAGCCCGTGTTCGCGTCGATCCACTCGACGGTCGAGTTGGCGTACGCGTGCGCTCGCTTGGTCACGAGGTTGTAGACGTCGTTCGACCAGTTCTGGATGGTCGTGTAGCGGACCTTGGAACCGGGCAGCGCTACGACCTCAACAACCGCCACGTGGAGCGACTCGGTGGCGTAGATCGGCGCAGTGCAACCTTCGATGTAGTGGACCTTGGCGCCCTCGTCGACGACGATCAGGGTCCGCTCGAACTGGCCCGTGTTCTCGCCGTTGATCCGGAAGTAGGCCTGCAGCGGGAGCGGGACCTCGACGCCCTTCGGGACATAGACGAACGAGCCGCCCGACCAGACCGCCGCGTTGAGCGCCGAGAACTTGTTGTCCTCCGCCGGGACGACCGTCCCGAAGTGCTTGCGGAAGATGTCCGGGTACTCCTTGAGCGCCTGGTCGGTGCCCATGAACACCACGCCGAGCTTGGTCAGCTCCTCCTTGACGGAGTGGTAGACGACCTCGCTGTCGTACTGGGCGCCGACACCGGCCAGGAACTTGCGCTCCGCCTCCGGGATGCCGAGCCGCTCGAAGGTCGCCTTGATCTGGTCGGGAACGTCGTCCCACGACTTCTCTTCGCGCTCGGACGGCTTTCGGTAGTAGACGATCTTGTCGAAGTCGATCTTGTCGAGGCCGTCGGTCCAGGTCGGCATCGCCCGCTTCTGGAAGTGCTCGTAGGCGCGCAGGCGGTACTGGAGCATCCAGTCCGGCTCGTCCTTGAAGCCGCTGATCTCCTCGACCGTGGCGCGCGACAGGCCGCGCTTCGTCTCGGCGAGGTACGCGATGTCGTCGTGGAAGGCGAACTGGTCGCGCTGGTCGGTGACGATCTCGCGGGCTGCGGTCATCGGGTCTCCGGTCGTTCGTTGCTGGCGGCGCTCTCGCCGCGCGGGGCATGTCCAGCCTCGTCTTTAATTCCGAGTCAGATTATCGGGATTAACCGGCGATGCGTCAACGAGCGGCGGGCAAGGCTGGAAAACGGGCGAGCCCGGACCCGAAGGTCCGGACTCGTTCCATCGTCTGCGCAGGGCCGTGGCCCCGGCCGTCAGCTCCCGGACGGGGCGACCGCCTCGGCCTCGGAGGCGGCTTCCTTGATGGCGCCGGCGGTCTCGTCGTCGACCGAGACGGTCTTGACTTCCTGGGCGGCCGGCATCTTGGCCTCGACGGCCGGCGCGTCGGTCGCGGTGACCAGCGCCAGGATGCCGGACGTGCCAGGGGTGATGACGTCGGCGAGCTGCTTCTCGACCTCGAGCCGATGGGCGAGGTTGCGCGCCTTGCCGGCAGCGGCCCCGGCCACACCGAGCGTCACGGCGCCGGCGACGATCGTGGCCGGCAGGAAGACCGCGGCGACGACGCCACCGACGATCCCCCACTTGAGCCCGGTCCGCGTGCTGTGGTCGGTCATCTTCTCGACGTGGAGCTTGCCGTTGTCGTCGGCCTTGACGACGAGGACGCCGTCGATGTGGAGCGAGCCGTCGAGCTCCGCCTCGAGCAGGTCGTCGTAGATCGCCCGCGCCGACGTCGTGTCGGCGAAACGGGCGACGACCAGCGCGTGGTCGCCCTCGATGGCGATCGCGCCCTCGGCCAGGACACCCTCGTCGTCGATGATCGCGCCGGTCACGACGATCATGTCGTCGCCCGCGGCGGGCGTGGTCTCAGTATCGTCAGCCATCGAAGGCCTCCTTCTCCTGCTCCCCCGAGCAGACTCACCGGAACCGAGTGCCAGGCACAGGGGTCGATCGGTCGGGGCAGTGCGCCCCGAGGCGGCGATCGAACGTCGGCGGTCCCCTGATGATAGCGAACCGGGATGACCGGCGCGCCGGGATTCTGGCCGCGTTGCCCTATCGAGCGCCCTATGCTGTGCCTCCGACACGCGCCGACGACCGATGGAGGCCTTACGACCATGAGCCGACTGCTCGGCTTCTACGAAACCCAGTTCCGCGTGCTCTGGGAGTGGCGTGGCGGACGGGTCGCCCTGGTCAAGCGGCTCCTGATCACGCTCATCGTGGCGACCATCTCGTTCGCAGCGACGGCATGGATCATGCCCCGCGTCGTGGTCGACAGCCTGCGCGATGCCGTGTTCGCGGTGATCCTCATCGCCCTGTTCAACGCAGCCATCCGGCCGGTCGTCCTCGTCCTGGCCGCCCCGATCTCGCTCATCCTGGTCGGGATCCTCGTGCTCGTCCTCCAGGTCGTGTCGTTCATGATCGCGTCGTACTTCGCCCCCGGCGTCCATGTCGACGGGTTCGCCACGGCGTTGGTCGCGTCGTTCATCTACGCGATCTTCAACACGCTGCTGACGGCGATCCTCGGCATCGATAGCGGCGGGTCCTACTACGGCGTGCTCATCCAGCGGCTGATGGTCAAACGCGCGACCGGGCAATCGGACACGCCCGGCCTCGTGATCATCCAGATCGACGGACTGGCGCATCCGATCCTGGCCGGCCGGATGCGGGCTGGCTCCGTCAACACGATGGCCGACTGGGTCCGCGACGGGTCCCACAAGCTGTCGCGCTGGGAGGCGATCCTGCCGTCGATGACCTCGGCCAGCCAGGCGGGGATCCTGCACGGCAACAACGACGGGATCCCCGCGTTCCGCTGGTACGAGCGCGACCGGCAGCACCTGATGGCCTCGAGCAACCCGCTCGACGCGACCCTGATCGTGTCGCGGATCTCGAACGGCGAGGGGCTCCTGTCGAACAATGGCGCGAGCATCTGCAACCTGATGACCGGCGACGCCACGCGCTCCTACCTGACGACCGCCTCGATCAAGGCCGAGGGCGGCGGGATCGGCGACAGCAACGCGTTCATGTCGTTCTTCTTCAGCCCGACCGGCTATCTCCGGTCGTTCACGCTGTTCCTTGGCGAGTTCATCACGGAGTTGATCCAGGCCCGCCGGACGCGACGAGCCGGGATCCGCCCGCAGATGCATCGCGGGATGAAGTACGCCGGGATGCGTGCCGCCAGCAACGTCCTGCTTCGCGATGTCAACACGGCCCTGATCATCGAGGAGATGTACCGCGGCACGAACGTCATCTACGCCGACTTCACCGACTACGACGAACTGGCGCACCACTGCGGACCGGAGCGAGTCGAGTCGTTCACCGCGCTCGACGGCGTCGACCGGGCGATCGCGACGCTCGCCAAGGCGACCGAGGAGGCGCCGCGCCCGTACAAGTTCATCATCCTGTCCGACCACGGCCAGAGCCTGGGCGAGACCTTCCTTCAGCGCTACGGGGTCAGCCTCGGCGAGTTCGTGCGGAGCCTGATGAGCGGGCGAGCCACGGTGCTCCAGGCCAAGACCCAGGCCGAGGGTTCGACCTTCGTCAACTCGTTCCTGTCCGAGATCACCAAGAGCACGGGGGTCGGGCCGACCGTCGCTCGGGCCGCCCTGGCGAGCAAGACGACCGATGGCGTGGTCGACCTGGACGCCGAGGAGGCCCCGCCACCGGTCGCCGACGCGTCGTCGATCGCGGTCGTGGGCTCGGGCAACCTCGGGCTGGTGTGGTTCACCGGGCACGACCAGCGACTGACCGTCGAGGAGCTCGAGGAGCTCCATCCTGGCCTGGTGGCCGCCGTCGCCGCGCATCCGGGGGTCGCCATGCTCCTGGTCCGCTCCAAGGAGTTCGGCGCGGTCGTGTTCGGGCCGAAGGGGACCCGCTTCCTTGATCAGGATCGCGTGGAAGGCGAGGATCCGACGACCCTCTTCGGGCCGCACACGATCATGAGCCTCAAGCGCGAGGACGCGATGGTCCACGCCCCCGACCTCCTGCTGATCAGCCAATACGACCCCGAGCTCGGCGAGGTCGCCGCCTTCGAGGAACTGATCGGTTCGCATGGGGGCCTCGGCGGACCGCAGACCGAGCCGTTCATCCTCCACCCGGTCGAGTGGACGCTCGACGAGGAGATCCCGCTCGGGGCTCCGGCCATCTACCGCAACATCCGACGCTGGCTCGGGTCGATCGGGATCACGCTTGGGCCGCAGGCGGCCACGGAGGTGTCGGCCTCATCCGCTGTGGATCCCACGACGCAGGCAGTCGGCAGCCCGACCAGCTGAGGATCCGGGAGACGCCGTGGCGAAGATCCACTACGAGGCGGATGGCGCCATCGCGGCGGATGGGTTCATCGCAGCGCTGACCGATTTCAGTGACCGGCGTCCCGAGCTGTGGCCGAACCTCGACGACAAGTTCTACGAGCTCCACGACCTGGGCGAGACGTGGGCCGACGTGACCGAGGGGACCGACGTCCTCGGAGGCGTGTGGGCGAGGGAGCGCTACGACTGGTCGGAGCCGGGAGTCGTCCGGTTGCGGCTCGTCGAAGCCATCGATTTCCGGCCGGGAACGGAGATCGTGTACCGGGTCACCGCCAGGCCGGGGGGCGGCTGCCACGTCACGGTCGAATTCCAGCGGATCGCGTCGAGCCTTCGGGGGCGGGTGGTCGGAGTCGCCGTGCAACTCTCCGGAGCGCGCCGGTTCGCGGCAGACCTGCGGGTCACGCTGGAGCGACTCGCAGGTTCCGCCGCCTGATTCCCGGACGGATCAGCCGGCCAGGGCCTTCGCCTTCAGCGTGTCGAACTCCGCCTGGGTGATCGCCCCGGAATCCTTGAGCTGCTGGAGCTTGGCGATCTCGTCCGCAGTGGACACGCCCGCGACCGCCTTGTTGGCGGCATCGGCCTGGGCCATCATCTGGACGTCCTGGGCGGTCAGCTTCGGGCGGGCGATGAGGTAGATCAGCGCGCCCACGAACGGGATGACAAAGATCAGCAGGATCCAGCCGGCCTTGTGGAGGCCCGGCAGATCGTTGCGGCGGAAGATGTCCGAGAAGACCGCGATGAAGATCCAGATCGCCATGAACCAGAAGAAGAAGACGATCATCGATGCGAAGATGTCGTTGAATGTCATCGTTCGGGGTACTCCCTCAAGGCTGGACCGGCCGGCTCGGCGCGGGCGCCAAGTGTAGCGAGCGGCACCGGCCCGGACCTGAGTTCGGCGTCGGTGCGACTCAGGCCGGGTTGGCGGCCTCCACCGCGGTCTCGACCTCGTCCGGCCCGACGATCAACGCTTCGGTCGCGGTCTCGGTATCGCTCTCGGCCTCGGCCACGGCGTCCTGAAGGATCTCGAGGTCCTCCTCGACCTCGAGCGACGGTGCGCCGCCGGATCGCGCGTCGATCCGGGCGCGGACGCCTTCCACGGTTCGCCCGGCGCGGTCGCGGACCTTGGTGTTGGACAGCAGCGCGGCGCCGGCCAGCCCGATGACCACCAGCGTCCCGGCGACCATCGTCCAGCGGGACCGGAGGATCGGCCGACCCCTCCGGGCGAGCGCCGCGACAGCTCGCGGCCGCCCGACCGATGTCGATGGCGGTCGGATCGATCCTGCTCCAGTCGATCTTCGCGAGGCTCTCACGAAGCTGCGCGCTCGGGCGCTCGATGTCCGGCAGGTCGATGGTCGGACGACGGATCTCCGACAGGGCGCGGACGATCTCGGCGCGGTCAAGTTCAGGGAGCTGGAGTTCCGGCAGCCGGACCTCCTTGACGGGGAGCTCAGGCATCTGGCGTCCTCCTCCGGTCGGCGCTGGGTAGGCCCCAAGGATACGCCTCGGACCGGGTCCCGGACGCGCGCGAGCGCGTACAATCGCCAGCCGACCCGTCGGCAGACGGTCGCCGCCAAGCGGGCGTGGCATCCGGAGGGGTATCGCATGATGCGCAGCACGAGCCGCACGAGTACTCGCCCGTGAGCCGCAAGACGACGATCGCGATCGGGGCGGGACTCGCGGCGACCGCGGCCGCCCTGCGACGCCGGAAGTCGCGGGTCCCGACCGACCCGTTCGACCCGAACGCGATCCGGGCCGAGACCGCCGCCGAGCGGACCGCCGACCTGGTGGCGCGGCCAAGGGTCCGGCGGGCCGACCTCGCACTGACCTTCGCCCCGGCGATCTCGACCTCCGTCGAGCCCCTCCTCCATGGGCGCCGCTACTTCCCCCGCATCCTCGAAGACATCGCGGCCGCGACGGACCACGTCCATCTCCTGATCTACGGCTACAAGCCGGGCGACATCGGCGACAAGTTCCTGGAGGCCTTGACGGCGAAGGTCGACGAGGGCGTCGAGGTCCGGCTGGCCGTCGACGCCATCGGCAGCGAGATCGACGGAGGCAGCAAAGGCCTGTATCGGGAGCTGCTGGCCGGCGGGATCAAGGTGATCGCCCACGATGGCATCGTCGTCGCGCGGTCGGGCACGGTCGGCGATCGCAAGTTCGAGCCGAACCCCGAGGACCTCCTCCACTTCGACCACCGCAAGACGGTCGTGGTCGATGGGCGGGTCGGCTATGTCGGGGGCAGCGGGATCGAGGACCACTACAACGACGAGCGCTTCTATGACGTCATGGTCCGGGTGGAAGGACCGATCGTCGCGCAACTCGCGGCCCTCTTCCTGATCAGCTGGCGGAACAACGACGGCGCGGCGCCGGACGACCCGACGCTTGCTCGCTACTTCCCGCCGGCAACCCTCAGGGTGGCCGCCGACGCGCCCCTCCGGGCGCCGACGACCGTGCTCTGGAACGTGCCGGGGACCGGCCACCACCCGATCAGCGACACCATCGAGCGTGGGCTCGAGGACGCTGCCAGGGAGATCCACATCGTCAACCCGTACATCTCGAACCGGGCCATCCTGGAACGCCTCGAGGCCGCCGCACTGCGCGGCGTGAAGGTTCGCGTCATCGCCCCGGGAAAGCCCACCCCGCCGTACCCGGCGGCCGCGTTCCGGCACTGGTATGGCCGCCTGATCGGAGCCGGGGTCGAGATCTCGATCCATCCGGAGATGGCCCACGCCAAGGTCCTGCGCATCGACGACGATGTCCTGATCGGCAGCTGCAACCTCGACGACCTGTCGCTCTTCCGCAACGATGAGCTTGACCTGCACTTCGCCGACGCCGCCGTCGCCGAGATCACCGAGCGAGCGATCTTCGACGAGCTCGCCGCCATGTCCACGTCCGCGACCGTCCCGACCGCTCCGAAGGACCGGGTCTGGAACGCGGCGATGGCCCGGGTCTCACGATTCCTGTAGGCGAAGGGGATGTCTACCGCGCATACTTGTCGGCCACCAACGAGATAGGAGCCACGGCATGAGCATCGGACCAGTCGAATACATCGCGATCGCGTTCCCGGGCAACAACTTCTCGGGCGAGATCATCCCGGCCATCCAGGAGTTGCAGGATTCGGGGACGATCCGCGTCCTCGACCTGATCATCATCTCCAAGGACAGCGCCGGCGACATCAGGGCCATCGAGCTGTCGGAGGCGAGCCCCGAGCTGCGGGCGACCCTCGGCGTCCTCGGCATCGAGAACCGGAACCTGCTCGGCGAAGAGGACGTCGAGGACATCGGCGGCGCCCTGGATCCGAACAGCACCGCGGCGCTGATGATCTGGGAGAACGTCTGGGCGGCGCGGTTCGCGCAGTCCCTGCGGAACGCCGACGGCATCCTGGTGGCGAACGGCCGCATCCCGGCCGTCCTCGTCGAGGAGCTGATGGCCGAAGGCGTTTCCTGATCGGACCAAGTCACCCATCGGATCGAAAGGAGCTACCTACATGATGCGACGCCGAGGCGGCCTCGTCCGCGCAGCCGCCACGACCGCCGTCGTGGCCGGGACCGCAGGGGCGGTCAGCCACCATCAGCAGCAGAAGTACGCTTCGCAGGCCGAGGCTCAGGCGTATGAGCAGCAACAAGCTGCCGCGGCCGCTGCCCCTCCTCCCCCGCAGTACGCCCCGCCACCGCCCGCCCCGGCCGAGGATCCGCAGATGGCCCAGCTCCAAAAGCTGGCCGACCTGCACAACCAGGGCATCCTGTCCGACGAGGAGTTCGCGGCGGCCAAGGCCAAGGCGCTCGGGATCTAGCCGCTCCTCCACATCGACCCGCTCTGACGCGGGTCCGGCCTCGCTTCGGCGGGCGCCGGGCCCGCGTCGTTCGTCCGAGGCTGGATCATTCGTGGTTGGGTCAGCCGCTCGCCACGGCGGCTGTGGCTGGATCCTTGACGAGATCGTCCGGTTTGGCCGGCGCGACCGCATCGACCGGCTGCGTGTCCATGACCCGCAGGACCGTCCGCCAGACTGACGGAGACGACGCCAAGGAACGGCACGACCAGGAACATGCCCACGATCCCGGCGATCTCGGCGCCGGCCGGGATGGCCGCCAGGACGACGGCCGGGTGCAGGCTGACCACCCGGCTGTAGACGAGCGGGGCCACGATGTTGCCCGCCACGATATTGAACACGATCGTGAAGATGGCCATGATCGCGATGTCCTGCGGGGTCCCGGTCGCGACCGTGACCAGGAACGCCAAGCCTGTCGTGATCAGCGACCCGATGTACGGGATGAACCCGCCGAAGAACGCCAGGACCGCGAGCGGCAGCGCGTACGGGATGCCCAGGATGGTCATGATCAGGAACTGGGTGGCCGCGCCGAAGATCGAGATGGCGCCGGTCCCGATCATGTAACCGCCGAGCACGTCGACCGCCCGGCTTCCGGCCGCGTCGACTTGACTTCGCCGGCCCGGATCCCAGCGTTCGATGAAGGATCGCCAGAATGCGTCTCCGTCGCGCAGGAAGTAGAAGGTAAGGAGCGTCGCGAGGAGGAGCACGATGCCGAGGCCGGCGAGGCTGGAGATGGCGCCCGCGATGGCGGTGAGGATCCCGGCACCGAACGTCTGGACCAGGGCGACCAGCGCGCCGGCGTTGCCGCCGGCAGTGTCGTTCGCGGAACTCGTGCCGGCGATGGCCGCGTTGATAGCGTCGCTCGCCGGTCCGACAAGCGAGATGACCGTCAGGGCGATGATGAGGATCACGCCGAACGCGGCTCCGAGGGTCGCGCCCGCGGCGGCCCGACCTCGACTCCAGCCACGGCGCTCCAGCCATGTCCCGAACGGCGCCAGGGTGGCGGCCAGGATGATGCCGAGGACGAGCGGCATGACCACGATCGGGACCTGGACGGCGGCGGCGATGAGCGACGGCGAGCAATCCAAGGGCAACGAGCAGTCGCCAGCTCCACTGGCCGAGGCGGTCGAGCCAGATCGGGACGAGCGGATTCGTCGATAGCCTGGCGTTCGGCTCAACCCCGAGGACGGAGATGATCGGCGCCGACGACGGCCAGCGCGAAGGCCACGACCGGGATCGCCACGAACAGGCCGATCATCCCGGCCAGGGCCGCTCCCGCCGGCAGCGCGATCAGGGCGATGGCCGGATGGATGTGCACGGTCTTGTGATAGATGACCGGCGCCAGGAACTTGCCCTGGATGACGTTGAGGATGGCGATCAGGATCAACAGGATGACCGCGGCTGTCGTCCCGGCCGTCCCGAGCGTCACGATCAGCAGCATGATCGTCGTGATCAGGCCGCCGATGTACGGGATGAACCGGCCGAAGAAGACGATGACCGCCAGCGGCAGCACCAGCGGCACGCCCAGGATCCACAGGAAGAGCCCTTCCATGACCGCATCGAACGCCGCGATGATCGCGGTCCCGCGCAGGTAGCCACCGACGCGGGCCAGCGCCTCGTCGCCGGCCGACGTGACGGCATCGCGCCGCCACTCGTTGGCCGACGACATCACCCAGACCCAGGCCTTGTCGCCGTCCATCATGAAGAAGAAGGTCAGGAACGTGCCGAGGATCGCCGATCGTGGCCGCCGTGCCGATCTGCTCGGCGATCACCGACACGGCGCTCGACAGCCACGCCTGGAGGCCCTGGACGGCCTGGTCGATCGTCGTGCCGACCTCGGGCGGGATGCTGACATTCGCCAGTTCCGCCTTGAGCGCCGCGATCCCCGTCGACAGGGAATCGAGGGCCTGTCCGATGTACGGCAGGAACGCGATCGCGACCACGAACAGGGTCGCGATGATGATGACGCCGGCGCCGACGAAGACCGCCGCGGCGGCCTTGATCCTCGACCAGCCGCGGTCTCGCAGACGCGAGCACGAACGGCGCGAAGGTCGCGGCGACGATCGCGGCGACGAGGATGGAGGCGGTGACCGTCCACAGCAGGGCGGCGATCCAGAGCAGCGCCAGGCCGAGGGCGATCGTCGCCAGGAGCCTCCAGCCCACGGCCGCAAGGCGCTGGAGCCAGCCCGGGACGAGCGCGGCGCCCTCGGGTGCCGTCCGGCGCCTGCGCCTTCCGGCGCCGCCGGCACGATCTCGGTCATCGGGTCAGCCGCTCCTCCTCGGGCCGCGTGGGACGCAGCGCGCAAGGAGTCTACCGTGCCGACCCGCGCCGAACCGCCCGGTCACGACGCCCGATCGAGCGTGGGGCGGCAGTGTAGGCTCGACCGGACATGGCTTCGCAGACCGAGCCGATGGGGCTTCGAACGATCCGTGCGGCGGGTGTCGCCGGCCTGCTCTTCGCGGGACTGCTGACCACCGCGTTGGTCCTGCTGCGCACGAACCCGACCACCTCACCGGGCGACGGCGGGCCGGTGAGCATCAGCGACAGCTGGTCCGTCGCGCTCTACCTGGTGCCCTTCGCCGGCATCGCGTTCCTGTGGTTCCTGGCCGTCATCCGTCGCCGGATCGGCCGCAGCGAGGACCAGTTCTTCGCGACGGTGTTCCTCGGCAGCGGCCTGTTGTTCATCGCGATGCTGTTCGCGGCGGATGCCGCAGCGACGGCCGTGGTGACGTCCACCCGCTCGAGCGGCGTCCAGGCATCCGACCCCGCGTACCTCTTCGGGCGCGCCCTCGCCGAGAGCCTGTTCTATGTCTTCGCGGTCAAGATGTCGGCGGTCTTCATGCTCGTTTCGTCGAACATCGGGCAGCGGACCGGGTTCCTTCCGCGCTGGTTCGTCATCGTCGGCATGCTGGCCGCGATCGTGATGCTCCTGAGCGTCGGATTCTTCGAGCCGCTCGCCCTCATCTTCCCGGCCTGGGTGGCGATCGTCTCGATCCTGATCCTCCGCGCCCATCCCGATTCATGGGCGGTCGCGTAGCGCGAAGCCACGCGAGCGAGATCAGATCGACGATCCTTCTTGTGGCGTTTCGAGTGTCGCCTGGCCACCGAACGCCCGCCCGACCCGGACCTTCAGGCCATCCACCAGCGAGTAGACGACCGGGATCACGACGAGGGTCAGGAAGGTAGCGCTGAACAGGCCGCCGATGACGACGGTCCCGAGTTCCGCCGCGATGATCGATCCCTCGTTGAAGCCGGCCGCGAGCGGGATCAGCGCGAGGATCGTCGCGATCGCGGTCATCAGGATCGGCCGGACGCGGGTCCGCCCGCCCTCGATGAGGGCGTCCTTGGTGGAGTGCCCGTCCGCCCGCAGCCGTTCGACGAGATCGAGGTAGACGATCGCGTTGGTGACCACGATCCCGATCAGCATCAGGAAGCCGATGAGGGCGCTGACCCCGATCGGCCGACCGGTGAGCAGCAGCGCCGGGAAGGCGCCGATGGTCGCCAGCGGCAAGGTGAACAGGATGATGAACGGCGTGACCAGCGAGTTGAAGGTCAGGACCATCATCACGTAGACGAGCAGGACGGCCACGCCCATCGACGCGAACAGGCCGCCGAAGGCCTCGCTCTGCTGCTGGCTGACGCCGGCCAGTTCGGCGGTCGTGCCGGCCGGGAAGGCGCCCGCGGCGGCCAGCGCATCGAGTTCGGACTGGACGGAGGCCGAGACGGCGCCCGTATCGTCGCTGGTGATCTCGGCGGTGATCGAGGCGGCCGGCCGCTGATCGATCCGGGTGATGCTGCCCTGGACCTCGACCTGCTCGACCGTGGCGATCGTCCCGAGCGGGGCGACGGCCACCGTGCCCACCGGGAGCGCCTTGAGTTCGTCGACCGAACCGACCGCCTCGGGGTCGAGCTGGACCACGACCTGGACCGTCCGGCCGTCGGCGGACTGGATGCTCGTCGCCGGCTGGGCGACGAGGGCGGCCCGGACCTGGCCGGCCACCTGGGCGGCGGTCATGCCGACCGTGATGGCCTTGTTCGGGTCGACGGTCACCTGGACTTCGGGTGTCGCCTTGACGAGGTCGCTCTTGAGGTTGACGAGGTCGGGCTGGTCGGCGAGGGCCGCCAGGATCGCAGCGGATGCCTTGTCGACGTCGGCCCGGGTCTGACCGGTGACGATGATGTTCAGGCCGCCGCCGGTGAAGCCGCCGCCCGACGAGATCGTCGCGTCATAGCCGTCGGTCCGGACCGGCTCGAGGGCGGCCGTGAGCCGGACCGTCGCTTCGTCCACATCGGCCGTGTCCTTGAGCTGGACGGTCATCGTGGCGCTGTTGGCCGCCCGCCCCTGGAGCGCCGACTGGAAGACCTGCGAACTCGTGTCGCCCTCGGCCGGGATGCTCGTCTGGACGAGTTTGACATCAGGGTCGGCGAGCAGGATCGTCTCGGCCTCGATCGTCCGTGCCAGGACCGCCGCGGAGCTTGCGCCGGTCGGCGGCGAGACGGTGACGACGAGGGTCTTCTCCGAGCCCGCATTGATGAACTGGGTGGGCAGGAGCGGCGCCAGCGCGAGCGAGGCGAAGAACAGGAATCCCGGCGACCACGATGACCCCGAGCTTGGTCGCCCGGCCACGAAGGACGAAGCGGATCGTCGGCATGTACATGCGGAGCCAGATGGAGCCCTTCGGTTCGCCGGATGCGTCGACGTTCGGATCGACGGTGCGGATGAGGAAGTAGGCGAGCACCGGCACGACCGTCAGGGCGCACAGGAGCGACGCGAGCAGGGCGAAGGTCACGGTCAGCGCGAACGGCAGGAAGAACTGCGAGACGAGGCCGCCGACGAAGCCCAGCGGCAGGAAGACCGCGACGGTCGTCAGCGTGCTCGCGGTGATCGCCCCGGCGACCTCTCGCGGCCCGTTGATCGACGCGGTCAGGCGGTCTTCGCCCAGGGATCGGTGCCGGTAGATGTTCTCGAGGACGACGATGGCGTCGTCCACCACCCGGCCGACGGCGACCGCGAGGCCGCCCAGGGTCATGATGTTGATGGTCACCCCGGTCAGCTGCATGATCACCAGCGCGGTCAGGATCGACAGCGGGATGCTGATCGCCGCGACCACCGTGGCGCGGATGCTGAACAGGAACAGGAAGATCGTCAGGATCGCGAAGACCGCTCCGAGGCCCCCTTCGCGGACGAGGCCGTCAGCCGATTCCTTGATGAACACCGACAGGTCCGCGACGGTCGTGATCGTCAGCTGGGACTGGTGTCGTGCACCGATCTCCGCCAGCTTCGCCTGGACCGCGTCGGCGACCTCGACGGTGTTGGCGTTGGACGCCTTCGACACGGTCAGGGTCAGCGCCGGGTCGCCGTTGGTCCGGCCGAACCCGGTCGTCGCGACGAGGTCCGGCTCCACCGTCCCGAGATCGCCGATCGTGATCGGCGCTGGTGCCGCAGGGGCCGCGCTGGCCGCCGGCGAGGCTCCGGGCGCCGGGGCCGTCGGGACCGTCGGCGCGACGCGCTCGAAGCCGACGATGAGGTTCCTGATCTCGTCGACCGAGGTGAAGGTCCCGATCGTCGAGACGGGCGTCTTCGTGCCGTCGGTCGCGATCTGGCCGGACGGCAGGGTCAGGTTGTTGGCCTGCAGGATGCCGACGATCTGCTGACTGGTGATCCCGGCCGCGGCCATCTTCCCCGGGTCGAGGGTGATGAACACCCGCTCCTCGAGGCCGCCGGTCAGGTCGGCTCGCGCCACCCCCTCGATCGCCTCGATCTCGGGGACGATCTCGGTCCGGGCGATCCGCGCGGCCTCCTCGAGGCCGCCGCTGCCGGTCGCGGCGATCGACGACACGACCACCGGCGACGCGTTGATGTTGAGGGCCTGGATCGTCGGCTGGGCGGAGGCCGGCAGGCTCGCTTTGGCGATCGCCTCGGTGATCGCCGCGGTCGTCTCCTTGACGTTCGTCCCGAACGAGAACTGGGTGACGACCAGGGAGATCGAGTTCGACGACGTCGACTGCATGAGCTCGAGCCGCGGGACGCCGCTGATGGCGTTCTCGATCGGCTTGGTGATCTGCTCCGTGACGTCGGACGAGCCGGCGCCCGGGTATGGCGTGACGACCGTGATGACCGGGAAGTCGATGTCGGGCAGCAGCTCCTGCTTCAGGCTGCCCCACGCGGAGATGCCGGCGATGAACAAGGCACCCGCGAAGAGGAGCGTGACGCTGCGCTTGCTAAGGGCGATGCGACTGAGTCGGCTCACGGATGGCTCTCCCGGTGGGTGGTGGCTGGTTGGCCGGCTGGCCCTGGATCGATGGCTGCCCGATCGATGGCGCGATGGAGGACGGCGACCGATCGATCGACGACCTCGAGCTCTTCGGCGTCGAGCCGGCCGAGGAGTTCGCGAAGCTGGCGAAGGTTGAGTTCGCGGAACCGCTCGAGGAGCTCCTCCGCTTCAGACGTCGCGGTGACGACGACCTGGCGTCGATCGTCGGGGTCGGCGTGCCGACGGAGCAGGCCAAGCTCGACGAGGCGGTCGGCCAGCTCCGTCGCGGACGACGAGCCGATCCCCAGGCGGGCGGCGAGTTCCGACATGCGGAGTCGGCCGGCGGCCATCACGACGTACAGCAGCTTGGCCTGCGTCATCGTGATGCCGACCTCGGTGAACTCCGTGGCGTGACCACCGATGAGGCGATGCATCATCCGGTCGTAGCCTTGGACGACCGCTTCGATGTCGTCGGCGTTTGGGCGTCGGTTCGTGTCGGCTGGAATGTTCGGTGACTCCGTACTATTCGGTCGGCCCATGATAGATCGTCCGGCCGGACCGCGCAGGGTCACCGATCAGTGGTCGGGCTGGGCGCCCATGCAGCTCGGCCGCGGGCGAGGGTCAACAGCGCCTTTTGGGCGCCGGACGGATCAGGGTCGGACGCCGACCGTCCGCCAGGTCCCGATGTTGCCGGCCTTGTCGCGGGCCCGGACCCGGAACTCGTAGGGCACGCCACGAACCAGCGTCAGCGACCGGCTGGTGGTCAGGCCGCTCGTCCAGGCGTGCCAGTCGCCGCCGACCGCCCGCCACTGGACCTCCATCGAGGCAAGCCCTGAGGTCAGCACCTGGAGCTTCGAGTCGCCGCCGCTCCAGCGGACGGTGATCCGCTTGTGGGTCGAGTCGACCGACTTGAGCGAGATGGTCCCGAACTTCGCCCACGGAACGGTCTGGTCGGGCTCCTTGGCGAACACGCCGGCGTAGTAGCGCCTGCCCGACGAGGAGATGGCCGCGCCGTAGCCGACGTAGTTGTAGCCGGTCGAGACCATGATCGCGTGGTGGCCCGGAGATGCCATCCAGGCGCGGATCGCCTCGGCGGTCGAATACTGCTCCGGGTAGCTGTTCCAGGCGATGATCTCGCCGGCGCCGTACCACGTCAGGTCCGCGGCGTTCATCCGGTCGAACACGTTGCTGCCATCGGGTTCGGTGTGGCTCATCTTGTCGGTATCGGCCATGACCTCGGCCCGGTCGCGTGCGATCTTCATCAGCGCCGGGTCGATGCGCAGGTTCACGAGCCCGACCGCCGATCGCTTGGAGTTGGTCAGGGTGACGAGGTCGAACCCTGCCTGGAGCATCGCCGGGTCGTCGGCCGGCACCTCGATGGCGGCCGCGACCGGTGCGGCGAACGGCACGCTGAGCATGGCCGAGAGGAGGAGCGGCGCGATGCGGCGGGCGACGGTGAGCACAGATCGATGGTCGGGGGCGTGGCGGCGCGGCGGAATGGGCAGGCCGTCACGGTCACGCTGCGCGTTGGTACGGGCACCGGACCCCACGGCAACGACCCCGACCACACCCCTCCGGGGCGGACCACCCGCGACACGCGGGGGTCCGTGTGGGACGATGGAGGCGTCGCTGCTGCAAGGAGATGAAGATGGCTGCCATCCGACGGGCCGAGGCCACCTGGTCAGGTCCCCTCACGACCGGTTCCGGTGCCGTCTCGGCCATCTCATCGGGAGCGTTCGCGGACCTGCCCGTGTCGTGGGCGGCCCGGACCGAGACCTCCGACGGCCGGACGAGCCCCGAAGAACTCGTGGCGGCGGCCCACGCGGCCTGCTTCTCGATGGCGCTATCGGCCGCGCTCGCTCGTGCCGGCACACCACCGGAGCGCCTGGATGTCTCAGCCGAGGTGACCTTCGACAAGCTCGACGCGGGCTGGCGGGTCGTGTCGAGCGCGTTGACGGTCCACGGCCGGGTCCCGGGGATGAGCGAGGCGGACTTCATCGCCGCAGCCGAGGGCGCGCGCGACGGCTGCCCGATCAGCGTCGCCCTGACCGGCAACGTGGCCCTCAGCGTGGTCGCGACGCACGAGGGCTGACCTCGGGCCTGCCTCGCTGGGCCGTTAGTCGCCCGACGACTGTTACGACCGACGGGCCTGCCATGGATCGCTGGTTCACTCGCCCCACGACTCAAACAGCGGGCGGCAGAGCCCTTTCGAGCCATCTCATTCGCGGGTCGACTGGCTCGACTCCAGGCGAGACCGCCGACGGTCCGTTCAGTCATGGGGCGGCTAACGGGGTCGCCAACCTTGTCCACGATGATGTTTGAACGCGCAGGGTCCTCGCCGACTCAGTAGTGTCGGTAGGCGCTCCCGATGGGCGCCGCGGAGGACGATCGGTTGGATCGTGATCTCGTCGAGCAGGCGCAGCGTGGGGACCGGGAGGCGTTCGCCATCCTGGCTCGGACGCATGGCGACCGGCTCATGCAGATCGCGCAGCGGATCCTCCGGGATGTCGGACGGGCCGAGGACGCTGTACAGCAGACGCTGGTGATCGCCTGGCGAGAGCTGCCCAGCCTCCGCGATCCGGACCGGTTCGACGCCTGGCTGCAGCGCCTCCTGGTCAACGCCAGTTATGCCGAGGCACGTCGCTCGCGGGCATGGAATGCCAACGTGCGCGTCCTTCCGATCGATGGGCCGGCCGGCCCAGACGAGTCGATGTCGGTCGATGACCGCGATCGGCTCGATCGGGGCTTCCGCCGGCTCCCGCCCGACCAGCGGGCGATCCTCGTCTTCACCCATTACCTGGGCCTGACCCCGGCCGAGATCGCCGAGCGACTCGGGATCCCCGTGGGCACGGCACGTTCACGACTCCACTACGCCCACCGGGCGATGCGCGCGGCCATCGAGGCCGATGAGCGCCCCGCCGCGGTGGCCGGAGGACGACGACGATGACCGACCAGCGTGAGCTCGACCGCCTCCTCGGCGCGTACTTCGTCGAGGGCACGAACGAGCTGGCCGACCGCGTGATCGACGCCGCCCTCGACCAGATCGACCACACCCAACAGCGGCGCGCGTTGCGTGCGCCGTGGAGGTTCCAGACCATGACGATGCCTGTCCGCCTCGCCGCGGCCGCCGTGATCGGCGTGCTGGCGGTCGGAGGGACCTTGTATGTGATCAGCCCTGGGCAACGCGGCACGGGTGGCCCTGCCCCGACGCCGTCGGTGAGGCCAAGTCCGAGCACGGCGCCGAGCGGTGTCGGCTCGCCGATGCCCGCGTCGGCCTGGAGCGTGACCGGGAGTCCCGCCAAGGACCCCGGCAACGAAGCCGTCACGATCCCCCTGCAGGACGGCCGCGTCCTGGTCGCCGGTGGCTACATCGGGGGCGCCGCGACAAACACGGCCGAGATCTACGACCCGCGGACCGGCGTGTGGACCGCCACGACCCCCATGAACGTGGCACGGCACTATCCGGTCGCCGTCAGGCTGGCCGACGGCAAGGTCCTGGTGGCGGGAGGCTCCGGTAGCGGGGGTGCTCTCGACTCGGCCGAGGTCTACGACCCGGCCACCGCCGAATGGACCCCGACCGGCAAGATGACCGGCGGGCGGGCGCAGTCGCTCGCCGCCCTGCTGGCCAACGGCCGGGTCCTCCTGGCGGGCGGGGAGACCGCCGAGTTGTACGACCCGGCTACCGGCACGTGGACGGCGACCGGGAACATGACCGCGGCGCGGGCTGGTCCGCTGGGAGCGACTCGCCTACGCGACGGACGGGTCCTCGTCAGCGGTGGGTTCACCGCGGACGAAGCCTCGGCCGAGCTCTACGACCCGGCGACCGGGACGTGGACGGCTGCGGCCCGGATGAACGCCTCACGAGGCGCCTTCCTGTCGTCGATCCTGCTGGCCGACGGCCGGGTCATGGTCGCCGGCGGTTCGCCGACTTCGGCCGACCTGTACGATCCGACGACCGGCAGGTGGACCGCCGCCAGCCCCATTGGCGAGACGTACACCGACCTCGTCGTCATCAACCAGCTGGGCGATGGGACGGTCCTGCTGGTCGGTGGCGGCGGCAGCCGAGGCGGCAACCTCGCCGGGGGCCAGCTGTACGACCCGGTCAGCGGCGCCTGGAGCCGGATCGACGCCATGACCCAGGGCCGCTACATCCGGTCCGCCTCATTGCTGCCCGACGGCAGCGTCCTGGCCGTGACCACCGACACGACCGACGCTGGTGGCCATGCCGGGGCCGAGATCTACGACCCGACGCCCTGACCGTCCACGAATCCGGCCGGGTTTCCTCAGGGGACCAATCCGCTCTGGATGGGTCCCCTGAACGTTTTCGCGCCGGCCGGTTCCATACTCTGTGAAGCGGCCAGACGGGCCGCGCCGCTCGGGTGGCGCACATGCAGATCGAGCTGGTCCAGCGAGCGATGGGTGGCGACCAGGATGCGTTCGCTTCGATCGCCGCGCAGTCCATGGACGGCTGCTACGGCCTCGCCTATCGGATCCTGCGAGATCCTGAGCGCGCACAGGATGCGGCACAGCAGGCGCTCCTCGGGGCGTGGCGGACGCTTCCGACCCTGCGCGATCCGGCGCGGTTCGATGCCTGGCTCCATCGCCTGGTCGTCAACGCCTGCTATGTCGAGTCGCGTGGCGAGCGCAGGCGCATCGCCCATATCCGCGTCCTGAATGTCGAAGCTCGAGCGGTCCCGGACATCGCGCGTTCCGTGGCGACGAAGGATGACCTCGAGCACGCCTTCCGCCTCCTGTCACCGGAGCACCGCGCGGTCGTCGTACTCCATCACCACCTTGGGTACCCGCTGACCGAGATCGCCTCGACGCTCGGGATCCCCGTCGGTACCGCGCGCTCGAGACTCCATTACGGCGTCCGTCAGTTACGCGCGGCACTCGATCCGGAGCACCGCCTCGTCACGACCCCGAAGGAGCGATCGGCATGACCCGCCCGAAGGACCCGCTGTTCGATGAGCGAATCGCCGATTGGTTCGAGGGCGACCCCGACAGGGCGCCTGGCGACGCGCTGGATTTCGTCCTTGCGGCGTTCCCGTCGGTCCCCCAGCAACGGGTCGTCCACCGCCCGCCGTGGAGCTTCCCGAGGCCGTCCATGCCCACTCGTATCGCCGCGGCCGTCGTCGTCGGCGTGCTCGCGGTCGGCGGAGCCGTCTATGTGACGCGGCCGGGCCAGCCCGCGCTCGGCGGTCCGGCGGCGACGTCCGATCCGAACGCCAGTCCCAGTCATGCCGCCGTCGCTCCGCCAAGCGCGACGCCCACGGCGGCGCCGACGGCAACGCCCAGGCCGACGCCAACGCCGATCCTGTGGACCCAGGCGAGTCTGAATGAAGACTGGCCCGCGCCGGTCCGCGCCGAGCCCGCCGGCGGCGGGACCATGCTGCCGATCGTCGTGACGCGGGTCGTGACGGGCAAATGCCCTGATGACTGTGGCGTAGGCACCGATCTCGCCCGACACGTCGATCCATCGGACGATATCGGATCCGATCTCGTCCCGTGGGTCGACATCCGTGAGCTGTCGGTGGGCACCCACGGTGTGACCATCACCCTCGTCTCGAACCTCCCACCCGACGTCCATCCCACCGAGCAATGGATCGCGTATGGCGTCGTCTTCGATGACGATCGCGACGGCGTCCCCGACCGGCGGTTCGGCATGGACAACTCGCCACGAACCGTGGAGGGTCACCACCAGGTGCGCGATTGGATCACCGACCTCCACACCGGTCGGACGCTGGTGTCGATCAACGACCGCGTCGGCGGCACGGAGACAAGCGACGGCGTCTTCATGGACGTCACGTTCCCGGGCGATGGGGTTCGGTACGACGGAGCGCACTTCACCCTCGGCGGAGAAGCGGCTGGTGGCGGCTACATGGGCACGAGCCTGGTGCACCGGCCCTTCTACGCGTGGGCTTCGGTGATCCAGGATGGCAAGGTCGTGGCCACGGACTATGCGCCCGATGTCAGATGGCTGGACACGTCGCTCAAGGAGACGGTGCTGCCGTAGGCAGGGTGGCCTTGGTCGGTCCTACCCGATCGACAGCAGCCGTCGCGGGTTCGCCACGGTCATCGTCTCGATCTCGGCGTCCGACACGCCGGCCGCCCGGAGCCTCGGCAGGAACGTGTCGGTGAGATAGGCGTAGCCGTTGCCGCCAAATGCCGTGAGCTGCGAGTCGTTGCAGACGTCCTGGCTGAGGAACAGGCGATCGACATGACCGCGGGCGAGGAGCTCGCAGGCAAGCTCGACCGTGCGGGCCTCACCGAGGTGTTCGCGCTCCCAGGGCATCCCGATGAAGTCGAACTCGAGGTTCGCCCCCGTTCGATGATCGCCAGGTAGTGGGCCAAGACCGGGTACGAGTCGGCGTGGCCGATGATCACCCGGGAGGGATCCGCGCCCTCCTCCTCGAAGATGCGGAGCTGCGCCAGCCCGACGTCGGACAGCACGCCGTGGGTCGTGATCGCGAGACCGGTCCGACGCGACGCCCGGGCGACGGCCCGATGCACGCGCTCTTCGGCGGGTGACACCCACGGCTTGTCGGTCCCGATCTCGCCGATGATGCCGGGCCGGATGCCGGTCTCCCCCACCCCGTCGGTCGCCTCGCGGATGAGTTCGTCGGCGAGGTCGTCGACCGATCGGCGGTCGATGCGGGCCTCGGGTGGGTAGTAGGCGGTCCGATACCAGCCGCAGCCCATGACCACGTGCAACCCGCTCGCCTCGGCCAGTCGACGGAGCCAGACCGGGTCGCGCCCGACGCCCGGCAGGGTCAGGTCGACCAGGCCGCTCCCGCCGGCCTCGTGGTATCGAGCGAGCTCCGCGAGGATCGCCGGCTCGTCGCGGGTCAGCTGCCAGTAGTCCCAGCGTCCGTCGATGTGCCAGAGCGCGATCTGCGTGTGCTCGTGCGGCAGGGTGAACCCGAGGTCGGACGGGTCGATCGGGCCGAGGACGGTCTGAACGTGGGCCATGGCCAGCGATGCTACGCCGTCGCGAGGGCCTCCGCGAAAGCCGGGCGCTCCGGCCCGGCGGCGAGCAGCAGGTCGAGGATGGCGAGGGCGCGCCGCTCGAGGTCGGCTGGACGCGAGGCGTCGCCGGCTTCGATCCGCTGGAGCAAGAGCCCGTCGAGGAGCCCGAGGAAGCCGCGGGTGACCGAATCCACGTCGAGCCAGGCCGGCAGCTCGCCGCTGGCGACCCCTTGGGCGATGAGCATCCGACCTGCGCCGACCAGTCGTTCCCGCCGTGCGGCGAGCATCTCCCGGACGCCCGGCTCCCGGTCGGCCTCCGCCCAGGCCTGGACGAGGGTGAGCTGGCCCGGATCGCCGTCGTAGTCGTCGATCGTCTCGACGTAGAGGCGGATGGCGATCGCCATCCGCTCGGCGGTGGTGCTGGCCGGGGCGAGACGTTCGGCGAGTTCGTCCAGGCCGCGCGCGGCGACTTGATCGCAGGCCAGCCGGATCAGTTCGTCCTTGCCCGAGAAGTAGGTATAGATGGCACCGACCGACAGGCCGCTCTCCCGGACGACGTCGGCGATGGTCGAGCTGTGATAGCCCTTCTCGCTGAAGACCCGGGCGGCCGCGGCCAGGATCCGGTCGCGAACCTCCTGCTCATGGGCGGCACTGACTCGTGGCACATCGACTCCTAAAACGAACGTTCCTTCTCCACAATCTATCGCATGTCTAAGCACAATGCAACCATCGAGACTTGACAAAGGGAATAGTCATTCTCTATCGTGTCGAACACTTCGACCCGTCCCACGAGGAACCCCGATGTTCAGCCGCTGGGGAGCGTTCATCTACCGCTTCCGCCGTCCCGTCGCCATCATCGCCGTCCTGATCGCCGTCGCGAGTTCGGTCCTCGCGGCCCAGACCTCGTCCGCCCTGTCGTCGGGTGGTTGGCTGGATGCCGGCTCGGAGTCGGCGGCGGTGTCGGCCCGTCTTGATACCGAATTCGGGGCGGGCAAGAGTTCCGTCATCGCCCTCTTCCGATCCGCGACGCCGGGCGCCGATGCGACCTCGGCCGAGTTCCAGGGCGCCATCGCGACAGCGCTCGCCGGACTAGCCACGACCCCGCACGTGACCGGCACCGTGGGCTATGCCGAGACCGGCGACAAGCGGTTCATCAGCACGGCCGGCGACGCCGCCTACGTCGTCATCCAGCTGGACATGACCGACGAGGCCTCGGTCGAGGCGGTCGACGACGTCCGCGCCGGGATCGTGCCGCCGGGTGGTTTCAGCTATCAGTTGACCGGTTACGGACCGATCACCAAGGACTCCGCCGAGCAATCCGAGAAGGACCTCCAGAAGGCCGAACTCGTGTCGCTGCCGATCGTCGCGATCGTGCTGGTCCTCGTGTTCGCGTCGCTCGTCGCAGCCAGCATGCCGTTGCTGGTCGCCGGGCTCGCCATCCCCAGCAGCCTGGCGTTCATCTACCTCGTCGCCCAGCAGGTCGAGATGAGCATCTTCGTGCTCAACATCGCCACGATGCTTGGGCTGGCCCTGGCCATCGACTACTCGTTGTTCATCGTGTCCCGGTTCCGCGAGGAGCTGCGGCGCGGCCGGACCGTCGCCGAAGCCGTCGAACGCTCGGTCGCCACCGCGGGCAAGGCCGTCGCGTTCAGCGGCGTCGCGGTCGCCATCGGGTTGTCCGGCCTGGTCCTGTTCAAGGCGCCGGCCATCCAGTCGATCGGCTACGCCGGTTCGATCGTCGTGCTCTGTTCGGTCGTCTTCGCCCTGACCTTCCTGCCGGCCGTCCTGGGGATGCTCGGCCACCGCGTCAACGCGCTCTCGATCGGGGGCCTGCGCCACCGGTTCCGCCCCATAGCGGACGGCGTCGAGGTCGCGCGGACATCGCGCTGGGAGCGGGTCGCCCATGCCGTCATGCGGCGGCCGATCGCCGTCCTGGTTCCGACGCTCGCGCTGCTGCTCATCCTCGGCGTCCCCTTCCTGCGGCTCCAGCAGGGCGTGCCCGGCGCCGAGATCTACCCGGCCGGCGTCGAGAGTCGCGATGCCTACGTCGCCCTCCAGACCGAGTTCGCGCCCGGCGAGACGACCCCGATCGTCATCCTCGCCGACGTGCCCGGCGCGCCGACCGATCTCGCGACCATCAAGACCCTGACCGACTACGCCGCGACCATCGCGGCGATCGATGGCATCGACCGGGTCGAAGGCCCGTTCACCATCCACGATCCAGCCACCGGCACGCTCCTGACGCCGGAGCAGGTCGCGGCGCTCTACGCGCTACCGTCCGACCAGCGGCCACCCGGCCTCGACGCGCTGCTGGCCCAGTACGTCCGCGGGTCGACGGTCCGCCTCGACGCGATCAGCCCATTGTCGCCGTCGCGGCCGGAGGCGACCGACCTCATCCCGATCGTCCGGGTAACGCCGGCAGGTACCGGCATCACCACCCAGGTCGGCGGCAGTGCGGCCATCGGCCAGGACTTCCTCATCTCGCAGGCGGAGCGCGCCCCGTACGCGATCGGGCTGACGCTGTTTGCAAGTGGGCTGATCCTGTTCCTGCTGTTCGGTTCGGTCGTGATCCCGATCAAGGCGATCATCATGACCCTGCTGTCGATCACGGCGAGCTTCGGGGCGATGGTCTGGATCTTCCAGCAGGGCAATCTCTCGGACGTCCTGGCCTTCACGCCGCTCGGCTACACCATCGCCGGCAATCCGATCATCATGTTCAGCGTCCTGTTCGGGCTGTCGATGGACTACGAGGTCCTCCTGTTGTCGCGGATCCAGGAGGCCTACCGCAGGACCGGCGACAACACCGCATCGGTCGCCGAGGGATTGGCCAGGACGGCCGGCGTGATCACCGGCGCGGCCCTCATCATGGTCTCGGTCTTCGCCGCGTTCGCCCTGGCCGAGGTCATCACCATCAAGAGCATCGGTGTCGGGATGGCGATCGCCGTGCTCATCGACGCGACGATCGTTCGGGTGTTGCTCGTGCCGGCCACGATGCGCCTGATGGGCAAGTGGAACTGGTGGGCGCCCGGCATCCTCGGACGATTCGCGGACCGGCTCGGGTTCAGCCACGTCGAGGATGACGAGGACGACGGCACCGCGCCGAGTCCGGGAGCCGCGACGGGGCTGGCCGGGTCCTGAGCGAGCGCTATCGTTGACGCGATGCGCCTGATCCTTGACGCCGAGATACGACCCGACACGGTCGCGCGCCTGCGCGCCCTATCCCCGGATCTCGACGTCGTCGACGTGACCGGCGACCCGGCCTTCGACGCCCGAACACTTGCCGATGCGGAGGTGGAAGTCCTGATCGGGTCGCGACCGCCGGCCGACCTGACCCGGGTGCCGAAGCTTCGCTGGCTCCAGGTGCGTTCGGCCGGCGTGGATCACCTGGCGGCCGACCCGCCCTGGCGCAAGGACCTCATCGTGACCAACGCCAAGGGCGTCTATGCGGTGCCGATCGGCGAGTACGTCAGCGGGATGGTCCTGCGCGTCCACCAACCGGCCGCCACCTGGAGCCACGACCAGGCCGCCCATCGCTGGCCGCCGGGGTCCCCGCCGATGGTTTCGATCATCCGCGGCCGGACGGCGGTCGTGGCCGGCTATGGCTCGCTCGGACGTGAGGTCGCCCGTCAGCTCTCGGCCCTCGGGATGCGGATCATCGCCGTCAAGCCGCGGCCGGAGGCCCGCGCCGACGCGTCGTTCCGGGTTCCGGGGACGGGCGACCCGGAAGGCTCCATCCCGGACCGGATCGTCGGTGACGGGGCTCTCTCTGACGTCGCTCGCGAGGCCGATATCCTGGTCCTGACGATGCCGCTGACCGACACCACGCGCGGCATCGTCGGGCGCGAGGTGATCGCCGCCCTGCCTCCGCACGCGTGGCTCATCAACGTGTCGCGCGGGGCACTGGTCGACGAACCAGCGCTACTCGACGCGCTCCGTGAGGGGCGGCTGGCCGGGGCGGTGCTGGACGTCTTCGGCGAGGAACCGCTGCCGCCCGACAGCCCGTGGTGGGACGCCCCGAACGTCATCGTCACCCCGCACGCCTCGGGTCACACGTTGCGCTTCTTCGACGAACTCGTCCTCGAGAACGTTCGTCGCTACCTCGCCGGCGAGCCCCTCCTCAACCCGGTCGATCCGGAGCGCGGATACTAGGCGGAGGAGGAGACACGATGGCAGATCCACAGGAGCCGGTGACCCGCCTGGGGCCCGACAGCGGCGGCCGGATGCCGGGCGATCCGGGGGTCCGGGTCTACCACTGGGATTGGGGTCCGGACGACGCCCGACGCCCAGGGTTGCCGTGGATCGGCATCTTCCTGCTCGTGTTCGGCGGGTTACTCCTGCTCCAGCAGGTCTTCCCGCAGTTCGAGGCGCTCGGATCGATCCTGGTCCTCGCCATCGGGCTCGCTTTTCTTGTGAAGTGGGCGGTGGATCGCGGCACGGGATCGCTCTACGCCGGGGCGATCATCACCGCCCTCGCGGTTCCCGGCCTGCTGAACGCCGCGGGCGTCGTAGCCGACGGCCTCAGCACGTTCAGCTTCGGGGTCGCCTTCCTGTTCATCGCGCTCGTCCGAGCGGCGTCGGGCGGCGGCGTCGGTTGGCAGTTCTGGTTCGGCGGTCTGCTGGCGCTGGTCGGTGGGGCGAACATCGCGGGCGCGTCGTTCGCCGGCCTGCTGCTCCCGATCGTGCTCCTCGCGCTCGGCGCGTTCCTCCTCCTACGCGGGATGAGCGGCCGGGATCGCGCCTGACCGCTCCGAGGGCCTAGGCCGGCCGGCCGATCTCGCCGTCGATCACGCCCAGGCGGATCCGCTTGAGGGTCTTGAGCGCAGGGTCCCCATCGCGCCCGAACAGGTCGTGCAGCCTCACGTACTCGCCGTACAACTCGTCGTAGACCCGCCGATTTGCCGCGATCGGCTCGTAGGTCTCATCGCGCAGGTGGGCCATGGCATCGGCCGCGGCCTCGATCGTGGCGTGGCCACCCGCCACCGGTCCGGCCGCGACGGCGGCGAACATCGCCGCGCCGAGGGCAGGTGTCTGCGATGACGCGGCGACCCGCCAGGACCGACCGGTCACATCGGCGTAGATCTGCATCAGCAGCGGGTTCCGATCGGGGAGGCCGCCGCAGGCCACGACCCGGTCGATCGCGATCCCGCCGGCCTCGAAGGCATCGATGATGACCCGAGTGCCGAAGGCCGTGGCCTCGATGAGCGCCCGGTAGATCTCGGGCGCCTCGGTCGCGAGGGTGAGCCCGACCAGCACGCCCGACAGGTCGGCATCGACCAGGATCGACCGGTTGCCGTTCCACCAGTCGAGGGCGAGGAGGCCGGACTCGCCCGGCCGCAGCTCGGCGGCGGCCTCGGCGAGGATCTCGTGGAGGCTCACCCCCCGGGCGGCCGCGGCTTCGTGATACGAGGGTGGGACCCCACGCTCGACGAACCAGCCGAACAGGTCGCCGACCGCCGCCTGGCCGGCCTCATAGCCATACAGCCCCGGGATCACGCCACTCTCGACGACCCCGCACATGCCCGAGATGGCGGGCGCGGCGTCGGCCAGGACGACGTGGCAGATGCTGGTGCCCATGATCGCCACGAGCGTCCCGGGCCGGGTGACCGTGGACGCGGGGACCGATACGTGCGCGTCCACGTTGGCGACGGCCACCGCGGTCCCGGGCAGCAACCCGGTCCATCCCGCGGCGCGTTCGCTCAGCCCTCCGGCGCGCTCGCCGATCGGCACGACGGTCCGTGACAGCTTGTCGTCGACGACGGTCCCGAACCCGGGTTCGAGCGCCTCGAAGAAGGCCGACCCTGGGAACCCGTCATCGGCCGACCAGAGGGCCTTGTAGCCGGCCGTCGTGTTGTTCCGGGTCTCGACCCCGGTCAGTTGCCAGATCACCCAGTCGGCGGCCTCGATCAGGCGATCGGCCGCCCGGTAGACCTCGGGCGCCTCGCGCAGGATCTGGAGCGCCTTCGGGAAGAACCACTCGGACGAGATCTTCCCGCCATACCGATCCAGCCACGGCTCGCCGAGGTCGCGGGCCGACCCGGTTGACGTCGTCCGCCTCGGGCTGGGCCGCGTGGTGCTTCCAGAGCTTGACCCAGGCATGCGGCTCGCGCCGGTACTCGTCGAGGAAGCACAGCGGCGTGCCGTCGGCCGTCGTCGGGAGCATCGTGCAGGCCGTGAAGTCGATGCCGATCCCGACGATCTGGGCGGGGTCGATCGGGGCACCGGCCACCAACCGGCAGACGGCCTGCCGGAAGGTCTCGAGATAGTCGTTCGGGTCCTGGAGCGCCCAGTCGGGGCCAAGGACGACGTCCTGGTCCGGGCTCGGGAGGCGACTGTCGATGACCCCGTTGCGATACGAGTAGACCTCGATCCCGTGCTCCCGGCCATCGGCCACGTCGACCAGCACCGCCCGTGCGGATTCGGTCCCGAAATCGACGCCGATGGTGTACCGGCGCTCGGTCATGGTCGCCCTCCGGTCGGAACGCCGGGGGTCGGGATTGATGACGACCTTCAGGCCCTGCCGCGATGCGAAGACCTCGAAGGCGACGGCCGCCTCCTCGAGGCGGAAGCGATGGGTGACCAGCGAAGCGAGCTCGACCCGACCGGCCGCGGTCAGGGCGATCGCACGCGGCAGGTCCGACGGTGCCATCCGCCGCGCAAGGTGCAGGGTCAGCTCCTTGCGACGAGCCAGTCCGGCGGCGAAGCCGATCCGATCGTCCTCGGGGATGCCGACCAGCACGACGCGCCCGCGTGGCCGGACGGCCGCGATCGCGTCGGACAGGGCGTCGTCGTCGCCGGCCACCTCGAACGCGACGTCGACCGGCTCCTCGCGGGCGTATCGCCGCGCACCCGGCTCCTCGGGTCCATCGCCCTGACCGACGACGAAGCCGTGCGTTGCGCCGAGGGAGCTCGCGGCTGCGACCCGATGGGCCAGGCGGTCGGTCGCGACGATCACCGAGGCCCCGGCGAGGCGAAGAAGCTGGACCAGCGAGGAGGCCGAGCGGGCCGCAGCCGTAGACGCCGGCCCGCCCGCCGACCGCGATCGGCGCCAGGTCGAGGGCGTGGAGCGCCACGCCGAGCGGTTCCAGGAGGGTCGCCTCGTCGTCGCCCATCGCGTCGGGCAGCCGGTGGAGGAGACGCCGGGGCCAGGGCATGACCGAGCGGAGCGCGCCGTCGGTCGTCCCGAAGCCGGCGAACCGTGTCGAGACGCAGACGTTCGTGGCGCCTGCAAGACAGGACTCGCATCGTTCACACGGATCAGCCGGATCGGCGACGACTCGTTCGCCGGCCATCGGACCGTCGAGGATCACCCCGACGAACTCATGACCCAGCACGAGGGGACGGCCGAGACCCGCGTCGCCGATGCCAGCCTCCCGATACCAGTGCAGATCCGAGCCGCACAGGCCGACCGACGTGATCCGGATGGCGACCTCTGCCGGGCCTGGCGCCTCGGCGGCTTCACGGGAGACCCGGATGTCCCCGACGCCGTGGAGGCGGGCGACATCGGCGAGCGAGACGTCGGTCATCACCGGCGCTGTCCGTAGTAGGCGGTCGCGCCGTGCTTGCGTCGGTAGTGACGGTCGAGCAGATAGGGCGCCATCGGCTGCGCGCCGGGATCGAGCGCCAGCGTCTGGCTGGCCATCGCCGCGACCGCTTCCAGCGCCACGGCGTTGTCGACCGCCGCGTCGGCGTCCGGGCCCCAGGTGAACGGGCCGTGCGACGCGACGAGGATGGCCGGCATCTCGATCGCATCGAGCCCGACCGTCTCGAGCGTCTCGACGATCACCCGGCCGGTAGCCGCCTCGTAGTCGTCGGCGACCTCGTCCTCGCGCAGGCGGCGGGTGACTGGGACCGGCCCGTGGAAGTGGTCCGCATGGGTCGTCCCGAACGGCGGGATGGGCCGGCCCGCCTGCGCCCAGGCGGCAGCCGCCGACGAATGCGTGTGGACGACGCCGCCCAGTCCGGGTAGGCGCGGTAGAGCACGAGGTGGGTCGGCGTGTCCGACGATGGTCGCAGGTCGCCCGCGACCGGCTCTCCGTCGTCGAGCCTGACGGCCACGAGGTGCTCCGGTCGGAGGTCTCGGTACGGCACCCCGCTCGGCTTGATGAGCATGATCCCGGCCGCGCGATCCAGGCCACTCGCGTTCCCGAACGAAAGGGTCACCAGGCCCGCCTCGACGAGGGCGAGGTTGGCGCGCCACACGGCCTCCCGAAGGGACGCCGATCCGGGGGCCGCCGTCGACATGCCTAGAGGCCGCGGGCCAGGTGGTGGTAGGCCTGGTTCCAGCGGAGCTCATTCCGGAAGGCAGGGAGCCTGGTGTCCTCGTCGATGACCAGCAACTCAACGCCGGCCATCTCGGCGAAGTCGGCCAGCGGCTCGGCGTCGAGGGCACGGGTGAGCACCGTGTGATGCGCCCCACCGGCGCTCAGCCAGGCCTCGATCGCGGTCCGCATGTCAGGCCGAGGTTGCCATACCGCGCGGGCCACCGGGAGGCGTGGGAGAGCGTGCTCGGCTACCACGACGTCGATCGCGTTGGCGACGATGCGGAACCGGTCACCGAGGTCGGTCATCCCGGCCACGATCGCCGGCCCCGGCGCCGCATCGAACACCAGCCGGACCGGGTCGGCCTTGCCGCCGATCGACAGCGGGTGGATCTCGCAGGTCGGCCGCTGGGCCGCGAGTGACGGACAGACCTCCAGCATATGAGCCCCGAGGACGCGCGGGTCACGCGGGTCGAGGTCGTACGTGTAGTCCTCCATGAACGAGGTGCCGCCCGGCAGACCGGTCGCCATGACCTTGACGAGTCGGACGAGGACGGCGCTCTTCCAGTCGCCCTCGGCCCCGAAGCCGAACCCGTCGGCCATCAGTCGCTGCACCGCGATCCCCGGCAACTGCTTGAGGCCGCCGAGATCCTCGAAGGTGTCGGTGAAGGCACCGAACCCGCCGTCGGTCAGGAACGTCCGAAGCCCGATCTCGATCCGTGCCGCCTCGAGCAGGTCGGGTCGCCGGTCGCCGCCCGGCCCGAGCTCGGGGGCCAGGTCGTACTCGTCGCCATAGGCCGCCGCAAGCTCGTTGACCGCGTCGTCCGGCGCGGCATCGACGGCATCGGACAGGTCGACGCACGGGATAGCCGTTGACCGCCACGCCGAACCGGATCTGCGCCTCGACCTTGTCGCCCTCGGTGTCGGCGACGTGGCGCATGTTGTCGCCGAAGCGTGCGACCCGCAGATGGTGCGCCTCGCGCCAGCCGCAGGCGGCGCGGCTCCAGGCGCCGATCCGATCGGCGACGTACGGGTCCTGCCAATGCCCCACCACGGTCTTGCGGGCGACTCCCAGGCGGGTCTCGATGAACCCGAACTCGCGGTCGCCGTGGGCCGCCTGGTGCAGGTTCATGAAGTCCATGTCGATCTCGCCCCACGGCAGATCGCGGTTGAACTGGGTATGCAGGTGGAGCATCGGCTTCTGGAGTGCCAGCAGGCCACCGATCCACATCCGCGCCGGCGAGAAGGTGTGCATCCAGGCGATCACCCCGACGCAGGCGTCCGCGGCATTGGCCTCGAGGCACGGCGGCGGCGATCCCGTCGGGTGACTTGAGGACCGGCCGATAGACGATCCGGACGGGGATCGCCGACGCCTCGTTCAACGAGGCCACGATCCGCTCCGCATTGGCCGCGACCTGGCGGAGCGTCTCGTCTCCGTAGAGGTCCTGGCTACCGGTGAAGAACCAGACTTCGAACTGGTCCAAGGGCTTCACGGCGTTCTCCAACGAGCGGATCGGCCAGTCATGTTATCGGTCCCGTTATCGGTAACGGTAACGCTAACGGGAACGTACCACCGGGGTGCGAGGGGCGTCAAGGGGGCCGCCCGCTCTACTTGGCGCTCAGGTCGAGCGCGTAGTTGACGAAGAACCGTGCCTTCCTGGATTCGACGCTCAGCAGCATGATCAGGCCGGTGACCTCGGATGGGACGGCAACCTCGGTCGTCCATTCTGCCGAGCCGCCCGCCGGGGTGACCGGGACCGTCGCGATATCCGGGCTCTCGTAGGTCCCGTACACGACGCCATCGGACCCGAGGACCGGCGGATTGCCGATATGCACGTACGACGGGTAGGCGCCGGGGTTGGCCGTCCGCCAGGTCGAACGCAGGCCCGCGGCGGTGCGCTCGACGCCGACCAGCTTCAGGGTGACGTCGTTGATGGCGGTGATCTCGATATCGGGCGGGACCGGGACACCCGCGACCGGCTCGGCGACCGGGTAGCTGAGATCAGAGGCGACCTTGTCGAGGTCGACCTCCAGCTTCGTCGTCACCTTGTTGGCATCCTCCTCGTAGTAGTTGTACTCGCCCGTGACATAGCTGTAGTCGATGGCAAGTCGCGCGCCCGGTCCGGCCGTGGCGCCCGCGCATTCCACCCGGATCGGCTCTGTGGTCGGCTCCGTCGACGGCCCCGCCACAAACCCGCGCAATCGCAGCCCTGGAGCGACGCGGTGACCACCCGTACCGACCACGACCGTCGCGCACTGGCTGGTCTTGCCGTCGCCGCTCGTCAGGACCGCCGGCTTGCCCGCGATGGCCGTCATGGCGCTCCAGGCTGCGGTCTCGTTTCGGAGGCTGAGCGCTACCCGCAGGTCGCCGTTCGCCGCGGTCGCGACCTCGGTCGCCTGCGCGCTCCAGCCCTTCGACGAGCCCGACCCGCTCGACCCGTCGTCGGGCGGCACGACGATGTAGCCGCACCCCCCGAGGACGAGGGCGCAGGTCGCGATGGCGATCGCGATCGGCCGGCGGATCATGGGATCGGTTCGATGGTCGTCGCCTCGGATGACGATGCGCGGCCGAGGCGACGCGACCTCGTCTGACGCGTCTGGCGCGCGGACAGGAAGCTCTGGATGCCGATGAACGCGAGCGTCAGGAGCCCGACGACGATCGGTGTCCACCACGAGCTGAGCTGTCCGTTGAACTGGATCAGGACCTGGATGACGCCGATGATCAGGACGCCGAACAGCGTCCCGAACACATACCCCACACCGCCGGTCAGGAGCGTCCCGCCGATGACGACCGCGCCGATGACCGTCAGTTCGAGGCCCATCGCGTAGAGGCCGTGACCCGACGCGACGTCGACGCTGAGAGCGATGCCGGCCAGCGCCGAGCACAGGCCGTTCAGGGTGTAGACGAGCATCTTGGTACGGTTCACCCGCAGGCCCATGAGCCGCGCCGAGAGCTCGTTGCCGCCGATCGCGTAGACCGTCCGGCCGAACCGCGTGTAGTGCGCCACGAAGATCGCGACCACGAGGACGACCAGCTCGACGACGACCATGATCGACACGAACGCGCCCTGCTGGGTCGTCGGATCGGCGAGGCCCGGGATGAGGATCTTCGTCTGCCCCAGGATCTCCCACAGCCGATTCCGGATCGGGATCGCATCGTCGCTGATCCAGAAACACAGCCCCCGCGCGATCCACAGGCCGGCCAGCGTGGCGATGAACGGCTGGACCTTGAGGAAGGTGATGAACGCTCCCATCGCCGCGCCGATGGCCATTCCCATGACCAGCATCAGGACGATCACCAGCCACGGATCCGTCCCGCCGCGCAGGAGCGCCGCCGCCGCGACCGTCGTGAGGGCCACCACCCCGCCGACCGACAGGTCGATCCCACCCGACAGGATGACGAAGGTCATCCCGATCGCGCTGATGAGGAGGAATGGGCTCGCGCGGAAGAGGTTGAGGAAGACCTGTGGATCACGCATCGCGTCGTACACGACCGCGCCGTACGCGTAGGCCAGGCAGAACAGGCTGATCGTCGCCGCCAGCGGGAGGAACCGCCGATTCTTCGCGATCATGCCGTTCATCCAGTCCGTCATCGTCACGCCACCTTCGGCGCGGCGACCCGTCGCACGAAGTCGCGGACCTGCACCGACAGCAGGACGATGACGACCACGACGACCACGCCCTTGATGGCAAGGAGGGCGTGGGCCGGGACACCGATCGCATACATCGAGGTGGTGATCGCCTGCATGACGATGGCGCCGATGATGCTGGCGAACAACGAGAACCGGCCCCCGCCACCGAGCGCCGTCCCGCCGATGACGACCGCCAGGATGGCGTCGAGTTCGAAGTTGAGGCCGATGTTGTTGGCGTCCGAGGTCCGGATGCTGGAACTGGCGACGAGCCCGGCCATCCCGGCGCAGAAGCCGCAGACCATGTAGGCGACCAGCTTGACGCGCCGCTCGTTGACGCCGCTGTAGAAGCTCGAGCGCGAGTTGATCCCGACCGACTCGATGAACATCCCGAGCGCGGTCCGCCGGGTCATCAGCCACGTCACCAGGAACACCCCGGCGACGATGAACAGCGAGAACGGCAGGAGGATCCAGCCATTGCCGAGGAAGGCGAACGGCTCGTAGAAGATCTGGATCCTGACGCCCTCGGTGATCAGTTGGGCGATGCCTCGACCGGCGATCATCAGGATGAGGGTGGCGACCATCGGCTGGATCCCGCCATACGCCACGAGCGCGCCGTTCCACAAGCCGCACAGGGTCGCGACGACGAGAGCCACGATGATGACGACGGGAAGGGGCGTCGCGGTCACGTTCGGGTTGTTGGAAAGCGACTGGAGGTCGGGATTGATGAGCAGTGCGGCGACCGACGCGGAGATCGCCATCACCGCGCCGACCGACAGGTCCACGCCACCGGTCGCGATGACCAGGGTCATGCCGATCGCCAGGAGCATGACCGTCGAGCCATCGCGCAGGATGTCGATGACGTTGCCGTACAGATGGCCATCGATCGTGCCGAGCGAGAAGAAGCCTGGGTCGAAGATCAGGTCGAACAGGAGGATCACCGCGAGCACGACCAGCGGGAAGAACAGCCGGCTCTCCGTGACGCGGCGGAACGCCGACGAGGCGCTAGTCCGCGTCATGCTCTGTCCCGGCGATCGCCTGCATGATCTGGCGTTCATCCACGTCGCCCGTCAGTTCATCGATCTTCGCGCGGTCGCGCAGGACGACGATGCGATGGCTGGTCCGCAGGACCTCATCGAGCTCCGACGAGATGAACACGCACGCCTTGCCCTCGTCCGCGAGCGCGAGCACGAGACGCTGGATCTCGGCCTTCGCGCCGACGTCGATCCCGCGGGTCGGTTCATCGAGGATCAGGACGTGCGGATCCGTGGCGAGCCAGCGGGCCAGGATGACCTTTTGCTGGTTCCCGCCACTCAGGTTGCCGACCGCCTGCTCCCCCGACGGCGTGGCGATCTTCAGCAGGGCGATATAGCGGTCGGCGATCTCACCCTGTTCGGATGGGCTGAGTCGGCGCAGCCAGCCCCGTCCCGCCTGGACGGCCAGGATGATGTTCTCGCGAACGGTCAGCTCGTCGACGATCCCCTCGCGCTTCCGGTCTTCCGGGCAGAGCGCGACCCGGCGGCCGATCGACCCGAGCGGCGAGTGCTGCTTGACCAGCGTCCCGTCGACCGTCAACGACCCGCTATCGGGCTTGTCGATGCCGAACAGGAGACCGGCGATCTCCGTCCTGCCGGACCCGAGGAGGCCGGCCAGGCCGACCACCTCGCCCGCGCGGAGCTCAAGGTCGAACGGCTCGATGGCGCCGACCCTGCCGAGTCCGTCGGCGACGAGTCGTGTCTCTCCGGTCTGCTGCCGGCCGGCCAGTTTGACCTTCGACATATCGTCGAGCTCGGTCAGTTCGCGCCCGAGCATCCTGGCGATCAGCTCGATGCGAGGCAACGCCGACGGGCTATAGGTCCCGACCAGCCGCCCGTTGCGCAGGACCGTGACCCGGTCGGCGACCGCGTAGAGCTGTTCGAGGAAGTGGGTGATGAATACGATGGCCAGGCCGGCGGCCTTGAGCTTGCGCATCACGCCGAACAACTGGTCGGTCTCGTGTGCGTCGAGGCTTGACGTCGGTTCGTCGAGGATCAGGACGCGAGCGTCCGAGATCTCCAGGGCTCGCGCGATGGCCGCCATCTGCTGGATCGCTACCGGATACGAGCCGAGGGGCTGGCTTACGTCGACGTCGACGTCGAGTCCGTGGAGGACCTGCTCAGCCCGGCGGTTCAGGGCGCGACCGTCGATCCTGCGCCAGCGCCTGGGTTCCCGGCCGATCAGGATGTTCTCGGCGACCGACAGGTTCGGGCACAGATTGACTTCCTGGTAGACGGTGCTGATCCCGAGCGACAGGGCATGCTGCGGGGAATGGACCTGGACGTCCTGTCCGGCGAGGGTGATCGTGCCGGCGTCCGGCCGTTCGACACCCGTCAGGACCTTGATCAGGGTCGACTTGCCGGCGCCATTCTCGCCGACCAGCGCGTGGATCTCGCCGGCCGCGAGGGTGAAGTCGACGCCCTCGAGCGCCCGGACTCCCGGGAAGGCCTTGTCGATGCCCCGCATGGACAGAAGTTCCGTGTCCGACACGACCAACCCTCTGGATGGGGATCAAGGGGTGCCGAGGAGCGACGCGGTGCGTCGCTCCTCGGCGGTTACGCGACCGAGGCCAGGGGGAGGGACCTCAGTACGTGCGGCTGGGAAGCGTGGTGGCGGCGTCCTTCTGGTAGAAGACGCTCTCGATGGTGGGGACCCACTTGGGGAGGGTCTCGCCATTGGCTGCCTTGAGGGCTGCCTCGTACACCTGCGGGGCGAGGAGCGGGTTGCATTCGACCACGGTATTGACCGTCCCGGCGATCATCGCCTGGAACGCGCCCTTGGTGGCATCGACGGTGATGATCTTGACGTCAGTGCCGGGCTTGAGATTGGCTTCCTGCAGCGCCTGGACGGCGCCGATGCCCATCTCGTCGTTCTGGGCGAAGACGCCCTGGATGTCCTTGCTCTTCTGAAGGAAGGCCGCGGTGACCGACTTGCCCTTGTCCGTCGCCCAGTCGGCGGTCTGGCTCTCGGTGACGACGATCCCGCACTTGCCCATGTTCTCGCGGAAGCCCTTGCCCCGGTCGATCGCGGCCGACGAGCCGACGTTGCCGACGAGCTCGACCACGTTCTTCTTGGTGCTGTCCTTGAGGAGCACGCACATCTCGTCGGCGGCCTTGCGACCCTCGAGCGTGAAGTCGGAGCCGATGTAGGTCGCATACAGGGATGGGTCGGCGTCGATGCGCCGGTCTTCGATGACGACGATCTTGCCCTTGTCCTTGGCTTCCTTGAGGACCGTGTCCCAGCCGGCTGCCTCGAGCGCGGCGAGGACGATCACGTCGACCGAGTCGTCGGCGATGAACTGGCGGAAGGCCGACAGCTGGTTCTCCAGCTTGTTCTGCGCGTCGTAGAACTTGAGGGTGAGCCCGAGCTTGGTCGCCTCGTCCTTGAACGACGCGGTGTTGGCGGCGCGCCAGCCGCCCTCGGAGCCTGTCTGGATGAAGCCGACGGTCAGGTCCTTGTAGGTCTTCGCCGCGGCCTTGCTCGGCGCCGTGCTGGCTCCCGCGGAGCTGCAGGCGGCCACCATCGTCATCACGATCGTCGCCGCGGCGATGGAGCGGATCCATCTCGTACGTGTCACCGGTTTCGCCTCCTAGCATCTACTGCTTCGTCTGGTCGGGGTTGGCCAAAACGAGGGTCTGGAGCGAGACGTTGCGTCAACGCCCAGGTGGTGGGGCGCCGTGCGCCAGCATGCCTCCCTCCTCCTCCCATGCCACTCGCCGGAACGAGCCGGCGCGTGAATTGTTAGGGCGCCCGGTCGCGGACGCCGTCGCCGACCCGCACGCGACATCCCCGGAGCCGCCGTGGCGCCGGGTACCATCTGTCACTGATGACGTCGACTTCGACATGCTGCTGTTGGCCTGTCCCTCGTTGGAACGAGATCTGCGCTTGCGGGTCCGACGTTGCTCTGTTACCGTTCCCGTTACCGTTAACGGGACCGCTAACGGGGACGGTAGCATCGTCAGTCGGCGACCGTCAAGATGCAAATTCATGAGCAGCCGGACGAAGCAGGAGCCCATGCCGCCACGCAAGCGCTGGACGATCAAGGAAGTGGCCGAGGCCGCCGGGGTCTCCACGCAGACCGTCTCGCGGGTCCTCAACAACCGGCCGGACGTCGCACCCGGAGACCTACCAGCGCGTCCAGCAGATCATCGCCGAGACCGGCTACTCCCCGAACGTCTTCGCCCGCAGCCTGACCCAGGGCCGCAGTCACGTCCTCGGGGTGGTGGCGTTCGGCCTCGAGTACTTCGGACCGTCGCGGATCCTGACCGGGATCGAGGAACAGGCCGCCGAGACGGGCTACTCGATCTCGCTCAACCTGATCCACCGACCCGAGATCGACGACGTCGACAGGCTCATCAACGGCCTGATCGCGCGCCAGGTCGACGGCGTCATCTGGGCGATCCCCGACGTCGGCGACAACCGCGCCTGGTCACATGCCATGAGCCAGGATCTGCCCGTCCCGGTCGCCCTGGTCGGAGGGATGGGCGGACAGACCTCGCTGCCCTCGATCGGCATCGACAATCGGGCCATCGGCCGCCTTGCGACGGAACACCTGCTGGCTGGCGGCGCGCGCCAGGTCGGCGTCATCACCGGGCCACTCAACTGGTGGGAAGCGCAGCAGCGGCAGCACGGCTGGCGCGAGATCCTCGAAGCGCACGGGATGACCGCCGCGGACGCCCTGATCGTGGAGGGTGACTGGACCGCCAACAGCGGCGAACAGGCCCTCTACCGACTCCTCGAGCAGCAGCCCGATATCGACGCGATCTTCGCCGGCAATGACCAGATGGCGCTCGGCGTGCTCCACGGGGCGCATCGCCTCGGGCGCCGGGTGCCCGATGACCTGGCGGTCGTCGGGGTCGACAACATCGCCGAGGCGTCGCACTTCTGGCCGGCCCTGACGACCGTCCATCAGCCGCTCCGGGAGGCTGGCGCGCTGGCGGTCGAGGATATCGTCGGCTCACTCAAGCGAGCGAGCCACGGCCGCCGTGCCCACGAACCCGCGACGCCGCAGGCCACCCTGCTTCGGCCTGAGCTCATCATCCGCGAGAGCAGCCGGACGGTCAGCCGGGTCTAGCGGCAGCGGTAGAGGTGGCGACCTCGATCGAGGCCGCCAGGACCTCGACGATGCGCTCCAGTTCCGCGTCGGTGACGACGAACGGCGGGCCGAGCAGGATCGTGTCGCCATCGACGCCGTTGGCGTTGCCTGTCCCCGAGTAGAGGAGGACGCCACGCGCCTTCGCCGCGCGGACGACCGCCTCGACCATCCGCGCCGCGCGCGGGAACGGCGCCCGCGTGTCGCGATCCGCCACCAGCTCCACGCCGACCATCAGGCCGCGTCCCCGGATCTCGCCGACGGCCGGGTGCTCGCCGAAGGCGGCGGTCGCCAGCGCCAGCAGCCGTTCGCCCTTCCGGGCACTCGCCTCGACCAGCGATTCGGTCTCGAGGATCCGGAGCACCTCGCGCGCGACCGTGGCCCCGACCGCCCCGTGCGAATAGGTGAACCCGTGGACGAAGCCGGGACCACCCTCGACCGTCGCGTAGACCTCGCCCGACGCCGCCAGGAACCCGAACGGCCAGTACCCCGATGACGCGCCCTTCGCGGCGACGAGCAGGTCAGGCCGGATCCCCCAGTGGTCGACGCCGAACCAGCGACCGGTCCGGCCGAACCCGGTCATGACCTCATCGGCGATCAGCAGGACGCCGTGCCGCCGGCAGACCTCCGCGATGGCCGGCCAGTAGCCGTCGGGCGGGACCACCGCCGCCAGGGTCGCCCCGACGATCGGTTCGGCGACGAACGCCGCGACCGTGCCCGGGCCGGCGGCCGCGAACGCGCGGTCGAGTTCGGCGGCGAGTTCGTCGGCGGTCCCGAGGGCGTCCGCCCCGGTCAGGCCGGCGCGATACGGGTAGGCGGCCGACACGTGTCGGAACCGCCCGAGCCAGCTCTCGTAGGGCCGGCGCAACGGCTTGCGACCGGACAGGTCGAGGGCGCCCAGGGTGTTGCCGTGATAGCTCCCCCACCGGGCGAAGACGATCCAGCGGTCGGGCTCGCCGCGGGCGAGGTGATAGGTGCGGGCCAGTTTCAATGCGGACTCGATCGCCTCCGAGCCGCCCGAGACCGTGTAGATGGCCGGGTCGTCGAGCGGCAGGACGCGGGCCACCTCGGCGGCGTACGACTCGAGCGGTTCGCTCGTGAACGCGCTGCCGTGGACGTAGGCGAGCCGGCCCGCCTGGTCGGCCATCGCGTCCGCGATCTCGCGCCGACCGTGACCGACATTGACGACGACCGCACCGCCGGCGGCATCGAGGTACTCGCGGCCGTCGGCGTCGCGGATGGTCGAACCGAAGGCCTCGACCGCGACCGGAGGGGCATCGGCGCCCGAGCGACGGAAGACGCGGCCGGTGCTCACCAGGGCATCGTAGCGGACGAGACCCCCGGCCCGGAGGAGCGGAGCCGGGGGTCCGCCGATCGGAAGATTCAGGGATCGGTCGTAGCGCTCTCGACCATCGGCTTGACGACCCGGATGAGGGTCTCCATCGTCTCGGCGTCATACGGCGCCGCCATCTCGACCAGGAACGTGTGGAACCCGACGCGTCGATAGCCGATCATCGTCTCGGCGATCTGTTCCGGCGTGCCGGTCCAGAAGGTATGGTCCCCGGCGACGTTCTCGAGCGGCGTCCGATTGTGGGCCAGGATCGATCCGGCGGACGCGCTCGGCCTCGGCCGCGGTCGAGCGGATCGTGATCTTGCAGCCGACGCTGCGCTCGATCGTCGTCGGATCGCGTCCGACGTCGGCGCAGTGGGCGCGCAGCACCTCGTCCTTGTGGGCTAGTCCGTCGGGCAGCCCGAAGACGTTCCAGATGTCGGCGTACTCGGCAACGATCCGGAGGGTCTTTCGTTCGCCGCCCCCGCCGATCATGATCGGCAGGTGGGCCTGGACCGGCGGCGGCTCGATCCGAAGGCCGTCGAACGCGTAGCGGCCACCAGCGGGACTCGTCACCGTCTCGCCATCGAGAAGGGCCCTGATGTCCGCGACGGCCTCGGCCAGCCAGTCGAGCCGCTGTCCGAACCCGGTCCCGAAGTCGATCCCGAATGCGCGGTGCTCGCCCTCGAACCACGCCCCGCCGATGCCCATGATCGCGCGACCGTTGCTGATGTGGTCGATGGTCGTCAGGCACTTCGTCGCCAATCCCGGGTTCCGGAACGTGTTCGCGCCGACGAACAGCCCGAGACGGATCCGCTCGGTCGCCTGGGCGACCGCTGCCAGCGCGGTGTAGCCCTCGAAGATGGGCTGGTCGGGATCGCCGAAGATCGCCTGGAGATGATCCCAGGTCCACACGTGGTCGTAGCCCAGTCGCTCCGCGGACTGTGCTGCCGACAGGAACCCGGGCCAGTCGCTGGCCTGGCTCCACAGCGCGATCCCGAGCTTGAGGTCGGTCATCCGGTTCGCCTCCGCCGCCGTGAAATCGAATGTATGCACTCGATTGCGTTCGTGATAGTGTGGCACATGCTCACGCCCGCGGAGCGGCCGCCACCGAGCGTCGGCCCGCGTGCTGGTCGAAGTTGGAGGAGGACCGGATGAGAAGACATCTCACGCTGCCTGCCCTCGCGATCATGGCCGTCCTGGTGGTCACGGCCTGTAGCTCGACGAGCTCGAGTACGGCGCCGAGTGCCGCCGCGCCGGCGTCCGTCGCTCCCGCATCGGTCGCGCCCGCATCGGTCGCGCCGGCATCGGTCGCGCCGGCCGCGTCGGCCAGCGCCGCCGCGGCCCCGACACCCGAGCCGGCCAAGGCCTGTGCCCAGAGCACCGATCCCGCCGCGATGCAGATGTGGGAGCGCTCCGGCGGCAACAAGGGGATGGTCGACATCCTCGTCTGCGCCTGGAACGCAGCCAACCCGACCAAGCCGATCAACCTGAGCTACATCGTCCATACCGACATGGTGGCCAAGATCGCCCTGGGCGTCGCCTCGGGCGAGGTCCCGGACCTGATGGGCATGGACCTGATCTACGCCCCGCAGTTCGAGAACGCCAACCAGCTGGTCGACATCACCGATCAGACCAAGGACTGGGCCGAGCTGGCCGACGTCAGCCCCGGCCACAAGACCGTTGCGACCTTCAACGGACGCCTCTTCGGTGTGCCGCTGTATGCCGACGTGTCGGCACTGTTCTACAACAAGGACCTGTTCAAGAAGGCCAACCTCGACCCCAACAAGCCGCCCACCAGCCTCGCCGAGATCCGCGCCTACGCTGACAAGATCACGGCGCTCGGCGGCGACATCAAGGGCTACTACCTGCCCGGCAACTGCGCGGGCTGCAACATCTTCACCGTCGGTCCGCTGATGTGGGCGTCCGGCGCGACGATCGAAGCCGAGAAGTGCGGCAGCAAGGCGCTCGTCGGCGAAGGCGTCAAGCAGGTCGACCAGTGGGCCCGCGACATGGTCGCGGCCAAGAACGTACCCGATGGCGCACGTGCCGAGACGGGCGCCACGTTCCACCTCCAGTTCGGCTCGGGCAAGCTGGGCATGATGGGGACGGGGAACTTCAACATCGTGCTCGCGCGCGACCAGATGAAGGATCATCCGTTCGAGTTCGGCATCAGCCTGTTGCCGGGCGTCGAGCCCGGCAAGTACGCCTCCTTCATCGGTGGTGACCTCGTCGTCATCCCGAAGGGGAGCAAGAAGGTCGATGATGCGCTGGCGTTCATGCACTACCTGCTGACGGACGTCAACCAGGTCGAGCTATACGCGAAGTCGCTCAACCTCACGACCCGGACCGACCCGAAGCTCGTCGACAACCAGTACTACAAGGCCGAGCCACTCGTCCAGGACGTGGCCAAGGCCCTCGCAGTCGGTCGGACGCCCTACACGCTGACCTTCTTCGAGCAGATCAACGACCCGGCCGGGCCGTGGCTGCAGCACCTGCAGAAGGCCTACTACACGACCGACAACCTCGACACGGTCATCGCCGATGGCCAGGCCGCGATGGAGAAGATCTCCTGCAAGTAGGACCAAGCCGCTCGAGGGTGCGGAGACCCCTGAGCGCGGTGGCCGCGGCGCTTCGACCGAAGCGCCGCGGCCGAACGCATCCCGGGTCGGGGCGGGTCACGCCGCCCTGCCCGCACTCGTACGATCCAGGTGCCGTCGGCCCCACGGCCGGGGAACGTGATCGCGTGGAGATCGGATGACCGCGAGCCGACGCCGAAAATCACCGGGCTGCTCTACCTTCTCCCGGCGGTCGTCTTCGTGCTGGCCTTCACGGCCTATCCGCTGACCCAGCTGGTCTCGATGTCATTCACCAACTGGTCGCTCATCACGCCACCCAAGAACATCGGGCTGACCAACTTCACCGAGGCCCTCGCCGACAAGCAGTTCTGGTTCTCGCTCGGCTACACCTTCAGGTACACCATCATCATCACGCCGATCCTGATGGTCGGGGGCTACCTGCTCGCCCTGCTGGTCGCACCGAGCAGTCCGCTTCGCCGGACGACGCGAGCGCTCATCTTCATCCCGGTCGTCGTCGGCCTGGGCGTCTCCAGCCTGCTGTGGGTCTGGTTGTTCGACCCGACCTTCGGCCTGATCAACAAGGCCCTGTCCGACCTCGGTCTCATCGAGAAGCCGATCCAGTTCCTCGGGGTGGAGGCGGACCTGTCGACCTGGTCGATCATCGCCTCGGTCGTCTGGAAGGTGCTCGGCTTCGGGATGATCCTGTTCGTCGCCGCGATCCAGTCCATCCCGAGCGAGATCAACGAGGCGACCATGGTCGACGGGGCGAGCTTCGCGCAGCGGACCCGCCGGGTGACGCTGCCGTTGACCCGGCGGACGATCCTGCTCGTCACCCTGGTCAGCGTGGTCGGCTCCCTGCTCGCCTTCGACCAGTTCTACATCATGACCGCCGGGCAGCCGTTCAACCAGACATCGACCGCGGTCTTCTATGTCTATCTCAACTCGTTCCCGTACCTGCACCTGGGCTACGGGGCCACCCTGTCGCTGATCCTTGCCGCGATCATCCTGGTCTTCACCATCGTCCAGATGGCATTGACGCGCCGGAGCCAGGTATGACCTCCGCCACGATGCGGGCGCCCCTGACACGGGCCTGGTCGCGGGTCTGGGACGGTCGTGCGCGCTATCTGACGGGCGCCATCTGCCTGACCATCTGCGTGGTCATGCTGACGCCGATCGTGCTGTCCGTGTTCGCGTCCGTGAAGTCGACTGCCGAGGCGGCGGCGATCCCGCCGACCTACGTGCCGCACGAGCTCAGCCTGGACAGCTACCAGCGACTGTGGTCCTACCAGGCGGGGCTGCCGACCTACCTTGGCAACAGCTTCGCGACCGCCTTCATGACGATCGGTTTCACGCTGGCACTGACGATCCCGGCGGGGTACGCCCTGGCCCGCTTCCCGGTCCCGGGCAAGGAGCTCATCTTCGTGTTCCTGCTCCTCGCGCTGATCATCCCGTACCAGGCGCTGCTGACCCCGATCTTCCTGATGTTCGCCCAACTGAAGCTCACCAACACCCTGGTCGGGCTGGCCATCCTCCATACCGCCATCCAGCTGCCATTCAGCCTGTACATCATGCGCAACAGCTTCGAGTCGGTGCCGCGGGAGCTCGAGGAGGCGGCCATCACCGACGGCGCCAACTCGTGGCAGACCCTCGTCTCGATCTTCCTTCCGGCGGTCGTGCCGGCGATCGTCACCGTGGCGCTGTTCGCGTTCATCACGTCGTGGAATGAGTTCCTCGGCGCCCTCGTGCTGCTCAGCCGGGCATCGACCTTCACCCTGCCGTTGATCCTGGCCGCCGCCCGCAGCGAGACCAGCCTGGGTGGCACCGATTGGGGCATGCTCCAGGCCGGGGTCATCATCGCCATGATCCCGTGCATCGGCATCTATCTCCTGCTGCAGAAGTACTACGTGTCGGGCTTCACCAGCGGGGCGATCAAGTGACCCTCGAGACTCCTGACCCCCGGCGCCGCCGGTCCTGCCGACCGGGTCGGCCATCGGCCGGTTGCGCCGCTCGGCATCGAGAGCGTCAGCGTCAAGGGCGGCCTCTGGGGCCAGCGCCTCCGGGTCAATCGCGACCACAGCATCCCGCACGGTTTCGCGGAGCTGGAGCGGGCCGGCAACCTGGCCAACTTCCGCCTGGCGGCCGGCGTGAAGGGCCGCTATCGAACCCTCAACGATGCGGTCGGCGTCATCTACCCGTTCCTCGACACCGACCTCTACAAGTGGCTCGAGGCGGCGGCCTGGGAGCTCGGCCGACGCCAGGACCGCACCCTGGCGAAGCAGGCCGACGAGGCGATCGAGCTGGTCGCGAACGCCCAGCGCGACGATGGCTACCTGAACACCTATGTCCAGGTCCTCGTCCCCGGTGGCGAGTACCGCGACCTGGCGTGGGGACATGAGCTGTACTGCTTCGGACATCTCATCCAGGCCGCGATCGCATGGCGCCGGGCGCTCGGCGACGACCGGCTGCTCCGCGTCGCGGAAGGCATGGTCGACTCGCTCGAGCGCCAGGTCGAGGCGACCGGGCACATCGTGCTCGACGGCCATCCGGAGATCGAGATGGCCCTGGTCGAGCTCTATCGGACCACCGGCGACCGACGCCACCTCGACCTTGCGGCCCGGATGGTCGAGGGCCGCGGCGAGGGCCGGATCGGGATCGGCCGGTTCGGCTCGGCCTACTGGCAGGATCACGCCCGGGTCCGTGACGCGGCGACCGTCGCCGGCCATGCGGTCCGCCAGCTCTACCTCGACTGCGGCGCCGTCGACGTCGCCGTCGAACTCGGCGATCGCGAGCTCCTCGATGCGGTCATCCGACGCTGGCGCGACATGGTGGCGACCCGGATGTACCTGACCGGCGGTCTCGGCAGCCGCCACCTCGATGAGGCATTCGGCGACCCCTTCGAGCTCCCGCCGGACCGCGCCTATGCCGAGACATGTGCGGCGATCGCCAGCGTGATGCTCGCCTGGCGGCTGCTGCTCGCGACCGGCGACCCGGACTTCGCGGATGTCATCGAACGGACCATCTACAACGGCGTGCTGCCCGGGGTCTCGCACGACGGCAGAAGCTTCTTCTACGTCAATACCCTGCAACGCCGGACCGATCGCGCAGCGGAGCCACCGGGCCGCGGCGAACGCGCCGCCTGGTACCCGTGCGCCTGCTGTCCCGCCGAACGTGATGCGCCTGCTCGAGTTCCTGGCCGCAATACCTCGCGACCGACCGATCCCGACGGCATCCAGATCCACCAGTACGCGACGGCGGAGGTGCGTGGCTCGGTCGCCGGCGGGATCGTGCGGGTCGCGACGAAGACGCGCGTACCCGTGGGATGGCACCCTCAACGTGACGGTGCTGGAGACGCCGGAGCAGCCATGGACGCTGACCGTCCGCATCCCCGGCTGGTCGACCTCGGCCACCCTCCGAAACACGGCCGGCCGGCGGGTCCGGGTCGTGTCCGGCCTCCGCCAGGTCAGCGAGACGAGGACGTGGCAAGCGGGCGATTCCATCGTCGTCACGCTCGACATGCCGGTCCGGGTGACCCAGCCGGACGCCCGGCTCGACGCGGCGAGGGGCTGCGTCGCGCTCGAGCGCGGGCCGCTCGTCTACTGCATCGAGAGCGTGGACCTCCCGCCGGGCGTCCGCCTGGAGGAGGTCGAACTCGAGTCGGCCGTCCAGCCGGTCGCCGTCCCGCGACCGGATCTCGCCGACGACGTGATCGGGATCGCCGTGCCGGCCGTCCAGCGTCGCCTGGACGGTGACGGGTCGCCGCCCGGAACCTCGATCATCGGAAGCCTGGACCTCGGTCGAGATCGACGCGGTCCCCTACTACACGTGGGCGAACCGGACGGTCGATGCGATGCGGATCTGGATCCCGGTCCGTGCGGTGGCGGCCGTCGAGACACCTGCGGGCGACGACGCCTGATCGGTGCGCCGGCTCAACCGACGCGTGCTGCACGCGAGCGGGCCACCAGCCGGGCTCGCCGACGGTGGGGCGGTCGACTGACGGACGACCAGGGTCGGCTCGAACACGGTGACCCGCGGCTCCCGCGACAGGGTCACGTCACGCGCGAGGCCGATCGCCAGCTCGACGCTCTCGCCGCACGATCTCGGCGATCGGCATCCGCAGGGTCGTCAGGGCGGGCACGGTGTGCGCGGCGAGCAGCAGGTCGTCGAAGCCGACGACCGACAGCGCGTCCGGGACGGTGCGTCCGAGGCTGTACGCGGCGTGCAGCACGCCGACCGCGACGAGGTCGGTCGAGGTCACGACCGCGGTCGGCGGATCGGCCAGCTCGAGCAGGCTTCGGATCGCCGTCTCGCCGCCCGCCAGCGAGTTGTCGACGCGCTGGACGTAGCCGTCCGGGACGCCTCCGAAACGGGCGCCCATGAACTCGACGAAGGCATCCTGGCGCTGCCAGTTGTCACCCGGCAGGCGACTGCTGACGAACCCGATCCGCTCGTGCCCGAGCACGAGCAGGTGCTCCAGTCCGGCGACGATGCCCGCTCGCTCGTCGACGTCGACGGTCGGGAACTCGAGCGGACTCGTCCCCTGCCAGGTCGCGACGACCGGCACCGACGAGTTCCGCAGGTCGTCGAGCAGCCGGGGCTGGTCCTGCATGTCGCCGAGCATCACGATGGCGTCGGTGTGGCGCGTCTCGAGCACGGACGTGAGCGCGATCCCTTCGTCCACCCGGCCGTGGGCGTGGCCGAGCACGACGTTGTAGCCGCGGGCCATCGCCTCGACCGCGAGCGCCTCGATCACGCCGGCGAAGAACGGGTCGCTGAAGTCCCGGACGACCGCGCCGATCAGCATGGTCGACGCCCCGCGCAGGCTGCGTGCGTGCGGGTTCGGCCGATAGCCCAGCCGACGTGCGGCGAGCAGGACGCGCTCGCGGGTCTCGGGCGCGATCGGCACACGCGTCGGAGCGTCATTGAGCACCCGCGAGACGGTGCTCTGCGAGACCCCGGCCGCCGTCGCGATGTCGCGCATCGTGGTGATCGCGGGCGATCGTGCCGGGTGTCCCTCGGGATCCTCCGCGGCCTTGTCCGATGACATGCGGGAAGCGTACCACCGCGATGCGCTCATACGATTTCAGTCGCGTTACCGAAGACGAGACCCCCGACCCGGGGAAGGGGCCGGGCCGGGGGTCCGAGCGAGGGTCGCGGCTGGTCTAGACGCGACCCTTCGGGACCGTGTGCCAATAGGTCTTGTTGAAGACGATCTTGCCCAGGTGCCAGAGCTGGTTCGGCTTCGGCGGCCGAGGCGGATGGTCGTAGTCGAACTGGAGCAGGGTCCCCTTCCCATCGCCGATCTCGAAGAAGCACATGACCTTGCCCTTGTAGTCGGCGTGCTTGCCGGCGGCGGCGCGACCTTCGATCGCCGCGGCGATCCGTTCGGTCACGACCGGCGCCTCGAAATGGGCGGTCGAGCCCGCCTTGGACAGCGGCAGGTCGGTGGCATCCCCGAGCGCGTAGACGTTCGCCCGGCCGCCGACGAGGAGCGTGTGCCGGTCGGTGGGCAGCCAGCCCCCGGGTGCCGGGGCGAGCCCCGAGTCGATCAGGAACTGCTGACCCTTGTGTGGCGGGACGAGGATGAGCAGGTCGTACGGGAGCTCCTCGCCCTCGAGGCTGCCGACGACCTTGCGTTCCGGGTCGATGGTCTCGACGTTGAAGAACGTGTGGAGTTCGATGCCCTTCTGTTCGAGGATCGGGGTGGCCATCTCGGAGACCGACTCGATCGTGAACGCTCGTCCGATCGGCGAGCAGAAGTCGACCGAGGAGCGGTCGCGCAAGCCCCGATCGCGCAGTTCGGCCTCGATCAGGAAGGCAACCTCGAGTGGGGCGGGCGGGCACTTGTACGGCATCCCTGCGATGCCGATCACGATCCGGCCGCCGTCGAAGGCGTCGAGCGCGGCTCGCAGGCGTGCGGCGGCCTCGGCCGTGTAGAAGTGCTGTGCCTCGGCCTCGAAGTGCTCGATCGCCTCGGGCACGATCCGCGATCCGGTGGCCAGCACGAGGTGGTCGTAGCCGAGCGGCAGACCGTCGGCGAGGGTCACGACCTGGCTGGCTTCGTCGACCCGGGCGACCTCGCCGATGACGAGGGCGACCCGCTTGTCGAGGAGCCCGCGCTCGGGACGCTTGAGGTTGGCGGCCCGCTCGCCACCCATCGCGATGTACATGAAGCCCGGCTGGTAGACGTGCTGGCCGGTCGCGTCGACGACCATCACCTCCACCTCGCCGCGGTCGATCTGTCGCCGCAGCTTCCTGGCCAGGAGGTTGGCGGTGAGGGTGCCCCCGACACCCCCACCAAGGATGAGGATCCGCTTCATGGCCCGGCCTACCGCAGCTTCTCGACGACGATCTCGTCGTAGCCGTCACGGGCGTCAAGTGCGACGAGCCGGTGGCCCGCCTTCTCGACCCACTTCGGGATGTCGGTCTTCGAGCCCTTGTCCGATGAGTAGACGGCGATGACGTCGCCGACCTGGCTCTCCCGGATGGCGCGGATGAGCTCCATCAGCGGCCCCGGACAGAAGCTGCCCCGGGCGTCGACGGTGCGCGTGATGGCAACGGCGGTATCGGTCATGACGGACGATCCTTCCTAGATGAACAACGGGACGGAGTCGCCGGTCAGCATCCCGATGACGGTGGCGGCGCCGACCGGCTCCCCCATGCCCTCGATCATGTCGTCCGGCTTCAGGCCGAACATATCCATGGTCATCTGGCACGGGATGAACTCGACGCCCATCTCCTGGGCGATCTCGAGGAGCTCCTTGGGGCTGGCCACGCCGTACTGCTTGGCCAGGCGGCCCATCATCCACGGGCCCATCCCGAAGAAGTTCATCTTCGACAGCTTCCGGTGACTGATGCCGGGCCGCTGCATCGCCGACATCATCTTCTGCATCCAGTTCTCGCCGGTGATCCGCTTCGAATCCTTGACGAAGACCTGGAGGCCCCAGAACGTGACGAAGACGCGGGTCTTGACCCCCATCGCGGCGCTCGTGGAGGCGAGGATCATGGTCGCCCAGACCTTCTCGAGATCGCCGCTGTAGTCGATGATCAGGAAGTCCTTGGGCTTGACCGCGCCGTCATCGGCGAGCGACGGCGACGGGGCCACCTCGGGCCAGCCGTCCGCGGCGGCGATCGCCTCGGCCAGCGGGTCGAATGGGGCGAGTGTCTCGGTGGTCATCGCGGACCTCACTTCCGGCGGATGACGAAGCGGTAGACCGCGCCATCCGATGTCTGTTCGATAAGTTCGTTGCCGGTCGCGCGACACCATGCCGCGACGTCCTTGATCGACCCGACGTCCGTGGCGATCAATTCGACCGACTGGCCGGGTTCGATGGTCTTGACGGCCTGGGCCGTCTTGACGATCGGCATCGGGCAGGACAGCCCTCGGGCGTCGATCGTCCGGGTGATCTCGATGACGGGCATGGGAGCCCTCCTTCCGTGGTTCGTGACTAGATGAAGACGACCTGTCCGGCGCCGGCATCGAGCCAGAAGGCGGTAACGCCCTCGACCCCATCGACCAGCGGGTCGAGATCGCTCGATTCGAGCTTGAGCAGGTCCATCGACAGCGAGCAGGCCTGGATGTCGACCGATCCGAGGTCCTTCGCCTGGCGGAGGGTCTCCGCCCAGCTCGCCTGGCCGGCGATGATGAGGTCGTCGACGGCGACCCGCCCGGCAGCGCCCGCCTCGGGCGCCAGGCCGTGGTCGAGCCCGATCCGACTGGCCCGGAACGCGTCGAGCGCCCAGTACTGCAGGAAGATGTTGACCGGCTTGCCGAGCGCGGCGGCACCGGCGGTCAGGACCGCGGCGGCCTGCAGCTTGTCGTCCGTGCCGGAGAAGAGGACCAGGTTGAGGGGTTCGTCCATCGGGATCACCTCGTGCGCCATGCTGGAGTCGAGGGCGGAGGCGGCGCGGCGACCGGACTCGGGGAGGACAACTCGGCCAGGCGACGAAGGCGGCGCTCGAGGACGCCGCGCATGATGCCGCAGGCGACCATCACCTCCGGATCGGTCAGCCGATAGCGGACTTCGCGCCCGTCCCGATCGGCCTCGACCAGACCCGACGCCCGCAGGACGGCGAGATGCTGGGAGACGTTCGGCTGGCTCAATCCCAGCTCATCCGCCAGGCGACCGACCTCGCACGGCCCGGCGGCGAGCCGGTGCAGGATCTCCAGCCGCCGGGGGCTTGCGAGGGTTCGCAGGATGTCGGCCTGCAGCGTCGTGATCTCGTCCATGGCCCAAGCATCGACTGATGCGCATCCGCGCATCAGTGCCGGCGGTCACCCCGACGGGGTCCTTCGGCCCCCCGCCACCGGGCACGGGAGCTATGCCGTCGCGCGCTCCGGGCGGAACCGGAAGTAGCCCCAGAAGGCGACGGACGCGACGCCGAAGCCGATCAACAGCGCGAGCATCGTGAACAGGGGCGTCCGGCTCGAGTCGCCCAGGTATCCGCTCTGCGGGTTGATCAGGATGTGCATGAAGGCGAACAGCCCGATGAAGATCAGCACGCCCCAGGCGAGCCGGTTCCAGGCGAAGATCGGCTCACCGGGCAGGAACCGGATCGGCATCAGGCCGAAGGCGACCCCCTCGAGCCCGGCGACCATGACCGCCGCGAGGATCGTCGCGATGACGACGCCGACGAAGCCCCCGATGCCGACATCGACCATCAACCCGAGTCCGAGCCACGCCAGCAGTGCGGAGGCGAGCATCAGGGCGGCGGCGGCGGCCCCGCTCCGCCCTTGACCGGTCGGGTCGAGGGTACGGGCGAACCCCAGGCCGATGACCAGGCCGTACAGGTAGCCCGGCTGGAAGTCGGCCAGCCGTGAGATCCCGACGCAGGCGATGGCGATCACCAGCGTGAACGGGATCGCCTCGATCACGGGACGGTCGCCGCGCCTCCGGTGCCACACCACCGCGGGGACTGAGAACAGCGCGGTGACGATCACCAGCCCGGCGAGGATCCCGACGATGGTGATCAGCCCGTCCACCGAGAAGGAGAAGGTGGGATCGAGCAGGGCGTACAGCAATGCGCTCACGACCAGGAGCGAGGCGATCCCGAGGGGACTCCGCCAGAAGGCCCCGATCCCCCGTCCGGCAGACCGCAGCCCGCGCGAGAGCGGCGCGAGCCAGCCACGGATCTCGTCGCGGTGCTCCTCGACGGTGCTGTTGAACAATTGTGCCGGGAACGGCATCAGGAACAGGATCAGGAGCGCGAGCAGCGCGGTCTGGATGACGATCGCCGGATCGGTCGTCATCTGCGACGGCGTGGGGATGGAGGCGACGAACCCGCCGGGTGGCAGGACAGCGCCGTTCGACCCGGTTCCTGGCGGCAAGGGTGTGGGGTTCGCGATGACGGCCGCCGCGGTGGCTGTCGGCGACGGCCCGGCAGTCGCCAGTGCCGGGTCGGATGCCCCTGCGCGTGGCTCCTCGGACTCGAAATCGAGGTCGTAGCGCTGCCGTGTTCCACCAGTCGCATCGGGCCCGGAGTCCGACATCAGGATGGCCGCGCACTCAGCGCCCGGGTAGCGCGTCAACGTCGTCGGCGCGGAAAACCAGCCGGCGGCAGCATCCGCGGCACCGGGGCAGACCAGCTGGATCATGTCCTCGAACAGCGCGCGTATGCCAGTCGTGTCGGGGGCCGGGGCGTTGTGCCCGTGCATGAGCAAGATGCCGTCCAGCGGGGTGGAGAAGACACTCCGATCCCTTGATACGCGCCCGGTGGTCGCGCTGGCGCCGGCCGGGATCGCGCACGCACGCGCGGTGCAATCCGCCCCGATATCGCACAACGTATCGTCGCCCTCGCTGATGCACTCCATCCCGGCCCGTTGCATGAGGGCGACCGCGTCGGCGGCCAGATCCCCCGACGCCGCCACGGGAGCCGGCGTCGCCGTAGCCTGGGTGGACGGATCCAGGAGGATGTGGAGCGTGTACCACTTTTCGGACCCATCGACGGAGCGCCCGAAGTACAGCCCCGACACGCAACCGTCGCCCTTGAAGTCGCCGACCCCCTTCGGATCATCCGTGATCCAACCCGCGACGGCGGCCGAGGTGCCCGGACAGCCCGCGTCGACGATCGGCCCGAACAGCGCTCGAGCGCTGCTGGCGGTGGCTGTCGTGTACTCGACCATGACCCGCACCTGTCGGACGGTCCCGGAGGGGTGCTCCGGCGTCCGGACCAGGCCGGTCCCCCACGGTAGGCCGGCCGGCGCGCAATCGTCCTCGCCGTTGGGTCCGAACGTGCAGTCGGCCCCGATGTCGCAGGTCGTAAGGCCGAGTGTGCTCGTGCAATCCATCCCGGCCGCTTTCAGGGCGGCGACCACGTCGGTGACCACCGATTCGTCCGACGCACGGACCGGCTGCTCGAGCGCCAACGACCCGAACAGCGACAGGGAGCCGGCGAGTGCGAGGAGGACCAGTGGCCTGATCGGCCTGCGCGGTCGGGTTCGGGGCACGGGCATCCTCCGATCAGTGGCTGCTCTGCCCCGGATGGCCGTGTCAGGCCGGGCGCAGTATGCCATACGACCGGTTCCCTCCCATCCAGGGCCGCCGGTCCCCCACGATCCCGACCGATGGCCCTCGCCCGACCAGGTCACGGCAGCGACACTTCAGGTGTCCGAGTGGACGTCGCAGCAGAGGATCGAGGTGGCGTGATGACCGCTCATACCGTCGTCGCAGAGGGCGAGGGCCGGTTCGCGGCACAGGAGCACCGAGATCTCGCCCAGGGGCTCGCGCACATCGCCGAGACCGTCGAACGTTGCACGGAGCTGTCGTCCGAGCAGCTGTGGGCGCGCCTCCATCACGCCCTTGGCTGGCTGGCACGTGACCTCAGGCCGCACCTGGTCTGGGAGGACACGATGCTGTACCCGCAGCTGGATCGCCTGGCGGGAACTCCGTGGGCAACGAAGACGGCGCGCTGTGAGCACCGGCAGATCGAGGCGCTGATCGCCGCGCTCGAAGCCGACTCAGACCGCTGGCTTGGGCATGCGACCCCACGAACGAACGCCGACGCGGTCGCGCACCTGAGTGCGATCCGGGCCGTCATCGTGATGCATGTCGAGATCGAAGAGCGCCTCCTCCTCCCGCTGCTCGAGGCCCGGGACGGCACCTCCGGATGCTGAGCCGCGGGTCCGCGCCGCTGACGGCGCCGATCGATCCAGCGGTGGCCGCCGAACGGCTGGCGGACTGGGGATTCCTGGCCCACCCCGACCTGCCCGACGGGTCGGGTGATGCGTATCTCCTTGTCGCCCTGCGCGAGGCCCCGACCCTCACGCACTTCGACCCGGAGCGCGTCGAGGTCTGGGTCAGCCGGGGGTCGCACGGCGAGCGCCGCGAGATCACCCGCCTGACCCGCGGATCGGAGTCGGAGTTCTCCTGGGGGACGATCGAGATCGTCGATCGGCTCGGGATCTCGAACGAGTACGTGTCGTTCGGCGGTCAACTGACGATCGCCGAGGTCGGTGCGATGACCGTGGTGATCCTGGTGTCGTCCGCCCCGATCCTCCGGCGAGGCGGCCATTCGCAGGGCTGGGACGAGGCCGCGGTCGATCTCGCGGCGTTCTTCGGCCGGGTCATGATCGCCATCGACTATCTCCCGGGGTTCGAGGCACGCATGGCCGAGGCGCGACCGCTGGCTCGCTATGCCGCCTTCATCGCCGACTCGATGGCGCGCTACCGAGCGGCGCCGGCGCTACGTGCCACGCATCCGGCGCTGTGGGCGCTGCTCGGCGCCGAGGACGAGCGCCTCCGCCGGGACCATCCGGGCGACCGGGAGGATGGTCTCGCCCTGGCTCGGACCGCCGGCCTCGAACGCCCGCGCTGACCATTCGCGGGATCGAGCGTCGATCAGAGCGTGGTGTTGGCGATCGCGAGCTCGCGGGTCGTGGAGGCGAGGAGCGTCGCGGCCTGACGCTCGTCGAGGCGCTCGCACGCCCAGTCCCAATGGATGGCCACGACGTCACCCGGGCCGGCGTCATCGACGAACCCGAGGCCGTCCTGCCAGCCGCGGATGATCTCCGGCCGGGCCGTCCCGAGCCGGAGTTTCCCCTCGTGCCACTCGAGCGGGACGGCATCGACGAGGAGGTCGACGCCGATCCGATCGCGGACGCGGCCCCACCGGATCCGGCAGCTGTCGATGGTCCGCAGCACGTCCGCGGTCGGCTCGCCGCGCAGGAGACCGACGACGGGGAACACGTCGAGCACATGGAAGGCATGGACCGGACGAGCCCCGTCGGGCGCCTTGGTCGCCAGCCACCGCCATGTCGACGACCGGGCGCGCGGACGGAACCGTTCCTCCACGGATCGCCCGAACGCTTGCAGCGGGACGCCGTCGAGGAGTTCGCCGCCCAGCCAGTACGCCTCGACGACGCGGTCGTCGAGCGGGTCGGCGACGCCGTTCGCTCGGGCGATCAGCTCGAGATACGGGTAGGCGCCCTCGAACCCGGCCGCAAGCTCGCGGATCCGCCGCAGGTCACCGCCGTCAGCGGCCTCACCGAGGAGTTCGTCCGCTGCGTCGGGACCGCAGTAGCCGAGCCGGTTGGGTCCGTACGCGTAGCGGGCGAACCGGATGGGCCCGGGGACGACCGACGAGCGCATCACGATCAGCCGGCCGGCACCCGTTCGGGCCGCGTCGAACGCAGGGCGAGGTACGCGACGACGCACACGGCCACCGCCATGACCGACTGGCCGACGAGGACTGTCGGCGCCGGGAGCGCCCCGTTGGCGAGCGCCTGGAGCGCGGCGGTGATCGGTGCGCCGATGACCAGGACGCTCGCGACCACGGACGCCGGAGCCCGGCGAAGCGCGGCCAGCCAGGTCCCCACGTAGGCCGCCAGCAGCGCACCCGTCCCGATGGCCCATGCCCACTGCGCTGGGGTCAGCCCAGCGACGACCGGCAGCCGTCCGGTGACGACGAGGTAGCCGACGAGGACAACCAGACCGATCCCGAGCCGGGCTGCCCCGACCACCGGCGACGGGACCTCCCGCAGCAGCAGTCGTCGGGCGATGACCACCTCGACCGCCCAGAGAAGCGTCGCGGCCGCGATCATCGTCTCGCCGGCGCCCCAGGTCACACCGGTCGGCGGGGCGGCGATGGCCTGTCCGACGAGCAACACGCCGAGGGCGGCGATCGGGAACCAGCCGAGACGCTCGCCGAGGAACGGGACCGCCAGGAAGACGACCCAGATGAACAGGGTCTTGTGGATGAACGCGGCGGTCGGTGCACTGGCCATCGCGAGGCCACTGAAGAAGAGCAGGAACGGGACACTCCCGCCGATCACGCCGATGACGGTCATGCTCGCCCAGGCGCGTCGATCGAGCGCCCGGATCTCGGAGCGGCGGACGACAAGCAGCGCGACGGCGATCAGGAGGACCGCGGCGACGCCGTTCTTGAGCGTGGTGTAGACCGCGGCGTCGGGGAGCTGCTTCACGGCATACCCATTCACGAACACGGAGACGCCGCTGATGAGCGCGACCCCGAAGGCCAGGGCGACGCCCCACCCGACCGTGATCGGGATCCGCGGTCGCCCGGAGATCCGTTCACCCTTGGTCGTCATGGCGGTCCTCCCTGGTCGATGTCATATCGGGCGCACCCGTTGGTTCGAGGGCGCCGGCGCTGATGAGGTGGGCGCGGATGAACGCCGCCTCCTCGGGGTCCAATCTGTCGACAACGGTCCCGGCCGCCACGAAGACCCACTCGCCGGCCTGCAGGTCGGGGGCGAGCAGGGTCGACGCCCGGCGCCGCCGTCCCTCGGTATCGATGGTGGCTCCCTCCGGATCGACCGCCACGACCAGCCCGGGAAAGCCAAGGCACATCTCGGTCACCCCCGCATCCCGGCAAGTTCCTGGAGGGTCCGCCAGCCCGCCAGGCGGTCGGCCTGGGTCGCGAGGATCTCCGGGGTCGGGGTGCCGTCGGGCGCGAAATGCGGCGCGAAGCGGCCCTCGGTCCGGGCGAACGCGAGGAAGTCGACGGGGCTGCCGTCGGGGGCGCTCGCCCAGTCGTCCTTGAGCGCCGGATTGCCCTGCAGCGACAGGCGTTCGGCGAGCGTGGGACCGCGTCTCGGATCGTACGTGTAGAGCGGGAAGGCGCGCGAATCGACCGCGAGCCTCGACTGGCGAGCCGAGGCGTCGTCGGCGATGCCGTGCTCGGGCTGGCACGGCGTGTAGGCGATCACGACGGCCGGGCCCGGGAAGGCGTTCGCCTCCATGATCGTGCGCAGGAAATGGTTGAGGTGCGCCGGCGTCGACTGGGCGACGTACGCCTCGCCGTGGGCCATGAGGATCCGCCCGAGTTCCTTGCGCGGCTCGGTCCGGCCGTGGAGCGCCTTGCCGAACGCCGACAGCTTCGTCACCTGGCCGCCATAGGACGCCGTGGACGCCTGGCCGCCGGTGTTCGAGTAGACCTGTGTGTCGAGCACCAGGACCTTGATGTCCATCCCCGACGCGACCATCCGCGACAGGGCCCCGAAACCGATGTCGAACATCGCCCCGTCGCCACCGATGACCCACAGCCGCCGATCGGGGTGACCGGCCTGGTCCCAGCGCTGGCGGATCCCCATCGCCACGGCCGGGGCATTCTCGAACAGCGAGTTGGTCCAGGGGACGAGATACGGGTTGAACGGGTAGGTGCTGCCGTAGACCGTGTTGCAGCCGGTGGCGGCGACGATCCCCATCGACTCCGGGCCGTGGACCTGGCGGGTGGCGGCGACCATCTGGCGGATCGCGGTCGCCTCGCCGCAGCCGGCGCACGAGCCCGCCCCGCCGAGGTAGCCGATGGCATGCTCGCCGAGCAGCAGGTCGGCCAGCGCCTTGTCGTTGCGGTAGACCTCCGGGGTCGGCGGCAGGGCGCGGAACAGGCGCATGTCGCGCGCGTAGCGATCGAGGGTGCTCTCGCCGCTCGGCTCCGCCGAGACCTTGTCGATCATGATCAGGGCGTCGTGGCCGAGTGCGGCGCAGACCTCGACGCATTCGGCGCAGCCCTTGCAGTGGACGGGATCGACGAAGATGCCGAACGACCCGCGCTCATGGCCCTTGCGCGCGGGCACGTCGCCGTACTTGGTCGTCGGCGCGAAATGCGTTCGCGCGGTGGTCGCCGCGAGGCCCGGGTCTGGCTGGTCGGCCGCGAAGTCGGCGATGCGCGTCTCGACCTCGGGTTCGGGGAGGACCCGGGCGATGATCGCGGTGTCGGGGCAGGCGGCCACGCAGGCCATGCAGCCGACGCACTTGTCGAGCAGGAACTCCGGGATCCTTGGGGCAAGCTTGCTGAAGTCGCGCGTGGCAGCGGTCCCCGGCGGGATGATCGAGCGGGCGAGACCGGCGTCGGCCGGCAGTTCGAGGTCGGCGACGCCGCGACGGTAGGCCGGCACGACCGAACGCCCGAACTCCTCGACATAAGCGTGCATGTCGAGGACGGGGAGCGCGGCGCCCAGGCGGGTCTCGTGGAGCTCCTTGGGCTCGCCCGCGTCCTTGACCAGCGGCGCGCTATCCGGCATCGGGGACTCCCGCCGCGGTGCCTCGCGGCGTCGTCGCGATGGCGTGGACGAGGTCGGTCATCGACAGGATCCCGATCGGCAGGGTCTCGTCGTCGTCCGCCACCACGACCAGCCGATGGATGTGCTGACGCTCCATCCGGGCGGCCGCGATGGCGAGCGGCGTGGATCGATGGACCGTGACCGCCGGGCTGGTCATCAGGTGGCGGACCGCGAGCCCGGGCCAGTTCGCCCAGAGGTACTGCGTCGAGCGCGCGCGGACGAGATCGGTCTGGCTCACGACGCCGACCAGCGAGCCGGACGCGTCGACCACAGGCAGCCCGCTGATGTGGTTCCGATCGAGCAGCTCGGCCGCTTCGTCCAGGGATGCATTCGCCCGGATCACGATCGGGTCAAGGGCCATCAGGTCGCCGACCGTGGTCGGTCGGGCGGTGTCGCTCATCTCGAGACTCCTTCCGGTTCGGGCGTGGCGACCGCACGGGTCGGCGGGCGGAGGGCGGCCGTGACTTCGATGAGCCCGTCGTAGGCCGCTTCGATGACCGCGAGATTGGCGTCGACGACCGCGCCGCCGCGCTTGCCGAAGAACCGCCCCAGACGGTCGCGGACGGCGGCCATCAGCGCTGCGCGATCGAGCCCGGCCGCCGCGGCGAACGGCGACACGCGCAGGAAGACGCCGACCATCGCGACGCCCTGCATCCGGATGAGCAGGTCGGGCCGGGGCGCGTGTGCCGCGGCCAGCCGCGCCGTGTCGAGCGCTGTGACGCGGATCCCGCGGGCGACCAGTTCCGCCCGCACGGTGGCCGGGATCGATGTCCAGATCGCGTCGGGGTCCGCCAAGGCGGACTGGATGAAGACGGTGCCGCCGTCGACCAGACCCGCCAGGGGATCCCCGAGGGCGAACGCCGAGACGTCGTGGAGGGGAACGAATTCGACCTGCTCGAGTTCCGCGTGAAGGCGGATCGGGCGGTCGGCGATGGTCAGGTAGTAGGTTGTCGGCAGGCCCTTCTTCTCGGATCCGTACCGGGGGTAGGCCTGGACGACCTTGCCGAACAACTCGCCGGCGAGCGTGGCCACGAGCTTGTTCGTGGTGACCGATCCGAACCCGCCGATCGAGTGACCGCGCAGCGACCACGACCCGGCAGGACGAAGGTCGGTCGGGACCCGCTCGAGCGCCAGCGGGTGTCGGATCCCGAGGACGGCGTGTCGCTGCTGGAGGTCGCCGCGGATCGCGAGCCGATCGAAGACCGCGACCAGGTCGCCGGCCGCGATATCGCGAGATCCAAGGCCGGCCGAGAAGGACAGGACGCGCGGCACCATGACGCCTTCGGCCGCCGAGTCGTACAGGGCCGACCGGACTTCGCGGGTCAGCGGGTTGGCAGCGGCCAGCGGGTCGTCGGTCCGTTCCACGACCCCGACCGCGCGGGCACGCCGGAGGACCGCGACGAGGTCGTCGCTCGGGAACGGTCGGAAGCTGGTGACCGCCACGCAGCCGACGGGCCGGCCCGCCGTCCGCAAGTGATCGACGACCGCGATCGCGGTGTCGGCCATCGTGCCCATCGCGACCAGGATCTCCGCGGCGTCGTCGCAGCGGTAGGCGTCGATCGTGCCCATCCGCCGGCCGGTGAGCGCCGTCCATTCCGCCATCGCCCCGGCCAGCTCGGCGGGGATCCGATCGGTGTAGGCCCGCTGGCCGATCCGACCCTTCATGTAGCTGTCCTGGTTCTGGACGACCCCGGTCATCAGGGCCTCGGCCGGATCGAACAAGTCGCGGATATGCTCGCTGGGGTCGCCCACGAAGGTCCGCAGCAGGTCGTCCTCGGGAAGTCGGACGTTCTCGAGCGTGTGGGTCGTCAGGAACCCGTCCTGGGCGACCATGAACGGGGTGTCGGTCGCCTCCGCCACCCGGCGAGCGATGGCCGTCAGGTCGGCGGCCTCCTGCGCGTTCCGGGCGAACAGGATCCCCCAGCCAGTGTCGGCGACGGCCATCACGTCGTCGTGGCCGGCATGGATGTTGAGTGCCTGGCTGGTCAGCGCCCGCGCACCGACGTGGAAGACGACCGGCAGGCGTTTCCCGCTGATGACGTAGAGGACCTCCTTCATCAGGACGAGTCCCTGGCCCGCGGTGAAGTTGGTCACCCGGCCACCGGCCAAGGCGGCACCCTCCGCAGCCGATGCCGACGAATGCTCGGACTCGGGTTCGATGAACCGCAGCGGCGTCCCCCACAGGTTCGTCGCGCCGGCGGCGACCGCGGACTGGAAGAGCGCCGCCATGGTGGTCGACGGCGTGATCGGGTAGACGCAGGCGACCTCGGAGATCCGGGTCTCGACGTGCGCGATCGCCTCGGAACCATCGACGATGGCGGGCAGACCCATGTAGCGGGGCGCGATCTGGCCGGTCATGGACCAAGCGTGGCGGGACCCGCTCCGCCGAGGCAGGACCAGGGTGACCGAACCGGCGGGCCGTTCGGCAGGGCCGTTCGGGACCGGACCGGCGCAACGCCTGGCCCGGTCAGACCACGCGCGACTCGGCCATCGCCGCGGCGTCGATGAGGGCGGACTCGATCGCGGCGCGGAAGGCCGGCATGGCTGCCCGCACCGGACGCCCGATCCCCCGCCCGAAGGCGAATGAGCGACCGCCGATCCCGACGAAGGACCCGTCGAGCGGATGCTCGCGCATGATCCCCGCGATCGCGACGAGCTGTCCGATCGGCAGCACGTGCGACGATCGTGGGACGGGACCCGCGGCGGCATCGCGTTCCGGAAGCTCCGCCAGCTCGATGGTGACGACCTCGCCCGGCGCCAGGCCGACGACCGCGTCGGTGATCACGCAGGCCGTCCCCTGCGGAAGGTCGATCAGGTCCTCGAGATCGAGCTGCTCGCAACGGCGCACTTCGAGGACGGCCAGCAGGTGCGGCGGAAGCCCGGACAGCAGCCCGGCGACGGCGGCCAGGGCCGCCCCATCGTCGCCCCGGTCGGCGTTGCCGCAGACCAGGAGCCTGACCGGTCGCGCGTCGGTCATGACCGCTCCTCCACGCGCAGGTCGAGGAAGTGCGTCGCGCACGAGATGCACGGGTCGTAGCTCCGGATGAGCTGCTCGAACCGATGGGTGGCGGCATCGTGCGGCAGGCCGAGGACGGTCGGCGCGAAGTCGGTCAGGTCGGCCTCGATGGCGGCCTGGTTCTGGCTCGTCGGCGGCACGATCCGGGCGGTCGCCACCCGCCCTGCCTCGTCGAGCTCGTAGCGGTGGAAGAGCAGCCCGCGTGGCGCCTCGGTCGCCCAGGCCGCGACGCCCGGCCCGGCGGTCCACGGCGTGGCCGGCCGCTCGGGTGGGCGGTAGTCGTCGATGATGTCGAGCGCCAGCGCCGTCGCATGGACGAGCTCCACGGCCCGCGCCACGATGCTCCGGAACGGGTTCCGCCGGATCTCCTCGGCCAGCCCGGTGCGGACGAGCGCCTCCGCCGCCCGGGGGTGGAGCCGGTCGCCGGCGAGGGTGATCCGCGACGACGGACCGAGGAGGTAGACCTCGCCGGCGTGGGTCCGCGCCTGGAGCGCGTTCGACCAGCCCACCTGGTCTTCGCGGAAGGCCGCTTCCCAATCGGTCGGGGCGAGATCCAGCCCGTCGGTGGAGACGATCCGGCCCTCGTTCATCGGATAGTCGGTCGGGTGGCGGAGCGAGACGAGTCGCGGTTCGCGCGAAAACTCCGGTGTTTCCAGGCTCGCGGCGACCGCGACCGTCTCGAGGGCGATATCGAGGGCGCCGGTCAGCTCCGGCCGAAGGGCCGTCATCGCCGACCGTGACGGGACGTGGTAGAAGCCGCCGACCCTGACGGTGACCGGGTGGATCGGCCGCCCGCCGACCACCGAGACGAGGTGGTTACCGGCCTTCTTGAGGCGCAGCGCCCGCTCGACCAGGACGCGATGGTCGCGCGCCAGCTCGATGGCGCTCTGGTAGCCCATGAAGTCCGGGGCGTGCAGGAAGTAGATATGGAGGGCGTGGCTCTCGATCCACTCCCCGCAGTACAGGAGGCGGCGGAGGGCTCGGACGGCCGGGTCCAGCTCCACCCCGGCGGCGTCCTCGAAGGCGTGGACGGCGCTCATCTGGTAGGCGACCGGGCAGATCCCGCAGATGCGGGCGACGATGTCGAGGACCTCGTCCGGGGTCCGGCCGCGGACCAGTCGCTCGAAGTAGCGCGGCGCCTCGAAGATCCCGAGCCGCGCCTCGACGACCTCGCCGTCGCGTACGACGAGCTTCAGCGAGCCCTCGCCCTCGACGCGGGTGAGGCCCTCGACCTCGAACCGCCTCGTCCGGGCGCGTCGCCGGGTGGTGCCGGCTGTCATGGTTCGGCCCTTCGTTCGGTCGCGCCGGCCGGGCTGGTCGCCGGCTCGGCGCCGGGCGGCCCGCCACCGCCGTCGATCACGGATCGGAACGGCTCTGCCCACGCCGTGAACCCGGCGAACCGGGCGCTCGCGACCGAGTCGTCGAAGCCGGCCGCGTTGGCCACGAGACTCGAGACGTTGGCCCCGCCACGAGGACCGAAGCAGCCGTAGCAGCCCCGTCCGAAGACCGGGCAGAGGGCCCCGCACCCCGTCCGGGTGACCGGCCCGAGACACGACAGGCCGCCCGCCACGACGACGCACGTCGCGCCGCGCCGCTTGCATTCAGCGCACACCGACTCGTCCGGCAACTGCGGTCGGCGACCGACGACCAGTGCCGTCAGCAGCTCGAGCAGCTGACCCGGATCGATCGGGCACCCGCGCAGCTCCGCGTCGACGACGACGTGGTCGGAGATCGGCGTGGCCATCGCCAGCGATGACACGAGCTCGGGTTGCGGGTAGACGGTCGAAGCCCAGGGCCCGAACTCGGACCAGTTGCGGATGGCCTGGATCCCCCCGGCGGTCGCACATGCCCCGATGGTCACCAGGGTCGCCGTCGCGCGGCGGAGGCGCAGCAGTTCCTCGAGCTGCTCCTCGGTGCTGATCGATCCCTCGACGAGCAGGACGTCGAACGGGCCTGCCGAGCGGCGCGAGGTCGCCTCGGGGAACTCCACGATGTCGAACCGCTCGGCGATCGCGAGCAGGTCGTCCTCGAGGTCGAGCACCGTCAACTGGCAGCCGTCGCACGAGGCGAACTTGACGACCCCGACCCGTGGCCGGCGCGGCGCCGTGCGGCGGGCGGTGGGCGACATCACAGCCCCTCCGTCCGAAAGGCCGGGCCGAGTTCCTCGAGGCCGAAGACCGGCCCGTCCTTGCACACGAAGAACCGCCCGAGCTGGCAGTGTCCGCACAGCCCGACACCGCACGACATGTTCCGCTCGAGGGTCACCCAGGTCCGCTCGAGGTCGATCCCGCGCCCGAACAGGACGTCCGCGGTGGCCTGCATCATGCGCTCCGGGCCGCAGATGAACGCGACGGCGTTCCGGCCGTCCCACGACGCCCGGTCGAACAGCTGGGTCACGATCCCGACCCGGCCGAACCAGTCCGGCCCGGCCCGGTCGACGGTCTCCTTGACCTCGATATCCGATCGGGCGGCCAGGCGCCCGATCTCGGCCACGTAGAGCCGGTCGGCAGGAGTGCGCGCCCCGAGGTAGACGCGAACCGTCCCGATCGAATCGCGCTCGGCGAGACAGGCGTCGATGAGCGGCCGTAGCGGTGCCAGGCCGATCCCGCCGGCCACGATGACCACATCGCGTCCGATCATCTCGGCGACCGGCCATCCGCGACCCAGCGGTCCGCGCAGGCCGATCGTCGAGCCGCGCTCGAGACCGGTCATCGCCCGTGTCGCCGGACCGGCGGCCCGGATGGTCAGGTCCAGTCCGTCTGGGCGGAAGCGCGAAACGGAGATCGGCGCGGCCGAGAAGGCCGGCAGCCCGGCCATCACGAATTGGCCAGGTCGTCCTGACAGCAGGCCGCGGTCGGTGGTCCGCAGGTGGAGCGTCACGGTGTCCGCCGTCTCGCGCGTCGAGCCGTCGACGTGGACGGTCACGAAGCCGCCGAGCGCGGGGGCGGTCAGCTCCATCGCCGGTTCGCCGACCGGCACGACCGCAGGCGGAGGGGTTGCGCGCAGCCTGCGGCATCGGGATGGGGCCGGCCGCCGGCGATGACCGCCAGCTCCTCGCGAACGTCGATCCCGACGGGGCACCACGCGATGCACCGGCCGCACCCGACACAGCCGCTCGATCCGAACTGGTCCCACCAGGTCGAGAACTTGTGGGTCAGCCACTGGCGATAGCGGTCCTTGGTCTCGGGCCGGAAGGAGCCCCCGGCGACCCTGGCGAAGCCATCGGCGAAGCACGAATCCCAGGTCCGCTCGGCGGTCGAGGTCGTCCCGTCGAGGTCGGACCGCTGGACGACACTGGTGCAGAAACAGGTCGGGCAAACGAGCGTGCAGTTGGTGCACGCGAGACAACGCTCCGCGACCGCCTCCCAGCCAGGGTGATCGGGGACGAGCGCCAGGCCCTCGCGGACCGCCGACATGTCGATCGGCGCGCCCATCGCCGCCCGGGCGCCGGCGACCTGGCCGGCGGCCGCCTCGATCGCCGACGGGTCGGCCGGCGGCAGGTCCAGGGCATCGATCAGCGTCGCCCCGGCCGGCGAGCCGACGCGAACGACGAAGCCCTCGTCAAGCTCGGTCAGCGCGACGTCGTACCCGGTGGTCACCTCCGGGCCGGTCCCCATCGACGTGCAGAAGCAGGTCGAGGTCGGGGTGGCGCACTCGACTGCGACCACGAAGGCCGAGGCCCGCCGCGAGCGATAGTCCCGATCGATCGACGGCCCATCGAGCAGGACGTGGTCCTGGATCTGGAGCGCCGTCAACTCGCAGGCCCGGACGCCGATGAACGCGAGCGGGGTCGGCTGGGGTTCGACCGTCGTGAAGTGGACGCCCGAGGCAGTACGGCGTCCGAGGCGGATCGGCGTGCGCGCCGGGAAGGTCCAGCGCTTCGGGGACATCGGCCCGACCGCATGGTCGAACCGGCGCTCGTCGTCCCGCCGGATCAGGCGATAGCGACCCGGGCTCGCCTCGGCGCCCCAACCCGACGGGAGGTCGGCCGCGCTCAGGATCTCGTCGAGCACGATCGCATCGTCCCGCACGGTCGGCCCGATGATCGTCCGACCGTCGGCGCGCAACGCGTCAAGCAGCCGGTCGAGGTCGGTGGCCGGGAGCCAGCGGGCGACGGGGGTCGCGCTGGTCGATTCGATCATCACCACGGTTCGTGCTCCGCCCGGGCGAACAGGTCGAGGAGCTGGGTCCGCGTCGCGGCGAGACGCCTCGCCACGGCGTCGAGGACCCGCCGGTAGACGAGCGCGGCGAGTGCCGGATCGGCGTCCAGGGCGGCTCGAAGAGCGGAGCCCTCGAAGGTGACGACGGAGGTCGCCTCGAGGGCGACGATCGTCGAGGTGGCCCGATACGGCGGAACGAGGGCCGACCAGCCGATGAAGTCACCGGGTTCGACCGTGAGGACCGTCACCACGCCCCGGCCGGGGACGTTGAGCCGGATCGCCAACCGACCGTCGACCACGACCCCCAGCGAGTCCACTGGCGCACCTTCGTGAACGACGATCGCGCCGGCGGGATGGGACGTCAGGCCCGCAAGGTCGACGAGGCTGGCGCGGGCCGCATCGGGGAGCCCGGCGCCGAACCATCCGGACGCCAGGGCCTCGTCGAGCATGGAGCGCGTGAACATGGTGACCCCTCTCGTTCCGCCTCAACGGTGGGGTCCGGGCGGGCGGCATGGACCGGCCGTTCGGCCCGAAAGCGGGGCCATTCGGTCCTGCCGAAGGGGTCGTCGTCGGTCCTAGGCTCTGGCCACGGTGGATGTCGGAGGGGACGCCCGACGTCCACCGCGATCCCTCCGTCGTGTCCGGGGCCAGGTCAGACCAGGTGGAGCGCCTCCGCCTCGGCGAGGAGCCGGTCGCGGGCGTCCGGGTGGGCGATCCCGATCAGCGCGACCGCGCGTTCGCGCAGGCTGCGCCCGAACAGGTCGGCGACGCCCCACTCGGTGACGACCGTCCGGACATGGGCGCGCGTGGTGACGACACCGGCGCCCTCGTTGCAGCGACGCCACGATCCGGGATTCGCCACCGCGCGCCATCGACGGCAGCGCGATGATCGCCCGACCCTGCGCCGCCAGGCCGGCGCCCCGGATGAAGTCCATCTGGCCGCCGACCCCGCTGTAGAGCCGATGGCCGATCGAATCCGCCACGACCTGGCCGGTCAGGTCCACCTCGATCGCCGAGTTGATCGCCACCATCCGGTCGAACGAGCGGATGACGTGCGTGTCGTTGGTGAAGTCGACCGGCCGCATCTCGACCATCGGGTTGTCGTCGACGAAGTCGTACAACCGCTTCGAACCCATCAGGAAGGCGGTCACCAGCTTGCCCCGGTTGCGCTCCTTGCGAGCGCCGGTGATGACGCCAGCCTCGACCAGGTCGACGATCGAGTCGGTGAACATCTCGGTGTGGACGCCGAGATCGCGCTTGTCGCCCAGGGCGAGCGCCGTGGCCGCCGGGATCGCCCCGATCCCGAGCTGCAGCGTCGCGCCATCGGGGACGAGCTCCGCGACATATTCGCCGATCCGTCGCTCGACGTCGCCGATGACCCCGACCGGGTGCTCGTACGGGGGCACCTCGCACTCGACCGCGAGGTCGACCTGCGAGACGTGGATGAAGCTGTCCCCGAGGGTGCGCGGCATCGCCGCGTTGAACTGGACGATGACCTGGCGCGCGGCGCGGACCGCGGCATGCATCGCCTCGACCGAGGTGCCGAGCGAACAGAACCCGTGGGCATCGGGCGGCGTTGCATTGACGAAGACGGCATCGAGCGGAAGACGGCCGCTGTCGAACAGGCGCGGCACGTCGGACAGGAAGGTCGGGATGTATTCCGCCCGCCCCTCGGCGATCGCCGCCCGGGCGTTCGGCCCGATGAACAGGGCGCGGTGACGGAAATGCGGCGCCATCTCCGGGGCGAGATGGGGGCCGGGGCCTTCGCAATGGAGGTGGACGACCTGGACGCCGGCGAGCTCTGGAGCCCTCGCCACGAGTGCGTCGAGCAGGACCGAAGGCGTCGCCGCCGCGCACTGGAGGTAGAGCTGCTGGCCGGACGTGATCCCCGCGACGGCCTCCTCGGCGGACACGATTCGCATGTCACCGATACTAGCCGGGAACCGATAGGCCCTGAGCGGTGTAGTAGGGACGGTTGAGCGCGGAGGCAGGCCTGGACGACACCGGATTGATCGACCGCGCCCGGACTGGTGACGTCGCCGCCTACGAGACGCTCGTGCGGCGCTACCAGGATGTCGCGCTGCGCACCGCCTACCTCGTCGCCCCGGAGGCCGATGCCGCCGATGCCGTCCAGGATGCGTTCCTCAAGGCCTACGCGGCGTTGCCGCGCTTCCGCCGCGGTGCGCCCATCCGTCCGTGGCTGCTCCGGATCGTCGCCAACGAAGCGCGCAATCGCCGACGTTCGGCGGTCCGACGCGCTGGCCTCGAGCTGCGGGCGGTGATCGGCGAGGCGGGCGCGGACGTCGCGCCGTCACCAGAGGCGGAGGTCATCGCCGGCGAGACACGCCGGCAGGTCCATGTCGCCCTCGGACGCCTTCGCGACGAGGAGCGCGAGGTGCTCGGCGCCCGCTACCTTCTCGGCCTGTCCGAGGCCGAGACCGCGGAGACGCTGGCGATCCCGGCCGGGACCGTCAAGTCGAGGACCGCGCGGGCACTGGTGCGGATGCGCGCCTTGATCGAGGAACTCGGGGAGGGCCCGGCGCATGGCTGAGCAGCCACGGCTCCGCATGTCCGACGCGGACCTGGTGGCAGCCCTCGGTGGGCTGGCGGACGCGATCGCCTGGCCGACGGCAGGTCCATCGGCCGGGATCGGGCCTGATCTCGCAGCGGTCGTTCGCGCCCGGATCGAGGCCGGCGAGGCGCCCCAGGCAAGGCGACCGGCGTGGTGGTCGCGGCCGGCCCGCCGGGCCCTCGTGCTCGCCGTCATCGTCGTGCTTGGCCTCGCCGCGTTGGCAGGAGCCGCAACGCTGGGGCTGCCCGGCCTCCGCCTGATCCTCGGTCCAGCGCCCGTCAGCCCGCCACCTAGCATCGCGCCGAGCCCGTCACGGCCGGCAGCGGTCCCGGGACTCGCGATGGGGCTCGGCGCTCGCGTCGACTTGGCCGGTCTGGACGAACGCGCCGGGTTCGCCGTGCGCCGGCCGACCGACCCGGCGTTCGGCCCGCCGGACGTGGCGTACTTCGACCCGACGCTGGGCGGCCAGGTGGCGCTCGTGTGGGCGACCAGGCCGGATCTCCCCTCGACCCTGCAGACGGGCGTGGGCGCCGTCTTGACGCAGTTCCGAGGGGTGGTCGAGAACGGCTACTGGCAGAAGGCGATCAGCGGAGGGACCGTCGTGGAGCCTGCGACGGTCGGTGGCCGGCGCGCGTTCTGGGTCTCCGGGGCTCCGCACTTCCTGTTCTACACGGGACCGGACGGGCAGATCTTCGAGGAACGCCGGTGGGTCGGCGACGCGCTGCTGTGGGCGGAGGGTCCGATCACCTACCGTCTCGAGACTTCGCTCGGCCGCGACCGGGCGATCGAGATCGCCGAGTCGTTGCCCTGACGCTGGGATGAGGTCGCTCTCAGGCCCCTCTCAGGCCGTTCTCAGGAATCGGTGGCAAGGTTCGCCGTGACGGGATCGGATGGTCCCGCCCCAGCGGAGACCCCAACTATGTCCGGTTCGCGTCTCTTCGTCATCACGGCCGTCGTCATCCTCGCCGTGGTCATCGGTGGCTACGTCGTCTACGACCAGGTCCTGCGGGGCGACAGCGCCGCAGCGCTCACCCTTCCGGCGGCTTCCAACGCTCCCGCCTCGCGCGCTCCCGCAGCAAGCACGGCCCCGGCTGCCAGCGCAGCCGCCGGTGCCAGTGCGACGGCGGGCACCAGCAGTGCGCCAGCGGCGTCCTTCGACGGCGCCGTCGCCGGGACCTGGAACGTCTCGACCGGCGAGGCCGGCTACCGGGTTCGCGAGAAGCTCGCAGATCTACCGGCCGAGTCGGACGCGATCGGGCGAACGAAAGACGTGACCGGCTCGATCACGATCGAGACGAACGGCTCGACCACGACGTTGACCGCCGCTACGATCGACGTCGACACGACGACGATCAAGTCCGACGAGGACCGGCGCGACAACCGGATGCGCCGCGAGGGACTCGAGACCGACACGTTCAAGACCGCCAGCTTCAAGCTGACCCAGCCGGTCGAGATCCCCGCCGCAGCCCTGACCGGGACCCCCTCCAAGGTGACGCTGACGGGCGACCTGACCCTCCACGGCGTAACGAAGTCGGTCCAGATCCCGGCCGAGACGCAGCTCGTGGACGGCACGATCCAGGTCGCCGGCTCGCTGACCTTCCCACTGTCGGACTACTCGATCGTCGCCCCGAACATCGGCGGGTTCATCGTCTCGATCGCGGACGACGGCACGCTGGAATTCCTGGTCTCCTTCACGAAGAGCTGATC
>CAVVDB010000009.1:0-127259 GCA_963746865.1 uncultured Chloroflexia bacterium
TCCTCGTGTCGCTCGGCGACGACGTCGACCTCGACCCGCCCGAGTCGACGATGGCCTTGGCGGTCTCGACGAGGTGCGACTGGTCGAACTTCGCCATCCGGCTGACCTGGAGGATCTCGAGCGCATCGAGCCGCCACGGCCCGGCCGACATCATCCGGACCAGCGCGACGTCGTCGTGCGGGTCGGCGATCGCCCGCATCGCCTGCTCGAGGTCGCGGATCTCCGGCGTCGCGAACAGGCTCAGCCCGCCGACGACCGTGTACGGGATGTCCTCGTCGCGCAGCCGCGACACGATCGCCTCGCGGTGCTTGTGCTTGCGGTAGAGGACCGCGACGTCGGTCCAGCCGAGCCGCCCGGTCGGGGCCGGCCAGCGCCTTGATCGCATCGACGATGGCGACGGCCTCGTCCTCCGCCCCGGCGCAGGTCAGGATCTCGATCGGGGCGCCGTCGGGGCGGTCGGTGACGAGCCGCTTGTCGGGCTCGAACCGAGTGTCGTTGTTGGTGATCAGCCGGTTGGCGGCGGTCAGCACGTGCCCGACGGAGCGGAAGTTCTGCTCGATCCGGAGGCGTGGCGGCGGACCGGGCGGCGTGGCGTCGGGATCGTGCGCCGGCGGGCGACCGAACCGCGCGTCGAACTCGGCGAAGGCCGCGAAGCTGGCGCCCCGGAAGCGGTAGATCGACTGGTCGTCGTCGCCGACGACCATCACGTTGTCGGGCCGGTCGGGCGTCCGGCCGAGCAGCTCGATCAGCTCGATCTGGGCGACGTTGGCGTCCTGGAACTCGTCGATGAGCAGGTATCGATACTGGCGCTGCCAGCGGCGCAGGACGTTGGTCCGCGTCCGGAACAGCCGCGCGACGGCGGCGATCTGCTCCCCGAAGTCGAGCGCGCCGCGACGCGCGAGCTCGGCCTCGTAGGCGTGGTAGACCCGGGCGAGCTCGGTCAGCCGGACGATCTCGAGGGCGGCGCCGTCGACGACGTAGCTGGCGGCGAGGGCGTCGACGCGCGGGTGCTCGTCGCGAGTCGATCTGGCTTCGATACACCGCGCGTCCGGTACCGGCGACGGTCCGTCTGCGCCTCTCGATCCGCGGCCTTGTCGGCGGCGTCCGGCTCGTCGCCTCGTGTTCCGCCTTCGGCTTCGGCCCGTTCGGCGGCGCGGACGGCGGCGTAGGCACCTCGGACGGCACGGAGCGGCGCGAGGTTGCCCTGCGCGGCGAGCCTGCCGGACGCGGCTTCGAAGCTGCCGTAGCGCGCTTCGAAGGCCGCGCGCTCGCCGCGCGACGTAGGCGTCGAAGTCGTCGGGGCCGACCAGTTCGTCCTTGGCGCGGTTGATGAACTGGACGAACGAGCCGAGCCACCACTCGGTCCCGTGATAGACGAGGCCGAGGTCGGGCCGGATGTCCTTGAGCAGCAGGACCTGGGCGACGCCGTCGAGCACGTCGGGACGCGGCGGCAGGCCGGCGTCGGCCGCGTTCTCGGTCAGGATCCGCTGGCAGAAGCTGTGGAAGTTGCTGACCGTCATCCGGGCACGAACGGCGGGCCCGACGGCCTTGTCGAGGCGGTCCTGCAGCTCGCGCGCGGCCTTCACGTTGTAGGTCAGGACGAGCATGTGTTCCGGCAGCAGGCCCTCGCGCGTCTCGAGGAGGTGCCGGACCCGCTCGACGATCACGCGCGTCTTGCCGGTCCCCGCCCCCGCGATGACCACCGCCGGCCCGTCGCCCCACTCGACGATCCGCCGCTGTTCGGCGGTGAGGGTGGTCGGCGCGATCTCGAGCGTCATCTCCGACGCCACGCTCGGACGTAGCGATCCTGGCGATCGGTCTCGATCGTGCCGGGTCGGCTCGCCCTCGTCAGTTCGATCGCGCCACGTGGCGTTCAGGCCGTTCTGGGCGAGCAGGCAACCGACGACGGTGCCGGTACGGCCGTTGCCGCCGAGGCAGGCGACTGCCAGGAACTCGCCGTCCGCCAGAGCGGCCCTCGATGGTGTCGAGGAGGGCGGCGAACGCGATCGGATCGCTCGGCACGTCCACGTCCACGATCGGGAAGCGGACCGTCTCCACCTCGTTCGCCGCGAGCACCTCGACGACGGTCGGCACCATCCAGTCGACCAGCTCGTGGTCCTCGACCAGCAGGACGAGGGCGTCGACCCCGAGTCGATGGAGCGTGGCTGCGTCGGCGTCGAGGTCGCGCTCGTGCGCTTGCCCCAACCAGTTGACGCCCCGTTTGCCGGGCAGGAACGTCATCCCGAGTCGCCCGGGCGCTGCCGCCAGGCCCGGGCACCTGCGAAGATCGACCTCGTCGACCCTGAGCTCGCGATCGGGCGCGGCCGTGCTGAGGCGATCGACGAGCGGCTCGACGACCTCGCGTCCGCGCATGCCCTCGAGCCAGTCGGTCGGGATGCCGTCGATGCCCCAGTGGATCCCCGCCAGCCCGCCGGCGATCGCCGCCGTCGTGTCGGTGTCGTTGCCGAAGCGGACGGCGTACTCGATGGTCTCGCGATAGGAGCCGGTCTCCGCGAAGGCGTCCCAGGCGGACCAGAAGCTGTCCCAGACGACGCCGCCACCCTCCCGTCCGACGTACCCGAACAGGTGGTCCATCGCCTCGAGGTGCGCGGGGCGACCGACGAGGAGGTCCGGCGAGTCGCTCGCGGGCGTCGGCCATCGCGTCACCCCGGTCGAACTCTCCCGACAGCAGGCGCGACGCGACGAGCGTGTACAGCGCGCAGGCGACCTGCGCCCGCTCGTGGCCGTGGGTGACCCGCGACGCCCGGCAGGCGTGGTCGACGAGCGTCGCATCGTCGGCGCCTCGTTCCACGAGCGCGATCGGCAGGATCCGCATCAGCGACCCGTTCCCGTTGTCGCGCATCGCCGTCGGGCCCGGCGTCGGCGGCCGGCGTCCCGGCCTCGATCGCGTGGAGAGCGCTCGCCGGTCGTGCCGCCGATGTCGAACCGTCCGTCGCCGTCGGGCGTGTACGCGCCGTCCCGAGACCAGGCGACGGCGCGACGGCCCTGGTCCTCGACATCGAAGCCGACGCGTCAGCATCGAGTCGAGCAGCGCGAGCATCAGCGCGCCGTCGTCGCTCCACGTTCCCGGCGGCTGGCCGTGCGTCCCGGTCGCGCCGAAGCGGACCTCGCCGATGTCGCGCGGCGTCGCGGAATTCGTACGGCACGCCGACGGCATCGCCGACCAGGTGGCCCCACACGCCGCCTGCGAGGCGTGCGCTGGTGCTCGGCTGGGCCGCGGTCATCGGTCGGGGTCCCAGTTGGCGTCGAGTTCGCCGTCGATCATGTCCATGACGAAGAAGTCGCGCTGCGCGGGAACAGTCGCCGCAGATCGGCCGGCCGGCGTCGCCCGTCGAGCTCCTCGTCGGGGTCGCCGTCGAGCGCGCCATCGCACGTCGCGCAGCGCAGCAGCACATCGTCCACATGTTTCTCCCTCGCGACGGCCCCGGTCGGCCACCGCACGCTCCCGACCTTCGGCCCTGATCGTGTCATCTGTCTGTCACGACAGCGTCGTCAGGCGCCGCATGATCGCCAGCGGCACGATCGCGACCAGGTGTTGCCGCGCTCGCGACGCCCCGATGTACAGCAGCCGGTCCAGCCGCTCCACGTCGTCACGTGGCACCTCCAGGAGGACGATGACCGGGCGTTCCAGCCCCTTGAACCGGCGGATCGAATCGCACAGGACGACGTCCATCGGCGGCTCCGGGACCTCCTCGGCGGCCAGGCCGAGGAGCTTGCCGGCGTCGTCGTACGCTCCGTTCCAGAGCACCTGGTTCCCGTACCGCCGATGCTTCCAGACGGCCGAGTGCTCCAGCCCGAGCCCGGTCAGCACGGCGATCGACCCGGGCGCCACGCCCTCGTCGCTGACCAGCCGATGGAGCGCGACGCGCAGCGCCTCGATGGTCTCGGCGTCGCCCTCGGCGGTGATGAGCTCCGGCGGGCGGCCGTCGTGGCGGCGGGCGATGGACCCGAGCCCTCCCCGGGCGAGCGGCACGATCAGGTCGTGGATGGGCTGCGGGTTGCGGCAGTTGTAGTCGAGCAGGTACTCGGTCAGGCCCAACTCCCCGGTCTGGTCGACCCGGAAGATCGACTGCGCCGGGTCGTGGAAGACGTACAGCACGTCCTCCCGACCGTCGTACAGCAGCCCTTCGAGCGAGGCGAGCCAGCCACCGTCGAAGTCCTGGCCCTCGTCGACGACGATGGCGTGGAACCGCGGCCCGAGCGCGGTGATCGCGTCGTCCAGCCCGGCCGGCAGGGTCTCCGCGAACCATTCGGGCGTCACCGGGTCCGGCTTCGGCGGCAGCGTCCCGGCCTCGCGACCGAGGTCCTCGGCGAGCTGGTGGAACGTCCGCACGTGGAGCCGCCCGGTCCGCTCGGCCACCTCGCGCGTCTCGTCGGCGAGCAGCCGCGCCAGCGGTGAGTTGAAGCACACGAGCAGCGTCTCGTAGCCCTCTGTCGCGAGCCGCCGTGCCTTCTCGATCGCGAGCATCGTCTTGCCCGTCCCGGCACCGCCGACGACCGACGCGCGCCGCACGCCGCGCAGCATGTTGAGGACCGACAGTTGCTCGTCGGTCAGCTGGACGACCTCGCGCTCGCCGTCGGCGATCTCGCCGCGCAACAGCGACCGAAGCTCCAGCGGCGAGGTGATGGTCGCCGTCAGGAGGTCGACGCCCCTGGCGCCCGGCGCGCGCTTCGCCCCGCCCGACCAAAGCTCGAAACACCGATCGACCCAGTCGCGCAGCCGCTGGTTGCGCTGCGGATGCGTGGCGAGCAGGGCCTTGTCGAGGATCAGCTCGGGGTCGGCGTCGGTGCCGATCAGGGCCGTCGCGTCGAGGCTCGCGAGGTCGACGTTGGGGAACGCCACGGCGTGGCCGGCGATCGGGTCCAGCCCGGCCTCCCAGGCCGGCAGCTCCTTGAGCTTGGCGACCAGGCTGTGGTGGCTGTCGGCGGCCTGCTGGAACGGCGAACGATCGAGCGGCCTGCCACCGGCCCACCAGCGCCCGGTCCCGTCTCGCTTGACCGGGCCGGCCTTGACCTCGATGGCCAGCAGGCCGTGATCGGCGTGGGCGATGACCAGGTCGGCTTCGCCCTCGCGCTCGGTGCCGTGGCGGCGCAGGAGCCAGGCGACGTTGGCGAGGAGGACGTATTCGGTCGGGAGTGCCGCGCGCAAGAGTTCGAAGACGTGGCGTTCGGCCCGGGCGCCCAGGCTCTCGTCTTCCTCGCGCGGTCGGATCATCCGGACCTCAGTACCGCAGCAGCGTCATGACCGCCCCGACCCGGTTGAACAGCCACAGGCCCACCGGCAGCGTGATGAGGATCACGCACAGGAACCAGGCGATCGACATGTAGATCGCGCCGAACCACCAGCCGATGAAGATGAACCAGATGGCCCGGATCCAGAGCGGGAGCTGCTCGACGGTGCCGTCGGCCACGTAGCCGAGTGAGCGCGGTCGCAGGGTCAGGATCAGCGGCAGCTGGTTGAAGATCATGAAGCCGATCGGGATGCCGATGATGATCGCGCACATGACGTAGGCGACCCCGATCGCCACCGCGCTCAGCCACCAGCCGACGAAGATGAACCAGATGGCGCGGATCCAGAGGCTCGGGCCGGTCGACTGGGGCGGGGCGGTCCATGTCGGTGGCGGCGGCGGCGGGGCTTGGGGTGGCGGGGGCGCGGCTGTAGCGGACGGTCGGGTCGGTCATGGTCGCGATGGTAGGGCCGCTCATGCGTCCTCTGCTCGTGTCACGACGGATCGTCGTAGCTCGTCTCGGCCGGCTCGGTCACCGCCACGTCGCGGACCCAGCCCTCGTTCTCGAGGGTGATGAGCTCGATCGCGGTGACGGCCCCGTTGGCGTCGAGGTCCGGCAGGGCCTGGTAGGTCGAGACCCAGCAGCGAAAGACGTTGTAGGCGAGCACGACCTGGCCGGCCTCGTTGTGGACCTCGATCCGGATGTCCTTGCGGAAGTCCTTGAGCGAGACCTCGCTCCCCTGCCCCGACGAGTTGGCCAGGCTCCAGACCTTGTTGGCCCATCGCTCGAACTCCTGGTCGTGGGTCAGCCCGCGCTCGAGCGTGATCGGCTCGTACGTCGTCCGACCGGGCGACTTGCGCGAGGTGCTCGGATCGGCGCCCTCGCGGAACTCGACGACCTCGGTCGTGCGCCGCAGCGCGCTCACGTGGCTGATCCCGGCCACCTCGCGGCCATCCCAGACCACGCGGAACTTGAAGTTCTTGTACGGATCGAACCGGTGGGTGTTGACGCTGAACTTGGCCATCGGGTGACCTCCGTGCCCGCGCTCGCCCGAAGCCTACGCCCCCGCGATGCAGCGCACGTGCATACGATTCGAGGGGCCTCGCGCCTAGCGCCGACCCACTCCCCGGGCGCCCGGCACGCGACCGACCAGCACCGATCCACCGACCAGCCAGCCAAGCCCGAGCACGACGAGCCACAGCCCGACCTCCGGCGCCGAGCCACCGCCCTCCCCGACCGCGACCGCATCGGTCGCCGGCGCGGTCGGTCCGGCTACGGCCACGACCCCCTCGGGCAACGGACCGACGAACAGCATGTGGTCGGCCGTGACCGGGTCGGTCTGCTCCGAGTCGATGGTCACCGTATTCGTCAGCGGCTGCTGCAGGCTAGTCGCTCCCTGGTCGACGGTGACCTTGTAGGTGACCGAGCCGTCCTTGGTGATCGGCAGCGCGATCGCCCCGCCGCCGTCGAAGAAGCTCCGCCACGACAACGTCCGCGTGGCCGGATCGTAGGCGTTCGTGCTCGGGAGGATCTCATCGTTACGCGTCGCCGAGCCGGGCACGTACGTCAGGCCGACCGGCAGCACGTCGTCGATCGTCATCGGTGCGACCTCGCCCTCGTTCAGCGTGTACGTGAGCGTGTAGGTGATGGTGTCGCCCTCGTCGGCCGTCGACACGATGATGTCCGGCCCGCTGGGCTGGCGACCGGCTCAGCGCTCCCGAGGGCCACGGAACGGGGAACTGGTACGCTCCGCAACGAATGAAGCTCGGCCTCCAGATCTCGTCCTTCACCTGGCCCGGGGGCACCGAGGCCATCGGCCCCACCCTCGCGGGGATCGTCCGGCAGGCCGACGAGGTCGGCTTCGATTCGATCTGGGTGATGGACCATTTCTTCCAGATCCGGGGCGTCGGCAAGGTCGAGGAGCCGATGCTCGAGGGCTGGACCACGCTCGGCTACATGGCCGCCATCACGTCCCGGGCCCGGCTCGGCCTGATGGTCGGTGGCGTCCACTACCGCTACCCCGGGCTATGGGTCAAGGCCGCGACCACGCTCGACGTGCTGTCCGGCGGCCGGGCCTGGCTCGGGATCGGGGCGGCCTGGAACGAGGAGGAGTCACGGGCCCTGGGCTTCCCGTTCCCGACCCTCGGCGAGCGCTTCGAGATGCTCGAGGAGACCCTCCAGATCGCGCACGGCATGTGGGACGGGGAGCTCGGCACGCAGGGTGCGTTCGAGGGCCGGCGGTTCCAGGCCGATCGGTTGCTCAACTCCCCGCAGTCACTGTCACGCCCCAGGGTGCCGATCATGATCGGGGGCGGCGGGGAGAAGAAGACCCTGCGCCTCGTGGCGCAATACGCGGACGCGACCAACGTCTTCGGCAGCCCCGAGGGGATCGCCCGCAAGTACGCCATCCTGGCCGAGCATTGCGCCGCGGTCGGTCGCGACCCGGCCGAGATCGAGCATACGACCCTCCAGAACGCCCGCGTCTCCGCAGTCTGGGGCCGCCGGCACCGAGTCGCCGGCCCAGGTCGTCGATCGGTTCGGGGACCTGTCCGATGCCGGCGCCGAGACCGTCATCCTGCGCGTCAAGGGCCTCCCCGACCCGACCCAGCTCGACCTCATCGGCCGCGACGTCATCCCGCACCTGCATCGACTCCCTTGATACCCCCTGGGAGTATCCGAACCGTGGTACGATATCGACCATGACCGATCAGACCAACGGCAACACGCCGCCGACATCGAACCCCTTCGGGGGCTTCAGCATCTCCATGGTTGACGACTCCGCCACCGAACCCGGCGGGCCGTCGACCTTCAACAGCGGCGAGGACCGGGTCGATGCCAAGGTCGTCATCATCGGGTCCGGCCCGGCCGGGCTGACCGCCGCGATCTACGCGTCGCGCGCGAACCTCGAACCGGTCGTGCTGGCGGGCTCCGCCCCCGGCGGCCAGCTGATGCTGACCAGCGACGTCGAGAACTACCCAGGCTTCGAGGAGGCGATCCAGGGCCCCGACCTGATGGCCGCCATGCGCGCCCAGGCCGAGCGCTTCGGGACGCGGCTCGTCGACGTCGACATCGATCGCGTCGACTTCTCCAGCTCGGCCGTTCCGGATCTGGGCCCGTGGCACCGAGTACCGCGCCCAGGCCGTGATCATCGCCACCGGTGCGTCGGCGCTGTGGCTCGGGCTCGACAGCGAGACCCGCCTTCGCGGCCGTGGCGTGTCGGCCTGCGCCACCTGCGACGGCTTCTTCTTCAAGGACCGCGAGATCGCGGTGATCGGCGGCGGCGACACCGCGTTCGAGGAGGCGACCTACCTCACCCGCTTCGCGACCAAGGTCCACCTGCTGCACCGGAGGGACACCTTCCGGGCGTCCAAGATCATGGTCGACCGCGCGCACGAGCACCCCAAGATCGAGATCCACCCCAACACCGCGGTCGAGGAAGTCCTCGGCGAGGCCAAGGTCGACGGGTTGCTGGTGTCCGACACGCTGACCGGCGACCAGCGGCGGATGTCGGTCGACGGCGTGTTCATCGCCATCGGCTACCAGCCCAACACCGAGGCCTTCCGCGACTGGCTCGAGGTCGACGAGAAGGGCTACCTCGTCGTGCACGACGAGACCGGCTCGAAGATCGACGGCGTGTTCATCGCCGGCGACGTCCACGACCACCGATACCGGCAGGCCGTCACCGCCGCAGCCGACGGCTGCAAGGCCGCCATCGACGCCGAGCGCTGGCTCGAAGCCGAAGGCATCACCGAGGCGGCGACCTCCACCGCCTGGTAGGGCGGGACGGCGCCGAACCCCGCGGCGCGACCCCGCGGCGACAAGCCCGCGGCGACAAAGCCCGCGGCGACAAAGCCGTCTCATTTCGCATGCACATGCGCTGCATCATCCGGATTCGCCCGGCCGCGGCGAACCGTCCGACCGTGACCGCGGCGCGCGCCTCGGCTTCATGTTTCGCATGCACGTGCGCTGCATCAAGAGGATCCGCCCGGACGTTGCGATCCGCCGGGCCATGGCCCGCGGTCGTCCATGGGATCAAGGCCGAGCCCACCAAGCGCCTCGATGATCCGTGCGAACTTGTGCCAGCGAAGTCCGTACAGCTTGCCATTCTCGAGTCTCGAGATGATCGATTGATGGAGCCCGCACAGCTGTCCGACGTGGCGCTGCGAATAGCCCAGGTGCGCGCGACGTCGCCTCACGATAACGCCGAGGAGCGCCAGGCCCTGACGCACGCGCGCATCCTTCGGCCATCGGTTGATGAACCAGTCGTCCGGATCGGGTTCCATGTGCCCAACCGTATCCGCCTCCGCTTACCTCACGGTCACCGGGCGATCACTCGCCCCCGTCGTCGATGCAGCCCACGTGCATCGCGAACGGCGGCGGGGCGCCGCGAGGGACGGCCAGACGCGAGGGACGGCCCAGACGCGAGGGACGGCCCAGAGAGGCGGGGTGTCGTTGGCCGCCGCGCCCTTGATGCAGCCCACGTGCATCGCGAATGGCGGCGGCATGCGCGCGGACGGCGGCGTCCGCGCGACCAGCGGCAGCGTCGTCCGCGCGAACAGCGGCAATGCAGCGCATGTGCATGCGAAACCGGAGGGTCGATCCGGGCCAATGGCTGCAGACGCATTCCGTGGTAGCGTCGGCTGATGGGTTTTCCACGGGGGCAGACGAGAACCGCGACCGGCGGCGCGGTCGGTGGGGGCGGCAGCGGACCCGGGCGCGCGATGGGCGGCGGCGGCACGAGTGGCCGTCGCGGCGGCCCCGGCCCAGGCGCTACCGACTTCACCCCGGTCCCCAAGGAGCGTCGCGCCCGCACGCTCCGGCGGATCATGGTCTTCTTCGAGCCCTACTGGCTCCAGGTCATCATCGTGCTGTCGGCGATCCTGGCGACCAGCCTCATCGGCCTGATCAACCCGCTACTGCTGGGCGTCCTGCTCGACCAGGTGATCATCGGTGGTGACTACCAGAACCTGAACCTGTATGTCGGCCTGATGATCGTGCTGCCGATCATCACGGGCCTCATCGGCGTCGGCCAGAGCTACCTCAACAACGTCATCGGCCAGAACGTCATGCAGGACTTGCGGGGCGCGCTCTACGCCCACCTCCAGAGCATGCCCCTGCGCTTCTTCACCGAGACGCGGACCGGCGAGATCCAGAGCCGGCTCGCGAACGACGTCGGTGGGGTGCAGGCCGTGGTGACCGACACGGCCAGTTCGATCACGAGCAACCTGGCCATCGCCATCAGCACGACCATCGCCATGTTCCTGCTCGACTGGCGGCTCGCGCTCCTCAGCCTCGGCCTCACGCCGTTCTTCCTGTACCTGACCTACCGGGTCGGCAAGGTCCGCCGCGAGGTCTCCGGTGAGACCCAGAAGTCGCTGGCCGAATTGACCGCCACGACCGAGGAGACGCTCAGCGTCTCGGGCATCCTGCTGTCGAAGACCTTCGGCCAACAGGCCAACGCGATCACCAGGTTCCGCGACCTCAACCGGCGGCTCGCGAAACTGCAGATCCGACAGGCCATGGTCGGTCGCTGGTTCTTCATGATCATCGGCACGATCTTCTCGATCATGCCCGCGTTCGTGTACTGGCTGGCCGGCACCCTCGCGGCCAACGGCAGCCCCGACGCTCCCTCGGCCGGCACGATCGTCGCGTTCACGACCCTCCAGAGCCGGCTCTTCTTCCCGCTCGGCCAGTTGCTCGGGATCCAGGTCGAGATCCAGGGCTCGCTCGCCCTGTTCGACCGGATCTTCGAGTACCTCGAGATGGATCCCGAGATCACCGACGCACCCGACGCCGTCGCGATGCACCCGTCCACGACCCGTGGCCGGGTCCGCTTCCGCGACGTGTCGTTCAACTACCCGACCGAGGGACCGGTCAGCTTCGCCCTCGACGGCGTCGACTTCGAGGCCGAGTCCGGCGAGCTCGTGGCGCTCGTCGGCCCGTCCGGGTCGGGCAAGACCACGACCACGTACCTGGTCTCTCGGCTGTACGACGTCGTGTCGGGCGCGGTCGAGATCGACGACGTCGATGTCCGCAAGATCAAGCTCGCATCGCTCGGGGAGATCATCGGGACCGTGACCCAGGAGACCTACCTGTTCCATGCCTCGGTCCGCGACAACCTCCGCTATGCCCGCCCCGACGCGACCGATGAGGAGCTGATCGCCGCGGCCACGGCGGCCTCCATCCACGACCGGGTCATGGAACTCCCTGAGGGGTACGACACGATCGTCGGGGAGCGTGGCTACAAGTTGTCGGGCGGGGAGAAGCAGCGCATCGCGATCGCCCGGGTGCTCCTCAAGGATCCGCGGATCCTCATCCTCGACGAGGCGACCTCGGCGCTCGACACGGTCTCGGAGCGGCTCATCCAACGCGCGTTCGAGAGCCTGATGGAGGGCCGCACGACGATCGCCATCGCCCATCGACTGTCGACGATCCTGCGCGCCGATCGGATCATCGTGTACGAGCGTGGCCGGGTCGCCGAGCGTGGCACACACGGGGAGCTGATCGCGCTCGACGGCCTGTACGCCCGCCTCTACCGCGAGCAGTTCCTGGCCGACGACCCGGCGATGTGGGAGAACGCGCCACTCGACCCCGACGAGGGTGGCCCCGACGACGACGAACCGGCCCCGATCGCGCTGGCCGGCGTCTAGCCGCACGGCTAGAGTCTGCAGGTGCCCACCCAGAAGTCGGTCGACCTCCACCACCAAGGGGGGATGCGTTTCCACGCCGACCCGAGTTCGGGGCACCCGCTCGACTTCGACGACCGAACCTCGAACCAGGGCGGCAGCCCGGTCGAGACGCTGCTGACGGCGCTCGGGGCGTGTACCGCGATGGATGTCGTGTCGATCGCGACCAAGAAGCGCCAACGGGTCGACGAGTACCGGATCCACGTCCGTGGCAGTCAGCGCGACGAGTACCCGCAGGTCTTCACCGAGATCGAGGTCGTCCACGAGGTGGTCGGGCGCGACCTGTCAGAGGCGGCCATCCGGCGCTCGATCGAGTTGTCGGCCACGAAGTACTGCCCGGTCAACGCGATGCTGTCGGCCGGGGCGACGGTCGTGCATCATCGGTATCGGATCCGGTCCTCTGGGGCGAAGGCCTACGAGGCCGAGGGCGACGTCATCGATACGGGGCCCTATGCGCGGCCCGACATCATCGCGGATCAGCGGTAGCGGCTCAGTTGTAGCGGATCGGCTCCGTGGCAAACCCGACGCGCTGGACGCGGCCGCGGGTCCAGATCCGGGTGACGAGGTCCGGGACCCACCATCGAAGAAAGTAGAGCTTGCAGCCGAGGCAGTAGCCGGTCGTGGCCAGCAGGGTCTGCAGCCCGGCCACCGCGAGGGCGAAGACCCATCCGAGGGTCGTGGCGCCCACCGCGAACGCGCCGAGGGCCAGGATCAGGGCGATGCTGCCGAGGACCTGCGCGAAACGCGGTGGGTACTCGTGCTCCGGCTCGACCTTGGGGAGGGCCAGCGTCTTGGCGATGCGCCGCCAGGCGACGCCGTAGATCGAGTACTTGAGGCCGAACGCGGCGCTCACCCCGATCGAGACGAGGACCAACGCGACCAACCAGGGTGTGGCGGTCACCACGGCCGTGATGAGCAGGATGGCCGAGACGCCGGCACCGAACCGATGACCGCGCGGGTCGATCATGCGAGCCTTCGGAAGGCGGTCGTTGGCGTCAGCGGGGACGGCGCTGGGCATCGGTCGGGGCTCCTGGTCGATGGGTGTGACGGGTGGTCGATGGACGATACCACACAAGTCCTAGCGGAGCACTAGGGTATATGGCGCCCGCGGGCACGGCGGCATCGGGCGGGGGACCTCCATCCCGTATGCACGTCCGCTGCATCAAGGAAATCGGGGGCTTGCCGCGGTGATGCAGCGGACGTGCATCTCGCGCGGAGGGTCCGGTCCCTGGCGTTTCGAGGAAATGTCGTTGCATGACTATGCAACCTTCTTGTATAGTCATGCGACCGTGACTGCAACCGAGCCTGTCTTGGCGACTCTTGGGACCGGCATCCTGCCGCGCTCGGCGCGTGGGGTCGACCCTTCTGGGGGTCCTCGGCGCATCCGGGTCGGGATCATCGGCGCCACGGGGTATGTCGGTGCGGAGTTGGTCCGACTTCTGGCCCGCCACCCGAATGTCGACCTGGTGGGCCTCACCGGCCGCGGCCGCGACCACGACCCGATCGAAGGGATCCACCCGCACCTTGCCACGACCGGGCTGGACGTCAGCGCGGCGCTGCCGGACGGGGCGGACGCCCTTGACGCGGTCTTCCTGGCACTCCCCCATGGAGCCGCGGCGGCCCTCGTCCCGGACCTCATCGCGGCCGGCACCGCGATCATCGACCAGGGCCCCGACTTCCGGCTCCGCGACCCGGCCGACTACCCGCGCTGGTACGGCTTCGAGCACCCACGCCCCGACCTCCTGGACCAAGCGGTCTACGGACTGCCGGAGCTGCATCGCGCCGAGCTGGCGGCGCTGGCCGACGCGCCGGTGGCGATCGTCGGGGCGCCCGGCTGCTACCCGACGGCGACGCTCCTGGCGCTCGCGCCCCTGGCACGGAACGGGTTGATCGCCGATCTCGTGGTCGATGCCAAGAGCGGGGTGTCAGGCGCCGGCCGCGAGGCGAAGGCCGACCTGATGTTCGGCGAGGTCAACGAGAGCGTGAAGGCGTACGGCATCGGCGGCCACCGGCACGTCGCCGAGATCGAGCAGGAACTCGCCTGGATCACCGGCGACGAGGGCCTCGACATCTCGGCCAACCCCGGGATCGTCGCGGTCGACTTCCTCCCCCACCTCATCCCCATGACCCGCGGCATCCTGTCGGCCTGCCACGTGCGCCCGACCCGCCCGATCAGCCAGGCCGAGCTGGACGCGCTGTACACCGAGGCGTACGCGGACGAACCGTTCGTCACGGTCGTCTCGACCCCGCCCGCTACGAAGCACGTGACGGGGAGCAACGAGGTCCGGATCCACGTGTCGATCGACGAGCGGACCGACCGGATCCTCGCGATCGGGGTCGAGGACAACCTCGTCAAGGGGGCGGCCGGGCAGGCGATCCAGGCCTTCAACCTCGTCCACGGGCTGCCCGAGACCGCGGGCCTCGACCAGCTGCCGCTGGCGCCGTGACCAAGCGATGACCACCCGATGACCGCTCTTTCGAACCCTCCCGTCCCGACGGCCTCGACTGACCTCCCGTCGGTCGAGCGACGCCCCGTCATCCCTGCCGGCTTCGCGGCCGGCGGACTGGCGGCCGGGATCAAGGCCTCCGGCCGGCCGGACCTCGCCGTGATCGTCTCAACGGCAGGTCCGGCCGCCGCGGCCGGAGTCTTCACACCGAACGGGTTCGCGGCCGCGCCCGTGAAACTGTCGAAGGCCCATCTCGCGGCCACGTCCGGTGATCCGCGGGGCGGCTTCGGCTGGGCCGAAGCCGTGATCTCGACGAGCGGCTCGGCCAATGCCGCTACCGGTGCGGCCGGTGACGCCGATCAGCGGGAGATCGCCACGATGCTCGCGGCCGCGACCGGGGTCGACGTCGAGCGGACGCTCCACCTGTCGACCGGCATCATCGGCACGCGATTGCCATTGGACAAGGTCCGGGCCGGGCTCGCCGCCCTCGTCCCCGGCCTCGGCTCGACCGATGACGGGTTGCTGGCTGCCGCGACGGCGTTGTGTACGACCAATTCGGTGGTGAAGGTCGCGACCACGACGGTGGCACTCCCCGGGGTCGGCGGCACGCCGGTCACGGTCCGGGTGAGCGGCATCGCCAAGGGCGTCGGCATGATCCACCCACAGATGGCCACGATGCTCTCGGTCGTCCTGACCGACGCGGCCATCGCCCCGACGACGCTCTGGTCCCTCCTTCGGCCGGCCGCGGCACGGACATGGGATCAGCTGTCGGTCGATGGCGATACGAGCACGAACGATACCGTCTTCGTCCTCGCGTCCGGGGCGTCGGGGGGCGCCCCGGCCGAGGACGGTTCGACGGCCGCGACCCTGCTCGGGGCCGCGATCGAGGCCGTGGCGCGTGACCTGGCTCGCCAGCAGGCAGCCGATGGCGAAGGCGCCAGCACGCTCATCACCGCGGCCGTGACCGGGGCCCGTGACGATGCCGAGGCGCGGGCCGTTGCGCGCTCGGTCATCTCATCCAGCCTGGTCAAGGCGGCCGCCCATGGTCGCGACCCGAACTGGGGCCGCATCGCGGGCGCGGCGGGCAACGCTCGATTGGCCAGTGCGGCGGTCCTGGAGGCAAGCGGACTCCCTGCGCCTGAAGCCACGGTCCGTGCCGGTACCCCGGCCGTCCTCGATCCGGATCGTCTCCGGATCTCGATCGCCGGCCACCTCGTCTTCGATGGCGCGGCGGGCGGCCCGGTCGCCTTCGATCGTGCCGCTGCTCGCGAGGCCATGAACGCGCCGGAGGTCGTCTTCGCGCTCGACCTCGGCCTGGGCGCGGGGCACGGCGAGGCGTTCGGCTGCGACCTCACCGAGACCTACGTCATCGAGAACTCGGAATACACGACATGAGCGCGGCATGAGCGAGATCCTCGTCGTCAAGCTGGGTGGCACGACCATCGCGGACCAGAGCCAGGTCCTTGCGGAAGTGGCCGCGGTCGCGCGTCGACGTCCGGTGGTCCTGGTCCATGGCGGCGGCAAGCGCATCACCGAGTGGCTCGAGCGCCTCGGCGTCCCGAGCAAGTTCGAAGGCGGCCTGCGGGTGACCGATGCGCAGTCGCTCGAAGTGGCCGCCGCGGTTCTCCGGGGAGTGGTCAACAGCGAGCTGGTCTCCGGTCTGCGCGACCTCGGGGTCGATGCCGTCGGGCTGTCCGGCGTCGACGGCGGCCTCCTGATCGCCGAACGCATCCCCCACCTCGGTCTCGTCGCCAGCGTGGTCGGTCTTCGCCGCGACCTCCTCGACTCGATCATGGTCGGTGGCCAGGTCCCGGTCGTCGCGCCGCTGGCCCGCGACGCCGATGGGATCGTCTGTAACGTCAATGCCGATGACGCCGCGGCCGGCATCGCGGCCGGGCTCGGCGCCCGCCAGCTCGTGCTGCTGACCGACGTGGACGGTGTCCGCGACGCCGATGGCCAGAGGCTCGATGCGCTCACCGCGGGCGAGGCCGAGACCCTCATCGACTCCGGTGTCATCGCCGGCGGGATGGTGCCCAAGGTCCGGGCCGCGCTCGGGGCGCTCGGGTGGGACGGCGCCGAGGCGATCATCGCGGACTCGTCGGCACCCAACGCGCTCGAGCGGGCCCTCACCGACCCGACCTTCGGGACCCGGATCACCGCTACGCGCACCGCGCAGGTCGGCGCCGCATGACCGTCCAGCACCCGCACGACCTCAAGCAACAGCGCCAACGCGCGATCCGTGACCTGGTGATGTCGCGCCCGGTCGGCAGCCAGCGCGAGGTCGTCGACGCCCTGATCGCGCAGGGCTTCGAGGTCACCCAGGCGACCGTGTCGCGTGACATCACGGAGCTGGGTCTGCTGAAGGCGCCCGGTGTCGACGGCCACGTCTACGTCACGCCCGAGCTGCTCGCTGCCGCCAGCTCCGCCGCGTCGTCCTCGGATGAGCGTCTGATCCGCATCCTCGGCGACATCCCCGTCACGATCGGGCGGAGTGGGCTGATCCTCGTGCTGACCGGGACGCCCGGCACGGCCAGCGTCATCGCCCAGGCGATCGACGAGTCGTCGTTGCAGGAACAGGAAGGCACGCTGGCGGGCGACAATACACTCCTCGTCCTGTTCGCCGACGAGGCCCGTCTCGAGCGCTGGCGCGAGCGATTCGGTGCCATCCAGGCACGCTCCGGAGGGTCAAGGTTCCCGTGAAGAAGGTCGTACTCGCGTATTCAGGTGGACTTGATACCTCGGTCGCGGTGGCCTGGTTGCGTGAGCAGTTCGGGGTCGAAGTGGTCACCCTCACGGTCGACCTCGGCGGCGGCTCGCTCCGTCAAGGGGTCGAGAAGCGGGCGATGTCGGCCGGGGCGTCGCGGGCCTACGTGGTCGATGCGCGCGAGCGGTTCATCACCGACTTCGTGTGGCCGCACCTGCAGGCCAATGCGATCTACCAGGGGGCGTATCCCCTGGCGACCGCGTTGGCGCGGCCACTCATCGCACAACTGCTCGTCGAGGTGGCCCAGCGCGAGGGCGCCGACGCGGTCGCGCACGGGTGCACGGGGAAGGGCAACGACCAGGTCCGGTTCGACGTGGCGACCCATGCGCTCGATCCGGGGCTCGAGGTCGTGGCCCCGATGCGGGTCGGGATGGGCCTGACCCGCGACCAGGAGATCGACTACGCCGAGGAGCGCGGGATCGAGATCCCGATCACCAAGGCTTCGCCCTACTCGATCGACGTCAACCTGTGGGGCCGCTCGTGTGAGACGGGCGTGCTGGAGGATCCGTGGGTCACGCCACCGGCCGATGCCTATGAGTGGACGGTGGCCCCGTCCGATGCGCCGGCGCCGGTCGAGCTCGCGATCGAGTTCGAGGGCGGCATCCCGGTCGCCCTCGATGGCGAGCGGCTGGGGCCGGTGGAGTTGGTGGAGCGGATCCACGTCCTGGCGGGCGCGCATGGCGTCGGGCGGATCGATCACGTCGAGGATCGGCTGGTCGGCATCAAGAGCCGCGAGATCTACGAGACCCCGGCCGCGACCGTGCTGCATGCGGCGCACCGGGCGCTCGAGGGGCTGACCCTGTCGCGCGATACCCTGCGGTTCAATCGCTTCGTGGCCGATGAGCTGTCGCGGCTCGTCTACGACGGCCTGTGGTTCAGCGCCCTGTCGCGCGACCTCCGGGCGTACACCGCGTCGTCGCAGCGGGTCGTCTCGGGAGAAGTACGGGTCCGGCTCGATCACGGGTCGGCCGTGGTTGTCGGGCGCCGGTCACCGATGTCGCTGTACGACAAGTCGCTCGCGACGTACGACGAGGGCGACGCGTTCGACCACGCGTCGGCGGTCGGGTTCATCGAGATCTTCGGGCTCCCGCTCAGGGTCGAAGCCGCGCGTCACGGCGCCGTCGGCAAGCACCATGGGGCAGCGTGGACCTGGACCGAACCGCTGTTGGCCTCGTTGCCGATGACCGTCGCTGATCCGGAGCCCGCGGGGGTCTAGAGCACCGGGCTGCGCCGGACGGCGCCTCCTCGCCGGACCCGCGCCTCCTCGCCGGACCCGCGCCTCCTCGCCGGACACACGCCTCCTCGCCGGACACACGTCCCTCCGAACGCCTGCCCCACCGGGTCAGGCCTCCCTCCGAGGCACTTTTCGGGTAGTTCCAACCAAGCAGAACGACCGACGCTATCCCGAGCCGCCTCCCTACCCGCCGAGAGCACGAGATCCGGGCGGATTCGTCCTCCGGGCGGCCGCATCGCGTGTAGTTCTGATCAAGCGGAACGACTCCGCGCTCGCGATGGGCACGCGGTCGCCACGATGGTTCCGCTTGGTTCGAACGACCCGAGAACCGGGCAGGATGAGGGCCGGCTGGTCGCGGGTCCGCGGGGCGGGGCCACCGCGCCGGGGCCGGTCGCGGCGGGGCCGGCCACGGCCAACTGCGATGGTTCCGCTTGGTTCGAACGACCCGAAACCCGGGCGGGAGGAGGGCCGCCTGGTCGGGGTCCGCGCGGCGGGGCCGTCGCGGCGGGGCCGGCCGCGGCCAACTGCGATGGTTCCGCTTGGTTCGAACGACCCGAAGATCGCCCGGGAGCGGGGAGGTCGCCGTCCGGCGGGGGCCACTCGCCGCCGGAGGGTACGATGCGCCCCATGACTGACTTGCGTTCCGGGCTCATCGAGGCGCTTCGGGCGGCGCGCGCGGCTGAGCGCGATGTCATGGCCGCCCTTGACCCCACGGAACGTGAACAGCCGGCGCCCGATGGCGCCTGGTCGCCCAAGGACATCCAGGCGCACCTGTCGGCCTGGAAGCGGCGCCAGGTCGACCGTCTGGCCGCCAGCCGGGAGGGCCGCGACGAACCGGCCCTGGCCGCCACCGAGACCGACGACATCAATGCGATCTTCCACGCCGAGCGCGCCGATTGGACGTGGGCCGAGGTCGAAGCCGATGCCGACACCACCACCGCGGATCTGATCGCCGAGATCGAGGTCGCCCCTGCCGACACCCTCGCGGAAGGGCGCGTCGCGGGCTCGATCATGGGCAACGGCTCCGAGCACGCCCTGGCCCACCTGCCGCCCGTCGCGGCGCTGGCGGGCCGGGACGCCGCGATGGTCACCCTCGCCGCGACGATCGCCTCCATCGTCGATCACGGCGGCTGGCCGACCAGGCCCACCGCGTACGCCCGCTACAACCTCGCCTGTTTCTACGCCCTTCGCGGTGACGTCGATCGCGCCCGTGCGCTCCTCCGCCTGGCACTCCCAGAAGAGGAGGCGCTCCGCGAGTTCGCGCCGCAGGACGACGATCTGGTCGCCCTTCGCGACGAGATCCCGACCCTCATCGGCGGCTGAGGCCGGCGGCTACCCGACGATGCGCGAGGACCGCCGCCTTCGCGAACTGGCCTTCCTCCACGAGATCGCCCAGTTGGCGACCCTCGCCCGCGACTGGGACGAACTGATGCGCTCGATCGTCGACGGCACGACGGTGGCGATGGCGGTCGAGGTCTGCTCCTTCTACCTTGCCGATCACGAGAAGACGCGCCTGACCCTGGCCGCGACCAACGGCCTCGACCGCACCCAGGTCGGCCGGGTCAGCCTCGCCTGGGGTACCGGGATCACCGGTCGCGTGGCCGCCACTCGCTCCCCCATCGCCGTCGTCGACGTCACCAAGGACGACCGATTCAGCTGGGTCCGCGGCTTCGACATCGAGGGCCTGACGGCGATGCTCTCGGTGCCGCTCATCTGGCACGACGGGGTGGTCGGCGTCCTCAACGTCCAGACGCGCGACGCGCGTCGCTTCGACGACGGGGAGATCGCCTTCCTCCAGACGATCGGCGCGCTGCTGGCCGGCATCGTCGAGAAGGGCCGGTTGACCGCCGAGGTCGAGGGTCGGCTGGCCGAACTGACCGCGCTCGATGCGGCACGGGCCGAGCTCCTGAGCGTGGTGACCCATGAGCTGCGGACCCCGCTGTCGGTCGTCCGGGTCTACGTCGACCTGCTGGCCGAGGCGGCGGCCGGCGCGGCCGGGGCCGGTGCCGGCACCACGACGACTGGCACGACGTCCGCCACGGAACAGCTTGGCCGCCTCGATCGCCTGGTCGATTCGATCCTGGCCTCGGTCCGTGGCGAGGGGTTGACCGGGCTGTCGCGCGCCCCGTTCGATGCGGTCGGGGCGGTCGACGAGACCGTCGAGACGTTGCGGCTGCTGTTGCGCCCCCGCCCGATCCGTTGGGAGCGCCCGGCCTCACCGCTCACCGCGGTCGGTGACGAGACCCGGTTCCGCCAGGTCCTCGAGCAGCTCCTCGAGAACGAATCGAAGTACGCGCCATCGGCCGAGGGCGTCAGCATCGGCATCTGGCGGATCGCCGACGAGGTCCAGGTCTACGTCACCGACGACGGCCCGGGCGTCCCGATCGAGGACTGGGAGAGCGTCTTCGAGCCGTTCGTCCGGATCGAGGGCCGCGGCCGGTCGCGCGGCTCGGGGATCGGCCTGTTCGCCGGCCGCCGCCTGATGAACGCGATGGGCGGCCGGATCTTCATCGAGGCGAACGGTTTCGGCGGTTCGCGCTTCGTGGTGGCCCTGCCCGCGACCCCTTGACAAGCCGCTCCGCGGCTATATCGTGTCGCGATATAAAGTCCGTGGGTCGGAGGGACCATGGTCGCGAGCACGATGACCGATACGGCAGCGGTGGCCGGTGCCGACTCGGCACGGTCTGGGCGCCGGGCCTCATCTGGCGCGACATCGCACGCGGCGGCCTCGCCGGGTTGATCGTCGGGCTGTTCGTGGCCGGCATCGGCGGGCGGCTGGCGATGCGGCTCGCGACGCTGCTCGAGCCGGGAGCGATCGGCTCGTTCACCGAGAACGCCGCGGAGATCGGCGTGATCAGTCTCGGCGGGACCCTCTCCGTGATCACGATCGGCATCGTCGGCCGGTGCCGCCGCCGGGGTCCTCTGGGTGATCGTCCGGACCTGGCTCCCGGGCGCCGGGATCCGCCGGGCGCTCGTGACGGCTGTCGTGTCGATCGCGTTCGGGTCGTTCCTCCTCGTCCGAGGCACGAACAGCGACTTCGTCATCCTCGGTTTCAACCCTGTCGTGGTCGGTGCGCTGGTCGTGCTCGTGGGGGCGGTCGGGTTCTTCATCTCGATCGTCGATGGCTGGCTCGACCGGCGCCTGCCCGTCGCCAGATCGGTCCGTAGTCCGGCCACCAGCGTGTACGCGGCCATCGCCCTGGTCGGCGGGCTGCTCATCCTGCCGCTTGTCGTCATCACATTCCTCGGCCTCAGCGCCGACGAGGGCGTCGTCCGGCGGGCCCCGCTCCGACCGGTCGGGATCGGCTTCTTCGTCCTCGGCGTGGCGACGCTGCGCTGGTGGTTCCTCCGGCTCCGCGGGGCGGATCGGCCACCTCGGTCGCTCCTCCTGTTCGGCCGAGCCGCACTGGTCATCACGGTCCTGCTCGGCTTCCTCATCGAGCTGCCCGAGATCCGCGGCGCACTCGGCATCTACTAAGGGGTATCGATGGCGCGCGCCGAGTTGAGCATGTTCATCGACCGCCCGGCCGACGAGGTCTTCGCCTTCGTCGCCGACCCGGCGAACAACCCGAAGTGGCGGTCGTATGTCGTGGAGTCGGGCTGGCTCGACGACGGCCCGATGCGGCTCGGCCGGCGCGGCTACCAGACCTCGAAGATCCTCGGCCGGAAGGTGACCGCCGAGGCCGTCATCGTCGAGTGGGATCCGCCCCGGGCCGTGTGCTGGCAGGCCGTCCAGGGCGGCGCCGAGATCCGTTCGTGGGTCCATGTCGAACCCCAGGGGACCGGCTGCATGGTCAGCGGCGGTGCCGAGGGCGAGTTGACCGGCATCACCGGCAAGCTGCTCACACCGATCGCGGTCCCGATCATGGTCCGCCAGGCCCGATCGTCGGTGGTCAAGCTCAAGGCGGCCCTCGAGAGCCGGACCGAGGGCGACCTCTAGCCCGAGACGACGACCCGGGACTCCTCGGCTCGGAGGTGCGCGTAGCCCGGCTTGACGACCTCGTTGATGAGGCGGAGGCGCTCGTCGAACGGGGCGAAGGCGCTCTTGAGCGCGTTGATCGTCAGCCATTCCATCTCGCCGAGGCCGATCCCGAACGCCGCGTCGAGGGCCGCGAACTCGCTCGACAGGGTGACCCCGCTCATCAGCCGGTTGTCGGTGTTGAGCGTGACCCGGAAGCGGAGGCGGCGCAGGAGGTCGATCGGATGGGCCGCGATCGAGGCCGCGGCGCCGGTGTGGACGTTCGAGGTCGGGCACATCTCGAGCGGGACGCGGCGGTCGCGCACGAAGTTGGCGAGGCGGCCGAGCGCGTAGGTGCCGTCCGGGTTGACCGTGATGTCGTCGACGAGGCGGACACCGTGGCCGAGGCGCTCGGCCCCGCAGAACTGGAGCGCCTCCCAGATCGACGGCAACCCGAACGATTCCCCGGCGTGGATGGTGATGTGGAAGTTCTCGCGCCGGACATGGTCGAAGGCGTCGAGGTGGCGGGTCGGTCGGTAGCCCTCCTCGGGCCCGGCGATGTCGAAGCCGACCACCCCGGCATCGCGCCAGCGGACGGCGCACTCGGCCACCTCCACGGAGCGGGCCGCCTGGCGCATGGCCGTGACCAGCAGCTTCATGACGATGGGCCGGCCCGCGGCGGTCGCCCGTTCCGTGCCGATGCGGAACCCCTCGAGGATGGCCCCGACCGCCTCGTCGAGCGTCAGCCCCTGCTCGGTGCACAGTTCCGGGGCCATCCGGACCTCGGCGTAGGCGACACCGTCCGCGGCAAGGTCCTCGGCGCATTCGGCCGCGACCCGGGTGATCGCGCCGGGCCACTGCATCACGCCGACCGTGTGGGCGAACGTTTCGAGGTAGAGCTCCAGGCTCTTGCGATCGGCGCCGCGGCGGAACCACGTCGCCAGCTCGGCCACGTCGGTCGTCGGGAGACCGCGGTACCCGTACTCGGCCGCGAGGTCGATGACGGTAGACGGTCGCAACCCGCCATCGAGATGGTCATGGAGCAACGCCTTGGGCGCACGGACGATGGTCGCGAGATCCGGCACACCGCGATGGTACCCGGCGTTGAGAGCCGTTGACACGCGTCCTACGATCGGTGGGTCATGCCCGACGGTCGACCGCCCGACCTTCCGCCAGACGCGCCACTCGACCTGCGCGAGTTCATCGAATGCAAGCGCGATTCGGTGACCATCAAGCAGGGCGAACTCACGTGGCTGCCGCTGCCGCCCGAGATCAAGGAGTACGCCCCGAACCCGACCCTGGGGCTCGAGCCCGGCGCCTCGCCCGGGACCGGCACGATGACCCTCAGCGTCGGGTTCGCGACGCTCACCATCCCGGTGTCGATCAGCGATGGCGAGCTCCACATGGACACCAGCGGGGTGTCGGCGATCCCCGGCGCACAGGAGGCGATCGACACCTGGCTCAAGGACTTCAACGACTGGCTCAAGAAGAACGGCAAGCGATTGAAGCCGACCTCGATCAAGGACGGCTCGGTGACGCTGACCAAGGAACCGATCGTGGCCGTTCCCGCGACCCCGCCACCGCCGGCCCCGCCGGGTCCGCCGGTCAAGCCGGTGACCCCGGTCCCGCCCGCGAGCGGCGGCGGCATCGGCGGCGGCTGCGCGTTGTTCGGTCTCCTCGGCGTCGTGCTCGTCGGGTTGATCGGGGCGGCCTGGTTCACCGGCTTGATCCCGGGGAGTGGCGGCAGCGGGGCCCAGCCGTCGACTACCGCCTCGACCGGCACGGTCGCCAAGCCGTCCACCTCCACGGCACCGATTGCCAAGCCATCGACGTCGACCGGCCCGATCGCCAAGCCGTCCACCTCGACCGGACCGGCCAAGGCGCCGCCACCGGCCGCCGCGCAGGCGGCACTCGACCTGCTCAAGCAAACCAGCGTGCTCACCGACGACCAGATCGCTCTGCTCGAGTGGTACGCCGATCAGGCCAATGACATGTACTTCCCGACGCCCGGCCAGACGCCGACGCAGTACTTCCCCGAGTCGGACCTGTCCTGGGCGTCCGCTTTCCGCGCGTCCCTCGATACGCCCATGACACAGCAGCTGTCGGGCTGGACGTGCGCCCAGGTGCACCAGCTCGCAGATGGCACGCCGTTCCGGACGGCATGCAACCAGGACAAGTCACTGATCGCCGGGGATTACGTGATCTTCGTCACGACTCACGCCGGCGGCTACCCGGCCACCTTTCCCTCGGCGGGGAACCATTCGTGGTCGGTCTACACGAACCCCGACAACGACCCGACGACCGGGTTCCAGTCAACCCTCAGGGACAACTACCTCATCGGCGCCGATTCGTACTTCGAGATGCTCGCCTTCACCGAGCCCGACGGCGACTTCCGCAACTACATGCTGGCGACCCGGATGGCCGATCCGGTCCGGGCCGACACCGGACAGAAGCAGGGCAACCTGCCGACGACCGGCCGGGTCTTCTGGTTCGACGACATCGGGACGCAGCTTTGGATGATCCCGCAGGACGACTTCGGGGGGACGAACTGGTACGCGGGCAACTTCGCGACCCTGAATCGGGGGGCGAACTCGCCGGCCAACCTGGCGGCCGACGCGCTGCACGGCCCCGATGACATCGGCAAGTGGCTCGACTATTTCAGGCTGCAGGAACTCAACAAGCCGTAGCCTTCAGCCGAGTCGGGTTCGCGCGGCCTCGAGCGCGGCCGCCACACGGGTCGGCGCCGTGCCGCCCACGACGTCGCAGGCTGCGAGCGCGCCGTCGATCGAGGCCGCCGCCCTGAGATCGTCCCCGATCCCTGGGTCCGTGGCGAGTCCCCCGGCCGTCTCGTCGCCGCTGGCCCCGAGCGCGAGTCCGATCATCGCATCGGGGATCTCGTCGAGGCCGATCCCCGCGCCTTCGGCCTGGGCGACGAGGGAACCCACGATGTGGTGGGCGGCACGGAACGGGATACCGCGACGGACCAGCGCGTCGGCGACGGCCGTGGCGGTCGTGTAGCCCTCCGACGCCGCCGCCCGCATCCGCTCCCCGTCGACGGTGAGGGTCTCGAGGATCCCGCTCATGATCGCGAGCGAGGCCCCGTACACCGCGACCGAGTCGAACAGCGGCGCGACCCCGTCCTGGAGGTCTCGCTGGTAGGCCAGGGGCAGGCCCTTGAGGAGTGCCAGTACCCCGGTCAACTCCCCGATGACGCGGGCGGCGCGGCCACGGACCAGTTCGGCAGGATCCGGATTCTTCTTGTTCGGCATCATCGAACTGCCGGTCGAGAAGGCATCGGCGACGGCCACGAAGCCGAACCGCGGGTTCGACCACCACGTGATCTCCTCGGCGAGGCGGCTCAGGTGGACCATGCCGAGCGCCACGGCCGACATCGTCTCGATCGCGAAGTCGCGGTCCGAGACCGCGTCGAGCGAGTTCGCGGTGATGCCGTCGAAGCCCATCTCGGCGGCGGTCGCCGCGCGATCGAGCGGGTAGCCGGCACCGGCCAACGCGCCCGCCCCGAGCGGGGAGATGTCGACCCGCCGACGGGCGTCGGCCAGGCGCCCGCGGTCACGCTCCGCCATCTCGACATAGGCCAGCAGGTGATGGGCGAGGAGGACCGGCTGGGCCGGCTGGATGTGGGTCGTGCCGGGCAGGACCGCCGTGCCGTCGCGCTCGGCCAGCCCGACGAGGGCCCGTTCGAAGTCGAGGATGGCGATGTCGAGGTCGTCGATCGCCCGCCGCGTCCAGAGTCGAAGGTCGGTGGCGACCTGGTCGTTCCGCGACCGGCCGGTGTGGAGCCGGCCCGCCAGCGGCCCGACCCGCTCGGTCAGCGCCGCCTCCACGTTCATGTGGATGTCCTCGAGGTCCGGATCCCAGGTGACCCGGCCGATGGCCACCTCTTCGGCGAGGACCAGCAGGCCGTCGACCAGGGTCTTGACCTCGTCGTCGGTCAGGATCCCGGCGCGGCCCAGGCCGCGGACGTGGGCGATCGAGCCTGCGATGTCGTCCGACGCCAGGGCGGCGTCGATCTCGATCGAGCGCGTGAAGTCGGCGACGCGCGCGTCCGTCTCTCCGGTGAACCGCCCGCCCCAGGTGCGCATCGTGCCTCCGTTGCTGAGGGGCCCATGCTACCCGGCCCAACGCGGCCGACGCGCCCCCTGATCCCTTATGCACGTCCGCTGCATCATCCGGATCGGGCGTGTTTTCGCGGCCCTGCGGCGTGATGCAGCGCCCCCTCATCCCTTATGCACGTCGGCTGCATCATCCGGATCGGGCGTGTTTGTCGCGGCCCTGCGGCGTGATGCAGCCGAAGTGCATCTCCGGCGAGAGGGTCGATCGGCCAGGATCAGACGTGGTCGGTCCCCCGCAGCGTGATGCAGCGCAAGGGCATCACCGGCGAAGGGTCGATCGGCCAGGATCAGACAGGATCGGCGGCCGGTACGGCGGCAGCGGCCGACACGGCGGGAGCCGCCGGAGCCGACGCCAGGGTCACCGCCCGCAATCGACCGGCTGCATCCTCGGCGGTCAGGTCGCGCTGGGTCTCGGCCAGCAACTCGTAGCCGACCATGAACTTGCGGACGTTGGCCCGCAGCAGCGGCGGGTAGAAATGCGCGTGGACCTGCCAGTGGTCGGTCGGGCCGTCACCGAACGGCGCCTGGTGCCAGCCCATGGAATACGGGAACGGCCGCTTGAACAGCCCGTCGTAGCGGCCGATCAGCTCACGGAGGACGACGGCGAGGTCATCCCGGACCGCGTCGTCCAACTCGGTCAGCCTCGCCGCCGGCTTCTTGGGCATCGCCAGGGTCTCGAACGGCCAGGCGGCCCAGAACGGGACGACCACCAACCAGTGATCGGTCTCGACGATCACCCGCTGGCCGCCCGACTCGTGGTCGATGTAGTCGAGCAGCATCCGCCGCCCGGTCGACGCCAGGTGCGCGCGCTGCGAGGCGTCCTCCCGGGCGCCCGCGTCGGGCAACGCGGTCCCCGCCCAGATCTGCCCGTGCGGATGCGGGTTCGACGCGCCCATCGCCTCGCCGCGGTTCTCGAAGACCTGGACCCATCGATACTCGGCCCCGAGTTCGGCCGTCTGCTCGGCCCACATGTCGATCACCCGGCGGACCGCCTCCGGGTCCATCCGCCCGAGCGTCAGGTCGTGTCGCGGCGAGAAGCAGACGACCCGACACGACCCGCGCTCCCCCTGCGCCCGCAGGAGCCCGTCGTCGAACTCGTCGATCGAGGTGTCCGGCCGCAGGGCCGAGAAGTCGTTCGGGAAGACGTAGGTCTCGGCGTAGTCGGGGTTGACGTCGCCGTTCGCCCGGACATTCCCGGGACACAGGTAGCAGTCGGGATCGAACGGCAGGCCGGTCCCCTCCTGCTCCGGCTCCTCGGCCCCGAGCCACGGTCGCCGGGTCCGACCCGCCGACACGAGGACCCACTCGTCCATGAGCGGGTCGTACCGCCGATGCGGTTCGCCGGCGAGTCGCGCCAACGCGGCGCGCCCCGTCTTCGGGTCAGTGGGCATGGGCGAGGTCGGGCGAGGCCGGCGAGGCGGGACCCGGCGCCGGGTCGACCACGATGAGCTCGCGGACGGCATCCGACAGGATGGCTCGCGCGTCGGCCGAGAGGCCGGCATCGGTGATCAGGACGTCGGCCTGGTCGAGCCGGGCGATCGAGCTGATCCCGATGACGCCCCACTTCGAATGGTCGGCGACGACGACGAGCCGGCGGCCGGCCTCGATGAGCGCGCGGTCGGTGTCGGCCTCGAGCAGGTTCGGGCAGGAGAAGCCCGATCGCTGGTCCATGCCATGCACGCCGACGAACACGATGTCGACATGGACGGTCCGCAGGGCGGCCACCGCGAACGGCCCGGCCAGCGCGTCGGACGGGGTGCGGACCCCACCGGTCAGGATGATCGTCTGGTCGGACCGGCCGTCCTGGTGGAGGACATCGGCGACCCGGACCGAGTTGGTCACCACGGTCAGCCCGGGGACGAGGGCCAACCGCTGGGCCAGCGCATAGGTCGTCGTGCCGGCCGACACCGCGATCGCCATGCCGGGCTCGACCAGTCCGACGGCCGCATCGGCGATCGCGTCCTTCTCGCTCTGCTGGAGGGTCGACTTGAGCGCGAACCCAGGCTCGAACATGGCGGTGCCCGCGACCGAGGTGGCGCCGCCGTGGACCTTCTCGAGCAGGCCGCGCTCGTCGAGGATCTCGAGGTCGCGGCGGACCGTCATGTCGGAGACACCGAGCTCGCGGACGAGGTCGGCGACGCGCACGGCCCCGTCCTCGCGCACGCGGTCGAGGATGAACGCCTGTCGCTGGCGCGCCAGCATCAGCTGTGCCTCCCTGTTCCGCAGCGATGTCCCGGGCTGAGCATGTCCGTCCCCTTCTGGTCGAGAGATTGCCGTGCAACCGCCCGAAAGTCAACGTATTCCCACATGAGACCAACAGAAATCCGCACCAGAGGCTTGACATGTTGCAAGATGGTGCGGACAATCCGGTTGATCCTGTCGGATTTTGTCGGGCAGCATCTGAGGAGGAGTCAACACCATGGCAGATCCCATCCGGGTCGGACCGGTCCCGAGGCGGACCGTCCTCAAGGGTTTGGCTGGCGCCGTCGGGTTGCTGTCCATCCCGGCCATCGTCGCAGCCTGTAGCTCGACCGGCTCATCGGCCGCGCCGGGTTCCGCGGCCCCGGGCGCAAGCACCGCGGTCGGCACGCTCACCATCGGCAGCTACAGCTCGGATCCCGGCCCCAAGAAGGGCCTCGCCGATGTCGCCGCGGCGTTCACGGCCGCTACGGGCATCGCGACCAAGATCAACACCGTCGACCACGGCAGCTTCCAGGACCAGATCTCGAATTACCTCGGCGGCAAGCCGGACACCGCGTACACGTGGTTCTCCGGGTTCCGCATGAAGTTCTTCGCGGCCCAGGGCTTCAACGTCCCGATCGACGACGTGTGGGCGAAGGTCAAGAGCAACTACAGCGAGGGCTTCGCCCAATCGGTCGTCGGTGACGACGGCAAGGTCTATGGCATCCCGGTCGACTACTACCCGTGGGCCGTGTTCTACCGCAAGAGCGTCTTCGCGGACAAGAAGTACGACGTCCCCAAGACCTGGGACGAGCTCATCGCCCTGTGCAAGAAGATGCAGACCGACGGCCTCACCCCGATCGCCTTCGGCGACAAGGACGGCTGGCCCGCCATGGGCACGTTCGACATCCTCAACCTTCGGATCAACGGCTACGACTTCCACGTCGGCCTGATGGCCGGCAAGGAGAAGTGGACCGACCCGAAGGTCACGGCCGTGTTCAAGAAGTGGGCGGAATTCCTGCCGTACCACGCCAAGGACTACGCCGGCCTGAAGTGGCAGGACGCCGCGAACACGCTGGTCCAGAAGAAGGCCGGCATGTACCTGCTCGGGCTGTTCGTCTCGGACCAGTTCCTCGCGACGAAGGACCCGGCCGACCTCGCCGACCTCGATTTCTTCGCGTTCCCGACCCTCGGCACGCAATACGACGCCGAGGCGGCGCTCGACGCGCCGATCGACACCTGGCAGATCGCCGCCAAGTCCCCCGGGCTTGCCGCCGAGCAGGATGCCGCCAAGGCGTTCATGGAGTTCTGGGCCAAGGGTTCCACCCAGGTCCTCAACTTCAAGAATGCGCCGGGCGCCATCCCGACCGCCAAGGACGCGGATCAGTCGACCTTCAGCGACCTCCAGAAGAAGGCCGCCCTGATCGTCGGCGCGGCCAAGCGGATCACCCAGTTCCTCGACCGCGACACCCGCTCCGACTTCGCCGGGTCGAACGGCATGCAGAGCTTCCTCCAGAAGTTCCTGGCCAACCCGACCCAGGACCTCGTCGCCTACCAGAAGACCATCCAGGACTTCTGGGATGGGCTCCCTCCGCTCAAGTGATCTGACGGTATCCTGACGCCATGTCAGGGCCGAACCAGCCGAACTCTGCTGCCCTGCCCGTCCCCCCTACGGGCGGGGCGGCTGCCGTCCCACCGCGCAAGGGCCGCCGATATTCGGTCCTGACCCGGCGCGACAAGCTGACGATGACGCTCATGGTCGGCATCCCGACCGTCCTGTGCATCGGGTTCATCTGGCTGCCGACCGTCGCCTCGTTCCTCCTGTCGTTCACGAACTGGCGGGGCATCAGCGCGCTGACCGCCGAGAACATCGTCGGCCTGAAGAACTACGAGCAGCTGTTCACGACCTATCCGTTCTTCTGGCCCGCCGTTTGGCACAACGTCCTGTGGCTGTTGACGTTCGTGTTCATCGCCACCCCGATCGGGATCTTCCTCGCCGTCCTGCTGGACCGTGAGATGCGCGGGACGCGCGTCTACCAGAGCGCGTTCTTCATCCCGGTCGTCCTGTCGCTGGCGGTCGTCGGGTTCATCTGGGAACAGATGTACACGTCGCAGGGGTTCATCAACAACGTGCTGGGTCGGACCAGCCAGGACAACGTCATCGACTGGCTCGGGAACCCCGCGCTCAACATCTGGGCGGTCCTGGTCGCGGCCGGCTGGCGTCAGGTCGGCTACGTGATGGTCCTCTACCTGGCGGGACTCAAGAGCGTCGACCCGACCCTCCGCGAAGCGGCTGCCATCGACGGCGCGAACCAGCGCCAGACCTTCTTCAGGGTGGTCTTCCCGGTGATGCGCCCGATCAACGTCGTGATCATCGTCATCACCGTCATCGAATCGCTGCGCGCCTTCGACATCGCGTACATCATCAACCGCGGCAAGAACGGCCTTGAACTGTTGTCGATCCTGATCACCAACAACAGCATCAGCGAGGCGAGCCTGATCGGGTTCGGGTCGGCCATCGCGGTCGTGCTGCTGGTGATCTCGCTGGTACCGATCGTCTTCTTCCTGACCCGGACGATGCGGGCGGCGGATTCGGCATGACGACCGCGACGGCGACCGCTCGGACGGCCGAGGCGATCAAGCCCCGCCGGCGCATCCGCTGGCAGCGGATCGCGCTCCATGTCTTCCTCATCGCGATGGCCCTGCTGTGGCTGTTCCCGATCGGCTGGGTGCTGTTCACCGCCCTCCGGCCGTACGGCGACACGGCGCTCGACGGGTACGTGTCGTGGCCGCGGCACCTGACGCTCGACAACTTCATCAACGGCTGGAACGCCGCAGAGCTGCCGATCTACTTCATCAACACGATGATCATCGCGATCCCTGCGGTGACACTGACCCTGTTCGTGTCGTCGATGCTCGGCTTCGTGTTCTCGAGGTTCAGCTTCAAGCTCAATCTGGCGCTGCTGATGATGTTCACGGCCGGCAACCTGCTGCCTCCGCAGGTCATCATCGTGCCGCTCTACCGGATCTACCTGCTGCTCCCGCTGCCCCAGCCGTTGAGCGACGACGGGGTGTTCTACGACTCGTACTTCGGGATCGCCTTCATCCACATCATCTTCCAGACCGGCTTCGTGACGTTCGTGCTGAGCAACTACATGAAGACGATCTCGAAGGAGCTGACCGAGGCGGCGCTGGTCGACGGCGCCTCGCTCTGGACGATCTACCGGAAGGTCATCCTCCCGCTCTGCAGGCCCGCCCTGGCGGCCATGGCGGTGCTCGAGTTCACGTTCATCTACAACGACTTCTTCTGGGCCCTGCTGCTGATGACGACCGGCGACAAGCGGCCGATCACCTCGGCGCTCAACAATCTCCAGGGCGCCTTCTTCACCGACAACAACCAGCTTGCAGCCGTGGCGTTCATCGTCGCGTTGCCGACGATCATCGTCTACCTGGTGCTGTCCAAGCAGTTCGTCCGCGGCCTGACGCTGGGTTCGACGAAGGGCTAGTTCAGCGCGCCCGGCGTCGGGCAGGCAGCCGGCGCGAGGCGGGGGGCGAGCGTCCCCCGCGGCGTCGATCTACGGGTCGTTCGAACCAAGCGGAACCATCGAAGGCGTGGGCACGGGTCGTCACGTAGGCGCCTGCTGCCCGCCGCCCCCCTCACTGTCGATCTTCGGGTCGTTCGAACCATGCGGAACGATCGCCGGTGGCGGGGGGCGCCGTCCCCTCGGCGTCAATCTACGGGTCGTTCGAACCAAGCGGAACGATCGGAGGCGTCGGGCGTCGGGCGTCGGGCGTGGGGCGCGGGAGTCTTGGGGCGCGAAGTGGGGGCTGATGGCGGGTCAGGCGGGATCGCCGGTCGCCAGGCGCGGTAGTTCCGCTTGATCGGAACTACCCGAATATCGACAGGGAGGGACGTCCTGCCGGCACCGGCGCCGGTGCGGCCGAACGACCTACTGCGCCTCGAGCACGAACAGCCACGAGCGGAAATCGCCCCAGACGGCGGCCGCGTGGCGTTCGGCGAACAGCGACAGGCCGACCTGCATGAGCTCGTCGCCGCCGCGACGGCCCTCGTTGGCCTCGAACAGCAAGTCGTCGGCGGCGGGCCACCCTGACACCTGGTAGACCTTCGCGGGATCGAGCCCGCGCAGCCGCAGGTGATCGGCCGCCGGCACCGGCCGATTGAGGATCTGGTAGTAGCCGACGACGGCCCGCGACAGATCGGGCGCGACGACGGCCCAGGCGGCCTGGGCTCCCCCACCCTCGAACGGGCTCCGCAACCGCACGAACCGACCGCGCTGGAAGAGCTCGCGGTTGGCCTTGTAGAACGCCACCTGTTCGGCGACCGCTCGCTGCTCGTCGGCCGTCATCCGGGCCGGATCCAGTTCGTAGCCGAAGACCCCGAAGAACGCGACGGCCGCGCGGGTCGCGAGCGGCGTGATCCGGCCGGTCTGGTGGTTCGGGACTGCGGCGACGTGCGCCCCCATCGAACTCAACGGATAGGCCAGCGAGGTCCCCCACTGGATCTTGAGCCGCTCGACGGCATCGGTGTCGTCGCTCGTCCAGGCCTGGGGCGCATAGGCGAGCATCCCCGGATCGAACCGCGCACCGCCGCTGGCGCACGACTCGAACAGGATCGCCGGAAAGGCCGCCACCGAGCCGCGCGTACAGGTCGTACACGCCGAGGATGTGGCGGTGGAAGAACTCGCCCTGGCGGTCGGCGGCGAGCCCGACGCTGTACGGCTCGGTGATCGTCCGGTTCATGTCCCACTTGATGTACGAGATCGGCGCGCTCGACAGGATCGCCGAGAGGGCCTCGAACAGGTAGTCGACGACCTCGGGTCGGGACATGTCGAGGACCAGCTGCTGTCGACTCTCGGTGCGCGGGCGACCGGGGATGCCGATCGCCCAGTCCGGGTGCGCCTCGAACAGTCGACTCCGCCGGCTGACCATCTCGGGCTCGATCCAGAGCCCGAACCGGAGGCCGAGCGCCTCGACCTTGGCGCCGAGCCCGTCGAGCCCGTTGGGGAGCTTGCGGCGGTCGACGGTCCAGTCGCCGAGTGACGAATCGTCCGAGTCGCGCTGGCCGAACCAGCCGTCGTCGAGGACGAAGAGCTCGACCCCGAGGTCGCGTCCTGCCGCCGCGATCTCGAGCAGCTTGGCCTCATCGAAGTCGTGGTAGGTCGCCTCCCAGTTGTTGAGCAGCACCGGCCGAGGGGCATCGCGCCAGGTCCCGCGCGCCAGTCGCTCGCGATAGAGGCCGTGGAGCGCGTCGCTCATCGCGCCGAGCCCGGCGTCGGAGTAGACGAGGATCGCCTCGGGGGTCGCGAAGGCGCCGCCCGGCTCGAGCGTCCAGGTGAACGTGTTCGGGCTGATCCCGATCCGGGCGCGGGTGGTGTCGAACGAGTCGACCTCGGCCTCGGCGATGAAGTTGCCCGAGTAGACGAGGCTCAGGGCGTAGACCTCGCCGGCCTCCTCGGTCGTCGTCGGGCGGCGGAGCGCGAGGAACGGGTTGTGGTTGGCGCTCGACGTGCCGCGATCGCTGCCGACCGACTGGCGTCCCGGGCGCAACGGGCTCGTGATGACGTGGGTCTCGCGGGCCCACGCTCCGCTCAGCTGGACGCGCTCCCAGCGCGCATCGGGCAGGTCGAGCGTCGCGCTCATCGCGCTCGTGAGACGGACGGTGCCGTTGCCTTCGTTCCGGACCACCGCGCTGCGGGCGACGACCGGCCGGTCGGCGAACATCGTGTAGGTCAGGTCGACGTGCAGCCCGCTCAGCGCATCGACGAGCGTGACCTCGAGCGTGTCGGCCTCGGTGTCGGCTTCGACGTAGGTGGCGGGCAGTCGGTCGTCGCTTGCCCGGCCCGGCTTGCCGGCGACGATCCGATGGCGGAGATAGACCAGCTCGAGGACGGTCGAGCCGTCGGCCAGCTCGACGCGTGAGGGCCGGGATCCGGTAGTCCCCCGAGCCGGTCGTCGGGTACTCGAGCGGGATCGGGTCGCCGACACGGTTCGCGAAGCCCGTGAACGGCGGCCTGGTGAGGTAGGCGTGCGAGCGATCGGCCGCCAGCGGCGCCCCGAAATGGAGATGACCGAGTACGCCGTTGGCATGGACCTGCATGACGTAGCTGATCCGGTCGTTGTGGAGGTGGAACTCGCGCGTCTCGGGCGCGTAGCTGATGGGCACCGATCAGGACCGCGACAGATCGCGCAGGGTCCAGGCCCAGCGGTGGGTGCCGGCCACGAGGCAGTACTCGGGGAGGGTATCCGGGCCGCAACTGGCGGTTCCCAGCCCATGATGGACGGCGTCGAGATGGACGATCGTTTCGGGGACGGACACGACGTCGATGTCGTGGGTCGCGGCGGCAAGGTCGGCCGCGCGCTGGTGGGTGACCGACACCTGGCGGGGCTGGTCGAGGTCGATCCGGAGACCGGACCCATCGGCTCCGCCGATCTCGAGCCAGCGGACGTCGGCGTGCCCGCCGTTCTCCTGCGGCCGGACATATGGGACGGCTTGTTCGGCGACGGTCGAGGTCCAGGTGCCCACCAGCCCGCCCCGCTTCCGGTCGGGGTAGGTCTCGACCGGCCCGGTGCCGAACCAGCGCAGCGTCTCGGGACCGGCGACGACCTCGAGGACGGTGCCGATCCGCGGGAGATCGATGAGGCCGGGCGGGAGGTCCACCGACTCCGAGACGGCGATGGCGCCGTCGGCGAGGGGCGTGTAGGCGGCTTCGTGCGGGATCTCGATGCCGGCGGCCGTCGTGTACACGGTCCGGACGATGGTCGTCGCGCCGGTCCGCTCGATACCGGTGAGCCGGCGCTCGAGCCGGTCGACGCCGGCCTCGAGCCAGCGAGCGGCCATCCCGCCGATCCGGTCGTTGTCGGTCGGGGCGCGCCAGAGCGAGAGGGTCGGCGGCGCGGCGAGGAGCGGATGGACGAGCCGGCCCTCGGCGTCGAGCGCGACGGCGGCGCCGTCCGTCGGCGGGTTCTGCGGTGCGCGGCGCCGCCCTCCCCTCCCCGACCGGAAGCTGGAGCGCACAGACCTCGAAGCCGGCCGGGGCCCACGGCAGGTCCGTGGCGGTCGTCACCCGGACCGTCAGGAACGCCTCGCCGGCCGCGGCGTCCGGTGCCGTCCAACCGGGGAGTGCCACGACCGCGCGCTCGCCCGGCCCGATCGCGGGCAGCTCGAACGGGCCGCCGGCCACCTCGTCGCCCTCGACGCGTGAGCGAGTAGCTCGCCCGAAGCCAGCCGAGGTCCGTGAAATGTTGATGGTTCGAGACCTCCACCCGTCCCGTGGCGAGTTCCGCCGCTTCACCCGCGATCCGCACCGGCGCCGCCAGCCGCTTGTGCTCCCACATCGCGGGCTTCGGCCGTCGATCGGGCCAGACCATCCCGTCGCACACGAAATTGCCGTCGTGCGGCGTCTCGCCGAAGTCGCCGCCGTAGGCCCAGTGGGTCCGGCCGTCGGGCAGGGTCTGGACCAGGCCGTGGTCGAACCACTCCCAGATGAACCCGCCCTGGAGCCCGGGAGTCGATTCGATCGCGTCCCAGTAGTCGGCGAGGTTGCCGTTGCTGTTGCCCATCGCGTGCGAGAACTCGCACATGATCAGCGGATGGCGCTGGAGGCCGGAGCGGGCGTGATCGACGATGGCCGAGATCGGCGGGTACATCGGGCAGGTGATGTCGCTGACGCCCTGGTCGCTCGTCCAGTCGTAGCGGATGGCGCCCTCGTAGTGGAGCGGCCGGCTCGGGTCGTAGCGGCGCAGCCAGGCGGCCGCGGCGTCGTGGTTGAGGCCGTAGCCCGACTCGTTGCCGAGCGACCAGAGGATGACCGACGGATGGTTCTTGTCGCGCTGCGCCATCCGCGACACGCGATCGACCCATTGCGAGAGATACCGGTGGTCGTCGCACAGGGTGCTCTGGAAGGCGTGCGATTCGATGTCGGCCTCGCCGATGACGTACATCCCGAGCTCGTCGGTCAGGGCGAGGAAGGCCGGGTCGTTCGGGTAGTGCGAGGTGCGCACGGCGTTGAACCCGAACTGCTTCATCAGGATGAGGTCGGCATGCATCGATTCGACCGAGATGACCCGCCCGGTGTGCTGGTCGAAGTCGTGGCGGTTGATGCCCCGCAGGTAGATCCGGGCGCCGTTGACCAGCAGGTCCAAGCCCTTGATCTCGACCCGCCGGAAGCCGACCTGGGTGGTCGACTCCTCGACGACCTCGCCATCCGGGTCGCGCAGCGCGACCGTCAGCGGGTAGAGGTTCGGCGACTCCGCGGACCAGCGGGCGACGGCGGGGAGGTCCAGGTGCCAGGTGACGAGCCCGTCGGGCGGCGGAGCCTGGCGGCGGTGGACGGCGGCCCACGCGGCCTCGTCCTCGGGCGGGAGCAGGCCGGCGGCCTTGCGGTACATGACCCGCTGGTCGTCGAGGGTCCAGCCCCGGAGCGACTTGCGGTCGACGCTCCGGGCGTCACCGCGGAAGACGGCGTCAGCGCCACCGCCAGCGACCGCGCCTGACAGGGTCGCCTCGACGGTCCAGCCCGGGCCGAGATCGCGCCCGGGGAACCCGACCGTGACGGCCAGGTCGAGCGTGCCGGTCGTCAGGTCGTCGGCGAGGCCGGCGTCGACCCGGATGTCGGCCAGGTGGACCGGCCGGGTCGCGTAGAGGTAGACCGGGCGGGTGATCCCGCCGTGCCACCACTGGTCCTGGTCCTCCACGTAGGTCGCATCCGACCACTTCACGACCCGCAGGTTCAGGGTGTTCGGGCCGGATCGGAGACGGTCGGTCAGGTCGAACTCCGACGCCAGGTGCGAATCCTTGCCGACCCCGACCGCCTCGCCGTTGAGCGTGACGATGAGGACGCTCTCGGCGGCGCCGACGTGGAGGACGATCCGCCGTCCCGTCCAGTCGGCGGGGAGCTCGAACTCGCGCTCGTAGACGCCGGTCGGGTTCAGCTCCGGGATCGTCGGCGGGCGGCCCGCGAACGGCATCTGGACGTTCGTGTAGTGCGGGACGTCCCAGGTCCCGGCCATCGTCCAGACACTCGGGACGTCAGCCTCCGACCAGTCGGGGCCGGTGGCATCGTCGGGTCCCCGCAGGAGCTGGAACCGCCACCGGCCGTCGAGCGGGAGCCGCTCGCCGTGCTCGACGCTGTGCATGGGGAGGCGGCCGATCCCCGTCAGTTCGGGGTGGTTCCACGGCTGGGTCACCCGTCGATTGTCGCAGGTGCGATGGGTGGCCGTCCGGCAACGGATCCGGACGTTCCGGGGGTTCTGGATGATATGGAGCACGCACCCGGGGCAAGGGTGAATTTGGCCCATCCGCGTAGGCCAACGACGGCTATGATGCCGCGATGAGTGCACGGGGCAACCGGATCGATTGGCTGGTCTTCCTGGCCCTGGGCTTGATGTGGGGCTCGAGCTACCTGTTCATCAAGCTCGCGGTCGATGACTTCGGGACCTTCACACTCGTCGCGCTACGACTGCTGGTCGGGGCGGTCGTCCTGTGGGTGGTCGTGCGCCTCGCCCACCAGGAACTGCCGCGCGAGCCACGGATGTACGGCCACCTGCTGGTGATGGCCTGCATCAACATCACCATCCCGTTCGTGCTCATCACCTGGGCCGAACGGTCGGTCGATTCGTCGCTGGCGGCGATCCTGACCTCGCCGGTCCCGCTCTTCGCGATCGTCCTGTCTCGCTCAGTTCCTCCCCGATGAGCCGATCCGGGTCAACGGGTTGATCGGGCTGGTCGTCGGGTTCATCGGGGTGGTCATCGTGGTCAGCCCGGGATTGACCGGTGGCGGCTCCTCGTTGAGTGGCGAGATCGCCCTGCTGGGGGCCGCCTTCAGCTACGGGGTCGGTGCGGTCTACTCGAGGCGGAACGTGCGCGGCCTGCGGCCGATGATCCCGGCGGTCTTCCAGGTGACCTTCGCGCTGCTGATCACCGGGACCCTGGCGCTTCTCACCGAAGCCCCATGGACCGCCACGCCCGACGCGCAGGCGATCTTCTCGATCCTGTGGCTCGGGATCCTGGGCTCAGGGCTCGCCTATCTCGCCGTCTTCCGCCTGTTCGCCCACTGGGGCGCGACCCGGACGACCCTCGTCGCGTACATCCTGCCGGTCGTCGGGATCGTGCTTGGCTACCTGGTCCTCGCGGAACCGATCGACGGCCGGCTGATCGTCGGGACCGGGCTGGTGATCGCGGGGATCGGGCTGGTCAACAGCCGGTTCGGCCGCCGCCGGCTCTTCGGCCGGGTGCCACCGATCGAGGCGGTCTAGGCCGGGCAAGCGAGCGACGCGCGGGGCGGGGCCGGGCGCGAGGCGCATGCATCTCACTCATGGGAATCGCCTCGAACGAGCGTGGCCCACCCCTGATTTGTCGAATCGGCCCATCGCCAAGCGTGCCGGGCCGATTCTGATGCCTGAGATGCATGCGCGGCGCATCGGGCCGGGGACCGAGGCCGTCAGCCGCCGACGGCCAGCAGCAGCGCCCCGCCGACGATCAACACGGACGCGCCGATCCGCCTCGCCGCCTCACGTGCGTCGCCGCCCGCCTCCCCCATCCGGACCGAGCCCCAGGCCGCGGCGAAGACCGTCGCCGACTCGCGCAGCGGCGCCACCCCAGACAGCGGCGCCACGCTCAACGCGACGAGGATGCAGAGGTACGCGCCGAGCGTCAGGAACCCGCCGACGGCCGCCTGCCGGGTCGCCTCGGGGCCGTCGCGCAGGAGGCCACCGCCCTCCCGCAACCAGATCCAGACGACGAGGATGATGGCCCCCGACACCCACAGGATGGCGGCGTACGGGAACGGCGCGATGAGGCGCGTGCCGAGCCGGTCGATGGCCGTGTAGGTCGCGATCATGACCCCGGTCGCGAGCGCGAACAGGACCGCACTGTCGCGCAGCCGCGCGCGGCCGGAGGCATCACCACGTCGGGCCAGCGCAAGCGCGCGCCACGGTCGCTGGAGCAGCAGGAAGCCGGCGATCAGGCAGACCACGCCGATGGAGCCCGCGACCCCCAACCGTTCGTCGAACAACGTGACGCCGATGAACACCGCCAGCAGCGGCGCCGTCCCGCGCGCCACCGGGTAGACCACCGACAGGTCGCCCCGCCGGTAGGCGGCGGCCAGGAAGACGAAGTAGGCCGCCTCGGCCACCCCTGAGGCGAGGCCCAGCGCGACGCCCTCGACGGGGAGTGGCGGCGCCCCGTCCAGCCACCACGCCACCGACCCCGACCGGGACGATGACGAACGACGCGGCCAGCAGTCCGATCGTCGCCGTCCGGAGCGGGTCGCCGGCCGTCTTGAGTCGGACGTTCCAGGCGAGATGGAGGATGGCCGAGAACGCGACCAGCCCGATGACCCAGGGTTCCACCCCCGGACGTTACCTGCCGATATCCCGCCGCGTCATGCCGAACGTGCACAGCGCCAGCCCGCCGACGACCATGACGGTCGCGGCGACCAGCCCGACCGGATCGAAGGAGCCGGCCATCGGTTGGCCGAGGTGCCGGTACAGCGACAGGTCGAGGACCCATTCGGGCAGCTTGAGGGCGGCCCCCAGCGTATCGATGAGGAACGTCGCGATCACGAGGAAGGCGGTCACGCCGGCCGCCAGCGACGACCGCACCAGCCCTCCGACGGCGAGTCCGATGGCGGCGAACGCGGCCGATGCCAGGCCGAGGACCAGGCAACCGGCCATCGGCCCGATGGCATCACCGCCCTGGATCGCGACGGCGATCCCGGTCAGGATCCCGACGACGCCGACCATCACCCCGATCGAGGCCAACACGCCGAGCGAGCTCCACAACGCCCAGCTCGCCCGCGAGCGCGGGGTGGACAGGACGACCTCGAGACGCCGCCGCCCCTCGTCGCTCGCCCAGCCTGCCAGGAAGGAGGCGCCGGCCAGGCTGAGGATGAACGAGCCGAACGCGAAGAACGTGAGCTGGAGGAGCGCCGACGGCTCGGTCAGGTCCAGACCCGGGTAGATCGCCTGGAGCAGCGCCCCGATCTGCGGCAGGTTCTGGATCATCTCGCTGAACGCCTCGGCCGACGCCACGACGATCATCCCGTACAGCCCGGTGCCCACACCCCACGCGATCGCGATCGCGGCGCGGTCGGACAGCTGCCGGCTGAACGGCCCACCGATCCCGGCCGGGAGCGACGGCAGCCGCAGCCAGCCGACGTTCGCGACGCTCCCGATGTCGCGCCTGCCGAAGGCCCACAGCCCGAAGGCGAACAGGACGAGGTCGACCCCGGCAAGGAGGGCGATCGAGGTCCAGTCGGTGACGCCCGCCATCGGCCGGTGTCCAGCCGTCCATTCGAAGAACGACAGTCGGGACAGTGTCTCGATGAACGGCGACAGGCTGGCGTAGCTGTACAGGAGGTACGAGCCGTACAGCGCGATCAAGCCGAAGGCGGCCGCCCGGGTCCGCCCGACATATGGCGCGGTCGCGAAGGCGACGCCGCCGACGGCGAGCATCATCAGGCCGTACAGCACGACCTGGCCCAGGGCGGCCGAGAACGCGATCTCGTCGCCCGGCAGATGGGCGTACACGACGCCGACCACCCAGATGCCGACGGCGAGGATCAGCATCGCGATGATGACCGCGGTCACGTGACCGGCCAACTTCTCGACGGCGACCGTCCGCCGGCTCTGGGGCGTCGACACGAGGAGGTCGAGGCTGCCCTTGGCGGCCTCGCCCGCCAGCGTGGCGGACAGGGCGATGACCGGCCACAGACCGAGCATGGCCGGCAGGAAGTTGCCGACCCGCCAGGACAGGAAGCCGCCCATGAACTCGATGTTGATCGGCTCCCCCAGCAGGCCGCGCACCAGGATCGGCAGCGAGTTGATGCCGGCGATGAACGCCAGGCGCAACTCGACGGTCGAGAACTCCGGGGCGAACCCATACGGCGCGCCCGTCCCGAACATGAACAGCGCCGCCACTCCGCCGAAGACGAGTGCCGCCCGCCGACTGTCGCGGACCGTCTTGCCGTAGATGGTCCCGAGCCCGGCCAGCCGCGACCACGGCCCTGGACGGGTCAGGACGCGCGCCTCGACCGTCATCGAGTCGCCTCGACCTCGATCGGATGCCCCCCGTATTGGGCTAGGAAGACGTCCTCGAGGTTCGGCTCGCGGCTGACGACATCGACGATGCCGTGCTGTGCGGCGACGGTGATGACCGCGCCGATCGGGCCACTGACCCGCATCGTCACGAGGCTGCCCTCCGCGGCGACATCGCTCACGCCCGGCAGCCCGTCGAAGACGGCGGGTGCCACCGGCGAGCCGAACGTCAGCTCGACGTGGTGGAAGGCCAGCTCACGGATCGCCTCGATCGTGTCGACCTGGACGAGCCGGCCCTCACGGATGATGGCCACGCGGTCGCAGGTTCGATCGACCTCGTCGATGATGTGCGACGACAGGAAGATGGTCCGGCCGTCCGCGCGCGTCTCACGGACCACCTCGTAGAACGTCTGCTGGATGAGCGGATCGAGGCCCGAGGTCGGTTCGTCGAGGATGAGCAGGTCCGGCCGATGCTGGAGCGCGACGACCAGCCCGACCTTCTGCTTGTTGCCCTTCGAGTACTCCTTGAACCGCCGGCTCGGGTCGAGATCGAGCCGCTCGACCAGCGACGCCACGTACGCCTTGTCGACGCCGCCGCGCAGGTTGCCGAAGTAGGTGATGGTCTGGGCGCCGGTGAGCCGGTCGTACAGGTCGAACTCGCCCGGCAGATAGCCGATCCGGCGATGGATCGCGACGGGATCGCGGGTCGTCTCGATCCCGAACACCTCCGCCCGCCCCGAGGTCGGCCGGATGAGGTCGAGCAGGACCCGCATCGTGGTCGTCTTGCCGGCGCCGTTGGGCCCCAGGAACCCGAAGATCTCGCCCTCGGCGACGTCGAGATCAAGTTCCGTGATGCCGCGATGCTCGCCGTAGTTCTTGGTCAGTCGCTCCGTCCTGATGACGGCCGTCATGGGCTGTGCCTCCTACCCGAACGGTACCGGAATCCGCGTCAGCATTCCGGTCAGTGCCAACCGCGAGCGCGACGCGTCTCGGCGCCCGAGCCGCGCCGGAACGGCAGCGAGCGGCCGGTCAGCGCGACCGCGACGGCCGTGGTGACCGGGACGGCCATGACGATCCCGATGCTGCCGACGATGGCGCGCACGACCTCCACCGCGATCACCTCGGACGAGGCCATCAGCAACGGATCCTGGCGTCCCGCGGCGAACAGCACGATGAGCGGCAGCGACGCGCCCACGTACGCGAGCACGAGCGTGTTGACCGTCGCCGCGATGTGCGACTTCCCGACGTTCATCGCCCGCCCGGCGAGCGCCACTCGGCCCAGCGACGGGTCCGCCTCGTGGAGTTCGGCCACGGTCGCAGCCTGGGTGACGGTCACGTCGTCGAGGATGCCGAGCGCGCCGAAGATGATCGCCGCCAGGATCAAGCCCCCGATATCGATCCCGGTCACGCCGACGGCCTCGAGGTAGATGACGTCCTCCGAGCCGCGACTCGTCGTGAACCGGGCGAGTGCGTCGAAGGCGACCGCGAGGCCTGCCACCAGCGCCAGCGACGCGAAGGTCCCGACGGCGGCCGCCAGGGTCGGGCCGCGCAGGCCCTCGGTCAGCAGGAACGTGACGATCGTCACGCCGGTGGCCGCGATGATCGCCACCCAGACCGGGTCGCGCCCGGCGAGGATGAGCGGGACGACGATCCTGACGATGACCACCAGGGTGAAGGCCAGGGCGATGAGCGAACGCACGCCGCGCCAGCCACCGACCACGGTCACCGCCACGACGAACAATCCGAGCAGGAGCGCGAGCGCGGGGATCCGATACAGATCCGCGATGGAGATGAAGGTCGAGTCGGGTTCGAGCGAGGCGTTGACCACGACCTCGTCGCCGATCTCGTAGCGCGGCAGGTCCTGCTGGCCAGACGGTCCCTGGATGTAGCCGTCGACGGTCTGACCCTCCAGTTCGCCGTCGAGCACCAGGATGCGGACGTCCGGCGCCGTGACGTCCCCGGTCGCGGGGAGGAACTCGACGATCCGCCCGTGGAGCAGTTCGACCGGCGGCGGCTGGGTCGGCGGCGGGGTCAGGTCCGGGACGAGGAAGACGATCCCGAGCAGCAGCGCCGAGACCGAAGAACGAGCGCGACGGCATTTCGCCGCAGACCCTCGAACGGGATCTCGGTGGTGCTGCTGTCCGGGTCGATCCGCGTGGGACCGCGGCTCACGTGGTCGTGGTCGACGCGTGCTGGGCGGCCTCGGCCCGCTCCTTCAGGACCCGCAGGTGCGCCTCCACCCGGCTGGCCAGCGAGGCCCGACCAAGGCGCACCAGGATCCCGGTCCAACGATCGAACGGCTCGAATGTCGCGGCATGGATGACCCGTGTCCCGCCGGCGACGGGTTCGAGCCGCCAGGCCCATTCACTGTCAAAGCCCGACGCGGTGACGCGGAGCCGAAAGCGGGCGTCGGGACGCGCCTCGAGGCTCTCGACCCGCGCTTCGTCACGCAACAGGCCCATCCGCGCCCGGGCCGAGCGGGTCGTCGCGGCCGCGGGCCAGGCCGGCGCGGCCGGACCCAGTTGCAGCTCGGGGAAGAGCGCGGTCGTCAGGGCGGGATCGTGGAGCGTCGCCCACACGGTCCGCGGGGTCGCGTGGACGAAGACCCGGCGCTCGACCGCACCCGGCTCGGACGGGTCGATCCCGTCCGGTCGCCCATTCGTGGCTCCGCCGCCGGTCCCCACCGCCATCTCAGCCCCCGATCGGGTGCCAGACCGTCTTCATCTCGAGGAAGGCGGCGATCCATTCGGGACGTTCGGAGGCGGCGTCGTCGAGCCAGTCGAAGCGCGCTTCGGCGACCTTGGTCGGGCGGCGCAGGAGGCGCTTGATGTCGTCGGCGGCGAGCAGTTCGACCTCCGTTCGCAGGTCGTCAGGGACACCCCAGGTGTCGAGCGCGTCGACGTCGGCGTGCGCGGCCAGGACGGGAATGAGCTCCGCCTTTCGCCCGGTCAGGACGTTGACGACGCCGCCGGGCACGTCGGAAGTGGCAAGGACCTCGGCGAGGGTCACGGCCGGGAGCGGACGGGTCTCGCTGGCGATCAGGACGACCGCGTTGCCGGTCACCAGCGGCGGGGCAAGGCGACTGACCAGGCCCAGGAGTGACGAGGTCTCCGGGGCGACGACGCCGACCACGCCGGTGGGTTCGGGGATCGTGAAGTTGAAGTACGGCGCCGCGACCGGGTTGGACGAGCCCAGGACCTGGGCGATCTTGTCGGCCCAGCCGGCGTACCAGACCCAGCGGTCGATGGCGCGGTCGACCGCGGCGCGGGCGGCGGCGGGCCTGAGCCCTTCGGCGGCCTCGACCTCGGCGACGAACTGCTCGCGCCGGCCCTCCATCAGTTCCGCCACGCGGTAGAGGACCTGGCCGCGGTTCATCGCGGTCTTGGCGGCCCAGCCCTCGAACGCCTTGCGGGCGGCCCGGACGGCGTCGCGGACGTCCTTGCGCGACGCCCGGCAGGCGTTGGCAAGCGGCGCGCCGTCAGCGCCTGAGACCAGGTACGACCGGCCGGACTCCGTCCGCGGGAACGCCCCGCCGATGTACAGCTTGTAGGTCTTGCGCACTTCGAGACGGGCAACAGCCGCCGATGCCGAGCCGCCGTTGCGTGACGCCATCAGCGGTCCTCCAGCCGGACGTAGGCGTGCAGCCCGTGCATCCCGCCCTCGCGCCCGAACCCGGATTCCTTGTAGCCACCGAACGGCGAGGTCGGGTCGAACCGGTTGAACGTGTTGGCCCAGACGACACCGGCCCGCATCTTCTGGACCATCTCCAGGATGCGCGAGCCCTTGTCCGTCCAGATCCCGGCCGACAGGCCGTAGACCGTGTTGTTCGCCTTCTCGACCGCCTCGTCCGGGGTCCGAAAGGTCAGCACCGAGAGGACGGGCCCGAAGATCTCCTCGCGCGCGATCCGGTGGCTCTGGGCGACGTTCGTGAACAGGGTCGGGCGGAAGAAATAGCCGCGCTCGGGCAGGTCGCAGGCTGGCTGGTAGAGCTCGGCCCCCTCGGCGACGCCGGACGCGACGAGTTCGGTGATCTTCTCGAGCTGGCTCTTCGAGTTGATCGCCCCGACGTCGGTGTTCTTGTCGAGCGGGTCGCCGACGCGGATGGTCGCCAGGCGGTCCTTCAGCTTGTCGACGAGCGGCTCGACGATCGACTCCTGGGCGAGCAGGCGCGAACCGGCGCAGCAGACCTCGCCCTGGTTGAAGTAGATGCCGTTGACGATGCCCTCGACCGCCTGGTCGAGCGGCGCGTCGTCGAACACGATGTTGGCGGCCTTGCCTCCGAGCTCGAGGGTCAGCGCCTTGTCGGTCCCGGCGACACCCTTGGCGATCCGCTTGCCGATCTCGGTCGACCCGGTGAACGCGACCTTGTCGACGCCCTTGTGGGTGACGAGGGCCATCCCGGTCTCGCCGGGTCCGGTGACGATGTTGACGACGCCGGGCGGCAGGTCGGCCTGGCGGCACACGTCGGCGAACAGGAGCGCGGAGAGGGGCGTGGTGGACGCCGGCTTGAGAACGACGGTGTTCCCGGCGGCGAGGGCCGGGGCGATCTTCCAGGCCAGCATCAGGAGCGGGAAGTTCCACGGGATGATCTGGGCGGCGACGCCGAGCGGCCGGGCGATGCGTCCGGGGAAGGCGTATTCGAGCTTGTCCGCCCAGCCGGCGTAGTACCAGAAATGGGCCGCCGCGAGCGGGACGTCGACGTCGCGGCTCTCCTTGATCGGCTTGCCGGTGTCCATCGATTCGAGGACGGCGAACTCGCGAGAGCGCTCCTGCAGGATGCGGGCGATGCGGAACAGGTACTTGGCCCGTTCCTTGCCTGCGAGCGTGCCCCACGAGCGGGTCTGGGCGCGGCGCGCGGCCCGGACCGCCTTGTCGGCATCGGCCGCGGTCCCGCGCGCTACGAGCGCGAGCGTCTCTTCGGTGGCCGGGTTGACGGTCGCGAACGTGGCTCCGTCCGAGGCTGGGACGTCGCGGCCGCCGATGAACAGGCCGTAGCGCGGCTTGATGGTGACGATGTCGCGCGCCTCGGGGGCGGGCGCGTACTCCCACGGGATCGCCTGACCGTCACCGAGACCCCAGCTCGAGGGCGACCGATCAGGCGCCGGGACGATGCTCGACGACGTCTCCGTGGCCATGGCGGCCATTATGGCACCCGGTCGGCGGCGCGCTCCCGAGGGCGGGCAAGGCTTTCCGGGTCCTCGCTATTCATGGGGCGCCTGTTACGACCGACAGGCGGACGGGCATCGTTCCGGACGATGCACCTGATGGCTCAGATGACCGGCGAGGAGGCGGACGCGGGCCGCCGGGCGCCAGGTCAGTCATGGGGTGGCTCAGTGGACCGCCGCGTCGTCCGCCGTCGGTCGCTTCAGCCTTGGGGTGCATGGCGTGGCTGACCCGGGGCCGTATCCTCGCGGTATGCGAATCATCGGTGCTTCGATCGTGGTCGTGATCGTGATCGTTGCCACGATGGCCGCCTGCGCGTCGCCCGCCAGGCCGTCGGCAGCGGCAACCGCGCCGTGGCAAGCGGTGGCCGCGGCGCCCGCCTCGCTGACCGAGGTCGCGGTGGCGGCCCACGACGGCCTGGTCTGGGTCGCGGGCGGGATGCGGCCGGACGGGAGTGCGAGCGATGAGGTCCTCGTGTTCGATCCATCGAGCGCGTCATGGACGAGCGGTCCGAGGCTACCGGTCGGGGTCCATCACTCGGCCCTGGCTTCCACGGGGTCCAACCTGGTCCTGCTCGGTGGCTACACCGAAGCCGGCCTGACGGCGGCCGTCCACCGGCTCGACGAGACCGCCCTGGCCTGGGTCGGCGACGTGCCGCTCCCCGATCCGCGCGCAGCGGGGGCGGCCGCCTTCGACGGGAAACGGGTCGTCTACGCCGGTGGCGTCGGGCCGGCCGGTGTGCGATCGGAGGTGTTCGCGCTTCAGGGGGAGACATGGACCCGGATCGGACGCCTCCCCAAGGCCCGCGAGCATCTCGCCGCGACCTCGGACGGTGACGGTCGAACCTTCGTGCTCGGTGGCCGGGTCGGCGGCCTGACCGGGAACCTGGCGACGGTCGACGTCGTGGAGGGCGACGCGGTCACGACCATCGGCGACCTGCTGACCCCGCGGGGTGGCGTCGGGGCCTTCTGGTGGCCGTCACTCGGGGCCTGTCTGGCCGGCGGTGAATCGCCCGGCGGCACGAACCCCCAGGTCGAATGCATGGCCCGTGACGGCACGATCGCCGTCCTGCCGGACCTCGTCGTCGCCCGTCACGGTGTCGGCGCGGCGGTGATCGGCGGGGCGGCCTACGTGGTGCTCGGTGGCCGTCAGCCGGGCCTGTTCACGAGCGACGTGACCGAGGTCCTCGCCCTCCCGTGAACGGTCAGCAGCGGTAGCGCGAATCCGCGTGCGACGACTCGCAGTATCGGACGTGCAGATGGTCGTCGTGGTTGGGGTAGGTCACCGACAGACCTTCCGCGACGAGCACCGGGTCGTTGAAGTAGATGAGCTTGATGTGGCCCACCGCGGCGGCCCGGATCGCCTTGATCAGGATCCGGGTGGCGGCCCGGTCGTAGGACGCGCTCCGCCAGTTGGTGCCCCAGGTGCACTGGTTCCGGTTGTCGCGGATCGGGCGGATGTCGACATCGAGGCCGACCTCGTGCGTGGCGTGTCCGCCGATATCGCCGCCGTGCTCCTCGCTGAGATCGCCGATGGCAACACGGCCCTTGACCGACTTGGCGAACCCGGCGGCACCCGCCTCAAGCAGGCCGACGGCGGCGCCGGTCCCCCAGTTGACCTTGCCGTAGCCGTCGCTGTAGTCGCACAGGGTCGTCGCATTGAACCCGACGTAGTCGTAATGCCAGACGAGGTTCCGCCAGGTGACCGGCCCGACGTTGCCGTGCACGGTCATCCCGATGTGCGACTGGAAGGTCTTGACCGCCGCGCTCGTCGGAGCGTCGAAGGTCCCGGTCACGGCGATCCCCGCGAACCGCTTCTCGTTGAGCAGCCGCTGGAGGACCTTGACGGCTTCGCCCGTGCTGCCGGGCCCGAGGGCGACGACGAGCTTCTCCCAGACCGACGGCCAGACGATGCCCGAGACGAGCGTCCCCTTCGCGGCCTGGAACGCCTTGACCTGGTCGACGGTCGACTGGGCGTAGATCCCGTCGATCGATACGGAGAAGCCGTGGTGGGTGAGCAGGCCCTGGATGGCGCGCACGTCCGCACCGCGGTCGCCCAGGCTCTGGGTCGGAAAGGTCCGGGTCGCGGCGGAGGTCGGCGGGGCGGTCACCGCGAGCACAAGGACGGCGGCGACGATCGGCAGGAGGCGGCGGAGGGTCTTGGACATGGGCGAGAGGGTAGCGGTTGATCAGGTCGGCGGCCAATCGAGCTCGTCACGGCCAGGCGGGTCGGCACCGGCTCGCTGGCAGGTGACGCTCGCGACCTCGATCGCGAGCGTCACGGCGTCGCGCACGGCCGCCGTGTCGGCGAGATCGGCTCGACGCAGGCCGCGCTCTACCCAGCGAGCCAGGAAACCGCCGCCGAATGCGTCACCCGCACCCACGGTGTCGACCACGCGGACGGCCGGGACGGGGATGTCGAGGGTCGCGCTGCGGGTCACGACCACGACGCTTCGGCCGCCGTCCGTCAGCAGGACGACGGACGGGCCACGGTCGAGCAGGGTCCGGGCCGCCTCGTGCACGTCGGCGCCCGGCGCCACGTAGCCGAGATCGTCGCTGCTGACCTTGACGACATCGGCGCGCGCGACGACCTGGTCGAGTCGGGCGAGGTAGGCCATGCGATCAGCGATCACCGCGGGCCGACAGTTCGGGTCGACCATCACCAGCGTCTCGTCGCCCAGACCCCCGACCTCGCCGGCAAGCACGGACGCGATCGGCTCCAGGGCGAGTCCCAGCGTGCCGAGGTGGAACGCCGCGGGCCGCGTGGCCAGCGCCGCCCGGACAGCCTCCAGAGAAAGGCCCGGCGCCGACGTTTCCGCCGTGTGGAAGTGATAGGTGGCCGTGCCCTGCTCGTCGAGTTCGGCGATGGCCAGGGTCGTCGGCAGGTCCGTGGTTTCGGCGAGCGTGAGGTCGACCCCGTCATCTGCGAGGGAGGACCGCAGGCGTTCGCCGAAGCCGTCGGTCGACAGGCGCCCGAGGAACTGGACCGCCCCACCGAGCCTGGCGATCGTCCGGGCGGTGTTGAACGGGCCGCCGCCGGGCACCGCGTCGAGCCGTCCGTCGGGATGGACGAGCAGGTCGATCAGGGCCTCGCCGGCGACGATGATCATGCGCGGCATCGTAGCCGGGCGGTACGCTGCGGGCGATGGAGCGCCGCACCGATGCCGTCGAGTTACTGGACGGCCCGCTCGACGATCCGGCCGCGTTGACCGCCAACCTGCGCGACCTGCGCCGGATCAACGCCCGACTCGGCGGCGTGAGCCTGTCGGGCCCAGCCATCGAGGCGCTGGCCGCCCACCGCGACGAGTTGACCCTGCTCGACGTGGGGACCGGCGGCGCGGACATCCCGCTGGCGCTGATCGACCTTGCCGCTGCCACCGGACGGCGTCTCACGATCGTCGCCATCGACAGCCGGCCCGAGGTCCTGGCGGCGGCCGTCCTCGCCTGGCCCGCGGTGGCGACCACGGACGGGCTCGAACTGCACGTCGGCGACGGTCGCTCGCTCCCCTACCCCGATCGGTCGTTCGACGTCGTCCATGCCTCGCTCGTCGTCCATCACCTCGGCGTCGAGGACGCGGCCGGGCTGCTCCGCGAGATGGCGCGGGTCTCGCGTCTCGGAGTCGTGGTCAACGACCTGGAGCGCAGCCGGCGCGGTTGGATCGGGGCCTGGTTGCTCGGCCACTTCCTGACCCGCAACCGGTATACGCGCCATGACGCGCCACTCTCCGTCCGACGCGCCTACCGGGCCGGGGAGATGGCGACGATGCTGCGCGATGCCGGGTTGACGCCGGTCCGCACGCTCCGCGGCGCGTGGGGACAGCGCTATGCGATCGCCGCCGTGCCGTCGCCCGACCCGGTCCCGGGCGGCGGCCCGCCGGATCCGATCGGTGCCGGGGAGTGACGGCGGGCGGCTCCGTCGAACGGGTCGTGGTCGCGATCGTCGGGGGCGGTCCGGCCGGGGCGGTGCTGGGCGCGCGATCGGCCGCCGCGGGTGAACGAGTCGTCATCTTCGAACGCGCACCGTCCTGGCGCTGGCGGGCCAGCGGCGTCTTCGCCTCGCCCGCGGCGGTGTCGGCCCTGCGGCGGGCGGGCGTCGCGGGGTCGACGCTGACCGAGGTGGCCCGGCCGATCCCGGCGATGCGGGTCGAGACGGCGTCGGGGACGACCTTCCGGCTGACCTATGGGGCGGAGGCCGGCGGCGAACCGGCGGTCGGCTTCGACCGGTCGCGGCTCGACCCGGCGCTGCTCGGTCTCGCGGCGGCGGCGGGTGTGGAGGTTCGGTCCGGGTGGCAGGTGACGGCCGTGGACCTCGAGGCCGGCACGCTCGCCGTTCGCCGTCCCGATGGCGAGCTCGCGACGGTGGCGGCCTCGATCATCGTCGGGGCGGACGGGCTGCATTCGGTCGTGGCGCGAGCCGCCGGGGTCGCGCGAACCGCCCGGCTCGATCCGCGGGTCGGCTTGACCTATCACCTTCCCGATCCCGATCCGGCCGTCACGCGAGACGCTCGGATGCGGGTCCTGCGCGACGGGTATGTCGGGATCGCGCCGGTGGCCGGCGGGCGGGTGAACATCGGGATCGTGCTGGGTCGCTCGTGGCGGCCGGCCCTCGTCCGCGACGGCGCGCGGGCCGTGGCGGACGCGATCGTGGCCGCGGTCCCGCCGACCGGCGACGACCCCGCGCGGTGGCGTCTCGGCGAACCGACCGATTCCCTCGCCGGAGCCTGGCCGCTAGGTCACCGGGTCACCCGGCGTGCCGGGCCGGGCTGGCTGCTGGTCGGCGACGCGGCCGGGTTCCTCGATCCGTTCACGGGCGAGGGGATCCACCGCGCGCTGATCTCCGCCGAACTCGCCGCCGCGGCGATCCTCGCGCACCGGCGTGGGCGTACCGGCGCGTTCGCGGCGTACGAGCGGGCGATGCAGCGTCGCTTCCTCGCCAAGGACGGGGTGTCGTGGCTGGTCCAGGCGTTCCTGAGCCGTCCCGCCGTGTTCGAATATGCCGCTCGACGGGTCGCTTCGCGGTCCGCGGTTCGTGCGACGATGGGCCTCGTGATGGGCGATCTCGTCCCGGCCAGCCGCGCGCTCGATCCGCGCTACCTCGCGGCCCTGCTCGCGCCGTGACCCCGTGACCGAGGCGCAGCGGACCAGGGTGGCTGCCTACGCGCTGTGCCTCGACGAGGCCGGGCGGATCCTCCTCTGCCGGATCGCGCCGTCGATCCTGGCGGGCGAGGTCTGGACGCTGCCGGGCGGCGGGCTCGACTTCGGCGAACCGCCCGAGACCGCCGTCATCCGGGAACTCGCCGAGGAATCCGGGTACGACGGCGAGATCGTGGGGCTCGCCGACGTCTCGGACCGCCTGTTCACCGACCCGGACGAGGCCGGTCGCCTCCACGCGATCCGGATCGTCTACCGGGTTCGGATCATCGGTGGCGAATTGCGCGACGAGGTCGACGGGTCGACCGACACGTGCGGCTGGTTCACGCCCGACGAGGCCGGCCGGCTCCACCTCGGCGAGCTCGCGCGGCGGGCCGTCGCCGGCCTGCAGCCGGGCGGCTGACCGATGCACAGCTCCATCTCGATCGAGATCGCGGCGCGGCCCGCCCTGGTCTTCGCGCTGGCCCGCGACGTCGAACGCTGGGAGCGGCTCCTGCCCCACTACAGCCGATCGCGGGCGGTCGAGCGGCGCACGGACGGCGGGCTGGTCGCGGATTTCGTGGCGCGGCGGCCGCTCATCGGCGTGTTGGGGTTGGGTCTGCCAGTGACCTGGCGATCTCGGACCTGGAGCGAGCCTGAGAACCGGCGACTCCGGTTCGTCCATATCGCCGGCGCAACGAAGGGGATGGACGTCACGTGGCGGATCGATCCAACCCCCGAGGGTTCCCGGGTGACCATCGACCACGACTTCCGGCCGCGCGTCGCGCCCTTCGCGGCCTTCGTCGACCGCGTCTTCACGCGGCCGATCGCCGGCCGGACGCTGGCGACCTTCAAGGCGCTCGCCGAGGCCCTGGAGTCCGAACCGGCCGTCCGGACGAATCCCACCACATGAGCGAGCAGCGGCGCGTCTGGATCACGGGGATCGGGATCATCACCCCGATCGGGATCGGCCTGGAGGCGTTCCGGGCGGGGTTGCGGACCGGGCGTTCCCCCGTCCGGACGATCGATCGGTTCGATCCGAGTCCGTTCCGGAGCCATGTCGCGGCGCAGGTCGACGATTTCGACCCGCTCGCCTGGATGCCGCCCAAGACCGCTCGCCAGCTCGACCGGTTCAGCCAGTTCGGGCTCGTCGCGGGGCGGCTGGCACTCGACGATGCCGGGCTGACGCCGGGGGTCGACGGGGCGGCGGATCCTCGCCGGATCGGGATCTACCTCGGCTCGGCGCTCGGCGGGATCGCCTACGCCGAGGAACAGCACGAGCGGTACCTGGATCGTGGCGTGAGGGCCGTCGCGCCGAACCTGGCGCTGGCCGTCTTCGGCGGGGCGGCGCCGGCGAATCTCGGGATCGCCCTGGATGTTCGCGGGCCGATCCTCTCGACCGCCAATTCGTGTGCCTCGGGGTCCGTGGCGCTGGGGGAGGCGCTCGGCGACCTGCGGGCCGGGCGCGTCGACGCGGCGATCGCCGGTGGCTGCGAGATCCCGCTCAGTCCATTGGCGTTCGGGGCCTTCGACATCATCCGGGCGCTGTCGGCCGGGCACAACGACGAGCCGGGCGCGGCGGCCAGACCGTTCGATACGGGCCGGGATGGGTTCGTGATGGGCGAGGGCGCGGCCCTGCTGGTGCTGGAGGCGGCGGACACGGCCGAGGCGCGTGGCGCGATCCCGTACGCGGAGTTGCTGGGGTACGGGGCGACCTCGGACGCGTTCCACATGGTCCAGCCGCGGGCGGACGGGTCCGAGGCGGCCAGGGCGGCCACCATCGCGCTCGAGGATGCCGCGGTCGAGCCCGACGAGATCGACTACGTGAACGCGCACGCCTCATCGACGCCGATCGGCGACCTGGCCGAGGCCCGGGCGATCGCGATGGCGCTCGGGGCGCGGGCGACGACCGTGCCGGTGAGTGGCACGAAGGCGCTCTATGGCCACCCGCTCGGCGCGTCGGGCGCGATCGAGGCGGCCATCTGCGCGCTCGCGATCCGCGACGGCTGGGCGCCCGCGTCGGTCAACCTGGTCGAGGCCGGACCCCGAGATCGCGGCATTGCTCCCCGGGCTGCTGCGTGCGGGGCGCGACGGGACCTATCGGCGCGTGCTGTCCACCTCGTTCGGGTTCGGTGGCCTGAACGCGGCGCTCGTCTTCGGGGCCGTCACGGGCTGAGGAAGGGCGCGAAGCGGGACGCATGCATCCTGCTCATGCGAATCGGCTCGAATGAGCGTGGCACCCCTCGAGTTTCGTCGGAATCCGGGTATGGCCAAGCGTGCAGTACCCGAATCTCATGAGTGATATGCATGCCCGCGGGACGTGAGCGCGCGCGGGCCGCGAGCCGCCTCAGCGGGGCCGGGCGGTCCCCGCCAGGAGGCCGCCGGTGGGGGCCGGGGCCGGCAGGGATTCGAAGGCCCCGCCGCGACCCCAGGCATAGGCCGCGAGCCCGATCAGCAGGCTCAGGCCGCCTCCGATCGCGATCGCGGTCGGTACCCCGAGCACGGACGCCAGGGTCCCCATCGCCAGCCCGCCGATCGGGACCGAGGCGGAGAACGTGGTCGTATAGACGCTCATGACCCGGCCGCGGAGCTGGTCGGGGACCGACAGCTGGATGGTCTGATTGCCGGTGGCGGCCATGAGGATCGCGCCGAAGCCGATGAGGACCATCAGCAGCAAGGCGATCGGGAACTCCCGGGTCGCCGCCAGCGCGACCGACGCGGCCCCGAGAGTGAGTGCCCCAGTGGCGATGCGGACCGGCCTCGGCCGCCCGCCGAAGACGAGTCGCATCGAGGCCAGCAGCGAGCCGATGCCGGACGCGGCCATCAGGAAGCCGAAGCCAGCGGCGCCGCTGGCCAATTCGCCCGCGGCGAACGCCGGGATGAGCACCCCGAAGTTCATCCCGACGGTGGCCACGCTGCCCACGACCAGGACCGCGAGGAGCACGATCCGGGTCCGCCGCACGTACGACAGGCCCTCACGCAGGTCGCGCACGACAGCTGCGGCCGACTCTGGACGCGCGATCCTCGGCGGGACCCGCAGCTCGCGCTCGTCCATCATCCGGAGCCCGACGATGACCGCGAGGAAGCTGAGCGCATTGATGGCGAAGGCGGGGCCGACGCCGAACGCGGCGATCGCCAGACCGGCGGCCGCCGGGCCGAGGACGCGGGCGCCGTTGAACATCGCCGAGTTGAGCGCGACCGCGGCGCCGACGTCCTCGCGCCCCACGAGTTCGACGGCGAACGATTGGCGGACGGGCATGTCGACCGCATTCGCGATCCCGAGCAGCAGCGCCAGGACAACGATCATCCAGACCTGGACGACGCCGCTGATGACGAGCACGGCGAGGACCGCCGCCAGCACCATCATCACGACCTGGACCCACAACAGGACGCGGCGCTTGGGGAGAGCGTCGGCCGCCACCCCCGCGAACAACCCGAGGACCATGACCGGGATGAACTGCGCCGCCGCCACGACACCCAGCCAGATCGGATCGTGGGTGAGTTCCAGGACGAGCCACGCCTGGGCGATCTGCTGCATCCAGGTCCCGACCAGCGAGATGGCCTGACCGCCGAAGAAGAGCCGGTAATTGCGGTGGCGGAAGGCTCGCATCCCGTCGGATGCGCGCAGTCGCCGCGGGCTGAACGTGGACCGGCCGATCACCTGGCACGCTCCGGGTGCGGGTCCGGGCCACCGTCGAGGCCGGCCAGGTGGGCGTCGAGATGACGTCGCCGCGCCCGCGCCTCGTCGATCATGCTGGCCAGGCGGGCCGCCTTCGTCTCGAGGATCTCGATCTGGTGGTCCACCCGCGCTCGAGCGTCGAGCACCAGCGCACGCCGCTCCTCGGGGTCGCTCGTCTCGTGCATCCGCGCCCGATTGCGCTCGCGCGCGGCGTCGTCCTCCAGTAGCTGGCCGATCTGGGCGAGCGAGAACCCCGCGTCGTCGCGGAGGCTCCGGATGAACTGGAGTCGGTCGAGATCGGACGCGTCGTACAGGCGGTAGTCGCCGTCGGACCGGGCGGCCGGTTCGAGCAGCCCGATCTCCTCGTAGTAGCGGATCGCCCGTGTCGTGAGCCCGGTCTCGGCGGCGACCTCGTTGATCCGCAGCAGGCGGGGGGCCGTGGGCAGACTCATCTCCCCCGGATGATAGCACAACCTTGACGTTGACGTAAAGGTTGGCCTTGGCTCGGAACGGCTATCCTCAGGCCAGTTGCGACCATTCGACGGGGGCGGCTCGCCTTCTCGGACAGCGCTCGCTGCGTGGGGAATCCGATCGAGGTGATCTGATGGCTGAGCCGTTCAAGGGCACGATCAATGTCGACATCCGCGATTCGGTGCCGGATTGGTCGCCGTTCGAGCCACCGAAGGCCCCCGCCGGGGCGCCCAACGTCCTGTACATCGTGCTCGACGATGTCGGGTTCTCGGCCATGGAGAGTTACGGCGGACCGATCCCGACGCCGAACATCGACCGCATCGTCGCCAACGGCCTGCGCTATACGCAGTTCCACACGACCGCGCTCTGCTCCCCCACCCGCTCGGCCCTGCTCACCGGACGCAACCACACCCGCAACAGCATGGCCTGCATCACCGAGGCGGCGATCGGCTTCCCGAATGCGAGCGGGACGATCCCGCCCGAGAACGGGATGCTCTCCGAGATCCTCGGCGAACGCGGCTGGAACACGTACATGGTCGGCAAGTGGCATCTCTGCCCGACCGACGAGATGAACCTGGCATCGACACGACGCAACTGGCCGAGCGGCCGTGGCTTCGAACGCTGGTACGGGTTCCTCGGCGCCGAGACGAACCAGTGGTTCCCCGACCTGGTCTATGACAACCACATGGTCGACCAGCCCAAGACACCCGACGAGGGCTACCACCTCACCGAGGACCTGACTGACAAGGCGCTCGAGTTCATCCGCGACGCCAAGGCCGTCGCCCCCGAGAAGCCGTTCTTCCTGTACTACGCGCCCGGCGCCTGCCACGCTCCGCACCACGCGCCTGCGGACTGGATCGACAAGTTCAAGGGCAGCTTCGACATGGGCTACGAGGCGATCCGTGAGCAGACGCTCGAGCGGCAGAAGCAGCTCGGGATCGTGCCGGCAGACACCGTGCTCCCCCCGGTCAACCCGATCGGGACACCGGCGACGCGCAAGGGTCCGGACGGAAAGTCGTTCCCGATGCTCGACGTCACCCGGCCGTGGGATTCGCTGAACGACGAGGAGAAGGCGCTCTTCGCCCGCATGGCCGAGGTCTACGCCGGATTCCTCGCCCACGCGGACCACCACATCGGGCGTCTGCTCGACTATCTCGACGCCAGCGACGAACTCGACAACACGATGATCGTCGTCGTGTCGGACAACGGCGCCAGTGGCGAAGGTGGTCCGAACGGCTCGGTCAACGAGATGAAGTTCGCCAATGGCGTCGAGGACGACCTGGCCCAGAACCTGGCCATGATCGACGACCTGGGGGGCACGAAAACCTACAACCACTATCCGAACGGCTGGGCGATGGCGTTCAACACGCCGTTCAAGATGTGGAAGCGCTACGAGTTCAACGGCGGAACGTCCGATCCGTGCATCATCTCCTGGCCGGCCGGGACCAAGGCCCGTGGAGCGATCCGCGACCAGTACTTCCACGCGATCGACCTCGTGCCGACGATCCTCGACGTCCTTGGCGTCGAGGCGCCCAGGACGATCAAGGGCCATACCCAGAGCCCGCTCGACGGCGTCACCATGCGGGAGACATTCGACGACAAGTCGGCCGAATCCCGACGGAAGAGCCAGTTCTACGCGATGCTCGGCTCCCGCTCGATCTGGCACGAAGGCTGGAAGGCCGTCACGACCCATCCGTGCATCGCTGGCTGGGGCAACTTCAACGACGACGACTGGGAGCTCTACCACGTCGACGTCGACCGGTCCGAGGTGCACGACCTCGCGGCCGAGCAGCCGGACAAGCTGCGCGAGCTCGTCAACATCTGGTTCCGTGAGGCCGGTGCGAACGGGGCCTTCCCGCTCGACGATCGCACGCCGGTGGAGATCCTGACGGAGCCCCGGCCGCAATTGTCCGCGCCCCGCGACCGGTACGTGTACTTCCCCGATACGGCGCCGGTCAGCGAGTGGCAGGCCGTCAACACGAAGAACCGGTCGTTCGTGATCGGGGCGCTGGTTGACATCCCGGCTCCAGGGGCGCAAGGGGTGCTGTTCGCCATCGGCTCTCGCTTCGGCGGCCATGCGCTATACGTCAAGGAGGGCCGCCTCCACTACGTCAACAACTTCGTCGGCGCCCAGGAGCAGATGGTCGTCGGCACGGCGGACATCCCGACCGGCACCAACGTCATCCTCTCCGCGTCGTTCGAGAAGGAGGGCATGGAGCCGACCGGCGCCACGGGGACGCTGTCCCTGTTCCACGGGGATACCAAGGTCGGCGAAGGCAAGATCAAGACCCAACTCGGGGCGTATTCGATCGCCGGCTCGGGACTCTTCGTCGGGCGACATAGCGGCGAACCGGTGACCGACGACTACCCAGGCGAGGCGCCATACACCTTCACCGGCGGGACGATCAACCGGGTCGCGGTCGACGTCAGCGGCGAGCCGTACGTCGACCTGGAGCGGCAGGCCGAGATGCTGATCCGCTCGCAGTAGGTCGCGATGTGAGCCACGACCTCGCGTCCTGGCACGACACCCGATCGCGCCAGGCGATCATCGACTTCGTCGAGCGGGTCACCGCCGAGGGCGGGCCGGACTACGTCCCGCCGGCCGACCGCATCGCGGTCTTCGACAACGACGGGACACTCTGGTGTGAGAAGCCGATGCCGGTCGAGCTCGGCTTCGTCCTGATGCGCTTCGCCGAGATGGCCGAGGCGGACCCGTCGCTTCGTGACCGGCAGCCGTGGAAGGCTGCCCGCGAGAAGGACTACGCCTGGCTCGCTGGGGTCATCACCAAGCACTACCATGGCGACGAGAGCGACGTGAAGGTCCTGATGGGCGGCATCCTCCAGGCGTTCGCCGGGCTGAGCGTCGACGAATACGCGGCGAGGGCCAGCGCGTTCCTGGCGGCCGCCCGGCATCCGACACTCGGCCGCCTCCTGCGCGACTGCACCTACCTCCCGATGGTCGAGCTCCTGCGATACCTGGAGGCCAACGGGTTCTCGAACTACATCGCTTCGGGCGGCGACCGTGACTTCATGCGTCCCGTGACCCCGGCGATCTACGGCATCCCCGAGCATCACGTCATCGGCAGCTCCAGTGGATTGCGCTACCAGGAGGACGACGCCGGGGGCGCCCTCATCTACCAGGCCGAGATGGATGCCTTCGACGACGGGCCGATGAAGCCGGTCCGGATCTGGAGCCGGATCGGCCGCCAGCCGATCCTGGCCGGAGGGAACTCCAACGGCGATATCCCGATGCTGCAGTACGCCGGCGGCGCTGGGCGGCCGGGGCTGCGCCTACTGGTGCTCCACGACGACGCCGAACGGGAGTTCGACTACGTCTCGGGCGCGGAGACATCGCTCGAGCTCGCGCGAACGCGCGGCTGGACCGTCGTCAGCATGAAGGGCGATTGGGCCACGGTCTTCGCAGACACGCCCGCCTGACCCGCTTCGACCCGGGCCTACGAGCTAGGCCCGACAAAGACGGAACAATTCGGGGGGCCGACCCGCCAATAGACTCTAGACGCGACCAGACCGGCCGCGCAGAGGCGAGGCTGACGTGCAGCGAGACCTCGTGGAGCGAGCGCGGAGAGGCGATCATGACGCCTTTGCCCTGCTGGCAGGCGCCACGATCGGCCGGCTGGACGCGGCGGCACGCCTCATCCTCAAGGACTCGTATCGCGCCCAGGACGCCGTCCAGGAGACGCTCGTCCGGTGCTGGCGGGACCTGCCCACGCTGCGCGATCCAGATCGCTTCGAGGCCTGGCTGCACACGCTCTTCCTCAACGCCTGTCGAGATGAGCTCCGTTCTGCCAAACGCCGAAGCATCGAAGTCGAGCTTCCCGAGATCCATCCCCTGTCGGTGTCGGATACCCAGGCGGCCTCGGCCGACCGGGACCTGATCGAGCGTGGCGTTCGCCACCTCGAGCCGGAGCACCGTACCGTCATCGTCCTTCACTACTACCTTGGCCTGCCGCTGCCCGACGCTGCCGCCGCCATGGGGATCCCGCTGGGGACCGCGAAGTCGCGCCTCCATCGGGCCACCCAGGCGCTCCGAGCGGCGCTCAATTCCGACGCACGAGCCCATCCCGGGCTGACGGAGGGTCGTCCCCGATGACGCATCACGACGACCTCGACCAGATGCTGACGGCATGGCTCGACGATCCGTTCACGCCGCCCGCCCCCGCGTACCTGGGGCTGGTGCTGGAGCGGACCCGGCGGACTCGGCAGCGGCCGGCCTGGGCCAACCTGGAAAGGTGGCTTCCCATGGCTAGCGAACTCACCGGGCGCACGGCGTCGCCGCCGCGCATCGCCTGGCTCCTCATCATCGGGCTGTTGGTGGTGGCGTTGGTCGCCGCCGTCGCGGTGGTCGGCTCGCGATTGCTGCCATCCAAGGTCGCGATCCCCCAGGGCGGCGCAGCCGTTCTCGTGTTCAGCTCGTGGGTCGGCGACTCCAGCGGCCAAACCGACGGCGACATCTTCACGGTCCGGGCGGACGGGACGGACCTGCGCCAGTTGACGAAAGGGCCGGGCGTCGAGTCGAAGGCCACGTTCTCGCCGGACGGCACACGGATCGCCTACCGCGTCTGGCAGAACGGCACCGATTCGATCATGGTCATGTCCGCGGGTGGCGGTCAGTCGACGACGCTGGCCACCAACCCCGCCGCGGAGTCCTATTGCGCCTCGCGTGGCGGTCTCGCCTGGTCGCCGGACGGAAGCGCCCTCATCTTCCCGGCCAACGCCGCCTGCGACAGCGGCGCCGATCTGTTCATCGCGCCGTCCGACGGCTCGTCGCCCGCGACGAAGCTCCTGGCCAGCGGCACGACTGGCGACGCCGCCGAGTGGTCCCCGGACGGGACCCGGATCGCCTTCCTGGGGAGCGAGTCTGGGGGTAGCGTCGGCACCTATGTGGCAGACGTCGGAGCCGGCGGTGGTCGGTCGGGCGGGCTCCAGGCGCGTCGGGTCGCAGCGGGAGCGAGTGGACCGCGATGGTCGCCCGACGGCACGCAGCTCGTCTCGACCAATGACTCAGGCGGTGTCCTCATCGTCAGACCCGACGGTTCGGGGCAGCGGGTCGTCGTCGAGCCGGGCGCCGGGGCCGAGCCGATCTGGGCGCCGACCTGGTCGCCGAACGGCCAGCAGCTCGCCTACTACCAGGGTGTGGATCCCGCCGAGCGATTGAACGACCGGCCGTGCACCGTCCGCACCTGGGTCGTCGATGCGGATGGTACCGACAAGCGCCGCCTCGAGCCGATCGGCGACGGTTGTGATCTTCCGGTGTCGTGGTCGCCGGATGGCACCCGGCTCGCGGTGCTCCTGATCGACATGGCCGATCCGAACCACCCGTACGATCTGTCGATGATCACGCTCGACGGCAGTCATCCGATGGTGACCCTCGGCGACACGACATCGGGCTCCTGGCAACCTGTCGTCGCGCCGCTGCCACCGGCGCCATCGTTCCCGGCGTCCGCGGCGCCCTGACCGTTCCGCGCTAGTTCCCGGCGAGCGCCGCCTTGAAGAACGCGTCGAGGCGGCGTTCGTATTCGGCCGGCTGGTCGAGGATCGATTGCGTGTGCTCGGAACCCTCGACCATCCACGGGTCGACCGTCCCGCCGTCGGCGCGGACCGCGGCGGCCAGCTCGCCCGCCCAGGCCGGCTTGACCCGGGTGTCGGCCGTGCCGTGGACGAGGAAGATCGGTCGGCCGTCGAGCTTGGCCATCGCGCCGAGCGGGCTGAGGCTGACGAGGTCGTCGCCGGAGCGGATGCGGGCCATCAGGTAGCCGCCGTAGCGGAGCCAGGTCGGTCGCTGGTTGCGTTCCAGTTCGCCGGCGATCGCCACATCGATATCGGCATAGCTGCTGTCCGACCAGACCGCCGCGACCTTCGGCTCCTCGCCGGTCGCGATGAGCACGGTCGCGGCGCCAAGCGACATCCCGAGCAGCCCGACGCGGTTCGGCGCGAACCCGCGCGTGTTCACCAGCCAGTCGTAGCCCGCAAGGACGTCGCGGTATTCGTTGGTGCCGCCGGCGAAACGTCCGTTGGGGACCGTCGAGTCGCCGTGATTGCGCAGGTCGATGAGGAGGACCGAGACGCCGTCCTTGTGGAGCATGCCGGCCGCGAGAAGGATGGCGTCCTCGCGCTTGCAGGATTGGTGGCCATGGACCACCACGACGGCCGGTCCCGCGGGGACGCCGGCGGCCGGCACATACCAGGCACTGATCGTGATCGCCGGATCGCGACTCGGGAAGGTGACCGTTTCGTAGTCGGGCATCAGGTAGGGGCTGGTGTCGACCGGCTTGGCCTTGTTCTTGTCCGGGGTGGCGGTGTAGGCGGCCGGCGTGTTCTGGGTGAACCGGCCGCCGCACTTCGCCGCCGTCAGCGAGATCTGGTCGTAGACGACCGAACTCGCGTAGAGGTAGGCGACGAGCAGCGAGGACCAGCACGACGACCACGGCGATGACGAGCCCGCGACGCCATCGGTGGCGGGTGCCAGTCGTCCCGGTCGGAGCAGTCGGAGCGCTCATCTCCCCCTCAAGACGCCTGGGGGCGCATTTCGTGACCCGGTTCCTTGATCAGCGCCCGAGGCCAACTGGATCGAGGTACCCGTCGGGCAGACCTTCGATGAGGCTGGCAGCCGTCGGCACGGCCGACGGCGTACCCAAGGCACCGTCCAGGAATCCTCGGACGACGGTGGCCGTGGTAGACGGCCCGTCCCGGCCGATCGGTCCAAAGCACTCGGCGCCGATCGGAAGGTCGGCCGGGTTCGTCTCGGTCGCCACCAGGATGATCGGGAGATCGGTGAAGTCGCAATGCGCCGTCCGACGTAGTCCGACCGTTACGGCCTTCGGTGATCCACGGAGGATCTGCACGGTCCCGGGGTCAGCCTCGCCTCCGAGCGCTGCCGCCACCAGCAGGGCGGGGATGGTCACGGGTTTCACCTCGGGAAGGATCCCGAGCATGCCGTCCAAGTCGAAGACAGCCGCGACCCGGGGCTCACCCGTGCTGGCGGCGAAACTCACGAGCCCACCCATCGAGTGCCCCCCGACCGCCACCCGACTGGTATCGATCGGACCGACCCGATCTGCCAGTGTGGGGTCGGCGATCGTCTTGAGCACGGCTCGAATCGCCCCGAGCCGTGCCGCGCCGCGTGGGAGGAATTCGAGCTCCGCCCCAGGGAGCTCGGTTCCGGCCGGCGGATCGATGGTGATGACGACGTAGCCGTGGCTGGCAAGGTCCGAAGCCAGCACCGTCAGCGAATTGGCCGGCAGATACCATCCCGGCATCAGCACGACCACCGGTCGCGGACCCGTGGACGCCGCTGGTGTGGCATTCGTCGCCGCCTTCGTGGCCAACCGTTCGAGAGCGGCCGCCGTGTGGTTCGTGAAACGCGCTCCGAAAGCGGTCCATTGCTGGTCGGTCGCGTAGGGAGCCCCGGCCGTACCGGTCCCGGCGACTGCCGGGTACCACACTCTGACCCCGAAACCGTCTGCGACACGGTCGAGGTCGCGAACACCGACCGGCAGCTCCCCACTCGGCTCGGGTAGCAGCAGACCCACGCCCGGCGTCACGCTGGGGCCCGGCACGCTGGGGCTCGGCGTGCTGACGATCGGCACACTGGCACTCGGCGCGCTCCCGCTTGTCGGGCTCGCGCCCGTGGGGCTGGCGGTCTGTGCCGCGGACCCGCATCCGGCGACCAACAGCGCGACGGTGAGGATCCCCAACGAACCCGACAGGCTCGAACGCATCGCGACGCTCCTATTCTGGTCAGTCGAGGGTGAAGTCGTCCGGGTCCTGGTAGCGGCCGGTCCGCTGGAATTCGATCTGCATCAGCACGTCGTTGAGCAGCGACGAGGCCCCGAAGCGGAACCAGTCGGGCGACATCCAGCGCGGGCCGAGGGTCTCATACAGGATCACGAGATACCCGATCGCCTCCTTGGCCGTCCGGATCCCGCCGGCCGGCTTCATCCCGACCTGGCGGCCGGTCGAGCGCTCGAAGTCGCGGATGGCCTCGAACATGACCAGCGTCACCGGCATCGTCGCAGCCGGCGTCACCTTGCCGGTCGAGGTCTTGATGAAGTCGGCGCCGGCGGCCATCGCCAGCACCGACGCACGCCGGACGTTGTCATAGGTCTCGAGCTCGCCGGTCTCGAGGATGACCTTGAGGTGAGCATCGCCGGCGGCCTCGCGGACCTCGACGATCTCCTCGAACACGGTCAGGTAGTCGCCCGCCAGGAAGGCGCCACGATCGATGACCATGTCGACCTCGTCGGCGCCGGCCTCGACCGCCGCTCGCGTCTCGGCCAGCTTGATGTCGCGGAAGGTCTGGCCGGACGGGAAGCCCGTCGCGACGCTGGCGACCTTGACCGTCGAGCCGCGCAGGGCGTCCTTCGCCTCGGCGACGAGCGCCGGGTAGACGCACACCGCGGCCACCGACGGGATCGTCGGATCGCCCGGCTTGGGGCGCATCGCCTTGACGCACATGGCCCGGACCTTGCCCGGCGTGTCCTTCCCCTCGAGGGTCGTCAGGTCCATCATCGAGATCGCGAGGTGGAGCGCCCAGACCTTCGATTCCTTCTTGATCGACCGGCGGCGGAGGGCGTCGACCCGCTCTTCGACCCCGACCTGGTCGACGGTCGTGACCCGTCCGAGCAGGCTGCCGAGCGGGCCGGGACGGCCATCCCAGGCACGGATCAGTTCGTGGGCGCGCTCACGAGCGGGTGAATCCGGGCGACGGGTGGCGGTCATGGGACGGAGAGGATACACCCGGTCCCGGCGCCATCCGCGACACGCAGCCGGCCAGGTCAGCGGCCGCCGCGGACCCTCGGCAGGGGCGGCATCCCGGTCTTGCCCTCGACCAGGAAGTGGCGGAACCAGCGCTCCACGATCCGCAGGTTCTCGACCCGGCGGAACGGCGTCCCGGACCGGGTCAGTTCGTGGTTCTCGTCGGGGACGCGCATCAGCCGGACCGGTCGTCGATGCGAGCGGAGGACCGTGAACAGCGCCTCGCCCTGGGCGATGGTCGTGCGCAGGTCGCGCTCGGAATGCTGGATCAGGAGCGGCGTGTGGATCCGGTCGGCGTAGGTCAGCGGCGAGATCTCGCGGAAGTAGGCGGGGTCGCTCCAGGGCGTCGCGTCGAACTCGAGACGTGCCCAATCGCCGCCGGCGATGTCGCCGGTCGTGAACAGCATGGACATGTCGCTGACCGAGCGGCAGGTCATCGCCGCCCGGAAGCGCTGATCGTGGCCGACGATCCAGTTCGTGAGGTAGCCGCCGTACGAGCCACCGGTCACGCCCAGCCGATCCGGGTCGGCGAGGCCGTCGGCGACGAGCGCATCGACGCCGGCGAGGACGTCGCGCGTCGGTCCCGGACCCCAGTCGCGGTGGTTGGCGTCGTTGAACGCCTCGCCGTAGCCCTCCGAGCCACGCGGGTTGCAGTAGAAGACCCCGATCCCGGCGGCCGCGAGGACCTGGAATTCCCAGACCGGCGCCCAGCCGTAGAGCGTGTGCGGTCCGCCATGGATCTGGACGACGAGGGGCTGCGGGCCGACCCCGGCGGGCAGGAACCAGCCGCCGATCTCGCGCCCATCGACGGTCACGCGGCGGGCGACCGGCGCGTGGAGGGCGAGGTCGGCCAGGACGTCGGCATTGAGCGTCGTGAGCCGTCGTGGCCGGGGCGCGTCCGAGACGCCTGCCTCGATCAGCCACAGGTCCGGCGGCTGGGTCGGGGTGGAGCGGAGGTACGCGATCCGGGTCCCGCGCCGGCGACCACGCGGACTCGGGACGGCGTGCCAGCCGGAGACGTACTGGCGGCCCTTCGTCAGGCGCTCCAGCCGGCCGTCCCCGACGGCGATCCTCCACACTTCGTAGGCGCCATCGATCGGGGCGCTGAAATGGAGCCAGCGGCCGCCGCGCGACGGTGCCAGCCGAGCCGCTTCGCCGCGGGTGACGTCGCTGCCCATGGCGGAACCGGGCATCAGGTCGTGGACGGCAGAGAGGTTGCGCCCGCCGGTCGGCGTGGCGTCAGCCCCGTCGGCGGCGAAGGTCCAGATGTCGTCTCGGCTCCCCGCGCGCCCGCCCAAGCGGTGGCCGAGCGCCGCGATGGACCGACCGTCCGGCAGCCAGGTGGGCGCGAAGAAGTGCGACCTGGGGCCCCGGGTCACGGCGGTCACCACACGCGTCCCGACGTCGACGACATGGACGTCCTGCCGGGTCGACCACAGGTCGGCGTCGCGTCGTCGGTTGGAGGTGAAGGCGATCCGGCTGCCATCGGGCGACCACGCGGGCTCCAGGTCGGCCACCGGTCCGTCGGTCAACCGGGTCGCGGCGCCCGAGACCGCGTCGACCAGCCACAGGTGGGCGATCCGGTCGTAGACGAATCCCGTGCCGTTGAGCATCGACTCGAGCCGGTCGATGAACCGGTAGTCGGACGGCGGCGGCGTTCCAGGCCTCGGCCGACGGTCGATGCCGCGGCGACGGTCATCCTCCGCACGCGTCGCGCCATGGGAGGCGCTCACGACGACGAGCCGTGTCCCGTCGGGCGACCACTCGAAGCCGGTCACGCCGCGTGGCAGGTCGGTCAGCCGGCGTGCCTCGCCGCCGTCGAGCGGCAGGAGGTGGACCTGCGACGCGTCCTCGCGATCCTTCGCGGCCGGGGCGGCCGGCTCCTCTTCGATGACCGAGCGCCGATCGGAGATGAAGGCGAGGGTCCGGCCGTCCGGTGAGAAGCGCGGATGACGGTCGTTCCGCGCGCCGAGGGTGAGTTGGCGGGCCGCGCCACGCGGCGCGATCGGCACGAGCCAGAGGGCCTGTCGGTAGCCGTCGAAGCCGGGCGCGACCGTCTGGAGGGTGACGACCGCCGACCGCCCGTCCGGCGCGAGGCGCGGCTCGGTGGCGATCCGCAGGCGGTACAGGTCGTCGGGGCGTGGGGCGCGCGGCACGGTGCGTTCCTCCGGCGGTCGGGACGCCCGAAGTCTAGCGGGCTACCATCGAGCCACGATGGCCGACCAGCTCTCGCTGCGCCTCGAGGCCGACCAGCTGCCCGATCTCCCCGACCTGCGGCCGATGCTCCCGCGCCCCCTGCCGGCGCCGTTCGATTCGGACGACCACCTGTTCGAGCCGTGGTGGGGCGGCGAGCGGGCGATCGTGGCGGTGGGTCCGGCCGACCTGCCGGGAACGGGCGACGTGGTCATCCGTGACGCGAGCGGACGGGACGTGACGGCGGTCCTTCCGGAATTGGCCGGGTTGGCGGTGAGGGTCGCGGCACGCTCGGCGATCCTCGATGGGGAGCTGGTGGTCGTGGACGCCTCCGGACGAGCGGATCCAGGGGAGCTGGCGCGGCGGTTGACCGGGGAGCCCGGGCGACCGGCGGCGTTCCTCGCCTTCGACCTGCTCCACCTGGATGGGCGGTCGATGCTGACGCAGCCACTCGTGCGTCGTCGTGAGGCGCTCCGCCGCGTGCTGCGGCCCGGTGACGAGGTGGTGGCGGTGCCGGCCATCGCGACCGAGGGAGTGGCGCTCTACGACGCGGCCGTTGCCCAGGGGATCGCCGGCATCCTGGCCAGACAACGGGCCAGCCCGTACCTGCCCGGGATCCGCAGCCGGCTGTGGCGGTTCGTCGCCGCTGGGCCGGTGGACGCGGCCTCCGTAGGTTCGCCTGACGACGTTCCGGGACCGGCTGCCGCGCCGGTGCTGGCCCTGATCAGCCGGCTGCCGCTCGACGAAGACTGAGATCGGGCGTTCGCAGGCCGAGGACCCCGACGCAGGACCGGGCTCGGCCCGCGGGTCACACCCGCCGCGCCGCCGCGATGAAGGCCCGGACCCCCGGCCGCTGCCCGTACAGCAGCACGCCCGCGGCGTACATCCGCGTCGCGACCACGGCGACGACGGCGATCGACGCCACCAACAACCCGATCGAGAGGAGCACCTCGGCCGGCTCGACCGCCGACACCATCAGCCGTGCGAGCATCACGAACGGGCTGAATGGCGGCAGGAACGACGCGATCATGACCCACGCCCCTCCCCCGCCGCCGAGCGCCATGATCGCGGTCAGGTAGCCGACCATGGCGACCAGGCTGAGCGGCAATGACAGGGTCTGGAGATCGTCCGGCCGGCTGACGAACGAGCCCATCGCCGCGTAGATGAGCGCGAACAGCACGAACCCGAGGACGAAGAAGACCCCGTACCCCGCCAGCAGCGCCGGCGACAGCCCGACGAGCGGGGCGCCGTCCGACCAGCTCGGGCCGAGCACCGCCGAGGCGATCGGATCCTGGAGCGCGATGAGGATCAGGGTCGGGATCGCGATGGCGAAGTACTGGGTCATCCCGGCCGCCCCGATCCCCACGACCTTGCCGGCCAGCATCTGGTGGGGAGACGCCGCACTGATCATCAACTCCATGACCCGGCTGCTCTTCTCCGACGCCACCCCGGTCGCGACCCACATCCCGTAGATGACGACCGTGATGAACAGGAGCACCACGAAGACGATCCCGAGCAGGCCGCGGCTGGCGGCTTCCTGCGGATCGAGCGGCCGTCCGCCTTCGCTGGCCGTGTTCATCGACCGGACGTGATAGGCGGGCGTGATGAACGGTTGGGTGCCCATCGCCGCCGACGACCGCGAGCTCCAGTCGAGCACGCCGATCCCGAACGAGGCGATGCTGAGGAGCTGGCTCCGCTCACCGTTGACGCCCTCGTTGGTCCGGAACTCGACATCGACCTGGCCGCTCGGCAGCCGCTCGACGACGAGGATCCCGGCGAGGCGCCCGGCGACCAGCGCGGTCTCGGCAGCGGCGCGATCGGCGACCAACTCGACCCGGAACGGCTTCTCCCAGACCGCGGGGTCGCTCCCCTCGGGCGGGATGTTGAGGAGCTGCTCGGCGACGGTCGCCGCGCGTGCGGCGAGCGCCGCGTCTTCGGACGCGACCGCGAGGTGGGTCACGGTCTGGCGATCCAGGTAGCGGATGGCGATGGGGGCGAGGGCGACGAGCATCGCCAGCGCCATCAGCACGATCGTCGACGACAGGAACAACGGGCTGCGAACCCGGTCGCGATACTCGCGTCGTGCGACGATCCCCGCGTTCGGGAAGAGCGGGTCGCGGTCGGCCATCAGGCCAGTCCGCCGGCCGGCAGGGACGGCACCGCGATCTCGGAAGCGAGGGTCGCCTCCTCCTCGTCGGAGGGACGGCCGACATGCTCGATGAACAGGGCCTCGAGGCTCGGCTCCATGATCTCGAAGCGGGTCACCGCCGCCCCGGCGGCGAGGATCGCCGTCAGGATCGCGGTCGGATCGGCCCCTGGCAGGAGCTCCAGTTCGCTGCCGTCTGCGTCGTGGCGGACGGACCCCACGTCCGGGAGCCGGGTCACCCAGCGGGCCTCCATCTCGCCCTCGACGCCGAGTCGGAGCGTCCGCCGGCCGCTGACCCGCTTGAGGTCGCGGACGCGGCCGCCCGCGACGAGCCGGCCGTGGTCGACGATCGCGACCGACTCGCACATCGCCTCGGCGGCTTCCATCTGGTGGGTCGAGAAGATGAGCGTCCGGCCCCGGTCGCGCAGCTCCATGAACGCCTCGCGGAGGAGGACGAGGTTGACCGGGTCGAGCCCCGTGAACGGCTCGTCCATGAGCAGGACCTCGGGTCCGTGGAGGACCGCGGCGACGAACTGGACCTTCTGCTGGTTGCCCTTCGACAGCTCCTCGGCCCGGCGGTCGGCGTAGTCGGCGATCCGGAAGCGGCTCAGCCAGGCCATCGCTTCGCGCCGGGCGCGCTCGGGGGTCTCGCCGTACAGCGACCCGAAGTAGACGAGTTGCTCCAGGACCCCCATCCGCGGATAGAGCCCGCGCTCCTCGGGCAGGTAGCCCCAGGTCCGTCGCGGAAGCTCCCCGGTCGGCCGGCCACGCCAGCGGATCTCGCCGGCATCGGCCCGGATGATCCCGAGGCAGATCCGCATCGTCGTCGTCTTGCCCGCGCCGTTCGCGCCGAGGAAGCCGAAGACCTCGCCGTCGGCGACCTCGAAGGTCAGCCCGTCAAGGGCCGTGGTCGCGGCGAACCGCTTCGTGACGTGATCGATCTCAAGGCTCACCGCCGGAGGATACCCCGCTTTTTACGCAACCCAAGTCCGTCCGGTGACCGTCCGCACCGTTTCCGCAAGGATCGCCGGGATCAGGGCGATCACGGCCACGATCGCCCAATCGGACAGGTCGAGCGGAGTCGCGTGGAAGGCCTCGGCCAGGACCGGCACGTACGGGATGGCCGCTTGGATAGCGATGACGCCGAGCGCCATCCCGAGCAGGAACACGTTTGGCGGCAGCCGATGGATCGGCTCGCGAACACTGCGGTTCGCGTTGGCCCGAACTGCCTGGGCACAGACGAGGCTCGTGTAGGCGAGCCAGCGCGCGTGCTCCGCGGTGCCCGGATGGGTCGCCATCACGATCAGCGCAGCGACGGCGCTGTAGCTCCCGGCCAGCGTGATCCGGCCGAGCAGGTCGTTCGTCAGCAACGGGACGCCGCGCCGCCGAGGTCGACGGCGCATCAGGTCGGGCTCCGCCTTCTCGAGCTCGAACGCCGCCGAGGTCGAGATGTCGATGAACAGTTCCATCCACAGGATCTGGAGCGGCAGCAGCGGCTGGCCGAACCCATACAGCGTCGCGATGAGGATGAAACCGAGGAAGGCCACGTGGGTCGAGATGAGGAAGATGAGGCCCTTCTGGACGTTGTCGACGATGCGACGACCCTCGCGCAGGCCGTACATCAGGGTCGCGAACGAGTCGTCGCCGAGGACCAGGTCGGCGGCCTCCTTGGCCACACCGGTCCCCGAGCCCATGGCCACCGCGACATCGGCGCGGTGCAGGGCGGGCGCGTCGTTGACCCCGTCGCCGGTGACCGCCACGGTCCGCCCGACCTCGCGCGCCACCCGGACGAGCCGCTCCTTCTGCTCGGGGGTCGACCGGGCGACGACCTGGAGCCGCCCGAGCTCGGCCGCCAGGCGCGCGTCGTCCCAGCCGGCAAGCTCGTCGCCGACAACGATCCGGGCGGGATCGAGCCCGGCCTGAGCGGCGATCGCCGCCGCCGTCAGCGGATGGTCGCCGGTCACGACGATGACCTCGATGCCGGCCACGCGGGCCGCCTCAAGGGCCTCGCGGATCCCGTCACGCATCGGGTCGGCGAACCCGATGACCGCGTCGACCGTCCAGTCGCCTCCGTCGGGACGCCGCGCGGTGGCCACCAGCCGTTCACCGGCCGCGGCCCGCGCCTCGATGAGGGTCACCCACGCCCCACGCTCGCCGGGCAGCGACCGCGCCAGGTCGAGGATCGCCTCCGGCGCCCCGATCGCGGACTCGTCGATCCCGCCGGCGGCGGTCCGGCTCAGGGTGCGCGACCACGGCCGCCCGTCCGCGACAGGCTCGGCGTCGAGCAGCGCCCCGGGGTCGAGCGACGGGTCGCCACCGGTGTCGCTCACCGCCCGAACGAGCGACGCCGTGAACGACCCGGCGGCCGACCCATCGGCCTGCGCCCACGCGTCATCCTCCGCACGCAGGGCGGCCATCAGCCGGTCGAGCCGGGCAGGCCCGTCCACCGACCCGGCAAGGTCCGATACCGACACGACATCGAGGCGATTCCTGGTGAGCGTCCCGGTCTTGTCGGTCACGATCAGGTCGATCGCGCCGAGGGTCTCCTCCGCGTTCAGCCGTCGGACCAGGACCCCGCGTCGCAGCAGCCGGTAGGCGCCCAGGCCCAGGATCACCGCAAGCAGGATCGGTGGCTCCTCGGGGATGGCCGCGATCGCGGCCGACACCCCGGCCAGGATGTTCGCGCCGGCATCCTGCCCGCGCGCGAAGCCGAGACCCGTGACGATGGCGATGAGCGCGATGGCGACGACCAGCAGGATGCGGACCAGCCGGTCGAGCTCGGCCTGGAGGGGCGAGCGGCGGCGCTCTCGACTCCCCAGCCCACCGGCGATCCGCCCGACCTCGGACGCCGGGCCGATGGCGACGACCACGCCCTCGCCGCGGCCGGCGACGACACTGGTCCCGGCGTAGGCCATCCCGTAGCGCGAGGCGAGCGGCGTGTCGGGCGGGTCGGGGTCGGTGGTCGCGGCCTCGGGGATCGACTCCCCGGTGAGGATGCTGCGGTCGACGACGAGGCGCTCCGCTCGCAGCAGGCGAAGGTCCGCCGGGACGACATCGCCCGCTCGCAGCAGGACGATGTCGCCGGGAACGAGGCCGGCCGCGGGGACATCGGCGACCACGCCGTCCCGGCGCAACCGGCTGGTCGGGGCGCTCGCCGCGCGCAGCGCCTCGAGCGCGCGCTCGCCGCGGTATTCGGTGATGACGTCGGCCCCGACGATCGGGAAGAGCGCGATCAGGACGAGCAGTCCGTCGCGCACCTCGCCGAGCGCGACCGCCAGCAGCCCCGCCACGATGAGGAGCAGGACGAACGGCTCCGTGGCGGCCTCGAAGATGAGCTTCGGCAGCGCGGTGCGTGGCGACGGCTCGAGTTCGTTCGGGCCGGCCGCCAGCGCGCGCCGAGCCGCCTCCTCCTGGCTCAGCCCGGTCGCGCGGTCGACACCCAGCGACGCCGCGACCACGTCGGCGTCGAGGGCGTACGCGTCGGTCGGTCGGTCGGGCGTCATCGTCCCCGATCATCGCGGAACGGCGTACGATCGGGCAGATGCAAACGGCCCCCGTCTCCATCCATGCGGACCGTGGCGCCGGCCGCCTCGCGATCGTCTGGGACGACGGCCACGAGACCGCCTACGACACGACCACCCTGCGCTGGCTGTGTCCCTGCGCGTTCTGTCGTGGCGAGGCCGGGATGCCCGGCTGGCTCGACAGCGGCCCGACGCTGACCGACGAGCAGACCCGGCTCGTCGACGTGTCGATGGTCGGCGGCTACGCCATCGCACCGGCCTGGGGCGACGGCCATCACACCGGCTACTACACGTTCAGCCTGCTGCGCGACCGCTGTCCCTGCCCGGCCTGTGCGACCCGGCGGGCCGCCACGGCGCCCGCCGCGCCCGGCCCAACCATCGGATCGACCCGACACGAGGAGCACGCATGATCGTCGTCACCACGCCGTACCTGACCGGCCACCGCGTCGTCGAATCGAAGGGGATGGTCTTCGGGCTCGTCGTCCGCAGCCGCGGGCTGGGCGGGAACCTGATGGCCGGCCTGCGCTCGCTCGGCGGCGGCGAGATCCACGAATACACGAGCCTGCTCGAGGACACCCGCCGCCAGGCGCTCGATCGCCTGGTCAAGAACGCCACGATGCTGGGGGCGAACGCGGTCCTGTCGATGCGCTTCGACAGCTCCGAGTTGTCCGGGACGATGAGCGAGATCGTCGCCTACGGGACCGCGGTCATCGTCGCGCCGGAAGCCGGGGCTGGCGGGGCTGGCGGCCCTGGCGCCCAGCCGGTCGACTGACGATGGGACTGAGCCTCGCGCGACTGCTCATCCTCGTCGCCGGGATCGCCGTCGCCCTCCTCGGCCTGTGGCTGATCGTCATGCCCGGCGGCCCGGGGACGGTCCTCGGCTTCTATACCGTGCTGGGCGGCCTGGCGCTGATCGTCGGCGCCCTCCTCGAGCGGGTCCGCTATCGCTCCGATCCGCTCGACCGGGACGGCCCGCCGACGGCACCTGCCGGCGGCGAGCCGACGGGAACCCAGCTCGAGCCGCGATTCCGGCGCAGTGACGAGGTCTTCGCCGATCCGACGACGGGTCACCGGATGCGCGTCTGGATCGATCCATCGAACGGCGAGCGGCGGTACGTGACCGAGGACTGACGGAACGGGCATGCTATCCTCGCCGGCCGGGTCGCCCTCGCCGGCTACCCCGTTCGATAAAGGACCCTAGACCCCCCGATGGCCGCGATCGATCCAGGCGTTCCACCTCGCACCGCCCGTCCCGCGGTCCCCCCGCGGCCGCGCCGCACGGCTCGGCCGAAGGTGACCTTCCCGTATCTGAACCGCGAACTGTCATGGCTCGAGTTCAACGCGCGCGTCCTGCACGAGGCGCGCGACGAGCGGAACCCGCTCCTCGAGCGCGTCAAGTTCCTGGCCATCTTCGCGGGCAACCTCGATGAGTTCTTCCAGGTCCGGGTGGCAGGCCTGCGCCAGCAGGTCGAGGCCGGCAAGGTGGCGCGCTCTCCCGACGGGCGGACCGCGGACGAACAGCTTGCCGCCGCGCGCGAACGTGTCCTGGGGCTCGTGGCGGACCACTCCGCGATCTTCGTCGCGGTCCGCAAGTCGCTCGCCGACGAAGGCATCGAACTGGTCGACTATGCCGCCGTCCCGGAGCACCACGACACCCTTCGCCAGCGATTCCTCGACGAGATCTTCCCGGTCCTCACGCCGCTCGCCGTCGACCCGGGCCACCCGTTCCCGTACATCTCGACGCTGAGCCTGTCGATCGCGGTCGGGTTGCGCGATCCGGAGACCGGCGAGCGCGGCTTCGCCCGGGTCAAGGTGCCGCAGATCCTGCCGCGCCTGCTCGAAGTCGAGCCTTCCCGGTTCGTCCTGCTCGACCAGATCATCGAGGCCAACCTGGACGCGCTCTTCTCCGGGATGGAGGTCGAGGAACATCACCTCTTCCGGGTCACCCGCAACGCCGACTTCGAGATCGAGGAGGACGAGGCGGACGACCTCCTGCTCGCCATCGAGGAGGAGCTCCAGCGACGACGGTTCGGGGCGGCCGTCCGGCTCGAGGTCGAACGCTCGATGCCGCCGGCGACGCGGGCCCTGCTGCTGCGCGGTCTCGGGCTCGGCGAGGGCGACTGCTACGACATCGCCGGCATGCTCGACCTGACCGGCCTGTGGGCGATCGCCGAGCTGGATCGCCCGGACCTGAAGCCCGTGCCATGGGTCCCGGTCACGCCACCGCGGCTGATCCCGCCCGACGACGACGAACCGGCCGACGTCTTTGCGGCGATCCGCGTCGGCGACATCCTGGTCCACCATCCGTACGAGTCGTTCGCGGCGTCGGTCGAGCGGTTCATCACCCAGGCCGCCGACGACCCGGACGTGCTGACGATCAAGCAGACCCTCTACCGGACATCGGGTGATTCGCCGATCGTCCAGTCGCTCATCCGCGCCGCCGAGCGGGGCAAGCAGGTGGTCGTCCTGGTCGAGATCAAGGCCCGCTTCGATGAGGAGGCCAACATCGTCTGGGCGCGCAAGCTGGAACGGGCCGGCGCGCACGTGGTCTATGGCCTGGTCGGGCTCAAGACCCACTCCAAGACCGCGCTCGTCGTGCGGCGCGAGGGCTCCGGCCTGCGTCGCTACGTCCACATCGGGACGGGCAACTACAACCCGAAGACCGCGCGGCTGTACGTGGACCTCGGCCTGTTGACCTGCCGGCCCGAGATCGGCGCCGACGTCACCGACCTGTTCAACAACCTCACCGGGCTGTCGCGCCAGCGCAGCTTCCGACGCCTGCTCGTGGCGCCCCACAGCCTGCGCAGCCGGTTCCTGGACCTGGTCGACCGGGAGATCGCGCATGCCGAGGCCGGGCGCCCCGCACGGATCGTGCTCAAGCTCAACGCCATCGTCGACGTGGCGGTCATCGAGGCCATCTACAAGGCGTCCGGGGCCGGCGTCCAGGTCGACATGATCGTGCGCGGCGCGTGCAGCCTCCAGCCCGGGTTGCCGGGCGTCTCGGAACGGATCCGGGTGCGGTCGATCATCGGCGAGTTCCTCGAGCACTCGCGGATCTGGAGCTTCGACAATGGCGGCGAGCGCGAGTTCTACATCGGATCGGCGGACCTGATGGACCGCAACCTCGATCGCCGGGTCGAGGCCGTCGCCCCGGTCGAGGACCACGAGGCCCAGGCGCGACTGGCCGAGATCATCGACGTGATGCTGAGCGACGACCGCCGGTCGTGGCAGCTCCAGCCCGACGCTTCGTGGATCCGGACAGAGACCCTCGAGGGTCGGGAGGGCACCATCGACACCTTCGAGATGATGAAAGAGGACGCCCTGGCGCACGGTGGCGTCGTGGCCACGCCGCGGCGGCCCGGCGCGGGTGCCGGTTCGCTGGATCCGCGCGCATGAGCGCGGCCGTCGGACATCCCACCGAGGTCGAGCTCAAGTACCGGGTCGTGGATCTGGCCGCCGCCGAGCGGTACCTCGTGGCCGAGGAGATCGGGCCGTTCAGCGGGACCACGGCGGCACGGTCGTCGCAATTCGAGGACCGCTATGTGGACACCGCGAACGGCGCGATGGGCAAGGCCGGCTATGCCGTCCGCCTTCGACAGTCCGGTCGCGGAACGATCGTCTCGATCAAGTCGTTGTCGAGGACGGAGGGCCCGGGCGGGGCGATGCGACGCGAGGAGCTGGAAGGCCCGGCGGATCGGACCGCCGGACCGCTCGGCTGGTCCGCGTCCGACGCGCGATCGCTCGTGCTGGAGCTGGCCGGCGATGCGCCGCTCGTCGAGCTCGTCACCATCCGCCAGCTGCGCCGCAAGCGGATCGTCCGCGACGGGGAGACACGGGTCGAGTTGAGCCTGGACGAGGTCGATGTCGTGGCGCGTTCGCGGATCATCGATCGGTTCGTCGAACTGGAGGCCGAACTGGTCAAGGGTGACGAGGCGCGCCTCGCCTCGCTCGCCGAGGTCTTCGGGACCGATCCGGCGTTGGCGCCCGCGACCGGGAGCAAGTTCGAGGCCGCGATGGCGCTCGTGCGGCCCGCCCGTGCTCGCAAGCGCGGCGCAAGCGCGGACGGGGCTGCGTCGAGCGCGCCGGCCGCGGCGACACCCGCGGTGATCGAGGCAACACCCGCCGCGCCTGACGAGACGCCCCCTCCGGAACCCCCCACCAAGGCCGCGGCGGAGATCGACCCCGCGCCGGCCGTCGAGCACCCCGAGGTCATCCCCACCACGTCCGACGTCGTCAACGAGGCCGTCGAGGAGGCCGTTCCACCGGATACCCGACTGATCGTCGGCAAGACCCCCGGCGTGACCGCCGACGATCACATCGCCGAGGCCGGTCGCAAGGTCATGCGCTTCCACCTGGCCCGGATGCTGGCCCGCGAGGCCGGGACCCGCGAAGGGCGCGATCCGGAGGAGCTCCATGCGATGCGCGTGGCGACTCGCCGGCAGCGCGCGGCGTGGCGCGTCTTCGGGGCGTCGTTCCGGGTCGGGCGCACCAAGCGCTATCGAAACGGCCTGCGCGAGATCGCCTCGCGACTCGGGGCCGTGCGCGATCTCGACGTCCTGCTCGAGGCGGCCGACATCTATCGGGCGGACCTGCCGGTCTCCGAGCAGCGGGCCCTGGAGCCGCTCCTCGCCGACTGGCGCGAGCATCGCGACGACGCCCGAGTCCTGCTCATCCGCGAACTCGATTCCGACGGATACCGGCGCTGGGTCGACGACTACCGCGATTTCGTCCGCACCGAGACCGCCGGGGTGCTGCCCGTCGGGCCGACCCAGCCGCACCGGGTGCGCGATACGGCCGGGTCGCGGATCTGGGCGGCCTACGAGCAGGTGCGCGCCTACGAGCCGGTCCTGCGCTGGGCCGATGTCGAGACGCTCCATGAACTGCGGATCGCCGGCAAGTGGCTGCGCTACACGCTCGAATTCGCGCGCGAGGCACTCGGGGACGATGCCGCACCGCTCATCGCGCGAGTCACCGCATTGCAGGATCACCTCGGCCTGATGAACGACGCGAATGTCTCGGCCTCGATGGCCCGGACCTTCCTGGTCGAGCACGCCGGGGACCTGTCGCCGCTCGAAGGCGCCTCGATCGGGCGCTACCTCGTCAGTCGGGAGCGCGAGGTCGCCCGGTTGCGACGGACGATCGGCGCGCCGTGGCGCGGGGTGGCCGGCGTCACGTTCCGGCGGACGCTCGGCCGGGTCGTCGCCGGGCTCTAGCCCCGCCAGCCCTGGGCGAGGCTCGCGAGGCGGTCGCGCCAGGCGACGCCGGCGTGCTCGACGGCCAGGATCGTGCCTTCGCGGAGGCCGGCCTCGGAGACGCGGATCCGTTCCGCGCCGTAGTGCTCCAGGATCGCATCCAGGATCGCGCCGCCGGCTGGCAGGATCCTGGCGCGGATCGGATTGACGAGATGCCGCTGGGACGCGGCCGCCGCCGGCTCGGCAGCCATGATGGCCTGGACCTCCGCGAGGTCCCCGCGGGTCAGGGTGCGATCCAGGGATCGGGCCGGGAGCACCTTGAGCAGGTTCGATGCCGTGCCACCCACCGCCACGATCTCGGCATGGACTGCCGGAGGCGCGTCACGCACGACCTCCGCCGCCTCGGCGCGCATCGTCGCGACCTCGTCGGGTGTCGGCGGGTCGTGGGTCACCGATCGGTCGGTCAGGCGGGCCGAACCCAGCCGGAGCCCGGCCGCCCGGGCGGGCGTGGCCGCATCGACGATGCAGAACTCGGTGCTGCCGCCGCCGATGTCCACGACGAGCGTCGGTTGCGTGACTGGCAGACCGTCGGTCACGCCGATCAGGGTGAGGTATGCCTCCTCCTCGTGCGAGATGACATGGAGCGGCACGCCCGACGCCGCGGCCACCTCGTGGACGATCGAGGCGGCGTCGGCGGCACGGCGGATCGGCTCGGTGCCAAGCAGGGTGACGTGGCTGGCGCCGGATCGTCGCGCAGTTTCCACGTAGCGGACCAGGGTAGCGGTCAGGTCGTCGCGGGCGGCTCGACCGAGATGGCCCCGTTCGGCGACGGCGGACCCGAGACCGAGGAAGACCGATTCGTCGACGAGCGCCTCGAGTCGATGGCCGGCCACGGCGGCGACCAGGAGGTGAACCGAATTCGAGCCGAGATCCACCGCCGCCCCGACGACGGGACGAAGGGCGGCCGAGGCGTTCATGCGGGAAGACCGGCGACGGCCTCAGGCAGAGGTGTCGCCGGCGGGCTTCGGCGGTCGCGGGCTTCGCGGCCGCGGGCTTGCGGGTCGTGGTCGTGGCGGGCTTCTTGGCGGCTGGCCTTCGCGTCGTGGAGGCCGGTTTCTTCGAAGCCGTGGCCGCTGGCTTCTTCGCGGCGCTGGTGCGCCGGCTGCGCCGTGGGTGTTCGCGTCGTGGCGGCTGGCTTTTGGGTGGCGGGCTTGCGAGTCGTCGTCGTCTTCACGGCCGTGGCGGATTTCGACGGGCTTGGCCGACGGCTTGGCGGCGGGCGGCTTCTTCGCGGCCGGCTTGCGAGTCGCGATCGCCGGTTTGACGGCCGCTGTCGCCGGCTTGGAGGCCTCTGCGGCCGCCGGCGGCTTGACGGGCGTGACCGCCTGCGCAGCCTGTGCCGCAGCCGATCCGACGCCCTTGGCCGCACTGCTGACGGCACCGCGGGCGGCACCCCCCACCGAGCTCGCGGCACCTCCGACGGAGCTGGCCGCACCCCCCACGGAGCTGGCCGCCGACCCGGCGGCGGCCGTCGCGATCCCCGCGATCCGCGACGCCAGCGACGCGACCTCTGACGCGGCCTCGGCGGCCTGCTTCGACCGCTTGGCGATCTCCTTGCGGCCCTTCGAACTCTGGGCACTCGCCAGCTGGCGGAGCCGCTTGGTCTCCGTCTTGCGAGCCGCAGCAAGCCGCTTCTCCAGCTTGTGAAGTTCCTTCGCGGCGCTCTTCGAGAGCGGTGTCACGACACCCTTGGCGTCGACGATGACATCCGTGACGGTGTCGATGACCACACCCGTGCGGCTCCTGCCCGTTCCGGACCCGTCCTCGTCGTCGGCCATCGGTGTCGCCCTCCGTCCAGTCGGCATGGCACACGCCGCCGTGCGCCAGGTCGCAAGTCTGCCACGTTCGGCAAGCCGTTCGGGCCGGGAGCGGGCAGCGGGAGCCGGCGAACGGACGTATCCTCGGACGGCGATGCCACTCATCCTGATCGGTCTCGGCGGGTTCGCCGGCGCCATCGCCCGCTATCGTCGTCGACGGGTTCGTCACCGATCGGACCGCCGGCGCGTTCCCGTGGGGCACCCTCGTCGTCAACGCCACTGGCTCGTTCGTGCTCGGGCGTCCTGTTCGCGATGACCGCCGAGCGAGCCATCCTCCCTGCCGAGATCCGAGGACCGCTGATGATCGGGTTCATCGGCGCCTACACGACGTTCTCGACCTACATGCTCGAGTCGTACGGCGCTGATCGAGGGTGGTTCGTGGAGCTCGGCCGTAGCCAATCTAGGCGGCTCGATCGTGATCGGCCTCGTCGCCGTTGCGGCCGGATTGGCGATCGGGCGAGCGCTCTGATGCGGATCGATGGTCCGGCCCTGCTCGTTCGGATCTACATCGGCGAGGCCGACCACCGTGATGGCAAGCCGCTCTACCAGGCGATCGTGGCGTTCCTGCGAGAGCGCGGGATGGCCGGTGCCACGGTGCTTGCGGGGCGTCGAGGGCTTCGGGGCCAACGCCCACCTCCACACGACGCGCCTCCTCCGGTTGTCGGAGGACCTGCCGATCCTCATCGAGGTCGTCGACCAGGAGGACCGGATCCGGGCGATCCTCCCCGAGCTTGACGAGATGGTCGGGGACGGCCTGATCACGCTCGAAAAGGTCGAAGTCCTGGCCTACCGGGGACGCGGTCCGCACGCCGAGCGCTAGGACAGGCCCGCCCGGCCTGGGCGACGCACCTGGGGACGGTGTGTGGCCGGGGGAGGCGACCGGGTTCCGTTGCGGCGTTAACGATGCCTTAACGAACGGCAAAAGGTCCGTTCATGCGGAGGCCCGACCGTTCGCCATGTCAGACCGAAGGGACTGTCCCCGACACGGACCGCGCGCCCTGACGCGTGGCCACCAGGAGGATCGAATTGTTGAGCATCTCGACGCCCAAGCGCCTCGGTGCCGTGGCCCTGCTGGCCACGATCGCCCTCGCCGCATGCTCCAGCGGCGGTGGGGCAAGCAGCGCCCCGACCAGCGGGGCAGCCCTCAGCGGCGCCATCGTCATCGACGGATCCAGCACGGTCCTGCCGATCTCCGAGGCGGCCGCGGAGGACTTCCACAAGGCCAACGCCGGCGTCAACGTCAGCGTCAAGGAGTCAGGGACGGGCGGCGGCTTCACGAAATTCTGCAACAACGAGACGGACATCAACGACGCCTCGCGACCGATCAAGAAGGACGACGCGAAAGAGGGCGCCGCCTGCACCGCCAACGGCGTCACCTATGTCCAGCTGCAGGTCGCCATCGATGGGTTGACCGTCGTCGTGAACCCGGCCAACACCTGGGCGAAGTGCATGACGCTCGCCCAGCTCAAGATGATCTATGGCCCTGCGTCGCCGGAACACGTGACCTGGAAGCAGGTCGATCCGAGCTGGCCGGACCAGGAGATCATCCGCTCCATGCCGGGCGCCGACTCGGGGACCTTCGACTACTTCACCGAGGTGGTCAACGGCAAGGTCGACGACGCGACCAAGTGGGCCCAGCAGTCAGAGGATGACAACGTCCTCGTGTCGACCGTCGCGGGCAACCCGAACGCCATCAGCTTCTTCGGCTATGCCTACTACGTCCAGAACGCGACCAAGGTGACGGCGGTGGCGGTCGATGGCGGCAAGGGTTGCATCGCGCCGACGCCGACGACCATCGAGGATGGCACCTACGCACCGCTCAGCCGGCCGCTGTTCATCTATCCGAACACCACCAAGGCCAAGGCATCGCCGGCCCTCTACGCAATTCGTCAACTTCTACCTCGCCAACGCCGCCACCCTGGCGACCGAGCCGACCATCGGCTACGTCGCGGTCCCGGCGGACCTCGCTGCCCAGCAGCTGGCGAACTGGAACTCGGCGGTCCCCAAGTAGGACCACCGATCATCCGACGCACCGGCCGCGCTCGGGCGGCCGGTGCGTCTCCATTTTCCCGGCGACTGCGCTAGGCTCAGCGCCCCCACCAACGTGAGGAACACATTCGGATGGCTGCCGGACAGATCCAGCTGACACGACGGCGCCCGTGGTCCGAACGGATCATCGAGGTCCTGCTGTTCGTGGCCGCGGCCCTGGGCGTCGTCACGACGATCGGGATCGTCGTGCTCCTGCTGTACGAGACCATCCAGTTCTTCCAGGTCGTCAACGTGGTCGACTTCCTGACTGGGACGGTCTGGTCCGCGTCGATCCAGCCCTACCAGTTCGGCGTGCTGGCGCTCGTCAGCGGGACGGTCCTGGTGGCCGCCATCGCGATGCTCATCGGGACCCCGCTCGGGCTGCTGTCGGCGGTCCTGCTGTCCGAGTATTCATCGAACCGGATCCGAAACATCGTCAAGCCGGTCCTCGAGACGATCGCCGGGATCCCGACCATCGTCCTCGGCTTCTTCGCCATCAGCTTCCTGTCGCCCGAGATCCTCCAGCCCCTCTTCGGACTCGGGCTCCAGTCCGCCCTCGCCGGCGGCATCGTCGTCGGGATCCTGATCACCCCGCTCATCGCGTCGATCTCGGAGGACGCCATGCGCGCGGTCCCGCGCGGTCTGCGCGAGGGAGCCTACGCGATGGGCGCCACCAAGTTCGAAGTCGTCCGCAAGGTCGTCCTGCCGTCGGCCATCTCCGGGATCATGGCCTCGATCATCCTGGCCATGAGCCGCGCCGTCGGTGAGACGATGGCCGTCGTCCTCGCCGTCGGGACGTTCCCGCAGTTCTCGTTCAACCCGCTCGAGAGCGTCCAGACGATGACCGCGTTCATCGTCCAGATCGTCCAGGGCGAGACCGCGCAAGGGTCGATCCAGTTCCTGTCCCTGTTCGCCGTGGCGATGGTCCTGTTCGTGATCACGTTCGCCCTCAACCTGGTGAGTGCCTGGTTCGTCCGACGCTATCGGCAGGCGTACTGATGACAACCTCGACCGCCGCCCCCGTTGCGCCACCGCGGTTCGAGCCGGCGCTGATGCGCCGCAAGCTGAACGGGACCCTGTTCTACGGCGCCTGCCTGCTCGCGATCGCGATCCTGATCCTCGCCCTCATCGCGCTCCTGCTCAACGTCCTGGTCGTCGGCCTGCCGTGGCTCGACTGGGACTTCATCACCGGCATGCCCTCCCGCCGTCCGACCCAGACGGGGATCCTGCCGGCCCTCATCGGATCGATCCAGCTCGCGATCATCGTCGGCGCGATCACCTTTCCGATCGGGATCGGGGCGGCCGTCTACCTCGCCGAATACTCGCCCGATAACCGACTGACGCGATTGCTCCAGACGAACATCAGCAACCTCGCCGGGGTGCCGTCGATCATCTACGGCATCTTCGGCCTGGCCATCTTCGTCCGCCTGCTCGGCCTGGGTCCGGTCCTGTTATCCGGCGCGGCGACCCTCGCCCTGGTCATCCTGCCGCTGGTCATCATCGCCAGCTTCGAGGCGCTGAAGGCCGTACCCCAGGCGCAGCGCGAGGGCGCCTACGCGCTCGGCGCGAGCCAGTGGCAGATGGTTCGCGGGTCGGTCATCCCGGCGGCGGCACCAGGGATCATGACCGGGATCATCCTGGCGATGGCCCGAGCGATCGGCGAGGCGGCCCCGCTCGTCGTCATCGGGGCCGCCACCTTCGTGACCGCGTTGCCGAACCCGCTCGAGGGCGGGTTCACCGTTCTGCCGATCCAGGTCTTCAGCTGGGCCCAGCGCCCGCAGGCCGACTTCCAGGGGATCGCCGCCGCCGCGATCATCGTGATCCTGGTCCTGATCTTCATCCTGAACCTGCTCGCGCTGATCGTGCGCGCTCGCCTTTCGAGACACATCCAGTGGTAGAGGAGACGCCCGTGAACGCCGTAGAGGCCGGATCCACGCTCGACGCACCGGTCGACGGCCAAACCCCCGCCGCCCCCGTACCGAACCAGGCCCTACCCACGATCCGGGTGGCGACCGACGCCGGTCCCGGCAGCACCGCGGCCCGGACGCCGGGCGAGATCGTCGTCGAGCTCCGCAATGTGTCGTGCTACTACGGCTCGTTCCGCGCAGTGAAGGATGTCACGGTCACCGCGGCGAAGCGGGAGGTCACCGCCCTGATCGGCCCATCCGGCTGCGGCAAGTCGACGCTCCTGCGCACGTTCAACCGGATGAACGACCTGGTCCCGAGTTTCCGGGCGACCGGCGACATCCTGCTCGACGGACAGGACCTGTATGGCAAGAACGTCGATCCGGTGGCGGTCCGGCGTCGCGTCGGGATGGTCTTCCAGAAGCCGAATCCGTTCCCGAAGTCGATCTACGACAACATCGCCTTCGGTCCGCGGATCAACGGCTTCAAGGGCAACATGGATGAGCTGGTCGAGCTGTGCCTGCGCAAGGCGGCCCTCTGGGACGAGGTCAAGGACAAGCTCAAGCAGTCCGGGATGGCCTTGTCCGGCGGACAGCAACAGCGCCTGTGCATCGCCCGGACGATCGCCATCGAGCCCGAGGTGATCCTGATGGACGAGCCGTGTTCCTCCCTCGACCCACGCTCGACGCTCCAGATCGAGGAGCTCATGGCCGAGCTCAAGAAGGAATACACGATCGTCATCGTCACCCACAACATGCAGCAGGCGGCTCGGGCCTCGGATGTCACAGTGATGATGACGATGGATACGGCGGATCGCGCCGGATACGTCGTCGAGCAAGCGGAGACGATCCAGATCTTCACGAACCCGAAGAACCAACTGACCGAGGACTACGTGTCCGGTCGATTCGGGTAGCGGGCGAGATGACGATGGGCGAACGACCTGACACCGAGGGAACCGTCATGGATGCACAGATCGAAACACTGCTCGGCGAAGCGGCGGGGACAGAGGCGGCGCACGCGCAGGCGCCACGCGATGCGCTCGACCGCGAAGAGAACCTCATTCGCGATGCCGTCCTGCGAATGGGCGCGCTGGTCGAAGCCGCCATCCGTGAGGCGAGCCGGGCGCTGGTCGCGCACGATGCCGCCCTCGCACTCGATGTCATCAAGGGCGATGCGATCATCAACGAGGCCCAGCGTGGCGTCTCCCGGTTGATCTCGGTGACGATCGCCACGCAGCAGCCGGTCGCCCGCGACCTTCGCTACCTGCTGACCCTCGACCATGTCACCTACGAACTGGAACGGATGGGCGACCATGCCGCGTCGGTGGCCAAGGCGGTCATCAAGCTCTCTCCGGAACCGCCACTGCAGCAGTACCTGCACCTCCCCGAGATGGCCGAACGCGCCGCGACCCTGGTCCACGGCGTCCTCCGGGCACTCGTCGAGTCCGACACCGTCAAGGCGCGCGAGGTCGCCGTCGAGGACGACGAGATCGACCGGCTGTATCACGCGACCTTCGACGAGGTCGTCGAGCTGATGCGCCAGGACCCGGCCAACGTCGAGCGCGGGACGCGGATCATCATCGCGTCGCACTACCTGGAGCGGATCGGCGACCGGGCGACGAACATCGCCGAGGACGTCGTCTACCTCGTCACCGGCGAGGTCGAGGACCTCAACCCGTGAGCGGCGCGCCCATCCGCGTCCTGTTCGTGTGCACCGGCAACTCGGCGCGAAGCGTCATGGCCGAGGCTCTTCTGCGTCGGCACGGCGGCGACGCCTTCGAGGTCCACAGTGCCGGGACCGAACCGAAGGGGATCAACCCGCTGACCCTGCGGACTCTCAAGGCTGCCGGGATCGACGCATCCTGGGCTCGCTCGAAATCCGTCACGGAATTCCTCGGCCAGTCGTTCGACTACGTGATCACCGTCTGCGACCAGGCCCGCCAGAGCTGCCCGATCTTCCCCGGGGTCCACGAGACCCTCCATTGGGGCTACGAGGACCCGGCCGCCGCCGAAGGCACCGACGAGGAGCGGATGGCCGTCTTCCGTCGCGTCTTCATCGGGCTCGGTGAGCGGATCCAACAGTTCGTCCCGCTGGCCCGCAAGGCGAGTACGCTCAGCAGGACGTGACCGAACTCCACCTGCTCCGCCATGCCGACGCCGGCGACCCGCTCGCCTGGGAAGGGCCGGACGAAGTTCGGCCGCTGTCCGACAAGGGCGAGAAGCAGGCCGACCGGCTCGGTCGCTTCCTGGCCGGCATCGGGTTCGTTCCGGACGCGATCATCACCTCGCCCAAGGTCCGCGCCGCGCAGACCGCCGAGATCGTCGCGCGCCATCTCGGCGTCGCGGTCGGGGTCGACCCTCGACTAGCCGGGGCGTTCGGGGTCGAGACGATCGAGGGGCTCCTGCGCGACGCCGGCGACCCGGCCCGGCCGGTCATCGTCGGCCACGATCCCGACTTCTCCGAGCTCCTTGCCGACCTGTGTGCGGTCGCGAACGCCCCGATGCGCAAGGGCGCCTTGGCGAGGATCGACGCCGACCGTCCACTCGAACCGGGGAGTGGCACGCTCCGCTGGCTCATCCCGCCGGACCTGCTCAAGCCAGCTCGCTAATCCGCCATCGTCATCGCGCGATCCGGTCGGAGGAGGAACGGCGGCAAGTAGGCGGGCAGGTTCGAGAACGGCAGGACGTCGGGGTGCAGGTCGATGCCGAGGGCATCCGCCATGAATCGCCGGCGGGCGACGATCCGCGCCCAGGCAGCCGGGTAGGCCGAGGCGAACGCCTCGCGGAGCGCGACGTCAGCCAGGGCGATGCCGTCTTCGATGTTGGTCGTGAAGTAGTCGGTCCCGGTCGCAGGGATGATGTCGACCTGGAACGCCATCCCGGACCGAAGCTCGATCGTCGAGCCGCGTGAGATCGGCGAGTTCACCCATTCGTCGAGCCCGATCTGGTGGCCCGGGTTCAAGAAGATGCCGAAGAACGGGTCGGCCAGGTGGCGCTCGATGATCTCGAACAGCGCGCCACCGGTCTGCCCGACCCGCAACGCGCCGTACCACTCCGCCACCGCCGCGAAGTACGGCCCGACGAGGCGCTCGACGTAGTCGGCGATCGGAGCCGGCAGGTCGCCGGCGTCCTCGACCACGAACCCGGCACGGCAGTTGAGAGCGCCCCAGATCCCGAACCCGACCGTCAATCGGTCGCCGCGCTCGATCCGTCGATCACCGGGGCTGTGCAATCCGAACGTCGCCCGAGGTCCGGCGGTCAGCATCAGGTGGCACGACAGCGGGGTCCCGTCCCAGTCGAGCAGGCGGACAGCCTCGCGCTCGGTCATCCCCGGCCGCAGTCCCAGTCAGCAGCCGGCGCACGCCGTTCGAGGTCTGGCAGGCGGCATGCTCGATCGCGGCCAGGGCCTCGACCTCGTGGATCACCCGGAGGCCGTCGGCCGCGTCGATGAGCAGGTCGGTGGCGTTCTCGACGACCCCGTCGGCACCCACCATCGCACGCAACTCGTCCACGAGATAGGCCGGGGCATCCATCGCGGTCGGTGCCGCATAGGTCTTCCAGCCGACGACCCCGACCCGGCTGCCGCTACCGATCCCCTCCCCCGCCAGGATCTCCCCGAGCGGCCGCGAACGGTCGCGCGGCTGGCCCGGCAGGCTGAGGTCCTGCGACAGGTGCCGGCGCATCGGGAGCGGCGCCGTACCGGCCAGCCCGTAGCATTCGTTCCCGGCCAGGATCGCGGGATCGCCGGTCGGCCCGAGAACGAGGATCGCCTCCTCGAACCGCGGGTCGAACCCGGTCAGCCAGGCGAGGTTGGCGCTGTGCTCACGATCGGCGAAGACGACGAGCCGATCGAACCGCCGGCCGGCCATCCGCTCGCGCAGCCGCTCCAGGCGAGCCGGGTAGATCGACGCCGGCAGCTCCGGCCGCTCACCGGTGTATCCGAAGTCGGGCAACGCGATCTGGGCGAGTCGGGGCTTCGTCATGGTCGACCGCATCGTCTCATGGGGTCGGCGGCGACCACGGCCGAGCATCGCTCGACGCGCGGTCGATGACCGCGAACTGGTCGGCCGCGACGCGCAGCCATTGTCCGACCGTACCGTCGGGCCACTGGACGCGGACCTCAGCGTCCCGCGCGGGTCCCAGCCCGAAATGCTGCCAGCCGAGCTGGCCGCTCATGTGGCCGCCCCCGATGGTCAGCTCGCGACGAAGCGTGGTGTCGCCGACCTTCACCTCGAGCCACGCTCCGATCGCGTCCCGGTTCGGTCCCGGCTGGCTCACGCGAACCGCGAGCCAATGGCCCATCGGAGCGGGCTGCGCGGCCGTCCCCGAGCCCACGTTCCGCCAGAGCTTGACGGGGTCGTGGTAGTTGACCTCGACGAGGTCCGGCAGGCCGTCGAGGTTGAGGTCCGCCAACGACGCGCCACGGCCACGCGAGTAGCTCAGGATGCCGGCCGCCTCGGCGACCTGCACGAATGTGCCGGTCGGCTGTCCGAGGAAGAGGTCCGACGGGTCCTTGGTCGCGTAGTCCTCCTGCCGATCGACATTGCCCTTGGACACGAACAGGTCGATGAATCCGTCGTTGTTCACGTCGACGAACTCCGGGTGCCAAGCCGTCGACGGCAACGGATCCCCGCCGGTCGATGGCCGGGTCGCCTCCACGCCGCGTCTGAGGGCGATGTCGCGGAACATCGGCTTGGACGGTCCGGCGATCAATGACTGGAGCACGTTCGGCCCCTGGCTCGTCAGGTAGGCCTCGGGGTAGCCGTCGCCGGTGATGTCGTGGCTGGCGATCCCCATCCCGAAGATCCGGTAGGTGACCCACCCGTCGGCGGCGCCGTACAGCCGCGGCGGCTCGCCGGGCGCGACGCGCCAGAGCTGCTCCTCGCCATCGCTGATGTCGCTGTAGTACTCCCGATCGTTGCTGATCCGCAGGTCCCGGCGCCCCGAGCGGTCCCAATCGCTGAACAGCATCGAGAGGGCGCACCACGCCGGGGTCAGCGGGATCGGGGCCGCGTATCGGGCGCCGTCCGGCGCCGGCCGGACGAGCTGGCCGTCCTCGCACAGGTCGTCGGGATCGGGATGGTCGGCGTCGACGAGATAATTGCCGAATGCGAGCGACGGAAGCGCCTGCGCCCCTTCCCAGGTGGCGCTGAAGGCCGTCGTCATGACGTCGCCGCCGGCGAGCCCGAGGCGCTCGCTGTCCGGTTCGAAGCGACAGCCACCGAGTCCGCGGAGCGCCACGCTCTCGCCGTTGCGCAGGACCATCAGGTCGACCTTCCCGTCGCCGTCGATGTCGATGGGGTACGCCCCGAGGACCGAGCTGAGCTCGACGACGGGATCGTCGACCGGCATGAACGTCAGCGCACCGCCGACGGGACTCGCATTTCGATAGAGGGCGGCCGTCCCCGTCCCGCCCGCGACGTACAGGTCGGGTCGCCCGTCCTCGTCGCAATCGAGAACGGCCACGCCGCCGCCCACCGAGAAGGGGTACTGGCCGTCGTACGTGTGATCGATCCCCGATGACGTGGTCTCGTCGATGAAGCGGGGAGCGGCCAGCGCCGTGGTCGGGGTGGCCCCCCCGCCGCGGACGAGCAGGAAGCCGCCGGCGAGGACGACCGCCACGGCCGCAACGCCGCTCAGCACTGCCACCCTGCGGCGGCGCACCGCCGTCATCGATGCAACGAACCTGGACGCGCCCCGCCACGACGGGTCACAGGCCAGTTCGGCCTGCGTAGTACTTCTGGGCGAGCGCCCACGCCCCGATCCCGCAGACGGACCCGAGCTTGCGGCCCGTGAAGTCGTCGGCCTGGATGTGGATCCCGCCGTAGAGGCGAGACTGGCCGGCCTGGTCGCTGGCGTCGTAGTAGGTCGCCCACTCGAGGTTGATGTCGGTGGTCGGGCCCTTCTCGAACTTGAGCGATCCGGCCTTGATGGTGTAACCGCTGATCCCACCCGGGAAGTACATGCTCCCCGTGAGGGCCGTCATCACCTCGGCCGCTGCGCGGCTGAACGTGCTGTGGCCGGAGACGTAGCCCTGGAACGCCGGGGTGACGAAGGTCGGAAGCTGGTAGGGCACCCAGTCGATCGCGAGGATCCAGCCGACCCCGCCGACCTGGGTGGCCGGATCCTTGGGCGTGCCCAGCCACGATCTGACGGCGATCTCACCTTCGTGTCCGCGAAGCCCTTCGTGGCGCCCTCCGGGCGCGGTCGTCGCGGGCGTGATCACCTCGACCAGGCCAGGGACCAGCGGCAGACCATCGCGAGCGTATGACGGACCGACTGGGTCGCTCGATTGGCCGAGTCCGCCCATATATCGGATCATCGAGATCGGTCTGACGCTGTCGTAGTCGCCCTTCAGCCCCCACGCCGCGATCGCCGCGTCGTGGACCGCGCCGTTAAGCGCGAAGTAGGCCTTGACATCCCACTCGAGTCGATCGATCACGGGGCCCGCGCCTCCGATCCGAAGGTCGGGCGCGAGCTCGTCACCGACGAGGTTGGCGAGGACGTTCCAGTGCCCTGGCGGCGTCTCCGAGCTCGGGCCGTCCGCCCAGAACTCGGCCATCACCCGGCTGAAATCACCGAGACTGACGACATCGGACGCGTAGGGCTGGCCGGTCGCGGGATTGAGCGCGTGGCCGCGACCGTCATTGGAGCCGAGCGGATTATTCCCGCGCGCACCAGGTGAGATGTCGATCGTCGTCGTGGCGGTCGGGTCGAGGAGACTGCTGTCGCGGATGACCTCGACGGCCTGCTCCTTGAACACAGGGTCCGTGACCGCATCTCGGAGCCGCGGCGGTGGGCCTGGATCGATGGGAACCCCCTCGGCGCCGCCGTCCGGGATCGCGAAGGTCTTGACGTGTCCCCAATGCGGACCGACGGCCTGCTGGACTCCGTTGACGACGGGAATCCCGTTCTGCGAGATCATCTTCTCGAGCTGGAGTGGTTGCCAGCGGTTGGGGTCCACCATCGTCGCCCCGGACTTGGCCACGACGAGTGGCGGGTTGACCGGCTTGTAGTCCGGGGCCGCGTACCCATTCGCCTGGTTCGACCCGTCGGCGAGCCCGTAGGCGAGCACCTCGGCGGCGATCCGGTTGCCGATCGCCGCGGGTGTGTCGCCTTCCGTCGTCCTGTTGTCGAGCGGGTAGCACAGGGTGTCCATGACGTCGGCGAACTGCGACACGGATTCGGCGCCGCCGACGGCCTTCAGGAAGCGCGATGTGAGCACGTCGTACGCCGCGTAGCTGATGGCCTCGTTGCGGGCCGCAGCCACGTTCGACGCGGTGTGCTTCTCCTTGAAGACGTATCCGCTCGCCTTGGTGTCGTAGGCCGCCCAGGCGTCCCACATCGCCACCGAGGTGTGGAACAGGTTCCGGGCATGGACTGGCGGGTTGGGCAGGGCTCGACGGATGGCATCGAGGAGTGCCTCATCCCAACGCCGCGCGACCGACCACTCGGGATGCCGGTCCGCGGCGACCGGACAGGTCGGCTCGGTTTGCCACGGCCTCGTGACGGCGAGTCCGCCGACGACGACGGCCACGAGGACGATCCCCGCGACGATCGCGACGGCTCGCTGCCGCTTCGACCGGTCCGGCGGCGTCGCGGGGGGTGTCGTCCACTGGTCCACGCTCGAGTCTCCTCCGCTGTCAGGGGTTGACGTGGCCGGCGCCCTTGCGCGCCGCTTGGTCGAGCGCGACGAGGGCGGCGATCCCGCCACGGCTGAACGCCAGGTCCACCCTTGGCGGCGTCCCATCGAGGATCGCCGCGGTGAGGTCCTCGACCTCGGATCGGACCTGGTCGACCGAGCCGACCTCGATCGGCGTGGCAGCGCCGTCGCGCCACAGCATGATCGACGGTGGCGGGCCGTCGGGCTCGGTCAGGAACGGAGCGTCGAGGACCAAGGTCGCGTCGCTGCCGACGATCTCGATCCGCTGGCGGAACGGGGCGCCGAAGCCCGAATCGAATTGCGCCAGCAGCCCGCCCGGGAAGTGCATCTGGCCGACGAAGGTCCGGTCGACCCCGCGCTCATCGAATCGGGCGAACGCGTTGACCCGGTCCGGTTCCTCGCCGGCGACGCGGCGCGACAGGCTGACCGGGTAGCAGCCGACGTCCCACAGCGACCCACCGCCCTTGGTCGGATCGATCCGCGGATCCTCCGGGTGGGTCAGGAAGAACGAGAACGTACCGTTGACCACCTCCAGGCGGCCGAGCGACCCGCTCCTCGCAAGCTCCACCGCCCGGATCGTCTGCGGATGGTGGAGGTACATGAACGCCTCGACGGCGATCCGGCCGGTCCGCTCCGCGACCGCGGCGATCGCATCGACCTCCGCGACGCTGAGCGCCAGCGGCTTCTCGCACAGGACGTGCTTGCCGGCCTCGAGGGCCCGGATCGTCCAAAGAGCGTGTAGGTGGTTCGGGAGCGAGATGTAGACGACGTCGATGTCGGGCGAAGCAACGAGCGCGTCGTACGACGCGAACGCGGTCGGGATGGCGTGGGCCGCAGCGAACGCCTCGGCGCGCTCGATGTCGCGACTGGCAACGCCGACCAGCTCGGCCCGCGCACATGCGTCGGTCCCCCGGACCAGCCGGGGAGCGATGCGGCCGGGTCCGAGGATGCCCCAGCGAAGCGTGGTCATGTGCAGCGGGTACGGTGCATCGGCGGCCACGTTCCGTCAAACGCGCTCTTGGTCACCCGGCGGCTCGACCGCGCATCCCGTGTTCCCTCCGTGGGCCAGTGCTGCAGCCGGGATCCGACCCGCCGCAGCCGCTTGACATGGGGTTGGCCCGTGTACCAGTCTGTCACAACATTTGAAAGAGAGGAACACAAATCCGGTGTCGATGCGGTTTGACGCGGTCGGACAGCGCAGCGAGACGGTGCGGCGGGCCAACCTTAGTGCCATCGTCCGAGAGCTCCATGCGGCCGGTCCGCTCTCACGATCCGAACTCGTCGCCAGGACCGGTCTGACCCGAAGCGCCATCCGGGGGCTGATCGGCGAACTCGCCGCGGCCGACTTGGTGACCGAGGAGCGCGCCGCCTCGCAGGGCGTGCCGGGCCGGCCCTCCCCGCTCGTCCGCCTGAACGCTGAGCGCGCCGTCGTCCTCGCGCTCCATATCGCGGTCGACTCGCTGGCCGTCGCGCTGGTCGGCCTGGGTGGGCACGTCTTCGACCTCGAACGCATCGATCGTCCGCGCGGGCACACATCGGTCGATGACATCGCCGCGGACCTGGCCGAGCTGGCGACCCTGCTCCTGGACCGCCGGCCCTCGCGCGAGCCGCTGATCGGGGTCGGCGTCGCCGTGGTCGGCGTTGTCCGACGGAGCGACGGCTTCGTATCGATGGCGCCCAACCTCGGCTGGCGTGACGTCCCCCTCGGCGAACGGCTTGCCGGGGCGCTCGGCTTGCGGGCGCCGATCTTCGTCGCCAACGACGCAGATCTCGGCGTGCTCGTCGAGCATCGACGCGGGGCGGGGATCGGCTCTGATCACGTCCTGTTCATCTCCGGCGAGTACGGCGTCGGTGGCGGGCTGATCATCGACGGCAAACCGCTGACCGGCGCAGCGGGTTATGGCGGCGAGGTCGGGCACGTCCCGGTCAACCCCACCGGCACCGCCTGTCGATGCGGGTCCGTCGGGTGCTGGGAGACCGAGGTCGGAGAGGGGGCGCTCCTGCGGCTGGCCGGACGGGCGCCGGGTGGCGGCCGCGGCGAGGTCGATGCCGTCCTACGGGAGGCCGAGGCGGGTTCGCCGGCGGCGCTTAGCGCGCTCGACCACGTTGGACGCTGGCTGGGCGTCGGACTGGCCGGCTTCGTCAATCTCCTCAACCCTCAGCTCGTGGTCCTGGGTGGGGTCTTCGGCCGGATGCACCCGTTCGTGGCGAGGACACTGGAGGAGGAGCTGGACCGGCGGGCGCTGGCGGCCCCGCGTCGATTGGTCAGGATCGTCCCCGCGACGCTTGGCGCGGACGCCCCGCTGCTTGGGGCCGCGGAGCTGGCGCTCGAGCCGCTGCTCGACGATCCGGCCGGATGGATGGGGGCGCGCGACGCCCAGTCGGAGTTGGTCAGCGCGTGATGCGTGAACGCCCGATGCGCAGGGCGATCCTGCGTGACGGCACGTGGAGGAGAGGATGGTAGCCTAGCGGGACACTTGGACGCGTTCGTGGGGAACGGAACCGACACAAGGAGGAGGACCCATGTTGATCCGGCGTATCGCGCCGTTCATCGCGGTCGTGGCGATCGTGGCCGCGGCCTGTTCGACCAGCAGCGGATCGGCGGCCCCAGGTGGATCCGGGGCGACGACGGCCGGCTGCACGGTCGGGGTGTCGTGGAACAACTTCCAGCAGCCGCGCTGGGCGGCCAAGGACCGACCCAGCATGCAGAAGGTCGTCATCGCCGGCGGTGGGATCTACATCGACTTCGACGCGAACCTGAGCAATACGCAGCAGCTGACCGACGTCCAGACCCTGATCAACCAGGGCGCTGATGTCATCGTCCTGCTCGCCCAGGACGACAAGGCCGGCGCCGAGGTCGTCAAGCTCGCGACGCAGAACAAGATCCCGGTCATCGCCTACGACCGGCTCATCGAAGATTCGAGCGTCCTGTACCTGTCGTTCGACAACACCGACGTCGGCTTCGCCGAGGCCGATGCCATGTTCAAGAAGGTGCCGAAGGGCAATTACGTCCTGATCAAGGGCGACCCGGGCGACGCAAACGCCTCGAAGTTCCTGCCCGCCGGCTGGGACAAGGCCGGACTCAAGGACAAGGTCGCCTCCGGTGACATCAAGATCATCGGCCCGGCCGATGGCACGTACACCCCGGCCTGGGACACGACCAAGGCCCAGAACAACATGGAAGCGATCATCGATGCGGCCAACGCGGCCAACCAGAAGATCGACGCGGTCCTGGCCGAAAACGACAGCACGGCGCTCGGCGTCGCCGCGGCGCTAAAGGCCAAGGGCTATGCCAACATCCCGATCAGCGGCCAGGACGGCGACACCGCCAACCTGCAGAACGTCGCCGCCGGGATCCAGTACGTCGACGTCTGGAAGAACGCAAACGAGCTCGGCAAGGCCGCCGGTGCGGCCGCGCTGCAGCTCTGCAGTGGCAAGAAGATGGCCGACCTGGAGCTCCCGGCCGGCCTCGTGCTGGCCGCCAACGCTCCGGCCAAGGGCAACAAGGTCCAGGACTTCACGACGCCCGGTGGCAACACCGTCAAGTCGTTCATCCTGGGCGTCCAGCCGATCACGCAGGAGAACCTGCAGCTCATCCTCGACAGCAAGTGGCTAACGAAGGAAGTCCTCTGCAAGAACGCGGCCGCCGGGCCAAGCGCCGCCGCGATCTGCAAGTAGTCGTCAACCCGTAGCCTGTTGTTGAACGCGCCCTGCGCTCGCGGATCGCCGCGACGCAGGGCGCGCCCATCTCACGCCAGGGTCGGAGGCAGCGCATGACTGACCTGGCCGGCACCGCACCGGAACCGACACGAGGTCCCGGCGGGTTGTCCGTGCGGCGCTTGCTCGCAGCCACGGAGATCGATCTCCGCCTGTTCGGCATGCTCATCGCCCTGATCGCAATCCTGATCGGCTTCGGATGGTACACGGGTGGCAAGATCCTCCAGCCCGCGAGCATCGTCACGATGTCCGTCCAGACGGCCGTGGTGGCCATCATGGCCACCGGGATGGTGCTCATCATCGTCAGCCGCAACATCGACCTGTCGGTCGGCTCGACGGTCGGCGTCGTGGCCATGGCCTATGCGCTGCTGATGACCGACTGGCTGCCCAACGGCCTGGGCATCCCCCTCGACAGCCCGCTGATGTGGATCCTCGCCCTGGCCGCAGGCCTGGCGCTGGGCGTCGGGATCGGCGCCTTCCAGGGCTTCATCATCGCCTACATCGGCGTGCCATCATTCATCGTCACCCTCGGTGGGCTGCTGGCCCTGCGAGGCGTCGTCTGGCAGATGTCGAACGGGGCCGCGGTGTCGGGTCTGAACGACACCTTCCAGCTGTTCGGCGGCGGCGCCCTTGGATCGATCGGCGGCACGGCGACCTGGGCCCTGGCCGTCATCGGCTGCATCGCGGTCATCGCCCTGCTCGTCTACAACCGCCGGCAGCGGCGCCGGTTCCATTTCCCGGTCCGTCCGATGTGGGCGGAGGTGCTCCTCGGCACGGTCGGCTGCGTCGCCGTGCTCGGTGTCGCCGCCTACATGAACGCGAACTACTGGCCACCGACCCTGGCCGAGAACTACGCGGCCGAGCACAACATCCCGATCCCCCCGGGCGGGCTGCAGATCTCCGCGGGCTTCCCGTGGCCGATCCTCATCGTCATCGGGGTCACCATCGTGATGGCCTTCGTCGCCAACCGCCGGAAGTTCGGGCGGTACGTCTACGCCTACGGCGGGAACCCCGAGGCCGCCGAGCTGGCCGGCATCAACACCCGCTGGGTCATCATGAAGACGTACATGCTGATGGGCCTGCTGTGCGGCATCGCCGCGGCGGTCGCGTCGGCGCGGCTCAACGGCGCGACGCTCGACGTCGGTCAGAGCAATGAGCTCTACGTCATCGCCGCCGCTGTCGTCGGCGGGACGTCGTTCGCCGGCGGCATCGGGACCATCCCGGGAGCGGTGCTGGGCGCCTTCGTGATGCAGGCGCTCGCGTACGGCCTGGCCTTCGTCGGCGTGAACTCGCCGACCCAGAACATCGTGGCCGGCGTCGTCCTCGTCCTGGCCGTGGGCTTCGATACGTACAACCGCCGGCGTGGCACGTAGCGAGGCATGGAGGCACGATGACTGAAGTCGGGTCCGCGCCGCTCGTCGAGATGCGCAACATCAGTGTCGCGTTCGGTGGCGTTCGGGCTGTTGACGACGTGTCGATCGACCTGTACCCGGGCGAGGTGGTCGGCCTGGTCGGCGGCAACGGCGCCGGCAAGTCGACCCTCATGCGTGTCCTGTCCGGAGCGCACCCGGCGACATCGGGCGAGATCCGGATCAGCGGCGCGACGCAGACGATCGCGAATCCGCGTGACGCAAAGCGGTTCAACATCGAGACCATCTACCAGACGCTCGCCCTGGCCGATAACGTCGACGCGCCGGCCAACGTGTTCCTTGGCCGTGAGCTCACGACGCGCTGGGGGACGCTCGACGACGGGGCCATGGAAGACGCGACGCGCAAGGTCATGGGCCGCTTGAACCCCAACTTCACCCGCTTCACCCAGCCGGTGAAATCCCTGTCCGGCGGGCAGCGCCAGGCGGTTGCCATCGCCCGGGCGGTCCACTTCAACGCCCGGATCGTGATCATGGACGAGCCGACGGCGGCCCTCGGGCCGGCCGAGACGGCGCAGGTGCGGGACCTCATCCGGCAGCTGAAGGCCGAGGGCATCGGCATCTTCCTCGTCAGCCACGACATCCACGACGTATTCGATCTGTCCGAGCGGATCAGCGTGATGTACCACGGCAAGATCGTCGACACCGTGAAGAAGGGCGACGTCACGCCGGATGACGTCCTGAGCATGATCATCCTGGGCAAGAAGCAGGAAGAGGCGACCCAGAAGGAGCTGGCCCAGATCGAGCTTCACTGACAGGCGGCGGTCCCGCCACGACCAGGGGACGCCGCTACATCCGCCGGAACGAGGGGGCGAGGGCCGGATAGAGCTCCTGGTACACCACGTGCCGCTCCGCGTAGGCCGCGGCGTTAGGCCCGGGCGCTGCGACCGGCGTCGTGCGGACCAGCGCTCCCGTGATGGCGTCGACCGTCGGATACCAGCCCACCGCGACCGCTGCCAGGAGGCCCGCGCCGTAGGCAGCCCCCTCGGTGGTCTCGACGGTCGCGATCTCGGCGTCGAGCACGTCGGCCAGGATCTGGCGCCAGAGCGGGCTTGCCGTCCCGCCGCCCGAGGCGCGGACCTGGGCCGGGGCCGGCAGCCCGGCCGCGAGCATGAGGTCGAGGCCGTCGCGCAGCCCGAAGGCGACCCCCTCCATCACGGCCCGCGTCAGGTGGCGTCGATCGTGACCGAGGGTCAGGCCGACGAACGCGCCCCGGGACAACGGGTCGGGGTGCGGGCTGCGCTCGCCCGAGAGGTATGGCAGGAAGTAGAGGCCGTCGCTGCCGGCGGGGACCTCGGCGGCCTCCGCGGCCAGGTCGGCGAACGCCATGCCCGGGGCCAGGGCGTCGCGGAACCAGCGCAGGCTGCCCGCTGCCGACAGCATCACCGACATCATGTGCCAGCGCTCCGGGACGGCGTGACAGAAGGCGTGGACGATGCCCCTGGGTTCGTGGAGCGGTCGGTCCGTGGCGGCGAACACGACGCCTGAGGTCCCCAGCGAGAGCGCCATCTCGCCCGGTGCCACGACCCCGACCCCGACCGCGTTGGCGGCCTGGTCGCCGCCGCCGGCCACGACCGGTGTGCCGGCAACGAGCCCGGTGGCGGCCGCGGCGGCGGCCGTGATCGTCCCGGTCACCTGCGGACCTTCGAAGGTCGGTGGCAGCCAGGCCGGATCGATCTCGAGGGCGGCCAGGATCTCGGGCGACCAGTCGCGCTTCGCCAGGTCGAACAGGATGGTGCCGGCGCCATCCGACTTGTCGAGGGCGTGCTCGCCGGTCAGTCGGAGGCGCAGGTAGTCCTTGGGCAGGAGGACGTGCGCGACCTTGCCCCAGACCGCCGGCTCGTTGTCGCGGACCCAGACCAGCTTGGGGGCGGTGAACCCGGTCAGCGCGTCGTTCCCGGTGATCGCGATGAGGCGTTCCGGGCCGACGGCCGCCCGTATCGCATCACACGCGTCGCCGGTCCGCTGGTCGTTCCAAAGGATGGCCGGACGCAGCACGCGATCCGCCGCGTCCAGGAGAACGAGACCGTGCATCTGGCCGGCCAGCCCGATCGCGGCGACCGCCGAACCGTCGATCCCGGCCTTCGCCAGCGCGCCCCGGACGGCGATCAGCGCGCCGTCCCACCACGACGCCGGATCCTGCTCGCTCCACAGCGGTCGGGGCGTCTCGAAGCCGTACTCCGCGATCGCCGATCCCGGCCACCTCACCAGCCGTCCCGATCAGGACCGCCTTGGTCGCGGTCGTGGAGACATCGATCCCAAGGACGAAGGGCATCGGGTCAGCGCCGGTCGACGGCCCAGATGTGCCGGTTCACCACGTTCTCGTAGAGCTCCTGGCGGCCCGACACCGGGCGCGGGTCGATCTCACCGGCGGCGACCCGCCCGGCCAGCGCCTCCAGCGTGGTCTCGCCGGCCAGGATGGATCTGCCCAGCTCGGTCGCCCAGCCCGCGTAGCGTGCCTCGCGCATCGCATCGAGGGTCCCCAGCTCGACCATGTCGGCGGCGACGAGGAGCGAGCGGGCGAGCGTGTCGATCCCGCCGACGTGGGCATGGAACAGGTCGTCGCGGGCCATGCTCTGACGGCGCAGCTTGGCGTCGAAGTTGAACCCGCCGTTGCCCATCCCGCCGGCGCGCACGATCTCGAACAGGGCGAGCGACAGGTCCTCGACCGAGTTCGGGAACTGGTCGGTGTCCCAGCCGTTCTGCGCGTCGCCGCGGTTGGCGTCGATGCTGCCGAAGACGCCGTTGGCGATCGCGTAGGCCACCTCGTGATGGAAGCTGTGGCCGGCCAGCGTCGCGTGGTTCGCCTCGATGTTGAGCTTGTACTCCCCGTCCAGCCCGTTGCGGACCAGGAAGCCGTGCACCGTGGCCGCGTCGTAGTCGTACTGGTGCTTGGTCGGCTCCATCGGCTTCGGCTCGATCAGCAGGTCGCCCGCGAACCCGATCCTGTGCTTGTGCTCGACCACCATAGCCAGGAAGCGAGCGAGCTGCGTCCCCTCGCGCGCAAGGTCGGTGTTGAGCAGGGTCTCGTAGCCCTCGCGGCCGCCCCACAGGACGTAATTCGTGCCCCCGAGGCGCTGGGTCACCTCGAGCATCGTCTTGACCTGGGCGGCCGCGTATGCGAAGACCTCGGGGTCCGGGTTGGTCGACGCGCCCGCCGCATACCGCGGGTGACTGAACAGGTTGGCCGTGCCCCACAGGAGCCTGACCCCGGTCCGCTCCTGGTGCGCCTCGGCCGCGTCGACGATGGCCATCAGGTTGGCGGTCGATTCGGCGAAGGTGCGGCCCTCGGGCGCCACGTCGCGGTCGTGGAAGCAGTAGTACGGGACGCCGAGCTTGGCGAGGAACTCGAAGGCGGCCTCCAGTTTCGCGAAGGCGCCGGTCATCGGGTCGACGCCCGGCTGGAGCCATGGCCGATCGAAGGTCCCGGCGCCGAACACATCCGAACCGGGCCAGTTGAACGAGTGCCACAGACAGGCGCCGATGCGGAGGTGCTCGTCCATCCGCTTGCCGAGGACGAGGCGATCGGGTTGGTAGACCTTGAACGAGAGAGGCTCGGTCGAGTCGAGACCGCCGTACGGGATCCGCTCCGACACGGATGAGAAGAAGGTGTCGCCCAACGCCCGGTCCTCCCTGTCGTCCACCCGATCCCTCAGGATGCGAGCGTACCACTTCCTATTTGTGCGAGAGGAGCACAAACGGTCGACGGGCCGAGGCTGTGCCCCTAGTCGACGGCGCTGACCGGGAACGGCAGGGCGATCGGGTCGCTCGCCAGGCGGCTCCGGCCAGCCTCGTCGAACCGGTCGAGCCCGAGGTCGGTCACGTCGATGAGGTCCGTCGAATCGCGCGTGACGAGGTCAGCGGCGACCCTGGCGACGCCCGGGCCCCACATCATCCCGTGACCGCCGGCTGACGCGATCGTGAGCCCGGCGATCGGCACGCCGTCGCCATCCAGGCCCAGGCCCAGGATCGGCAGGTGGTCGGGCGTGTAGTCGATCGTGGCGGCCCAGATCCTGCGCAGGCCGAGGTCGCGGGTCGCGGGCACGAGGCCGCCGAGCCGCGCCCGCATCGCGTCGTAGAACGCCCAGTCGATCGAGCGCGCCTCGCCGGGGGTCTCGTCGGGGTTGCTCCAGCCGAACAGGAGCCCGCCCTCCTCGAGTCGCCAGTAGAGCCCGGCGCCGATGTCGAACACCATCGGCATCGTCGGGACATCGAAGACGGGGTCCGGTTCGAGCACGGCGACCGTGTGGCGGGCGGCGCCGGAGGGGATGCGTACACCAGCGAGACGTCCGACGGCGCGGAGGCTCGGGCCGCCGGTGAGCAGGACGCGCTCGGTCTCGATGAGGCCGCCGTCGGTTTCGACGCCGATGACCCGGCTGCCGCCGCCTTGGGCCGGTTCGGTCCGGATGCCCGTGAACGCGGTTCGCTCGCGAAGCTCGACCCCGACCGCCTGCATCGCGAGCGAATAGGCCCGGACGTTGCGCGGTGGGTCGATGGCGCCATCGGTGGCGAGGTAGCTCCCGCCCCGATGGCCGGTCGGTGCGAGGGTGACCGCGGTCGTGGCGGCTTCCTCCGGACCGAGCCATGTGACCTCGAGACCATCGGCCCGCTGCATCGCGACCCGCTCGCGCCCGGCCCGCTCGTCCTCGTCGGTCACGGCGAGGATCAGGTAGCCGAGCTCGCGGAACCCGGAATCCGTGCCGTAGGCCGCTTGCTGGCCGTTGTAGAAGTCGATGCTCCAGCGTCCCAGCGCGACCGTCGCCGGCGTCCCGCCCTGCGCCCGAACGATCCCCGCCGCCCGTGACGAGGCACCCATCCCGACCAGCCCACGCTCGACGACGACCACGCGGCCGACCCCGTCGGCCTTGGCGAAGACCGATGCCCAGCCACCGACCGTCCCGGCCCCGATAACCACCAGATCCGCCTGATCAACCATGCCGGGGAACTCCGTCCAACGCTGCGCCTTCGGCGCAGACCGCCACCACCCCCAACCGCGCGAGACGGTCGAATGTCGCGCGACGCCGGACGGTCCACGAGCCGACCTCGAGACCGGCCGCCTGCGCCGCACGCACGGAGCGCCGGTCGAGCGCCCGCCAGTGCACGGCCACGCCGCGACACCCAAGGGCGAGTGCCGCAGCGATCACATCCCCGTCCAGGGTGGAGGTGTTCAGCCAGTACGGCCAGGTCGGGGCGAGTCGCATGACCCGCTCGAGCGCGACCGGTTCGAACGACGACACGATGGCCCTGCTGAGCGCGGGGCCACGCCATGCACTGAGCACCTCGACCACGGCGGGCCCGGGATCGCCCTTGAGTTCGACGTCGAGGAACGGCCCGCGACCGGCCGCCTCGAGCACGGCGGCAAGCGGACGGCACGCCGAGCTCCTCGAGCGCTGCCGCCGTCATCGCATCGATCCGCTCGGGCCGTCCCTGGACCCGCGCCAGCGTCTCGTCGTGACAGATGACCGGGACGCCGTCGGCCGAGCGGCGAACGTCGAACTCGAGGCCATCGCAGGCCGGGATCGCGAGGGCGGCGGCGAACGCGGCCAGGGTGTTCTCAGGGGCCTGGCGCCAGTCGCCGCGATGGGCCAGCCGAAGCGTCCGGGCAACCATCGCTCCCCTACCCGATCTCGAGCTGCGCCGAGATCCCGAGATGGTCGCTCGGATAGAGCGTCGGATCCTCGGGATCGGGGCGGTCGAAGACGAGGCGCGCCGAGACGACCCGGACCGCGTCGCGGACCCAGATGTAGTCGAGGCATTCCGGGTCGCCGTCGGTGTCCATCGCCGGCGCCATCAGCCCCGACGGCCAGGTCACCGCCGGCTCCTCGCCGTTCGCCTCCTCGTAGGCGGACCGGAATCCGGCGGCGCGCAGCCGCATCGGGGTCGGTTCCGCCGGGTCGGCGTTGAAGTCACCGACGAGGATCATCCCGTCGGCGACCGGAGCCTCGCGCAGCCAGGCCAGGATCCTCGCGGTCTGTTCGTCGCGGATCCCCTCGTCGGGTCCCAGGTGGTGCAGGTGGGTCACGACCATCAGGACCGACGACCCGCCGGGCAGCTTCACCAGCGCCCGATGTGCCGCGCGGTTGTGGCCGAGATCGACCCGCTCGACATCGGTCGCCAGGAGCGGCTCCTTGACCAGCAGGCTGTTGCCGTACTCGGGCCGGCCCGCCCAACCACGCACGGCCCCGTACCGACCCTCCCCGGCCGCCCCGATCAGCCGGTCCTGCTGCATCACGTAGACGACCTCCTGCAGCCCCAGCAAGTCGGGCTGCAGCGCCGCCATGTCGGAAAGCAGCAGCGGCAGCCGTTCGAACCAGCGGTCGGCCAGGTTGAGGATGTTGAGCGTCGCGACGTGAAGACGGTCCATCGGGCTCCTGTGGCAGTTCAGTCTGGGCTCGAGGCGATCGGCAGCGAGAACGAGAAGGTACTGCCGACGCCCTCGGCGGATTTCGACCCAGATGCGTCCGCCGTGCTGTTCGATGATGTGCCGGGCGATGGCGAGTCCCAGCCCGGTCCCGCCGGCCTCCCCACGAACGCGCGCCCGGTCGACCTTGTAGAACCGCTCGAAGATCCGCGCCTGCGCCGCCCGCGGGACTCCCACCCCATGGTCGGCGACGGCGACGATGACCTCGTTCGCGACCGGATGGACCGAGACCGTGACGTCGCCACCGTCGGGGCTGAACTTCACGGCGTTGTGGACGAGGTTGACGACGACCTGTCCCAGGCGGTCCGGATCACCACGGACCGGCGGGATGGGCTGCACCACGGCGAGCCGGAGCGTGACGCCCTGTCGATCGGCAAAGAGTCGAAGGCGCTCCGTCGAATCCGATGCGATCCGCCCGATGTCGATGAGGTCGACGGCGCCGAGCGCCCCACCGCTCTCGATCCGTGACAGGTCGAGCAACTCGCTGACCATCTGGACGAGGTGGCCGGTCTCGACCTCGATCTTGTCGATCCGGTCACGCATCCTGGCCGGGATCGCGTCACCGGCCGCATCGGCCTCACGGGTCAGCGTCTCGGCGAGCAGGCTGACCGTCGTCAACGGCGTCCGGAGTTCATGCGAGAGGTTGTCGATGAACTCGGTCCGGATCTGCTGGAGTCGGCGCAGCTCGGAGACATCCTCCAGGACCAGCCACGCACCGGTCGGAGCGCGTCGCGCCCGGACCGCCAGCTTCGATCCGTCGGCGCCCCCGAGCGCGACCTCGCCCGTCGCCGACCCCGAGCCGATTGCGGTTCGCGCCAATGCCTCGACACTCGTGTCGATGAAGACCTCGATGAGGGTCCGTCCCACGAGCGCGGACGGCTCGCGATCGAGGAGCGCATGGGCGGCGCCATTGGCTGCCGTGATCCGGAGGCCCTCGTCGACACCGAGGACGCCGACTGGGAGCGCTTCGATGAGGGCGTCGTGATCGCGTCGCTCGGCGGACCGGGCCGCTTCCACCTGGTCGGCATGCTGGCGCAGGCTGCGGACCACCGCGACCGGGTCGTCCCCGGCTGTTCCCCCGGCCGTGGTCGACATCCGCGCGATCGTTCGACGGCTCCGGATCGCGATGACCGAGACAGCCGCCAGGGCGACGAGCGCAGCCGCCGCTACGAGCCAAGCCTCCACGCCGCGAGCATCGCACAGGCGCGTCGCCCGATGTTCGAGGTCAGCCTCGATCCGGTCGGCGAACCCGTGGCGCGGGCCGATCGTCGGCGATGAACCGTGGCCGCCAGGGTTTGGTCAGGTCCGCGAAGGTGGCGGGCCGAAAGGCATGCCGGAGCACGAGCAGGTGGGCGAGCCGGGCGGCCGCCTGTCGCGCGAGCGCGACCGTGGGTCGGCCGCCGGCCGAGTCATCGATCGCCGCGACAGCATCGCGGGCCGCGAGGACGGATGAGACCCGAAGCGCCTCGTCATCGTCTGGCGAGGTTCCCGGCGGCCACGGGTCTTCGGACCCATCGTCGAGCCGAGCCTTGCGGGCCGTCGCCGCAAGCGCCTCGACGCCGGCCGGATCGAGGTTGCCCAGCCGCCCGATGAGTCCGCGGACGGCGACACCGTTCGGTCCATAGCGAGGCTGACCCACGGCGGCCTCCCAACCTCGCGTCAACCGCTCGCGGGCTCGCTCGCGGAACGGCTCACTCAGCAGGTCGTCGAGATAGCGACCGAGGACGAGTTCCGTGACGTATCCCTCGATGGCGTCGCGGACGCCGGGTCGAGCCGCCGCCAGCGGATGCAGTCGAGCCTCGACGGCGGCTTCGGCGGCTTCGAGCGCCGCGAGCTGGTCGGTCGGCAGAAACCGGGCGACGGTCGCCGCGAACGCGATCGGCGTGGCGTCCGCGCAGGCGAGTCGGTCGACCTCGTCAGCGTCCAGGGTTGCGACACGGTCCAGGAAGCGTGCCAGCGCCTCTTCGGGATCCGCCGGCCGCGCCCGCACCGGGCGCACGGTCTCGCGCCCGGCCGCGCGCGGGTCGCGACCCCCGGTCTCCCGGACCGATCGACGGATCCCCCGCTCGCGGTCGTACCGGCCGCGCAGCTCCGGGTCGCTCAGCCAGTCGTGCGCGACGTTGATGCGCTTGGCACGTTCGAGCCCGGACGGGCCGGCGACATCCGGATGGTGCTGTCGAAGCAGCGAGCGCCAGGCGACCTCGATGATCTCCGGGCTCGCGTCGACCGAGATCTCCAGTCGGGCGTACAGGTCGTCGGCGGGGAGCGCAGGGCGTGGTGGCACAGGCGAAATCCTAGTGGTCAGCGCGAGTGGTGCCCGGTAGACTTCGCGCGTGAGCTTCATCAACCGAGCCCGGGAGGCGGCGGCGGCGGCGGCGGAGCAGGCCCAGCTCGCGGCCGGGAAGGTCAGCCACAGTGCGCAGGACCCAGCCACCCAGGAGAAACTGGGTCAGCAGGCGCGCGCCGCCATGGGCGCGGCACGTCGAGGGGTCTCGACGGTCGTCGAGCGGATCGACCCGGGCGTCCTGGCCGATCTCATCATCAAGGCCACCGCGCTCCAGGAGATGACCAACACCTCGTTGCGCGAGAAGCGCTCGCCCTACCGGATCTCCGAGATCGGCATCACGGCTTCGATCCCGCCGGGTGTCACCTTCTCGATCGGACGCCTCGATTCGCACGAGGAGACGATCACCGGCACGACCATCTCGTCCGAGGAACTCGTCGAAGAACAGGCCGCCGGCGGCGACGCGGTCATCGCCCTCGATGGCACGACCCTGACCCAGGAGCAGCTCAGCGAGGTCCGCTCGGCCCTCGCCAACGAGATCCCCGAGGACATCAACCAGCTCTGAGCAGCGCCTCGACGTCCTCGATCGGGCGGGTGGACCGTTCGCCCGTGGCCCGCTCGGTGACCTCGACGCCGCCGGCGGCGAGCGACCGGGGACTGACCGTCAGGATCCATGGCATCCCGAGCAGTTCGGCATCGGTGAACTTCACCCCGGGCAATTCGTCGCGGTCGTCCCACAGGATCTCGCGCCCGGCGTCGAGCGCCAGCTGGTGGAGGTGCTCGGCGACCTCGGTCACGCGCGGTTCCCTGGCGTTCCCGATCGATACGAGGTGCGCCGCGTACGGTGCGACCTCGGCCGGCCAGACGATCCCCTTGTCGTCGTGGTGCGCCTCGACGATGCAGGCGACGTTGCGCCCGACCCCGATCCCGTACGAGCCCATGATGATCGGATGAGCCACGCCGTCCTCGCCGAGGTAGGTGGCGCCGGCCGCATCGGTGAACCTGGTCCCGAGCTTGAAGATGTTGCCGACCTCGATCCCGTTGCGGAGGACGACCGGCGTGCCACAGGTCGGGCAGGCGTCGCCCTCCTGGGCGTTCGTGATGTCGGCGACGACGTCGGCCGTGAAGTCGCGCCCGACGTTGACGTTGCGGTAGTGGAAGCCCTCGCGGTTGGCGCCCGCCACCAGGTTCGGTGAACGGGCGACGAGGTCGTCGACGACCACGACGGTGCCGCGCGCCCCGATCGGCGAGCCGTAGCCGGGCTCCATCCCGGCCGCCTTGATCTCCTCGACCTGGGCCGGCCGGATTCCCCCGACGGCCTTCGCGGCGTTGCCGAGCCTGGTCTCGTTGACCTCGTAGTCGCCGCGCACGATGGCCGTCACCAGCCGGCCGTCGCCGGTCACGAAGAAGGCCGCCTTGGCGGTCCGCTCCGGGCCGATCCCCAGAAACGCCGCCAGCGTCGCGATCGTCGTCGTGCCGGGCGTCGCGACCTCCTCGAGCGGGAGGGCGGCCTCGCCGATCTCGGTGTCAGACCCGGGCTTGGGCATGACCGCGACCTGGCGATTGGCCGCGTAGCCGCACGCCTCGCACAGCACCAGGACATCCTCCCCTGCCGGGTTGAGGACCATGAACTCGTGGGCCTGGCTGCCGCCCATGATCCCGACATCGGACGCCACGACGACGGTGTCCAGCCCGAGCCGCTCGAAGATCCGGACATACGCCCCGTGCTGGGCGTCGTAGCTCGCGTCCAGGCCGGCCTCGTCGCGGTCGCAGCTGTAGGCGTCCTTCATGACGAACTCGCGGACCCGGATCAGGCCGCCGCGCGCACGGGGCTCATCGCGCCATTTCGTCTGGAAGTGGTAGACCATCATCGGCAGCTGGCGCCACGACTTGACGACGTCCGCGAGCAGGATGCCGACGACCTCCTCGTGGGTCAGCGCCAGGACCATTTCCCGCCCGTTCCGGTCCTTGAACCGGGTCAGCTCGGGTCCGATGGCGTCGTAGCGGCCGCTGGCCTTCCAGACGTCGGCCGGGTGGACGACCGGCATCTCCATCTCCTGGCAGCCGATCCGATCCATCTCCTCACGGATGACCTGCTCGACGCGCTTGTTGACGCGGAACCCGAGCGGCAGCAGCGAGTAGATCCCTGAACCAAGCTGGCGGATATAGCCGGCCCGGAGGAGCAGGCGGTGCGACGGCATCTCGGCATCGGACGGGTCGTCGCGGAGGGTCGCGAAGAATAGGCTGGACAGTCGCATCCGCGAAGGATAGCGGGCGCGGCTCCTCGGCCGCGTCAGTCGCGCCCGGCGCCGGGACTTGTCCATGGCGGCTGGGCGTCGTCATCGCCGAGCTCGAGCCACCTGACCGCGTAGGCGACGCGAAGGGCGGCCGGTCGAGCCGCCTCGCGAGCGAACGACGCCGCCAGCGAGCGCCGGCTGAGGATCGGGACGAGGTCGCGTCGGATCCGTTCGACCTCCCGCGCGAACGCCGGCTCCCCCCAAGGGCCGGCGTCGCGTGGTCGGTCGCGGAGCCTGCGGAGGAGTCGCAGGGCATCGATCGACCCCGGTCCGGACTGGCGAGTGGCGATCGACACGACCGCACGATGCCGCCCGAACATCAACGCTCGCCTATCGCGCGGTCAACATCTCGTGCAGGTACCATGGCCGCGGCTCCCGCCGCCCGTGTCCCGCGGCGCGTCGAGCGTCCGAGACACCAGGTCAAAGGGGGTCCACATCGGTGGATGGCGTGACCGCCATGCTCGTCTTCGTGATCGTGCTGGCGATCGCGTTCGACTACACCAACGGCTTCCACGACACCGCCAACTCGATCGCGACATCGGTCGCCACCAGGGCGCTGTCGCCGGGCTGGGCGATCCTCATGGCGACCGCGTTCAACTTCATCGGGGCGTTCGCGGGGACGGCGGTGGCCAAGACGATCGGGAGCGGTCTGGTCAACGACCAGACGACGACCCAGGCCATCGTGGCCGCGGCCCTCATCGGCGCGATCGCCTGGAACCTCATCACCTGGCAGCGGGGTCTGCCGAGTTCGAGCAGCCACGCGCTCATCGGCGGCCTTCTTGGCGCGACGATCATCGGCGTCGGGACCAGCGCACTCAACGTGAACGGGATCGTCAACAAGGTCATCATCCCGATGTTCACCTCGCCCATCATCGGGTTCGTGGCCGCGTTCGCGTTGATGCTGACGATCTACTGGGTCTTCCGGCGGTCACGGCGTAAGCCGATGGCGCGACGGTTCCGTCGGCTGCAGGTCTTCTCCGCGGCGTTCATGGCCTTCGCCCACGGCTCCAACGACGCCCAGAAGACGATGGGCATCATCACCCTCGCCCTCTTCTCGGCCGGCGTCATCCCCGACGTCACGGTGCCGTCGTGGGTGATCGTCGTCTCGGCGACCGCCCTGTCCGCGGGGACCGCGGTCGGCGGCTGGCGGATCATGCGGACGATGGGCCAGCGGGTCGCCAAGCTGGAGCCCGTCCATGGCTTCGCCGCCGAGACGACGGGTGCCTCGATCCTGTTCGCGACGGCGGAGTTCGGGATGCCGGTCTCGACCACCCAGGTCATCTCGAGCGCGATCATGGGGGTCGGTGCGAGCCAGGGCGCACGGGCCGTCCGCTGGGGCGTCGCCCGGCGCATCCTGTACGCCTGGATCCTGACCATCCCGGGCGCCGGGATCCTCGCCGCCCTGTCGTGGGTCGTGCTCAACGCCCTGGGGGCGCCATGACCCGCCACGAACGACCACGATCGTCGCCACCGCCACGACCAGCCGCCACCGACCGGGAGGGATCGTCATGAGCTTCCGCATCTTGCCGAAGGACCCGAAGTTCTTCGAGCTGTTCATCGCCGACGGCGACAACCTCGCCTCCGCCGCGGCCGCCCTCAACGAGATGGTCGCCCAGTACGACCGCCTCGAGGCCCGCGTCGCCGGGATCCAAGCCCTCGAGAAGCGCGGCGACGAGATCGACGAGGAGGTCAACCGCCGGCTCGAGGATGCCTTCGTCACGCCGTTCGACCGCGAGGACATCCATGAGCTCGTGTCGCGGCTCGACGACGTCGTCGATGGCATCCAGTCGATCGCCGAGGCGTTCGTGATCTACGGGGTCACCCAACCGAGCGCCGAGGCCAAACGGCTGGCGGCCATCCTCGATGGACAGGGCGGCGAGCTGGCGGCCGCCCTCCACAAGCTCGACGGCATGAAGGACCTCGAACGCCACTTCGCGGCGGTGCATCAACTCGAGAAGGAGGCAGACGGGCTGTCGCGGGCGGCGATGGCCCGGCTCTTCCATGACGACCTCCCGCCGATCGAGGTCATCAAGTGGCGCGACCTGTACATGTACTTCGAGGACACGATCGACGCGGCCGAGGACGCGGCCGAGGCGATGGAGCGGATGTACCACAAGGCCAACTGAGGCCTTCGACGCTCAGACCGGGCGGCGGAAGACGTAGCCCACGCCGCGGACGGTGTGGATATAGGCGGGATGGCCCGGATCGGCCTCGATCCGGCTGCGCAGCCAGTGGACGTGGACGTCGACCGTGCGGGTCTCGCCGCCGTAGTCGTAGCCCCACACGTGCTCGAGCAACTGGTCGCGGGTGAAGACCTGGCCGGGGTGGCGGATCAGGAAGGCCAGCAACTCGAAGGCCTTCGGCTTGAGCGGGACGACCTCGCCGTCGCGCAACAGGCGGTGGCCGCCGAGATCGGCCTGGACGGCGCCGAGGTCGACGACCGCGGGCGGGCCATCGACCGCGACGGCCTGCTCCGACCGACGGAAGAGGGCCCGGATGCGGGCGCTCAATTCGCGCAGGCTGAATGGCTTGGTCACGTAGTCGTCGGCGCCCAGCTCGAGCCCGACGACCTTGTCGAGCTCCGAATCCTTGGCGGTCAGCATGACGATCGGCACGCCCGACTCGGCCCGGATGATCCGGCAGACCTCGATCCCGGATAGCTCGGGGAGCATCAGGTCGAGCAGCACGAGGTCCGGGCGCTCGGCCCGGAAGCGGACGAGCGCGTCGCGGCCGTCGACCGCGGCCACGACCCGGAATCCGTCGGTCTCGAGCGCTTCGACGAGCGCCTCTCGCAGGGTGGGCTCGTCTTCGACGACGAGGATCGTGCGTGCCATCTGCGCCTGAGGATACGGACCAGTGTTAACGGCCCGTTCGCAGGCGCTCCGGCAGCTCCATGTAGTACTCGACGAACTCCACGCACCGGCCGTGACCGTCGAAGCGGAGCGCCCAGTGGTTGTAGTAGAGCGTCCGGAACGAGCCGTCCGGGTTCGTGTAGCGGCTCTCGCCGATGGCCGACGCCCGGTCCCCGTCGAGCGTCCAGACGTCGTAATGCGCCGTCCACGTCCCGGGCGCGTCCTTGTTCGCGAGCCAGTCCGCGACGACCGCCTCGCGCCCGGTGACCGGATCGGCCCACGGCTGATAGCGATACTCGACCTTCTCGTTGAACAGGTCGCCGATGGCGGCCGCGTCGTACGACGACCAGGCCGCAACGTAGCGATCGAGCCATTGCTGGACGTTGTCGTGGGTCATCGGGGCACACTCCCTTGCTCGAGGACGGTGATGGCGCGATCGAGGCGGTCGAGGGTCCGCTCCGGACCGAGCGCGACCAGGGTATCGAACAGGGGCGGCGTGGCGGTCCGCCCGGTCACCGCCACCCGGATCGCCATGAACAGGTCGCCGGCCTTCCAACCGCGGGCCTCGGCGAGCGAGCGCAACGGTGGCTCGAGTTCGTCCGCCTCGAAGGTGACCGCGCCGGTCTCGGCGATCGTGGCACGCGCCGCGACGAGCGCTTCGTGCGTGGTCGCAGTGTCCCAGCGCTTGGGCACGAGGATCGCGGGATCGACCGACAACTCGCGTACCCACAGGAACCCGACCAGCTCGCCGACGGCGCCAAGCGTCGGCAGGCGTTCGGTGACGACCGGCAGGAGCGAGCGCAGCTCCGCGTCGGACGGCATCCAGTCGATCCGCCCGGCTGCCAGCTCCTCCTCGACGAACGGCCGGAGCCGGTCGACCAACTCGTCCGGTTCGAGGCGCCGGATCCATTGGCCGTTGAGCCATTCGAGCCGCTCGCGATCGAAGACGGCGCCGCCTTTGTGCACCGCGTCGAGCTCGAAACGCTCGGCGATCTCGTCGATCGTGAGCACCTCTTCCTCGGTGCCGGTCGCCCAGCCGAGGAGCGCGAGGTAGTTGACGAGCGCCTCGCGGATGAACCCCTCGGCGAGGTAGTCCGAGACCGCGGTCTGGCTCTTGCGCTTGCTCATCTTGGTCCGGTCCGCGTTGAGGATGAGCGGCAGGTGGGCGAACCGGGGCTCGGGATGGCCGAGCGCCCGGAAGAGGAGGATGTGCTTGGGCGTGTTCGACAGGTGGTCCTCGCCCCGGATGACGTGGCTGATCCGCATCTCGGCATCATCGACGACGACCGTGAAGTGATAGAGCGGCGTGCCGTCGCCACGGACGATGACGAAATCGCCACCGAGATTGGAGACGTCGATCTCGACTCGGCCGCGGACGATGTCATCGAACGCGACGACCCCGGTCCCGACCCTGAACCGAAGCGCGCCCGGGCGCCCCTCCGCCTCCCGTGCGGCCCGCTCCTCGGGCGTCAACGCCGCGCAGCGCCCGACGTAGCGTGGCGGTCGCTTGGCCGCCTCCTGGGCCTTCCGGTCGGCGTCGAGCTCGTCGGGCGTGCAATAGCAGCGATAGGCGAGGTCGGCGGCGAGGAGTCGATCGGCGGCGGCCGCGTAGTGCGGCAGTCGAAGCATCTGGCGGTACGGGGCGTACGGTCCGCGGGCGGCCTCGCCGGCGACCTCGGGACCCTCGTCCCAGGTGATCCCGAGACGGTGGAGCCCCTCGAGGATGTCCTGCTCGTAGGCGATCGAGCTGCGCGCCTGGTCGGTGTCCTCGAGGCGCAGGATGAACGTGCCGCCGGTATGCCGCGCGTACAGGTAGTTGAACAGGGCCGTTCGCGCGGTGCCGATGTGGAGCGGCCCGGTCGGGCTCGGGGCGATTCGGACGCGCGGCGCGGTCATCCCTGGGCCGCTGGGCTCGGCACCGTGTGGAACAGCGCGGGATCCGCCTCGCCGGGCAGGACGCGGACCAGGGCGGCCGGGCGGAGCCCCAGCGTCGCCCTCCCGCGCGGACCGTCGAGCGTCATCGAATCGAGCGATTCGCTGCGCGCCAGGATCGTGATCCGCGCACCCGGGGTGAGGGCACGCGCTTCGAGGTACGAGAGCAGGCCGGCGTCCTCCTCGGCCTCCTCGGTGATGCGATAGATCGTTGCCGGGCTGCCCGCCTCCATCTCGCTCAGCCGGACCCCGGCCGGACGCCGGCGAGCGGTCGCGGCATCGATCGGATTGCCGTGCGGACAGATCTCCGGATGGCCGAGCATCTCGTCGAGGCGCGCCTCGACCCGCGGCGAGATCGCGCCCTGGAGGCGCATCGCCTCGTCGTCCGATTCCGCCCAGCCGAGGCCCATCACCGAGGTCAGCAGCCATTCCAGCAGGGCGTGTCGCCGGAAGATCCCATCCGCCGCCGCCCGACCGGCGGCCGTGAGATGCAGGTCGCGGCCACCGGCGTGGGCGACCAGGCCGTCCGCCACCAGCCGTCGGAACATCTCGCTGGCGGCCTGGGTCGTGACCCCGAGATGGCGGGCGATCTGGGCCGCGGTGACGCGCCCGGCGTCGTCCGTCCCGGCCATCACCCGGAGCGCGAGCAGGTACTCCTGGGCGGCGGCGGACAGGTCGCGCTGGTCGTGTCGGCGGGGCATGGCCTCAGGATACGGGACGCGTCGGCGACGGGACAGCGCGGACCCGCCTGACGATGGCCAGGACGAGTCCGATCGTCCATGCGACCAGCAGCACGGCGCCGAGGGTCGCGGCGCGCGCCTCGATGTCGGCGGCCTCGCCGGTCGAGGACAGCGTGAGCGCCCCGAAGACCGCCGCGACCAGCACGATCAACGTGGCGATCGTCGCCAGCGCGGCCAAACTCGGGACGACGAGGAGGATCGCCAGGGTGAGGACCTGGAGCGCGAGGGCGAGCGGTTCGGCCGACCCGTCGCACGTGGCGGCGAACCGACCGCAGCCGGTCAACTCCCCGATGAACCATCCGATCGCGAGGGCGATCGGGATCCAGCCGACGATGGCGCGGACGATCCGCCCATGCATCCCGCCCGCGCGCTCGTCGACGAGCATGCGGCCGAAGTCGGCCGCGGACCGTCCGAGGTCAAAGGGCGGATCGCCGGGCGGGGGGTCGTGTCGTGGCGGGCTGGCGGGGCGGGCCGGCGGTGGTGGTGGCGAGGGTCCCCCGTCGCCCGCGCTGCCCCACGCCGCGGCGCCGGCGGTCGAGTCCCACCACGAGCTCGTCGTGTGGGTCGGGCCGGCCGCGCCCGACGACGGTGGCGGCGTGGCACCGTCGCGGGACCCGCTCGTGGCCGCGCGACGGGCGCGGGCCTGGTACTCGGGGCCGTGCTTGCGCGGATCGGCGTATTCCTTCGGGTTGAGGGTCCAGTACGTGCCGCTCGTCGTGCCGTACCAGCTGGCGCCGCGCCAGTCGGGCTCGAACGCCTCGGCGTCGGCGCCGTCGTAGGAGGTGGACCCGAGCGTCGCCTTGTTGGTGCGCGGACTCCTGGGGCGCTTGGGATCCGGCGGCGGCGTCCCGGCAGCCTCGTCGGGGGCCGGGCGGCGGCGGCGTCCGGTACGGGCGGAGGCGGTCCCGCCCGGAGCGCCGGTCCCGCCGCCGGGCCCCTTCCCGTCAGGCCCGCCCGTCCCTGACCCGCTCCCGGGCTTCGCCGCGCCACCGGATGGTGCGGTTCGACGGCGTCCACCGTAGGCGCGTCGCGTCGCATCGCTCCGGTCGGGATCCGCCTCCCACGCCTGCCGTGTCGCGGGGCTCGCACGACGGCCCTTGGCGGCGTCGTCGGCCGGACCGATCAGCTGCTCGTAGGCGGCCTGGATGGCCAGGAAGCGCGGCAGCGCCGCCTCCCCGGCGGCATCGGGGTGATTGGCCTTGGCCAGCCGGCGGTAGGCGCGCTTGACCTCGTCGAGCGAGGCGCCGCGCGTCAGCTCGAGGATCCGGTACGGATCGGGGTCGAGGGCCATCGTCGCAGTCGTTCACTCGCGGCCGCCCGGTCCAGCCTCGGCTGGCACCGGTCAGCCGATGAGTTCACCCACGGGAGCGAGTTCGAACTCGGCGATCGTCTCGGCGCCGACACGGCCGTGTGGGTCGAGGATCGTCGGGCGGTGATAGCGGGCCAGCTCGCGGAGCGCTCCCCCGTCGATGACGCCGGCCTGGCGGAGCGCCTCGACCGAGACCGCCCAGGTGCCCCGATCGTAGCCGTCGCCGTCCTCGATCTTGACGACCATCCCGGACGGCCCGGCTTCGCTGGTCCCGTTGCGAGGCCCGGGCAGGATGGCGATCCCGCGCAAGGCCTCCATACCGGCCTTCGCGACGAGCCGCCCCGGGACGGCCTTCATCAGCGACGTGTCGAGCCGGTCGTGCCGGCCCGCGATCATCTCCGGGTTGGCGAGCATGGCGTCCCGGACGATCATCAGCGACGGCGCCAGCTCCGCGCGGGAGTCACCGGCCGGGATCGCGCCCGGGTCGGCCAGCATGGCGTAGGCGCGCGCGACCTCGCGCAGGCGGAAGGCGTAGGTCTCGACCCCGCAGCCATCGATCGCGGTCCGCAGCTTCGAGGCCGTCGTGCCGTAGGCGCGGGCGACGGCGTCGCGGTAGGCCATCTGCGAGGGGTGGTTCGGCTTCCAGTAATCGTCAGCGTCCCAGCCGCGCAAACGGGAGAGCAGCAACGACACCGTGTGCTGCCCGGAGCACATATGGCGGATGGGCCCGGCCTTCTCACCGTCGCGGGCGAGGCGCGCCGCGGTCAGGACGTCGAGCGGCGCCCCCTCCGACCCACACGCGAGCTGCGTCTGGCTGACCCCGGACCGGCGAAAGAGGCCCTGCAGCGTCCGGACGTGGAGGTCTTCCCCGGAGTGCGAACTGGCGAGGATCGCCAGTTCGGCGGGCTCGAGATCGAACGCCTCGATCCCGCCGGCGTCGATGAGCGCGACCAGCCCGAACGGCTTGACCGTCGAGCGGAGGGTCACCAGTCGGTCGGGGTCGCCGAGCTGGCGGATGATCCGACCCGCGACGTCGGCCTCGACGATGTCGCCACGATGGACGCTCTCCTCGATCCCGTTGCGCATGTGCCGGGCGAGGATCGGTGCGACGACCCTGCCCCGTTGGCCGGAGCGCGGCGACGGACGAGCGGCGGGGGCGGCTGGGGCGGGCACGGTCGACGGCTCTCCGATGGACGCGGCCTTCGCGCCGCTGGGAGGGCGAGGATACCCCCACGATTGCTACGATGGGTGGCCGAAGGCCGCCTCGCTCTCCCGGAGGTCCCGTCGCCGCATGCCCGCTTCGACGCTCCACGTCTCGACCCACCCAGCCGTCCAGCACAAGCTGGCCATCCTGCGCGATGAACGTACCGAGCCGAAGAAGTTCCGCGAGGTCGTCCGCGAGCTGTCCTGGCTGCTCGGATACGAGGCGCTGGCCGACGTCAGCACCCGGCCGCTCGAGATCCGGACGCCGCTGGAACCGATGGTCGCCGCCGAGCTGGGCGAGCGGATCGGCCTGGTGCCGATCCTGCGGGCAGGGCTCGGGATGGTGGACGCGATGCTGGAGCTGATGCCGACCGCGCAGGTCTGGCACCTGGGGCTCTTCCGCGACGAGCGGACCCTGCGCCCGGTCGAGTACTACAACAAGCTGCCCGACTCCGCGACCGTGGACCTGTGCCTCATCCTCGACCCGATGCTCGCGACCGGTGGGTCGGCGACGGCCGCCATCGAGGTCCTCAAGAAGTGGGGCGCGGTCAAGCCGGTCCGGATCAAGCTGGTCAACCTCATCGCGGCGCCAGAAGGCGTGGCCGCGGTGGCGGCCGCCCACCCGGACGTCGACATCCACGCCGCGGCGCTGGATCGATCACTCAACGAGAAGGGCTACATCCAGCCCGGGCTGGGTGACGCCGGCGACCGCCAGTTCGGGACCGGCCGGAGCGACTGAAGAGACCACCCGCACTCGCACCTTCCCGGGCAGGCCCGTGCTACCCGGGGGTTGGCCTGATCCGTCGCAGAACGACGCCATCACTACGGATGCGGCCTGACTGGCCCGGACGACGGCACAGGACCCGTTGAACGAGCTTGTCCAAGCACGATTCGCGCTCGCGGTGGCCACAGGTCCGCGCGTTGGCGCACGCCGCTAGGGCGTGCGCAGCGATGGCGTCGATATCGGGAGGGTGAGGGGCATGGTGGCTACTGCCGTGCCATGTGCATCCTCAGCTCGGCGTCGGGATCGACGATCAGCTCTCCGCTGACGTCGACGATCACCTTCTCGAGCCGACCGGTGAACTTGAACGGGCTGCGGTACTCCGGGGTCACCGGAGATCCCGGGTTGTGCCCGCAGCTGACGCCGCCGGGGTTGAACATGAACGGCGTCGTGTACGGAGCATCGACGCTGGCGACAAGGGCACGGTCGACATAGAGCTGGAGCCGGGCGGAGACACCCCTGCCGTGGGCCAGGTCTGGCTCGCCCGTCGGCTCGAACTCGAAGCGCAGTTCGTGACTCCCGGGCGGGAGAACATCGGGCGAGGAAACCGTGAACCGGTTCCTGGCCACGTAGTTGTGGATGTAGTGCAGCCGTCCATCCTTGACGTACAGCGAATAGCCACCGGCCGCTGTCCCTTGACAGAACAGGACGCCCTCGGCGCCGCCCGCCGGGATGTCGACGAAGGCGGTGATGCTGTGCGGGCGATTGAACAGGCGCGGCGCGGCGAAGTTGGGGATGGACTGGGTGCCGGGTCGATAGACGTATTGGTCGCGCGGGAGCGAGACGAGCGGCTTGTCAGCGACCATCCGCTGCAGACCGCTGCCATCGATGGGCATGACCCCGTACTTGCCGGCCTCCACGTACCAGGTGCCGATCAGCTCTATCAGCTTGGGCCGGTTGTCGGCCGCGAGGTTGTGGTTCTCCGCGGGGTCCTCGTCGATGTGGTACAGCTCCCACGCAGTTGCGTCCAGCTCGGTCAGCTTCTCGGCCGAGATCGGGTTGCCGAACCCGGTGCCTGCCTCGGTGAACGAGGGACCGGGCCAAGGGCAGACCGCTCGCCAGCCGTCCTTGTAGATCGCCCGGTGGCCGAGCATCTCGAAGTACTGGGTGTGGTGGCGGTTAGGCGCGTCCGGGTCGTCGAGCGCGTCAGCGAAGCTGACGCCGTGGAGCGGCGCCTGGGTGACGCCGCGGATCGCCGCCGGGGGTTCGATCCCCAACAGATCGAGGACGGTGGGCACCATGTCGATGATGTGGGCGTACTGCGTCCGGACTTCACCGTGCGTCTTGATGCCGGCGGGCCAGGACACGATGAACGGGTCGGTCGAGCCGCCGCGATAGGTCTCGCGCTTCCAGCGCCGGAAGGGCGTATTGCCAGCCCACGTCCAACCCCACGGATAGTGGTTGAAGTGGTCGGGCCCGCCGATCTCGTCGATGACCGCCAGACTCTCCTCGAGCGTCTCCTGGGCGTTGTTGAAGAACTGCGCCTCGTTCGTCGTGCCGGTCGGGCCGCCCTCGGCGCTGGCGCCGTTGTCGGAGATGACCATCACGATCGTGTTGTCGAGCACGCCCTGCTCGCGGAGGAAGTCCAACAGCCGGCCGAGGTGATGGTCGGTGTGGCTGAGGAACCCGGCGAAGACCTCCATCATCCGGGCCGACAGCCGGCGCGCCTCGGGCGTCAGCGACGCCCAGTCCGGCACATCCGGGTCGTGGCGCGACAGCTCCGCGTCGGCCGACAGGATGCCGAGTTCCTTCTGGCGGGCGAACACCTTCTCGCGAAAGGCCTCCCAGCCGTCGTCGAACTGGCCGGCGTACTTGTCGGCCCACTCCTTAGGCACGTGGTGCGGCGCGTGGGTCGCCCCGAAGCACAGGTGCAGGTAGAACGGCTTGTCGGGGTCGATCTGGCGAAGGTCGGTGATGAACTCGATCGACTTGTCGACGAGGTCTTCTGTCAGGTGATAGCCGTCCTCGGGCGTGTTGGGCGGCTCGACCGGGTGGTTGTCGTACACCAGGTCGGGGTACCACTGGCTCGTGTCGCCGCCGAGGAACCCATAGAAGCGCTGGAAGCCTCGACCGAGCGGCCAGCGGTCGTATGGCCCCGCCGCCGTTTCCTGGTTCGACGGCGTCAGGTGCCACTTGCCGACCATGTAGGTGCCGTAGCCGCGCTCGACGAGGATCTCGGACAGCATGCCGTTCTCGAACGGCATGATGCCGTTGTAGCCCGGGTAGCCCGAGGCCAGCTCGGTGATGCACGCCATCCCGTTGCTGTGGTGGTTGCGCCCGGTGATGATGCACGCGCGGCTCGGCGAGCAGAGCGCCGTCGTGTGCATGTTGTTGAAGCGGAGCCCGTCCGCGGCAAGGGCGTCGAAGGTCGGCGTCTCGATCGGGCTGCCGTAGCAGCCGAGTTGGCCGAACCCGGTGTCGTCGAGGACGACGAACAGGACGTTCGGGGCGTCCTTGCGGGCACGGACCGGAGCCGGCCAGGCGGGGCTCGACTCAGCGGCGGTCCGACCGATGACACCGGGGAATTGCGCCCCCGCTGGGTATTCGACGATCGGCATCAGGGCTCCCTTGACTGGATGGACGATTCGAAGTCACGGACCGGGCACCGTACCGGATGGCGCGATCCGCGCAGCCCAGGGCTGGCGGCCGCGTCAAATGCGACCCGCGAGACGGATCCAGCGCGTGGCGCCCGTTTCGCGGTCGGTATCGCCGGCCACAGCGGTGGCCTGCAGGGTCCACCCATGTGTGGTCAGACCTGCGGCGGCTCTCCCGTCCCGAACGCGGCCTTCACTTCGGCCGTGCTCATGTACCACAGGATCAATGCCGGCATGATCGCCATGGCGAACCCGACTCCCGTCCCCGGGAACTGGAAGAAGGCCAGGACCGCCTCGAACAATGCGAAGCCGGCGATGATCTGCGCGAACAGTCGCGCCCACGGCTGGAGCGCCCACAAGCCGATCGCGGCGAGGATCCAGATGACCCCGGTCGCGACGGCAAGCCAGCCCCAGAGCCCGACGCCCTCCAGGCGCGGGATGTCGCCGAGGGCGCCGAACCAGTCGAATCCGATGGTCCGCAACCCGAAGAACAGGAACCCGAAGCCGGCGAGTGCGGCGAAGAAGCCGAGGACGGAGATCAGGATGGGCGGGTTCTTCATTCGAGACTCCCTAGCTGTCGCGCGACCGAGGCAGCACCACGCTTGGGCGCGCAGTCATGACGTCGGCCGCTGCCGACATCCAGCGTACACGGCGCGGCGGCCCCGAACAGGCCGAGGGTTAGCCCTCTTCCCGGACCGGGCGCGGGATGCCACCATCGCGCCGTGAGCGCGACATCGGCGACCTCGGTCGGCCGGGGGCGGTCTGCGCGGGTTGGCCGACCGCGTCGCGGCCGTCGGCGGTCGGTTTCGAATAGAGCCCGCCCGGAGCGGGGACCAGCTCCCGGAATCGAGAGGGCCGACCCTCGCGGGCCGGCCCTCGTTCGACGCTGTTCGAGCGGAACGCTCCGCTACTTGCCGCCCTCGGTGAGGACGACCTCCGCCTTCTTCCAGGACGTGCCCTTGGTGTCGGCGGTGCCGAGCGCGGCGAGCGCCTTCTCGGCGAGATCGTTGCGCCACGGCTGGCCGGTCACCGGCTTGGTCAGGATCTTGCCATCGAGGGCCACCTGGACCGTGCGGTCGAAGGCGGCCTTGTCGGTGATCCCGATCCCATTCGGGGCGGGCCAGATGATGTTGCTGACCTCGTTGAGCTGCCACGTCTGGTGTCCCTTGGGGAGCTTGGCGTCGTGCTTGAGCACGATGTCAACGCACTCCGCGGGATTGTCCCGGCAGAAGATCCAGCCCTTGAACGAGGCCGTCAGGAACTTGACGGCGATGTCCTCGTTGCCCGTCTTCTTGAGCCAGGCATCGGAGGCGAAGATCGCGTCCTGGAGCATCGAGGTGCCGACCTGCTCCCACGAGATGACGTTGAGGTCATCCGCCGTGTAGAGCTTCTTGGTCTTGGGGTTGATGGTCTCGAGGACCTGGGCGTACTCGTTGTAGATCATCGCCTGGGCGGCGTCGATCTCACCGGCGCCGAAGGCGACCATGTCGAATTGCTGGGCGATGATGTTCACGTCGCTCTTGTTCGCCGGGTCGATGCCGGCCTTGCGCAGCCCTGCATACAGCTCGGCCTCGTTGCCGAAGCCCCAGGCACCGACCTTCTTGCCCTTCAGGTCCTCGGTCTTGGTGATGTTCTTGTCCTTGAACGACACCTGGAGCGTCGGCGAGCGCTGGAAGATCTGGGCGATCACGATGCCGTCGGCGCCGGACTCGCGCGGGGCCAGCATCCGCGGCACCCAGCTGATGCCGAACTCCGCCTGGCCGCCCGCGACCACGGTCGCCGGGACGATCTCGACCGCGCCGGGCAGGATCGTGACGTCGAACCCCGCGTCCCGGTAGTACCCCTTGTCTAGGGCCGCGAAATAGCCCGCGAACTGGGCCTGCGGGAACCATTGCAGTTGGAGCTTGATCGGCTTCAGCACGGCCAGGCTGGCATTTGGTGCGGACGACGAGCCCCCGCTGCTCGAACACGCGGCCAATGCGATCACGACGACGACGAACGCCGCGACGGCGCGGATGGTACGCATAGGGCACTCCTCTTGGTGCGGGTCCCGGCCAGGAGCCGGTCCTCCCCCTCCGACCTCGCAGTCTAACGAACGCGACAGCTCGCCGACATCGTCATCCGCGAAGCGCCCCGGTGCCGCTTCGGACTCAGCTCCAGTCGCGTTTCGAGCGCGCCCAGGGCATCACCAGCCACTCCACCACGACGACGAGGATGTACAGGCTGATCCCGATCGCGCAGGCGAAGACGATCGCGGCCCACGATCGCTCGAAGTTGAGGTAGGCGGAGTAGGTCGCGATGTACTGCCCGAGACTGGCGCGCGGCGCGGCGAAGTACTCGCCGACCACCGCCCCGATCGTGGCCAGCGTCGCCGCCAGGCGCAACGCCGTGAAGACATACGGCAGCGAATTCGGGATCCGGAGCTTCCGGAAGACCTGCGCCTCGGAGGCCGCCAGCGAGCGAAGGAGCTCGAGCGCCGCCGGGTCCACGTTGGTCAGCCCGCGGACCGTGTTGATCATCACCGGGAAGAAGCACAGGGCCGCCGCGATCATCGCCTTCGACAACGGGTTGTCCAGCCCGAACCAGTTGTTGAACAGCGGTGCGAAGGCCAGGATCGGCACCGAGCTGGCGGCGACCGCGAAGGGCATCAGCGAGTCCTGCATGGACCGATAGCGCGCCGTGACCGCGCCGATCAGGATCCCCGCGGCCGACCCGATGACCATCCCGCCGATGATCTCCCAGAACGTGTAACCGGCCGCGTCGAGGAGTTCGGGCAGGTAGGTCTGCCAGGCGACCGCGATGGCGATCGGACTTGGCAGGATGAACTGCTGGATCTGGAAGGCGCGGACGGCGACCTCCCAGACGACGAGGAAGCCGACGAGGAGCAGGACCGGAGGCCCCCAATCGCGCAGGCGGCCCCGGACACCGGCGCCGCGGGCCGAACCCGCGGCGATCGGGGGCGCGGCGCTCGTCACCCGGACAGGCCCTCGGCGGCAACCCGGCGGCTGTCCAACGAGCCGGGCGGGTGCGTCGCCTCATCGCCGCGGAGCGCCTCACGGACCACGGTCACAAGGTGGAAGTACGCCTCGCTCTCGCGCGTCTCGGTCGTGCGCTCGCGTGGCAGGTCGATGTCGACCACCGCCGAGATCCGCCCCGGACGGGCGGACATCACCACGACCCGGGAGGACAGGAAGACGGCCTCGGCGATCGAGTGGGTCACGAACAGCACGGTCGTCTGGGTGCGATCCCAGATCTTGAGCAACTCCATGTTCATCCGCTCGCGGGTCATCTCGTCGAGGGCGCCGAACGGCTCGTCCATCAGCAGGATCGCCGGATCGAGCGCGAGGGCGCGGGCGATGGCGACTCGCTGCTGCATCCCGCCCGACAGCTGCCACGGGTAGTGGCCCGCGAAGTCGGACAGTTCGACGAGGGCCAGGTGCTCTGCGGCCCGACGCCCTCGCTCGGCCTTCGGCGTGCCGTTGATCTCGAGCGGCAGCTCGACATTGGCCTGGACGGACCGCCAATCGAACAGGATCGGGGCCTGGAAGACCATCCCGTAGTCGCGGTCGCGGCGGGCCTGCGGGGCTGGCTTGCCATTGACCGTCACCGTGCCCGACGTCGGGCTGGTCAGGTCGCCGACGATCCGCAGCAACGTGGACTTGCCGCACCCTGACGGCCCGATGAGCGAGATGAATTCGCCGGCCACCACCGACAGGTCGATGCCAACCAGTGCCTCGACCGGGCGGCCGCCCTGCCCGCTCGCGGCGAACACCTTCGAGACGCCCGAGATCTCGACGACCGATCGACCGACGGCCTCCGACGGCACGGCGTCCACGGTCACGCTCCCATCGGATCGACGCGATGCTCATGGCGGAGGATCCAGGACTCGACGCCGACGACGAGCAGGTAGACCCCGATGCCGAGGACGGCCGAGATGACGATGGCGGCCCACAGGAACGCCGCGTTCAACGAGTAGTACTGCATCCCGGTGATGATCTGCCGGGCAAGGCCATCCTGGATCAGCGACGGCAGCTCGCCGACGATCGCGCCGACGACCGCGGCCGGCGCGGCGATCCGGAAACCGGTGAACAGGTACGGCCGCGAGGCCGGCAGCCGCAGCTTGCGCAGGATCGCCCCGCGCGACGCCGCGTAGGACCGCATCAGCTCGAGCGCCCGCGGGTCATACGCGCGCAGCCCGCGCAACGCGGCGATGGTGACCGGGAAGAACGTCAGGTAGGTGGCGACGATCGCGACGCCGAACCAGTCGGCCTTGAGCCCGATGACGATGAGCGGCGCGATGGCGATGATCGGGATCGTCTGGCTGGCCACGATGATCGGCACGAGCGAGCGCTCGAGCACGCGAACGTGCACCAGCAGGATCGCGAGGCCGAGGCCGAGCATCGACCCGAGTGCGAACCCGATGGCGGCATTCCGGAGCGTGAACAGCGCCGCACCGATCAGCCGCTCCAGGGTCGTCATCCCGTTCGCGTCGGTGGCCCCGAACTCGAGCGCGATGACCCAGGTGTGCGGCAGCTTCACGTCCGTCGCGAACGGGAACCGGAGCGGTGGCTCCCAGTCGATCGTGATGCCCGTCCCAAGGAACGATTCGACGTGCCATGTGTCGCCGCCGATCGACCTTGAGCACCTCCCAGACCACGAGCAGGACGACCAGGACCGTCGTGAAGCCGATGACCGGTCGCAGGCGCCGACGCCACGCGCCACCCGGCGGGCGAGGCGGTGCCGCGATGTCGGCGGCCATCAGCGTCCGGCGCGGGTCGACACGCCGGCGCTACCCGACCGCCTGGTCGGCGATCTCGAGCGCCCGGTCGATGACCTCGAAGCCCTCGGCGAGCTGCGCCTCGGTGATGCACAGCGGCGGGTTGGTGTGGATCGAATTGTTCGGCGTCATCGTGTAGACACCGTTGTCGCGCAGGAACTTGGCGATCGCCTTCATCTCGTCCGAGGTCCCGTTGAACGGCGTGAGCGGCGTCCACGGATCGCGGCTGCGCACGAGATCGATGATCCCGAACAGGCCGAGGTTGCGCGTCGCCCCGACGCTCGGATGCTTCTCGGCGAGCCGCCGATGATGCTCGCGCATGACCGGGTCGAGGCGGGCGGCGTTCGCGATCAGCCCGTCCTCCTCGTAGACCGAGATGGTGGCGAGCGATGCCGCCAGGCTGACCGGGTGGCTGCTGTAGGTCAGGCCGCCGAAGAACATCTGGTTCTCGAACTTCTCGGCGATCCCGTGGCGCATCGCGACGGCACCGAGCGGCAGGTAGGAGCTGGTCAGGCCCTTGGCCATCGTCATCAGGTCCGGCGTGACGTCCCAGTGGTCCACCGCGAACCAGCGGCCGGTCCGCCCGAAGCCGGCCATCACCTCGTCGGCGACCATCAGGATGTCGTTCCGGTCGCAGATCTCGCGAACGCCGGCGATGTAGCCGTCGGGCGGGATGAGGATCCCGTTCGTGCCGACGATCGTCTCGAGGAAGACAGCCGCGATCGACTTCGCGCCCTCGTAGCGGATGACGTCCTCGAGTCCCTGGAGGCTCTCCGCCACGGGCCGGGGTTCCGCCTCTCCCCAACGGTGCGTGTCGGGATAGCGGACAACGCCCACGATGCCGGGCTCGTTGGCCCAGCGGCGCGGGTCACCGGTCAGCGTCATGGCTCCCAGCGTCGCGCCGTGGTACGACCGATAGCGGGCCAGGATCTTGTGCCGTCCGGTCGCGGCGCGCGCAAGCTTGATCGCGTTCTCGATCGCCTCCGCGCCGCCGAGCGTGAAGAAGACCTTGTCCATGTCGCCGGGAAGGATCTCGGCCAGCTTCGCGCCGAGTCGCGCGCGGATCTCGGTCGCGAATGCGGGCTGGACGTACTGGAGTTTGGTGGCCTGGGCGGTGATCGCATCGATGACCCGCCGGTCGCCGTGACCGATATTGACCGACATGAGCTGGCTGTTGAAGTCGAGGATCCGCTGGCCCTCGGGCGTGTACAGGTAAACGCCCTCGGCATGGTCGATGGCGATCGGATCGACGGCGCCCTGGACCGACCAGGAGAAGAACGTGTGCTGGCGCGAGAGGGCAGCGATCTCGTCGCTGGTCATCGAGCCGGAAGCGGTCGTGATGCCCATGGGTCTCCTCGGGGCAGCGTGGCGCAGGTCGCGGTTGGAAGGGCGTCGGATCGAGGCGCCGGGCTGTCGCTGCGCCGAATTACAGCACAACGACGGACCGACGGCGACGCTCGCTCGGTCAGCGAAGCCTGCGGCGAAGCTCGCCCACGTTGTCCGCGATGAGCAGGATGCCCAGGGCGAGCAGGCCCGCCAGGAACAGTTCGCGGATGTAGGTCACGGCGAGGATGAGCGACGAGATGAGCGCCAGCACGACCGTGACCTTGAGGATGAGTTCGCCGATGTTGCGGTCGAAGAACGATTCGATCGCCAGATACGACCCGAGCAGGACGACGATGGCCGCCGGGGCCGGCAGGATGCGGAACCAGACGATGACCGCGAGGGCCGCGATGAGGAGCCCGACGCTGAGTGCCGCCCACGCCTCCCCGAATGCGCGGCGACTCGCGACGGCCGGTGGCTCAGGTTCCGATGCGTGGTGGAGGTGGATGCGTGGGTCGTCCAGCCGGCCCGCCCGCAGGTCGGTCAGCCGCTGGCCGCTCGCCGCGATCGCCGTCCGAAGTTCGACCTCCTGGACGCGGAGACTCGTCAGCCGGGCCTCGGCGGTGTGCAGTTCGACCAGGCGACCGGCCCGGTAGGTCTCGAGGCCCGGTGTATCGCGGATGGCGGCTGTCTCCTGATCGAGCTTCGGCAGCTCGGCCCGCAGGGTGTTGGCTTCCGCGGTCACCTCGCCAAGTGTCGCGTCGAGCTCGGCGATCCGCGCCTCGAGGACCACGACCGCCTGTGACGGCGGCGGCACCTTCGACAGCCCGGCGAACCCCAGCGGGTCGTGCCAGGACTGCCGGACCGAGCCGGTCCGGGTGTACTTCGGACCGGCTGGGGCACGCTCGCCGGCGAACCGGTCGCCGGTGTCGAGCCCCCACAGCCCCTGGTAGCGATCGACCCAGCCGTCGGCATCGCTGATGATCAGCGGCGTCCACTCCACGTCGCCGCCGGGACCGACGGTCAGCCCGTCGCCTCGTGCGTAGTCCACGAATGGGACGCTCAGGGCGCGCTTGGCCTTGGCCGCCAGGTCGCCCGGGTCGGGCTGTGCGAGCGTATCGCGCCAGGCGCGGCGGATGAGGTCGAGTGGTCCGCGGACGTTCCGTTCGCCCGGGAACGGCAGCAGCATGATGTACTCGCCGCGCTCCAGGTAGGTCGCGTGCGAGCCGGCGCCCGGGTAGACGACCGGGTGCCCGTCGATCGTCTCCATCCGCGGGTCGTCCCAGCGGCGTCGGAGGTCGTCCCCCTTCTCGTCATGGGCGGCAGCGCAGAACCATGCCGGCCGCAGGTCGTCATCGTCGACCGCCTCGAGGACGACGAAGCACTGCTCCCAGTCGGCCTCGTGGTCGTTCGCGCCCTCGAAGGTGGAGCGCCAGTCGTTCATCGCGTAGAAGAACAAGTAGTGGAGGACGACCCACCGGCTCTCCCGGATCACGCGGCCGTGATACACGACTCGCGGGTCGCGAGCCCGGATCGCGTCGTACTTGACCGAGGCCGCGGCCGCCGTCCCGCCCGGAACGCGTCCGCGCAGGAGCAACGAGGTCACAAGGCCGGCATCAACGAGCCGCGCCGCGAGGCCGACCCGGGCGAGGCGGCCCGGCGCCGTGAACCGCGAGTGCGCGGGCTGGGTTCGCCAGCGGCGGAGTTCGAGCGCGTTGAGCGGCTTCGGGACGAACCGCAGGAACTGCGACTCGCCCGGCTGCAGGTCATCGGTCGCCGCCGCCAGCCGGTCGAGGTCGAGTTCGCCGGCGGGGATCCGGACCCGCGCCTCGCGCAGCGTCGTCGCGCTGAGCAGGTCGCACGCCTCGACATACGGCGCCGTGGCCATCGGGTAGAACAGCTCGCCGTCGGTGAACCGCAGGATCGGCTCGTGGCGGCGGAGCAGGTCGAGGTCGGTCGGGTGCGTCATGCGTCGGCCCGAGCCCCGCGCAGCGAGGTCCGGACGTCCTGCTGGTTGAGGTAGAAGACGGCGATCACGTTGACGAGCATCGAGCCGTACCGCGGCTCACCGGCCCACCACCAGCCGAGATCGATGGCGAGGATGAACCCAGCGGTGACGATGGCCAGGACCCATGCCCACCGCCGGTGCGCC